>NZ_CP198946.1:1475000-2822500 GCF_052363175.1 Rhodobacter capsulatus
GTTAGTAGTGGCGAGCGAACGCGGACCAGCCGAGCCGTAAGAACGAGTGGAATGGTCTGGAAAGGCCAGCGATATGGGTGACAGCCCCGTACACGAAGTTTGATCGGACGCATTAAGTAGGGCGGGACACGTGTAATCCTGTCTGAAGATCGGGGGACCACCCTCGAAGGCTAAGTACTCCTTGCTGACCGATAGCGAACCAGTACCGTGAGGGAAAGGTGAAAAGCACCCCGACGAGGGGAGTGAAACAGTTTCTGAAACCGGACGCCTACAAGCAGTCGGAGCTTCCTTGAGAAGTGACGGCGTACCTTTTGTATAATGGGTCAACGACTTGGTCTTACGAGCAAGCTTAAGCCGATAGGTGTAGGCGCAGCGAAAGCGAGTCTTAAAGGGCGACGAGTTCGTGGGATCAGACCCGAAACCAGATGATCTAGCCATGTCCAGGATGAAGGTTGGGTAACACCAACTGGAGGTCCGAACCGACACCCGTTGAAAAGGGTCCGGATGAGGTGTGGCTAGGGGTGAAAGGCCAATCAAATCTGGAGATAGCTGGTTCTCCGCGAAAGCTATTTAGGTAGCGCCTCGGACGAATACCTGCGGGGGTAGAGCACTACATGGATGATGGGGCCCACAGCCTTACTGAGTCTAAGTAAACTCCGAATACCGCAGAGTACTATCCGGGAGACACACGGCGGGTGCTAACGTCCGTCGTGAAGAGGAAACAACCCTGACCAACAGCTAAGGCCCCCAATTCGTGGCTAAGTGGGAAAGCATGTGGGATTTCCAAAACAACCAGGAGGTTGGCTTAGAAGCAGCCATCCTTTAAAGATAGCGTAACAGCTCACTGGTCTAGCTAAGAGATCCTGCGGCGAAGATGTAACGGGGCTCAAGCCACGAGCCGAAGCTTTGGATGTGCAGCAATGCACGTGGTAGCGGAGCGTTCTGTGATATAGCACCTTCCGACTTTAGCTTTCCTTCGGGAAAGTCTTGGTCGGAGCGGTGTTGACTGTGAAGCTTACCTGTGAGGGATCGGTGGAGTGATCAGAAGCGAGAATGTTGACATGAGTAGCGACAAAGAGGGTGAGAGACCCTCTCGCCGAAAGTCCAAGGGTTCCTGCTTAAAGCTAATCTGAGCAGGGTAAGCCGGCCCCTAAGGCGAGGCCGAAAGGCGTAGTCGATGGGAACCAGGTTAATATTCCTGGGCCAGGAGGATGTGACGGATGCTTACTGTTGTTCGACCTTATCGGATTGGTCGGGCAGCTGCGGTGTCCCTGGAAATAGCCCTCCATATGACCGTACCCTAAACCGACACAGGTGGACAGGTAGAGTATACCAAGGCGCTTGAGAGAACCACGTTTAAGGAACTCGGCAAAATGCCTCCGTAAGTTCGCGAGAAGGAGGCCCCATTGATAGGCAACTATCGGTGGGGGGCACAAACTAGGGGGTGGCGACTGTTTACTTAAAACACAGGGCTCTGCGAAGCCGTAAGGCGACGTATAGGGTCTGACGCCTGCCCGGTGCTGGAAGGTTAAAAGGAGGTGCAAGCTCCGAATTGAAGCCCCAGTAAACGGCGGCCGTAACTATAACGGTCCTAAGGTAGCGAAATTCCTTGTCGGGTAAGTTCCGACCTGCACGAATGGCGTAACGATCTCCCCGCTGTCTCAAACGTGGACTCAGCGAAATTGAACTGTGTGTCAAGATGCACACTACCCGCGGTTAGACGGAAAGACCCCATGAACCTTTACTCCAGCTTTGCACTGGCATCAGGATTGTGATGTGCAGGATAGGTGGTAGCCTTTGAAACCGAGACGCCAGTTTCGGTGGAGGCTCCCTTGAGATACCACCCTTCGCACTCTTGATGTCTAACCGCGGCCCGTTATCCGGGTCCGGGACCCTGCATGGTGGGGAGTTTGACTGGGGCGGTCGCCTCCCAAATCGTAACGGAGGCGCGCGAAGGTAGGCTCAGACCGGTCGGAAATCGGTCGTTGAGTGCAATGGCAAAAGCCTGCCTGACTGCAAGACTGACAAGTCGAGCAGAGACGAAAGTCGGTCATAGTGATCCGGTGGTCCCAAGTGGGAGGGCCATCGCTCAACGGATAAAAGGTACTCTGGGGATAACAGGCTGATGATGCCCAAGAGTCCATATCGACGGCATCGTTTGGCACCTCGATGTCGGCTCATCTCATCCTGGGGCTGGAGCAGGTCCCAAGGGTATGGCTGTTCGCCATTTAAAGAGGTACGTGAGCTGGGTTTAGAACGTCGTGAGACAGTTCGGTCCCTATCTGCCGTGGGTGTAGGATACTTGAGAGGAGTTGCCCCTAGTACGAGAGGACCGGGGTGAACGTTCCACTGGTGGACCAGTTATCGTGCCAACGGTAGTGCTGGGTAGCTATGAACGGACAGGATAAACGCTGAAGGCATCTAAGCGTGAAGCCCCCCTCAAAACCAGGTATCCCTTGAGGGCCGTGGAAGACCACCACGTCGATAGGCCGGAGATGTAAGTGCAGCAATGCATTCAGTTGACCGGTACTAATTGCCCGATTGGCTTGATTTGATCCAGTAGCAGCAAGGCTCATGATCAAAAGCAAGTATACACGAGGTTAGTAAGAAGAACGCTCCGCGCCGCGCAATGCCGGAGGCCGCAGTCGCGGCAGGTGCGCTTCTGATGTGAAACTTGACTTGGACAGATGGCTTCTTCCTCGGTTTGGTGGTCATAGCGTTGGCTAAACACCCGATCCCATCCCGAACTCGGCCGTTAAGGGCCAACACGCCGATGGTACTGCGTCTCAAGACGTGGGAGAGTAGGTCACCGCCAAACCTAGAAAGAAGCCATGTTCTCTCATACTCGATGACAAATACTCCCGATCGCAAAATATCGCCCTCGGGGAAATGGCGCGGGGTGGAGCAGCCCGGTAGCTCGTCAGGCTCATAACCTGAAGGCCGCAGGTTCAAATCCTGCCCCCCGCAACCACCGTCACTTGCCGCAAGCCCACGCCAACCGCGTGGGTTTTTGTGTTTTGGGCCGCACGGTTCGCCAAACCCCCGCCGCACAACGACAAAATCGAGCCCAGCTCCCCCGAAAAGCTCCACAACATGCCCGTTCGCCGCATCCGCATCGGGCCTCAGCACGATCTTCTCGATCAACCCACGCAGGATCTCCACCGCCTCCGGCCTGCTCTCCGCATCGTTCAGCGCCGCCGCCAGATCCGAAACCTTCGCCGCATAAACATCCGCGATGCCCGGATGCAGGATCACCGGGCTCGGTGCGGGCAGGGCGGCGAGCTTTGCCTCAAGTGCCGCCTTCTGCGTCTCGAGCGCGTCCATCTTCGCCTTCATGCTCGGATGGAACATGCCCTCCGTGATCGCCGTCACGATGTTCTCGATCTCTTTCGTCACCTTCGACAGAGCCCGTTCCGCCTCGACCCGACCGGCCTCGCCCTCGCGCCGATCCGTCTCCATCTCCCGGTGAAATTCCGCGATGAACTCCGCGATCAGGTCGGGATGCATCAGGTGGTGTTTGAGGCCCCCCAGAACCCGCGCCTCGACATCGCTCCGCTTGATCGTCTTGCGGTTCAGGCAGGTCTTGCGATCCCGTGCCGCCGCGCAGCCATACCGGCTGTCGCTGATCATCACATAGTTCGCGCCACAGCAGCCGCATTTGAGCAGCCCCGACAGCAAATATCTGGCATCCGTCGCCTTCTCGTTCCCGCGCACACCCGGGTTCTTCCGGCGTGCTTCGAAAATGTCATCCCGCTTGCCCTGTTGGCGCGCCTTCACCCGCTCCCAAAGATCATCCCCGATAATCCGAAGTTCGGGCACCTCCGCGACAAGCCAGTCCTCTTTGGAATTGAGGCGTGCCTGCCTTTTGCCGGTATCCGGATCCTTGATGAAGCGCTGGCGGTTCCAGACCCGAACCCCGATGTAAAGGTCGTTGTTCAGAATCCCGATGCCGCGTTGCCAGTTCCCCGAAATCGTCGAATGCGACCATGTCCCAGGGCCCTTGCCACCGGAACGCGGGGCGGGGATCCCGTCTCGGTTCAAAGCACCCGCGATTGTGCGCGCGCTTTGCCCGCGCGCATAGGCCTCGAAAATCCGCGCTACCACCGCCGCCTCGGTCGGATCGATCACCAGATCCCCCGTCGAAAACGTCCCGTCCGGCAGCGGTTGGCGGTCGAGCCGATAGCCGTAGCTGAGCCCGCCAGCAGACTTGCCCGCCTGAACCCGGCCCTCGAGGCCCCGGTGCGTCTTCTGGGACAGTTGCCGTAGGAAAATCGCGGACATCGTGCCCCCGAGGCCGACATGCAGCTCGGTGATCTCGCCTTCCGCCTTTGTGATGATCTTGATGCCGAGGTAGCCCATGCGCTTGTGCAGCCCTGCGATATGTTCCTGGTCCCGGCTCAGCCGATCGAGGGCTTCAGCCACCAGCACATCAAAGCCGCCTGCCATCGCCGTCTGCTGCATGCGTTGAAAATCCGGGCGCAGGTGAGACGCTCCGCTCATCGCCTCGTCAGCGAAAACCTCGACAACCGTCCAGCCCCGCTCTTCGCACAGTCGCCTGCAAAGCCGAACCTGATCGGGTATCGACGCGGCTGACTGAAGATCCGAAGAATAGCGCGCGTAGATCGCCGCGCGCGGCGCCGCCGTCCGAGTCGTCATGCTCACCTCCATCAGCTGCCATCAATATCGCACGCGCGCGCTTCGCGCGCAGCTTGTCTCGCCAAAAGCCGCGCCAGCGCGAGCAGCGCGGGGGCAGGGGGCGCCTGCTTCACGACGGCATGTCGCGTGGCGTCCCCCGCCGGAGGACCGGCATCGCCGCTCTTCGCCAAACTGATCCGTGCCCGCGACATCGCGAGGTGCTCCCCGCACCGGGCCACCGCCCGATGCGTCAATGATGGTTGATCTCGGTTCCGCCAATGCAGCGGGCTTGAAAGCAACATCGCTGTCAGACATGGCAAAAACGGAGGCAGATGATGGCGTCATTCCCGCGCGCTTCGACAAAGTGTTGTTGGAGATCGTGAACCTGACGCGGGACCGAAACGTTTTGGTCGAAGATCTTCGCGAAGATGACGGGATGCCATCAGAACCGAAAATCTGCCCGCCTTGTGGCAGATGCGGCCGATAAAGCGCCGATAGAGAAAGAGAAAAGAAATAAGCCGGAAAACACAGCCGCCGCAGGCGAGGCGCAAATCGCTCAGGAAAAAGAAAAGAGGAGAAAGGAACGAAAGCGGGGTGCGAAGGAAGAAGAGAAAGGGAAGAGGAAAGAAGGGGCATCGCGGCACACCTCGAAAAGGAGATGAAAAGAGGAAAAGGGAAGCAGGGCCTGTGTCCCGACGTCAGTCTGGGCCGTGTATGAGCAATTCGACCTTTTGCGCAAACGCCCGTACGCTATCGCGAAACGTCGGCCCGGAGAGGATTGCGCGTGGCGCAGAGGGTGGAGTTGGCCGGATGGGGCCGTCGTCCTGCCTTCCGAGCCGATACCAGCCCTCTACCGCTCGAATTGTGCTCGAATCCCAAGCGATATGGACCACCGCGCCGGTCAGAAAGCCAGTCGGCGCGGTCTCGTTCGAGCGGCCCCAGACCCGGGGAACCTGGCCATCTCTCAAGCAGATCCAGTCCTCCAGGATCGGTAACCTGTAAAGCTGTTCGGGGTCGATACCGAGGCTGACATCGCGCAACGCCCCGTCGAGCGCGGCGATCAGATCGGTTATGGGCATGATGCGGCCTCCTCGCAAGTGGAGGCGATCGTCGCGCCTTTTTGTGGGGCCGTCGGCAACAACAGGGCCTGCCGAAGCTCTTCGCCCGTCAACTCCCGCTCCACGACGAGGCGTGCGGCAAGAGCCCGAACCGCTCCGACATGGGGCCGCAGCGTCTCAAGGGCCCGTACCTCCGCAGCCTCCACGCGCGCGCGCACGCGCGAAAACAATTGTGGGGATCGAAGCAGTAGAAGATCGTCTCCGCTTTGCCAAACCGGGCCGGTCTCGCCCAAGCCGAGTTGCGCTTCGATCGCGGCGGCGAGCCGCGTCGCTTGTGCGAGATCCGAACTCGCGTCGCCGCCCGCGCCGGCTGTCACGTCGCCAAAGATCAAACGCTCGGCAGCGCGCCCCGCCATCATCGTCGCGAGTTCGCGTTCAAGATCAGCAAGCAGAGCTTGCGTGGGCGCGCGCGTCCGTTCTGTCAGCCCGCCCGCCCCCGTGATCGCGACGCGCGTAACACGCCCAACGCTGAGCGCCGTCGCTGCGAGCGCGTGCCCCGACTCATGCACCGCCACTCGCCAATCGACCGCAGGATCCGGCGCTTCGCCGGGCGCATGTGCGAGCATATCGTCGATGGTCAGGTCTCGACCCGCGGTGCGCGCGCGGGACCGCCCGGCGCGGACCATCGCGTCGACCGCCGCCGCGCTAGCTCCAGTGCAGCGCCGCGCCAGTTGATCGATCTGGCCGACAGCGAGGTCGGCGTCGAGCGCCGCCGTAAGCATCGTCATCACTGCGCGTCGATCCGGCAGCGGTACCTCAATCGCGCGATCAAACCGACCAGGGCGCCGGATTGCGGGATCAAGCGCATCAGGGTTGTTACACGCTCCCACCAGCAGCACGCCTCCGGATTTGTTGAGTTGGTCGATCTGCTCCAAGAGACCATTGATCACTTGACGACGATAGTTGGCATTTTGCGAGTCCAGATCATCGCGCGAGCCCGCCGAGTCGATCTCGTCGATGAACAGCACGCAGGGACGCGTCGCGATCGCCTCCGCAAAAGTTGTCCGCATAGCCGCGAGCATGTTCCCGAGATGGCCTGCGGCTTGCCACTCGGCAAACGACGCCTGTACAAACCTGACACCGGGCTCAGCGCCAATCGCCCGCGCAAGCCACGTTTTGCCGGTGCCCGGCGGGCCATAGAACAGGAGAGAATGCTCGATCTCGCTCCACCTCGCCACGCCCGATTGCCAAGCGCGAAGGCCGTCAATGAGGCCCCGTGCAGCTTCGACTGCAGGGCTTGGCGAAATCTCCGCGAGCGATGGGCCGCTTTGCGCCTGCGCGCAGGCCGCCGCAAGTCGGCGCGCTGCGGCGACAGGATCGCCGACGCGCAGGGCGTGCAAAATGACGGCATCGGGCAGGCCCGCGAGATGGCCGTCAGGCGGCAGGACTGCCACAGCTTCTGCGAGATGCTCGGGCGCAAGATCGGGCACCGTCGCGCGCCAGAACGCCGCGAGGATATCCGCCGAAATCGGCGCAATCTGGATCCGCGACGGCGCGCAGGCCGAGATCGATGGATCAAGCGCGACTCCGGCGGGAAGCGCAAGAACGATCGGCTCGGGATGGATGAGTGCCGAGCGGATCGTCTCCGCAAACCGTTCGGCATCCGCTGCCGAGAGCGGCGGGCGGCTCGACGCCTCAGGACGAAGCAGGCGATGGTTCGCGCAGGCGCCAGCGGCGAAAACTTCGCTGGAGGCGGGCAGCACATGATCGGTCAGGAGGCCCATAGTGTCGCGCATCTGCTCCCACGCGATCCGCTCGATTACCGTCAATCCGGCGGGCGCCGACATCGCGCCCAGCCGATCAAGGGTGCCGATGCCGGCCGCGAGCCGCAAAAGCAGCAACCTCGCGCGCAGGCCCATCTGCGGTCGGACAGGCCGGGGCGTAGCCGCTTTGGGGGCCGAGGTGGGCGGCTGGTCGATCCAGGCATCCAACTCCTCCCGCGTCATGTTGCGAGGGTCACTTTGCGCTTCAATCGCATCGTGCAGCTTGTCCGCCGCTGCTGGTTCTGTCGGTTCAGGCGGGGCGACGGGCGCATCGATCCGCGCAAAAATAGCATCGGCGACCGCGTGCCATGGCGCAAGTTGTTGAACATCAGGGGGAATCATTGCGGCCTCCATCGGCAAAAAGAGAGGGTGCCCGGCGGTCGCCCGCCGGGAAAAATCGGTTTAAATGTGAGAGACTTAGGCCGCGTAACGACGCGCCGTCGCGTCGAGTAAGTCGTGGATCAACCCCGACGCCGCCGGGTAGTAGATCTCCGATTTAACGCGCAAATAGCCCTCGTAGAGGTCCCGCGGCACCACGGCGATCGGCAAAGTGTGCCGCACGATCGCATGCAGCCGCCGCTCCGCCCGTTGTGCATCAAGCCCCGAGGGCATGGGTACCACCCGGCGCACGATACCTTGAACATCGGGGGCAGCAAGCAGCTGGTGATCCAACCGGCTCGCCGGATCGCGGGAATGACCGAGCTTGATCACGTCGGTTCCACCGGGCAGGGTAATCCCCATCAGGTAAACTGCATTCGGGGCTTTCAGCCAAGACACACCGCAGCCGTGACAGGTTACGCGCCCCGTCACCATATTGATCCGCGCAATCTGCTGTTCGTGACCGCAGCCAACATGGCGATAGATCCTGTAGTTTGTGTTACCGTGCGGATCTGGTCCGATCAGTTCCCACCCGCGTTTTATCGCGGTTTGCGCATCATGCTGCATGAGGCACGTCTCGCAGCGCAAGCTTTGCGGCCCCGACGCGACCTTGGCAACGCGATGGATCTGTCGCCGCACCTCATGCCCGCACGAGGCAAGGTAATATGCGTAATGCCGGTCAGCTGGGTCTCGCCGCAGCCACGTTAGCTCTGCTTGCTCAGCATTGCCTTCACGTCCACGGGTGAGGCAGTGCGGACAGAGCGGTTGATAACCGAGGACAACAGAAACGCGGGAAACCCAAATGCCACCGCAAGTATCACACCGAAGCGCTACGTGAAGGCGATCGACAACACGCGCGACGATCGTCGCCCCCCGCGACCGGGCGGCCAACTGCCAGTGCGGATGAACCTCGCCCGGGTGGCGCGGAATACGAACACCGTCGATTACGACAGGCTCCTCGGAAAACTCGGAAATCGGATGGGTCATGAGCACCCCCTCATCAAATCGCAGATCGTCTTTGACGAAGCTCCTAGCTATGCAGGGAACTCTCGTCGGCTTCAAAACGCCCAAGGGAAATCAGAAGGCAGGAACCGGAAACTCGCTGTCGTGATCGATGACCTCGAATTCAGGTTGGAATTCCCCGAGCGTCATCAGCGCAAGCAGATGATGGCGGAACATTTGCAGCTGGATTGTCGCGTGCTGCGCGCCCTGGTCGCGCCCTTCGACGCGATAAAGCCACGGCAGGTCGCGCATCGCACCGTGGATGCGGGAATAAACGACAGGGTCATCAGTCCGCAGCGCAGCCGAGAACAGCAGAGCGGTACGCCGCAAGTGCAAATCGCTTTGAACTTGCGGCTTCGCATCGATCACGGCATCCAGGGCATTGATCACCTCGCGCCGGGCACCCTCGGCCGCCGAAATCCACGCATCGCATGCCAAGTCGTGAGCATCGATGCCATCAAGATCGCGCTCGGCTTCGTAATAGTCTGGGAGAGCCCCGAGCAGAGCGGAAAACGCCTCGCCGCAGGGGGTGAGCGCGGACGAAAAATGGGGTTCCGACACATTGATGCCAATGATATTAGACGAGGTAGCCATTCGTGTCTCCTTTGCAGATCGAGCGGTTAGAGTAGGGGCGAGGGGTAGGAGCCTTGCCTCTGCTCGTAATATTTGGTACCAAAAAACCAATGTGTCAGCCGGGGGCGCCATGGAAAACGAAAAAAAAATGCCCGGGCGCCCGAAAACCGATACAGAGGCTGTGAACCTGCGGCTGCCGAGCGAACTCATTCGGCAGATAGACGACCGCCGGAGAACGCAAATTGATATGCCGACGCGTCCCGAGATGATAAGGCGCGCGCTTATTGAATGGTTGGAGATGACCAAGTAGGTCGATAGGCTGAACTAACCTCACGGTTTATGTGTTCGTATGGCATTTCGGTCGCGAAACTGCTGAATATCTTTCGTATCTTGGTGACATGCCGAACGGTGAGAGCCGACAATGTGGCCGTTGTCGTCGCTTATGCGAGGACCGGAAGACTTTCTGTTGCGGGCGCAGCGTTTCGTCTGCGGAAAATGGAGAAAGCGGCCATCCGCAGCTCGCGCGCGGATCGACACAATGCGCAGGCAACGGCCCCGTTGTCCATGATTGCGCGTCGCGCATGATCGACGTGATCGGCCCTTTGCCGCCGGTCGGCCCTCCCGGCGCATGCCGCCAAACCAGCCGTTCAGGCACGGCGCAGCGATAAGCGGTCGCAGCCCATTCCGGCCAGCTTTGGGGGGGGGGGGGGGCGACGTGGGGTGCAACATTCGCACGAGAGAGTGAAGTCGTGTCATCCGCGATGCCCGGCTTCCCATTGCAGACCGAGCGCATAGGCCCCTGCGGCCGCGACGAGCGCTCCGACAGGGCGAGGATGGTCCGACCGTTTCGCAAAGCTGACGATCATCTATGACACCGCGCCCCTGCGCGGCGACTTCGAGGCGCTCAAACGCGGGTGACCGATGTGCGGACCGGGAGGGGGGGGGGCGCAAGGCTGGCACCTCCGGCCCTTGGGGGCAAGGTCGAAAGGCGCGCGATAGCGGCCCTGGCGTCAAGCCTTTGCCCCCCCCCAGGGATGGATGTTCCCGCACGTCGAAAGCCGGGCCCGCGCCGCTGCGGCGCAACGGCGCTCTCCTTCTGGATTCAGCTTCCGGCTGAAACCCGGTCAGACCCCTCGCAAAGAGATTGTTTTGAAAACCCCAAAAGACTCGTTGCAAAATCTGCAAAATCCGCTAGGAAGGCGCCAGCGAAGTTTTTCTCGACCGCACCCTGTCTCCTTCATCGGCTTCAGTCTGCTCTCTCGTCTGACCAAGCCGAGCTGTCGCATTCTGCGGGCAGCGTTTCCTGAAGGAGTGAACACGATGGCCAATGGCACCGTGAAATGGTTCAACGCAACCAAAGGTTTTGGCTTTATCGCCCCGGCGAGCGGCAACAAGGACGTTTTCGTTCATGTGACCGCGCTGGAACGTGCGGGCATCCGCGGCCTCAATGATGGCCAAGCTGTCTCGTTTGATCTCGAGCGTGACCGTAATGGCCGCGAGTCGGCGACGAATCTCGTCCTCGCCTGAGGGTCAGGCAAACAGAAAGCGGGATCGGTCCGACGCTGGACCCGCTTTCCTGGCAACGTCGGAGATGCGATCCGCATCTCCCGTTTGCCGCTCAAGAAAGACATACGGTTGATTGAAATTACCTGGGGGAAACCCCTTTCCTTTGTCATGTCTCCGGATGGGGACGTGCAGAAATTCAGCACGATCGAACAAGTGAAATACTGGTTGCTGAAAAGATGGCCGATTGCCGATGAGGCGCGGTTGACGGCCCTGAAGCAGGTCGAAGCCGCCATGGACTGTCTGGTTCCTGTGGGTGTGGCGCGGCGTGCCTTTACCGCTGCGGCGCGATCGGCCGGTTTCGTGCCGGAAGACCTTGTCGGGTACACGGCCCGGCGCGCGATCGAACATCCCGTCGGCTGCGCGTAACCTTTGCGCCGAGCGGGCCAGAAATCCCGCGCCGCACAGGTTCGTTTTTCAGCGTCCGAATACTGTGGTGCCGGTGGGAGAAATCGTCCTTCCGGGCCGGGTTGAAGCTTTCTCGACATCGGAGGTCCTCATGTCTGGTCAAATGAGCAAGGCGCGGCAGCTTGCGGAAATCGCCTTCAACAAGACGCAATCGCAATTTCTGGAGCGCACACGCGCGCTGCAGGAACAGGATACGGAAATCTCCGAACGTGCCGCCAAAACCCTGCGGCTGAGAACGGAACGTCTCGAAAGAGAACAGGCCGGAAAGGCCATTGCCCTTCTGCGCACCAAAAACACCGCATGACCCCGACCGGCTGATCCGGATCGGCGTCATCCCCGCCAAAGGACATCGAATGTTGAGACCCAAAGACTACGCGGATCGCAGAAGCGATGCGATCACTGCCAAAGCGGCGCTGCTGGAGAAATTCAAATGCGCGACGACCGCGCCTGATCTGGCCGAAAAGCTGGCGGCACGTGCCGAGGTGGCACGGCTGCGCGACGCACGGCACGCCGCGCGCGACGCGGAGAAGCTGAAAGCGCAAGAGAGTGCCGCCGCCGAAGCCGCCGCGATTGCCGAGGCAGAGGCGCAGCGCAAAGCCGCCGAAGCCGCAACCCTCGCGGCGGGAAAACTGGCGCAAGCGCGCCGTATCGCGCTGGTGCTCTCCGATGATGCTGCCCGCAAGGCTGCCCGGGACCTGCGCTATGCCAAGCGCAAGGCGGCGCAACGGGTCGCCTGAGCCCAACCATCGGCGCGGCTTGCGGCTCGATCTTGTCGCAATTGCGCAACGCCGGGGATCCGCGCCCAAGACCTTGCTCTTGAGGGCCGCGCGCACCATCAGCGGCGATCGCGCGGCACGTCCGGGCTGCCGAGATGTCGAGCCGTTGGCATGAGCCGCAAAGACTGGCCGGGCATCCGCTCCGGCCCAACCGGCCCGACAGGGCCCAAAAGGGAGACATTCCATGCCCAAGGGCAAGAGCCATTCGAACCGCGAAGCGAAGAAACCGAAGCAGCCGAAGAAACCGGCCGATCTGTTCGCCAAGGGCCTGCAGCCCGGTATGGGCGAGAAAAAGAAGCCCTGAGCCACGCGCAGATCGGCGTCGGCGCGTGGCCGGGATGACGAGCGCGCCCACACCCCAAGGTGGTGGCCTGCGAAACCGCTCATATCCGGATTGCTTTGAAAACCCCCAAAGAATCCTTGCAAATTTTGCAAATTCAGCTATTGAAGTAGGTGCGAAGTTTCTCTGACCGCACCCTGTCTCCTTCATCGGCTTCAGTCTGCCCTTAGTCCTGACCAAGCCGAGCTGCCGCATCCTGCGGGCAGCATTCCCCTGTAGGAGTGATCACGATGGCCAATGGCACCGTGAAGTTTTTCAACCAGAATAAAGGTTTCGGTTTCATCGAGCCGGAAGGTGGCGAACAGGACGTGTTCGTTCATGTCTCGGCGCTGGAACGCGCCGGCATCTCGCGGCTGGCCGATGGCGCCAAGGTGACCTTCCAGATCGAGTCCGGCCGTGACGGCCGCAAATCGGCCTGCGATCTGGCGCTGGCCTGATCTGGCAGGCGCCCCTTTGGGGATAAGCACATGTCCATGACACGCACGACACCCTCTCCCGGATTGTTCCGGGAGATCCCCCGCCCGCCGCAGACCTATTTCGAAATGACTGCCGCGGCCGCGAAACTGATCGTCCAGACGGATGCCGCCACACGGGCAGATCGCACCGCCACGCTCAAGGCGGCCCGCCTTGCCCGCGATGGCAAGGCCCTGCCAGCAAAGGCCAAGGCGCCGTCCCGGTGATCGACCTTGCCGCCCCCCGCATCCCCGGGCGCGGCGGAAAGATCCTCATGACCAAGACACCCATGGCCCCAGGCGCTACGCCTCTCGCCAACTTCGCCGCAAGCCGTCCGGTTCAGACCGGATTGGGGTGGCAGGACTTCTTCGAACGTCTCGGAAATGGCACATTGCCCCAGCCTGTGCCCGGTCGCGCCCCGTTCGCCTCTGCGCCCGAGCCGTCGGAACCCCCAATTCCCGGTGTTGACATGGAGGTCGTCCGGCCGCGTTCTGCGGTCAGCGGCCATCGGTCAAACTGCGCACCGGGAGGAGAAGCGGCGAGGGCTTTCCTCGCCGCTTCCGCCTCTCAACACCACGGCAAGGAGCCGCAACATGGGCTATTCCACCCCGAAGAAACAGCTTGATCTCACTGAATTTCTTGCCCAGCCGGCAAGCAAGACGCAGATCCGTCGCGGCATCTCGTTCCGCAGGCCCGGTGCGCGCGCCAGCGGCAGCACGATCGCGGCGTCTTCCCCCCTGCCTGCGAAAGACGACACGCCGCAGAGCTGAGACGGCGCAGCCCCGCCTGCGGTCTGGTCCGCTTCGAACCGGGATGCTTTGGAGAGGGGCGGCTGTTGGCCCCCTGATGCATGCCCGGTGCCGGGTTCCGCAGGCTCAGCCATGACACGCCCGGCCATCCGCTCGCGCGGGGAAACCGGTTTCGTCACATCGGTGTCGGCGCCCGGTTCGGGTCCGACTGCGTGGACGCCGTGGCGCAGGTCATGCGCGAGACACCGACATCGACCGTCAGGCCTGCTGGTTCTCCCCCCGTTCCATGGTAGCTGCCACTGACCGGCGAGACTTGCGAGATGCGCCTTGCGACCGCAACGGGGATCAGATTGGCGGAGCCTACGGTGCGATTGGTCGGATCGAAGGCGATCCAACCTGCCCCCGGAACAAAGACTTCGACCCAGGCATGCGTGGAACCCGGGGTTGCAAAGGCCGAAGAGGCGCCCTGCGGCTCGTAGAGATACCCCGATACCAGACGCGCCCCGAACCCGAGCGTTCGCACGGCTTCAGCCATCAGGACGGCCAGATCCCGGCACGACCCCCAGCCCCTGTCGAGTGTCTCGAGCGGTCCCTGAGTGCCCTCTGTCTCGCGGCTCTGATAGGAAATCGCTGTTGCAACGCCGTTGGCTATGTCCTTGAGCAAGGACAGCGTGTCGGTGGGGGCGCTCATGACGAACCCGGCGACCCAGGCAGAAAGCCGCCCGGAAGGATCGGCATATTGCGGCTCCAGCAACGCCCCGAGGTCGGCGCGATCATCGGGGGCGTAGGCGAAGGGCCAGGAGAGCGCCTCTGCCGCGATCGCGAAAACCGGCCAGACCGGGGCGCTCAGATCGACGAGCGTCCGAGAGCGGATCGAGAGCCTGTCCGCCGCCTGGGCGAAACGGGCCTCGGCGATGGCGTTGCCGGAGACATCATGCGACCAGGTGAGCTCCGCCGCGGGCGAAAGCTCGAGATCGAAGCTGACGAGGTGCAGGTCACGGGTTTCTCGCGGACGCAGCATCAGCCTGTGAGGGCCGAGCGAAACCGTGCTCCGGTAGTGATAAGTCGTTGCATGATCGATCATCAATCGCGTCATCTTGCACTCACCCGCGCCGGAGATCGAGGGTCTGGGTCGAGGCTGTCCAGCCTTTCCTGCTCTTGCAGCGGCGACAGATCCGCTCGCTGAACCCCTCGCTCCAGAAGCGTTGCCTGCAACTCATGCAGACCCGCTCCGCCGGAACATCGCGGCTGGCTTTGAGCGGGATCACATGCACGTCCTGTGGCATGATGCGCTCGGCGCGCTGACACGCTTTTCCGGTCATTCGCCGATACCGGGTCGCCGGGATCCGGAACGCGGCGACATGCGCCCGAAGTAGGCTGCCGCAGCATGTGGTGCTTCTGCGGTGGTCGAAGGGCTTGCCCGAAGCACCGCGCCGAAATGCCGGGCATGTCGGTCTTCCCTTTGTTCCCGATCCGCGCGCATCCTCCGGCACGCCCCCTGATCGGCCAGAAAGGCATCGAGGACATCGTCCCCCCGGGTCTGTCCCGCGTCCGTGTCCAGAGCCCTCGCGCGCTCGAAGATGACGAGCGGAACGCACAGAATGCGCGCCAGGCCGGGATGTGCGGCGCGCGGGTGCAGCCGGACGACAACGGTTGCGCCGGAGGGGCCGACCGGCCCGATCAGATCCGGAAGGCCCGGTTCGATTTCGTAATCTCCGGCCGGAAGCGTTTCCGCGAACCCCTCAAGGGCGAAGGGATTACGGAAAACGACGGTCGTTTTGCACGGGATTGTCATATTGGCACTCCAGGCTTGAAGAGGGGCACGGCCGCGCGAATGCGCTGCCGCAGGATTCCGAAACGTCGATCCGGCTCAGAGCGGGGCGCTGCCCTGCGCTTCGCGGGTCCAGACCCGGAACCCGGTCATCTTGTTGGGGCCGAAGGTCTGGGTCAGGGGCACATCCGCCGCGTCGCGCCCTCGGGCCACAAGGATCCTTGCCTTGCGCCGGGCGTTGTTTCGCGGATCGAAAACCCACCATTGATTGTCGAGGAAGACTTCCATCCAGGCGGCGAAATCACCTGGCGGGTGCGGTTCGGGCTCGCCGATGTCGCTCAGGTAGCCTGTGCAATAGCGCGCCGGAATGTTCATGCACCTGCAAAAGGTGATGGCAAGGTGGGTGAAGTCGCGGCAAACGCCATGCCCGGCGAGAAGGGTTTGCGACGCCGTGCGCGTCGCATCTGCTTTCATGTAGTCGAAACGGACGTTGGCATTGACGAAATCGCAGATCGCCTGAACCCGCGCCCAGCCGGGCTCGGTGGTCTCGAAACGCTTCCAGGCGTCTTCAGAGAGAAGATCGGTGTCACAGTAACGGCTGCCGAGCAGATAGACGAGCGTCTCGAACGGCAGATCCTGCACGTCATGCTGCCTTGCGTGCGGGGCAACCGGATCGAGCGCTCCGGTATCGCGGAACACGCCATCCGTCGAGAGGAGGAAACGGCTGGCCGGGGCGAGCATGCGCGTACACCAATTGCCGAAAGCGTCGCGATAGCTTTCCAGGGGAACGCTCGGAGAGGTCACGAGATAGTCGGCGCGCTCCAGATCGCTGAAACGGGAATAGTGAACATTCAAGATCGCAAGCAAGGGCGTTGGCTGAACGAATTCGTAGTCAAGGCTGCATCCGATATGTACGCGCATGAAAGTGTTTCCTTCAGGTGAAGCTGTGGATGAGAGGGCTATTCCCCCGGGCGCACATCCGCCCTTGGTCGCATGAAAGCCGCTGTCGCAGCGCCAGGCATTGCCCTCACGGTCGAGATGCGCCTGTGCCGGCACATCGATTTCGACACATGTTCCGTTCCGATCTGCAAACCCCCGCAAGCACCGCCATCCCGGTCCGTAGCCGCGCGGATCAAGAACGGCGTTTGCGGGAACGGTGACCGCCTCGCAGCGCCCCTGAGTCTCGACATACCCCCCGTTCGCAGGCCCAATCCGGACCGTAGGCACTGTTGGTAAGATAGCCGTTTTCCGGCACGACGATTGGGAGGCAGGCATTTTTTTCTGCCTTGAAGCCGCGCTCGCAAGCCCAACCTGGCCCGGTCGCGTCGTCGACCAGATAGGCGTGTTCGGGCAGGGTGATCTCGACGCAGGCTTCCCGCTCTTTTCTGTAACCGCGCTCGCACTGCCAGCCGTAGCCGGACGATTGAAGAAAGGCGTGTTCCGGAATCGCGATTGGCTCGCATCGCGCGCGCGCCACTTCCTCAAAGCCGCGCAGGCAGGCCCAGCCGGTCCCGTAAGAGCGCCCCGTGGCATAGGCATGGTCTGGAAGCGGGATTGCAAGGCAGGCGCCTTCCTGCAGGCGATAGCCGATCTCGCAATCCCACCCGCTGCCATAACTGCTCTTTTGTGCATGTTCCGGCGGTGTGCCGGTCCCATCCTGCGCGCAAACCGGTGCCGCCATCGACGCGGTGCCGATGGCGAGAACGGCTGCCGCAAGCGCGGCGCGGCCGGGGACGGGGAAGAAAACGGGGCTCGGGTTCATCTGGTTCTCTCCGGCCATTGGCCGCTGCGGTGGGGTTGGCCGCTTCGAGGGCGCGGCATCCCCCGCCCCGAAGCGGGGGGGCACTCACGCGGCCAGCCGCCTTGCGCGACCGGCGCCATGCCGCGGCGCAGACCGTTTGGCCGCTTTACCGCCCGCCCAGGGGACGCCCCCGGCAATCGTCACGCGCGTGCCGAGCGTCTTTTCGATCGCGCAGAGGTCCGCCATTTCGTCGGCGGCGCAGAAGGCAATCGCCTGGCCCGAACGCCCGGCGCGCCCGGTGCGGCCGATGCGATGGACATAATTCTCCGGCACATTCGGCAGATCATAGTTGTAGACATGGCCCACGCCCGGAATGTCGATCCCGCGCGCGGCAACATCGGTTGCCACGAGCACCCGCACCGAGCCCGTCCGGAACGCCGAAAGCGCGCGGTCGCGCTGGCCCTGGCTCTTGTTGCCATGGATCGATGCCGCGGAAAAACCGGCGTTGGAGAGCTGCTGCATCAGCCGTTCCGCGCCATGCTTGGTGCGCGAAAACACCAGCGCCCGGTCCTCGCGATGCGCGCCAAGCAGGTCGATCAGCAGATCCTGCTTGGCGTCAGAGGCGACGAAATGCACCGAATGGCTGACCTTGTCGGCCAGCTTGCCGGGCTTCGAGACCTCGATCTGCACCGGATCGTTGAGGAAACTGCGCGAAAGATCGGCCATCGTCTTCGGCATGGTGGCCGAGAACATCATGGTCTGGCGCGCGCTTCCGAGGCGTGCCGCGATACGGCGCAGGGCATGGATGAAGCCGATATCCAGCATCTGATCGGCTTCGTCGAGCACGAGAAACCGGGTCTGGCCAAGGTCGATCGCCTGACGGTCGATCAGATCCATCAGCCGGCCCGGGGTGGCGACGAGAATGTCGGTGCCGCGCGACAGCGCCTGCGCCTGCGCATTGATCGACTTGCCGCCGACCACGAGCGTGATGCGCAGATCGGAGGTCAGGCCTTGCAGGCTCTGCACGATCTGGCTGGCCAGTTCCCGGGTCGGAGCCAACACCAGCCCGCGTGCCGTGCGCGGTTCGGCGCGGTCTTGCTGTCTGGAGAGCGCCATCACCAGCGGGAGTCCGAAAGCCGCAGTCTTGCCGGTGCCGGTCTGGGCGATCCCCATCACGTCGCGACCCTGAAGCGCGGGCGGGATCGCCTGTTGCTGGATCGGGGTGGGCTGCGTGAGGCCGCGGGCTTCAAGCCGCGCGACCATGCGGGCATTCAGCCCGAGGTCCTGGAAAGTCATCTTGATCCTTGTCCGGACCTTGCGTCCGGTGTCGCCGAAGGGCGCTCTTGCGCCGGTCCGGCCGGGATGCAGCCGGGCGAACACTCCGGCACCGCATTGCACCTGGAGCCGCCTCGTCTGGCGCCCCCCCCTCGTGAAATGGGAAAACGGTGCGTCAGGGCCGGGGGCGGGACAAACCCGCCTGCTCACGCGGCAAGCAATGACACATACCTGAGATAGGGGGGCGCGCGGAAATTTCAAGGTCTGAGCGCGCATTTGCCTTGCAACGCCTGAAGAGCATTCCGGGGGTCGGGCCGAAAGCCGGGCGTCAGCGAAACAGTCTTTGCAGCCGGGGGCGCAGGCGCAGGAAGCGGCGATAGGCGGCCTCGAACGCCGGGGCGAGCGGCGGCCACCCGGCCATAAGGCCAAGCGGGCGCAGGATCGGAACTGCCCGCCACATCGCCCCAAAGGCGGCCGCGCCCGAAAGCAGGCGGCCGTTTTCCTCGGCGTGAAACCGGGCGAGCAACTCGGCGCGGTCGATCGGGCAGGGGGCGTCAGGGCTGTGCAGATCGACGAAGCGGATCGCGCCGCGCCGGTCGAGCCGCCGCATCAGCGCGATCTCGCGCGCGCAGAGCGGACAGCCGCTGTCGAACCAGACCGTCAGAGAAGGTGCCATGCCGGATCTCGCTTTGCCAGAGGGATCGATTGAGACATGGGGCGGGTCTCGCGGCAGTCAAGCCCGGTGCGAGTGTCGCCTACCGCTTCCCCCTCAACCCGCAGCTTCGCGGCCGATCCAGTCGCAGAAGGTGCGGGCTTTTTTCGGCGCCTCCTCGCGGCGCAGGGCCACATATGAAAGCCCTGAAGGTAGAAAGCCGAAGGGCGCGATCAGCCGCCCGGCGGCAAGATCGTCGGCCACATGCGGCTCGGGGGAGATTGCGACGCCCAGCCCGGCACATGCGGCCTCGAGCAGGAAGTAGAAATGCTCGTAGGGCGCACCGCCCTCGAGCGTCGGGCAACCGCTGCGGGCGCACCAATCGGCCCAGGCATTTGGCCTTGTGCGGGCCCAAAGGCGCGGCGCGCGGGCAAGGTCGGCGGGGGCGCGCAGGGCCAACCTCTCGGCCAGGGCGGGCGCGAGCACCGGGCCGAACCGCTCGGCAAAGAGCGGGGTGACATGGGTGCCCTCGGGCAGGTCGTGGTCGGTCACCCGGATTGCCACATCGTAGCGGCCCCTGCCGAAGTCGCAGGGCGCATCGGATTGCGAGAGCCGTACTTCGACGCCGGGATGGGTGTCCGTGAACCGGCCGAGCCGCGGGATCAGCCAGCGCAGGGTGAAGGTGCCAAGGCAGGAGACGTCGAGCACGCCCGCCGCATCGTCGCGCAGCGCCGCCACGCCCGCCTCGATCTCGCGAAAGCCGCGGGTGAGGCGCTCGGCCAGCGCGGCGCCCGCCGGGGTCGGCACCAGACCGCTGCGGGTGCGGGTGATGAGCGGCGCGCCGAAGATCTCCTCAAGAAGCCGCACCTGTCGGCTGATCGCACCATGGGTCACGCCCAGTTCCTCGGCGGCGCGGGTCATCCGGCCGTGGCGGATCGCGGCCTCGAAGGCGCGCAGGGCGGTGAGCGGCGGCAGGAACACGGGCGGGGCCGACAGGCTGTGAGATTTTCTCACAGAAGCCCGGCCAAGACATCGTTTGTCAAGAGGCATATGCGGGGGCAGGGTGCGTGCATGTCACATCTCTCCGCGCCCCCGCCTGTCTGCGAAACGCCCCCGACGTGCCATCCGGCGCAGCTTGGGCCATTCGGCACCTTGCGCCTGTTGCGGCGCCTCGCGCTCTGGCAGCGCCGCGCCCGCAGCCGCGCGCGCCTGGCCCGGCTTGGGGCAGAGGCGCTCGACGACATCGGGCTGAGCGAGGCCGACCGCCGCGCCGAATGCGGGCTGTGGTTCTGGCAGGGCAAGGATCGGTGAGAGGCGCGACCGGTGACGATCGCATCGGGAGGCTTGATCAGACCGTTCAGGCGAAGAAACTTTGCGGGCGTGACGCAGGCTGTCCTAGGTCGTGTTGACAAAACGGATTCCCCTCCGCGGTCGGCAGTGATTCAAGATCCTCTCTACGTGGGAGGTGACCTTGGCACGCAACCTGATGTCCGACGACGAATGGGCATTCTTTGAGGGCTTCATCCGGGCCGTCCGGCATCCGAACGGGCGCAAGCCTGCGGACCATCGGCTTGTTCTGGATGGCATTTTCTGGATCGCGCGGACCGGTGCGCCGTGGCGGGACCTGCCGGAGGAGTTTGGCAAGTGGTCATCTGTCTACCGGCAGTTCCGGCGCTGGACGCTCGCCGGGCTGTAGGAGAATGTCCTGGATGGCTTGAACCACGCGGGGCTGGCGCCCGACAAGCTCCAGATGGTCGACAGCACTGTGATCCGCGCCCATCATCATGCGGCGGGCGCAAAAGGGGGACTCCGAAAGAAGCTTTTGGCCGTTCAAGGGGTGGGTTCTCGACCAAGATCCACCTTCGCGTCAACAGTGCCGACCTTCCGATGAGAACCGAAATCACGCCGGGGCAGGAGTCCGACTACACCGGATACGATCTGGTGATGGCAGACAACCTGCCACAGCCCGCCGTTCTGGTCGCTGACAGGGGCTATGACTCTGATAAAGCTCGGGAAGACATCGAGCGCCGCAACGCGCTGCCCATGATCCCAATGCGAAAGAACCGCAAGGTGCGCAAGGCGGTCGAGATGACGATCTATACGCTGCGCAACATGGCCGAGCGCTGCTTCAACAAGTTGAAAAACAGCCGTCGCCTGGCAACCCGTTACGACAAAACCGCAGACAGTTTCCTCGGCTTCATAGACATCGCCTGCATCAGGCTCTGGCTCCGCCATTTGTCAACATGACCTAAGAACCTGCGTTTCATGCCGAGACCACGCATCATCAGGTATCGCGCGGCAAGTATGGGCCAGGCGATGCTATTGCCAGCAGGCGGCTCGACCGCCGGCAAGCGCGGAGATGCGCAGTCGAGTTTGCGGCATTGCCGCCGCAGAAATTGGGAATGACGGTCGTTCATCACCGCACCAATCCCGCTCAGGGTCGTGACTGTGACGCTGACGCCATTCCCGGGTCAGCGTCGGCGCACCGAATTCCCGCCTGCAAGGATGCTGTTGATCAGCTTCGCCACGGCAGCGTGCATCTCTGCCTTGCCATCGTCGGGGGGCGTTTCATGCGTTGCAGCGGCATCCCGCAAGATCCCGACGATCTCTGCTTCCGGCAGGATCTTGTGATCGTTGAGGGCCAGAAGCAGGGATTCGCAGATCGTCAGCGCGGCAGTTCCGGCAATATCATCTTGGTCAGACATGGTGGGCTTCGCTTTCATTGGGGAGACACACGGCCAGAACCTGGTCTGCACGGGCCGACTCTAGGCTCATTTCGCGTCGCAAGACTGATCCAGAGCAGCGCGGCAAAGCTCTATTCCTGATATGAGTCCCGACAGATGTACCGCTGCCGATCCGTCAGGAAGGACCCCGAGATGTCGATCCTTCAAAGCCCGCTCACCCGCAAGCTTTCGGTCTTTGTTGCGCTTTCCGATCGTGATCTGGCCACGCTCGAACGGTTCCACCGACGGCGGCGGACCTTCCAATGCGGACATGAGATGATCCACGAAGGGCAGATGAACGCCTCCGCCTTCATTCTGGCCAAGGGCTGGGCCTGTTCGTTCAAGATGCTGCCCGACGGCGACCGGCAGATCGTCGATTTTCAGGTGCCGGGCGATTTTCTGGGCCTGCGCAGCATCCTGTTCCGCACCTCCGACCATTCGATCGAGGCGGTGACGCAGATCGAGGCCTCCGAGGTCATCGCCACCGACATTCTTGACGCCTTTGCCGATGCACCACGTCTGGCAACGGCGGTGCTTTGGGCCGCCTCGCGCGACGAGGCGATGGTGGTCGAGCATCTGGTCGATCTTGGGCGACGCAACGCCGAGGAGCGCACGGCGCATTTCCTGCTGGAACTCGGGGCGCGGCTGATGCTGGTGGGGGTTGGCGACCGCTCCGGCTTCGATTGCCCGCTGACGCAATATCATCTGGCCGATGCGCTGGGGCTGAGCGCGGTGCATGTCAACCGCGTGCTGCGGCATCTGCGCGAACAGGGGCTGATCACCTTTCAGAAAGGCCGCGTGCTGTTCGACGATTTCGACCGGCTACGGGCGCTGGCGCGTTTCGACACCGGCTATCTCGACCATGAGGGGCCGCTGCTGCACTGAGCCGCCCGTGCAAGCACATGGGCGGCGGAATCGAGCCGCCGATTGCATTCGCCCTCCCACCCCCTGCGCTGCGCTTCTTCGGCGGCCCGAATGTGCCCTTCGGCGGTTTCCCTCGCGCTGCCCGCCGGGGCGGCCGCGCAACGCGCGCGGATGGCGCGTATCTTTTCGTCGGTGCTGGAAAAACGCGGTCTGCGCGCCATGGGATGTCCTTTCGCGGACGGGCCGGAGCCTGACGGTTCAAGACAGCCTAGCCTTTCGGGCCGACGGTCAAACTGATCGAGATCGGCCTGGCGGGTCATTGCCACAACACCGTCGCTTTCAGGCGCTGATTTCGATCAGCCTGGCATGGGGGTCGAGCTGGTAGTCTTGACCGGACAACAGGGAGAAGGGCCATGCACGGATTTGTCGGACAGATTGACCGCCTCACAAAAGACAACGACGCCTTCCGCCGCGTCCTGTTCGGATCGGCGCAGATGGACCTGATGCTGTTTGCGCTGCGCCGCAAGGACAGCCTTGGCGCCGGGGACGGCTCAGCACGCGATCAGTTCCTGCGCATCGTCACCGGCAAGGGGCGGATGACGATCGGCGCGACCAGCTTTCGGGTGAGGGCGAAGGATGCGATCCTGATCCCGGCAGGCATGGGCTTCACACTTCACAACATCGGTCGCAAGCGATTGCGTTTCCATGCCTTGCAGGCACATGGCGGCGCAGCCCATGCGGCGCCCGACGGCGGCCGCGCCGCCGCGGCGCGCGCCAGCTCCGACCGCGCAAGTCAGGACATGGTTTCGGAAGGGGCGCCCGCGGATCTCTCCACGCCATGACCCGTCTTGCCGCCGTCACCGCCCTTGCGCTCCGCCTTGGGGCAGACCCGGACCGGATTGGGGGGCCGGTACATTTGCGCCAATACGGCCGCATCAATCTGGGACTGCCGAACGATGCCTGGCTTTCCTTCACCGCCGAGGAAATCCTGTCCGTCACCGCCTGCGCCTTTTCCTGGCGGGCGCGACTTGGCCCGGCCCATGCCATCGTGATGCACGACAGTCTTGATGCTGGCAAACCGGGTCAATTCGGCGTCCGCGCCTTCGGTCGCCTGCCCATTCCCTTCGCCCCCCGTCCGCAGGCGCTGCCACGCAGCCAAAGGCTGCGCTATCTGACCGAATTGCCGCTCGCCCCCGACGCGATGCTGCACAATCGCACCCTGCGCTGGGACGAGATCGACGAGAGCCATCTGCGCGTCGCCACGGGGCTTGGCGTCGAGACGATCGAGGCGACTTTCACGCTTGGTGCGGATGGCCGCGTCGCGAGCGTCTTTCTGCCCGATCCCTGGAATTTTCCGCGGCGCCGGGACGCTGCAGCGGGCTGGTTCGGCAGCTATGCGGATTACGACCTCATCCGCGGCCGCTGGATCCCGTTTCACACCGATGTCCGTCGCAGGCTCGCCGATCGCAACATCGGCCTTTGGGTCGCGACCCTCGTCGACTGGCAGATGGCGGGCGACGGTGTCGTGCCGCCGCGCCATTCGGTTCCCCGAATGGGGCCGCCAGCCGACGCAGCACCCCACCCTTTGCAAGGAGCAACCCCATGATTTCCGATCACGCTCTGAGACTGCAAGTCCTTGACGAACTGGCCTGGGAGCCAATGGTGAACGCCGACAGCATCGGCGTTACCGTTCACGATGGGGTGGTGACGCTCTCCGGTCATCTCGAGAGCTACTGGCAAAAACGGGCGGCAGAAACCGCGATTGCGGGGCTGCGCGGGGTCCGCGCGATTGCCGATTGCATCGAGGTGCGCCTGCCCGATCAGGTGCAGCACAACGACGACGAGATCGCCGCCGCGGTTGCGGATCGTCTCGACTGGGTCGGCGCGATTCCGCGCGGCGCAGTCAAGGTGCTGGTCGAAGATGGTTTCGTCACGCTCACTGGCATGGTCACGCATCAGTATCAGCGCGAGGCGGCCTTTCGCGCGGTCGATCCGCTTTGGGGCGTGCGCGGGGTCGCCAATCAAATCACGATCCGGGGCGCCCAACGCGAGATCGGCAGGACTGACCGCGTGCGCGAAGACATCCGTCGTGCGCTCGAACGCAAGGGTGTGCCCGCGGAGTCCCTGGCCGTCGAGGAGCAGGACGGAACCGTGACCCTCTCGGGCACGACAAGGTCGCTGCACGAACACGACATTGCCGTGGCTGCTGCCTGGGCGGCGCATGGCACAACGATGGTCGAGGACAAGATCCGCATCGATTGAGGGCGCTGCGCAGTATGGCAGGTGGAGCGGAACCCCAGGGCTGGGGGTCCGCTTCTCCATGTTCAGGTGTCGTGCGGCTTGGCAAGCAGGAAGGATATGTCGCGCAAGGCGCGGCGGATCAGCTTTTGCTGACGTACCTGCTGACCCGGAAAGGTCAGGGCAAATTGCTCGACCAGATAGCGCAACCGCTCGGCCGCCTCGGGCCAGGTCTTCGCCGGTCCCAAAAGAAGCAGGGCATCGACGCCATCGCGCGGCCGGGCGGCGCCTCTCTCTGCGTCCGATCTGCCACAGATCGCCCGCCGCACGAGGACCGCAA
This sequence comes from Rhodobacter capsulatus, assembly GCF_052363175.1. Taxonomy (GTDB): domain Bacteria; phylum Pseudomonadota; class Alphaproteobacteria; order Rhodobacterales; family Rhodobacteraceae; genus Rhodobacter; species Rhodobacter capsulatus_D. The sequence goes on from NZ_CP198946.1 coordinate 1,500,363, forward strand.
AACGGTCCTCCGGCGCGCGCCGATCATCGAGCGTGACCACCTTGAGCGTGGCCGTGCAAGGCACCGGATCCGGTGCGCAAGGCTGAAACGGCGCAGCGGTTGCGGGACGATCCAGATTGTCAGGGGGCAATTCGCCTGTCATCACGCCCCCCGGTTCCGCAGAGCCGCGATGCAGCCTGTCGCCACGGCGCGGTCGAAGCCTTCCGCCAGTGCGCCCGGCAGCCAGCCGGTCTCGAACATGATTTCGAGCTGTGCAAGGGGCGCGCCCTGACGCAATGCGACCAGCTTGGCTTCCCGCTCCGGGTCGGTCCTCGCCCGATCGACACATAGCGGAACCAAGGCCCGCACCACCTCCGCCTCGGCCGCATGCTGCACGCCGGAGCGGATTTCCCACTCTGCCCAGACGAACCCCGTCACCGTCGTCAGAAGAACTCCGGCGAACGCACCAACGGCACCGGGCAGGGTCCACTCCGGTTTCAGCATGATGTTTCCTTTCACGAAAGCGACGTCCGGGATCGAAACGGCGCACAAGCGGGAACGGGACGACACCCGCCCTTCAGGGCACGGGTCGGTCAGATCCCCTGCGATCACATGCACCTCTGCAAGATAGCTCAACCCTGCGCATATGATGCTGATCCGGGTTAGCATGCCCGCTTCCCGGCACCACGATCGGTTCCCGATTGTGCCTGCCGGACCAACATGGATCAGTATCCCTGACCCCAGGCCGTGGCAAAGTCTCTCAGCCAGAACCGGGCGCCGTCCGGGGAGGGCGCCGGAGCGGGAGAGGGCGATGTCCATTCGCCCCTGATCGGGGCTGCAGCCGGGGCTTGGTTCTGTGCCACCATCTTTTCCGCTTGCCGTAATGCCGCCCATCGCAGTGCCTCGCGGCACGTTCACCAAAGGATACGGTCATGCCCGAACTCATCGTCATCGGCTATGAAACGCCAGCGGCGGCCGAGGCCGCCCGCGCCGAAGTCCTTGGCATGGCCAAGGAATACCTTGTCGACGTGACCGATGCCGTGGTCGCCACCGTGGATGACGACGGCCGCATCCGGCTTGCCCAGATGGTCGATCTCTGGGCGGTGGGGGCGACCGGCGGGGCGTTCTGGGGGCCTTTGGCGGGTATCCTGTTCTTCAATCCGCTGATTGGGCTGTTCATCGGCGCGGCGGCCGGGGCCGTCTCGGGGGCCCTGAGCGACTACGGGATCGATGATGCCTTCATGCGCAAGGTTTCGGCGATGCTGAAACCGGGACATGCGGCGCTGTTCTTGCTGCTGAAGGCCCCGGCTTCGGAGCGGATGGTGACGCGGCTCGGCGCGAAGGGGGGCAACATCCTGCGCACCAACCTTGACCCCGCGGCAGAGGTCGCCCTGCGCGAGGCTTTCGCGACGGCGCGCGACGGGCTCGGCAAATCCTTGCAAGAAGCTGACCGTGCGTGACGAAACGCAGCCTGCGCCGGCGGCCCCCCCGCCCGGCGCGGGGTGTTGCCACGTCTGCGGACGCGCGCTGCCCGCAACCGAGCTGCAACCCTTCCTCTCGGTCCGCCCGGGGCTTTCGGCGCTGATCGAGGCCGAGGCCCCGGGGCTGGGCCGAGGGCGGCCAGATCTGCCGCACTGACATCGCCCGGTTTCGCCGTCTCTATGTCGAGCGGATGCTTGAAGACGAGCGTGGCGAACTGGGCGCGCTCGACCGGGCGGTGCTTGACAGCCTGGAAACCGGCCGCACGCTGAGCCGCCATCTCGACGCCGACATGGCCGAAGGGTTGACCTTCGGCGAGCGCATGGCCGATGCTGTGGCCCGTTTCGGCGGCAGCTGGCCATTCATCTCTATCTTTCTGGGGCTGCTCGTGCTCTGGATAGGGCTCAACGTCAGCGCGCTGCTGCAGCGGCCGCCCTTCGACCCCTATCCGTTCATCCTGCTCAATCTGCTCTTGTCCTGCATCGCGGCCCTGCAGGCACCGATCATCATGATGAGCCAGCGGCGGCAGGAAACCAAGGACCGGCTGCGCGGCGAGAACGATTACCGGGTGAACCTGAAGGCCGAACTCGAAATCCGGCAATTGCACGAAAAGATCGACCATCAGTTGGCGCATCAATGGCAGCGGCTGGTCGAGATGCAGCAGATCCAGATCGAATTGCTCGAGGAGCGTCGCAGATGAACCAATACGCCCGTCATGAAAGACCGGATTTCACCCCTGCGCTGCGCCTTGCGCTGGAGTGCCATTTTCAGTTCGAGCTCCCCAGTCCGACGCCAATGATCGCGCGGCTCTGGACGCACCAGAGCAGGCTTTCCGACCTGGAAACCCCGGACCAGTTGCGCACTGATCCGCCGGTGCCGCTGCAGGCGTTTCACGACGAATTCGGCAACTTCTGCAGCCGCCTCGTCGCCCCGGCCGGATGCTTCGGGATCGAGATCGCCGCGGTAGTGCGCGATTCCGGCCAGCCTGATCCGCCACACCCGGATTACGCGGGCACCCCGGTCGAGGACCTGCCCGAGACGGTTCTGGGCTATCTTCTAGGCTCGCGCTATTGCGACACTGATCTGATGGCGCCAATCGCCTGGTCGCGTTTCGGCACCCGTCGCAGCGGACAGGCGCTGGTACAGGAGATTTGCGACTACGTGCAGGCGCAGATCCGCTTCGATTACGTGCAAGCGCGCGCCACCCGCACCGCCTCACAGGCCCATGCCGAAGGCGTGGGGGTATGCCGCGACTATGCACATCTGGCGATCACGCTGTGCCGCTGCATGAATGTCCCGGCGCGCTACTGTACCGGCTATCTGACTGAAATCGGCAGCCCCACCCCCGAAGCGCCGGGCGATTTCGCCGCCTGGATCGAGGTCTGGCTCGAGGGCGGCTGGCGGCTCTTCGACCCGCGCAACAATGTCCCGCGGATCGGCCGGGTGCTGGTGGCGCGCGGGCGAGACGCGGCCGATGTGGCGATGATCCACAGTTTCGGCCTGCACAGGCTGACCAACTTTCGCGTCCGCGCCGAACCGTTGGCATGAACTGCAAAGACTGGCCGGGCATCCGCTCCGGCCCAACCGGCCCGCGTGGGCCAAAGAGGGAGAGATTCAATGCCCAAGGGCAAGAGCCATTCGAACCGCGAAGCGAAGAAGCCGAAGCAACCGAAGAAACCGGCGGCAGCGAAACAGGCCGATCTGTTCACCAAGGGCGTGCAGCCCGGCATGGGCGAGAAGAAGAAGCCCTGAGCCCCCGATCCCGGCCGAAAGGACACAGAATGCCCGGCCCGGATGACCACACCGCGCGGTTTCAAAAGGTGAAGCCCGCGGCGATGACGGTCTTTGAGCGCATCGATGCGGCAGCGCGCGAAATCATCGCCGAGCAAAACCGCAAGCGCGCCGATCTGACGCTTCGGCTGCGCCTTGCCCGGCTGGCCCGGGATGCGGCGGAAAAACCGGCAAAACTGCCGCGAAATCCCCCCTGAGCGCACCGCGTTCACGGATGCGTTCGCGGCTGGCGGTTGGTTCAGCAGCGCGGCCGCACGCAAGGCTCCCGAAGATCATGGAATTCTGGACGCGGCATCGGGGTCTCACCCTTGACAAGCCCCAACCGGTCCAAGAGCAGCGCCCTCGCACGAGAGACGCGGGCGCGCACCGCCTCGGGCGACAGGCGGATGGTTTCGGCGGTTTCGCGATGCGTGAACCCCAAGGCACCAACCAGCACGAGCACGCGCCGGTGCGGCGCTGAAAGCTGCCGAAAGGCGTCCAGAAATTCTTCCAGCGCCAGCACCCCGTCATGCGCGGGCAGCGCCACCGCGGTTGTCAACCCCAGTTGTCGCATCACGACCGTCTCGCGCAAAGCCCTGTGCCGATTGGAATAATGGATGTTGCGCTCGATCGTGAAAAGCCAGGCGCGCAGGTTGGTCCCGGGCTGGAAGCGGTCGAAATGAAGAACGGCGCGCAACATCGTATCTTGCACGAGATCGTCGGCCCTGTCGGGATCGCGGGTCAAGGACAGTGCGAAGCGGCGCAAAGCGGCCATGTGCTCGCCGATCCGGGCTGAAGGCACCGGGGGACTTTGATCATTCATCGCGAAATCCGTTCGGCGGGCCATGCTCCGTCCGATCCTGCGCGGGGCTCTCGATCCGGCTCTCCACGATCGCCCGCATGCGCTGGATGAATGCCTCGGTCTCGGCCTTCTCGAGACGGCGCGCCGCCGCGATCGCAGCCCGGCTCCGGTCGATGCCGATGCCGGTCCGGGGGGCAAGCCCTTGCCGCTCGGGGCGGATCTGGTCCAGTCTGGTCGCGGGATCGCTCATCCGGGTCGCCTTTCGGGTTGGGACGTGCATCGGCCTGCCTGCGGCAACGACCGACCCGACGCGCGCCATGCGGACCAACGGGAGACGCTGATCCACAAGGGCGTTTCGGTCCGGCCGTCACCGCACGACCGCCCGGAGCCAAGGGGGCCGCAATCTTGCGATCACGGGCAGGAACGGGCGATACGCACAATCGTAACGACTGCGCAAACCACGGCCATTACCCATGTTAGCGCCATAGATCAGTTTCAGGATCAAACGGAGCGTCGCCCGAAGCGCCCACTGCCAGAGAGTGCATTCCCCTGCGTCAGGCTGTCATCGCGCCTTGAGGCAAACCTGCATCAGCATGCGACTCGGGGGGATGGGTCAGGGTGTTGCATGGCAATCGAATAGCCGCTTGCCATCGCCTCTGCCCAAAGCTCTGCAGACTGCCCTGCGCGACGGATAATTCCATCACCTCGCACAGATCGACGCAGCCTGTTGCCGCGGCAGACCGCACAAGGACGAAACCGATGAATCTCAACACCATGGCGTCGAACGCCGAACGCATGAAAACCGTCAAGGCCGCCTGGGACAAGGCGCCCGACGGCCCGAAGAAAGAGGCGGCGCTGACGCATTACCAGGCCGCCGAAAAGGCGCAGACCGCCAAGGATGATGCCGCCGTCGGCAAGGCGCTTGACGCCGCCGTGGCCGCGCTGGCCTGATCCGACAGGTGCCGCCCCGGTTTCGGCCGGGGTGGCGCAGTCGTTCGACGACCGGGGGCCCTTGGCCCCCTTTTCGCTGTCAGCCGGTCAACTTGCCTTCGCCCACCACGATCCGGCGCGGACAGCTGGCGGCGATCGTCTCGTCATGGGTCGAGATCAGGAAGGTCGTGCCCTCGTCGCGGTTGATCTCGCCGATCAGTTCCATCACCTGCAGCGCCGAGGCGCGATCGAGATTGCCGGTGGGCTCGTCCGCCAGCACCAGTTCGGGCGCGTTCATCAGGGCCCGCGCCACCGCCACGCGCTGCTTTTGCCCGCCCGAGAGCGTGGCGGTGGGAAACTGGATCCGCGCCGCAAGCCCCATCCTGTCCAGCAGATCCGCCCCGCGCGCCCGCGCGGCGGCTGTTTCGCGCCCGGCCCGGATCGCGGCGGGAAAGACCACGTTTTCGAGCGCGGTGAAATCGGGCAGCAGGTTGTGGAACTGAAACACGAAGCCGATATGGCGGTTGCGGAATTCGGTCAGCGCGGCATCGCTGGCCCGGGTCAGATCGACGCCCAGCATCTCATGTCGGCCCGAAGTGGGCTGCATCAACGTGCCAAGGATCGTCAGCAGCGTGCTCTTGCCCGAGCCCGAGGGGCCGATCAGCGCCGCCCGCTCGCCGCGCTCGAGCGTCAGGTTGGCGCCGCGCAGCACCCGGGTTTCGGCCTCTCCGGTGCCGAAAGTCTTGACCAGATCGGTGACGGTCACAAGGCTCATTGGCCGATCGCCGTGACCGGATCGAGCCGCGCCGCCGCCCGCGCGGGCAGGATCGCGGCGGCGATGGCGCAGAGCACCGTAAGCGTGATTGCCAGCCCATAGGCGCCCTGCGTGATGTCCATCGGCAGCGTGCCGGGACGAAAATTCTCGCGCGTCGGGAAGGCCAGAAGCACCCCATAGCCGGTGGCCGCGCCCAAAAGCCCGCCCATCGCGCCGATCAGCCCGCCCTGCAGCACGAAGACGCCAACGACGAAGCGCCGCGACGCGCCCATCGCCCGCATGATCCCGATCTCGGGGCGGCGGCGATAGGTCGACAGCAGCAACGACGAGGCGACGCCGATGATGATGGTGATCATCGCGAAGCTTTTCAGGAAATAGCCGGTCTGCTTTTGCGCTTTCAGCGCTTCAAGCAGCCGCGCCCCCTCGCGCGTCCAGGACACGGCGGGCAGGCCGGTCAGGCCGCGCAGGCGCGCGGCGCTGGCATCGGCGGCATAAAGGTCGAACAGCTTGATCTCGATCCGGCTCAGCCCCTGCGGCAGCGCCATCAGGCTGCGGGCCGTGGCCAGGCTGACATAGGCCATGCGCCGGTCGGCCCCGCCCGCGCCGATTTCGTAGATCCCGCCCAGCGTCAGCCGCATCGTGCCCCCGTGGCTCGATTGCAGCACGACGCTTTGGTTGAGCGAGAGGCCCAGATCCTCGACCAGCCCCTTGCCCAGAACCACCACACCGGCACCTAGCCGCACCGATCCCGCAACCCGGTAGCGCTCCAGATCCAGAATCGCACTTTCCCGCCCCGGCTCCAGCCCGACGATCGAGACCTGCGCCTCCTGTCCGCCCCGGCGCAAGACGCCCGACCCGATGATCTGCGGCGAGACCGCCTTGACCTCGGGCAGGGCTTCGATCAGCGGCAAGAAGTTTTCCGCCGCGCGCAGGGTGGCAGTTTCGCGCGTCGCCTGTTCGACCCAAAGCACCCGGCCCGGCGGCACCGCAAGCCGGGCCGGGATGCGTGCCTCGGCTTCGATCGTGACATGCGCCATGTCGCCCGCCGTGCGCGCCAGAATGAACTCGGCCAGCCCCCCGATCAGCGCCGACATGAAGATGAAGACGAAAACGCCGGCCGCCACCCCCACCACCAGAAGCGCCGTCTGCGCCTTCGAGGCGCTCAGATACCGCGCCGCGATCTTGATGGCATACAACATCACTTGCCCTCCTCGCGCAGGAATTGCCCGTCGTGCAGGCCGGTGCTGTCGGTGATCACCCTGTCTCCGGGCGCCAGCCCCGCGGTGACGATCAGCCGTTCGGCGGGCCAGTCGATCACGCTGACCGGAGTTGCGACCGCGCGCCCCGCGCGCAGCACGAAGACCGCCCCGCCTGCCAGAGCCGTGCGCGGCACCGTCAATGCGCTGCGGCTGTCGATCACCACATTCGCGGTGACGGTCAGCCCGACCGGGGCGCGGATCGGCGCATCGAAACCGATCTTCACCGCAAGCCCGCCCGTGTCCGGGTCCACCCTTGGCGCGACGGTCTCGACCGTCCCCATCCGGGTCTCGGCGCTGCCAAGCAAGAGCAGTCGCACCCGCTGCCCCGGCGCGATCTGCAACGCGTAGGTTTCGTCCACATCAGTCTCGACGCGCAACCGCGACAGATCTGCCAGAGTGTAGAGCGTCGTCGTGGCATCGACGCGTTGACCCGGATCGACGGCCCGCGTTAGCACCGTGCCCGCGCGCGAGGCGCGGATCGTGTAATCGTCCAGCGAGATCCGGGCTTGATCGCGCAGGGCTTCGCATCGTGCGACCTCCTGCGCCGCGCCCTCGAGGCTGCGGCGGGCATCGTCCAATGTCACCCGCGGCACCTGCGCGCCCAGATCGCGGTTGCGCCCGAACTCGGCCGCCGCCTGCGCCTGAAGGATCATCGCTTGCGCCAGCGCCGCCTCGGCCTGCCGCAGCACAGCCGCCTGGTGCCGGTCGTCAAGCGTCGCCAGGACGGCGCCCGCCTGCACCACGTCGCCCGCCTCGGCATTCAGGCTCAACGCGACGGCGCCGACCGCCGCACGGATTGCCACCGACTCACGCGGGGCGATCTTGCCGTTCACCGCCAGAACCCGCGTCACCAGCCCGGGCGTCATCGTCTCGACCGTCCCCACTGGCGGACGCGCGGCGCGCAGCTGCCACCAAAGCGCAAGCCCGACGCAGAGCGCCGCCGCCAGCGCCAAAGCGCCGAGACGGTGCCATCGGGGCCGGTCAGGAGGAGAAGGGACGTGGTTGGGCATCGGGCGGACCTTGCGGCGGATTGCCCGCAGTCTAGCGCTCCCGACCGGAGCCGGGCTGACCTGGATCAGTGACGACGGGGGTGGAAAATGCGTCGATGCACGCGCCCCCCAGTTACGAGGCCCCGATGGACAGCGTCCCGATTCTTGTTCCTCCCGTGCTGAACATGGTCAGCGCGCTCGCCGTCGGCGCGCTGATCGGCGCCGAGCGCGAGCGGCGCAAGGGCGAGGGGCCAGCCCGCTCACCCGCAGGAATCCGAACTTTCGCGATTGCCTCGACCGCGGGCGCGGTCGGCTTCGCTTTGGGTGGGGTGCTGCTGCTTGCGGTGGTGGCCGCCTGTATCGCGGCAATGCTGGCGGTAGCTTACGGCAAGCGATCGCATCAGGACCCCGGCCTGACCACCGAGATCGTGCTGATCCTGACCGTGCTCTTGGGCGGGCTCTGCATTCCCGCGCCCCAGATGGCAGCGGCGATCGCGGTGACGATCACCGGGCTGCTGTACATCAAGGCCTGGTTGCACAATCTTGTCACGACGCTGATTTCCAAGGACGAACTGGACGATCTGCTGATCTTTGCCGCAGCGACGCTGGTGATCCTGCCTCTGGTGCCCGATCGTCCCATGGGGCCATGGCTTGCGTTCAACCCACATGCCGTCTGGATCGTGATCGTGCTGGTGATGGGCATCGGCGCGGCGGGCTATCTGGCGGTGCGACTGCTCGGCGCGCGGTTCGGGCTGCCGCTTTCGGGGGCGCTGTCGGGCTTCATTTCCAGCACCGCAACGATCGGCGCGATGGGATCGCGGGCGCTGCAATCGCCCGAACTGCGCCCGGCCTGCGTCGCCGGGGCGGTGCTGTCCTCGGTCGCGACGATCGCGCAGCTGGCGCTGGTGGTGGCGGCGATCAGCCTGCCCACCCTTTCCGCCCTTGTCCTGCCACTGGCGCTGGCCGGTGGCACCGCTGCGATCTACGGGCTGGCGCTGACGTTGGCCGCGCTGCGCCACCCCGCAGGCGAAGGCACGCATGGCGGCAGCGCCTTCAGCCTGCGCGCGGCGCTTGCCTTCGGTTCGATCCTCGCCCTTGTTCTTGTCGTCTCGGCCGGGCTGCAGGCGCAGTTCGGCGGCTCGGGCGTGCTGCTCGCCGCGCTGGCGGCGGGGCTTGTCGATACCCATGCGGCGGCGATCTCGGTCGCTACTCTTGTCGCCTCTGGCAAGGTCGCCCCCGCCGATGCGGTGGTGCCGATCCTGGCCGCCGTGAGTGCGAACACGGCAAGCAAGATCCTTGTGGCCGCGGTCACGGGGGGGCGCGCCTTCGCGCTGCGGGTGGTGCCGGGGCTGTTGCTGATTGTCCTTGCCGCCTGGATCGGCGCCGTCGCGAGGCCGGTATGACGACCGCACTCACACCCCATGGCTGTAAAATTTGAAGCCGCGCAGATTTGAGTTGGCTGAAAACCCCGAAAGACTCCTTGCAAATTCTGCAAACCCCGCTATTGAGATAGGTGCGAAGTTTCTCTGACCGCACCCTGTCTCCTTCATCGGCTTCAGTCTGCTCTTAGTTCTGACCAAGCCGAGTTGCCGCATCCTGCGGGCAGCATTCCCCTGTAGGAGTGATCACGATGGCCAATGGCACCGTGAAGTTTTTCAACCAGAACAAAGGTTTCGGTTTCATCGAGCCGGAAGGTGGCGCACAGGATGTGTTCGTTCACGTTTCTGCGCTGGAACGTGCCGGCATCTCGCGCCTGGCCGATGGCGCCAAGGTGACCTTCCAGATCGAGTCCGGCCGTGACGGCCGCAAATCGGCCTGCGATCTGGCTCTGGCCTGATCTGGCATGCGCTCCTTCGGGGCAAGCCCATGTCCATGACACGCACGACACCCTCTCCCGGATTGTTCCGGGAGATCCCCCGCCCGCCGCAGACCTATTTCGAGATGACTGCCGCGGCCGCGAAACTGATCGTCCAGACGGAAGCCGCCACACGCGCAGATCGCACTGCCACGCTCAAGGCGCAACGCCTTGCCCGTGACGCCGGTGCCGCATCAGCCCGCGGCGCAAAACCGTCGCGCTGACGACCCAAGCCGCAGCCCGCCTCCCGGGCGCGGCGGAAAGACCCAGATGACACATCCCCAAAACGCCTCGGGAGCCGCTCCCAAGGCCATCCTGTCGTCCAGACAGCCGGTCGAGGCCGGTCTTGGCTGGCGCGAATTCTTCGAACGCCTCGGCAACGGCACGCTTCCGCGCAATGCGGGACGCGGGCGCCGTTCCCCGACAAGTCCAATCCGGTCCTTCAATGGTCCGGCGATGGCAACGGTTTCCCGGTAAAGGCGTCGAGGCGGCCCGGCTGCTTGCGCAGGCAAGCCGCTTCCGCCGAACCACTCAGCCGGGAGGGGGGACGGCGCGGGGAAACCCGTGCCGTCTCTTCCCATTTAAGGCGACGCCAGAGCGGCCACATGGGCCACCCGACACCGAAACGCTGGATATGAGGGATTTTATTGCCCGGTCTGCGGACCGGAGAACAGTCGGCAGCGGCCGTCCTTGTCGCGGACGCGACGCCCCGCGCGTGCCTTGGCAGCGCCGAGATGTGTCCCGCGCTCTGGTGCGCAGGAATGGCGTTCAATTTCCGTCGATCGTGACGCCGTGTTCGTTGATCTTGATGTCAACGCCGCTCTGACGTTCCTGATAATACAGATAGCCGGTCCCCGCCGCGACCACGGCGAGAACACCGATCAGCAGAAAAAGAAAATTGCGGCTCATGATGCGTCCTTCAGCGAGTTTCGGGCTTCAGACCATGCGTGAAGCCGGCGCGGATGTGACAGGGCACCGGACCATTCCGCGGCGCCCCGTTTCTCGGATTCTACGCTTCGCGGATCGTGTCCTTGATGCCGCCAACAGCGTTCTGGATCTTGCCCGCGACCTTGTCGGCCTCGCCTTCCATCTCAAGCTTCTTGTCGCCGATGGCCTTTCCGATCGCCACCTTGGCCTTGCCCTTGACGACCTTTGCGGAACCGACAACCCGATCCTTGTCCATGATGCTTTCCTTTCAGGGGGTTCATCCGGGCGACAGGGTCACGCGCGATCCTGACGCCCTTTCCGAACTATGGGGCCACGCCGTCCGGTCGGCATTGACGCAGGTTAGCGCGGTCGTGCCTTCCGAAGCGCGGGATGTATCGGCGCGGTCCGATCCGCGCGGCAGTGAGCGGAGCGGATTTCCCCCGGCCCGCTCTGGCCGGCAGGGTCGCGTCAGAAGGAATAGACGAGCGAGACCCCCAGCTTGTTCTCGGTCTTGACGGCGCGCGAGTCGTTGTACTCCGTCAGGTAGCTGATGCGGGTGGCGAACATGTCGGTCATCTTCACGTTCAGCCCCAGATCGTTGTTCACCCGCGTCGCGGTGTCCGACTCCAGGATATCGGTGTCATTCGTGGCGAAAAGCTTGTCGTTCAGCCGCCAGAACAGCCGCGACGAGGCGATATAGCCGGTTTCGGTCACAGAGTCCTCAAGACCGTCCTGCAGATAGCTGACCCCGATGCCCGCCTGCACCCGCCAGCTCAGATCGCGGGTGTTGACAATGCGGTAGCCGGGGCCGACCCCGAGGAAGGCGTCGGTCTTGACGTCGTCGGCGGTGGCGGCAAGCCCGTCGGTCTTCACCCGGCCAAGCACGAAGCCGTAAAACGAGTCGTTGAAGTAGTAATTCGCGTCATAGATGAAGAAGGTGTCTTCCTTGGTCTTGTCCGAGTCGAATTCGGCAAAGTCCAGCACCATGCCGAGGTTCTGGACGAACGGGCCATTGGCAAAACGCAGCCGCGCGCCCAGACTGAATTCGCTTGAATCCGTGGCGCCGCTCTTGCCCGCGTAACTCAGCGAGGCGCTGCCCGACATGCCCTCGCGATAGTCCGGGCTGCCGTAGCGAAAGGCATCGTTGCCGCGATCGAGGTCGATCTGCGCGGCGCGGTCGATGTCGTCGATGCGGTCGTCGACCGAATCGATGCCGACCAGCGCCGTTTGCGCAAGGGCCGCAGGCACGCCAAGCGCCAGCGCGGCAATCGTCGTGCCTGCCAGAAGAAGAATTCGGGTCATGGTATGAACCTTTCGGAAAATCGGAACGCCCGGGCTGGACGCTTGCCGCAGCCTGACCCGGATCGCGCCCGCCGGTGCTGCTGTGCATCAGTGCCGCGGCGGAAAAGCGGGGCCGGATCGTGATTCATGCCGGAATGCGGCGCAGGTCCGCGGCTCGCCCGGCCGTCGCGACCCGCCCGCCCCGGATGACAGGGCGGACGGGGCATCGCATCGGCAAGAAATGTCACCCAATGCGAATGTGGTTCTCGACCGCCACGGTGCCGGGCGCGGCCCAGGCGGTGGACACGGCCAGCGTGCGGTCGCGCAGCGTCGTGGCGCGGCCCGACAGCGTGACCGTGCCGTCCTTCGTCTCGACATGCACGGTGTCGGCGGCAAACCAGCCCCGGTTCAATGCCTTCCGGATATCATCGCTGATCTGCTGCGCGTCGGCGCGCTTGCGCTGCGCATCGCGGATCAGGATCTGATCGGCCACCCCGCGCACGCCCCAGAGCGGCTGCACCGCATGCACCGCCGCCGCGCGCTGATACTGGTGATCGACCATGCCCTTGAGCGTGATCACCCCATCTTCGACCTGGACCTTCACCGCCCCCGTCGGCACGGCGCCGTCCCAGTCGAGCCGGTTCACCGCGGCGGCGGCGATCTCGTCATCGCTGCGCTGCACATGCACCGGCAGCCGCACCTCGATTTCCTCGACGATCGCGCGCACGCCCTTGACGCGCGCGGTCGCGGTTTCCGCCGCGCGCTTCTGCCAGTAGCTGTCGGCATGGCCCACCAGCGTCACCAGACCGTCCCGGACGGTCACGCCGATCTGGTCGTCCTTCACCATCGGATCCCAGGCCAGTTCTGCCAGCACTTCGGTTTTCACGCTGTGGTCGGAATGCATCGGATCGCTCCTTGAAATGGGTGCCGGACGCCCGGGGATCACGCGGGTCATGTCCGCCGCAGATCGTGTAATCCCCCGGCTTCGGCGCCGCGTCAGCGCGGGGCCAGCCGGGGGAGGCATCGTCACTGGTCGAGACGCTGCACCACGGCATCGGCGAAGGACGCAATCATCGCCTTGTAATAAACGTCGCTGTCGGGTTTCAGCTTGGAAAGCTCCGTCCCCTCGGGGAGGAACTTCGCCGTCGAATTCACATCGACCGTCTGCTGCCAGTTGTCGAAGTTGGAATTATTCTTGGCATCGGTGAAGCTGACAATGCCCACCAGCCGGGTGTCGGCGAGGTTCATCGCTTCCTTCCAGGAATTGCTCAGCTCGAATTCCGACAGATCGACGGTGATCTTCAGACCGTCCTTGTCGGTGCGATCGACGAGGCGGCTTGTCAGCGCGTTTTCAAGATCGGCCTCGATCGTGGCGTAGTGTTTGGCGGCGGCGGCATTCGACAGCGCGGCCAGATCGATCTGCACGTCGATCGCGCTCACCTTCCGATCATCCGATGCAACGGCGGCAGTGGAAAAAGTCGCCACGATCAGCGTGGCAACGGTCAGGAGGCGGACAGGCAGAAGGCGTGACATGGGGTTCTCCGGTTCTGGTAAGGGGACACATGCGCCGCCCCGGGCAACTGCACCGGGGCGGCACCTGTCAGGTCAGGCCAGCGCGGCCACGGCGGCGTCGAGCGACTTGGTGACGCCCGCGTCATCCTTGGCGGTATGTGCCTTTTCGGCGGCCTGGTAGTGCTTCAGCGCCGCCTCTTTCTTCGGGCCGTCGGGCGCCTTGTCCCAGGCGGCCTTGACGGTCTTGATGCGGTCGGCGCTGTTCGAGGTGGTGTTGGCGGTCATCGGCGTGGTCCTTTGTGCGATCTGCCGCGGCGACAGGCTGCGCAGATCTCCGCAAGGTGATGGAATTATCCGTCACGGAGTGCAGCCTGCAGGGCTTAGGGCAGAGACCATGGCAAGCGGGTATTCGATTGCCATGACGCACTCTGCTCCATCCCCCCGAGTCGCATCCTGATGCAGGTTTGCCCGAAAGCAGGATGCGCGGCTTTCCGCGGAGCCTGCGCCAAAAACGGCTCCCCCCGCAGCAGGCTGCGGGGGGAGGAACCGAACGCCCGAAGGACCCGGCCGGAGGGGCTCAGCCGTTGCGGCACCCCGGCACGTTCAGATCGCGGCAGAAATAGCCCGCGGCACCGCCGACGACGGCCCCGGTGACCGGGCTGCCGCCCGTCGCGCCGGAAATCACCGCGCCCCCTGCCGCCCCGGCAAGGCCGCGTTGCGCGTCGTTTTCCATGCAGCCCGCGAGGGCAAGGGCGAGGGTGAGGGTCAACAAGCTGGATCGGATCGACATGACATCATCTCCTTCAAGGGGGTCAAAGCTGCGGCGGCAGGGCCGAGGGGATCGGCGCAAGCACGTCCGGATCCTCGGGTTTTTCGGACTTCGGTCCGAACATGCGGCGCTTGAACTGCCGCCACATCCGCACCACCATCGCCGCCCCGAGCCCGAGCAGCCCGAGCAGGATCAGATTGATCCAGGGAAAGACCGTGACATCGGGTCCGGCGACGGGGTAAAGATTGACGGCGTTCGGGTAGATCGAAAAGAACGGCGTGCGCCAGCCGTAATGGGTGATCACCACCCATTGCGGCGCCTCCTTGGTCGAGACCGCGTTCGAGGCCTCGGCCTGCAGGTTGGAGCTGTCATATTTGAAATAGGGCGGCCAGACCCAGCCGGTGTCCTCGTTGCGATAGACGCTGACCTCGCCATTCGGGCGCACCGCCTCGATGAAGCGGATGTCGCGCTTTTCCACCCCGGCGGCAGGGGTTTCCGCCCCGGCGAAAAACATCCAGTTCGCACCGATCGTGGTCTGGCGGTTGTAAGTGTTGGTGATCCGCACCACGTCGTGATGCGGCAGGTTGTAATGCAGCACCGCGATGGCCAGCACCGCCGCACCGCCGCGCAGGGACCATTTGAGCTTCGTCCACATGGGTTTGCTCCTAAAGAAGGTTGACGACATAGGCGGTGACCGCGACGGCGATCATCGGGATGATGTAGATGAGCAGCAAAAGCCGCTTCTTCAGGCTGACGTCGTAATCCGCCATCCCTTCGGCGATGAAGGCCGAGCGGCTGTCGACATCGGCGCCCTCGGTCACGGCGGCGTCGAAATCGCTTTCCAGACTCTGCCGCTTGAGCGAGCGTTCATAGGCCGAAACCAGCACATAGGCGAGTGACAGGACCAGAAATCCGACGATCGTTCCGGTGAAAAATCCATACATTCCATACCCTCCCGGCAGGTTTTCGTCCGCCCGAAGGGGGACGCGTTGGGGGTCAGAGCCGACCGGTCAGCACCAGCACGACCAGCACGATCAGCAGCACGCCGAGCACGCCGATGCCGCCATGGCCATAGCCATAACCGTAGCCTCCGAATCGGCCGGAAAAGCCGCCGAGCAGAAAGATGACCAGAACGATGATCAGAAGGGTTCCAACAGACATGATCGTGCCTCCAGTCAGGCTGTTTAGCCTGCTTGCATGATGGGAAAGGGTCGGCTTCGACCCTGTGTTCGGAGTCCGTCGCGGCGCGGGACGCGCCTCTCAGGACGGATCGGGCCCGGCCCGGGCGCGCAGGGCGCAACGGGACGGGGGTGTTTTCCGTTGTGATCCGAAAAGCGACCGACAGCACTAACATGGGTAATGGCCGCGCCCCGAGCTTTCGCTAGGGTTGTGTCGAGCGCCCGTTCCTGCCCCACATCGCAAGATCGGACCCATCGGGGGCGGGCGTGTCAGCGGCAACGATCGACCCGGAACGAGGCAGCCTGCCAGGGGCACCCCTCCTGACCCGCGTGACGCCGGGCCGGTCGTTGTTCGCGCCGGGCCAGAGCGCCCGATCCCCCCTCACTGCGAAAGGTGATACCCATGAGCGATCCCGCGACCCGTCTGGAGCAGATCCGCGCCGAGGTGCAGGACCTTCACGACCAGATCAGCGACTACATTGAAAAGATGCAAGGTTCCGCCAAGGCGGAGCTGGCCGAAGCCCAGGTCGAGGCCGAGGGCTTCGTCACGCGGATGCAGACCGTCGTCGAGACCCGGACCCAGGAAGTCCGGGCCGAGATCGACCGGGCCAAGGATCGGATGGGCGTCGCCGCCCTGCAGGCCGAAGACAAGGTGACCGAGGTCCGCGAGGGGATCAACGCGGCCGGGGCGTCGCTGCGCGAGGGCGCCCAGCACGCGGCGCAGGCCACCAAGGAAACGATCTCGGATCTGCGCACCCGTGCGGCGGCGGCGATCGCGCCGAAAAAGGAGCCGGTCTGACCGGGTCCCTGGCCACGCCGCCCGCACTTGCGTCCCGGGCAGCGTGGCCCGTCTCCGGCCTTGCCGGACACTGCGGCGGCCCCGACCGCTTGCCGCCGACCCCATCGGGTGGAGGATCTCTGCCCGATCCCTCTCTCTTTCATGAAGGATACTCCAATGACGTATCGTGCGATTTTGCTGACGACCGCCTTTCTTGCCATCGGCTTTGCGGGCGGTCTGCCCGCGCGCGCCGAAACCCCGATGCCGACGACGGTCACCCTGACCGAGGTCGATCCCACGGTGCTGGCCACCGGCTATCGCGCCTCGGAGATCCTGAAGGCCGATGTCTACAACGACGCGGGCGAAAAGGTCGGCACGATTGAAGACATGATCGTCACCACCTCGGGCACCGTGCCCTATGCGGTGGTCTCAGTCGGCGGCTTTCTGGGGATGAACGCGCATCACGTCGTGGTCGCGGGCAGCGCGCTGGAACTGATGGGCAAGAAACTGACCCTGCACGGCGCCACCAAGGAATCGCTCAAGGCCTTGCCGAATTTCACCTTCGGCTCGTAAGAAAACGCCTGAAGGCCCCCGAAAGGGGGCCTTTATCATCTGTCCAGCCTGTCCGGATCGGAGACGCGTGTCGCGTCGGTTTGCGCTTGCCATGAAACCGCCGAGGATCTTGCAAGCACGAACCGCGACCACGCGGCCTTGAAGAGTTCGAGCAGCACCAGAACGACCGCCCCCGCCAGCAAGGGCATTGCAAGCGCCGCGCCGGGGGGCAAGGCGAAGCCGAACAGGGTGCGGATCTGCGTCCCCCCCAAGACCAGCGCCAGAACCGTCATCACCGCCGCCAGGATCACGCCAAGCGCGCGGTTGCGTCTGGACAGGGCGGTCAGGACCGAGGCCGAGCGCGCCCGGTTCACCAGGATCAGCGCCAGGATCGTCATCACCAGGGCGGCAAAGCTCAGCGCCCGGGTCTGCGCCTCTGCCATGCCGAAATGCGGCGCGCCAAGATGGATCGCGGCCGCCTCGGTCTCGGCCTGCGCCACCGCCAGCACCCGCTGCCCGGTCGCGGCAAGCCGGTCCACCTGCGCGCGCAGGGTCTCGGGGGGCGAGACCGCAGAGCGCCGCGATCGCCTCGGGGGGCGCCCTTGGCATAGGCGGTGACCGCATCGCCCTGCCGCCAGACCTGCGTCATCGCCAGAAGCTCCGGCCTGAGCGGATAGGAACGGATCAGCCTGCCCGCACCCAGCGGCGAGAGGCGATGAAAGGCCGTCTCCATCGGGTCGAAGGGCGCGGGCGCCGAGGCGCGCGTACCCGCCTGCGCCAGCCCCTGAAAGGCGGGCGCAAGCGCGGCACCGGCGTCCCATGCGCTGCCATCGGCCAGCTGCAGGGAAGCGATCGTCATCCGGTTTTCCGTCAGCGTGCCGGTCTTGTCGGTGCAAAGCACGCTGGCCGCCCCCAATGTCTCGATGGCGCTGGCGCGGCGGGTCAGAACCCCCGCCTTCGAGATCCGCCACGCCCCCATCGCCATGAAGACCGCCAGAACCATCGGGAATTCCTCGGGCAGCATCGACATGCCGACCGCAATCCCGGCCAGCAGCGCCTGCAGCCAGTCGCCGCCCCGGGTCATGCCATAAAGCGCCACCACCCCCAGACTGACCGCCCCGCCAAGCAGCGCGAACCACAGCACCAGCCCCCGCATCTGCCGCTGCAGATGCGGGGTTTCGGGGTCGAGAAGCGCCAGCGAGGTGCCGATCCGGCCGATCTCGCTGGCCGCTCCGGTGGCGATCACCCGCGCCTCGGCGCTGCCGCCCACGACCAGCGTGCCCGAAAACACCCGCGCCGTGGCGCGGGCGGCGCTTTTGCGCACCGGCACCGCCTCGCCAGTCAGCAGCGACTCGTCGAGGGTCAGCTCCGCCCCCGGTTGCAGCTGCGCATCGGCGGGCACCCGGTCGCCTTCGCTCAGCGCGATCAGATCGCCCCGGACCAGATCCTGCCCGGCAATGCGCAGCCGCTGCCCGTCGCGGATCACCAGCGCCCGCGGGCTGGTCAGATCGCGAAGCGCGTCAAGCACGCGTTCCGTCCGCGCCTCCTGCACCACGGTCAGGCCGACGGAAAGCCCGGCAAAGGCCAGCAGGATCGCCCCTTCGGCACGATCCCCCAGCAGCAGATAGATCGCCCCGCCCGCCAGAAGCAGGCTCAGCATCGGCTCTTTCAGCACATCCAGAACCAGACGCACCGCCCCGCGCGGTCTCGGGCGCGGCAGGGCATTCGGCCCTTCGGCGCGCAGCCGCCGGGCGGCCTCGGCCGCGGTCAACCCGGCCGCAAGAGGCGGACCCTCGGGCCGCAGGTTTCGGGACAGGTCGTCAGAGGAACGCTTGCGCATGGGCGGGACCTTTCAACGGTCCGTCAGTCAGCGATCCGCCGGTGGCGCCGACATTGACCTGCATCAGCGCCGCCGCAGCTTCGGGGGTCTGCGGGCCGTTTTCGGGTCTTTCAGACCGCGGGCTCGGGTGTAGGGACCGGGTTTGCGGTCTTGACCTTGGCGGCTTCGGCATGGGCCAGGGCAAAGGTCGCGCGCAGGCGGTCTTCGGCGGCGGGGTCGAGATCGGTGCGCAGGATCTTGCCGCCGCTTTCGCCAAGCCGGGCGATCACCATGTCCGAGGCCGAGACCCGCAGCAGCACGAAGAGCGCCGCCTTGCCGGGCGCCAGCGTCGCCGTGACCTCGCGCATGAATTCGTCCCTGATGCCGAAATCCGTCATCGCCCCCGAGAGCGCCCCCGCGGTCGCGCCAAGCAGCATGCCCGCGATCGGCTGCAGGACCAGAAGCCCCGCCAGAAGCCCCCAGAACGCGCCGCCACCGGCGCCAAGCGTCCAGAAATCGACCATATGATGCAGCCGGATCGTGCCCTTGGCATCCACCGTGGCGACGACCGCATCGGTCACCTCCAGCAGGTCTTCGCGCACCATGGCGAACAGGGCGGTGCGCGCGGCTTCGGCCTGTTCGACACTGTCGTGACCGATGACGATGAGTTCCGACATTTTTACGCTCCTTGGCTGGCCCGCCGCCATTCCGGCAAGGCGGACTTTTGACAACATCTCTTTGGCCTGCGGCCTTGGGCAAAGGGATCTCCGGGGTGCCGCCCGTGTCGGCCACGATCTTGCGACGGACGCGGGCGGGCGCGAAAGGGCACAGGCACCCCGGCCGGAAGCGTAGCGCGGCGCCGCCCGCGGGGGCAGGGTCGGAAACTACTCAGCACCGGGCTGACCCACGTTAAGACGTCTTGGCGCAACGGGGCTATCTTGCCGCCAGGCCTCGACCCGGGGCTTCGCGCAGAAAAGGGCAAAGTCATGTCACCTGTCACATCGCGTCCGACCGACCGGGGCACTGTGGGCGACGCCGAGGCCGAGGGCGCGCGGATGACCAAGCAGAACCTGATCCTGCGCAGCTTGCTGGTCCGCCAGATCGCCGCAACCGAGGCCATGACCTCGGTCCTGCGCAGCCTGAACCTGCCGATCCTGCTCTTTGGTCGCGACCTGCGGCTGCGCGACTTCACCACGGCGGCCATGCCGGTCTGGGGCATCGGCGAGGACGATCTGGGGCGGAGCGCCGCAATGCTCGGGCCGCAGGCCCGGGGACCGACGGTTCCCATTGCCGAACTGGCGGCGGTTTGCCGCGCGGGCCAGCCCCGGACAAGGCTTGCCGCGGGCCGGGATGGGGCGCTTTGGCGGTGCAACCTGCAACCGCATCCGAGCGGCGCGGGGGCGGTGTCGGGGGTGATCGTGCTGCTCTTGCCGCAGGGCCCGGCAGCGGAGGCCGGGCAGGCGTCGCCGCGTCTGTCGGAGCTGACGGCACGGCAACGGCAGGTGATGGAGCTTGTTCTGGCGGGGTATCCGAGCAAGAACATCGCCGTGGATCTGGGCATCAGCCAGCGCACGGTCGAAAACCACCGCGCCGCGGTGATGCGCCAGACCGGCGCCACATCCTTGCCGGCCCTGGCCCGGATTGCGCTTGGCTCGGCGCGCAGCACGGATTGGCGTTCCGGCTCTGTGCCGGAGGCGTGAGCGCAAGGCAAAAGTCCCGATCGCGCGCCTCTAACGGCCCCGGAGCGGCCAGCGCGCGGCGGCAAGGCGCCGATCAGATCTCCTTGCTGCCGATCCCCAGATCGAAGATCCGCAAGCCCGACGGGGGTGCGCCGCGCGCTTTCCAGGCCTTTCGCGAAAAGGTCTGGCTGACATCCGCCCGGCCCGCCGCCCAATGGCCCAGCATCGTCAGTCGCGAAAAATCATAGTCTTTCGAATGGCTTTCGAAGGTCTCGGCGCGGTGGATCAGATGCACGAGCGTCACGTCCCCGCGCGGGCCGGACTGGCGCAGGAACATCAGATCGGGGTCCTCCGCCATCTGCTCGGGCAGTTTCAGCGCCAGCCGGTCGGCTGCGGCGCGGATCGCCTGCAATTGCCGAAAGCGATCGGTGGTCAGACGGGTCCGGCTTGAAAACCGGATGTCCCTCTCGCGCTCGGCAACCTCGGAGAGATCCCCGGGCAGGGCCCCGCACGCCGGAAACAGATCGACCTGAAAGATGCACAGCGGCGCCGGACCGGCATTCTCCAGCACATATTGCAGCGGCGTGTTCGAGACGAGCCCGCCATCCCAATAATGCCGCCCGTCGATCTCGATCGCGGGAAAACCGGGCGGCAGGGCCCCGCTTGCCATGACGTGATCCGGCCCGATCCGGTCGCGGGCGCTGTCGAACCAGGCGAAATTGCCGGTCTCGACATCGACGGCGGCAATGCTCAACCGCGGGCCGCGCTCGGCCAGATAGTCAAAGTCGATCAGATCGCAAAGCGTGGCGCGCAAGGGCGCGGTGTCGTAATAGCTGACGCCGCGCAGCGCGCCCGTGGCGCCGATCCCCGCAAAGGGGAACCGCGGCCGAAAGAACCCGGGCACGCCCTGAAACAGCACGATCGCCGAGGCCATTTCGGAAAACAGGTTGCGCGACTTCGCCGAAAAGACCATCGGCCGTCCGGTCAGCTGGCTGGTGACGGTTTCCCAAAATGCCGCAAGCCGGGGCACCCGCAAGGGGCCGGGGTTGCCGCAGATGATCGCGGCGTTGATCGCGCCGATCGACATTCCGGCCACCCAAGCCGGGCAATGCCCGGCCTTTTGCAACTCTTCGAAGGCACCGGCCTGATAGGCCCCAAGAGCCCCGCCGCCCTGCAGCACCAGCACCGGCATCTCGTCCGGCGGAACGGTCATCGCTCAGCGCTCCCGTGTCCCGCGGGTCGCGGGCAAGGCACCGCCGCCACGATCATTCGCCGACGCCCTTCGGCTCGATGATCCGCGCCAGCCGCGTGCGTGCCTCGACAATGGCCGCGCCAAGGCTGTCACTCGCCTTTCTGGCGCTGTCGAGCAGGGCGGAATGGGCATTCTTCACGCCGTCGGCGGCCTTGTCTTCGGCAAGCCGCCCGGCGGCTTCGAGGCGGGAAATCGCAATCCTGATCTCGTCCTGCGCCTTGTCCGCCTGCCCGACGGCCAGGGTCTTCATCCGCGCCCCCAAGGCGTTCACATCGGCCTGAATGGCTTCCACATCGGCCCAGGTCGCCTGTTCTGCCCGGCTGATGCTGGCGCTGATCTTGTGTTGCAGCGCCTGGGCATCCTGACGTGTCTGTTCCAGAACGGTTTGCGATTTGCTCATGCGGCACCTTTGCAGATTGAAGGGGACAGTCGACAACGCGCCACCGCCCGCGGCCGGGAAGCCCGGACGGATGACGCATCCGGACTGTAGCCTGCGGCGTTTCGGGGCGGCAGCTTCGGAAACTACTCAAGCGAGAGCCGCAACCGGGTAGTTTCCGACACTAGGCCGCAGCGCGGACCGGTGGCATCATGCGACAACGGCTGGCTTGCAGAAAGGGCCCGAACCATGACCATCGAAGAACCGAAATTCACCCTCGCTCTGAAGGATGGCGCGTTCGAGTTGCGCGACTACGCGCCGATGGTGGTGGCCGAGGTCACGGTGATCGGCGACCAGCAGGCGGCCGGGCGCAGGGGCTTTCGCAGGCTCGCGGGGTATATCTTCGGTGCCAATACCCGGCGCGAGAAGATCGCGATGACCGCCCCGGTCACGCAGACCCCGGGGGCGGGAGACTGGCTGGTGCGCTTCACCATGCCGGGTCGCCTCGCGCTCGCCGATCTGCCGAAGCCCGACGAGGCCGATGTGATCCTGCGCGCCATCCCTGCGGCGCGGCTGGCCGTTTGGCGATTTTCCGGGCTCACCGGAGAGGCGAAGGTGGCGGCCGAGATGGCGCGCCTGATGTCCACCCTGAAAACCCGAGGGCTGGTGCCGACCGGCCCGGCCTCGATCGCGCGCTATGACCCGCCGTGGATCCCTTGGTTCCTGCGCCGCAATGAGGTGATGTGTCCGGTGGCAGTTCCTGCCTGATGCTGTCGCGCCGCAAGTCGCGCGCCATCTGGTGTCACCCATCGGCTGGCTGCGGGAGGCGGAGCTGGCTGCCAACGATGGCATCGTTTCCAACGCCAGCCTGATCGTCGGCGTGGCAGCCGCCTCGCATGACAAGGGCGCGGCGGCTCTGTTGCACAAATCTGCTTCTGACCAGCCTTCCCCTTCCCCAGACAGACCTATCGCGCGACCTCTGTGATGGGCGTTCCGAGCGCGGTGAAGCCGTTGATGACGGCGACACGGACCTGGAATTCTGCGACCTGACGGTCGAAGTCCCGGGCGGACAAGCGCTGACCCAATAGCTTCACGCAGTGCATTTTGGTCTCTGCACGGCTTCGGCGGTGATAGCCGCTCCATCGTCGCCAGATGGTTCGCCCGACGCGCTTCGATGTGCGCAGGATTTCGTTGCGTGCGACCGCCCCGGCGGTGTCCGGCTTCCATGGTTTGGCGTTTTTGAGCGCCGGGATGATCGCTGCGGCACCGCGGGCGGCGATTGCGTCGTGGCACTTGCGGGTGTCGAAGGCGCCGTCGGCGGTAACGGTGGCGATCTCCTGCTCCGTCGGGATCTGGTCCAGCAACTCGGGCAGCATGGGGGCGTCGCCGACGTCGCTGGTGGTGAACTCCGCCGCCCGGATTTCCAACGATTTCTCGTCGATCCCGATGTGGATCTTGCGCCAGACCCTGCGTTTGGCGCCGCCATGCTTGCGGGCGTTCCACTCGCCTTCACCCTCGACCTTGATCCCGGTGCTGTCGACCAGCAGGTGCAACGGGCCGTCCGATCCACGATAGGGGATATTGACCTTCAGGGTCTTCTGGCGCCTCGACAGCGTGCTGAAATCAGGCACGGCCCAGTCCAGGCCGATCAGTCGCAAGAGGCTCTCGACGAACCCGGTCGTTTGCCGCAGCGCCATGCCGAACAGCACCTTCATCGTCAGGCAGCTCTGGATCGCAGCGTCGCCATAGGCGGGCTGCCGCCCGCGCTTGCCGGTCGGCGCGGCTTCCCAGGTCATCGCAGGATCAAACCAGATCGTCAGCGAGCCGCGGAGCTTGAGCGCCTTGTTGTAGCTCGACCAGTTCCGGGTCTTGTAGGTCGGGGGTGTCGGTTTGCTCATGCTACCCAGCTACCACGCTGGATTCACAACATGAATCCCTCACGCGATTTGTGCAACAGAGCCGGTTTTCGACCCAACGCGCGACCACCGCCTTGTCCGAGAGCCGAAACGTGTGCTGCAGATAGAGCAGTCCGGCGACCAACCGGGGCGGCGTCGCCGGGCGGCCGGTGCCCGAGGGGAAGAACCGGACCATTGGCTCTCGAACACCTCCCAGTCGATCAACGCGGCGAGTTTCACCAGTTCGTGGCGCGGGTCGATCATGTCGATCAGACGCGGGCGCAGCAGGTCGTCTTGTTCGGGCGGGCGGGCGCGATGCTTCATGCGGCGAACCGAAATTGCAGGGTTTCGAGCGGAATCATACGAAACCCTGCAGCGGATGGCGAGAAAAACCGCCTGTTCCGCACGCGAAATTAAGGACTTCGCGGTTGTTCAGGCCGAACTAATGACTGGATACGCCCTTGACAGCTTGCCGTGTCACGCCCAGATTCGTGCAACGGAGTGCCCCCGTGCCGTCCACATTGGCGAAGCCTTCCGGGCAGGCGAGACAAGTCGTCAACTGAACCCAGTCAGTGCCGACCGGCCGAGTGGACCCGCTAGTTTCAGGCGCTGCATGGGAAGCAGTATGCGCATCCGTTTTCGTTCGATGGCGCGGCCAAAGAAGGCCGCGAAACTCCTTGGCGCAGCCTCGGGCCTGTCGCTTTCACATTGCCAGGGCCATGTTGCGAGGGCCTGCGGTTATCGAGATTGGCATGACCTCGAACAGAGGGCAGGCCATCCCGGCGACGCTGTAGACCAGCAGATCCCGCTCGAAATCGAGATCGGCATCATCGCCACTCTTTCGCAGGAGTTGCGGCTTGCCGCTGGCGATGTCCAGCACGCGCTGATGTCGGCGCGACTGTTCGGAGCGGAAGCGGTGCATCGGCCCGATAAACCCCGATTTTCGGCCCCTGAGCGGAAAGATTCTTGGCGCAATTCCGCGCCCGGGGTCGAATCGAGCGATGATCGGAACGGTGGTGGAGGTGGGCGCCGACCGGCTGAGCGCCGGGTTCGGGACCGCTGCCGCGGGTCACGGATACCGCGCCCAGCTCTCATACGGGGCGATGGCAGTGATGCTCCTGCGGACCCGACGGCATGCCGGACCGCCTGCGGCGCTCAGGATGTGATGGAGTTGGGGAGCGCGAACCGGCTACGGTCAGTTCGAGACCGGTGTAGCGGGCTGTCGCCACGCGGATTCCGCCCCCCTCGGCCCTCATACGGGACGATGGCGGTGCTGTTCCCGCAGACCGGACGGGGTGTCGGCCTGCCTGCGGGGCGCAAATTGGAATGGAAATGAGCGCGACCGGCGCGCGCCTTCCATGCGAGGCCCTGCGGTGGGCGCGGCGGCGGTCAAATGTGTCGGGGAGCGTGAGAAAGGCTCTGGAGCCGGGAGGCACGGGCAACGCGGCGCGTGGGAAGGCAGAAGGCGAGCGCGCACGGCTTTTGGCCGGCACCCCGATCCCGGGGCCCGGCTCAAAACACGATATCCGCTTGTCGCGGGGGGTGGGATCGCCGCCCCGAAGGCGGCGATCAGGGGCGAGGTCAGGCCGCCTTGCCTTGCGACGGGGCCTCGTTGGCGGCCTTGTAATGCCAAGGCATCAGCTGGCTGTAATCGGTCAGCTCACGCCCCTTTTCGATCTGATCGATGACCCAGCTCAGATAGCGGAAAGGGTCGACGCCGTTCAGGCGCGCGGTCTCGATCAAGGAATAGAAGATGGCCCAGTTCTTCGCAGCCATGAGGTTGCCGGCAAAGAGCGAGTTCTTTTTCGAAAGGGCAATCCCGCGCATGCAGCGTTCGACGGGGTTGTTGTCGATCGCGAGACGGCCGTCATAAACGTACCGGGTCAGATCCTCCCAGCCGCTCAGGAAGTATTTGACGGCAGTCTTCAGGCTGCCCTTGGCCAGATCGGGTTCGACCCGCAGCAGGTCCGCACGGATCTTTTCGAGGACCGGCAGCGCCTCGGCGAGGCGCAGCGCCTGGCGCTCCTCGGGCGGGCAGCCATAGACCCGTTCCTCGACCTCATAGACGGCCTTGAGCCCCTTGATCACGCGTTTCGCAAGGGTGCTCGGCGCGGCCTTTTGGCTGTCGGAGACCTTGCGGCGCGCATGCGCCATGCAGCGCGCGATCTCCACCCCGTCGTTCTGCCCCGGCACCCGGCGGATCCGGTTATAGGCCTTCCAGCCGTCGATCTGGAGGGTGTCGATCAGCGCGCCCTCGAGCATGCGCTCCGCGACATGCCCGCCACGCGAGGCGTCGTGCTCGAAATAAACCGCCGGTTCGGCCTCTTTGTTCCAGCCACGTTCATCGCGGCACAGCCCCCAGAGCCAGGTGGTCTCGCAGCCCCCTTTGGCCTGGGTGCGCAACGGCGTCTCGTCCATGTGCGCCGCATGTCCGCTGGTCACGTGCCGCCAGATTTCATCGCACACCGGCTCCAGAAACCCCGCGATGTGGGTCGCGTTGCGGCTAAGCGTCTGGCGCGCCACGTTGAACCCGGCGTTGTCCAGTCGACGCCGCTGGCGGTAATGCGTCGAGTGTTCGTAAAATTTCTGGCAGACCGCCTCCACCACGGTCCTCGGCGTGATCGTGCGCCTCCGGCCGATGAAGCCCTCGGCATGTGCGGACACGGGCTTGTGCTCCTTGCAGGCGGCGCTGCGGTTGCAGGCGCAGCGGAAGTAGATGTGCTTTTCCCACACGTAATGCTCCGGGATGACCCTGAGCAGGGTGGAGATCCAGTGGCCGATCTCCTTCAGCTCGCCCCCGCAGGGGCAGTGCGTCTGCTCCGGATAATGCTTGATCTCGATGGTCTTGATGTCCTTGGGCATTTTCCGCTTCTGCTTGCCCTTGCGCGCTTTCGGCGTCTCTTCCTCCTCGTCGATGTCGTCGTCGGGCAGATCGAGGGTGCCGTCCTCGATGTCCTGGTAATTGTTGTCCGATCCACCGACGAAGATCTTGTGGCGCAGGAGCTTCGCCTGCTCCTTCTCTTGGCGCAGGCTCCGCTTGAGGGTGGCGATCTGACGCCGGGCGATGCTCTCGCGGGACACCACGTCTTCGAATTCCAGATGTACGTCGATCAGGCACTCCTCGATGCCATGCTTGATCTCGGCGCAGTCGCCGGGCAGCGCGGCCAGCAAATCGGTGATTTCCGTGATGATCTCCCCCATCGGGCTGAGCTCGCCCTCGACCGTTTCCTCGGTCTGGACGGTCTCTTGCGCGATCAAGGGGGCGGTGTCCTCGGGCGGCAGGATCTCGCCATTCAGGGGTTTGTCATTCTGGTCTTTGTCAGCCATTTCCGGTGTCCTCATTCTTCGGGGCAGAGCCGCCCGGGTCGGGCGGTCCGTGGGAGGCGGACACGATCGACAGGCATGACGAGGCCAGCCCTCGGACATGCGAAAAAACGCGCCCGAAGCGATGCTTCTCTTGCTGTCGTAGGGTCCGGTTCGAGGGGAGCTGAAGCCGGGCGTTTCCTTGCGGCGAGCCGCAGGAAATGCTATGAACCAGTTGTCAATTCTGGTGGGCTTCGGCCTTCCACATCACGTCCACGTCGGGATGCGCCAACATCCCGGCGTTTTCGTTTTCAGGGGTCAGGTGCAGGTCATTGCGATCTCCAGGATGGGGGCGAGGATCCGGCAGAGTCATAGCGCGAGATCGCTCAAAACGGAAGAAATCGTTGATAAACAGGCACTTGATGCCTTTTCCGTCTTTTTCTTCGTTTTTCGCTTCGCCGTTCATTTTCGCCACCTCAGGTCTTGTGTCCGACTGATCCCGCTCTACGACCGGCAGCCCCCGAAAGCGGGCTGCGCGGCGTCTGAACCGGGTCGGAGGGGGTGCTGAAACCTTGCGAATTCCGGGTCCCTTTCGGGACGGTCCTCACAAAGTTTTGGCGCTCGGGCGGCAAGAGAGCCTCTCGATGACCGTTTCAAGCCGCGCGCCGTCCGATTTTACGGGCGTGATTCGGGGCGAAAAGTTGGTCAGGAGAGCAACGATGCGAGACACGAAACCCCACGTCCGATCCGGAAGGATCAGCGTATGAGCCGGGAGGCGGCCGGGGTGATATGCGTGTTCTGGGTCATCATGGTGATGAGATAAGGCACAAATTCCGGGGCGATCAAGCCCGTTTTCGTCGGCCAAACCGATGTGGGCTCGCCGCAACGGTCGGATTTTCTTGTCAATTCCCGCGGCTCCGGGGGCTTGACAAGGCGGGCCCGGCTTTTCATTTCATTCAAATCCGGGATGAAGTCGCCGAGCTGCAGATGTGCCGCCGTCGAGGGTCCTAAGCCTCTCCGAAATAGCCGACCTCACAATTTCGTTACCGAGATTGTGGCGACTATTTTTCCGGGCGCGCCTTTTCCGTTCAGTGTCGGATCAAAGCCGGTCTTGGTGCGTATCGTGGGCGGACCTCCCTGCGCTTCACTCCGTTTGAGATATCGTCCCGGGATGGCGGAGGGTGGCTCGGTGATCACTTGCCTCATGGTGGCTCTGGCCCGGACCCGCGCGGTCTTCGCGCGCAGGACATCTACATTCCCGACCGGCACATCGACACGATCCGCGTGAAGACACAGGGCCTCCGGTGAACTGGCGACGGCAATGCGGCATGGCTTCGGATGCAGGCTTCCTTTACACCCGCCTATACTTCAGTGAATTTATCTGGCGCTGCTGGCATGGGGGCAAAACTTGTTTGATTTCGAGATTTCCGCATCGGATGTCGTCTTGACCTACCGCGCTGACCAGCGAGACAATGGATGGGTTTGGCGTGAACTGCGGGACCATGGGAGAGTCACCCTTAGTAAGGTCTTCAACTTCGAGCGTCGAGACTTGGCCTCCGAGCCCGACCAGGGAGACCAAGAAAATGACTTCGAAGATTTCGAGTATCGGTTTCGCTTTGCAGCGCGCCGTGGTGGGTACTTCCACATCAAGGGCAGGATATTAGACATTGATAACCCCGTACTCATCATTGACGATGGACTGCGATTGGAGCGCAAGGTTTTCGTCGCCGAGCGTAATATCTCAATTTTCAGGAAGATCGCTGATCTCGTCGCGCCGGATCAGCCCATCATTGTTGGCGGCAGTCGGGAAGGCGCTATTCCGATTCCGGACTTCCAAACGCTTTTGAGCAAATTCCCCAATACCGGGGAACTCAACCGGTACGCCGCAGCCAGGGTAGCGAGTGTGATCGGAGACTACATTACCCCCTTGAGGGATGCGCGAGCGCATTACGAAGCTTATTTGAACCGCCGGCGTTCGACGACGACCGCAACGCTGGCCCAGCCCGAGCTGCTCCAAACCGAGATCGAAAAGTACGTCTTCATCCGTGACACCATCACGGGGTGGTTGCGGGATGGCACTGCGCGATCCGAACGCGACTGGCAGGCGATGATCGTCAACTTCTTGCTGCTGATCTTTCCTAAATATGTTGCCGTGCTGTTCAACGTAAAGATCGTCGACGCATATTCGGTTTCGGGGGCGACGAAGGATCGCTACATCGACCTCGCGTTGATCGATGCTGCTGGAAACATCGACGTCATCGAGGTTAAGAAGCCCTTCGACGACGCATTGATGGGCCGGACGAAGTATCGGGACAACTACATCCCCACCAAGGAACTCTCGGGCAGCATCATGCAAGCGGAGAAATACTTGTTCCATCTTTCGAAATGGGGCGTGGTTGGCGAGAAGGTGCTTTCAGACAGATATGCCTCGAAGCTGCCGTCGGGAATGGGAATCCGCATCACGAATCCGAAGGCGATGATCATCCTCGGCCGGGACCGCCGGCCGGACGGGGCCGAGGCCTTGGATGCCAGCCAGCAGCTCGATCTGGAAATCATCAAGCGCAAGTACGCCAACGTGATCGATATATTGACCTATGACGACCTGCTGCGCAGGTTGAATAACATTATCGCGTCGCTGCACCAGCGAGCAGATGCGCAAGCTGTGGAAGCGCGGACATAGGGCGCGGCGCGTGAGACTGCCGTATCGCCCTGAAATTGGTCGCGTCCAGACCCGACGACCAAACCTATGATGGACCTCCGCGCGCTGGTGGAGAAGAGTGGAGAACCGCTCGACAATGAGGCCCTCACGGCCGTCGAGGCTAGGTCGACCGCAGCCAGCTTACAGGCACCAGCTTGATGCCGTCCCGCCAGCGCTGGACCATGGCTTCTCTGAACCAGTCCTCGAGCAATTCGACATGGTCCATTACGATGATCTGCATGTTTGGATAGTGCTCTGTGCAATAGTCGTAGAGTAGCTTGTATAACTGAGCGACTGCAGCTTGGTCCTCGTCACTGTTGCCGTCAATTTCCCCGACGTCCCGTTCAGGCGGGTAATGCGCCTGAGACGGCTGATCGAGTATCAGGAATGCGGGGACCGGCCGATTTCGAGCACGAAACAGCCCATGGAGTGCGAGGTGCGCAGCGACATGATAGCCGACCCAGTTTTCACCGCTACCTATCTGCGGAAGAGCCAAGGGACCATCGATCGTGTCCGCGACAACCGTGAGATTCTTCCGATCAAGTCGCAGCGCATTGTCGCCATGCTCAAGGTTTAACATGCGCGCGTACCGTGTGAGATCGCGACCCACTAGGCTTAAGGCGGTGGTAAGCCGTTCTTCTAGCGCCTCCTGATCTAGGAGCTGTTCGAGTTCGGATACCTCGGCTCTTGCCCGTGCAATCGCCAGTCGAATGCCGTCGTCGGAAGTGACAGTCCGAGCATTCTCAAGATAGTAGCCGATACGACCTGCGACACGAGCCTGTTCGGTGAACTGATCCTGTTCGACCCTGAGCCGTTCATTTTCTGCTATTCTCGCGAGAATATCGGCTTGGACGGTTCTCAGTTGTACGTCGAGGGCGTTTCGACGCGCTTCAAGCTCCGCCTGTCGGGCTTGGAGGAGTGGGTTGTCTCGGCGCACTGACCGTAGCTGGCCTTCAAGCGATGTGAGCGATCTACGAACTTCGCTGACCGATGGGATGGGGGTTGCCAAGTGGCTGTCGCAAAGCGGGCAGGTTTCCGCGTCGCCGCTGTCGTCAGTAAGCAAGCCGATCGAGGCAAGGCGAGCTTCCTGCTCCCGAGCCTCAACCTGAAATTCCGACGCCTCTCGTTCAAGCCGTTGGACATCGGCGATCTCTTCGCGCACCTCTTGCATTTCACCGCGCAAGCGCCGACGGCGATTTTCCAGGTCTGTTAGGTCCGATGCCGGGTCGTCATTGCGCGCGTAGGCAAGCTCGCGGGGAGCCGCAGCGGTAGTCAAAAGTTCGCGCAGGTCGGCTGGCGTGTCGGCGAAGGCATCGAAGGGCAACAAGCCAACCCGCTTTGCTTCCTGAAGAAGCGATTGGGCGGTGGTGGATTCTTCATTTGCCAACGCGCGAGCTTCAGAATAGTCGCGTTCAAGCTTACGCAGGCGCGCCCGAGCCTCGTCATAACGCATGCGCTGCAGGTAATGATCCTCGCCCATTGCGCCCACGAAGTATGGCAGCGTGTCCTTGATGTGTGAGGGTATGAACTGTTCACCCTGACGATGGAAAAGCAGGCGGCGGCTTGCTATTTCATCCTGCGCTTGAAGGCAAAAGAAGATCGCTTGGCTGGCCGATGCCTCCAGCGGCGCCCGGGTCGATCCAGCTTCTGGAATGTGCTTGTTCTCAGCGATGCCCAATACCATCGAGAGCCGGGTGCGCAGACCATCGGCGGTAACATTCTTGGTGAAGGGCTGAGGGGTGCTAGGAAATCCTGCCACTCCGCGCTCGAAATAGATCTCGTCGCTGGCCCTGCCGGCTGGACCCGGATTGCGCCGGGCTATCAGAATACCTTCTCCGCCGCGGTCCAGCAGGATGGCGAACCAGGACACGCTGCGCCGGATCTCGCCCTCTGGAATAGTGCATTCGCCGCGGCCCCAGCAGTAGTCGACGATGTCGAGCAAGGCCGACTTGCCCGTTTTCGAGGCTCCGGTGACGATGTTCAGTCGGCCAAGAGCGAACTCAATGTCTCGCCGCTCTCCGTCGTGGGAATAGATTGCGACCGCGCGCAGCTGCAGGATCATGGCGCAACTCCCATAGTCTGGAGGATTTGGACTGTCGTCTGGTGGATTTGGGGCCGCGCGCCTTGGCTGGCGAACCATCGGCCAAGTAGACTGGCTGCGCGGCGAATCTCGTCGACAGCTGGCGTAGTCACCTCGACTTTCGCAGAAAGTCTTATGGGCTTCTCACCCGTCCGTAGCCCCTGATCATCTACCGTCAGGGCTCGATGTTGCGTGAGGAAGAGCAGGGCTTCACGGCTGATCGGTCTAAGACGCAGGGTACGCTCCGGCAGTTCGGCTAGGAGCGCCTCATTGTTTGCCGACCAGGTTGCCATGGTTGTGTTCGCCCGACCAGGTAACGCGGCAAGAGTTGGCGGGTGCAACACCAAGGGGAGGACCACAAAGCCCAAAGGAAGCGGAAACGCCGCCGAGCGGATCTGTTCATAATCCTTGGTGGCGCGAGCAATCAGTTCACCGCAGAAAGCGGGGTTAAAAAGCGCCGCCTCCTCAGGAGGGCGATCGCGCCACGATAAATTCCAGCGCGAAGCCACTGCTAGACCTCCTCGTCGCAACAAACCGTCTCGTAATCTGGATGCCATCCGACACGCAGGTCGTTAGCCAGAATATGGTAGGAACCTACTGTGAGGAAACGGTGGCTGACTGTCCGAAACGGGAAGCGGGCGTCTGCCTCTACCCAACTGTAAAGTTCTTGGCCGGCTTGGCGGCGCGCTGCATCGGTGATTTCTTCATCGCCGATCTTGTCGCGCATTTGCTGAAACCGGGGCTGCCATTCCTCGATGAGGGTTTGCTCATATCTCGCGATCTCGCCGTCGAACAATAAGTGCTCACGGACCCACTTCGACCGCTGCGTGAACGCCCGATAGTAGTCTCTCTTGGCATATTCGACGCGATTTCCACCGACGCCAACCATCTTCAATTGTCGGACGAAGGGGCGCCCTTCGTAGTCAGCGATCTCGTCAGTTGGAGGATCGACATGTTCTTGGTCGGCAAACAAGGCATCGCGCTTAAGGCCGTCACGGATGTCGTCAAGCTTTGCCTCGATTTCCAGCACCGCAATGGATTCTGCGGGGCTGGAAATTAGCGCCTTGCATACACGCGGCCACCACCAGCCCTCCAATCGCTCGCGGGCTATTGCGGCTTGGCCTCTGGGCGCGAGCAGGCGTAGGTCATTTTCGATTACTTCGCTCAGGTCAGTGACTAGCGGTTGTTTGTCCAAGATTTCGATCGAACTCAGGAGCGAAATCCGCATGGTGGGGCCGAGTGCTAGGAAAGCTGCATAGGCCGCATTCAGTTCTTGATTGCCTCCCACTTCCGCGACCGCCTGAAGCAGTGCGGCCGCGGCTTTGGGGTCTCGCACTTCTCCGGCGGGATAGGCTCCCGCAGGGCGCAGCTTTCCGGCTGCACTGTCATCGGGTGCAGAGCCTGTAGTCACCAGGGCAAGACGGGTACGCGCGGGCAGAGTCGGATCTCTGGCAGCGGCTTCGCACCAGACGCGCAGTGTTTTCCAGAGGTCGACACATTTGTCGCTGAGGCTGGCCACCCGATTGATGTGATGCTTGGCCTGAAGAAGCTCCAACGCCGTTCCATTGGTTTCGAACGAGACGTCATCCAATCGTTCGATACCTACCTCGACACTAGCTTCGGTGTTCACGTACTTCAGGCACAGAGCGAGCGCTAAACGGGCCTGATAGAGATAGCCCGCAGCGGATGGGGCTGCACTGAAGTTCATGGGTGAGGTGGCCAAGCGAATACCTCCTAAAGTGCGAACTTAACCATTCTCGGATATGTATGACAATCATCGAATCTTGTGGTGGTACGGGGCGGCATACCAGAAAGCTATCGTTCAGGCGCGGTACGGCGGAATTACCGCCGGATTGGCCGCGATGCCATCGACCGGGCCGGTCTTGCCCCAGAAACTGCCGATGATCACCTTGACGATGGTGCCGTCGTCATCGCCCTCGATCAGGATATCACTAGCGCCAACGTCCTGATAGCGCGGCGCGGTCATCTTCAGCGCGGCGGGCAGGTTGGCCCAAAGCTGAAAGCAGTGCATCTACCCCTGCGTATTGTCTAAGGGCATTCTCTGTGCGCAGGCGTGCAAAAGGGCCTCCCTGATTTCTGCAAGGCCCATCCGCCCCACCGTCGGAAACCTCCCACAAGACGACCCTGCGAGGGGTTATGTTTTACGTTAGGGCCCAAGGTATCCCAGATGCCGGGAGGTCTTGCCGCGAGAAGCCCTTGAAGCGATCAGATCGTGATCCTCGAAGGCAGGGACGGCTGCTCAGATACATCACGGAGCAAGCCCGGAATCATCAATTTACACTCCCCCCAAACTTGAAAATTTGGGGGAGTTTTTTCCTTTTAGATCGGAGACAGGAAAAGCTCCATGGATCCATAATAAATTTCCATCGCATCTCTATTATATCCAAACTGCCCGGAAATCGTCAGAGGATCTTCGCTGTTTGCTTCAATGAAGTGTCCGGAAACTGACCTGTTCAAAGGATCAGTTATATATATCCCGTTCCCGTTCTGAGCCAGTGCGGATGTAGTCCAGGGGTTGCTGTTAAAATGGAGAGATGACCCATCCGAAGTGATGACGTCTCCCGGAAGAGCCTTGAAGTAGCGGGTCGTCGAAACCGGTGTGTATGACGAATAAGTAAGATTAGCTTTCAAGATCCACTCATACCCGGACGGTGGGTTTCCGACATTGATGGTCATGGATCTATCCGATGTATAATAATTTTTGTACATATTTGAAGTCGCCCCGTCTCCCTTTACAGCTGGGATCAGCACACGGATATTTCCGAGATCCAACCGTCTCGTAATATTGAATGCCAGACTATCGGCATATTTCTTGCTGACGACCTGATTGTCCGCAGTCGGGTTCGTCGCGATCGGAACGGTCGGGAAGGCGGCAAAATCCTTCACACCCGAAATCGCCTGGTTGCCGGTCAA
Organism: Rhodobacter capsulatus; assembly: GCF_052363175.1. Lineage (GTDB taxonomy): Bacteria > Pseudomonadota > Alphaproteobacteria > Rhodobacterales > Rhodobacteraceae > Rhodobacter > Rhodobacter capsulatus_D. The sequence continues at coordinate 1,535,234 of NZ_CP198946.1, forward strand.
GGACACCTTGGTGTCCGCATAGGCCTTGTTGGCCACCGCGGTCGAGGTGGTGCCCATCGCCGGGATATAGGTTGCCGGGGGCAGGTTCACCGTTCCGGTTCCCGTCAGCGTGCCGGTGAAGGTTTTCGTCCCGGCCACCGTTTGGGCACCGGTGGTGTTCACTGTCGGCAGCGTGATCGCAGCAGAACCGTCAAAGGCCACGCCATTGATATTCGCCGCCGCCGCCAGTTTCGTCGCGGTTGCCGCATTGCCGGTGATCGAACCCACGATCGGCGAGGAGAAGGTTTTCGTCCCGGCCACCGTTTGGGCACCGGTGGTGTTCACTGTCGGCAGCGTAATCGCAGCGGAACCGTCAAAGGCCACCCCATTGATGGCGCTCGGCGCCATCAGCTTCGTTGCCGTCGCCGCATTTCCGGTGATCGAGCCCACGATCGGCGAGGAGAAGGTTTTCACCCCGGCCACCGTTTGGGCACCGGTGGTGTTCACCGTCGGCAGCGTGATCGCAGCGGAACCATCGAAGGCCACCCCATTGATGGCGCTCGGCGCCGCCAGCTTCGTTGCCGTCGCCGCGTTGCCGGTGATCGAGCCTACGATCGGCGAGGAGAAGGTTTTCACCCCGGCCACCGTTTGGGCACCGGTGGTGTTCACCGTCGGCAGCGTGATCGCAGCGGAACCGTCAAAGGCCACGCCATTGATATTCGCCGCCGCCGCCAGTTTCGTCGCGGTTGCCGCATTGCCGGTGATCGAACCCACGATCGGCGCCGAGAAGGTCTTCACCCCCGAAAGCGTCTGATCGCCCGAGGTGCGCACCACCGAGCCGTCCACCGCAAAGGTGGTGCCGGCGAGCGACAGCCCGGAGCCTGCGGTATAGGTGGTGCCTTCTGCGCTCGCGACCTGCGCATCGACATAGGCTTTCGAGGCCACCTGGCCCGCCACGGTCGGTGCCGTGATCGGGATGACCGGGATATCGCTGAAGGTTTTGACCCCGGCCACCGCTTGGGCGCCGGAGGTGTTCACCGTCGGCAGGGTGATGTTGGCACCGCCATCGAAGGCCACGCCGTTGATGGTTCTCGCCGCCGCCAGCTTCGTTGCCGTCGCCGCATTGCCGGTGATCGAGCCCGCGATCGGCGCGGAGAAGGTCTTTACGCCCGCCAGTGTCTGATCGCCCGAGGTGCGCACCACGGTGCCGTTCACCGCGAAGGTGGTGCCCGCAAGAGACAGGCCGTCTCCGGCGGCATAGGTGGTGCCCACCGCGCCCGCGACCTGGGCATCGACATAAGCCTTCGAAGCCACCTGGCCCGCAAGCGTCGGGGCCGCGGTCGGAACCGTCGGCAAGGACGAGAAGTTTTTCACACCCGCCAGCGTCTGATTGCCCGAGGTGCGCACGACGGTCGGATCCACCGCCACCGTGATCCCGCCGCCGAGCGTGCCCGAAGCGGTAATCCCCGATCCCGCGGTGATCGTTCGATTTGCGAGATTGGTCACACGGGTGTCGAGGGACGAAACATCGCCTTGCAGCGTGGTCACATCGCTCCGCAACGAGACGACATTGCCCTGCAGGGTCGTCACCGAGGCGGTGAGCGCGGTCACATCGCCCTCGAGCACGGTCACCCGTCCAGAGAGCCCGTCAGTCAGTCTGTCGACATAGGCCTTGTTGACGGCATCATTCGCATCGTCGGGCGCGCTCGTCACATTGACTTCGCCGCCGAAGGTGACGGCGCCCGTAAAGCCCTTGGCTCCGGTAATCGGGGTGCCGCCGATGATCTGGTTCGTGCCCATGGTGACATAGCTGCCGCCCGCGGCCGAGATCGCGTTGTCGACGTAGAGCTTGTTCGCCGCCCCCATGTCCCCGGTGGGCGTTCGCACCGCGACGGAACCGGTGAAGCTCTTGTCGCCACTCACGCTCTGGTTCGTCGTCAGCGTGACGAGATCGTCGATCGCATCGTCGACATAGGCCTTGTTGGTGACATCGCGCGTCGAGGCTGGCACCTTCGTCACCTGCACGTCGTCGGAAAACAGCACCGGCCCATCGAAGGTTTTCGCACTGGTGATGGTCTGAGGCATGCCCGACTTCGTGACATAGTCGGACAGGTCGGGCTCCGGCGGCACATAGGCGCCGAACATGTCATCGACATATTGTACGTTCACGCCAGCGCCGGGATCGCTGCCGTCCGGGGTGAGAATGCCGGAGATGCCGAACCCGGCCATGTTCAGGCCCTGGGTGGCGATGTGATCGCCAAGGTTGTCGCCGCCTCCAGTCGTCGTGTCGGCCAGATAGCCGACCGTGCTCTGGATCACGCCTGAACTCTCCTCTGTCACCTCACCGGCTCGATCAATCCGGAACTGCGCAGAGGCCGGAGAAAGGCCGAACAGAAGGGCGATGACGGAGACCGAAAGCAGATGGCGCGCGACGCCGGTCAGCCCCGACCTGGCCTGATCCCCTTTGGGGACGATGCGAGAGAGTTGTGTCGTCATATTGCGCGCCATGATTACGCCTCGTCTACTGGGGACCATTTCGTCCATTGTAATCACGCGAACGAAAGCAACCAAACAAGATGAGACGGAAATTCACATGAAACGGCGAAATAAGTCGAATTTGCAGCCAATCTCGGAAAAACAATTTCGCAAAACTGTTGATTTCGGCATCTTCAAGCGGCGCAATGCTGCGCGTTGAATATCATTTCGGAAAAGATGCCATATTTTATTTCCAGACAGCCAGATATCACGCATTGAAAATCCGGATTTTCAGATTTTCACCATGCCGACAAAGTCTGTTGCGTTTTGTCGTGTCAACCGCCGGACAGGCCGTGACGGCGATCTACGAGCCGCGCGAATATATCCGCTGTCTATGGCGTTCCAGATCAAGGCGCCAGGCGGCAGACTGTGCTGTCATGGAGCTAATTGCTCCGGAGGCCCGCATGGACACGCTGCCGATCCTCGTTCCGCCCGTTCTGAACCTGGTGAGCGCGATCGCCGTGGGCGTGCTCATCGGCGCCGAGCGCGAGCGGCGCAAGGGCGAGGGGCCGGCGCGCTCGCCCGTGGGGCTGCGCACCTTTGCCATCGCCTCGACCGCCGGGGCGGTGGCCTTCAGTCTGGGCGGGGTGGCTCTTTTGGCCGTCATCGCGGCCTCGGTCGCGGGGCTGCTGGCGGTGTCTTACGGCAAGCGGCCGCATCAGGACCCGGGGCTGACCACGGAAATCGTGCTGCTGCTGACGGTGCTGCTGGGCGGGCTCTGCATCCCCGCGCCGCAGATGGCGGCGGCGATCGCCGTCACGGTGACGGTTTTGCTGCATCTCAAGGCCTGGCTGCACACGCTGGTCACCACGCTGATTTCCAAGGACGAACTTGACGATGCGCTGATCTTTGCCGCGGCGACGCTCGTCATCCTGCCGCTGGTGCCGGATCGGCCGATGGGGCCTTGGCTGGCGCTGAACCCGCATTCCTTGGGCATCGTGATCTTGCTGGTCATGGCGATCGGCGCGGCGGGCTATCTGGCGGTGCGATTGTTCGGGGCGCGGTTCGGGCTGCCGCTGTCGGGGGCGCTCTCGGGGTTCGTCTCCAGCACGGCGACGATCGGCGCGATGGGGGCGCGGGCGCTGCAATCGCCCGAGATGCGGGCCGCCTGCGTCGCGGGGGCGGTGCTGTCGACCGTGGCGACGGTTCTGCAGATGGGGCTGGTGCTGGCCGCGGTCAGCCTGCCGACGCTGCGCCAGATGATCCTGCCGCTGGTCTTGGCCGGGGTCACCGCCGTGGCTTACGGTGTGGTGCTGACGCTGGTGGCGATGCGCCATCCCGCGGCCGAGACGCCCGGTCCCGGCAGCGCCTTCAGCCTGAAGACGGCGCTGATCTTCGGCAGCGTGCTGGCGCTGGTGCTGATCCTCGCGGCCGGGTTGCAGGCACATTTCGGCGGTTCCGGCGTGCTTCTGGCGGCGACGGCGGCGGGGCTGGTCGATACCCATGCCTCGGCGATCTCGGTGGCGACGCTGGTCGCTGCAGGCAAGGTCGCGCCCGAGGCGGCGGCGGTGCCGATCCTCGCGGGGCTGAGCGCGAACACTGTGACGAAGATCCTCGTGGCGACGATCAGCGGCGGGCGCGGCTTTGCCCTGCGCGTCGTGCCGGGGCTGGTTCTGGTCATCCTGGCGGCTTGGGCGGGCAGTTTGCTCATGTGATCGGGTGGATCCGAAGCCGGGCACCTTCCCCCTTATGCCATTGCAGGATGGCATGTGAGCCGGGTCTTCACACCTTTTCGGCCCGCTCTCCCGGGGCGCGATTTTGCCATACGCGCACAATGCGAAACGGGGTTAGTCTTCCGGAAGAATCGTCAGGGTTGCATCATGTCACTTCGTTTCAGGCAGACTTTCACACTTTTTCCCGGCGTCCGCATCAATGTCGGCAAGCGCGGCATCAGCACGAGCATCGGGGTCCCGGGCGCAACCGTCAACGTCGGGCGACAGGGCGTCCGGGCAACGGTCGGGCTGCCCGGAACCGGATTGGGGTTCAGCACCACCGTCATTCCGTTCTCCTCATCGCCCGGAGCGGTGGAACTTGCGCCTCCCGCGCTTCCCCAGAACGCCCCGGCCACGGCGCCCGCCGAAAGCCCGGCCGCGGGCAACATCCCGGCCTCGGCGAAAATCTACATGCCGGTCTCGGGGATGAACGAGATCGCCAGCGCCTCGGTCGAGGTTCTGACCAGCACCTCACTGCTGCCGTTGCGGGACATGATTGCGCAGGCGCGCGAGCAGCGGACGCAGGTCACCGCGGATCTGAAGGAGGCGAAGGACGCCGAGGCGGCGCAGCAAAACGAGCTGCATCGCCGCCGCCGAAGCCTGTTCCGCTGGTTTTACAAACGGCGCATCGCCGAGCTTGAGGTCGAATTGCCCGTGACCCAAGCCGAGGTCGCAAGGCTGATCGCCTGGGAGGGCAGCACGAAGATCGACGTGACCTTCGAGTCCGGGGATGCCGCGCAGCGCGCCTATGCGGAGATGGTCCGGCTGTTCGAGGCGCTGCGACAGAGCGCGAAGAAATGGGATGTGACCTCACACAGGGCGGCGAACCGGGTGGCGGAGCGCACAACGGCGAGCCGCGTCATCGACCGTCATCCGGTCCGGTTGGAGTTCAGCGCGACGGATCTGATCCGTTTCCCCGGGCGCGCGATGCGCTTCGAGAACGTCAACGGCGACGACATCCTGATCTATCCCGGCGTCGCGGTCATCCCGCGCGTGGATGGCGCTTTCGCGCTGATCGACATTCGAGAACTCTCGATTTCGGCGGCAAATTCGCCCTTTCAGGAGGAAGACGGCGTTCCGAAGGATGCCGAGGTCATCGGCCACACCTGGGCCAAGGCGAACAAGGACGGCTCGCCCGATCGGCGGTTCAAGGACAACCATCAGATCCCGATCTGCCGCTACGGACGTCTGACGTTCCAGTCCGGGTCCGGCGTGACGGAGGAATACATGTTCTCGAACGCAGCGGCGGCAGAGGCCTTCGCGGGCGCGGTTTCGCGATATCAGGCGGCGCTCGCAGAGAGCGACGGGGCCTCGGAGCCGTGAGCCGGGGAGAAAGAGGTGCCATGAGCGCGAGCAAAAACAGGAGGAAAACGGGCCTACACAGGGATGCGTAACCGCTGGGAATCGCGGAATTGACGATGCGCTCTGCGAGATCTACGGATTCGGCCTTCAGCGGACGGTCGGCCCTCCCGGCGCGTGCCGCCGAAGCGACCGTTCGAGCGCACCGCAGCGAGAGCCACGCGCAGCCCAAAGGGGCCACGTGCGCGGAGCTGAGCGTAAGGCTTGGCGTAGGCTGGAGGGCGGTTTGCCGCCCGTGATATGCGGCATGGCGCTGGCAGAAACAGACGCGAGAGGCTTTTGGGGCCGTTGGTCGCGCCGCGACGACCTTTGCGGGGCCATCGTGTGCCCGCCGTTGGAAAGCCCGGCCGTTCGCGTTATCCTGCCGCATGTCCCGCGCTGATCTTCCCTTCTTCCCGCTGCGCCCGGGCCGCGTCCACGAGGTCTGCGGCCCCTCGGCCCCGGTCTTTGCCGCCTGCGCCGTCGCCAGCCTGCAAGGCCCGGTGCTGTGGCTGCGCGAGGCCTGGCTGACCGAAACGCTCAACCCCCTGGGGCTTTTGCCCTTTCTTGATCCCGCCCGGGTGCTGCTGGCGCGCCCGGCCAACCAGATCGACGGTCTGGCGCTGGCCGAGGAGGCGCTGAAGGACGGCAGCCTTGCGCTTGTCGTGCTGGAGATCACCCGCCCGCTTAATCTGCGCGAGGGGCGGCGACTGCAGCTGGCGGCGGGGGCGGGGGCCACGACGGGGCTGTGCCTGATCCCCGAAGGCATGGGCTCGAATGCCGCCGAAACGCGCTGGCGGGCGACGCCGATCTTTGATGCCGCGGACACGGACTCGACTCCGATGCGGTGGGAAATTATAAAGAACAAAATGGGAACATTGGGCGCATGGAATGTTTGCTGGAACGCGCAGGCGCATCGTCTCGATCTGGTTTCCCCGACTGGCGACTGACCGGGCCCTGCGCGCCTGCCCGGTCGATGGCCCCTTCGTCCTGTCGCAACGGCTGGGCAGCGCCGAGACGATTTTTTGCCTGAACGCCGAGGCCGAGGCCGCCGGTCTTTCCCGCGGCATGCGGATGGCCGATGCCCGCAGCTTCTGCCCCGGGCTGATCAGCCGCCCCGCCCGCCCCGATCTCGACACCCGTTTTCTGGCCGGGCTGCGGCGTTGGGCGGAGCGCTATTGCCCCTGGGTCGGGCTGGAGGGGCAGGACGGTCTGGTGCTCGATGTCACCGGCGCGGCACATCTGTGGGGCGGCGAGGGGCCGATGTGCGCCGACATCCGGGCGCGGCTCGAACGGGCGGGGATCACCGCGCAGCTTGGCCGCGGGGCCAGCCGCGGTGCCGCCTGGGCGCTGGCGCATTTCGGCGACCCGGTCGCCGAGGCCCCCGAACCGGATCTGCTCGCCCTGCCCGTCGCGGCGCTGCGGCTCGATCCCGACACGGTCTCCGGGCTGCAACGGCTGGGGCTGCGCCGCATCGGCGATCTGACCGCCAGCCCCCGGGCGCCGCTGGCCCGTCGCTTCGGCCCCGATCTGCTCACCCGGCTCGATCAGGCCCTTGGCCACAGCCCCGAGCCCGTCACCCCCGCGGCCGAGCCGCCGCAGTTCGCCACCCGGATGACCCTGCCCGAGCCGATCGGGCTGGAAAGCGACGTGATGGCGGGGCTGACCCGGCTTCTGACGCCGCTTTGCGACAAGCTCGCCGCGCATCAGGCCGGGGCCCGGCAATTGCTGCTGACCCTGCGCCGGGTCGATCAGGCCAGCCAGCAGGTCGAATTGCGTCTGGCCGCACCGATGCGCGACCCGGCCCGGATCCTGCCGCTGTTCGCCCGCGGTCTGGCCGGGGTCGATGCGGGGTTCGGCATCGACCAGCTGCGGCTCGAAGCCACCCGGGTCGAACCGCTCGCCCCCGCGCAGCTGGGCACCGCCCATGCCGCCAGCCCCGACCGGCTGGCCGATCTGCTCACCCGGCTCGGCACCCGGATCGGGCTTGAGAACATTCACCGCTTTCTGCCCGCCGAAAGCCACATCCCCGAACGCGGCTTCCTGATTGCCCCCGCCGCCTTCAGCACCGCGCAAGACGGGTTTCACGCCCCCCGCCCGCGCCCCCTGCGGCTCTTTCCGCCCGAGCCGATCACCGCGACCGGCCCCACCCCGCCCGCAAGGTTTCGCTGGCGGGCCATGCCCCTCACCACCGCCCGCGCCACCGGGCCGGAACGGATCACCCCCGAATGGTGGCTCGAAGATGAGAACTGGCGCCACGGCTTGCGCGACTACTGGCGGGTGGAGACCGCCGAGGGCCGTCGGCTCTGGCTGTTCTTCACGCCGCAAAACCCCGGCTGGTTCGTGCAGGGGGAATTCGCATGAGCGTTTTTCCTGGTCCAAATACGCAAAATTCCGCCGCCTATGCCGAACTCTGCGTAACCTCGAATTTCACCTTCCTCACCGGCGCCTCGCACCCCGAGGAGCTGGTGGCCCGCGCGGCGGAACTGGGGCTGGCTGCCATCGCGATCACCGACCGCAATTCGCTGGCAGGCGTGGTGCGGGCTTTCTCGGCGCTGAAGACTCTGCGGCAGGAAACCGAGGCGCTGCGCATCCGCTCGGCCACCCGAACCGATCCGTCCTCGCGCCAGACCCTCGACCCGGCCCAGCCGCTGCCCCGGCCCGAAACCCCGGATCTGCCGCGGCTGATCATCGGCACGCGGCTGGCCCTGCGCGATTGCGCGACGGAATTTCTGGCCCTGCCCACCGACCGTCCGGCCTATGAGCGGCTCTCGCAGCTTCTGACCCTTGGCAAGCGCCGGGCGGGCAAGGGCGACTGCGCCCTGACCCTCGACGATCTGGCCGCGGGCGGGGCCGGGCTGATCCTGATCGCGCTGCCGCCACCCGACTTGACCCACGCGCTGGCGCCCCTGCAACGGCTGCAGCGGCAGTTTCCCGGCCATGTTTTTCTCGGCGCCGCGCCGCGCTATGACGGCACCGATCAGGCCTGGTTTCGCGGCTGCGCCGATCTCGCCCTGCGGGCCTCGACACCGATGGTGGCCGTGGGCGACGTGCTGATGCACCGCGCCGCCCGCCGCCCCTTGGCCGATGTGCTGACCTGCCTGCGCGAGGGCACCACCATCGACGCCATCGGCACCCGGGCGCTCCCCAATGCCGAGCGCCGCCTGAAAAGCCCGGCCGAGATGGCGCGGCTTTTCCGCCACCACCCCGCCGCGATCCGCCGCACGCTGGAGATTGCCGCGCGTTGCGCCTTTGATCTTGCGGAACTGAGCTATGATTACCCCGGCGAAGACGACACGGAACCGCCGCAGGCCCGGCTGGAGCGCCTGGCCCGCGACGGGCTGGCGCGGCGCTATCCGCAAGGCGCGTCCGAGCGGGTGCATCAGCTGATGGCCAAGGAACTCGGTCTGGTCGCGGAGCTGGGCTATGCGCCCTATTTCCTGACCGTGCAGGACATCGTGCAATTCGCCCGCTCACGCGGCATCCTGTGTCAGGGCCGCGGCTCGGCGGCCAATTCCATCCTGTGTTATCTGCTTGGGATCACCGATGTTTCCCCCGACATGATCGGGATGGTGTTTGAACGCTTCATCTCGCGCCACCGGGGCGAGCCGCCCGATATCGACGTCGATTTCGAACATGAAAGGCGCGAAGAGGTGATTCAGTGGATCTATGAGAAATACGGCCGCGACCGCGCCGGGCTTTGCGCCACGGTGATCCATTTCCGCACCCGCGCCGCGATCCGCGAGGTGGGCAAGGTGATGGGGCTTTCGGCCGATGTGACAGCGGCGCTCTCGGGGCAGATCTGGGGCCTGTCGAACCGCGGCGCCGATCCCGCCCGCCTGCGCGAGATCGGCCTGAACCCCGAGGACCGGCGGCTCTCGCTGACGATCCGGCTGATTTCCGAAATCATCGGCTTTCCCCGCCATCTTTCGCAACATGTCGGCGGTTTCGTGATCACCCGCGGGCGGCTGGATGCGCTTTGCCCGATCGAAAACGCCGCGATGGAGGGGCGCACCTGCATCGAATGGGACAAGGACGACATTGACGCCTTGGGCATCCTCAAGGTCGATGTGCTCAGTCTTGGCATGCTGACCTGCCTGCGCAAAAGCTTCGATCTGCTGGAACGCCACAAGGGGTTGCGGCTGGATCTGGCCACCGTGCCACAGGAAGACTCGGCCACTTATGCGATGCTGACGCGGGCCGATGCGGTGGGGGTGTTTCAGGTCGAAAGCCGGGCGCAGATGAATTTCCTGCCGCGGATGAAGCCCGCCACCTTTTACGATCTGGTGATCGAGGTGGCGATCGTCCGCCCCGGCCCGATTCAGGGCGGCATGGTCAAGCCCTATATCCGCCGCCGTCAGGGGCTGGAGGCGCCCGAACCCTTTGGCCCCGCCTTGGCCGCAGTGACGGCGAAAACGCTCGGCGTGCCGCTCTTTCAGGAGCAGGCGATGCAGATTGCCGTCGTCGGCGCGGGATACAGCGCCGAAGAGGCCGATCAGCTGCGCCGTTCACTGGCCTCGTTCCGGCGCATGGGCACGATCGGCGCGCATCGCGACCGCTTCGTGCAGGGGATGACGGACCGCGGCTATCCGCGCGCCGTGGCCGAGGCCTGTTTCGCCCAGATCGAGGGCTTTGCCGATTACGGCTTTCCCGAAAGCCATGCCGCGGCCTTTGCGATGCTGACCTATGTCTCGTCCTGGCTGAAATGCCACCACCCCGAGATCTTCGCCTGCGCGCTGTTGAATTCGCAGCCGATGGGCTTTTACGCCCCGGCGCAGATCGTGCGCGATGTGCGCGAGCATGGGGTGGAGGTGCGGCCGATCTGCGTGAACCGCTCCGACTGGGACAACCGGCTGGAGCGGCGGGCCGACGGGCGGCTGGCGCTGCGGCTGGGGTTTCGGCAGATCAAGGGCTTTCGCGCCGAGGATGCGGGCTGGGTCGTCGCCGCGCGCGGCAATGGCTACCCGGATGTCGAAAGCCTGTGGCTGCGCGCGGGGCTCTTGCCCGCCGTTCTGGAACGTCTGGCCGAGGCGGATGCTTTCGCGGGCCTTGGCCTGACGCGGCGCGATGCGCTTTGGGCCGTGCGGGCGATCCGGGCCCCCAAGCCCTTGCCGCTCTTCGCCAATCCGCTGGATGGCGAGGGCGGCATCGAGCCCGCCGTGACCCTGCCGCCGATGCATCTGGGCGAGGAGGTGGTCGAGGATTACATCGCCCTGCGCCTGACCCTGCGCGCCCATCCGATGGAGCTCATGCGCCCCGGCCTGCCCGGTCTGACCTGCCACGACCGGCTGGTGACGGCGCCGCTACAGCGCACCTCCGTTTGCGGCCTGGTGATCACCCGCCAGCGCCCCGGCACTGCCTCTGGCGTCATCTTCCTGACCCTCGAAGACGAAACCGGCGTGGCGAATATCGTAGTCTGGCCAAAGATTTACGAACGTTTCCGCCGCGCCGTCATGGGCGGGCGGCTGCTGCGCGTCACCGGGCGGCTCGAACGCGAGGGGATCGTGGTGCATCTGATCGCCGAGCGGATCGAGGATCTGTCGCCGCGGCTTTCCGAGCTGGGCCACCCGCTCGATGGCGCCATCGGCCAGACCCGCCCCGAGGCCGACGATGCCCCCCGCACGCCTTCCCGGCCCGCCCGCCAGCCGCCCCGCGCGCAGCATCCACGCGAACAGGCCAAGCGGCTCTTTCCCAGCCGGGATTTCCATTGAGCCAACCGCGTCGGCCCAAACGATAGATGCAGGGGGCCGGCACAGAGAGGTAGCCACCGCGTCGCAGGGCCGGAACCACCCATGCAAGGCATCACCAGAAAGGCCGAGCTCCCGCCCCGCGTCATTGGCAATCGGCCGGTTCCGGGAGCATCGGTCGCGCCAGTCACTACGGCCTCGGCGCGACGTCCGCAAACTGCGCGTTGTGTCGTTCCCCATGGAACCCGCGAAGGGCGGCTTCCGTTGATTGCTGCGCTTGCAATGCTGCAACCTCACCGTCGGCAAACCGCCCGTTTTGACGGGGCGAGGTTTCGCGCAGCGCCCGCACAAGGGGTCGCAATGACCTGCGCACCTCTCGCTATGAAATGCATCAGCGGCGGCTTCGGATGACTGCGCCAAGACGGGCTATCTGCGGTTCAAGGCCGGGTGCGCCTGTCAGCGATGCGCCAGATACTCGGCTGCGACATAGCCCGAGACGTTGGGCCGGTCGGTGAGGAAGACCCGGCACCAGACCTTGCCCGCCCGTGTCAGACAGGCGCCGCGGGTCAGGCGGGTGTCATCGGGCAGGCCGATGAGGATCTTGTGATCGAGGCCCGGGCCGTCGCGCAGCTTCAGAAGATCGTTCGGCCCGGCCCCCTTGACCACGGCGCCGTTGCCAGCGGCGCAGCCGGCGGCGATCAGCAGGGCGAAAAGGGCGGCAAAAGGAAGGCGCATGATCTGTCCTGAGCTATTTTCCCAAGCCATAGGACATCCTTGCGCGCGCCGAAAGCCGGGTGTCATCGGAAAAGCTTTTGCAGCCGAGGGCGCAGTCGTAGAAAGCGGCGATAGGCGGCCTCGAACGCCGGGGCGAGGGGCGGCCACCCGGCCATGAGGCCAAGCGGGCGCAGGATCGGAATGGCCCGCCACATCGCGCCAAAGGCTGCCGCCCCCGAGAGCAGCTGGCCGTTCTCCTCCGCATGAAATCGGGCGAGCAGTTCGGCGCGGTCGATCGGGCAGGGGGCGTCAGGGCTGTTCAGATCGACGAAGCGGATCGCCCTGCGCCGGTCGAGCCGCCGCATCAGCGCGATCTCGCGCGCGCAGAGCGGACAGCCGCTGTCGAACCAGACCGTCAGAGAGGGTGCCATGCGGGCCTCGCTTTGCCAGAGGGGACCGGCTGAGAGATGGGCCGGGTCTTGCGGGGGTCAAGCCGACCAAGGGAGGCGCAGATGCCTGACCGTCTGACCCCGGAGGAGATGGTGCGCCGGTCCGCAACCGCCCTGGGAAAGATCGACCTCTACGGCGCGCGCGGCATTACCATGGTGAGCTTCGAAGAGATCGAAGCCATGGCCTGCCTCCTATCAGATCAAGGCCTTTCTCCGGCCTATCCGGGGGCTCCGGCCCCGAAATTCACCTTCACCACAACTCGCAACAGTCAGGAGCCGGATCATGGCTAAGGAACTCACCATCTCGATCGACGAGGGAACCTTGGCCATGTCGGACCCGCTTTCGACGGCCACGAAGGCATCGGCCCAATCCGCCTCGGTCGGCTCGCCCCGCGGCGCGGCCACCTCGTCGACGGCGTCCTCGATGGTCGGCGCAACCTCTTTGACGGCGCAGCGGCAAGCCTGTGAGGGCGAGAAATCGGCAGCTTTCGACGCCACGATGGCTTCGAGCAGCTTGTCGGCATCGGCCGGGGTCAGCGCCTCGAATTCCGTGTCGAAATCGCCCGCGGCGACCGGAATCTCCTCGACCAGGCCGGTCGTGCAGCGAACATCCGCGGCCGATGCGGCATCCTCGTTCGCTTCGACGGCATCGTTTTCGCCATCATCTTCAGCAGCGGGAAAATTGACGAGCAGGACATCAAGGCTCCCGAACCCCTCCTCAACCCTGGGAAGCAACTCCCCAAGAAGATCGGCGTTCAGCCGGTCCGCAACGATCGACGCCAGTTCGGGACTGTAGAAAACAGCCACCCGCTTCGGCTGCATCACGAGGAGCTCGACGCTCCCGTCTTCCATGTCATTCAGCGTATACATGCCATCCTCCGGCTGCTCATCAAGCCCCGGCCACCACGCCGGAACGACGCTCCCCGGTTGCCCGGGAAGCGTTTCGCGTCAGGATTTCTTCGGTTTCGCGGGCTTGAAAGCGAGATGCGCGCTGGCCGGGATCTCGACCGTCTCGCCGGTGGCCGGGTTGCGGCCCGTGCGCGCCTTTTTCTGACGCTGCTCGAAAGAGCCGAAGCCCATCAGGGTCACCTTCGACCCGGCTTCGGTTTGGGCGGTGATTTCGGCCAGAATGGCGTCGATCAGTTCCTTGACGTTGGTCTTGGCAAAGCCGGTCTTGGCCGCGACCTGGTCAATCAGGTCGGATTTCGAGAAAGTAGGTGTCTTGCCCATATGGGCCTCCTGTTCATTTCGGTTGGTCTTCTGGGTGGGTCCGCGAGTGGCGGGGTAGGCCCGGCCGGAGTGGACGGCCGGTAAAAGCGTCAGGCCTTGGCGAGGTCGATCGTCACCGAAGTCCAAGGCGCATCAGGCGCTTCGCGCCTTTGGATGCGGTAGTAGGTCTTCGAGCCGACGGTCCGTATCGCGTCACGGATCGCATCCATGGCGCGGTTCCAGCGCTCGTCCTTGCTCTCGAGTCTCAACAGCGTGAAGAGCCCCGAACGGCTAACTTGGCCTTCCTTGTCGGTATTGAAGGTCTTGGTGATCAGCGCGCGGATCTCGGCACGGCTCTCAGCGGCCCATTCGTTCAGACATTCGTCAAGGAGCGCCTTGCCGATCTGCAGCTCGGGCCCAAAATCGAGCAGGTCGTTGACGCGCACCTCGATCTTCATCAATCCATCGAAGCTCTGATAGGTGCGGTTGCCCTTCGGCCCGCCCTTGGTCAGGCTGTAATCTTGCTCAAGGATCGCGTCGAACGCCCCGAGATCTTCGTAGGTGTGTTCCTTGAACCGGGTCACCTGAGCCGACAACGCCAGCGCGAAACCCATGATCTTGCGCACGGTCTCGTCCTCAAGGACATGCTGCGCCTTGATCAGTTCGACCGGCATGAGCGCGCCTTTCGCGTCGGTCATGTAGGCCTTGCCGTTGACGTCGATGATGCCCGTGAGCACCGCAGCGGGGGTGAAGTCAGACATTCTGTGGTTCCTCGTTGGTGGTGGTTTCGTGGTTACGTTTCGTGAGGCGTCGAGCGGCTTTGGTGATCGCAGCCGCTGCATCGTCGAGATCGATGTCGTCGATGCCGCGCTCGTCTTTCAGGATCTGAGCAACGAGGATGAGGGTTGCCGAGACGCTGGGCGTGCCAGCGGGACCGGCAAGGCTGCGGCAAGCGGTCAGGCATCGGGTTCGATCGGCCTTGGCGGATCGGCCGCGGGCCGGGCCGATGTGCATGGGCAGGCGTCCGGTGCTCTGACCATCGATGCGACGGCCAGCGGACACGCCGAGGCCAGCAATGCTGGTGATGATGGCGGGTTCGCCTTTGTGGCTGCGGGCGAGTGGCGCGACTACCAAGCAGCCGGGGCGTGGCGTGATTACCAGGCCGCGGGGATTTGGCGAGCGAGGGCAGCGTGAAATATACTTATGGCATCTATTCGAATGACAGCTTCAAGCTGCTCGTGCCGGTCCTTCGCAATGGCGATGCCATGCCTTTGACGGGCGCTGCGATCGAGGCGGTGGCGAGCTGTGGATCTGTGGGCGTCGCCGCGACGATCATCATGCAAGATGCTGCGGCGGGCCTGATCGGCGTTGTGTTTCCCGCCGGTGCGCTGGCCGTGGGCGTCTGGCAGCTGCATGTGAGGGTCAGGATCGGCGGCGAGACGCAGACGGTCCTGACGGCTGCGATCACCGTGGCCAAGGCTGCGGAGGTGGCGCCGTGACGACGCAGCTAGCTGGGATGGTGCGGCGTCGGCCGCAACAGTCGCGGCATCTGCTTGATGTCGAGACACCAGCTAAGATTGCCGGGCGCCTTAAGGATCTGGGATACAGCTTAGAGACTGCCCGCAACGCCGCAGAGATTGCCTGTGCCGTCGGGCAGTCGCTCCGAAACGGAGTGCGACATCGGCCGCAACAGTCGCAGCATCTTCTCGATGTCGAGCCCCCCGCGCAGATCGCGGAGCGCCTGCAAGATCTGGGATACAGTTTGCAGACTGCCCGCAACGCCGCTGAGATTGCCTGTGCCGTTGCTCGGTCTCTCAGAAGCGGACGGCTGGCGAGCACAGACTGGGGCGAGTGACGATACCGTCATGATCGATCGTCACGCAAAAAATTTCCTGCCAAAGCTAGTTTGCTTTTCTGCCAAAGGCAGTCGCGCGTTACACGGCGATAGGGGATCTGCACTTCGAGGGTTTTCTGTCTGCGGCACAGCGTCGAGTAGTCCGGAACGGGCCACTCCAGCCCGGCCAAGCGCAGGAGGCTCGTGACCATCCCGTTCGCCAATGGGCTCGAACCGATGGCGCCTCACTGGCTCACTCTGCCTGAGCGGCAGCTTGAACAGAACCTTGATCGACAGGCAGAACTGGGTCGCGGCATTCGAAAAGACTGGCGGGCGTCCTTGGCGTCCCTCATGCGGCGCGTGCCAGGCCATCTCCTTGTCCAGCCAGATCAACAGCGACCCGCGCTCCCTGAGCGCATCCCTCGCCATCGGGCTCGAACCGGATGGCGCCGCGATGGCTCGATAGCTGGACCAATTCGTTGTGCGGTAGCGGGCGGGTTTGGGAGTGCTCATGCTGCTCGTCTAACCGCATGGATTCCAAATGTGAATCCTTTGCCAGCTGAGTTCTGCAACAACGCCCCAAGGACCGGACATGGACGACGAACAGAGCGACTTGTTTACAGATATTCACCTCGTCGATCGCTGGCGGGCTGTTGCCGGTGTTGGTGATCAGCCCGCGCGATCCGCGACCGAAAAAACTGATGGCGAGGACATCGCCGCGCGTCTGTTCGATGATATTCGTGCCGTGACGTTCTTGCCGGGGGGCACGGCCGATCCGGAGTGCGCGTCGGAGGCTCCTGTCCGCGCTGGCGCTCCGGATCAGCTGTCGCCATGCGATCCATCCGCAACCGCTGCAGAGGACAATGCCGGCAGGGACGCTTCCGTTTCCGTGCCGGATCTGACGCTGTTCAGGATTCAGGATGCGACGGGCCGCAGCCCCCCGCGTTCTGACCTTCAGGATGCTCCGGATCGGTTGCGCATCCTGTGGTCCGACCCATTCGACCTGCATCACGGCAAGGGCACCACCGAAGAATCCAAGACCTCACTCCGCGCGCGGCCCCCCTCAGGCCCGCCGATCAACCCGATCCCCGTTTCCCGAACGCCGTCGGGCGTGCGAGGGCTATTGCGTTTCAGCAAATGCGAATTCGGTCTGGCGGAAGGGGCAGGCCGAGGCCGGTCGGACATGATCCCCCGACGTCGAACAGCGGGAAACGAGGCGGAATTCCCTTGCTCGGGCCCTTGGTTCGGGACGCCTTTGGGCCTTCGCGCGACAGGACCGCAGAGGGTATTGCGGTGGTCAACCGCCTCACGGCATCGAGCCGAAATCGCCGCGCCTGTGGCCCTCGACCAGCGCGCGCAGGCCTTCGGGTTCCAGCACCTCGACCGCATCGCCCCATTGATAGAGATGCCAGGCCATCTCCAGCCAGCCTGCCGCCTCGAAGCGCACGATCAGGCTGCCGTCCTCCAGCCGCTCCAGCCGCTGCGAGGGGTGGAAGCGGAACCCTGCCGCGCGCTCGGCGGCGTGGGGGACAAAGCGCCAGACCACCGGGCCGAACTGCGCCGGGTCCTGCCAGACGCCAAAGGATTGCGCGGCAAAGCGTTCCATCGAAAACGCCGGGTCCATCGCGAAACTCTCGTCGAGCGCCTCCGCGGAAAGGATCTGATCGAGCCGGAAGGTGCGGATCAGATCGCCCTTGGCCTGATCGCGGGCCACGAGATAAGTGCGATGGCCAAGCAGCACCCCATGCGGTTCCAGCACCCGTTCGGGCGCGTGGGGGGATTTGTAGCGCACCCGCAGCCGGAACGGGCCGCGCAAAGCCTCGGTCACCGCGTCGAGGATTTCGGGCCGGATCGAGACGCGCGGGCCGGGGCGGGTCACCTCGGCCAAGGCCGAAAGCACCGCCTCGGCGTCGGCTTCGGCGCGGGCGGCATCGCTCCGCGACAGCCGCGACAAAAGCCCCTCGCGCAGGTCCGAAAGCGCCTGGGCATGGCGCAGCCGCCCCTCTGTCCCGGCCTCGCGCGCGGCATAATCCAGCGCCTCGATCGCGGTTTCGGGGCGCAATTGCAGCCGCTCGAGCGTGCCCGGGTCGATCCGCCAGCGCCGCTTGCGATCCGCGCCATCCTCGGCGGTGACATTGGCGAAGGTAGTCTCGAGCGCCTGCGTCATCCGTTGCGCGGTGCGGTGAGAAATCGCAAATTCCTCAACGATCTCATCGAGGCTGACCCCCGTGCGCCGCGACGCCGCCATCTGCGCGAGCCGGATCAGATCCTGGGCCTTGGCAAAGGACATCGCTACCCCGACAGCAATTGACACCCTGTGACGTTAGGAATGATCCTGCGATCTGTCGAGGCGATTCCCTCGGGGGTCGGTGTCAAAAGGAGCCTTGGTCATGGGGGATCTCGACAAGCATGCCGCGTCGCAGGGGCTGACCCGCCGCGCACTTGCGGGCCGCCTTTTGGGCGCGGCCGCCGCGAGCGGGCTTGGCGTCGGGGCTTGTGCCGGGACGCCCATCCCCGCGCCCGCGCTTGATCCTGATCTGCGCGATGCGGCGCTGCGCGGCCTTGCGCTGGCGGGGCATCGCGGCGATCCGGTGACGGCCGCTGCGGCCCGGGCGGCGCTGTCGCGGCTGGCCGAGACCGACCCCGAGGCGGGGATTCTGGGCCGCCTCTATCAGCTGCTCGACGTGCGTCCCGCCGCTTATTGGGCGGGCGAGGCTTCGGCCCGAGCCGATGCGCAGGATCTGGCGGTGCTGCACGGGGCGATCGGCGCCTGTCAGCCTGTCAGCTTCGAGTATACCGACCTTTCGGGCACCACGACTGCGCGGCGGGTGCTGCCGCTGGTGCTGGTGCATCCGGCGCAGGGGGTGAAGCTGCTGGCCTGGTGCGAGACCCGGGAAGGCTTTCGGCAGTTCTTCGTGCGCGCGATGGCGGGGCTGAGCCTGCAATCGGGGGATTTCCGCGCCGACCGCATGGCCTTGCTGCAAGGCTTGCTGGAGAAGGAAGAAGGTGGTGATCTGTGACGGGCGGGGCCGAACAGGGTTCGGCCTGCTCGCAAGCGAGGTGCTATGCGTGTTCTTGACTGGCCCGGCAAAAGCCCGGTGAGCGATGGCTTGCCCGCCCATCCGGCGGTCTATCACATGCTGGATGTCGCGGCGGTGGTCGAGCAGCTGATCGTGCCGCATGGATTTGCCCCGCCGCTGCGCGAGGCGCTTGTTCTGCTTGTCGCGCTGCACGATCTGGGCAAGCTCAGCGACAGCTTTCGGGCCATGCTGGATGGGGCGCTCGCGCAGGGCCCGCGTCACTGGGAGTTGACCGAGGTTCTTCTGCACCAAAACGATGCGTGTCTTGCAGGCCGGATCGGGGGCGACCCGGATCTGCGGCTGCAACTTTACGCCGCCGTTGCCGGGCATCACGGCAAGCCGCCGAGCCTCGCCTTGGGGACGTTGCCGAAACCTCCGCGGATACGGGATTATCTGTCGGCGCTGCGTCATGTCGGCTCGGGTGCCGACCCTGCCGCCGAGGTGATCGCTGCCTTTTGCGACCTTTGGCCCCGCGCGTCGCTCGAGGGGCTCGATCTGGCCGAGGCGGTGCGGCTGTCGTGGTGGCTGCCCGGGCTTTGCGCTTGCGCCGACTGGATCGGTTCGAACACCCGCTGGTTTTCGGCACAGGCGCCGGGACCGGGTCTGGCCGAGTATCTGACGCAGGCGCGGCGGGTTGCGGCGATTGCGGTGGCTGAGGCAGGGCTGGGCGGGAGCACGCCGCAAACCGGTCCGCTTTTCGACTTTGCGCTGCGCCCGATGCAGGCCGCCTGCGCCGATCTGTCCCTTCCCGACGGCCCGATGCTGGCGGTGATCGAGGATGAAACCGGGGTGGGCAAGACCGAGGCTGCGATGATTTTGGCACATCGGATGGCCTTCGCGGGCAAGGGGCGGGGGCTTTACTTCGCCCTGCCGACCATGGCCACCGCAGATGCGATGTTTGTCCGCGCCGGGCGGATCGTGGGGAACATCTTCGCCGCCCCCACGCTGACGCTCGCGCATGGGCGGGCGGGGCTTTCGGCCGAGTTCCGCGATCTGGTTTTGGGCGGCGCGCGGGGCGAGGATGAGCCCTCCTGTACCGACTGGCTGGCCGAAAGCCGTCGTCGGGCGTTGTTGGCCGATGTCGGCGTGGGCACGATTGATCAGGCGCTGATGGCGGTGCTGCCGGTCAAGCATCAGGCCCTGCGCCATTTTGGCCTTTCGTCGAAAATCCTGATCGTCGACGAGGTCCACGAGATGGGCGAGGCCTATATCGCCAAGGAACTGGAGCGGCTGTTGCAGATGCATCGTGCGTCTGGCGGTTCTGCCATCCTGCTCACGGCGACCTTGCCGCTTTCGCTGCGCGAAAAGCTGTTGGCCATTTATGGCGGCAGGAACGACAGCCCGGCCTATCCGGCGTTGACGGTGGCGGGGGGCGCGGCGCGCAGCGACTTTGCCCCCGATCCGCGCCCGGTCAAGGGGCCGGTCACGGTTGCCCGGATCGAAACGGTCGAGGCTGCGGTGGAGCAGCTGGTCGCGTTGGCGGGGCAGGGTGCGGCCTGCGTGTTCGTGCGCAACTCGGTCGACGAGGCGATTGCGGCTTGGGCCGATCTGCGAGCAAGGGGTATTCCGGCGCGGCTGTTGCACGCCCGTTTCGCGCGTTGTGACCGCAAGCGGATCGAGGCCGAGGTTCTGGCGACGGTTGGCAAGGCGGGGCAGGGGCGGGCGAGCTTCGTGCTGGTGGGCACGCAGGTGCTGGAATCCTCGCTCGATCTCGATTTCGACGTGATGATCTCGGACCTTGCCCCCATCGCCGCGCTGATCCAGCGCGCAGGCAGGCTTTGGCGGCACATGAGCGAACGCCCGGCCGCCAACCGCCCGGTGGCCACGCCGATGCTTCATGTTCTTTCCCCCGACTCTGCCGTTGTCACCGATGACCGCTGGCTGCGGGGCACGTTGGGGCGGGGGGCCTGGGTCTATGATCTGGCCGATCAATGGCGCACGGCAAAGGTGCTGTTTGCCGCGGGCCGGATCGAGGCGCCGCATGGCCTGCGCGCCCTGATCGAGGCGGTGCATGGCGAGGGGGCCGAAGCGGTGCCCGAGGTGCTGATCCGCGCCGAAACCGAGGCTCTGGGCAAGGCTGCCGCGGCCCGGACGCAGGCGCTTCACAACCTTGTCGATCTGGCGCGCGGCTACCGCGACGGCGGCGGCGCGAGCCCCGACACCAGCTATCCGACCCGGTTGGGCGGTCCAACCCGCACCCTTGTTCTGGCGCGGCAGACGGCTGCGGGGCTGGTCCCTTGGGCCGAGGGCGCCGATCTGTCCCCAGCCGAGGCCTGGGCGCTCTCCGAGGTTTCGGCCCGCGCGGCGCGGCTGGATACGCTGCCCTTGCCCGATCAGACCTTGCCGCAGATCGTCGCTGTCACCCGCGACTGGCCCGAGTGGAAACGCACCGAGGTCCGGCTCTGCCCGGTGAGTGACGACGGCACGATCTGCGCGGGCTTGCGGTATGACCGTGACTGCGGGCTTGTCTTTGAGGGCGTCACTTCCTGACATCCCATGAAATCAACCCTCTTTACGGGTGTTGTTGCGGGTGCTTCACTGCCCGCAGTTGTTTTGGGCGGAGGTGTGAATGACGCTCAACTTGATTGAAGACCCATGGATTGCGGTGCGGTGTCGGGATGGGTCGCGGCGCACCATCACGCCCTGGCAGATGGCCTTGCCCGAGATCGTCGCGCCCGATTGGCACCGCCCCGATTTCGACATCGCCTGCCTTGAGCTGCTGATCGGGCTGGTCTTTCTGGCCGATCCGCCCGCCGATGTGACTGACTGGAAGCGCCGTCGGTCCGCTGATCCCGCGCGGCTGCGCGCGCGGCTGGCCGCTTTTGCCCCGGCGTTCAACCTGCTGGGCGAGGGGCCGCGGTTCTTGCAGGATTTCGAGCCGATCAAGGGCGAGGAAAGCCCGCCCGACATGCTTTTCATCGACAGCGCCGGGGCGAATACCGCGCGCAACAATGCCGATCTCATGGTGCATCGGGGCCGCTACCCGGCGCTCGATCTGCCCGAGGCGGCGATGGCGCTTTATACGTTTCAGGCCTTTGCGCCCTCGGGGGGGGCGGGCAACCGGACCTCGATGCGCGGCGGCGGGCCCTTGGTGACGCTTCTCGACCCGCGCGAGGGGCAGGGCAGCCTGTGGGATCTGATCTGGGCGAATGTGCCCTGCTGCCAGCCCGGCCGGGTCGAGGATCTGCCGTGGATGCGCCCCACCCGGGTCTCGGACACCGGCCGACAGAGCCTGCCGCCCGAGGGGGCGCTGTTCGCCCCCGAGGCGTTCTTTGGCCAGCCGCGCCGCTTGCGGCTGGTGGGCGAAGGCGACCGGGTGACCGGCGTGATCCAGCGACCCTACGGCACGAATTACGCGCTTTGGAAGCATCCGCTCAGCCCCTATTACCGGATGAAACCGGGCACGGAGTGGCTGCCCAAACATCCCCGCGCGGGGCGGTTCGGCTATCGCAACTGGCTTGGCATCGTGGCGGAAAATAAAAGTGACGACCTGTCGGAGCTGGCCCTGTGTCTGCGCGACTGGAACGGGCGGCAGGGGGGCGGGTCGGTGATTGTCGCGGGCTGGGCGATGGACAACATGAAGCCGCGCGATTTCACGCTCTCGGTGCAGCCGGTGCTGGATCTGACCGACGACGGTTTCCTCCGTCTGGCCGGGCTGATCGAGGCCGCGGAAGCGACGGGCGTCGCTTTGCGCGGGGCACTCGACCCCGTTCTGGCCGGTGGCGAGGCGCGCGAGGCGGAACGCGAGACCTTCTTTGCGGAAACCGAGACCCGGTTTCAGGCTCATCTTGACACGATCCGGGCCGGTGGCGATCCGGCGGCGGCTTGGCTGACTGATCTGCGCACTCAGGCGATGGGGCAATTCGAAAAGCTGGCCTTCGCGAGCATTGAGACGCGCGAGACCGATCGGATGCAGCAGATCTTCGAGGCGTGGAAGTTTCTTGGGCTCGCCTTTGCGGGCTACGGCAAGCAGGGCAAGGCGATTTTCGACGCGCTGAACCTGCCTTTGCCCGAGAAGAAGAAAGGAAAAGCGGCATGAAGGACGAACCGAAAGGGCCGGGCGCCTTGGCGCTGGGCTGGTGGAAACGCAACATCGAACCGCGCGACATGCCCGCGGCCAAGGCGCTGTCGTCGCGGTTGCGCCGCGCGGCGCCGCTTGCGGTGCTGTGCGAACCGGCGGTGCAGGATCTGGCGCGGGGGCTGAGCCTTGGCCCTGCGCAGGCGGATCGTCTGGTGCAGCTGGCCGTTCTGCTGGCCGAGGTCCGCGACCATACGCCCGAGCGGTTGGCGCGGCGGCTGGGCGGGGCGGAGCCGGTGCTGTCCTCCCTGCGGTTCCAGCGATTGATCCGGGCCGAGGGCGAGGACCTGACCGACCTGTTGCGCCGTGCCCTGTCGATGGCGGATCGGCGCTGCAACGTCGCGGCGCTGGCCGCCGATATCCTGCACTGGGAGGCCGCCCGGCCGCGCTGGTGTTTCGACTATTTCGGCGCCGAGGCGCCTGTTTAAAGCCTTGGCGCGGAGGCGCCGGTTCAAATTTCCGAGGAGAAAACCCAATGACCACCTTCGTGCAATTTCACCTGCTGACGAGCTACGGCCCCTCGAACCCGAACCGCGACGATCAGGGGCGCCCGAAGCAGGCGATGGTGGGGGGCGTGCCGCGGCTGCGGCTCTCGTCGCAATCGCTCAAGCGGGCTTTGCGCGAGAGCAGCTTTTTCGCGCAGGATCTGGCCGATCACATGGGCAAGCGGACGAAGCTTCTGCATGATCTGCTGGTGCGGCATCTGACGGCCAAGGGCACCTCGGACAAGGCCGCGCAGGAGGCCGCCGACAAGGTGGCCGTGATCTTCGGCAAGCTTGAGGACAAGAAGGAGGGCGGCAAGAAGGGCACCACCCTTGCCTTCATCTCGCCCGAGGAGCGCAGGCTGGCCGAGGAGCTGGCCGAAAAGATCGTCGCGGGCGAGGCGCTGCCCGCCGACAAGGAGTTGAAGAAAACTGTGCTGCGCCGGGCCGATGGCGCCATCGACATCGCGATGTTCGGCCGGATGCTGGCCGATGATCCCGATTTCAACCGCGAGGCGGCGGTGCAGGTCGGCCATGCGATCACCACTCATGCCGCGCAGGCCGAGGAAGACTGGTATTCCGCGGTCGACGATCTGAACAAGGCCGAGGACACCGGCGCGGGGCATCTTGGCGAGACGGCCTTCGGCTCGGGCATCTATTACCTCTATGTCTGCATCGATTGCGATCTGCTGATCGAGAACCTTGGCGGCGACCGCGCCTTGGCCGAAAAGGGGATCGAGGCGCTGACCCGGGCGCTGGCGCAGACGACGCCGCGCGGCAAGCAAAACAGTTTCGCCCATCACCCGATGGCGTTTCACATCCGCGCCGAACGCGGCCACCGCACGCCGCGCGATCTGTCGGGGGCCTTCTTCACTCCCGTCGATCGGCAGTTGAAGGAGCTGCGCGCGAACGATCTGCAATCGGCCTCGGTCAAGGCTCTTGAGGCCACGGCAGCAAGGATCGACGCCTGCTATTTCGACGGTCAGCCCGAGGAGTTTCGCATCCTCGACACGCTGGCAGGGGAGGGCACCTTGTCCGAGATCGTGCGCTTTGCGGCCGAAGCGGTGCGGGGGGCGTGATGCAACCCTTCCTGATCTTTGGCCTTTCGGCGAGCCTCGCCGCGATGGGCGAACTCGCCGGGCATGAGCGGCGCGGTTCGCTCCTCTGGCCCGGGCGCTCGGCCATCCTCGGGCTGCTTGCCGCGGCCCTGGGGATTCGCCGCGACGGCGATTTTTCTGCGTTGGATGCCCTCGAAGTCTCGGTGGCGATCTTTGATGCGGGCGCGCCCTTGCGCGATTATCACACGATCGAAAGCGTGCCCTCGGCGGCGGCCAAGCGCCCCAACTCTCGCCCCGAGGCCCTGCGCGCAGCGAACGGGCGGACCAACACCACGATCACCCTGCGCGACTACCGCGCGGGCGTTTTTTATGGGGTCGCCGTTGCGGGTGCCGGGCTTGATGCTCTGCAAACGGCGCTGACCACCCCGCGCTTCACCCTTTATCTTGGCCGCAAGTCCTGCCCGCTCTCGGCGCCGCCTGGCGCCAAGATTGTCGATGCCGAAACGCCAGAAGCCGCGCTGACGCATCTGACCCCGCCGCCGTGGCTTGCGGCGCGCGGTGCGGTGATCGCCCGAACGCTGATCGGGAACGCCGATCAGGGCGAGATCGTCCACGACCGCCCCATCGACCGCGGCCTGTGGCACTTCGCCCCCCGCACCATCGCCCGCTTCCCGGTCGAGATCGCACTTGGAGGCGGGATATGAGCCTTTATCTCTCGCGTATCCGGCTGGCGCGCTCGCCCTCGGCGCAGGCGCTGGCACCGCTTTTGCTGCCCACCGAGGCCGGGCACCGCCGCTCGGCCGCCCACAATCTGCTCTGGTCGATCTTTTCCGACGGCCCCGACCGACGACGCGATTTTCTGTGGCGCGAGGAGGGCGAGGGTCTGTTCCTGACCCTTTCGGCCCGCCCGCCTGTGCAGACGGATCTGTTTGACCCGCATCAGGTGAAAGACTTTGCCCCCGCGCTCGCCCCCGGGGATCGGCTGTCGATCCAGCTGCGCGCCAATGCCACGCGGATGAAGCGCGGCGGCGCGCGGGTCGATGTGGTGATGGATGCAATGCACGGCCTGCCGGGCGCGGCCCGGGCCGATGAACGCATGGACATTGCGCAAAGCGAAGGTGCGGCCTGGCTCGCCCGGCAGGGCGAAAAGGCCGGGTTCCGGTTGATCCATGCCACGGCCGAGGATTACTCGGTCGAGGTGCTGGCGGGTCATCGCGGCCCGCGCAAGGGACAGCCGCAATTCGGCATCCTCGATCTGAGCGGTCAGATCGAAGTGACCGATCCCGCGGCCTTTCTGGCGCAACTGGGCCAGGGCTTCGGCCGCGCCAAGGCCTTTGGCTGCGGGCTGATGCTGATCCGGCGCGCGGGATGAGCGGCGCGGGCGAACAGCCGGAAGTGCAGGGCGGTTTCGCGCCGCCCGACCCCGGTTCTGCCCTGCCTGGTCTCGCGCCGCCGAAGCCGATCCCGCTCAAGGACCGCGCCTCGCTGGTCTTCGTCGAACATGCGAAGCTCGACGTGCTCGATGGCGCTTTTGTCGCCGTGAATGCCGATGGCACCCGCACCCAGATCCCGGTGGGCGGACTCGCGGGGATCATGCTGGAACCCGGGGCGCGGATCAGCCATGCGGCGGTGGCGCTGGCTGCCCGGGTCGGCACCTTGATCACCTGGGTGGGCGAGGGCGGCGTGCGGCTTTACTCGGCCGGGCAGCCCGGCGGCGCACGCGCGGACCGGCTGCTCTGGCAGGCCCGCATCGCGCTTGATGATGCGGCGCGGCTGCGCGTGGTGCGCAAGATGTTTGCGATGCGTTTTGGCG
Organism: Rhodobacter capsulatus; assembly: GCF_052363175.1. Taxonomy (GTDB): domain Bacteria; phylum Pseudomonadota; class Alphaproteobacteria; order Rhodobacterales; family Rhodobacteraceae; genus Rhodobacter; species Rhodobacter capsulatus_D. Next base: position 1,561,202 of record NZ_CP198946.1, read on the forward strand.
AAGATGCCCCCACCCGCCGCTCGATCGATCAGCTGCGCGGCATCGAGGGGGTTCGGGTGCGCGAAACCTATGCGCTCTTGGCCCGCCAGCACGGCGTCGACTGGAAACGTCGCAAATACGACCCCGCCGACTGGGAGGCGGGCGACACCGCGAACCGCTGCCTGTCCGCCGCCACGGCTTGCCTGCATGGTCTTTCCGAGGCCGCGGTTTTGGCCGCAGGCTACGCCCCGGCGATCGGTTTTCTGCATTCGGGCAAGCCGCTCTCCTTCGTCTACGACGTCGCGGATCTCTTCAAACTCGAAACCGTCGTGCCCGAGGCCTTCCGCATTGCCGGGCAGGCCGCCAAGGGCAAACTTGACATGGCCCCCGATCGCGCCGTGCGGCTGGCCTGCCGCGATGCCTTTCGCCGCACAGGGCTTCTGGGGCGGATCATCCCCGCCATCGAGGAGGTTCTGACCGCAGGCGAGATGCCCCGCCCCGAGCCGCCCCCCGAAGCGATGCCCGTGGCCTTCGAGGAGGGCACTTCGGGCGACGTGGGGCATCGCGGATGATCGTCGTGGTGATCTCGAACGCGCCGCCGCGGTTGCGCGGACGGCTGGCGGCCTGGCTGGTCGAGGTCCGCGCGGGCGTCTATGTGGGCGACTATTCCGCAAAGACCCGCGAGATGATCTGGGATCAGGTCCTGACGGGACTTGAGGCGGGCGACGCGGTGATGGTCTGGAAAGCGCCCACCGAGCAGGGCTATGACTTCCGGACCGCAGGCCGGAACCGCAGGATGCCGGTGGATTTTGACGGTCTGAAACTGGTGAGTTTCAGACCCGACCGCTGAGACCGATCCGCGGCAGACACCTGCAAAAGAAATCGGTGCGCTCTTTGACATGGTGAAAAAATTTGTAGATCAAGGATCTGCGGAAAGACTGTTCCCCGCCCACGCGGGGATGAACCATTGTCGATCGAGCCGCTGATCTGGGCTGTTGCCTGTTCCCCGCCCACGCGGGGATGAACCGAGTTTCGCCATGAAGCCAGTGGCGAATTCGCTCTGTTCCCCGCCCACGCGGGGCTGAACCGTCGGCGTTTCAGGATCTGATCCGCCACTTGCACTGTTCCCCGCCCACGCGGGGATGAACCGGAATGGTTGAGGGGGGGATTGCCATTATTTCACTGTTCCCCGCCCACGCGGGGATGAACCGTCGCGCAACCGCATCAGGCGGGCGGGAAAACGCTGTTCCCCGCCCACGCGGGGATGAACCGCGCTGGACGTGGATACGCTCGAGGAAATGGCGCTGTTCCCCGCCCACGCGGGGATGAACCGAGGAGGCCCGTCGCCTCGAACTGGCGCGCATTCTGTTCCCCGCCCACGCGGGGATGAACCGGCGCTGCTTGGGTTCGCGCCCGGGGAGTTCGGCTGTTCCCCGCCCACGCGGGGATGAACCGCGGCGTGGCGATCACAACGTCGGGCGTCAGCTCTGTTCCCCGCCCACGCGGGGATGAACCGTCGATCACGGGATAGCGGCCCCATTTCGCGACCTGTTCCCCGCCCACGCGGGGATGAACCGAGGATGCCCCCGAAGATGACGGCGACGGCGCTCTGTTCCCCGCCCACGCGGGGATGAACCGATCGGCCGCGCCACCCTGTCCACGCTGCAGCGCTGTTCCCCGCCCACGCGGGGATGAACCGGCGGGCGTTGCCAATGTGGCGGGCGCGAAGGGCTGTTCCCCGCCCACGCGGGGATGAACCGGAATGGTTGAGGGGGGGATTGCCATTATTTCACTGTTCCCCGCCCACGCGGGGATGAACCGATATCGCGCGGGGCCGCGGCGCCCTGCATCAACTGTTCCCCGCCCACGCGGGGATGAACCGCATTTGGTGGGCGCGGATGACCAAAGTTTACGCTGTTCCCCGCCCACGCGGGGATGAACCGGACGAGCGGTGATGCGCACATCTGACCGCGGCCTGTTCCCCGCCCACGCGGGGATGAACCGCGGACATTCGAAGAACGGGCCGGGACGGCAATCTGTTCCCCGCCCACGCGGGGATGAACCGTACATCAGTCGCACATTTATGGGCCTGACCCACTGTTCCCCGCCCACGCGGGGATGAACCGAGCAACGGCGTCAAGCGATATGACGGCATCAACTGTTCCCCGCCCACGCGGGGATGAACCGGCGCTTGAGGTCTCGGCGATCGAATATGCGCACTGTTCCCCGCCCACGCGGGGATGAACCGATCTGTTCGAGGGTTGATCACATGGATATCAGCTGTTCCCCGCCCACGCGGGGATGAACCGTTGGAGGCCGAGCGATGCAAAGCCGCCGACTGCTGTTCCCGGTCGTGTCCGTCAAGCTGGTGTAATTTCCCGGATGGCCTAAGGTCATGATCAGGCGGCTTTCGTTGTGATGCTGAGAATTGGGTCGATCTCCTCCTTGTCGATCTGCGCGAAGGCCTCGACCATCATGTAACGGCTTGATGTCTGCCAGTCGTCGTTGGCTTCGAAGAGCACAGCGCCGATCAAGCGCATGATGGAGGCCTCGTTCGGGAGTTGGAAGGATTTCCCGACCGACGCCGACGACATCGGCGCGCCGTTTCACTTCCTTGTTCAGCCGCTCGATGGGGTTCGTGCTGTGCAGCTTGGTGCGATGCTGGCGCGGAAAGGTCATGTAGGCCAGCACGTCGTGCTCGCTCCTCGCCATGGTTTCTAGAACCAGTGGCGCAACCATGGCTCGATCCATCAGATCGGCGAGCTTTGGCCATCGCGCGCGCAGCTGCTCGGCCACCTTGCGCCAGGTCTCGCCTGCATGGGCACGGTCGGGTTGGTCAAAGGCCTGCCGGATCGCGGCGGCCACGACGGTGTGCTGGCCCTTCGAGACATGCGTCAGGGCGTTGCGCATCCAATGCACCCGGCAGCGTTGCCAGGTCGCCTCGAAGACCCGCGCGATGGCGGCCTTGAGGCCGGAATGCGTCGAGGCGGGGCACGAAACTGTCCGGGGGACCGCTTCGCCGCCGAGGGCTGATGACCAGCCTGACGCCGCTGAGGCCGCGGGCCTTCAGGGAGCGCAGGAATTCGGTCCGAGACAGGTCTCGGCTTCCGAGGGGCCGATGCCCAAGCCGATGATTTCCCTGCGTCCTTCGGTGTTGGCAGCGACGGCGATTATCGCCGCGACCGGCACGATCCGCCCGCCCTGACGCACCTTGAGGTAGGTGGCGTCGAGCCAGACGTAGGGCCATTCGCCGGTGAGCGGCCGGTTCAGGAACTCGCCGACGCGCTCATCGATATCTTTGCACAGCTTCGAGACCGTGCTCTTCGAGATGCCCGAAAGCCCCATCGCCTGCACCAGCTCGTCGACGCGGCGGGTGGAAACGCCGCCGATCCACGCCTCTTGGATCACGGCCACCAGCGCTTGCTCCGAGGTTTTGCGGGCTTCGAGAAAGCCCGGGAAATAGCTGCCCTGGCGCAGCTTCGGCACCCGCAGGTTCAGCGTGCCCAAACGGGTATCGAGAGCGCGCTCTCGATACCCGTTGCGCCAGGTCGTTCGCTCGCCGCTGCGTTCGTGCCGACCGGCGCCGATCAGGCCCTCGACATCCTTCTTCGCTACGATCGATCCACTGGATCGATCGCTTTACGCTCGAAGTCCATGATCAGCTGCAGCACAGCCTCAGCGAGGCTGCGCAGGAAATCACCCTGATCGTGCTTGGCCATCAGCTCGGACAGGTCCATGCCTCGCCATGGTCACTCGGACCAGTGGCGTTCCCATGGCTCGATCTTGGTCATCGGGGTCTCCGTAAGCTCCGTGGTTGAAGTCGCCAAACTCCACCTCGATCTTACACCTCGATGGCCACCCGGGATCACACCGCTGGCGGCGATGAAATTACACCCGCACCGTGGACACTACCGTACAAGGGCCGCAAGCCCACGGTGCAGTTCATCCGCGTCGCCTGACAACAATGGGGAAAGGGGACACGACGCCTCACGCCCGCGTTCTGCAACAACGTCGGCGACAATGCGCCGTGCAATCTTGACAATAAAGCTCTGATACCTATGTCTGTCCCGGTCCCGCATCTCAGGGACTGTGCCCAGCATCGCGCCAGGTCGTCATTCTTGATAGGAAGGACCGATCATGCGTGCTGTCCAGATGTCGCAAGAGACGGCGGTTGCCGAGCCCTCTGCCGTGGCGCGGTTCTTTGCGACGGTTGGCCCCGATCCGCTCGCCTGTGCTTTTCCACGCAAGGGGGGGGCCCATCCGGGCGGGGCGATGCTTCCCGTTCCGGCCGAGCAGGTGGAGAGCGAGTGGCAAGGCCTTCTGGGACGCCCGCGCAACCGCCGTGCGGTGGCCTATGTCCATATCCCGTTTTGCGAAAACCACTGTCTTTTCTGTGGTTTCTATCAAAACCCCTGGCGCGCTGAGGCGGGCGGGCCCTATGTCGATGCGCTGATCGCGCAGATGGCTGCCTTTGCCCGCACCCCGGCGCAGGACGGCCCACCGCTGCAGGCGGTCTATCTGGGCGGCGGCACGCCCACCGCGCTTTCGGCCGCCGATATCGCCCGCCTCGTGCGGGCCATCCGACGCCATCTGCCGCTCGCCCCGGATTGCGAGATCACCCTTGAAGGCCGCATCCATTCCTTTGGCGCCGACAAGGCCCGGGCTGCCTTCGACGCCGGGGTGACGCGGATTTCCCTTGGTGTGCAAAGCTTTGCCGATGCGATCCGCAAGCCGCTCGGGCGCAAGGCCGGGCGTCGCGAGATCCTTGCCGCGCTGAACGATCTGGTCGCGCTTGACAGCGGGGCGGTGATCGTCGATCTGATCTACGGCCTGCCCGGCCAGACCCCCGAGGATGTCGCGGCCGATGTCCGTCTGTGCGGCGAGATCGGTCTTGACGGGCTTGACCTTTATGCCCTGAACCTGATCCCCGGAACGCCGTTGCTCACCGCGATCGACAAGGGCAAGAAACAGGTGGCCGCCCCGGACCGGCTGGGTCATTTCTTTGCGGCCGGCGAGACGGCGGCCGAGGAAATGGGCTGGAACCCGATTTCCACCTCGCATTGGCAAGGCAGCCTGCGCGAGCGCTCGGTCTACAACCTTGCCGTCAAGGCCGGGGCCGATTGCCTGGCTTTCGGGGCCGGGGCCGGGGGCTTTCTGGGCGGGCTGAGCTTCAGGTTGACCCCGGATCTTGAGCGCTATGCCCGTCAGGCGGGGGCGGGTGCCGGTCTCGTGGCGGGGATGATGCGGCAAGCGCCCTCGGCCTCGATTGCCCAGGCGATCAAGGCGGGGATGGAGCGCGGCCTTCTCGATCTGGCCCGCGCCGAGGCCGCCTTTGCCGGGCTCGTTCCCCGGCCGAGCCTGGGTCTGGCCCAGCATCTCGCCCCGCTTCTGGCGCAATGGCGCACGGCAGGGCTTTGGACACCCTATCACCGCTTTCATCGCCTGACCCAGGCCGGGCGATTCTGGCAGGTGCCGATGACCACCCGGCTTTTGGGCTGGATGGCCGAACACCCCGATCTTTCCCACAGCTGACGGAGACACAGATGAGCCCGACGATTGCGCAAGCCCTTGCCGCCACGCCCCATGCCGCGCTGGAAGACATCGCGAAGGCCGCGGGGACAACCCCGCTTGAAGTGCTTTATGCCCTGCCCGAGGGCGAGGTGACAGCCTTTCCGGGCCGCCTCATGGTCGAGGTGCTCGATGAGATGGCGAGCTGGGGCGAAATCACGCTCGTCGTCAACACCGGGCCGGTGATCCTTGAGGCCAAGGCGCCGCTGCAGGGCGGGTCGGTGGGGCAGGGGATGTACAACTTCAAGGGCAAGCCGATCGGTGGCCATCTGAAGATCGAAGCCTGCACCCGGGTTGCCTTTGTCCGGCGCAAGCTTTTTGGCACCGAAACCCGTTCGGTGCAGTTTTACGACACCGAAGGCGGCTGCATGTTCAAGGTCTATCTGGGCCGTGACGCACAGCGGCAGATGCTGCCCGGCCAGATCGCGGCCTTTGATGCGCTTGAGGCGCGGCTGCTCGAGACCGCCGCATGAGCGCGCCCTTCGCCGGACGTCACCTGCTGCTGTTCGGGGCGGGCTATTGCGCGCGGGCCGTGGCCGCGCAGGCGTTGGCGCGCGGGGCGCAGGTCTCCGCCACCGCACGCACGGCCGAGGCGGGGGCGGCCCTTTCGGCGCGCGGAATCCGGCCCTGGGTGCTGGCAGACGGGCATCTGCTGCCGCGTCTGGCGCTTGCGGGGGTGACCGATCTGCTGGTCTCGGCGCCGCCCGGATCGGGCGGATGCCCCGCCTTCACCGCCCTGTCCGAGGCGCTGGCCGCAGGCACGGCGCTGGGGGCGCTGCGCTGGGTCGGTTATTATTCCTCAACCGCGGTTTATGGTGATTGCGGTGGCGACTGGATCGACGAAGACCGCCCGGTGGCGCCTGCAAGCCTCGATGCTCAGGGGCGGGTGCTGGCGGAACGCCATTGGCGCGGGCTGACGCGCCGACAGGGGATTGCGGTCGACATCCTGCGCATCGCCGGGATTTACGGGCCGGAAGGCCGGAATCTGCTCGCGCAGCTGCGCAGCGGTCGGGCTCAGGCGATCGTCAAGCCGGGGCAGGTTTTCAACCGCATCCACCGCGCGGATGTCGCGGCCGCCACCCTTGCCGCGATGGCGCATCCCGCGCCCGAGCGGGTGATCAATCTGGCCGATGGCGCCCCCTGTGCCGCGGCCGAGCTGATGGCGGGCGTGGCGGCGATGATCGGCTGTCCCGCACCGCCCGAAGTGCCCTTCGAGACTGCGGCCCTGCCACCCGGGCTGGCCGGGTTCTGGGCCGAGAACCGGCGGTTGCGCAACGATGCGCTGCGCGCCTTGCCCGGTTTCGAGCTGCGCTTTGCGGACTGGCGCGCCGGATATGCCGATATCCTTGCCGCCGAGCCCCGTCCCGGGGAGCAACCCTGACGTCAGAGGGGCGTCGGTGCAGCCCTTGCGTTGCGCGAATTTGAGAGAATGCCCTGCGTGAAATCGTCTCGATTCTGTTTTTTCGCACAGTTGGATACGTCGCCTTAACCCCTGCCGGGCTTTCTGAGTCGTATCCACTCGAAGGGTCCGTTCACGATGTCCCTGACTATATCGCCGACTATCGCCATGCTGGCCGCCTGTCCCGGCGCGGCCTTCGTTGTCTCGAGCTCCGGACGGATTCTGGCCGCCAATGCCGAAGCCGAGCGGGTCTTCGGCTCTGCCCGGCCTGCCATCGCCGGAACCGGGCTGTCCGGCCTGCGCCTTGCCGAGGTGATTCCCTGCACGCTTGGTCACCGGATCATGGCGGCGCTGCGCCGCGGCGGGGTCCGGGCCGCGACCCGGTTCCGTCTTGCGCTCAGCCGGGCCGAAGGCAGCCCGCACAGCGTCGATGCGCTGGTCTGGCCCGCGCCCGCCGAAACCGCGCCCGAAACCGCAGCTGCCTGCGATCCGCTCTGGATCGTGTTGGTGCTCGACGTTGGCGAGAAGGCGCAGGCGGGCGGCAAGGGGGATATCCTCTGCACCGGATTCGCCGCGCTGCGCGCCACCGAGGAAGCCCGCCGCAAGGCCCGGGAAAGCGCCGAGATTTTGCGTATTTCGACCGAAAACAGCGATCTGGCGCCCTGGGTTTATCATCCTGCACAAGGCGCCGGCGAGCTGAGCCCGCATCTGGCGGCGATGCTTGGCCATCCGGCCACACCGGCGCTGGATCTGGCCGGGCTGGTCGCACTGCTGCATCCCGAGGACAGTTTCAAGATCCGGCGGGCTTTCGTTGCGCTGACCAGCGGGCGCAGCGACCGGCTCAGCCAGGACATCCGTCTGCGCCGTGCCGATGGCAGCTGGGCCTGGATCACCGCGCGCGGCTATCGGATGCCGCGGACGACGCCCTGCCAGCCGGTGACGCTATGCGGCAGCCTGACCGATATCAGCGCCCGCAAGGCCGACGAGGCGCTTGTGGCCCGAACCCTTGCCGAGGCGCTGCATGCGCGCAGCCGGGCCCAACAGCGCGAGGAAATGCTGCGCACCTCCGGATTGTGTGCCGGGATCGGGCATTTCTGCGCCAGCCCGTTGCAGGGCGAGGCCTGGACGCCGGACGAGACCTATCGGCTGTTCGGCTTCGAACCGGGAGAGTTCCCCGCAACCGATGCGGGCTGGCGCAGCCTGATACACCCCGAGGATCTGTCGGCGGCGACCGCCGCGATGGAGGATCTGAAGGCCGGTCGTTCGACGCTTTACGACCACGAACACCGCCGCCAGCACAAGGACGGCAGCTATCACTGGTATCGCGCCGTTGCCCGCCGGGTCGAACGCAGCGATCTGGGCCTGCCGACGCTGATCGCCGGGGCGCTGATCTGCATCGATCAGGCCAAGGAAATCCAGACCCGGCTGGCCGATGCGGCCAATGCGGCCCGCCTTGCGCGCGAGCGGCTTGACACCCTCGCCGACAATGCGCCGGGGGCGCTGTTCGAATGTCGCATGACGGTCTCGGGTCAGATAAGGTTGCCCTATTTCAGCGCCCGTCTGCCCGATCTGGCCGGGGTTTCCGGCTCCGAAATCCTGTGCGATGCCCGGGCCGTCTTCCGCCATGTGCCGCGCCCGCAGATCACCCGGCTGATCCGGCGTGCGACGGCGGCGCTGCGCAGCGGTGCCGCGATCGAGATGCGGCTGTCGGTCTGTCATCCTGTCCGCGGCATCCGCTGGATCAGCGTTGCGGCGGCGCCCTTCCACCGTGCCGATGCTTCGGTGTGCTGGTTCGGCCAGATCCTGGACGTCACCGAGAATGTCGAAACCGAGACCCGCGCCGCTCTGGCCGCCGAGGCCGCGTTGAAGGCGCACGAGCGTCTGGCGTCGATCGCCGCGGTCGCCCCTGTCGGTCTTTACGAGGTGCAGCGGTTCCGCGATGGCCGGTCGATCGTTCCCTATACCAGTCCGCAGTTCCGCGACCTGCTGGGGCTTGATGAGGGCGGCGTGATCCTGATGGGCGAGGGGGCAGGTCTTGACCGCCACGTCGATCTTGAGGATCTGCTGTCATTCCTGACCTGTGACGACGCCTGGCAGAACCATATCGACCTGTGGAACCAGCGGTTCTGCGTGCAGCATCCGCGGCGTGGCACGATCTGGCTGTCGAATTCCGCCACCGCCAAGCCGCTGCCCGACGGGTCGGTGGTGTGGACCGGCGCGCTGCATGATGTCACCGCCGATGTCCAGCGCGAGGCGGAACTGCGCGAGGCGCACCGGCTGGCCGAAGATCGGCGCCGGGAAAACGAATGGCAGGCGCTGCATGACGGGCTGACCGGGCTGCCGAACCGGCGTTATTACGATCAGGTGCTGGCGAAGCGGATCGAACAGGCGAAAGCCGGGGGCAAGTCGGGCGGCACGCTGATCCGCCTCGATCTGGACCATTTCAAGCATGTGAATGACACGCTTGGCCATGATGCGGGCGATCTGGTGCTTTGCCGCGTTGCCGATGTGCTGCGTGCCAGCCTGCGGCCGGGTGATTTCGCGGCGCGGATCGGCGGTGACGAATTCTCGGTCATTCTCGCCCGCGGCCTTGGCCGCGAGGATGCCGGGGCGCTGATTCAACGGATACAGGACCGGCTTGTCGAACCGCTGATGTTCGCCGGGCGGCAATGCCGGTTTGGCGCCTCTTTCGGCATCGCCGAAGCCGAGGATCTGGCCAGCACTGGCCCCGAGATCCAGTTCTTTGCCGATGCCGCGCTCTATCGGGCCAAGGAAACCGGTCGCAACCGGATGGAATTCTTCACTCCAGAGTTGCATCAGAACCTGCGTCGCGACCGCGAACTGGCGGCCGAAATTCAGGAAGGGCTCGACCGCAACGAATTCGTGCCGTTCTTTCAGGCGCAGGTCTCGGCCAAGGATCACCGTCTGACCGGGGTCGAGACGCTGTTGCGCTGGCATCACCCCGAACGCGGGCTGCTGACGCCGCATGCCTTCATGCATGTGGCCGAACAGCTGCGTCTGGTGCCCGAAATCGACCGGGTGATGATGGAACGCTCGCGCGAGGCGCTGGCGCTGTGGCGCGAACGCGGGTTGATCATGCCGAAGATCAGCTTCAACGTCTCGGCCGGGCGGATGCATGATCCCGATGTGGTGAAGGCGGCGCAGACGATTGCGCGCGGCGAGACGCGGGTGACCTTCGAGCTGCTTGAATCGATCCTGGTCGAGGATGAAAGCGATCTCTTCCGTTTTCATCTCGACGCGGTCCGCGAGGCGGGTATCGAGATCGAGATCGACGATTTCGGCTCCGGGCACGCCTCGATCATCGGGCTGATGGAGATCGCCCCCTCGGCGCTGAAGATCGACCGCCGCATCGTCGCACCGCTGGGGCGCGACTCGCAGGCGCGCAATCTGGTGCGTGCGATCATCGAGATCGCCGAGACGCTGGGCACCGCCACCGTGGCCGAGGGTGTCGAGACCGAGGCGCAGGCCGAGATCCTGCGCGATCTGGGCTGCGACGTGCTGCAGGGCTATCTGTTTTCGGTGCCGCTTTCGGCGTCCGATTTCGCCACGCTGTGGCATCGCGAGCGCAAGCGGTTGCCCGCCTGAGGCAAGCTTGGACGGGCGCGTTCCGCTGTGCTCGAAACCTGCGGGAAAGCTCAGAACAGCCCGCGCGGCGATGGAGATGCGATGCGGGGCAGGGGATCAGGCGGGCAAGGCAAGCCCGAAATCGGCCGCGATGAGCGCAAGCCAGCCCTTGAGCCGCTCGGGGGTCAGGGCCGCTTGATTGTCCTGATCCAGCGCAAGGCCAAGGAAGTGGTCGTCCACCACGGTCAGCGACTCCTCGAAGTCGTAGCCCTTGACCGGCCAGCGCCCGACCAGTTTCGCGCCCCGATCCGAGAAGAATTCATACAAGAAGAACAAGGCATTGGCGAATTCGAGCGGGTAGGTGACCTGATCGCCCAATCCGAACAGCGCGATCGTCTTGCCGCTGAAATCCTGATCCGCGATCTTCGGCAGGAATTCCTCCCAGCTTTCGGAGGCGGCATTCGCGCTCAGCCCGGGCAATTGCCCGTCGCCGAGCGTCGGCATGCCCAGAATCAGATAGTCGTAAGACAGGAACGCCGCGACGTCGGTCCGGTTGACGTTCAGCGGCTTCGCCATCACCTCATCGTCGAACATGTCCTTGATCTGCTTGGCAATCTTGCGCGTGGTTCCGGTATCCGAACCAAAGAAGAGTCCGATCTTCGCCATGATGTCCCCATGTTTCTGGCGGGCAGCGCCTCTGCCCTGTGGGGTCTTCGCAAGCTTTGTGCCAACGTCCGGGGGCTGGAAATGCTACAAGACATAGTGAAATTGTCGGATATCGAACAATTGTGTAGCTAAATAGTCAACATTGTTGGTCGCGGCTGTCAGGGCAACGTGTGACAGGTCGGGTGACCGGTCCCTGCGGCATTTTATTACCATATAAAAATTATCAACAATTCACCTTGACCAATGTCCTGTCATCATTGTCAACTTTGGGTCGAGATGGCGCAAGCGAGACGGGACAGCGCGACGATGAGCAAGCACGACGACGAGAGGAACGACGACCGCCCGGGAACCGGGCCGGGGTTTGGGGCGGGCGCCGCCCCGCCGGTGGGGTGGTATTATTTCGGGCCGGAACCGCCCTGGGGTGCGGGCTGCGCACCGGGTTGGGGGACTCCGGCCGGGGCGCAGCGGGGGGCGGGGCCGGGCGCTGCGCAGCCCGGCCCGCAACCGCAGCAGCCCGACAACCGCGATCTGATGCAGGCCTTCGACCGGCTGGCGCGCGGCGATGTCTCGGCCGAGACGCTGGGGATGCTGTTCAATCTGCGCGACCGCGATTTCTGGAAAGGCGCCGTTGCGGGCTCGGCCGTTGCGCTGGCGCTGGCCAATCTGCCCGCGCTCAAGGCGATGCTGGCGGGCTTGGCCGCGCAGGGCTTTAGCCAGAATTTCGGGATGAGCAGCCCGGCCTCGTCTTCGGCGTCCAAATCCGCCGCCCCCCCCACTGCAGAGGAGAACTGAGATGTCTTCGCAACCGAAAGCCGCCCCGCTGCTTCCCTCGACCACGCAGGTCGTGCGGGCGGGGGTGAACGGGGCCGCGATCACCGGCGCCTGGACCGCGATCAACGAAGGGATCCGGGTGCGCAACGGCCAGACCACGACGGACGAGGCGATGCGGGCCACGGCCAACAGCGCTGCGATCGGTGCGGGTGCGGGTGCGGTGGCCACGCTCGCTGCGCATCTGGCGCGCAATGCGCCGGTGCTGGGGCTGGTCGCGCTGGCGGCGGGGGTGCTTTACTTCGCCAAGTCCAGCCGCAAGCCCGCCTCGGCCGAAGCCGCGCCCGAAACGGCCTCCGAGGATGCGGAGGCCGCGCAATGACCGACACCAATGCGCAAACCCCCGCGGCTCCCGAGGACACCAGCCAGCCCGGGTTGCTGTCGAATCCGCGCTTTCTGACCGGGGCGGTGCTGGGCGGGCTTGTCACCTATGTGCTGACCAACGAGGCGGCGCAACGCAAGCTGATGGGCGGTTTGGCCCAGCTCTGGCTGGGGCTGCAAGGCGGACTCGAGGAGGCGAAGGAACGCTTCCGTGACGCCGAATCCGAGGTGCGATCGCAGCAGCAGAAGTAACGCCGAAGGGCAGGTGGCCGGATGCGTCTTGATCTTTCCCTGACCGGCGGCCCGGCCGCCTTGTCCCCGCCCGTGCGGATCGCCCATGAGGCGCCCGGGCGACTGCGGCTGAAACTGCCGTGGCTTGCCCGGGCCGATCTGGACACCGAAGCCCTTGCCCGGACGCTGCGGCAGATCCGCGGCGTTCAGGCGGTGCGGCTCAACCCGGCGGCGGCCAGCGTGGTCTTCAGCCATGACGGCACGGCGGCGACGCGGGCGCGGGTGCTGGACCGGATCGGCCGCCTTGACCCCGATCAGTTGCGCTTTCATCCGCCCGGCACCGCGCCGGAGGCCCCTTCGGCCGCGCCGATCCTCAGCCGTCTTGCGCTTCTGGCCACGCTGCCGGTGCTGCCGCAGCCGATCGGCCGGGCGCTGGTGCTTTGGGCGATTGCGCCGCGCGTTCTGGGCGGGCTCGATGCGCTTGTCACCAAGGGCGTCTCGGTCGAGGTGCTGGATGCGCTGGCGGTCTCGCTTGGCGTTGCCCGGGGCAGTTTCGGCACCGCGCTGACCACCGACATGATGATGGAGGCGGGCGAATATCTGGAAGAAACCACGATGCGGCAATCGGGGGCGCTGCTGCAGGGTCTGTTGATGCCCAACCCCGAAACCGCCCGGGTCGAGCGGGCGGGGGCGGTGCTGGATCTGCCCTTCGAGCAGGTGGCGCAGGGCGATATCGTGCTGGTGCAGACCGGCGAGGCGGTGCCGGTCGATGGCCTGGTGATCGCGGGCGCGGCGCAGGTGAACGAGGCGTCGATCACCGGGGAAAGCCTGCCGGTGACGAAAGAGCCGGGCGCGCAGGCGATTGCGGGATCGACGCTGGAAAGCGGGCTGTTGCGCATCCGCGCCGAGCAGGTGGGGGCCGAAACGACGACGGCGCGGATTGCGGCGCTGATCCGCGGCGCGCTGAACGAACGGTCCGAGACCGAGAAACTGGCGGGCGAGCAGGCGAACCGGCAGGTCTGGATGACGCTGGCTCTGGGCGCGGCGACGCTGGCGGTGACGCGCGATCTGCGCAGGCTCTCTTCGGTGTTTCTGGTTGATTATGCCTGTCCGATCAAGCTCTCCGCCCCGGTCGCGGTGCGCGCGACGATGTCGGCGGCCGTGGCGCGAGGCATCCTGATCAAGGGCGGCCCTTCGATCGAGAAACTTTCCGCCGCCGATACGTTCGTGTTCGACAAGACCGGCACGCTGACCGAGGGCACGCTGGATCTGTGCGATGTGCTGCCGCTGGGCGCGCAAAACGAGGCCGAGGTTCTGGCGCTGGCCGCGGCGCTGGAACGCGTGGCGCAGCATCCGATCGCGCGGGCGATCTGTGCGGCGGCACAGGCGCGGGGGCTGGTGGCGGATCTTTCCGGCGATGTGACGGTCGAGGTCGGGCACGGGCTGCGGTCTGGGGTCGGGGGCGCTGAGGTGCTGCTCGGTGCGCGGCATTTCATGGCGCGCGAGGGGGTCGATTTCACCCCGCATGCGGCGCAGATCGAGACCTTGGCCGAGGCCGGAAAGATGACGCTTTACATGGCGATGGCCGGGCGTCCGGCGGCGCTGTTCGGGCTGCGCGACAGTCTGCGCCCCGATGCGCGCGACACCGCCAACCGGCTGCGCCGCGCCGGGGTGAAGCACCTTGTCATGCTGACCGGCGATCGCCGTGCCCGGGCCGAGGCGCTGGGGCGCGAGCTGGGTTTTGACGCGGTCCATGCTGAGCTGCGCCCCGAGGACAAGGCCGCGATCCTGTCGCGCCTGCGGGCCGAGGGGCGGCAGATCGCCTTTGTCGGCGATGGCATCAACGACGCGCCGGCGCTCGCCTCGGCCGGGGTCGGCATCGCGATGGCGCAGGGCGCCGACATCGCCCGGGCGACGGCCGATATCACGCTCTCGGAAGATCGGATCGGCGCAGTGGCCGAGGCCCGCGAGACCTGCGACCGGGCGATGGCGATCATCCGCACCAACACCACGCTGGCCTTGGCGATCAACACCGGGCTTTTTGTTGCCGCGTCTTCAGGACGGCTGCCGCCGGTCGCGGCCTCGCTGATGCACAACGGCTCGACCTTCGCGCTTTTGCTGCATGCGCTGGCGCAGGCGGGCTTTCCCGTGACCCGCCGCGGAGCTTGACGCAAAGAGAGGGCCAGTTTGCATCTTTGCCCGGATAATTCTTGACAGAATTACTTTGTTTCCGCATCCTGCCCGGAACAAGGACGGAGGCTTCCATGGTCTGCTGCGTGCATCACATTCCCGGCCGCGCCCGCTTCAAGATCGAGGCGCTGCGCCGCGATGCCGATCTGGCGCAGAGGCTGCATGAAAAGGTGGGGGCGCTGGAAGGCGTGTTGGCGGTCGAGGTGAACCGCGGCGCGGCCTCGGTGATCGTGCATTACCATGTCGAGCGCGGCGAGGTGGGGGCGATCATGGACCATATCTGCGCCCATTGCCCCAAGGCCGCGCTGAGCGAACGCAGCGCGCAGCCTGCCGCGAACCGCACCACCGCGCCGATCCTGGGCGCCAAACTCTCGCCCGAGTTCAAACAAGCAATGACCGTGGCGATGAGCAAGGCGGTGCTGAACACCTTCATCACCCGCATCGTCGCCGCCGCGATCTGAACCGGAGCCCGGGGGCGTCAGTCTTCGAAACTGCGCCGCAGCTCGCCCGGACGTCTCCAGTCCTGAGCTCCGAAAGCGACATGAAGCGTGTCGAGTGCAAGATCCGGGCGGAACACGATCGTCAGACGATATCCGCGGCTGCCGCGCTGTTGCTTTTTGCGGTGCAACCGAGATGTTGATGCCCTCCAACGGTGAAATCTCCCTTGGTTTTGGCTACGTCTGAGATGTCGACGCGGTGCGGCGGTGACTGCCCTTCTCGCCGCTTCGATGTCACGGCCCGATCACCCGGGCCGTGTTCGTGTTTCAAGCTTCACAGCCTTCGATCGTTTCAACATGGATCTGATGGCCTTGGATTTCGACTTCCGCGCGGCCCTAGGCGAAATCCCGACACGGTCTGCTCAGGTTGTGTTATCGATGAACTCTGGCCGCATCTGGAAGACCCTCTCGAACAATCTGCCCCCTTAAGTCTTGGGCTTTGGGACCGTTCGCTTGCTCATCAAGGGGGTATCGGCTCCGGCTTCAGACCGGCCATTGCGAGCACCATCTCAATCGTGCGGCCTTTCTGTCAGTCGGTTGCTTCATCAAGGCGGCAAGGCCCTGCATCTGGCCAAGAGCGTCAGGCACCGCTTCGCGCTTTGGGGGGGGCACCACCGTGCCTGAAAGCTTCATCGAACCGCCTTGACGCTGTGTGGCCAGCCGATCTGAGACCGGATGCGGCATGGGCTTGATTTGTTGACGCTTCATGCGCCCAAGACGGAACATGATTTGCGGGGGGGGGCAGGGCGCAGGCCCGCCCGGCTTGCCGATCTGGCGCAACTTGAGGCACAGGCGAAGCCCCGTTCGTGCCCGTCACGGCAAGCCGCGGCGGGTTACAGCCGGACGGCGGGCTCGGGGCAGCCGGTGGTGCCGGGATCGAGCGTGAAGACCTGCCCCGACAGCGGTGCCGCGGCAAGGGCGGTCGCGTCGAGCCCCTCGCGCGCCGAAGTGACAAAGAGCCGGTCAAAGCCGGGGCCGCCAAAGGCGGGGCAGGTGGTCTGCGGCACCGGCAGGGCAAGGGCGCGGTCAAAGCGTCCATCGGGCAGATAGCGGGCCACGCGCCCGGCCCCCCATTGCGCATTCCAGAGTGCCCCTTGCGCATCCACCACCGCGCCATCGGGGTTCAGCCCCTCGGGGGCAAGGTCGACGAACACCTGCGCCTCGGCCTCGGGCCAGCCCTCGGTGTCGAGCGGCTGGGTCCAGATCCTGGCTTCGGCGGTATCGGCAAAATAGACCCGCCGCCCGCCGGGGGCAAAACAGATCGCATTCGGAATTGTCATGTTCTCGCGCAATTTCACCAGTCGTCCGGCGTGAAAGCGGTAAAGCGCCCCGGCCCCGGGTTCGGCCTTCCGCCCCATCGTGCCGATCCAGAACCCGCCCATCGGATCCGCCCGCCCGTCGTTCGAGCGGGTCTGGGGTTGGTCTGCCTCAAGCGGGGTCACCGGGGTTGTCCGCCCGCTCGCAAGGTCGAGCTGGACGAGCGCGCTGGCCGTTGCCACGAGCAGGCTTTCCGCGTCGATCCAGCCAGCCGCCGAGGCCGGTTCGCCAAAGTCCCAGTGCCGGTCTTGCGTCATCAGCCGCCCGGCGAGGATGTCGAACCAGAACAGCTCTTGTCGCAGCGGGTGCCACAGCGCCCCCTCGCCCAGAGCGCAGGGGCGGGGGTCAAAGACCTCGGCCCCGCTCATGGCTGCATGACCCGATCATAGGCCGCCACCAGCAGGCGGGCCCGAGGCGCCACCTCGGCGGCCCCATCGCCCGGACGATAAAGCGCCGTGCCGATGCCGAACCCGTCCGCCCCCGCCGCCCGCCATTCGGCCATGTTCTCCGGCCCCGCGCCACCCACGGCGAAAACCTGTGTGCCCGGCGGCAAAACGGCGCGGAGCGCCTGCAACCCCGCCGGACCGATCAGAGCCCCGGGGAAAAGCTTGAGCCCGTCCGCCCCCGCCCGCAAGGCGGCAAAACACTCGGTCGGCGTCATCACGCCGGGAAAGGACACCATCCCCGCCGCCTTGGTCGCGGCAATCACGGTGGGGTTGCAATCGGGCGACACGATCAGTTGCCCGCCCGCCGCCTGCACCGCCTGCACCTGCGCGGGGCTTAGCACCGTGCCCGCGCCGATCAGCGCCTGCGTGCCAAAGCGGCGGCTGATGCGGGCGATGCTGTCAAACGGCTCGGGCGAGTTCAGCGGCACCTCGATCCGGTCGATGCCGGCTTCGATCAGCGCCTCGGCCACGGCTTCGGCCTCGTCTGGGCGCAGACCGCGCAGGATGGCAATGAGGGCGCGCGAGGTCATGGCGTTTCGGTCTCCGTCACATGGGCATGGGCGGCGCGAAGCCCGGCCAGGGTCAGATCGGCGCCATCGGTCAGTTGTGCCACCGTGCCCAAAGCCGCCAGCGCCTGCGCATAATGGCGCGAAAGCGTGGGGGCGCCAATCAGCACCGGGGGCGATTTGCGCCAGAAATCGGCGGTGGCGGCCAGTTCCGCGCCGATCAGAAGCCCCGAGAGCCGCGACCGGGTGGCGGCGGGATCGGCCCCGTGCAAAAGGCCTGCGGCCCGCAGTGCGAAAAGCTCGGTTGTCAGCGCGGCGGGGTGGTCATGGGCCTCGATCACCGCTGCGGTAAACGCCTCGGGCACCCAGCCCGGCCCGACCGAATGGCGCAGCACCGAGGCGTTCGACAAAAGCGCGAAGATCTCGCCCGTCATCGTGGTGCGAAATCTCTCGATGCGGTCCGCGCTGAGCCGCACCCATTTCGCATGCGTTCCGGGCAGACATAACGTGCCTTCAAAGCCCGGGTTTTGCGTCAGAAACCCGGCGATCTGGGTTTCCTCGCCGCGCATCACATCGGGCGGCGCGGCTTGCGACAGCCCGGCGATGATGCGGATATCAAGGCGCGGGTCGCGGGCGGTGACCCGGTGCAGAGCGGTTCCCAAAGGCGGGCAGGGCAGGGCGCGATAGGGGGCCTCGGACCAGCCCTGCCGCGCGCCGACCATGCCGCAGGCGATCACTTTGATCGGCGTGTCGGAGAGCCATGGCCCGATCAGCCGCAACAGCGCAGGCTCGAACGCCTCGGGCGTCAGGCGTCCCATGCCGTCGTCGGAATGGGCGCTCGCCAGCACCCCGCCCGCGCGATCCATCGCCCAGACCCGCAGCGCCGAAGTGCCCCAGTCGACGGCGATCCAGTCGGGCCTGATCACCGCA
Source organism: Rhodobacter capsulatus (assembly GCF_052363175.1). Taxonomy (GTDB): domain Bacteria; phylum Pseudomonadota; class Alphaproteobacteria; order Rhodobacterales; family Rhodobacteraceae; genus Rhodobacter; species Rhodobacter capsulatus_D. The sequence goes on from NZ_CP198946.1 coordinate 1,579,665, forward strand.
GATCCTCCGGTAGCAGCCCCTCGGGCAGGTTTTGGTAGCAGACCGGGCGCAGGAAGCGGCGGATCGACAGCGTGCCCACCGAGGTGGCGCCGAAATTCGTCGAGGCCGGATAGGGGCCGCCATGCACCATCGCATCGGCCACCTCGACCCCGGTCGGAAAGCCGTTCACCAGCACCCGGCCCGCCTTGCGTTCGAGCACCGGCAGCAGGCGGCGGGCAAGGGGCAGATCGGCGTCCTCAAGGTGCAGCGTTGCGGTCAGTTGCCCGGCCAGCGTCTGGGCGATCTGAACCATCTCGGCCTCGGTCTCGGCCTCGACGATCAGCCCCATCGGGCCAAACACCTCATGGCTCAGCCCGGGATGGGTCTGCCAGTCCCCGGCGCTGACGCGAAAGAGGGCGGGGGCGGCCTGACGGTCGGCGCACGGAATGCGCAGGGCTTCAGTTACACCGGGGGTCAGGGCCACGCGGTCGCATCCGGCGCGGAAAGCCGCCGCCATCGGCGCGGTCAGCATCGTCTGGGGGGCGATTTCAGAGAGTGCCTTGCGGGCGGCGGCGGTGAACGCCTCGGCCTGATCGGCGCGGATCACCACCAGCCCGGGGTTGGTGCAGAACTGTCCGACCCCCATCGTCAGCGACCCCGCCCAGCCCGAGGCGATCGCAGCCCCCCGCGCGGAAATCGCGGCGGGCAGCAGGAACATCGGGTTGATCGCGCCCAATTCGCCAAAGAACGGGATCGGCTCGGGTCGCGCGGCGCAAAGGTCAAAGAGCGCCCGCCCTGCGGCGAGCGACCCGGTGAACCCCACCGCCCGGATCGCGGGATGGCACACAAGGGAAGCGCCCAGATCGGCGCCCGGACCTTGCAGAAAGGAAAAGGTTCCGCCGGGCAGGCCACAGCGCAGAACGGCTGCATGGATCGCCTCGGCCATGATTTCGCCGGTGCCGGGATGGGCCGGGTGGCCCTTGACCACGACCGGACAGCCCGCCGCCAAGGCCGCCGCCGTGTCGCCGCCTGCGGTCGAAAAGGCGAGCGGAAAGTTCGAGGCGCCAAAGACCGCCACCGGCCCGATCGGGCGCTGGATCAGCCGCAGATCGGGGCGGGGCAGGGGGGCGCGGTCGGGCAGCGCCGGGTCGTGACGAAGGTCAAGGTGGCCGCCCGCCCGAATATGCTCGGCAAAAAGCCGCAACTGCCCGGTGGTGCGGCCCCGCTCGCCCTGCAATCGCGCCACGGGCAGCCCTGTTTCGCGCGTGCCGATCTCGGTGATCGCCTCGGCCCGCGCCTCGATTTCCTCGGCGATGGCCTCAAGGAAGGCGGCGCGGATGGCGACGGGCGTCTGGCCATAGCTCTCGAAGGCTGTTTCGGCGGCGCGGCAGGCGCTCTCCACCAGATCGGCCCCCGCCGCGCCAAAGATCTGCGCCGGGCCGGTGGCGGGGTCGGAGGTGAAACTCGCGGCGGAGCTCAGCCAGTCTCCGGCGATCAGATGGCGGCCATGAGGGGTGTAAGTCATTATGATCTTTCAGAAATGGAAGGGCGCAACGGAGATGTGGCGGCCAAGGGTCAGGGCATCGGCCACATGCACCATCGGCGCCAGATCGACGTCGCTGGTGCCGGTGCGGACCAGATCGGCCATGCGGGCATAAAGCGCCGGATATTCGCCCGAGAGCGCGGGCCGCGTTTCGACCGTTTGGCCGTTGATCGCCAGACGGCTGCCCCCCTCGGTCAGATCAAGGCGGCCTTCGGGGGTGTCGATGGTGATGTCCCAGGTCTGCGGCCCCTCCTGCCGCCAGTCGAAATCGGCGCTGACATTGCCGCTGAACTGCAGTTTCGCCGCAATCGGCGTCGCGCGGTTTTCGGGCGTTTCAAGCCGGGCGTGCAGCAGATGCACCGGCGCGGGCAGGATTTCGGTCAGGATCGAGAGCGCGTTGATGCCCGGATCAAACACCCCCATGCCGCCCGGCTCAAAGACCCAGTCCTGCCCGGGATGCCATTTGCGCACATCCTCGCGCCAGGTGATCCGGGCTTCGGTGACGGTCTTGCCCGCCAGCCAGTCGCGCGCAGGCGCCACCCCCGCCGCCATCCGGCTGTGCCAGGTGGCGTAAAGCGTCAGCCCCTGCGCCTCGGCCAGATCGCGCAGCGCATGGACCTCGGCCAGCGTCGCACCCGGGGGTTTTTCCAGCATCACATGCCGCCCCGCCAGAAGCGCCGCCTGAGCATAGTCAAAGCGCGGCACCGGCGGCAGGCAAAGCGAGATAACGCCAATATCGGGCCGCGCCGCCAGCATGGTCTTGAAATCGCTGAAAGCCTCGACCCCGTCGACCGTGCCCTGCCGCGAGACGGTGGCGGCCAGATCCCAATCGGGCGAGGCCGCGATCGAGGGCACATGCTGGTCGCGGGCGATCTTGCCGATACCCACGAGCGCGAGTTTCATCGCCCCGCCCATCAATGCGAATCCTTGCCCACGGCGGCGCCGCGACAGCCCTTGAGGAAATCGAGATCGGCGCCGGTGTCGGCGCCTTCGACATGGGCCTGATGCAGCCAGGCATAGCCACTTGTCGGCCCGTCCGCAGGTGGGGTCCAGGCCGCCAACCGCGCGGCCAGCTCGGCCTCGGAAATATCCAGATGCAGGCGGCGGTTCGGCACGTCGAGCTCGATCATGTCGCCATCGCGCACCACCGCCAAAGGCCCCCCGGCGGCGGCTTCGGGCGCGGTGTGCAGCACCACCGTGCCGTAAGCCGTGCCCGACATCCGCGCATCGGAAATCCGCACCATATCGGTGATGCCCTTGCGCAGAACCTTGGGCGGCAGGCCCATGTTGCCCACCTCGGCCATGCCCGGATAGCCCTTTGGCCCGCAATTCTTCAGCACCATCACGCAGGTCTCGTCGATATCAAGCGCCTCGTCGTTGATCTTGGCCTTGTAATCCTCGATCCCCTCGAAGACGACCGCGCGACCGCGATGCACCATCAGCGCCGGGGTTGCGGCCGAGGGCTTCAGCACCGCGCCCTTCGGCGCGAGATTGCCGCGCAAAACCGCCACCCCGCCCGAGGTCGCCAAGGCGCGGTCGACCGGCAAGATCACATCCTCGTCGTGGTTTTGCACGCCCTCGACCTGGCTCCACATCGTCTCGCCCGAGACCGTCAGCGCGTCACGGTGCAAGAGCCCCGCCTCGCCCAGACGTTTCAGAACGACGGGCAGGCCACCGGCATAAAAGAACTCTTCCATCAGATACTTGCCCGAGGGCATCAGGTTGACGATGGTCGGCACGTCGCGGCCGCAACGGTCCCAATCTTCAAGCGTCAGATCGACACCGACCCGCCCCGCCAAGGCCAACAGATGGATCACCGCATTGGTCGAGCCGCCAATCGCGGCATTGGTGCGGATCGCGTTTTCAAACGCCGCCTTGGTCATCACATCCGAGGGTTTCAGATCGTCCTTGACCATCTGCACGATCCGCCGCCCGGTCATCTGCGCCATCACGCGGCGGCGGCTGTCCACCGCCGGGATCGCGGCATTGCCCGACAGTGCCATGCCAAGCGCCTCGGCCATGCTGGCCATCGTCGAGGCGGTGCCCATCGTATTGCACGATCCCGCCGAGCGGCTCATCGAGGCTTCGGCCTCCATGAATTCCGCTTGCGTCATCGTGCCCGCCTTCACCGCTTCGGAAAACTTCCACAGATGCGTGCCGGAGCCGACCCGCTCGCCCTTGTAATAGCCGTTCAGCATCGGCCCTCCGGTGACGACGATCGAGGGCAGGTCGGTCGAGGCGGCGGCCATCAACAAGGAGGGCGTGGTCTTGTCGCAGCCCACCAGCAGCACGCAGCCATCCATCGGTTGACCGCGCATCGCCTCTTCGACCGCCATCGCGGCCAGATTGCGCACCATCATCGCGGTGGGGCGGAAACTCGACTCGGCGGCGGAAAACACCGGCACTTCGACCGGAAACCCGCCCGCCTCGTAGATGCCGTGTTTCACCCGTTCGGCCAGAGCATCCAGATGCGCGTTGCAGGGCGTCAGTTCCGACCAGGTGTTCAGAATGCCGATGACCGGGCGACCATCGAACAGATCATGCGGAAACCCCTGATTTTTCATCCAGCCGCGATGATAGATTTGATCGCGGCCGGAGCCGCCGAACCATTCTTGCGAGCGCAGCTTGCGGGGCCATTGGGCGGGTTTGAAGGTCATGGCGGCTCCTTAGAGGCTGGCAACGCAAAGCGGCGCATCGGTGGCGGGGTCAAGCGCAAGCGGGTTGCGCAGGGGCAGGCCGAACGCCTCGGCCTCGATCTCGAAGACATCGCCCGGCTCTGTGCTGATGCCGTCGGCGAAAGACAGCGTGGCGGTGCCGAAGAAATGCACATGCACGTCGCCCGGCTGGCGGAAGATGTCATATTTGAAGTGGTGGTGTTCGAGGTTGGCGAGGCTGTGGCTCATGTTTGCCTCGCCCGACAGGAACGGTTTTTCCCAGATCACCCGGCCTGCGCGGTGAATGCGGCTTTGGCCTTCGACATGGGCGGGCAGGGGGCCGAGGCGCAACTCGGGACCAAAGGCGGCGGGGCGGAGTTTGGAATGCGCGAGCCAGAGATAATTGCCGCGCTCGGTCACATGGTCGGAAAACTCGTTGCCGAGTGCAAAGCCAAGCCGCCGCGGCTGGCCATCGGGCCCGATCAGGTAAATCCCCGCGATTTCAGGCTCTTCGCCCGCATCGCGCGCAAATCCGGGTGAAATCAGCGGCTGGCCCGGCGCCACCGCCGCATGGCCGTTGCCCTTGTAAAACCACTCGGGCTGGGTGCCGACACGGCCCGCCGCAGGCTTGCCCGCCTCAAGCCCCATGCGGAACATCTTCATGCTGTCGCTCATCTGCTCGGGGTCGGCGGCGGCGTGCATCGCATCGCGTGCGGCGGCAGAACCCAGATGCGTCAGCCCGGTGCCGGTCAGATGCAGATGGGCGGGGTCGGGGTGATCGACGGGGGAAAGGACCCGCCCTTCGGCCAGTGCGGCCCGCAGATCGACCGCTTCACCCGGGCCCCGGGCCGCGATTTCGGCCCTCAGGTCATGGCCTGCGGCAAGGGCTGCCCGGGCAAGCTCCAATGTGCTCGTCACCCCGGGCACCAGATGCGCGGCCTCGGTGGTGCGAAAGGCGACCCGGCGCTGACCGGCGGTGTCGAGAAGTTGGGATAGGAACATCTCAGGCCTGCTTGTGCTTGTTGTAAACGTCAAAGAACACGGCGGCGAGCAGGACCAAGCCCTTGATCACCTGCTGATAGTCGATGCCGATGCCCATGATCGACATGCCGTTGTTCATCACCCCCATGATGAAGGCGCCGACGACCGCCCCCACCACTTTGCCCGATCCGCCCGACATCGACGCTCCGCCGATGAAGACCGCCGCGATCACATCGAGTTCGACCGCGAAGCCCGCCTTGGGCGTGGCAGTGTTGAGCCTTGCGGCAAAGATCAGCCCTGCCAGCGCCGCCAGCACTCCCATGTTGACGAAAGCCAGGAAAGTCAGCCGTTCCGTCTTGATGCCCGACAGCTTCGCCGCCTTGCGGTTGCCGCCAAGCGCATAGATGCGCCGCCCGAGCGTGGTGTTTTCCGTGACGAAGGCATAGATCACCGTCAGAACCGCCATGGAAATCAGCACATTGGGCAGTCCGCGGAAGGTGGCAAGCTTCCAGGTCACGAACAGAAGCGCGCAGGCGACGATGGCATTGCGGGCAATGAAGAAGGCCGCCGGTTCATCTTCGATCCCATACTGGCGGTTGCGGGTGCGGGCGCGCAGGCCGATCCAGAGGATCGCCGCCACCGCGATCGCCCCCGCCGCCAAGGCCGTGCCATTCGGCTTGTCGATGCCGAACAGATCGGGGATGAAGCCGGTGGAGAGCAGCTGGAAGCTTTTCGGGAACGGCCCGACCGATTGTCCCGCCAGCACCCAAAGCGAGAGGCCCCGGAAGACCAGCATCCCCGCCAGCGTGACGATGAAGGAGGGGATGTTCCAGAAGGCGACGAAATAGCCTTGCGCCGCGCCGATCAACGCGCCCAGAACAAGACAGGCCAGCATCGCAACGGGCAGCGGCACGCCCCATTCGACGATCATCACGGCGGCGACGGCGCCGACAAACCCCATCACCGAGCCCACCGACAGATCGATGTTGCCCGAGACGATGACGATCAGCATGCCAAGCGCCATGATGATGATATAACTGTTTTGCAAGAACAGGTTGGTGATGTTCACCGGGCGCAACAGCGTGCCGTCGGTGACGATCTGGAAGAACACCATGATGGCGATCAGCGCGAACAACAGCCCGTATTCGCGCAGATGCGCCGTCAGATAGCTGCCGATGCTGCGGCGGGGCGCGGCGGGGGATGTGGTCAGGTCCATGCCCAACTCCTATTGGCTGACGATGAGCGACATGATGCGCTCCTGACTGGCGTCGCTGGCGGCAAGCTCGCCGACGAAGGCGCCCTCGTTCATGACGTAGATGCGGTCGCACATGCCCAGCAACTCGGGCATTTCCGACGAGATCATCAGAACGGCCTTTCCGGCGGCGCTGAGCTCGTTGATGATGCCGTAGATCTCGAATTTCGCGCCGACGTCGATGCCGCGCGTGGGTTCGTCAAGGATCAGCACCTCGGGCTCGGTAAAGAGCCATTTCGACAGCACCACCTTTTGCTGGTTGCCGCCCGAGAGGTTCATCACCTTTTGAAACACCGAGGGCGTGCGGATGTTCATCGCGCGGCGGAACCGCTCGGCCACGGTGGTTTCCTGCGCCTCGGTGATGACGCCCCTTGTGGCCACGGCGGGAAGGTTCGAAAGCGTGATGTTGCGCTGGATGGTTTCATCCAGGATCAGGCCCAGCGATTTGCGGTCTTCGGTGACATAGGCCAGCCCCGCCTCGATCGCCCGGCTGACGGTCGAGACATCGACGGGGCGGCCATGCAGCAGCGCCGTGCCGGTGATGTCGCGGCCATAGCTTTGGCCGAACAGGCTCATCGCCAGTTCGGTTCGCCCCGAGCCCATCAGCCCGGCAATCCCCACCACCTCGCCCGCCCGAACGGTGAGAGAGACATTGCGGATCACCTGACGGCCCGCATGTTCGGGGTGAAACACCGACCAGTCGCGCAGTTCCAGCACCACCTCTCCGGCGCGGCGGGGCCGGTCGGGGTAGCGATGCGCCATGTCGCGGCCCACCATGTCGCGCACGATGCGGTCTTCGCTGATCTCGCCGCCGCGCGCATCGAGCGTGGAGACGGTGGCGCCGTCGCGGATCACCGTCACCGTATCGGCGACGCGCCGCACCTCGTTCAGCTTGTGGCTGATGATGATCGAGGTCACGCCCTGAGATTTCAGTTCCAGAAGCAGATCGAGCAGCGCCTGACTGTCGCTTTCCGACAGCGCCGCCGTCGGCTCGTCAAGGATCAAAAGCCGCACGTCCTTGGACAGCGCCTTGGCGATTTCCACCAGTTGCTGCTTGCCCACGCCCAGACTGTCGACCTGCGTTCCGGGCGGCTCCTTCAGTCCCACCTTGCGCAAAAGCGCCTCGGTCTGCGCGAAGGTCTCGGGCCAGTGGATCACTCCGCCCGTCGCCCGTTCGTTGCCCAAAAACAGGTTTTCGGCAATCGACAGAAGCGGCACCAGCGCCAGTTCCTGATGGATGATGATGATGCCGCGCTTTTCACTGTCGGTGATGTCGCGGAACTGCGCCAAGGCGCCATCGTAGTGAATTTCGCCCTCGTAGCTGCCCGCCGGATAGACGCCCGAAAGCACCTTCATCAGCGTGGATTTTCCGGCCCCGTTTTCGCCCACCAGCGCGTGAATCTCGCCTTCGCGCACGCTGAGGGTGACGCCGTCAAGCGCTTTGACGCCCGGGAATGTCTTGGTGATCGAGCGCATTTCAAGCAGCACGGTCATGCGTGGAACTCCGCAAAAAGCAGTCCGCGCAACCGGGTGGATGCGCGGACCGGTCAAGGGGCGGTTACTGGATCTGGTCGGCCTTGTAATAGCCCGAGCCGATCAGCACGCTTTCCCAGTTGCTCTTGTCCACGGCAGTGGGCTGCAGCAGATAGGAGGGCACGACCTTGACGCCGTTGTTGTAGGTCTTGGTGTCGTTGATCTCGGGCTCGGTGCCCTTCATCATCGCATCGACCATGCCCACGGTGACCTTGGCCAGTTCGCGGGTGTCCTTGAAGATCGTCGAATATTGCTCGTCCGCAAGGATCGACTTGACCGAGGGCACCTCGGCATCCTGCCCGGTCACGATCGGCATCGGCAGATCGCCCGAGCCATAGCCCACGCCCTTGAGCGAGGAGAGGATCCCGATCGACAGCCCGTCATAGGGCGAGAGCACGCCATTCACATGCTTTTCGGTGTAATTGGCCGAGAGGATGTTATCCATCCGCGACTGCGCCACCGCCCCATCCCAGCGCAGCGTGCCCACCTTGTCCATGCCCATCTGCCCCGAGACGACCGCGATCGAGCCGTCATCGATCAGCGGTTGCAGCACGCTCATCGCGCCGTCGTAGAAGAAGAAGGCGTTGTTGTCGTCGGGCGAGCCGCCGAACAGCTCCACATTCCACGGTTTCACATCGGGGAAGCGTTCCTTGAGGCCGTTCACCAAGCTTGTGGCCTGTTCCACGCCGACCTTGAAGTTGTCGAAGGTGGCGTAATAATCGACATTGCCGCTGTCGCGGATCAGCCGGTCATAGGCGATCACCTTGATATCGGCGGCCTTGGCGTTTTCCAGCGCATTCGACAGCGTGGTGCCGTCGATGGCCGCGATCACCAGAACATCGACGCCCTTGGTGATCATGTTCTCGATCTGCGCCAGCTGGTTCGGGATATCGTCCTCGGCATATTGCAGATCGGTGTCATAGCCTGCGGCCTTGAATTGCTCGACCATCGAGGACCCATCGGTGATCCAGCGCGCCGAAGATTTCGTCGGCATCGAAATGCCCACCGTGCCCTCGGCCGCCGCCTGAAAGGCAAACACCGAGACGCACATCGCCAACATCGTGGCGACGGATTTGATTTTCATGTCTTCCTCCCTGATCGGCGGTCCCCCCTCCCAGGTGGCCGCCTTCTCCCGGATTCTGCGTAAGAGAACCCCTGCGCCTCTGATACGGCGCATTGGCATATCCGTAAAATTACATTATCAGCATTCATCTTATCAATTCTGGTATGCAAGATGATCGATCCCGCCCTTGGCCTGAAACCGGTGCAGCTTCGCCTGATCGTCGCGATTGCCCGCCATGGGCAGTTGCAGATGGCCGCGACGGAAACCGCGATGACCCAGCCCGCCGCCTCGCGGATGCTGTCGGAGATCGAGCGCGCTCTCGATGCGCCGCTGTTTTATCGCCATCCCAAGGGGATGGAGCCGACCGAGGTGGGGCAGGTGGTGGTGCGCCGGGCGCAGACGATGCTGCGCGAGATGCGCGCGATGGCGGCCGAGGTCCGGGGCCTGCGCGAGGGGCTTGCGGGCGCGGTGCATGTGGGGGCGGTGACGGGGCCTGCGGTGGGCAGTCTTGTGCCCGCGATCCGGCAGATCCGGCAATTGGCGCCTGCTGCCGATATCACCGTCGATGTCGCGCCCTCGCGCCAGCTTTTGCGCGATCTGACCACGGGGCTTCTGGATTTCGCCATCGGCCGCATCCTGCCCGAGTTCGACAGCCGCGCCTTCGAGATCCGGCCGATGCGCGACGAGACGATCTCGCTTCTGGTCCGGGCCGGGCATCCCTTGTCGCGCGCGGGGGCGGTGACGCTGACCGAACTGGTCGATTGCGAATGGGTGATGCAAGATCGCGGCGCGCCGATCCGCGAGGCGATGCTGGAGGCCTTCGGGGCGGTCGGTCTCGCCGAGCCGCGCCATGTGGTCAACAGCTCGTCCTTGTTGTTCACGATCGCCTATCTGACCCAGAGCGATGCGATTGCGCCGATTTCCGAGGAAGTGGTGCAGCTCTTGACCGAAGCGCCGGTGCGGGCGGGGTTTGCCGCCTTGCGGATGGAGCGGGTGATCCGGGTCTCGCCCTATTATCTGGTGCAGCTGCGCGGGCGCAGGATGCTGCCCCTGGCGGAGCGGCTGCGCGATCTGGTGCTGGCGGGTGGTCGCGCGGCGGTGCGGGAGGGCGGCGACGGTTGAGCGCGCAACTGCCCCCCAGAAACCGCCCGAGCGCCTCAGGGCACTCGGGCAATGCCCGTCTCAGCGCAGCTTGATGCAGAAATGCTTGCGCACCGGCTTTTCGATCGTCCATGTGCCCTGAAAGCCCGGCTCGACCACGAAGGCATCGCCCGGATGCAGCGTCACCGCTTCGCCGCCCTCGGGGGTGATGGTGATCTGCCCCTCGATCAGATGCACGAATTCGTAGAATTTGTAGCTGGCATGCCAGGTGCCCGGCGTCGCTTCCCAAGTGCCGCTGATGACGCTGCCATCGAGCGAGCTGTGCTGCACCCAGGTCTTCATCGTCGGATTGCCTTCGACCTTGGTCCAGCCTTCGAGGTCGGTCAGCATCGGTTCGGGGCCGGGCGCGGGAAAGCGGAAAACCATATCGCTCATGTCAGTCCTTCCAAAGAGACGCTGCGTGGCCCCCGTCGTAGGGGGCGCCCGGCAGGCTGACAATGGCTTGTGCTGGGATGTTCAGGGCCTTTCTCGCCGCGCATCGCGCAAGGTCTTGAACGCCCTGCGGTTTCGGGCAAGTGTCTGGCAAGGCCCACGCGGGGTGGGCGGGCGCGAAAGGGTGGATCGCATGCAGATCCGAGAGGCGACAGCGGCGGATGCGGCGCATCTGGTGCGGTTCATCAACATGGCGGCGGATGATCTGCCGCTGCATTTCTGGCAAAAGACGGTCGGGCCAGAGGGCGACCCCTGGGCGCTGGGCGCGGAACGGGCGGCGCGAGAGAGCGGGAATTTTTCCTATCGCAACGCGTGGCTGGCCGAGGTCGAGGGCGCGGTGGCCGCCTGTCTGCTGGGCTATCCCGCCGAGGAGGAGCCCGGCCCGATTGCCCCCGAAACCCCCGCGATCTTCGTGCCCTTGTTGCAGCTTGAGGCCTTGGCACCGGGGTCGTGGTATCTCAACGTTCTCGCAACCTATGCGCCGTTTCGCGGCAAGGGTCTGGGCCGGGCGCTTCTGGCCCATGCCGAAACGGTGGCGCGGCAGGGGGGGCATGGGGCGGTCAGCCTGATTGCCGCGGACACCCATCACGCGGCGCTGCGCCTTTATGCGGCACAGGGCTATCACGAGGTGGCGCGGCGGGCAGTCGTCAAAGACGATTGGTGCGTCGACGCACAAGAGTGGATCCTGTTTTCGAAACCGTGCTGAATGTCAGCTTCTATTTCGCACGGAACAGGCAGAGCCGCGCCGGATGAGGTGGCTGCAGAAGCGATAGGGTCTCGGTGTCGCGGTGACCACTGTATCTGGTAGGCGCCAAGCGGCAGATCCCCCGCCATCCGCCCCCCTCCGGATACCATCTATAGCGAATCTATCCATTAAGATTTCTTAAGAATTTCTTAAGGTTTTCTATCCTGTTGCCCGAATCCGTGGCGTTTTGTCCACACCCTGCGGAAAGGGTCCGTTTCGGGCGTTTTTCGACCGAAGTTCTCCACAAGATATGGTGGGCTGTGGATTACTCTGGGATTCGTCGCAGCTCCGGCGGGTAATCTGGCTGAAAGCAACGGAAATTCGGGCATGCGCGCAGCGTGGCCCGAAACCGGGGCAATGTGGAAGAATCTGGGCGCATCTCGCCTGTGCCGTCGTCAACCCAAAAACACCCCGGAATTTGGTGAAAATTACATTGACGATGCCGTGTGCACGCGGCAGGTTGTGGGCTGTCAGCGGAAAGCCCACCAGATATAGTGGTGGAGACGGACGCGAGACAGCCAAGCAAAACGGTCTGCACCCCCCAAATGGGTTCGACCTTGCCTCCGGCCTTCGGGCACCGGGGTGGCCGTCTTCGTTTCCGTCCGAGCAGGTGTTGATTGCCAAAAAAACGGCGATGGAGCGAGGGGCAGATGAAGATCGAGCGCAAGTTCACCACGGTGGAAGGCGGCGCCTACGGCGGGATGACGTTCACCACCACCACTTCGGAAATCCGCAATCCCGATGGGAAGGTGGTGTTCCGCAACGACGCCGTTGAGGTCCCCGAGGGCTTCAGCCAGGTCGCGTCGGACGTGATTGCGCAGAAATACTTCCGCAAGGCGGGCGTGCCCGCGGCGCTCAAGCGCGTCAAGGAAAAGGGCGTGCCCGAATTCCTGTGGCGCTCGGTCCCCGATACTGCCGCCCTCGAAAAACTGCCCGAAGATCAGCGTTTTGTTGGCGAAAGCTCGGCCAAGCAGGTGTTCGACCGGATGGCGGGCGCCTGGGCCTATTGGGGCTGGAAGGGCGGCTACTTCACCACCGAAGACGACGCCCGCGCCTATTACGACGAAATGCGCCACATGCTGGCCGCGCAGATGGCTGCGCCGAACTCGCCGCAATGGTTCAACACCGGCCTGCACTGGGCCTATGGCATCGATGGCCCGTCGCAAGGCCACTACTATGTCGACTACGCCACCGGCGAATTGACGAAATCCGCCTCGGCTTACGAACACCCGCAGCCGCATGCCTGCTTCATCCAGTCGGTCCGCGACGATCTGGTGGGCGAGGGCGGGATCATGGACCTGTGGGTCCGCGAAGCGCGCCTGTTCAAATACGGCTCCGGCACCGGCACCAACTTCTCCAGCTTGCGCGCCGAAGGCGAGAAGCTCTCGGGCGGCGGCAAATCTTCGGGCCTGATGGGCTTTTTGAAGATCGGCGACCGCGCCGCGGGCGCGATCAAGTCGGGCGGCACCACGCGCCGCGCCGCCAAGATGGTGATCTGTGACATGGATCACCCCGATATCGAGGAATTCATCAACTGGAAGGTCATCGAAGAGCAGAAGGTCGCCTCGCTGGTGGCGGGCTCGAAGATGCACGAGCGCGAGCTCAACAAGATTTTCGAAGCGATCCGCAGCTATGACGGCTCCGACGAGGGCCGCACCGATCCGGCCGTGAACACCGCGCTCAAGGCCGCGATCCGCTCGGCCAAGAAGGCGATGATCCCCGAGACCTACGTCAACCGCGTGCTGCAATATGCGCGTCAGGGCTTCAGCTCGATCGAATTCCCGACCTACGACACCGATTGGGACAGCGACGCCTATATCTCGGTTTCGGGTCAGAACTCGAACAACTCGGTCCGCGTGACGAACGCCTTCCTGAAAGCGGTGAAGGACGACGCGCCGTGGGAGCTGCTGCGCCGCACCGACGGCAAGGTGGCGAAGACCGTGAAGGCGCGCGAGCTTTGGGATCAGGTCGGCCACGCCGCCTGGGCCTGTGCCGATCCGGGCATCCAGTTCCATGACACCGTGAACGAGTGGCACACCTGCCCCGAAGACGGGCCGATCCGGGGCTCGAACCCCTGCTCGGAATACATGTTCCTCGATGACACCGCCTGCAACCTCGCCTCGCTGAACCTGCTCACCTTCTACAAGGGCGGTCAGTTCGACGCCGAGGCCTATGTCCACGCCTCGCGGCTCTGGACGGTGACGCTGGAAATCTCGGTTCTGATGGCGCAATTCCCGTCGAAGGAAATCGCGCAACGCAGCTACGACTTCCGCACGCTGGGTCTGGGCTACGCCAATATCGGCGGCCTGCTGATGAACATGGGCCTTGGCTATGACAGCGACGAGGGCCGGGCGCTGTGCGGCGCGCTGACCGCGATCATGACCGGGATCGCCTATGCGACCTCGGCCGAGATGGCGGCGGAGCTGGGCGCCTTCCCGGGCTATGCCCGCAACCGCGCGCATATGCTGCGGGTGATCCGCAACCACCGCACCGCCGCGCATGGCAAGGCCAAGGGCTATGAGGGCCTTGAAGTTCTGCCGGTGCCGCTCGATCTCGCCAACTGCCCCGACGACCGTCTGGTGAGCCTTGCCAAGATGGCCTGGGACGAGGCGCTGCGTCTGGGCGAGGAACACGGCTTCCGCAACGCGCAGGTTTCGGTGATCGCGCCGACGGGCACCATCGGTCTGGTCATGGACTGCGACACCACCGGCATCGAGCCCGATTTCGCGCTGGTGAAGTTCAAGAAACTGGCCGGCGGCGGCTATTTCAAGATCATCAACCGCTCGGTTCCCGGCGCGCTGGAAACGCTGGGCTACGGTTCGGCGCAGATCGCCGAAATCATCGCCTATGCGGTGGGTCACGGCAGCCTTGGCAATTGCCCCGGCATCAACCACACCGCGCTGATCGGCCATGGCTTCGGCCCGCGCGAGATCGAAAAGATCGAGGCCGCGCTTCCGAGCGCCTTCGACATCCGCTTCGTCTTCAACCAGTGGACGCTGGGCGAAGAATTCTGCACCAAGACCCTCGGCATCCCGGCCGAGAAGCTGGCCGATCCGACCTTCGACCTGCTGCGTCACCTTGGCTTCACCAAGGCGCAGATCGATGCGGCGAACGACCATGTCTGCGGCACGATGACGCTCGAAGGCGCGCCGTTCCTCAAGCCCGAGCATTACGTGGTCTTCGACTGCGCCAATACCTGCGGCAAGAAGGGCAAGCGCTACCTGTCGGTGGACAGCCACATCCGCATGATGGCGGCGGCGCAATCGTTCATCTCGGGCGCGATCTCGAAGACGATCAACATGGCAAACACCGCCACGATCGAGGATGTGAAGGCGGCCTACGAACTGAGCTGGTCGCTCGGCATCAAGGCGAATGCGCTTTACCGCGACGGCTCGAAGCTCAGCCAACCGCTCGCCTCCGCGCTGGTCGAGGATGACGAGGAGGCCGAGGAAATCCTCGCCACCGGCTCGCAGCAGGAAAAAGCCGCCGTTCTGGCCGAGAAGATCGTCGAAAAGATCGTCGTCAAGGAAATCGTGCGCTCGCATCGCGAGAAACTGCCCGATCGCCGCAAGGGCTACACGCAGAAAGCCGTCGTCGGTGGCCACAAGGTCTATCTGCGCACCGGCGAATATGGCGATGGCTCGCTGGGCGAGATCTTCATCGACATGCACAAGGAAGGGGCGGGCTTCCGCGCGATGATGAACAACTTTGCCATCGCCGTCTCGGTCGGTCTGCAATATGGCGTGCCGTTGGAGGAATTCGTCGACGCCTTCACCTTCACCAAGTTCGAACCCGCGGGCATGGTGCAGGGCAATGACAGCATCAAGAACGCGACCTCGATCCTGGACTATGTCTTCCGCGAACTGGCGGTCAGCTATCTCGACCGCACCGATCTGGCGCATATCAAGCCGCAGGGCACGATGTTCGACGATCTCGGCGGGGGCCAGAACGAGGGCAAGCGCAACGTCGAGCCGGTGAGCGAAAGCGCCGCCTCGAAATCGCTCGAGGTGCTGCGTCAGATCTCCTCGACCGGCTATTTGCGCAAGCGTCTGCCGCAGGAACTGGTCGTGCTGCGCGGCGGCGCCGGTCAGATGGACCCGATGGCGGCGCTGAACACGCTCGTGCCCGAAACCGCCGCGGTGGCGGTGGGGGCGGTGGCCTCGACCTCGATCTCCTCGGGCGTTGTGTCGATGGACGCCCGCGCCAAGGCGAAGATGCAGGGCTACGAGGGCGAGGCCTGCGGCGAATGCGGCAACTACACGCTGGTGCGCAATGGCACCTGCATGAAGTGCAACACCTGCGGCGGCACCAGCGGCTGCAGCTGAGCCAAGAGCTTAACTCCGCCCCGCAAGGGGCGGAGGAAACACGAAAATCCTTCTATTCGAACTGACCGGACCGCCATGCACCTGATCATCGCCACCGAAAGCTTCGCCGACGTGCCCCTGCGCCGCATCCCCGGCGGTTACGAGGCCGTGCTGGCGGGCGAGACCCTCAAGCGCCTGATCGACGCCAGCTTTCAGGGTGCCTCGATCGAGGTTCTGGGCGGGGATCTGGCGCGGCACGGCATGGATGTTACCGACATCCGCATGCGTGGCGCGACGACGACGGTGACGCTGATGAGTTCGGGCGCGAAAGCGCTGCACTGAGATCGGGGGCAGGTGCGCTTGCCCCAGACGTCGAGAAGGCCCAGGCGAAACCTAAACCTCGGGCATAAATCAAGAGCCTGATCGACGAACCTGACCCCCTCCCGCCTGGAGGGGGTCTTTTCCTTTGGGCACGCACGCCGGGTTACGCCGCCCCGGGGGTCAGCTCAGCCGTTGCAGGTGACGTTCAAGGATGGCGGCGGCGCCCTTCGGGTCGCGGCGGCGGATCGCGGCCATGATGCCGTGGTGATCCGTGTCGATCCTTGGCCGCCAGCGCGCGCGGTAATGGACAAGGATGTAGCGCGCGGCGAGGTTTTGCATGTTTTCGACCGATTCCAGAAGCCGCGGCATCTCGCAGGCCTCGTAGATCTTCATGTGGAAGGCGCGGTTCATTTCCTCCCACTCGTAGATGTCGGGCGCCTGATCGCAGGCCTCGCGCAGCCGGTCGGCCTCGCGCACCTGCGCGGGGGTCAGATGGGGGACGGAATGCAGAAGGGTCAGCGGCTCGAGCGCAACCCGCATCAGCTTCAGCTCGCGCTGGGCCAAGGGGTCAAGCGGCGCGACCTGCACGCCCTTGTTGTGCTGCGACACCACCAGCCCGCGCGCGGCAAGCTTCAGCAGCGCCTCGCGCACCGGAACATGGCTCACCCCGAATTCCGCCGCGACGTAATCCTGCCGCAGCCGCTCGCCCGCGCTCAGCTCGCCCCGGATGATGCGGCGCGCGATCTCGTCGGCGATCAGCTGGGGGGTTGGGGAAATGGTCATGGCGGCGGAAACCTGAGGCGACGATCGGCGGCCGGGGCCGCTCAGCACCTGCGCGCAATACAGTAAGACGGCCGATAGGTCAAAGTTGTCGGACCGGCCCGGTTCATCTCTTGCATCAGGCGGCGCAGCTGCGGCACCGACAGATGCCCCGCCCGCAGCCCGTTCACCCCGGTGGATCGCAGATGGTCCATCAGCGCGCGCGCGTCGGGGAAGGCGAGCGGGATGCTCTCGTCCCGGGCGGTGATCACCTGCAGCCCCGCGGGCAGATCGGCGCAAAGCCCGGCCGCATCGCGATAGGAGGGCGCGCCGGGCGGCAGGCCAAGCCCCGCGAGTTCGGGGAAATTCCCCGGCCCGAAGCTGCTGAGCGCCAAGAGCCCGCCGGGGCGCAGCGCGCGGGCGGCCTTTTCCAGCAGCGCCGCAGGATCGGCGAGCCATTGCAGCATCGAGGCCGAGGCGATCAGATCGAGCCCCTCGGGAAAGCGCAGATCTGCCGCATCACCGGGCAGAGCCTGCACCCGGGTCCGCGCGGGCCAGCCGAGCGCGGGCAGGGGGGCCACAAGGTCATTGAGCCAGATCGCCCCCGGGTCGAGCTGCGCAAGCTGCCGCGTCAGAAAGCCGGTGCCGTGGCCGAGTTCCAGCATTCGTGCGCCGGGGGCGACACGCGTCGCGATCTCGCCCGCCAAACGCGCGGCGATCTGTGCCTGCGCGCAGGCGGCGGCCTCGTAGCTCTGCAGATGGCGGGCAAAGCCCGTGGCGATGCGCGGGATCATCCGGTGATCTCCTGCCAGTCGTGCCAGCGGCCAAAGGGGTTGTGGTTGCCGTCGAGCCAGTCGATCCGCGCCCCCGGCCAGGCGGGTTCCAGTGCGGCGGGGGGGAAGATGCGATCTTCGCGCGCGGCAAGGATACGCGCGAAGGCCGGGGCGGGCGCGGCCGGGCGGCTGGCCAGCGCCTGAAGTTCGGCGGCGAGTGCGGCAATATCGGCCTCGGGCGGCACCGGTGACCCGGCGCGGCGGGCAAATTGCGCAAGGCTGCGCGGGCTCAGCCCCGCGATCGTGCCGTCATAAACCGCCGGGCCGATCACCGCGCGCGGATCGGGGGCGCCGCAGATCGCCACCGCCCGATCTGCACGGAGGCGCGGCAGATGACGCGCGGCGACCGCCACGCCCATCGAATAGGCCACGACGGTCAGGCGGCGGTAGGGCGCCCAAAGCGCCTCGGGCAGGGTCTCGTCGCGGTAGTCCGACAGCACCAGAACATCCGCCGCCCCTTGCAGATGCCGGATCGGATCCATCCCGACCGCCCAACCGGCAAAGAACAGGATCAGATCATCGCTGCCCCGCCGCTGCAGCCAATCCACCCGCATCAGAGCCCCCGCGCGATCGTGCACATCGCGGTGGTGACGCGGCTCAGCTCGTCCGGCGCGATGGTCAGCGGCGGCATGGCGTAAAGCATCGGGCCGAAGGGGCGTAGCCAGACGCCGGTCTCGGCGCAAAAGCGGTGGATTGCATCCATCGGCAAGGGCGCGCGCATCTCGATCACGCCGATGCCGCCAAGCGCGCGGACATCCGTCACGCCTGCAAGCCCGCGCGCCGGGGCCAATTCTTGGGTGAATTGCGCCTCGATCCGGCGGGCCTCGGCGGACCAGTCGCGGCTTTGCCACAGATCCAGCGCGGCCGCGGCCACCGCGCAGGCGAGCGGATTGGCCATGAAGGTCGGCCCGTGCATCAAGGCGCCCGTGCGTCCGGCCAGATCGCGGCTTGCGACCGTCGCGGCAAGGCTCATCATCCCGCCGGTCAGCGCCTTGCCCAAACACAGGATATCAGGCACGACCCCGGCCTTGTGCATCGCGAAATCGCTGCCGGTGCGGCTGAAGCCGGTGGCGATTTCGTCGAAGATGAGCGCGATTTCAAAGCGGTCACAGAGCGTGCGCAGCCCCTTCAGATAGGCGGGGTGGTAGAAATACATGCCGCTGGCGCCCTGCACGACGGGCTCGAGGATGAAGGCGGCGATCTGATCGCCGTGCCGCTCGAAAAGCGCTGCGACCTCGGCCAGCCCGTTTCGGCTGTCGTCGCTCGGCCACTCCGCGCCATAGGCAATGGGCGGGCGGGCGACGAAATGTTGCGGCGCGATGGCGGCGCCGAAATGGCTGTGCATCCCGGTTTCCGGGTCGCACAGGCTCATCGCCTTCCAGGTGTCGCCGTGATAGCCGCCGCGCGCCGTGGCAAGACGTGTGCGCCCCCGCCGCCCCTGCGCCAGCTGCGCCTGAATCGCCATCTTCACCGCGACCTCGACCGCGACCGAGCCGCTGTCGGAATAAAAGACCTGATCCAGCCCCTCGGGCAGGGCGGCGACGAGACGCCGGGTCAGCTCGATCGCCGGGCGATGCGTCAGCCCGCCGAACATCACATGCGGCAGGGTCGCGGCCTGATCTTGCAGCGCGCGCACCAGCGGCTCGGGCGCATGGCCGAAGGCGGTGCACCACCACGAGGACATTGCGTCGATCATCTGCCGCCCGTCCGCAAGCGTCAGCCAGATCCCCTTCGCCGCAACGATCTTGTGCTGCGGCGCGGGGGTGAAGCGCGCGGTGTAGGGATGCCAGACATGGGCGGCATCAAAGGCAAGATCCTCCATCAGAGCGCCCTCCGGATCGTGTCAAAGTCGATGGCGCGGAAGGCCTCGGCCAGCGCTGGGCGGGTCAGTTCGCTAAGCGGCGGCAGACGGCCCAAGGAGGGCAGATCGGCCAGGCGGCAGATCGTGTCCTGACTGTCGCGCACCTCGGCGCCCACGAAGGCGACGCCCAGCACTGGCACGCGGCGGCTGCGGAGCGCCTCGATCGTCAGAAGGCTGTGGTTGATCGTGCCAAGGCGCGTGCGCGCCACCACGATCACCGGCGCCTGCCAGTCCGCCATCTGATCGGCGTAAAGCCTGCGCCCGGCGAGCGGCACCAGCGCGCCGCCCGCCCCCTCGATCACCAGCGGGCCGGGCAGATCGGGCAGGGGCATCGGCCCGATCTCGATCCCGTCGCGCGCGGCGGCCAGATGCGGTGAGGCCGGGGTGCGCAGCCGGTAAGCCTCGGGCAGGGTGGGGCAGCCGGTGAGCCGCGCCACCGTCTCGCGGTCGGTTTCTTCGTCGAGCCCCGCCTGAACGGGTTTCCAATAGCACGCCTGCAAGGCCAGCGTCAGGCCGGCGCTGAAGACGGTCTTGCCGACGCCGGTATCGGTGCCGGTGATCACAAGGGCGGATGTCATGGGAAGAACTCGGTCCAGAGGTCTGAAATCGCGTCGAAAAGCGCGTCGATGTCGGCGCTGTGCAGCCCGCCCGTCAGCGAGATGCGCAGCCGCGCCGTGCCCTTGGGAACGGTCGGCGGGCGAATGGCGCGCAGATCGAAACCTGCCGCCTGCAACCGCGCGGCCGCGCTCAGCGCGGCCGTGTCGGCGCCCAGAACCCACGGCAGGATCTGGCTTTCGCCCGGGGCAAGCCCGATCTCGGCCGCGCGGTGCTGTGCCTGCGCGCGCAGCGCCGCCGCATGGGCGCGCAGCTCGGGCCGCGCGGGCAACAGGCGCATGGCCGCCCGCACCGCCGCCGCCATCAAAGGCGAGGGCGCGGTGGCATAGATGAAGGGCCGCGCCCGGTTCACCAGCGTCTCGATCACCACCCGATCGGCACAGATCAGCGCGCCGCTCGCCCCCAGCGCCTTGCCGCAGGTGTGCACGACGATCAGGGCCAGGTCGCCCGTCTCGGGGGCCAGACCGCGCCCGTCGCGGCCATAAAGCCCGGTCGCATGGGCTTCATCGAGGATCAGCACCGCGTCTTCCCGCCGCGCGAGGGCGGCGAAATCCTCGATCGGGGCGAAATCGCCATCCATCGAATAAAGCGTCTCAAGCGCGATCCAGACCCGGCCGCGCCCGCCCGCAGCCCGCCACAGACGGATCTGGCCGGAAGCATCCGCGACGTCATTGTGACGAAAGCGGCGCAGCTCGGCCGCGCTCAGACGCATCCCCTCGTGCGCGCTCGCGTGGATCAGCGCGTCATGCAGCACCAGATCCCCCGCCATCGGCAGCGTCGCAAAGACCGCCTGATTGGCCTGAAACCCGCCGCCCATGTAAAGGCAGGCCTCGGCCCCGAAAAAGGCCGCGGCCTCCGCTTCGAGCGCGGCAAATTCCGGGTCATTGCCGCGCAGAAGCCGCGATCCGCCCGCCCCCACCGCGACCCCGCGTGCCAGCGCCTCGGTCACCGCCTGCGCCAGATCCGCCGAGGCCCGCAGGCCAAGGTAATCGTTCGAGGCGAAATCGAGACCCCGCGCCGGGATCAGCGCCCGCGCCCGGCCGCGCTCGGCGGCGCACAGAAGACGCTCGGCATGGCGGGGATACTGGCTCACGCCGCATCCCCGCAGCGACGCGGCGCCTCGGGCTGCAGGCCGAGCTTGGCGAACAGCCGGGCGTCGGCGCTGTCATCGGGGTTCTCGGCGGTCAAGAGCGTGTCGCCCACGAAGATCGAATTCGCCCCGGCAAAGAAGCACATCGCCTGCAATTCATCCGACATCGCGCTGCGCCCGGCCGAGAGCCGCACATAGGATTTCGGCATCAGGATGCGGGCGGTGGCGATGGTGCGAACCATCTCGATCGGATCGAGCGGCGCGACGTTGGCCAGGGGCGTGTCGGCCATCGGCATCAGCATGTTGATCGGCACCGATTGCGGCGGCTCGGGCAGATCGGCGAGCGTCTGGATCATGCTGATCCGGTCCTCGGTCGCTTCGCCCAGACCGACGATCCCGCCCGAGCAGACATTGATCCCCGCCGCGCGGACGCGATTGAGCGTGTCGAGCCGGTCGGCAAAGCTGTGGGTCGAGATCACCGAGGGGTAGAAGCTTTCCGAGGTGTCGATGTTGTGGTTGTAGTAATCCAGCCCCGCCGTCTTCAGCTGGACGACTTGAGTGTCGTCGAGCATGCCAAGCGTCATGCAGGTTTCGAGCCCGAGTGCCTTCACCCCCTCGACCATCGCCAGAATGGTGGGCATGTCGCGCTCCTTGGGCGAGCGCCAGGCCGCGCCCATGCAATAGCGGGTGGCGCCCGAGTCCTTGGCCTTCTGTGCCTCGGCCAGAACCTTCTGCACCTCCATCAGCTTCGAGGCGGACAGCTTCGAGCCGTTGCGGGCCGATTGCGCGCAATAGGAGCAATCCTCGGCGCAGCCGCCGGTCTTGATCGACAGAAGCTTCGCGCATTGGATGCGGTTGGGGTCGAAAGTCTCGCGGTGAACGGTTTGCGCCCGGAACAGAAGATCCATGAGCGGAAGGGTGTAAATGTCTTGTGCGCGGCGTTGCATGGCTGACCTCCTGGCTGGTGGGGTCAGAGGATCGCAAATCCGGCACGGCCTCAATTTTGAAAGCTATCTATGATCCGGCCAAGGCGGCATCAGAGGAAATCTTGTTTTTTCAAGGGGTTTTCGCGGATGGTCAGGGTCTTTTACCGCAAGATCCCGCGCGCCTCTGACTATAATATATAATCCCGGCGCGCGGCCTTGATCTGCGATGACGCCTTCTTGTCGTGTCGCCCGGAGCGCGCGGCGAAATGCCGGAGCGGCGGGGTTCAGTGCAGGAAGATGGCGGCGATCAGCCCGGCCCAGCCCGTCAGAAGCATGCCCAGCACCAGCCAGTTGCGCAGGGTGGGCGGGCGCCAGAACAGCTGTCTCATGCGTGTTTCTCCATGTGGCGGGGCAGATCGACCGGACTGCGGTCGAGGGGCTTTCCGGAATATCTACCAAGTTTGTCGTGCGTCAGGGTTCCAAAGACCGGCGATTCAGGAGAAGATCCTGCCCTTTTGTGGTGTTTGTGCAGGAGGTTGTTCCTGGCTCACCAGCTTTTGGTGTCGATCGGGTAGGCGGTAGAGAATCTGAGCCGCTCCATGGCGAAATGCGAGGTGATGTTGCGGATCGGCACGGCATCGGTGAGGCGGCGATAGAGCAGGTCATAGGCCGCCATGTCTGGGACCGAGACGCGCAGCAGGTAATCCATCTCGCCCGCCATGCGCCAGACCTCCATGATCTCGGGCAGTTTTGCGACTTCGGTGGCAAAGGTCTCGCGCCAGTCCGGGCTGTGATCGGGGGCCTCGATGGCCGCGAAGACCGTCAGCCCCAGCCCCAGCGCCTGCGGATTGGCGAGCGCGACGCGCTTTTCGATCACGCCCGAGGCCTCGAGCTTCTGGATGCGTTTCCAGCACGGCGTCTGCGACAGCCCCACCCGGTCGGCGATCTGCGCCACCGGCAGCGTTGCGTCGCGCATCAGTTCCGCGACGATCTTGCGGTCGATCAGGTCAAGCTGGCTCATCGATCTCTCCCTTCGGTGGTCTGGCCCCAGAATGACAGTAAAGGGCAAAAAGTCTACCGCCATTATAGAGAATATTTCTTTCGTCCCGACTCGGAGTCGGAACGCCGGGCGCACGCGATGTCGATCCGCAGGGGTGGGCCCGAAAGGCTGCGCCATGAGCCCGCAGAAGATGAGTTGCGCGCGCAAGGCTCTGTGGTGCCGGATCGCGCCTTTGCCGTGCCTTTTGCGGACCGCCGATTCCGCGAGATCTCTGGTTCTTCTCGGTACAGATCGAGTCGCGGACGTCGGTCGACAGGCTGTGCGCCGGACCTTCTGTCGCGATGCGTATGATGCCAGGATTGCATTCCGAAACAGTGGCTTGAGGCGCGTTGTTCGGGCGCTTTAGAAAGCGCTTCTCCGACCTTGGAAGAATAATTCCCCAAAAACACGACCAATTTAGGTGATAATATTTCCTTGAAAACACGACTTCATGAGTGGAGTATTTCTTCATGGGCAAGCCCCCGAGGAAAGGAAACGCCATGACCTACGTCCTGCCGATGTCCGCGATCGCTGTCACCCGTGTGCGCCGTCCCCTGCAGATGCAGTTTGCTGCCCCGATCCTTGCCGCTGAAGCCTATGGGTTCGAGGTGGCGCCGGTGGTCCCGCGCCGGATGCGCGCCGCCGATCTCGAGCGTCACGAGGACATTGGCGTGCCCTCCGGACTGGCCTTCGTCTTGGCGATTCCGCTGGGTCTGATGATCTGGTCCGGGGCGATTTACTGGGTGCTGGCATGAGAGCCGTGCCGCTTTTTGCTGTCACGATGATCGACACCCGGACCGAGGAACCGCACCGGGTCGATGGGGTCGTGCTGCGCAAGATCACCCATGATCCTGAAACGGCGCGTCAGGAATTCCTGCGTCATCGCGATTCGCAGATCTGGCGGATCGTGGTGCGTTCGCTGTCCGGGGCGGTCCCGGCCTGATCACGCCCGGCTGCGGCAGTTCGGATCTGCCGCGCCCTCTCGTCAACAAGGAGGACGTCATGCTGTCACGTCTGCTTCTTGCCCTGACCACGCGTCGCCCGCGGGCCTGGGAACTGGTTGAAACCGGCCTGAATGGCCTTGCCGCCGATCTTGCCCGCGAGGGTTGGCAGGTTCGCTTTGCCGGGCCGCGTTGGGACTTTGTCTGGACGCGGGAATGGCAAACTCCGCATGCGTGCCGCATTCTGGTCCTGCCCGATCCGGGGCAGGGGGGGCCATGCCCGTTGGGCGAACCTGAGCGGTGACACTTGATTTGAGTTGGCGGCGTATTCGCTGGCTCTGTTTTTCAATGGGTTACGGATCGCCAGTGACACTTGGTTTGATGATGGCCGCGGAAACGTCGGCGCAAAACGCCGACTGCAAAATTCATCGTCAGACAATTATTCAATAAAATCAATAAAGGCCGGGTAGCATGTGTGCGCTTGAAACCGCGCCATGTAACCTCAACAGTTTACAGTTTACGCGTCTACTTGTCCCACTTAACGAATGCCTTTAGATCACCTTCAACCCAGCGGGACATGGTCGCATAGCTCCTCTTGAAATAGTCTTTCGGGCGGTTCGGATGGCCAGACTGCCGGTCTACAATCGCCATAAAGTCCAGCATTCCGACCGCTGCAATCTCGTGAAGCTCATACCCCTGTATGCGCCCGTTTTCGGCATCTATCGCGGTGTCAGGGTGCTTCTTCACCGCGTCCATCACACGAATTAAGACATGCAAGATGGCCGATTGGCAGAAGACTGCATAGTCTTCTTTCGAAAATTCACCCCTTGTCGCGTCGTCGCCACGACCGACAAGCCAGTCTATCGACACGCTCATTCCGTCCGCAATACTGATGAGCGCGTCAACGCCAGGGCGCTGGGGGTCCTTGAGGTTCATATAATTCTCAAGGGACCTCTTCGGCAGCCCGCATCGTTCTGCCATCTCATGGATCTTAAGCCCTCGCTCAGCTTGGAGCGCACGGAGCCTCTCCGCCACATCGGTTGATTTCGCTGCGTCTGCCATTGACAGAACCTCATTGGGTGTTGAGTATACCTTATTAGGTTCTATCAAGCACCTGATGAGGGCACTTTGTCAGCTTCTAACACCCAATCACGCGACGATAAAGAGAGATACTTGAAAGTCCGCGTGGCTTTCCTCTCGCGCGGAACATCGTTGCATGCTTGGTGCGGGACGAACGGCATCGCAATGCAGAATGCCCGCGCGGCGCTTCTGGGCCTGTGGCGCGGCCCCAAAGCCGCCGCCATGGTTGCAGAGATTGTTGAAGCTGCAACGGGTGACTTTGAGGACCGCGCTGCGCAGTAACGACCTAGCTGGCATCCCCGGCCTTCCAACTTCTCGAATGGGGATATGGAAGTGGCTGAAACGTAAAGAAATTCCGCTGATTGAAAGCGGTGGATGCTACTATTTTCAGCTGAGTGATCTACCTAATCAGGTGCGTCTATCCTTTCTCGCTCACCGTGCGGAGGCGATGGGCTTGGCGATGGGCGAGCATGACGATGCGGCGCATGTGGCGCTCGCAGCCAAGCCGTTGGGTGTGCAGAACACCGCTTATGCCCGCGCAGAAACCATGATGTTCGTTGCCAAGCATCGCGCGGCGGGCCTGACGGATGGTCAGATTGCCCAGCATCTTCAGACAGAGGCCGCGAAGACCGGGGCGGCGATCCTTGCTCCCTCGTGCGCAACCTTGGACCGCTGGTCAAAGGCGATCGCTGGCATTGCACCGATCAACTGGGCCCCCGCGCTGGCCCCGAAATACCAGGGCCGGACTGTCACTGCGGAGGTTTCGCCCGAGGCTTGGGCTGAGTTCGAGACACTCCTTGGCCTTGCCGGTAAGAACGGCACCGGCTGGCCGCTGAAAGAGGCATGGCAGAAGATCGAGGAACAAAAGGCCGCGCGCGGTTGCGGCAAGCTTCGATTCCTTCCTGGCGAAATCGCCCGCGCCCTATGCGCACCTGCACCGGGTTGCGATCAACGGCTTGCCGCCGGGGACCGCCGGAAGCGTTGCCGCTGCGACCGCCGAAGAGGCCGCGCGTCTCGCGCCCAACTCGGGATCAAGCCGGACCGCCTGTCGAAGTGACGGCGGGCGCATCGCGCCCGCTTCCACCTGCACAACCTGCACCACTGCAAAGGGACAATGCCCGTGACGCCTGACCTTCCCCAGCCCGCCACGGGGCGGAGCATCGTCAAAGCTCTGCCGCGCCCGCCCGCCTATCTCGCGCCCTATGTCGAGGTTTTGGGGGGAGATCTGGCAATCGAATTCCTTCTGGCCTTCGGGGGTGCCGACATGACCTTTCCCAGCGATGCAGAGCGCGCGAAAGAGGGGGCGGCGGCGCGGATGGTTGGCGGCAAGCGACTCGTCGCGCTTGGGGATCGGCTTTGCGCTACGCGGGCCAAGGTGCCGCTGGGCGATCGCTGGCTCGCGGCGGCGCTTCAAGCGAAGGGTTTTTCCATCGCCGAGATTGCCCGCCGGGTGCGCAAGAGTGATGTCACCGTTCGCAGCTGGTTGAACGGCACCGTTCAGCCGAATCCCCACGCGAAAGCCGGGGATGACACATGACAGGCGCGCCCGACACGTCGCATGACTGCCCGAAGGCTGCGGCTGCGGCCCTGGCACAGGTGGCGCTTGCCCTGGCCGAGATGAAGGCCGGGCAAGCAGCTGTTGCGCGTGCCGTCACCGGGCTTGAACTGCGCGTTCATCACCTGAAAGCCGAGGCCCTTGTTCGCGCCGATCATCTCGGCCGCGATCAAGAGCAAGAGCGCGGTGGTACCCGAGAGCCGCAGCCCGACAAAGATCGCGGGCACGGCGGCGGGCAGGATCACCCGACCAAAGAGCGTGAGCCGCCCGGCGCCGAAACTGCGCGCCATTTCAAGCAGTTTGCCATCGACCTGCTTCACTCCGCCGATCGTGGCGAGCAGGATCGGGAACAGGCTCGCCCAGAAGATCACGAAGACCTTCGAGGTTTCGCCAAGCCCCAGCAGCAGGATGAAGACCGGATAAAGCGCCAGCGCCGAGGTTTGGCGGAAGAGCTGCAGGATCGGGTCCAGCGCGCGCTCGACCACCGGCATCTGCCCCATCGCGAGGCCAAGCGGCACCCCCACCGCGACCGAGGCGGCAAAGGCGATCCCCGCCCGCTGCAGGCTGATCGCGATGTCATCGAGCAGCGCGCCCGAGAGGATCCCCTCGGCCAGTGTCGTCACGATCCGGTCGAGCGGCGGAAAGACCGAGGGGTTGAGCCACCCGGCGGTCGAGGCGACTTGCCAGAGGCCAAGGAAGCCCAGCAGCAGCCCGTAGCGGGTGGCAAGCCGCCCCGTGGCCTCAAGCCCCCGGCGCAGGTTTGCGCCGGAAAGCGGGGGCGGCGGGCCATCCGGTCTTGCGACCGGCGTCACCGAGATTTCAAGGCCTTGGAATGCCATCTATTCCGCCGCCTGTGCATTGCGCCGGGCCAGCGCCCAGCGGGTTTCGGGGAAGGGCAGGCCGAGGTTCTCGCGCAGGGTGCGGCCCTCGTATTCGGTGCGGAACAGGCCGCGGCGCTGCAGTTCGGGGATCACCAGATCGACGAAGTCGGTCAAGCCGGTGGGCAGCCACGGCGGCAGGATGTTGAAGCCATCGGCGCCCTCGTTTTCGAGCCATTCTTGCAGCGTATCGGCGATGCGCTCGGGCGTGCCAACGAGCGTCAGATGCCCGCGCGCCGAGGCAACCCATTGGTAAAGCTGGCGGATGGTGAAGCCGTGTTCGTCCGCGATGGCGCGGATCAGGGCTTGACGCGACTTCATCCCCTCGGTCGGCGGCGCGGGCGGCAGCGGCCCGTCCAGATCGTAGCCGCTCAGATCCAGCGTGCCGCCGGTCAGACCGTTGAGCAAGCCGACGCCGTCTTCGGGCAGGATGAGCGCGGTCAGCCGGTCGTATTTCTCCTGCGCTTCTTCCAAGGTCCGCCCGACAAAGGGCGAGACGCCGGGCATGATCAGCACATGATCGGGGTTGCGCCCGAGGCCGCGCGCCCGGGCCTTGATGTCGCGGTAGAATTCCTGCGCCGTTTCAAGGTGTTGATGCGCGGTGAAGATCACCTCGGCATGGCTGGCGGCAAAGCCGCGCCCGTCTTCGGACTGCCCCGCCTGCACGATCACCGGATGGCCCTGCGGGCTGCGCGAGACGTTGAGCGGCCCCTTGACCTGAAAATGCGTGCCCTTGTGGTGGATCTCGTGCAGCTTCGCGGGATCGAAGAACCGGCCGGTGTCCTTGTCGCGGACAAAGGCGTCGTCCTCGAAACTGTCCCAGAGGCCCTTCACCACATCGACATGTTCATGCGCGCGGGCATAGCGGGCGGCGTGCGGCAGCTGCGTGTCACGGTTGAAGTTTTGCGCCGTTGCATCGCCCGTTGTGGTGACGACGTTCCAACCGGTCCGGCCCTCGGTGATCAGATCGAGCGAGGCGAATTTCCGGGCCAGCGTATAGGGTTCCTCGTAGGTGGTCGAGGCGGTGGCGATGAAGCCGAGGTTTTTCGTGTGTTGCGAAAGCGCCGCAAAGAGCGTCACCGGCTCGAAGCCCGCCACCTTGGCATTGCCGCCCTCGATCCCGCCGCCGAAGCTGACCGAGAGGCCATCGGCGAGGAAATAGGCGTCGAACAGCCCGCGCTCGGCCTCTTTGGCAAGCTGGATGTGAAAGCCGAGGTTCGTTGCCCCGTCCGACGGTTGATCGGGCTGGCGCCAGGCAGCGATGTGTTGACCGCCACCGGGCAGGAAGGCGCCAAGGCGCAGTTTGCGTTTCGCGGGGGTGTTCGTGGTCATGGGGGAACTCCTGAGGGTGCAAGAAGAGGGCCCGTCGCTTGCGGCGACGAGTTTGGAGGTAGGGGAAAGGGCAGGGGGATCAGGCGGCGGCGCGGGCGGCCTTGGGCACAAGCCAGGGGTCGAATTGCGCCACCGCGCGATCAAGCCGTTCGATCAGCGCCGCCGAGGCGGGCTGGCCGTTTTCGAAATCCGCCGGGCCTGCGTAGATGCCGGTGGGCAGGCTTGCCGCCTCGAAAAAGGCGAGAAGCGGGCGCAGCTGAAATTCGACCACAAGCGCGTGCTTGTCACCGCCGCCGGTTGCGGCCAGCAGCACCGGTTTGCCGCGCAGGGCCGTGGGCTCGATCAGGTCGATCAAGTGCTTGAAAAGGCCGGTATAGCTGCCCTTGTAGACCGGGCTTGCCAGAACCAGCGCGTCGGCCTGCAAGATTGCCTCGACGACGGCGCGGGCCGGGGCGGGCAGATCATCGAGCGTGCCAGCCTGCCCAAGCGCGGGTTGCAGATCGCCCAGATCATAGCTTTCTGTCTGGCCACCAAAGCGGGTCTGCGCCTTGGCAAGCGCCAGATCGACCAGCGCGCGGGTTTTCGACGGACGGCTGAGCGAGCCGGAAAATCCGACGAGGCGCGGCGAAGAGGGAAGCACGGGCATGGGATCTCCAAAACACGATTTATCTTGTCGTGTAATGTGGCATCCTTTGCGTTTTGGAGCCATTCCAAATTTCCCGGGCGTGACGGTTGCGGGCTTCTTTGCCGGGGCTTTGCCGCGGAATTTCCTTCCCTGACCTTCGTGCGTCACAGTGTCTTTGCGCCTGCTTGCGCGGGGCCATCAATCCGGCCGCTGTCTTTGACCGTCCGGATGTCGTATGGAAAGGAAAACGAGTCAGGACAGGCCATGCGAACTCATTCAGCGGCTCTTTTCGCCCTCCTTATCGTGGCCGGTTGCGCCGCCGGGAATGGCGCGGTGGTGAAGGGGGCCGGGCCGGATGATCTGCTGAAGCTGCGCGATGGCCCGGGCCTCGAGCACAAGATCCTCATCGGCTTGCCGGATGGAACCCGTTTGACGCGCGGGGGCTGCGTGACGACGCACGGCAAGGTCTGGTGCCGGGTTTTCCTGACTGACAAGCCCAGTGTCTCGGGCTATGTGTCGGCGGAATATCTGGCGCATCGCTGAAGCGCAGCCCGTCGCCTGCGGGGCCGTCCTAGGTCAAGAAGCGGTAGCCCACGCCGGGCTCGGTGGCGATGTAGCGCGGATTGGCCGCGTCATCGCCGAGTTTGGCGCGCAGCTGGCGGATGAAGACGCGCAGATATTGACTGTCTTCCGCATGCGCCGGACCCCAGATCGCACGCAGGATCATGCCCTGTGTCACCAGCCGATCGGCTTGCGAGGCAAGCATCCACAGAAGCTCGAACTCCCGCGGCGTCAGGTGCAATTCCTCGCCCGCGCGGGTGACCCGATGCGCGGCACTGTCGATCTGCAAATCGGCCACTTCCAGCACCGCAGGCAGCACCGGCCCCGCGCGATCACGCAAGAGGCTGCGGATGCGGGCCAACAACTCTTTGATGCCGAAGGGCTTCACTACATAATCCTGCGCGCCGCGATCCAGCGCCGCAACCTTTTGCGCCTCGTCTCCCCGCACCGAAAGCACAAGGATTGGCACCCCAGACCAGCCTCGCACCGCTTCGATCACGCTTTGGCCGTCGGCATCGGGCAGGCCAAGGTCAAGCACGATCAGCGCCGGGGTTTCGCGGGCGGCCAGGGCAATCCCCTCGCGGGCGGTGGCGGCTTCCAGCACGGCATGGCCCTCGGCTTCGAGCGCCACGCGCAGAAAGCGCCGGATTGGCGCCTCGTCGTCGATCACCAGAATGCGGGCGGTCTCTAGCATGGCAGCTCCGGCGGGCTGGCGGGCAGGGCGAAGACGAGTGCCGCGCCGGGGCCTTCGGGCGCGGCCTCGGCGTGGATCGTTCCGCCCATCGCGGCGATCATGCCGCGACAGATCGGCAGACCCAGCCCGGTGCCGCCCGGCTGGCGGTCCCCGCCCGTGACCCGGGTGAACATGTCGAAAATGCGCTCGCGCGCTTCGGGCGGGATGCCGGGGCCCTCGTCGCAGATCGTGCAGATGACCCTCTTGCCCTCGGCCCGGCCGCGGATCGTCAGTCGGCTGCCCGCGGGCGCATGTTTCGCGGCATTGTCGAGGAGGTTGATCAGCACCTGTTCCAGAAGCACCGGATCGGCCTCGACGGTGGGCAGGCTTTCGGGCAGGTCAACGACAAAGCCAAAGCCCGCCAGCGCGGCCCGCAGCCGCCGCCGCGCCGCGCCAAGCACCTCGGCGATGTCGGTGGGCACCAGTTTCGGCTTCAGCGCCCCATGCTCGATCCGCGTCATGTCGAGCAGGTTCTGCACGTAGCGATCCAGTCGCTCGCCCTCGGCGCGGATGCTTTCGGCCAGATCGCGGCGGGTGGGGGCGGCCAGTTCTGGCGTGGCGGCAAGGCTGCCCGCCGCGCCGATGATGGTGACCAGCGGCGTGCGCAGATCATGGCTGACCGAGGCCAGCAGCGCCGCCCGCAGCCGTTCGGTTTCGGCGGCAAGGCGGCTTTGCGCCAGATCTTCGGACAGCCGCACCCGCTCCAGCGCCAGCGCGATCTGATCCATCAGCGCCGCCATCAGATCGGGCGTGGGCGCGGGGCCGGGATCAAGATGCAACACCCCCAGCGGCCGTCCGGCCGCGGTGATCGCAAGCCCGTCCCCGCCCGGTGGCAGGACGCGGGCCGGACGGCGCAGGATCATGCTCACATGCGCCTCGATCACCGCGATCACGGCGCTGGCGCCGCTGACCCCGGCCAGATCGCGGCCGAATTCGTAAAGCTGCCGGGTGCGGGCGGCAATCGCCGCCTGTTCGGCGCCGCGCGCGCGCAGTTGTGCGGCGAGATTGCCGGTGACGAGCGAGGCGACGAGAAACAGAAGCAGCGTCAGCACCTCGGCCCGCGCGGTGATGGTGAAGGTGTGGCGCGGTGCGACGAAGAAGAAGTCGTATAGTGCAAAGCCCAGCAGGGCGGCCAGCACCGCCGGTCCCCGCCCGCGTCGGCTGGCGACCACCACCACCGCCGTCATGAAGATCAGCGCGAGGCTCGCCACCGGGAAATGCCGGTCGACAAGGGCGGCGGCCAGCGCGGCCAGACAGGTCACACCCACCGCCTCGGCATAGGCGGCGGGTTTCGCAACGGGAAAGGCGAAGCTCGGACTCATGGCGCCAGCATCGCGGGTCGCGCCGCCGCTGTCGATGCCTTGCCGCCAATCTTTACGCGATCCTTACGCGCAGAGGGTGTTTTCCGAATGGCCCCCTTACGCCGCACCGGGGGAGATTGCCCCATCCGCCGACCTCGGCCCAACCCCCCGGATCCGATGACCGCTCTTGATACCCCCCCGCTTTCCCCCGCCGATCCGCGCCGTGCCGGGCTGATGGCCGCCAGTCTGGCGGTGATCGGCGTCGTCTATGGCGACATCGGCACCTCGCCGCTTTACGCCCTGCGCGAGGCGATGCTGGCCACCGGCGCCGGAGCGGCGGGCGTCGAACGCGCCACGGTGCTGGGGGTGCTGTCGCTGATCACCTGGTCGCTGATGCTTGTGGTGACGCTGAAATATGTGCTCTTGCTTTTGCGCGCCGACAACGAAGGCGAAGGCGGCACGCTGTCGCTTCTGGCGCTGGCGCAACGCGCGCTGGGCCGCCCGCATCGCGGCATCCTGATCCTTGGCATGATCGGCGCGGCGCTCTTTTTCGGCGATGCGGCGATCACCCCGGCAATCTCGGTGCTCTCGGCGATCGAGGGGCTGACGCTGGTGACCGAGCGCTTTCAGCCGATGATCGTGCCCATGGCCTGCGCCATCATCGTCGTGCTTTTCGCCGTGCAAAGTGGAGGCACCGAGCGGGTGGCCCGGTTCTTCGGTCCGGTCACGCTGGTGTGGTTCCTTGTCATGGCGGTGGGCGGGATTGCAGCGCTGGCCAGCGATCTTTCGGTGCTCGCGGCGCTCAATCCGATCCATGCGCTGCGGCTGGTGACGAGCCATGGCGCGATCGGCTTTGCCGTGATGGGGGCGGCCTTTCTGGCCGTCACCGGCGCCGAGGCGCTTTATGCCGACATGGGCCATTTCGGCCGCCGTCCGATCCAGCTGGCCTGGCTTGTCCTCGTCTTTCCTTGTCTGTTGCTGAATTACTTCGGGCAGGGGGCGCTGCTGCTGTCCCACCCCGAGGCGATCGAGAACCCGTTCTACCTGCTTTACCCCGATTGGGCGCTGGTGCCGGTGGTCGCGATGGCCTCGATGGCGACGGTGATCGCCTCGCAGGCGGTGATTTCGGGCGCCTATTCGCTGACGCAACAGGCGGTGCAGCTGAAACTTCTGCCGCGGCTGCGGTTGCGTCAGACGTCGGACGTGGCGCAGGGGCAGATCTACATGCCCGAGGTCACTTTCTGGCTGATGGTCGGCGTGCTGTTCCTTGTGCTTACCTTCCGCTCGTCCTCGGGGCTGGCCTCGGCCTATGGCATCGCGGTGACCGGCACGATGGTGGTGACGGCGAGCCTTGCGATGGTGGTGATGCACCGCCATTGGCGCTGGCCGGTCTGGCTCACCGCGCTGGTGATGGGGCCGCTGCTGGCGCTCGATATCGTCTTTCTGGCCGCCAACCTGACGAAGATTCTGGCGGGGGGGTATCTGCCGCTCGGCATCGGCGCCGGAATGCTGGTGCTGATGGTCACCTGGCAGCGCGGCAGTGCGCTCGTGCGGACGCAGGAGCGCGCCAGCAACCTGCCGATGGAAACGCTCTTGCGCCAGTTGCGCTCGGATTCGATTGCGACCGTGCCCGGCACGGCGGTCTATCTGACCGCCACCCCCGAGGAGGCCCCGGTGGCGCTTTTGCACAGTCTCAAGCATTTCAAGGCTTTGCACGAGAACATCGTGCTTCTGACGATCGTCACCGCCGATGTGCCCCGGGTGCCCGCCGAAGCGCAGGTGACGATGGAAGAGATCGATGATCGGCTGCGTCGGGTGACGATGACGTTCGGCTATGCCGAAGAGCCAGACGTGCCGAAAGCCTTCCTGCAATGCCGCAAACTGGGGTGGAAGCCCGACATCATGGCGACCTCGTTCATCCTGTCGCGCCGTTCGCTCAAGCTGGCCAATCGCCGCCGCATGCCGGGTTGGCAAAGCGTGTTGTTCTTCTACCTGGCCCGCAACGCCGCCTCGGCCTCGGACTGGTTCCGCATCCCGGCTTCGCGGGTTGTCGAGATCGGAACGCAGGTCAATGTGTGACCTTTGGCCCCTCGGAGACGGGTGCGCTCAGGATGCAGGCAGGGCTCAGGCTGCCTTGCCGACCTTGGCCGGGCGCAGCCGGACGCGCGCCTCGGGGCCGCGTGTATCAAGGTCGTAAAGATCGGGCCTTGCCGCCAGATAGGCCCACCATGTCCGTTCGGCAAAAGTGCTGATGCGTGTGCCGTGCCGGACATGCATCAGTGAGCCGAGTGTCGCAATGCGCAGACCCGCCTCCCCCTGTTGCGCCAGCAGCGCCCCGATCTTGTGATCCAGCTCTCCCGCTTGCGCCGTCTTGCCAGCCTTCGGCACGGCGGCCGGTGCGGGCTTTGCGCCGATCTCGACGAACGTGGCACAGGCGGCGCGAAAGCTCTGTGGCGTCTTCGCCTCGCCTGCGCCGGTCACGATGGCACCATATTCCCGCAAGCGCAGCGCCAGATGCGTGAAATCGCCATCGGAACTGGCGATGACGAAATGCGTGATGTCGCTGCGCAAAGCCAGCTCGACCGCATCAAGCGCCAGAAGCAGATCGGAGGCGTTCTTGCCTGTCCCGGCATGCATCAGCCGAAACCCCTGCGCCCCGTGCCAATCGCTTTGGCGCTGCGCATCGACATAGACGCGCAGCACCCTTGGCCGCCCCAGAGCCGCCGCGATCCGCAGAACCCCGGCGGCATGTTTGGCCGACAGGTTGTCGCCATCAATCAACAGTGCAATGTCGGTCATCCTGCTCTCGCATCCAACTCAGGGGAAAGCGTGACACGGAAATTTGCCGAAAATCGGGCGCGGCCGGGGGATCTCGCGCCCGGAAGGGCGGTGGATCGTCGCGCCAAGAGAGGCAATGCCATGGGGATTGGTGCACTTCTGCACAGATCCCGCGCGCCGCGCGGCCAAGACACGCGCCGAATGCGCCCTATATTCCTTTCATCCCCGCAACAGGAGGCACGGATGAGCTGGAACCCGACGCAAGCGCATGACGCCCCCGGCCTTGGGCCCGTTGAAACCCTGATCATCCCGCGCGCCCGCGACATTGGCGGCTTCGAGGTCAAACGCGCGCTGCCCGCGCCCGCGCGGCAGATGGTCGGCCCCTTCATCTTTTTCGATCAGGTCGGCCCGGCCGAATTCCTGACCGGCGGCGGCATTGACATCCGCCCGCATCCGCATATCGGCCTTGCCACCGTCACCTATCTTTACAAGGGCGCGTTTGAGCACCGCGACAGCACCGGCGCGCATCAGATCGTGCATCCGGGCGCGGTGAACTGGATGATCGCGGGGAGTGGCGTGACCCATTCCGAACGTACGAGCCTTGAGATGCGGCAACGCCCCGGATCGCTCTTCGGCATCCAGACCTGGGTCGCGCTGCCCGAAGCCGAGGAGGACCGCGCGGCGAGTTTCGAGCATCACGGCAAGGCGGCGCTGCCCTTCCTTGAGGCCGAGGGTAAACAGGTGCGGCTGATCCTTGGCCACGCCTGGGGCGCGACCGCGCCGGTGAAGACCTTCTCCGAGACCTTCTATGCCGACGTGGTGCTGGCTCCGGGCGTCGTGCTTCCGTTGCCCGACGAGCACGAAGATCGCGGTGTCTATGTGGTCGAGGGCGCGGTGACGGTGGCCGGTGACACGTTCGAGGCCGGTCGGATGATGATCTTTCGCCCGGGGGACCGGATCAGCCTGAGTGCCGGGCCGCAAGGCGCGCGGCTGATGGCCTTGGGCGGCGCGACGATGGGGGGGCCGCGCTATGTGTCGTGGAACTTCGTCGCCTCGTCGCGCGAAAAGATCGAGGCCGCGAAAGAGGCCTGGGTCAAGGGCGATTGGGACCACGGCCGTTTCCGCCTGCCCCCCGGTGACGAGGCCGAATTCATTCCGCTCCCCGAGGCGCTGCAGCCCAAACCTGCCCCCTGAGGCCGCAAGGCTTCGCCGGAAATCCTGTCGCTTTGCGGGATTTCCGGCGTTCGCCTGCCATCGAACCACGCATCGGCTGTTGCGGAAAGCGTCGGTCGATCCTTTTGGCCCGTCCCAAGGCGTGGTGATGATCCTGGTCTGACCGGGATCGACACCGGGCAAATTCTTTTCCTGATCGCGCCTGATACGGTTGGATGATAATTGTGCGGCATGTTGCCTCAGTGGCAACCGGAGACATTCTCAAGTTGTCTTGATGTGCAAAGCTGCACCTGTATCGAATGGTTTCAGATCCCCGGCGAATTATTGGGGGGAAATGTTCGATGCATCTCGCCTCGTCGAGATTGGAACTCGAACTTGCCTTGAATAACTGCGCTTTCGGAATCCCTGATCTTGAAAGCGTACTTTTGTGGGATCTGCGATGCGCGCATTCTTTTTTGATATGGCGGACGTCATAATATATGCAACGGGTTTATGTTGGCTGATCGCCGGGATTTATTCGGGCGTTCAGGTTCTGTCGCAATTCGGCGAGTTCACCCGCGGCCTGATTGCGGGCGTGATCCTCATCGTCTTCGGACTGTTGGCTGCGGCGCTGCATTGTCTGATCTGTTTCGCGATCATGGATATTCGCGCCTTCACCCGCCATGCCGCCAAGCAACTCACCTCGGGTCGCGGCTGATCATGCCGACCTGTGATATCACCGATGGGGTCCAGATGCCGCGCAGACTTTCGCTTGTCGTGACCATGCTCGCCTGTCTTGGCGCGTCTTTCGCGCCAGCCTTCGCGGAGGAGGCCAGGCTGTCCTCGCCGCTTGATTGCGCAGATCTTCTGCCGGGGGGGCTGAACGGTTGCGTGCTTCGACTTTCCGCGGGCGAATCCGCGCCAAGCATCGAGGCGACGAAAGCCGATGGCAGCAATTTCAGCGCGGCCTGGAAGCTTCTTGGCCCGACCGAGGTGGCCAATCTTCCCAAGGTCGATCTCTCGGGGACATTGGTGCTTGTCGATGTCACGCAGGGCAAGAATGGCGGCCATGCGCTGCGGTTGCGTGACGAAAAGGCGGCGATCAAGGCCATCCTTCAGGCGATGCCGCCCGGCGAACTGGTTGCCCTGCACAGTTTTGGTGCAACCCGCACCGAGCTTGTGCCCTTTACCCGCGACCGGCAGGCGCTGCTGACCGGGGTCGACGGGCTGAAGTTGACCGAGACCAACACGCTGCTGCAGCGCAACCTGATCGATGCGATCCGCATCGTCGAAGCGCAACCGACATTGGCGATCGGGCGGGTGCTGGTCATCTCTGACGGGCTCGACGAGGATATCGCCCCGCCCTCCGAAGCGATTCGGTTGGCGCAGCAGACCGGGGTTTCGATCTCTGCGATGGGGAGTTTCTGGCAGAAGGTCGGGGATCCGGACATCGGCCGGGGACGCGGCTATCTGGAGGCGCTGACCGCTGGCTCCGCCGGGGAATTCGGCGCCGTGGAATATCGCAAGACCGTCGATGCGCAGAGCGCGATCTTCGATCTGTCGCAACGGCTCTGGCAGGCGCGGCAATCCAGTCGGCTGGTTGTCCTGAACGAAGGGACAAAGCCCGAGCGCGCCAAGATCGTCGTGAAGGTCGATCGCCCGGTGGCCCCTGGCTACGGCCAGCGCGAGGTGATCGAATACAAGGCGGATTACATTCCGCTTGGTCCGGATGGCAAGCCGCTGCCGCCTCCGCCGAAGCCTGCGCCCGTGGTGACGAAGCCCGTCGCCCCGCCGTTGCTGCCCGTCATCCCGCCGAAGCCCCCGGAAAGCCCGGTCAAGGTCTATCTGGATAAGGGGATGAAGCTTGCACGCGATTACTGGTATGTGCTCGCGGCCGTCGCTGCGCTCGCCGTGCTTGGTGGTCTTGGCGCATTGATCGTGAAGCGCCGCAAGCGCGAGGACGAGGATTTCGACTTCGGGGAAGACGGGCCGCTGTTGGACGTTTCGGCCCCGACGCTTCCGGAACACGGCTCTTTGGTGCCGGTGGAAAAGACCCTTGCGACGCTCGTTGCCAAGAACTCGGGCCGGGTGATGTCGGTCACCTCCGAGCGCGTTTCGATCGGCCGCGGATCGAAGAACGATCTGATCCTTGCGCACAACAGCATCTCGCGCGCGCATGCGATCTTGCAGGTCGAGCCGAGCGGGTTCATGTCGGTGACCGATCTGCAATCGCTCAATGGCACTTTCGTCAACGGAACCCGGGTCGGAGAGACCCAGCAGGTGAAGTTTGGCGACGCGATCAAGCTGGGTGATGTCACCCTGATCCTGCAACACCCCTGAACGCACGCCATCAGCCGGAGGGCACACGCATGAGCACCGAAAAAACCAGTTGGGTCTTCGATCAGGACAACGAGGGGGGCAAGCGCAAAGAGCGCCCCTTCGACGCCTCGGAGTTGGACCGCACGACCAATCTGACCGAGGCCCTGGGCGAGGCGACCGTCGCATCGCATCGCGGTTCCGACGATGAGGCCACGCAGATCACCGGCCGGGCGAGCCTGAGCGAGCGGACGATGATCTACAGTCCGGCGACCCATGAAGCCTCGAAAAAGGCGGATGAATTCGCCGAAGAGGTCGATCCGGTGGTGGGCTGGCTCGTGGTGCTCAACGGCCCGGGCAAGGGACGCTCGTTGACCCTTGGTCATGGGCTCAACCTGATCGGCCGCAGCCCGACGCAACGGGTCGCGCTCGACTTTGGCGACACGCTGATCTCGAACGAGGACCACGCGAAGATCATCTATGAAGACGGCGAATATTACATCGCCCATGGCACCGGCAAGAACGTCACCAAGCTCGACGGCAAGATGATCCCGAACATGGTGCCGCTGAACGACCGCGCGATCATCCAGCTGTCGAAGAACACCACCTGCGTGTTCGTCGCGCTGTGTGGACCCGATTTCGACTGGAGCAAGGTCTGACCGGCAAGCAGTGGATCCGTCCGTGATGAGAAGCATTTTCGGGTCGGCGACGGTCGGTGACCGCGACCATCAGGAAGACGATTTCACCTTCGTGCTGGCCGATGATCTGCGCCCGGATTCAACCGCGCTGATCGTGCTGTGCGACGGCATGGGCGGGCATGTCAGCGGCGAGATCGCGTCCCAGACCGCGGTGCGGGCGTTCAAGCAGCGGTTCGAGAGCGACGCCAGCACCGATCCGAAGCGGCGGCTTCTGGGCTGTCTTGAGGCGGCCAATCGCACCTTGGGCGAGGCGATCCGCACCAATCCACGGCTCGAGGGCATGGGGTGCACGCTCATCGGGGCGATCAAGGCGCCGAACCGGCTGTTCTGGGTCAGTGTCGGGGACAGTCACCTGTATCTTTTCCGCGCCGGAAGCCTGACCAAGCTGAATGCCGATCACTCGCTCTTCTCCGAGCTTCTGGTCAAGGTGCGCAAGGGCGAATTGACCCTTGAAGAGGCCCGCGCCAATCCGCGGCGCAACGCGCTGCTGTCGGCGGTGATGGGCGCCGAAATCCCGCTGGTCGATTACAATGAAATGGCCCTCAAGGAGGGCGATCTGCTGATCCTCGCGTCAGACGGTCTCGATACGCTGTCCTCCGAGCAGCTTGAGCGGATGCTGCGCGGCGCCTATGGCACGACGCCCGAGGATATCACGCGGCTGCTTCTGGATGCGGTCCGCGCCTGCCGCAAGCCGCGTCAGGACAATACCACCGTTGTCGCCTGCTATCATACCACGCGCAGCGTGCCGTTCTGGAAAGAGAGCACGCACTGGGCGGTGACCGGACCGGGATGGTGGCGGCCGCACCGCAGTTCGCCCCGGTTGCTTTTGGGCGCTGCCGCCGGTCTTTTCGGTCTGGGGGCCCTGATCGGCGCGATCTGGATGATGCTGGCCTCCGGCCCCGAGCCCGAGCCGGTGATCGCGCACGAGCTGGCGCCTGTCCAAACGGCACCGGTCGCCCCCTCCGTCCCGGCCCCGGAGACGGTGGCGCCGAAGGACACCCCCCCTCCGCCGGTGGGGTCCAGTTCCATCGGCTCCGTGCAAGCCGAAGTCGGTCCCGCCACGAACGATCCCCCCATCAGTGTGCTGCCCCTGCCCGAAGCGCCAAAGTCGCCGACGCAGCAGCCGGACAAGCGCCGCGCGGCGCCGAACTCTGAAACGCAACCGCCAAAACAGCCGCCGAAGTCCGCTCAGCCCCCCTCCGATGCAAAAGCGCCCGCCGCCGCAGAGCAAGCGGGCAAGGCGCAGAAACCCGCCGAGCAAGAGGACAAGGATGCGCAGTAACGGGGGGCCAGGAAGATGATGAACCGGGCCATCCCGAACGGGGTTCGTTTCGCCGGGTTCGAGATCCTCGAAAATCTCGGCGCGGGCGGGTTCGGCATCACTTACCTCGTGCGCGACATCAAGACCAATGCCCGCTATGCGATGAAGGAGTTCTTCCCGGGCGATCTGGCGACCCGCGACGGCCTGTCGGTCCGGGTGAACGCGGGGCAGGAGACGCGGTTCACCGCCGGGCTCGACGCCTTTTTCAAGGAGGCCGATATCCTGCGCACGCTGCCTGCCGTGCGGGGGCTGATCGCGGTGCGCGGGCTGTTCCGGCGCAATGGCACCGCCTATGTGGTGATGGAATTCGTCGATGGCATGAGCCTGTCGGACCTGATCCTTGGCTATATCAAGAACCAGCGCAATTTCCCCGAAGAGTTGATCCGCGACTTCCTGATCTCGATCGGTCAGGCGCTGCAGGTCATTCACAAGGTCGGGTTGATCCACCGCGACGTGAAGCCCGACAACATCATCGTGCGCCGCCGCGATGGTCAGCCGATCCTGATCGATTTCGGTGCCTCGCGCCATGTCCGCACCGCGAGCGAAATCGTCGCCTACACGCCCTCGTTCGCGGCGCTGGAACAGATCCCGCGCAGTCTGCGCCGGACCGACGGTCATTACAAGGAAGGGCCCTGGACCGACCTTTTTTCGCTCTCGATGGTCGCCTATGCGATGATGAGCGGCCACAAGGCTGCCTCGGCCGAGACACGGATCACCGAAATCGTTGCGGGGCGGCCGGACCCCTATGTGCCGGTCGCGCAGAAATGCGGCGAAAGCTATTCGAAAGACCTCTGCGACCTGATCGATTTCGGCTGTGCGCTTGAACCGCTGAAGCGACCGGCAACGGCGCGCGAATTTCTCAAGCGCTTGGGGGCGGGGACAAACAGTCTTGAGACCGTCGATCCGTTCGCGGCCCCCCCCTCGGCCGGGGCGAGGCTCGCGCGGCGCCGCAATGCGCTTGTTCTGGCAGGGCTCGCCGTCCTTGTCGCCATCACCGTCTGGGCTGGGTTGACCGCATGACACATCCTTTGTTGCCGATCTCGCTTGCGGTCTGTCTCGCCGCCACATCCTTCGGGCCGCTGCAAGCGCAGGATCTCGAGACCCTGTCGCGCGCGGTGAACCCCGGTTTGGGGCGGGTGATCGTGCATCAGGACGGGGGGCTCGCGCTGGGGTCGGGCTTCGTGATCGATGCCCTTGACGACGACAAGTATCTTTTCGTCACGAATGCCCATGTCGTCGAAGGCAAGGCGAGGTCGATCGAGGTCGGCTTCCTGCTTCCGACGGAGCAGAACCGAGAGGCGCTGGTGGTTCTGGAGGGGACGATCCTTGCCATCAGCCCGCATCAGGATCTGGCGCTGTTGCGGCTGTCGCGCAGCGATGGCGGTCAAGCGGAGGGGCCAAAGCCGCTGCCCTTGCGGGCAACGCCCGCGGTGCAGGGCGCGCCCGTCGCCGCCTTCGGCTTCCCCGGCATCGCGGATCGGCAAAGCCCGACGATGGAGCGCGACCTGTTTCGCTCGTCGCTGACCAGCGGTGTCGTCAGCCGCACGATGGAGACGCCGGACTGGGGGATCGATCGCAGCCAGTTTCCGGTGCAGATCATCCAGCATGACGCCTCGATCAATGCGGGGAACTCGGGTGGCCCGCTGGTCGATATGTGCGGCGCCGTCGTCGGGGTTAATACCTCGCTGATGCATGCCGATGCCGGGCGCGAAATCTATCAGGCCGCCAGCAGCGCCGAGGTGTTGCGCTTTTTGCAAAAGGAAGGCTTCGCGGTCGAGCCCGACCTGTCGGACTGTTCGGGCCTGTCGCTTGGCGGGGGGATGCTGGCGCCGGTCGTGGTCGGTGTTCTGGTGGCGAGCGCGTTTCTGCTTGGCGCCTTCGGGGTGTTCGTGTCGCGCAAGGGATGGCCGCGCATGTTGGCCGGCAAGCCGATCATCGCCGTATCGGTCACTGGCCCGGAAGGGCGTTCCCGTCTGCTGCAGTTCGACCGCCGCGCGCTGTCGCGGGGGATCACCGTTGGACGCTCTTCGCGATGCTCGGTGGTGGTGAGCGATCCCAAGGTCAGTGCCCGGCATCTGGAATTGCGGCTCGAGAACGGGGGGCTCTATCTGTGCGACCTGAATTCGAGCAACGGCACCTTGATCGACGGAAACAAGCTCGTGCCGGGTCGCAAGGAGCGTGTGAGTTCGAAATCGGTGGTCGGCTTCGGTCTCTCGCACCTGCGGGTCAACCGGCTGGAGTGATCAGCCCCAGATAGTATAACTCTTTTTATTTAACGGTTGCGCAGGATGTTTTGTCACCAAGGCTGCATG
Organism: Rhodobacter capsulatus; assembly: GCF_052363175.1. Taxonomy (GTDB): domain Bacteria; phylum Pseudomonadota; class Alphaproteobacteria; order Rhodobacterales; family Rhodobacteraceae; genus Rhodobacter; species Rhodobacter capsulatus_D. The sequence goes on from NZ_CP198946.1 coordinate 1,622,339, forward strand.
CTTTTTTCAGATACGCATTTTGTATCGTTGATGACTTGGGCAAACCTCCTGCGCCATCACGATAAAAGCTCGCCAAGTTGCGACAGCCATCCGCATCCGCCAAATTACATGCTTTGCGGAATGCCTCGGCGGCCTTTTCTTGATCTTTGTTTTCAGGAAGGAAGTAAAATCCGTCAGAGTTGCAGGCGCCTTTATTGTCCTGATCGCAAGCTCGGCTATTGGGTTGCACTCCGTCTTTGAAGCCCAAACCAAGCACGTTGCATGCGGCAGCTATGTCGGCATCGCAAGCTTTTTCCAGCATTTTCATTCCGAGTGCCGGATCCTTCGAAGAATAAGATTGTGACAATACATTCATTCGGCCGAGTCGATAACACGACTTCATGACGCCCCCCAAGCAGGCGATTTTATATAAAGATGCGGCTTGAGAGAGATCGATCGAGCGACCGCCTTCGCCATAATAATAATCAATGCCAAGGTTGCCGCAGCCGAATGGGCTTCCCTGCTCGCAAGCTCGTTCAAAAAGAATACTCGCGATCATACGGTTCTTGTCGACATTGCCGTGACTTTCGTCGAATGCAACACCAGCAGTGTTGCACGCGGAGCCTGCGCCAACATGGCACCTCCGCACATTATCCATTGTTTTTGCACTGACTAAGTGCGTTCCTTCAAGTTTGTTCACAAGATTTTCGACATATAATGCTGACGCGGAGGGGTTAAATCTTGGCGCCCTCAAGGTGGCGCAGTCCGTGTCTCCACTTAATGCGCATGCCCTTTTAATTAACTCTCGAGCGGTCTTGCGCGCAGGTTTGAAGCCATTCGCCTCATTTGCGTTTGACAGCAAATTCGCTGACAACTCGCAGCCTTTTGTGCTTCCGAGTTCACATGCGGATATATAGTCAGCGAGTGCCAATGCGGGCTGTCGCTTAACAATCCGGCTGCCGCCTATGAAAAGCTTCCCGACAGACAGGCAAGCGTCAGAGTTTTTCATCTCACACGCCTGTTGCAGCATCTCGGAAGCACGAAGCTCCTGTCCGGGGAGGGCCAGCATCAGTTTTCCGGCCTGATAGCAGGCGGCGGCTTCGCCCAAGGCGCAAGGGTTTGGCGGTGGCGCCGTCTGCGTTGCGACGGACAGCGGCAGGCCGGTCTTCGCGCCGGTTCCCTCGGCAAAGGGGGGCAGCAGGCCCGATCGGGGCAGGCCTAGGGCCAGCGCCGCAGCCGTCACCCCGACAAGGCCCGCGATCGCCGCGAGGCGCAGGGCCCGGCCGCCGCGCTTTTCCTTTTGAGGCGAGACGGGCTTGGATCGGGACACCGTTTCGGTGGCGGTTGGCAGCGGAGGCGATGCGGGTTTCTCCGCCCCCTCGGGGGGCTCTGCGGCGCGTGCCGGTGTCTCGATCGCGGCCAACAATTCGTCAAGGCTCTGAAACCGGTTGCGTTGCTGATAGGCCAGCCCCTTGCGCAGCGCGTCTGCAAAAGCCGCACTGACCGTGCCCGATGCCTCTGCCACTTCAAGCTCGCGCAGGCTGTCATCCTCGTCGCGGCTGATCGCAACCGGCGGTCCGGCTTGAAACATCGCCCGGTAAACCGTTGCACAGATGGAGTAAATCTCCGAAGCGACAGTCTGTGGTGCATTCTCCAGATATTGTTCCTTGGGCGAGAAACTGGCCGAGGCCATGGAGGTGATCGAATGGGTCTGGTGCCCAAGAGAGTGCCGCGCCGCCCCGAAGTCGATCAGCACCGGCTGCGCGCCGGAGCGCTGCAGCATGATGTTCGAAGGCTTCACGTCGCGATGCAGAAATCCCGCCGCGTGCACGACCTGCAAGGCTGAAACGAGTTGCGCCAGCAGAACACGCGCTTGTGCCTCGGTGTAGGGATGACGCTTGAGCTGGTCGGAAAGAGGGACCCCGTCGATGAATTGCATCACGAGATAAGCGGTGTTGTTCGCCTCGAAGAAGTCGAGCACGCCGACGATGCCGGGATGATCGAATTTCGCCAGGGTTTTCGCCTCGTCCAGAAATCGCGCCTTGCCCCAGGCAAAAAGATCAGCCTGGGTCTTGGACGAGGGCACAACGGTCTGCACCGCCGTTCGACCCGCAAAATCGCGGGGATAATATTCCTTGATCGCGACCACCCGCTCAAGCTTTTCATCCCAGGCCTTGTAGGTGATCCCAAAGCCGCCCGATCCCAATACGGCGTCGACACGGTAAACATTCGAACCGGTCCGGAGGCGGTACCCCTCCTTCAAATTGAGGAATAAATCATCTTCATCAGACATAATAATTCCCCGAAAAATGGGTTTTTCCTAGAGTAATCGATCTGCGGTCTGGCGCAACGGCATCGCCGCGCTGGCCGGATGACGCGGGAATTTGTCACAGGGCCCGGTGGCCCGGTCGCGGGCTCCTTGGGGCACTCCGCAGGGGCGGTCGAACCGGTGCGATGCGGGCGGCTGCACGGTCAAGAGCCGCAAAACGCCAGAAGGATCGGACTGCTTGACCCTTGCGGAGAATTTCCTTCTGAAAATCGACCTTCTTTGGAATTCAATTTGGCTGTCTAATGTGCAAAAAATCGACAAATAAAGTCGTGATAATGAGCCATGACCGCGCACCCCCCTTCAGACGACGAAATCCGCAAGACCACCTGTTACATGTGCGCCTGCCGCTGTGGCATCGACGTGCATCTGCGCTCGGGCAAGGTCCGTTACATTGAGGGCAACCGCGATCATCCGGTGAACCGGGGTGTGATCTGCGCGAAGGGGGCGGCGGGGATCATGCAGGTGACGGCGCCCGCCCGGTTGCGCGCGCCGCTCAAGCGGGTGGGGCCGCGCGGCTCTGGCGCGTTCGAGGAAATCAGCTGGGACGAGGCCTTGCAGATCGCCACCGGCTGGCTGGCGCCGATCCGCGCGACGGCGCCGGAAAAACTGGCCTTCTTCACCGGGCGCGATCAGTCGCAAAGCTTCACCGGCTGGTGGGCGCAGGCTTTCGGTACGCCGAATTTCGCGGCGCATGGCGGGTTTTGCTCGGTCAATGTCGCGGCGGCCGGGATCATGTCGATTGGCGGGGCGTTTTGGGAATTCGGCGAGCCGGATTGGAAGCGAGCGAAGATCCTGCTGCTCTTCGGTGTCGCCGAGGATCACGACAGCAACCCGATCAAGCGCGGCCTTGGGGCGATGAAGGCGCGGGGGGCGCGGGTGGTGTCGATCAACCCGATCCGCACCGGCTACAATGCCGTAGCCGATGACTGGCTCGGCATCACGCCGGGCACCGATGGGCTGTTGATCCTTGCGCTCGTGCATGAACTGCTGGTCGCGGGGCGGATCGATCTCGACTATCTGGCCCGCTTCACCGATGCGCCCTGCCTGCTGACCCCGGGCGAGGGGCCGGAGAGCGGGCTTTACCTGCGCGACGCCGAGGGGCGGGTGCAGGTGATCGACTGCCGCACCGGAGCGCTTGCCCCTTTCGATGGCGCGGGGGTGGAACCGGATCTGGGCGGCGGGCTCACGGGCCATCGCACCGTCTTCGAGGCGCTGGCCGAGTGTTACCTTGATCCGCGTCACTCGGCGGAAGCGGTGGCGGATCGGGTTGGCGTTCCGGCTGCGCAGATCCGGGCGCTGGCCGTCGAACTGGCGCGCGTGGCCTTCGATGAAGCCATTGAACTTGACACCCCCTGGACCGATTTTCGCGGCCATCGCCATGACCGGATGATCGGCCGTCCGGTCGGTTTTCACGCCATGCGCGGGATTGCGGCGCATTCGAACGGCTTTCAGACCGCCCGCGCCCTGCATCTGTTGCAGATGCTGCTGGGCGCGATCGAGACGCCCGGAGGTCTGCGCTTCAAGCCGCCTTACCCGAAGCCGCTTGCCGCCCATCCGGTGCCGCATTTCACTGCCACGCCGGGGGCGCCTCTCAAAGGGCCGCATTTGGGCTTTCCGCGCGGCCCCGCCGATCTGGCGCTTTTGCCCGATGGCAGCCCGGCCCGGATCGACGAGGCCTTCACCTGGGAAAATCCGTTTTCCGCCCATGGCCTTATGCAAAGGGTGATCGGCAATGCCCATGCCGGGCGGCCCTACAAGATCGACACGCTCTTTCTTTACATGGCGAATATGGCGTGGAATTCTTCGATGAACCCGGAGGCGGTGGCGCGCTGTCTGACCGATCGCGACGAGACCGGCGCCTATGTCATTCCGCACATCATCCTGTCCGACGCTTACGCCAGCGAAACCGTGGCCTATGCCGATCTGGTGCTGCCCGACACCACTTACCTTGAACGTCACGACGCGATCAGCCTTCTGGATCGGCCGATCGGGCGGGGGGATCGGCTGGCGGATTCGATCCGCTGGCCGGTGCTGGCGCCCGACCGCGACGTGCGGCCGTTCCAGTCGGTGCTGATCGATCTGGGCGCGCGGCTCGGCCTGCCGGGCTTCGTCACCGCCGAGGGGGCGCCTGCCTTCAAGGACTATGCCGATTACCTTGTCACGCACCAGCGCCGCCCCGGCATCGGAGTGCTGGCGGGCTGGCGCGGCGACGGCACCGAGCAAGGCCGCGGCGCACCGAACCCGGCGCAACTCGATCGCTACATCGAAAACGGCGGCGTGTTTCAGGCGATGATCCCGCCCGAGGCGCAGTTCTTCAAGCCCTGGAACCGGGCTTGGCAGGATTGGGCGGTGACGATGGGGCTGCAGGACAAGCCGCAGCCCTATCTGTTTTCACTCTGGTGCGAGCCGCTGCGGCGTTTTCAGCTGGCGGCCGAAGGGCACGGGGCACATCAACCGCCCGAAGCGTTGCGCGCGCGGCTGCACGCGGCGATGGACCCGCTGCCCGACTGGGTGGCACCGCAAAACACCGACACCGAGGCCGACTATCCGCTGCATGCGCTGACCCAGCGCCCGCCGGCGATGTATCATTCCTGGGGCTCGATGAATGCCTGGCTGCGGCAGATCCTGGGTCATAACGTGCTGCACATCCCGAAATCGGTCTGGCGCGACAAGGGCTTTCGGGCGGGTGACTGGGCGCGGGTCACCTCGCCGCATGGCGCGATCGAGGTTCCCGTCGCGCCGATGGCGGCGCTGAACCCCCACACCGTCTGGACCTGGAATGCGATCGGCAAGCGCAAGGGCACCTGGGGGCTGTCGCAAGACGCGCCCGAGGCCGAAAAGGGCTTTCTGCTCAACCACCTGATGCACGATCTTATGCCGCCAGATGCCACCGGCGCGCGGGTCTGGAACGCCGATCCGGTGACCGGTCAGGCGGCGTGGTTCGATCTGCGGGTGCGCATCGAACGGATCGAGCGCCGCCGCTTCAGCCTGCCGCGCCTGTCCGAGCTTTCGTTGAAGATCCGGCCCCGGAGGCCCGCATGAGCCGAACTCTGGTCATCGACCTTGATACCTGCACCGGCTGTCACGCCTGCACCATCGCCTGCAAGGGCTGGCAGAATGCGAACGAGGACACGCGCCTGCCCGATGCCGACGCCTATGGCAAGGCCCCCTTCGGCGCCTTTCTCAACCGCGTCCATTCCTACGAGGTGATCGAGGGCAAGGCCCCCGCGCAGCTGATCCACTATCCGCGCACCTGCGTGCAGTGCGAAAATCCGCCCTGCGTTCCGGTTTGCCCGACCGGCGCGAGCCACCAGACCGCCGAGGGGCTGACCCAGATCGACGCCAGCCGCTGCATGGGCTGTGGGCTCTGCGCCTGGGCTTGCCCCTATGGCGCGCGGGAGCTCGACCCGGTGGCGGGGGTGATGCGCAAATGCACGCTCTGCGCCAATCGCATCGACGATCCCGCACGGCCCGCGGAAGACCGCATTCCCGCCTGTGTTCGGGCCTGTCCCACGGGTGCGCGGCATTTCGGCGACCCCTCCGACGCGCAATCGCCGCTGGGCAGATTGGTGGCCGAGCGTGGCGGCTTCGCGCCGATGCCTGAATTCGGCACGAAGCCCACCAGCCGCTACCTGCCGCCGCGGCCCAAGGATCGGCTTGGCGAAGGGGCTGTGCTTGAGCCGCTCGTTGCTGCGGGCGGGGTGCGCGACTGGCTCGACAAACTCTTGGGGAGAGGCTGATGCGCGCGGTGCCCTCTGTCATCCTGTTCACCAGCCTGTCCGGTGCGGGCTTCGGCATCCTTGCGGCGGCGGGTCTTGGGCTGTCGTCTGGACCGGGCGCCTGGCTTGCGGGTTATGCGCTTACGATCGCCGGGCTGATCGCTTCGACCTTCCATCTGGCGCATCCGCTGCGCGCCCGCTTCGCGTTCCGGCACTGGCGTACGAGCTGGCTCTCGCGCGAGGCCTGGGGGGCTGTGGCGGCGCTGGTCGCGCTCGCCCCGCCCGCGGCTTCGGCGCTTTTCGGCGGGCCGGAGCTGCGCCTTTTCGCTGTGCTGGGTGCCGGGCTCTGCCTTGCCACGGTGTTTTCGACGGCGATGATCTATGCCAGCCTGCGTGCCGTGCCGCGTTGGCACCACTGGTCGGTGCCGCTGACCTATCTGGCCTGCGCCGCGACGGGGGGCTGTGTCTTCGCGGCCCCGCCCGGGGTGGCGGCGCTCGCCTGTCTGGTGCTGGCGCTCTGGCTGGGGGCTTCCTTTCCCCTTGCGGATCGTCGCGTCGCGCGCCTCGGGCTGACGCGGGGCTGGGCCACCGGTCTGGGCAAGGGGGCCGAGGTGCGCAGTTTCGAATTGCCGCGCAGCGGGCCGAGTTTCATCACCCGCGAACTGGTCGACCGCGCCGCCGGGGCCGGGTCACCCGGTCTGCGCGGGCTGGCGGTCTCGTTGGCGGGCCTGCTTCCGGCGGCGCTTTTGCTGGCAGGCGCGGACCCGGGCGTGGCTCTGGCCGTGCATCTTGCGGGCATCCTCCTGTCGCGCTGGCTTTTCTTCACCGAGGCGACGCATGTGGCCGCCCTGTATTACCGCGGAGAATTGCCCCCCGCGGGCCGCTGAGTCGCCCTCCGCCGGGCGTATGCGACCGGGGCGGAGAAGAAAGCTGCTGTCCCGTGGGTGCCGTGCTGCCGATTTCCACCAAAGACGGCATCAAAACAGAAAATCATTAATATCTATCTGTTCAATCGTGAATTCTCGTGATCCGGTTCCGTCAGTCCAGAGACGCGGGATCACCGGCCCTGCCGGACCGCCCTTGCGGAGTCAGTCTTGTCAGAGGGAGTTGCCATGAATGCCGTTTCCGTTCCGCTTGCGCCGCCCGATGCGCTGGCAAAGATCCGCACCGAGGCACGTGCGGCCGGTCTGAGCTATGCGGGCGATGTGCCGCCCGATCTGGCCCATGCGTTGGTTGAAGCCGGACAGGCGCGGTTGATCGATGTCCGCTCGCCCGAGGAACTCCGTTTCGTTGGTCATGTGCCGGGGGCCGCGAATGTGCCTTGGGCCACCGGGCTCGACCTGACGCGCAACCCGCGCTTTCTGCGCGCGCTTGAGACGGTCGCGCCCAAGGATGCGGTGATCTTGCTGTTGTGCCGCTCCGGGCAACGTTCGGTCTTTGCTGCGCAGGCGGCGACGGCGGCGGGGTTCGCGCAAGTGTTCAACGTTCTTGAGGGGTTCGAGGGCGAGCTTGACGCGACGGGCCGCAGGGGGCGGCTCTCGGGCTGGCGGCTGCGCGATCTGCCCTGGCGGCAGGATTAGGCGGCCCGCGTGCCGCGACATCAGATTGAAAGACAAGGATTTCAGCCGAGGAGGCAGCATGACGCTTGACACGCAACGAACGGAGCTGGCCGAGGATACCGGGTTTTCCCTGGTTCCGGTGCTGGCGGCACTGACCCGGGCGCGGGCCGACTGGCGCGCGGCGCATCACCGGGCCACCACGCCGGGCGGCCGCGAATTGCCTGCACCCGAGGCGGTGGAGCGGATTGTGGCCGGGCTGCGCGGGGCGCTGTTTCCGATGCGGCTTGGCCCCTCGGATCTGCGGCAGGAAAGTGAACAGCTCTACGTTGGTCATACGCTCGATGTCGTGCTGCGCGATCTGGTCGAGCAGGTGATCCTTGAACTGGGCGGGCGGCTGAGTGATGCCGATCCGACGTTACGAGCGGAAATCCGGGCGCGGGCGCATGGCCTTGTGCGCGACTTCGCGCAATATCTGCCGACGATCCGCACCCAGCTCGACAGCGATGTTCTGGCGGCCTTTGGCGCCGATCCGGCGGCGCGCAGCGTCGACGAGGTGCTGTTGTGCTATCCCGGGCTTGCCGCGATGATCCACCACCGCATCGCCCACCCGCTCTATCGCCTCGGGGCGCCGTTGATCGCCCGGATGATCTCGGAGGCGGCGCATCGGGCGACGGGGATCGACATTCACCCCGGCGCGACGATCGGGGAGGGGTTCTTCATCGATCACGGCACCGGCGTCGTGATCGGGGAAACCGCGATCATCGGCAATGGCGTGCGGCTGTTTCAGGCGGTCACGCTGGGCGCGAAAAAGCTTTCCCACCGATGCGATGGGGCGCGCGCTCAAGGGCCAGCCGCGCCATCCGATCGTCGAGGATGACGTGGTGATCTATGCGGGCGCCACTGTGCTCGGGCGGATCACGCTCGGCAGGGGCGCCGTTATCGGCGGCAATGTCTGGCTGACCGAAAGCGTGCCGCCGGGGGCGCATGTGACGCAGGCGCATCTGACCCAAGGCACCCGGCCAGGCCCCGCAACCGACTGACAAACGACAGATTTTTACCCTGCCAGACCTGCAGCCGAGGTTGCGGGATGGCGTTCCGCACCCAAGCAAGGAGAGACTGAATGACTGAACCCCTTCAATTGGCGCTCGGTGACAATGCCGCCCGCCAGCTGGCCAATGCCACGAAGACGGCGCCGAGCCGGATGCGGGAACGGCGGGCGCGCTCGCGCGCCGCGCGACGGGCGATCACCCCGGCGCGACCGGTCCGGCGGCGGATCTGGCCCCGGGGGGCCGGACTGACGCCGGGCGCAAGCGGCACGGCGCCGCTCGGCGCGGGTCACGCCGACAGCCTCGACAGTCTGGCACGGCAGGCCTTCGGGCTTTTGACCGGCAAATCGGCTGCCCATGCGCCCGATGTCAGGGCGGCTCCTCAAGCGCCTGTCAACCTGGCCTCCCCGGTTCCGGCCACACCCTGCGGGGCAGTTCTACTTCCTGCCCACGGCGGCGCCACTTTCGCTGGACCCTCCGGCCACGCCCGCCACGACGCCTGCCTTCGACGTGCAGGCGGTGCGGCGCGACTTTCCGATCCTGCAGGAGCGGGTGAACGGGCGGCAACTGGTCTGGTTCGACAATGCCGCGACGACGCAAAAGCCCAATTGCGTGATCGACCGGCTGACCGAGTTTTATCGTCACGAGAACTCGAACATCCACCGCGCCGCGCATACGCTGGCGGCGCGAGCCACCGATGCCTATGAACATGCCCGCGACACGGTGCGCGATTTTCTGGGCGCGGCCTCGTCGGAGGAGATCGTCTTCGTGCGCGGCGCGACCGAGGGGATCAACCTTGTCGCCCGCACCTGGGGCGTGGCCAACATCCGCGAGGGCGACGAGATCATCGTCTCGCATCTGGAACACCACGCGAATATCGTTCCTTGGCAACAGCTTGCGGCCGAAAAAGGGGCGCGGTTGCGGGTCATTCCGGTCGATGACACCGGACAGGTGCGGTTCGAGGAATACCTCAAGCTGCTCTGCCCGCGCACGAAGATCGTCGCGGTCACGCAGGTCTCGAACGCGCTGGGCACGGTCGTTCCGGTGCGCGAGATCGTGGCGGCGGCGCATGCGGTGGGGGCGGTGGCGCTTGTGGACGGGGCGCAATCTGTCAGCCACATGCGGGTGAACGTGGCCGAGATCGGCGCGGATTTCTTCGTCTTTTCCGGGCACAAGGTGTTCGGGCCGACGGGGATCGGGGCGGTCTACATCCGCCGCGCGATCGCGGAAACCCTGCCGCCGTGGCAAGGCGGTGGCAACATGATCGCCGATGTCACCTTCGAGCGCACGCTCTATCAGCCGCCGCCCGCGCGGTTCGAGGCGGGCACCGGCAACATCGCCGATGCGGCCGGTCTGGCGGCGGCGCTGGGCTATGTGCAGCGTATCGGGCTTGAGGCGATCGGCGCCTATGAACATGCGCTTTTGCACTACGCCACCGGCGCGCTTGCGCAAGTGAAGGGCGTGCGTCTGATCGGCACGGCGGCGCACAAGGCCTCGGTTCTGTCCTTCGTGCTCGAAGGCTTCGAGCCGCTCGAGGTCGGGCGCGCGCTCGACCGCGAGGGGATCGCGGTCCGGGCGGGCCATCACTGCGCGCAACCGATCCTGCGCCGCTTCGGGCTGGAGGCCACGGTGCGGCCCTCGCTCGCCTTCTACAACACCCGCGACGAGGTCGATCTGTTCGTCGCCGCCGTCGCAAGGCTCGCCAGCCGCCGCCGCTGAGAAAGCCCCCAAAACCAAAGGCCCCGGAGCGCTCCGGGGCCTTTTTCATCTGCCGCGCGCATCAGCCCCCGGTCTTGCCGCGCCAGGGCACGAAGCGCTGCTCGGCCGCGCGCAGGGCCACGTCGATGCCATAGCCGATGAAACCGATGAGCAGGATCCCCATCACCACGATGTCGGTCAGCTGGAATTTCGAGGCGACAAGGATCATCATGCCCGCGCCCTTTTCCGCCGCGACCAGTTCCGCCGCGACCACCGTGCCCCAGCACACCCCCATCGCCACCCGCGCCCCGATGAAAAGATCGGGCAGCGAATTCGGGATGATCACATGGGTCAGCACCTGCAGCTTCGAGGCGCCAAGGCTGTAGGCGGCATGGACTTTCGACAGCCGCACCCCCGCCACGCCCGAGCGCGCCGCAATCACCATGATCCAGAGCGCGGCGAGGAACAGCAAAACGATCTTGCCGGTCTCCCAGATCCCCCACCAGATGATGATCAGCGGAATGAGCGCGAGCGGCGGCACCGGGCGCATGAACTCGACGATCGGATCGAACCAGCCGCGCACCCAGCTGGAAAGCCCCATCGCATAGCCGAGCGGAATGCCGATCAGCGCGCCAAAGAAGAACCCGGCCAGCACCCGGAAGAGCGAAAAGCCCAAATGCTCCCAGAGCGGCTTGTTCTGATAGCCTTCCTGCGCGATCTGCACGAACCGGGCGACGACGCTTTCGGGCGAGGGCAGCCAGATCGGCTCCATCTGCCAGCCCTTGTCGGGCTCGAACGAGAGCGACCCCTTCGGCGTCAGCGTCACCTGCCCATGCGCGACGCGCTGGGGCACCCCCACCGCAAGCGGTTGCCCGTCGATTGCGGTCAGCTTCACCCCCGGCGCGTCGTTCGCGGTCGGGCGCACCAGCGCAAAGCGCCAGGCGGCGACCGAGGCGGCATCGTCCTGCGCCAGCCCGTTGCGCGGCGCGGGCAAAAGTGGCTTTTGCGGCGTCTTGTCGGCGGGGGCGAGCACGTTCACCCGCACCGTTGCCGTATCGCTTGCGCCATCGGGTGCGGTGACGGTGTAGGAAAACGCCGTCTCGCCGATGAAGGGGCCGGGCACATGCACCGGCACAAGCTTCGAGCCGGTGAACGCGCCCCAGATGAGGAAAATCGTCAGCACCGACAGAGCCGAGGCGATGCGGTCGGGCCGCACCGCGCCCGCGTCGCCAAAGGTGACGGTGCGGCGCGCGGTGTCGACGCGGCCGCGGCGGATCAGGCGCAGGGTCAGACCCGCCCCCAGAAAGATCGCCAGATAGGCAAGGGCAAGGATCATTGCGCCGCCTCCGCCTGTTCGGAACGGCCCATGATTTCGTCCTCCATCCCCCAGATCAGCGACAGGATCTCGTCGCGGGTTTCGATGAAATCGCGGCGACGCCGGATCTCGCGCAGATCGGCGCCGACGGCGGCTTCGGCAAAGGGCAGGGCGTATTCGCGCAAGATCCGCCCCGGTCGCGGCGCCATCACGATCAGCCGCTGGCCCAGCAGCAGCGCCTCTTCGACCGAATGGGTGATCAGGATCACCGTCTTGTCGGTCTCTTTCCAGAGCTTCAGGATCAATCCCTGCATCTTTTCCCGCGTCAGCGCATCCAGCGCGCCCAAGGGCTCGTCCATCAAGATCAGCTCCGGGTCATTGGCAAGGCAGCGCGCCAAAGCCACCCGCTGCTGCATCCCGCCCGAAAGCGCATAGACCGGCTTGTCGCCAAAGCCCTGAAGCCCAACGCTTTTCAGCAGAGCATCGGTCAGGCGTGCTCGCTCGGCCCGGCCCACGCCCCGCATCCGCGGCCCGAAATCGATGTTGTGCCGCACGCTCATCCATTCAAACAGCGCGCCTTGCTGAAACACCATGCCCCGCTCCGGCCCGGGGCCGGTGACGGGCACATCGCCGAGCCGCACGCTTCCGCCGGTGGGGGCCAGAAAGCCTGCGACAATGTTCAGAAGCGTGGTCTTGCCACAGCCCGAGGGGCCGAGGATCGAGACAAGTTCGCCCTTGCGGATCGTCAGCGAGACATCGCGCAGGGCTTCGGTGGGCGGGCTTGCGGCTTGCGCAAACCGCATCGACAGGGCGTCGATGAAAAGATCGGACATGGGAACACCGGGGATCAAAACGGGGAAAGGCGCGGGAGAGGACCCCCGCGCCGCAGTCCTGCAGGTCAAGCCGCGTCAGAGTTTCGAGGCCGCTTCGAGATAGCTTGCATCGACCACGCCATCGTAGCTTTCGAGCGCCGAGGGGATGTTCTTCGTGGTCACGAAGAAATCGGCGACCGATTTCAGATAGGCTTGCAACCCGCCGCCGAGCCACTTGTCAGACAGCTTCTCCTCGATCGTCGGCAGGGTGAAGCCCGCCAGCTGCGCCTTGGTGCCCGCCTCGTCCAGACCCGAGTCCTTCGTCAGAGTCGGAATGAAACTGTCGGGATTGGCCAGATAGGCGGCGTTCTCGTCGTTCACGACCTTGAGGAATTTCGTCACCAGATCCGGGTTTTCCGCCGCAAAGGCGCCCGGCGTCGAGATCACGTCGAAGACGCGAATGCCTGCCGCTTCCTTCTCGGCCCCGGTCAGCAGCACGTTGCCATACTCCTTGGCGCGGGCAAGCGAGCCCCCCCAGCCGCAGAAGACGTCGATGTTGCCCTGCGCGATCGCCGCGGCGGCATCGGGCGGCGTCAGATCGACCACCTGCAGCTGGCTGGCATCAAGCCCGAAATGCTCGAGCTGCTTGAGGAAGCCGTAATGCGCCGCGGTGCCCAGCGGCACGCCGACCTTCTTGCCGATCAGCTCCTTGACGTTTTCCTTCGTGATTTCAAGATCCTTGCGCACCACGCAATTGTCGTTTTCCGAATAGCTCACGGCGATGTCGATCGCCTTCAGATCCTGCCCGGCCGAGGTGGCGGTGACGAAAGGCGGCACGCCCTGCGAGATCAGGAATTGCACATCGCCCGAGGCGGCCGCCGCCGACATCGCCACGCCGGTGTCGAAAGCCCGCCAGTTCACCTTGACGCCGAGGGCCTTTTCGAAATCGCCATCGACCTTGGCCTGTTCGAACGGCAGCGGCCATTCAAGGAAATAGGCAATGGTGATCTCGTCCGGAGCGGCGGTGGCGGCAGCGCTGGAGGCGAGAAGCGCGAGCGCAGACAGCGCCGCGGCAAGATGGGGGGCTTTGGTCATGGTCGATCCTTTCGGGGGTGCGGAAAACTACATTAGATCCATCGTTATTTTAGAAATGATCCGATCCAGATGCCGGACGCCATTCCAAAGGCGCGCGCTGGACGGCAGGAAAAATCTCCGGAAAGTGAAGCGCGAAATGGAATTCTTCTCTGGCCCAATAAAACAAGGCATTTGAGACCGACTCATGACGACCTGCAGGGGAAGAAAATACTCGTGGCGGTAGAAATCGCAGGCTCTGGACTTAATGGAGCGCGGAATCTGGACCTAATCGTAGAGACGACGCCCTGCCATGGTCCTGTCACCCCCACTCCCAATCAGAGGCCCAAATGCACGCCGCCCCGATTCCGCAAGACGCCGCCCCGATCATCGCTGCTGACCGCGCCCATGTCTGGCACCATCTGAGCCAGCACAAACCCTATGAAACCACCGACCCGCGCGTTTTCGTCGAAGGCAAGGGGATGCGGCTGTGGGATGCGACGGGGCGCGAGTTTCTGGACGCCACCTCGGGCGGGGTCTGGACGGTGAACCTGGGCTATGGCCGCGCCGACATTGCGCGGGCGGTGCAGGAGCAGCTGCTGCGGCTGCCCTATTACGCGGGCGCGGCGGGCACGGTGCCCGGCGCGCGCTATGCCGAGGCGCTGATCGCCAAGATGCCGGGGCTGAGCCGCGTCTATTATTCGAACTCGGGGTCCGAGGCGAATGAAAAGGTCTACAAGATGGTGCGGCAGATCTCGCACCGGCATCATGGCGGGCGGAAGGGGAAAATCCTGTTCCGCGAGCGCGATTACCACGGCACCACCATTGCCGCGCTGGCCACTTCGGGGCAGGCGCAGCGGGCCGAGCAATATGGGCCGTTCCCCGATGGCTTCGTCATGGTCCCGCATTGCCTGGAATATCGGGCGCAGTGGGACGTGGCGAATTACGGTGAGCGCGCCGCCGATGCGATCGAAGAGGTGATCCTGCGCGAAGGGCCGGACAGCATCGGTTGCCTCGTGCTTGAGCCGATCACCGCAGGCGGGGGCGTGATCGTGCCGCCCGCGGGCTATTGGGAAAAGGTGAGCCATATCTGCCGCAAATACAACATCTTGCTGCATCTTGACGAAGTCGTCTGCGGGCTTGGTCGCACCGGCGCCTGGTTCGGCTATCAGCATTACGGCATCCAGCCCGATTTCGTCACCATGGCGAAGGGGGTGGCGGCGGGCTATGCCGCGATTTCCTGCACCGTGACGACCGAGGCGGTCTTTGACCTCTTCAAGGATACGCCCACCGATCCGCTGTGCCATTTCCGCGACATTTCCACCTTCGGCGGCTGCACGGCGGGGCCCGCGGCGGCGCTCGAAACGCTGCGGATCATCGAGGACGAGGGGCTTCTCGACAACACCACGCGGATGGGCGAGCGGCTGCTTGCGAACCTGCGGGATCTGGCCGAGCGTCATGCGGTGATTGGTGATGTGCGCGGCAAGGGGCTTTTCTGTGGTGCGGAGCTGGTGGCAGACCGGCGCACGAAAGAGCCGCTCGCTGAGGCGAAGGTGCAGGCGGTCGTGGCCGATTGTGTCGCGCAGGGCGTGCTGATCGGCGCCACCAACCGCTCGATCCCGGGGCTGAACACCACGCTCTGTCTTGCGCCCGCGCTGATCGCCTCGGAAGCCGAGATCGACCGTATCACCGATGCGATCGACGCCGCACTGACCCGTCTGGCCGCTTGACAGGTACACTGGACCTATAATTCATAGGTCCAGTGTAACCGCGGGGCACCGATGGCCATTCCGGTCGAAAGCTTCTTTCTGGCGCCGGGCGGGCAGGGATCGCTGCAACACCGCCTGCGCCAGATGGTGACCGAAGGCATCCTGTCTGGCCGGTTCCGGCCGGGCGACCGGATGCCCTCGACACGAGCGCTTGCCGCGCATCTGGGCGTGGCGCGGATCACCGTGACCCTCGCCTATGCCGATCTTGTGGCCTCGGATTACCTGCTGGCGCGCGGGCGGTCGGGCACTTTTGTCTCGTCCGCGGCTCCCGATGCGCGCCGCACGCAGGCCTTGCCCCAAGACGGTCCAAGCGCCGATTGGGCGCGGCTTCTGCATCCCCGCGCCCAGGGGTTGCCGCGCCCCGACCGGCCGCGCGACTGGTCGGTCTATCGCTATCCCTTCATCTACGGGCAGGCGGATCCCGAGCTGTTCGACCATCAGAACTGGCGGGCCTGCGCGCTGCAAGCCCTTGGCCGGAGAGAGTTTCATCGGCTCTCGGCGGATTGCTACGACGAAGACGATCCGATGCTCGTCGAATATATCCTGCGCCATATCCTGCCCCGTCGCGGCATTGCTGCCGTGCCCTCCGAGGTGCTGATCACCATGGGCGCGCAGAACGGGCTCTGGCTGGCGGCGCAGGTGCTGCTGGGGCCGGGCGAGCGCGCGGTGATGGAGAACCCCGGCTATCCGGGCACCCGCGCGGTGCTGGGCACGACCGGGGCCGAGGTGGTTTCGGTCGATGTCGATGATCACGGCCTGCCGCCCGAGCGTTTGCCTGCGCGGCCAAAACTGGTCGTCACCACCGCGAGCCATCATTGCCCGACCAATGCGACCTTGCCGCTTGAACGGCGCCTTGAATTGCTGGCAGCGGCGGAAGCGGGGGATTTCCTGATCCTCGAAGACGACTACGAATTCGAAATGTCCTTCCTGCAGTCGGCCGCGCCGTCGCTGAAATCACTCGATGCGGGCGGCCGCGTTGTCCATGTGGGCTCGTTTTCGAAATCTCTGTTTCCGGGGCTGAGGCTGGGCTATCTGGTTGCCCCCGCGCCCTTCGTTGCCGCGGTGCGGGCCCTGCGCGCCACCGTGTTGCGCCATCCGCCGGGGCAGCTGCAACGCACGCTGGCGCTTTTCCTGTCGCTTGGCCATTACGATGCGCTGGTGGCGCGGATGAAGGCGGCGTTCCGCAACCGTCGCGAGGTGATGACAAAAGCGATTTATGACAATGGTTTGGAGGTTGCGGGGCAGGGTGGTTTCGGCGGCTCGTCATTCTGGATGCGGGCGCCCGGGCGGGTCGACACCGAGGCGTTGGCGCTGGGCCTGCGCGCCGAGGGGGTGCTGATTGAACCCGGAAGGGTGTTCTTTGACCCGGCCCGCGAACGGTGCAATTTCTATCGCCTCGCCTATTCCTCGATCGGCCCCGGCGCGATCCCCGAAGGCATCGCCCGAATCGCCCGGGCGATGCGCTGATCTGGCCTCATCCGAAGCTGCGCTCTGGACCTAAGATTTCGCACCGCTCCGCGGTTGATTGGCCGAAAAGCACAGGAGCGACCGATGCGGATGACCACGGAAGAAGCCTTCGTTAAAGTCTTGCAGCGCCACGGGATCGATACGGCCTTCGGCATCATCGGCTCTGCCTTCATGCCGATCTCGGATCTCTTTCCCCGTGCAGGCATCCGCTTTTTCGACTGCGCGCATGAGGGCTCGGGCGGCATGATGGCCGACGGCTTCACTCGTGCCTCGGGGCGGATGGCGATGATCATCGCGCAAAACGGCCCCGGGGTGACGAATTTCGTCACCGCCGTGAAGACCGCCTACTGGAACCATACGCCGATGCTGGTGGTGACGCCGCAGGCCGCGAACCGGACAATCGGGCAGGGTGGCTTTCAGGAAGTCGAGCAGATGGCGCTGTTTCGCGACATGGTCTGCTGGCAGGAGGAGGTGCGCGATCCTTCTCGCATCGCCGAGGTGCTGGACCGCGTGATCCGCAAGGCGCGTCGGGCCTCCGCCCCCGCGCAGATCAACGTGCCGCGGGATCTGTTCACGAAGATCATCGACATCGACCTGCCGCAGGCCATCGATCTGCCGCCCCCCGCGCCCGATCCCGAGGCGCTGGATCAGGCGGCGGCGCTGCTGTCGGGCGCACGGTTTCCGGTGATCCTGAACGGGGCGGGGGTGGTGCTGGCGGGGGCAATCCCCGACACGGTGGCGCTGGCCGAGCGTCTCGCCGCTCCGGTCTGCGTCGGCTATCAGCACAATGACGCCTTTCCGGGCGCCCATCCGCTTTTTGCCGGGCCTTTGGGTTACAATGGCTCGAAAGCGGCCATGCAGTTGATTGCAAAGGCCGATGTGGTGCTGTGTCTGGGCACGCGGCTCAACCCGTTCTCGACCCTGCCGGGCTATGGCATCGACTATTGGCCGAAAACCGCCGCGATCCTTCAGGTGGACATGAACCCCGACCGGATCGGCCTGACGCGGCCGATCACGCTTGGCATCGCGGCGGATGCCGGGGCGGTGGCGCGGGGCATTCTGGCGCGGCTCGCACCCGAGGCGGGCGAGGCCGACCGGGCCGAGCGGCAGGCGCTGATCGCCACGACGAAAAGCCGCTGGGCGCAGGAACTCGCCTCGATGGATCATGAGGACGACGACCCGGGCACCAGCTGGAACGAGCGCGCCCGCGCCGCGAAGCCCGAGTGGATGAGCCCGCGCATGGCCTGGCGGGCGATCACGGCAGCCCTTCCGCGCGACGCGATCATCTCCTCGGACATCGGCAACAACTGCGCCATCGGCAACGCCTATCCAAGCTTTGCAGCGGGGCGGAAATATCTGGCGCCGGGGCTGTTTGGTCCCTGCGGCTATGGTCTGCCCGCGATTGTCGGTGCCAAGATCGCCTGCCCCGAGACCCCGGTCGTCGGCTTTGCGGGCGATGGCGCCTTCGGGATTTCGGTCACCGAATTGACGGCCATCGGCCGCGCCGAATGGCCTGCGATCACCATGGTGGTGTTCCGCAACTATCAATGGGGCGCCGAAAAGCGCAATTCCACGCTCTGGTATGACGACAATTTCGTCGGTACCGAGCTGGATGTGCAGGTCAGCTATGCCGGTATTGCCCGCGCCTGCGGTTTGCAGGGCGTCGTGGCACGCACGATGGAGGAGCTGAGCGCGGCGTTGCGAGAAGCGCTTGACGCCCAGAAGGCGGGCAAGACGGTGCTGATCGAGGCGATGATCAATCAGGAACTGGGCGAGCCGTTCCGCCGCGATGCGATGACGAAGCCGGTTGTCGTGGCGGGCATCGATCCGGCCGATATGCGGGTGTAGCCGGTCTGACCGGGGCGCCGGTCCCGGGCTTCAGCTTGGCCCGTGATCGGGGCTGAGCAAACCCCGTTTCAAATCCTCATCACGCTGGGATCGCCCGCCGCGAACGCAGGACTGTTCGGCGGGCGATCTTGTGTCGGCGCCCTGATGCAAACACCTTTGCGCGGCGCCGTCGATGCGGCCCGCCGGGTGGCTCCGTGCCGCCGCCGGAAAAACCATCCTCTGCAACGGGTTTCGCGCAGGGCGATCCTTCCCCGAGGGGCGGGCAACTTGGAATGGAATCGGGCCGGGTTCCGTGGCATCTAAATGACGACGGAATTAGCCGTGTATCGGCGCCCGCCTGACCCTGCAGACCGACTCCTCCCGCGCACACGGCCAACCGGCCGTCGGATTCGCGCATCTTGTTGCAACCGCTTTTCCAAGGATGACCCGATGAATGCTCCCGTGATCCCCCGCCAGCCTGGCCTCAAGGATCGGCTCTGGGCCGAACTCGCGCTGAAGGCGCGGCTCAACACCGATGGTGTCTCGATCAGCCCCGAGGCGCTCGCCCACATCGCGCCGGGGATCAAGACGCAAGAGCAGGTCCACACGCTCTTCGAGATGGATTTCGTCGTCCATGAGGACGAGCAACCCAGTTACTTCCGCCTTGATCACGGCCTTGTCGTGCCGTTCCGCTACAATCCCGAGGCCCGCGACCGGATCGAGCTTGACGGCACCCGCACCGTTGTCGTGCGCGATGGCCATCAACTGGCCGAGGCGTTCTTCCCCGACCGGCCCGCCTTCTACGGCAAGAAAACCTCAGACGGGGTGGCGATGTCCACCATCGCCACGCTGGGGTCCGAACGGCAGTTCTTCGTCGCCTATTCGAATGAGTGCTCCTACAAGGCGAAGGGCGAGGACTGCCTGTTTTGCAACATCAATTTCACCAAGGACACCTACGGCGAAAAGACCGGGATCTTCTGGAAAACCGCGAAGCAGATCGGCGAAACCTATGCCGAGGCGCATCGCGCGGGGCTGGTCGATCATGTCAACATCACCGGCGGGGTGATCCCCGAGCGGCGCGAGTTGGAATATTACCTCGATGTCGCGGATGCATTGCGCAAATATGCGGGCGTCGAGGATTTCAACGGCACCGCCGTCGTCGCCGCGCCGATCGATCTGCGCAATCTCGACCGCTTCAAGGAAGCGGGCTACCGCACCGTCGGGCTCAACCTCGAATTCTGGGACAAGGGCATCTACAACGCCATCTGCCCCGGCAAGGCCCGGGATTCGGGCGGTTGGGATCACTGGCTGAAGGCGATCGAATATTCGGTCGGCGTCTTCGGACATGGCAATGTGCGCTCGAATTTCGTCGGCGGCATCGAACCGAAGAAAAGCCTTCTCGCTGGCATCCAGTATCTGGCCGACAAAGGCGCGGTGGGCACGGCCTCGATCTGGTGCCCGAACCCCGGCTCGGACCTTGAGGGCCACCGCGCACCGGAACCCGAGTGGTATCTCGACCTTGGCCACAAGATCGCGGCGATCTGGCAAAAGGCCGGGTTCACCTGGGCGAACCTTTACGACTCGAACGCCGATGTGACGAGCCTGCAGCACGACATCTGGCGGATCGAGGCGGAAACGCTGCCGATCTTCAAGGGCGCCGCCGTCGCCGCCGAATGAGTTCGGGGGCGGCACCGCCCCCCTTTCCGCACCCGAAAGGACTAGACCGTGAGCCTTGAACATCCCCGCCACATCGCCATTTACGGCAAGGGTGGCATTGGCAAATCCACCACCACCTCGAACATCGCGGCCGCTTTGGCCGAAGCGGGCCACCGCGTCATTCAGGTGGGCTGCGACCCGAAATCCGACTCGACCACGATCCTGCGCGGCGGCGCGGAACTGCCCACCGTGCTTGACAGCCTGCGCGACCGCGCCCGCAAACCAAAGCTCGAAGATATCTCGGCGCTTGGCTTCGGCGGGGTTTTGTGCATCGAAGCGGGCGGGCCGGTGCCGGGGGTGGGCTGCGCCGGGCGCGGCATCTCGGCCGCGGTCGATCTGCTCGAAGAGTTGCGCGTCTTCGAAACCTTCGCCCCCGACTATGTGCTTTATGATGTGCTGGGCGATGTCGTTTGCGGCGGTTTCGCCGTGCCGATCCGTGACGGCATTGCTGATCGTGCTTTCGTTGTGACCAGTTCCGATTTCATGGCGATCTTTGCCGCCAACAACCTCTTCAAGGCGATCGACAAATATGCGCCCTCGGGCGGCGCGCGGCTCGGCGGCATCATCGCCAACTCATTGCAGCTCGATCATGCGAAGCCACTGATCGACGATTTCGCCCATCGCACCGGCACCGAGGTCGTGGGCTATGTGCCGCGCTCGGTCGAGGTGGCGCAGGCCGAGCTGTATGGGCAAACCGTGATCGAGGCCGCGCCCTATTCCGAGCAGGCCGAGGTTTACCGCAAACTTGCGCGCCGGGTGACGGGGGATCTCGAAACCCGCCTGCCCAAACCCCTCAACGGCCCCGATCTGAAGGACTGGGCGCGGGACTGGGGCGACCGGATCTTTGGCGCCGAACGCGCCGCGGCGCGGAGCGCGTAACATGGCCCGTCGTCCCAGACTGGAACCGCGCGAGACGCGGCTTGACGCGACGCAGGCCTATCTCGGCCGCGCTGCCGATCTGGCCGCCGAATTCGCCGCAGGGATCCCGCCGCGCCGCATCCGCACCTTTTCCGAGGCCGCGCCCGATGATCTGCGCACCGCGCTGGCGATCTTGTCGGAAATCCCGGATCTTGGCCTTGTCGTGCACGGGCCGCGCGGTTGTGCCGTCCGCGCCCCCGGCGTGGCCCCCCTTGCGGTGACCGATCTTGACCAGCGCGACACCGTGCTTGGCTCGGGCGAGGTGCTGGCCGAGACGGTGCGGGCGCTTGATGCCGCTTATGCCGTGACGGCCATAGCCGTGCTGGGCAGTCCGGTCATTGCGATCAATTCCGATGATATCCGGGCCACGGTGGCGACGCTTGGTCTTGAGTTGGACAAGCCGGTGGTCTGGGTCCGCACCGAGGGGTTTCGCTCGGCCGTGCCCGCGACCGGCGGCGATGCGGCGGCGGATGCGCTGTTGCAGCTGGTCGATGCCGAGGAAACCGAGCGCGAGCCGGGGCTTCTGAACCTGCTCACGAGCACCCGTGGTCCCGAGCTTGCGGCACTGGCACGGCAGATCGAGGGGCTGGGCTGGCAGGTCAACATCCTGCCCGCGGGGGCGAGCGTCGCCGATATCGCGCGCGCGGGCCGGGCCGAGGCGAGCCTGGTTCTGGCGCCCGATCTGCTCGATCTCTTTGCCGAGGGGCTGGAAACCCGGTTCGGCGTCACCCGGCTTGATGTGGCGCTGCCCTTGGGCGCGCAAGCGACGACGGCGGTCTTGCGCCGGGTGGCGGCGCTTGGCGGCGCCGCGGCCCCGCCTGCGCCGCCGCGCAGTGTGTCGAAACCGCTTGCGGGGCGGCGCATCGCCCTGGCCCTGCCGACCTCCTGGGGGCTCGCGACCGCGGAGCTGATCGGCGATCTGGGCGGCGACGTGGCGGCGCTGTCGGTGCCGCATCTTGACCGCAGCCATGCCGCTGCGTTGGCCAGTCTGGCCGAGCGCTGGCCCGATCTGCAGATTCATGTGGGCGAGGGGCAGGGCTTTGAACGGACGGGGTTCCTGCGTCGCAACGCGCTGGATCTGCTGCTTGGCGCCAGCGATGCCGTGGCGGGGGCGCTGCGGCAGGGTCTGCCCGCCGCCGTGCTTGACCCCGCGCGGCTGATTGGCGCGGGCGCGGCCGAGGCGGTGACCGCGGCCGTCGACAGCGCCTTTGCCCGGCTGGCGCTCGCCCGCAGCGCTGCGCAAAACGCGCGGCCGGGCTACACCCCGGGCTGGCTGAAACGCAGCCCCGACTGGCATATCAAACAGGAGGTGCGCTGATGAGCCACCCGACACTTTTTCCCTTTGGCGGCTGCGCTTTGCACGGCGCAATTCATGCGGCGGCGGCGATCCCGGGGCTCACGCCCGTTGTGCATTCCACCCCCGGCTGCGCCCTGCGTGCGGGGCTTGCCGCCGGGGGTGGGCGTTACGGTGCGCCGCCCGGCTTGCCGCGGATCGCCTCGACCAACATGGCCGACAAGCATGTGGTCTTTGGCGGCACCTCGCGGCTGCGCGAAGAGATGAAGAACGCCCTTGCGGTGATCGAGGGGGGCGCGCTCGTCGTGTTGACCGGCTGCCCTGCCGAGATGATCGGCGATGATGTGGGCGCAATGGTGAAGGAGCTGACCGGGCAGGGCGAGCGCGTCGTGGCGGTGCAGACGGCAGGGTTTCACGGCCCCGCGCATGAAGGCTACGCGCGGCTGCTGGCGGGTCTTCTGGCCCATGTCGCGCCCGTGCCGACCCGCGCCGACCGGCCCCTGGTCAACCTTTTCGGCATCGCCCCGGGGCTGGATCCGGGTTGGTTGTCCGAATTTGAGACCCTGATGCGGCTTCTTGAGGGGGTCGGCCTTGCGGCCAATCCGATCTTCGGCCCCGAAGGGGGGCTGGCCGCGCTCGACGCGACGGCGGGGGCGGCGCTGAGCCTTGTGCTCTCGCCCTGGGGCGCGGCGCCTGCCGAGGTGCTGGCAGCGAAACACGGAATTCCGGTGCTCGTGGCGGACGGGCTGCCGGTTGGGGCCGAGGCGGCGGAGGCTCTGGTGCGGAGGCTCTCCGACCGTCTCGGCCATCCGCTGGACGCCACGGCCGAGGCCACTTTGGCGCGCGAACGGGCGCAGCAGGGTTGGCGTTTCGATGCGGTGCTGGAGCGGCTGGCGGCGCTTTCGCCGCGTCGGGTCGTGGTGGCCGATGGCAGCCTGCGCGCCGGGTCTTTGGCACGGTTTCTGGTCGGGACACTGGGGTGGCAGGTGAAGGTGATCCTGACCGACACCCCGCCAGAGGGGCACCGCGCGGCCTTGGCCGAAGCAGGCGTGACACTGGCTGGGGACGGGGCGGAGTTGGCGCGGCTTTTGTCCGAAAGCGGGGCCGATCTCGTGCTTGGCGGCTCGGCTGCGGCGGCGATCGCGGCGGCGCGCGGGATTGCTGCGGTCGATCTGGGCGCGGCTTCGGGGCTCGAGGTTCTGGGCGGCGGTCTGAGCGGGCGCGGCGGGGCAGAGCGGGTCTTTGCGGCGCTTCTCGCGGCGCTCGAGCCGGTGCCGCAGGTGGCGCCTGTGCCGTTGATCCGGGCCGCTGCGCCCGCCGTTTCCTTCGCACAGGTGGCCGAGTAATCCCGCCGCAGAAATGTCAAAACACCCCCCTTCCTGACTGGGAAGGGGGGTGTTTCGTGATTTCTCAATGCAGCCGGGTCCGGCCCGGGGCGGTTTTGGCGGCGCTGTGCAGCTCTGCCAGCGTCCGGGTCTGGCTGGCGACGGCGCCGATCTGCTCGGCCAGCTCGCCGATCCCCTCAGGGCTCCAGCCGCCGGTGGTCAGCGCCAGAAGGCTTTCGCGGCGCAGATCACCCGGGTGCATCACCAGCAGATAGGCGAATTCAAGCGCCACCGAGAGCCGCTCGCCCACCCGCGCACAGAGGGCAGGCGGGATGCGCCAGGGCGGGCCGTCCAGATCCTCGGCGCGCAGCGGGCCGGGGGGGAAGCGGCCATAGGGCCCGGGCCGGGCCGCCGCTGCGGCCTCAGCGCCGATCAGGGCGGCGAGCGCGGCATCGGTCTGGCGCAGCAGGGTGAAGAAGGGGGCAGGCTGGCCCTCGGCGATCAGCAGCCGTTCGACGAAGGCAAGCACCGTGCGACGCTCCAGTTTCGACAGCGCCGGCAGGGCCGAGGTCGCGGCCTCGCCATGCAGATCGGGAAGATGGAGCTGTGGGGGCAGGATTTCCTGACGGGACATGGCGTACCTTTCCTGAACTGTCGAAGCCTGTGTAAGTCCAGAGTGGCAGAGCTTTGCAAAAAAGACGATAAAGTAAGGCGTGTTTTTTGGGGCTGTTGGCGGGCAGGAAATTCCCTTTTGCGCGGCTTTTGGAGAAGGGGATTTCCCGGCCTCGAATCGGGGCAAATGAAACCGCCGCCCCGGAGGGATCGGGGCGGCGGGAACCGGACGGCGGGCGGCGCGGGGGCGCTGTGGTGCTGGCCCGTCCGTCTCAGCGGTTGGCAGGGGTTTGCGCCAGTTCGGCGGCGATCCGGGCGGTCTGGGTCCGGATGTCGGGAATGGCGGTGATCTCCCACAAGGCGGCGCGGGCGGCGGGGCCGATCGCCTGCAGAACCTGGCTCGTGTCGCCCGCGCGGTTGACGATGCGGCCGCTGCGGTCGGTGACAAGGCCAAGCCGGAGCGGGTCGATCTGCGCCAGCCCGTCGTCCAGCAAGTTCCGCAGCAGCGGACCCGCGCCGATTTCCGGATCGCGCCGCACGCCGCGGCAGTCGATGACGGCGGCCACATTCAACACGGCGATGCCGGTTTGCCGATAGGGGCGGTAATGCAGCCAGACGCCGCGCTTGTGCGGCTCGACCCGATCGAAGGCGCCGCGCAGCAACCGCAGCTGACCGCTTTCCTGCGCGGTGGTGATGTGGCTGGCGGTTTCGGGCGGCATGCGGTGGCGATGCACCTCCCACCAGGCGGCGGCGTGGCGCAGGGCGCGGGCGCGCTCGGGGCCGGGCAGGGCGCTCCAGATCCCCTGAATATGCGGACGCAGCCCGTCGATCGCATCGCGCCAGCTGTGCCGCCCGCGATCTCGGCGCGGCGCACCTGACGGCGCAACCAGTGCAGCAGAACCGAGGCCGGAGCGCCGAGCGGCACCTCGCCGAGCGAGGTGGCAAGAGGCGTTCCCGGGCCGTGCACGCGTGGCAGCAGCCCCCGGCGCGACAGGGCAAATATCGTGCCGCGATGCCCGGATTTGAGCAGCGTCGTGACCTGATCCACCATGCTCAGCCCGGTGCCGAGGATCGCCACCGGCAGGTCGGGATCAAGCGGCACCTGCGTCACATCGGCCTGCAGCCCACGCACCGCGACGGGGCGCGGGTGCCCGGTGGCCAAGATCGCGTGATCAGCAATCACCGTTTGCCCATCGTCCAGCGTCAGCGTCACCCGGCCCGGCGGGGCTTCGGTCAGCCGCACCGCCTCGGCTTGCACCAGCCGCAGCCGCGGCCCGGAGGCCCAAGGCGCAAGAAGGCTTTCCAGATAGCGCCCATAGGTCGCGCGCGACACGAAGGAGGCGCCCGAAACCGCCCGGTTCGCCTGCCAGAGCCAGCGCAGGAAATGCTCGGGATCTTCGGGCAGGGCGCTCATGTTGATCACCCGCGTGTTCAGCAGATGGTCCGGATCCTCGGTCGCATAGGCCAGACCGATGCCGATGCCCGGGCTGCGCTCGATCAGGGTGACACGGGTCTCGGAGGCGGCGCGCAGCACATGGAAGGCCATCAGCACGCCCGAAGCCCCGCCGCCGATGACCAGCACATGCCGCCGCAGTGGCGGTTGCGCGGTCATCCCCGCCACCAGCCGGTCAGCAGTCGGCCCAGCCAGCGCGGCAGCGGGCGGATGTCCTCGGCGCGCGGGGCGAGAAGACGGATCAGATCGGGGTCGAGGCGTCCATCGAGCATGTCGGTCTCCTTTCGGGGTCAGTTCAGGAAGATCGCGGCGATCAGGCTGGCCCAACCTGCCAGAAGCAGGCCAAGCACCAGCCAGTCGCGCAGGGTGGGCGGGCGCCAGAACAGTTGTTTCATGCGCTTTTCTCCACCGCTTGGGGCAGACGGCTGAGCAGCCGGTCGCGCAGCGCCTTGCCCGCGGGCCAGGGGCCGAAGCCGGCGGCGACATTGATGTGGCCGGCCGCGCCCAGATCGACGAGATCCGAGCCCCAGGCTGCCGCCAGCTCCGCGGCACGGGCAAAGCTCATCCAGGGATCATTGCGCGAGGCGACGAGCATGCTCGGCACCGGCAAGGGGCGGCGTGAGGGCGCGCCGAAATGGCCGATCCGGCGGGCGCCGCGGGTGTCGGCGGGCGCCACGAACATCGCCGCCCGGACCTCGATCTGCGGCCATTTCGCCAGCATCCGGGCGACCAGCACCGCTCCAAGACTGTGGCCCACCAGCACGGCATTCGGGTGTTGCAGCACCATCCCCGCCAGTTCCGCCTCCCACAGATCGGGCATCGGCCGGTCGGGGCAGGGCAGGTCGACCATGAGCGCAGTCGGGTCGGTGGCGGCCCACCAATCCTGCCAGTGCGGCGCGGGGGAGCCGTCAAGGCCCGGGACGAGCAGCGTCTTGATCATGGGAACCTCTGCGGTCGGGTTGTTGTTCCCTAATATCTATCACGTCTGTCGTGATTGCGGCTTCCAAAGACCCCCGAGGAAAGAGAAGATCCTGCCCTTTTGTGGTGTTTGTGCAGGAGGTTGTTCCTGGCTCACCAGCTTTTGGTGTCGATCGGGTAGGCGGTAGAGAATCTGAGCCGCTCCATGGCGAAATGCGAGGTGATGTTGCGGATCGGCACGGCATCGGTGAGGCGGCGATAGAGCAGGTCATAGGCCGCCATGTCTGGGACCGAGACGCGCAGCAGGTAATCCATCTCGCCCGCCATGCGCCAGACCTCCATGATTTCGGGCAGTTTTGCGACTTCTGTGGCAAAGGTCTCGCGCCAGTCCGGGCTGTGATCGGGGGCCTCGATCGCCACGAAGACCGTCAGCCCCAGCCCCAGCGCCTGCGGATTGGCGAGTGCGACGCGCTTTTCGATCACGCCCGAGGCCTCGAGCTTCTGGATGCGTTTCCAGCACGGCGTCTGCGACAGGCCCACCCGGTCGGCGATCTGCGCCACCGGCAGCGTTGCGTCGCGCATCAGTTCCGCGACGATCTTGCGGTCGATCAGGTCAAGCTGGCTCATCGGGGTCTTCCTTCCGTCTGTGCGACGAGAATGACAGCAAAGAACAAAATGTCTACCGCCATTATAGACAATAGAATGGATTCTGCGCGGGGTCGCCTGAAAGGTCGGTTTCCCCCTGTTGTGTGGCGTGTGCCGCGGCGGGTGTCGCGCGTCGGGCCGGGGGGGCTTTCGGGCTGCGGAGAAGAATTCCCTCAAAACACGATAAACATGGACGAGAATATTCCCTTGAAAACACGACTTCATAAGTAGAGTATTGTCTTCGGATCCGTCCTCAAGGAAAGGAAACGCCATGACCTATGTCCTGCCGATGTCCGTGACCGCCCCGATGCGGGGGCGCCGTCCGTTGCAGATGCAGTTTGCCGCACCGTTTCTGGGGGCGGAGGCCTGTGAGGTCGAGGCCGAGCCCGTGATCCTGCATCGCAGCCGCCCCGTTGCGCGTGCCGCCGACCGTGGCGTGCCCTTCGGTCCTGCCGTTGTCGGGGCAATTTCACTTGGCCTGTTGATCGGGTCCGGGGCGCTTTACTGGGGGGTCGCATGAGATCCTCGGCGCTTTTTGCGGTCACGATGATCGACACCCGGACCGAGGAGCCGCATCGGGTGAATGGTTCCGTGCTCCGCAAGATCACCCATGACCCCGAGACGGCGCGTCAGGAATTTCTGCGCCATCGCGATCCGCAGATCTGGCGGATTGTGGTGCGCTCGATTTCCGGCTCGGGCGCGGCGTGATCGGGTTTGCCGCGCCTTTTGGGGGCCAGGAGTTGCAAAGGAGAAGGTCATGCTGTCGCGTCTGCTTCTTACGTTGAGCACGCGCCGTCCGCGGTATTGGGAGCTGGTGGAGACCGGGCTGAACGGTCTTGCCGCCGATCTGGCGCGTGAGGGCTGGCGGGTGCGCTTTGCCGGACCGCGCTGGGATCTTGTCTGGACGCGGGAATGGCAAATCCCGCAGGCGTGCCGGGTTCTGGTCCTGCCCGATCCGGGGCAGGGGGGCTGGGGGCATGCGCGATGGGCGAACCACTGCCTGCCGCCGCTGCGCACC
Organism: Rhodobacter capsulatus; assembly: GCF_052363175.1. Lineage (GTDB taxonomy): Bacteria > Pseudomonadota > Alphaproteobacteria > Rhodobacterales > Rhodobacteraceae > Rhodobacter > Rhodobacter capsulatus_D. The sequence goes on from NZ_CP198946.1 coordinate 1,650,829, forward strand.
GGGTGGCAATGGCAATCGCTGGTCAGCCAGCGCCTGCGCTATCGGTCTTTTGCCGCCGTCTGAGACCAACAAGAATGTGCCGCAGAAGGTTTTGCCTGCGGTTTTCGGGAAAAGGGGAGCATGCTGCACGCTTGTCCGGGGAGGGCCGACGCGGCATCAGTGCCCGCCTGTCATCATAATGTCATGAAAACGTTACACTAATTCCGTTGCGCCTTGCGTGTGCGTCCTTACATTGTCGTTACATTTTCAGGAGATCGTGATGGGCAAGAGCAAGGAAAAGAAAAAGGAAAGCCAGCTGGTGATCCGGGTGGAGAAGGCCGAGAAGACTGCCTTCCTTGCCCTGTGCGAGGCGCTCGACACCACTGCCGGGCGTGAAGTGCGCCGCTTCATGCGTGCTTTCGTTGCCGCGAAATCCGCGATCGCAGAGGCCGAAAGCGACCCGGCCGTGCCCTCCAAAAGGGCGAAGAAAACTGCGGTGATCGCGACTGTGCCGGGGGACTCGGCTGCGCCTGACGAAGCCGAGGAGACTTCGGCAGAACCCGAGTCGACGCCGGAAGCGCCGAAATCCGCCAAACGCAGCAGGAAGCGGGCGGCTGATCGCGGCTGATCGTTCAGAAAACGCGTGCCGCTTTTGCAAGCCGGGGTCATCCTGAGGAAAAAACCGGCACGTGTCTTTCGTGTTCCAAGGGCGGTCCGAGTTTGGACCAAGTGTCGCAGCAAAACGAAAATCCTCATTGTGGACAGGACGTTGGTCGTCGCCTTACGGTTCGTGAGGGGAAGGCAAAACGGTTCAGTTCATTTTGTGGGGTGGAAATGAAGAAGCCACGGCCCGCGGTTGCGGCCCTTGTTGCGCGGTTCGCGCGGATGACCAAGATCGACATGGAACGCGCCATTGGCGAGGATGCGGTCGGCATGCTGGTGCGTCTCAAGGAAGAGAGCGCGGCGCTTGACGAGACCGAATGTGTCATCGTCGAACTCAAGCGCGACGGCAGGATTTCAGCGCAAAAGATGGTCGAACTGCTGCGCCGTCACCAGAAGGAAGTCTTCGGGCGCTGCGAACGCCCGATGTCGTTTCGGTGATGGTGATCTTTTGAACGCTGCTGTGCTGGCCCTCCGCGCAGGCTTGCGCGCGAAATCCGCGCGCCGATGCGGGGCGGGCCTCGCCGATGGGGGCATGGCAGGGCTATCCTGCTGGTGCGCCGTGATCCGGTCCATCCCGAAACAGCACGCGCGCCGCAAGATCGAAGGAGCAAGACCATGATCGACACCTTCACCGTCCCCGGCCGGTTCTGGCGGGGCAATCTGCACAGCCATTCCGACCGCTCCGACGGGGCGCTCTCGCCGGAAGAGGTCTGTCGCCGCTATGCCGCCGAGGGGTATGATTTTCTGGCGCTGACTGATCATTTCATCGGGCGTTACGGCTATCCGATCACCGATACCCTGCCGTTTCGCACGAACCGCTTCACCACGCTTCTTGGTGCCGAGCTGCATTCCGGCGCGCTCGAAAACGGCGAGCTGTGGCACATTCTGGCGGTCGGCCTGCCCGCCGATTTCGCGCCCTCGCAGAGTCCTGATTTCAAGCCGGTCGCGGGGCAGGAAACCGGGCCAGACCTGGCCGCGCGGGCGGTGGCGGCAGGGGCCTTCGTCGCGATTGCCCATCCGCATTGGTCGGGGCTGACGTTGGCGGATGCCCGCAGCCTTGCCGCCGCCCATGCGGTCGAGATCTACAATCACGGCTGCGCCATCGGCGCCGACCGCGGCGATGGCGCGGTCATTGCCGATCTGCTGCTGACCGAGGGGCGCAGGCTGAGCCTGATCGCCACCGACGACGCCCACTTCACCGAACCCGATCATTTTGGCGGCTGGGTGATGGTCAAGGCGCCCGAAAACACCCCCGAGGCGCTTCTGGCCGCGCTGAAGGCGGGGCATTTTTATGCCTCGCAGGGGCCGGATTTCCGCGCCATCCGTTTTGACGGTGCCGCGATCGAGGTCGACAGCAGCGCCGTCGTCAGCGTGATCGTGCAGGGTCAGGCCTCGACCGCGGTGGCGCGGCACGGCGCCTCGATGACGCGGGCGCGGGTCGATCTGGACGCCCGGCTTGCCGCCTCGCCCTGGTTGCGGGTGACGCTCATCGATGCGGCAGGTCGTCGCGCCTGGTCGAATCCGCTCTGGCGCTAGGCCGAAGCCCGTCCGGGTTCACCGCTCGTTAAGACGGAACGGCTATCGCGGATGAGATTTTGCGCGGAACGAGAGGCGGGATGAGGGGACGATCTGCCGATCTGGCTTCACAATTTCGACTCTGAGCAGTTCCTCAAAGATGTGGAGCACCATCTGGTCGTTGCGTTGCAACCGATCGTGGAGGCCGGCACAGGGGCTGTCGTGGCGCATGAGGCGCTCATGCGTGGCTTCGATGATCTGGGCTTTCCCAACCCCGGCGCGCTGCTTGAGGGGGGCGGCTGAACGCAAGCGGTTGTTCGAGGTCGATTGCTGCGTCGTCGCCAAGGCCATGGCGGCCCGCGCGCGCCTGCGCGAGATCGAGAGCGGTTCCCTGTTTCTCAATCTCGACGGGCGCAATCTGGAGCATTGGCGGTCCTTGCGCACCTTTCTGGAGCTGCGCTGCGACCAGCTCGGCCTTGGGCCGCATGACATTTGCATCGAGCTGTCCGAAGCGCATCAGCCGCTGGAACCGCTGGCCTTCGAAGAGGCGGTGCACGGTCTGCGCGCCGCCGGGTTCCAGATCGCCATCGACGATTTCGGCACCGGCGTTTCGGGCATGCAGATGCTCTATCAGGCCGCACCCGATTTCATCAAGATCGACAAGTTCTTCATCAAGTCGATGCCGAGCGATGCGAAGAAGCGGCTGCTTGTCGGTTCGATCGTGGATCTTGCGCATACGCTGGGCAGCCGGGTGATCGCCGAAGGCGTCGAAACGGTCGAAGAGCTGAGCTGTTGCCGCGACGCCAATTGCGATCTCATTCAGGGCTATCTGATCGCGCGTCCCGCGGTGGATCCGAGCGAGCTGGAATCCGGTTATGCCGACCGCATCAAGGCCGGTGCTGCGACCGTCGACCCCGGCGACAGTCTGATGATCGAAAAGTTCATCGAGGACGTGCCGACCCTGCAGGAAGATACGCTGCTTGCCGTCTTCTTCGATCAGCTGACGCGCCATCCGGGGCGTAATGTCTATCCGGTGCTCGGGCCAGACGGGCTGCCGCGCGGGGCGGTCCGCGAAAGCGACGTGAAGCAACTGTTGCATTCTCCCTTCGGGCGGGATCTGGCGCGCAACCGGTCGATCGGGATGACGATCAATGATTTCATTCGGCCGATCCCGACGCTCGAAAGCACCTCGCCGATCGCGCAGCGCCTTGATCTGATCGCCGATCGCGCCGAGGATGGCGTCGTCGTCACGAAATCGTTGTGCTATCAGGGCTACCTGTCCTCGGGCGCCTTGCTGAAGCTTGCAAATGAAGTGCGGCTGCAGCAGGTGGCCGCGCAAAATCCACTGACGCGCCTGCCCGGAAACAGCGCCATTGCCGGGTTTCTGGAGCAATGTCTGACGCATGCTGCCGTGCCGCGACTTGTTGCCTATATCGACATCGATCATTTCAAGCCCTTCAACGACCGCTACGGGTTCGAGATGGGGGATCGGGCCATCCTGATCCTGGCCTCGATCCTGAAATCGCTCGAACGCGATCACGCCGCCTTCGTCGGCCATATCGGCGGCGATGATTTCTTTCTGGGAGCAGAAGGCGCGGCCTGCGGCCCTCTGGGCAGGATCCTCGAAACGATCGGGGGACGGTTTGGCCATGTTGCCGAAAGCCTTTACAGCCCCGAAGACCGTGCGGCCGGGTTCATCGAAGGCTGCACGCGCGACGGAAGCTTGACCCGGTTTCCGCTCTTGTCCTGCACCGTTGCGGCGCTGCGGCTGGAGCCGGGATACCGGCCGCAGACGACGCTTGAGCTGACAACGCGGCTGACCACGCTGAAATCGCTCGCCAGAGAGCACAAGGCGAGCCTGCAGATGGAAACTCGAGGCGAGGCATCCGACCCGGCCCTTGCGGGCACGCTCGGCTAGGCTCCCGACTCATTGCGTTTCACAGCCAGAACAAGACGGCCGCACAGGATCTCGATGCGGTTGCGCCGTTTGCACATTCCACCGGAAAGGGCTCGACAAGGCCGATCCATTCCTGTCGCAAAAAGTGGCGAACTTGCCCAAAAATTGAAGCTATGAACAAGCCTTCTGTGAGTGCCCATAGCGCCGCCTGGGCCGGAGGCCGGGCTTCGCGCTTCTCCAACCCGGTTGCGCCTTGCGGGGCTTTCCCCCTACAACCCTTGCAAAGGGAGACGCCCATGAAAATCGCCACGTTCAACATCAACGGCATCAAGGCCCGGGCCGAGGCCTTGCCCGCGTGGCTGCGCGTGGCCGAACCCGATGTCGTGCTGTTGCAGGAAATCAAATCCACCGATGAAGCCTTTCCGCATGAGGTGCTCGACGGCACCGGCTACAGCGTCCACACCCACGGGCAGAAAAGCTTCAACGGCGTTGCGATCCTGTCCCGTCTGCCAGTCGAGGATATCACCCGCGGTCTGCCCGGCGACGACAGCGACGAACAGGCCCGCTGGATCGAGGCGACGGTGATCGGCACCCGCGCGGTGCGGGTCTGCGGGCTTTACCTGCCGAATGGCAACCCCGCACCGGGGCCGAAATACGACTACAAGCTGGCCTGGATGGCGCGGATGCAGGCGCGGGTCGAAACCCTGCTGAAAACCGAGGAACCTCTGGTTTTCGCGGGCGATTACAACGTGATCCCGCAAGACGAAGATGCGGCCAAACCCGAGGCGTGGCGCGAGGATGCACTCGCCTTGCCCGAAACGCGCGCGGCCTTCCGGCGGATCGTCAACCTTGGTCTGACCGATGCCTTCCGCGCCCGCGTGTCTGGGCCGGGGCAGTATTCGTTCTGGGATTATCAGGCGGGCGCCTGGCAAAAGAACAACGGCATCCGCATCGACCATTTGCTTTTGTCGCCACAGGCGGCGGATCTGTTGCGCGATACCGGCATCGACAAGGACGTGCGCGCGGGCGAGAAGCCCTCGGATCACGTGCCGGTCTGGATCGATCTGGACGCCTGAGCCTTACTTGTGCGGCCCCTGCGGATGCGGAGCCGTCACGTCGTGGCCATAGACCCAGTCGAACCGGCCAAGGATCTTGCCCGGCGCGATCGCCGAGGCCGTGCGCAACGCCAGATGGCCGATCACGCGGGCCGGACCCGAAAGGTGATAATTGCGGGCGTTCTCATTCGCCGCCTCGACGATCGCCTCGCAGCGGGCCCGGCGCGCGGATTGATAGGCGGCCAGCCCCGCGGCCTCCGTCTCGGCCTCGGCAAGGCAAGCCGCCAGCACCCAGGCATCTTCGAGCGCCATCACCGCACCCTGCGCCATGAAGGGCAGCGTCGGATGGGCGGCATCGCCGAGGATCGCCGCGCCGCGGCCCTGCCAGACCCGGGCGACGCGGTGGCGGAAGAGACCCCAGAGCCAGGGCTCCTTCACCGCTTCCAGCCAGTCCTGCACCTGCGGGCAGAAGTCTTCGAAGGCGGCCAGAAGGCTCATCGGATCGTCGCGGTGGAACCAGCCCTCGGCCGTCCAGCGCTGGCGTTCTTCGACGGCCACGATGTTGCGCAAGCCCCGCCCGATCGGATAGCTGACCAGATGGCGCCCGTTGCCCATGAAGACCTGCGCCACCTTCGGCTCGCTGTCGTCACAGGGGATCAGCGTGCGCCAGGCAACCTGATGGGTGAAGAAGGGCCGCCCCTCGCCATTCAGCGCGCGCCGCACCCGCGATTGCAGGCCATCGGCGCCGATCAGCAGGCTGGTCTCGATTTCCTCGCCCTTGAGCATCTTCAGCCGCGGCGGATGCATCCCGAGCGTGACCTCGCTCACCCGCTGCTGCAGCTTGATCTCGACGCCCGCCGCGCGCGCACCCTCGGCCAGAAGCTCGATCAGCCGGGCGCGATGCACCAGCCGGTATTCCTCGCCCGGACGCAGTTTCGCCAGATCAAGCCGGGTGACCTGCTTGCCGGTCTCGCCTTCGCGCAGCTCGATCGCCTCGGCCTGCGGACCCGCCTTGGCCAAAGCCTCGCCCAGACCAAGCGCATGCAGCACCCGCGCGCCATTGGGCGAGATCTGCAGACCCGCGCCGACTTCGCGGATCGCATCGGATTGCTCGAGCACCGTCACCTGCGCGCCCCGAAGCGCGAGTGCCCGGGCCACGGCGAGCCCCGCAACTCCCGCACCAAGCACCGTCACCTGCCGACCGATCAACACGACCAGACCCTTTCCGACCAACGGCCCCCGTCCGACCCGGAGACCTCTTTCCAAATAAAAGCACCGGCCCCTACAGGTGCCGGTGTCCCATGTCCTTGCGCGGAATCAAACCCCCTGAGGTGGGGCGTCGCGTCGCACCCCCCTTGAACCGACGCCGCGGCCCCGTGGGCGCGGACGTCAGTCGTCGCGGTGCACGCGCTCGCGGCGCTCGTGTTTTTCCTGTGCTTCCAGCGTCATCGTCGCGATCGGGCGGGCATCAAGCCGCTTGAGCGAGATCGGCTCGCCGGTCATCTCGCAATAGCCGTATTCGCCATTCTCGATCCGCCGCAGCGCCGCGTCGATCTTCGAGACCAGCTTGCGTTGCCGGTCGCGGGTGCGCAGCTCAAGCGCGCGGTCGGTTTCCTCGCTGGCGCGGTCGGCCAGATCGGGCACGTTGCGCGCCGATTCGGCGAGGCCCTCAAGCGTCTCAAGCGACTGTTCGAGCAGTTCCGACTTCCAGGCCATCAACTTGCGGCGGAAATATTCGAGCTGCCTTTCGTTCATGAAAGGCTCGTCCTCGGCCGGGCGGTAATCGTCGGGAAGGAAGGTCTCGGCTTTCATCGCGTCACTCACTGTCGGGCCCTCGGTCGTGTCGGGGTTGCCCCCCGGCACCGCTGGGCGCTCCCATACCCTAACCCGCATGGGTTGTCACCCCCGCTTTGCGGTTGCGGCATCTTTCCTGCGCCCGGGCCGCGCGACGCTTGCGGCGATTTCGGGGCGCGGCTAGGCTTTCGACCAAGCCCGCAAGGAGATGCCCGTGCAGTTCACCTCGACCAAGGATTATGTCGCGCCGCCCGATCTGATCGTGGCGGTCAATGCCGCCGTGCGGCTCGAACGGCCGCTTCTGGTGAAGGGCGAGCCGGGCACCGGCAAGACGGAACTAGCGCGGCAGGTCTCGGCGGCGCTCGGGTTGCCGATGCTCGAATGGGCGGTGAAATCGACGACGAAAGCGCAGCAGGGGCTTTACGAATATGACGCGGTGAGCCGCCTGCGCGACAGCCAGCTGGGCGATGCGCGGGTGAACGAGGTCCGCAATTACATCCGCAAGGGCAAGCTCTGGCAGGCCTTCGAGGCGCCGGGAAAAGTCGTGCTGCTGATCGACGAGATCGACAAGGCCGACATCGAATTTCCGAACGACCTGCTGCAGGAACTCGACCGGATGGAGTTCCATGTCTACGAGACCGGCGAGACGATCCGCGCCGCGCACCGTCCGATCGTCATCATCACCTCGAACAACGAAAAGGAACTGCCCGACGCCTTCTTGCGCCGCTGTTTCTTCCACTACATCCGCTTCCCCGATGCCGAGACACTTAAGGCGATCGTGAAAGTGCATTTTCCGGGCATCAAGGAGGCACTTCTGGCCGCCGCGCTGACCCGGTTTTACGAGATTCGCGAGACGCCGGGGTTGAAGAAGAAGCCCTCGACCTCGGAAGTGCTCGACTGGCTGAAGCTGCTTCTGGCCGAGGATCTGACGCCCGAGGATCTGAAGGCCGATCCCGCGAACCTTCTGCCGAAGCTGCACGGGGCGCTGTTGAAGAACGAGCAGGATGTGCATCTGTTCGAGCGGCTCGCCTTCATGGCCCGGCGGCAGACGCGCTGAGGCGCATTTCGCCCGCTGACGCGGGCGACCCGGAGGGGGGCGCTGCCCCCTCTTGGCCTGCGGCCAATTCACCCCCGGGATATTTGGCGCAAGGTAAGAGCAGGCCCCGCCATCTGTTTTACCTTGCCTCAAATATCTCGGGGGAGTCCCGCAGGGACGGGGGCAGAGCCCCCCTGTTTCGACGGTTGCAGTCTTCACATGCCGCAAAGCTGCGACCCGCTGTCGCACCCGGGCTTTGCCTTCGGGCCCGGTTGCCCTAGAACAGGGGGCGGACAAGGGAAGCGCGCGATGAGTGACGATGCACTGGTGATTTTCACGCCCTCGGGCAAACGCGGTCGGGTGGCGAAGGGCACGCCGGTTCTGGCGGCGGCCCGCGCGCTGGGGGTCGATCTTGATTCCGTCTGCGGCGGGCGGGGGATCTGCTCGAAATGCCAGATCGCGCCCGGTTATGGCGAGTTTCCCAAGCATGGCGTCACCGTCGGCGCGGATGCGCTGAGCCCGATCAACGCCGTCGAGGAACGCTACGACCGCATCCGCGGGTTGAAGGAGGGCAGGCGTCTCGGCTGTCAGGCCTGTGTCATGGGCGATGTGGTGATCGACGTGCCTGCCGAAAGTCAGGTGCACAAGCAGGTGATCCGGAAATCCGCGACGGAGCGGGTCATGGAGATGGATCCCGCGACGCGCCCGCTTTACGTCGAAGTGGCCGAGCCCTCGATGCACGAGCCTTCGGGTGATCTGGAGCGGCTCGCCGCCGCATTGGAAAGCCAATGGCAGATCAAGGGCCTGCAGGCCGATCTTGCGGTGATGGCGCGCCTGCAGCCGGTGCTGCGCAAGGGCAACTGGCAAGTCACTGCCGCGGTGCAGGAGGCGGGCGACGGCACCGCCCCGCGTCTGGTCGCGCTCTTTCCCGGCTACCGCGAGGCACCGCTTTACGGCCTTGCGATCGACCTTGGCTCGACCACCATCGCCGGGCATCTGGTGGCGCTGGACGATGGTCGGGTGCTCGCCTCCTCGGGGCTGATGAACCCGCAGATCCGCTTTGGCGAAGATCTGATGAGCCGCGTCAGTTACGCGATGATGAACCCGGGCGGCGCGGCCGAGATGACCTCGGCGGTGCGCGGCGCACTGGCCACGCTGGCCGAGGCGCTGGCGACGGAGGCCGAGATCGACAAGGCCGCGGTGGTCGAGGCGGTGATCGTCTGCAACCCGGTGATGCACCATCTGCTGCTGGGTCTTGATCCGGTCGAACTGGGGCAGGCGCCCTTCGCGCTCGCGACTGGTCATGCGCTGAACCTGTCAGCTGCCGAAATCGGCCTGACGCCGATCGCCGCTGGGGCGCGGGCCTATCTCCTGCCGCTGATCGCGGGCCATGTGGGGGCAGACTGCGCCGCCGTTGCCCTGTCGGAAGCACCCGAAACGCGCGAGGATCTGTCGCTCATCGTCGATGTCGGCACCAATGCCGAGATCCTTCTGGGCAACAGCACCCGGGTTCTCGCCTGTTCCTCGCCCACCGGTCCGGCCTTCGAGGGGGCGCAGATCTCCTCGGGCCAGCGCGCCGCGCCGGGCGCGATCGAGCGCATCGAGATCGACCCGGTGACCAAGGAGCCGCGCTTCCGCATCATCGGCAACGCGCATTGGTCGGATGATCCGGACTTCGGCACGCCCACGATCACCGGCATCTGCGGCTCTGGCATCATCGAGGCGGTGGCCGAGATGCGCCTTGCCGGGATCGTCGATCCCTCGGGCCTGATCGGCTCGGCCGAGCAGGTGGGCACCGCGCGCTGCGTGCCGATGGGGCGGACGCATGAATATGTGATCCATGACGCCAGCGCCGAGGGCGGGCCGCGCATCACCGTGACCCAGGGCGATATCCGGGCGATTCAGCTTGCGAAATCCGCGCTTTACGCGGGGGCGCGGCTGCTCATGGACGAGATGGGGGTGGACAAGGTCGACCGCGTCGTGCTGGCCGGGGCCTTTGGCGCGCATATCAGCCCGAAACATGCGATGGTTCTGGGGATGATCCCGGATGTGCCGCTTGCGGCCGTCACCTCGGCCGGGAACGCGGCGGGGACCGGGGCGCGGATGGCGCTTTGCTCGGTCGCGGCGCGGCGGGGGATCGAGGCGCAGGTGCGGCGGATCATCAAGATCGAGACCGCGATCGAGCCGCGCTTCCAGGAGCATTTCGTCGCCGCCAATGCGATTCCGCATGCGACCGACCCGTTCCCGGAACTGAGTGCGGTTGTCACGCTGCCCGAGGTCAACTTCAACGCGGGCGGCTCGGGCGATGGCGGCGGGCGACGCCGTCGGCGCGGCTAGATCGGCGCTTGACGACGGGGGTGGCATCGCTTATCTCACCCCCAACGCGGGTGTAGCTCAATGGTAGAGCCGCAGCTTCCCAAGCTGATGACGAGGGTTCGATTCCCTTCACCCGCTCCATCTGACCCCTTTGGGTCAAGCTTTTCCCGTTATCATAGTCGCACGGCCCTTCAGGAGGGCTGACCCGACGTGTCTCGGGCACACCAAGCCACGCCGCCCGTCAGATCGGCGGCAGTGGCAGGGCAGCCGCCTTACATCGAGAAGGAAATCCCGCAGCCGCAGCTTGCCGTCGCATTCGGATTGTTCACCACGAACCGCGCGCCGATCAGTTCTTGCGTGTAGTCGATCACCGCATCTTGCAGGAAGGGCAGGCTCACCGGGTCGATCAGCACCCGCTGGCCTTCGCCCTCGATCACCAGATCATCGGGCGCGGCCTCGGCCTCGAGCTTCAGATCATATTGAAAGCCCGAGCAGCCGCCGCCCTCGACGGCAACGCGCAAGGCTTTGGGCGTGGCTTCCTTTGCGTTCAGCTTCGCCAGACGCTCGAACGCGCGGGGGGTGACTTTCGGCGGCAAAAGCATCGGGTTGGACCTGTTCTGTTGTTCCCTATAGAGTATAGGAGGGGGCATGCCCTGCGACAAGGTGAGGTTCAAGATGCTGCAGCCCTATGCCTGCAATCCCGAGGCCAGCCGCGGTCGGCTGCATGCCGAAAGCTATTCCACCTTTCGCACGCCGTTTCAGCGCGACCGCGACCGGATCATCCATTCCTCGGCGTTCCGGCGGCTCAAGCACAAGACCCAGGTCTTCGTCGAACACGAGGGCGATTATTACCGCACCCGGCTGACCCATACGATCGAGGTGGCGCAGGTGGCGCGCACGATCGCCGGGGCGTTGGGTCTGAACACCGATCTGGCCGAGGCGGTGGCGCTGGCGCATGATCTGGGCCATCCGCCCTTCGGCCATACCGGCGAGGATGCCTTGGCGCTGTTGATGGAGCCTTACGGCGGCTTTGACCACAACGCGCAGGCGCTGCGGATCGTCACCCGGCTTGAACGTCATTACGCCGATTTCGACGGGCTCAATCTGACTTGGGAAACGCTCGAAGGCATCGCCAAGCATAATGGGCCGGTGGAGCAGCCCTGGTCCTATGCGCTGGCCGAGGTGAATGCGGCGTGGAACCTTGAGCTGACGACGAATGCGAGCGCCGAGGCGCAGGTCGCGGCGGTGGCCGATGATTGCGCCTACAACCACCACGACCTGCACGACGGTCTGCGCGCGGGGCTCTTTACTGAAGCCGACCTTTGTGAATTGCCGGTGCTGGGCGAGTGTTTCGCGACGGTGGACAAGCTTTACCCGGGGCTTGATCCGATGCGGCGGCGCCACGAGGCGCTGCGGCGGGTCTTTGGCGTCATGGTCGAAGACGTGATCGCGGTGGCGAAGAACCGGCTGGAAAGCCTGCGCCCGCGGCACGTGGACGAGATCCGCGCCATGCAGGGACCGATCATCCGGTTCTCGAAACCGCTTTATCAGAACATCAAGGCGATCAAGGGCTTCCTGTTCACCCGGATGTATCGCGCGCCGACGGTGGTGGTCGAACGCAAGCGGGTGACGGCGATGGTCAATGCGCTGTTCCCGCTCTTCCTCGAACGCCCCGAACTCTTGCCCGAGGATTGGCAGGCCGATGTGGCCCGCGCGCGGCTGAAGGGGAATTCGGAACTGGCGCGCACGGTGCTGGATTACGTGGCGGGCATGACCGATCGCTTCGCCATTCAGGAATACCACCGGCTTTTCGGCGCGGAATAAGGGGTGCGTAAGCCCGCGCCCGCCTGCGTGGCGCAGGGTCTTTCTGCGCCTTCTTTTGCAGGTCTTCGCTGCGTCTGTGTCGAGTGATTCGCGCATTTTCGCCGAGGGCGGGCGTTTTGGCGTCGCGGCTGTGAAATTCTGTCAATCATATTCTGGAAACAATTGCGGAGCATTGTCATTCCTCTGTAAATCCAAAGCGCTTTAGTTGCGCCTTGGTTGTTTTTTCTGGGCCGAGTAGCCTAAAGAATGAGCTTCGCGTGGCGGTGTCGTTAATTCACTGTTTTGAGATGTGTCAAATTTGTGGCACGTTTGTCCCGTTCGGCAACAGGCGCGCCTGACCCGGATTGGCATTATTTTCGGTGTTCGCAGGTGGGGGCGAGCGCAAGGAGGCGAGATGAAAGTGAATTATTTGGCAACGGCCGCCATTGTTCTGGCCGCAGCAGGTTCGAGTGCTGGTGCAACCACTGTGACTTTCTCCGGCGGAACCACAGCCGGGTCTACATATACGGAAAGCGGGTTCGCCTTTGCGAACTTTACCAGTACAAACGGGCAATGTGGACCTGATGCACCTTGCATGATGCTCAATCCTCAGGCGTCGACCACGATGACCCTGGTCGGTGGTGGAACGTTTTCGCTGACGCAGCTTGGGGTGAACTTTCAGGGCACCGGTGGTCGCAACCCCAGTTCCTTCTCGATCACGGGATACGTCGACTCCACGGTTCAGTCCGTTATCACCATCACTGAGTCGCTGTTTTCTCAGCATCATTATCGCGACATCGATCTTGCGTCGGTATTCAATACCTACTTCTCGCACGTCACGAGTGTCGTCTTCGCAGGTTTGGTGAACGCCAATGTGCGGGTCGACAATATCTTGGCTGAGGCCGATGATAACGACAACAACGTTCCCGAGACGCCGCTGCCGGCGACGGGGCTGCTGCTTGTGGGCGCGCTCGGCGCCGCCTCCGCGCTGCGTCGGCGGCAAAAGACACAAGGCTGAGATCGTTCAGCAGAAAGATCGAAAAGGCGGCCTGCGGGGCCGCTTTTTTAATTCCGTCTTACTGCATCATTTCTTTCGTCGCGCTGAGCTTCACGCCTTCATAGTCGCGCACGACGCGGTCGATGTCCCATTGCAGCCGCGTCAGGAAGACGATGTCGCCATCATGGTCCGTCGCGATATGCTGCTTGTTCACGTTGACGAGCTTCTCGACCAGATCTTTCGGCCCCTGCACCCAGCGGGCCGAGGTGAATTGCGAGGATTCAAACCGCACCGGAATGCCGTATTCGACCTCGATCCGGCTTGCCAGCACGTCAAATTGCAGCGCGCCGACGACGCCGACGATGAAGCCCGAGCCGATCATCGGTTTGAAGACCTTGGCAGCCCCTTCCTCGGCGAATTGCATCAGCGCCTTTTCGAGGTGCTTGCCCTTCATCGGATCGGTCGAGCGCACGGCTTGCAGCAGTTCCGGCGCAAAGGACGGAATGCCGGTAAAGCGCAGCTTTTCGCCCTCGGTCAGCGCGTCGCCGATGCGCAATTGGCCGTGGTTCGGAATGCCGATGATGTCGCCCGCCCAGGCCTCCTCGGCCAGTTCGCGGTCGGCGGCCAGGAACAGCACCGGGTTCGTCACCGCCATCGGCTTGCCGGTGCGGACGTGCTGCAGCTTCATCCCGCGCTCGAAATGCCCCGAGGCCAGACGCACGAAGGCCACGCGGTCGCGGTGCTTCGGGTCCATGTTCGCCTGCACCTTGAAGACAAAGCCGGTCACCGGCTTTTCCTCCGAGGAAATCTGCCGCTCGGCCGCGCGCTGCGGCTGCGGCTCGGGGCCGTATTCGCCCATGCCGTCCATCAGCTCCTTGACGCCGAACGAGTTGATCGCCGAGCCGAACCAGATCGGCGTCATGTGACCCTCAAGGAAGCTTTGGCGGTCGAAAGCGGGCAAGAGCTCGCGCGCCATCTCGATTTCTTCGCGCAGCTTCGCCAGCAGATCGGCGGGCACATGGTCTGCCAGCTTCGGATCGTCGAGCCCGTCGATCTTGATCGATTCCGCAACGCGGTTGCGGTCGGCGCGGTCCATCAGTTCGAGCCGGTCGTGCAGGATGTCGTAGCAGCCGACGAAGTCGCGCCCCATCCCGATCGGCCAAGAGGCCGGGGCCACGTCGATCGCCAGGTTTTCCTGAATCTCGTCGATGATCTCGAACGTGTCGCGGCTTTCGCGGTCCATCTTGTTGCAGAAGGTCAGGATCGGCAGGTCCCGCAACCGGCAGACCTCGAACAGCTTCCGCGTCTGGCTTTCGACGCCCTTCGCCCCGTCGATCACCATGATCGCAGCGTCGACCGCGGTCAGCGTGCGATAGGTGTCCTCGGAAAAGTCCGAGTGGCCGGGCGTGTCGACCAGATTGAAGCGGTAATGGCGGAAATCGAAGCTCATCGCCGAGGCGGACACCGAGATCCCGCGCTCCTGTTCGAGCTTCATGAAGTCCGAGCGCGTGCGTCGCGCTTCGCCCTTGGCCCGCACCTGACCGGCCATCTGGATCGCGCCCCCGAACAGCAGGAATTTTTCAGTGAGCGTCGTTTTCCCGGCGTCGGGGTGCGAGATGATCGCAAAGGTCCGGCGGCGGGCGATTTCGGGCGGGAGGGGGGCACGGTTGCTCATGCGCGGCCTTTACCGCAAGGCGGGATTGCGGGCAAGAAGGACAGGATTTTTCGCACCCAGCCTGCGGCAAATTGATCCGGATCATGGCGGGTTGCGTAGAATCGTTCCAATCTTTGGGGAACGTCGGGCGGGCTTCGTGGGGGAGCCTGTCTTCGGCGGGCAGGGGTCGTTTACGCGCCCGACCCCGATCGGAACAGGAGGCTGCCATGGCAAGGGTCGATCCCGCTGCCGGGTCTTTGGATGTGCGCGAAACGGTTTTGTGCCCCTATTGCGGGGTGCCGCTTTTCACGGCCAAGGACCGCGCCGAGCATCTGGAACTGAAGCTCTGCCGCCATGAAGGGGAGGCGGCTTGGGATTGTGCTGATTGCACCGACCCGCATGCGCGCCCGCAAGGCCGCTGCGACTGCGGGCGTGCGGCGGAATAGGGGGCCTCAGTCCTTCTTGCGAAACAGAGCCTCGCGGCCGACCTGATCGAGCATCTCGCGCCCGGCCTCGGTGCCGAAATGCGGCGTGTGGTTCAGATCAGGTAGCCGCGCCTTGATTTCGGTGCTCAACTCTTCGGGCATCAAGTTCAGCGTTGCTTCGCTGACCTGCAGGCTTTCGACCGGCACGCCCTCGGCATAGACGATCTCGTGGCGGTCGAAGACCAGCGCGAAATAGTCGACATAGCCGCCCTCGCGCCGCCAGACATGTTCGCCATCGACCAGATGCTTGGCCTGCACAAGGATTTCGGCCGTGTCGCCCAGCCGCTTTTCGCCGCGCCGATACAGGAACACGCGGTGATGCGGCGCGACGACGAGATCGCTTTCGTTGCCGAGCGTGCCCGCCGAAATCACCACCGGGGCAAAGGAGCCGAGCGCCCGCAGCGTCGCGCGCGCCACCAGCCGCACCGGCTGGGGTCCGCTGTCGCGCGTCAGCACGCGGTCACCCGGGGCGAGCGTCTCGATCGGGCGCTGTGCGCCGCCCGCCATGGTGATCAGCGTGCCGGTGGTGAAGGCGATGCAGACCAGATCCGACAGCCGCACATCGCCCGGGTCGTCGGTGGCTTCGAGCAGCGTGTAATCGACCCGCGGCGCGATCGGCGACAGCGGCAGGGCATAAAGCGCCTGCGTTTGCTCGTTCCGGATCAACAGGATATCGACCGTATCGCCGTCCGGGGTGATGAAGACATGCCGCGCCATCAGCGCGATCCGGTCGCCCGCCGTGCCCAGTTCCGAGCCCGCGCAGATGCTTTGCCCGGTCTCGGGGTCAGACGCGATCAAGAGCCGCAGCGCCCGTGCTTCGCGTTCCATCTGATAGATGTCGCCGGGCTGGCACAGCCCCGCCAGATCGAGCCCGTCACCCTGATTGGCGCCCGAAGTCACCCAGATCAGATCGGCGTCGTAGACATGAACGACCTGAGGCGGCAGGGAACGCGAGGCAGTCATGGCGGGTCCGGGGAACGAAGGGTTGAGCGACTATTGCAGCATCTGTTGCAAAATCGGTTAATGCCCGCGCCCCCCTTACGTCAACCCGCGGGGCAGGGGGGAGCAGCCCCCTTACTCGGCCTGCCGGGCCGCGCGCCCGCCGCGGCGCTGGCTTAACCGCGGCGCGCGGGCGGGCAATTCGGCCATCACCGCGCGGCGGTCTTCGGGCGTCATCCGCGACCAGTTGCCGATTTCGTCGAGCGTGCGCAGGCAACCGACGCAGATCCGCTCGGTCGGGTGGATCTGGCAGATCTTCACGCAGGGCGTTTCGATTTCCGCCCGTTTCCAGATGCCGTCGGTATTTTTCGGCGTGTTCTCAGCCATTCGCGCGCCCCAGATGCGCAAGGCGGTCCAGTGCGCCTTGCAAAATGAACCCGGCTGCGACGTGATCGACAAGTTCGGCACGGCGCTTGCGGGACAGATCAGCCTCCAGCATGGCGCGTTCGGCGGCCACCGTCGAGAGCCTCTCATCCCAGAAGGTTATGGGCAGCGGCGTCAGTTTTTCAAGGTTGCGCGCGAAAGCCCGGGTCGATTGTGCGCGCGGGCCTTCGGAGCCGTCCATGTTGACGGGCAGGCCCAGCACCAGCCCGATGATCTGCCGCTCGGCGACGATCTTCAGCAATTCCGCCGCATCAAGGGTGAATTTCTCGCGCCGGATCGTGCGCAGGGGCGTCGCGATGCTGCGCAACGTGTCCGAGACCGAAACCCCGATCGTCTTCGTGCCGAGATCGAGCCCCGCCAGCGCGCCGACGCGCGGCATCAGGGCGGCAAAGTCGATGATGTCGGGGCAGATCACGGCGCCACCCCGGCGGATTTCGCGGCGGCCTCGAGCGTGGCCAGCCCGGCGGCGTCGCCGGCCAAGGCCGCCTGACCCTTGGCGAGCATCTCCTTCGCCTGATCTGCCTTGCCGAGCGTCGCCAAAGCCCCCACCGCGCGCGCCCATTCCTCGGCCGAGCCACCCTGCGTGGTCAGCCGGTCGATCAGACGGCCCACCATCCCCTCGATCATCGCCTGACGGTCACTGTCGGACATCTGCCCGGCGGCTTCCACCTGATCGGCGCTCGGCCCCGGCATCGCAGGGGCCGCGGCTTCGGGCGTACCGAGCGGCGTTGCCGCCGCCGCATCGATCTTTGCCAGATCCTCGGCGCGGCCGGTGAATTTCGTCCGGGCTTCGGTCGCAATCACCTCGGCGCGGTCCTTGTCGCCCAGCACCCGCAGCGAGGAGATCAGCTTCGCCCAATCGTCGGACGCGCCGCCCTCGTTCGCCAGCCGCGCGTTCAGGTTCTCGACCATGCCGCGGATCATCGCCATCCGATCGCCCGGGGCCATGCCTTGGGCCGCCTGCATCTGTTCGGCCGAGGGGCCGTTCGGCACCGGCATCGGCGCGGTGTAATCCTGCTCGCCCGCAAGCCAGGCCAGCGCGTCGATGCCCTGCGCGATCTCGGGCACCCAGGGGTCATCGGGGCTCGACACCCGCAGCGCCGCATCCCAAAGCCGGAAGGCGCGGTCGGGGCGGTCGTTCTGCCCCATCATCATGCCGACATAAAACAGCGCCCGCGCGTCTTTCGGGTCCATCTCCAGCGCCTTGGCAAAGGCGGCTTCGGCATCGGCGGTCACCAGCCCCCCGGCCGCGACGGTCTGAAACTCGCCCAGACGGGTGTAATCCTCAGCCTCGGCCTTGTCGCCCTTGAGCGCGATCAGGCGCCGCTGCGCCTCCCAGCCGGCATGGTAATTGCCAAGCGCCATTTCGTTTTGGGCAAGCAGCACAAGGCCTTGCGGATCGTTCGGCCGTTCCGACACCGCCTTGCGCAGCCGCTCCATCAGTTCGACGAATTTCGGATCGGGCTGCGGCACCGGGTGGCCCGCAGCCGCCGCCTTGGCTTCGGCATCCTTGCGGTCGGCCTCGGCCGTCTTCTCGGCGCTCGCCTGATCGGGACGGGCGCGATAGAGCGCATCCGCATCCGCAAGGCGCTTGGCCAGCGGCGCATCGGGCTGACCCGCCGCGCCAAGCTGGTCATAAAGCACGAAGGCCCCCGCCAGCATCGCCACTGTCAGCACCGCCGCGGCCAGCGTTGCCCGCCGCGGCGCATCGCCCCCCGCCACCGCCGCCTGCAACGCCCGGTCCGCCTCGAGCAGACGGCGCGAGATCTCGACCCGGGTGCGCGCGGCCTCGTCGGCCGTCAGCACGCCCCTGGCAAGGTCTTTCTCGATCTCGGCCAGTTGGGCGCGATAGACCTGCAGATCCTGCGCCTCGGCGGGCAGGGCATCGCCGCGCGGGCGGATCAGCGTCAGGGCAAGGGCGAAGGCGATGGCCGCGACCAGCGTCGCGCAGATGATCCAGAACAGCATGGGGTCTCCTATCCTGCATCTCCCATAAGGCTTTTGACCGTCTGCAGAAAGAGACAAGAGCGTGAAAAGACGCCTCACGCCTCTGTGTTGGGCATGTCGGTAACGATGTCGCTTTTTGCTGCCGATTGCCGCATGAGGGGGGCTTTCGGCGCGCGTCCCGGTTCATCTAAGGTGAGAAGAGCCAGACTCGGGGACGCTGCCTTTGGCACCCCCAACCCGAAGCGAGAGAGGGCCGATGAGACGCTATTCGATCTTCGCCGTGGCGCGCGAGGCGCTGCGCTACCACAGCGGTTGGGAAAAGGCCTGGGCCTCGCCCGAGCCGAAGAAACGCTACGACGTGATCGTCGTCGGCGCGGGCGGGCATGGTCTCGCCACGGCCTATTATCTGGGCAAGGTCCACGGCATCAAGAACGTGGCGATCATCGAAAAAGGGTGGCTGGGCGGTGGCAACACCGGGCGCAACACCACGATCATCCGCTCGAACTACCTGCAGGACCCCTCGGCCGCGATCTATGAAAAGGCGCGCTCGCTGTATGAGGGCCTGTCGCAGGATCTGAACTACAACGTCATGTTCTCGCCCCGCGGCCTCTTGATGCTGGCGCAGTCGGAACATGAGATGCGCGGCTACAAGCGCACCGTTTATGCCAACAACCTGCAAAACGTCGAAACCCGCTGGATCGAGCCGAAGGAAGTCAAGAAGCTCGTTCCGATCCTGAACATCGCTGGCCCGCGCTATCCGGTGCTGGGCGCGCTGCTGCAGGAAAAGGGCGGCACCGCGCGGCATGACGCCGTGGCCTGGGGCTATGCGCGGGCCTGTTCCGACATGGGCATGGACCTTTTGCAGAACACCGAAGTCACCGGCGTGCGCACGGCGGGCGGCAAGGTCGTTGGCGTCGATACCTCGCGCGGCTCGATCGATTGCGGCAAGCTCGCGATCGTCGTGGCCGGGCATTCCTCGGTTCTGGCGGGCATGGCGGGCTTCCGTCTGCCGATTGAATCGATGGCGCTGCAGGCCTGGGTGTCGGAACCGATCAAGCCCACCATCGACGTCGTGGTGATGGCGAACCTCGTGCACGGCTACATGTCGCAATCCGACAAGGGGGAACTCGTGATCGGCGGCGGCACCGACGGGTTCAACAACTATTCGCAGCGCGGCTCCTGGCACCATGTCGAGGAAACCACCCGCGCGCTGATCGAGACCTTCCCGGTGATCTCGCGGCTGAAGATGCTGCGGCAATGGGGCGGCATCGTCGACATGACCGGCGACCGCTCGCCGATCCTGTCGAAAACCCCCGTGGACGGCATCTTCGTCAACTGCGGCTGGGGCACCGGTGGCTTCAAGGCGATCCCGGGCTCGGGCTGGGCGATGGCGGAACTCGTGGCCAAGGGCTACTCGCCGCTTGCCGCCGAATTCGGCATGCACCGCTTCAAGGAAGGCCAGTTCATCGACGAAAGCGTCGCCGCCGGGGTGGCGCACTGATGTCCTTCGCCCTTTCATCTTGCCCGAAATATCTCGGGGGTCCGGGGCGCGCAGCCCCGGCGCCCGTCACCAAAAAGGCCTGCTGACATGCTGACACTGACCTGCCCCTGCTGCGGCGTCACCGTCGAGGAAACCGAACTGGCCCCCGGCGGCGAAGCGCATCTGAAGCGTTTCGGACCGGGCTCGACCGATGCCGAATTCGAAACCTACATGTTCGCCCGGAAAAACCCGAAAGGCGTGCATTTCGAGCGCTGGCGCCATGCCTATGGCTGCGGCAAGTGGTTCCTGGCCGCCCGCTGCACCGTCAGCTGGGAAGTCTTCGGCACCTATCCGGCGCAGACCACCGAACCGCCCGCAGAGCTGATTGCCAAAATCAAAGAGAAACGTCCGGGCTGGGAGGGCTGGAAATGAGCCATCGTCTGTCTTCGGGTGGCCGTCTGATCGACCGCTCCAAACCGCTCTCCTTCAAGTTCAACCGCGCCAAGGCCAAGGGTTTTGCCGGTGACACGCTCGCCTCGGCGTTGCTTGGCTCGGGCCGCACGCTGCTCGGGCGCTCGTTCAAATACCACCGTCCGCGCGGCCTTGTGGCCTCGGGCGCGGAAGAGCCGAACGTTCTGGTCAACCTCGGCAAGGGCAACCGCCACGAGCCCGACCAGCGCGCCACCACCACGGAGCTGTTCGAGGGCGCCTGGGCGACTTCGCAGAACCACTGGCCGACGCTTGGCTTCGACATCGGTGCGGTGAACGACTTCGCCTACAAGCTGATGCCCGCGGGCTTTTACTACAAGACCTTCATGCATTCGCTCGAAGCCTGGCACAGCCTCTTCGAGCCGATCATCCGCCGTGCGGCGGGTCTGGGCAAGGCGCCCACCAAGGCCGACCCGGATCGCTACGAGCAGGCCTATGCCTATTGCGACGTGCTTGTTGCGGGCGGTGGCGTGGCGGGTCTTGCCGCGGCGCTGAAGGCCGGGAAAGAAGGCAAGCGGGTGATCCTCGCCGAGCAGACCGCGCATTGGGGCGGCCGCGCCCCGGTCGATGGCGGCCTGATCGATGGCCTTTCGCCCGAGGTCTGGGTGAAGAACGCCCTCGAAGCCCTTGGTGCGATGGAGAATGTTCGCCTGATGACCCGCACGATGGTCGCTGGCCTGCATGACCACGGCTATGCGATCCTTTACGAGCGCGTCGCCGATCACACCCCGGGCGATGGCCGTCCGCGGCATCGTCTGTGGCGCACCCGCGCCGGGATCACGCAAGTCGCGACCGGCGCGATCGAGCGTCCGTTGGCTTTTGCCGGCAACGACGTTCCGGGCGTCATGCTCGCCTCGGCGGTGCGCGATTACATCGTGAACTGGGCCGTCGCGCCCGGGCAGCGCATCCTTGTCGTGACGAACAATGACGACGCCTACCGCACCGCGCTTTCCGCGCTCGATGCCGGGCTGACGGTCGCCGCCGTGGTCGATGCCCGTCCGGCGCCGATGGGCGCGCTGGTCGATGCAGTGCGCGCGCGCGGCGTCAAGGTGCTCGAAGGCCGGGCCGTGGCGAAGGTCAAGGGCGGCAAGGCGGTGAAGGCGGTCGAGATCGCCAGCCACGCCACCGAAGGCAGCGCGGTTGAGGTGATCGACTGCGATTGCGTCGCGATGTCGGGCGGCTGGTCGCCGGTCGTGCACCTTTATTCCCATGCCGGTGGCAAGGTGAAATGGGACGAGGCGGCGGTGATGTTCCGCCCTGATGCCACGAAACCGCCGACCGGTGACAAGGGCCAGCCGATCGCCGCCGCCGTCGGCGCCGCGAATGGTCACCTGACGCTTGACGCGATCTGCGCCGAAGCCGGGATGGTGGGCACGGTCGAAGCCGAAGCGCCGCTGATGCCGGTCTGGGTCATGCCCGCCAAGGCCTCGGAAGCGCTGAAGTTCAAGGCCTTCCTTGACTATCAGAACGACGTGAAAGTCTCGGACGTGCAGCTGGCGGCGCGCGAAGGCTATGCCTCGGTCGAGCATACCAAGCGCTACACCACGCTCGGCATGGCCACCGATCAGGGGAAACTGAGCAACATCAACGGTCTGGCGATCCTTTCGGAGGCGCTCGGGCAAGCGATCCCGCAGACGGGCACGACGACCTTCCGTCCGCCCTACACGCCGATTTCCTTCGGTGCGATCACCGGCGAAGCCCGCGGCGAGATCTTCCAGCCGCTGCGCAAGACCCCGATGCACGCCTGGCACGAGGCCAAGGGCGCACATTGGGAGCCGGTGGGCCTGTGGCGCCGTCCCTATACCTATCCGCGCAAGGGCGAAAAGCACCGCGAGTCGGTCAACCGCGAGATCACCAACACGCGCACCAATGTCGGGCTTCTGGATGCCTCGACGCTGGGCAAGATCGTGGTCAAGGGGCCGGATGCGGGGCGTTTCCTCGACATGATGTATACCAACCTCATGTCCACCCTGCCGGTCGGCAAGTGCCGCTATGGTCTGATGTGCTCGGACAACGGCTTCCTGATCGACGACGGCGTGGTTGTGCGTCTGTCCGAAGATACGTGGCTGTGCCACACCACCTCGGGCGGCGCGGACCGGATGCACGGTCACATGGAAGACTGGCTGCAATGCGAATGGTGGGACTGGAAGGTCTACACCGCCAACCTGACCGAGCAATATGCGCAGGTCGCGGTGGTCGGCCCGAAGGCGCGCAAGCTGCTCGAGAAGATGGGCGGGATGGATGTCTCGAAAGAGGCGCTGCCCTTCATGACCTTCAAGGATGGCGAGTTGGGCGGTTTCCCGGTCCGCGTCTACCGGATCTCGTTCTCGGGCGAGCTGTCCTATGAAATCGCGGTCCCCGCAAACATGGGTCTGGCGTTCTGGGAAGCGGTGAACACCGCGGGCGAGGAATTCGGCGCCATGCCCTACGGCACCGAAGCGCTGCACGTGATGCGGGCCGAAAAGGGCTTCATCATGATCGGCGACGAGACCGACGGCACCGTCATTCCGCAAGACCTCGGCCTTGGCTGGGCGATCAGCAAGAAGAAGGCGGATTACCTTGGCAAGCGCGCGCAGGAACGCGTTCACATGACCGACCCAGACCGCTGGACGCTGGTCGGCCTTGAAACCCTTGACGGCTCGGTTCTGCCCGATGGCGTCTATGCGGTGGACGAGGGCGTGAACGAGAACGGCCAGCGCAAGGTGCAGGGCCGTGTAACCTCGACCTATTACTCGCCGACGCTGAAGAAGGGCATCGCCATGGGTCTGGTCCGCAAGGGGCCGTCGCGCATGGGCGAAGTGCTCGAATTCCCGGCCGATGGCGGCAAGGTCATTCAGGCGCGGATCGTCGATCCGGTGTTCTACGACAAGGCAGGGGAGAAAGCCGATGTCTGAAGCGGTTTCTGCACTGAACGGCGAAAGCCATGTCGGTTTCGCCACCGTGACCGAGGCGGGCGTGACCGGCATGATCACCCTGCGCGCCGATCTGGCGGCGACGGCCACGCGGATCGCGCTGGCGGGGCAGGGGCTGAAGCTGCCCGGCGCCCGCGAGATCGTGGCGGGCGACAAGGGCCGGTTCACCGCCTGGATGAGCCCGGACGAGCTTCTGGTGATCTGTTCCTATGAGGACGCGCCTGGCGTTGCGGCGGGGCTCGCGCATTCGCTGCACACCGAACATGCGCTGGTGGCGAACGTCTCCGACGCGCGGGCGCGCTTCACCATTGCGGGCGCGAAGGCGGATCAGGTGCTGACCAAGCTCTGCCCGGTCGATTTCGCCGCGCTCAAACCCGGCGAGATGCGCCGCACCCGCGCCGCGCAGGTCGCCGCCGCGATCTGGCGCTCGGGCCCCGAGGAGCTGAGCCTGGTCTGCTTCCGCTCGGTCGCGGGCTATGTGATGGGGATCCTTGAGGTCTCCTCGCGGCAGGGCGGCGAGCTTTCCTGACCGGGCAGGGGGGCGCTGCCCCCCGTCCTGCGGACTCCCCCCGAGATATTTGAGGCAAGATGAAAGGCAGACGAGTTTTGTTTCGTCTTGCCTCGAATATCCCGGGGGGAAATGACCGGCACGGGCAAGAGGGGGCTGCGTCCCCTTTTTGCTTGCCTTGCGGCCGGGCTTGCCGCAGATCGGAGGGAAAGGAGACCTGCCATGGACTATTCGAAATCCGGGGGCGCGCGGCCCGACAAGAACAACCCGCGCCATTCCGAACACAATGCCAAGGGCTCGGCAAAGAACCCCTATGGCAAGGGCGCGGCCAAGGACGATCTGATTGCGCGGATGAAGGCCGCCGCCGAGGCGCGCAAGGATGCTGCCAAGAAGCCGTGATGTGCACTTCGGGCAGGGGGGCTGTGCGGGAAAATCTGCCGCCAACCCTTGACCTTGGGGCTTTCAGTGCTTCAATTGGTCGCAACAGAACCCGAGTAAAAGGATCGCTCAAATGGCTTTCGAACTTCCCGCCCTTCCTTACGCGCATGACGCCCTTGCCGCGCTTGGCATGTCGAAAGAGACGCTCGAGTATCACCACGACCTGCACCACAAGGCCTATGTCGACAACGGCAACAAGCTGATCGCGGGCACCGAGTGGGAAGCGAAGTCGGTCGAGGAGATCATCAAGGGCACCTATTGCGCGGGCGCTGTGGCGCAGTCGGGGATCTTCAACAACGCCTCGCAGCACTGGAACCACGTGCAGTTCTGGGAAATGATGGGCCCGGGCGAAGACAAGAAGATGCCGGGCGATCTGGAAAGGGCGCTGGTCGAGGCCTTCGGCTCGGTCGCGAAGTTCAAGGAAGATTTCGCCGCCGCGGGTGCCGGTCAGTTCGGTTCGGGCTGGGCCTGGCTCGTCAAGGACACCGATGGTGCGCTGAAGATCACCAAGACGGAAAACGGCGTGAACCCGCTTTGCTTCGGGCAGACCGCGCTTCTGGGCTGCGACGTCTGGGAGCACAGCTATTACATCGACTTCCGCAACAAGCGTCCGGCTTATCTGACGAACTTCCTCGACAAGCTGGTGAACTGGGAAAACGTCGCCTCGCGCCTGTGAGGCTGAATGAGGGATGAAAGAAACCGGCCCCCGCGGGGGCCGGTTTTGTTTTGACCAACGGGGTTCGGGCGGATCAGGAAAGGCACTGCCTTTCCCCGCCCGGTGCGATCCCGGTGCGGCACGACCGTTTCGGCCCGCGCGACAGAGGCCTGCGTCCCGCCCCGGCGGCGCGGATGCGCCCGCCGATGGCGGGGCGGGCGCAGGCCGAGGGCCTTTGGGCCCTCGGCGGTCATGGGGCAAATGCCGCGTGTGGCCTCGGCGATGGCCTCGGCCAAGTCGACCTGCGCCTCAGAGCTTCTCGAACCGGCAGGTGAAGTGCCGCATCAGCTTCGGCTCCTTGACGATTCTGTAGCCGCGCAGGCTGTCCTTCGTCGCCGCCAGCTCCTCGAAGGCCTCAACGATGTAATCGGCATGGCTCTGCGTATAGGTGCGCCGCGGGAAGGCGAGCCGCACCAGATCCATCGCCGCCGGTTTCTCGGACCCGTCCGGCTGACGGCCGAACATCGCCGTGCCGATCTCGCACGACCGCACACCCGCGATTTCATACAGCGCGACCGCCAGAGCCTGCCCCGGATAGTCCAGCGGCGGAATATGCGACAGCCACGCCCGCGCGTCGATGAAGACCGCATGTCCGCCCGCGGGCTTCACCACCGGAACCCCCATCGCATCCAGCCGCTCGACGATATATTGATGCGTGCGGATGCGGTAGCGCAGGTAATCCTCGTCGACGATCTCGATCAACCCCTGCGCCAGCGCGTCAAGGTCGCGGCCCGCCAGCCCGCCATAGGTCGGGAAGCCCTCGGTCCGGATCAGATGGCCCCGCGCTTCCTCGGCCAGATCATCGTCGTTCAGCGCCAGCCAGCCGCCGATATTGCCAAAGGCGTCCTTTTTCGCCGACATCGTCATGCCATCCGCCACCGCAAAGCAATCGCGCACGATCTCGGGGATCGAGCGCTCCGCCTGACCCTCCTCGCGGGTCTTGATGAACCAGGCGTTTTCGGCAAAGCGGCAGCCGTCGATCACGAAAGGTTTGCCATGCCGATGCGCCAGATCGGCTGTGGCGCGGATATTGGCAAGGCTGACGGGCTGCCCGCCGCCCGCGTTGTTGGTGATGGTGATCATCACCAGCGGCACGCTTTCATGATGCTCGGTCAGATAGGCCTCGAGCCGGGCCAGATCCATGTTGCCCTTGAACGGATGCAGGCTCTGCGGATCTTTGCCTTCCGCAATCACCAGATCGTCGCCAATGGCACCCGAGGCCTCGATATTGCCGCGGGTGGTGTCGAAATGCGTGTTCGAGGGGATGCGCTTGCCCTTGCCCCCGAAGATCGAGAACAGGATCGCCTCGGCGGCGCGGCCCTGATGCGTCGGGATGATGTGCTTGAAGGGCATCAGATTCTGCACCGCCGCCTCGAAGCGGAAGAAGCTGGGCGAGCCGGCATAGCTTTCGTCGCCCTTCATCACCGCCGCCCATTGCAGCGACGACATCGCGCCGGTGCCGGAATCGGTCAGCAGATCGATCAGCACGTCGTCCGAGTGCAGGCCGAAGAGGTTGTACCCGGCTTCGCGCGCCAGTCGCTCGCGCTCGGGGCGCGAGGTGAGGCGGATCGGCTCGACGGATTTGATGCGGAAGGGTTCGATGATGGTTTTCATCGTGGGGCTCCTGACAATGACCCCATGAAACCGTGGCAACCGTCGCACGATGGGGCCGCAGCGTCGCGGTTGCCCGGAGATCCGGACCGCGCTCGACGCCCAAAGAGGTTGCAAGGCCGAATTTCGCAGCTTGCGTCGTTTCCGTCAAGTCAGGCGGTGAGATCAGGATTGACGGGCGCGGCGGGGCGGGGTTCTGTGGCCGCCTTGGCTGACGGGAGACGGGCATGAAGGACGCCACGAAGGGCTTTCTGGCGATGGTGGCGACCTGCTGTGTCTGGGGGCTGTCGGGGATCTATTACAAGGCGCTGTCCGAGGTGCCGCCCTTGGAGGTGCTGGCCCATCGCACGCTCTGGTCGGTGGTGTTTCTGGGCGCCGTCGTCGCGGTGCAGGGACAGTGGTCGACGCTCGCGCGCGCGCTCACGGGGCCAAGCCTGCGCATCCTTGCCGCCGCCGCGGTGGTGATTTCGCTCAATTGGTTCGGCTTCATCTGGTCGGTGCAGAACGGCCGCGCGGTCGAGGCGTCGCTTGGCTATTACATCTTCCCGCTCGTCGCCGTGGCCCTTGGCATGGTGTTTTACGGCGAACGGATGCGGCGCGCGCAGGCCGTGGCGGTGGCGATTGCCGCGATGGCGGTGGGCTATCTGACCTGGGCGCTCGGCGCCGCGCCCTGGATCGCGCTGATGCTTGCGGGCACCTTTGGCTTCTATGGCCTTCTGAAGAAAAAGCTTTCCGTTCCCTCGGTCGTCTCGGTTCTGGCCGAGGTGGTGCTTCTGGCCCCGCTCGCGGCCCTTGTGCTGGCGGCGGCGCATTTCGGCTGGTTCGGCCGCGTGCCCGGCTCGGGGCATTTCGGCAATGACCTTGGCCATTCGCTGATGCTCGCCTTTTCCGGGGTGATGACGGGCGGGCCGCTGATGCTGTTTTCCTACGCCGCGCAACGGGTGCGGATGGCGACGATCGGGCTTGTGCAATATCTCAACCCGACGCTGCAATTCATGGTCGCCGTCGCGGTCTTTGCCGAGCCCTTCACCCGCGCGCATGGCATCGCCTTCGCGATGATCTGGGGGGCGCTGGCGCTTTACTCGGCCGCGGCGCTCCGGACGAAAGGCTGAAGGGGGCGCCGCCCCCTCTGGCTTCGCCATTCACCCCGGGGCGTATTTCGACCAGGAAAAGTGCCGGTTTTTTCTTGGCTCAAATACGCCGGGGGGAGTCCCGCAGGGACGGGGGGCAGAGCCCCCCTTTGCTTCGGTCGGGGCCCTCAGCCGAGGGCGGTTTCCAGCGCGGCTTCAAGCTCGGCCACCGTCGCCACCGTCATCACGCCATCGAGCAGGCTTGCGCCCGCAAAGCCCTCGGCCACGACATGGGCATTCAGCGCCAGAAGCGGATCCCAATAGCCCTCGGTGTTCAGAAGCAGGATCGGCTTCGCATGCAGGCCGAGCTGACGCCAGGTCAGCACCTCGTAAAACTCGTCAAGGCTCCCCGCGCCGCCCGGCAGCACGACAATCGCATCCGAGTTCATGAACATCACCTTTTTCCGCTCATGCATGTTCTCGGTGACGACGAAGGTGGTCAGATCGCGCTTGCCGACTTCGAGCTTGAACAGATGCTCGGGGATCACGCCAAAGGTTTCGGCGCCCGCCGCCTGCGCCGCGCGGGCGACCTCGCCCATCAGTCCCACATCCCCTGCGCCGTAAACCAGCCGCCAGCCGCGCGCGGCGAGCATTTCGCCGGTCGCCCGGGCGTCCTTTGCATAGGCGGGGCGGTGGCCGGGACGCGAGCCGCAGAAGACGCAGACCGAGGGGGCGGGTTTGGCGGACATGGCGTTGCTTTCGTGCTGGAAATCATTGGGGAGGTGTTGCTTTTGGCAGGGATACCGGGTCAGATGGTCGCAAGCAAGCGGCGGACAACGCCGGGGCCGCAGGTTCGCAGGGGCCGGGCCGAAGGGAAGGAAGGACAGCATGGCCGAGGGCAACAGGACGCTGGGCATCGTGGTGGGCGGCGGGGCCGCCTTGGTCGTGGTCGCCGCAGTTGCTTCCTTCTGGTCGCTCGGGCAGGAGGCGCCGAAACCCGAGGCCGCTCAGACGCCAGAACCGGCTGTTGCCGCCCCCGCGCCGGAGACCGCATCCACGCTGGTGACAGAGGCCGCCAAGACGGCGCCGTCCCCGCCTGCGCCCGTCACCGCCGCGCCTGTCACCGCCGCGCCTGTCACCGCCGCGCCCGTCCCCGCCGCGCCCGTCCCCGCCGCGCCCGTGACGCCTGCGCCGGAACCGGCCGCGCCGGTTGCCGAGGTGGTGCCTGCCGCCATTTCCGCCCATGCGGCGCCCCCAACGACACCCGCGCCGCCTCCCGTTGCCCGTTTCGACACGCTGCGCGTCACCCCTGCCGGGGCGCTGACGCTGGCGGGCGATGTTGCCCCCGGCGCAAAGGTCGAGCTGCTGCTGGATGGCCAGGTCATCGACACTGTGACCGCGAATGAGCAGGGCGCCTTTGCCTCGGTCACCTCGGCCGAGCCCTCGGCCGCGCCGCGGTCGTTGCAGCTGCGGGTGACCGGGGCCGATGGCGTGGCGAAGATGTCCGAAGAAAGCCTGACCGTCGCGCCGAGCCCCTTGGCCGTGGCCGAGGCTGCCACCGCCAAGGGCGCGGCCCCCGCGACCGTCGCCGCCGAGGTCGAGGCGGCGCAGGTTCTGGCCGACAAGCCGTTGGTCACCGACGCGACGGGAACGCCGCGCGTTCTGGCGGGCGCCTCTGAGACGCTTGTCATCGACACCCTCTCGCTTGCGCCCGATGGCAAGATCACCATCTCGGGCCGCGGCGCGCCGAAGGGGGCGCTTCTGCGCGCCTATGTCGACAATGCCGAGGTGGGTCTGGTGCAGGGCGGCGCCGAAGGCGGCTTCACCATGCAGCTGCCCGCCGCGAAGCCCGGGCCGCACAGCCTGCGCGTCGATGCGCTGGATGCCGCGGGCAAGGTGCTTTCCCGCGCCGAGCAGGGTTTCGAAGGCATCGCCCCGCCGCCTGCGCCCGCTGCCGCCCCGTTTATGAAAACGGCTGCCGCTGCCGCCCCGGCATCCGCAGCGGTTCCCGCGCCCAGCCGCATCGTTACCATTTCCAGCGGCAACACGCTTTGGGCCATCGCCCGCGAGACCTACGGCGATCCCTATCTCTACGTGCAGATCTTCGAGGCGAACCGCGATCAGATCCGCGATCCCAACCGGATCTATCCGGGGCAGGTCTTCACCCTGCCGAACTGAGCCCGCTTCGGGTCAAATGCGCGCGGGGGCTGGACAATCGCGTCCGACCTCCTAGTTTGCCCGCACGGTCGGGCATTCGCCCCGGCATTCCGGACACTCGAGACTTGGAAGGAGGGGCAGATGGCGCCCTCTCAGATCACGCAGGCGGGCAAGCCCGATTCTTCCGAACGCGCGCGCGGGATGCGCACGATGAAGGCGGTGGCGCCCTATCTGTGGCCCGAGGGCATGCCCTGGGTCAAACAGCGCGTCGTGCTGGCGATGGCCTTCCTTGTCGCGGCCAAGGTGATCTCGGTTCTGACGCCGTTCCTCTACAAGGCGGCGGTGGACAGCCTTGCGGGGCAGTCGCGCGACGAAACCTGGCTGCTGGGGCTGGGCGCGGTGTCGCTGACCGTGGCTTACGGGATGGCGCGGCTGATGTCGGTGGCCTTTGGCGAGCTGCGCGATGCGGTCTTCGTGCGCGTGGCGCAACGCGCGCTGCGGGCGCTGGCGCTCGAAACCTTCCAGCACATCCATGCGCTCTCGCTGCGCTATCACATCACCCGCAAGACCGGGGGGCTGTCGCGCATCGTCGAGCGTGGCGTGAAGGGCGTCGATTTCCTGCTGCGCTTCATGCTCTTTTCGGTCGGGCCGCTGATCCTTGAACTGACGCTTGTCACGCTGATCTTCGCCTTCCTCTTCGACTGGCGCTATGCGCTTGTCGTCGTCGGCACGATCTGGACCTATGTCACCTTCACCTTCCGCATCACCGAATGGCGCGTGGCGATCCGCAAGAAGATGAACGACGCCGATACGGCGGCGAACCAGAAGGCGATCGACAGTCTTTTGAACTTCGAGACGGTGAAATATTTCAGCGCCGAAAAGCGCGAGGCGGCGCGGTATGACGCCTCGATGGAACGCTATGAGGGCGCGGCGGTGAAGACCGGCCAAAGCCTCGCCGCGCTGAACGCGGGGCAGACGCTGATCATCACTGCGGGGCTGGTGGCGGTGATGGTGATGGCCGCGCTCGAAGTGAAGTCGGGCAAGCTGACGGTGGGCGACTTCGTCATGGTGCAGGCCTACATGATCCAGATCACCATGCCGCTGTCGTTCCTCGGCACGGTCTACCGCGAGATCCGGCAGGCGCTGGTGGACATGGGCGAGATGTTCGATCTGCTGCATCAACCGGCCGAGATCACCGACAAGCCGGGCGCGAAACCGCTGGCGGTCTCGGGCGGCGCGATTGCCTTCAAGGGTGTCGATTTCGCCTACAGCCCGGAACGGCCGATCCTGAAGCGCATCGATCTGACGGTGGCGGCGGGGCAGAAGGTGGCGCTGGTCGGGCCGTCGGGCTCGGGCAAATCCACGATCGGGCGGCTGATGTTCCGCTTCTACGAGGTTACGGGGGGCGCCATCACCATCGACGGTCAGGATGTCCGCGAGGTGACGCAGGAAAGCCTGCATGCCGCGATCGGCGTCGTGCCACAGGACACGGTGCTTTTCAACGACACGATCCGCTACAACGTCGCCTATGGCCGGGCCAATGCCACGCAAGACGAGATCGAGGCGGCAGCACGGGCGGCGAAGATCCATGACTTCGTGATGTCCCTGCCCGAGGGCTACGACACTCAGGTCGGCGAGCGCGGGCTGAAGCTCTCGGGCGGCGAAAAGCAGCGGGTTGGCATTGCCCGGACGCTGTTGAAGAACCCGCCGATCCTGCTTCTGGACGAGGCGACTTCGGCGCTGGATACCCAGACCGAACGCGACATTCAGGAAAGTCTGGATGCGATGGGGCGGGGCCGCACGGTGATCGTGATCGCGCACCGGCTTTCGACGATTGCCGATGCCGACCGGATCGTCGTGCTCGAAGCGGGCGAGATCGTCGAGGAAGGCACGCATGAGGCGCTTCTTGCGCGCTCGGGCCGCTATGCCGCGATGTGGGCCGCGCAATCGGCCGAGGAAGCGGCGGCCGCAGCCGAGTAGGGGGGCGCCGCCCCCCTCTGCTTCGCATTCACCCCCCGGCGTATTTCCACCAGGAAAAGGCGCCGGGTTTTTCCTGGCTGAAATACGCCGGGGGGAGTCCCGCAGGGACGGGGGGCAGCGCCCCCCTCCTTTTTCGTGACTGCGGCAATGGTTTCCCGGCCTTGGCAATGGGGCGCCCTTGCGTATAGATAGGCCAAAGACGAGGAGCCCGCGCGTGGATCACACCGACAGTTTCATCGATGAAGTCACCGAGGAAGTCCGCCGCGACCGGCTGTTTGCGGCTTTCCGCAAATATGGCTGGATCGGCGTGGTTGCGATCCTGGGCCTTGTGGGGGGCTCGGCCTATGTCGAGTGGAACAAGGCGCAGGTCCGCGCCCGGGCCGAGGCTTTCGGCGATGGCGTGCTGAGCGCGCTCGAGGCGGAAAACCCCGCCGAGGCCGTGGCGGCGCTGCCCGTCGAAGGGCCGCAGGTCGGGGTGGTCAAGCTGCTGACGGCGGCGCAGGCGGCCGAGGATGGCAAGGCAGAGGCGGCGCTGGCCGATCTGCGCGCGGTGGCCGACGATGCGACGCTGCCCGACAGCCTGCGTCAGCTGGCGCGGCTCAAGGCGGTGCTGGTTGCGGGCAAGGCGATGAGCCCCGAGGAGCGCAAGGCCGAGCTTGAGGCGCTGGCGCAGCCCGGCGCGCCGTTCCGGCTGATGGCGATGGAGCAGCAGGCGCTTGATGCGCTGGCGGGGGGCGACAAGCCGGGCGCCATTGCCAAGGCGCGCGAGATTCTCGCTGAAGACGGCGTGACCTCGGGCTTGCAACAACGCGCGACAGAGTTGATTGTGGCGCTCGGCGGCGATCCGGCCGCGAAATAAGGCGCTGCGGGCGCTTTTGCCCGCGCACGGAAACGACAACAAGGCAGGGAGTTTGCGGTGAAGCTGAGGTCGTCGATCGCCGTTCTGGGCGTCGCCATGGTGCTGGCTGCCTGCGAAAAAGAAGTGCATCTCGAAGGCGAGCGGCTGGATCCGCGCGCGGTGCTGGACGGGGCCACGGTGCCCGGTCCGGTGGTGAACGAGAGCAAGCCGGTGAGCCTGCCGCGTGTCGTCGGCAATGCCGACTGGCCGCAGCGGGCGGGCGGGGCGAGCCACAGCCTGATCAACGCCAGCCTTGGCGCAGGCCAGACGCTGGTCTGGTCGGCGCCGGTCGGCGAGGGGCAATCCTACCGCTATCGAATCGCGGCTGCGCCGGTGGCGGCGGGCGGGCGGATCTTCACGCTCGACAGCCGGGCGCGGCTGACCGCGACGGGCACGAATGGCGCGACGCTCTGGGCGACCGATGTCGCCAAGCCCGGCGATCGCGATGATGACGCGACCGGCGCGGGCCTTGCGGTCGAGGGCGGCCGGGTCTTTGTCACCACCGGCTTTGCCGAGCTGATGGCGGTCGAGGCCGCCTCGGGCAAGGTGCTCTGGCGGCAGGATTTCGACGCGGGCGTCGGTGGCGCGCCCACCGTGGCCGATGGCGTCGTCTATGCGCTGGCGCGGGATGGCTCGGCTTGGGCGATCGATGCGCAGGATGGCAAGGTGATCTGGCAGGTGGCGGGCACGCCCGCCGTGGCCGGGATGTCGGGCGTTTCCGCCCCGGCGATCGCAGGTCCATTCGTGATCTTCCCCTTTGCCTCCGGGCAGATGCTGGCAGTTGATCGCAAGACCGGTCTGGCGGCCTGGGACGCGCAGGTGGCAGGTGGCCGTACCGGGCGCGGCTATGCGATCGTTTCGGATCTGACCGGCGATCCGGTGGTGGTTGGCGGCACGGTCTATGCCGGGTCCTCGGCGGGCAAGCTGGGGGCCTTCGATGCGACCACGGGCGAGACCCGCTGGATGGCCGACGAAGGCGCGGTGAGCCCGGTGCAGGTGGCGGGCAATGCGATCTTCCTGATTTCCGATCAGGCGCAGCTGGTGCGGCTTGATGCGGCGACGGGCGCGACGGTCTGGAAGCAGGACCTGCCCTATTACGTCAAGGAAAAGATCAAGAAGCAGCTGGAAATCCACGTCAACCTTGGTCCGGTTCTGGCGGGCAACAAGCTCTTCGTGGTCTCCTCGGACGGGCTCGTGCGCAGCTTCGATCCGGCCTCGGGCGCGCTTCTGGGGCAGGCCGATCTGCCGGGCGGCGCGGCGACCGATGCCATCGTTGCCGGGCAGACGCTTTACGTCGTTTCGCGAAAGGGTCAGCTTCTCGCTTTCCGTTGACCGAAAAGCGGTGTAAGGGGGCGGCTTCGCGGGCGGCCAATGGCCGCGTCAGGAGCATGCCATGAGTTTCACCCTTGCCATCGTGGGCCGCCCGAATGTGGGCAAATCGACGCTGTTCAACCGGCTCGTCGGCAAGCGGCTGGCCTTGGTGGACGACACGCCCGGCGTGACCCGCGATCTGCGCGAGGGCGACGCGCGTCTGGGCGATCTGCGCTTTGTCGTGATCGACTCGGCCGGTCTGGAACTGGCCGAGGATGACAGCCTGCAGGGCAGGATGCGGCGTCTGACCGAGCGCGCGGTCGAAGAGGCGGATGTCTGCCTGTTCCTGATCGATGCGCGGGTGGGGGTGACCCCGGCCGACGAGATTTTCGCCGATATCCTGCGCAAGAAGAATGCGCATGTGATCCTCGCCGCCAACAAGGCCGAGGGCAATGCGGGTGCGGCGGGCGCGCTTGAAGCCTGGAACCTTGGTCTGGGCGAGCCGATCGCGCTTTCGGCAGAGCACGGGCAGGGGCTTGATGATCTTTACGACGCGCTGCAGCCGCTGGCCGATGGCTTTGCGGCCAAGAACGTCGCGCAGATGCCCGAGGTCGATGTCGATCTGCCCGAGGATATGGAAGACGAAGATGCCCCGATCCGCATGCCGACCGAGGCGCGGCCCTTGCAGCTGGCCGTCATCGGCCGCCCGAATGCCGGGAAATCGACGCTGATCAACAAGATCCTCGGCGAGGACCGGCTGCTGACCGGCCCCGAGGCCGGGATCACCCGCGATGCGATTTCGGTCAGCAAGACCTTCATGGGCACGCCGATGCGGATCTGGGACACGGCGGGCATGCGCAAGAAGGCGCGGGTGTCGGACAAGCTCGAGAAGCTCTCGGTCGCCGATGGTCTGCGCGCCGTGCGCTTTGCCGAGGTCGTCGTCGTGCTGCTTGACGTGAACATTCCCTTCGAGGTGCAGGATCTGCGGATTGCAGATTTCGCCGAAACCGAGGGGCGGGCGGTTGTCGTCGCGGCGAACAAGTGGGATCTTGAAGAAGAGAAGACCGAGAAGCTGAAGGAGCTGCGCGAGAATTTCGAGCGCCTGCTGCCGCAGCTGCGCGGCGCGCCGCTGGTGACGGTCTCGGCCAAGACCGGCAAGGGGCTTGATCGTCTGCACAACGCGATCATGAAGGCCTATGAAGTCTGGAACCGCCGGATTTCGACGGCGAAACTGAACAACTGGCTCGGCGCGATGACCGAGGCGCACCCGCCGCCCGCACCGGGCGGGCGCCGGATCAAGCTGCGCTACATCACCCAGGCGAAGACCCGTCCGCCGGGCTTCGTGATCAAGGCGACCCATACCGACCAGATCCCGGAAAGCTACAGCCGCTATCTGGTGAACGGTCTGCGCGCTGATTTCGACATGCCGGGCACGCCCATTCGGCTTTACTTCCGCGATCAGGGGTCCACCAACCCCTACAAGGAACGCAAGAAGTCGATCCCCTCTCGCGGCTGACGAAACATGTCGAGGCGAAGAAGCACGCAGTGCGCAAGGACAAGGGCCTGCCCTCGAAACCGAAGGGGTGAGTTCGCCCCGGCTTTGCCGGGACGACCCGCGGGGGGCTGCGCCCCCCGCACCCCCCGCCTTGCGTATTTTGCCAAGGAAAAGCGAGGCGATGCGCTTTTCGCTTTATCTTG
The DNA here is from genome assembly GCF_052363175.1 of Rhodobacter capsulatus. Taxonomy (GTDB): domain Bacteria; phylum Pseudomonadota; class Alphaproteobacteria; order Rhodobacterales; family Rhodobacteraceae; genus Rhodobacter; species Rhodobacter capsulatus_D. The sequence continues at coordinate 1,686,620 of NZ_CP198946.1, forward strand.
CCCCAAATATCCCGGGGGGCCGAGGCATCGCCTCGGCGGGGCGGAGCCCCAAGGACGCTTCGGGGTAACCGATGCGTGCGGCTCCCCCGAAATTCCTTGACAGCCCCGGTGCCGCCCCGCATAAGCGCGACACCCGGCGGTGAGTCTGCTCTCCGCCGGGGTATCATTTGCAACAACACCCGATGGGGTGCGCTGTCCGAGGCGGGGAAACCCGGCAACACCGATACGGGGCGAAAGCCTCCGGGGGCCACAGGGCGCGGATGAAAAAGGGAAGAACGCATGTTTGCGGTCCTCAAGACTGGCGGCAAGCAATACAAGGTTCAGGCGGGCGACGTGCTGCGCGTGGAACTGATTGCCGCCGTGGCTGGTGAAAAAATCCAGTTCAACGAGATCCTGATGGTTGGCGGCGATGCCGTGACCGTGGGCGCCCCCACCGTGGCCGGTGCCGCCGTGGTCGCCGAGGTGATCGACACCATCAAGGCCGACAAGGTCATCACCTTCCACAAGCGCCGCCGGAAGCATTCGTCGCAGCGCACCCGTGGCCACCGTCAGCAACTGACGCTGGTGCGCGTGACCGAGGTTCTCGCCTCGGGTGCCGAGAAATCGGGCGTGAAGGAAGCCGTGGGCACCGCTGAAGCCCGTCGTGCCGCTCATGGCGCTGCGGCTCCGGCCGAAGTCCCCGCGAAACCGAAGCGCGCCAAAAAAGCCGCTGAAGCTCAGGAGTAATCCCCCATGGCACACAAGAAAGCTGGCGGTTCTTCCCGTAACGGCCGCGACTCTGCTGGTCGTCGCCTTGGCGTGAAACTATACGGTGGCCAGGCGGCCATTCCGGGCAACATCATCATCCGTCAGCGCGGCACCACCTGGTGGCCGGGCGAAGGCGTCATGATGGGCCGTGACCACACGCTCTTTGCCGTCGTCGAAGGCAAGGTGACCTACAAGAAGGGCCTCAAGGGCCGCACTTTCGTTTCGGTTCTCCCGGTCGCGGAGGCCGCCGAGTAAGCCGAACCGGAACCCGGATCAGTTTGGGGGGGATCGGCCACAGGGCCGGTCCCCCTTTCCGTTTCGAGTGTCGCCGCCGGGCGGCCATCGCGGGGAGGGCGGTGGGCCAATCGGTCGCAGTTCAAAAGGGCCGACGGGACGCCCAAATCCTGTCACATGGCTGTCGAGTTTTACGGTTAAAGGGCCAAAACGGCCGGCGTTTGAGGAGAACGCGATGTTTCAGACGACCATATACAACCAGCCGGTGATCGAGGCCGAGCGGTTCATCCTGCGCCCCTTGCGTCGTTCCGATGCCGGGCTGATTTCCATGTATACCGCCGACAAGCGCCTGGCCGAAGGCACCCGCGCGATTCCGCATCCGCTTCCGCCCGGCACGACCGAGAATTTCATCGAACGCTCGATGGCTGACACCCGCACCGAGGATGTCTGGGCGCTGGACGGCTCGGCGCATGGGCTGGCCGAGGTGCTGGGCCTTGTCTCGCTCACCCGCCACGAGGGCGCGCAATCCGAGGTCGGCTTCTGGGTCGGCCCGGGGTTCTGGAACACCGGCTTCGCCTCGGAGGCGGTGGCGGCGCTGATCGCGGCCAATCCGCATCGCGCCCGCACGCTGATCGCCGAAGTGTTTCAGGACAGCCCCGGCTCGGCCCGTGTCCTGACCCACAACGGCTTTGCCTATCTGGGCGATGCCGAGGCCTGGTCGCTGGCGCGCGGCGCCCGCGTGCCGACCTGGACCTACGTCAAGAAACTCGGGTGAACCTGCCCGCGCATCTGACCACGGAACGGCTCGTCCTGCGCCCGCTTGCTGCCGATGACGAGGCCGCCTGTGTGGCGGCATTGGCCGATTTCGAGGTGGTGCGCTGGCTTGCTCCCGTGCCCTGGCCCTATCGGGCCGGGGATTTCCGGATCTTTCTCGCTGATCCCGTCCCGGCCGCGCGATGGGCGATCACTCGCGAGGGCGTTTTCCTTGGCATGATCGGGCTTGATCAGCAGTTCGGCTATTGGCTCGCGCGTCCGGCCTGGGGGCAGGGGCTTGCCTGCGAGGCCGCGCGGGCGGTTCTGTCGGCCCATTTTGCCGATCCGGCCGCCGAGCCGGTGCGCGCGGGCTATTTCGAGGGCAATACCCGCTCGGCGCGGGTGCTGGCGAAGCTCGGGTTTCAGGACCTCGGCAAGGGGGCCTGTGCATTCGCTGGCGCTGGATGCGGTGCTGCCGCATGTCGAGCTCGAACTGAGCGCCGCCGCCTTTCACGCCGCCTGCGCGGGCTGAGAGGGCGGACGGGAGGGCGCTGCCCTCCCGCACCCTCCCGGGATATTTGCAGCAAGATAAAAGCATGTCCCTTTATCTTGCTGCAAATATCCCGGGGGTTTGGGGGCAGAGCCCCCATGCTTCGCTTGCAGATTGGCGCGCGCGCGCGCGTAATCAGACGCCTTGCGAAAGGGGCCTTTACGATGAAATTCCTCGACCTTGCGAAAGTCTATATCCGCTCGGGCGGCGGTGGCGGCGGCTGCGTCAGCTTCCGGCGCGAGAAATTCGTCGAATTCGGCGGCCCCGATGGCGGCGATGGCGGCAAGGGCGGGTCGGTCTTTGCCGAGGCGGTCGAGGGGCTGAACACGCTCATCGACTTCCGCTATCAGCAGCATTTCTTCGCTCAGTCCGGCCAGCACGGCATGGGCAGCCAATGCACCGGCCGCGATGGCGATGACATCGTGCTGAAGGTCCCCGTCGGCACCGAGATCATCGACGAGGACGAGGAAACCGTGATCGCCGATCTGACCGTGCCGGGCCAGCGCGTGCTGCTCGCCAAGGGCGGCAATGGCGGCTGGGGCAACCAGCGCTTCAAGACCGCAACGAACCGCGCCCCGGCCCATGCCAACCCCGGGCAGGAAGGCGTCGAGCGCACGCTGTGGCTGCGGCTCAAGCTCATCGCGGATGCCGGGCTTCTGGGTCTGCCGAATGCGGGCAAGTCGACCTTCCTCGCTGCCGTCTCGAATGCGCGGCCGAAGATTGCCGATTACCCCTTCACCACGCTTGTGCCGAACCTTGGCGTCGTCGGCATCGACGGCAAGGAATTCGTCATGGCCGACATTCCCGGTCTGATCGAGGGTGCCTCGGAAGGCCGCGGTCTGGGCGATCAGTTCCTCGGCCATGTCGAGCGCTGCTCGGTGCTGTTGCATCTGGTCGATGGCACGTCGAGCACGATCACCAAGGATTACCGCACCATCATCGGCGAGCTGGAAGCTTACTCTGAAGAGCTGTTCGAGAAGCCGCGCATCACCGTCTTGAACAAGGCCGATGCGCTGGACAGCAAGACCCTGTCGAGCCGCAAGCGCGCCTTGGAAAAGGCCTCCGAAGGGCCGGTGCTGGTGATGTCGGGCGTCTCGAAAAAGGGCGTGACCGAGGTTCTGCGCGCGCTCTGGGCCGAGATCGAGGAAGACCGCAAGGGCGAAGAAGAGGTGAAGCCGTGGCAGCCGTGAAACCGCAGGTGGGGCAGGCGCAGCGGCTGGTGGTGAAGATCGGCTCGGCGCTGCTTGTCGGGGCCGAGGGGCTGAAAACCGACTGGCTCACGGCGCTGGCGATGGATGTTGTGGCCGCGAAGAAACGCGGCGCCGATGTGGTGCTGGTGTCCTCGGGTTCGATCGCGCTGGGGCGGCGGGTGCTGGGGCTGCCGCTCGGGCCCTTGCCGCTGGAACAGTCGCAGGCCGCCGCTGCGGTCGGGCAGATCCGTCTTGCCCGCGCCTATGAGGAAATTCTCGCTCCGCATGGTGTGACCACCGCGCAGGTTCTGGTGACGCTTGAGGACACCGACGACCGCCGCCGCTATCTGAACTCGCGGGCGACGATGGAGACGCTGCTCTCGATGGGCGTCGTGCCGATCGTGAACGAAAACGACACCGTGGCGACCGACGAGATCCGCTTTGGCGACAACGACCGGCTGGCGGCGCAGATCGCCGTCACCGTCGGCGCCGATCAGCTGATCCTGCTGTCCGACGTCGACGGCTTCTATTCCGCGAACCCGAAGGAAGACCCGACCGCGGTGCGTTTCGAGGTGGTCGAGCACATCACCCCCGAGATCGAGGCGATGGCGGGCGATCCGATTTCCGGCCTGTCCAAGGGCGGCATGAAGACGAAGCTTCTGGCCGCCAAGACCGCCGTGGCGGGGGGCTGCGCGATGGCGATCATGGAGGGTTCGGTCTCGCGCCCGCTGACCGCGCTTTCCGAGGGGGCGAACTGCACCTGGTTTCTGCCCGAGGGCGACCCGCAGGCGGCGCGCAAGCGCTGGATCGCGGCGATGAAACCGCGCGGCGAAGTGATCGTCGATGCGGGGGCCGTGGGCGCGCTGGCACAGGGCAAATCGCTTCTGCCTGCGGGCGTGACCAAGGTCACCGGCCGTTTTGGTCGGGGCGAGCCCGTGACCATCGCGGGGCCGGATGGCGCTGCACTTGGCAAGGGGCTGGTGCGCTACACCGCCGAGGAGGCCCGCACCATCGCCGGGCATCGCTCGGGCGAGATCGAGGCGCTTCTGGGCTATCCGGGCCGCGCCGCGCTTGTCCATCGCGACGACATGGTGATCGGCTGAAGCCTTGGCCCGTGCCTGCCATGACAAGAAAGCACCGCGGGCAGGGCAAGCCTGCCAGCGGCAAGGGCAGGACGGCGGCAAGCCCGCCTGAATTGTCCGGGGCTCAGGCCGAGGCAGAGGCGGCGCGCGGTCCGGCCAACAGCCAGGCGAAGAAGCCGAGCAGCGGCAGCACAAGGATCAGCAGCACCCAGACGAGCTTCTTGCCCGTCGAGACGCGCGATCCCAGAACCGAGATCAGCGCCCAGAGATCGAGCACCAGAACCAGAAGGCCGCCCAGGCCGGTGTAGGTGATGTGATCCATTTCCCCTCCCTCAGGTGGTTTTGGGACCAACGCAGGGAGCCGCGAAAAGGTTCCGGCATGGTTAAGAAGAAAGCCGAGCGGCGGGTGAATTTTGCGCTCACGGCGAAACTGTTCCCTCTGGCGCCGTCGCGGCCATGCTGCCCGCGCAGCCACATGTTGCCATCCGCATTTTTATGCCGTTCTCTTGAGGTTCGGATATCGCAGAGTATCTGCCTTGAAAGTGTCGCCCCTCTTCGCAACCGTCTCCGAAGGAGCCCCTCATGACCAAGTCCCATGACATCGCCGTCCTTGTCGGTTCGATCCGCAAGGGGTCGCTGAACCGTCAGCTGGCCGAAGCGTTGATCGCGCTTGCACCGGAAAGCCTGCGCCTGCGCCTTGTCGAGATCGGGGATCTGGCGCTGTTCAACCCGGATCTGGACGAGGGTACCCCGCCCGAGGCCTGGACCCGCTTTCGCGCCGAGATCGCCAGCGCTGACGGTGTTCTCTTTGTCACCCCCGAGCATAACCGCTCGATCCCGGCGGCGATGAAAAACGCGCTGGATATCGGCTCGCGGCCCTGGGGCAAGAACGCCTGGGCGGGCAAACCTGCGGCGGTGGTCTCGGGCTCGCCGGGCGCGCTTGGCGGTTTTGGTGCAAACCATCATCTGCGCCAGATCCTTGTCGTGCTTGACATGCCCGCGATGGCGCAGCCCGAGGCCTATGTCGGCCATCTGGGGCAAGCCTTCGATGCGGAAGGCAACCTTGTTTCGGAAAATACCCGCGCGCATCTGAGCGCGCTGATGCAGGCCTTTGCCCACTGGGTTGCCCGTCACCCCGCCCCGTGAGGGAGCCCGGGGGGCTGCAATGATCGTCCCGGTGCAATGAAAAGGGGGGAGAGCCTCGCTCTCCCCCCCGCCGCTGTTTCAGGGTCAGGGCTGCCCGCTTAGTCCAGCCGCGCGGCCACCTGATCCGCGAAGGTGTTGACCATCGCGAGGTAATAGGCCTTGGCATCGGTGAAGGCCCCCTTCTTCAGCTTGCCCTCGGCGTCGAGCGCATTCAGTGTCGTCGCATCCACCGTCAGATCGAAGCTGTCGAACTTCGAATTGTCGGTCTGGCTGGTGATATGCACCTTGCCCGACAACCGGGCCTCGGCCACGTCGGTGATTTCCTCGAAGGTGTTGGCCATCGACAGCTCGTCGATGTCGACGGTCACCTTGGCCCCCTGATCGGCCAGCTGACCGACCAGCCGCGCGGTGATCGCGGCCTTCAGATCCTCGGCCAGATGGCCCCAGTACAGCGCGGCCTTCGGGTTCGAGATTGCGGTCAGATCGGCCTGGACGTCGATTTCCTGCACCGGGGTCGCGGCGATGGCAGCGGTGCCCAGAAAGAGCGCGGTGGTGGCGGCAAGAACCTTGCGGATCATGTTCAGTTTCCTTTCGCATGAATGCCGATGTCTTCGGCGTCAGTGAAGACAGAACGCCTCAACCCCGATCTGGTTCCGGATTTTCTTGCAACTCATTGCCAAAAAACAAAAAACCCGCCGCAATCGGGCGGGTTTCGTGGTCGGTGCAAGGGCACTGTCAGCTGGTCAGCGTCTCGGTCGAGGCAAAGAACATCGCCTGGCTGACGGCCGAACGGACCTGTTCCTCCGAGAAGGGTTTGGTGATCAGGAAGGCAGGTTCGGGCTTTTCGCCGGTCAGCAACCGCTCGGGAAAGGCGGTGATGAAGATCACCGGCACCGGCCCGATTTCCTTCAGGATGTCGTTGACCGCATCGATCCCCGAGGAGGCATCGGCCAGCTGGATGTCCGACAGGATCAGGTCAGGGCGTTGCTTTGCGGCCAGCGTCACGGCTTCGGCGCGGGTGCGGGCGATGCCGGTGACAGAATGCCCGATGCCCGCGACGATATCGGCCAGATCCATCGCGATGATCGCCTCGTCCTCGATCACCATCACCCGGCCCGATATCGCCGCTGTCATCTCGCGGTTGGCGGCGGCGATGAGCTGGGCCACTTCCTCGGGCTCGACCTGCATGATCGCGCCGATCTCGGTGGCATTGAAACCCTCGATCGTGTGCAAAAGCAGCGCTTCGCGCGAGTTCGGGGTCAGCCCCGCCATCAGCGCCTGCGCCCTTGCGGCCAGACCCTCGTCCTGCAGGCTGGTCGGTGCCCCGGCGCTCGCCCAGACCAGATGGAACGCGTGAAACAGCCCCAGCTTCGGACGGGCGGCCGCCTCGATCACCGCCGGATCGAACAACAGGCTTTCGAGCGTTGCCACCGCATAGGCATCACCGCTTTGTTGGTTGCCGGTCAACGCGCGCGCGTAACGACGCAGATAGGGCAGTTCGGCGGCAATCGCCTGCGACAGGTCGAGAGGGGCGGTGCTCGTCATCGTTTTCTCCCAAAAAACGCGGTCTTTCGGGGAACCAACGCTGGTCCCCCGCGTTTGGTTCCGTGAAGACTGGCGCAGGCGGCGAGAAAGAGCATGGCAGAGGACAAGAACACGCAAAAGGGGCGCGAAGTGATGGCCGAAGGGCTGCGCCGCGACATTGACGAGAATCTGAAGCGCGTCTTCGAGTCCGCGCTCGATCCGGAAATTCCTGATCGTTTCAAGGATTTGCTGGCGCAACTTAAAGCGCGCGGAACAAGCCGATGACCCCGGCCGATCCGCGCGACGAGCTGGCCACCCATATCCCGGCACTGCGGGCCTTTGCGATTTCGTTGACCCGCAATGCCACCGAGGCCGACGATCTGGTGCAGGAGGCGATCCTGAAGGCTTGGGGCAACTTCGACAAGTTTCTTCCGGGCACCGACATGCGGGCCTGGCTCTTCACCATCCTGCGCAACACCTTTTATTCGGCGCGGCGCAAGACCCGGCGCGAGGTGGCCGATCCCGACGGGCTGCATGCGGCGCAGCTGGTCAGCCTGCCTGCGCATGACGGGCGTCTTGCGATGGCCGATTTCACCCGCGCCTTTGATCAGCTGTCGCCCGAGCATCGCGAGGTGCTGATCCTCGTCGGCGCGAACGGCTATTCCTACGAGGAGGCGGCGCAGATGATGGGCGTAGCCACCGGCACGGCGAAGAGCCGCGCCAACCGGGCGCGGGCGCGGCTGTGCGAGCTGCTTGGTCTGGCCGAGGGCGAGACGGTGTTGATCCCCGCCTCTGCCAGCGGGGCGGCTGCACCGGGGATGGGGCCGCAAGCGGTATGATCCGGTGGCGCCGCGGTACGGGCGGCCTTGGGCTGCGTCTGACGGTGATCATGGGGGCGGTGCTGACACCGCTCGCCGTGCTCAGCTATGCGCAGACGCTGGCCACCGAGCGCGCCGCCGAAAACCGGCTGCGCGCGGCGATCCTGGGGGAAACGCTGATGGCCGCCACGCCGCAGGTCGATCTGCTGATGCAGGCGCGCGGCACGGTGATGGCGCTGGCCGCCAGCCTGCCGCAACTCGCCGCCGATCCGGAGGCGTGTTCCGCCTATCTGCGCCATGTCGCCGAAGAGGCCGGGCGGGATTATTCCTTTCTCGGCTTCGTGCCGCTGGATGGGCATATCACCTGCGCCTCGACCGGAGCGCCCTATGATCTACACAACAGCGACTGGCTGTCCGACCTGCGGCAAAACCCGCGGCCAAAACTGACCGTGAACCGCGACGGACCGCTTTCGGGCACTGCGATCCTGAACCTGTCGCTGCCCGTCACCGATGCGGCGGGGCGGTTGATCGGCTTTTCCTCGATCTCGATGCCGCAATCCGAATTTCAGTCCCGCGGTCTTGGCCCCTCTGGCAGTGTCGGTCAGCCGCTTGCCGTGGTCACTTTCGACGCGGCTGGCACGGTGCTGACGGCCACGACCGGGCTTGATGACGCCGCGCAGATGGTTCCGGTCGATCACGCATTGGCGGATCTGGCTGCCGACCGGGGCCAGAGCTTTCTTGACCGCGCTCCCGATGGGCAGGAGCGTGCCTTTGCCGTCGTGCCGCTGTGGGAGGGCGAGTTGTATCTGCTCTCCTCCTGGCCCGCCAATGCGCTGGAGGAAGCGCGGCTGCTTTCGGGCTGGCCGCCTTTCGCCTTTCCGGCGCTGATGTGGGCCGCGAGCCTGGCCGTGGCCTGGATCGCCGCGCACAGCCAGGTCTTGGGCCAGATCCGGGCGCTGCGCGCCTCGATCACCGCCTTTGCCGAGGGCGAACGGCGCTTGCCGCCGCTGCGTCTGACCGGTGCCGCGACCGAATTGCGCGACGTCGCCGAGGCTTACGAGCGGATGACACGGGCCGTGCTGCAAGACGAGGCGCATCTGGAAAACGTCATTCACCAGAAGGAGGTGCTGCTGCGCGAGGTGCATCACCGGGTGAAGAACAACCTGCAACTGATCGCCTCGATCCTGAACATGCAGCTGCGCCGCGCCCGGACCGACGAGGCCCGCGCGGCGATGCGCAACGTGCAGGAGCGCGTGCTGAGCCTCGCCACGATCCATCGCGAACTTTACCTGACCTCGGGGCAGACCGATATCCGCGCCGATGAACTCTTGCCGCGGATTGCGGCGCATATCCTCAAGATCGGCACGACGCCCGAGCGGCGCTTCGATCTGGATCTGCGCGTGGACGAGATCCGGCTGGTCCCCGATCAGGCGGTGGCGGTGGCGCTGTTTCTGGCCGAGGGGCTCGACAATGCGCTCAAGCACGCCTGGCGCGGCCCGCGCGGCATCGCCTCGGTGGGTGTCAGCTTCACCCGTGCCGCCGAAGGGCGGGTTGCACTGCGGGTGACAAACACGCTCGCCCCGCCCGCGGAGGGCACGGTGCCGGATCTGGGCGCGCTGCTGCCCGCCTCGGACGGCTTTGGCGAGAAGCTTCTGGCGGCCTTTGCCAGCCAGCTCGACGGCAGTTTCACCCGTGGTCCCGAGGCGGGCCAATATGTGCTGCGGCTGAGTTTCATCCCGGCCGCACTGGAGGCGGGTGAGGAACGCCATCGCCGCGGCGAGAGCTGACGGGAACCCGAAGGCCCGTTGCGCGTTTCCTTCCTGCAGGCGTCAGGGCACGGCGCTGCGGCAACCACCACATCACGGGAGAGACATCATGCTGGGTTGGGCCCTGACATTCATGGTGCTGGCGCTGATCGCCGGTGCGCTTGGCTTTGGCGGGATCGCGGGGGCCTCGGCCTCGATCGCGCAACTGCTCTTCGTGCTGTTCCTGATCCTCTTCGTCGTGGCGATGATCGCGCGTGCCCTGCGTGGTCAGCCGCCGCTCTGACGCGGAATCGGAACCTTGCGAAGGACGCCTCTCCGGCCCCCCGGAGAGGCGTTTTATCAGGCCGAACGGTCGAGCGGGAAGCGCAGCACGACCCGCGTTCCGCCCCCCGCACAGGCAGAAAAGTCAAGCGTTCCATTCAGTTGTGCGCTGAACTGTTGCGCAAGTCGCAGCCCCAGACTTTGCGACTGTGTGGCATCGAACCCTTCGGGCAGACCGCGGCCATCATCGCGGATCTCGACCTCGGCCTGGTCCCCGGCGAGCCGCGTCGACAGGGTGATGGTGATCCGCCCGCCCGCGGGCAGACCATGTTCCAGCGCATTCGACACCATCTCGACCGCGATCAGCGCCACCGGGCTGGCCTGATCGGCGGGCACCGGCAGCATCCCCGGATCGAAGACCAGCCGCACCCGATCCTGCAGGTTCGATGCCGCGACGATCTCGGGCAGCGTCGCCTGCATCAGCGCGCCGATCTCGGTCACTTGCCGCGCCGGATCATGCAATTGCCGCTGCACCGAGGCGATCACGCTCAGCCGCGCGGCGGCCGATTGCAGCGCCCGCCGCCCCTCGGGGTCGCGCATCTTGCGCTCTTCCATCCGCAGGATCGAGCTGATCACCTGAAGGTTGTTCGATACCCGGTGCTGAAGCTCGTGGAACATCAGCCGGTTCTGTTCTGCCATCTTCGCCGAGGCCGCGCGTTCCTGATCAAGCTTGCGCAGCGCAAGGCGCGTCAGATGGATCAGCAGCAGTTCCGTGGCGACGATGAAACCATAAAAGGCCATCGCCACCAGATCTGGGCCGCTCGGCGTCCGCAACCCGCCGGGGGCGACGAAAAACACCCAGGCGACGAGCCCCGAGAACAATGCGGTCACGACGGCCGCGCGGGTGGAAAGGAAAAAGCCGACCAGAAAGATGAGCGGGAAGAAGGTCAGGAACGGATAGCCGGGCGGCAGGCTGCCTTCGAGGGCAAAGCGCAGCGCTACGGCGAGCGCAAATCCCCCTGCGCTGCCGCCCCATTCGACGGATGGGCCGCGTGGTCGGGCCATCAGAGCACGCAGAAGTTTCATTGCACCGATCAAAAGATGTTTTCTCGATGCTTATTCACTTTCTTGCGAAAGTAAATGCTCTCCGGGCCTTGTCGTGGCTGTCCGATTTTCCGGCTGCGCGTGCAGCGCCGGAAACTTCTCCGCACACCCAGACGAAGCGATCGATCGAGACGATCTTCCTCAGCGGGAAACGGAGGCCGGTGGCCTCCGTTTTCTTTTTTCAGCCGACGATCCGGTCCAGAATCCGGGCCCAGCTGCGGATGCCCTTATGGAAGCTTTCGAGGTCGTATTTCTCGTTCGGGCTGTGGATCTGGTCGTCGTCCTTGCCAAAGCCGATCAGCATCGCATCCATGCCAAGGATGTCCTTGAAATAGCCCGCAATCGGGATCGAGCCGCCGCAGCCGACGAAGGCCGCCGGGCAATTCCATTCCTCGGTCAGCGCGGCGCGGGCGGCCTCGAAGGCGGGGTCACTGATTTCCATCACCGAGGCGGGCGAGCCGTTCGGCGCCTTCCAGTCGAGCGTGACGTCGGGGGGCAGTTGTGCCTCGATCCAGGATTTGAACGATGCAAGGATCTTCTCGGGGTCCTGGTTCGACACCAGACGGAAGCTGACCTTGGCCGAAGCCTCGGCAGGCAGCACGGTCTTGAAGCCCGCGCCGGTATAGCCGCCCCAGATGCCGTTGATCTCGGCGGTCGGGCGCGACCAGATCTGTTCAAGCGGCGTGCGGTCGATCTCGCCTGCGGGCGTGGTCAGGCCGACCCCGCCCAGGAAGGACGCGTGATCGAAGCCAAGGCCCTGCCACTGCGCGCGCACGGCCTCGGGCAGGTCCGCCACATCGTCATAAAAGCCCGGCACGGTGACGCGCCCCTGATCGTCGTGCAGCTGCCCGAGGATGCGCGTGAGCACCCGGATCGGGTTGATCGCGGCACCGCCGAACATGCCCGAATGCAGGTCCTTGTCGGCCGCCTTCAGGGTGAATTCGATCTTGGCGAGACCGCGCAGCATCGTCACCACGGCAGGCACCTTGTCGGCGAAAAGCCCGGTGTCGCAAATGAGCGCGAGCGAGGCTTCGCCCAGTTCCTCGGCATTGTCCTTCATGAACGGGATGAGCGAGGGCGAGCCCGACTCTTCCTCGCCCTCGAAGAAGATCGTCAGGTTGCCGGGCAGGGTGCCATGCACCTCTTTCCAGGCGCGGCAGGCCTCTAGGAAGGTCATCAGCTGGCCCTTGTCATCGGCGGCGCCGCGGCCGCGGATCACCACGCCTTTCGATGTCTCCTCAAGCGCCGGATCGAAGGGGTCGCGGTCCCAAAGTTCAATCGGATCAACGGGCTGCACGTCGTAATGACCGTAGAAAAGGATATGCCGTCCGGGGCCCGCGTGCCGCGCCACCACCATCGGATGACCGGGGGTGGGCCGCGCCGAGGCGGTGAAGCCCAGCGATTTCAGCTCCTGCACCAGCCAGGCGGCGGCGCGGGCGCAATCGCCCTCAAAAGCGGGGTCGGTCGAGATCGAAGCGATGCGCAGAAGGTCGAGCAGCCTGTCGCAGGCGTCGGGCAAAGTGTCGTCGATACGGGCAAGAACGGCGTCGAGTGTCATTGAAGGGCCTCCATTCGGCGAAAAGCCTAACAGCCACGGGGGGCGATGGCCAGAGCGGCAGGCGGGGCCGGGAGCCGGATTTCGGCCGTCTTCGCGCAAGAATATTATGCACCGGGATGCGACAATTTAGAACTCCCCTTTCCGGCCGGATCGGACTAAACCTGTGCGCGCCGGACAGGGCCGATGAGCCGACCCGGCGATCCACAACCAAGTGCTAAAAGCCAGGGGTGACAGACATGGACTACAATCTCGCGCTCGACAAAGCGATCCAGAAGCTTCACGACGAGGGACGTTATCGCACGTTCATCGACATCGAACGCGAGAAGGGCGCCTTCCCCAAGGCGCAGTGGAACCGTCCCGATGGCGGCAAGCAAGACATCACCGTGTGGTGCGGCAACGACTATCTGGGCATGGGTCAGCACCCGGTCGTTCTGGCCGCGATGCATGAAGCGCTGGAAGCGGTTGGGGCCGGTTCGGGCGGCACTCGCAACATCTCGGGCACCACGGCCTATCACCGCCGTCTGGAAGCCGAGATCGCCGATCTGCACGGCAAGGAAGCCGCGCTCGTCTTCTCGTCGGCCTATATCGCCAACGATGCCACGCTGAGCACCCTGCGCGTGCTTTTCCCCGGCCTGATCATCTATTCCGACAGCCTGAACCACGCCTCGATGATCGAGGGGATCAAGCGCAATGCCGGGCCGAAACGGATCTTCCGTCACAATGACGTCGCCCACCTGCGCGAACTCATTGCCGCCGACGATCCGGCCGCGCCGAAACTGATCGCCTTCGAATCGGTTTACTCGATGGATGGCGACTTCGGCCCGATCAAGGAAATCTGCGACGTCGCCGATGAATTCGGCGCGCTGACCTATATCGACGAAGTGCACGCCGTCGGCATGTATGGCCCCCGCGGTGCGGGCGTGGCCGAGCGGGACGGTCTGATGGACCGCATCGACATCTTCAACGGCACGCTGGCGAAAGCCTACGGCGTCTTCGGCGGCTATATCGCCGCTTCGGCGAAGATGGTCGATGCCGTGCGCTCCTATGCGCCGGGGTTCATCTTCTCGACCTCGCTGCCGCCGGCGATCGCCGCGGGCGCGCAGGCCTCGATCGCCTTCCTGAAAACCGCCGAAGGGCAGAAGCTGCGCGACGCGCAACAGCTGCATGCGAAGATCCTGAAGATGCGCCTGAAAGCGCTCGGCATGCCGATCATCGACCACGGCAGCCACATCGTTCCGGTGGTCATCGGCGACCCCGTGCACACCAAGGCGGTGTCGGACATGCTCCTGTCGGATTACGGCGTTTACGTGCAGCCGATCAACTTCCCGACGGTGCCGCGCGGGACCGAGCGTCTGCGCTTCACGCCCTCGCCGGTGCATGATCTGAAGCAGATCGACGGGCTGGTTCATGCCATGGATCTGCTCTGGGCCCGGTGTGCGCTGAATCGCGCCGAGGCCTCTGCCTGAGGCATTCTGCGGATGCACCGCCCTCGGCTTTATGCTAGGGATTCGTCAAGAATTCGGGACCGCAAGGTTCGAATCGGACAAACCACACCGAGGGCGGGACAGGCAGATGATCAGGTGGAAGGTCAAACCTTCGACGCAGGTTGAGGCCGCGCAAAAAGGCTTCGACGACTTCGACATGAAGCTTGGCGACATGCTTCGCGGCGAACGTGCGACCCTGTCAAAATCGCTTCTTGATGTGCAGCGCGAGCTGCGCATCAAGGCGGTCTATATCGCCGCCATCGAGAATTGCGACCCCAGCGCTTTCGAAAGTCCGTCCTTCATCGCGGGCTTCGTGCGCTCCTATGCGCGCTATCTGGGGCTTGATCCCGACTGGGCCTTTGAACGCTTCTGCAAGGAATCGGGCTTCACCCCCACGCATGGTCTGGCTGCCGCCGCCTCGGGCCCCAAGGCGCCGCGTCGCACGGCCGATCTGGCCTCATCGCTGGCCAATCCGAATGCTTCCTTCATTCCGAAACAGGCGCCGATCTGGACCAAGATCGATCCGCGCGCCGTGGGCTCGCTCGCCGTCGTCGTGATGGTCGCGGGCGGCATTGGTTATGGCGCCTGGTCGGTGCTGCAGGAAGTGCAGCGCGTGCAGCTGACGCCGGTCGATCAGGCCCCGGGCGTCGTGGCCGAGATCGACCCGCTGCAATCGGTGACCCCGGTGCAGACCGCCGAGGCCTCCGACCTGCCGCCGAGCGCCGCGACCGAGGAAGCCTTCGACCGTCTTTATCGTCCCGCCGCGCTGGAAACCCCAGTGCTGATCGCGCGGGATGGCCCGATCGCTGCGATCGACCCGCGCGAGGCGGGCGTCCTGCCCGGTCAGGCGCAGGCGATGACCGAAACCGCGCCGATGATGCTGGCCGATGCCGGGGCCACGGCCGCTGAACCCGGTCAGGTGCCGGTCGTGCATGCCCTTGGCGCCGCGGCCCCCGAGGTCGAGGTTCTGGCCGTGCGTCCGTCCTGGGTGCGGATCACCGCCGCCGATGGCTCGGTGATCTTCGAGAAGGTGATGGATGCGGGCGAGCGCTTCGCCGTGCCGAAACTGGAAGAACCGCCGAAACTGCGCACCGGGGAATCGGGCGCGATCTATTTTGCCGTCAATGGCGTCGCGCACGGGCCTGTGGGCTCGAAAGGCGCAGTGACGAAGAACGTCGAGCTGTCGGCGCAATCGCTGGACGCCAAATATGCTGTCGCCGACATGTCGGCCGATGGCGATCTGGCGAAGCTGGTCGCGGTGGCCGATGCCTCTTCGGTCGTGCCCGGGGCCGCGACGCCCGAGCAGTAACAGTCTTTCGAACGCGACAAAGCGGCCGTTGCCCTTGGGCGGCGGCTGTCCTATTTCTGGGGCAGCAATCCGGAGGCCTTCCCATGTCGCTCAATCCCCATCGTCCGTGGCGGAACATCACCCGCCGTCCCTCGCGCAAGATCTGGGTCGGCAAGGTGCCGGTGGGCGGCGATGCGCCGATCTCGGTGCAGACGATGACCAACACCATCACCTCGGACGTCAAGGCGACGCTGGGGCAGGTGCTGCGCGCCGCCGATGTCGGCGCCGATATCGTCCGCGTCTCGGTGCCCGATGAAGACGCGACCCGCGCGCTGAAGGAAATCTGCCGCGAAAGCCCGGTGCCGATCGTGGCCGACATCCATTTCCACTACAAGCGCGCCATCGAGGCGGCCGAGGCGGGCGCGGCCTGTCTGCGCATCAACCCCGGCAACATCGGCGATGAAAGCCGCGTGCGCGAGGTGATCAAGGCCGCCAAGGACCACGGTTGCTCGATGCGGATCGGGGTGAATGCGGGCTCGCTGGAAAAGCACTTGCTCGACAAATATGGCGAGCCCTGCCCGGAGGCGATGTTGGAAAGCGGCATGGATCACATCAAGATCCTGCAGGACAACGATTTCCACGAATTCAAGATTTCGGTGAAGGCGTCGGACGTCTTCCTGGCCGCCGCCGCCTATACGGCGCTGGCCGAGGCCACCGATGCGCCGATCCATCTGGGCATCACCGAAGCCGGTGGGCTGATGGCGGGCACGGTGAAATCGGCGGTCGGCCTTGGCAACCTGCTTTGGGCGGGGATCGGCGACACGATCCGCGTCAGCCTTTCGGCCGATCCGGTCGAAGAGGTGAAGGTCGGCTACGAGATCCTGAAATCGCTCGGCCTGCGCACCCGTGGCGTGCAGATCATCTCCTGCCCCAGCTGCGCGCGGCAGGGTTTCGACGTGATCAAGACGGTGGACGCGCTGGAGCGTCGGCTTGAGCACATCAAGACGCCGATGAGCCTGTCGATCATCGGTTGCGTGGTGAACGGCCCCGGCGAGGCGCTGATGACCGATATCGGTTTCACCGGCGGCGGCGCGGGCTCGGGCATGGTCTATCTGGCGGGCAAGCAAAGCCATCGGCTGTCGAACGATCAGATGATCGACGAGATCGTGCGGATGGTCGAAGATCGTGCGGCGCAGATCGCGGCCGAGGAGCAGGCGGCGGAATAACTCCCGCCCGGGCGGATTTCACGGCGCGTCCCGAAAGGGGCGCGCCGTTGCGTTTCAGACCAGCGCGCCGTCGACGAGACGGGTCTTGCCGCCCAGATAGGGGTGCAGCACGGCGGGCAGGGTGACCGAGCCATCGGCTTCCTGACCGTTCTCCAGCACCGCGATCAGGCAGCGCCCGACCGCCAGACCCGAGCCGTTCAGCGTCGCGACGAATTCGGGCTTGCCGCCCGCCGCGGGTTTGTAGCGCCCGTTCATCCGCCGCGCCTGGAATTGCCCGCAGGTCGAGACCGAGGAGATTTCGCGGAAGGTGTTCTGCCCCGGCAGCCACACTTCAAGGTCGTAGGTCTTTTGCGAGCCAAAGCCCATGTCGCCGGTGCACAGCACGATGCGGCGATAGGGCAGGCCGAGCGCTTCCAGAACCGCCTCGGCGCAGCCGGTCATCCGCTCGTGTTCCGCAATCGCGTCTTCGGGGCGGCAGATCGTCACCATTTCGACCTTTTCGAACTGGTGCTGGCGCAGCATCCCCGCGGTGTCCTTGCCCGCCGAGCCCGCTTCCGAGCGGAAGCAATTCGTATGCGCGGTCATCCGGCAGGGCAGGGCGGCCTCGTCCCAGATCTCGCCCGCGATGAAATTGGTCAGCGTGACTTCCGCCGTCGGGATCATCCACCAGCCGTTCGTGGTCTCGTAGCTGTCCTCGGCGAATTTCGGCAGCTGCCCGGTGCCGAGCATGGTTTCGGCGCGCACCAGAACCGGGGTGATTGCCTCGGTCAGGCCGTGCTTGTCGACATGCAGATCGATCATGAATTGCGCCAGCGCCCGGTGCACGCGGGCGACGCCGCCGCGCAGCACGACGAAGCGGGCGCCCGAAAGCTTCGCCGCCGTCTCGAAATCCATCGCTTTGCCCACGGCGGAAAGCTGATAATGTTCAACGGGTTTGAAGGTGAAGCTCGGGATATCGCCCCAGCGCTTCACCTCGACATTGCCCGCCTCGTCCGCGCCTTGCGGCACTTCGGCAAGCGGATTGTTCGGGATCCACATCAGCTTGTCGCGCAGCTCGGCATCAAGCCGCCCGGCCTCGGCCTGCATCGCCGCGACTTCGGATTTCTTTTCCGCCACCAGCGCACGCAGCCGTTCGAATTCGGCCTCGTCGCCCTTGGCCTTGGCGGCGCCGACCTCTTTCGCGGCGGCATTCTGCGCCGCCTGCGCGGTCTCGGCCGCCAGGATCGCGGCGCGGCGCCGCTCGTCAAGCGAGAGCACCTCGGCCGACAGCGGTGCCAGCCCGCGGCGGGCCAGATCGGCATCGAATTGAGCGGGGTTTTCGCGGATCGCGCGGATGTCGTGCATGGGGCTCACCTGTGATCGGGGTTGCCCCCGCGTTTAGCACAATTGCGACCCGAGAAAAGCCCCGGCTGCGGCCCGGATGTGACGTTGGCGCTTCGGGGCGTTGCCTGTCCTGTTTATCCTGATTTACGGTTTGACATATTCAAATCACGGAATGTAAAAGGGATCAACCGATCGCCAAAAGGGAGATGCCGCAATGAAAGCTATCGTCTGGGTTCTGGCGCTTTGCGCGCTGGGGCTGCCGCGACTGGCCCTTGCCGAGGGTCCCTTCAAGGTGGCGCCGACCGAGGTCACCGACTGGAAGACCGTTTATGGCCAGATCGAGGCGAAGGACATGATACCGGCGCGGGCGCGGCTTGGGGGCACGTTGGTGTCGCTTGGCGTCTCCGAGGGGGACGTGGTCGCGGCGGGGCAGGAGCTCGGCAAGGTCGTCGATGCGAAGATCGCCTTTCAGATCAACGCCATCGATGCGCAGATCGCGGCGCTCGACAGCCAGCTTTCGAATGCGAAAAGCGATCTGAACCGGGCCGAGGCGCTGCGGGCGCGCGGGGTGATGACGGCGCAGGCCTATGACGCGCTGAAAACGCAGGTCAGCGTGCTGGAGCAACAGATCGAGGCGCAAAAGGCCTCGCGGCAGGTGACGGAGCAGGCCGCGACCGAGGGGGCGGTGCTGGCGCCGATCGCGGGCCGTGTGCTCGATGTGCCGGTGGCGCGCGGCGCCGTGGTGATGGCGGGCGAGACCGTGGCGACGGTGGGCGGTGGCGGGGTGTTCCTGCGCCTCTCGGTGCCCGAGCGGTTTGCGGCGACGCTGCACGAAGGCGACGCCATCGCGATCGAGGCGGCGAGCGGCGCGATCCGTGGCAAGCTGGCCAAGGTCTATCCGCTGATCGAGGGTGGCCGCGTCAATGCCGATGTGGAAGTGCCTGATCTGAAATCCGATTTCGTGGGCGAGCGGGTGCTGGTGAAACTGCCGCTGGCGCGCCGCCAAGCCTTCATGGTGCCCGCGAACCTTTTGCATACCCGCTCGGGCCTTGATTTGTTGCGGCTGCGCGACGGCGAGGCCGTGACCGAGCGCACGGTGGTGCCCGGTCCGAAGCAAAGCATCGACGGCGTCGAGATGGTCGAGATCGTCTCGGGGCTCTCGGGCGGCGAAGAGGTGGTCGGCGATGAGTGACCCGCATCAGGACGATCTGCCGACGGCGGGCCTAGGCCTTGCCGGGCGGCTGACGAAAAGCTTCATCGGCTCGGCGCTGACGCCCTTGTTCGTCATGGCGGCGCTTGCCGTCGGGCTGGTGGCGCTTGGCGCGCTGCCGCGCGAGGAAGAACCCCAGATTTCCGTGCCGATGGTCGATATCCACCTGCAGGCCCCCGGCCTGAAGGCCGAAGACGCGATGAAGCTCGTCACCGAGCCGATGGAGACGATCATCACCTCGATCAACGAGGTGGAACATGTCTACAGCCAGACGAATGACGACAGTTCGCTGGTGATGGCGCGGTTCATCGTCGGCACCTCGTCGGATGCGGCGATCCTGCGCGTGCATGAAAAGGTCAAGGCGAACCTCGACCGCATCCCCAAGGGCATCCCCGAGCCGATCATCGTCGGGCGTGGCATCGACGATGTGGCGATCATGTCGCTGACGCTCTCGGCCAAGCCCGGGGGGCAGATCGGCGCGGGCGATCTGACCCGGATTGCGCGCGAACTGCAGACCGAGGTGACGAAGATCGAAAACGTCGGTCTGACCTATATCGTCGGCGAGGCGCATGAGGAAATCCGCATCTCGCCTGACCCGGAGCGGCTGGCGCTTTATGGCATCACGCTGCAGCAGCTCTCGAACAAGGTCGAGCAGGCGAACCGCAGTTTCAACACCGGCAAGCTGCGCGATGGTGGCGAGCAGATCGACCTTGTGGCGGGCAAGACGCTGACGGCACCGGCCGAGATCGCGGGGCTTTTGCTGACCGCGCGCGATGGGCGGCCGGTCTATGTCGCCGATGTGGCGGATGTGTCCTATGTGCCCGATACGTCGGAACAGATCGTCTCGAATGTCACCCGTGACGGCGACAGTCTCAACCGCACCCCCGCAGTGACGTTGGCCATTGCCAAGCGGGCGGGCGCGAATGCGGTGATCGTGGGCGAAAAAATCCACGAGCGGCTTGCCGAGCTGGAAACCAGCTTGATCCCCGACAGCGTGCAGGTGCAGTTCACCCGCGACTATGGCGAGACGGCGAATGAAAAGGCCAATGAACTGCTGTTCCACCTTGGCCTTGCGACGATCTCGATCATCGCGCTGGTGTTCTTTGCCATCGGCTGGCGCGAAAGCATCGTCGTCGCCATCGTCATTCCGGTGACGATCCTGCTCACGCTCTTTGCCGCCAATGCGATGGGCTTCACGCTGAACCGGGTGAGCCTGTTCGCGCTGATCTTCTCGATCGGCATTCTGGTCGATGACGCGATCGTGGTGATCGAGAATATCGCGCGGCACTGGGCGATGCCGGGGCCGGGATCGCGGGTCAGGAAGGCGATCGAGGCGGTGGCCGAGGTCGGCAACCCGACCATCGTCGCCACGCTGACCGTGGTCGCGGCGCTTCTGCCGATGCTGGCCGTCGCCGGGCTGATGGGGCCTTACATGTCGCCCATCCCCTCGGTCGCCTCTGCGGCGATGGTGTTTTCGTTCTTTGTCGCGGTGATCATCACGCCCTGGCTGATGGTGAAGATCGCGGGCCGCGCCGACATGTCGGCGCATGAGGCGATGGCCCATGCCGATGCCCATGCCCATGGCGGCAAGCTGGGCGCGATCTATGCCCGCGTCGCGCAGCCGCTGCTGGCCACGAAGCGTTCTGCCTGGATGTTCCTGCTGGCGACGATCGTGCTGTCCTTCGGCTCGCTCGGCCTCCTTTACACCAAGGATGTCACGGTCAAGCTTCTCCCCTTCGACAACAAATCCGAACTGAGCGTGGTGATCGACCTGCCCGAGGGCTCCTCGGTCGAGGCCACCGATGCCGTCGCGCAGCAGGTGGCGGCGGCGGTGACGCGGCTGCCCGAGGTGATCTCGGTGCAGACCCATGCGGGCACGGCCTCGCCCTTCAACTTCAACGGGCTGGTGCGCCACTACTATCTGCGCGGCCGCCCGTGGGAGGGCGACGTGCAGATCAATCTGGCGGGCAAGGATGCGCGCGACCGCACCAGCCACGAGATCGCGCTTGAGGTCCGTCAGATCGTGACGAAGCTGGCGATGCCCGCGGGCACGGTGCTGAAGACGGTGGAGCCGCCGCCCGGGCCGCCGGTGATCGCGACGCTGCTGGCCGAGGTCTACGGGCCCGATGCCGAGACCCGGCGCGCGGCGGCGGGGCAGATCGAGCAGGCCTTCCGCTCGGTGCCCTTCATCGTCGATGTGGACACGAGTTTCGGGCAACAGGCGCGGCGGCTGCGCGCGACCATCGACCCGGACAATCTCGAATTCTACTCGGTCGAGGAAAGCGATGTCTTCGACACGCTCGGGCTCTTGAACGGGCAGACCACGGTCGGCTATTCGCATCGCGGACAAGAGCGGATGCCGCTGCCGATCGTGATGGAGCGGGCGAAGGGCGAAAAGGTGATGGATGCGGCGACGCTCTCCACCCCCATTCCCGCCAACGTTCTGCCCGGCGCGCGCGGCGTGGTTGAACTCGGCGATGTCGTCACGGTGAAACCCGAACTGACCAGCTTCCCGATCTTCCGTCACAACGGCCGCGAGGCCGAGATGGTGACGGCGGAACTGGCGGGCAGCTTCGAGGCGCCGCTTTACGGCATGCTCGCCGTCGATGATGCGATCGAGAAGATGGATTGGGCGCCGGGCACCAAGCCCGAGATCAGCCTGCATGGCCAGCCCGAGGATGAAAGCCATGTCACGCTCTTGTGGGATGGCGAGTGGGAGGTGACCTGGGTGACCTTCCGTGACATGGGCGGGGCCTTCGGCATCGCGCTTGTCGGCATCTACATCCTTGTCGTGGCGCAGTTCGGCAGCTTCCGCTTGCCGCTCGTCGTGCTGACGCCGGTGCCGCTGACCTTTCTGGGCATCATGCTGGGTCACATGATGTTTTCGGCGCCGTTTTCCGCCACCTCGATGATCGGTTTCATCGCGCTGGCGGGGATCATCGTGCGCAACTCGATCCTGCTCGTCGATTTCATCCGCCATGCGGATCGCACCGGCAAGACCGAGATCGAGATCCTGATCGAAGCCGGGGCGATCCGCTTCAAGCCGATCCTGCTCACCGCTGTGGCGGCGATGATCGGGGCGGCGGTGATCCTGTTCGATCCGATCTTTCAGGGGCTCGCCATTTCGCTGCTCTTCGGGCTGCTCAGCTCGACCCTGCTGACCGTTCTGGTGATCCCGGCGATCTATCGGATCTTCAAGACCTGAGGCCCCGAAAAGACCCTCCGGACAAACTCCACAAGCGCCCCCGCAGCCCGGGGGCGCTTGTCTTTCCTGACTGCGACACTCAGACATTCCCGCCAAAAGACATGTGACGGAATGTCGCATGCGATTTTTGTGCCGACTCTCGCGCAAAGGCGTAACGTAGTCTTATCGCACGCAGGCGATGTCATGATGGAGGCTTGATGGATATGAAGAATCTCAATCCGGTTTCTGTCTCGGCGCTGATGTTCAAGGGCGCTGCCCTGCGGTAACAGGCTGATGCCTGACCGGTTTGCACAAGCTCGATGGCTCGAAAAGACGGCGCGTCAGACTATGCATGAGGCTTTTTCATGCAGGCGTGAGGGAGTCGATTCGGCTCGGCCGCAGACGCGGTAAATGCCCGGCGATGCCGCCTGCGACGTGGCGAACAAGACAGTCACCCGGATGAGTCCGACACAGGGGGCCGGTCCCGGCGACGGGATCGGCCTTTGAATTTTGATCGGGTCATTGCACTCTCGAAACGGCCATCGCCGTTCGGATCAGTCCTGCGAGCAGAACTGTTCGTAGACGGTCTGCACCACGCGGGCCGCGCGCGGGTCGGCAAGCGAATAGAAGATCGTCTTGCCCTCACGGCGGCTTTGCACCAGCCCCTCCAGACGCAGCCGCGCCAGTTGCTGGCTGACCGCCGCCTGCCGGGTTTCGAGCCGGGTTTCGAGCTCGGTCACCGATTTCTCGCCAGACGCAAGATAGCACATGATCATCAGCCGCCCCTCATGGGCGAGCGCCTTCAGAAGGTTGGCCGCAGCGCGCGCCCGGGTGGCCATCTCCTCGGCGTCAAGCGCGGCACAGCGCTCGTCGGTCTCGGCGGCGGTCTCGGGGTCAAAGTCTTCGTGCGGGTCTTGGGCAGTATCCATCGCCAAGGCGGCTTCCTCGTGGTCGCAGATCAAGGGCATCTGACTGCAATAACACGGCTGCGTTCGTGAAGCGAGAGAAGCTTCATGCAGGGGCTGCCTGCTTGCGGTCGTGCGCAGCCTGAAACCTGTTCAGGCTTCAAGAGGATCGCGCCCGGCGGGGCGGGGGGACCGCAGGCGACGCAACCGGGCTCCCGCCTCGCGCAGCGCCACGAACAGGATGAAGCCAACCGCGAGCGCATCGAAACCGGGGAAGTCCATGTGATCCCTGCCTTTCTGTGGGTTCCGTTCGTTCCTGCGGCGCAAATGTGGCGCAAGCGGGGCGGGGATTGGGAAAAACGACGTCAGATCCGGTCCGGCCCCGGGACCGCGCTGCAGAAGGGCTTGACCGAGGCCGCGGAGGCTTGCTTTCTGAGGCCAAGCCGCCCCGACCGGGTGCCTGCCTGACGAGGGACCATGCTGCACGCCTACAAACCATTGCCGCGCGGGCTTGCCCGACTTGGCCAGCAGAGCCCGACCGAGATCGGCGTCGATCTGGAGCAGGCGTTCTGGATCGATCTTTACCGTCCGCTCGACAGCCAGGTGGCGGCCGTGGCGGCGCTGGGGATCGAGGTGCCGACGCTCGCCGACATGGAAGAGATCGAAATCTCGAACCGGCTCTACCGCGAGGAGGGCTCGGATGTGATGACGGTGGTGCTGCCCGGTCACACGCCCTCGGGCGAGCATATCTCGGGGCCGGTCAGCTTCATCCTGTCGGGGGTGCGATTGGTGACGGTGCGCCACCACGCGCCGCGCAGCTTCGTCACCTTCCCCGAGCGCGCCGGGCGCACGACTGCGGGCTGTCGCACGCCCGAGCGGATCTTTCTGGGCCTGATCGAAGAGATCGTCGCCCGGCAGGCCGACCTGCTCGAGGGCTCGGGGCGGGCGCTGGATCAGGTTTCAGCGCGGGTTCTGGGAGAGGCGCGTTCGGTGGAGCTGAAAGCAGCCTTGGGTGAGGTCGGCAAGCAGGGCGAGCTGCTGGGCCATATCCGGCTGGCGTTGCTGACGCTCGAACGCGCGCTGTCCTTCTACGACCAGACGCTCGCCGCGCATCCGCAAGGCGCCGAGCTGCGCCCGATCGCCAAGGCGCTGATGCGAGACATCACCGCGCTCGCCGTGCATAACGATTATCTGTCGTCGCGGGTGTCGCTGACCGTCGACGCGACGCTCGGCATGATCAACCTCGCGCAGAACAACACCGTGCGGATCCTGTCGGTGGTGACGGCGCTGTTCCTGCCGCCGACGCTGATCGCCTCGTCCTACGGGATGAACTTCGCCAATATGCCGGAGCTGAGCCAGCCCTGGGGCTATCCCTTTGCGCTGGTGTTGATGGTGGCCTCGGCGCTGGTGTCCTGGGCGTTCTTCAAATGGAAGGACTGGCTCTAGGCATTGCGCCCTCGCGCGGCTCGGGCGCCCGGGAACGAACGGGGGGCTGCCGCCCCCCGGCCCCCGCTTTCGGGGGACGATGTCCCCCGGACCCCCTTGCGTATTTTGGCCAAGAAAAAGCCGAGCGTGTTTTTTTCTTGGCTCAAATACGCCCTTTGCGCGGGCGGCGGCGGGGCTCAGCGTTCGAGGGTCATGCGGCGGTCGTCGAACTGCACCTTGCCGAAGCGGGTGAGGTAGCTCATGCCCAGAAGCGAGGTATCAAGATCGCCCCGGTTCACCACGGCCGCGACGTTGCTGTCGGTGAAGGGGCCGACCGTCAGGCTGTCGAGCCGCACCGGGGCGGTGGCCACTTCGCCATTCGCGGTGAAGGCGCTACCGATATAGGCGAGGTTGCCGGTGTCGATCCCGGCCCGTGCCGCATCGGCGCGGGTCAGAACGATCTGCGAGGCGCCGGTGTCGATGACGAAGTCGATCTCGGCGCCGTTCACCCTGGCTTTCAGATAGTAATGCCCGTCCGCCTGCACCGGCAGCTCGATCCGCCCCGACGCGCTCACGGTCTGTGCGGGCAGGATTGCTGAGCGTACATCGGGCCAGATCCCGGCCACGGCGGCGATGCCCAGAAAGATCAGCGCCCAGATCATCAGCTGTTGCAGCGCCTGTCCGGGGCGGCGGCGCAGCGAAGCGACCAGATAGCCGCTGAGCGCAAGAAGCAGCAGCAGATAATAGATCACGCGGGGGATATCGGGTTCCATGACGCCTCCTGCCCCCGATGTAGGGGCCGCAGGCGCCGCTGTCACCCCCCGAGGTCAGCCACCCAGCGGCAGGGCGATGATCCCCGCCCCGCGCAGCCCGTCGAGGATGAACTGCACCGCGAGCGCAGCGAGCAGCATGCCCAGCAGCCGCGTCACCACCATCGTGCCGGTCCGCCCCAGCGCGCGCTCGAGCGGCGTTGCAAGCAGGAACAGCACGAAGACGCAGCCCAGCACCAGCGCCATCACAGCCATGACCGCGGCGATATGCAATCCGCCCGTGCCCGATCCCGCCAGCAGGATCATCGTCGCCATCGCCCCCGGACCGGCCAGAAGCGGCGTGCCGAGCGGGAAGACAGAAGGGTCGGGCGCATGCGGCTCGGCCGATTGCCCCTCGCGGCGCTGGGTGCGGCGCTCGAACAGCATGTCGAGCGCGGTCAGGAACAGAAGCACCCCGCCCGCGATGCGGAAGGCGGGCATCGAAATGCCGATCCCCTTCAGCAGCGCATCGCCAAAAAGCCCGAAAGCCGTCAGCAGCACCGCGGCCACGACCAGCGCGCGCAAGCCGATGGTACGGCGCATGCTGGCGCTCATTCCCTGCGTCAGCGCAAGGAACAGCGGCACGAGGCCGATCGGATCGACCACGACGAAGAGGGTGACGAAGGCGGTGATGAATTCGGGCGTGCTCATGGCCGCTTCCTATCCTGTTGCGTCCGGCCGCGCCAGTGGGGCTCAGATCGGCGCGTCATCCTCGGGGTCGGGCGGCATCACCGCCCGGATCTTTGCGGCCAGCGAGCGGGCGCCCGATCCGATCCGGGTGTCCACATGCGCCTCGGCCAGACGCAGCAGATGGCGCAGCGCCGCCATCTCGTCATGGGTCAGCACAAGGGGCGGCAGGGCCACCGGGCGGCGCAGGATGTAGCCCACGCCGCGTTCGCCCTCGATCGGCACGCCGTAATCGACAAGCGTGGCCATGTCGCGCCAGATCGTGCGCTCGGAGACCCCGAGTCGCGCCGCCACGTCGCGGGCCCGGATCAGCTCGCCGTCGCGCAGCAGCATCAGAATCTGCTCGAACCTTTCGTTGCGTGTCATGGCTCCTCCGGAGCCCGGTATCGCATATCCGGGGGCAACTGACAAATAACTGTCAGTAATCCCGGGGCGGGGCAGGGGCTGCGGCGGGATTGAACCTTGTCAGCCGGTCGGGCTGCGGGAAAGATCGGCGCAAACCCCTGGATAGGAGAATTGACATGCAGATGGGTCCCTGGCAGCTGCTTCTGATCGCCGTCGTCGTGCTGGTGCTGTTCGGCCGTGGCAAGGTCTCTTCGCTGATGGGCGAAGTGGGCAAGGGCATCACCGCTTTCAAGAGGGGCGTGAGCGAAGGCACCAAGGAAATCGAGGAGGCCGCGGCCGAGCCGAAGACCACCGAGACGACCCCGGGCAAGGACAAGGTCTGATCCCTGACCAAAGGCGGATAACGCATGTTCGACATCGGCTGGAGTGAGCTTTTGCTCATCGGCATCGTCGCCCTCATTGTGGTGGGGCCGCAGGACCTGCCACGCATGTTTAAGGCGCTGGGGCGGTTGACCGCCAAGGCCAAGCGTCTGGGCCGGGACTTCACCGCCGCCATGGAAGAGGCGGCGCGCGATACCGGCGTGAAGGAAGCGGCAGACAGCCTGAGCGATCTGAAATCGCTGACCACGAAGAAGGGGCTTGGCATCGACGCGCTCGAGCGCGCGACCGAGCGGTTCGAGAAATGGGATCCGAAGTTGCCGACAGAGGCTGCGGCGGCGAAAGCCCCCGTGCTGACGCCGGATCCGGAGCTTGCGGCCGATCTGGATGCGGCCGAACTGGAGCATGAGCCCGACGTGGTTGCCAAGCCTGCCGTGAAACGCGCCGAAGGGCCGGGAGGGTCGGCATGACCGCGGATCATATCGAAGAAACCGCAGCGCCGCTGATCGAGCATCTGGCGGAGCTGCGCACGCGCATCCTTTATGCGCTCTCCGCCTATGTGGTGGCGGTGGTGCTGTGCTATATCGTCTGGCATCCGATCTTCACTTTCCTGACGCATCCGATCTGCGACGCGCTCGCCTCGCGCGGGCAGGCGTGCCAATTGTCGCTGATCAAGCTGCAGGAAGGCTTCTTCGTCGCGATCAACATCGCGATGCTGGGCGGTTTCGCGCTGGCCTTCCCGATGATCGGCTTCCAGCTTTGGCGCTTCGTCGCGCCGGGGCTTTACCGCAACGAAAAGCGGGCCTTCCTGCCGTTCCTGATCGCCTCGCCAGTGATGTTCTTCCTGGGCGCGGCCTTTTGCTATTACATCATCCTGCCGATGGCGTTCCGCTTCTTCCTTGGCTTCCAGATTTCCGATGTGGTCGCCGGAACCGAGGCGGCCGATCCGGCCAACAAGATGGCGGTGATCGGTTTCACCGGCTCGATGGAGGAATATCTCAAGCTCACCACGAAGTTCGTCATGGCCTTCGGGATCTGCTTCCAGATGCCGGTGGCGCTGACGCTGATGGGCAAGGCGGGGCTCGTTTCGGCGGAAGCGCTGGCCTCGGTGCGCAAATATGCGGTAGTGGCGATGCTGACCGTGTCGGCGATCGTGACGCCGCCCGATGTGATGTCGCAGGTGATCATGTTCGCGGTGATCTATCCGCTTTACGAGGGCTCGATCTTCCTCGTGCGCCGGATGGAAAAGACCCGCGAAGCCAAGATGCGTGCCGAAGGCACCTGGGTCGACGAGGAAGACGACGAATGACCGATCCGATGACGCGGATTGCCGAGGCGCTTGAGCGCCTCGCCCCCGCGCCCGCAGCTGCCCCCGCGTTTGCGGGGGCGGATGCGTTTTTGTGGCACGCTGCGCCGGACCGGCTGGTGCCGGTCGCGCAGGTCTCGCGCGTCGATCTGGGGCTGTTGCGCGGCATCGACCGGGCGCGCGATACGCTTTTGGCGAACACGCTCCAATTCGCCCGCGGCCATGCGGCGAACAATGCCCTTCTCTGGGGCGCGCGCGGCATGGGGAAAAGCTCGCTCGTGAAGGCGGTCCATGCCGAGGTGCTGCGGCAGGGGCTGAGCCTGAAGCTGGTCGAGCTTTCGCGCGAGGATCTGCCCTCGGTCGGGCGGCTTTTGAACCTGCTGCGGGCGGCTGCGGATCAGCGCTTCGTGCTCTTTTGTGATGACCTCAGCTTCAGCCACGACGATCAGCATTACAAGTCGCTGAAGGCCGTGCTCGATGGCGGGATCGAGGGGCGCCCGGCGCATGTGATCTTCTATGCCACCTCGAACCGGCGCCATCTGATGCCGCGCGACATGATCGAGAACGAACGATCGACGGCGATCAACCCCTCGGAAGCGGTCGAGGAAAAGGTCTCGCTCTCGGATCGGTTCGGGCTCTGGCTGGGCTTCCATCCCTGTGATCAGGACGAATATTTCGCGATGATCGAGGGCTATGTGGCCGCCTATGGTCTGGTGATCGACGCGGAGGTGCTGCGCGCCGAGGCGGTGGAATGGTATCGCACCCGCGGCTCGCGCTCGGGGCGCGTCGCTTGGCAGTTCTTCACCGATCTGGCCGGGCGCCACGGGCTGGCGGTGTAAGGGGGGGCTCTGCCCCGCCGCGGCGATGCCTCGGCCCCCCGGGATATTTGTGGCAAGATAAATGAAAAAGGCGTCCGAGACCGGGCGCCTTTTCCGTTTTGCTTTATCTTGCCCGAAATATCCCGGGGGGTTCGGGGGGCAGAGCCCCCCGGCCTTCGGTCACATCAGAAGCAGCACGATGATCTGCGGCGCAAGGATCCGCATGCACATCACCAGCGGATAGACCGAGGCATAGCCGACCGAGGCCGCGGCCGAGGTCGACATGCCATTGGCAAAGGCGAGCGCGGGCGGGTCGGTCATCGAGCCCGCGAGCACGCCCGAGAGGCTCAGGTAGTTCACCCGATAGACCGCGCGCGCGATGAAGCCGACGATCATCAGCGGCACCAGCGTGATGACGATGCCATACATCATCCATGTGAGCCCCGGCCCGTGGATCAGCGTGTCGACGAACTGACCGCCCGCCTTCAGCCCGACCGCGGACAGGAACAGCACGATGCCCAGTTCGCGCAGGGCATGGTTCGCCACCGGCGGCATGAAGAAGACGAAGGGGCCAAGGAAGCCGATCCGCGAGAGCAGGATCGCCGCAACGAGCGGCCCGCCCGCCAGACCCAGTTTCAGGGGCGCCGGAAGGCCCGGGAAGGTGATCGGGATCGAGCCGAGCAGCACGCCCAGAAAGATCCCGAAGAACACGCCCGAGAACTGCACGAGTTCAAGGCTTTTGACCTGATCGCCGAAGAGCGGCTTCACCGCCTCGATATCGCCCGGGGCGCCGACCACGGTCAGAATGTCGCCAAATTGCACCGCCAGATCCGGTTCCACCGGCAACTGCGTGCCCGCCCGCGTCACCCGCGAGATCGAGACCGACCGTTCCTCCAGCCCCAGATCGCGGATATGCTTGCCCAGAGCCCGTTGCGAGGTCACCGCCACCCGCTGCCAGCTCAGCTGCGTGCCCTTGGTCGAGGTGATCGAGACATCGACCTCTTCGCCCAGGATCAGCACCATCGCATGCAGTTTCTCGGCCGGGCCGACAAGGTGCAGCACGTCGCCCATGTGCAGCGCCATCGAGCGCAGCGGATGCATCAGCACTTCGCCGCGCTTCAGTCGCGACACCACCACACCCTGATCGTAAAGATCGGGCACCTCGCCCAGCTCCAGCCCCTCAAGGTTCGCATTGCGCACGACGACGTTGATCGCGGGCAGTTCCTTGGTGCCGCCGCGGGCGCGGGAGGCCTCGAAATCCGCCTCCTCGCGTTCGATGCGCACGCGCAGCACCTGTCGCACCGCGATCATCGTCAGCAAGATGCCAAGGATGCCGAACGGATAGGCGACCGCATAGCCGAGCGAGGCTTCCGAGATCACCTCGGAAGGCACGCCCGAGTCCTTGAGCACCTGCGTCGCCGCGCCCAGACCCGGGGTGTTGGTGACCGCACCCGACATCAGCCCGACCAGCGCCGGAACCGGGATCCCGGCGATGAAATGCAGCGCGACGGTGGTCAGAACGCCCAGAATGACGATCGAGGCGGCGATGATGTTGAACTGCAGCCCGGCCTTCTGCAGCGTTGCGAAAAAGCCCGGCCCGACCTGGATGCCGATCGTGAAGACGAAGATGATGAGGCCGAATTCACGCACGAATTCAAGCATTTCCGGCGACAGGTGAAGCCCCGCGACCGAGGTCCAGTGACCAACGAAAAGCCCCGCGAACAGCACCCCTCCGATGCCGAGCCCGATGCCGCGCCAGTTCAGTCCCCCCAGTAAAAGTCCCAGTGCCCCGGCCAGTGCCAAGGCCGATGCCGCCAGCCCGACCGGCGAGATCGTGTTCAGAAAATCCAAAAGAGCCATGGCCCCCCCCTCCTGCAAGGGTTCCCCCCGCCCCGGCGAAACTGCGCTTCCCCGTCCGAGAGGTCAAGTTCTTGTTACCGGTTGGAAAAAGGGGGCAGAAGCCCCCTTTTCGCGCAATCCGTTATGCCTTGGCCGCGGGCGTCGGGCTTATTCCAGATAGGGCATCGGATCGACCGAGTCGGAGCCTTTGCGGATCTCGAAATGCAGGAAGCCCTGATCGCCGGAATGGACCTTGGCGATGGTCTGGCCGCGGCTGACCTTGGCGCCCTTGGCCACGGTGATGCCCTCGATATTGGCGTAGACCGTCAGGAGCCCGCCCTCGTGGCGCATGACCAGGATCTGCACATGTTCGGTGTCCTGGGTGATCGCCGCCACCGTGCCCGCATCGGCGGCTTTCACCGCCGTGCCGGGGGCGGCCTTGATGTCGACGCCGTCGTTCTTGCCCTTGGCATAGGGGCGCATGATCGCGCCCGGAACCGGCATGACGAATTTCGAACTGCTCGACGCGGCCGTGCGCGAGGCCCCAAGATTGGGCGCGGCCGAGGTGTCGACCGGGGCCGAGGCCTTCGGGGGCACCTCTTTCGGCAAGGGCTTCGCGGCCGAGGGCGGCTCGGGCGTGGGCGAGCCTTCGCCCGGTTCGGTCAGCGTCGCGGTGGCGGGCACCGGCGCCGCCCCGGTCGCGACCGGGATCATCAGCATCTGGCCTTCGCGCACGCTCAGATCGGCGGGCAGGCCGTTCCATTCCGCCAGCGACTTCGCCGAGACATTGTAGTAGCGCGCGATCGAATAGGCGGTCTCGCCGCGGGCGACGCGGTGGCGCACCGGCTCGGTTCCGCTTGCCGCCGGGGTTGCGGGTTTTGCCGCGGGTGTCACGCTCGGCGTTGCCGGGCGCGGCGTGGCGGCCGTCGTCGTGGGCGTCGTCTTCGGGGCCGGATGGCTGACCTCGGCGCGGTCGATGGCGCTTGAGGCCAGCGAGGTGATGTCGATCCGTTCGCTGCCCGTCGTTGCACCGCCAGCGCCGATCACGCCCCCCACCGGCTCGCTCACGCGTTTGGGCAAGGCCAGAACCTCGCCCTTGCCCAGCGGCGTGTTCGGCTCAAGCGCGTTGTAGCGCGCGAGTTCCGCCGCATCGAGACCCAGCCGCGAGGCGACGGACCCGATCGTGTCGCCCTGCCGCGCCACCGCGACCTGATAATTCGGATAGGAGATCACGCCGCGCGCATCGGGGGCAGGGCGGTCGGCGGTGGCCTGACGCACGGCATCCGTGGTGTCAAAGCCGGTCTTGCCGAAATGGCGCAGGTCGGCATCGAACTTGCCGTCCTCGCCGCAGCCAGCCAGAGCGGCCAGCGCGACGCCGGTCATCAGCACGCGGGTCAGGCGGGAAAGGGGGGCTTGCATCGCTCGTCCTCGTTCAGTCTTTTTGGCTCGTTCGGTCTTTTTGTCTTCGCGTCGTCATCTTGCAGCGTCGTCGTCGGTCGTCAGCCCGTCGGGGGCTCAGTCTGAAGCCATGCCCTCGACCAGCGGCACGAAGCGCACCGGGCGCAGTTCCTCGTAATCGAAGCCGGTTTCGAGCCTTGTCACCCGGATCAGGCTTTGCACAGTGTCGGACTGACCGACCGGAAGAACCATGATACCGCCGATCTTGAGCTGCGACAACAGGGGCCCCGGCGGGTCTTCTGCCGCAGCGGTGACCAAAATCCGGTCAAACGGCGCCTGATCGGGCAAGCCGCGGGACCCGTCCGTGGCAATGGCCACGATATTGGGCAGATGCAGCGCCTCGAACACCGCCTGCGCCTCGCGCACAAGGCGGCGGTGCCGATCCACCGTATAGACCCGGCGGCACAACAGCGAGAGCACGGCAGCCTGATAGCCCGAGCCGGTGCCGATTTCGAGCACCCGGTCGCGCGGCCCGACCGCGAGCGCCTGCGTCATCAGCCCCACGACCGAGGGTTGCGAAATCGTCTGCCCGCAGGCAATCGGCAGCGGCATGTCCTCATAGGCGCGCTCGGCAAAGATCCCGCGCACGAAGGCGCCGCGGTCGATCCGTTCCATTGCGGACAGGATCCGGGCATCGGTGACGCCCTTCGAGCGCAGCGCGTAAAGGAACTGCATCTTGATCCGCGCGGCCTCGTCTTCGGTCATGCGAGCCGCGCCTCGAGATCGGCCAGCACGTCATGGGCGGTCAGATCGGCGCGCATCGGCGTGACGGAGATATGGCCCTCAAGGTTGACCATCGCATCGGTGCCGGGCGCGGTGGCGCCATGCTGCGGGCCGCCCTTGATCCAGAGGAACCGCCGACCATTCGGCGAGACCGCGGGCTCGACGGTGAAGAAACTGTCGGTCCGGTAGCCTTGCGCCGCGACCTTGGTGCCCTTCACCGCGGCGGACAGAACCGGCGGGAAGTTGACGTTGTAGAAGACACGATAGGCGCCGTCGTCCCAGATGCCGTTTTCCCAGAGCTTGCGCACCAGCGCCGGGCCATGCACACGCGCCGCCTCGAAGGGATCAAGGCCGGGGCCGATGCAGGCCGGGCCGAGGAACTGGCTCAGCGCGATCGCCGGAATGCCCTGCAGCGCGGCTTCCATCGCCCCGCCCAGCGTGCCGGAGTAAAGCGCATTCTCGGCCGAGTTGTTGCCGCGGTTGACGCCCGAAAGCACCAGATCCGGCCGCCCGTCGGTCAGCACGTCGTAAAGACCCGCAAGCACGCAATCGGCCGGGCTGCCCTCGGCCGCATAGCGGCGCGGACCCAGCTTCGCGATCGACATCGGCCGGTTGTAGCTGATCGCATGACCGACGCCCGATTGCTCGAAGGCGGGGGGCGACGATCCAGACTTCACCCTCGGGGCCGGCCAGATCGGCCGCGACGGCCTCGAGCACCTCGAGCCCCGGCGCGTTGATGCCGTCGTCATTGGTGATCAGAATGCGCATGGTCCCTCGTACCCCCCGTTTCGTTCTGATTAGCCGCTGCGCCGCACGGGAACAAGCAAGGTGCTGCACTTGGCGCGAAGGTGTGCCCTCGCGGACCCGGTTGCGATGAAAATGAATGGGGCAGGGGGCGCTGCCCCCTCTTGGCCTTCGGCCAATTCACCCCCGGGATATTTGGGGCAAGATAAAACCATGCCCCTTTATCTTGCCGCAAATATCTCGGGGGGGAGCGAAGCGGGGCGCAGAGCCCCCCTTTCCGTCAGATCTCTGCCAGAAGGCGTTTCGCCTCGACGCGGCAATCGATCAGCGGCGCGCGGTCTTCCGAGGGGAAGAAGCGCGCCCGCACGGCGGTCGCCATCGGGCGCGGTGACAGGATGCGCACCTTCGGGCCGATCTTCGCGGTTTCCACGGCATAGCTGCGGGCGAGCGCGATCTGCGCCGCTTTCGTCGCGCCATAGGAGCCGAAATAGGGCTGACCCGCGCGATCATCCTCGAAAAAGACCGCCGTGCCCTCGCCTTCACGCAGAAGCGGATCGATCAGCGGGATCAGCGTCGCGGTGCCGGTCAGGTTCGTCGCCACCGATTTCTCCATGTCCTTCGCATCGGAATGCGCTGCAGGCGAGAGCGGCGCGGCATGGACCGCGGTGTGGATCCAGAGTTGCAGCCCGCCCCAGCGGCCAAGGATGCCGTTGGCGAGGGTTTCCATTTCCTCGGGCTTGGTGATGTCGAGAGGCGCAAGCGTCGCCGAGCCGCCCTTGGCCTGAATGACGTCATCAAGTGCCTCGAGCCCGCCCACGGTGCGCGCCACCGCCATGACGTGCCAGCCCTGTTCCGCCAGGTCCTCGGCGATGGCAAAACCGAGCCCGCGCGAGGCGCCGGTCACAAGGGCGAGTTTCTTGAAGGCGGTTCCGGTCATGGCGCAACTCCTGAGCGTTTCGCGCGGGTTTTAGGCGCCGTCAGGCTGCGGCGCAAGGGGCGCATTGGCGCGGGTGCCCGGCAGTGCTGCGCCCGATCGCCGCTTTTTGTAGCCCCTTGGCCAATCGGTGGGCAGGGTGGTAACCGGCTGTTTGCCGTTAGCGCCGATCCTCACGAGAAATCGCTTCACCTCGGGTTGCGCCCGGCGCGGTTTGGCGGTTCTGTAGGGCGCAGCCCCAAACAAGGTTCCGGAATGACCGATCTGACGCCCGAAACCGATCCGACCCCCGGCCTGTTCGGGCAGCTGGCCGATCTGGGCCGCATCCTGCGCACGGTGCGCAGCGGGCGGCGGATCATCTGGCTGGTGGGGGGGCTCGTCGCGGTGATCGCGGTGACGGCGGCGGCGCAGATCCTGCTCAATGCCTGGAACCAGCCCTTTTATGACGCGCTGACGCGCAAGGATTTTCCGGCTTTCGTGGTGCAGCTTGGGGTCTTTGCCGTGTTGGCGGGCGGGCTGCTGGCACTGAACGTCGGGCAGCTCTGGCTTGATCAGACGCTGAAGTTGACGCTGCGGCGGGGCATTTTCACCGCGCTCTTGCACGACTGGATGCGGCCCGGTCAGGCGCTGCGGCTGTCGCGCGCGGGCCGGATCGGCGAGAATCCCGATCAGCGCCTGCAGGCCGATATCGACGGGCTCTCCGATCTTTCCGTGGCGCTCGGCGTCGGGTTGTTTCAGGCGGGGCTGCTGCTTTTGTCTTTCGTCGGCGTGCTTTGGCACCATTCCGATGGCCTCTCGGTTCCGCTTCTCGGGCGCTCGGTCGAGATTCCGGGCTTCATGGTCTGGTGTGCGCTCTTCTACGCCGGTCTGGCCTCCTTGCTGAGTTGGCGCGTCGGACGGCCGCTGGTCGCGATGAGCGCCGAACGTGCTGCCCGCGAGGCCGATTTCCGCTTCGAGATCGTCCGTGTCAGCGAAGCCGCCGAGGCGATCACGCTCGAACGCGGCGAGCGGGTCGAGGCCCGGCGGATCAAGGCGGCCTTCGGGCGTCTGGTCGAGGTGATCCACGGCGTGATCCGCGCGACCGTGGGGCTGACCTGGGTCACCGCAGGCTCGGGCTGGTTCAACACGGTGGCGCCGATCCTGGCCGCCGCGCCGTTCTATTTCAGCTCCGACATGACGATTGGCGAGCTGATGCTGGTCGTCGGCGC
Organism: Rhodobacter capsulatus; assembly: GCF_052363175.1. GTDB lineage: Bacteria > Pseudomonadota > Alphaproteobacteria > Rhodobacterales > Rhodobacteraceae > Rhodobacter > Rhodobacter capsulatus_D. The sequence continues at coordinate 1,722,647 of NZ_CP198946.1, forward strand.
CTTCAACCAGGTGCAGGGCGCCTTGCGCTTTTTCATCAACAATTTCGCGGGCATTGCGACCTGGCGGGCGACGCTGCATCGGGTGATGACTTTCCATCGCGCGATGCGCGATCTCGCGCGCGAAGCCTGCGATGATGCCCCCGACCGCATCCGCCGCGAACCGGCCGAGGGCGGGGTCGAGATCGAGGGGCTGTCGATCGTCACCCCCTATGTTTCGGTCACGCTGTCGGAAGACCCGATCCGGCTGGCTCCGGGGGAGCGGCTGCTGCTCAAGGGCTCGTCGGGCTCGGGCAAGACGATCCTGTTCCGCACGCTTTCGGGGCTGTGGGATCGCGGCTCCGGCCGGATCGCGATGCCGCTTGCGGGGGCGGTGATGTATATGCCGACGCGGGCCTATGTGCCGCCGGGGCGGCTCATCGACGTGCTGGGCTATCCGCATTCCTCGGCGCATTTCCCCCGCCCCGAGGTCGAGGCCGCGCTGCAGACGGTGGGGCTTGGTCATCTGATGGCGAGCCTTGATACCGAGGAACATTGGGAAAAGCTGCTCTCGGAAAGCGAAAAGCACTGCGTGAGTTTTGCGCGGGTGATCCTGAACCGGCCGCAATGGCTGGTGATGGACGACACGCTGCCGCAGCTGGACCCCGAGGCGCGGGCGCGGATCGTGACGCTGCTCAAGGGGCCGCTGGCGCATCTGGGCCTGATCGACATCGGCAATGGCGGCACGCCGCACGGGGTCTTTACCCGCACGGTCGAGATTTTTGCCGGTGAGGGCGTCGCCTCAGCCGAGGTGCGGGCCTGAGAAACCAAGCTGGCGCAGCCCCGTCTGCACCTCGGGCGCGGACATGAAAAGCCGCCACAACAGCCCCGTGCGGGCGTTTTCGATCATGCCCACGATCGGCCCCTGATCGATGGCGAGGTGGCTTTGCGCGACCCAGCCGCGGCTGTCGTCAAAGGCGTCCACCATGCCATAAGGCCCCCAGAGTTCGGGCCGTTCGGCCATCGCCCGGGCAGCTGCAAGGCTCGCCCGCGGCAGATAGGGCAGCGCCGAGAGCGCCGCGGTGGGGGCGATCACCCCCTTGTCGTTCGCGGGCGAGAAGGCGTTGTAGCCATCCGGCCCGTCGCAGGCGGTCAGGCCCCAGAAGGTCCCGTAACCCGCGAATTTGCCGGGGTTTTCCAGGCAATGTGCGTGGTTGATCCGGGTCTGGGCGCGGTTTTGCGCGAAATAGTCGATGCCGTCTTCGACCAGCCCGCGCGGATCGAGGCCGAGGAAGGAATAGTGGCCGAAGAACAAAGGCCCGCCCTCGGCTGGGCCAAGCGGCAGGCGGATGCGGTGGTAATGGTTGCCGTTGCGAAACCCGGGGCTGTGCTTCCAGCCGTCCGTGTAGGCGGCCGGGTCGATCGGATGGGTGGGCGAGCCCGCGCCAAGGATGAAGGCGATCAGCCCCTCGTGCCAGCCCATCAGGGCGAGACGGCCAAAGCCGTGATTGGGGCTCCAGTGCCAGTGCAGCCGGTCGGGGGTCGGGCAGAAGCCCGCCCAATCGACCGCCCACCAGAGCGCCTGAATCCGCGCGGCCAAGGCGGGGGCAAAGGGCGCAAGCCATTGCCGCACCGTCAAAAGCCCCATCATCAGAAAGGCGGTCTCGACGATGTCGCCGCCGTCGTCATGGGGAGAAAAGGCGATGGTGGCGCCGGTTGTGCCATGCATCCAATGCGGGAAGGCGCCGCGATGGCGGGGCGCGGCTTCCAGATGGGCGACGATCCGATCAATCTGCGCAAGCACCGCATCGCGGGCGACAAAGCCGCGCTCGGCGCCCACGATCAGCGCCATCAGCCCAAAGCCGGTGCCGCCCGTGGTGACGGTGTCGAGCCATCTGTCATCGCCGTAGCGTTCGCGGGCCATGCCGCTGACCGGATGGGCGAAATCGGTGAAATAGCGCAGCGTCTCGGACTGAATGCGGTCGAGCAGCGCCGCCGTCCTCATTTCGTCCACCGGATCGAAATCTCTTGCGTCTCAAGCGCATGCGGGCCGAGGCTGACCTGGAATTCGCCGCCCTCCCAGTCGCGGCGCATCTGCGCCAGATCCGGGCCGCGGTCGTAGCGTAGATCCTCGGCGGTCAGGCGGAACTGTGCGGTGCCGGTTTCGCCGGGGGCCAGCGTGAGGCGCGCGAAGCCCTTGAGCTCGCGGATCGGTCGCGAAATCTCGGCGACCGGATCACGCAGGTAAAGCTGCACGGTTTCCGTGCCTGCCCGTGCCCCGGTGTTCGTCACTTCGATGGTCACTTCCAGCACGGCATCGGCGCCCTGCACCTCGGTCGCGCTGACCTTGGGCGGGCCGTAGCTGAAGCTCGTGTAACTCAGCCCGAAGCCCGCCGGGTAAAGCGGCAGATGCGGGCCTTCGAGGATGCAGGCGGTGGTGAATTTGCGGAAGACATGCCGCCCGGTCGCGTCGGTCTCGTCATCGCCAAAGACATCGACGCCGATCGCCTCGCGCGGGCGGCCCGAGGGCAGGTCTTCGATCCGTAGCGGCAGTTGCCCGACGTGACGGGGCAGCGAAATCGAGAGCCGCCCTTCGGGGGAACGGTCGCCGAAAAGGATTTCTGCTATGGCCGGGCCTCCCTCGGCGCCCGGGTGGCCGGTCCAGATCAGCGCATCGGAAAGCGCGGCTTCCTCGGTCAGAGCCAAGGGGCGGCCCGAGATCACCAGCAGGATCAGCGGGATGCCGCGAGCTTTCGCGATTTCGGCCATTTCGCGGACAAGCTGCGGCTGCGCGCCGGGAAGGGTGATGTCCATCCGGGTCGAGCTTTCGCCGGAATGCTCCTTGGCCTCGCCAAGCGCCAGCACGATGGCATCGGCCTTGGCGGCGGTGGCACGCGCTTCGGCCAGCATCTCGTCGAGCGACCGGCTTTCCGGCGGGACCGAGGGCATGTGCCGGTTGTGCACATTGAGCCGCGCCGCCAAAGCCGGGTCTTCGACGATCGAGCAGCCCTTGGCGATCAGAACCTTGGTGCCGGGGCCTGCGACGGCGGTCAGCCCTTCGGCAATCGTCACGCTGTCGAGCGGGTTCACATCGATGGCCCAGCTGCCCTGCATGTCGATCCGATCCTCTGCCAGAGGGCCGATCAGCGCAAGCGTGGCCCCGCGGGCCAGCGGCAGAACCCCGGTGTTCTTCAAAAGAACCAAGGATTTCGCGGCGGCCTCGCGGGCCAGCGCGATGTGATCGGGGGCGCGGACAACCTTTGCCCGCAGAGCCTCGTCAAGCCCGAGGAAGGGATCAGCGAACAGGCCGAGCCGTTCCTTGGCCCGCAGCACCTCGCGACAGCGGGCGGTGATCTCGTCCTCGGTCACCGGCCCCCAGCGCCGGGCGTCAGGGGCGGTCTTGCCCTCCTCGACCAGAGGGGCGAGGTGATGCAGGAAGGCACCCGACACCAGATCGACGGCGACGCCCGCCTTGAAGGCGAGATAGGCGGCCTCGCGCGCGTCGGCGGCAATGCCGTGGTTGATCAGCTCGGGGTCGATGGCGGTGAAATCGGTGACGATCATGCCGTCAAAGCCGAAACGCTCGCGCAGGATGTCTTGCAAGAGCACCCGATGCGCGGTGGCGGGAATGTCGTTCAGCGCGGAAAAGGCCACCATCACCGCGCCGGCCCCGGCCGCGACGCCCGCCTCGAACGGCGCCATGATCCGCATCAGCGTCGAGGCGCTCGCCTCCACTGCCGCATAATCGCGCCCGGCGATGGACAGGCCGTAGCCCGCGAAATGCTTCAGGGTGGCCATCATCCGGTCCGGCCGGGCCATGTCGCCATCGGCGCCCTGATAGCCCGTCACGATTGCCCGCGCGATGGCGGCGCACAGATGCGGCAGCTCGCCATGACCTTCGGCAATCCGGCCCCAGCGCGCATCGTAGCTGATATCCAGCATCGGCGCCCAGGTCAGCGAGACACCATCCGCCCGGGCTTCGCGCGCGGTCATTTGCGCGATGCGGGTGATCAGATCAAGATCCCAGGAGCACGACAGCGCCAGCGGGATCGGCCCGCAGGTGATGTAGCGCTGCAAACAGTCGCGGGCGAAGAAAAGCGGAATGCCATGCGGGCTTTCCTCGAGCGCCATGCGCTGCAGCACCCGCCGCTCGGCGATGTTCGCGCCCGCCGAAGTGCCGCAGAGATGACCGCGCCGGATCAGGGTTTCGGTATCGGCCCCCGCGGCCGCGCCGGTGGTGGGCAGGCCCGCGGCATGGGGAAAGTTGAGCTGTCCGATCTTGTCGGCCAAGCTCATCCGGCTGAGAAGATCGTCCAGAAAACCCTTGTCTTCCGAAGACTTGCGCATGGTCTGCCCCCCCCCCGTTTGCCTTGGGTCAGATTACTCCCGAAGGGGCGCAGCGCAAGCGGAAAGGGTCAGGCGCGGGCGGGCAGGCGTTCGCGGGCGGTGCGGGCCGAAACTTCCTGCAGCCCGTGGACAAGCGAGATGCCCATGAAGCCGTGATAGATCACCGAGCCGCCCAGAATATGCAGGATATAGATCCAGCCCTCGGCAAAGCCGCCGATCACCAGAACGACGAGCGATCCCACCGCCGAGACCAGCAAGGACAGCAGCATGGCCCGGCCGTTCGGCCCGCGGCGGCGCGCGACGATAGCGCGGCGTTCGAGTTCCGCAGCGCCAAAGAGCAGCCCAAGCGAGAGGATCATGTAAAGCGCGATGACGTAGAACATCGGGGGGGCCTTTCGGGGTGGTTGCGCAAAGGTAGCAGAACCGCGGCAGGGTCGCAACGCGGCGGGTTAGCCGCGCAGCACCACGCCCACGGCTTTCGCATCCGGGTAGACATCGGGTTTCTTCGAGGAAATCGCCGCATGGGCGACGCCTTCGAGCCCGTGCACGAAGGCATGGATGCGCGAGACGAGTTCCTCCTGCGTGTCGATCCGGCTGCCGTTGAAGGAGCGGATGAACTCGGCCACGCGGTCGTAATCGAAGAAGCGCCCGGCCTGCCAGTCAGTGCCGGTCACGGTGATCTCGGCCGAGACGAGAACGCGCTGCATGCGCGCGCGCTCGAAGTCGTGGATGCCCAGAAACATCGTGATTTCAAGCTCTTCGAGGCGGATGATCAGATCAGCCATGCACATATCCCTCTTTCACCAGAAAGGCCACGTCGCGCGGCAGCTGCCACAGCGTCTGGCCGCCATCGACCGCGATCACCTCGCCCGTCACGCCCTTGGCCTCCCAGAAGTAAAGCGCCGTGCGCACCAGATCGGCCGGTTGAACCTGAATGCCCAAGGGGTTGATGCGGCTTGATTTCTCGAAATTCTCCGGGGTCTGCTTGCCGGAAATCAGCGTGATCGCCGGGGCGATGCCATTGACCCGCGGGCAGCCGCCAAAGCGCATCGCCAGCATCTCGGTCGCGGCATGCAGCGCGGCCTTGGACAGCGTGTAGGAAAAGAAATCCGGGTTCAGCGCCAGCACCTTGTTGTCGAGCATGTTCAGGATCAGCGCATCTTCGCCGCCCATGTCCTGCGCCGCCATCCGCGCGGCGAGCGCCAAGGGCGCCTTCAGGTTCACCGCGAAATGCGCGTCCATCTTTGCATCGCTCAGGCTGAAGATGTCGTCGTTCATGAAGTTCGAGGCGTTGTTCAAGAGCACATGCACCCGGCCCAGAAAGCCCTCGGCCACGTCGAAAACCCGCTGCACTGCCGCCGCGTCGGACAGGTCGGCCTGCACTAGACGGCAGATGTCGCCCGAGTGGTTCAGCTCACCCGCCAGCGCCTCGGCCTCGGTCGACGAGCTGTTGTAGTGCAGCACCACGCGAAAGCCGCGCGCGGCGAACCCCCGTGCCATCTCGGCGCCGATCCGCTTCGCGCCGCCGGTGATCAGAATGCCGGGCATGGGGTCTCCTTTCCTGTCTTCGGCCTATCTAGGGCGAGGGGGCGAAAAGAAAAAGGCCCCGAGGTTTCCCCCGGGGCCGATCGGTTGCAGGCGGGCTCAGATCTTGCCGTTGCGCTGCTGGATCATCATGAAAGTGTCGTAGTTGTATTCGGCGACCTGCGTCCACAGGTAGTGGTCGGCGCGGAAGGCCACCATCGAGTCGTAGATCTTCTTGAAGGCCGGGTTGGTCGCGGTCATTTCCGCATAGACCTCTTGCGAGGCGTTGAAGCAGGCCTCAAGGATCTCCTGGCTGAACGGACGCAGCTGCGCGCCATTGGCCACGAGCGATTTCAGCGCCGCCGGGTTCTTCTGGTCATACTTCTGCAGCATGTCGGCGTCTTCGGCCTGGCACGCGGTGCGCAGAAGCGCCTGATAGGCCTTCGGCAGGCCCTCATAGGCGGCCTTGTTGAACATGAAGTGGACGGTCGGGCCACCTTCCCACCAGCCGGGATAGTAGTAGTAGGGCGCGACCTTATAGAAGCCGAGCTTCTCGTCGTCATAGGGGCCGACCCATTCCGCGGCGTCGATCGTGCCCTTTTCGAGCGACGGATAGATGTCGCCGCCAGCCACCTGCTGCGGCACGAGGCCGAGCTTTTCCATGACCTTGCCGGCAAAGCCGCCGATCCGCATCTTCAGGCCCGACAGGTCGGCCACGGTGTTGATTTCCTTGCGGAACCAGCCGCCCATCTGGGCGCCGGTGTTGCCGCCCGGGAAGCCGATCAGGCCCTTGGTCCCGAGGAACTCGTTGTAAAGATCGATGCCGCCGCCGTGGTATTGCCAGGCGTTCATGCCGCGCGCCGAGAGCCCGAACGGCACGGCCGCGCCCAGCGCCCAGGCCGGGTCCTTGCCCCAGTAGTAATAGCCGACGGTGTGGCAGGCTTCGACGGTGCCCGCGGCGGTGGCGTCAGCGGCCTGCAGGCCGGGGACGATCTCGGCAGCTGCAAAGACCTGGATCTGGAAATTGCCATCCGAGGCTTCCGACACCATCTTCGACAGCACTTCCGCGCCGCCATAGATCGTGTCGAGCGATTTCGGGAAGGACGAGGTCAGGCGCCACGTCACTTTCGGGGTCGATTGCGCGAGCGCGGGCGTTGCGAGCGTGGCCGCAGCCGCGCCGCCGACCGTGGCCTTGGTCAGAAATGAACGACGATCCATTGGGTTCTCCTCCCGTTTGTTTCCGTCTGGTTCTGTCATGCCGCCCGTTTTCGACCGGGCGATCCGGGGCTCAAACTGGCACCCCGGCGCGGCTCTGTCCAGACGTTGCGCAGGAAAATTGCGCAAATCGGTCCGAAAACATGACCAGATGAATGTTTGTTCGCGTCTGAGTGGAAGGATCTGCGCCAAGCTGCCGCATCTGCAGGCACTGCAGGGCAGCGTTTCGCTCAGCGCATGTCGGGCAGCTGGATTCGCGCGACCTGTTCGGCGATCGGATCGACCGAGAGCGGATGCGTCTCGCCCGAGTGATCCTCGGGGTCGCCGATCGGTTGCCAGCGCCCGGCCTTGAAGATTTCCAGCGCCGAGAATTTCGCCTTGTAGCCCATCTTGCGCGAGCCGGGGACCCAATAGCCCAGATAGACGTAAGGAAGCCCGGCGCGCTTGGCGATGGCAACGTGATCAAGGATCAGATGCGTGCCAAGGCTCATGTCGGTCTGGTCGGGGTCGTAAAAGCTGTAGACCATGCTCACGCCATCATCGAGCACATCGGTCAGGCAGACGGCGGTGAGCGGGCGGGGGCCGGTGTCCACCCGGCCATCACGATATTCGATGACGCGGGTCTTCACCGGCGTTTCCTCGATCATCGCGGCGAATTCGAAGATATCCATGTCGGCCATGCCGCCATCGGCATGTCGCGCGTCCAGATAGCGGCGGAACAGCGCGAATTGCTCTTCGGTGGCCCAGGGGCTGGTCGCGGTGCGCTTCAGATGCCCATTGCGGTTGAGCACCTTGCGCTGGGTCCGCGTCGGCTCGAAATCCGCGACGCGGATTCGCGCCGACAGGCAGGCCGAGCAATCGGCGCAGGACGGGCGGTAAAGCACGTTCTGCGAACGGCGAAAGCCTTGCCGGGACAGCGCGTTGTTCAGCTTCTCGGCGCCTTCGCCTTGCAGTGCCGTGAAAAGCTTGCGCTCCGACCGCCCGTCCAGATAGGGGCAGGGCTGCGGGGCCGTCACATAAAATTGCGGTGCAAGCGGAAGCGAGTGGCGCATGAGGTCCGGGGGTTGACGCGCCGAAGGCGATCGACGCGAGCCCAAGCTATCAAAGCACGCGCCGCGCGCCAAGGATTTCCTTCGAAAGCCAGGAAACGACCCCGCCCCGGGGGGCGAGGTCAGCAGAGGGGGGCTTGGCGGCTCACGCCTTCGGCCTGTCCGCCTCATCGGCGGGCACCGGGGCCGCGGCGGCGCGGGCGCGTTCTTCCATGTATTGGTCGAACTCGGCCTTGTCGCGGGCTTCGCGCAGCCGGATCAGGAAGGATTCGAACTCTTCCTGTTCGCGCTCAAGACGGGCCAGCATGTCGGAGCGATAGGCGTCGAAAGCGGCATTGCCGGTCGGGCGCATCGCGTGGAAGGCATAGCCGCGGCCAAAACGGGGACCAAACCCGGCGCGGGCGCGGCAGCGGGCCGAACGGAAGCGACCGGTCATCAGGATGAAGCCCAGCACCAGAAGGCCGAGCGGACCGGCGAAGATGAAGGAGCCGATCATCACGACGATCCAGCTCATCGGGCCGCGGTCGTCGAGCCAGTTCAGCGTGCGGGTGATGGCGCCGGGGTTGTCGGGGGCGGCGGCGGTGTAGGTCATGGATCCCTCCGGGGTTAGATGTGAAAGTGTTTCACATTGGGTAAGATGGGAAGGGCTGCGTCCGCTTCAAGAGTGCATGTAAATCTTTTTTACATTTGAGGCGGGCTTTGGTGAGGCGATGGGGGAGGTTGCCTCCGCCCGCCCCCCTTTGCGTATTTTTCCAAGGAAAAGCGCGGCCTTTGCGCCCCATTGACCGGCGCCTTGCGCTGGCTAGTCTGGCGCCATGAGCCTTGCATCCCGCCTGACCCGCACACCCATCCCCTTTGATCCCGCCCGCGGCGCCGATGTCGTCGACCGTTATGGCGATTTTCCTCCCGAGATCCGGGCATTGATCGCCGGAACGGCGGGCTGTTCGCCCTTTCTTGCGGGGCTGCTGGAGCGCGAGGCGGATTGGGCGCGCGCGGCGCTGTCGGGCGAGATCGAGACCGCTTTCGCCACCGAGATCGCCCGGCTGCAGGAGGTCGAGCTTGAGGCACTGGGCGCCGAGTTGCGCCGGGCGAAGCGGCGCTTGGCGCTTTTGATCGCGCTTGCGGATCTGGGCGGGGTCTGGTCGCTCGAGCGGGTGACGCAATCGCTGACGACGCTCGCCGATACGGCGGTCGATCTGGCGCTGCGCCGTCTCGTCGCCGACGAGATCCGCCGCGGCAAGCTGCCCGGCAAGGGCCCGGACGATGCCGCCCGCGCCGGGGGCATGGTGGCTTTGGCGATGGGCAAGATGGGGGCGTTCGAGCTCAACTATTCCTCGGACATCGACCTGATCTGTCTGTTTGACGAGACGCAATTCGCCCCCGATGACCGGATGGAGGCCCGCGCCTCCTTTATCCGCGTCACGCGGAAGATGTCGGCGCTGATCAATGACATCACCTCCGAAGGCTATGTGTTCCGCACCGATCTGCGGCTGCGCCCCGATGCTTCGGTGACGCCGGTCTGCATCTCGATGGGGGCGGCGGAGCTTTATTACGAGGCGGAGGGCCGGACCTGGGAACGCGCGGCCTATATCAAGGCGCGGCCCTGCGCGGGCGACATTGCGGCGGGGGAGAAGTTCCTGAAAGCGCTGACGCCCTTCGTCTGGCGCAAACATCTGGATTTCGCGGCGATTCAGGATGCCCATGACATGCGGCTGCGGATTCGCGCCCACAAGGGGCTTGGCGGCGCGATCGATGTGGCCGGGCATAACATGAAGCTTGGGCAAGGCGGCATCCGCGAGATCGAATTCTTCACCCAGACCCGGCAGCTGATCGCGGGCGGGCGCGATGCCGATCTGCGGGATCGCACCACCGTCGGGGGGCTGGCAAAACTCGCCGTCAAGGGCTGGGTGCCGCCCGATGTGGCGCGCGAGCTGACCGAGCATTACCGCGAGCACCGCGAGATCGAGCATCGCATCCAGATGGTCAATGATGCGCAGACGCAGCTGATGCCGACCTCGCCCGAGGGGATCGACCGCATCGCGCGGATGATGGGCGAGGGCGATAGCGAGGCTTGGGCCGCGCGGCTGAAAGCACGGCTGATCCGGGTCGAGGCGCTGACGGGCGCGTTCTTTGCGCCTTCGGAGGGGGCGGTGCGGCCCGACCTCAGCCCCGAGGCCGAGACGATCGTCGAGGGTTGGCAGCTGTATCCCGCGCTGCGCTCCGAACGCGCGCAGGCGATTTTCCGGCGCATCGAGCCCGAGATCCTGAAGCGGATGGACCGCGCGGCGAGCCCCGAAGAAGCGCTGCGCCAGTTCGACGGCTTTCTGGCGCGTCTGCCCGCCGGGGTGCAGCTGTTTTCCCTGTTCGAGGCCAACCCGTCGCTCATTGATCTGATCGTCGATATCTGCGCCACCGCGCCGGGGTTGGCCGCGCATCTGAGCCGCAATCCGGGCGTTCTGGATGCGGTGATCGGCGGCAGTTTCTTTGCCGCCTGGCCGGGCGCCGAGGCTTTGGCCGAAAGCTTCCGCACGACCCTTGCGGCGGTGCCGGATTACGAGAAAAAGCTTGATGCGGCAAGGCGTTGGGCAAAGGAATTCCGGTTCCGCGTCGGCGTGCATCACCTGCGCGGGCTGGTCGACGCGGCCGAGGCGGCGAAATGCTATGCCGATATCGCCGGAACGGCGGTGTCTTGCCTTTGGCCCGAGGTGGTGGCGGAATTCGCCCGCAAGCATGGGCTGCCGCCCGGCCGGGGGGCGGTCGTGCTGGGCATGGGGTCACTTGGCGCCGAGCGGCTCAATGCGGCCTCGGATCTTGATCTCATCATGATCTATGACGCGCAGGGCGCGGAAAGCTCGGAGGGGCCGAAGCCCCTGGCGACGCGGCAATATTTCGCCCGGCTGACGCAGGCCTTCATCACGGCGCTGACCGCGCCGATGCCCGAGGGGCGACTTTACGAGGTCGACATGCGGCTGCGGCCCTCGGGGCGCGGCGGGCCGGTGGCGGTCTCGCTCGAAAGTTTCCGAGACTATCAGAGGACCGAGGCCTGGACCTGGGAGCATCTGGCGCTGACGCGGGCGCGGGTGCTGGCGGGCGATGCGCGCCTTGGCGCCGATGTGGAGGCGGTGCGGCTGGCGGTTCTGGCCGAAAAGGGCGGCGACCCCAAGGTGATGCCGGATCTGGCCGAGATGCGGGCGCGGATCTTTGCGGCGAAGGCCCCCGATGGCGCCTGGGAGGCGAAGATCGGCCCCGGCCGGTTGCAGGATATCGAGCTTCTGGCGCAAAGCTTCGCGCTGCGTGCCGCCGAACCCGCCCGCAAGGTCGAGGCGCAGCTGCGCATCGGCCCGCGGCAGGGTTTCGTCACCAAGGAAGAGGGCGAGAGGCTCGCCTCGGCCTATCGGTTGTTGTGGCGCTTGCAGGCGGGCGGGCGGCTTCTGACCGACAAGCCGCTTGATCTGGAGGCGGTGGGCGAGGGCGGGCGGGCGTTTTTGTTGCGCGAAGCCGGGGAAGACAGTCTTGCGGCCCTTGCCGAACGGCTCGATCGCACCACATCCGAAGTTGCGGCGCTCGTCGAGAAGGCGCTCACCTGACATGGGAAGACGTGTGATGGATCTGAAACTGGCCGACCCCAAGGGCCTTATTCGCGAAAGCTACCGGATCGACGGGATCGGCGCCGTCGAATGTCGCTCGATCTTTCTGGACTGGGCGCTGAGCCTTGCGCCCGGCACCGACCAGACCGAGGCGATGCGGGTGGTTCTGTCGCATTATGGGGCAGAGGCCAGCCATCCGATGTCGGCGGTTCTGGCCGAGGGGCTGACACGCGCCGAAGCGCCGCCCGCCCGGCGCGGTGGCCGGGCAGGTCGTTTGTCGGTCTGATCAGCCCAGAGTGGCGCGCGAGAGCGCGGCGGCATCGGTCGCCAGCGCCTCGATCGCGGCCCAGTTCCCCGCGCTCATCATGCCTTGCGGCGCCACCCAGGAGCCGCCGACGCACATCACGTTCGGAAGCGTCAGGTAATCGCGCGCATTCTTCAGGCTCACCCCGCCGGTCGGGCAGAACGAAACCTTCGGCAGCGGTCCGGCAAGGGCTTTGAGCGCAGCAGCCCCGCCCGAGGTTTCGGCGGGGAAGAATTTCAGCATGTCGAAGCCGAGTTCCAGCGCCCGCATCACCTCGGACGCGGTGACGGCGCCGGGCAGAAGCGGCAGTCCCTCGTCCTCGCAGGCCTTCACAAGGCTTTCGGTCAGGCCCGGGGCAACGCCGAACTGCGCGCCCGCGGCTTTCGCGGCTTTCACATCGGCAGGCGTCAAAAGCGTGCCCGCGCCCACGACGCCGCCTTCGACATCGACCATGGCGCGGATCGCCTCCAGCGCACAGGCGCTGCGCAGCGTCACTTCCAGCGCCTTCAGGCCGCCCGCGACCAGCGCCTTGGCCAGCGGCTGGGCATGGGCGACGTCCTGCACCACGATCACGGGCACGATGGGGGCAAGCGCGCAGATTTCGCGCGCTTTCGCGGATTGGGCGGTGGGGGTCATGAGGGGCCTCCTGAGGGGATTGAATCTGGCTAAGTGCGTATTTTCGCCAAGAAAAAGCTGCGGTCTTTTTCTTGGTCCAAATACGCTTCTGCCGTCACACTATCACGGACGCGCCGGAGGTGGCAGGGCCGGTGTTGCGGCGGAACGTCTCGAAAAGTTCACGGCCAAGACCCGTGCGATTGGCGCTCAGATCCGGGGTTGCCGGGGCGCGGCTCTCGAAGCCTTCGGTCAGGCAGGTGAGCGCGCCAGTGTCGGCATCGAGCCGGATCAGATCGCCGTCGATGAGTTTTGCCAAAGGCCCGCCACAGGCGGCTTCGGGGCTGACATGGATCGCGGCGGGCACCTTGCCCGAGGCGCCCGACATCCGGCCATCGGTGACCAGCGCGACGCGCAGGCCGCGGTCTTGCAGCACCGAAAGGGTGGGGGTGAGCGAGTGCAGTTCCGGCATGCCGTTCGCCTGCGGCCCCTGAAACCGTACGACGACGACGGTATCGGAGGTGAATTCGCCGCGTTTGAAGGCCTCTTTCACCGCGTCCTGACTTTCGAAGACGCGGGCCGGGGCCTCGATCACATGGCGGTCCGCAGCGACGGCCGAGACCTTGATCACGCCGCGCCCGAGATTTCCTGCGAGTTGTTTCAGCCCGCCCGTCGCCGCGAAAGGATCGGCGGCCGGGCGCAGGATGCGGTCGTTCAGGCTCTCCTCCGGGCCTTCGACCCAGGTCAGGCGGCCCTCGATCAGTTTCGGTTCTTGGGTGTAGCGCGCAAGGCCGGGTCCGGCGACGGTGTTCACATCCCCATGCAAAAGCCCCGCGCGCAGCAGGTGGCGGATCAGGAATTGCAACCCGCCCGCGGCGTGGAAGGCGTTCACATCGGCGAGCCCGTTCGGATAGACCTTGGCCATCAGCGGCACGACAGCGGAAATGTCGTCGAAATCCTCGAGATCGAGCTCGATCCCCGCCGCGCGGGCCATCGCGGGCAGGTGCAGCACAAGGTTGGTCGAGCCGCCCGTGGCCATCAGCCCGACAAGGCCGTTGACGAAGGCGCGCTCGTCCAAGAGATGCCCGACCGGCAGTGCGTTTTCCCCAAGCGCGGTGATTGCCGCCACCCGATGCGCGCCCGCCACCGTCAGCGCATCGCGCAGGGGCGTGTGCGGGTTGACGAAGCTTGATCCCGGCAGATGCAGGCCCATCACCTCCATCAGCATCTGGTTCGTATTCGCGGTGCCGTAAAAGGTGCAGGTGCCCGGCCCGTGATACGACGCCATCTCGGCCGCCATCAGCTTGTCGCGGCCGACTTCTCCGGTGGCAAACTGTTGCCGCACCTTGGCTTTTTCATCATTCGGCAGGCCCGCCGTCATCGGCCCCGCGGGCAGGAAGATCGACGGCAGATGGCCGAAGGTCGCCGCCGCCATCACGAGGCCCGGCACGATCTTGTCGCAGACGCCAAGGAAAATCGCCGCGTCGAAGGTGTCGTGACTGAGCGCCACTCCGGCGGCGAGCGCGATCACGTCGCGCGAGAAAAGCGACAGCTCCATCCCCGCGCGGCCCTGCGTGACGCCATCGCACATCGCAGGCACGCCGCCCGCGACCTGCGCCGTCGCCCCGATCTCGCGCAAAGCCGCCTTGATCTGCGCGGGGTAATCCGCATAGGGCGCATGGGCCGAAAGCATGTCGTTATACGCCGTGACGATGCCGATATTCGGCCCGCGCCCCTCGGCCAGCGGCGTCTTGTCCGGCCCCATCGCGGCATAGGCATGGGCCTGATTGCCGCAAGCCAGATGCGCCCGCGCCGGACCCTGTGCCATTGCCGCATCGATCCGCGCCAGATAATCGCCGCGCCGCGCGGCCGAGCGGGCGCGGATGCGCTCGGTCACCCGGGCGATCGTGGCGTTCAGCGGTGCGGCAGTCTCGGTCATGGTCGGATCCAGCTTTGGCGAAGGCTCGGCATGCCTTGATATAAGAAGTTAGCGCTAACAAATCAATCCTGCTTTCTTCTCTTGCGCAAGGGCGGGGGGGTGTCCAGCCGATTTTGTGCAAAATCCATCGGGTGTGGCACGGATCGGGCAAGGGCCGTGCCGATGCGGGCTTTGCGCGGCGCGAAACTCGGGATAGAGGGGGCGCAACACCCTTTAGCACCGAGGCCCGCCATGACCGAAGAAGAAGCGCCGAAGTCCCGTCCCGTCGTGCGGCTGCGCCCCAAGGCCGAGGCCCGCGCGATCCGGCACGGCTTTCCCTGGGTCTATGCCGACGAGCTGGTGACGGATCGGCGCACGCAGGGCCTGACCCCCGGCGTGATCGCGACGCTCGAAGATGCCGAGCGCCGGGTGCTGGGCACGGTCACGGTGAACCCGAAATCGAAGATCATCGCGCGGATGCTGGATCGCGACGCCGATGCGGTGATCGACCGCGACTGGCTGGCGGCGCGGCTTGCCCGCGCGCTTGATCTGCGCTCGCGGTTGTTCGATCAGCCTTTCTATCGCCTTGTCCATGCCGAGGCGGACGGCCTGCCCGGCGTCATCATCGACCGTTTCGGCGATGTCGCGGTGGTGCAGCCGAACGCCGCCTGGGCCGAGGCACTGATCGGCGATCTTTGCGCGGCCCTCGTCGCGGTGACCGGGGTCACGACGGTGATCAAGAACGGCTCGGGCCGCTCGCGCGGGCTCGAAGGCCTGCCCGAGGAAACCGTGGTGCTGTGCGGCGCCATCGACGGCCCGGTGCCGGTCGAAATGAACGGCGCGACCTATATGGCCGACGTTCTGGGCGGGCAGAAGACCGGGCTTTTCTTCGATCAGCGTCCGAACCATGAATTCGCCGCGCGGCTGGCGCGGGGGGCGCGGGTGCTGGACGTGTTTTCCCATGTCGGCGGCTTCGCGCTGGCCTGTCTTGCGGGCGGCGCCGAAAATGCACTGGCGGTCGATGCCTCGGCCGCAGCTTTGGACCTTGCGAAGAAGGGCGCCGAGGCGATGGGGCAGGGCGCCCGCTTTGCCACCCGTCAGGGCGATGCCTTTGCGACGCTTGAAGCCTTGGCCGCCGAGGGCGCGCAGTTCGAGGTGGTGATCTGCGACCCGCCCGCCTTCGCGCCGAACAAGCAATCGCTGGAGGCCGGGCTGCGCGCTTACGAACGCATCGCGCGGCTGGCGGCGCCCTTGGTTGCGCCGGGCGGCTATATCGTGCTCTGCTCCTGCTCGCATGCCGCCGATCTGGTCGCCTTCCGCAACGCTTCGGCCCGCGGTCTTGGCCGTGGCGGGCGCCGGGCACAGCTTCTGCACACCGGCTTTGCCGGGCCGGACCATCCGATGCTGCCGCAACTGGCCGAATCGGCCTATCTGAAATCGCTGGTCTTCCGGCTCGACTGATGCGTGCGGCGCCGGGGAAAGTCCTGCTCGACGCCTGCGTGCTTTACCCGACGGTCTTGCGCGAAATCCTGACCGGCTGCGCGGCCGAGGGGCTGTATGCGCCTCTCTGGTCCGAGCGCATCTTGGAGGAATGGGCGCGGGCGGCGGCGCGGCTTTCAGTGGGCGACGAGGCCTATGCGCGGGGCGAGATTGCGACCCTCAAGGCCCGCTTTCCACGGGCGAGCGTCGCCCCCCGCCCGGGCCTCGAATCGCGGCTGCATCTGCCCGATGAAAACGACATCCATGTGCTGGCGGCCGCCATATCTGGCGGGGCCGAGGCCATCGTGACGCAAAACCGGGCCGATTTTCCGCGTGGTGTGCTGGCGGGCGAGGGGCTTTCGCGCCTTGATGCCGATGCCTTCCTTTGGGCGCTGGCCGCCGATCACCCCACGCAGGTCGCGGCCGTGGTCGAGCGTGTCCGCGTCAAGGCCGAGGCTTTGTCCGGTCAGTCCTGGCCCCTGCGCGCGCTTTTGAAAAAGGCCAAGCTCTTTCGCCTGGCCCGTGCGCTCGAAACCGCCTGATCTGCGCCCGCCTCGCCAAACCGCTTTGAGTTCGCCCGACACCGGGCTAGACTTGGGCTTGGCGCCACGGTAGAAATCACGTATGTTACCGCTAACATATGTAACTAGGACGGCGCATCCGGAGGAGGGCGCCAGTCATGCCAAGAATCGGAGCCAGTCCCATGGTGTCGCGCGTCATTCCGGTGGACCTTTTCGACCTCGTGATCTTCGGAGCCACGGGCGATCTTGCGCAGCGCAAGATCCTGCCCGGACTTTACCGCCGCTTTCATGCCGGGCAGATGCCCGAGGGCGCGCGGATCATCGGCGCCGCCCGCTCCGAGATGGATGCCGAGGGCTTCCGGGTGCAGGTGACGAAGGCGATCGCCGATTTCGTCGATCCGGCGAAACATGACGACGACACGATTGCGGCGTTTCTGCAAAGCCTCGATTACGTCTCGGTCGATGCGACGGGTGAGGGCGGCTGGGATGCGCTGAAAGCCAAGGTCGATCCGGCGCGGATCAACGCCTTTTACTTCTCGGTCGCGCCGGTGCTGTTCGGGCCGTTGGCGGATCGTCTGAAATCGCATGGCATCGCGGGCAAGGATTCGCGCATCGTCGTCGAGAAGCCCTTCGGCCGCGATCTGGCCTCGGCCAAGGCGCTGAACGCGACGCTTGCCGCGCATTTCGAGGAAAGCCAGATCTATCGGATCGACCATTATCTGGGCAAGGAGACGGTGCAGAACCTGATGGCGGTGCGGTTTGCCAACATCTTGTTCGAGCCCTTGTGGAACGCGCAATACATCGATCATGTTCAGATCACCGTCGCCGAGACCGTGGGTGTCGGCGGGCGCGGCAGCTATTACGACAAGTCGGGCGCGATGCGGGACATGGTGCAAAACCACCTGATGCAGCTTTTGTGCCTGATCGCGATGGAGCCGCCCTATCACTTCGACCCCGATGCGGTGCGCGATGAAAAGGTGAAGGTTATCAGGGCTTTGCAGCCCGTTCCTGCGGCCGACATCGTGCGCGGCCAATATCTTGGTGTGAAGGCCTCGGCTGGCCGGGCCGAGCAGCCGGGCTATCTGGCCGACAGCGAAAACCCCGACAGCCGCACCGAAAGCTATATCGCGCTGAAGGTGCAGGTGGCGAACTGGCGCTGGCAGGGCACGCCCTTTTATCTGCGCACCGGCAAGCGGCTGCGCGGCCGGGCCAGTGAAATCGCCATCACCTTCAAGGCGCCGCCGCATTCGATCTTTGATCAGGAGGAAGCCGCGTGGCGCGAGAACGTCCTTGTCATCCGGCTGCAACCTGACGAGGGCATGAACCTGAAGGTGATGATCAAGGAACCGGGTCCGGGGGGGATGCGTCTGGTGCAGGTGCCGCTCGACATGTCCTTTGCCGAGGCTCTGGGCGAAGACGGTGCCGACATTCCCGACGCTTACGAGCGGCTGATCATGGATGTGATCCGCGGCAACCAGACCCTCTTCATGCGCGGCGACGAGGTCGAGGCCGCCTGGGCCTGGACCGATCCGATCATCGCGGGCTGGGAGGCGCGGGGCGACCGGCCGCGGCCCTATGACGCCGGGTCTTCGGGGCCGGAAGATGCACTGATGCTGATGCACCGCGACGGCCGTCGCTGGCGGGAGATCCGCGAATGAACCTGATCGACTATCCGGACCGCGAATTGATGATGCTGGCGCTCGCCGACAAGGTCGCCAGTCAACTGCGCCGCGCTTTGGAAGTCGAGGAGCGGGTGACGCTGTGTGTCCCCGGCGGCACGACGCCCGGTCCGGTGTTCGATATCCTCTCGGGCCTCGATCTTGATTGGGCGCGTGTCTGGGTGCTCTTGAATGACGAGCGCTGGGTCGATGAGACGAGCCCGCGCTCGAACACCGCCCTTTTGCGCAATCGGCTGTTGCGCGGGGCCGCGGCGCTCGCCCATCTGGTGCCGCTTTACGCCCCTGCCGAAACGCCCGAGGAACGGCTGGACGAGCTGTCCCATGGCATCCGCGCCGCGCTGCCGCTCACCGTGCTGATGCTCGGCATGGGCGCCGACATGCACACGGCCTCGCTTTTCCCCGGCGCCGACCGCCTGGCCGAGGCGCTGGCCCCCGATGCCCCGCCGGTTATGGCGCTGCGCGCCGAGGCCGCGGGCGAGCCGCGGATCACGCTGACGGCACCGGTGCTGCGCTCGGCCATGCATTGCCATCTTCTGATCACCGGTGCAGAAAAGCGCGCAGCACTCGAACGTGCCGCAAGCCTTCCCGAAACCGAGGCCCCGGTGCGGATCGTCCTTTCCAACGCCACCATCCATTGGGCTCCCTGATGAACCGTTTCGATGACCTTCTTGCCCATGCCGCGACCCTCAAGGACCGGCATATCCTCGATCTTTTCGCTGCCGACCCCGCCCGCGCCACAGCTTTCAGCGCCGAATTCGGGTCGTGGTTCTTCGACTTCTCGAAAACGAACATCGACGCCGCGGGGCTGAAGCTGCTGGTCGATCTGGCCGAAAAGACCGGCGTCGCGGCGCGTCGCGACGCGATGTTCGCGGGCGAGAAGATCAACGAGACCGAGGGGCGCGCGGTGCTGCATGCCGCCTGGCGCAATGCGGCGGACAGGATCACCGTCGACGGCCACGATGTCATGCCCGCGCTGCGCGAGACGCTCGGCCGGATGCAGGCCTTTGCTGCAGATGTGCGCGAGGGCCGCTTCACCGGGCAGGGGGGCCGCATCACCGATGTGGTCAATATCGGCATCGGCGGGTCGGATCTTGGGCCGGTGATGGCCTCGATCGCCTGCACCTCCTTCGCCGACGGGCCGCGGCTGCATTTCATCTCGAACGTCGATGGCGCGCATGCGCATGACGTGCTTTCGGGGCTCGACCCGGAAACGACGCTGGTGATCGTGGCCTCAAAAACCTTCACCACGATCGAGACGATGACCAATGCCGAAACCGCCCGCGCCTGGATGGCGGCGAAGGTCGCCGACCCCGCGGCGCAATTCGCCGCGATCTCGACCGCGACCGACAAGACAGCCGCTTTCGGCATCCCGACTGAGCGCGTCTTCGGCTTCGAGGATTGGGTCGGCGGGCGCTATTCGGTCTGGTCGCCGATTGGCCTCAGCCTGATGATCGGCATCGGCCCCGAAGGCTTTGCCGAGTTCCACGCCGGGGCCGCCGCGATGGACCGGCATTTCCGCGAGGCGCCGCTTGCGCAGAACCTGCCAGTGCTTCTGGCGCTGGTCGGTATCTGGCACAATCAGGTGCTGGGCCATGCGACCCGCGCCGTGCTGCCCTATGAACAACGCCTTGCCCGGCTGCCCGCCTACCTGCAGCAGCTCGAGATGGAGAGCAACGGCAAGCGCGTCTCGATGGACGGCGCCGATCTGCCCTATCACTCCGGCCCCGTGGTCTGGGGCGAGCCCGGCACGAACGGCCAGCATGCGTTCTATCAGCTGATCCATCAGGGCACGCGCGTCGTGCCCTGCGAATTCATCCTTGCCGCGCGCGGCCGGGAACCCTATCTCGAACACCAGCACCTGCTTCTGGTGGCGAATTGCCTTGCGCAATCCGAGGCGCTGCTGCGCGGCCGCTCGCTCGAAGAAGCCACCGCGCTCATGGCGAAAAAAGGCCTGACCGGCGCCGAGCTTGAGCGGCAAGCCCGCCACCGCGTCTTTCCGGGCAACCGCCCCTCGACGACATTGCTGATCGAGATCCTGACTCCCTTCACGCTCGGCGGTATCGTCGCGCTTTACGAACACCGCGTGTTCGTCGAAGGCGTCATCCTTGGCATCAACAGCTTCGATCAATGGGGGGTGGAGCTGGGCAAGGAACTGGCCTTGGCGCTCGCCCCGGTGCTGGAAGGAACGTCAGAGGGCGCGGGCAAGGACGGCTCGACCCTCGGGCTCGCCAAGCGCATCCGCGCCGCGCGCGCCTGACCGTGCAGGGGGGCTCTGCCCCCCGTCCCTGCGGGACTCCCCCGGAGGTATTTCGGGCAAGATGAAATCAGCTCGACTGTCTTTTCATCTTGCTCCAAATACCTCGGGGGTCCGGGGGCAGAGCCCCCGGCGGGTCGCCTCGCATCGCGAGGCGAAATTTCTTACCGGGTTTCCTTCGGGCGCAGGATCAGCCAGATCAGCGCCGCACCGGCGAGCGTCAGGAAGGGCAGCATGGCGAGGTTCACCGCCTGCCAGCCCGCGACCGCATCGCCCGAGGCGCAGTTCATCAGCCCGCCCGAGCTGAGCGAGGCCAGAAACACCCCGCCGAAGACGACGAAATCATTCATCCCCTGCACCGTGCCGCGCTCCTCGGGGCGATGCGCGGAGGCCAGCATCGCGGTCGAGCCGATGAAGCCGAAGTTCCACCCCAGCCCCAGAAGCATCAGCGCGATGAAGAACTGCTCAAGATTCACTCCCGTCAGCGCAACCGCACCCGCTACCGCCAGGATGAACAGGCCAATCCCCACGATCACCTCGCGCCCGAAGCGCGCGATCAGATGGCCGGTGAAGAACGAGGGCAGATACATCGCCAGCACATGCGCCGAGACGATATCGGCCGCATTCGTCGTCGTGTGACCGCAGCCGACCACCGCCAGGGGGGTCGAGGTCATCACGAGGTTCATCAGCGCATAGGAGACCATGCCGCAGACCATCGCGACAAGGATCACCGGATCGCGCAGCAATTGCGCCCGCGTCCGTCCGGCCGCCTGTCCCTTGGCCCGTCGTCCGGGCGCGGGGATGCGCAGGAAGGCAAAAAGGAGCGGCCCCGCCAGATTGATCGCGATGATCGCAAGGTAAGTGGCCTGAAACGGCACCACCAGCGCCTGTGCGGTCAGCTTCACCAGCTGTGGCCCCAGCACCGCCGCCGCCAGGCCCCCGGCCAGAACCCAGGAAATCGCCTTGCTCTGATGTTCGGACGCGATGCCGTCGGTCGCGGCGAAGCGGTAAAACCCCTGCGCGGACATGTAGATGCCCGCCAGCATCGAGCCGAGGCAGAAAAGCGCGAAAGAGCCGATGGCCAGCGCATGGGCGGAAATCGCCGCGCCAATGCCCCCGGCCGCCGTCGCCAGAATGAACCCGGCCCGGCGCCCGTAGACTGCCATGAACGACGACATCGGTTGCGCCGTCAGCACGGAACCCAGCACGATCAGCGAGAGCGGCAGCGTTGCCAGACAGGGGTTCGACGCCAGCGACTTGCCCGCCAGCCCACCCACGGTGAAGATCATCGACATCTGCGCGCCCAGAAACGCCTGGGCCGCGACCAGAACGATCAGGTTGCGAAGCGGAAGCGGCGGGGCGGGCAGGGCGGTCTCGGTCATGTCCAAGGCCTAGCGCGCCCCGATCAGGCTGGCAAGCATTCGGGGCTGGCGCGGCGGGCGAAAACCGGGCAGGCTGCCCGGATGGTCGGACGCATCATAGACACCGAAGACGATGTGGCAGAGGGCGCGGCATGGCTTGTCGCGGCCGAGCCGCGCTTTGCCGAAGCCCTTGCGCTCACAGGCCCCTGGCCGCTCCGGCGCCGCGAGGACGGGTTCGAGGCCCTGCGTGATGCGATCCTTGGCCAGCAGGTCTCGACCGCTGCGGCGCGCTCGATCCGGGGCAAGCTCATTGAGGCGGGTTTCGGCGCCGCCCCCGCTCTGGCCGATGCCAGCGAGGACGATCTGCGCGCCTGCGGGCTGTCGCGGCAAAAGGTGCGCTACCTGCAGGCGCTCGCCCGCTCGGGCGTCGATTTCCCCGCCCTGCGCCATTTGCCCGACGCGCAGGTGATCGAGACGCTTCTGCCCTTGCCCGGCATCGGCCGTTGGACGGTCGAGATGTATCTGATGTTCGCGCTTGGTCGCGCCGATGTTTTCGCCGTCGACGATCTGGCCTTGGCCGAGGCGGCGCGGATGCTGTTTGACCTGCCCGAGCGGCCGAAGCCGCGGGCCTTTGGCACGCTCTCTGCGCCTTGGTCGCCCTGGCGGGCGGTTGCCGCGCGCGGGCTTTGGGCCTATTACGCGGCGATGAAGGATCGCGAAGGAGTGGCGCCATGACACGGATCAACAAGGTGGGGCGGGTCGAGGCCCGCTCGGGCAAGGCAACTTCTGCGGTGATCTTCCTGCACGGCTATGGCGCGGATGGCGACGATCTGCTGGGTCTGGCCGAGCCGCTGGCCCCGCATCTGCCGAACACGCTGTTCCTCGCGCCCGATGCGCCCGAGGAATGCGTGACCAATCCCTTTGGCCGGCAATGGTTCCCGATCCCGTGGCTGGATGGCTCCGCCCCCGAAGACGCTGCCGCGGGGCTGGCGCGCGCGTCCGAGGATCTGAATGCCTTCCTCGATCAGGTCATCACGGCCGAGGGTCTTGCGGCGTCGCAGATCGCCTTGGTCGGCTTTTCGCAGGGCACGATGATGTCGCTGCAAGTGGCGCCGCGGCGCAAGCAGGCGTTGGCCGGGGTGGTCGGTTTTTCGGGGCGGCTCTTGCGCGCCGATCTGCTGGCGGCCGAGGCGGTGACGAAGCCGCCGATGCTGCTTTTGCACGGCGATGTCGATCAGATCGTGCCCTTTGGCGATCTGAAACAGGCGGCCGATGCGCTGACGGCGGCGGGCTTCGACGTGCGCACCCATGTGATGCGCGGCACCGGGCATGGCATCTCGCCCGACGGGCTGGGTCAGGCGCTCGCCTTCCTCAAGGCGCATCTGCCCGCCTGAGTCGCTGCCCTGCTGAGTCGCCCCCCGTCTGCCCGATTTCCGGGCAACCCGTCACATCGCCGTTGCAAAGGCATGCAATGCCTGTGCGCACGGGCAGGTTGCGCAGATCGCGGGCCTTGTCCTGTGCGAGACGCGAGATATAGTAGAGCTGTGGCAGAGGCGGGGGGCTTCTCCGCCGCGCTGTCCGCTCGGAACATGACGGGGAAGGACGATGTGCGGATCGGATCGAGGGGGCGAGAGGCGACGACCGGCCAATGACCGGCGCAACCGGGTGTCTGCTGACGGCGGCTTTGCCTGCCCGCCGCTTCCCTGCACCGGTGGTTCCGTGACGGCTTCCTCTTCTTCTTCGACCTTGCGAAAGCGCGTGTATCCCACGCGCTTTTTTCTTTGCCTGCAAGGCCTTGCCGAAAGGAGGCAGGGATGAACGTCGCAATCGGAAATCTGCGCACGCTCGTGCTGAATGCTGACATGCAGCCCCTGTCCTGGGCTCCGCTTTCGGCCTGGAGCTGGCAACAGGGGCTGGTGGCGGTGCTGCAGGAGCGCGTCATTCAGGTGAAGACCTACGAGGGGCTGCGCGTCTCCTCGGCCAACCAGAGCTTCGAGATTCCGGCGGTGGTGGCGCTCAAGACCTATCGGCGGCGCAAGAAAGTGCCTTACACCCGGTTCAACGTGTTTCTGCGCGATGAATTCCGCTGCCAATATTGCGGGCGGCGGTTCCCGGTGTCGGAGCTGACCTTCGACCATGTGATCCCGCGCGCGCGTCTTGGCGGCAGCCGCTGGACGAATATCGTCACCGCCTGCGGCCCGGACAATCTGCGCAAGGGCTGCCGGACCCCGAAAGAGGCCGGGATGCGGCTTCTGCGAGCGCCCTTCGAGCCCAGCCCGCGCCAGCTTGACGACATCGCGCGGCGGCTGCCGATGGCCAAGGATGGCCTGCATCAGACCTGGCTCGATTTCCTGTATTGGGACAGCGAACTGGAAGAATGACCTCGCCCGCGTGCAGGACGTTCAAAACGCGGCGGAACTTGCCCGCGGCAAGCGATCATCTCACATCGGCGCAGGCGAGCCGGTCGAGCAGCGCCGGGACATTGGCCGCCGGAACCGGCTTGCTGAACAGATAGCCCTGCGCCTCGGTGCAACCCTCGCGGTCAAGTGCGTCAAGTTGCGCCTCGGTCTCCACCCCCTCGGCGGTCGAGACCATGCCAAGGCTCAGGCACATGCCCGTCACCGCCCGCACGATCGCCGCGCTTTGGCGCGAGTGCCCCAACCCCGCGGTAAAGGCGCGGTCGATCTTCACCTTGTCGAAGGGGAAACGTTGCAGGTTGCGCAGCGAGGAATAGCCCGCGCCGAAATCATCCATCGCGATGCGCAGCCCCAGTGCCTTGAGCCGTTCGAGCGTGGCCAGCGTCGCCCGCGTTTCCTTCATCATCACCGTTTCGGTGATTTCCAGCTCCAGCCGGTCCGCCGCAAGCCCGGTGCGGGCGAGCGCTGCCGTGATCGCTTCGGCCAGACCGATATGGGCCAGCTGCACGGGCGAGAGGTTGACCGCCACCCTCAGCGTCTCGGGCCAGGTCATTGCCGCCGTGCAGGCTTCGCAGAGCACCCATTCGCCGATCTGCACGATCAGCCCCATCTCTTCGGCCAGCGGAATGAAGGTCTCGGGCGAGACCCAGCCGCGGTCGGGGTGATGCCACCGCAACAGCGCCTCGAGACAGGAGACGCGGCGGGTCTTCATGTCGATGATCGGCTGGAAGAACAGCTCGAAATCGCGCGCCGCCCAAGCCCGGCGCAGATCGCTTTCCAGCGCGCGGCGCTGCTGCATCCTTGTGTCGCTTTCGGGCTCGAAGAAGCGCAGACAACCCGAGCCGTCTGCCTTCGCCCGGTAAAGCGCCACATCGGCGGCCTTGACCAGCGCCTTGGCGCTGAGCCCGTCCGAAGGGGCCATGGCAATGCCGACGCTGGCGCCGATGCTGATCGGGCGGCCATCGATCTGAAACCCGGTCTCGACCGTGCTGATCAGCCGCTCGGCCAGCGCCACCGCGACGCGCGGATCGTCGGTTTCGGTCAGCAGCACCGCGAATTCGTCGCCGCCAAGCCGCGCCAGCGTGTCTGCCTCGCTCACCTCGGCGCGCAACCGTTTCGTCACCGCACAGAGCAGCGCATCGCCTGCCGGATGGCCAAGCGTGTCGTTCACTTCCTTGAAGCGGTCGAGATCGATCAGCAGCACCGCACAGCCCGGGCCACGTCGAACCCGCGCCAGCGCGGCCTCCAGCCGGTCAAGAAACAGCGCCCGGTTCGGCAGCCCCGTCAGCCCGTCGTGATGGGCCAGATAGGCGATGCGCTCATGCGCCACGAAGCGCTCGGTGACATCGAAGGAGATGCCGTTGATGATCTGCGCCCCGCCTTGCGCATCACGCTCGATCCGTCCGAAGCTTTCGATCCAGCGCGGGCCGCCGACGCGCTCGGGCGCGATGCGATACTGCATGCAGTGATCACGGACCTGCGCCTGCAGCGCCGCCTGGACCGAGGCCTCGGTCGCGGCGCGATCGTCGGGGTGCAGGCTGGCAAGCCAGTCGGCGAAACAGACCGATGACTGCGCCGGATCAAGCCCGTGCTGGCGCAGGAAGGCTTCGGAACATTCCGACGTGTCCGCTGACGAGTTCCATCGCCACGGCGCCGCTTGTGCCGCTTCCAGCGCGAAGCGCAGTGTTTCCTCGCTCTGGCGCAGCTCTTCGAAGATCTTCATGCTCTGGCTGATGTCACGAAAGATCGCCGAGATGCCGACGACTTCCCCTGCCGGGTCGCGGATCGGCGAGAGCGTGAGCGAGACATCAAGCACGCGGCTGTCCCTGGTGCGCAGTTGTGTCGGGAAATGTTCGATGGCTTCTCCCATGCGCAGACGGGCGCGCAGCGCATCGTGGTTCTTGTGGAGTTCCGCACAGAGGTCATGCACCGGGCGACCGATCATGTCGCAGGCCTGATAGCCGAGGATCCGTTCCGCCGCCGGGTTCCAGGTCGTCACCTTTGCGTCCAGCGTATAGGTCACGACAGCATCGTTCGAGTATTCGATCACCGCCGCATTCAGCCGCTCGATCGCCGTGGCCCGTCTTTGTTCCTCCCGGGCCGTCTCTTGCGCGCGAAAGAACATTTCCGCCAGTAGCACGGTAAAGGCCGACGAGCCCAGATAGATGATCTGCGCGATGTCATGGCCCGACCCGGATTGCGGCACGAAGACGACATGGATCTGCAATGCGGTCAGGGCGACGACGGTCAAGCCGATTTCGACGCGCAAAAGCGCCGCGGTCAGGGCCACTGCAGGCATCAGCGGCAGGTAATTGAGATCCGCCCCGAGCGCGTGCAGCCCGTCGCGCAGGGCAGCGGCCGCCACGATCAAACAGATCCCGACCACGCACTGAGCCCAGAGCGTCGCTTCTGCCCGCCAGCGCATCACGCCTTGCCATGCGCCATACATCAGTTTCGACGGCGCGGCCCTGTGGTCCGCGGCCTCGGCTGATAAGGGCATGAGCGGTGCGGTCATGCTGTCTCCGGTGCGCGCAACGCAGGGCGGTATCCATCCCGGTTCGGGACTTCTCGGGAAGGATACAGGGTTTCCCCCAAATTCAAAGCGGCGCTGTGTCGCTGGCCGGGGTCAGGCCCCCGCCTGCCACAGAATGCGCCCGCCGCAAATCGTCAGGGCGATGCCAAGATCGGGGATCGCCGCGGGCGCGCAGGTTTCGATATCGCCGCCGAGCATCACCAGATCGGCCGCCATGCCGGGTTTGAGCGTGCCGGTTACATGGTCGCGATGCGCGGCCCAGGCGCCGCCCGCCGTATAGGCGCGCAGCGTTTCCATCAGGCTCAGGCATTCGTCGGCGCAACCCTCGAAGGGTTTGCGCGTCACCCCGGCATGGATGCCGCGCAGGACCGAGACATCGGTCACCGGCCAGTCGCTCGAATAGGCGATATGCGCGCCGCCCTCGGTTGCGAGCGTCTTCCACAGATAGGCGTCCGGCCAGCGCGCCTTGCCGATCCGGGTCAGCGTCGGTTCGAGCGGAAACTCCATCGCGCCGGGCGGGTGGGGCGGCTGCAGGCTGGCGGTGATGCCAAGTGCGCCAAGGCGGGGAATGTCGGCACGGTCGATCAGCTCGATATGTTCGATGCGGTGGCGGGCGTCGCGGGCGCCATTCGCGGCCCGCGCGGCTTCGATCCCGTCGATGGTGGTGCGCACGGCGCCGTCGCCGATCGCATGGACGGCGATCTGAAGCCCGCGCCTGTCGATCTCGGTTGCGATTTCCTTGAAGGTCTCGGGCGCAAAGAGCGGGAAGGAGCGGTGCCCGGGCTGGTCGACATAATCGTTGATCATGTAGGCGGTGCGGCTGTCGACGACGCCATCCATGAACATCTTGACGAAGCCCGAACTGATCCAGGCGCTGTCGAAATCGCGCATCATCGCCGAGGCGCGTTCGAGCGCGGTCAGATCCATATGCGGCTTGAAGTGGAAGGGCACCTTGACGCGCAGCAAAAGCGTGCCCTCGGCCTGCATTTCGGCAAGCAATTCCAGCGTGTAGCGGTTGCCGTCCATGTTGACGAGGCTCGTCACCCCGTGTTTCGCGCAATGCTGCATCCCCGCCAAGATCATCGCCTTGTCGGCGGCGCGTTCCTCGGCCGTGGGCGGGGTCGCGGGTTCTTCGCCCGTGGCGATGCCAAGGTTGATCCGCGCCTCGCCGCCGAGCGTGATGAGCGGCCCGAAGGCCTCGAATTCGCGCAATTCGCCGGTGGCAAGGCCATCGGCATCCAGAACAACCTCGTGCCCGTGCGGCATCGGTGCGCCATGCATCAGGCCGGTGGCTTGCAGCGCCGCGGTATTCGCCCAGACCGTGTGGTGGTCATGCGACATCATCGCGATCGGGCGGTCGGCGATGATCGCATCCAGATCGTGGCGGCTGATCGGATGGCCGAGCATGCCGTAATCCGCGCCCTGCGCCATCAGAAGCGGCCGGTCGGGATGGGTGGCGGCAAAGGCGCGGAAGGCCGCCGTGATCTCTTCGATGCCGTGCAGATGGTCGAGATGCAGATGCGCCAGTTCCGCCCCGCCAAGACCCAGATGGACGTGACCCTCGAAGAAGCCGGGCAGGACGGTGCGACCCCCGGCATCGATCACCCGGGTCGAGGGGGTGGCGAGCGCCAGTATCTCGGCCGTGGTGCCAAGGGCAAGGATGGTCTCGCCCGAAAGCGCAAGGGCTTCGGCGGTGGGGCGCGCGTCGTCCATCGTCAGGATGCGGGCGTTGGTCAGGATCAGATCGGGGGTCGGCATGGCAGGCGCTCGGGCATGAGGAAAGGGCCACGCCCCGGGCGTCGGGGCGTGGTCGGGCAAGCGGTGTCAGAGGCTTACTTCTGCAGCTCGGTCCAGATCGCGTTCTGGTAGTCGAGCGCCTTGCCGGTGCAGATCGTCACGAACTGCCCCTTGTCGGCAAATTCCGCCGGCGGGTTCAGCTCGGGCGCGCCCTTCATGTCCTCGGGCAGGAAGGCTTCCGAGCCCGCGATCCCGTTCGCATAGCGCGCAAAGGCCGAGAGCATCGCGGCGTTTTCCGGCTGCAGGATGAAGTCCATGAACAGATAGGCGTTATCGACGTTCTTGGCGTCCTTCAGCAGCACGACGTTGTCCATCCAGAGGCCATAGCCTTCCTTCGGATAGCCATAGGCCACGTCCTTGTTGCCCAGCCGCGCCCGCATCGCCGAGCCGTTCCAGTCCACGGTCGCCGCATAGTCATTGTTCGTCATCTTCTCGACGGTCGAATAATCCATCGACAGCCATTTCGGCTTCGCCGCCAGAAGATCGTCGCGCACCTTCTTCATGATCGCCGGATCATCCGAGCAGACCTTGCCGCCCTCGTACATCGTGGCCAGCGCCATCACGTCGCCCATTTCGGGAATGACGTTGATCTTGCCCTCAAGCTCCGGCGGCGGGTTCATGAAGATGGCCGAGGTGTTGATGTCGCCCCCGTAAACCTTGGTGTTGACCGACATCCCGGTCGAGCCCCATTGCCACGGGATCGACCATTCCCGGCCCTTGTCCCAGGCGACATCCATCCATTGCGGGGCGATGTTCTTGTGGTTGGGCAGGCGCGACAGGTCCAGTTTCTCGATCAAGCCCTTTTCGGCATAGATGCCGACGAAACCCGCCGAGGGCACGACAAGGTCAAAGCCCGAGGCCCCGGCCTCGACCTTGGCAAGCGCGGTGTCGTTGCTGTCGAAATCGGTGATCGTGACCTTGACCTTGTAGGTCTCTTCGAACTTCTTGATCAGATCGGGGCTGGTGTAGTTGCCCCAGTTATAGAGGAACAGCTCCCCTTCGGCGGCGGCAAGCGTCGCAGAGCACAGAAGCATGGCAGAGGCGGCAAGCAGTTTCTTCATTGGGTCTCTCCCGGTTGGTTCGTTCATTCGTCTCAGCTCTTGCGGCGGCTGAGCAGGAAAAAGCCCGACAAAAGCACCAGCGTCAGCCCCAAAAGGGCGGCAGACAGGGCGTTGATGTCGGGGGTCATGGCGCGGCGCAGCTGGCCGAGCATGTAAGTGGGCAGGGTGTCCTGCCCGGGCGATTTGATGAATTCGGTGATCACCACATCATCAAGCGAGGTGACGAAGGCGAGCATCCAGCCCGCCAGAATGCCCGGCGCGAGCTGGGGCAGGGTGACAAAGCGAAAGGCCTGCCAGGGGCTTGCATAAAGATCGGCGGCGGCGGTTTCCAAGGTCAGGTCCATCCCCTCGAGCCGCGCGCGGATCGGCAGATAGGCGAAGGGGATGCAAAAGGCCGTATGCGCGACGACCAGATAGCCCAGCCCCGCATAGCCCGTGGCGGCCTTGATCGCGGCGACGACGATCAGCAGGGCGACGGCGGTGACGATCTCGGGCACCATCAGCGGCTGGTTGATCGCGGCATAAATCGCGGTGATGCCGAAGAAGGCCGGGCGGCGGGTGGTGCCAAGCGCGGCCAAGGTCGCAAGCCCGGTCGAGAGCAGCGCGGCCAGCGTGGCGACGATCAGCGAATTGGCCGCCGCATTCATCACCGCGGCATTGCTCCAGGCCTTCAGATACCACTCGAAGGTGAACCCCTCCCAGGTTGCGACCGAGGGGGAGGCGTTGAAGGAATAGATCACCAGCGTCAGGATCGGCGCATAAAGCCCGGCAAAGACGAAAAGCGCGGTCGGGCCGACGCCCGGCAGGTCGGCGACATGAAAGGCCCGAGGATTAGCCATCGCGTTTCTCCCCGTTGATCGCGCGGACATAGACCAGAAGCGCCGCCATCACGATCACCAGAAGCACGATCGAAATCGCCGCGCCAAGCGGCCAGTTCCGGCCCTGACCGAATTGCAGCTCGATGAAATTGCCCAGCATCATCAGCTTGCCGCCCCCCAGAATCCGCGGCGTCACATAGGCGCCAAGGCAGGGCACGAAGACAAGGATCGAGCCCGCGACGATGCCGGGCCGCGCGATCGGCAGCACAACCCGCATCAGCACCTGCCAGCGCGAGGCGTAAAGATCGTAAGCCGCTTCCAGCAGCCGCAGATCGAAGCGCTCAAGCGAGGCGTAAAGCGGCAGGACCATCAGCGGCAGATAGACATAGACCATGCCGATCAGCAGCGCCCCCTCGGTATAGGTCATCTGCAGGGGGGCGGAGATCACGCCCAGATGCAGCAGGATCGTGTTCAAAAGCCCCTCGTTGCGGATGATCTGGTTGATCGCGAAGGTGCGGATCAGCAGGTTCGTCCAGAACGGCAGGGTGATCAGGAACAGCCAGAAGGCGCGGTGTTGCGCCGGGCGGGTGGCGATGAACCACGCGGTCGGAAAGCCCGCGAAGAAGGAGAGGATCGTCGTCACGAGCGACAGGCTGACCGAGCGCCAGAAGATCGTCAGATGCGCCTCGGCCAGATGCAGGCTGTCGTCGAAGATATCGCGCTCGACCGCCACCTTTTGCCAGCCATCAAGCGAGAAGCTCCAGACCACGTTGCCGTAATCGCCGGGGGTCAGGAAGGAATAGATCAGAACGAGGACCAGCGGCCCGATCGCTGCCGCCATCAGCACGACAAGCGCCGGGATGACCAGCAGCCAGGCGTTCCGGGTTGTCTTGGCGCGCTGCGCCTGTTCGGCGGCGCTCATCTCAATCCCTCAACATCTGCGCGGCGCCCGGCATCGGCAGCACGCCGACCCGATCGCCGATGGAAAGCCCGATATCGCCGCTGGCCGGGCTTTGCAGCCGCGCCGTCAGCGCCGTGCCATCGACGAGCGCCATGTGGCAATGCGTGTCGGTGCCGAAATAGACCAGATCGCGGACGGTGGCCGCAATCGCCCCCGCGGTGGCGGGCGCCACCAGCCGCAGCTGCTCGGGCCGGATCGCCACGGTGACGGGGCCGTGCAGCACGCCCTCGACCGGGATCAGATCGCCCGTCGTCAGCCGCGCGCCGCCGGTTTCGCCCACCGCATCCAGAAAATTCGTCTCGCCGATGAAGGCGGCCACGAAGCGGTTGATCGGATGGGTGTAAATCTCCTTCGGCGTGCCGACCTGCTGCAGCTTGCCCGCGCTCATCACCGCGATGCGGTCCGACATCGTCAGGGCTTCTTCCTGATCATGCGTCACGAAGATGAAGGTGATCCCGGTTTCATGCTGCAACCGCTTGAGTTCGATCTGCATTTCCTTGCGCAGCTTCAGATCGAGCGCGGAAAGCGGTTCGTCGAGCAGCAGCACTTTCGGATGCGGGGCGAGCGCGCGGGCCAGCGCCACGCGCTGTTGCTGGCCGCCCGACAGCTGGGTGATCTTGCGCCCGGCCATCGCTTCGAGCCGCACAAGGGCCAGCATCTTCGCCACCGTCTCGTCGATCTCGGCGCGCGGCTTGCCCTGCATCTTCAAGGCAAAGCCGACGTTTTCCGCGACGGTCAGATGGGGAAACAGCGCATAGCTCTGAAACACCGTGTTGATCGGGCGGCGGTTCGGCGGCAGCACCGTCACATCCTGACCATCCAGCAGGATCGTCCCGGCGCTGGGCATCTCGAACCCGGCGAAAAGCCGCAAAAGCGTGGTCTTGCCACAGCCCGAGGGGCCGAGAAGCGTGAAGAACTCGCCCTGCTGGATATCGATCGAGACCGTGTCAAGCGCACGAACGGCGAAATCGCCCGTGCCGAATGCCTTCACCAGATTGCGTGCCGAGATGACGGGAGCTGCCACGCCAGATCCTTTCGGATTTGATCATATTGAGTCGAGTTTTGTGGCGATCCGTCGCGCTGGCAAGGGTTTCTTTTGGCTGGCGCGAAATCATTGATCGAATGCACATAAATTCAGCAGGTTGTTGCGGGGCGCGGTTTGGGGCGCTCCCGTCAGGGTTGCGCGTGGCGCCGAAAGGCGAATCGGTTCGGCTGACGTCGCGGCGTGAAAGCCAGGCTCAGACAGCGGATTGACGCTGACGAATAATTTGATCATATTTTCGATGGGGGCGATCCCGCCCATGCTGCGCCGATCCCGGCGCGACGTGCCGCGCGGCGGCACCCAGACCGGAAAGGACAGCCGATGTTCGAAAACCACCTTCCCACTGCGGAATTGCAGGCGCTCGATGCCGCCCATCACATGCACCCGTTCACCGATGGCGACGGGCTGGCGAAGAAGGGCGCGCGGATCATGACCAAGGCCAAGGGCGTCTGGGTCACCGACAGCGAGGGTCAGGAGATCCTTGACGGCATGGCCGGGCTCTGGTGCGTCAACGTCGGCTACGGCCGCGACGAGCTGGTCGAGGCGGCGGCAAAGCAGATGCGTCAGCTGCCCTTCTACAACACCTTCTTCCAGACCTCGCATGTTCCGGCGATCCAGCTGGCGAAACGTCTGGCCGAACTGGCCCCGGGCGATCTGAACCATGTCTTCTTCAACGGCTCGGGCTCGGATTCGAACGACACCAACATCCGCATGGTGCGCCGCTACTGGCAGGCGCTCGAAAAGCCCGAGAAGAATGTGATCATCTCGCGCTGGAACGGCTATCACGGTTCGACGATGGGTGCCGCGAGCCTTGGCGGGATGAAGGGGATGCACGCGCAGGGCGGGCTGCCGATTCCGGGCATCGTGCATATCGATCAGCCCGACTGGTGGTCCGAGGGTGGCGACATGAGCCCCGAGGACTTCGGTCTGGCCCGCGCCCGTCAGCTTGAGGAAAAGATCCTCGAAATCGGCGCCGAAAACGTTGCGGCCTTCATCGGCGAGCCGGTGCAGGGCGCGGGCGGCGTGATCATTCCGCCCTCGACCTACTGGCCCGAGATCCAGCGCATCTGCCAGAAATACGACGTCCTTTTAATTGCCGACGAGGTCATCACCGGCTTTGGTCGCACCGGCAACTGGTTCGGCTGCCAGACCTTCGGCATCACCCCCGACATCATGACCGTGGCCAAGGGGCTGACCTCGGGTTACATCCCGATGGGCGCCTCGATCGTCTCGGACCGGGTGGCCAAGGTCATCAACGGCTCGGATGAATTCGCGCATGGTTACACCTATTCGGGCCATCCGGTCGCCGCGGCCGTCGCGCTTGAGAACCTGCGTCTGCTGGACGAGGAAGGCATCGTTGCCCGCGTGGCCGCTGAAACCGCGCCGTATCTGAAGGCGAAATGGGAAAGCCTGACCGCGCATCCGCTGGTGGGCGAGGCGAAGATCGTCGGCATGATGGGCTCGATTGCGTTGACGCCGAACAAGGCGACGCGGGCGAAGTTTGCCGCGAAATCGGGGACGGTGGGCTACATCTGCCGCGAGCGCTGCTTTGCCAACAATCTTGTCATGCGCCATGTCGGTGATCGCATGATCATCTCGCCGCCGCTGGTGATCACCCCCGCCGAGATCGACATCCTGATCGAGCGGGCGTTGAAATCGCTCGATGAAACGCTGGTTCGGATCAATGCCGAAGGGCTGAACCAGAGCGCCTGACGCAAACTTGCGCGGCCCGGTGGATCAACCGGGCTGCGCCTCTATCAGAAGCTCGCGGACGTTTTCCATCCCCTGCAGGATGTCGAGCCGGATCGCCTCGGCCACGCCGTCGGGGTCATTCGCCCGCATCGCCGAAAGCGCTGCCTGATGCATGTCGGGCAGGTTCGACGTGCCAAAGCGCCCGCACATCACCCGCAGCGCGGGCGCCGAGCGTAGCCAAAGCGCCTCCACCACCGGCAGGATCACCTCGGTCCCCGCCAGCGCGTAAAGCGTCATGTGAAAGCGGTGGTTCTGCACCATGTATTGATGCGTGTTGCCCTGCGCGATGGCGGCGGTATGGGCGGCGTCGATGGTCTCGAGCGCGTCGATATCGGCGGTGCTGGCCCGCAGCGCGCCTTGCCGCGCCAGCTCGGGTTCGAGCGCATTGCGCGCAAAGATCAGCTCGTCGACCTGCGCCACGCTCAGCACCGGCACGGTGACGCGGCGGTTGTCGTGAAACTGCAACGCCCCTTCCGAGGTCAGCCGCCGGATCGCCTCGCGCACCGGGGTCACGCCCGCATCAAGACGCGAGACAAGCCCTTGAATCGTGACCGGATGGCCCGGCGCCAGATCGCCCGACAGGATCAGATCGCGGATGCCGCGATAGACGCTCAGATGCGCGGGTTCTTTCGGGGCGAGACTGTCCACAGCGATCCTTTCGGGGGTCCGGATCGGGGCAGGATAGCCGGTTTTCCGCAATCGCGAAAGATGATCAAATTCCGGGGGCGCCAAGCCCCGCGAAGGTCGCAAGCCCGCAGGCCGTTGCCCCCGCAAGCGTCGCCAGAACGACAGAGTGGCGGGCAAACCAGACCAGCAGCACGGCGGCTGTGCCAAGGATCAGGGGCAGGGGGGCGGTGCCCGGGCTTTGCAGCATCGGCAGCACCGAGGCGGTGAAAAGCGTGGCAATCGCCGCGGGGCCGGTGGCGGCAAAGAAGCGCCGCAGCCGCCCGTCCGGGGCGCCCTTGCCCAAGGGCAATTTCGTCGGCACGACGCGGAAGGCCCAGGTGGCCAGACCGGTCAGCGCTGCCAGGGCAAGAAGTTCAGCTCTCATGCGCGGCCTTTCTGCAAGGTTCCGGTGGCGGCGCCTGCCGCGATCCCGGCGAGGATGCCAAGGGTGGGGCTGAGCATCAGGCTGCCCAGAACCGTCGCGCCGATCGCCACCGCGACGGGGCCAAGCTGGCGCCGGTCGAGGATCGAAAGGAGCAGCGCTAGGAAGAGCGCGGGCAGCATGAAGCCAAGCCCGGCATCAAGCGCCGGGAAGGCCTTCAGCGCCTCGCCCCCGGTTGCGGCGCCAAGCGCGGTTCCGGCGATCCACGACAGATAGGCGCCCAGGCCAAGCCCGCCGATGAAGCCCTCGGAAAAGCCTTGTCCGCGGGCCAGCGCGCCAAGGCTCGCGCCGAAGACCTCGTCGGTCAGGCACCAGCCCCAGGCCCAGGAAAACCGGGTGCTGGCAGCCTTGCCCGCCTTTTCCAGAAGCGCCGGGCCATACATCACATGGCGCAGGTTCATCGCCGCCAGGGTAGCGGCGGAAACGAGCACGGGGGCGCCGCTTGTCACCAGCGCCAGTGCCAGAAACTGCGCCGCCCCCGCGAAGATCACGACCGAGAACATCACCGCCTCGGCCGGGCTCAGCCCCGCGCGAATGGCCGCAACGCCAAACGAGAAGGCGATGGGAAAATATCCCAGGATCAAGGGGATGGCGGCCAGTATTCCGTCACGAAAACGGGGGGTGTCGGTCATGCGCTCCTCGCGGCGTGGCCTTGTCGATCCGGCCGGGACGCCTGCGGTATAAGGAACGGCGGGTCGCAAATCAATCGCATCTGCTCAGGATTTGGGCAAAGGCGGAGGCTCGCGCATTCGTGGGCAAGCGTGAAGGGGCGTGGGCTTGCACGGCGGGGCGGATGCGGCCCAAGAGGGACAAAGCCTTGAAAGGACGTACGATGATCCTGCGTGACAAGCCAAGCCCCCTTGATCTGGCCTTTGCGCTCAAGGGTTCGATCGTGCCCGCGGTGGTGCGGCCGGTGGCGGTGGTGGCGGTGGCGGCGACGCTGCTCACGGGGCTTGGCCTGCGCTTTGAGGTGCTGCCGGTGGTCGATCCGGTGGCGGTGACGGTCTTCGGTCTGGCGCTGTCGCTGTTTCTGGGCTTTCGCAACAACGCCGCTTACGAACGCTGGTGGGAAGCGCGGCGGCTTTGGGGCGGGTTGCTCGCCGATCTGCGGATGCTCGCGCGCGAGGCCGAGGTCTTCATCGCCGATCCCGTCCTGCGCGCCGAGGTGCTGCGCGATGCCCTGGCTTTCGCGCATCTGCACCGGGCGCGGCTGCGCGGGATTGCGGCCGACCCCGAGTCGCTGCGGCGCGCGCCCGATCTGAGGGACGCGCCAAACCCGCCCTGTGCGGCGCTGGACCGTCTGACGGCCCGGATCGCTTCGGCGCATCGCGGCGGGTGCATCGACGGGTTCGGGGCGCGGGCGTTGACGCAGCGGCTCGCGGCGATCACGCTGGCGCAGGCGGGCAATGAACGCATCGCGGGCACGCCCTTGCCCTTTGTCTATTCGCTGCTGATCTATCGCACGATCTATATCTACTGCCTGCTGCTGCCGGTCGCGCTTTTCGCGGCGGCGGGCTGGCTGACGCCCGTGATCGTGGCGATCGTCGCCTATGTGTTTCTGGGGCTGGCCGAGGTCTCCGAGGAGATGTCGCATCCCTTTGGCACGGCGCCGAATGCGCTGCCTTTGGATGCGATCTGTCGGGCGATGGAGATCAGCCTTGCACCGCATCTGGGCGAAGAGGCGCCAGAGCCGCTGGCGCCGGTCGAGTATCTGTTGAGTTGAGGGGGCCTGTTCAGGCCGAGGCCATTGCCGAGGCCCCGCGCGACATCTCCCCTTGTCAGGCCGCGGCCCAAAGGCCGCCGGCCAGCGCCCGCCCCGCCCATGGCGGGCGCTTCTCGCCCGCCGGGACGGGCGCCAGCCTCTGTCGTGCTTGGGGCTGACGGTCCAGCGACACGCGGCGCGCGGCCGGGCGGGGAAAGGCAGTGCCTTTCCTGATCCGCCCGAAACCGGTGCTTCAAACCCGCGCCAACTCCGTCGCCAGATCGCCATAGCCGGTGAAGCGCCGCTCATAGGCAAGCCCGAGCTTCGCCGCGCTCTCTGCGGCCTTGGCATCCAGCGCCGCATCCTCGGTCTGCGCCAGATAGACCAGCTTTTCGTAATTGCCGAACATCATCGGAATGAGGCTCGGATGCCGGTCAAACCCCATCGGGCGCCAGACGAAGGCGTCGAACTGCCGGACCAGAAAATCGGTCAGGTAAAAGGCGGTGATTTCGCTTTCGGCATGGGCGGCGAAGGTCTCGTTGCCCTCGAAGAAGGCGTAGCAATGCGGCCCGGGCACCAGCGCGACGCCGAGCCGCGCGCAGGCTTCGGCCAGCTGCCCGCCGGTGCCGCAATCGGCATAGACGACATAGATGCCGTCATAGGCGGCGCGGTGCTTTTCCACCGCCTCGATCACCGCGGCGGTGATTTTCTCGGGCCACAGATGCAGCTTCGCGGGCAGACAGGTCAGGTCGAGATGATCCCAGGCGTTCGCTGTCTTCAGCGCGAGGATTTCATGCGCCAGCGCACCGCAGGCGATCAACAGCACACGGCCGCGCCCCTCGGGGGCGAGCCCCGCCTCGGTCAACCCATCGTCTGAGATCATTCCACCCGCGCCAGAACCCGCATCAGGCCCGCGCCGATCAGCGCGCCAAGACCCAGCGCCGCCATCGGTAGACCGGCCTGAACCGCCAGAAAGATCGTCAGACCCGCTGCCGCAATCACGGCCAGGATCATCGCAAGGAAATGGGGAAGGGGCATCTGCTGCATCGGTCATTCTCCATATCCCTCATATGGGGGGCACGTCGCAAAAGAAAAGGCCCCGAACCAAGGTCGGGGCCTTTCGAAGTCTGTCGCGCAAGGCTCAGGCGCCCATTTGCCCAGCCTCAGGCGCCCATTTGGTTGTGCTTGCGCGCCACCATCGCCTTGGCCATCTCCACCGTCACGGCGGCGTCGCGGCAATAGGCATCGGCGCCGATCGCCTTGCCGAATTCCTCGTTCAGGGGCGCCCCGCCCACCAGAACGATGTAGTCGTCGCGAATGCCCTTTTCCTTCATCGTGTCGATCACGACTTTCATGTAGGGCATCGTGGTGGTCAGCAGCGCCGACATACCAAGGATGTCGGCCTGTTCGCGGTCCAGCGCTTCCAGATAGTTCTCGACCGGGTTGTTGATCCCGATATCGACCACTTCGAAGCCCGCGCCTTCCATCATCATCGCCACAAGGTTCTTGCCGATGTCGTGGATGTCGCCCTTGACGGTGCCGATCACCATCTTGCCCATGCGCGGCGCGCCGGTTTCCGCCAGAAGCGGCTTCAGGATGGCCATGCCGCCCTTCATCGCGTTGGCGGCCAGAAGCACTTCCGGCACGAAGAGGATGCCATCGCGGAAGTCGTTGCCGACCACGGTCATGCCCGCCACAAGCGCCTTGGTCAGGATGTCATAGGGGGTCCAGCCGCGCTCGATCAGGATGTTGACCGCCTCTTCGATCTCTTCCTTGAGGCCATCGTAGAGGTCGTCGTGCATCTGCTGCACAAGCTCTTCGTCGTCGAGTTCCGAAAGGATGATATCGTCTTCATCGGCCATGGCTGTCTCCTGAGCGTGCTTGACTTTGTGATGCGGAAAAAAGGCTTCGATTACTTGCCGTTTTGCGACATGCGCCGGTCCGTCCCCGACGCAAGGGGATTCCGGGCCGAATTGGCATCGGGCGAATCTCTTGCGAAATGTTCTCATTTCGTTCTATTTTTCGCCCATGATGCACGCTTTGCCCCTGCCACTCGACCTGCCGCCCGCCGATCCGCGCCAGCGTTTGCGCGCGCGGGCCGCGGCTGCGAATCCGGTCGGGCGCTTCGAACCCTATGCAAGGATTGTCGACTCCGACGGCTGGGATCTGGTCGAGGACGAGAAACTTCTGCGCACCGAAGTGAGTGTGGAGCGGCCGAAGTCGGTGATCACGAAAAACCAGAGCCCCGATGTGCCCTTTGATCGGTCCGTGAACCCCTATCGCGGCTGCGAACATGGCTGCATATACTGCTTCGCGCGGCCGACGCACGGGTTCCTGGGCCTCTCGGCCGGGCTCGATTTCGAGACCCGGCTGATCGCGAAACCCGAGGCGCCGGACCTGCTGGCCCGCGAACTCTCGAAACGCGGCTATCAGGTCGCGCCGATCGCGCTTGGCACAGCCACCGACCCCTATCAGCCGATCGAGGCGGACTGGGGCCTGACCCGCGGCCTGTTGCAGGTGCTGAGCGATTTCAACCATCCCGTGCTCCTCACCACCCGCGGCGCCGGGGTGCTGCGCGATCTCGATCTGCTCGGCTCGCTCGCCAGGCGCAATCTCGTGCATCTGGCGGTGTCGCTGACGACCCTCGACGAGGATCTGGCACGCAAGCTCGAGCCGCGCGCGCCGACGCCGCAGACCCGGCTGCGGATCATCCGTGAAGCCGCCCGTGCGGGAATTCCCGTGCGGGTCATGGCCGCGCCGATCATTCCGGGGCTGACGGATCATGCGCTCGAAGCGATCCTGACCGAGGCGCGGCGCGCAGGTGCCAAGGCGGCCGAGATGATCCCGCTGCGCCTGCCGAACGAAGTGGCACCGCTTTTCGCCGACTGGTTGGCGCGCCACTACCCCTTGCGGGCGGAAAAGGTGCTGAACGCCATCACGGCTTTCCGCAGTGGCAAACTGAACGACCCGCGCTTCACCACGCGGATGGAGGGCGAGGGGACCGAAGCCGAACTGCTCGCTCGCCGCTTCGAGGTCTCCTGCCGCCGTCTCAGCCTGGCGGCAGGGTTGCCGCCGCTCGATTGCACACGTTTTGCCGTGCCCCCCCGCGCGGGCGAGCAGCTCGAACTGTTCTGACACCTGCGCCTCCGGCAGCGGGGGATGCGTATTTGCACCAAGAAAAAACCCATCGGCTTTTTCTTGGCAAAAATACGCCCTTTCAACGGGTTGGATCAGCCGCGACGGCGGCCTTTGCGCTCGCGGGTCGGGCCGCCCTCGTCATCGCCGGTGCCATCCGAGGCCGAGGAGAAAGCGCCCAGTTTCGCGGCGATTTCCTCAAGGCTCGGGCGCGGGCCGCGCGGGCGGGTCGAAAGCGCCTCGTGCATCGCCTTCAGGTGCACCGGCATCGTGCCGCAGCACCCGCCGATGATCGTTGCCCCGGCGTCGCGGGCGAGACAGGCGTAATCGCCCATCAGTTCGGGCGTGCCGTCGTAATGGATGTGGCCATCGTGGTATTTCGGGATGCCCGCATTGCCCTTGGCGATCAGCGGCCGTTCCGTGCCGGTGGCGACGAAGCCCATCAGCGTGCGCATCAGATCGGCCGCGCCCACGCCGCAGTTCGCCCCGAAGGCCAGCGGCGGGTTCGGCAGTTTTTCCACCAGCGCCGCCATCTGCGCCGAGGTGACGCCCATCATCGTGCGCCCGGCGGTGTCGAAGCTCATCGTGCCGCACCACTCCATGCCCGCCAGTTTCGCGGCTTCGGCGGCGGCCTTGTATTCCTCGGGCGCCGAGATCGTCTCGACCCAGAGCACGTCGGCGCCGCCTTCCTTCAGGCCCTCGGCCTGTTCGTGGAAGATTTCGACCGCCAGCTCATGCGTCAGCGTGCCCATCGGCGCGAAGATCTCGCCCGTCGGCCCGACCGAGCCGCAGACGGCGACCGGACGGCCCGCCTTGTCGGCGACATTGCGGCCGATCTCGGCGGCGATGCGGTTCAGTTCGCGCACGCGGCCCTGCGCATTGTGCAGCTTCAACCGCGCGGCGTTGCCGCCAAACGAGTTCGTCAGGAACAGGTCCGAGCCCGCCTCGACCGCGAAGCCGTAAAGCTTCGCGATCCGGTCCGGATGCTCGACGTTCCACATTTCCGGCGGCTCGCCCGAGCTGAGCCCCATGTTGAACAGGTTCGTCCCCGTGGCCCCGTCAGCAAGCAGCCAGTCGCGGGATTTCAGCAGGCGGGAAAGCGTGTTGGTCATGGGGCCTCTCCTGAACCAAGGTCGGCTTCTCCCTGCCATGGGGCGGGGGAAAGTGCAATTTCCTTTCGTTCAAGATGATCTTGAGGCGAAGACGAGGTTGGGCTGCAATTCCGCGGCGGTCTCGGGCGCGCTCTCTGTCGCGATCGCCGGGCCGGGCAGGGGGGCTGGACGGTGGATGGCGCGGGCGATCTCGGCCGCGGCGAGCATCAGCGCCGCCGGGCTGCGCGCGGCGATGTAGCGGGGGGAAAGCTGCGGGCCAAAGCCCATCTTGAACTGGCGCAGACCGGCCGCGCCCTTGCCCTTTTCGGCGCGCCGCCACAGTGCCGCCGCGGGTCCCGCGCTGTCCTCCGACCGCGGCGGCAGCGCGGCAAGCGAGAGCCGCTTTGCCCCGGCCTTGGCTGCTTCGGTGATCGCGGTGGCGATCAGCGCCTGCATCGTGCCATCGGGCGCATCGGGGGCCGGGCGCATCAGATCAAGCCCCCATTCCGTCGCAGTGGCATGGAAACTGGCGAAACCGACCAGACGCCCCTCGGCGTCACGGGCAAGCAGAACCTGCTGCGCCGAGACGTAATCTTCGGCAAAGCGACCCATCGAAAAGCCGCGCTCGCCGCCATGCGCCGCGGCCCAAGCGCAGGCGAGGTCGGTCATTTCGGCCAGCGGCAGCAGCCCCTGCGCCCGCACCACCTGCAGCCCGGCTTTCTCGGCCTTGCGCAGCTTGCGCCGCAGCCCGGCACGGGCGGGTGTGGTCAGATCGAAGCGGGCGGGATCGAGCCAGACCTCGGTCGCGACGGGGGCGACGACCCAGCCTTCGGCCCGGGCGAGCGCGGCGACGCGGGAGGAAATCTTGTAAAGACAGGCGGTGCGACCCTCGGCCCGGGCCGAGCTTTGCAGCCGTTCGAGCAGCACCGGCACGGGGGCGGTCCCGAACGGGTCAAGCAGCGCCACCAGCGCCCGGCCGCTGCGCCCGACCATCCAGCCGCCGTGGCCGCAATCGGTGGGCAGGAGCCCATGTTCGCCCTGCCGCAGCAGGCCAAGCTCGGACTGCGGGGCGGCAAGGGCGCTGCGCAGCAGGGCGGTCGGGGCCTCGGCCGCGCTCAGCACGGTGCTTTTGCGCAGCACATGCGCCGGGCGCAGCAGCACCAGAGCCACCGCGACCAGCGCCGGCAGGCCGTAATAGACGATCCGCCAGGCAAGGATCGCCGCGATCAGTTCGGGTTGCGAGGTGGCGGGCAGAAGCGAGACGAGGGTGATCTCGAACGGGCCGACGCCGCCCGGAGTGTTTGACACGAGCCCGGCGCCTTGCGCCAGCAGGAACGCCGGGTAAAGCGCGAAAAACGCAAGGGTTTCCGTTTCCGGCAGCAGAGCCCAGAGCGCCGCGGCGGCAAAGGCGGTGTCGAGCGCGGCAAGGCCGAGAATGCGCGCCATCACCGCGAGCGGCGGCAGGCGCAGGGTGAAGCGGCCCAGCCGCAGCCCCTCGGGCAGCACGAGCGTCGTCAGCGCAAGGCCGCCGCCCATGACGAGACCGAGGATCGCGAGCCCCTGCACGGCCATCACCGGCAGATGCGGATGGTTGATCGGCGCGATCAGCAATACCGCGGCGGTCAGCACCGACCAGCCCGCAAGGAAGGTGGCGGCGACGGTCGCGGTGATCTTGCTCGCCTGCGCAAGCGAGGTGTCGGGCAGCATCCGCCAGCGCACCAGCGCCCCCGAGACAAGACCGAAACCAACCGTTTGTGACAGGGCAATCGCAGTCCAGCCGCCGCGCCGGGCGTGGCCGGGCGCGGTTCCGGTGGCCAGCGCCCGGTGGATCAGCGCGTCATATTGCGCGAGCGCCGCGAAAGAGGCGATGGTCGCGCCGATGGCCAGCGCCCAGGACAGGCCATCCACCTGCGCCAGCGCGGCGAGAATCGCCTCGGTGTCGAGATGGGCGAGCTTGTCGCGCAGCACCCAGAGGAAGACAGCCAGAAGGGCGAGACCCAACAACTGCTTGCGTGCCGCGGCGGCAAGTTTCATCCCCTCGGGCAATACGAGGCCCCGCGCCGCGAGCCTTGCCGCAAAGGTCTTTTCGCTGTGACTGGACATGCTGCTCCCCCTCGTGTGACACGTGCGGCAGGATGCAGGGCAAGGGTTAGCAAGCGGTGAAAGGTCGCAGTTTTCCGGCAGGGATGGTTGCCGTTTGTTAACCCTGCGGTTGCGTGGCGTGCGGCCGGGCCCCGGTCGCAAATGAAAACACCGCGCCTTCGGGGAAGGGCGGTGTCACGCATGTCGGAGGCGCCTTGCGGCGCCGCCGATGGATATCCGGAGTGGTTACTCGGCGCTGGCGAGTTGTTTCATCGCTTCGCCCATCGCCTTTTGCAGGGCCTCGCGGATCGTCGACTCGTCGGCCTTGCCCGCCAGATCGGCGACGAGCTTGCGCACGACATCCTCTTTGCCGGCCTCTTCGAAATCGGCGGCCAGAACTTCGGCGACATAGGCCTCAAGCGCGTCGCCGGTCTTGCCCAGCAGCCCGGCCGCCCATTGCGCCGCGATTTTCACCGACCGGGCCTCGGCCTTGAAACGCAGATCGGCGTCATGCGCGAATTTGGCTTCATAGGCATGTTCGCGGTCGTCGAAAGTGGTCATGATTTCCCCCCTTAGTCAGGCTCTCCTCCTCAGATATGGGTTCAACC
Organism: Rhodobacter capsulatus; assembly: GCF_052363175.1. Classification (GTDB taxonomy): domain Bacteria; phylum Pseudomonadota; class Alphaproteobacteria; order Rhodobacterales; family Rhodobacteraceae; genus Rhodobacter; species Rhodobacter capsulatus_D. The sequence continues at coordinate 1,766,580 of NZ_CP198946.1, forward strand.
GCGCCCCGCTGCAAGGATTAATCCGGCCCGTCCGGCCCGGTTGCGCAACCATTGCGCGCGTGGAATGGCGCGCGCGACCGGCTTTGCCTTGCGGGACGGGCGCTCTTGCGCTAATGGGCGCGAAGGCAGTGACCGTGTGCCCCGCACGGCCACCCGTTCGATATTGGAGAGCCCATGGCACCGCGTCGCAAGAAAATCTACGAAGGCAAGGCGAAGATCCTTTACGAAGGCCCCGAGCCGGGAACGCTGGTGCAGTATTTCAAGGACGATGCGACCGCCTTCAACGCGCAGAAAAAGGCGACGATCGAGGGCAAGGGCGTGCTCAACAACCGCCTGTCGGAATTCTTCATGACCGGGCTGACGAATGTGGGGATTCCGAACCACTTCATCCGCCGCCTGAACATGCGCGAGCAGCTGATCCGTCAGGTCGAGATCGTGCCGCTCGAAGTCATCGTGCGCAACTTCGCCGCCGGGTCGATCTCGAAACGTCTGGGGATCGAGGAAGGCACCGCGCTGCCGCGGCCGATCGTCGAATACAGCTACAAGAACGACGCGCTGGGTGACCCGCTCGTTCCCGAGGAATACATCATCGCCTTCGGCTGGGCGAACCAGCAGGATCTGGACGATATCGTCAGCCTCGCGCTGCGGGTGAACGACTTCCTGTCGGGCGTGTTCTTTGGCGTTGGCATCAAGCTCGTGGACTTCAAGATCGAGATCGGCCGGATCTGGGATGGCGATTACATGCGCCTGATCGTGGCAGACGAGATCAGCCCCGACAGCTGCCGTTTGTGGGATGTGAAGACGGGCCAGAAACTCGACAAGGACGTGTTCCGCCGCGATCTGGGCTCGCTGACCGACGCCTATACCGAAGTGGCGCGGCGGCTGGGCGTGATGCCTGCCAATGCGACGCCGATGAAGCCGACGCTGATCAACTGATCCCCCGCAAGGGGCGAGAGGGGCGGTCCTGCGGGGCCGCCCTTTTGGTTTTACAGCACGAAGTCGCTGGCCGTCAGCGTGACAAGACCATCAAGCCGGATCACCGCCTCGGCCGCGGTGTCGCTGTCGGTGTCGAGATAGACGAGCGTGAAGTCGTTCGCGGTGCCCGCGGCATCGGTCTGGGCGAAACGGATCTGACCGCCGCTTCCCGTGCCAAAGGCTGCGGTTCCGGCGAAGCTGAAGCTGTTGTTGCCCGAGCCGATGGTCGAGGCGTCGATGGCGCTCAGATCGATACGGTCGGTGCCGTGGGTGAAATCGGTGATGCGATCGGCGGTGGCGCCGGTGTTCCCGGTCTGGTTGGTCGCGGTGAAGATGAAGCGGTCCGCCCCGGAATTGCCGGACAGCAGGTCTTTTCCGAGGCCGCCCGTCAGAAGATCGTTGCCCGCGTCGCCCATCAGAGTGTCATTCCCGCCCTGACCCAGGATCGTGTCATTGCCCGCAAATCCGCGCACCTGATCGGCCTGGTTCGACATGGTCATCAGGTCGTTTGCCGAAAACATCGATGCAAGCAGCGCCCTGTCGTCGGCGGTATCCGCCGTCAGCATCGCATGCGCCATATCCGAAGCGTTCAGTGATAGGCCACCGATCACGAAAGTCGGCACTTCCGCGACAGTGCCCGGGCCGGGGTCGTCGGTGGTGTATTCGGCGATATAGTTGATCGTGCCACGCGCAGAGCCGGTTGCTTCGTTCAGGCTGAGGTTCGAGCCGACCATGAGGAACGAATACCATGCTCCGCCGTCATCCCAGATCACCTCTCCGAAACTGTTGATCGCCGGATGTGTTCCGTTGGTCCAGCCCGAAAGCCCGATGCTGCGCAATTCGGACGCGAGTTCGGTCCATGACATCGCGCCTTGGTTCAACTCTTGCGCGCCGTCGTTGATGTCGTTGAAATTTGCTCCGGAGATGTTGAAGGCAGAGAAAGCTACAAGGTTTGCCATAGCCGATAGAACTCCAAGGTTGTCGAAAGAACATGCGTTACCACCAGAAGGAGAGTTTTCGCCCGCATTGTGGCGTGTTTCGGCTCTGAAAAACGGCAAAAGACTCCATCTTTAGCGACCGGCTGTCTGGGGATTCGGCATCGATCCGAACGCTGCGCGCTTGCCCAAGGGCAGGGCTTGGGCTATCAGAACCGCAACGGCGGGGCGCGTCCTGCCTGTGCGATGCCCAAGCGAGGAGATCCCGAATGAAAGCCCGTGTGCATGTGATGCTGAAGGATGGGGTGCTCGATCCGCAAGGCGAAGCGGTGCGGCATGCGCTCGGCCATCTGGGCTTCACCGGCGTCGAGGCCGTGCGTCAGGGCAAGGTGATCGAGCTGGATCTGGCCGCCACCGACAAGACCGCCGCCGAAGCCGAGGTCAAGGCGATGTGCGAGAAGCTGCTCGCCAATACCGTCATCGAGAAATACACCGTCGAGATCTGCTGAGGCGGCCGGGGGGCGCTGCCCCCGGACCCCCGGCGTAGTTGAGCCAAGAAAAGCAGGAGCCCTTTCGCGATGAAAGCCGCCGTCATCACCTTTCCGGGGTCGAACTGCGACCGTGACCTTGCCGATGCTTTCGCGAAAGCGGGTGCCGAGGTGGTGCGGGTCTGGCACAAGGATACCGAAATTCCGGCGGGCACCGATGTGATCGGCGTGCCGGGGGGGGCTTCTCCTTTGGCGATTATCTGCGCTGCGGCGCCATCGCCTCGCGCAGCCCGATCGGGCAGGCGGTGGTGGATTTCGCGGGCCGCGGCGGCCATGTGATCGGCATCTGCAACGGCTTTCAGGTGCTGACCGAAATGGGCCTGCTGCCGGGGGCGCTGATGCGCAATGCCTCGCTCAAGTTCCGCTGCCGTTCGCAGAAACTGAAAGTGGCCACGACCGACAGCCCCTTCACCCGGCTTTATGCGGCGGGCGCCGAGGTGACCTATCCGATCGCGCATCACGACGGCAATTATGTCATCGACGCCGAGGGGCTGAAGCAGCTCGAGGGCGAAGATCGCGTTGCCTTCCGCTACATCGACAACCCGAACGGCTCGACCGCCGACATCGCGGGCGTGCTGAGCGCGAACCGTCGCGTTCTGGGGCTGATGCCGCACCCCGAGCGTGTCGTCGAAGATGCGCAGGGTGGCACCGACGGGGCGGCGCTTTTCCGCGCGCTCACCGACATGCTCGCGGTGGTGTGACCGCCGCGCCTTGTTGGGGGCGGCGGCTTCGCCTAAGCTGAGCCCATGACAGCCCTTGCTCCGCGCCCCGATCTGCTTGCCGCTTCCGAGGCCCGTCGCCGCTTTCGCCGGATGGCCTATCGCGCGCTCGCGGCGCTCATGCTGCTGGCCACGGCTTTGGGGGTTTGGCTGACCAACACCTGGCTGACCGAGCGGTTCACCGAGACCACCCGCATGCGCACCGAGCTGCGCCTCGCGCTCTATTCCGGCAACATCCTGTCGGAGCTGCAGCGCACCTCGGTCGTGCCGCTTTTGCTCGCCCGCGACCCCGAGTTGACCAAAGCCTTGGCATCTGGGGATTTTTCCACAACCTCGGGGCTCCTTATCGCTGCGCGCGAAGAGGTGGGGGTGGCCTCGATCCGGCTTCTGGATCTGCAGGGCCGGGTGGTGGGTGCCACCGACCGCAATGTGCTTGGCACCGTCTTCAGCGATGCCGCCTTTTTCGTCGATGCGCAGCGCACCCGCGAAACCGTGTTCTCGGCGGTCGAGGGGATCACCGGCGCGACCGAATTCGTCTATTCGCGCGCGGTTCTGGCCGATGGCAAGCTGGTGGGCGTGATCGTCGTCGGCGCGGATCTGGCGCGCTATGAACGCGCCTGGGCGGGAATTTCCGATGCGGTCGCGGTGCTCGACAGTTCGGGCAAGATCGTTCTGGCGACCGAGCCGCGCTGGCGCGGCCTGACGATGGAAGAGGCGTTGGCGGCGCGTTCGGCTCCCTCGGCGATCGAGCGGGCGTTGCAGGCCACGGCCGACTGGGCGAATGATCCGCCCGATGCCTGGGTGCTGGGCCAAGCCGTGATGCGGACCGAGGCGCGGGTGCCGTTTCGCGGCTGGCGCATGGTCGCCTATACGCCCTATTCCTCGGTGCGTGACCGGGTGAATGCGGTGATTGCGCTTGAAATCATGGGCTTCGCGATCCTTCTGGCGCTGGGGTTCTATCTGATTTCCCGCCGCGCCAAGGTGCAATCCGCCGTCTACCGGCGCGAGTCGGCCGAGCTTCGGGCGCTGAACGCGCGGCTTTCGCGCGAGATCGCTGAACGCGAGCGGGTGCAAAAAGACCTGTCGCTGGCCGAACAGACGCTCGAGCAAAGTTCGAAACTCGCCGTTCTGGGCGAGATGTCTGCCGCTGTCAGTCACGAACTCAATCAGCCCTTGGCTGCGATGAAGACCTATCTGGCCGGGGCGAAGCTGCTCCTGCAGCGCGAGCGCGTGCCGGAGGCGCTGTCTTCCTTCCAGCGCATCGACGATCTGATCGAGCGCATGGGGGCGATCACCCGGCAGCTGAAATCCTATGCCCGCAAGGGGGGCGATGCGGTCGAGCCGGTCGATCTGCGCGCGGCGCTGTCTTCGGCGCTGGCGATGATGGAGCCGCAGCTGAAGGCGCGCACGGTGAAGATCGTGCGCAACCTGCCGCGCGGGCCGGTGATGGTGCAGGCCGACCGCATTCGTCTGGAACAGGTCTTCATCAACCTTTTCCGCAATGCGCTGGATGCGACCAAGGGCTTGCGGGCACCGCGGATCGAGATCACGCTGGTCTCGGCGGACGAGATGGCGGTGCTGACGCTCTCGGACAACGGGCCGGGCATCACCGATCTGGAAAAGCTCTTCGAGCCGTTCTGGACAACGAAGAAACCCGGCGAGGGAACGGGGCTGGGCCTTGCGATTTCCTCGTCGATCATCGGCGATTTCGGAGGCCGGTTGACCGCGCGCAATGGCGAGACGGGCGGCGCGGTCTTCGAGGTGCAGCTGCCGCGACTGACGGCAAGCAGACAGACGCCCGCTTCGGGGCGCAGAGGGACGGAGTAGACCATGGCACGAATGATGAAAGTGGCGATCGTCGATGACGAGGAAGACATTCGTCAATCGATCGGACAGTGGCTGGCGCTTTCCGGCTTCGACACCGAGACCTTTTGTTCGGCCGAGGAGGCGCTGAAGGTGATCGGGCCGGACTGGCCGGGCGTGGTGATTTCCGACATCCGCATGCCGGGCATGGACGGAATGACGTTTCTCAAGCGCCTGATGGGGCTCGACAGCGGCTTGCCGGTGATCATGATCACCGGGCATGGCGACGTGCCGATGGCGGTCGAGGCGATGCGGCTCGGCGCCATGGATTTCATGGAAAAGCCCTTCAACCCGGACCGGATGACGGAACTTGCGAAACGCGCGACGCAGGCGCGGCGGATGACGCTGGATGCCCGCGCGCTGCGCCGCGATCTGGCCGAGGGCTCGGCCGTGGTGGGCAAGCTGATCGGGGTCTCGGCGGCGATGGAGCGGCTGCGTGAAGACGTGCTCGACATCGCGCAATCGGATGGGCACGTGCTGATCGACGGCGAAACCGGCACCGGCAAGACGCTGGTGGCGCATGCGCTGCACGCCGCGGGCACGCGGGCGGGGAAGAAATTCGTCACCATCAGCTGCGCCGCCTATACCGAGGAGGCCTTGGCTGAGAAGCTCTTCGGCCCGGTGGCCGAGGGGCTGCCGCTGGTCGAGGAAGCCCGCGGCGGCACGCTGGTGCTCGAAGATATCGAGGCGCTTTCAACCGGGTTGCAGGCGCGTCTCTTGACGGTCTTGAACGAGCAGGGCACGCCCGCCGAAACCCGGGTAGTTGCGATCTGCAACGCCCATGGCGAGGGGCGCACGCTCGAAGACGTGTTGCGGCCAGATCTGTTCTTCCGCCTCGCGGCGCACAAGCTGACGCTGCCGCCCTTGCGCGCGCGCGGCGAGGATGTGCTGACGCTCTTCACCCGCATGACCGAGGCGTTTGCCGATGATTACGGCTGCGAGCCGCCCGAGGTCAGCGCGCAGGAAGCGGCGCAGCTTTTGCAGGCGCCCTGGCCCGGCAACGTGCGCCAGTTGATCAACGTCGCCGAACGCGCCGTGCTGCAGGCGCGGCGCGGTTCGGGCTCCATCGCGTCTTTGCTGATGGCCGAGACCGACGAGGCGGGCACGGCGATGACGACCGAGGGCAAGCCGCTGAAAGAATATGTCGAAAGCTTCGAGAAGATGCTGATCGACAACACGATGCGCCGCCACAAGGGTTCGATTTCCGCGGTGATGGAAGAGCTGTGCCTGCCGCGCCGCACGCTCAACGAAAAGATGGCGAAATACGGCCTGAGCCGCGGCGACTACACCTGACCGGGGCGGGGGGGGCGCTGCCCCCTCTTTTGGCTGCGTCAAAATTCACCCCCGGCGTATTTCGACCAGGAAAATCCACGCTGCTTTTTCTTGGTGCAAATACGCCGGGGGAGGCCGCTTGCGGCCGGGGGCGGAGCCCCCCGCGCGCGGGTCCGATTTAGCGTTAACCGTTTCTTGACGAAAAACCGATTGTGTTTGTGTCATTTGCGTTGATATTGTCGCAGTGTCGGCAGGACTCTCATCCTGCTCACGGAATTCGCTGATTTCCGGGTCTGAGCCTTCGCGAGCGCGAGGCGGGCCTTGGATCATCCGATTGGTCGCAAGACCGCACTCTTGCCCCCGGGGCTTTGCTGTCAGGGGGGTTGCAAATCGGCGCGGGGCGGCAAGCCCGGCGCTTGGGAAGAACCGCGATGGGTTGCACGGCAACGGGATGGGTGATGACGGGCGGGCCGCTGACGGCCGCCGCCGCCCATGACTGTGTTTGCACCCGAGCCTCAACGACAAACCATGCCCCGCCCGCCTTGTCCGCAAGGCCAAGGTGCGACGCGGCGTGCGGAAACAGGATTAATGGCAAAGAAGATGCTTATCGATGCCACCCACGCGGAAGAGACCCGCGTGGTGGTGGTGGACGGCAACAAGGTCGACGAGTTTGACTTTGAAACAGTAAACAAACGGCAGCTCGCCGGGAATATCTATCTGGCGAAAGTGACACGGGTGGAGCCTTCGCTTCAGGCTGCCTTTGTCGATTACGGCGGAAACCGCCACGGCTTCCTCGCCTTCGCCGAGATCCACCCGGATTACTACCAGATCCCGGTCGCCGACCGTCAGGCGCTTCTGGAAGAAGAACGCCTCGCCGCCGAGGCTGAAGAGGCTGAGGAAAACCGCTCGCGCTCGCGCCGGTCGCGCTCGCGTTCCGGCTCTTCCCGCTCGGGCGGTCAGCAAGCCCGCGCCGAAAAGGCCGCAGGCACCGACGCCGTCGTGCGCTCGGAAGACATTCCGGGCATGGCGGTGATCGACGAAGCCGCGCCGGGTGAAGAGGCCGAGACGCTCGAAGGTTCGGTCGTTGAGGTCGAGGCCGTCGAGATTGTCGAAGCGGTGATCGAAGAGACCGTCGCCGTCGAAGAGATCGAGGACGCGGCGGACGCCGAGATCGAAGCGGTCGAGGAGGGCGAAGAGGCCCCGCGCGAGGCCGAAGAAGATCACGACCACGAGCATGACCACGATCACCACGTCCACCCGGTCGATGACGAGATCGAGTCGGTGGCCGAAGAGGACGTGGCCGAGGAAATCCACGCCCCCCGCCGTCCGCGCGCGCGTCGCTACAAGATCCAGGAAGTCATCAAAGTCCGCCAGATCATGCTGGTGCAGGTGGTCAAGGAAGAACGCGGCAACAAGGGCGCGGCACTGACCACTTATCTCTCGCTCGCCGGGCGCTACTGCGTCTTGATGCCGAACACCGCCCGCGGCGGTGGCATCTCGCGCAAGATCACCAATGCCGCCGACCGCAAGAAGCTGAAGGAAATCGCGTCCGAGATGGAGGTGCCGCAGGGCGCCGGGCTGATCATCCGCACTGCGGGCAGCCAGCGCACCCGCACCGAGATCCGTCGCGATTATGAATATCTGATGCGGTTGTGGGAACAGATCCGCGAGCTGACGCTGAAATCGATCGCGCCTGCGCCCATCTACGAGGAAGGCGACCTGATCAAGCGCTCGATCCGCGATCTTTACTCCAAGGACATCGACGAGGTTCTGGTCGAGGGCGAGCGCGGCTATCGCGTCGCCAAGGACTTCATGAAGATGATCATGCCGTCCCACGCCAAGAACGTGAAGCATTACAACGAGCAGCTGCCGCTCTTTGCGCGCTTCCAGGTCGAGAGCTATCTCGCCTCGATGTTCAACCCGGTGGTGCAGCTGAAATCGGGCGGTTACATCGTCATCGGCGTGACCGAGGCGCTGGTCGCCATCGACGTCAACTCGGGCCGCGCCACCAAGGAAGGCTCGATCGAGGAAACCGCGCTCAAGACCAACCTTGAAGCCGCCGAGGAAATCAGCCGTCAGCTGCGCCTGCGCGACCTGGCCGGTCTGATCGTCATCGACTTCATCGACATGGAAGAGCGCAAGAACAACGCCGCCGTCGAGAAGCGTCTGAAAGAAAAGCTGAAAACCGACCGTGCGCGGATTCAGGTGGGGCGGATCTCGGGCTTTGGCCTGATGGAGATGTCGCGTCAGCGGCTGCGTCCGGGGATGCTGGAATCGACCACGCAGCCCTGCCCGCATTGCCATGGCACCGGGCTGATCCGTTCGGATGACAGCCTTGCGCTGCAAGTGCTGCGCGCGATCGAAGAAGAGGGCACGCGCAAGCGGAGCCGCGAGGTGCTGGTCAAGTGCCCCGTCGCCGTCGCCAACTACCTGATGAACGCCAAGCGCGAACATATCGCCTCGATCGAGGCGCGGTACGGCATGGCGGTGCGGATCGAGGCCGATCCGACGCTGGTCAGCCCCGATTACAGCATCGAGAAGTTCAAGACCGCGACCCGGATCGTGCCCGAGGCGCATAGCGCCGTCGTGCATGCCAGCGCCGAGCTGATGGCCGAGATCGACGAGGAAGAGATCGTCGAGGAAGACGAGGACGAGGTCGAAGAGGCCGAAGCCCCGGCGACCGCGGCTGCCTCGGGTGAGCCGGGCGAAGGCTCGCCGAAGAAGAAAAAGCGTCGTCGTCGGCGGCGGAAGAAATCGGGGGCTCCGGGCACTGGCGCCGAGGCTTCGGCCGAGGGCGACGAGTCCGATGATGGCGAAGACGACGGCGAGGACGAGGGCGACGACACCTCGGACGAGGATGCCGCCGAAGACGCCGCCCGCGCCGCTGCGGCTGCGGAACTGGCCGATGTGAGCCTGCCTGTGGCTGATGCGGAAGCTGACGCGCCGGTCGCTGAAGAGCCCGCCGCGGAAGCCGCGCCGGAAGAAGCTGCCCCGAAGACGAGCCGCTCGCGGTCGTCGCGGTCGCGGTCGAGCAAGGCGAAGAAGGAGGCCGAGGCCACCGAGGGCGCCGAGCCTGCGGAAGCGCCGGTGAAGAAGACCCGCACCCGCACGACCTCGAAGGCGAAGAAGGAAGCTGAAGCGGCGGCAGCCGCGGCGGCTGCGGCCGAAGCGGAGGCGCCTGTTGCCGAGGCTGTCGAGGCTCCGGCCCCGGTCGAGGCGGTGATCGAAGCCGCCCCGGTTGTCGAAGCGGCCCCCGAGCCGGTGGCGGAACCGATGCCCGAGCCGGTCATGGAAGTTGCGCCCGAGCCCGTGGTCGAAACGGCCCCGGAGGTCGCGGCTGAGCTTGAGGCCGAAACCGCGCCGACGGAGCCCGAAGATCCGAAGCCGAAGAAACGCGGCTGGTGGTCGCTGGGCTGAGCCGAGCGAAGAGACAAACGAAACGCCGGGCCTTGGCCCGGCGTTTTGCTTTATCGGATCAGGTGTCGGGATCGGGACGGTCCGGGCCGCGGGCGACGCGATAGACCAGCACGCCCGCCACATCCTCGGCCGAGACGAGCCGATGGCCACTTTGGGAACAGAAATGCGGCACGTCGATCCAGCTTGCGCGGTCGGTCGCCTGCATCTCGACCACCGCGCCTTCGGGCAGGGCGCGCAGGGCTTTTGCCAGCCGCAGCACCGGCAGCGGGCACAGAAGACCGCGCAGATCGAGCGAAAGGGCAGGGGGCGTCGTCATGCCCTCGGCCTAGCGCGGCCCCGCCTGCCTGTCCACGTCAATGTGACCCGTTCCCCGGTGACGACGGGCCGCAGCCCTGCTAGAGAAGGCCCATGACGCCGACGGATCTTCTTTTCGATGCGGGCTTCCTGACCGCAGCCGCAACCGCCTTCGTGGCGGGTTTGCTGTCGTTCCTCAGCCCCTGCGTGCTGCCGATCGTGCCGCCCTATCTTGCCTATATGGGCGGGGTGACGGTGAGCGAAATGGGCGGCGGGCACTCCGCCGCGCGCGGCCGGGTGCTCTTGGCGGCGCTGTTCTTCGTGCTTGGCCTCTCCACCGTCTTTCTGATGATGGGGCTCGGCGCCTCGGCGCTGGGGCATGCGCTTGGCGCCTGGAAGGACACGCTGGCGAAAATCTCTGCCATCGTCGTGATGATCTTTGGGGCGCATTTCATCGGCGTCTATCGAATCGGCTTTCTCGACCGCGAGATGCGTTTTGAGACCGGCGATCAGGGCGGCTCGGCCTTTGGCGCCTATCTGCTTGGCCTTGCCTTCGCCTTTGGCTGGACCCCCTGTCTTGGCCCGGTGCTGGGCACGATCGCCTCGATGGCGATGGCCGAGGGCACGATCGGCCGCGGCATGGGGCTGCTTGCGGCCTATGCCGCGGGGCTTGGTCTGCCCTTCCTTGCCGTAGCGGCCTTCTTCCCGAGCCTTGGCGGCGCGCTGGCCTTCATGCGCCGCAACATGGGCCGGATCGAGAAGATCTCGGGCCTGCTTTTGTGGACCATCGGCCTGATGATGCTGACAGGACAGCTGTCGGATCTGTCGTTCTGGCTTCTCGACACCTTCCCGTCGCTGGCAGAGCTCGGCTGATCCCGGCGGGTTCCCGCAACAGTTTCATGGTATACAGGAACTTGCTTTGACCCGCTGCGCGCCCCGCGCTATAGCGGCGGCAACGGGCCACATGGCCTTAGGGGGTGCTCCTTGATCCGCTTCTTCCTGTCTACGCTCGGGGGTATCTTCTCCTGGATCGTCACGGCGCTGGCCTTCGTGGCCCTGACGATCGGCGGCATCTTCTACATGTATTCGCGCAACCTGCCGAGCCACGAGCAGCTGGCGCAATATACGCCGAAGACGATCAGCCGGATTTATTCGGGCGAGGGCCGCCTGATCGACGAATTCGCGCAGGAGCGCCGGATTTTCGTTCCGATTCAGGACATTCCCGATATCGTCAAGGAAGCTTTCGTTTCCGCAGAGGATCAGAATTTCTACATCCACAAGGGCTATGACGCGCAGGGCATGCTGTCGGCCGCCTTCGCCGCGATCAAGTCCGGTGGCAAGGACATGCGCGGGGCCTCGACGATCACCCAGCAGGTGATGAAGAACTTCCTGCTCGACGGCTCGCGCTCGGCCGAGCGCAAGATCAAGGAACTGATCCTCGCCTCGCGCGTCGAACAGGCGCTGTCGAAGGATCGCATCCTTGAACTTTACCTCAACGAGATATTCCTCGGGCAGAACTCCTATGGCGTGGCGGCTGCGGCCCAGACCTATTTCAACAAGCCGCTGACCGAGCTGACGATTTCCGAAGCCGCCTATCTGGCGGCGCTGCCGAAGAAGCCGGCGGAACTGCATCCGGTGCGCAACTACGAAGAGGCGCGGCTGCGGCGCAACTACGTGCTGCGGCGCCTCTATGAAGACGGTCACATCACGAAAGAGCAGATGGAGACCGAACAGGCGACCGAGTTGCGCTCGGTGCAGCGGGGCGATTACGAGACCTTCCGGCAGGCGCTGCCGCCGCGCGACTATTTCACCGACGAGATCCGACGCCAGCTGTCGAAAAGCTTCGGGCAGGATGAATTCTTCGGCGGGGGTCTGACGATCCGCGCCACGGTCGATCCGAAGCTGCAACGGCAGGCGGCGAAGGCGCTGCAGGATGCGCTGGAGAAATACGACCGCGGGCAGGGCGTCTGGCGCGGCACCGGGGTCAAGATCGCGGCCGACAAGCTCGACGACGAAGCCAGCTGGCGTGCGGCGCTGGCAGAGGTGCCGACCGACAAGGCTCCGCGTGATGTCGAGGGCTGGCATGCGGCGGTGGTGCTGGCGTTGACCGACAAGGAGGCCCGCATCGGCATCGAGGGGGTCGAGGAAACGGCCGAGGGTCACTTTATCCCCGCTGCCGACGTGACCTGGGCGCGCAAGCGCCGGGCGGGCGGCGATCTGGGACCGCGGGCGAAACGCGCCTCGGATCTGGTCGAGGTCGGCGATGTGGTGCTGGTGCGCGCGGTGACCAAGGACGAGGACGGCAGCTTCCAGCGCTGGTCGCTGCGGCAGGTGCCGATCGTCGGCGGTGCCTTTGTCGCGATGGACGTGCACACCGGCCGCGTGCTCGCGATGCAGGGCGGCTTCTCCTATCAATCCTCGGTCTTCAACCGCGCGACGCAGGCGATGCGCCAGCCCGGTTCCAACTTCAAACCCTTCGTCTATGCGGCGGCGCTGGACAGCGGCTTCTCGCCCGAGACGATCGTGGTCGACGCCCCGATCGAGGTGAATACGCCGCAGGGCCTGTGGAAACCGAAGAACGCCTCGAACAAGTATTACGGCCCGACGCCCTTGCGCACCGGGCTTGAGCAGTCGCGGAACCTGATGACGGTGCGGATCGCGCAGGAAGTCGGCATGGATGTCGTCGCGGGCTATGCCGAGCGGTTTGGCGTCTACGATCCGATGGGGCAGTTCCTCGCGAACGCGCTCGGCTCGCAGGAAACCACGATGTACAAGCTGATTTCGGCCTATGCGATGTTCGCCAATGGCGGGCAGCGGGTCGAACCGACGCTGGTCGACCGGGTGCAGGACCGCTGGGGGCGGACGATCTATCGCCATGATGCGACGACGACCTGCCCGGATTGCGGCGATCCGAACCTGGCCGCCGGGCTTGGGCCGCGGGTACGCTCGGACCGCGAGCAGGTGATCAATGCGATCACCGCCTATCAGATGATTTCGTTGATGGAAGGTGCGGTGAAACGCGGGACCGGGACCGGAGTCAACCTGCCGGTTCCCGTGGCGGGCAAGACCGGGACGACGAACGATGCGAAGGACGTGTGGTTCACCGGCTTCACCTCGAACATCGTTGCGTCTTGCTACATGGGCTATGACCAGCCGCGCACGCTGGGCCCGGGGGCTTACGGTGGCACGCTCTGCGTGCCGGTGTTCAACGAATTCATGCAGGAAGCCGTCAAGGACTATGGGGGCTCGGCCTTCAAGGTGCCGCCGGGCGGCTACTGGCAGAATTACAACCGCTTCACCGGCGAGAAGCTGCCCGAAGATGCGAGCGGTGATTTTGTGCAGGCGGAATATCTGCGCGAGGGGCAGGAGATGCGCTCGCTCGGCCAGATCGTCGATGGCGGCTTTGCCATGGGCGAGAACCTGCCACTGTTTGCGCAGGGCGAGACCGACAACGACACGACGGCGGTGACGACCGCGACCGGCGCGCAGAAGGTGATCCCGAAGAAGGCGACTTTCGGGTCGCTCTCGGCTGGCGGTCTTTACTGAAGGGGTTCGCCGCGGCTGTGCCGCGACGACTCTGGCGAGGGCTTCGCCCCCGCACCCCCAGCGTATTTGCACCAGGAAAAAGCCCGGCCCCTTTTGGGTTGCGACGTCTGGGGCGCGGCTTTTGTCGTGCGCCAATTCCGGGGGGCGGGGCGAAATCTTGCGGCGCAGGCTCAGAACGCGGGCAGCACCCCGATCGACACGAAGCCGCGCAGCACCGCATCGACCGCGACGGCGGCCAGAACCATGCCCATCACCCGGCTGATCACCGCTTCGCCCGTTGTCCCAAGGATGCGGTGCAGCGGCGCGGCCGCGAGCAGGATGACAAGGGTGCAAGCCAGCACAGCGCCCATCAGCGTTGTCGTCATCGCCTGATGCGCGAAGGAAAAGCGGTCATTGTCGGTCAGGATCACCACCGTCAGCATCGCCCCCGGCGAGGCGATCGAGGGGATTGCGACCGGAAAGACTGCCGTGCGGCGCACGCGCTCGGCTTCGGCGATTTCCTCGGCAGGTTTCGAATGACCGAAGATCATCGTCAGCGCGAAGAGGAAGAGCACGATCCCGCCCGCGATCTGGAACGAGGGCAGGGCCAGCCCAAGCGCCTCCAGCACCACCTGACCAAGCCCGATGAAGAGCGCGAGCACCCCGAAGGAGATCAGCACCGCCCGCAGCGCTACCGCGCGTTTCTGGGCGGCGGTAAGCCCGGTGGTGACGGCCAGAAACACCGGCAAAGTGCCGATCGGGTCGATGACCACCCAAAGCGTGACGAATTCCTGCAAGATCTGTGCGGGCGAAAGCACGGGCACTCCTTTCCATTGAGGGTAGATGTCCGCAGCATACTGCAAATGCGCGGCAGCACTACCTTTCCGCCGGTCACAGCCACGTCAGAGCGCGAAAAAGGGGCCCGAAGGCCCCAGGTTTCGCGACGATGCGAAGGGAGTTCAGTAACCTTAGATTGCGCGATGCGCCAGATCACCGGCATCCTCGGAGGCAATCCCGAGATCGCTGCGCAGCCGCGGGCTCAGGCGGGAGAGGACGCGTTTCATGGTCAGTCACGGCAGGATGTGGTCATTTTTGTTGACCGAAAGATGCGCTTCCTGAGCGCTTTTCTCAACTGCCGATCCGGCAATGCCGCGATGCCGCACATGCAATGGTTGCAGATGCCGCATCTCCTCCATGCAAAAGGGGCAGCCCTGCGGCTGCCCCTTTGGTTTTCCGGGATCTCTCGATCAGATCAGCTTGCCCATCGCCACGGCGGTGTCGGACATGCGGTTCGAGAAGCCCCATTCATTGTCGTACCAGGTCAGGATGCGGACCATCTTGCCGTCCATGACCTTGGTCTGATCCATGTGGAAGATCGACGAATGCGGGTCGTGGTTGAAGTCCGACGAGACGTTCGGCTGATCGGTGAAGCCAAGGATACCCTTGAGCGGGCCATTGGCGGCAGCGCGGATCGCCTCGTTCACTTCGGCAACGGTGGTGTCGCGCTTGGCTTCGAACACGAGGTCGACCACCGAGACGTTCGGCGTCGGCACGCGGATCGCGACGCCATCCAGCTTGCCCTTCAGTTCCGGCAGCACGAGGCCGACGGCCTTGGCGGCGCCGGTCGAGGTCGGGATCATCGACAGGGCAGCGGCGCGGGCGCGATACAGGTCCTTGTGCATCGTGTCGAGCGTCGGCTGGTCGCCGGTGTAGCTGTGGATCGTGGTCATGAAGCCTTTTTCGATGCCGATCGCATCGTTGAGGACTTTCGCCACCGGGCTGAGGCAGTTCGTGGTGCAGGACGCGTTCGAGACGATGATGTCGTCTTTCGTCAGCGAGCCGTGGTTCACACCGTAGACGATGGTCTTGTCGGCATTGTCGCCCGGGGCCGAGATCAGAACGCGCTTCGAGCCGTTCTGCAGGTGGGCGGCGCATTTTTCCTTCGAGGTGAAGATGCCGGTGCATTCCATCGCGACATCGACATCCCCCCAAGGGAGTTCCGCCGGGTTGCGGATCGCGGTCACCTTGATCGGGCCGCGACCGACGTCGATCCAGTCTTCGCCGGTCGTCACCGTGGCCGGGAAACGGCCGTGGACGCTGTCGAACCGCAGCAGGTGGGCGTTGGTTTCCACCGGGCCGAGATCGTTGATCGCCACGACTTCAATATCGGTCCGCCCCGATTCGATGATCGCGCGCAGCACGTTGCGCCCGATGCGTCCGAATCCGTTGATCGCCACCTTCACCGCCATCTCAGCCTCCTTTGGCTCGGTCCTCAAGTCGCCGCTACCTTGGTCAAGATGCAGGAAAGGTCAACAGAAGAAACCAATTCTGACACAATTTCGACCGGGGCGGGGGCCCCGGCAAGGCTGTTCGCGCTCGCGCAAGCGCTAACGCCAGAAAGCGATCCAGTCGATCAGCAAAAAGGTCTCGCGGGCGAGGAACAGGAAGCCCTCGCCATGCCGGAACACCGCATCGAACAGGATGGCAAGCGTGACAAGCAGCCCCAGCCGGATCGCGATGGTATTGGTCATGCTTTGCCCTCAGCCGTGGGCGGCCGGTCATGCCCCGCCGTGGCGGCCAGAATAGACGAGGCCACGGTCGGGGTGAAGCCCGACCGGTGCCAGAGGCTGGGTCACTCGGTCTCTTCGGCGACGAGGAAGATCTCGCCGCGCGATTCGAGGTCGCGGATCGCGGTGACGATTTCGTTCATCGCCTCCTCGACGTCCTTTTCCTTGACCTTGCCGAGGTTCTTCATCTCGTCGCGCAGGTTCTGCGCCATCCGTTGCGACATGTTCGCGAGGATGAATTCGGCCGATTTCGCATTGTCGCCCTTGGACCCGGCAAGGGCGAGGATGAGCCGGGCCTGATCGACGGCGCGCAGGATCTTCGGAATGTCGCGCGGTTCGATGCGCGCATGGATGTTGGTGAAGGTGAAGATCGCCTTGCGCACCTGTTCGGCGAATTCCTTGTCGTCTTCCTCGAGGCCCTTGAGAACAGAGTCGCGGGTGACGGCGGGCGAGAAGTTGAGGATCGCGCCGACGCGTTCCACCGGGCCGGTGTCGAAGGCCTTGACCGGGGCGGCATCGAGCTGATCGGCCAAGGCCGCGCCGATGCGCTGCACGGTTTCGGGCGCGACATTGCCGGTCAGCGACACGGCATAGGTCAGCCGCCGGGCGCGGTCCGAGGGCATCTTGCCCAGAAGCTCCGCCGATTTCGAAACCGAGAGTTTCGAGAGCATCACCGCCCCCACCTCGATGCTTTCTTCCATCAGAACCGGCAGCAGCAGATCGGCCGAAAGGCCGGTGACCCGTTCCCACGGATCGGCGCGCGAGGTGCCCGAGGCCATGCGTCGGATCCGTGTCGCGGCCGAGGCCGAGAGCTGCCCGTCGAGTAGTTTCAGCGCACCATCCAGCCCACCCGGGAAGGCAAGGCCGACCGCTTCCAGTTCGGCGCAGAATTCCTCCACCACCTCATGGAGGGTTTCCCGGTCGATCAGCCGCATCTGCGCGATCGATTCGGCGAGCTGGGTCTGCTGATCGTCGGACAGCTCCATCAAGGGCAGCTTTTGCCCTTCGGAGGACAGAAGCCGCACGATGATGGCCGCCTTTTGCCGACGGGAGAGCACCGGTCGGGATTGCCCCGGTCGGGCCAGTTGCCCAAGCGGCGATCTGGGGGTGATGGCGTTCACGCAACTCTCCGTCCGTATCTTTTCGGAGACTGTCGCATGCAGCGGTTAAACCGCGGTTATCAGGACCCGGGCAGGTGCAAAAAACCTGCCCGGGTCAATATCTTCAATCCGTCGCTTAAGCGCCGAAAACGCATCTTTTCCGTTTTGCGCTTCGTCGCTTAAGCGCCGAAAACGCATCTTTTCCGTTTTGCGCTTCGTCGCTTACGCGCCGAAGACGCGGGCAAAAATCGTGTCGACGTGCTTCGTATGATAGCCCAGATCGAATTTTTCCTCGATCTCGGCGGGGGACAGCGCGGCGGTCACTTCCGGGTCGGCCAGAAGCTCGGTCTTGAAATCGGCGCCCTGTTCCCAGACCTTCATCGCGTTGCGTTGCACCAGACGATAGCTGTCTTCGCGCGACACGCCCGCCTGCGTCAGCGCCAAAAGCACCCGCTGGCTCATCACCAGGCCTTTGAACTTGTTCATGTTCTTGAGCATGTTCTCGGGGTAGATCACCAGATTCTCGATCACGCCCGCCAGACGGTTCAGCGCGAAATCAAGCGTGATCGTCGCATCCGGGCCGATGCCGCGCTCGACCGAGCTGTGCGAGATGTCGCGCTCATGCCAAAGCGCCACGTTCTCCATCGCCGGGACGACGCACATCCGCACGAGGCGGGCGAGACCGGTCAGGTTCTCGGTCAGCACCGGGTTGCGCTTGTGCGGCATCGCCGAGGAGCCTTTCTGGCCCTTCGAGAAAAACTCTTCCGCTTCAAGCACTTCGGTGCGCTGCATGTGGCGGATTTCAATGGCGCAATTCTCGATCGACGAGGCGATGACGCCAAGCGTCGCAAAGAACATCGCATGACGATCGCGCGGAATGACCTGCGTCGAGATCGGTTCCGGGATCAGGCCCAGTTGCGCGCAGACATGTTCCTCGACCCGCGGATCGATGTTGGCGAAGGTGCCGACGGCCCCCGAAATCGCGCCAGTGGCGACTTCGGCGCGCGCATTCACCAGACGGGCGCGGTTGCGGTCCATCTCGGCGTAGAAGCGCGCGAAGGTCAGGCCCATCGTGGTGGGCTCGGCGTGGATACCGTGGCTGCGCCCGATCCGCACCGTGTCCTTGTGCTCATAGGCGCGCTTTTTCAGCGCCGCCAGAACGCGGTCCATGTCCTTCAGCAGAATGTCGCAAGCCCGCACCAGCTGGATGTTCAGCGTGGTATCAAGCACGTCCGACGAGGTCATGCCCTGATGGACAAAGCGCGCATCGTCCGAGCCGATATGCTCGGCCAGATGCGTCAGGAAGGCGATCACGTCATGCTTCGTCACCGCTTCGATCTCGTCGATGCGGGCGACGTCGAATTCGACGTCCTTCGCGCGCCAGACCGCTTCGGCATTGGCCTTCGGGATCACGCCAAGCGCGGCCTGAGCGTCGCAGGCATGGGCCTCGATCTCGTACCAGATCTTGAACTTGGTGGCGGGTTCCCAGATGTCGACCATCTCTTTGCGGGCATAGCGCGGGATCATGGGCAGGCCTCTTGCTTGTGACGGGGTTGCGGGGTGCATAGACTGAGACCCTGTTTGGGGCAAGGCAAAGGGCGGGTCAGGATGCCGCAATTGAACGATTTCACCGGTATCTGGGCGCTTTCGCGGTCCATCACGCAGGCAGACGGGCCTGAGGGCCGCTTCACCGGGCAGGCGGTCTTCACCGCTGAGGGCGCCGGGCTGCGCTATCACGAGGCGGGGCAACTGGTGCTGGACGGCGAGACGGCGATGCAGGCCGAGCGCGATTACCTGTGGTTGGCGGAGGGCGATCAGATCGTCGTGCGGTTTGACGACGGCCGCGACTTTCACCGCTTCACCCCCGCCGCGCCCGCCGCCACGCATTGGTGCGACCCGGATGATTACCGCGTCACCTATGACTTTTCGCACTGGCCCGACTGGTCCTCGGAATGGCGGGTCACCGGGCCGCGCAAGGATTACGTAATGATCTCGCATTACACTCGCGCCTGAGGGGCAACCCTCCTTTGCCGCCCGGCGAAGTCCCCCCGGAGTCCTCCGGCCCGAAGCTGACGGGGTTTGCGTCTTCTCCGGCTTCGGGATCAAAACCTCCGGGGGGAGGTGGCGGGCCGGTTTTTGCCAACCGCGCCGAAAATGCCTGCGCTCAAGATGAAATCCCGCGTTGCAAAGCTTGTAACCGTCTTGAAAACCTGCAAATCAGGGACAGGATAGCCGGGGGACGGAATGCGAGGGAGGCGCCATGACGAAGCGTGAGGCCGCGGGGCCAGGCCCGGGGCGGCTGCGTCATCTGGGGCCGCTGATCATCGGCTTTTCGCTCCTCGGACTGGGGATTTTCGCGCTTTATCACCTCCTGAAACCCGTCGATTTCGCCGATGTCATCGCGCAGATGCGGGCCACCCCGAAAGAGACATTGGCGATCGCCCTTGGCGCCACCGCGCTCGGCTATGGCGCGCTGATCGGCTATGACTTCTGGGCGCTGCAATATCTGGAAAAGAAACTGCCGCTGCGGGTCGTCGCTTTGGGCGGGTTCCTTGGCTATGCCTTTGGCAATACGATCGGAATTTCGGTCCTGTCGGGTGGCGCCGTGCGCTACCGGATCTATTCCGCCTTCGGGCTGAACGCTTTCGAGGTCGCGGCGCTCGCCTCCTATATCGCGCTGGCGATGGGCACGGGGTTGTCGCTCGTCGGCGTTTTCGCGCTGGCGCTGCACCCTTCGGCGCTGACCGGCCTCTTGCCGCTGTCGGAAACCACCGTCCGCGCGCTGGCGCTGACCGGGGGCCTTGGCACGCTCGGTCTGCTTTACGCGCTTGGCATCTCGGGGCGCGTCCTGCGCGTCGGCCGGTTCGAGATCGCGATGCCGCGCCCGCGCATCCTGACCGGGCAGATGGTGATCGCGCTTTTCGACAGCTCGATGGCGGCGCTGACGCTGTATGTCCTGCTGCCCCCCGGGGCGCCCGATTTCGTGACCTTCCTTGCGATCTATGCCACCGCCACGATGATCGGTGTGATCACCCACGTTCCGGGCGGCGTCGGCGTCTTTGAAACCGTCGTCATCGCCGCCATGCCAAAGGGCACCGCCGTGGGCGAGGTCGCCGCGGCGCTTTTGATGTTCCGCATGACCTATTACCTGCTGCCCTTCGGCCTTGCCTTCGTGATCGTGTCGCTGAACGAAGCGCGGCTCGCAGGCGGTTGGGCGCGCAGGCTTTTTGGCGATATCTCGGAACCGATGCGGCCCGCCTTCAAAGCGATCGCCGGGATGGTGCCGTGGCTTTCCGGCGCCTGGGCTTTCGGCTTTGGCGCTTACCTGATGGCGGTCTCGATCCTGCCCACGGTCCGCCCCCTGCATGATCCCGATGATCTGGTCGGGCTGATCCTGCTTGAGGGCGGCTCGCTTGTTTCCGCCGTGATGGGGGTCATTCTGGTGATCCTGTCGCATGGTCTGATCCGCCGCGTGTCCGGGGCGTTCTGGTTCACGCTGCTCACGCTCGGCGGTGGCATCGTCGCGGTCATGCTGCGCAGCTTCGACACCGAAAGCGCGGCGCTGCTGGCGCTCGGGGCGCTGGCGCTCTGGCCGTTCCGGCGCGAATTCTACCGGCAAGCCAAGATCACCGAAGGCGTGCTTGGCCCGGCCTGGATCGGCCTTGTCACTATTGTCATCGCGGCGGTGGGGCTCTTTTTCGTCTTCATCCATGCCGCGACGCCCTATTCGCACATGTTCTGGTTCGACTTCGCCCAAGATGCCAGCGCGCCGCGCTCGCTGCGGGCGGGGGTGACCGGCTCGGCCGTGCTGGTGATCTTCACCATCTTCCTCGCGCTCAAACCCTCGTCGAAACAGCGCCCGCAGACGATGGCGCAGGCGCTGCGGCTGGCGTCCGACGTCGTCGCGAGCCAGTCCGATCCGCAGGCCTGTCTGGCGCTCTCGGGCGACAAGGAATTCCGCTTTGCCGACAGCGGCACCGCCTTCCTGATGTTTTCGCGCCGCCGCAAGTCCTGGGTCTGCATGGGTGATCCGGTGGGCG
This sequence comes from Rhodobacter capsulatus, assembly GCF_052363175.1. Lineage (GTDB taxonomy): Bacteria > Pseudomonadota > Alphaproteobacteria > Rhodobacterales > Rhodobacteraceae > Rhodobacter > Rhodobacter capsulatus_D. Next base: position 1,787,835 of record NZ_CP198946.1, read on the forward strand.
ACATGCGCTATTTCGACGATCTCGGCTGGGGATTTGTCGAGGCGGCGCAACAGGCCTCGTGCCGTCCGGTGTTCTACGAACTCTCCGAACGTCACGTCCCCTTCATGATCGAAATGGGCCTTGCCGCGCACAAGATGGGCGAAGAGGCGGTGGTGAACCTGACCAAGGCCTCGCTGTCCGGCACCCGTCTGGCCAGTCTGCGCACCGCTTACGAACAGGCCCGGCGCGAGGGGCTGAGCTTCGAAGTGCTCTCGCCCCCGCATGCGCCCGAGCTGATCGCGGCGCTGAAGCCGATCTCGGAAAGCTTCCTCAAGCATCGGATCGGACATGAAAAACGTTTCTCGGTCGGGCGGTTCGATGCGGCCTATCTGAACCGGTTCCCGCTTGCGGTGATGCGGCGCGGGGCCGAGCCGGTGGCCTTTGCCGCGATGCTTGCGCCGGGGGCGGGCAAGCGCGTCGCCATCGACGTGATGCGCTACCGCCCCGAGGATGCGCCCGCGTTGATTGGCTTTATGTTCTTCGCGCTGATCGATCACTACAAGACCGCGGGCGCGGCGGAGCTGAGCCTTGGCCTCGCGCCGCTCTCGGGCCTTGGCACCCGGCGCACGGCGCGGCTTTGGGATCGCTTCGGGCCGCTGATGTTCCGCCACGGCGGCGCCTTCCGCAGCTTTGACGATCTGCGCGCCTACAAGGCGCAATTCGGCCCGGAATGGCGGCCGCGCTATATCGCCCTGCCGGTCGGCGTCTCGCCGATGGCGGCGATGGCCGATGTGGCGGGGCTCATCGCGGCCGGTCGGGGCGGGCTGTTGCGGCGCAAGTCCGGCTGATCAGTCGTCGTACCCCTGCATCAGCCGGAACCTCAGCCAAGCATTGTCCGAGGCGATCATGCCCGGTATCAACAGCGCATCAAGCGCCCACCAGAGCGCAACGAAGGCCAGCGGCAGATAGCCGATCAGCACGATGGAAAGCGCCGAGCCGATGCCGAAGAGAAACAGCATCAGCAAGCCCGAGACCCAGCGCCCCAGATAGAAGCGGTGCACGCCGAAAAAGCCGAGGAAGAACCACAGCAGATAGGCGACAAGGGCCGAGCGACCCTCATTTGCCACGCGTTGTTCGATGTAAAGCGACCGGGTGTCGTTCATGTTAACCTCCGTAACATGAACGACATATGGGGGCAGGGGGGGCCGCAATCAAGGGCCCGGCCAGATCGCGGGGCTCAGCGCGCGTAGACGGCGGTCCAGAAAGTGGTCTTGCCATCCGCGGCGGTAGCGGTGCCGATGCCGAAATCCTTCAGATAGGGGATGGTGATGTTCGCCCGGTGCTTGGGCGAGGCATTCCATTGCGCCAGCGTCCCGTTCAGCTCGAACCGGCCTGCGGCGATGTTTTCAGCAATCGTTTGCGGGCGGTAGCCCATCTGGCGAGCCCGCGCCATCGGCCCGGTGGTGCTGGCGCCCTTGTGGGTCATCGTGCCTCGGTTGGCCATGTCGCAGGCATGGGCGGCGGCCACGCGGTCCAGCGTGGCATTCGCGCGCAAGGGCGGCAGGCCCGATTGCGCCCGCGCGGCATTCGTCGCGGCCAAGCCCGCGGCCGCCATTGCGGCGCTGGTCGCGGGGCAGCTGGCCCGGCCCGAGGCGGCGACGGCAATGTCGCCATGCCCATCGGTCCAGACCACCCGACCGGGCAGACGCGGCCCCGGGCTGGAGATCACCTCCTGCGGCGGCGTGGTTGAGGTGGCACCGCAGGCGGCAAGGCACAGCAGGGCAACAAGCGCTGCGGGGCGGATGAGCATCATGACCTCCGGTCTGGACTGGCACGAAGGTAAAGCAACCCCTCGCGTGAACAAAATGGGATTTAGCAGCAAGACGATGCTAATGCGATACAAGTCTTTCAAGGCAGCGGTATGCGTGGGGGAAACGGCCTGAGGCCCCCTTCAGAGCCGCTCGACCACCCCGAACCAGCCCTTGCCGCGCCAGGTTTCAAAGCCCTCGGTACGGTGAAAACCCATCAGCCCGGGGCCGCGGGTGCACCAGCCGTTGGCTTGCTCGCCGGGCAACTCGATCTGGGTGATGCGCTCGGCCCCCGGGCCGCGCGCGGCCAGAACCCGGCCCCGCGCATCGACCAGATAGCCGCGCATCTCGCCATCCTCAGTGCAAAAGCGCAGGCTTTTCAGCACCGCTTCGGCCTGCGGCGCCCAGTCGAACTGCGTCACCAGAAGGCCGATCGCCTGACCGTTCCGCGCCCCGCCCATCCGCACCGGCGTGGCCCAGGCCATTGTCGCCTTGCCGCCCAGATGGGTTGACGTCTCCACATCGCCCGCCACGAAACCGTCGCCGTCCCGCACCGCCATCGCGGCGGAAAACCAATTCGCACCAGAGACTTGCGCCCCTGTCACCGGAAAACGGCCCGGCCGTCCGTTCGCCAGAACGCGGCCGTCGAGCCCGACCAGCCAGATGTCCGAATAGACCGTATAGGCATCCAGGATCACGCCGAGCCGTTGCCCCGCGCGGCGCAGCGCGTCGCGCTCCTGACTTTGCGCGGCCGCGACCAGATCGGCATCGGTCGCCCACCAGCGCACGTCGCAAGAGCGTTCATAAAGGTTGCGGTCGATCAGATCGATGGCGTTGAAGGCGCAGTCGACAAGCCGCGTGCCCGTCGCCGCGATCGACAGCTGCGAGACCATCTGTTCCAGCCCCGAAAGCCGCGCCTTCAGCGTCTCGCCCAGCTCGCTGGCGATATTGCCGATCTGCCCCGAGACCTTGCGCACCTCCTCGGCCACCAGCGCGAAGCCCGCGCCTTGCTGGCCCACGCGCGCCGCCTCGATCCGGGCGTTCAGGCCCAGAACGTTCATCTGCTTGGTGATCTGCGCGATCCGCTCCACCGTGACGCCGGTGATTTCGGAAGCATCCCGCGTTTCCGATGCGATCGAGGCAAGGGTTGGGGCAGTGGTCATGGTTCCTCGAAGATGTTGTGGTCCGCTGCAGTTAGGCGTCGCATCCTTAATCCCGGGTGAATCCTTTCCGGCCGCTGAACGGCCCTGCCAAAATGCCGCAGAAACGAAAACAGGCGACCCGAAGGCCGCCTGCTTGGGCATCTTGCCCGCAAAACGCGCGGTCTGAAAATCAGGCCTTCGCCAGATTGCGCAGCACGTAATGCAGCACGCCGCCGTTTTTCAGATATTCGATCTCGACCTCGGTATCGATCCGGCTCTTGATCATGATCTTGGTCAGCGTGCCATCCTTGCGCAGGATCGTGCAGGGCACGAGCGAGAGCGGCTTGATGTCGCCTTCCAGGCCTTCGATCGTCACCACCTCGTCGCCGGTCAGGCCGAGCGACTTGCGGTTCTGACCTTCGGTGAACTCGAAGGGAATGACGCCCATGCCGATCAGGTTCGAGCGGTGGATGCGCTCGAAGCTTTCCGCGACCACGGCCTTGACGCCCAGAAGGTTCGTGCCCTTGGCCGCCCAGTCGCGGCTCGAGCCCGCGCCGTATTCGATGCCGCCGAAGATCACCAGCGGGATATTCGAGGCCTGATAGGCCATCGAGGCGTCGTAGATCGAGGTCTGCACCCCGTCCGGACCCTTGGTGTAGCCGCCTTCGACGCCGTCGAGCATCTCGTTCTTGATGCGGATGTTGGCGAAGGTGCCGCGCATCATCACTTCATGGTTGCCGCGGCGCGAGCCGTAGCTGTTGAAGTCCTTCGCTTCGACGCCGCGCTCGGTCAGGTATTTGCCCGCCGGGGTCGAGGGTTTGAACGAGCCCGCCGGGCTGATGTGGTCGGTGGTGATCATGTCGCCCAGCACCGCCAGCACATGCGCGCCGACGACGTTCGAGATCACGCCCGGTTCCTTGGCCATGCCGCGGAAATAGGGCGGGTTCTGGATGTAGGTCGACTGCGCTGGCCAATCATAGGTCTCGCCGGTGGTGGTCTTCACGCCCTGCCAGTTCGCATCGCCTTTGAACACATCGGCGTATTTCGCGATGAAGGCTTCGCGCGTCACGCATTTCTCGACCAGTTCCGCGATTTCCGCATCGGTGGGCCAGATGTCCTTCAGGAACACCGGCTTGCCCTCGGGCGTGGTCGCGATGGCTTCGTTCGTCAGGTCGATGTTCATGTCGCCTGCGATCGCATAGGCGACGACGAGCGGCGGCGAGGCAAGGAAGTTCGCGCGCACATCGGGCGAGATCCGGCCTTCGAAGTTGCGGTTGCCCGAGAGGACGGCCGCGGCCACAAGGTCGTTCTCGTTGATCGCCTTCGAGATTTCCGGCGTGCCGAGCGGACCCGAGTTGCCGATGCAGGTGGTGCAGCCAAAGCCGACGATGTTGAAGCCCATGGCGTCAAGATCGTCCTGCAGGTTCGCGGCTTTCAGATATTCTTCAACCACTTGAGACCCGGGTGCGAGCGAGGTCTTGACCCACGGTTTCGCCTTCAGCCCCAGCGCGCGGGCCTTGCGGGCCACCAGCCCCGCGCCGATCAGCACATAGGGGTTCGAGGTGTTGGTGCAGGAGGTGATCGAGGCGATCACCACCGAGCCGTCGCCGACCTGATAGTCCTTGCCATCGACCGAGACGGTCTTGACCGACGTATCGGCCGCGCCCTTGGCGGTGCGATAGTCCGCGACGACCTTCGCGAAGGACGATTTCGCATCGGTCAGCGGCAGGTAATCCTGCGGCCGTTTCGGGCCCGAGATCGCCGGAACGATGGTCGACATGTCGAGTTCGAGCGTCGAGGAATAGATCGGCGCGTAATCGGCGCCGCGCCAGAAGCCGTTTTCCTTGGCATAGGCTTCGACGAGCGCGATGCGCTCTTCGGTGCGGCCGGTCTGGCGCAGGTAGCGCAGGGTTTCATCGTCGATCGGGAAGAAGCCGCAGGTGGCGCCGTATTCCGGGGCCATGTTGGCGATGGTCGAGCGCTGCGCCAGCGGCAGCTTGTCGAGGCCTTCGCCCCAGAATTCGACGAATTTGCCGACGACGCCGTGTTTGCGCAGCATCTGCACGACCTTGAGCACAAGGTCGGTGCCGGTGCAGCCTTCACGCAGCGCGCCGGTCAGCTTGAAGCCGACGACTTCCGGGATCAGCATCGAGACGGGCTGGCCGAGCATCGCGGCCTCGGCCTCGATCCCGCCCACGCCCCAGCCCAGCACGGCCATGCCGTTCACCATCGTGGTGTGGCTGTCGGTGCCGACGAGCGTATCCGGGTAAGCCACCAGATCGCCGTTCTGATCCTTGTCGGTCCAGACGGTCTGGGCGAGGTATTCGACGTTCACCTGATGGCAGATGCCGGTGCCGGGCGGCACGACGCGGAAGTTCTCGAACGCGCCTTGGCCCCATTTCAGGAACTGGTAGCGCTCCATGTTGCGCTCGTATTCCAGCTCGACGTTGCGCTGGAAGGCGCGGGGGGTGCCGAATTCGTCGATCATCACCGAGTGGTCGATGACCAGATCGACCGGAACCAGCGGGTTGATCTTTTTCGCGTCGCCGCCAAGCGCCTTGATGCCGTCGCGCATCGCGGCAAGGTCAACGACCGCCGGAACGCCGGTGAAATCCTGCATCAGCACGCGGGCCGGGCGGTAAGCGATTTCGCGCGGGTTCTTGCCGCCGAGTTTCGCCCAGTCGCCGAAGGCCTTGATATCCTCGACCGAGACCGAGAAGCCGCCGTCTTCAAAGCGCAGCAGGTTTTCCAGCACCACCTTCAGCGAGGCGGGCAGGCGCGAGAAATCGCCCAGACCCGCAGCTTCGGCGGCCGGGATCGAGTAATAGGCGTAGCTCTGCGCACCGACCTGAAGCTGGCGGCGGGTTTTGGCGGTATCCTTGCCGGTGACGACGGTCATCTGGGTGGGCCTCCCGTGGCTGAAAGAATGCGTTATCGCGTGTTTGCCCGATGCGGCGGAGTCGTTCAAGGGGGGGATCACAAAAATTGTATACCATTGCACACCGATTTGCCGTCGCCCGCCGCGGCAGGGCGTCGCAATGCAACCTTTAGGCACATCGCAAAACCTTGATTGGCTCTGATTGCGTCCTCGGTTTAGGAGGAGGACTGCAGTTACAGCGAGGCATCATGGCACGCGCGACCTTTAGCGCCGCGATCGAAGGGATGATCCTGTCGGGCCTTCTTGCCGTTGCTCCCGTGGTCGCATGGGCGCAGGCGGGCCCGGTCGATTCCTTTGGTGCGGGCATGATTGACGGGGGCATGGTCAGCGGAAGCGCCGCCTTCGCGGGCGGTTCGACCTCTTCCCCGGCGGGGTCGGATCTGCGTCTGGCCGATGCAGAACCTGCTTCGCCCGCGCCCGGCTCCTTGCCCGGTGCGTCGCTGGTCGAAAGTCTGAACCGGGCGCTTGAGCGCGCGATCGGGCAAAAGACCGTCGCCAAGCCGCAGGCGAATACGCTGATTGCGCCCTCGGCCGCGCCCGCGCCCTCGCCGGTGGTGGTGGAGCTCTTCACCTCGCAGGGCTGTTCCGCCTGTCCGCCCGCCGATGCGGCGCTGGCCAAGATCGCGGCCCGGCCCGATGTGCTCGCGCTGTCGCTGCATGTCGATTACTGGGATTACCTGGGGTGGGAAGACCCCTTTGCCCAACCCGCCTTTACCGCCCGGCAAAAGGCTTACGCCCGGGCCGCGCATCTGCGCACGCTTTACACGCCGCAGGTGATCGTGGCGGGCACACAATCGCTGGTGTCCCCCGCCGATCCGGAACTGGATGCGGCCATTGTTGCGGCGGCGTCCGCGCCGCCCACCGTGGCGATGACCGTCAGCCGTGGCGCCGAACCCGGTCAATATGCGATCGATCTGGCCGCGGCCCGTCCGCTGAAACAGGGCACGGTGGTGCAGATCGTGCGCTATGTGCCGCAGGCCCGGGTCGAGATCCTGCGCGGCGAGAATGCCGGTCAGGTGCTCGACTTCGTCAATGTGGTGACGGCCTGGCATGCGGTCGCCGAATGGGATGGCAAGGCGCCGGTGCGGCTGAATGCAAAGATCGAGGGCGAAGAACCTGCGGCGGTGATCGTGCAGACCGCGCTGCCGGGCAAGACCGTGCCGCTGCCCGGTCCCATCCTTGCCTCGGGTTGGCTGCGCTGAGGCGCGCCGCCTAGCGGATCTTCCAGCGCCGGTGAATCCAGAACCATTGCTCGGGATGGGCGCGCACCCGCGCCTCGAGCCGGTCGTTGAACGCCTGACACATCGCTTCGGGCGTGCCTGTCGCGATTGGTTCTTCCACTTCGAGCGCGAAGCTCAGACCGTCCGGCTGACGCGTCGCGAAGATCGGCAGCAGCGGCAGGTCGTAACGCAGCGCGATGTCCGCCGCCGAAAGCGCGGTGCGGGCCGTGCGGCCGAAGAAAGTCAGATCCGTGCCCGCGCCCAGATACTGGTCGATGGCCAGCCCGATCATCCCGCCTTCGCGCACGAAGCGCATCATCTTGGTCATGCCGCGTTTGGAGCGCGGAAACAGCGGCTGCGCCACCCGCTCGATCGCATCGACATAACGGGTGTTGAAATCGCGGTTCCGCATCGGCCGGTAGAGCCCGCCAATGTTGTAGCCCCGCCCGGACAGGCCGCCGCGAATGGCGTCGTAATTGCCGAAATGCCCGGTCACCAGAACCGCGCCCTTTCCCTCGGCATGCAGCTGTTTGAGCAGCGCCGCCCCGGGCCCCTGCAGCGGCAGATCGCGGCAGCGCGCGACGAATTCCGGCCCCGAGAACATTTCAGCCAGACAGCGGCCGACATTATCGGGCACGGCGCGCACGAGCCGCTCGACCTCGGCCTCGGGCAAATCGGGCAGGACCAGAGCCAGATTGTCCCTGATCCGGCGCCGCCAGCCCGCCAGAGGCGCCACCACGCCGGTGAAGAACCGCCCCGACAGCTCCACGCGCGGGCCATAGGGCAGCAGGCGCAAGCCTGCCATCAGCGCCGTGAAGGCGGCGGCAGTCAGCCGGTCGGTCAGCGAAGGCGCTGGAAAACGGTCGGTATCAGCCATCGTGCTCACCTGTCCGAAGCGGTCGGTTCGGCGGCACGCCGAGCCTCGGCGCGCTCGCGCGACCAGACATAGACACCCGCCGCCGCGATCACAACTGCCCCCAGAACCGTGTAGCGATCAGGAAGTTGTGCGAAGAAGGCCCAGCCCCAGAGGCTGGAGAAGATCAGATCGGAATAGCCGAAGGGCGCGATCGAGCCCGCCTCGGCTTTGCGAAAGGCGACGATCAGCGCCGCTTGTCCCACCGCGCCAAGCGCGCCCACCGCGATGAAAAGCGGAAAGTCGATCGGCGCCACCTCTTGCCAGAAGAAGGGCAGGGCGAGCGAGGAAAGCCCGGTGCCCACCATCGCCGACCAGATCACCGAAGTGGCGGTGGAATCAAAGCGCACGACGCGTGTCAGCAGCGCGCCGCCCGCATAGGTGAAGCAGGCCAGAAGCGCGAGGATCGCCGCCGGATGCATCACGCCCGTGCCCGGGCGCAGCACGATGAGCGCCCCCGCGAAAGCCGCGACAATGCCGATGATCCGCCCCGCGCCGAGCCGCTCGCCCAGAAAGAGCGCCGCGCCAAGGGTGATCAGCACCGGCGACAGCGCCCCCAGTGCTGCCGCATCGGCCAGCCCGATATAGCGGATCGCCAGAAAGAACAGCGCGACGGTGCCCATCTGGAAACAGCCGCGCAGGAACTGCAGCCCCGGTTGCTTCGAGCGCACCAGCGACACGAACCGGCCCCGGAACAGCAGCGAGACGAGCGCAAGGTTCACCGCGAAGCGCGCCCAGATCACCATCGCGGGCGGATAGTCCTGTGCCAGTTTCTTCGCCGCCACATCCATCAGGCCAAACAGCATCAGCGCGATCAGGAACAGCCCGATGCCCTGCGCGGTGGCCTTGGCCTTTGCCTCGGCGGCCAGCCGAACGGAGGAGGGGGCCGTTTCCGGCCCCCCCGCTTGTCCCGCCGCGTTGTCGCGAAGATCGCTCACAGCAGGCTCTTGACCTTGGCGGCGATGGCTTCGGGCGTGATGCCGAATTCCGCGTAAAGCCGTTCCGCCGGAGCCGAGGCGCCAAAGCCCTCCATGCCGACGAAACCTGCCTTGCGCTCCATCCCGCGTTCGCCCAGAAGCCAGCGGTCCCAAGGTTGACGGATTGCGGCTTCCACCGCAACGCGCACGGCGCCCGCGGGCAGGATGCGCTTGCGGTAAGCTTCGTCTTGCGCCGCGAACAGCTCCATGCAGGGCATCGAGACGACGCGGGTGCCGATCGCTTCCGCCTGAAGCAGGTCGCGCGCCTTCAGCGCGATCTCGACCTCGGAGCCCGTCGCCATCAGGATCGCCTGACGCTTGCCTTCGGCCTCGGCGATGACATAGGCGCCCTTGGCGGTCAGGTTCTTCGCGTCATGCTTGGTGCGCAGCGTCGGCAGGTTCTGACGGCTGAGCGCCAGCACCGAAGGCGTGCGTTCCGACGACAGCGCCAGTTCCCAGGCCTCGGCGGTCTCGATCACGTCGGCCGGGCGGAAGGTCCAGGTGTTCGGCGTCGCGCGGCAGATCGCCAGATGCTCGACCGGCTGGTGCGTCGGGCCGTCTTCGCCCAGACCGATGCTGTCATGCGTCATCACGTAGACGGTGGGCACGCCCATCAGCGACGACAGCCGCATCGCGCCGCGCGCATAGTCGGTGAAGCAGAAGAAGGTGCCGCCATAGGGACGCACGCCACCATGCAGATACATGCCGTTCATCGCCGCCGCCATCGCATGTTCGCGAATGCCGTAGCGCATGTAGCGGCCCTTGTGGTTGTCGGGCATGAAATCCTCGATATCCGAGGTTTTCGTCAGGTTCGAGCCGGTCAGGTCGGCCGAGCCGCCGATGGTTTCGGGCACGACCGGGTTGATCGCGGCCAGAACCATTTCAGAGGCCTTGCGGGTGGCGACCTTCGGCGCGGCTTCCGACTGCGCCTTCTTGAAGGCGCGCACGGCCGCAGCCAGCTTCGGCGCGACGCCGCGGGCCATCTGACGCTCGAATTCGGCGCGCTTGCCCGCGGGCAGGGCGGCCAGACGGGCCTCCCATTCGGCGCGTTCGGCCGCGCCGCGCGACCCGATCGCTTCCCAGTCCGCCTTGATGTCGGCCGGGATCACGAAGGGACCATGCTCCCAGCCGTAAGCCTCGCGGGTCAGCTTGATCTCGGCATCGCCCAAGGGGGCGCCGTGCACGGCATAGCTGTCGGCCTTGTTCGGGCTGCCGAAGCCGATCAGCGTCTTGCAGTCGATCATGACCGGACGCTTGGCCTTTTTCGCCGCGGTGATCGCGCGGTCGATGTCTTCGGCATCATGACCGTCGCAGGACAGCACATCCCAGCCCGAGGCGGCGAAGCGCGCTTTCTGGTCGGTCACGTCCGAGACCGTCACCCGGCCGTCAATGGTGATGTTGTTGTTGTCCCAAAGCACGATCAGATTGTCGAGCTCCTGCTTGCCCGCCAGACCGATCGCCTCTTGCGAGATGCCTTCCATCAGGCAGCCATCGCCCGCGATGACATAGATCTTGTGGTCGACAATCTTGCGGCCAAACCGCGCCGCCATCGATTTTTCCGCGATCGCCATGCCGACGGCGGTCGAGATCCCCTGACCCAGCGGCCCGGTGGTGGTTTCGACGCCCTCAAGGTGACCATATTCCGGGTGACCCGCCATCCGCGCGCCCCACTGACGGAAGTTCTTCACTTCCTCAAGCGTCGATTGTTCGTAGCCGGTCAGGTGCAGCAGCGCATAAAGCAGCATCGAGCCGTGGCCCGCCGACAGCACGAACCGGTCGCGATCCGCCCAGTTCGGCGCTTTCGCGTCGAATTTCAGGTGGTTGCGGAACAGCACGGTGGCAACGTCGGCCATGCCCATCGGCATGCCGGGGTGACCCGAATTCGCCGCCTGCACGGCATCGATCGCCAGCACGCGGATCGCGGTGGCAAGCTTCCAGTGATCGGGGTTCTTGGCCCGCAGAGCGGCGATATCCATGGGGTGCATCCTTTGTTGCGCCGAAATCTTCGGCCCCCGTGATATCAGGGATCGGAGCAGATTCAAGCTTGCGCCCCAAGTGCTTGATGCAAAAAGGTGGGAGGAGCCGCGCCATGCCGCTAGAATGGGGCGTGAACCCGTGCGGACGCGATTCGCCACGGCGTGTCGTCATACCCTTGCCTGCACGGGCCGCGTTGACGACAGCGACCGGATGAACGAGACGAACGACAAGAACGAAGACCAAGGGCAGTTAGCGAGGGATGGGATGACCGAACTGGTCGAATATGAGCGCCGCATCGCCTATGCGCTCGAACGCATCGGGCGGGGCGTCGAGACGCTGTCCGAGCAGCGGGCTGCGGCGGCGCAATCCGTTGCCATGGCTGTGCCAGAGCCGCTGCCGGAACCGGAGCCGGAACCAGAGCCTCCCGTCGAGACCGGCCCTTCGGAAGACGTGCTGGCGCTGCAGGCCGAGCTTGAGGCCGAACGGGCGGCCAGCGCGCAGTTGACCGAACGGGTGCTCGCGATCCGCGAAAAGCAGGAAACGACGCTCGCTGCGCTTGAAAAGCGGCTCAGCCAGGCGACCCGCGCCCTTGAGGCGGTGCAGGTCGAGGCGAACCGGCTGAAGCGCGCCAACAACGATCTGATCGAGGTGAACCGGCAGCTGATCGACGGGGCGGGGCGGATCGATCCTGCCTTGGTCAACCTGTCGATGCAGGCGGAACTCGAAGCTTTGCGCGCGGCCCGGGCCTGGGAGGCCTCGGAGCTGTCGGATATCGTCAGCGGGCTGGCCCCGATCGTGGCGGCGCATGTGAAGGGACAACCGGCGGGGGGCTCGGACAATGGCTGAATTGCGCATCACCATCGGCGGGCGCGATTTCGACGTGGCCTGTCAGGAGGGCGAGGAACAATATCTGAAAGCCGCGGCCGCGATGCTCGACAACGAGGCACAGGCGCTGTCGGTGCAGCTGGGCCGCATTCCCGAGGCGCGGATGCTGCTCATGGCTGGTCTGATGCTGGCCGACAAGGCCGCCGGGGCCGAGGACAATGTCCGTGTGCTCAGTGCCCGCGTCGAAGAGCTGGAGAGGCAGCTGGCGGTGGCGAGATCCAACCCGGTGAAGATCGAAGTGCCGGTGGTGCCGCCTGCGGTGACCGAAACCCTGGCCGAGATCGCCGCCCGGGCCGAGGCTCTGGCCGATCGGGTCGAAGAGGCGGTCAGCGCGTAAGTCGCGCCGTCCGGCAAGCGAAAAAAAAGGGTGTGACGGGCCGACCGTCACACCCTTTGTCATGTCGGGGTCTGGTGTTCAGGCGAAGCGCCACAGGAACACGCCCGACCAGAGCACGACCAGAATCGCCGTGGTCAGCAGATGCGAGGGCGGCACCTCGCGCAGTTGCGCCGCAAACCCACGCGAGAGTGCAGGCATCTTGTGCCATTGCGGCGCGGCGTCGGGGCGCATCGGGGCGAAGGCTTGAGCGGCAGTCGTGGCAGCGGTCATCGGGGCGGCTCCTGTCCTGAGGGATCGTTGGAGAATGCCATTAAAATCTACCGCATAAGTCGAGTATTGCAAGGGAATTCCCGCGTCTCTTTTGGGGATGACTTTGGGAAAATCTTCTCCGTCGCGACAAGCTGGATGACGCGCCAAACCTGTGTTTGGCGCGTAAAGTCTTGAAAAGTGGATGAAATCAGCTTTCGAGCAGCTTCGCAGCCGGATTTCCGGCGCGCAGCATGTCAGCCAGCGTCAGCGACTCGATCAGCACCAGATAGGACCAGAAGACCTCCGCAAAGACCTTGCGGATTCGGCATGCCGCCTCGTCCTCGCAATCATCGCAGGGCTGATAGGCGGTACGCGACAGGCACGGCAACGGCGCAATCGGCCCATCGATCCGGCGCAGCAGATCCGAGAGCGAAATCTCCTGCGGGGCCTTGAGCAGGGTGTAGCCCCCCGACCGGCCGCGGATCGAGGCCACGACCCCCGCCTTGCGCAGATCAAGAAGGATATGCTCCAGAAACCGCTTCGGCGTGCCCGAGCGGGTGGCGATCTCCTCGATCGTCAGCGCTTGCGGGCTTTCCCGTCCGGCTTCGTCGGCCAGCTCCAGCAGCGCTTTGAGCGCGTATTTCATCTTCTGCGTGATCATGATTCAGCCTTACGGGCGACGGCCCGGTTTATCAACGTCGATCTTGTCGAGTTTTCAGGCAATTTGCGCCTGTGCGACGAAAAAAACCGGACGGCGGTGCGGGAAGCCCCAGGAACCGTCTCCGAAGGTCACGTTGCGCCGCGTCCACGGCTTTTCGACGCGGTCGCCCGTTGCCAAGCGGATCGATTGCGCCTAGCTCAAAGGGTGCTTTTCAGGATCCCGCTTCAACATGACACTTCCGGCCTTCACCCTTGCCGTGCTGGCGCTGCTGCTGGCCCCGGGGCCGACGAATACGCTGATGGCGGTGGCCGGGGCGAGCCACGGGCTGGGGCGGGTGCTGCGCCTGCTGCCGGTCGAACTGGCGGGCTATCTGACGACGGTGGTGCCGCTTGCCCTTCTTGGCGCGGGGCTGGCCAGCCATGCCCCCCGCGCGGCGCTTGCGCTGAAGCTTGTCGCGGCGCTTTGGGTGATGGTGCTGGCGGTGCGGCTCTGGCGCTCGGGCGGGGCGGGGGGCAGCGGATTTCGGATCGGCGCGGGGCGGATTTTCATCACCACGCTTCTCAACCCAAAGGCGCTGATCTTCGGTCTGGTCCTGCTGCCCGCGCCCGCGCTTGCCGATTTTGCCGCGCGGCTTTCGATCTTCGCGGCGCTCGTGCTGACCGCTGCCCTTGTCTGGGGCGGCTTTGGAGCGCTCAGCCATGATCCGGCGCAGGCGGCGGGGGCGCAGCTTGGCCGGTTGCGTCGGCTTGCATCTGGCTGGCTGGCGCTTGTCTCGGTGTCGCTGCTTTGGGGCGTTTTGCGCAGCTGACCGGAGCGCATTAATCGCATCGCAAATTTTGCCCGCCAATCCTGTGCGCCGACGCGACAGGAGGCCCCGATGCTCTTATCCCGATTCTCCGACCCGTGGTGCCTGCAGCGGTGTCCGATGCGCGAGGCAGGGCGATGACCCGGCTGACGGCGCTTGGGTCGAGCCTGACGGTGAAGATCCTTGGCCTCGTGCTGGCGCTTGTGACCGTGACGGCGCTTGCGGTGGGGATCAGCCTCGCGGTCTTTCAGCAGGCCGATGCAAGCCTGCGGGATCTGGCGGGCAAGGATGTGCCCGCCCTGCGCGCGGCGATGGGGTTGTCTGCGGCGACGGGCGGGGTTGGTCAGCAGATGCTGGCGATCGTCTCGGCCGAAACCACGGCCGAGCTTGCGGCTGCGCAAGCTGCGCTGCAGGCGACGCTCGCCGATCTTGTGGCCGCCGTTCAGGCGCAGGGGGATGTGGCGCCCGTGGCCTTGCGCGACGCCGTGACGAAGATGGGGGCCGAGGCGGGCGATCTGGTGGCCGCGCGGCAGGCAAGCCTTGCCGCTGCCGCCACGACCGAGCAGGCGGTGGGCGGCATCTTCGACCTTGACCGGCGCTTGTCCGAGGCGCTGCGCAAGCGCGCCCCGCAGGCCCGCAGCGATCTCGTCCGGGCGGGGGCTTCGGCCGCGGCCGAGGTTTCGGCGCGGCTTGACGGTCTGCTTGCGCGCGATGTGGCGCAGTTGGGCGACGCGCTGGCGCTGCGGGTGGAAGTGGCGCAGCTGCGCGGGGCGGTTCTGGCGATGACGCCTGAGCTTGATACGGCCGGACGGGTGATCGTGCGCGACAGCGCCGCGGCGGCCGAAATGCGGCTGCACGAAAAGATCGCCACCATCCCGGCAGAAAGCCCCCTTGCGCCGCTGCGTCCCGATCTTGAGCGGCTGGCGGGGCTTGCGGCCGCGCTCGCAACCCCGGAGGGCTTTGCCGATCCGCGTCTGCCGCCGCAGATCCGCGGCCTTGCGGCGCGGATCGAGGCGCGGCTCGGCGCTGCGGCCGATGGCCTGTCCTCGACGCTGGCACTTGATGCGATTGCGGCGCACAAGGCCGATGCGGCAACCATCGACCGGCTGATCGCCCGTGACATTGCCCCGATGATCGAGGCCGCCCGGATCGAAGCGCAGGCCCGCGATCTGATTGCCGCCGCGCTCGCCCTTGCCTTGAGCCGCACGCCCGAAAGCCAGGCCCGCGAAAGCGCCGCGCTCGAGGCGGCGCGGGGCACTCTGGCGGGGCAGATGGCGCAGGTGCCGCCCGATCTGGCGCCACTGCTCACGGATCTTCTGAGCCGCACCGCGCCCGAAAGCGCGCTTCTCGCCGCGCATCGCGACGATATCGCGGCCCGCACTTTGGCCGCGAGCCGTTTCGAGGCGGCGCAGGCGGCGATGGCGGATATCGTCACCAGGGAGGCGGCGCTGGCCGCGACCGTGCTGGCCCGGATCAACGGCGCCAGCGTCATCGTGCAGCAGCATACGGCTGCGGCGCTGCCGACGATCCTTGCCGTCGCGGCGCTTGCGGGGGTTCTTGGGCTTGCGGTCCCTGCGCTTGCATGGCTTGGCGTCGTGCGGCCTTTGCGGCGGGCGACGCAGGCGACGGCGCGGCTGGCCGCAGGTGACAGCGAGGCCCTCACAGGACTGCGTGCTGGCCCGGGCGAGATCGGTGCGCTGATCGGGGCGCTGGCGGTCTTTCGCGAGGCGCTGCGCGCGCGTGACCAGCGCGAGGCCGCGGATCATGCCCACGCCGCGGCGCAGATCGCGGCGGAACGCGCGGCACGGCAGGCCGAACAGGCCGCAGCCGCGGCCGAGCGCGCCCGTGTCGAGCAGGAACTTGCCCGGCAGGAGGTCGAACGCGCCGACCGGCGGCAGCAACGTGCCCGCGCCGAGGCCGCGCAGGCCGCACAGCTGCAGGAGCAACAGCAGGTCGTCTCAGAGCTTGCCCGTGCGCTCGGGGCGATGTCGGCGGGCGATCTGACTGCCCGGATCGAGACGGTCTTTCCCCCCGCCTACGAGAGGCTGCGCGCCGATTTCAACCATGCGGTGGCGCGGATGGCCGATCTTCTGGGCGAGATCGTTCGGGCCAGCGGCACGGTGCAATCCGAGGCGCATCAGCTGGGCGCGGCCTCGGGCGAGCTGGGGCGCCGCACGGAAACGCAGGCGGCCTCGCTTGAAGAGACGGCGGCGGCGATGAACCAGATGGCGGCCTCGGTTGCGCAGGCGGTGGCGGGGGCGCGCGCGGCGGCACAGGCCGTGGGCGAGACCCGCGCCACCACGGCCGAGGGGCGCGATGTGGTGCGCCGGACCCTGCAGGCGATGAACGACATCGCACAAAGCTCCGAGCAGGTGTCCCGCATCACCTCGGTGATCGATGACATCGCCTTCCAGACCAATCTT
The DNA here is from genome assembly GCF_052363175.1 of Rhodobacter capsulatus. GTDB lineage: Bacteria > Pseudomonadota > Alphaproteobacteria > Rhodobacterales > Rhodobacteraceae > Rhodobacter > Rhodobacter capsulatus_D. Next base: position 1,804,149 of record NZ_CP198946.1, read on the forward strand.
CTGGCGCTGAATGCGGGCGTCGAGGCGGCGCGGGCGGGCGAAAGCGGGCGCGGTTTTGCCGTGGTCGCCTCGGAGGTGCGGGCGCTGGCGCGGCGCTCGTCGGAAGCCGCGCAGGAAATCGCCACCCTGATCGACACATCGGTGCGGCAGGTGGGGGCGGGGGTGGAGTTGGCCAGCGGCTCGGATGCCGCGCTTGGCCGGATCGAGGATCTGGTGACCCGCCTTGATCAGCTTCTGGCCGCGATCGAAACCGGCGCGGGCGAGCAATCGGCGGGCATTTCGGAAATCACCACGGCGGTGAACCAGCTTGATCAGCTCACCCAGCACAATGCCGCTATGTTCGAGGAAAACGCCGCCGCGACCCAGGGTCTTCTGGACGAGGCGCAGAGCCTGCGGGCGCTGACCGCGGTGTTCCAGATCGGCCAGGATGTCGCGCAGCCCTTGCGGCGGGCCGGGTGATGCCCATATTTAAATCAGAATATCAAGCTCTTGCCCCGCAGCCCATGGCCTCGCTCATAGCTGTTATGCAGGGGGGACTCGGCAGTTGCCGCGCTCTCTTGGGGCTGTTAGGGCGAGGCAGTTGCAAGGAAGGGGACCATCATGGGGACCGTGGATGATCCGGTGGTGGTGCGCCACCGCGAACTTGAACGCTATGCCACAGTGGCGCTGAAGGCGGGCAGGATCATGATGGAAAGCGGGGCCTCGGTCAGCGTCGTGCACCGCGGCATCACGATGATCGCGCGCGGCTTCGGCGTCGAGACGATCGGGCTGCGCTCGGGCTACACCTCGATCGCGATGACGGTGCATGCGGCGGATCAGACGATCACCCGGATGCTGCAGGTCGGGCGGCTGGGGGTGAACCACCGGCTCGATCTGGCGGTGCGCGAACTCTGCTCGCGCGCGGAAAAGGGCGGCATGACCGTCGAGGCGATCGAGAGCGAACTGGCGCGCCTCGTGCGAGAGACCCCGCGCCATTCGCCCTGGTTCACCGCCATCGCCGTCGGGCTGGCCTGCACCTCTTTCGGTCGGCTTCTGGGCATCGACTGGCTCGCCTTCGGCCCGGTCTGGATTGCGGGCGCCATCGGCCAATATATCCGCCACCACCTGCTGCATCGCGGCGTGAACATCTTCATCGTCGCGGGGGCGATTGCCTTCCTGTCGGCAACGCTTGGCGGGCTTGGCTCAATGGCGGTGCAAAGCGGCACCGTGCAGCTGGCGATGATGGCATCGATCCTGCTTCTTGTGCCGGGGGTGCCCTCGACCAACGCGCAGACCGACATCATGGACGGCTATCCGACCATGGGCAGCGCGCGGGCGGTCTGGGTGCTGATGATCATGCTGTTTGCCGCCACCGGCATCTGGTTCGCCGAGGAACTTCTGGGGATGAGGAGCTGATCATGTGGGAATTCCTGCCGCATTTTCTTCATCAGGCACTGTTTGGCGCCGCTGCTGCCGCGGGCTTCGGCGTTCTGTTCAACTTCGGCCTGCGGGCGCTGCCTTGGTGTGCGGCGGCGGGCGCGCTGGCGCTGATGGTCCGCACCGGCGGGCAGGAACTGGCCTGGAGCCTTGAGGGCGCGACCTTCGCCGCGGCGATCGTAACCTCCTGCGCGGTCTCGGCCCTGCGTGGCCAGCTTGGACCGGCCTGCAACGCGGTGGCGCTGGCGGGCTGCATCCCGATGGTGCCGGGTGCTTTCTTCGGGCAGGCGCTGCTGGGCTTCTTCGCGCTCACTGCGCCGCACCCGGTCGATGCGGTCGACACGTTCGTGAGCGCCGCCGAGAACATCATCCGCGTGATCTTCACCCTTGCCGCGATGGGGGCGGGTCTGGCGATTCCGGCGCAGCTGCTGAGAAATCAGGATTTCTGAGGCGGCAGGCGGTTACTTCTCGCCTTCGCACATCAACCTGCCGGGGTCGTCTTCGGCGATCTCGGGCAGGGCATGCGGACTGTCCCCGGGCATCGGCTCCTGCTGGCGCGCGCCCCGCACCGAGGCGCCGAACTTGCGCTCGATCTCCGCGTGCGGGGCGGAAAACACATAGGTTTCGCGAAAGGCAGTGGTGCCGATCTCGGTTTCCAGACGCAGCGCCACGAGTGCAAGGCCCAGATACGTCCCGCGCAGGGGCACGTCGATCTGTTGCACCACGCCCGTCTTGCGCGACCGCAGGGGCTGCGCGGGCGGGGGATTGCCCGGCGGCCAGAGGATCTCGCCCCCCGCGCCGGAGAGGCTGCGCAGCCCGTCGGGATCCGTCGCCGTGATGGGAAAGGCCGCCCAGAGGCTGCGCGTGAAGGCCTGATGATCTTCGGTGAAGCTGCACGCTTCGATGCCGCGCAGAAAATCGTCGAGCACCGGCAGCACCGGCGCGGGCTCGGCATCGGCGGTCCCCGGATCAAAGCGCAAAAGCGCCCCTTCCGCGGTGGCGATCACCAGCTGTCCGCGCTTGTCCATCGCCAGAAATTCGGCGTCGCGATCCTGAAACCGGGGCGGGCAGACGATGTCCTGCCCCTGTTGCACGACGGCAAGGCCGACGCCGGGGAAAAGCACTTCATAGCGCAGGTAATCGCAGCGTTCGCCCGCGACATCACGGGTTTCTGGGCGGCGGGTGATCACGCAATCGCCCGCAAACAGCGTCTCTCCCTTGGCCGAACTCATGCTGCAGGCGCCCTCATGCACTTTGACACCGTCGGCCTCGCCCGCGGCCGCAGGGACGGCGCAGGGCAGGGCGGCAAGGCTCAGAAACAGCCCCGCCGCGGCAGGCATGGAGGATCGGTGAAACAAGGCCATCGCGCAAACCCCGAATGAGCGACATTGGCGGTGACTATCGTGGCCGAAGGTGAAGGCGATCCTAAGGCGCGGCGGATTTCTGCCCCCGTTTCGGGATTTGTGCCGAACTGCCCGGAAAACGAACAGGCTGATTTCCGTTTGCGCGCAAATGAAGGGCGATCTGGACAGGGGGGCGAGCCGGGCAAGGCGCGCGCTGTTTGCCCGGCTGCCCAAGACAAAGGGGCACCCTTGGGTGCCCCTTGCCGTCACTGCGCAGTCGTCGCAACGCTCACAGGCGGATATGCCCCACCGCCTTTTGCGCGGCCTCGTCAAGGGCATCCGCATAGCCTGCATCGGCATAGCGGATCACCCCAAGGGCCGTATCGTTCGTCAGCGCCATGCGCAGCCGGGTTTCGGCCGCGGCACTACCCTCGGCGATGATCGTCACACCGGCCGAAGTCATGTAACCCGCATAGCCACCGCCGCCCGAATGCACGGTCACAAGATCGGCGCCGGAAGCGCACAGTGTCATCGCGTCAAGCAGCGGCCAGTCGGCAATCGCATCCGAGCCGTCGCGCATGTTTTCGGTCATGATGTTCGGATGCGCCATGCCGCCCGCATCCAGATGATCGCGCGAAAAGGCGACAGGCCCGGCCAGCTCGCCCGAGGCCACCATCCGGTTCACCGCCACCGCCAGATCGGTGCGTTCGCCATGACCCAGCCAGGCGATCCGCGCGGGCAGCCCCTCGAAGGGGACGTTTTCGCGCGCAAGGCGGATCCAGTTCGTCACGATCTGATTGTTCGGGAACATCTTCAGCACCAGATCGTCGATGCGGCGGATGTCGTCCGGGTCACCCGACAAAGCCATCCAGCGGAACGGCCCGATGGCACGGCAAAAGAGCGGGCGCAGATAGGCCTCGGTGAAGATCGGAATGTTGAAGGCATTCTCGACCCCGCCCTGTTTTGCCTGCGTGCGGATCAGGTTGCCGTTGTCGAAAACCTCGGCGCCGCGGCTCTGGAATTCAAGCATGGCAGAGACGTGACGGGCGATGCTGGCCCGGCCTGCCTCGATCAGCTCCTCGGGGTTTTGCTCGCGCAGGCGGCGCACGCGGGGCAGATCGTAGCCCGCGGGAACGTAGCCGTAGACAAGATCATGTGCCGAGGTCTGGTCGGTGACGATATCGGGGGTAATCCCGCGCGCGGCAATCTCGGGGTAGATCTCGGCTGCGTTGCCGATCAGCGCAACCGAGGTCGCCCGCCCCTCGGCCCGCGCGGTGTCGATCATCGTAAGCGCGGTGTCCAGATCGGGGGCGATGGCATCGAGAAAGCCGATCTCCTGCCGCATCTTCGCGCGGGCTTCATCGACATCGACGCACAGGATCGCCGCCCCGGCCATCCGCCCCGCCAAGGGCTGCGCGCCGCCCATGCCACCCAGCCCCGCGGTCAGGATGAACCGGCCCGCCAGCGAGCTGTTGAACCGCCGCTCGGCGATCCGCATGAAGATTTCATAGGTGCCCTGAATGACGCCCTGCGAGCCGATATATTGCCACGCGCCCGCGGTGAGCCCGCCCCAGCAGATCAGCCCCTTGCGTTCAAGGTCGTAGAACACCTCGGCCTTCGCCCATTGGCCGACGATGTTGCAATTCGCCATGATCACCATCGGCGCGCCGGCATGGGTCTTCAAGATCCCCACCGGCTTGCCGGATTGGATGATCAGGGTCTCGTCTTCCTCGATCTCGGTCAGGCTTTTGACGATGGCCGCATGGGCGGGCCAGTTCCGCGCGGCCTTCCCCAAAGCCGCGTAAACGATCAGCTTTTCGGGCGCCTCGCCAACGGCAAGGACGTTTTCAAGAAGCCTGAGCAGACCCTCGGACCGCCAGTTCTTCGCGCGCAGATCCGGCCCCGAGGGGATCGGGAAATCCGGGTGACGGGGGTTATCTTTAGGCATCTTTCCCCTCCAGCGCGTATTTCGCCAGTTCAATCCCCATCGCCTTTTCGCAGGGCGGATAGACGGCGGGGTCCAGCACGCCCGCGCCCAAGGGGATCAGGCGTTTGGGCACATGCAGGATGTGAATGCGCATGCCTTCCTGCAGTTGTCCGACCGAGAGCGGCTCGGCCTCGGGCGAGAGCGTGGTGATCACATCGGGGAAAGAGGCGATGCGATTGCCGCCCGCATCGTCGATGGCCATGTATTCGTTCATAACATGGAGCGTGATGGCCGTGTCGCCCGTGCCCACGGTGACGGTGCCGATATCGAAGGCCTCTTTCGTGTAGGTCACGGATTTCTTGGTGATCACGCCCTCGGCCATCAGCACGCCGCCGGTCTTGGCTTGAATGGCATCAAGGACCGCCCCCGGCCCCTTCGGCTCGGCGGCAAGGATCGCATGGCCGAGATCGAGCGCCATCGAAATCCCCCCCAGCGCCGCATGGCGCGCCACATAAGACGCGCGCAGCGGGTTGCGGGCTGAGGCGATGAAGCCCCCCGACATGTCGGACGCCGTGCGCAGAATGGGCGAAACCTTGGCGGTCGCGCCGCGCGTGACCAGCTCGATATACCGCCCCTCATCGCGGTTGCCGCCGACCGCGGTCTGGATCATCTGTTCCGGGCTGCCCGCCATCCCGATCGAGCCCATGTCGCCGGTCGGATGGGCGCGAATATCGCCCACCGCATCGATCACCTTGCAGCCCAGAACGGCGGCCGGAAGCCAGCCGTTCAGCGTCGAGGATTTGCCGTTCTGCCCCACCATCAGCCCGGCCACCGGGGTGCCCAAAGCCTCGTTCAGAAGCTGCACCGCCTTGACGTAATCGATGCCGCGCATCTCCCAGTTCGTGGTCGAGGCCGGGGCGCCGATCGCCGCCGCCGTCGCCACGAAATCGTCAGGCGAGAGTTCGTCGATCGACACCAGCTCCGGCTTGCCCACGCCCACGGCGGCGCGGCCCAGCATCCGGCCGTGGTCGGCCCAGCCGCCGCCGCCCGCCGCATAGACCGATCCGCCGCGCACGGCGGGCTCGATATCGGCTTCGGTCAGGATGCGTTTCATCTGTCTTCTCCTTGGGTTGCCGCGTCGAAGGCAAGCACGGCCTCGGCCATCACTTCCGCCCCAAGCGCAATGTCGTCGGTTTCCGCCCATTCCTCGGGGCAGTGCGAGCGTCCCTCCTTGCAGGGGACAAAGATCAACGCGGCAGGTGCGATCCGGGCGAGGAAAGCCGCGTCATGCCCCGCGCCCGAGGCCATGCGGATATGGCTTGCGCCGCAGGTCTCGGCCGCGGTTTCAAGCCGCGCGATCAGGCCCTCATCCATCGGCGTCGGCAGGTTGTCCGACAGGATCCGGCTTTGCGCCCCGATCCCCGCAGGCAGGGTCTTGAGAGCGGCTCGAATCCACTCCAGAAAGCCCTCCATCTGCGCGCGCTCGACCGCGCGGGCGTCGATCAGCAGCCGCGCGCCGCCCGGCACCACATTCGCCGCGCCGGGGGTGATCGAAAACTCGCCCACCGTCGCGGTGAAATGCGCGCCCTTTTCGGCCTCGGCCCGGGCCTTCGCCTCGATCGCCGTCACCAGCTGCGCGGCCCCGACCAAGGCATCGGCACGCAGGTGCATCGGCGCCGTGCCCGCATGATCGGGACGGCCGGTCAGGATCACCTCGATCCGGGTGATCCCGGCAATGGCCGTGACAAGGCCAAGATCCTTGCGGGTGCTTGCCAGCACCGGGCCCTGCTCGATGTGCAACTCGAAAAACGCTTTGATGTCAGTGCGCTGCGCGGAGATCTTCGCGTCACCGCCAACGTCGTAAAGCGCCTGTTCCAAAGTCCGCCCCTGATGCGTCAGCGCCAGCCATTCGGGCGGGCGCAACCCCGCCATCGCGCGCGAGCCGATGCAGGAGACGCCAAAGACCGAGACTTCCTCGGCCAGAAAATCCGCCACGCAAAGATCGTGGCGCAGGCTGAGGCCGCGTTCGGAAAGCATCCGCGCGACTTCCAAGGCGACGATCACACCGGCCACGCCATCGAACCGCCCGCCGTCCGGCACGGTGTCGGAATGACTGCCCAAAAGGATGGTCCCGCAATCGCCAGTGCCCCGACGCGTGCCCAGCAGGTTGCCGCCCGCATCGGTGGTCACGCTCAGACCAGCCTCGGCAAAGCGGGTGGCCAGCCATGCCCGGCCCTCGTCGAAGCGGGGCGAGAACGCCCGCCGCGTCCAAGGCTGGCCCGGATCGGTGATCGCCGCGAGCGCCGCGATATCGGCACCGATGCGATCGGTACTGACGCGCAGGTTCCTCATCCGTGCACCGCCTGACGGAGGGGAAGCGGGCGGGTCGGGCGCACGAACCGCCCGGTGCCCGGCGCGGCGACGGTGTTCCCGTCAAAGACCTGCTGCCCGCGCAGCCATGTCCCTGAAACCGTCCACGGCAGTTCGATCCCGTCATAGGGCGACCAGCCCGCGACGGAATGGCGGCTGGCCTTGGCGTCATAGCGCTTCGCCACGGGTTCCAGCACGGTCAGATCGGCGTCACGCCCCAGCGCAATGCCCCCCTTGGCCGGATCGAGCCGGAAATGCCGCGCCGGGTTTTCCGCCAGAAGCCGCGCCGCCCAAGTGAGCGACACCCCCCGCGCCAGCGCGCCCTTGACGAACAAGGGCACCATCACCTCCAGCCCCGGCACGCCCGAGGCGTTCTTCAGCATCTCCGGGTTGGTCTTGCGATCCTCGGACCAGCTGACGTGATCGGTCGAGACCATCGAGACATTGCCCGCCGCCACATGGCGCCACAGCGTCTCGACCTCGGCGCGCGGGCGGATCGGCGGGTTGATCTTCGCCTTGCCGCCCAACCGGGCGACGTCGTTTTCTTCGTCGAGCGTCAGATAATGGATGCAGGCTTCAATGGTCGCGTGATGACCCTCGTCGCGGTAGCGCTTGGCGATCTCGTAACCGCGGCCAAGCGAGCAATGCACGACATGGGCCGGGCAGCCGGTCGCGGCGCCGGTCTCGTAGATCTGCAACAGCGCCAGAATTTCCGTCATCGGCGGACGCGACATCCCATGCGCGCGCCAATCGGTGATGCCCGAGGCCTCGACCGCCGCGATGGCGTCGCGCACGAAGGCGTCGTCTTCGTTATGCACGCCCGCGGCCAGACCGGTCTTTGCCACCTCGGCAAAGCAGGCCATCAGGAGCGCGGGCGGGATGCGCGGAAAGCGCTTCGGATCGGTGCCGAAGGTCGAGAATTTGAAGCCGCAGACCCCGGCCTCGGCCTGTTCGGCGATGCGGGCGGGGCCTTCGGTCGGATCGATGGTGCCATAAAGCGCAACATCGACGCGGGCCTGCGCCGCGGCCTCGGCGGCCTTGATCTCGACCGCCTTGGCCGAACAGACCAGATTGCCCTCGTCATAGGGCATGTCGACGATGGTGGTGACACCCCCCGCGGCCGCGGCGGCGGTCGAGGCGGCAAAGCCCTCGGCGCCCTTTTGCGACAGCGAATGCACCTGCGCATCGACGGCGCCGGGCAGGATCAGCGCCGTGCCCAGATCGTGACGGTCGCGCGCGGCAGGGGCCGTGCCCTCGCCGATCAGCGCCACACGGCCATCGCGCACGGCGACAAAACCGCCCTCGACCTCGCGGTCGCACAGGATCACGCGCCCTTTGAGGACAAGATCGAAATCGGACATGGTCTCTCCTTACTGCGGCCGGATCAGGCCTGCGCGATGCGCAGACCAGTTCTCAAGCCTTTGGAATGCTTCATAGATCAGGATAGCGAGAAGGCCGGTGATCAGCCCGCCCTGCACCACGAAGGCGGGATTGGCGGAGAGAAGCCCCGCGATGATCACCTCGCCCAGCGTTTTTGCCGCGACCGTCGAGCCAATCGTGGCGGTGGCCAGCGAGATCACCGCCGTCAGCCGCACCCCCGCCAAGATCACCGGCAAGGCCAGCGGCAATTCCACCTGCCAGAGCCTTTGCCGCCGCGTCATCCCCATGCCGCGTGCGGCCTCCAGCACCGAGGGCGGCAGGGTCGAAAGCGCGGTCAGTGTGTTTTCGAACACCGGCAAGAGGCCGTAGAGGAACAGCGCCACCAGCGTCGGCCCGGCGCCAAAGCCCATCGCGGGCACGGCCAAGGCCAGCACCGCGACCGGCGGAAAGGTCTGCCCGACCGAGGTGATCGTGCGCGCAAGCGGCAGAAATTCGCGCCCGGCAGGCCGCGTCACCAGCACGCCACCCGCGACGGCGACAAGGGTCGAGGCGGTGACGGCGATGCCCACAAGGGCGAGGTGGGAGAGCGTCAGGCGCAGCAGGCTCGTTTGCAGATAGACCGGCGGGGCGTTGTTGTGGGTGAGCGGCCGGAACACCTCGGTGAAGCTTTCTGGAGTGAGCAGCAGGGCCGCCAGAAGCGCCGCGGCGAGCGTCAGGAACAGCTTTGCGATCATCGGCTTGACCCCTCGGCCCGAGCTTGCAGCGCGGCCAAAGTGACGATGCCGCCCCCCGCCACGGGCAGCGCCGCGCGGCCTTCCCAGAGGCACAGCGCCAGCGCCTCGCGCAGGCTCATGTCGGGGGCGATGGGCGTGCCCGGGGCCTCGCCTGCCTCGCGCAGGGCGTCGACCGTGCTGAGCGACAACAGCCGGAACGGGCGTTCGGCCGCGCCCACCAGCGCCTCGACAAAGGGGGTGGCGGGGGCGGTCAGGATCTCGGAGGGCGGCGCGAATTGCAAGAGCCGCCCCTTGTCCATCACCGCGATGCGGTCGCCAAGCTGGATCGCCTCCTCCATGTCATGGGTGACGATGACGAGGGTGGTGCCCAACTGGCGCTGGATCGCGCGCAGATCGGCCTGCGCCTTTGCCCGGATCACCGGGTCAAGCGCGCCGAAGGGCTCGTCCATCAACAGCAGTTCCGGCCGCGCCGCCAAGGCCCGCGCGACCCCCACCCGCTGTTGTTGACCGCCCGAAAGTGCATGGGGCAGGCGGTCGCGATAGACGGCGGGATCAAGGTCGAAGAGATGCATCAGCTCGTCGATGCGGGCGGAAATCTCGGCCTCGCGCCAGCCAAGGAGCCGCGGCACGATGGCGATGTTTTCGCCGACGGTGCGGTGCGGAAACAGCCCATGCCCTTGAATCGCATAGCCGATCCGGCGGCGCAGCAGATGCGGTTCGAGCTTTGCCGCGTCCGTCTCGCCGATCCAGACCCGGCCCTTGGTCGGTTCCACCAGCCGGTTGATCATCCGCAGAAGCGTCGTCTTGCCGGAGCCCGAGGTGCCCACCAGTGCCGCGATCTGCCCGGTTCCCACGGTCAGGCTGACATCCTCGACGACGGCGCGGCCGGAATAGAGCTTGCTCAGATGGTCGAGGCGGATCATGGCGCGCTCCGGTCTTTGGGTCGCGACAGCGTCTCGATCACCAGATCAAGGCCGATGCCCGCGACGAGGGCAAGGAAGATGGTGGGCAGGGCGCCCAGAAGGATCAGGTCCATCGCGGTCTGATTGAGGCCCTGAAAGACGAAACTGCCAAAGCCGCCGCCGCCGATGAGCCCCGCGATCACCGCCATGCCGATGTTTTGCACCAGCACGATGCGCACCGCGGCCAGCACCACGGGCAGGGCCAACGGCAGCTCGACCTGCCTCAGCACCTGCGCGGGCGTCATGCCGATGCCCAGTGCCGCATCGCGCACCGCGGGCGCGACCGAGGACAGCCCGACCCAGGTGTTCGAAACGACCGGCAAGAGCGCGTAAAGAAAAAGCGCCATCAGCGCCGGGAAGGGGCCAATGCCCGCCACGCCCAGATCGGCGGCGCCCGGCACATGCGCGGCGACCCAGCCGAAGATCGGGATCATGATCCCGAACAGCGCCAGCGACGGGATGGTCTGCAGCATGTTCAACACGGTCAGCACCGGCTTGCGCAGCGGCCGCGCCATGAAGATCGCGATGCCCAGCGGCAGGCCGACGATGAAGGCAAGCCCGAGCGAGCCGAAGGCCAGAAGCAGGTGTTGCCAAAGCGAGCGCGAGAACATCTCGGCGCGGGCGGCATATTCGATCATCACCGAAGTGCGGTCGAGCCAGCCCGAGGCAAGCACCCCGGTCCCCGCCGCGACCGCGCCCGCAAGGATCGCCGCGCGGGTTCTGATCCCCGGGCGCAGCCGCGCCAAAGCATCGGTCGCCATCAGCGCAAAGGCCAGAAATTGCAGCCAGAACCCCGCCGCGGGCGAGACGCGGGCCATGCGGTTGCCCTCGGGCATCAGGCCGCGGGTGGCCAGGCCAAGGGCGAAAAGGCTGAAGCCAAGGCCCAGCACAGCGAGGCCCAGTCGCAGCCCGAGCCCGTGCCGCGCGCCAAGACCAAGCGCAAGGATTGCGGCCATGGCCGCGGCCAGCGTCCAGCCCGCAGGCCCGGGCAGCGCCGCAAGCAACTCGACCCCCTGTCCGGCAACGATGCGGTTTGGCTTGAACTGTACCAGCGGCAGCCAAAGACCGATCGCCCCGGTCAGTGCAAAAAGCAGACCGGTGGGCGAGAGGGCCGCGAGGGGGGGCAGGGCGAAACGCATCTGTCACCTCGGTCGGATGGAAGAAGGTCGGCGGTGCGCGCAACGCGCGAATGGGGCGCGCACCGCCGGGGGAGGAAAGGAGGGCGTGAGGGGGCCCGCCTTTCGGGGATCACTTCAGAAAGCCTTTGGAGGTGAGATACTCCTTGGCTACCGCTTCGGCGGGTTCGCCGCCCACCTGAATCCGACCGTTGAGATCCTGCAGCGTCGTCAGGTCGAGCGTGGCAAAGATCGGTGCCAGCACCTCGGCAATCTTCGGATTGGCTTTCAGCACCTCTTCCCGCACGAGCGGCGCGGGCTGGTAGACCGGCTGCACCGACTTGTCGTCTTCCATCACCGTCAGGCCAACCGAGGCGATGGCGCCATCGGTGCCATAGACCATCGCGGTGTTCACGCCCGAGGTCTGCGCGGCGGCGGCGGCGATGGTGGCGGCGGTATCGCCCCCCGAAAGCTGCACGATCTGATCGGGTTTGAGGGTGAAGCCATAGGTGGTCTGGAAGGCGGGCAGCGCGGCGGGCGCAGTGACGAATTCGGTCGAGGCGGCGAGCTTGATCGTGCCGCCGCCCGCGATGAAATTGCCCAGATCTGACATGGTTTTCAGATGGTTGGGCTCGGCAACGTCAGAGCGCACGGCAATCGCCCAGGTGTTGTTGGCGGGCGCGGCAGGCAGCCAGACGATGTGGTTCGCCGCCAGATCAAGCTCCGCGGCCCGGGCCGCGCCTTTGGCCGCGTCCTTCCAGACCGGGCTGTCGGCCTCGTTGAAGAAGAAGGCGGCGTTGCCGGTATATTCCGGATAGATGTCGATCTGCCCCGAGATGATCGCATCGCGCAGGATCGGCGTGCCGCCCAGCTGGACCTTGTTTTCCACCGGCAGCCCGGCGTTTTCGAGCGCCAGATAGATGATATTGCCCAGAAGGCCGCCTTCGGTGTCGATCTTCGAGGATACGGTGATCGGATCGGCCAGCGCCGCCCCTGCGCTCAGGCTCAGGGCGGCAGCAAGGGCAAGGGATTTCGTCGGGGTCATTTCAGGTCTCCTGTTGGAAAGGATGCGGTGTCGCAGGTCGCGAGGTTGGTTGATCCAACTTCTTGAAACCATTCTTTTCTTTGTGTCGGTCTTGGGAGTTTTCCACTGTCGCGCCGGGCCGGAACGGAAGAAGCTCCGCCCCCGGAAGCCAAGCCTGCGGCGCTTCGGTTGCAAGGGTCGCGTGCAGATCGGCAAGCCGTCGGCTTAGCGGAATGTCGCCCGTAAAGGGCGGCACATGACGGCGCACGAGCGTCGTCATTCGGGCGGCAAGGCCGGTGACGGGCAGGTTGCGCAGGGCGATCGCCTGCACCGAAAGCAGCGCCGTGAGGGTCAAAAGCCAGCCCAGAGCTTCGGCCTGTTCGGCCAGCCGTTCGGCGGTGAGCGGCAGAAGCAGCGCTTCGTCTTCAAGCCCAGCCGCCAGGGTCAGCGCATGCGGCGCGACGGGGGCGGCGGCTGTGGCGATGCGGGCGGATTGTTCCATCGCAAGTTTCATCAGCGGCCCGTAGCCCGTCGCCACCACGCCTTCGGGCACCAGATTGACCGGCAGGCCCGGCAGTTGACCATTCGTCAGCATCAGGCAGTGATTGAAGAGATTGCGCCCGAGCATCGCGAGCGCTGCCTGCACCGTGCCAAGCCGCAGCGCCAGTGTTGCATGATGGCTGCCGCCCGAGGTCACGATGCGACCATCGGGCAGAACGGTCGGGTTGTCATCAACCTGAGCGCTGGAAATCTGAAGCAGATCAATTGCTTCGTTGGCGACTTTCACACAGGGCGCAAGCACTTGCACCAAGAACCGCGCGGAAAGCGCATCCTGCACGCCATCCCGCGCGGGCCAGAGCATTTGTGCCGCGGTGGCGTCGCTCAGCCACTGCGCGACGGCGGCCTCGCCGGGGATCAGGCTGGCCTCGGCCGCCTGCCAGACTGCGCGGTCCACCCCCCAGGCGAGCGCCGTCACCGGCGCCTGGGCCAGCGCCTGCGCGATCCGGGCCTGCGCGGTGAAAACGGCCGAGGTGGCCGAGGCCAGCCCGAAACTGTTCGAGGCGACGGCTGCCAGACCTTCGCGCGGGCGCATCTCATGCGGCGCGAGCCCGGCGGTGGCAAAGGCTTCGGCGGCGGGCATCTCGCGACCGCGATGGATCACCGTGCCGACCCCGGTCATCGCCGTCGCAAGCTGGCCGAGTTGGCCCAGATCGCCACAGCCGACGCTGCCATGCCGGGTCATCCGCGGCAGGATGTCATGATCGAGCATTCCGGCCAGACAGTCGGCAAAGGCCTCCGACACGCCGACGCGGCCCGTGGCCACGGTGTTGAGCCGCGTGACCAGCGCCAGCCGCACGATGCCGGGGGCAACGGGAGCGCCCACCGCGACCTCGTGGGCAAGGCCAAGGCTGTGGTTGAACGCGGCCATCGCCGTGCCCTCATGGCACTGATGCTTCATCGCGCCGACGCCGGTGGTCATGCCATAGATCGGCTGGCCCGCCGCGGCGGCGGCGTCCAGTGCCGTGCGGCCCCGCCGCAGCGCCCCGCGCGCGGTTTCGCTCAACTCCACCCGCACCGGCCCGGTCAAGGCTGCGGCCAGACATGCCAGCGGCAGCGGCGTGCCGTCGATGCGGATCGGGGCTGGGGCGTCGGTCATGGGCGGCGAGTCTCCGGTCACGAAGGGAAACGATAGGCAATTGCCCCGGCTTCGGACATATGTTTTTTTCTGCACAGCCGATGCGGGACAACTGGTGAAAAAATGCGCAGTTCAAGTCTGATCCTGGCCGAGGCAGCGCTGCGTCTGGGCTCGGTGCGACTTGCGGCACGCGAAAGTCGGCAGCCCTCTTCGACCTGTTCACTGGCGCTGCGGCGGCTCGAGGAAGAGCTGTCGGTGACGCTCGCACGGCGCAACACCGATGGGTTGGCGCTGACGCTGGAGGGGCGGCGGGCGCTGCCGGGGCTTGCCCGTCTGGCGGCCGGGCTGCGGGCGTTGCAGGGCTGCGGCCCGGAGGCGGTGCCCGCGCGTCCGCTGACGCTGGAGACGCTCTTTCGCGTGGCAGAGGCCTTGCGGGCGGGCTCGATCCGCACCGCGGCGCGGCAGCTGGGGATCGGTCAGCCGCAGCTCTCGCGTCAGCTTGCTCTGGTGGAAAATGTTCTTGGTCAAGGCCTTGCGGGGCGAAGTGATGCGGGGCTGGTGACCACCCCCGAAGGCCATCTGTTCGAAGCGCAGGTCGCCGCGCTGCAAGCCGACTGGCGCGCGCTCTGTGATCCGGGGCAGGGCGCGGCGCCGGTGCGGGCGCGTGCGCCCGTCAGCATCGGCACCGTCCTTCCCGCCACGCCCGACGGCGATCTGGCGCGGATGCTGGGCGGGCTGATCCGCCGTCTGACCGAAAGCCATGCGCTGAATTTCACCCTTGTCGCGACGCTGGCCGAGGATCTGCTGACCGGGCTCGACACCGGGCGGTTCGACTGCGTCTTTCTCGATGCGCGGCTGCGCGACCGCTATTACAGCCAGATCGAGTTGCGCCGCTCGCAGGTGGCTCTGTGCGGTCTGCCCGAGGGGTTGGTGCGCGCGGGGGCGATGATCGAGCCCGCGGTGCTGCGGAAACTGCTCGAAACCCATCCGCTGGTGCTGCAATCGCGCCGCAGCGGTCTGCGCCAGCGCGCCGAGGCGTTTTTCGATGCGCATCTGGGGCCGGACTGGCGCGGCGCAGCGCGGGTGCTGGAGATCGACGCGCTGCCGATCATCGTCAATGTTCTTGCGGGGGACGGCTATGTCAGCGTGCTGCCTGAACATGTCGGGCGCACGAATTTCGGCGGGCGGCATGTGATCCTGCCCGATGCCTATGACCAGCGGCTGATGCTGACCTGGCGCCAGTCGGGCCGCGCGCGCCGGATCGCGGAGCTGATCGCCGGGGATCTGGCCGAGAATTAAGGGGCGGTTCGGGCGAAAGAGGGAAAAGCACCGCTTTTCCCCGCCCGTCACGCCACCGTTGTCGCAAGACCGTTTCTGCAAGCGCGACAGACGCCTGCGTCCCGCCCCGGCGGCGCGAATGCGCCCGCCGATGGCGGGGCGGGCGCAGGCCGAGGGCCTTTGGGCCCTCGCCGGTCACGGGGCAAATGCTGCGCGTGACCTCGGCGATGGCCTCGGTCAATCTCGCCTTACGCCCCGACCGCCTCCAGCCACCCGGCCGCCACCTGACGGCGATGCGCGGTCAGCGCGTTGCGCATCAGCATCGCCACGGTCACCGGCCCGACGCCGCCCGGAACCGGGGTGATCCAGCCTGCCACCTCGCGCACGGCCTCGGTGTCGACATCGCCCAGAATCCGCACCTTGCCCGCCGCATCGGTGACCTGATTGATCCCGATGTCGATCACCGCCGCGCCGGGCTTGATCATCTCCGGCCCGATCAGATGCGCCTTGCCGACAGCCACGATCACCACATCGGCGCGGCGCGAATGCATCGCGACCGAGCGCGTCATGTGGTGACACACCGTCACCGTCGCCCCCTCGGCCATCAGCATGAAGGCGATCGGCTTGCCGACGATTTCCGAATGGCCGATCATCACCACCTCAAGCCCGGGCATCGACAGCCCCGTCGCCCGCACCATCTCCACCGCCGCCGCCGCCGTGCAGGGCGCGAGCGCGATGTCGTTGTAAACGATATTGCCGATCGAGGCCGGGTTCATCCCCTCGACATCCTTCAGCGGATGGATCGCCGATTGCAGCGAGCGCACATGGATATGCGCGGGCACCGGGCGTTGCAGGATGATGCCCAGAACCGACGGGTCGTCGTTCAGCGCCGCGATCTTGCGCTTGCAGTCCTCCTGCGTCGCCTCCGCGGGCCAGATCCCCTGCTCGAAGGGCAGACCGGCCTCGGTCGCAGCGCGGGCCTGATTGCGGACATAGACCTCGATTTCCGGCGACGGCCCGATCGAGATCGACACCAGCCGCCCGACCGGATGAGTCTTCGCCGCCGCCTCAAGCTCGGCGCGGATCTCGACCAGCAGACGGTGCTGCACCGCCTTGCCATCGATGATCCGGTGATCGCGTCTGTCGGCCATGGCGTTTCCTTTCGCGCTGAGCGGGCTTGGTCGCACCATCGCACGGCCCGGCCGCCCGCCGCGCATCGGCGCCGACGCATCGTTTCAGAAAAACGTCAGACCCCCGGGCCTTCGACGCGCAGGCTGGATCTGCCGCCGCCTTCCTTGCGCACGGCGATGCGGGTGGCGATGCGGGCCTGCATCGCCTCGACATGGCTGATCACGCCGACCTGCCGCCCCTGCGATTGCAGCGTCTCCAGCGCGTCGATCGCCAGATCGAGACTGCCCGCATCAAGTGCGCCAAACCCCTCGTCGATGAACAAGGTGCCCGCAAAGGTGCCCTTGCCGCCCATCTGCGAGAGCGCGAGCGCGAGCGCCAGCGAGACCAGAAACCGCTCGCCCCCCGAAAGGCTGCGCGTCGCGCGCGGGCTGTCGCCCATGTCGCGGTCCTCGACCTGAAGCGCCAGTTCGGCGGCGCGGCGCAGCCGGTAGCGCGGGTTCAGATCGGCCAAATGGCGGTTGGCATGCTCGACCAGCACATCCAGCGTGATCGCCTGCGCGATGCGGGCAAAGCGGTCGCCCGAGCGCGCGCCGATGGCCTTGTTCACCGCCTCCCAGACCTCAAGCTCGGCCCGCGCGACCTCGGTCTCGGTCGCCAGATCGGCGAGCGCCGCCCGCGTCTGCGCATCGCGGGCCAGATCGGCTTGCAGATGCCCGATCTCTTGCGCCCGGGTCTCGATCTCGGCTTCAAGCGCAGCAAGCTGCGCCGCGAGTGTTTCGGGGCTGTCTTCGGGAAGTCCCTCCACCTCAAACGCTTGCAGGTCGGTCTTGCGCGCGGCAAGGGCCGAGCGCGCGGCCGTTACCGCATCTTCAAGGGCGCGCAATTCGGCCCGCAGCACCTCGGCCGTCTCGGGTGGCAGGGCGATCAGCGCGGCCAAGTCCGCCGCGGTCATCTCGGCGGCGCTCAGGGCCGCGGCGAGCGCGGCTTCGGCCGCGGTCTGCGCCTGCGCGGCCTCGGTCGCGGTGCGGGCGGTCTCCGCCCCGCGCATCGGCGGCGGCAAGGGCGGCCTGCGCCTTTGCCACCGCCGCGGCGGCGGTTCGGTGCGCCTCTTGCGCCGCCAACCGGCTTTCGTTGAAACGGCTGCGATGCGCGGCGGTGGGCTCGCCGTCCAGAAGCGGCGCCCGCGCGGCGCTGAGCCTGTCCAAAGCCTCGGCCCGGTCGCGCGCCGCCTGATCCGCGGCCTTGGCCTGCGCGGCCGCCGTCTCGGCCCCGCTGTGCGCGGCGGCCAGCTGCGGGGCGAGCGCCGTCAAGGCCTCGGTCGCAGCTTGCAGCGCCGCGCGCGCCGCGCCCACAGCCGAGACCTGCTGGCTCAGACGTTCGACAAGCCCCGGATCGGCAAGGTCATGTTCCCCCGCCGCCGCGAGCATCGGCGCCAGCGTCGCGGCAAGCCGGTCGCGCTGCGCCGTGGCCTCGGCCCCGCGTTCCTCGGCGCGGGCGCTCTCCTGCGCGATCTCGGCCGCTGTCGCGGCCAGACGCTCGCGCGTGGCGCGGTGGGCGGCGAGGGCGCGGCGCAGGCTGTCGCGGGTGCGGCCGATCTCGGTCAGGCGGTTGCGCAAGGTGGCGATCTGCGCCTGCGCCGCGGTTTCGGCCGTTTGCAGGGCGCGGATATGGTCCTGCGCCGTGGTCAGCGCTTGGGCGTCGGGCGTGTCGGGCAGGGGCGGGCAAAGCGGTTGGGCTGCGAGCCGGGCCTGCCCCTCGGCCCAAAGCGTGCGGGCGGCGGTGGCACGGGTTTGGGCGCGGGTCTGGTCTTCGGTCGCCTGTCTGGCGCGGGCATCTGCCGTGGCGCGGGCGCCCTGCGCCGTCGTCAGCGCGTCGCGCGCGGTTTGCGCCGCGGCGCGGGCGGCGGCCTGATCGGCGCGCAGCCGCTCGGCCAGATGCACAAGCCCCGCTTCGGCCGGGGTCGGATGATCGAGCGCGCCGCAGACCGGGCAGGGGTTGCCGTCAGCGAGCTGCGCGCGCAGGCTGCGGGCGGCGTCGGAGAGTGCAAGATCGGCCTGTTCCAGCGGCGCCGTCAGCGCGGCGATCTGCACCTCGGCGCGTTCAAGTGCCTGTTTCGCGGCGCTTTCCTGCGCGCTTGCCTGCGTTTCCTGTGTCTGAGCGACCTGCAACGCGGTGTCGGCCGACGCCTGCAATGCTGCGGCTTCGGCCGCCTCGCACAGGGCGCGGGCAAGCTCGGCCAGATCGGTTTCGATCCGCGCCAGATCGCGCACGCGAGCGGGCGGATGCGCGGCCTCAAGCGGTGCAAGCTCTGCCTGCGCCGCCTCGGCCGCCTGCGCCAAGGCCGTCTCGGCGGTTTGATCCGTGGCTTCGGCCTTGGCCGCCGCGTCGGCTTCCTGTGCAAGCGCCTGCGCCCGGTCGCGGGTCGAGATCAGGGATTTCGCGGCCGTCTGCGCCGCGTCGGAGGCCGTCCGGTGCGCGTCCAGATCGCGGCGGATCGGCCCCCAGGCGTCCGCCAGAGGCACGCAGGCGGCCAGCTCCGCAAGCGTCGTTTCGGCCGTGGACTCGGCCGTCCGCGCGCGGGTCTTGGCGGCGACAAGATCGGCGTGCTGCCGGGCGGCGGTCTCGGCCGCATGCCGGGCGGTGGCCGCCTGTGCCTGCGCGCTGTCCGCCTCGGTCGCCGCGGTCGCGATCTGGGCGTCGAGCTCGGTGGCGCGTGTCCAGATCGGGCCGAAGGCCTTGAAGGCCTCTTCGCGCTCGGTGACGGCGGCAGCGGCTTGCTCGGCCAGCTTGGCCTGTGTGTCGCGCGCTTGCGCGGCGTCGCTGCGCGCCGAGACGGCCGCCTCGGCCGCGGTCCGGGCGCTGGTCAGACGGCTGCGCGCCTCGGCTGCCGCCTGCCACGGTAGACGCAGCGGCGCAGCCCGGTCGAGCCGGTCAAGCTGCGCGCGGGCGGCGCCGGCCTCGGCCTGCCGGGTCTCGGCTTCGCTCAGGGCGATGGCGGCGGTCTGCACCTGCGCCGCGGCCTCGGCATGGCGGCGGTGGCGGGCGAGGGCCTCGGTCAGACGGCTGCGTTCGGCCGCGGAGGTCGCATTCGCCTCGGTCTTCGCGGCGATCTCGGCCGTGAGCGCGGTGCGGGCCTCGTCAGTCAACAACCGGTGCTCGGCCGCGCGGGCCAGAAGCTGAGCATGGGCGCCCCGCGCAGCCTCGGTGCGCTCGTAAACCCGGATCGAGACGGCGCGGTAAAGCCCTGTTCCGGTGACCTTTTCCAGCAGGTTCGCGCGCTCGCCGGTGTCGGCGCGCAGGAAAGCGTCGAAATCCCCCTGCGCCAGCAGGACGGTGCGGCGGAACTCTTCGTAAGAAAGGCCCGTCAGCGCCTCGACCTGCTCGGTCACCGCCTGCGTCTGCGCGGCCAGCACCTGCCCGTCCTCGGCGCGCGCAAGGCTGCGGGCGACCGATTGCAGCTTGCCCTCGACCCGGTCGCGGGCGCGGCGGGCCTGCCAGCGCGCGATATATTCGGCGCCGTCGCGGGCGGCAAAGCGGACCTCGGCCCAGCCCGTCGCCGCGCCGCGCCGCAAGATCGCGCGGCTGTCCGAGGCGCTGATTTCCTCGCCCGCCGCATCGGGCACCTTGTCGCTGCGCGCCCCCGCGGCCAGCCGCGGCGCATCGCCGTAAAGCGCCAGACACATCGCGTCGAGGATCGAGGATTTGCCCGCCCCGGTCTCGCCGGTGATGGCGAAAAGCCCGGCGCCCGCGAGCGGCGCGGTGGTGAAATCGATGCGGAAGGGCGCGGCGAGGCTGGCGATATTCTGCCCGGAAATCGAGAGGATACGCATGGGTCAGACCTCGGAAAGCGCGTCGCGGAAGGCGCTGAAGTGGCGCGGTTCGGGATCGGTGCCGTGCAGATCGCGGAAGGCGGCGGCGAAAAGCGCCTCGGGGCTGGTCTGGGTCAGCCCCTGCGGGGGCGCGGCGCTGGGGGCGGCGGTCTCGGGGCGGGTGATCGTCAGCCCGGCGAGCCGCACCGGCAGGGGATCGAGCGCCGCATCCAGCGCCGCGGTGATCTCGGTCACCGGGCGGTCGGCGGCAAGGGCGAGGTAAAGGAACGGGCCTTCGGCGCGGGGCGTGTCGGTCCGGGGCAGGGCCTCGAGCGCGGCAAGGATCTCGGGCAGGGGGGCGGTGCCCTGCGCGGGCAAGCGCAGTACCGGCACCGGGCGCGGCAGCGGGATGTGGCGGGGGGCGGCACCGGTTTCCAGATCGAGCAGCGTCACGCCGTGCTCATAGTTGATCTCGCTGGCCGAGAGGGGGAAAGGCGAGCCGGAATAGCGCACCCGCCCGCCGTCGAGCGATTGCGGCCGGTGCAGGTGGCCAAGCGCGACATAGCTGAGCGCGGGCGGAAAGACCTCGGGGGGCACGGCATGATCGCCGCCGATCAGGATGCGCCGCTCGGCGCCTTCGCTTTCAAGCCCGCCCGCGCAGGTCAGATGCGCCATCGCGACGAGCGGCACCGCGCCCGCAAGCGCCTCGGCCCGCGTCACCGTCTCGGTCAGAAGCGCGCGCAGGGCGGCGGTGACCGCGCCCTCGGTCCCGTCCTCGGCGCCCAGACGCAGGCCCGGCAGATCGGCCTGCCGCAGGAAGGGCAGCGCCAGAACCTGCGCCCGCACCTGTCCAGAGCCATCGCGCAGCGGGATCAGATGGCGGGCCAGATCCACCCCCTCGGCGCCGCGGGTCAGCGTGCCGAGCACATGCACGCCCAGTTCGCGCAGCACCGCCTCGGGCGCTTCCAGCCTTTGCGCGGGGTCGTGATTGCCCGCCGTCAGCACGATCTGCAGCGCCGGATTGGCGCGCAGATAACCCGCGAGCGCCGCGTAAAGCAGCCGTTGTGCCTCGCCCGAGGGGTTGAGCCCGTCAAAGACATCGCCCGAGACAAGCAGCGCATCCACCTGTTCGGTCACAAGAATTTCGCCCAGATGGGCGAGGAAGGCGCGATGCTCGGCCTCGCGCGACCAGCCGTTCAGGGTCTGTCCGATATGCCAGTCGGCAGTGTGCAAGAGGCGCATCAAAGGGCTTTCGTCAGGGGCTTCCGGTCAAGGCGCGGCGGAATTGGCGCTGCCGCCTCAGACTATCGCGGGCGGGTGCCGGGGGCCACCCGTAAGCCGCAGTCCGGGCGCCCCATATCGGTCCGAACCGGGGCGGCGGGCGAGGATTTGACCTTCTTGCATGTGGTATTTAGATACCTATTTTATAAACCATTGGAATTGTTTGGAATAATTCCGCTTTGTTTGCTTGATTTGTTTTTGGAAAGCGCGGATAAGCCCGCATCCAGTTTCCCAACCCTTCAAAGGGCGATCGACAATGAAAACCTATACCGCGAAACCTGCGGAGATCGAGAAGAAGTGGATCCTGATCGATGCCGAAGGCGTCGTTCTGGGCCGCCTCGCGACGATCGTTGCCATGCGCCTGCGTGGCAAGCACAAGCCGACCTTCACCCCCCACATGGACATGGGTGACAACGTGATCATCATCAACGCCGACAAGGTGCAGATGACCGGTGCCAAGCGCGAAGACAAGCGCTACTACTGGCACACGAACCACCCGGGCGGGATCAAGTTCCGCACCGCGCGTCAGGTTCTGGAAGGGGCGCATCCCGAGCGCGTGGTGATCAAGGCGGTCGAACGCATGATCTCGCGCAACCGTCTGGGCCGTGCGCAAATGTCGAACCTGCGCGTTTACGCCGGGGCCGCCCATCCGCATGAAGCCCAACAGCCCGAAGTTCTGGACGTGAAAGTCCTGAACAAGAAGAACACCCGGAGCGCCTGATCATGTCCGATATCAAATCCCTCGACGATCTGAAGTCGGCCGTCTCTGGCACCCCGGCGGCGGCGGTGGCTGCTGTGGTGGAGCGCACCCCGGTGCGTGACGCGCAGGGCCGCGCCTATGCGACGGGCAAGCGCAAGAACGCGATTGCGCGGGTCTGGGTGAAGCCCGGCACGGGCAAGATCACGGTGAACGGCAAGGAGATGCCGGTTTACTTCGCGCGTCCGGTGCTGCAGCTGATCGTGAACCAGCCGTTCGGCGTTGCTGGCGTCGAAGGCCAGTACGACGTGATGGCGACGGTTGTGGGTGGCGGTCTTTCGGGTCAGGCCGGTGCGGTGAAGCACGGCATCTCGAAGGCGCTGCAACTGCACGAGCCGAGCCTGCGCGCGGCGCTGAAAGCCGCTGGCTTCCTGACCCGTGACTCGCGCGTCGTCGAACGGAAGAAATACGGCAAGGCCAAGGCCCGTCGCTCCTTCCAGTTCTCGAAGCGCTGAGGTCAGCCTTTCGGATTTTGCAAACGGCCTCCCTTTCGGGGGGCCGTTTCGTTTGTGGCAGCCGTGGGCGTGCGTTCAGCTGAACAGGAAATCGGCCGCGTTCACCGTCGATGCTGCGACCCCCGTCAGCAGGATCGTCGTGCCGCAATCGAGCGTGATCAGCGTGTCGTGGCCACTGTTGACCGAGGCGATCGCCACATCCGCCATCGAACCGCCCGCCAGCACGATGCGGTCGCCACCAAGGCCGAAATCCTCGATCCTGTCGGCGCCCTCGTTCGACAGCCGATCGAAGAGGAAGCGATCTGCCCCGGCTCCGCCCGCCAGAATGTCGCTGCCGCCGCCCGCCGCGATCGTGTCGGCGCCGCCGCCGAGCCGGATGATGTCGTCGCCCCCGGATCGATCGGTGAAGGAGATCATCTCGATTCCGGTAAAGCGGAGGTCATTGCCGCCCATGCCGTCAATGGTGCCGACATAGCCGCCCGCCGCATCCGCGCGCAGATCGGTGAGCCAGACCCCGTTCGAGGTCACGTCATAAGTGACGATCAGCCGATCCGCACCCGCGCCGCCCGCCACCGAATCCGCGCCCCCCATCGTCATCGTGACGATGTCATTGCCCGCACCGCCGTCGACCCGGTCGCGCCCGCGCCGCCATCAGCCAGATCGCTGCCGCCGTCGTGGAAGCTGAGCGTGTCATTGCCCGCACCCGCGTGCATCACGTCGTTCATCGCCACGTTGAAGCGCGCGGTCAGGCTGTCATCGCCACTGCCCGTGGTGACATCCATGCCTTCGATGTTGACGACGCTCGCCCCCGCTGCCGGGGTGGAGGCGGTGTTCAGATTGATGACCACATCGGTGCTGAGCGCCGAGAGATTTCCCTGCCAGTAATCAAGCTGACCGTAGCCGCCATTGATCTGATCGCGTCCCGCGCCAGAGCGCAGCGTGTCGTTGCCCGCGCCGCCGTTCAGCGTGTCATTGCCCGCGCCGGTGTTGATGATGTCGTCGCCGCCGTCCCGGTCGGTGAAGCTGAAGCGCTCGATGCCCGAAAAGGCGATATCATTGAAGCCATTGCCGTTGAACGTGCCGCTGTAACCGCCGCCGGGCGTTGCCGAAAGATCGGTCAGCCAGACTGTGCCCTCGTCGATGCCGCAGGTGACGATCAACACATCGCTGCCCGCGCCGCCCTCGGCGATATCCGAGCCGCCCATGAACATCGTCAGCGTGTCATTGCCCGCGCCGGTGGCAAAATGGTCGCTGCCGACAGCGGTGGCGTGGTTCATGATCCGATCATTGCCGCTGCCGGTGGTGATGTCGAGGCTTTCAAGGTTGCGCAGGATCCCGCCATTGCCCAGAAGCGACTCTTTGTTGAGATTCACCAGCACCGGGCCGCCATACCAGGCGATGCGGATCTGGCCGTGGTCGATCCCCGCGCCGCCGTCGATCGTGTCAATGCCGCCCCAGCCGCGCAGGTCGTCATTGCCCGCGCCGCCATCAAGGCTGTCATTGCCATCGCCGCTATAGATGATGTCATCCCCGCCCGAGCGGTCGCTGAATCCGAAGCTGCCGAAGCCCGAGAAATGGCAGTCGTTAAACCCCATTCCGTCGAACATGCCCGAATACCCGCCCGCGGGCGTCTCGGCGCCGCTGCCGGGCAAAGAGAGATTGTTTAGCCAGACACCATTGGTTGTTGCGGTGTAGATGAAGTCAAGTCGATCCGTAACGCCGCCGGTAATGGTGCCGCTGTAACTGTTGGTCACCGTAAAGGTGGTCATGGTCGCCCTCCGATCCCGCCTCCGGCTGCAACAGCCGAGGCCCTTGCGGGGCGCAGTATAAACCTTGGTTGATGCGGCCCCTTTGCGGCAGATCAATATGCGGCATGGGACTGGTAGGCCTGATCCGGGCGATCGGGGAAGGGAAGACCCGCCGTGACGCAGGCCTTGTCCGCGGCGCGATCTGTGTGTGCGGCGGCGGCTTTGCGCGATCTGCGGTCTGAGGCGGACCAAACGATGGCGCCGGGTTCAAGACTGGAACCCGGCGCGACCGGGTCACAAAGCGGCGCGACCTGCCAGAAGCGCGGCTTCGAAGCGGCGGGTGAAATCCTCGGCATCGCCGAGCGTGCGCTCCCAGGCGCCGGTGGCCAGATGCGCCTTGATCCGCGCGAGCCGCGCCGGGTCGGTGGCGATGGCAACGGCCAGATCCTCGTAGCCCTGCAGATCCTCGGCGATGCATTCGGGCAGGCCGATCGCGGTGAGCAGGCTCGCCCCCATCCGCGCGGCAAAGGCACGGCCCCGGGTGGTGATGATCGGCAGCCCCATGCGCAGCGCGTCCGAGGCGATGGTGCCCGCATTATAAGGAGTGGTGTCGAGGAAGAGATCGGCCAGCGCCAGCCGGGCGCGGTAGCGCGCGGGATCGGTGCGGGTCGCAAAGACCAGCCGCTCGGGCGCAAGCCCCGCCGCCGCCCAGCGCGCCTGCAGCGCCACATGCGATTCCGGGTTGTCATTGATGATCCAGAGCACCGCATTCGGGACACGGCTGACGATCCGGCACCAGCGGCTCCAGACCGCTTCGGTCAGCTTGTAATGGTGCGAGACGCAGCAGAAGACGGTGGCGGTCTCGGGCAGGCCTTCCTCGGCGCGGCTGACGCTGGGCAGCTCCGGCACGCGGCCGTCATTGGCTTGATAGCAGCCCGTCACGCGCAGCGGCCGGGGCTTGTATTCGGCATCCATCTCTTCGGGGATCGTCACCGCGTCGCAGATCAGATAGTCGAGTTCGGGCAGCGACACCGGACCGATATAGCCCAGATAGGTCACCTGCATCGGCGCCGGTTTCTGGCGCAGGATCGCCGGGCGCGCGCCCTTGGTCAGGCCGTTCAGATCGACGAGGATGTCGATCTCGTCGGCGCGGATGCGTGCGGCGACGGCATCGTCGGTCATCGTGTGGATCGGAATGTGGTGATCGAGCGCGCCCAGCACGCGCGCGCGGATATCGCTGCCATCTTCGGGCGACATGTCGTAGCCGTAGATCTCGAAGCGCGAGCGGTCATGGCGTTCGAGCAGTTCGGCGATCAGGAAGCTCATCGCGTGGCGGCAGAAATCCGACGACAGATAGCCCAGACGCAGACGGTCGTGCTGATAGCCCTCGACCGGGGACAGACGCGGCGGGGCGATCGGCACCTTGCGGTTGATCCAATGCGTGCAGATCTCGCTTTGGCGCCGCGGATCGTCGACCAGTGCCAGCGCTGCCAGAGGTCCGGCATGCAGTTCGGCCATGTCATCGCTGATCCCGGGCACATTCAGCGTGCAGGGTGGCCAGGAGGTGGTGCGCTGGCGGTTGTGCACGAGATGCTGGATCGCATCGGCTTGCGTCGGGTCGATCAGCAGGGAGGCGCGTGCCTCCTCCATCGCCGCGCCCAGCATGCCGCGATCCTCGAAGAGCCGCGCCATCTGGATGTGGATCTGACGCCGGGCCTCGGCGGGGGGAAGCACTTCGCGCCAGGCGGCAAGAGCGGCTTCGGGGGCGCCCGCCGCTTCAAGCGCCAGACCGCGGCCAAGACCCGCCTGCCACAGACCCGGACGCAGGCGCAGGGCGGCTGCCAGCGCCTCCGCCGCTTCGGCGGCATGGCCAAGGCGTTGCAGCGCCACGCCGAGATTGTGCCAGACCGGCGCAGCCTTCACGCCGCGATCGGGGCCCGCGAGCCAGGACCGGTAAAGCAGGGCCGCATCGGTGGGATCGGCAGCCTCGGCGATGTTGACGAGTTCCTCGAGTTCGAGCGCGATCACCGCGCGCGCCATATGCGGCGCCAGAACCCCCTGCGCACCAAGACTTCCGGGTTGGCGCAGTGCCGAGAGGATGGTCTGGGCATCGCCCGGCAGCGGCAGGAACGGAACAACGGATGGCAAGGCAAGGCTCCTTCTGGATATCGGCCCGCATGAGAGGCCTCGGGCGGACTTTTGCACGGCAGGGTAAAGGTGCGGTTAATGCGTCTCGTCTCCTGCCGATTGGTGCGCTTTTGCATAGTGCCTGGCAGGTTTTGCGCATTTTTGTGCGCTAACCCGGAGAATGGGGCCGCGAGGGATGTCCCAAGGCTGTCGGAAGGGCCTTTGCTCTAATCTTAGCTATTTGCGACGATGCATTAACCAGATTTGGGGGATCGTCTTCACGATCGAATAACCAGTAGGGCCTACGGTCGGCTTCACGCGTGGCTGGAAAACCCGGCCGCTGCCTGTCGGGTGAACCTCGTCAGGGCAGAGTGTTCGTTTTTTTTCATCTCCGGGAACGCAAGATGACCTCCATCGCCACAATGACCACCGCCGAGATCGCAGCGCTGAGTGCCACCGAGGTTGCCGCCCTGCGCCCTGCCGATGTCAAATCCTGCACCAGCCAGCAGATTGCGGCTTTCACTTCCACACAATTTCCATCCTTGACGACCGGGGTCATTCAGGCCTTGTCCGCCACGCAGCTCAAGGGGCTGACGACGGCGCAGATCGGCGCGATGACGACCGCGCAATTCACTGTTTTCACCGCTACCCAGATCGCCGCCCTGTCCTCGACGCAGGTTGCGGCCCTGTCCACGGGACAGATCGACATCATGAGCTCGGCGCAGATCGCGGCGATTTCGAGCGCGGCCATCAAGGGGCTTGATACGGCCGATATCGCGGCGCTCGACTCGGCGCAGGTCAAGGGCTTCGGCTCGCAGCAGCTCAAGGCGCTGTCGACCGAACAGCTTTCGGCGCTGTCCTCGTCGTTGATCGACGATCTTTCGACCTCGGCGGTGGCCGGGCTGGGCTCGGCGCAGGTTGCGGCGCTGACCTCGGTTCAAATTGGCGAAATGACCTCGTCGCAGATCGCGGCGCTGACCAGCGCCGCGGTCAAGGGTCTGCAGACCGAAGACATTGCGGCACTTGACTCGGTGCAGGTCAAGGGGCTTAGGGCGGCACAGATTGCGGCGCTTTCGACCGGCAGTATCGTCGCTCTGGGCTCGGATGTGATCGATGACCTGACGACGACGGCGATCAAGGGGCTGACCTCGACGCAGATCGCCGCGATGAGCTCGGCCCAGATCGGGGCGCTGACGACGGCGCAGCTGACCCAGTTGAGCGCCTCGGCTTTCGCCGGTCTGTCGACCGCGGACATGGGGGTTTTCGACACGGCCGATATTGCCGCGATGAGCACGGCGCAGATCGGGGTGCTGACCTCGGCGCAGGTTGCCGCGATGACCTCGACCCAGATCGGGGCGCTGAGCGCTGCGCAGCTGCGCGTGCTCTCGACTGGCGCGATCCGCGGCCTTGAAACCAGCGATGTTGCAGGGCTGACCTCGACGCAGGTCGCGGCCCTGACCTCGGCGCAGATGGCGGTGTTCTCGACCGGCGATATCGCGGCGCTCGGGTCCGGCGTGATCGACGATCTGACGACCTCGGCGGTGGCCGGGCTGGGCTCGGCGCAGGTTGCGGCGATGACCTCGGTTCAAATTGGCGAACTGACCTCGTCGCAGATCGCGGCGCTGAGCAGCGCCGCGGTCAAGGGTCTGCAGACCGAAGACATTGCGGCACTTGACTCGGTGCAGGTCAAGGGGCTGAGGGCGGCACAGATTGCGGCGCTTTCGACCGACACTATCGCCGCTCTGGGCTCGGATGTGATCGATGACCTGACGACGACGGCGATCAAGGGGCTGACGGCGGCGCAGATCAAGGCACTGAGCTCGGTGCAGATCGGTGCGCTGACCACGGCGCAACTGGCACAGCTCACGGCGGCGGGGATTGCCGCGCTTGAAACCGAGGACATGACCGTCTTCTCGTCGACCGACATCGCGTCGCTGACCACGGCGCAGATTGCGGCGCTCTCGTCGCTGCAGGTGGCGGCGCTGTCGTCGAGCCAGATCGATGCCATGACGTCGGCGCAGCTTGCCGCGCTGACGACCGCGGCGGTGAAGGGGCTGGAAACGGCGGATGTTGCGGGGCTCACCTCGACCCAGGTGAAGGGGTTCAGCTCGGCGCAGATCGCTGCGATGTCGGCGGCCAATGTCGCCGCGCTCGGGTCGGATGTGATCGATGATCTGACCACGGCGGCGGTCAGCGGCCTGACCGCGGCACAGGTGACCGCGTTGAGTTCCGTGCAGACGGGCGCGATGACCTCGGCGCAGCTTGCCGCGCTCACGACCGCAGCGATCAAGGGCCTGGAAGTGGCCGATTATGCCGGCCTCTCTTCGGCTCAGGTGAAGGGCCTCACCTCGGCGCAAATTGCGGTGCTTTCGACCGATGGCATCGCGGCGCTGGGCTCGAGCGTGATCGATGACCTGACCACTGCGGCGGTGTCCGGGCTGCGCCTCGCGCAAGTCGCGGCGATGACCTCGACGCAGATCGGGCAATTGACCACGGCACAGCTTGCCGTTCTGACCACAGCGGCGATCCGCGGCCTCGGGAGCGAAGACATGGCCGTCTTCGACTCGTCGGATATCGCCGCCTTCACCACGCTGCAGATCTCGGCACTGACGCAGGCCCAGGTGGCGGCGCTGTCGTCCAGCCAGATCGATGCGATGACCTCGACGCAGCTTGCCGCGCTGACCACGGCGGCGGTCAAGGGGCTCGAGACGGCAGATATGGCCGCGCTGGACTCGACCCAGGTCAAAGGTCTGACCGCGGCGCAGCTCGGCGCGATGTCGGCGGCCAATATCGCGGCGCTCGGCTCGGACGTGATCGACGATCTTTCGGCGGCAGCGATTGCCGGGATGAGCTCGGCGGCGATTGCGGCGATGACCTCCGTTCAGGTTGGTGCCCTGACCACCGCACAGCTGGCGCAGCTGAGCACGGCTGCGATTGCCGGCATCGA
Source organism: Rhodobacter capsulatus (assembly GCF_052363175.1). GTDB lineage: Bacteria > Pseudomonadota > Alphaproteobacteria > Rhodobacterales > Rhodobacteraceae > Rhodobacter > Rhodobacter capsulatus_D. The sequence continues at coordinate 1,833,589 of NZ_CP198946.1, forward strand.
AACCGCGGATATGGCGGTCTTTGCTTCGGGGGATATCGCGGCGCTTGGCACGGCGCAGATCGCGGTGCTGTCTTCGGCGCAGGTCGCCGCCATGAGCTCGTCGCAAGTCGATGCGATGAGCTCTGCCCAGCTCGCGGCGCTGAGCACCGCAGCCATTGCCGCGCTCGAGTCCAGTGATGTCGCGGGCCTCAGCTCGACGCAGGTTGCCGGGTTCACCTCGACGCAGATCGCGGCGATGTCGACCAGCGCGATCGCGGCGCTGGGCTCGGGGGTGATCGACGATCTGACGACGACGGCGATCAAGGGGCTGACCTCGGCGCAGATCAGCGCGATGAGCTCCGGCCAGATCACCAACATGTCGACGGCGCAGATTGCGGCGTTGAGCACGGCCGCGATTGCCGGGCTTGAAACCGCGGATATGGCGGGGCTTGGCTCCGCCCAGGTTGCGGCGCTCAGCTCCAAGCAGATCTCGGCGCTTTCGACTGCGAATATCGCCGCTCTGGGTTCGAGCGTGATCGACAATCTGTCGACTGCTGCGGTGGCGGGGCTTTCCTCGGCACAGATCGCTGCGCTGAGCTCGGAACAGATCGGCGAGATGACCTCGTCGCAGATTGCGGCGCTCAGCACCGCTGCTCTTGCGGGCCTTGCAACGGCGGATGTTTCGGGTCTCGACTCCGGGCAGGTTGCGGGTCTGAGTTCAAAACAGATCTCCGCGCTTTCGACGGCCAATATCGCGGCGCTGGGCTCGGATGTGATCGACGATCTGACGACCGCTGCCGTGGCCGGTCTGACCGCGGCACAGATCACCGCGATGAGCTCGCAGCAGGTTGGCGCTTTGACCACCGCGCAGCTTGCGCAGCTGACGACGGCGGCGATTGCGGGGATCGCGGTCGAAGACTTTGGCGGCTTCAACTCCGCCGATATCGCTGCGCTGAGCACGGCGCAATTTGCGGCCCTGTCCTCGGCGCAGGTGGCGGGCTTCAGCTCGACCCATATCAGCGCCATGTCTTCCGCTCAGCTGAGCGCGCTGACCACGGCCGCGATTGCGGGCCTGGAATCGGCCGATCTTGCCTCGCTCACCTCGGGCCAGGTTGTGGGGCTCAGCTCGCTGCAACTCGCGTCGCTCTCGACCGCCCAGATCAGTGCGCTCGGTTCGGGCGTGATCGATGACCTGACGACCGCGGCGATCCGCGGGCTGACGGCGGCGCAGATCACCGCGATGACCAGCGATCAGATCGGGGCCTTGACCACCGCGCAGCTGGCACAACTGACGACGGCGGCGATCACCGGGCTTGCGGCCGAGGATTTCGGTGGCTTGAGCTCGTCTGACATTGCTGCGCTGAGCACGGCGCAGTTCTCGGTGCTGTCGTCGACCCAGGTGGCGGCGCTCTCGTCCGATCAGGTCAATGCCCTGACTTCGGCGCAGATCGCGGCGATCAAGCGTGGGGCGCTTGCCGGATTTGACTCCGCGGATATCGCCTCGCTCGACTCTGCGCAGGTCGTGGGCCTGTCCTCGACGCAGATCGCGGGTCTGTCCACCGCGGTGATCTCGGCGCTTGGCTCGGACGTGATCGACAACCTGACCACGTCCGCAATCCTGGGGCTGACTTCGGCGCAGATCACCGCGATGAGCTCGACCCAGATCGGGGCCTTGACGACCGCGCAGCTGGCGCAGCTGACGACCGCGGCGATCGCCGGGCTTGAAGCGGATGATATGGGCACCTTCGGTTCGGCCGATATCGCCGCGCTGGGCACGCTGCAGATTTCGGCGCTCTCCTCGACCCAGGTGGCGGCCCTGACTTCGGACCAGATCGATGACATGACCTCGACCCAGCTTGCCGCGCTGACGACCTCGGCGCTGGCGGGCCTCGGCTCGGAAGATCTGAACGCGCTCGGGTCGGCACAGGTGGCCGGGTTCACCTCCACCCAGCTCGCCGCGCTGTCCACGGCGAGCCTTGTCGGGCTGGGCTCAGGGGTGATCGACGATCTGACCACCGCGGCCGTCAAAGGCCTGACCTCTGCGCAGATTGCGGCGCTGAGCTCGTCGCAGATCGGGCACCTGACATCGGCGCAGATCGCCGCCCTGACCACCGCGGCGGTCTCCGGGCTTGAGGCTGACGACGTGTCCGGCTTCAGCTCCGCACAAGTTGCGGCGCTGAGCTCGCAGCAACTGGCCGCCTTGTCGACGGCTGCGATTGCGGCGCTGGGCTCGGGCGTGATCGACGATCTGACCACTGCGGCGGTCAAGGGGCTGTCCTCGGCCCAGATCTCCGCGATGAGTTCGGTGCAGATCGGGCAGCTGACCTCTGGCCAGCTTGCCTCTCTGACCACTGCCGCGATTGCCGGTCTGGATGCCGATGACGTCTCCGGCCTGGACTCGGTGCAGGTTGCCGGGTTCAGCTCCACGCAACTTGCGGCGCTCTCGACGGCCAATATCGCGGCACTTGACTCCTCGGTCATCGACAACCTGACCACGACGGCGATCAAGGGCCTGTCTTCGGCGCAGGTCGCGGCGATGAGCTCCGAGCAGATCAGCGCCCTGACCACTGCCCAGCTGGCGCAGCTGACCACGGCGGCGATTGCCGGGCTGAGCTCCGAAGGTCTTTCGACATTCGGCTCTGCCGATCTCGAGGCGCTGTCGACGGTTCAGATCGCGGCCTTGTCCTCGGCACAGGTTGCGGCCCTCTCGACCAGCCAGTTCGATGTCATGACCTCCGGTCAGATCGGGGCCCTGACGACGGCCGCCCTCGCGGGCATGGAATCGGCGGATCTTGCTGCGCTCGACTCCGTACAGGTGGCCGGCATCACGTCGACACAACTCTCGGCGCTGTCGACCGCGACCATCGTGGGCCTTGGCTCGGATGTGATCGACAATCTGACGACCACGGCGATCAAGGGGCTGACCTCGGCGCAGATCACTGCCCTGACGTCAACCCAGATCGGCGAGATGACCTCGGCGCAGATCGCGGCTCTGACCACGGCGGCGCTGGCCGGTCTGCAGTCCGAAGATGCCGCAGGCCTTGACTCGGTTCAGGTGGCGGGCTTCACCTCCACCCAGATCGCGGCGCTGTCGACTGCCAGCGTTGCGGCACTTGGCTCGGATGTGATCGACAATCTGACGACCTCGGCAGTCGCAGGGCTGACCTCGGCGCAGATCTCGGCGATGAGTTCGGAACAGGTCGGGGCCCTGACCTCGGCGCAACTGGCCAAGTTGTCGACCGCGGCGATTGTCGGCTTCGCGACCGAGGACATGGCCACTCTTGGCACGGCCGATATCGCGGCCCTGTCGACGGCTCATGTTGCGGCTCTGTCCTCGCTGCAGGTGCAGGCACTTGCCGCCACGCAGATCGACGCGATGACGTCTGCCCAGATCGCCGCCTTGACGGCCTCCGCCATCGCGGGTCTTGAATCGGCGGACTTCGCCGCACTCGACTCGACGCAGGTGAAGGGCTTGAGTTCGAAGCAGATCGCAGCGATTTCGGCGACCAACCTGATCGGGTTGGGCTCGGATGTGATCGACGATCTGACGACGACTGCCGTCAAGGGGCTGACCTCGGATCAGATCGCCGCGCTGAGTTCGGATCAGGTCAACAGCCTGACCACCGCCCAGCTGGCGCAACTGACGACGGCCGCGATCACGGGCTTGGCGACCGAAGACATCACGCTGCTTGGCACAGCAGATGTTCTGGCGCTCTCTGCCGCGCAGATTGCGGTTCTGTCCTCGGCGCAGGCCCGGGCGCTTTCGACGACCCAGGTCGATGTGATGACCACTGCCCAGATCCGTGCCCTTTCGGCAGCGGCGATGGAGGGTCTTGAATCGGCTGATCTGGCGACACTGAGCTCGGGTCAGGTGGCCAGCCTGAAGTCGGTGCAAGTCGCGGCGCTCTCTGCGACGAACTTCGCCGCGATCGGCTCGGGCGAGATCGACAACTTGGCGGCTTCGGCCGTCGCGGTGTTGACCTCCGATCAGATCGCGGCGCTGAGTTCCGAGCAGATCGGCGAGTTCACCTCGGCACAGATCGCGGTTCTGACGACGGCTGCGCTGGCGGGTCTGGGGGCAGACGATGTTTCCGGCCTCGACTCGACGCAGGTGAGTGCGCTCACTTCGGTTCAGCTTGCGGCGCTGTCGACGACCAACATCGCTGCGCTCGGCTCGGACGTGATCGATAACCTCTCGACCGCGGCGGTCAAGGCGCTGAGCTCCGAGCAGATCGCGGCGATGAGTTCGACGCAAATCGGCGAGTTGACGGCGGCACAATTGTCGAAGTTGACGACCTCGGCGATCACCGGTCTGGCGACCGAGGACATCACCACCTTCGGCACGGCCGAAATCGCGGTGCTGACGACGGCGCAGATGGGTGTCCTCTCCTCGGCGCAGGTGCGGGCCCTGAGCACGACGCAAGTCGATGTTCTGAGCACGGCGCAGGTCGCAGCACTTTCCGCGACGGCGATCGTCGGGCTCGAAACGGCCGACATTGTCGCCCTGGACACGGCGCAATCGGCCGCCCTGAAGTCGGCGCAGATCTCGGCGATGGGAACCGAGCTGGTTGCGGCTTTCGAAAGTGCCGATTTCGCCGCCCTCAGCACGGCAGCGATCGCGGCCTTGACGACCGCGCAACTTGCGGCGCTGACCTCGGCGCAGGGGCAGGGCTTCACCACGGCCGAAGTGGCAGCCCTCAGCGCTTCGCAACTCGGGGCCATGTCGACGGCGGCCTTGACCAAACTGACGGCTGCGGCGATCACCGCCTTCAGCACGACGCAGGTTGCAAGCTTGACCACCGGCCAGATCTCGGCGTTCACGACGGATCAGGTTGCCGGGTTGACCACCGGTCAGATCGTTGCGTTCACGACCGCCCAGATCTCGGGCTTCGAGACGGCCGACCTTGCGGCACTGAACGCGACCCAGGCGGCGGCCTTCACCACCACGCAGACGGCCGTGATGACCACGGCGCAGATTGCGGCGCTATCGTCCTGATCCTGCTGCCGGGGGGGGCCCCGGCAGGAGATGAGGATCATGAAGGCCACCCTTCGGGGTGGCCTTTTCCTTTCGCACGAACCGGGGAGCTGGTGTCACTTCTTCGGTTCCGCGCAAAGCAGTGCCGAGGCGCCGGTGGTTTGGGGAATTCAGACGGCAAGACGCCAGACGACGGGCGGTGGCGATGAACGTGGTGCCGGAGGCACCGTGACTTGCGCAGGTCAAGGGGCGCCGTCCCGTCACGACAGGTTCTGAATTGTCTGGATCGGGAACGGCTTTGCGAATTCGGAACGGTGGCCTGGCTCTGGCAAGGCTCTGTGAATTCGGGAGGACTGCGGCGGATACAAGGCGCCAAGACAGTGCCCGGGGGCAAGCTGCGTTCGGCATCCTAGCGTGATTCCGAGGATGCGGGGGGCAATCAGGCCAGCCCGCGCAGCGTCGGTCTTTGGCGACCGATGCCACGGCAGGGCTTGTTGTCAGGGGGGTGACCTCAGGATTGCGGTCCGACCGGGCGCGTCCCGACGCCCCAAAGTGCGAAATTTCCGTCGCTCTCGATCTTCACGGCGGCAAAGCCCGCCACCGTCAGATGTTCGGCGAGCGAGCGGGCGGTAAACCCGGTACGCGGGGCAATGCCGGTCTGTCCCGCAGCCAAGGCGGCGCGATGGCCGTAAAGAATGTCGAGGGGCGTGATCGGGCCCGCAGGCGAGATATACACCGGCTCTTCAAGCTGTCCTTCGGCGATATGTTTCGCAATCTGCTGCAGGTCGGGCAGGGTGACAAGAAAGAACCCGCCCGGTTTCAGCACGCGCAGGAACTCTGCAAGCGCCAGCGGGACTTCGTGCGAGGCAAGATGCGTAAGGCTGTGCGACGACCAGATCGCGTCGATGCTGGCGGCTGCGATCCTCGACAGATCCGTGAGCGGCGCAAGGATGTCGGGCGCCACGCCGGGGTCGCTGTCGAGCCGCAGCTCGCGCCAGTCCGAAAGCGGAAAGTAGCTCTCGGGCAGTTTCGAGGGATGTGCGACGCCGCAGCCAACATGCAAGACGGTTCTGCGCTGTTCTTGCGCTACCGGCTGCGCGGCAGTGCCATCGATCGGGGTTGCGTCCGTCATGGGGGTCTCCTTCATGATCTGTCACGGGTCGCGCAGGGCTTCGGAAAGACCCCGGACGATGGGGTCGAAGAATTTCTCCAGCACCGAGCGGGTGCCGACATGGATCTCTGCCGAGAGTGTCATGCCCGGAAGCAGGGCCGCCGACTCGGGGAGATTGGTCAGATGCGTGCCGGGATCGAGTTTGACATGCCCGGAATGGACCGATTCCGTCGCGCCTTCGGGCCGGAAACTCGCATGTCCGACATCGGTCAACGTGCCCGACAGCTTGCCATATTGGCGCCAGGGAAAGGCATCGACCTTGAGCGTGACGGCATCCCCGGCAACAGCGCGTCCGGCATCGGTCGAGCGCAGACCGATCTCGGCGATCATTGGCACATCGGTCGGAACGAGCACCACGACCGGATCCCCCGAGGGGATCAGACTGCCGACGCCGCCTTCGGCCACGCGCAGCACCACGCCCGGACGCGGGGCGACGAGATCGGACATTTGCCGCAGCGAACGCGCCTTCGCCAGTTGTTCGTCGACCATTTCCAGCTGCGGGCGTGCTTCGGCAAGCTGTTCGGTGATGCTGCGCTTCAGCCCGGTCTCATACATTTCCAGTTCCGAGACCGCGCGTTCACGACGGTCACGCAATTCGCTCAGCCGGGACAGGTGCGATCGTTCGTCGGCTTCGGCGCGCAGCCGCATCAGCCGCGCGTCAAGCACGGCAAGCTGCGAGCCGCTTTGCCGTTCCATCAGGGTCGTGCGCATCGTCTCGACCTCGCGCAGGATGTCGAGCTGTGCCGTAAGACCCTGACCATTCTCGTTTTCCGCCGCAATCATCGTTTCGGCCGAGGCAATCTCGGCGCGCAGCGCCTCGCTGCGTGTGCGGCTTTCCTGACGACGCTCGGCCAGCACCTTGGCCTCGGCCCGCAAAGCGGCCGTGTCATCCCCCAAGGGGCTGCCATCAAGCTCGGCCGAAAGACGGGCGATCTTGGCGCTCAGCGCATCGCGTTCGGCACGCAGGGCCGAGACATCGGCCTCGGGCATCGTCGGGTCCAGCCGGGCGAGGATCTGGCCCGCTTCGACGACGTCGCCGGGCCGCACGAGGATCGCATTGAGACGGGCCGCGGCGGCCGAGCGCAGCAGCATCGGCGCCTCGGCGCCCGTCAGTTGGCCCGAGGCCACGACGACGATATCGACGCGCAGAAATGCCGACAGTGCCACCAGCACGACCATCATCCCGGCAGCGATATAGGGCCAAAGCCGCAGCAGCAGCGGCACGGGTTCCGCCTGAATCCGGTCGAGTTCATCCTGAAACGCGATCGCATCGCGGTCGAGGGTACCGAACTGGCTCATTCCGTCTGTCCCGCCTGTTGCAGCCAAAGGTGACGATAGGTTGCCGAGCGCGTCAGCAGCACGCCATGGGGGGCGAAATCCTCGATCCGGCCGCGGTCAAGCACGAGGATCGCATCGGATTTGGCGAGCGAGCTCATCCGGTGCGAGACGACGATTACGGTGCGGCCCTTGGCGATCGCGGCGAGGTTGCGGTTCACCACCGCTTCGGATTCGGGGTCAAGCGCGCTCGTCGCCTCGTCCAGGATCAGGATCGGCGGATCGGCAAGCAGCGCGCGGGCCAGGGCAATGCGCTGACGCTGCCCGCCCGACAGGTTCGCGCCGCCCTCCTCGACCTTTGTATCAAGACCCTGCGGCAGGCGGGAGATGAACTCGTCCGCGCCGGCAAGGGCGGCGGCGCGCAGCACCGCGTCGTGGCTTGCGTCGGGGCGGGCCAGCGCGATGTTTTCGCGCAGTGTGCCGCGGAAAAGCACGTTTTCCTGCAACACGATGCCGACCGAACGCCGCAGATGATCAAGGTCGATATGGCGGGTGTCATGGCCGTCATAAAGGATCCGCCCCGATTGCGGCGCGCCGATGCCCTGCAGAAGCCGCGTCAGCGTGGTCTTGCCCGAGCCGGAGCGTCCGACGACGCCGATCACCTGTCCGGCGGCAATGTCGAGCGTCAGCCCGTCCAGCGCCGGGGTGGTAGTGCCCGGATAGGTGAAATGCACGTCCTCAAGCCGGATCGCGCCGCGCAGCGGTGGGCGCACGGGCCGCACCTCGGGGCCGCGTTCGGGCGGGTGGTCCATCACGCCGCGCAGCGTGCGCACGGCGAGCGCGGCTTCTTGCCATTCATTGATCAGCCCGACGATCTGCACGAGCGGGCCGGTGACCCGCCCCGATAGCATCGAAAAGGCGACGAGCGTGCCGACGCTGATATTGCCTGCCAGCACTTGCTCGGCCCCAAGGCCCAGCACCGAGACCTGCATCACCCGCTCCATCAGCGAGGTGAGCGCGCTGACGGTGGCAGCAAGGCCGCCGACATTCCATTGGCTGCGGATGGTGCGCCCGAGCGCGGATTCCCACAGGCCGCGACGCGTGCCCTCAAGCACCAGCGCCTTGACCGTGCGCATGTTGTGCAGCGTCTCGACCAGATGCGCCTGCCGCCCGGCTTCGGCATCGTAAAGGGCGGACAGACGCCGTTGCAGCGCGGGCAGGAACAGTGCGAGCAACCCCGCGATCACCAGCGCGAAGCACAGCACGACCAGCGTCATCAGGCCCGAAAGCATCGCCATGAGCGTCAGCAAAACTGGCAGCAGCGCCGCGTCGAGCATCGTCTGAAACAGTCGCCCGACCAGAAAATGCCGAATTTTTTCCGTCAGTTGCATGTTGCGGGCCAGAACGCCCGCCGCCGTCGTCTCGAACACGGCCAACGGAAGCGACAACAGATGCGCATGCACCGCCGCGCCGATCCGCGCGTCAAGCCTGCCGCCGCAGATCTGCATCAGGCGCTGGCGCACATAGTTGAAACCCGCGTCGAAGAGCACCAGAAACACATAGACCGTCAGCACCGCCGTGAGCGTGTTCCAGCTGTGCGAGGAAATCACGCTGTCGATCATCACCTGCGTCAGGAAGGGCAGGGCGAAGCCGATGAGGTTGCTCGCCACCACCGCGATTGCCACAGCGGCAAAGATCCGCTTTTGTTCGAGCAACGCTGGCAGAAACCAGCCCAGACCAAAGGGCCGCCGCGCGCCCTGTTCGGTCTTGCGCAGCCGCGCGAGGATCAGCCGCCCGGACCAGCGCGCCTCGAACTCGGCGCGGGAGAGGAACAGGATCCCTTCGCCCTCGCGCGCGGGGTCGAGAATGGCGGCATGGGGGCCGGTGGGCAGCTCGACCGTATGCGCCAGAATGAACCAGCGGCCGTCCTTGCCCTCGCACAGCGCCGGATAGGCCGAGCCGAGGCCCTTCGCGGTGCGCCATGTCCCGTCGGTGATCTGTCGTGCCTTGAAGCCCGCGCGCTGAAAGGTCGCTTCCAGTCGGGGGGCAATGCTGCCCTCTTCCAGCGCGGGCAATTCGGTCACCGGCAGGGTGACACCGTGATGCAGGCAAATCAGGAACAGGCCCCTGAGCGCCGTCATCTGCGGCGAGCCGAGGGCAAAATCTTCCTGTTGGCGGGGCGAAAGGGCATGTGTCATGCGGGCAAGCTACGCGAGCTTGATTAACAGCTCCTTTCCAAACGTAATAAATTCCCTCTTATCAAGGCCTCTGCGGCCTCGGCCTCCCATGACCGAAAAGTGCTTTTGCCAGCTTGCGGGGCTTTGCCGCGTCTTCCGCTGTTGTGTGCCGGGCCAATCGCGCTAAGAGGGGCAGACTCCGTGTCTGGCACGACGCCGGACGCGATGCGTGCCAGAACGGAATGATCACGATGACCGAGGACACGAGCAGGCTGGTTCTGACTTGGGCGACGATCGCGACGATGGCGATCGGTGCCGTGGCGCACTGGGTCTTTCCCGGTCTTGGCGGCGGCTGGGTCGAGGGTCTGGCGATGCTCTCGGTCTTCCTGACGGGCGGCGTTCCGGCGGCGATCCGGGCGGGCGGCGCGCTGATCGAGGAGCGCCAGCTCGACATCGACCTTCTGATGGTCGTCGCCGCCCTTGCCGCCGCCGCCGTTGGCGCCGCGCTTGAAGGGGCGGTGCTGCTGACCCTTTTTAGCCTGTCGACCACGCTCGAACACCGCGCGATGGGCCGCACCCGCCGCGCCATCGAGGCACTGATGGACCTGCGCCCCGACCGCGCGCTGCGGCGCGTGGGCGACACCGTCACCGAAGTCGCCGTCGAAGAGCTGCATCCGGGCGACATCGTGATCCTGCGCCCGGGCGCGCGCGTGCCGGTCGATGGCGTCATCCTCGAGGGCGAGGGCGCGATCGACGAAAGCACGATCACCGGCGAATCCGTCCCCGTGCACAAGGCGCCCGGCGCGCAAGTCTTTGAAGCGACGGTCAATCTTCACGGTGTCCTCGCCATCGAAGTGCGCCGCGAACTCGGCGAATCCACCGTCGCGCGGATGATCGCGCTGGTGACCGAGGCGCAGGCGGCCCGGGCGCCCTCGGAACGCTTCTCGGAATGGTTCGGGCAGCGCTACACCATCGCGGTGCTCGTGGGCGCGATCCTCGCCTTTGCCGTCTTTGCCGCGATGGGCCTGGGCTGGCAGGCGGCGCTCTACAAGGCGGCAACGCTGCTTGTCGCTGCAAGCCCTTGCGCCATCGTGATTTCCGTCCCGGCGGCGATCCTCTCGGCGCTCTCGGTCGCGGCCCGCGGCGGGGTGCTGTTCAAGGGCGGCGCGGCGCTCGAAACCTTGGCGCAGGTCGAGACCTTCGCCTTCGACAAGACCGGCACGCTGACCACCGGGCGGCAGGAGATCGTCGACATTCATTGCGAGGGGTCCGAGGACGCCTTCCTCGCCCGGCTGGCGGGCATCGAGGCGCAGTCCGAACATCCGATCGCCGAGGCGATCCGGCGTCTGGCCGAGACCCGCGGGCTGACCCCCGTGCCGGTGCGCGAGGCGAAGGCGGTGCCGGGCGAAGGCATGGTTGCCGTCGATGACGCGGGGGTGATCTGGGCGGGCAATGCGCGGCTTGCGGCGCGGATGGGGGCGCGGGCGGGCGCGGATCTGGCGCTGCCGCCGGTTCTGGAAAACGCGCCGCGCACGCTGGTTCTGCTGGGGCGCGGCGCGAAGATCCTTGGCGGGGTGACCTGCGAGGATCGCCCGCGCGCGACGACGCCTGCGGGGCTGGCGGCGCTGCGGGCGGGTGGCGTCGGTCACATCGCGATGCTGACCGGCGATCGCCGCCCGGTGGCGGAGCGGATCGGGGCGGAACTGGGCATCGGCGCGGAGGAGATCCACGCCGATCTGCGCCCCGAGGACAAGGTGCGTCTGGTCGCCGATCTGACCGCGAAGGGCCGGGTGGCTTTCGTGGGCGACGGGGTGAACGACGCGGCGGCGCTGGCGCGGGCCGATGTGGGCATCGCGATGGGCGCGGCGGGCTCGGAGGTTGCGTTGCAGGCGGCCGATGTGGCGCTTCTGGCCGATGACATCGCGCGTCTGGCCGAGGCGCATCGGCTGGCGCGGCGCACGGTACGGATCATCCGGCAAAACCTGATCTTCGCGATGGGGGCGATGACGGTCCTTGTGACGACGGGTCTCTTCTTCCACCTGCCGCTGCCGATCGCGGTGATCGGCCACGAGGGCGGCACGGTGCTTGTCGTGCTCAACGGCCTGCGGCTGCTCACCGACCCGATCCGAAAGGGAAAGGACGGCTGAGCGGGGGGAAGCCGAGCAACGCCGGTTTCACGATATCCGGTCCCGCGCCGATTGCGCGCGGCGATTCGAGGCCGCAGCTGGCCTTTCCCGTGCTGCCGTCACTGCCGCTGCGGCGCCACGCTTTGGCCATCATGCGCCGTCCCCGCCGCAGCGCCGTCACGCGCCTGCCGTAACCGTAAACATCGATCCGGGATATCGCTTCCAGATTAAGAGAATATTCATCAAGTAACAGAAATTAAACAGGATTATTCCAATTCCTGACCTTGCCGCGGTGCTGTTGCTGCCGCTATTTCTGGCAGGGAAGCGGATCATCCGGCGGCCATGAAAGGCCCGATCTTCCTGCCGCGCCCGAAGGCGCCCCTTGTTCCCCCGCAGACCAGCGTTCGCCCTGCCTTGCGCCCAGTCTGCGTCGCGCTTTGTGGCGCAACACCCGAACAGGAGTGCCCGGATGACCCTTCCTACCTTCACCGAAGACCAGGCGGTCGATCAGATCATCCGCGGCTATTTTGGGGGCTACACTTACGGCTGGAACCTGAACGGTGCCCGCACATTGACCTATTCCTTTTCCGCGGCGCTGAGCACGGCAGAACGCACGATCATTGTGGCTGCGCTTGACGCCTGGAGCGATGTGTCGGGCATCCGCTTCGTGCAAACCGCAAGCGGCGGGCAGATCGCCTTTCAAAACAGCGCCTCGGGGGCCTATACCTCGATGGCGGGCGATGGCGTGCATATGTCTTCGGCCACGGTCAATGTCTCGAGCGCCTGGTTCACCAGCTACGGCGGCACCATCGGCAGCTACAGCTATCAGACCTATGTGCACGAGATCGGCCATGCGCTCGGCCTCGGTCACACCGGCAATTACAACGGCTCGGCCACCTTTTCGCGCGATGCGCTTTATGCCAACGACAGTTGGCAGACGTCGATCATGTCCTATTTCGCGCAAAACGAGAATCCGAACACCAATGCGTCTTATGCCTATCTTCTGACGCCGATGTCCTTTGACATCGCCGCCATGCGCGCGCTTTACGGAACGCCGAGTGCGGCGCATGCAGGGGACACCACCTATGGCGTGGGCTCGACCGCGGGCGGGGCGCTCGACCTTCTGGGCACGGCAAACCACCGCGCCAATGTCGCCTTCACCCTGATGGACAGCGACGGGACCGACACGCTCGATTTTTCCGACCGCTCCGAAGCGGCGCGCATCGATCTGACCCCGGGGGCGGTCTCGGATTTGTTCGGGCTGCGCGGCAACATGGTGATCTACACCGGCACGGTGATCGAGAATGCACGCACCGGCGCGGGGGCGGATCAGATCACCGGCAACAGTGCCGACAACCGGCTTTTTGCGGGCGGGGGCAATGACACGCTTGCGGGTGGGGCGGGGGCCGACACGCTTGCGGGCGAGGCAGGGAACGATCGGCTTGCGGGCGCGGCGGGCAATGATCTTCTGACGGGCGGCGAGGGGCTCGACATCTTCATCTTCGCCACCGGGTTCGGCACCGATACGGTCAGTGATTTCGTCGCCAGCATCGATTACATCGACATTTCCGCGCTGACGGCGATTGCCGACTGGTCGGCGCTGCTGGCGCTGATGGCAGACACCGCTGCGGGGGTGTGCATCGCTACTGCCGAGGGCACGATCCTGCTGGCGGGTCTTGTCACCTCGATGCTGGATCCGACCCATTTCCTGTTCACCGATGCGGGCGGCGGTTCGGGCGGCGGCGTCGGGCAGAGCCTGCAGGGCACTTCCGGCAGCGACTCCCTGACCGGCGGGGCGGGGGCGGATACGATCGACGGGCTTGCTGGCAACGACAGCCTTGCCGGTGCGGGTGGCGACGACAGCATCACCGGTGGTGCCGGCAATGACCTGATCACTCTGGGGGGCGGCAAGGATGTGTTCGTCGATGGCACGGACAGCGGTGCCGATCAGGTCTGGGGCGGCGAGGGCGCCGATACTCTGGTCAGTCGCGGCGGCTCCGATCGGTTTTACGGCGAAGATGGCAACGATCTGCTTGCGGCGGGACCGGCGGGCTGCACCCTTTCTGGTGGCTTGGGCGACGACACGCTGACCGGGGGCGCAAGCGCCGATACGGTGGTCGACAGCGGCGGTTCCGACGTCATCGATCTGGGGGCGGGCAATGACAGCTATACCGCCACAGGCGACAGCGCTTCGACGGGGGACAGCGTGCGTGCCGGCGACGGCAATGACCGGATCACCACCGGCGCAGGCAATGACACGGTCAACGGCGGGGCCGGGCGCGATATCCTTGCCACGGGCGACGGCGCAGACAGTGTTGCGGGCGGCGCGGAGAATGACCGCATCGATCTGGGGGCGGGCGACGATATCTTTGCCGACAGCGATGATGCGGGCTGCGACACGGTGCTGGGCGGGCTTGGCAACGAGGTCCTGACCAGCCTTGGCGGGCGCGACAGCTTTGACGGCGGCGCAGGCGACGACAGTCTGACGGCCTCGGCGGCGGGCAGCGTGCTGGCGGGGGGGCTTGGCAATGACACGCTGACCGGCGCGGCCGGAAGCGATACGACGAAAGACACGGGGGGCAACGATCTTGTCAGCCTTGGCGCGGGCAACGACAGCTACACCGGCACCGGCGACACTTCGGCCAATGCCGATACCGTCTTTGGCGGCGACGGCAATGATGCTCTGGTAACCGGGGCCGGGGCGGACAGCCTTGACGGCGGGGCGGGCAATGACCGGCTGACCGGCAACGAGGGCAATGACACGCTTCTGGGCGGCAGCGGCAACGATACGATCACGGCAGGCGCGGGCAATGACAGCGTGGACGGTGGCGCGGGCAGCGACCGCATCGATCTGGGCGCGGGCAATGACCAGTTCACCGACAGCGCCACTGCCGAGGCCGACACGGTCATGGGCGGCGATGGCAACGAGGTTATGACGAGCCTTGGCGGCATCGACAGTTTCGATGGCGGGGCGGGCAACGACAGCCTGACCGGCTCGGATGCGGGCAGCCGACTTGCGGGCGGCATGGGCAATGACACGCTGACCGGCGGCGCCGGGGTCGATACCGTCACAGACTCGGGCGGCAATGATCTGGTCAGCCTTGGCGCGGGCAATGACAGTTACACGGCCTCTGGCGACAGCGGGTCGAACGCCGACACGATCTCGGGCGGGGCGGGGGAATGACCGCATCTCTGCCGGGGCGGGCAATGACCTGATCCTTGCCGGCGATGGCAACGACTGGATCAGCGCCGGCGCCGGCAATGATACGCTCACCGCCGGGGTAGGCGCTGACACTCTCGCCGGGGGGCTCGGCAATGACCTTTTTCATCTTCGCCAGCGCCGACGCGGCGGACCGGATCACCGATTTCCGCGCGGGCAGCGATGATATCGACCTGACCGCCTTTGCCGGGCTCGACAGCTTCGCCGATCTCAGCAGTCACATGACGCAATCGGGCCGGGCGGTGGTGATCGAGGTCGACGGCTTCCGCCTCACGCTCGACAATGTCACCCTTGGCACGCTGAGCGGTTCCGACTTCCTGCTCTGACGCGCCCGGCCGCGCAGCCCCTTGCCAGCGCGGCCGAAACCCTGTAGCGGGCCTGCTTTGCTTTCATGGGCCCCGCGATGACCGACCTGACCCTTGCGATCGACTTCGGCACCTCGAACTCCGCCGCTGCCATCGTGCAAGACGGCCGCCTGCGCCGCCTGACGCTGGATGGCGCGGCCGATACCCTGCCTACCGCCGTCTTTTTCCCGACCGAGACCGGCCCGATGCGGATCGGCGCCGAGGCCGTCGCCGCGCTGGTGGCGGGCGAGGAAGGGCGGTTCATGCGGGCGCTGAAAAGCGTTCTGGGCACGCCGCTTTTTCACGAGGCCCGCCCGATCGGGGGGCGTCGCCGCACTTTGGCCGATGTCGTCACCGCTTTCCTGCGCGAAACCAAGGCGCGGGCAGAGGCGCAGACGGGTCTGACCTTCACCCGCGTCCTGTCCGGTCGTCCGGTGCATTTCCACGCCGATCCCGCCCGCGATGCGAAAGCGGCCGAAGACCTGAGCGCCTGCCTTGCAGCGGCGGGCTTCACCGAGATCGGCTTTTGCCCGGAACCCGAGGCCGCCGCCCGCGCCTCGGCCGATCTCAGCGGTGCGACGCTGGGGCTGATCGTCGATATCGGCGGCGGCACCTCGGACTTTTCGCTGTTTCGCAGCCATGCGGGCCGGATCGAGATCCTTGCCAGCCACGGCATCCGGCTGGGCGGCACCGATTTCGACCGTGCCATCGCGCTTGACCATGTGATGCCGCATCTGGGGCAAGGTGGGCAGCTGAAACGCGAATTCGGCCCGGGCCTTCTGCCGATGCCGAACGAGATCTTCGTCGATCTGGCGACCTGGGCGAAGATCCCCTTTCTGTACACCCGCGATACCCGCAACGCGGTGGCGCATCTGGCGAAATTCGCCGTCGAGCCGCGCCCGATCGCGCGGCTGGCGCGGGTGATCGAGGACGAGCTGGGCCATGATCTCGCCTTTGCCGTCGAGCGCGGCAAGATCGAGGCGAATGCGGGCAAGCCGGGCGCGATGATCCGCATGGGCAAGATCGAGCGCGGCCTTTATGCCGAGATCGACGCGGTTTCGATGGCCGCTGCGCTGACCCGCGCCCGCGCCGAACTGGATGCGGCTCTGGCCGAGACCTGCCGTCTGGCGTCGATTGCCCCGGAGGCGGTCGAGACCGCAATCCTTGTCGGTGGTTCGAGCCTGATGGGCCTTGTCTCCGACGCCGTCACCGCCGCCTTCCCGCAAGCGCGGCAGGCACAGGGCGACGCCTTTACCGCAGTTGTCGATGGCCTTGCATTAACTGCAACCGAGGGTTGATCGATTGAGCGCTTGACCCTGTCCCGTCGCAGTCGCACACTCGTCACAGTCTGCACGGGTGTTTCGCAATGGACCGCAATCGGGCCTTCCGTCTCGTCGCCAGTCGCTCCCTTGCCGCGACCCAAGTTGGACTGTTTTCCGCATTCCCCCTTGTCACAGGAGCCGCCTGATGCCCGAGGTCATGGTCCTGCCTGAACTGACTGCGAAACCGATCCCCGGCTCCGATCCGGGGCTGGTCGAGGCGCTGGCCGCGGCCCGGCTTCCGACCGAGGATCTATCCGACCCCGGCCGTAATTTCTTCGCGTTTACAGACACATCCGGGGCGATTTGCGGATATGGTGGCTATGAGATGTTCGACGGTCATGCGCTGATCCGCTCGATGGTCGTGGCCGAGCCCGCGCGTGGTCACGGCATCGGTTCGTCGATGCTGACGGCGCTTCTGGCGACGGTCGCCGCGGCCGGGGCAGCCGATGCCTGGCTTTTCACCAAACATGCGGCGCAGTTCTTCTCGCATCGCGGGTTCCGTGCCCGCGCCCGCTACGAGGTGCCACCAGCCGTTCTTGCCTCGAAACAGGCCAGTTCGGTCTGCCCGATCACGGCCGTCGTCATGAGCCGCGCACTTCCCGCCTGCCCCCCCCCTCTGGCGCAACAGCCTTTTGAAATTTTCTCGTGCGCTGAGGGTGTTGCGGGCGGCGCCTAACTTTTGCCACATTTATTGCGTTACCGTTAACCCTGAAAAGCGGGTCGCACTGCAGGCACGGGCGGCACCGGGGGCAAAAGCCTTGGCACAGGCAGGAGCAGGCATCAGACCTGCACACGGGCAGAACGATGGCGACTTACACGATCACGGGCTATTCCGCCGCGTCGATCACCACCACGGCCGGAACGACCTTTTCGCTGGATGCGGGCTACGAATCGTCCGCGCAGGCGATCACGATCACCGTCACTGACAACGACCTTTATTTCAGCGGCTCCGCGACAGGCCAGCTCGACAGCAACCAGACGGCGGTGGTGACGAGCGCCACCGGAACGGTGCTGGCCTCGGGGGCGGTGCGGCTTGGCACGGCCTACAGCTACACCACGACCGCGGGCACGACGGCAAAGTTCTATGATGTCTATGTCGGCAATACGCTGGTCGGCTATGTCTCGACCTCGGCGCTGACGCCGGGCGTGGTGATGACGGTCACGAGCAGCGCCTCGGCGACCACCAACGGCCAGCTCTACAGCGGTCTGGCCAGCACGAGCTATGCGTCCTCCGCGGCCTCCTCGCTGGTGGGCGGTTCGGGCAATGACACGATCCGCGCCGGGGCAGGCAATGACACGGTGACCGGCAATGCCGGCAATGACAGCATCGACGGCGGCGCGGGCAACGACCGGCTGAGCGGCAATGACGGCAACGACCTGATCCTTGGCGGCACGGGCAATGACACGCTTGATGGCGGCGCGGGGGATGACACGCTGGCGGGCGGGGCCGGGGCGGATTGCATCATCGGCGGCGCGGGCATGGATTATGCCGATTATTCGGCCTCGTCCGGTGCAGTGACGATCGATCTGTCAAGCTGGAGCGCCTCGGGGGCGGATGCGGCGGGAGACACGCTGACAAGCGTCGACGGGGTGATCGGCTCTTCTTATGGCGATCTGCTGATCGGTTTCGATGACGCCTCCTACAGCGGCTCCGACATCTACACCAACATCTTTTACGGCGGCGGCGGCAATGACACGATCGACGGGCGCGGCGGCAACGACATCCTCTATGGCGGCGATGACAACGACTCGGTGATCGGCGGCACTGGCGACGACACGCTTTATGGCGATGCGGGCAACGACACCCTGCGCGGGGGCGATGGCGCCGACAGTCTGAGCGGCGGCACCGGCAATGACGTGCTGGCGGGCGGCGCCGGGGCGGACACGTTGACCGGCGGTGCGGGGGCCGATACCTTTGTCTTCGACGGCACGAGCGGCGCTGACCGGATCACCGATTTCGATATGACGCTGGTCGATGGCCATACGCTCGATCAGCTTGATGTCTCGGGGCTCTACGACGATCAGGGCAACCTGGTGAACTGGGACGATGCGGTGATCGGCACCGATGCCAATGGCAATGCCACGATCACCTTCCCGACCGTCACCGACGGGCCGGTGATCACGCTGGTCGGCTTGACCTTTTCCGAGGTCAGCCGTTCCCTTCTGCATGCGATGGGGGTGCCCTGTTTCACCGCGGGAACGCTGATCGACACGCCGCGCGGCCCGGTTCCGGTCGAGACCCTCCGCCCGGGCGATCTGGTGATGACCCGCGATCGCGGGGCGGTGCCGGTGCTTTGGGCGGGCGGGCGGGTGCTTGGCCCGGCCGAGCTTGCGGCCGAGCCGGGGCTGTTGCCGGTCGCGATCCGCGAAAATGCGCTGGGGCGGCATGGGGCGCTTCTCGTCTCGCCGCAGCATGCGGTGCTGGCGCTGACCGATCAGGGCGAGCGTCTGGTGCGGGCGCGGCATCTGGCCGAGTTGCACGACCCGCGCTTTCGCATCGCGCGCGGCAAGCGGCGGGTGAGCTATCACCACATCCTGCTGGAGCGGCACGGCATTGTGACGGCGAACGGGCTGGCTTGCGAGTCGCTTTACCCCGGGCCGATGGCGCTGGCTGCCCTTGGTCCGGCGGCGCGTCTGTCGATTGCGCAGGCACAGCCCTGGCTTTCGGGGGTTGTCCTTGGCTCGCAAGAGGTCGCCAAAGTCTATGGCCCGCTGGCACGGCCGTTGGCGCTGCGGCGCGGTCTGCGGCTGATGGCGCCGCGCCCGCTTGGCGGTCTGCGCGTCGCCTGATCGCTCAGGTCAGCGCCGCCGCCAGCACCAGCCAGCCGCCGATCTCGGCCAGTTGCTGCGCCGTGCCCAGCACGTCGCCGGTCTGCCCGCCGATCTTCGCCTTTGCCACCTGTGCCAGACCCAACACCAACCCGCCTTGCACAAGAAGCAGTGCACTGACCGGCAGGCCAAGGCCAACCGCCGCGCCGATGCCGATGGCCCCGCCCGCGATCACCCGCCGCCAGGATGCGCCCGCCGCATAGCGGCCCATGCCGTCCGGCCGCGCGGGTGGCAGCGCGGCCATCAAGACGCCACAGGCCGCTCGCGACAGGATCGCGAGCCCGATCAGCCCCGCCATCGCCAGCGCGGGCGAAGCCGCGGCCAGCGCCGCAACACCCTGCCAGCGCAGACCCAGCGACAGCACCAGCGCCGCGACCCCATAGGAGCCGATGCGGCTGTCGCGCATGATTTCCAGCCTGCGCGCCACCTCGCGCCCGCCCCAGAAGCCATCGGCCACATCGGCCAACCCGTCTTCATGCAACGCGCCCGTGATGACGACCTGCACCGTCACCGCCAGCCCCGCCGCCAGTGCGGGCGGCAGGCCAAGCGCCATCGTGGCAAAAAGGGCGAGGGCGGAGATCGCCCCCACCACCAGCCCGGCCAAGGGATAGGCCCAGACCGATTGCGCCAGCGTCGGCGCCGGATCGGCCAGACGCGGCATCGGCAGGCGCGTCAGCAAAAGCACCGCCAGATGCGCCTCGGTCAGCCGCGCCTTGATCCAGCTCCGCTCCATCAGGCGGTGATACCCGCTTCGGCGTAAGTCACCATGCCGTTGTGGCATTCCAGCGCCGCCCGCACGACGCCAAGCGCCAGCGCCGCGCCGGTGCCTTCGCCCAGGCGCATCTCCATTTGCAGAAGCGCGCGTTTGCCCATCGTGGTCAGCACCTTCTGATGCCCCGGCTCGGCCGAGGTATGGCCGACGACGCAGTGATCCAGCAGCCGCGGATCGACCTTGAAGAGGGTCGAGACCGCCGCGGTCGAGATGAAGCCATCCAGAATGACCGGGATTCGCGCCGCGCGTGCGCCCAGAACAGCCCCGCACATCGCGGCGATCTCGCGCCCGCCAAGCGCTGCGAGCGTCTCCATTCCGCCCAGACCGCCATGCAGCGCCAGACCCTTGTCGATCGCCGCGATCTTGCGCGCGATCCCCTCGGCATCCGAGCCGGTGCCGGGGCCGACGAAATCCTTGGCGGTGCCGCCATAAACCGCCGCCGCCAGCGCCGCTGCGATGGTCGAATTGCCGATCCCCATCTCGCCGATGATCAGCGCATCGGCCGTGGTGTCGACCGCCGCCGCGCCGGTGTTCAGCGCCGCCACCGTCTCGGCTTCGGTCATCGCCGGGCCTTGCGTGAAGTCCTGCGTCGGCTTGTCGAGATCCAGCGAGATCACCTGCAGATCGGCGCCCGCGGCGCGGCAGAGCTGGTTGATCGCCGCCCCGCCCATCTCGAAATTCTTCACCATCAGATGCGTGACTTCCTGCGGGAAGACGTTCACGCCCTGCGCGCAGACGCCGTGATTGCCCGCAAAGCACAAAGCCTGCGCCTTGGTGATCGTGGGCCGCGCCGTCGCCCGCCAGGCTGCCCAATGCAGCGCCAGCTCCTCCAGACGGCCGAGCGAGCCCACCGGCTTCGTCAGGCTGTTCTGCCGCTCAAGCGCCGCGGCGCGGGCGGTCTCGTCGGCCACGGGCAGACGGTCGGCCAGGGTAGAAACCTCGGCAAGGGAGTTGAGCTGAAGCATACCTATTTCACCTTCATTGGCAGGCCCGCGACGGTGAAGACGACTTCGTCCGCCGCCGCTGCGACCCATTGGTTGAGATGGCCCGCGTTGTCGCGGAACGCACGGGCGAGGCGGTTGTCGGGCACGATGCCCAGACCCACCTCGTTGGTGACAAAGACGACCGGTGCCGTCAGTTCGGGCAGAACCGCAAGAAGCCGCTTTGCCGCAGCCTCCCAGTCATGATCGCCCAGCATCAGGTTGGTCAGCCAGAGCGTCAGGCAATCGACGAGCCGGGGGGCATCATCGGTCTCGCGCAGCGCCGTCACAAGATCGAGAGGTTCGGCCCGCGTCACCCATTCCGGGCCGCGCCGGGCCTGATGCGCCGCGATCCGCGCCGCCATTTCCGCGTCCCAGATTTCCGAGGTGGCGATGTAATGCGCGGGCTGACCCAACGCCAGCGTGCGGGTCTCGGCATAGGTGCTTTTACCCGAACGGGCGCCGCCGGTGACGAGAAGGGTGAAAGCCATGCCGCGTTGCCTCTTGTTCCTTGCGGCGGAAAAAAGCAGAAACGGCGGCGGACCGAAAGGAGAAATGCGCGGATGCAGAGGATTGGGCAGGCGGATGTCACGACCGAGCTTTGGCTGATCCGCCATGCGCCCGCGCGCCACGAGGGGCGATTGGCCGGGCGGCGCGATGTGCCCTGCGATCTGCCGGGCGCGGAGGTGCTTGACGCGGTGCGGGCCGCGGTGGGCATGGCAAGCGTCCTCTGTTCGCCCGCGCTGCGCTGTCAGCAGACGGCGGCGGCGCTGTGGCCGGGGGTCGAGCCGCAGCTGGAGCCGCGGCTGTGGGAGCAGGATTTCGGCGCCTGGGAAAACCGCCCGTTCGAAGAGCTTCCCGACATCGGTCTGATGCCGCTGAACGACCTTGCCACGCATCGCCCGCCGGGCGGCGAGAGCTACGCGGAGCAATGCGCCCGCGTCGCCCCGGTGCTGCGCGATCTTGCGGGGCAGGGCGGGCGGATCGCCGTCGTCGCCCATGCGGGCGTGGTGCGGGCGGGGCTGTCGCTGGCGCTTGGTTCCGTGCCTGCGGGGCTTGCCTTTCAGGTTGCGCCCTTGTCGGTCACGCGGATGATCGCGGTGCCGGGGGGGCTGTGGTCCATCGCGGGCGTCAACCGGGTCTTCGGATGAGCCGTGCCTTGCATATTCCCGGCCATTTCGGCGAGTGGCTGCAAGGCCGCCTGGGCGCCGAGGGGCCGGTGGTTCTGGTGACCTTGCCCGCGCCTGCGCTTGGGCTTGATCTGCGGTTTCGCCCCGGCCCGGGGCTGAGGCTACATGGCGCGGGGCTGACGCCCGCGCGGGCGCGGCAGTTTCTGGCGCCGCTGGGTCTGGACTTGCGTGGCCGCATCGTGCTGCGCCCGGTGGTGGCGCCGGGGCTGGGCACCGGGGTTTCGACCGCCTCGCTCGTTGCCTTGGCGCAGCTGGCGGGCTGGGATGGTCCGCCCGAGATTCTGGCGCAGGCCTGCGTCCGCGCCGAGGGGGCCTCCGATCCGCTGATGTTTCCTGCGCCCGAGCGGCTTCTTTGGGCCTCGCGGCAGGGGCGGGCGCTGGCGCTTTTGCCTGCGCTGCCGCGCTATGAGATTCTGGGTGGCTTCAGCGGCGCCCCGGCCCGGACCGAGGCCGCCGACAGCGCCTTTCCCGATGTGACGGACCTTGTCGCCCGTTGGCAGCGCGCCGAAACGCTCGCCGATCATGCCGCAATTGCCTCGGAAAGTGCCGCCCGGTGCAGCGCGCTGCGCGGCCCGGGGGACGAGACTGCCCCCGATCTTGCCGCGCGTCTGGGCGCGCTTGGCTGGGTCCGGGCGCATACCGGGGCGGCGCGCGGGCTGATCTTTGCGCCGGGGCAGGTGCCCGAGGGGGCCGTGGCGGCTTTGCGCGCGGCGGGCTGGCGCGGCATCCTGCGTATCAGGGGGGGCGGGCGATGAATTTTGCTGCGATGATGGTGGTGGCGATCGCGATCGATCTGGCGCTTGGCTGGCCCGATGCGCTTTACAAACGCATCGGCCATCCCGTGACCTGGATCGGCGCGCTGATCGCGCGGCTCGAAAAAGGCTGGAATTTCAAGGGAAGGCTGCGGCGCCTGCGCGGGGTTCTGGTCGCTTTGGCGGTGATCGGCACGACCGCTGTGATCGCGGCTTCGGTGCAGATCTGGCTGCCGTCGGGCTGGCTTGGCATCCTCTTGGGCGGCGTCCTTGCCTGGCCCTTCGTCGCGCTGCGTTCGATGCATGATCACGTTGCGGCCGTGGCGAAACCGCTCATCGCGGGGGATCTGCCCGGCGCGCGACAGGCCGTGTCGATGATCGTCGGGCGCGACCCCTCGCGCCTCGATCAGCCGGGGGTTGCCCGCGCGGCACTCGAAAGCCTGGCCGAGAACAGCTCGGATGGAATCGTTGCGCCCTTGTTCTGGGGTTGCGTCGCAGGTCTGCCCGGCATCGCCGCCTACAAGGCGATCAACACGCTCGATTCGATGATCGGCCACCGCACCGAGCGGTATGAGGACTTCGGCTGGGCCTCGGCGCGCATCGATGATGTGGTGAACCTGATCCCGGCACGGCTCACGGGGCTCTTTTTCGCGCTGGCCTCCTCCCGCCGCCGCGCGGCCCTTGCGGTGATGGCCCGCGATGCCCGCGCACACCGCTCGCCCAATGCGGGCTGGCCCGAAGCCGCGCTGGCCGGGGCGCTCGACATTCGTTTGTCCGGGCCGCGCATCTATGCCGACCGGGTGGCGAAGGAACCGTGGCTGAACGGCACCGCAGCCGATCCGACGCCCGAAGACCTCGGCCGTGGGCTTGCACTTTACCGCCGCGCGATGGCAGGGATGGGGTTGGTTATCGGCCTTGTGGCCCTTTTGTGGAGTTTTTCATGACCCGCGATCACGGTGGGAACATCGATGCCGCCAGGAGTCAGTACGGCGGCGATGACTGGATCGATCTGTCCACCGGAATCAACCGCCAGCCCTGGCCTGTGCCCGATCTGCCCGATCGCGTCTGGACCGATCTGCCCACCGCCACGGCCAAGGCTGCGCTGATCGAGGCGGCCTGGGCTGCCTTCGGCACCGAAGCCCCCGGGGTCGCGCTGGCCGGGGCGCAGCAGGCGATCCAGCTGATCCCGCGGCTGTGGGCGCCGGGCCGGGCGCGCGTGCTGGGTCCGACCTACAACGAACATGCGGCGGCGCTGCGGGCGGCGGGCTGGCAGGTCGATGAGGTCTCGACCCTTGGCGCGCTTGCCGGGGCCGATCTGGCCGTGGTGGTCAATCCGAACAACCCCGATGGCCAGCGCCATCCGGCGGCGGCGCTGCGCGCGCTCAGCCTGCAGGTCGGGCGGCTGGTCGTCGATGAAAGCTTCGCCGATGCCTCGCCCGAGGCCTCGGTCACCGCCAAAGCCAGCCGCCGGATGCTGGTGCTGCGCTCGTTTGGCAAGTTCTACGGCCTTGCGGGGCTGCGGCTTGGCTTCGTCTTCGCCGATGCGGCGACGGTGGCGGCGCTTTCGGAAATGGCCGGTCCCTGGCCGGTCTCGGGTCCGGCGCTGGAGATCGGCCGCCGCGCGCTTGCCGATCGCAACTGGGCGGTGGCGACGGCGCTGCGGCTGGGCGCCGAGACGGTGCGGATGGATGCCTTGGCCGCGCGTCTGGGCTGGACGCTGGTCGGCGGCACGGCGCTCTTTCGCACCTATGCCACGCCCGATGCGGCGGCGGCACAGGACCATCTGGCCCGCGCGCGGATCTGGAGCCGTGTGTTCCCCTATTCGCCACACTGGCTGCGCCTTGGCCTGCCGGGGGGCGAGATGGAATGGATGCGACTGGAAAAGGCACTGACTGATGGACTTTGAGCAAACCCACCGCGACGCGCTGACCGAGGTGCTGCGCTGGCGCCGCGACGTGCGCCATTTCCGCCCCGATCCGATCGCGGAAGAGGTGATCGAGCGGCTGCGGGCGACGATGGACATGGCGCCTTCGGTCGGCAATGCGCGGCCCTGGCGGGTGATCCGGGTCGACAGCCCGGCGATCCGGGCCGAGGTGCTGGCGAATTTCAACGCCGCGCGCGACGCGGCCGGGCAGGGCTATGCGGGCGAACAGGCCGAGGCCTATGCGAAACTCAAGCTGCAGGGCATCGATCAGGCGCCGCTGCAACTGGCGGTCTTCACCCATCGCGATCCGCTGGCCGGGCACGGTCTTGGCCGCGCCTCGATGCCGGTGACGCTGCAGCAATCTACGGCGATGGCGATTCACACGCTCTGGCTTGCTGCGCGAGCGGAAAACCTTGGCCTTGGCATGGTTTCGGTGCTTGATCCGAAGGCGGTCGAGCGGCTTCTGGACGTTCCGCCCGACTGGGAATTCGTCGCCTGGCTCTGCATCGGCACGCCCGAATTCACCGATGATACGCCGCTTCTGCACCGGGCGGGCTGGCAGGAAAACCTGCCGACCACCTGGGAGGTGCGTTAACGCGCGAGCGAAAGCAATCCGGTCACGTCGAGATGCGCCTCGATGTGATCGGCCAGCGCCTCGAGCGTGTCCTCAACCCCAGCCGCATGGCTCTGCCCCGAGGCCTTGATGCCAAGGCCGCTCAGGAACGCGGCGCGGAAATCATCGGCGCCGAAGAGCCCGTGCAGGTAACTGCCGATGACCTTTCCACTGGCCGAGATCGCCCCTTCGGGCTGCCCGTCGATCAGCGCAAAGGGCCGGGCGCGGTCGGCGCCCTCGGTCCGGCCGATGTGGATTTCATAGCCCTCGACCGCGAGCCCGCTGCCCGCATGGGTCGCTTTCGTCCGCGTGAGCCGCTTGTCGGGTGTCATCACCGTCTCGACGTCGAGCAGGCCCAGACCGGGGGTGGTGCCCGCGGGCCCCTCGATCCCCTCGGGGTCGGCGACCGAGCGGCCGAGCATCTGATAGCCGCCGCAGATCCCCAGCACATGGCCGCCGCGCCGCACATGGGCCAGCAAGTCCACGTCCCAGCCCTGATCGCGCAGGAACGCCAGATCGCCGCGGGTGGATTTCGAGCCCGGGATGATGACAAGCCGCGCCTCGGCCGGGATCGGCTGGCCCGGCTTCACCATCACCATCCGAACCCCGGGCTCCGCTGCAAGCGGGTCGAGATCGTCGAAATTCGCGATGCGGGACAGCGTCAGGCAGGCAATCACCGTGCCCGCGGTCGCGGGGCCGGAGGCAATGTCGAGCGCATCTTCCGCGGGCAGCTTGTGGGCAAGCGGAAACCACGGCAGCGTGCCGAAACCGCGCCATCCGGTGCGGGCCTCGATCAGCCGGTAACCATCGTCAAACAGCGTAACATCGCCGCGGAACTTGTTGATCAGAAATCCGGAAATCATCTCGGCGTCGGTGGGGTCGAGCACCGCCTGCGTGCCGACGATCTGCGCAATCACGCCGCCGCGGTCGATATCGCCGACCAGCACCACCGGCACGTCGGCCGCGCGCGCAAAGCCCATGTTGGCAATGTCGCCCGCGCGCAGATTGACCTCTGCGGGGCTGCCCGCGCCCTCGACGATCACCAGATCATGGGTCGCCTTGAGCCGGTTGAAACTCTCCAGCACCGCGCCCATCAGCTGCGGCTTCAGCTTCGCATAGTCGCGCGCCCGGGTGGTGGTGAGCCGTTTGCCCTGCACCACGACCTGCGCACCGACATCGCTTTCGGGCTTCAAGAGGATCGGGTTCATGTCGGTGACCGGCTCAAGCCCGCAGGCGAGCGCCTGCAGCGCCTGCGCGCGGCCGATCTCGCCGCCATCCGCGGTCACCGCGGCATTGTTCGACATGTTTTGCGGCTTGAATGGCGCCACCGACAGCCCCCGCCGCCGCGCCGCCCGGCACAGACCGGCAACCAGCATCGACTTGCCGACATTCGAGCCCGCGCCCTGGATCATCAAGGATGTCATGATTTCCTCCGGCTGCGCATGTTGAAACTGCGGGAGCCTCCGGCGGAGGTATTTGTTGGCAAGATGAAAGCGCAATCGCAAGGGAGGGGGCGCCGCGCCTTGGGCCGCCTGCGCGGGGAAGACGCGGCGCTTTCACCTTGCACGGTCATCGGGACCTCTCCCTGTACCGTAACCCAAGGATGCCCAAACTTGGTTACCAATCCCTTAATCCCCTGCTTTCATCTTGCCGAAAATACCTCGGGGTCCGGGGGCAGCGCCCCCGGCCTTGGGCTCAGAACTCCACCCCCGGCTGGCCCTTGATGCCCGCGCGGAACGGGTGCTTGATCTGCCCCATTTCGGTCACCAGATCGGCCGCCTCGATCAGCGCCTCGGCGGCGTTGCGGCCGGTCAGCACCACATGGGTCATCTCGGGTTTCTCGTCGCGCAAAAACGCCAGCACCTCCTCGACATCCAGATAGCCATAGCGCAGCGCGATGTTGATCTCATCAAGCAGCACCATGCGGATCTGCGGATCTCGGATCAGCTCCTTCGCCTTTTCCCAGCCCGCGATGGCCGCCGCGATATCGCGCTCGCGGTCCTGGGTTTCCCAGGTGAAGCCCTCGCCCATCGCGTGGAACTGGCACAGCGCGCCGAAATGCGTCGTCAGCAGGCGCCGCTCGCCGGTATCCCAGGCGCCCTTGATGAACTGCACCACAGCGCAGGGCATCTCATGCGCGATGCAGCGCAGAATCATCCCGAACCCGGCCGAGCTTTTCCCCTTGCCCGATCCCGTATGGACGATGATCAGCCCCTTTTCCCCCGATTTTTGCGCCATGATCTTGTCACGCGCGGCCTTCTTCTTCGCCATCTTCGAGGCATGCCGCGCCAGTTCGTCGGTGCCTTCGGAGGAAGCTTCGGCGGGGGTGTCGTTTTCTGGCGTCATCGGGGCGGTCCTCGCGCTTGACAATAGATCGCGTCTTGGCCACTCAGGGCGGGCGCTGGTTTCTGTCCTATGACAGGCGAAGAGGGAATGTGAAGGGAATTGCGACGGCTTCGCCGCGAAACCCGACCGCAGCCGCCCCCGCGACCGTGACCGGAGAGGGCGCCCGAGGCCACTGGCAAAAGCCGGGAAGGGGGGCGACCGTGAGGGGCATCCCCTCGCATCCGCAAGCCGGGAGACCTGCCAGCGCATGGATTTCGGGCGGACGGGGTGTTCCGCGACCGGGGGCAGGGCGTCTGCGCTCTCACTCTGGCCGTTCCCCCAAACCCACAAGGAGGGGCGATGGCCACCACGCTGCATGTTTGCACCACCTGTCGCGGCACCGCTGCGGCCCCCTTGGGCTGCGAAGGGTGCACGGTGGGCGCCGCGGGCTGTGGCGCCTGTCCGCTGGCCGAAGGCGCGACCACGCGCCCGGGCGAGCGTCTGGCCCATGCGCTGGCCGCGCTGCCCGTGCCCGAGGGGGTGAAGATCGTTCCGGTCGAATGCCTCTCCGCCTGCGGTCAGGGCTGCACCGTCGCGCTGTCCGGCCCCGGCAAATGGTCCTATGTCTTCGGCCGTCTCGACGCCCGCGACGCCGAGACGATCCTCGCCGGTGCCGCCCAGTTCGAGGCCGCCGCGAACGGCCTGATCCCCTGGCGCGAGCGCCCCGAAATCTTTCGCAAGCAATGTCTTGCCCGTATCCCCCCGCAGGAGTGACCCATGTCCGATCTCGTCAAAATCCCCGTCACCGTGATCACCGGCTTCCTTGGGGCGGGCAAGACCACGCTGATCCGCCACCTGATGGCGAACCCGCAGGGTCGCAAGCTGGCCGTTCTCGTCAATGAATTCGGCACCGTCGGTGTCGATGGCGAGATCCTGCGCCAGTGCGCCGATGAAAACTGCCCCGATGAAAACATCGTCGAGCTGGCGAATGGTTGCATCTGCTGCACCGTCGCCGACGAATTCATCCCGACGATCGAGGCGCTGATGGCCCGTCCCGTCCGCCCCGATCACATCCTGATCGAGACCTCGGGCCTTGCGCTGCCGAAGCCGCTTTTGAAGGCCTTCGACTGGCCCGCGATCCGCTCGAAGATCACGGTGGATGGCGTGATCGCCGTCGCCGATGCCGAGGCCGTCGCTGCGGGCCGCTTTGCCCCCGATGTGGAGGCGGTCGATGCGCAGCGTCTGGCCGATGACAGCATCGATCACGAAACGCCGCTTTCGGAGGTTTTCGAGGATCAGATCGCCTGCGCCGACATCATCCTTCTGTCGAAGGCCGATCTGGCCGGGGAAGAAGGCGTCGAAGCCGCCCGTGCGCTGATCGAGGCGGAAGTGCCGCGCAAGCTGCCGATCCTGCCGCTGACGGAGGGTGTGATCGATCCGAAGGTGATCCTTGGCCTTGGTGCCGCCGCCGAAGACGATCTGGCGGCGCGGCCGAGCCATCACGACGATCATGGCGAACATGAGCATGACGATTTCGACACGGTGGTGATCGAGATCCCGGAAATCACCGATCCGGCAAAACTCGTGGCCGCGATCGAGCGTCTGGCACGCGAGCAGAATATCCTGCGCGTCAAGGGCCATGTCGCCGTTGCTTCCAAGCCGATGCGCCTGCTGGTGCAGGCCGTGGGCGAGCGCGTGCGGCATCAATACGACCGGCCCTGGGGCGCCGACACCCGCCGCTCGGCGTTGGTCGTCATCGCCGAGCATGACGATGTGGACGAAGCCGCGATCCGCGCCGTGCTGCTGACCGGGGTCGCCGCCTGATGCATGTCGTCTTCCGCGAAAGCCACGGGCTCGAGGAAACCGCGGTGCCGACCGATCTCGGTCAGCGCCCGGCCGACCTTGTGGTGCTGTCGCTCTCTGACAGCGATCTGGGCGCTTTCGCGGCGGGCTGGAAACGAGCCGGGGGGCGGCTGCCGACGCTGCGCCTCGCCAATCTCGTGGCGCTGAAACATCCGATTTCGGTCGATACCTATGTCGAAAACACGCTGTCGGGCGCCAAGGGCATCCTGATCCGGCTGATCGGTGGCGAGACCTACTGGCCCTATGGGCTTGCCTCGGTGCAGGATCTGTGTCGGCGCAAGGGCATTGCGCTGGCGGTGCTGCTGGCCGATGGCCGTCCCGATGATCGGCTGGACGAATTGTCGACCCTGCCGGTTTCGACGTTGCGGCGGCTGAAGGAGCTCTGCGATGCGGGCGGCGCGGTGGCGGCACAGGCGGCGCTGGCGCAGCTGGCCTTGGCATCGGGTCTTTATGCGCCTCCGGTGCCGGGCGACAAGCGCTTGCCCGACTGGGGGTTTTACGACCCGGCCAAGGGCGTGATCCCCGCGCCCGAGGGCGACGGCCCCTTGGCGCTTGTGTCCTTTTACCGTTCTTATCTGACCTCGGCCGATACCGCGCCGATCGATGCGCTGATCGCAAGTCTTCGGGCACGCGGCTTCGCGGCTTGCGGTGTCTTTGCGGCCTCGCTCAAGGCCGAGGGGCTGGGCGATGCCCTGCAAGCCCGGCTCGACGGCCGCGCCCCGGCGCTGGTCATCAATGCCACCGCCTTTTCGGCCCAAGGCGCCGATGGCACGACCCCCTTTGACCGCTATGACGTGCCGGTCTTCCAGGTCGCGCTCTCGACCGCCCGCAAGCGCGATTGGGCGCAGGCCGACCGCGGCCTGTCCCCCGCCGATCTCGCCATGCATGTCGTCCTGCCCGAGGTCGATGGCCGTCTTTTCGCCGGGGTCGTCTCGTTCAAGGCGCCCGAGCCGCGCGACCCCGATCTGGAATATTCCCGCTTCGCCCATCGCGCCGATCCGGCCCGGGTCGAGGCGGCGCTGGATCGCATCACCGGTTGGCACCGGCTGGCCGAAACCCCGGCTGCGGCGCGCAAGCTGGCTGTCGTGCTCTCCACCTATCCCGGCCGCGCCTGGCAGATGGCCCATGCGGTGGGTCTTGATGCGCTCGCTTCGACCGAGGCCTTGCTGGCTCAGCTCGCCACCGAAGGCTATGCGGTCGCCCCCGGTGCGCCCCTCGAGGCGCTGGCGACCGAGCGCTTGAACTGGCCCCTGGCCGAGTATCTGGCCGCGTTTCAAACCCTGCCCGAACCGCTGCGCCAGGCGCTGACAACGGCTTGGGGAGATCCCGAGACCGATCCGGCCTGCATCGACGGTGCTTTTCACTTCGCCGCCCTGCGCCGGGGCGCGGCGCTGATCGCTCTGCAACCTGAACGCGGCGAAGTGCAAAGCCGCGACGGTGACTATCACGACCTCTCGCGCACGCCGCGGCATTCCTATGTTGCCTTTTATCTTTGGCTGCGCGCGCAGGGCATCGACGCGCTCGTTCACATGGGTGCACATGGCACGCTCGAATGGTTGCCGGGCAAGGCCGTCGCGCTGTCGGAAACCTGCTGGCCCGAGGTGCTGGCGGGGGCGCCCGTCATCTATCCGTTCATCGTCAACGACCCGGGCGAGGCGGCGCAGGCGAAGCGGCGGTTGTGCGCCGTGACGCTCGGCCATCTGCCGCCGCCCTTGTCGCAATCGGCCGTGCCCGAGGGGATGGCGCGGCTCGAACGGCTGCTCGATGAATATTCCACCGCCGATGGGCTTGATCCCGCCCGGCGCGACCGGCTGATTGCCGATATCCGCGACGAAGCCCGCGCGAGCGGCGTCGAGGAGGATCTGGGCATTCCCGCGCAAGCTTCGGCTGCCGAAGCGATCACCCGCATCGACCGTTTTGTCTGTGATATCAAGGAAAGCCTCTTTGGCGACGGGCTGCATGTGCTGGGGCAGGGCGCCTGCGGGCCTTCGGAACAGGCGGGGCTTTCGGCCGCTTTGGCGGGCAAACGCGTGCCCCCCGGCCCATCGGGCAGCCCGGCGCGCGGGCGCAGTGATGTGCTGCCGACTGGGCGCAATCTTTTCTCCGTCGATCCCCGCGCCGTGCCCTCGCGCGCCGCCCATGCGCAGGGCGTGAAACTGGCCGAGGAACTGCTGCGCAAGCATCTGCA
The DNA here is from genome assembly GCF_052363175.1 of Rhodobacter capsulatus. Lineage (GTDB taxonomy): Bacteria > Pseudomonadota > Alphaproteobacteria > Rhodobacterales > Rhodobacteraceae > Rhodobacter > Rhodobacter capsulatus_D. Next base: position 1,865,614 of record NZ_CP198946.1, read on the forward strand.
GGATCATGGCGACTGGCCGAAGGGGCTGGTCGTCGATCTTTGGGGTTCGGCCACGATGCGCACCGCGGGCGAGGAATTCGCCATGGCGCTGCATCTGGCGGGGCTCAAGCCGGTCTGGGACGAGGGCGCCGCCCGTGTCTCGGGGGTCGAGGTCATTCCGCTCGCGCTGCTCGGCCGCCCGCGCATCGACGTGACCCTGCGGGTCTCGGGTCTCTTTCGCGACATCTTCCCGGGCCTTGCGCAGCTCTTCGAAACCGGCGCCGAGGCGCTGGCGCTGCGCGAGGAAGCACCGGACGATAACCCCTACCTTGCTGCCGCCCCGCGCGTCTTCGGGCCGCGCCCCGGCCAATACGGGCTGAACATGGGCACGGCGATGGACGCCTTTACCCCCGAAGCGCGGGCGAAGGCGGGCGAGGCGTGGCTCGCGGCCTCCTCCTATGCCATTGACAAGAAAGGCGAGATTCGCGCCGACCGGGCGGGTCTCGAAGCCCGCATGAGGAGTGCCGACAGTTTCGTGCATGCGCAGGATCTGCCCGAAAGCGATATTCTGCTCGCCTCGGACTATGCCGCCCATGAAGCCGGGTTTGCCGCCGCCCTCGCGCGGCTCGGCGCCGAGGCCCCGGCGCTTTACCATCTGGACGCCACCGATCCGAACCGCCCGCGCGCCCGTAGCCTGCCCGAGGAAATCGCCCGCGTCGTGCGTGCCCGCGCCAGCAACCCGGCCTGGGTCGAGGGGATGATGCGGCACGGCTTCCGCGGCGGTGCCGAGATCGCGGCGACGCTCGATCACATGGCCGCTTTCGCGCATCTGGCCCAGGTCGTGCCCGCGCATCTTTTCGATCTCTACCACGAGGCGACGCTCGGCCGTGACGACGTGACCGAGTTCCTTGCCCGCGAAAACCCCGAGGCGCTCGACGCCATGCGCGATCTCTTCCGCCGTCTCGCCGAGGCGGGCCTCTGGCTCACCCGGCGCAATTCGATTGCGGCAAGCCTTGAGGAGAGGCTATGAGCGCGCCAACCCGAAGGATGACCCCCGATGCCCCATGAGTATGAAAAGGACGGCGCGAAGATCTATGTGCAGTCCTTCGCCACGATCCGCGCCGAGGCCGATCTGGCCCGCTTCACCGCCGAGGAAGAGGTGGTGGTGGTCCGCATGATCCATGCCGCCGGGATGGTGGGGCTGGAGCATCACGTCCGCTTCGCGCCCGGCATGGCGATTGCCGCCCGTGCGGCGCTGGAGGCCGGGGCGCCGATCCTCTGCGATGCGCGGATGGTCTCCGAAGGTATCACCCGCGCCCGTCTGCCGGCGAACAACGAGGTGATCTGTACGCTGCAAGACGCCCGCGTGCCCGCGCTGGCGAAGGAGATGGACAACACCCGCTCCGCCGCGGCGCTGGAGCTGTGGCGCCCGAAACTCGAAGGGGCTGTGGTGGCGATCGGCAATGCGCCGACGGCCTTGTTCCACCTTTTGAACATGCTCGAAGACCCGGCCTGCCCGCGCCCGGCGGCGATCATCGGCTGCCCGGTGGGCTTCATCGGGGCCGCTGAATCGAAAGCGGCGCTCGCACTGGCGAACCCGGTGCCGTGGGTGATTGTCGAGGGGCGGCTCGGCGGCTCGGCCATCACCGTCGCGGCGGTGAACGCGCTCGCAAGCCGGAAGGAATAGAGATGGGACGCATCCTTTGCGCCGGTCTTGGGCCGGGTGACCCCGAGCTGATCTCGGTGAAATCCGACCGCGCCATTCGCGGCGCCACCGACATCGCGCATTTCCGCAAGGCGGGGCGGCCCGGTCAGGCGCGGCGGATCGTCGAGGGGATGCTGCGCCCGGATGTGGTCGAGCATGCGATGGAATATCCGGTGACGACCGAACTTCCGGTCGAGTCCCCGGAATATAACGAGGCGCTGGCGCGGTTTTACGACGACTGGGCATCGCGGCTTTCGGAACTTTCGAAAACGCGCGATATTGTCGTGCTCTGCGAAGGCGATCCCTTCCTCTATGGCTCGTTCATGCATCTTTACACCCGCCTGCAAGGCCGGGCCGAGATCGAAGTGATCCCCGGCATTCCCGGCATGGTGGGTTGCTGGTGGGCGACGGGCACGCCGATCACCTGGGGCGACGATGTGCTGACCGTGATGGCGGGAACGCTGCCCGAGGCGGATCTGGTCGCGCATATGGAACGCTCGGATGCGATCGTGGTGATGAAGACCGGGCGCAATCTACCGAAAATCAAGCGCGCGCTTGCGGTTACGGGTCGGCTCGACGCAGCGTGGCTCGTCGAGCGCGGCACGATGCCGACCGAGCGCATCGCGCGTCTGGTCGATGTGGCCGAGGAGGATTGTCCCTATTTCGCCATCGTGCTGGTGCACGGGCAGGGGCGGCGGCCGGAACTGGGGGGCGAGGAATGAGCGGTTGGGTTGTCGTTGCCGGGCTTGGGCCGGGCCGTGAAGATCTGGTGACGCCCGAGGTGGTGGCCGCCGTGGCCGAGGCCACCGATATCGTGGGCTACATCCCCTATGTCGCCCGCATCGCCGCGCGCGAGGGGTTGACGCTGCACCCGACTGACAACCGGGTCGAGCTTGACCGCGCGACCCATGCCCTTGAAATGGCAGCCGAAGGTCGGCGCGTGGTGGTGGTCTCCTCGGGCGATCCCGGGGTCTTTGCGATGGCCTCTGCGCTGTTCGAGGCGCTCGAAGCCCATCCCGAACATGCCGGGACCGAGATTCGCATCCTGCCGGGCATCACCGCGATGCTGGCGGCTGCGGCTGCGGCCGGGGCGCCGCTTGGGCATGACTTCTGCGCCATCAATCTTTCGGACAATCTCAAACCTTTCGAAATTCTCGAAAAGCGGCTGCGCCACGCGGCGCGCGGGGATTTCGCGATGGCGTTTTACAATCCGCGCTCGAAATCGCGCCCGCATCAGTTCACCCGCGTGCTGGAAATCCTGCGCGAGGAATGCGAGCCCGAGCGGCTGATCCTGTTCGCCCGCGCCGTGACGACGCCCGAGCAGGCGATCAATGTGGTTGAACTGCGCGAGGCGACGCCCGAGATGGCCGACATGCGCACCGTGGTGCTGGTCGGCAATGCCAGCACCCGCCGCATCGGGCCCTGGGTCTACACGCCGCGCGGCGTCGCGCCGTGATCGGCGAGCCAGCCCATCACCCCCTCGAGCGTCGCGCGGATCTCGCGCGCGGGGACCATGGGCCGGTCGATCAGGATCACCGGCAGACAAAGGCTGCGGGCGGCCACAAGCTTCGCCTCGGCGCCCGCGCCGCCAGCGTTCTTCGCAACGATATGGGTGATGGTTTCGCTGCGCAGCAATTCCATATCCCCTTGAATCGTAAAGGGGCCGCGCGCGATGACGGCGGTCGCATCGGGCAGGGGCAACGGTGCCTCGGGCGGGTCGACCAACCGCAGCAAATAGTGATGCTGCGGTGCAGCGGCAAACTCGGCCAGATGCTGTTTGCCGATCGCAAGGAACACCCGCGCCGGGGCTTGCGGCAGCGCGGCGACGGCGCCCGCAAGATCGGGAACATTGGTCCAGCGGTCGCCCTCCTGCGCGGTCCAGGGCGCCCGTTCGAAGGCGCAAAGGGGCACGCCGGTTTGCGCACAGGCCGCGACGGCATTGCTGCTCATCTGCGCGGCGAAAGGGTGCGTGGCGTCGATCATATGCGTCACGCCCTCGCGCTTCAGATAGTCGACGAGCCCGTCCACGCCGCCAAAGCCGCCGATGCGGGTGGGCAAGGGCTGCGCCACGGGCGCATCGGTCCGGCCCGCATAGGAAAACACCGCCTCAAAGCCTTGTTCAGCAAGGGTTTTCGCCAGTCGACTGGCTTCGGTGGTGCCGCCAAGCACAAGGAGGCGCGTCATGTCTGATCCGTGGTTGAGCATCGTGGGTCTGGGCGAAGATGGCCTTGATGGGCTGCCTTTGGCAAGCCGTCAGGTGCTGGATCGGGCCGGGGTCATCTTTGGCGGGCCGCGGCATCTCGACCTTGTGGGCGCTGGCCGTCGCGGTCAGGCTTGGCCCGTGCCCTTTGACATTGCCCCGGTGCTGGCGTGTCGCGGGCGGGCGACGGTGGTTCTGGCCTCGGGTGATCCGTTCTGGTTCGGGGCGGGCTCGATGCTGGCCGAACGGCTGGCGCCCGAAGAGTGGCAGGCGTTTCCGGTGCCGGGCACGGTCGCGCTGCTCTGCGCGCGGCTTGGCTGGCGCATCGAGGAGGTGACGGCGCTGGCGCTGCATGCGGCGCCCTTCGGGCGGCTGCGCGCGGCGCTGGTGCGCGGGGCACGCGTCGTCGTGACGCTGCGCGACGGCGCGGCGGTGGGGGACCTGGCCGCTTGGCTTTGCGCGAACGGCTATGGCGCGGTGAGGATGGTGGTGGCCGAGCGGCTGGGTGGCCCGGCCGAGCGGCTGCGCAACATCACCGCGCAAGCCTATGATCTGAGCGATGTTTCTGCGCTTGTCGCGGTGGCGCTCGACGCCGCCGATCTGGCGCCTGAGGTCGGTCTTTCCGCCACACCGGGTCGGCCGGAAACCGCCTTTGCCCATGACGGGCAGATCACTAAGGCGCCGATGCGGGCGCTGACGCTGGCGGCGCTGGCCCCCCGGGCGGGCGAATTGTTGTGGGACATCGGCGGCGGCTCCGGCTCGGTCTCGGTCGAGTGGTGCTTGGCGGGGGGGCGCGCGATCACGATCGAGCCGCGGGCCGACCGGATCGAGAATATCCGCGCCAATATTGACAGCTACGGCCTCGGCGCCCGGATGCAGGCGGTGCATGGTGCGGCCCCCGAGGCGCTGGCGGATCTGCCCTTGCCCGAGGCTGTCTTCATCGGCGGCGGCGGGTCTCAGGCGCTGCACGACCTGCTCTGGGAGCGTCTCGCCCCCGGCACGCGGATCGTCGCGAATGCGGTGACGCTGGAAAGCGAGACCGCTCTGATGCGCCTGCACGAACGCCACGGCGGCCAGCTTTTGCGCATCGACATCGCCGAGGCCCAGCCGCTCGGCCGGATGCGCGGCTGGTCGCCCAGCCGTCCGCAGCTGCAATGGAGCGGGCGGCGATGAAAGTGGCCGGTGTCGGATTTCGGCCCGGAACCGGGTCAAAACCGCTGCGCCATGCCGTCGCGTCCGTGGGAAAGGTGGATGCTCTTGCCACGGCGCGCGAAAAAGCCGAAGAGCTTGCCGCCGCTCTGCCCGACTATCGGGTGATCGGCGTCACGGTTGCGGGGGTCGAAACGCCGTCGCAATCGGAGCGGGTCCGGGGGCTGAAAGGCACCGGATCGGTGGCAGAGGCCGCGGCGCTGGTCGCGGCAGGCAAGGGGGCGCGACTGGTGCTGCCCCGACAGGTGATCGGCGGGGTGGTCCTTGCCGTGGCGGAGGGAGAGGACGAATGACGGTGCATTTCATCGGCGCGGGGCCGGGGGCGGCGGATCTGATCACGATCCGGGGCCGCGATCTGATCGCGTCTTGCCCGGTCTGTCTGTACGCCGGATCGCTGGTGCCCGAGGCGCTGCTGTCGCATTGCCCGCCCGGCGCCAAGATCGTCAACACCGCACCGATGAGCCTTGATGCGATCATCGACACGATCGCCGAAGCCCATGCCGCGGGGCACGATGTCGCCCGGCTGCATTCGGGCGATCTGTCGATCTGGTCGGCAATGGGCGAGCAGCTGCGCCGTCTGCGCGCCTTGAACATTCCTTATGATGTGACGCCCGGCGTGCCGTCATTCGCCGCCGCGGCCGCAACGCTTGGCGCGGAACTGACGCTGCCCGGGGTGGCGCAATCGGTCATTCTGACCCGCACCTCGGGGCGGGCCTCGGCCATGCCCGAGGGCGAGACGCTGGAGAATTTCGCCCGCACCGGGGCGGTTCTGGCGATTCACCTTTCCGTGCATGTGCTTGACGATGTTGTGCAAAAGCTGACGCCGCATTACGGCGAAGAGTGTCCGGTCGCGGTCGTGTGGCGCGCGAGCTGGCCCGATCAGCGCGTTGTCCGGGCAACTTTGGCGACCCTGCAAACCGCCATCGGCGCCGAGATGGAGCGCACGGCGTTGATCCTTGTCGGCCGGTCGCTCGCCACCGAGGATTTCGACGAATCCCGCCTTTACGCGGGCGATTACGACCGCCGCTACCGCCCCTTGGGCACCCATCCGCGCTTCCCGGAGGGCACCGAATGAGCGGCTTTGTCTCCTTCGTTTCCTCGGGTCCGGGCGATCCGGAGCTGCTGACGCTGAAGGCCGCCGACCGGCTCGCCAAGGCCGATGTTGTGCTGTTCGATGACCTTTCCGCCGGGCCGATCCTTGGCCATGCGCGCGAGGGGGCCGAGCTGATCGCGGTCGGCAAGCGGGCCGGGCGGCCCTCGCCGAAGCAGGATCATGTGAGCCGCTTGCTCGTCGATCACGCGCTGACCGGGCTCAAGGTGGTGCGGCTGAAATCGGGCGATTCCGGGCTTTTCGGTCGGCTCGAGGAAGAGTTGGACGCGCTGACCGGCGCGGGCATTCCTTACGAAATCATCCCCGGCGTGCCCTCGGCCTGTGCTGCTGCCGCCGCGGCAGGGCTGCCGCTGACGCGCCGTCTGACCGCGCGGCGCGTGCAATTCGTCACCGGCGCCGATGTGACCGGCGATCTGCCCGAGGGGCTGAACTGGGCCGCGCTCGCCGATACGGGCGCGACGACCGTCGTCTTCATGGGCAAGCGCACCTTCCCGAAACTGGCCGCCGATCTGATCGCGCACGGGCTGGCCCCCGACACCCCCGCGCTGCTCGCCGAAGCCGTGGGCCACCCCGAGCAAAGCTGCACCCGCTCGACCGTGGCAGATCTTGCGGCGAGCCTTGCCGCGGAACGCTCGGACAAGCCCGCGCTCATCCTTTACGGCCCGCTTTACGACCCGGAGGTCTGAGATGATCGAGCTGACCCTGATCGGCATAGGCACCGGCAATCCGCGGCATCTGACGCTTCAGGCGATCGACGCGATGAATGCCGCCGATCTGATCCTGATCCCGCTCAAGGGGGCCGACAAATCCGATTTGGCTGGGCTGCGGCGGGGCATCTGCTCGGCGCATCTGACGAACCCCGCGACCAAGGTGGTCGACTTCGCGCTGCCGGTGCGGGATGCTGCCAACCCGTCCTATCGCAAGGGCGTGGACGACTGGCACGACGCCATCGCCGAGGCCTGGATGGCGGAAATCACCGCGCATGTTCCGGGGCTTGGCGGCAAGGTGGCGCTGCTCGTCTGGGGCGATCCTTCGCTTTACGACAGCACGCTGCGCATCGCGGAGCGGCTGAAAGCCCGCCTGCCGATCACGACGAAAGTCATCCCCGGCATCACCGCCATTCAGGCGCTGTGCGCCGCCCATGCGATCCCCTTGAACGAGATCGGCGCCCCGGTGATGATCACCACCGGGCGGCAATTGCGCGATCACGGCTGGCCCGCGGGGACCGAGACCGTCGTGGCCATGCTCGACGGCGAGTGTTCCTTCCAAGGCCTTGATCCTGAAGGCCTTACGATCTTCTGGGGCGCCTGTGTCGCGATGCCCGAAGAGGTGCTGATCAAAGGCCCCGTGGCCGAGGTCACGGCGCAAATCCTGCAGGCGCGGGCCGATCTGCGCGCCCGCCACGGCTGGGTGATGGACATTTACCTGCTGCGTCGCAATGTGCCCGCGGCGTGACGCTTCCTGCCCTTGACACTGCCGGGCACGCGGGGATAACTCGACCGCGATGGTTCCCAACTGGACGGGATTAATAGGGAACACGGTGAGGATTACCCATCAGGGGCCGAATCCGTGGCTGCCCCCGCAACTGTGAGCGGCGAGACGACGGTCGAAGACCACTGATTCCCCCTTTTCCACGGGGTTCGGATCGGGAAGGTGACCGGAGTTGTCTGACCCGCAAGTCAGGAGACCTGCCATCGCTCGAGCGTCGCAAGCCTTCCCGGGGCGGGGTGCCTCCGGTCTCTCGAAAGCGACGCGGGACAGTGGAAGGAAGTCACATGCACATCATGGAGGGGTATCTCCCCGTTTCCCATTGCGCATTCTGGTATGCCGCCTCGGCGCCCTTTGTGGTCGCGGGCGCGCTGAAAATTCGCCGTATCGTCGCCGAACGCCCCGAGGCGCGGATGACCCTTGCGGCCTCGGGCGCCTTTGCCTTCGTGCTCTCGGCGCTGAAAATTCCCTCGGTGACGGGCTCGTGCTCGCACCCGACCGGCACCGGCCTTGGCGCGGTGATCTTCGGGCCGTCGGTGATGGCGGTTCTGGGGTTGATCGTGCTGTTGTTCCAAGCCCTTCTGCTCGCCCATGGCGGGCTGACGACGCTCGGCGCCAATGCCTTTTCGATGGCCGTCGTCGGCCCATGGGTCGCCTGGGGGCTTTGGACGCTGGGCCGCAAGATTGGCCTCTCGGTCGCCGTCAGCGTCTTCCTCGCCGCGGCTCTGGGCGATCTCGCCACGTATCTTACGACCTCGGTGCAACTGGCTTTGGCCTATCCCGATCCGGTCTCGGGCATCTGGGGGGCTGCGTTGAAATTTGGCTCGATCTTCGCTTTCACGCAAATCCCGCTGGCTCTGGCCGAGGGCTTCCTGACCGTCATCGTCATGGAAGCGCTGGCGGGCAAGGGCGGCGTCGATCTGCGCACGATTACCGGGGAGGCACGCTGATGGTCTGCAAACGCACGATGGCCCTTTTGGGGGCGACGCTCGCCCTCGTGGCGCTACCGCTTCTTTTCGTCTCGGGCGAGTTTGGCGGCACCGATGATCAGGCCTCGGCGGCGATCGAGGCGATGAAACCCGGGTTCACCCCCTGGGCCGCACCGCTTTGGGAACCGCCGAGCGGCGAGGTCGAAAGCCTGCTCTTCTCGTCGCAGGCCGCGCTTGGTGCGCTGATCATCGGCTATGTGATCGGGCGCCGCCACGAACGCGCCAAGGCCGAAGCGGCGAAGACCGAACCGCGCGCCGTCGCCACCCCGGCCGAGTAAGGCAAAGACCCGGGCCATGAGCATTGCCTCGATCGACCGGGTCGCCGCGCAGGGCCATTGGCGAAATCGCCCGCTGGCCGAGAAGTCTCTGATCGGATTGGGGTTTCTCATCCTTGCCGTGACCTTGCCGCCCTTTCCCGGGGCAGTGCTGGTGACAATGGCGATCCTTGCCTTCACCTTCGCGGGCGCCCGGGTCTCGCCGCGCTTCTGGGCATCGGTCGCGGTGCTGCCGCTTGGGTTTCTTGCCACCGGGGCGTTGGTGCTTCTGGTTCAGATCGGCCCCGAGGGCATCAGCCTTGCCCCGGGCGGCCCCGCCGCCGTCGCGGCTTTGGTGACCCGGGCGACGGCCGCGACCTGCTGCCTGCTCTTCCTCGCCACGACCACGCCCGCGGCCGATCTGCTTTCGGGTCTGCGCGCCTGGGGCGTGCCCGCCGAACTGGTCGAGATCGCGCTGCTGACCTATCGCTTTGTTTTCATTCTGGCCGAGGAGGCCGCCGCCATGACCACCGCGCAACGCGCCCGCCTTGGCCATGCGACCCGTGCGCGCTGGCTGCGCTCGACGGCGCAGGTGATCGCGGTGCTGCTGCCCCGCGCTTTGGCCCGCGCCCGTCGTCTTGAAACCGGGCTCGCGGCGCGCAACTGGCAGGGCGAGATGCGGGTTCTGTCGAACCGCCCCGCGGCCTCTCCCCTGATCCTTGGCCTGATCCTGACCCTGCAAGCCGTCCTCGCCGCGGCCGGAGTGTTCCTGTGACCGCGATCCTTGCCGCCGAGGCGCTTCAGTACAGTTTTCCGGGCGGGGTGACCGCACTTGACGGGCTTTCTCTTGCCGTGCCGCAGGGCGAAAGCCTTGCGATCCTTGGCCCGAACGGCGCCGGGAAATCGACGCTGCTTTTGCATCTGAACGGCACGCTGCGCCCGCAAGCGGGGCGGGTGCTGCTGGGCGGCACCGCCACCGGCCATTCCCGCAAGGATCTGACCGACTGGCGCCGCCGCGTCGGGCTGGTGCTGCAGGACGCCGACGATCAGCTTTTCGCTGCAACGGTCTTCGAGGATGTGTCTTTCGGGCCCTTGAACCTTGGCCTGTCCGAGCCCGAGGCCCGCGCCCGGGTCGAGGAGGCGCTTTCCGCGCTCTCCATCTCCGATCTGCGCGACCGACCGACCCACATGTTGTCGGGCGGGCAAAAGCGGCGCGTGGCGATTGCGGGAGCTGTCGCGATGCGCCCCGAGGTGCTGCTGCTTGACGAACCCACTGCGGGGCTCGATGAGGCCGGGTCGGAGCAACTTCTGACGCTGCTGCGCGGGCTTCTGGACCGCGGCATGACGCTGGTCTTTTCGACCCATGATGTGAACCTCGCCGCCGCTCTGGCCGACCGGGTGGCGCTGTTTCGCGCCGGTCAGGTCGTGGCCGAGGGCAGGGCGGTCGAGATCCTCTCCGACCGCGCGACGCTGGCCAAGGTCGGCCTGCGCCCGCCGTTGTTGATCGATCTCGCGCTTTCAGCACGCGAGAGCGGCCTTCTCGACCACAACGCCGCCCTGCCGAAAACCCGCGCCGAGTTTTCTGCGGCGATGGCGGGCTGGACCCGGCGCTAGGGCGGTTTTCCTTGGCCGCGGCTTGCGTTACCTTGGCGCCATGACCACGACGCCCGTGCCCCAGACCCCTTTGCCCGCTTCGCTTGGCGTCCTCGTGATCGGCGCGGGGCTGGCGGGGCTTTGCGCCGCGATCGAGGCCGCGCGCGCGGGGGCCTCGGTCCTTGTTCTTGACGCCGCCCCGCCCGAACGGCTGGGCGGCAATGCGAGGCACGGTCGCAACATCCGCGTGGCGTCAGACGCCGAGACGCCCTATCAGCGCGACAGCTACCCGGCCGAGGAATTCCGCCGCGATCTTCTTCGCGTCGGCGGGGGCGATCCCGCGCTGGCCGAGGCGCTTGCCGAAGGCTCGCGCGATCTGGCCGACTGGCTTTTGGCGCAGGGCGTGCGGCTTGAACCCTGGGCGGAGGGCAATCTTCCCTATTCCCGCCGCACCGTCTTTCTGCGCGGCGGCGGGCAGGCGCTGGTGAATGCGCTTCTGGCCCGGGCGTGCAGGCTTGGGGTGCAGATCCGTGCCGGGATTGCCGTCGAGGCCCTGCCGCCCGAGGCTTTCGATCCCGCGCATCAAGGCCCGCTGACGGTCGAGATCGGTGCTGACCGGATCACCGCGCAGGCGCTCGTTCTGGCCTCGGGCGGGATCGGCGCGAACCGGGAGTGGCTGGCGCAGACCCACGGCGCGCGGGCGGATCAGATCGCCAACCGCGGCACGCCGGAACAGCTGGGCCTGCCACTGCTGCACGCACTCGCGCAAGGCGCGCAGGCGGCGGGCAAGCCGGGCGATGGCCATGTCGTCGCCGTCGATCCGCGCGCGCCCTTTCACGATGCGGGCATCGTCAGCCGTGTCGACGGGATGCAGCACGGCATCGTCGTCGGGGCCGATGGGCGTCGCTTCGCCGATGAAGGCGCGGTGAAAGGCCCCGAGCGCCATTCGGTCTGGGCGCGCAAGTTGCTCGCCCGCCCCGATCCCCGCGCCTGGATCATTCTGGGCGCGGAGGCCGCGATGAAGCTGCCGCCGATGATTTTTTCGCCCTTATCGGCTGATACACCTGCGGCGCTGGCGGAACTTTGCGACATCGACCCCGCGGGGCTGACCGCAACGCTTCAAGGCCCGCTTGATCCGCCGCGCTCGGGTGTTATGGCTCCGCTTGTTGCGCCCTTCCATGCAATTCCGATGATCCCCGGCATCGGCTTCACCCGCTACGGCCTTGTCCCCGACGCGACCGCGCGTGTGCGGCTGGCCGAGGCGGTGACCCCAAGACTTTTCGCCGCCGGAACAAACATCTGCGGCGCGATCCTGGGGCAGGGCTATCTCTCCGGCGCGGGGCTGACCATCGCCGCCGTCTTCGGCCGCATCGCCGGGCGCGAGGCGGCAAAGCTCGCGCCGAAAGCCAAACTCATTCCCGCCAGCCTGCCGCCAAACCCGATCCCGCCCGCGCCCCAAGCCGAGCCCTTTGCCGAGGCGAAACGGGCGCTCAACCTGTGCAACACCTGCGGGTTCTGCACCGGGCTTTGCGCCGTCTTTCCCGCCGCGCAGGGCCGCCCGAACCTCACGACGGGCGATCTGCGCCATCTGGCGCATCTGTGTCACGATTGCCGGTCTTGCGTGCATGATTGCCAATACGCCGCCCCGCATGAGTTCGCGGTCAACCTGCCCGCGACGCTTTCCGCCCTGCGCCGCGCCGACTACCGCGAGCCGCTTGCCCTTGCGAAAGCGGTTTTCGCGATCTGCTGCGCGCTGCCGCCCTTGGCGCTGCTCATTGCGCACCCCCTGGCGCAGGTTTTCGCGCGCCACACCGGGCCGGGGGCCTTTTACGCGCTGATCCCGCATCCGATCATGGCTGGTGCCACGGGCGCGGTGATGGGGCTGGCGGCGCTTCTCGTTCTTCTCTGTCTGATCCTGTTTTGGCGCGCGGGCCGTGGCCCGGTGCCGGTGGACCGCGTCGCCCTGCGCGCCGGGTTGTTCGACGCGCTGACCCTGCGCAACCTCGATGATTGCGAGGATCGTCTTGGCCCCGCGGGTCGCCTGCGACGCTTGGCGCATCATCTGCTCGCGGGCGGCTTCGGGCTGACTTTCCTTGCCACTGTCGCCGGGTTCTTCGCGCATGTCGCGGGCCAGCCCGCGCCCTATCCGCTCTTCAGCCCGCCGGTGATCCTTGGCACGGCGGGGGGCGTCGCGATGCTCGCGGGGCTGGCGCTGATGTCCCTGCGCCCCGATCCGTTGAAAACCCCCGAAATGGCGCGCTCGGATCGTTTCTTGCGGGGGCAACTGGCCGTTCTGGCGGGCTCGGGGCTTGCGCTGCTGGCGCTGCGCGACACGTCCGCGATGGGGCTCTTGCTCGCGTTGCATCTGGGCGCCGTCGCGGGGGCGGTGCTGTGCCTGCCGTTCGGCAAGCTCTCGCATGGCGGTTGGCGGCTGATCTCGCTTGTCCGCGCCGCGGCCGAGGCCCGGGCGCGGCGGCTTGACACAAGGCCCGCGGCCACGCTGCATCAGGGCGCGTCCGCACGGGAGGGGAAAGATGAGCGATGGACCGAAAGGGGTTGCGATTGCGGCACCCGCCTCGGGCTCGGGCAAAACGACGCTGACGCTGGGGCTGTTGCGGGCGCTGAGCCGGCGCGGGCTCAAGGTTGCCCCCCTTCAAGAACGGCCCCGATTACATCGACCCGGCCTTTCACGCCGCCGCCGCCGGTCGGCCGAGCTTCAATCTGGATGGCTGGGCAATGGATCGAGCGCTGCTGGACGCGCTGGCGGGGCAGGCGGCGGGCGCCGATCTGGTGATTTTCGAAGGCGCGATGGGCCTTTATGATGGTCCGCCTGACCCGGGCCGCTCCGGGCGTGGCGCCAGTTCCGAAATCGCGCGGATGTTTCATTGGCCGGTCGTGCTGGTGCTGGACGTGAAGGGGCAAGGGCAATCGGCGGCGGCTACCGCGCTTGGCTTTGCCCGCCACCCCGAGGCGCCGCCGATGGCCGGGGTGATCCTGAACAATGTCGCGAGCGCGCGGCACGAAAGCATGATCCGCGCCGAGATGGACCAGCTGGGCCTGCCTGTGCTGGGTGCGCTGCCGCGGCGCTCTGATCTGAGCCTGCCCGAGCGGCATCTGGGTCTGGTGCAGGCCGAGGAACAGGCGGGGCTCGACGCGACACTGGATGCGCTGGCCGAGTTCGTCGCGGCGCATGTGGATCTCGACGCGCTTCTGGCGGCCTCCGGCGCTGGCCCCGCGCCCGGTCAGGGGGCTTGGCCCGTGCCGCCCGCGGGGCGGATTGCGCTTGCCCGCGATGCGGCCTTTTCCTTTGTCTATCCGCATATGCTGGAAGCCTGGCGGCGGGCGGGGGTGACGGTGCTGCCGTTCTCGCCCTTGGCGGATGAGGCGCCTGATCCCTCGGCCGATCTTTGCTGGCTGCCGGGGGGCTATCCCGAACTGCACGCGGGTCGGATCGCGGCGGCGAGCCGCTTCAAGGACGGTTTGCAGCGTTTCGCAAAGACCCGCCCGGTGCATGGCGAATGCGGCGGCTACATGGTTCTGGGCGCGGCGCTGGTGGATGCCGAGGGTGTCTCCCACGCGATGACCGGGCTTCTGGGGCTGGTGACGAGCTATGAAAAGCGCCGCCTGCATCTGGGCTATCGCTCAGCGGAGCTTTTCGCGCCTCTGCCGGGATATGGCGTCGGATCAAGGCTTTGGGGGCATGAGTTCCATTACTCCACGATCCTTGCCCAACCCGATGCGGCGCTGGCCAAGGTCTGCGATGCGGCGGGCAAGCCGGTGGCCGAAACGGGATCGGTGCGGGGCAATGTGACGGGAAGCTTCTTCCATCTGATCGCAGGGTAACCGCCCCCCGACCGTTGCTCAGTTCTGCGCCAGTTCCGCCTCGGCCCCCGCGCGATACCAGTTGCGGATCGCGGCGCGATCTTCGGGCGTCAGGAAATTCGCTGCGCCGGGGGGCATTGCCGTCGTCAGACCGGCAAAGATGAAGACGAGTTCGGCCGCGCGCGCCACCGCCTCGGGCGTGTCGAGGATCAGGCCTTTCGGCGCCGCAAGAATGCCCTCATAGGCGGGCTCGCGCGTGTGGCACATGGCACAGTTTGCCGTGACAAGGCTCGCCACCTCCTCGAACCCCGGGGCCTTGGCGAACTGCAACGCTGTGCCCGACAGGGCGGCTTCGTCCTCGGGCGCCTCGCGCGGGCCAAGGGTCGACAGCCAGACACAAAGGCCAAACAGCAGAACCGTCGCCGGGATCGTCCAATAGGGCGCGGGCTTGCGGGCGTGACGGCTGTTGAACCAGTGCCGGATCGTCACCCCCATCAGGAAGACGAGCGCGGCGATGACCCAGGCATAGCGCGTCGCAAAGGCCAAGGGCGCGTGGTTCGAGAGCATGAAAAACACCACCGGCAGCGTCAGGTAGTTGTTGTGCATCGAGCGCAGCTTGGCGATCTTGCCGTATTTCGGATCGGGCGCGCGGCCCGCCTTCAGATCGGCGACGACGATCTTCTGGTTCGGGATGATGATCAGGAACACATTCGCCGTCATGATCGTGGCGGTATAGGCGCCCAGATGCACGAAAGCCGCGCGGTCGGTGAAGATTTGCCCGTAGCCCCAGGCCATCGCCGCCAGCGCGGCAAGCAGCAGCGCCATGAAGGCCGCGGGATAGTCGCCCAGACGCGATTTGCAGGCGCGGTCATAGATCAACCAGCCCAGCGTCAGCGAGGCCGCCGAAATCGCCATGCCCTGCCACGGCGCCCAGTCGATCTTCGCCGGATCGATCAGGAACAGATCCGCCCGGTGCCAGTAGACAAGGATCAGCATCCCCGCGCCCGAAAGCCAGGTGGCGTAGCTTTCCCATTTGAACCAGGTCAGATGCTCGGGCATCCGCTCGGGCGCGACCAGATATTTGCGGATATGATAGAAGCCACCGCCATGCACCTGCCATTCCTCGCCCGCCGCCCCCTTGGGCAGATCGGGGGCTTGCCTCAGCCCCAGATCGAGCGCGATGAAATAGAAGGACGAGCCGATCCAAGCGATGGCGGTCACGACATGCAGCCAGCGCATCGCAAAGGTGGCCCAGTCCCAGATCAGTGCAGCATCCATCGGTTTCTCCTTTGGGCTCAGGCTAGCGGGGCGGGAACGCGGCCTCCAGCGCAAAAGCGACGCCGCCGCGTCGCCCCCTTGCACTTGCCTGATTTTGCGCCTTTCGTGGCGGCAGGATGTGACGGAGGATGACATGCAGCGCTTGACGGTAGAGCCCCTGACGGCCGAGGCCTTTCGGCCCTTCGGCGATCTGATCGACGTCCTAGGCCCGCCGACGAAGCTGATCAACGGTGGGCTCTGCGGGCGCCATCACGATCTGGCGCGGCTGTCCTTTGATGACGAGGGCCGGGCGGGGATTTCGCTCTTCGCGGCGCAGGCGCGGGCGCTGCCCTATGTTCTGGATCTGGTCGAGCGTCATCCCTTGGGGTCGCAGGCCTTCCTGCCGCTCGATGGCGTGCCGTTTCTGGTCTGCGTGGCCGAGGATGCCGAGGGGGTGCCGGTGCGGTTCCGCGCCTTTCTGACCGCGCCGGGGCAGGGTGTGAACCTGCTGCGCAACGTTTGGCATGGGGTGCTGGCGCCGATCGGCGGGCCGGGCCGTTATGCGGTGGTGGACCGGATCGGGCCGGGAGCGAATTTGCAGGAATATCCGCTGCCGGTGCCGATGCTGGTGGAGGGGGTAACCTCGGGTCTCGGGCGGATCAGGAAAGGCATTGCCTTTCCCCGCCCGGGTCACGCCCGCATTTCCAAGACCGTTTCCCGAAGCGTGACAGAGGCCAGCGCCCGCCGTGGGCGGGGCGGGCGCTGGCCGGCGGCCTTTGGGCCGCGGCCGGACAAGGGGGGAGATGTCCCGCGTGACCTCGGCGATGGCCTCGGTCATGGCTAGCGCCTCAGCCCCAGCCGATCAGCACGGCCAGATGATAGGTGAGGAAACAGGCGACCCAGGCCAGCGCAAACATGTAGGCAACCGTCACCCACATCCATTTGCCCGATCCCGTCTCGCGCTTGATCACGGCGAGCGTCGAGATGCATTGCGGTGCGAAGATGAACCAGACAAGGAACGACAGCGCCGTCGCAAGGCTCCATTGTGCCGACAAAAGCGTGCCCAGAACCGCCTCGCCGCCGTCCGAAGAGACCGCATAGACGGTGGCCAGCCCCGCCACGGCAATCTCGCGCGCGGCCATCGCCGGCACGATCGCTACCGCCATCTGCCAGTTGAAGCCGACGGGTGAAAGGATGGGCTCGATCAACTTGCCGATGCCCGCGGCGAAGCTGTAGAGGATCGCCGGTTGCGTCGCGCCCTCGGGCGGCTGCGGGAAGGTCGCCAGCACCCAGATCACCACGGTCATGGTGAAGATCGTTGTGCCCGCGCGCTTGAGGAAGGCCATCGCCCGGGTCCAAAGCCCGATTGCCACCGACCGCCCCTGCGGGATCTTGTAATCGGGCAGATCAAGCATGAAGGGCGGCGAGGGCTCGCCGCGGGCAAACAGGAACTTGGCCACCGCCGAAACCGCCAGCGCCGAGACGATGCCTGCGCCGTAAAGTCCAAACATCACAAGCCCTTGCAGGCTGAAGATGCCAAGGATCGATCGTGCCGGAATGAAGGCCGAGACGATCAGCGTATAGACCGGGATCCGCGCCGAACAGGTCATCAAGGGCGCGACGAGGATCGTGGTGATGCGGTCGCGCGGGTTGTCGATCACGCGCGTCGCCATGATGCCGGGAATGGCGCAGGCGAAGGACGACAAGAGCGGAATGAAGGCGCGGCCATGCAGCCCGGCGCCGCCCATGATCCGGTCCATCAGGAAGGCCGCCCTTGCCATGTAACCTAGATCTTCCAGCAGCAGGATGAACAGGAACAGGATCACGATCTGCGGCAGGAAGATCACCACGCCGCCAACGCCGCCGATCAGCGCATCGACGAGGAAACTCTGCACCAATCCCTCGGGGACATGGGCGCGGATCAGATCGGCGACGGCGGTGAAACTGCCGTCGATCAGATCCATCACCGGCGCGGCCCAGCTGAACACCGCCTGAAACATCACGAAAAGCAGGCCGAGCAGGAACATGAGCCCGAAGACCGGATGCAGCAGCAGCCTGTCGATGCGATGCGTCAGCGTGTCATGCTCGGGCGGCAGGGTCACGGCGCGCGCAATCAGCCGGTCGGCGGCGCGGTGGCTGAGCCGCAGATCGGCGGCATCGGGCGGCGCCCAGAGGTTCGGCCCGGCCTCGGGTACGCCCTCGGCCAAGGTCTCGTCCAGCGTTTTCAGAAGCGCTTCAAGTCCGCCCTTTCGCACCGCGGTCGAGGTGACGACGGGCACGCCCAGTTCTTCCTGCAGCGCGGCGCGGTCGATCTCGATCTTCCGGTGTCGGGCGATGTCGATCATGTTCAAAACGACGATCATCGGCAGGCCGGTGGCGACCAGCTCCATCGCCAGCCGCAGCCCCGAGCGCGGGGCCACGGCATCGACGACAACGAGCATGAGTTGCGGTGCGGGCTCGGCTGGATGGCGGCCCAGCACGACATCGCGCGTCACCGCCTCGTCGGGCGAACGCGCGCGCAGGCTGTGGGTGCCGGGCAGGTCGATCAGCTCGATGTGCTTGGAGCCGGGGGTGGTGAACAGGCCCAGCTTGCGCTCGACCGTGACGCCGGCATAGTTGCCGACCTTCTGGCGTGCGCCGGTCAGCGCATTGAAAAGCGATGTCTTGCCGCAATTAGGCGGCCCGACAAGGGCGAGGCGGAAAAGGTCGGGCATCTGCACTCAGGATACGAGGATTGCCATCGCCTCGCGGCGACGCAGCGCGACGGTGGTGCCGTTCACCCTTACCGCGATCGGATCACGCCCGAAAAGCCCCTCGTGCAGAATTGTGACCTTGGCGCCTTCGACAAAGCCGAGCTCGATCAGGCGCCGCTCCATTTCAGCGGCGGGCAGGCTGGCGGAATGATCGGCGGCGGCGATGTGAAAGACATGGCCCGAATAGCCCTTGTGCATCTGCCCAAGGGGCCGGTGATCCGCCTGCGGGACCGCCGTGGGCTGCGGAAGGTTGGACATGTTCAACATCGCTGCGGTCCTTGCGGCTGAGTCGGGATCATCCCGCCTGGCGTCGGGCGATCATTCCCAGTCCGGCCCGAAGGGTCAAGTTATAGCCGTCCTGCCTGGCCGGGCTTTTGCGCGACAGGCCGTCGCAAGTTTGAGACGGGGCGACAGGGGGGCGCCTCGGCGCTGCCACGTCATCCGGATCGATCCCGACGCCGTTCAGGGCGAGTTCGGCAATCAGCATCTGCGCCAAGATGATCGCGCAGCCGATCAACTCGCCGCCGCAGTCGAAGATGATCAGGTCGAACATGGCGTCTTCTTCCGCGCTCAACCCTGACGGCTTCACGACCTGCCGAAAAAGGGGCCGGATGGATTGGTCCTCAAATAATAAATCAACATGAGTTATCTATTGACCGAACCGCCGACTCGCGCCAAAGTTTCCCTGAGCCCTGGAGGAGGGGCCGCGACGGCGTAGAGCAATCGTAAAGCAATAACGGGAGGAGAGACCGTGATGATGCGCAAACTGGCCCTGCTGGGCGCTTCGGCTGCTGCCATGACTGCCCTGGCGGGCGGGGCCTTTGCCGAGACCGGCGCGTGCCTGATCACCAAGACCGACACCAACCCCTTCTTCGTGAAGATGAAGGAAGGTGCGCAGGCCGAGGCGGAGAAGCTCGGGATCACGCTGAAAAGCTATGCGGGCAAGGTGGATGGCGACAACGAAGCTCAGGTCGCCGCGATCGAGACCTGCATTGCCGATGGTGCCAAGGGCATCCTGATCACGCCGTCCGACACCAAG
Source organism: Rhodobacter capsulatus (assembly GCF_052363175.1). Classification (GTDB taxonomy): domain Bacteria; phylum Pseudomonadota; class Alphaproteobacteria; order Rhodobacterales; family Rhodobacteraceae; genus Rhodobacter; species Rhodobacter capsulatus_D. The sequence goes on from NZ_CP198946.1 coordinate 1,885,013, forward strand.
GCGATCGTGCCCACCGTGCAAAAGGCGCGCGAGGCGGGGATTCTGGTGATCGCGCTCGACACGCCGCTCGATCCGATGGATGCGGCCGACATGACTTTCGCCACCGACAACTTCTCGGCCGGGCTGCTGATTGGCCAGTGGGCGAAAGCGAATCTGGGCGACAAGGCTGCCGAGGCGAAAATCGCGATGCTCGATCTGGCCGTGTCGCAACCCACCGTTGACGTGCTGCGCGATCAGGGCTTCCTGCAGGGCTTCGGGATCGATCTGGGCGATGCGAACAAATGGGGCGACGAAACCGACGCCCGCATCGTCGGCCATGACGTGACTGCCGGCAACGAGGAAGGCGGCCGCAAGGCGATGGAGAACCTTCTGGCGAAAGACCCGGATATCAACGTCGTCTACACGATCAACGAACCGGCCGCGGCGGGCGCTTATGAGGCGCTGAAGGCCGTCGGCAAGGATCAGGGCACGCTGATCGTCTCGGTCGATGGCGGCTGCCCGGGCGTGAAGAACGTCGAAGGCGGCGTGATCGGCGCCACCTCGCAGCAATATCCGATGCTGATGGCCTCGAAAGGCATCGAGGCGATTGCCGCCTTTGCCAAGGACGGCACCAAGCCCGCCGCGACCGAGGGCAAGACCTTCTTCGACACTGGCGTGCAGCTGATCACCGACAAACCGGTCGAGGGCGTGCCTTCGATCGACAGCAAGGCGGGCCTTGGCATCTGCTGGGGCTGAAACGAACACCACTCGCGAAACGGGAGGGGGCGGCGGCAGCCGCCCCTTCGCACACCCGGCCCGGGGGTGGCTGGGCACCGTGAGGGAAGAATGGCGGGAGGGAAGAATGGCAAGTGAAACACGGGGGCCGCAGGGCTTCGAGACGGTGATCGGGGCCGCGCCACAGAAGGTGGCCGAATTCGCCGAAACCAAGACACCGGTGCAAAAGCTGCAATATGCGCTGCATCAGACGCCCGCGCTGGTGCCGCTGATCGTGCTGGTCGCCTCGATCATCGGCTTCGGGCTGCTGCTGGGGCACAAGTTTTTTTCCGCCTATGCGTTGACGCTGATCCTGCAACAGGTGGCGATCACCGGCATCGTCGGCGCGGCGCAGACGCTCGTCGTGATGACCGCGGGGATCGAGCTGTCGGTGGGCGCGATCACCGTGATGTCCTCGGTGATCATGGGGCAATTCACCTTCCGCTATGGCATCCCGGCGCCGATTTCGGTGCTGTGCGGGCTGGGCGTGGGCACGCTCATCGGCTTTCTGAACGGCACGATGGTGGCGCGGATGAAGCTGCCGCCCTTCATCGTCACGCTCGGCATGTGGCAGATCGTGCTGGCGGCGAACTTCATCTATTCCGCGAACGAGACGATCCGGGCGCAGGATATCGAGGAAAAGGCGCCGATCCTGCAATTCTTTGGCGAGACCATCCGCATCGGCGGGGCGGTCTTGAACTTCGGCGCCATCCTGATGATCGCGATTGTTGCGGTCTTGGCCTATATCCTGCGCCACACCGCTTTTGGCCGCCATGTCTATGCGGTGGGCGATGACCCCGACGCCGCGGAACTGGCGGGGGTCAAGGTCAAGTCGATCCTGATTTCGGTCTACACGATTTCGGGGCTCATTTGCGGGCTGGCGGGCTGGGCGCTGATCGGGCGGCTGGGGTCGGTGTCGCCCACTTCGGCGCAGCTCGAAAACATCAACTCGATCACCGCGGTGGTGATTGGCGGCATCTCGCTGTTCGGCGGGCGCGGCTCGATCTTGGGGATGATGTTCGGCGCGCTGATCGTGGGCGTCTTTACCCTTGGGCTGCGGATGTATGGCACCGATCCGCAATGGACCTTCCTTCTCATCGGCTCTCTCATCATCGCGGCGGTCGCGGTGGATCAATGGATCAGAAAGGCGGCGGCGTGATGGAACCCATTCTGACGGCACGCGGTCTGACGAAACGCTACGGCAAGGTCACGGCCTTGGATCATTGCGATTTCGAGCTTTACCCGGGCGAGATCCTCGCCGTGATCGGTGACAACGGTGCCGGAAAATCGACGCTGATCAAGGCCTTGTCTGGCGCAGTTATTCCGGACGATGGCGAGATCCGGCTCGAGGGCCAGCCGATCAGCTTTACCTCGCCCCTTGATGCCCGGGCGAAGGGGATCGAGACGGTCTATCAGACGCTCGCCATGTCGCCCGCGCTCTCCATCGCCGACAACATGTTCATGGGGCGCGAGCTGCGCCGCCCCGGGATCATGGGCAAGCTCTTCCGCATGCTCGATCGCCCGCAGATGGAGCGGATCGCGCGGGAGAAGCTGTCGGAACTGGGTCTGATGACGATTCAGGACATCAATCAGGCGGTGGAATCGCTCTCGGGCGGGCAGCGGCAAGGCGTCGCGGTGGCGCGCGCGGCGGCCTTCGGCTCGAAGGTGATCATCCTTGATGAACCGACCGCGGCCCTTGGCGTGAAGGAAAGCCGCCGGGTGCTGGAACTGATCCTCGACGTCAAGGCGCGCGGTATCCCGATCATCTTGATTTCCCACAACATGCCGCATGTGTTCGAGGTCGCCGACCGCATCCACATCCACCGGCTTGGGCGGCGTCTGTGCGTCATCGACCCGAAGCGCTACACGATGTCGGATGCCGTGGCCTTCATGACCGGCGCGAAGCTGCCGGAAGGAGCCGAAGCTGCCTGACCCCTGCGACAAAAAGCACCGCACCTTGCCCGGGGGGAACCCCGGGCTTTCTCTTGCCCTGGCCCGTGCCTCTATCGCAGATTGTGCGTCTGCGCCGAAGCTTCGACACGGCAGAATGGAATATCGGGAGTTGGAATGAAACTGGTTCGGTATGGAGCAAAGGGCGCGGAACGGCCCGGTCTCCTGCACGTCGACGGCACGATCCGTGATCTGTCCCGCGTGGTGCGCGATATCGATGGCAAGGCGCTGAGCGACGAAGGCTTGTCGAAACTCTTTTGGACGGATGCGGGCAAGCTGCCGATCGTGCCCGAAGGCGCGCGGCTGGGCGCTCCGGTTGCTGGCACGGGCAAGCTGATCGCGATCGGGCTGAATTACGCCGATCACGCCGAGGAAGCCGGTCTGACCGTGCCGCCGGAACCGGTGGTTTTCATGAAGGCGACCTCGTCGATCTGCGGCCCGGATGATGATGTGGAATGCCCCCGTGGCTCGGAAAAGCTCGACTGGGAGGTGGAGCTTGCCTTCGTCATCGGCACGCGGGCGAAATATGTGACGCTGGACGACGCGATGGATCACGTCGCGGGTTACATGATCTGCAACGATGTGTCCGAACGCAGCTTCCAGATCGAACGCTCGGGGCAATGGGTGAAGGGCAAGAGCCATGACACCTTTGCGCCGCTCGGTCCGTGGCTGGTGACCAAGGACGAGATCAAGGATCCGCAGGCGCTGGATCTGTGGCTGAATGTGAATGGCGTGCGGCGGCAGACCGGGACCACGGCGACGATGGTCTATGGCGTCGCCTTCCTTGTGCATTACCTGAGCCAGTTCATGACGCTTGAACCCGGCGACATCATCACCACGGGCACGCCGCCCGGCGTCGGGATGGGATCGAAGCCGCCGAAATTCCTGCGTCCGGGCGATGTGATCGAGCTGGGCATCACCGGGCTTGGGTCGCAGCGCCAGGTCGTAGTGCAGGCATGAGCCCCGCCGCCGAGGCCTATGCGCGTCTGAGTGCGGGCGACGCCCGGCGGCGGATCGAATTCACCGTGCAAAAGCGCCGCGCGGTGCTGAGGCGCCTTGCCGCCGAGATCCGCGCCCGCGAGGCCGAGATCATGGCCGCTTTGGCCGCCGATCTGGGCAAGCCCGCGGTCGAGGTGCGAATCTCCGAGATCATCCCGATCCTGTCGGAGATCCGCCATTCCGCGCGGCATCTTAAATCCTGGGCGCGGGTGCGCCGGGTCCGCCCGACGCTCTCGATGATCGGAACCCGCGCGACGATCCGGCCCGAGCCGAAAGGCACGGTGCTGATCATCGCGCCGTGGAACTATCCGCTGTGTCTGGCTTTAGGGCCTTTGGTCAGCGCGATCGCCGCGGGCAATGCGGCGGTGGTGAAACCTTCCGAGATGGCGCCGACCACCTCGGCGCTGATCGCCAAGATCGTCGCGGCCTGCCTGCCCGACGATCTGGTCGCGGTTGTCGAAGGCGGCGTCGAGACCTCGACCGAGCTTCTCGCGCAGCCCTTTGACCATATCTTCTTCACCGGCTCGCCTGCGGTGGGCAAGGTGGTGATGGCGGCGGCGGCGAAGACGCTGGCCTCCGTCACGCTGGAACTGGGCGGCAAGTCGCCCGTCATCCTTGGCCCTGATGCCGATCTGAAAAAGGCGGCGCGGATGGTGGCCTGGGGCAAGTTCGCCAATGCCGGGCAGACCTGCATCGCGCCCGATCATGTCTTCGTGCCGCGGGCGCAGGAGGCGGATTTCACCAAGGCGCTGCGGGCGGAAATCGCGCGGATGTATGGCGCCAATCCGCAGGCCTCGCGCAGTTTCGCACGGCTCATCGGTGCGAAGCATTTCGAGCGGCTGCGCGCGATGGTGAGCGAGGCCGTGGGGCAGGGTGCCCACGTCATCGCAGGCGGTGACGCCGAGGCCGCCAGCCGCTATCTGGCGCCGACGGTGCTTTCGAACGTGCCCGAAACCGCGGGGCTGATGCGCGAGGAGATCTTCGGCCCGGTCCTGCCGGTGATCGCCTATGACGATCTCGACACCGTTCTGGCGGGGATCGAGGCGGGCGAAAAGCCGCTCGCCCTTTATGTTTTCGCCCGCGACCGGGCGTTGATTTCGCGGGTCTGCCGTGCCACGACCTCGGGCGCAGTGGGGGTGAATGTGACGCTGGCGCATTTCCTCCACCTCAATCTGCCGTTCGGCGGGGTGGGCAATTCGGGCCTTGGCGCGGCGCATGGGCATTGGGGTTTTCAAGCGTTTTCCCATGAAAAACCGGTGCTTGAGAACCGTTTTGCAGTTCTAGACCCTTTGATGCCGCCCTATGGCACGCTTACCACCCGGCTTGCGCGGATCGTGCAGGCGCTTGTCGGCTGAGCTGACATGAAAATGCTGCAACTGCGAAGGTGACTTTTCTGCACGGCAGCGATACACTCAACTTATGCGATACCGCTGCCGGGCCGGAATCGGCGCGCGGCAGCGGGTGAAACTGGGTGTGCATGCTTGCAGGGGAACGCTATGGAAGAGCCGACACCGAAGGATCAGACGCAGCAGGAGGCGGCCGCCAACCCGGCCGCTCCGACCAAGCCCGCCGCCGATCTGGCGCTGAAGGAAGCCGCCGAGAAAGAAGCGGCTGCGAAAGAGGCCAAGGCAAAGGACGCAGCCGCGCAGGACGCGGCCAAGGCCGCCGCCAAGGAGGCCGCGGCAAAGCCCAAATCCGCCGCGCCCCCGAAATCCGAGAGCGGCGCGAAACCCGCCGCTGAGCCGGTGCTGGAAAAGGTCACAAAAACCTCGGAAACCGATGTCGCCTTCGCGCTTGGCGGGCTGGCGGGCAACAATGCCCATGGCGCGGGCTTCCTGCAGGCGGCGCTGGAAGGCGGCGTGCATCCGCGGGCGATTTCCTGCACCTCGGGGCAGATCTACTGGGTCTATCTTTACCTGCGCGCGCTCGAGGCGGGCGGTGACGATCTGGAGACGCAGCTCGCCGATGCGATCGCCGAGCAGCAGCCCTTCGGGCAGCGCGACGCCGATCTGATGCATCTGGCGATGTATGGCAAAAGCGGCGTGTTCCGGCCCTCGTTCTTCGAATGGCCGATCGACATGATGCAGAATTTCTCGGCCTGTCTCGACAGCATCTCGCGCAGCCGCGGCGATGTCTTCTACCTGCGCGAAATGGCGAGCCTCGTGCCTGCGCGGACGCTGGTGCCGCTGTTTGACGAAAGCTTCTTCGAGCGGATCTCGGACGCGTTCAATGCCACCGGAATCGGCATCCTGTTCAACAGCTTCGATCCGCGCACCGGCACCGAATACGTGCATATCAACCCCTCGGCGCAGGCGCAGATCGGCATCGGCCCGGGCGATCGCAAGCCCTACCGCAGCCACACGATCTACAAGGAAATCACCCCCGAGGCGGTGCGCGACGGGCTCTGGCTTTACGAATACGGCTTCGAGGGCGAGTTCACGGCGATCGACGGCGTCTATTACCGGCCGATCATCCTGAGCGAGCTTTCGGCCGCCAAGAGCATCTTCGTGGTGCGGCCGGTCAACCGCAGATGGCTCGGCGATCTGCCGACAAGCAAACCCGCGCTCGAAGACCTGAAGACCGAGGTGGCGTTCAACGGCATCTATCACGCCGAGCGCGACCGGATGGTGATGGTGAACCGCTGGATCAAGGAGGGAGTGATCTGCGATCCGCGCTTCAGCCCCATCGACATCTACGAGATCGAGGTCGAGACGCAACGCAGCTTCTTCGACTATATCTTTGAAAGCATGGAGGTCTTCGAAGACGCCCGCGCGCTTGCCCGCACCGCCTTTGCGGGCGATCTGATCCCCGTGGCCTAGCGCGCCCCTTGCCCCCGCCGCCGTTTCGGCCCAAACCAAGGTCAAAGCGGGGAGGCGGGCATGAGCGAGACGAAGGGCGGCTGGAAACTTTGGGCGGTGCTGGCGCTGCCGCCCTTGTTCTGGGCGGGCAACTTCATCGTCGCGCGGGCCTCGCGCGGGGAATGGCCGCCCGTCGCGCTGTCCTTTGGCCGCTGGTCGATCGCGCTTCTGGCGCTTTTGCCCTTTGCCTGGCCCTATGTGAGACGCGATTTTCCGCTCTACAGGCGGTATTTCTTTCGCATCCTGCTGTTGACGCTGCCCGGCGTCGCCGCCTTCAACTCGCTGGTTTACTGGGGCCTGCAGACCTCGACCGCGACGAACGGGATGCTCTTGAATTCCACCATTCCGTTGCTGATCATGGCTTTGGGGGCGATCTTCTGGGGGCAAAGGCTCAGCCTTTGGGCGATCCTCGGGCTGATCGTCTCGACCGGCGGCGTGGCGGTCGTCATCCTGCAGGGGTCATGGGAGCGCGCGGCGGCGCTGAACTTCGAGCGCGGCGATCTGATCATCTTTGCCGCGATGGTGGCCTGGGCGCTTTACACGATGGGCTTGAAGCTCTTTCCGCCCGAGGTGAACCGGATCGGCCTGCTGGCGGTGCAGATCGCCTTGGCTTTGCCGATCTTGGCGCCGTTTCTGGCCTTCGAGATCGCCTCGGGCCGGGTGCCGGTCTGGACGCCTGCCTCGATCGCGGCGCTGGTCTATATCGGCATCGTGCCCTCGGTTCTGGCCTATCTCTTCTACACGAAGGCGGTCGAGATGGCGGGCCCGGCGCGGGCGGGGCAGTTCATCCACCTGCTGCCGGTCTATGGCGCGATCCTCTCGGCGGCGCTGCTGCACGAGCCGCTGCACCTTTACCATGCGGCGGGCTTCGGTCTGATCCTGACCGGCATCGTGCTGGCGGCGCGGAAATAGCCCCGGGTTTTCCGGGGATTTCGCTTGCATTGCGGGGGCTGACCGCCTAGAAGCCCCTGACTTCCGCGATGATATGAACCGGCGACGCCTCTCGTGGTGGGCTGCGGAAGTCCTGGCCCCCTATGAAGCCGCCTTGTGAAACAGGAGCCTACATGCCGCTTTACGAGCATGTCCTCATTGCGCGTCAGGACCTTTCCAACGCGCAGGCCGAAGGCCTGATCGAACACTTCTCGACCGTGATCGGCGACAACGGGGGCAAAGTCCTCGGGTCCGAATACTGGGGCGTGAAGACGATGGCCTACAAGATCAACAAGAACCGCAAGGGCCACTACGGCTTCCTGCGCACCGACGCGCCCTCGGCCGCCGTGCAGGAGATGGAGCGTCTCGCCCGTCTGCACGACGACGTGATGCGCGTTCTGACCATCAAGGTCGACGCCCATGACGAGGGCCCCTCGGTGCAGATGCAGAAGCGTGACGACCGTGGCGACCGCGAAGAGCGTGGCGACCGCGGTGATCGTGGCGACCGTGGCCCCCGTGGCCCGCGCGAAGATCGTGGCCCCCGCGAAGATCGCGGCCCGCGTCCCGAGCGTCGTTGATCCGAGGAGAGTGACCCATGGCTACCAAACCCTTCTTCCGTCGCCGCAAGGTTTGCCCGTTCTCGGGCGATAACGCGCCGAAGATCGACTACAAGGACGTCCGTCTGCTGCAACGCTACATCAGCGAGCGCGGCAAGATCGTTCCCGCCCGCATCACCGCCGTCTCGGCCAAGAAACAGCGCGAACTGGCGCAGGCGATCAAACGCGCCCGCTTCCTCGCCCTGCTGCCCTACGCCGTGAAGTAAGGAGACCTGAACATGCAAGTCATCCTTCTGGAACGCGTGGCCAAGCTTGGCCAAATGGGCGACGTGGTGAAAGTGCGCGACGGCTACGCCCGCAACTTCCTGCTGCCGCAAGGCAAGGCGCTGCGCGCGAACGACGCCAACATCAAGAGCTTCGAAGCCCGCAAGGCGCAGCTGGAAGCCCGCAACCTCGAGACCAAGAAAGAAGCTGAAGCGGCTGCCGCCAAGCTCGACGGTCAGAAGTTCGTGGTCATCCGCTCCGCTTCGGACGCCGGTGCGCTTTACGGTTCGGTCACCCCGCGTGACGCCGCTGAAGCAGCCACCGCTGGCGGTTTCTCGGTCGACAAGCGTCAAGTGGCGCTGAAAGCCCCGATCAAGGAACTCGGCCTGCACGAAGTGCACGTGCTGCTGCACCCGGAAGTCCAGGCGACGATCACCATCAACGTCGCCCGTTCGGCCGAAGAAGCTGCCATCCAGGCGGCCGGCAAATCGATCCAGCAGCTGGCGGCGGAAGCCGATGCGGCGGCCGAGTTCGAAATCGCCGAGCTCTTCGACGAAGTTGGCGCCGCGGCGTCGGACGACGAATAAGACCCTTCCAACCGGAAGTGTTGCAACCGCGCCCCTCGGGGCGCGGTTTTGTTTTGGCGACCGCCTGTGCAACATGGTCAAGCGCCGCTGCAAGAGGCCGAAGAAAAGGGGGGCTGGCGACCCGCTCCGCCAAGACCTCAGACAGTTTCCCCGGCTTTCTGGCGCCGCCTGTATCAGGCTCTGGCTCCATCCTGTGTCGATGTGACTCAGCTTTCGGGCCTTTTCGCTGCCAGGTAGAGCCTCGGGGTAAAAAACACTTGATCTCATGGCCTGATCGGCCAATCTTGGCGTCAGGTGCCACGCCATCTGGGGCTTGAAAAAGGGCAGGTATTGCATGTCGAATGAACTCACCGATACAAAATTCGTGATAGACCGCACAATCGAAGAGCAGGTCGATATCATCCGAAAACCTTGGGAAAACTCTCCATATTATGACAGTGCCGAGAAATGGACTTTCATTTTCTGGGACCAGGATCGGAAATTCAAACCCTATTTCGATATGCTCGACACTACGGCGATGCTGGAACTGTCCTGTGGTCACGGTCGGCACGCCGAACATAGTGCCAAACTGGCAGGGAAGCTGACTTTGGTCGATATCATCCCCGAGAACGTTGATTTCTGTCGTGAGCGGCTCAAAGGCTTTGACAATATCTCTTTCGAACTCGGAAAAGGAACCAGTTTCCCGAATACCGCTGATGAATCTCTCACGGCGATCTACTGCTATGACGCCATGGTGCATTTTCTGCCTGATATTGTCGAAGCCTATTTGAAGGACACGGCAAGGGTTTTGAAACCCGGTGGGCGCGCACTTTATCACCATTCGAACTATTCTGCGAGCAACAGGCTTATCAAGGGGGGCACGCCTGGTGCGCGCGGCTATATGACGAAGGATTTATTTCGGGAATTGGCGACGTCGGCCAAACTGAATGTTCTGAAGCAGGAAATCATTGACTGGGGGGGGCATCAGGATCTGGACTGCATCTCGCTTCTCGAGAAACCCTGTTAGTCACCACTGGTCTGCTTCGACGAAGACAGCACCCCGAACTGCAACGGAAAAGGCCGCCCCGAGAGGGCGGCCTTTCCTGTCACTGTCCGGTGACGATCAGAGCTCGTCGAGCGCTTCGATCGCTTTCTGGAGCTCTTCCTTGCTGACCTCTTTCTCGGTCACGGTAGCGCCCGCGACGATGAAATCGATCACTTTTTCTTCGTAGAGCGGCGCGCGGATCTGCTGTTGCATCTGCGCGTTGCCTTTGACGAATTCGAAGAATTCGCGCTCGTGGCCCGGGTATTGACGCGCCGCGGCGAGAACCGCTTGCGTCATCTCGGCGTCGGTCACTTCGATCTTCTCGTTGCGGCCGAGTTCGGCGAGCAGCAGGCCCAGACGCACGCGGCGCTCGGCCAGCGTCTTGTGCTCTTCGGTCGGTTCCACCGCGCCATGGTCATGGCCGTGGTGATCCGGGTGCTCTTCGTGCCACAGCTGGTGCGCGATCTGACCGGCTTCGGCCTCGACCAGCGACGGCGGCAGGTCGAATTTCACCTGCGCATCCAGAATGTCGAGCAGGGCGCGTTTCAGGATCGCGCGCGAGGCGCCCTTGTATTCCGCTTCCAGACGCGAGGCGACCTGGCCCTTCAGCGCTTCCAGATCGGCGGCGCCGAATTTCTTCGCCAGCTCGTCGTCGAGTTCGGCCGGTTTCGGGGCCTTCACCGCATGGACGTGGCATTTGAAGGTGGCTTCCTTGCCCGCCAGATGCGCGGCGCCGTATTCGGCCGGGAAGGTCACTTTCACTTCGGCATCTTCCCCGGCTTTCACGCCGACGAGTTGCTCTTCAAAGCCCGGGATGAACGAGCCCGAGCCGAGCACGAGCGGGTATTCCTCGCCCTTGCCGCCTTCGAAGGCTTCGTCGCCGAGGAAGCCTTCGAAGTCGATCACGACCTGATCGCCGTCCTTGGCCTTGGTGCCTTTCTTGCGGTCCTCGAAGGACTGCGCCGATTTGGCGAGGTTTTCGAGCGCTTCGGTCACCGAAGCCTCGTCGGCCTTCACCACAAGACGCTCCAGCGTCACGGTGCTGCGGTCAAAAGCCGGGATCGGCGGCAGGGCTTCGTAGGAGACGGTGAAGACGGCGTCGGTGCCCGGTTTCCAGTCCTTGCCGTTTTCCATCTCGACCTTCGGCTGCAGCGCCGGACGGTCGCCCGATTGATCGAGCAGGTCCTTGATCGCGCCGTCGACGGATTCGTTCAGGACATCGCCCAGAACGCGGTCGCCGAAGTTCTTGCGCAGCATCGCCATCGGCACTTTGCCCTTGCGGAAGCCCTTGATCTCGACTTCGGGCTGCACCTCGATCAGTTTCTCGGTGACTTTCGCATCCAGTTCGGCGCCGGTCAGCGTGATCGTGTAGCCGCGCTTGAGGCCTTCGTTGAGGGTCTGGGTGACCTGCATGGGGTTTCCTCTGGTTCGGGCGCACCCCCGCGGGCACGCTCAGGCAAAATTTCAGCCGTCCTTCTAGGGGCTGGCGACCTTGCTGGCAAGGTGAAAAGCCGCGAATTGATCGCATCTTGAAAGGGTTTTACCCGACGCACTATGCCATTATAGAGATAGGGTGGCCTGTCGAATTCACGTGCAGGTGGTATTGGTGAGGAGAATTGAATGCTGCGCGGAGTTTTGATGATACTTGCGTCGATCGCCCTCATGGGCAGTGTGACGGTTTTGAGCGGCAAGAAATGGGAGTCCCGCAAGGTCGACCTGTCGCATCTTCCCGAGGATCCGACGATCTTCGATTGCAAGCAGATTGCCAAGCTTTACGACAAGGAAGTGGAGGCGCTGGCGCGCGACATGGCGCAGGCGGCCTTTGCGCCGCCGACGGCGGGCGGAACGCGTTTCATTAGCGCGGGAGGCTTCGGGACCGGGATGAATGCGGTTTCGAAAGCCGATGGGCATGGCTTCGGCGGCACGCATGCGCGCGAAAGTCTGCTGGAAAAGGTGGATCGCTATCTCAATCGCGAATGCCGCGCGGGCGGCGAGACGCCCCAAGGCTGACCCCGCGACGGCGGGGGCTGCCTCAGAATGGTGCGGGTGAAGGGACTCGAACCCCCACGCCAAGGCGCCAGAACCTAAATCTGGTGCGTCTACCAATTTCGCCACACCCGCACTTGTCTTTGCTTTTAGCAACTCTGTGGCCCCCTGTGTAGGGGGGCAACAGGTCTCTTCGCAAAATAGGTTTTGTTAACCTTTTCCCTCGTCAGCGCCGGGGGCTTGGCCTAGTCTGGGATCAGAGCCGTAAAGGCCGAAAGAGCAGAACAGCCGGAAACCGGCACCAGAGCAGGAAGACCCGATGGACAGGCAGGCCACGGGGCGCGACGAGGAAGGCGGAGCCAAGGGGCCTGCGTCTTCTGCGCCATCGTTCACATTCGATTCCCGAAAAAGTGCCGAGGGCGCGCATGGGGTGGCGGGCTTCGCCATGGGGTCGCGCGTGGCGACCATGGATGGGCTCTTGCCAGTCGAGTTTCTGAGCCTTGGCGATCGGATCGTCACCCGTGCCGGCATGCGGGTGCTGCGCGGGCTTTCGAGCCTGCCGCTGGTGTCGCGGCTTGTCGCGATTGCCCCCGGCGCGCTTGGCCATGACCGGCCGGGGCAGGCGATGGTTCTGGGGGGCGGGCACGCCGGTGCTGCTGCGCGACTGGCGGGCGCAGGTGATGTTCGGCACGTCACAGGCGCTGGTGCCGGTCGAACGGCTGATCGACGGGCAGTTCATCACCCGGTTGAGCGGTCAAAAGATCCGGCTGTTCGCGCTGCATTTCGACGCGCCCGAGGTGATCTATGCCGACGGGGTGGAGATCGGCTGCAAACCGTTGGTCGTGCGCGCATAACCGACGTTCCAAAGGGCGTATTTGCACCAAGGAAAAGGCCGTTGGTTTTTTCTTGGTGCAAATACGCCCTTTCCGCGCTGACAAAACGCGGATCAGAGGTTCAGCGCGCGGAACACCTTGGGCAGTTCTTCGGGCAGATCTTCGGCGATAAGGCCGGGGCCGAAGCTGCGGGCGGCCTCGACATGCAGCCAGGTGCCGGTGCAGGCCGCTTCGAAGGGCGAGAAGCTGCGCGCCATCAGACCGGCGATGATTCCGGCCAGAACATCGCCCGATCCGGCGGTCGCCAGCCAGGGGGCGGCGCGCGGGCCGGTGGCGCTGTGCAGCGCAGCCTCGCCCGAGGGGGCGGCGATGGCGGTTTCCGGCCCTTTCAACAGCACGGTGCATTTGACCCTGTCGGCGGCGTGACGGGCGGCTTCGACCTGGGTCAGCGAGCCGTCTTCGAGGGCATGCGCGAGGTCGGGGAACAGGCGGCGGAACTCGCCCAGATGCGGGGTGATCACCACCTGTTCGTGCAGCGCATTGAAGAGCGGGCGCGGATCGGCGGTGAAAGCGGTCAGCGCATCGGCATCAAGCACGGTCGGGCGGCGCAGCCAGAGCGCGGCCGGGGCCATTTCAAGCGCGCGGGGTTGGCCCAGACCGGGACCAAGGCAGAGCGCATTCAGCCGTGGGTCCTGAAAATGGCCGCGCAGGGAATAGGCATCGGGCAGGGCGGTCAGCATGATCGCGGTCAGCTGCGCCGCATTCTCGGCCAGGCTGACTTGCGGGCAGGCCAGCGTCACGAGGCCCGCGCCGACCCGCAGCGCCGCGCGGGCGGCCAGACGGGCGGCCCCGCCCTTGCCGGGGCTTCCTGCCAGAACCATCGCATGGCCGTGGTCGTATTTGTGACCCTCCGGCGATTTGGTGAGGCGGGAGCGCATTTCCTCGGTCAGGGTGATCTGGCGGATCATGGCGGTCTCCGGCGCGGTCGGTCCTTTTTCACCATATACGCAGCCGTTGGTGTGAAAAGGGTGAAGATTTCCCCTCAGAGCCCGATCGGTTTGACGATGACGCCGATGCCTTCGGCGCGCAGGCGGGCATGCAGCGGTTTCTCGCGGTGGAAGGTCACGGCGAGCGAGCAGGGCGCCGAGGGCCAGCCGATGGAATCGGGTTGGGCATCGGCGTCGCGCCCGGACGGCAGGTCGATCGCCAGCACCGGACGCCCCGCGGCGGCCAGTGCGCCGAAGATCGGACCGAAACCCGTCAGCGGCCGCGTCAGCCCGATGCCGAACAGTGCATCGACGACCAGATCGGCCGTGCTGAAATCGGGCGCCGCAGGCAGGGGCGCAATCGTGCCGATGCGCCGCCAGCGGTCGTGATTGGTGCGGGCGTCAGGCGGCAGCCGCTCGGGGTCGCCGTAAAGATAGAGCGTCACCTTCCAGCCGCGGCGGCGCAGCAGACGCGCGACCACGAAACCGTCGCCGCCATTGTTGCCCGGCCCGCAGAGCACGACCGCGTGGCGGGGCGTATCGCTCGGGGTGCGAAAATCGGGCCAGGCCTCGCCGATCGCCTCGACCACGCCGGTTCCGGCGCGTTCCATCAGGTCGAGACCGCTGAAGCGGCCCGAGGCAATGGCGGCTCTCTCGAGGCTGCGCATTTCATCACTCGTCAAGATTTCCGTCATTTGCTGCCCAAAGAGTTTCCATTCCGCACAATAAATATGCTAACCGCTCAATTCATCATCGCCATCGGGGGAATCCCTCGGCGCGGCACCCGAGGCAAAAGCTAGCCGATTGCGGGGCGGCGTGGAAAGTGGTGAGACGAGTGCGCAAGATCGAAAGGGGGAGTCGGCATGAAGAAGGTCGAGGCGATCATCAAGCCTTTCAAGCTCGATGAAGTGAAGGAAGCGCTTCAGGAAGCTGGAATCCAGGGGCTGAGCGTGATCGAAGTGAAGGGCTTCGGGCGGCAAAAGGGCCACACCGAGCTTTATCGCGGGGCCGAATATGTCGTCGACTTCCTGCCCAAGGTGAAGATCGAGATGGTGCTGCCCGACGAGATGGTCGATGTCGCCATCGAGGCGATCATCGGCGCCGCGTGCACCGAAAAGATCGGTGACGGCAAGATCTTCGTGTCCTCCATCGAACAGGCGATCCGCATCCGCACCGGCGAGACCGGCGAAGACGCGGTCTGAGATTTAGACATTCGGGCCTTCGGCCCTGAACCGCAACGGGCTTGCCCGGAACCCATGCTCAACGAAAGGGTAATTTGCAAATGAGCGTAGTCAAAAAGGCTCTCGATCTGATGAAGGCGGAGGAAGTCGAATATGTCGACATCCGCTTCTGCGACCCGCGTGGCAAACTGCAGCACGTGACGCTGATCGCCGACCTCGTGGACGAGGACTTCTTCGAGGAAGGCTTCATGTTCGACGGCTCGTCGATCGCGGGCTGGAAGTCGATCGATCAGTCGGACATGAAACTGATCCCCGACGCCTCTTCGGTCTACATCGACCCCTTCTATGCCGAAAAGACCATGTGCGTGCATTGCAACGTGGTCGAACCGGACACCGGCGAAGCCTATTCGCGCGACCCGCGCGGCATCGCGCTGAAAGCCGAAGCCTATCTGAAGTCCTCGGGCATCGGTGACGCCGCCTATTTCGGGCCGGAAGCCGAATTCTTCATCTTCGACGACGTGCGCTACTCGGTCACCCCGGCCAAGGTCGCCTACCAGATCGACGCCGAAGCGGCGGCCTGGAACACCGACGCCGAAGTCGAGATGGGCAACCTCGCCCACCGCGCTGGCCACAAGGGCGGCTACTTCCCGGTGAACCCGGTCGACGAAGCCCAGGACCTGCGTGGCGAGATGCTCTCGACCATGAAGCGCATGGGCATGAAGGTCGACAAGCACCACCACGAAGTGGCGACCTGCCAGCACGAACTCGGGCTGATCTTCGGCACGCTCACCGAGCAAGCCGACAACATCCTGAAATACAAATACGTCATCCACAACGTCGCGCATGCCTATGGCAAGACCGTGACCTTCATGCCGAAGCCCATGAAGGGCGACAACGGCTCGGGGATGCACGTCAACATGTCGATCTGGAAAGACGGGAAACCGCTCTTTGCCGGTGACAAATATGCGGACCTGTCGCAAGAAGCGCTCTACTTCATCGGCGGTATCCTGAAACACGCGAAAGCGCTGAACGCCCTGACCAACCCGGGCACCAACAGCTACAAGCGTCTGATCCCGGGCTTCGAAGCCCCGGTGCTGCGCGCCTATTCGGCCCGCAACCGCTCGGGCTGCGTCCGTATTCCGTGGACCGAGTCGCCGAAAGCCAAACGCGTCGAAGCCCGCTTCCCCGATCCGTCGGCGAACCCCTATCTGGCGTTTGCTGCCCTCCTGATGGCCGGTCTCGACGGCATCAAGAACAAGATCGACCCGGGTCCGGCGTCGGACAAGGACCTCTACGATCTGCCGCCGGAAGAACTGGCCGCGATCCCGACCGTTTGCGGTTCGCTGCGTGAAGCGCTGACCGAGCTCGAAAAGGATCACGAGTTCCTGCTCGCCGGTGACGTCTTCACCAAGGACCAGCTGGAAGGCTACATGGCGCTGAAGTGGGAAGAAGTGTATGCCTACGAGCACACCCCCCACCCGGTCGAATACCAGATGTACTACTCCTGCTGAGTGGCGGGATGGTTTGGGAAAGGGCGCCTTTGGGCGCCCTTTTTCATTGCCGAAGAGAAGGGGGCGTATTTGGACCAGGAAAAGTCAGTTGTTTTTTCTTGGTCCAAATACGCTCTTTTGCCTGCGGCGCTTGACCCCGGGCGGCGCGGTTGCCCCGGACGCTGCGTCAAGGTATGAAACGGCAGCATTACCAAGGAGGCGGGCATGAGCGTGGCATGGGTGTTCCCCGGTCAAGGGGCGCAGACGATCGGAATGGGCAAGGCCTTGGCCGAGGCTTATCCGGCGGCGAAGGCGGTCTTCGACGAGGTCGACGCGGCTCTGGGTGAAAAGCTGAGCGCGCTGATCTGGGAGGGCGAGATCGAGCGGCTGACGCTGACGGCAAATGCGCAACCGGCGCTGATGGCGACCTCGCTGGCCGCGGTTGCAGCGCTGAAGGCCGAAGGGATCGAGATCGGCTCGGCCGCCTTTGTTGCCGGGCACTCGCTTGGCGAGTATTCGGCGCTTTGTGCGGCGGGTGCTCTGACGCTGGCCGATACGGCGCGGCTCTTGCGCATCCGCGGCGAGGCGATGCAATCGGCGGTGCCGGTGGGCGTGGGCGCGATGGCGGCTTTGCTGGGGCTCGATTTCGCCACGGCGGCCGAGGTTGCGGCCGAGGCGGCGCAGGGCGAAGTTTGTCAGGCGGCGAATGACAATGATCCTGCGCAGGTGGTCGTTTCGGGACACAAGGCCGCTGTCGAGCGCGCGGTCGAGATTGCCAAGGGCAAGGGCGCGAAGCGGGCGGTGATGCTGCCGGTCTCCGCCCCCTTCCATTGCGCGCTGATGCAACCCGCGGCGGACCGGATGGCCGAGGCGCTGGCGGCGGTGACGGTCTCGGCGCCGATCGTGCCGGTCGTGGCGAACGTGCGCGCCGAGGCGGTGTGTGACCCCGAGACAATTCGCCAACTGCTGGTGGCGCAGGTCACGGGCTCGGTGCGCTGGCGCGAGTCGGTGCTGTGGATGGTGTCGCAAGGCGTGACCGACTTCTGCGAAGTGGGCGCAGGCAAGGCGCTGTCGGGCATGATCAAGCGCATCGCCAAGGAAACGACGCAGAAAGCCGTCGGCACGCCCGAGGATGTGGCGGCGCTGAAGAGCTGAGCGGGCCAAGCCGGGGGCTCTGCCCCCGGACCCCCGGGATATTTGTGGCAAGATAAATGTCACGTCAGGAAAGGCTTGCAGATGTTTGATCTGACTGGGAAATCGGCGCTGGTGACGGGCGCCTCTGGTGGTATCGGTGGCGAGGTGGCGAAGGCGCTGCATGCGGCCGGGGCCAAGGTGGCGCTGTCGGGCACGCGGGTCGAGCCGCTCGAGAAGTTGGCGGCGGAGCTTGGCGAGCGGGCCTTTGTGTGCCCGGCGAACCTCTCGGACCCCGCTTCGGTCGAAGCGCTGCCGAAGGCCGCCGTCGAGGCGATGGGGTCTGTGGATATCCTTGTGAACAACGCGGGCATCACCCGCGACAACCTCTTCATGCGGATGTCGGACGAGGAATGGGCGAGCGTGATCGACGTCAACCTGACCGCCTCTTTCCGGCTGATGCGCGGCGTGCTGCGCGGCATGATGAAGGCGCGCTGGGGGCGGATCGTCAACATCACCTCGGTCGTCGGCCAGACCGGCAACCCGGGGCAGGGCAACTATGCCGCCGCGAAGGCGGGGCTCACCGGCATGTCGAAATCGCTGGCCTATGAAGTGGCGAGCCGCGGCATCACCGTGAACTGCGTCGCGCCCGGCTTCATCGCCACGGCGATGACCGACAAGCTGAATGACGAGCAGAAGGCGAAGATCCTGACGCAGATCCCGGCCGGGCGCATGGGCGCGGCCGAGGAGATCGCGGCGGCGGTGCTTTACCTTGCCTCGCCCGAGGCGGGCTATGTCACCGGCACGACGCTGAGCGTCAACGGCGGTATGGCGATGATCTGAGGTCACTGGTGTGACGAGTTGCCCCTGCCGCTGCGGCAGGGGGGAAAGCAAAACGGCTTGCCTTGTGCTTTCACTGTGATATGAGCGGCGGGGACGAGCGGGGGGTTAGCCTCGGCTCGCGGCAGCCCGGCAAAACGGGCGTTGAAGCCGCTCGAACGAGCACTGACAGGATGGGTTTCGGCCCCCTAAACGAGGAAGAAACATGAGCGACATCGCGGATCGCGTGAAGAAGATCGTCGTGGAGCATCTGGGCGTGGAAGAGGACAAGGTCACCGAGACCGCCTCGTTCATCGACGATCTCGGCGCCGACAGCCTTGACACCGTGGAACTGGTGATGGCTTTCGAAGAAGAATTCGGCATCGAGATTCCGGACGACGCCGCGGAAACCATCCAGACCTTCGGCGATGCGGTGAAGTTCATCACCGAAGCCGCCTGATCGGTTTTCGAGCTTTAAAGCTTGACGAACGGCGCCCCTTGGGGCGCCGTTTGCATTTGGGGCGCTGCCGTGATCGGTTTCGGGAACCGTGGCGCTTGCTGAATCGTGAAATTAGGTACATTCTGAACTCCGGATTTCCCGAGAAGGAGTTTGTGATGTTTCTGTCCAAAGCTGTTTTCGCCGCAAGTGTTGCGGCCCTGTTGGCGGCCCCGGCCTGCGCGGACCCCGCGGTGGGTATTGGGGTCTCGATCGCCTTTGGGGGCGGTCAGGTTCAGTCGGGCTTGGGCCTGCGGGTGTTTTCGGATGACGAGGATGACAGCGTCGTGGCGACGGCCGGTGTCGATTACCTGTTTCAGAGCAAGTCCTGGCGCGGCACCTTTGGCGGCGCCTATGTGAACGATGATGCCTATGTCGGCCTTGATCTGGGCTATGGCTTCGGCGGCGGTGGCTTCACCTACGGTCCGAGCGGTGGTTTCGTGAGCACGACTGCGCCTGCGGCCGCGCCCGCAAGCGGCGGCGGTGGCGGCGGTGGCGGGCCGGAGGTCCAGTCGCCGCTCTGAGTGGCTTGCCGTGTCATCAGGCCATCGGGGCTGGCGGATCTTTCGCCAGCCCTTTCGGTTTCTGCCGCGACCTCTCTTTCGCGCGGCACGGAGATCGGGCCCGATCGAGGGGAACAAGGAGGGGCGATGCGGGTCTTTCTGGGCATCATGGTTCCCGAGGCGCTTTGGGGCGCGGTTGCGTCCTTGCAGGGCGAGTTGGGCTGCGGGCGGGCGGTGGCCGAGGAGGCGCTGCATCTGACGCTGGTGTTTCTGGGCGATGTCGACCCGCCGGAACTGGAGCTGCTGCACGAGGAACTGGTCGGGATTTCGGTTGCGCCGGTCACGCTGGGTCTGGCGGGGCTGGATGTGATTGAAGGCGGCGATCGGACGCGGGCTCTGGTGCTGAAGCTGCGGCCCGAACCGGCGCTTGAGGCCTTGCAGGCGAAGCTGGCGCAGGCGGCGCGGCGGGCGGGGATCGATCTCGAACGGCGCCGGTTTCGGCCGCATGTGACGATCGCGCGCTTCAACAAGGGCTTGACCGAGACTCAGGCGGCGCGGCTGGGGCATTTGCTGGAAAGCCGGGGCGATGTGGTCTTGCCGGAGTGGCGGGTGACGGGCTTTGCGCTGCTGCGCTCGCATCTGACGCGCGAAGGGGCCGAGTATGAGGTGCTGGCCGACTATCCCGAGTGCCCGGACTTTACGCGAGGGCAGGCGAAGTGATGCCTGCGGCGGCGCATGACGTTGCACGGCTTTTGCGGCCCGTGTAGAAGGCCTTAACGAAACGCGAAAGGGGTTTGCGATGCGTCGGGTTGTCGTCACGGGTCTGGGTCTGGTCACGCCGCTGGCTTGCGGGGTCGAAGAAACCTGGTCGCGGCTTCTGGCTGGTCAGTCGGGGGCGGGGCCGATCACGCGCTTCGACGCCTCGAATGTGGTGACGAAATACGCCTGTGAAGTGCCGCGGGGCGATGGCACCGAGGGCACGTTCAATCCCGATCAGTGGATGGAGCCGAAAGAGCAACGCAAGGTTGACGAGTTCATCCTTTACGGCGTTGCCGCGGCGGTGCAGGCGGTGAAGGATTCGGGCTGGGAGCCGGAAGACGAGGACGCGCGGTGCCGCACCGGCGTGATGATCGGCTCGGGTATCGGCGGGCTGCAGACGATTGCGGAAAACGCCGTCCTGATCAAGGAGAAGGGGCCGAAACGTGTCAGCCCGTTCTTCATTCCGGCGGCGCTGATCAACCTCGTCTCGGGGCATGTCTCGATCCGCTTCGGCTTCAAGGGGCCGAACCATGCGGTGGTGACGGCTTGCGCGACGGGCGCCCATGCGATCGGCGATGCGGCGCGGCTGATTGCGCTTGGCGATGCCGATGTGATGGTGGCTGGTGGCGCCGAGAATCCGATTTCCGAGATTGGCATCGCCGGGTTCAACGCCTGCAAGGCGTTGTCGACCAAGCGGGCCGAGGAACCGACGGCGGCGAGCCGTCCGTGGGATGCCGACCGCGATGGCTTCGTCATGGGCGAGGGCGCGGGCGTCGTCGTGCTGGAAGAATATGAGCACGCGAAAGCGCGCGGCGCGAAGATCTATGCCGAGGTGCTGGGCTATGGCATGTCGGGCGATGCCTATCACATCACTGCGCCGTCGGAAGATGGCGATGGCGGTTTCCGGGCGATGAGTGCGGCGGTGAAACGCGCGGGGATCGATCCGAGCGAGATCGATTACATCAACGCGCATGGCACCTCGACCATGGCCGACACGATCGAGCTGGGCGCGGTCGAGCGGCTTCTGGGCGAGGCGGCGTCGAACGCCACGATGTCCTCGACGAAATCGGCGATCGGGCATTTGCTGGGGGCTGCCGGGGCGGTCGAGGCGATCTTCTGCATTCTGGCGATCCGCGATCAGGTCGCGCCGCCGACGCTGAACCTCGACAACCCGGCGGTCGAGGCGAAGATCGACCTTGCGCCGAAGGCGGCGGTGAAGCGCAAGATCGACATCGCGATGTCGAACAGCTTCGGCTTTGGCGGCACCAATGCGGCGCTGATCCTGGGCAAGGTGCGCGGATGATGTGGCGCAACATCGTCTCCAACTTCCTGACGCTGTTGATTGTTCTGATGGTTGTGTTGGGGGGAGTGGTGACCTGGGCGAAGCGTCAGTATGACGGGCCCGGTCCGCTGACGGCGGGGATGTGTCTGCGCGTCGAGCCCGGCGCGAAGTTTCGGGATATCTCGGAGACGCTGAAGGACAAGGGCGCGATTTCCTCGGCCTATATCTTCCGCGCCGGGGCCGATTACGACAAGAAGGCGGGCAAGCTGAAGGTGGGGTCTTATCTGATCGCACCGGGGTCTTCGATGGCGGGAATCGTGACGCAGATCACCGAGGGGGGACCCTCGACCTGCGGAACCGAGCTGAATTACCGCATCGGGGTGAATGGCCAGCAGATGATCCTGCGCGAGCTGGACCCTGCGGTGGGCGATTATGTCGAGACGGCGAAATTCGATCCGAAGCTGGAGCCGGCGCCCGAGGGCTTTGCCGAGCAGGCGGCGCAGTCGGATGTGCGGCTGCGGGTGACTTTGGCCGAGGGCGTGACCAGCTGGCAGGTGGTCGAGGCGTTGAAATCGGCGGATTTCCTGAGTGGCGAGGTGGCGAAGCTGCCGCCCGAGGGGAGCCTGTCGCCCGACAGCTACGAGATGAAGCGCGGTGCGAAGCGGGCGGATCTGCTGGCCGAGATGACCGAGCGGCAGAAGGCGGTTCTGGCCGAGGCCTGGGCGGCGCGGGCGCCGGGGCTGCCCTACAAGACGCCCGAGGAGGCGCTGGTGATGGCCTCGCTGGTGGAAAAGGAAACCGGCGTACCGGAGGAGCGGGCGCGGGTGGCGAGCGTCTTCGTCAACCGGATCGCGCAGGGGATGCGGCTGCAGACCGACCCGGCGGTGATCTATGGCGTGACCAAGGGTCAGGGCGTGCTGGGGCGCGGTCTGCGGCAGTCGGAGTTGCGGCGCGAGACGCCTTACAACACCTATGTCATCGACGGGCTGCCGCCGGGGCCGATCTGCAACCCGGGCACGGCGGCGATCAAGGCGGCGCTGAATCCTGATTCGACGAAGTTCCTGTATTTCGTGGCGGACGGCACCGGCGGCCATGCCTTTGCCGAGACGATCACGGAGCATAACAAGAACGTCGCGCGCTGGCGGGAGATCGAAAAAGACCCAAGGCCAGGGCGCAAGTGACGGAAACTGAGAGAAAACCCCGGCCTTGTCCGGGGTTTTTTCGTTTGCCGGCGCGCAACCTTGAATTTAGCGATTGACTTTGCGAACGATCTAGGGTAGATATTTGTCATGCTAGGAGAGGTGGGCAAGCGCAACGGGTGACCGTGTGCGCTTTTTTTCATTTCGCTCGTGCGGATCAGGCATGAGAGGCGGGTAACTCAGAACATGGACATGGGGTTCAAGGGTGGGGACGCTCCTCCGGTGGATTTGCTGGAGGAGACGGAGGAGCTTTATCGGGAAATTGCCGGGGAACTGGCGCTGGCGATGCGAGGGGTTCGCCAGGGCGAGATGAAGGAGGCCAAGGCCGCCGCGCAGGCGGTCAAGGACCTTCGCACGGCCTTCCAGATGGTGATGGAAGAAAGGGTGCGCGTTGAAAAACTTCGCAGACAAGTGGCCGGAGTCGTCTCCGGAAGCGAGCTCGACCTGGATGCTGCCCGGGCTGAGATCGGGCGCCGCCTGGCTTGCCTCCGCGACGCCGCAGGAGGTTGACGGCTTTCTGAACGGGCTTGGGGACAATGCGTTGCTGGCCTTGCCCTGGATCTTCGAGTTCTGGGCCTTGCCCCATCAGCTGCCCCCCGTGGGCGGCTGGAAGAGCTGGGTGATCATGGGGGGACGCGGGGCTGGCAAGACACGGGCCGGGGCGGAATGGGTGCGCGCGCAGGTTGAGGGCGCGCGGCCCGCCGACCCCGGCCGGGCGCATCGCGTGGCGCTGGTGGGCGAGACCTTCGATCAGGTGCGCGATGTGATGATCTTTGGCGAGAGCGGGATTCTGGCCTGTTCGCCGCCGGATCGGCGCCCGGAGTGGGAGGCGACGAAGCGGCGGCTGGTCTGGGCGAATGGCGCGACGGCGCAGGCCTATTCGGCGCAGGAACCCGAGGCGCTGCGCGGGCCGCAGTTCGACGCCGCCTGGATCGATGAGCTGGCGAAGTGGAAAAAGGCCGAGGAAACCTGGGACATGCTGCAATTCGCGCTGCGGCTGGGTCCGCATCCGCAGCAGGTGATTACCACGACGCCGCGCAATGTGGGGGTGCTGAAGGCGATCCTTGCAAACCCCTCGACCGTGCTGACCCATGCGCCGACCGAGGCGAACCGGGCCTATCTGGCGGAAAGCTTCCTGACCGAGGTGCAGGCGCGCTATGCGGGCACGCGGCTTGGGCGGCAGGAACTGGAAGGCGTGTTGCTTGAGGATGTCGAGGGCGCGCTGTGGACGACGGCGCAGCTCGAGGGGCTGCGGCTGGCGGCACCGCCGCAGATGGACCGGGTGGTGGTGGCGCTCGATCCGGCGGTGACGGGCGGCGCGGGCTCGGATGAATGCGGAATCGTCGTGGCGGGGGCGATGACGCGCGGGCCGGTTCAGGACTGGCGGGCCTTTGTGCTCGAAGATGCGTCGGTTCGCGGGCGGCCGACCGATTGGGCGCGGGCGGCGATTGCGGCGATGGAGCGTTGGGGCGCCGAGAAGCTGGTGGCCGAGGTCAATCAGGGCGGCGACATGGTCGAAAGCGTGCTGCGGCAGATCGATCCCTTGGTGCCGTTCAAGGCGCTGCGGGCCTCGCGGGGCAAGTCGGCGCGAGCCGAGCCGGTGGCGGCTTTGTATGAGCAGGGCCGGGTGAAGCATTGCCGTGACGGGCGGCTTGGCACGCTTGAGGATCAGATGTGCCGGATGACGGTGCAGGGCTATGCGGGCAAGGGCTCGCCCGACCGGGTGGATGCGCTGGTCTGGGCGATGACCGAGTTGATGATCGAGCCTGCGGCGCATTGGCGACGGCCGCAGGTGCGCGGGCTTTGAGCGCGCAAGGGCGTATTTGAGCCAAGAAAAAGCCCGGTGTTTTTCTTGGTGAAAATACGCCACGGGGGTGCGGGGGTGTGAAACCCCCGCTTCTGCCGGAAGTCAGGTCGAAAGGGTCGGGAGGTTTCCCGGCCCTTTTTCTTTGGCCGGGGTCTTGGGCCGGGCCGCGACGAGGAGAACGGGATGGGACTGAATTTCTTTCGCAGGGCGGCCCCGGAGGTTACGGCCGAGACGGCGGTCGAGCGCAAGGCCTCGGTGACGGGGCGGATCGTGGCGATGGCTTCGGGGGCGGGGCGGCCGGTCTGGGGGCCGCGCGATACGGTCAGCCTGATGCGCTCGGGGTTCAATGGCAATCCGGTCGGGTTCCGCTCGGTCAAGCTGATTGCCGAGGCGGCGGCGGCGGTGCCCTTGATCTGTCAGGATGCCGAGCGGCGTTATGATGTGCATCCGGTGCTGGATCTGTTGCGCCGTCCGAATGCCGCGCAGGGGCGGGCGGAACTGTTCGAGGCGCTGATCGGGCAGATCCTGCTGTCGGGGAACGGCTATCTGGAGGCGGTCTGTCCCGAGCCGGGCGTGCCGAAGGAGCTGCATGTGCTGCGCTCGGACCGGATGGCGGTGGTGCCGGGAACGGATGGTTGGCCGGTGGCCTATGATTACACCGTGGGCGGGCGGAAGCATCGGTTCGACATGACGGGCCATCCCGATCCGATCTGTCATATCAAGAGCTTCCATCCGACCGACGACCATTATGGGCTAAGCCCGATGCAGGCGGCGGCGGTGGCCTTGGATGTGCATAACGCCGCGAGCGCCTGGTCGAAGGCGCTTCTGGACAATGCGGCGCGGCCGTCGGGGGCGATCATCTACAAGGGCGCCGATGGGCAAGGGGTTCTGGCGCCCGAGCAATATGAGCGTCTGATCTTCGAGATGGAGACGCATCATCAGGGCGCGCGGAATGCCGGGCGGCCGATGCTGCTCGAAGGTGGGCTCGACTGGAAGCCGATGGGGTTCAGCCCCTCGGACATGGAATTTCACGAGACGAAGGCGGCGGCGGCGCGGGAGATCGCACTCGCCTTCGGGGTGCCGCCGATGCTGTTGGGCATTCCGGGCGATGCGACCTATGCCAATTACGCCGAGGCGAACCGGGCGTTTTACCGGCTGACCGTGTTGCCGCTTCTGACCCGGGTTTCGGCGGCGCTGGCGTGGTGGCTGTCGGGGTTCTGGGGCGCCGCGATCGAGCTGAAGCCGGATCTGGATCAGGTGCCGGCGCTTTCGGCCGAGCGCGATCAGCTTTGGGCACGGATCGGGGCGGCGGCCTTTCTGAGCGACAGCGAGAAACGGGTGCTTTTGGGGCTGCCGCCGGTTGCGGAGGGGTGAGGCATGGTGGTGGGGGGGTCGCGCTACCTCAAGGAGCCGTTCGAGGTGCATGAGCAGCGCTTCGAGGCGACCGAGCGGATCATGGAGTTGCAGTTCACCCAGGTGGAACGGCGGCTTGAACGCATCGAGGTGATGATCGAGCGGCTGGAAAAGCGTTTGTTCATGACGGTTTACGGCGTCGTCGCCGTGATCCTGACGCAGGCGGTGCAGGGCATTCTGAATTTTGCCCCGAAGTGAGGAGCGGAGAATGGAGAGAGGCGAGAGCGGGCTGGAGACGAAGTTCTGCGGCGCGCAACCGGTGCAGGTGCAGGAGGGAACGCGGATCGAGGGCTATGCGAGCCTGTTCGGTCTGCCCGATCAGGGCGGCGATGTGGTGGCCAAGGGCGCTTATGCGAAAAGTCTGGCGGCGATCGCGGCGCGGGGCGGCTCGGTCAAGATGCTGTGGCAGCATGATCCGGCGCAGCCGATCGGGGTCTGGGACGAAATCCGGGAAGACGTGCGCGGGCTTTATGTCAAGGGCAGGCTCTTGCCCGAGGTGGCGCGGGCGCGCGAAGCGGTGGCGCTGATCGAGGCGGGGGCGATCGACGGGCTGTCGATCGGCTATCGCACGATCACGGCCGAGAAGGACGCAAAAGGCCAGCGGCTGCTTGCGGAACTGGAGCTTTGGGAAGTGTCGCTGGTGACCTTCCCGATGCTTCGCGAGGCGCGGGTGGCGGCGAAGGGCGAAAGCCTTGCGGCGGCCGACTGGCGCGATCTGGCCGAGGCGCTGGCGAGGGCCACGGCCGAACTGGCGGCGCGCTGAGCCCCGCCGCTGCTGCAGGAGAGTTGAGAGGATGAAGACCGAGACCAAGGCTCGGGCCGGATCGGGCATGCCCGAGGGCCCCGATCCGGCCGCCGAGGTGAAAGCCGCGCTGGCCGGGTTCCTGAAGGAAGTCAAAGGCTTTCAGGACGACGTGAAGACGAGATTGCAACAACAGGAAGAGCGTGTGACCATGCTGCAGACCAGAACTTTCGCCGGGCGCCATGCCCTTGCTGCCGCGGCCTCGGAGGAGGCGCCGCATCAGAAGGCTTTCGCGGCCTATCTGCGCTCGGGCGACGACGGGGGCCTGCGCGGCCTGACGCTTGAGGGTAAGGGGATGACGACGGCGGTGGCGGCCGAGGGCGGCTATCTGGTCGATCCGCAGACCGCCGAGACGATCCGCGGCGTGCTGCGCTCGACCGCGTCGCTGCGCCAGATCGCCAATGTGGTGAATGTCGAGGCCACCGCCTTCGAAGTGCTGGTGGACAAGACCGATCTGGGCTCGGGCTGGGCGACCGAGGTGGCGGCGCTGACCGAAACCACCGCGCCGCAGATCGACCGCATCACGATTCCGCTTTACGAACTGGCGGCGATGCCGAAGGCGTCGCAACGGCTTCTGGATGACAGCGCCTTCGACATCGAGACCTGGCTGGCGGGTCGGATCGCCGACAAATTCGCCCGGGCGGAAGCGGCGGCCTTCATCGCGGGCGATGGCATAGACAAGCCGACCGGGTTCCTGACGAAGACGAAGGTGGCGAATGCGGCTTGGGCCTGGGGCAGCCTTGGCTATGTGGCGACCGGCGCGGCGGGGGATTTCGCGGCGGTGAATGCCTCGGATGCGGTCGTTGATCTGGTCTATGCGCTGGGGGCTGAATACCGGGCCAATGCGAGCTTCGTGATGAATTCGAAGACCGCGGGCGCGGTGCGCAAGATGAAGGATGCCGATGGCCGGTTCCTGTGGGCGGACAGTCTGGCGGCGGGAGAACCCGCGCGGCTGATGGGCTATCCGGTGCTGATCGCCGAGGACATGCCCGATATTGCCGTGAACGCCTATGCGATCGCCTTTGGCGATTTCGGCAATGGTTACACGATTGCCGAGCGTCCGGATCTGCGGGTGCTGCGTGACCCGTTCTCGGCCAAGCCGCATGTGCTGTTCTATGCCTCCAAGCGCGTGGGCGGCGATGTCAGTGATTTCGCCGCGATCAAGCTTCTCAAGTTTGCCGCCTCGTAACGGGCGGTGAAGGGGCCGGGGGGTAACCTCCGGCTGCCGCCGGTTCGCCGGACGGGCGGGCGCGGGCCTCAAACCGCTGCCTAGCTGCTCCCTCCGTCCGAGTGGCGGGGCGGGGTTTGCGCCCGAACGCCCAGATGCAGGACCGCGACAGGCGGTCGGCTTTTCGGAGAGTTTCCATGATGCTGAACGAACTGACGGCGGTGCCTTTGGCGGCGCTGCCGGTGGCCGAATTCCGCGACCATCTGCGGTTGGGCACCGGCTTTGCCGATGTGGGCGCCGAGGATGCGGCGTTGCAGGCCTATCTGCGGGCGGCAATGGCCGCGATCGAGGGGCGCACGGCCAAGGCGCTGATTTCCCGAGACTTCCGGCTTGCTCTGACCTGCTGGCGCTGGGGCGAGATGCAGACCTTGCCGATTGCACCGGTGAGCGCGGTGACTGCGCTGCGGCTGGTCGACAACGCGGGCGTCGCGACGCTGGTGCCCGCGGGCTGGCGGCTGGTGCAGGACATGGCGCGGCCGCGGATCGAGGCGCTGGGGGCGTTGCTGCCCACGATCCCGGTGAACGGCCGTGTCGAGATCGATTTCACCGCCGGGTTCGGGGCGGGCTGGAGCGCGCTGCCGGTCGATCTGGCGCAGGCGGTGTTCCTGCTGGCGGCGCAGTATTACGAGTTGCGCCATGACGGGGCGGCCGAGGGCGGCGCGATGCCCTTTGGCGTGATGGCGCTGATCGAACGCTGGCGCACGGTGCGGGTGCTCGGGGGGCGGCCATGACCCTGCCGCGGCTGAACCGCAAGCTGGTGCTGGAGGAGGCCACGCGCAGCGCCGATGGCGCGGGCGGGCATCGGTTGAGCTGGGTCGCCAAGGGCGCGCTTTGGGCCGAGGTGACGGCGGGCAGCGGGGTCGAACGGGCGGGGGAATTCGTCACGCTGGCCTCGGTGCCGTGGACCATCGTCGTGCGGGCGGCCCCGGTTGGGCATGCGAGCCGCCCGAAGCCCGAGCAGAGGTTTCGCGACGGCACGCGGATCTTTCGCATCCTCGCCGTCGCCGAGCGCGACCGGGAGGGGCATTACCTGACCTGCTTTGCCCGCGAGGAGGTGGTGGCATGAGCTATGCGGTTGCGAGCGCGTTGCAGGCGGCGGTCTATCAGCATCTGCGGGCGGATGCGCCCTTGGCGGCGCTGGTGGGCGCGGCGGTTTACGATGCGATGCCGCCGGGAACGCTGGTCGGCACCTATGTGAGCCTTGGGCCCGAGGATGTGGCCGATGCCTCGGACAAGACGGGCGATGGGGCGGTGCATGATTTCGTCGTTTCCGTGATCACCGACGAGGCGGGATTTGCCACGGCGAAGGCGGCGGCGGCAGCGGTCTCGGATGCGCTGGTGGGCGCCGATCTGGTGCTGGTGCGCGGGCGGCTGGTGGGGCTGTGGTTCCTGCGCGCGCAGGCGCGGCGGGTGGAAAAGGCCGATACGCGGCGGATCGATCTGACCTTTCGGGCAAGGGTCGAGGGCTGACGCCCTCGGGTCGGGCGAGGGTTGAGGGCCGATGCCTTTCGGGCGGTGAAATTTCAACATCTGGAGTGACGACATGGCGGCGCAGAACGGCAAGGACCTTCTGATCAAGATCGACCTGAGCGGGTCGGGGCAATTCGAGACCATCGCGGGGCTGCGCGCGACGCGGATCAGCTTCAATGCCGAGACGGTCGATGTGACCTCGCTTGAAAGCCAGGGTGGCTGGCGGGAATTGCTGGGGGGTGCGGGGGTGCGCTCGGCCGCGATTTCGGGCTCGGGGGTGTTCAAGGACGCCGATACCGACGAGCGGGCGCGGCAGATCTTTTTCGACGGGGAGGTGCCCGAGTTTCAGGTGATCATCCCCGATTTCGGCATCGTGCAGGGACCGTTCATGATCACCTCGATCGACTATGCGGGCAGCCACAATGGCGAGGCAACCTATGAGCTCGCGATGGCTTCGGCGGGTGCGTTGAGCTTCACGGCGATCTGAGGGTGATGATGGCGAACCCTTGGGCGGGCGAGGTCGAGGTGGTTCTGGGGGCCGAGCGGCGGGTGGCAAAGCTGACGCTGGGGGCCTTGGCGGAACTGGAGGCGGGGCTGGGAGAGGCCTCGCTGATGGATCTGGTTCGGCGGTTTGAAAGCGGGGCGTTTTCGAGCCGGGACGTGCTGGCGCTGTTGGTGGCGGGCTTGCGCGGCGGTGGCTGGGAGGGCCGGGCCGAGGATCTGCGCACGGTCGAGATCGGCGGCGGGCCGGTGGGCGCGGCGCGCATCGCGGCCGAGTTGCTGGCGCGCGCTTTTACCGTGCCGGGGCAGGGCGGATCGTGAGCGAGGGGCTGGATTGGCCGGGGCTGTTGCGGGTCGGGCTGAAGGGGCTGGGGCTGCGGCCATGGGACTTCTGGCGGCTGACGCCGACTGAGCTGGCCGTGATGCTGGGCGAGGTGGCGGGCGCGCCGCCGCTGACGCGCGGACGGCTTGCGGAGCTTGCGGCGCGGTTTCCCGATGTGGTGCGCGACGGCAATTCGAAAGGATGAGCGATGATCGAAGTTGACGGGCTCGATGCGCTGAGCCAGCAGGCGGCGGAATTGGAGCAGGCCTTGGGCGGCGCGGAGGGGGTGGCCGCGAGTTTCAGCGATGAACTCGGGCGGATGCGCGAAAGCCTGACCTATACGAGCCGCGAGGTGGGCAGCCTGTCGCAAAGCTTCGGGCGCTCGATCCGGCGGGCGTTCGATGGCGTGATCTTCGACGGCATGAAGCTCTCGGATGCGTTGAGTTCGGTGGCCGAGGGGATGGCGCAGGCGGCCTATTCGGTGGCGATGAAGCCGGTGCAGGATGCGATCGGCGGGGCGATTGCGACTTCGCTCAACGGGATGCTGGGCGGGGTTTTCGGGTTTGCGAAGGGCGGGGCCTTTTCGCAAGGACGGGTGATGCCCTTTGCCAAGGGCGGGGTCGTGTCTTCGCCCACCAATTTCGCGATGCGAGGCGCGACGGGGCTGATGGGCGAGGCCGGGCCCGAGGCGATCATGCCGCTGGCGCGGGGCGCGGACGGGCGGCTGGGCGTGCAGGCCGCGGGCGGGCGGGTGGTCAATGTGGTGATGAACGTCACGACGCCCGATGCGGCCGGGTTTGCCCGCTCTCAGGGCCAGATCGCGGCGCAGGTGAACCGCGCGCTCGCGCGTGGATCGCGCAACGCCTGAGGAGGAAATCATGGCATTTCATGAAGTTCGGTTCCCGGCCAATCTGAGTTTCGGCTCGGTCGGCGGGCCGGAGCGGCGCACCGAGATCGTCACGCTCTCGAGCGGGTTCGAGGAGCGCAACAGCCCCTGGGCGCATTCGCGGCGGCATTACGATGCCGGGGTTGGGTTGCGCAGTCTCGATGATGTCGAGCGGCTGATCGCGTTTTTCGAAGCGCGAGGCGGGCAGCTGCACGGCTTTCGCTGGAAGGACTGGGCCGATTACAAGAGTTGCCCGGCCTCGAAAGCGGTGACGCATGAGGATCAGCTGATCGGCATCGGGGATGGCGTGACGGCGGCGTTTCAGCTGGTCAAAACCTATGCCTCGGGCGGGCAGAGCTATGTGCGGCCGATCACGAAGCCGGTCGAGGGCACGGTCAAGTTGGGCATCGCGGGCGATCATCAGGCCGAGGCGGTGAATTTCGCGGTCGATCATGGCACCGGGATCGTCACCTTCAACGAGCCGCCGCCGAAAGGGGCGCGGGTGACGGCCGGGTTCGAATTCGACGTGCCGGTGCGGTTCGATACCGACCGGATCGCGGTCTCGGTGCAGTCGTTTCAGGCGGGGGATCTGCCGCAGGTGCCGGTGCTGGAGGTGCGGGTCTGATGGCCTATCCGGAGAGTTTGAAGGCGCATCTTGCGCAGGGCGTGACGACGCTGGCGCGGGCCTGGGCGCTGGTGCGGGCGGACGGGCGGGTGCTTGGCTTCACCGATCACGACCGGGTTCTGGCGTTCGAGGGGATCACTTTCGAGCCGGGCAGCGGGATGACGGCGAAGGCGCTGATGCAGAGCACGGGTCTGTCGGTCGACAATACGGAAAGCTACGGCGCGTTGAGTTCCGAGGCGATCACCGAGGCCGATATTTTGGCCGGGCGCTATGATGGCGCCGAGGTCCGGGTCTGGCTGGTGAACTGGGCCGACCCGAGCGAACGGGTGCTGACCTTTCGCGGGCGATTGGGCGAGGTGTCGCGCGGCGCAGGCGGGTTCACGGCCGAATTGCGCGGGCTGACCGAAGCCTTGGGGCTGGAGCAGGGGCGGATCTATCATCCGCGCTGCGCGGCCGTTCTGGGTGATGGCCAGTGCCGCTTCGATCTGACGAAGGACGGCTACGCGCTGGAGGCGACGTTGAGCGGCGTCGAGGAGGCGGTGCTGTTGCGCATCGGCGAGGGGGCGGGGTTCGAGGATCGCTGGTTCGAGAAGGGGCGGCTGGTGGTGCTGGGGGGCGCGGCAGTGGGCCTGATCGGCGTGGTGAAGAATGACCGGCTTCAATCGGATGGCTCGCGTCTGATCGAGCTTTGGCAGCGGTTGGGGGCCGATCCGATGGCAGGGGATCTGGTGCGGATCGAGCCCGGCTGCGACAAGCGCGCCGAAACCTGTCGGCTCAAGTTCGACAATTTCCTGAATTTTCGGGGATTCCCGCATATTCCGGGAGAGGACTGGCTGGTCTCCTATCCGGTGCAGAGCGGTACGAATGACGGTGGGAGCCTGTTTCGATGAGCACGGTCGGGTTGCAGGCGGTGGCGATTGCGCGGGCGTGGATTGGTACGCCCTATCGGCATCAGGTCTCGGTGCAGGGCGCGGGGACGGATTGTCTGGGGCTTTTGCGCGGGGTCTGGCGCGCGCTTTATGGCGCCGAGCCGGAGCTGGTGCCGCCCTATACGGCCGATTGGTCCGAGCCCGCGCGCGAGGAAGTGCTGTGGCGGGCGGCGGAGCGGCATCTGGTGGCTTTGCCCATCGGGGCGGGGCCCGAGCGCCCGGGCGAGGTGCTGCTGTTTCGGATGCGCGCTGGCGCGGTGGCCAAGCATCTGGGCATCGCCGCCGAGATCGGCGCGCGGGCGAGCTTCGTGCATGCTTACACGGGCCATGGTGTGGTCGAAAGCCCGCTGTCGGAGCCGTGGCGGCGCCGGATCGTGGCGCGGTTTCAATTTCCCGAGGGGGCAAGGTGAATGGCGACGATACTGCTTTCGGCGGCGGGCGCCGCGATTGGTGGTGGCTTTGGCGGCACGGTTCTGGGCCTGTCGGGGGCGGTGATCGGACGGGCCGTGGGGGCCACGCTGGGCCGGGTGATCGATCAGCGGCTTCTGGGATCGGGGTCGCAAAGCGTCGAGACCGGGCGGGTGGATCGGCTGCGGCTGTCGAGCGCCTCGGAGGGCGAGGCGGTCGGGCGGCTTTGGGGGCGGATGCGGGTTGCGGGGCAGGTGATCTGGGCGACGCGGTTCTTCGAGACGAAATCGGTCGAGAAAAGCGGCAAGGGCGCGCCGCGGGCCTCGGTCACGAGTTACAGCTATTCGTTGAGCCTCGCGCTGGCCTTGTGCGAGGGCGAGATCTTGCGGGTCGGCCGGGTTTGGGCGGATGGCAGCGAGATAGAGGCCTCGAGCCTGAACATGCGGGTTTACGGGGGTGGTGAGGATCAGCTGCCCGACCCGAAGATCGCGGCGGTCGAGGGGGCCGAGCAGGCGCCCGCCTATCGCGGCATTGCCTATGTGGTGATCGAGGATCTGCAGCTGAGCCCCTATGGCAACCGGGTGCCGCAGCTCAGCTTCGAGGTGGTGCGTGCGGCGCAAGGCGATCTGGCCGAGGCCGAGCCCGATCTGACGCGGGCGGTGCAGGCGGTGGCGCTGATCCCGGGCACGGGAGAATATGCGCTGGCGACGACGCCGGTCTATGTGACGACGGGCAGCGGCGTGACGGCGACGCAGGTGGTCGCGAACCAGAATGCCCCCGGTGGGCAGACCGATCTGGTCGCCGCGCTGGAGCGGCTGGAGGAGGAACTGCCGAACTGCGGGGCTGTGTCGCTGGTGGTGAGCTGGTTTGGCGATGATCTGCGCTGCGGGGCGTGTGATGTGAAGCCCAAGGTCGCCTCGGTGCTGGAAGAGGGCCGCAATATGCCTTGGCGGGTCTCGGGGGTGGAGCGGGCTACGGCCGAGGAAGTGCCGCTGCTGTCGGGGAGCTCGGTCTATGGTGGCACGCCTGCGGATGCGGCGGTGATCGAGGCGATTGCGGCCCTGCGCACGGCGGGCAAGGCGGTGATGCTCTATCCGTTCATCCTGATGGAGCAGCTGGCGGGGAATGCTCTGCCCGATCCCTGGAGCGACGCGGCCGAGCAGCCAGCCTTGCCCTGGCGGGGGCGGATCACGCTCTCGGTCGCGCCGGGGCGGGAGGGCAGCCCGGACGGAACGGCGGTGGCCGAAGCGCAGGTGGCGGGGTTCTTTGGCACCGCGCAGCCGGGTGACTTCGCAATCTCTGGTGGGCAGGTCGTCTATTCCGGCCCCGAGGAATGGTCGATGCGTCGCTTCATCCTGCATTATGCGCATCTGTGCCAGCTGGCGGGGGGCGTCGATGCCTTTTGCATCGGCACTGAGATGGTGGCGCTGACCCAGATCCGGGGGCCGGGGAACAACTTTCCGGCGGTGGCGGCATTTCGGCAGTTGGCGGCCGAGGTGAAAGCGATCCTCGGGGTTGGATGCAAGATCGGTTATGCGGCAGACTGGTCGGAATACTGGGGTTATACGCCGGGCAATGGCGATCGGTTCTTTCACCTGGACCCTCTCTGGGCCGATGCAAATATCGATTTCATCGGCATCGACAATTACATGCCGCTGTCGGATTGGCGGGACGGCGAGGATCATCTTGATGCTGGCTGGGGCTCGATCTACGCGCTCGATTATCTGCGCGCCAATATCGAGGGCGGCGAGTACTATGACTGGTATTACGCTGTGCCCGAACATCGCACAGCGCAGATCCGCACGCCGATCACCGATGGCGATCACGACGAGCCCTGGATCTGGCGAGCGAAGGACATTCGCAGCTGGTGGCTGAGCGATCACCATGAGCGGGTGGGGGGCGTGCGGTCCGAGGCGGCGACGGATTGGGTGCCGCAGTCGAAACCTGTCTGGTTTACCGAAATGGGCTGTGCGGCGATCAACAAGGGCACGAACCAGCCAAACAAGTTCTTGGACCCGAAAAGTTCGGAATCGAACCTGCCGCATTATTCCGACGGGCGGCGCGACGAGCTGATCCAGATGCAATATTTGCGCGCGATGACACGCTACTGGGGGGAGGCGGCGAAGAACCCGGTGTCCGCGGTTTATGGCGGGCCGATGCTCGACATGAGCCGCGCGCATGTCTGGGCTTGGGATACGCGGCCCTGGCCTCAGTTTCCGCTCAACACCGCGCTGTGGGCGGATGGCGACAACTATGCGCGCGGGCATTGGATTTCGGGACGGGCGGTAGCGCAGCCGTTGGCGAACGTCGTGGCCGAGATATGCAACGTGGCCGGGATCGAGGACATCGACGTGAGCGGACTTTATGGCCTTGTGCGCGGCTATACGATGACAGGCGACCAGACCGGGCGCTCGGGACTGCAGGCGCTGATGCTGGCCTATGGGTTCGAGGTGCTCGAGCGCGAGGGCAAGCTTGTGTTCCGGATGCGCGACGGTCGGGTCGATGCCACGCTGAGCGCGGCGGATCTGGCGATCGGTGAGGGCGACGCCATTGTCGAAACGGTGCGGTCGGCCAAGGCCGA
Source organism: Rhodobacter capsulatus (assembly GCF_052363175.1). GTDB lineage: Bacteria > Pseudomonadota > Alphaproteobacteria > Rhodobacterales > Rhodobacteraceae > Rhodobacter > Rhodobacter capsulatus_D. The sequence continues at coordinate 1,920,572 of NZ_CP198946.1, forward strand.
GATCGCGGGGCGGGTTCGGCTGGCCTATGTCGAGGCGGATGGCGATTTTGAAGTCAAGGCGGTCGAGGCCGTCTTTCCCGACGAAGCGGCGGGGGCGGCTGCGGGATCGGAGCTGCCGCTGGCGCTGACGCGGGTGCAGGCGCAGGGCATCGTCGGGCGCTGGCTGGCCGAGGCCCGGGTGGCGCGCGACAGTTCGCGTTTCGCGCTGCCGCCCTCGCTCGGGCATCTGGGTGCGGGCGATGTGGTGGCGCTTGATCTGGCCGAGGGGCAGCGGCGCTATCGGATCGATCGGGTCGAAGATGCCGGGCTGATGCAGGTCGAGGCGGTGCGGGTCGAGCCCGGACTTTATGCGCCCGCCGACGAGGTGGAGGATCCGGCCAGCTTGCGCCCCTTTGCGGCGCCGGTGCCGGTGACGGCGGTGTTTCTGGATCTGCCTTTGATGAAGGGTGACGAGGATCCGATCGCGCCGCATCTGGCGGTGACGGCGACGCCCTGGCCGGGGACGGTGGCGGTCTGGGCCTCGGACGAGGATGCGGGATATGCGTTGAATGCGACGCTGGGCACGCGGGCGGTGATCGGGGAGACACTGACGCCGCTGCATCGTGCCGGGTCTGGGGTCTGGGACCGGGGGGCACCGCTGCGGGTGAAGCTGGCGAGCGGGGCGCTGGAGTCGGCGACGGCGTTGCGGGTGCTCAACGGGGCGAATGCGATGGCGATCGGCGATGGCAGTTCGGGCAATTGGGAGGTGTTTCAATTCACGCAGGCGTCGTTGATCAGCGGGCGGATCTGGGATCTTTCGCTGCGGTTGCGCGGACAGTTGGGCACCGACGCGCTGATGCCCGAGGTTTGGCCCGAGGGCAGTCTTGTGGTGTTGCTTGATGGTGCGCCCGAGCAGATCGCGCTGCCAAGCGCTGCGCGCGGGCTGGCGCGGCATTACCGGATCGGATCGGCGGCGCGGTCCTATGACGATCCGTCCTTCGTGCATCGGGTCGAGGCCTTCGCCGGGGTCGGGCTGCGACCGTTCAGCCCTTGTCATCTGCGCGCGGAACCAAGCGGCAGCGGCTGGAGCTTTCGCTGGGTGCGGCGGACGCGGATTGATGGCGACAGTTGGCAGGGCTACGAGGTGCCGCTGGGCGAGAGCGCGGAGCTGTATCTGATCCGGGTGCTGGAGGGAGCGGTTGTCAAACGCGAGGTGACGGTGGGCGAGACAAGTTGGACCTATCCGGCGGCGTTGCAGACGGCGGATGGCGTTGGCGGGGTCTTTACGCTTGAGGTGGCGCAGGTGTCGGAGGTTTACGGCCCCGGGCTGGCGGCGCGGATCGAGGTCGGGGCCTAGTCTTGCGACCGATCCTGATCGACGATCTGCTGATCGCGGCGCGGGCGGTGGCGGCTGTCGCAGCGTCCGAGCGCCCGGCGCGGCTGGCGCAATGGTTGCGCGAGGCGCATTGGGCCGATCTTTATCGCAAGCGGCTCGCCCGGTCGCATCCGCGCTGGGGCAATGGCTCGCTGATGGCGCGGGCGCTGCGGGAACCGGCTCTGCGGGGGCAGCGCCCCGATCGGGCCGAGATCGATCATCTGGCCGAGGTGATCGCAGCCGTTAAGTGCTGGCGCGCGAGGGGGCTTTGCACGGGCAATCAACTCCCCTATCTGAGGGACAATGCCTGTGTTAGGCTGACCCAAAGTCAAGGAGACTCCCATGTCCAAAACCCGCGCGAAGGTGGCTGCCATCGATCCGGTGTGGATGCGGATCTGTGAGGAAGCGCATGATGCCGTCAGTCAGGAGCCGCTTCTGGGCGCATTGATTCATGCGGGTCTTCTGCACCATGCGACGATGGAAAAGGCCTTGGCCTATCGGTTTTCGCTGAAGCTCGCCTCGGGTGAGATGAGCGAGCAATTGCTGCGCGAGATCGCCGACGAGGCTTATGGCGCTGATCCCGATCTTGGACAGGCGGCGCGGGCAGATCTGGTGGCGGTCTATGATCGTGACCCCGCGTGCCATCGGTTCCTGCAGCCGATCCTGTTCTTCAAGGGCTATCAGGCGCTGCAAAGCTATCGCATCGCGCATTGGCTCTGGCGGCAGGGGCGCAAGGACATGGCCTATTTCGTGCAGATGCGCACCTCGGAGGCCTTTGGTGTCGACATTCATCCGGCGGCCCGGATCGGCCGCGGCGTGATGATCGACCACGCCCATTCGATCGTGATCGGCGAGACGGCGGTGGTGGGCGACAATGTGTCGATGCTGCATTCGGTGACGCTGGGCGGCACCGGCAAGGAAGAGCAGGACCGCCATCCGAAAATCGGCAATGGTGTGCTGATCGGTGCGGGTGCGAAGGTGCTGGGCAATATTCACGTCGGCGACAATTCGCGGATCGCGGCGGGCTCGGTGGTGCTGGCCGATGTGCCGCGCTGCAAGACCGTGGCCGGGGTGCCCGCGAAGATCGTCGGCGAGGCGGGCTGTGCGCAGCCCTCGGTCAGCATGGATCAGCAATTGCGCGGTTGTGACTGCGAGGGCTGACGGCGGATCATGACGGGGCTTGAGCGGATCAAAGCGCTGCCCTACCGGATCGTCACCAAACTTGCGGGCGACGCGATTTCGCTGTTTGCCCGCATCCTGACCGCGCCGCGGGCGATCTGGTCGGGGTCGGAGCCGCTGCCCGGGCCACGGGTCTATTATTCCAATCACACCTCGAACGCGGATTTCGTGCTGATCTGGACGGTGCTGCCGCCCGTGCTGCGGGGGCGGACCCGGCCGGTCGCGGCGCTGGATTACTGGCTGGCCTCGCCGATCCGGGCCTTTGCCGGGCGAGACGTGTTTCGGGCCGTGCTGATCGACCGTCGCCCCGAGGCGCGGACCGAGGATCCGGTCGGGCAGATGCTGACGGCGCTGGACGCGGGCTCGGCGCTGATCATTTTTCCCGAGGGGCGACGGAACACCTCGGACGACCCGTTGCTGCCGTTCAAATCCGGGCTGTTTCATCTGGCGCGGCAGCGGCCCGCGGTTGACCTCATTCCGGTATGGATCTCGAATTTGAACCACGTCATGCCGCGCGGCAAGGTGATCCCGGTGCCGCTGATCTGCACAGTCACCTTCGGGGCGCCGATCCGCATTGTCTCGGATGAGCCGAAGGAAATCTTTCTGGCCCGCGCCGCAGCGGCCTTGGCGGATCTGGGGGCGGCCCGATGATCGGTCTTGCCCCTGCGCTTTTCGGTCTTGGGGTCGTCCTGTTTCTGGCGGCGATCCTTGGTCAGGTGCTGCGCGAGGCGATCGCGCCGGATGGATCGCATCCGGTGATCGAGACGATGAATGCCCGCATTGCGGCATGGTGGGCCTTTGCCGTTCTTATGGCGCTGGCGCTGCTGGCGGGGAAGGCGGGCGTGATTGCCCTCTTCGTGATCGTATCATTTTCGGCGCTTCGGGAATTTCTGACATTGACGACAAAGAGCGTCGCCGATCACTGGACACTGGCCGCAAGTTTCTTTCTGGTCTTGCCGTTGCAATATACTTTCGTCGCCGCAGGATGGACGAGCCTTGCTGCGCTTTTTGTTCCCGTGCATGTCTTTCTGCTGCTGCCGGTCATTTCCGCGCTGCAGGGGCGGCCCGAGCAATTTCTGGCGCGTGTCGCCGAAACGCAATGGGCGGTGATGATCTGCATCTATTGCGTCAGTTATATTCCGGCGCTGCTCTGGCTGCAGATCCCCGGGTTCGAGGGGCACACCCTTCTGCTGATCGGCTTCCTGATCCTTGTCGTGCAGATCTCCGACATCGCGCAATATGCGATCAGCCGCGGGATCGGACGGCGCCTGATTGCCCCGGCGCTGTCGGCCTCGAAGACCTGGGAGGGCACGGTGGGTGGCATCCTTGCTTCGGTGCTGGCTGGTGGCGCGCTGTCGTGGCTCACGCCCTTCACGCAGTTGCAGGCGATGGGGATGAGCCTTGTCCTTGCCCTGATGGGGTTCTTCGGGGATCTCGTCATGGCGGCGATCAAGCGCGACAAGGGCACGCGCGACTGGGGCCATCTGATCGCGCCGCATGGCGGCTTTCTGGATCGGCTCGACAGCGTGATCTTTGCCGCACCGATCTTTTATCACCTGACCCGCTTCTTCTGGGCGAGCCCCTGAAATGAAAAGTGGCAGGGTTTCCCCTGCCACCATCGCATTGTTCGGACCGTTCAGGCGAGCATCGCCATCGGGTTTTCCAGATTGGCCACGATTGCGGCCAGCAGCTCGGCCCCCAGCGCGCCATCGATCACCCGGTGATCGACCGAGAGCGTGAGCGACATCATTGTTGCCACCTCGATCCCGCCCGATGCGTTCACGACCGGCTTCTTTACCCCCGCGCCCACAGCCAGAATGGCACCATGCGGCGGGTTGATCACCGCGTCGAAGCTTTCGATCCCCATCATCCCCAGGTTCGAGATCGCGAACGACCCGCCCTGATATTCATGCGGCGCCAGTTTCCGATCCCGGGCGCGCTTGGCCAGATCCTTCATCTGTGCCGACAGTTGGCTCAGCGATTTCGTGTCGGCATCCTGCAGGACCGGGGTGAACAGCCCGCCCTCGATCGCCACGGCCACGGCCACGTCCGATGCTTTCATCTGCAGCACCCGATCACCCGCCCAGACCGCATTCGCCGCCGGAACGGCCTGCAGTGCCAGCGCGCAGGCCTTGATGATGAAATCATTCACTGAAAGCTTGACGCCCCGCGCCGACAGCTGCCTATTCAGCTCCTCGCGGAAGGACAGAAGCGCATCCAGACGCACCTCGCGGCGCAGATAGAAATGCGGGATCGTCTGTTTCGCTTCGGTCAGCCGCGCCGCAATTACCCGGCGCATGCCATCGAGCGGAACCTCGGTATAGGCGCGGCCCTCGTAAAGTTTCGCGACCGAGGCGGCAGAGACCGGCGCGGGGGCAGGGGCTGGCGCCGCCGCAGCAGCAACAGGGACCACAGCCGCAGCCTTGGGCGTCGCATTTTCGACATCGGCCTTTATTATCCGGCCATGCGGGCCCGAACCCGAAAGCGTCGCCAGATCAAGCCCCTTGTCGGCCGCAATCCGCCGCGCCAAGGGCGAGGCGAAGATCCGCGTGCCCGCAGCTTTCGGCACAACCTGCGCCGCCGCAACGGGGGCCGCAACGGCCGGGACAGCAACCGGGGCAGGGGCCGCGGCTTTCGGCGCGTGGGCAACCTCGGCGCTGCCACCCTCTTCCACCAGCACCGCGATCGGCGCGTTCACCTTCACGCCCGCGGTCCCTTCGGCCACCAGAAGCTTGCCGATCACGCCTTCATCGACCGCCTCGAATTCCATCGTCGCCTTGTCGGTCTCGATCTCGGCGATGATCTGGCCCGATTTGACCGCATCGCCTTCCTTGACCAGCCATTTCGCCAGCGTGCCCTCCTCCATCGTGGGGGACAAAGCGGGCATCAGGATTTCCACAGCCATCTTTCCCTCACCGATAGCAGACGCGTTTCACCGCCGCGACGACCTCGTCCGAGGTCACCAGCGCCAGCTTTTCAAGGTTCGCCGCATAGGGCATCGGCACATCCTTGCCCGTGCAGTTGATCACCGGCGCATCGAGATAGTCAAACGCGCGCTCCATGATCGTCGCCGACAGATGGTTGCCGATACTGCCCACCGGCCAGCCTTCCTCGACCGTGACACAGCGGTTCGTCTTCATCACCGAGGCCAGAACCGTGTCGTAATCGATCGGGCGCAGCGTGCGCAGGTCGATCACCTCGGCACTTATGCCCTCGGCGGCCAGCTTGTCGGCCGCGTCAAGCGCATGCGCCATGCCGATGCCGAAGCTGACGATCGTGACATCCGTGCCCTCGCGCCAGATCCGGGCCTTGCCGAAGGGGATCGTGAAATCGTCGAGCACCGGCACCTCGAACGAACGCCCGTAAAGGATCTCGTTTTCGAGGAAGATCACCGGGTTCGGGTCGCGGATCGCGGATTTCAGCAGGCCCTTCGCATCGGCCGCCGAATAGGGCATCACCACTTTCAGACCCGGGATCTGTGCATACCAGGCGGCGTAATCCTGCGAATGCTGCGCAGCGACGCGCGCTGCCGCACCATTCGCACCGCGGAAGACGATCGGGCAACCGAGCTGACCGCCCGACATGTAGAGCGTTTTCGCGGCCGAGTTGATGATCTGGTCGATCGCCTGCATGGCGAAGTTGAAGGTCATGAACTCGACGATCGGTTTCAGCCCGCCAAAGGCGGCGCCGACCGCGATGCCGGTAAAGCCATGCTCGGTGATCGGCGTGTCGATCACCCGTTGCGCGCCGAATTCGTCGAGCAACCCTTGGCTGACCTTGTAGGCACCCTGATACTCGCCGACTTCCTCGCCCATCAGGAACACCGTCTGATCGGCCCGCATCTCTTCGGCCATCGCCTCGCGCAAAGCCTCGCGCACGGACATCGTCTTCATCGGCGTGCCCTCGGGCCAATCGGCCGAGGCTTTCGACACCACCGCCACCGAAGCTGCCGCAATGGGCGCCGCTGCCACCGGGGCAGGGGCCGCCACAACCGGAGCCGCCGCTTTCGGCGCTGGAGCCGTTTCCACACCTTCGCCCGCCAGACGCAGGATCGGCGTGTTCACCTTCACCCCCGAGGCGCCTTCGGCCACCAGCAGCTCTGCCACCGTGCCCTCGTCCACCGCCTCAAATTCCATCGTCGCCTTGTCGGTCTCGATTTCGGCGATGATCTGGCCCGATTTTACCTCGTCGCCCGCCTTCACCAGCCATTTCGCCAGCGTGCCTTCTTCCATCGTCGGAGACAGCGCGGGCATCAGAACGTCAATTGCCATCGTCTTCTCTCCTCAGGCGTAAATGTCGGTCCAAAGCTCGGTGAGCGCAGGCTCGGGGCTTTCCTTCGAAAACTCCGCCGCCTCGTTCACGATCGCCTTGATCTCGCGGTCGATGGCCTTCAGGTCATCATCCGTTGCCTGACCCGAGGAAATCAGCAATTCCCGCACGTTTTCAATCGCATCACGCTCGTCGCGCATCTTCTGCACTTCCTCGCGGGTGCGGTATTTCGCCGGGTCCGACATTGAGTGACCGCGGTAGCGATAGGTCTTCACTTCCAGAATGTACGGTCCAGCGCCCGAGCGGCAATGCGCAACCGCCTTTTCCGACGCCGCTTTCACCGCCAGCACATCCATGCCATCGACGATCTCGCCCGGAATGCCGAAGGCCTCGCCGCGCATGTAGATATCCGCCGACGAGGTCGAGCGTTTCTGCGCCGTCCCCATCGCATATTGGTTGTTCTCGATCACGAAGATCACCGGCAGCTTCCAAAGCGCCGCCATGTTGAAGGTCTCGTAGACCTGGCCCTGGTTCGCCGCGCCATCGCCGAAATAGGCGAAGGTAACATTGTCATTGCCGAGATATTTGTCGGCAAAGGCCAGCCCCGCGCCCAGCGGCACCTGCGCGCCGACGATGCCATGCCCGCCGTAGAAGTGCTTCTCCTTCGAGAACATGTGCATCGAGCCGCCCTTGCCCTTCGACAAGCCACCCTCGCGCCCGGTGAGTTCCGCCATCACGCCCTTCGGGTCCATGCCGCAGGCCAGCATGTGGCCGTGATCGCGGTAGGAGGTGATGCGCTTGTCGCCCGGCTTCGTCGCAGCCTCAAGGCCGACGACGACCGCTTCCTGTCCGATGTAAAGGTGGCAGAAGCCACCGATCAGGCCCATGCCATAGAGCTGACCGGCCTTTTCCTCGAACCGGCGGATCATCAGCATGTCACGGTAATAAGTGAGCAATTCTTCCTTCGAGACATTGGGGCGCGCGGGCGCCGCGGTCTCGGGGGTCTTGCGTGTCGCCATTGGACAGCCTCCCAGGTCGCGATAGTTCAACGTTAAACCATTCTCTACAGCATGCGACGAAAAGATGCAATCGCGCGAACGCAAAACGCCCGCACGAAGCCGTGCGGGCGCGAAAACAGGCTTAAGGATCGCTTAACGGATCACGATTTCATCGCCGCGCAGCGTGCCCAGCACCTCGCGCGCGCGTTCATCGAGCAGATCAAGGTCGAGATAATCGTCCGACAGCCGATGCGTCAGATTCGCCATCCGCTCTTCTTCGGCTTTCAGCTTGTCACGCTCGACCGTCAGTCTCTCGATTTCGGCATCAACCTGAACGCGATGGAAGATGCCATTCGGCCCCTGCATTGCGGCAAAGGCGAAGTTGAGCCCAAGCACGGTGGCGGCGGAATAGAAGACGAAGGGGGCGACCCTCGGACCTTTCGGAAGATTCATGCTGTGCCTCTCATGCGGCCTCTGACGGGCGCTGGCGCAACCTTGCCACAAAGGCCCGAGCGTGAAAAGGCCCGGAACGCAAACGGGCCCCCAATGGGGGCCCGCGGGATTACCTTATACGCCGATCAACCGGCGATCGAGGCGCGGTAGATGCTGTCGATCGCTTCGCCCAGCGCCGCGTCGAATTCCGCATCGGTCATCTGCGCGGTCAGGCCCTCGGTCAGCGCGCGGCTGAACGAGGCGATCATGCCCTTGTTGCGGGCGAGAATCGCGTTCGCGTCGTTGCGGGCATAGCCACCCGAGAGCGCGACGACCTTGATCACGTTCGGATGCTCGACGAGCGGCAGATAGAAGTTGTCGATCGTCGGCAGGCTGAGCTTCAGCATGACGGGCGAGGACACGGTTTCGAGACCCGCCAGCAGCGCATCGCGCAGCATCGCTTCGGCGTCGATCTTGTCGGCGATCGAGATCGTCACTTCCGGCTCAAGGATCGGAACCATGCCCGCGCCCAGAACCTGCTCGCCGATTTCGAACTGCTGCGCCACGACCGAGGCAATGCCCATCGGATCCGCGGCCGAAATCACCGAACGCTCTTTCGTGCCGAAGATCCCGGCTTCCGCGGCGCGCTCCAGCAGCGCATCCAGCGTCGGCATCGCCTTCAGCATTTGGCAGCCGTTCTTTTCCTCTTCCAGACCCTTGTCGATCTTCAGGAAGGGCACGACGCCGCGCTTTTCCCACAGATAGGTGGCGGTCGGGATGCCGTCGATGTCGCGGTCCATCGTCTGTTCAAAGAGGATCGCGCCGACCACCTTGTCGCCGGTGAAGGCGCTCGACTTGATGATCCGCGCGCGCATCGCGTGGATCAGGTCGTACATTTCGGTTTCGTTCGAATAGGCGTCTTCGGTGATGCCATAGAGCCGCAGCGCCTTCGGCGTCGAGCCGCCCGACTGGTCAAGAGCGGCGATGAAGCCCTCGCCCTTGCGCATGTGTTCCATCATCGTCTTCGCCATATTCGACCCCCGATCCTGGGCCCGGACCATTCCGGGCAGCGACTTTGCAATTGCAGCACCCGGTTAAACTCTTGTGACAAAGGATGCAATTCCGGTTTCGCTAACAGCGCAGCAGACATGAAAAAATCGGGGCGCTTTGCAGCGCCCCGACCCTGATTTGTCGCAATCGGACAAGCTTATTTCGTCAGCGCCGCAACGCCGGGCAGTTCCTTGCCTTCCATCCACTCAAGGAAAGCGCCGCCCGCGGTCGAGATGTAGCTGAAATCTTCCGCAGCGCCCGCCTTGTTCAGCGCCGCCACGGTGTCGCCACCGCCCGCCACCGACACCAGCTTGCCTGCCTTGGTCAGATCCGCCGCTTTCTGCGCCGCCGCATTTGTCGCCGCATCGAAGGGCGCGATCTCGAAGGCGCCGAGCGGGCCGTTCCAGATCAGCGTTTTGCTGGCCTCGAACACCTTGGCGATCTCTTCGACCGACTTCGGACCGGCATCAAGGATCATCGCATCGGGCGGGCAATCGGCCTTGCCGACGACCTCGTTCGCGGCGCCCGCCTTGAACTCGCGCGCCACCACCACATCGGCGGGCAGGTGAATCGCGCAGCCCGCGGCCTTGGCCTTTTCAAGGATCTCGCGCGCGGTCTCCGCCATCTCGCGTTCGGCCAGCGATTTGCCGACATCGATGCCCTGCGCGACGAGGAAGGTGTTCGCCATGCCACCACCGATCACCAGATGATCGACCTTGGTCACCAGATTGCCCAGAAGATCAAGCTTGGTCGAGACCTTGGCGCCACCGACGACCGCCGTCACCGGCCGCGCCGGATTGCCCAGCGCCGCTTCCAGCGCCTTCAGTTCCGCTTCCATCAGACGACCCGCCGCGGACGGCAGGATATGCGCCACGCCCTCGGTCGAGGAATGCGCGCGGTGCGCCGCCGAGAAGGCATCGTTCACATAGACCTCGCCCAGCGCGGCCATTGCGGCGCTCAGTTCGGGATCGTTCTTTTCTTCACCTGCATGGAAGCGGGTATTTTCCAGCAGCAGAACTTCGCCCGCAGCCAGCGCCGCGACGGCAGTCTTGGCGGGACCGCCAATGCAGTCCTCGGCGAATTTCACCGTCACCCCCAGCGCCTTGGCCAGTTCCGGCACCAGCGGCTTGAGGCTCATTTCCGGCACGGGCTTGCCTTTCGGACGACCGAAATGCGCCAGCAACACCGGCTTGCCACCTTTGGCGAGGATGTCCTTGACCGTGGGCGCGATCTTTTCGATCCGCGTCGCGTCGGTCACCACCCCGTTTTCCACCGGCACGTTGATGTCCACGCGCACCAGCACCACCTTGCCCGCAAGATCCATCTCGTCGAGCGTTTTCCAAGCCATGTCCGTTCTCCAGTTGTGGGTCGCGAGGTGGGGGCCGTCCACCTGCGGCTCGCGCAAAATTGCCCGGATGTGACGGGGTCGTCAACGCCTTGCGGCCGCGCGGGCGGCGAAATCCCGCCCGGCTGCGACGAAATTCCCGCACCGCTTTGCCCTTTCCTTAGCGCCTCCCAGCCCTTAAGTTGCGCCCAGACCAAATTCAGGAGAGCCCCATGGCCGAGATCAAGGATCCCGAAAACACCATCATCATCACCCTCAAGGATGGGCCGGTGGTGATCGAGCTGCTCACCGATGTGGCGCCGCTGCACTGCGAGCGGATGAAACAACTGGCCCGCGATGGCGCCTATGACAACGTGGCCTTCCACCGCGTGATCGACGGCTTCATGGCGCAGACGGGCGACGTCGAAAACGCCAATATGGAAAAGGACTACAACCCGCGCCGCGCCGGCACGGGCGGGTCGCAATATCCCGATCTGAAAGCCGAGTTCTCCAAGGTCCCGCACGCCCGCGGCTCGCTTGGTGCGGCGCGCTCGATGAACCCGAACTCGGCCAACAGCCAGTTCTTCATCAACTTCGCCGACAACAACTTCCTGAACGGCCAATACACCGTCTACGGTCAGGTGATCTCGGGGATGGAATTCGTCGACAAGATCGCGCGCGGCGAGCCGCCGGCGAACCCGGACCGGATGATCACCGTGCGGGTGGCGGCCGATGCGTAAGCTGCTCCTTGCCACGGCACTGGCCTTTGCGGCCACGGGGGCGATGGCGCAGGATGGCACCACCGCGCCCGATGGCCCGGGTCCGAACCTCGTGCTTGAGATCGGGGGCTCGGTTTCGGGCAAGGTCGTGATCGACCTCTCGCCCGACGTCGCGCCGCAGCATGTCGAGCGCATCACCCAGCTCGCCAATGAACATGCCTATGATGACGTGGTCTTCCACCGCGTGATCGAGGGCTTCATGGCGCAGACCGGCGACGTGCAATTCGGCAAGCGTGGCGGCGATCTGTCGATGGCGGGCATGGGCGGGTCGAAATACGGCGACCTTCCGGCGGAATTCTCGAACCGCTCCTTCACCCGTGGCATGGTCGGCATGGCCCGGTCCGCCAGCCCCGACTCGGCCAACAGCCAGTTCTTCATCATGTTCGACGCCGCCCCGCATCTGGACGGCCAATACACCATCGTCGGCCATGTGGTCGAAGGCATGGATCTCGTCGACAAGATCAAGAAGGGCGCGCCCGAGATGAACGGTCTCGTCGACAACCCGGATTACATCGTCAAGGCCACGGTCGAGTGACGCTGGCGCAGGGGGCTCTGCCCCTCATGCCCTCGCGGGGCTCGGGCGTTCGACCGGGAAAGGCTCCACCGGAGCCTTTCTTTCTCCGGTCTCACCCCCGAGATATTTGACGCAAGATAAAAGGGCGCCCGTCAGGAGCGCCCTTTTCCTTTATCTTGCCCGAAATATCCCGGGGTCGCCGATTGGTGCGCCATTGGTTCAAGACCAATCGGCGACGGGCAGAGCCCCGGCCTCGCTCAGCCCAGGCTCACCAGCGCATGGCGCTTCTTGCCCGCGCTCAGCTTCACCGGCGCGGCCAGATCGGCGGGCGCGAACATCCGCCCGGCATCGGTGCAGATCTCGTCATTCACTTTCAGACCGCCCTCGGAAATCAGCCGCTTGCCGTCCTTGCCGGTCTTGGCGAGACCCGAGCGCACGACGAGCTGCGCAAGGCTGATCCCCTCGGCCACTTCCTCGGCACCAAGCGTCAGCGTCGGCAGATCCTCGCCCACGCCGCCTTTTTCAAAGACCTCGCGCGCGGTGGCCTCGGCCGCGGCCGCGGCTTCGGCACCGTGCAGAAGCCGCGTCACTTCATTCGCCAGAATGATTTTCGCACCGTTGATCTCGGAGCCCTCGAGCTTGCCCAGACGCTCGCATTCCGCGACCGGCAGATCGGTGTAAAGCTTCAGGAACCGGCCCACATCGGCATCGGTCGTGTTGCGCCAGAACTGCCAGAACTCATACGGGCTCAGCATCTCGCCATTCAGCCAGACCGCGCCCCCCTGCGACTTGCCCATCTTGCGCCCGTCCGAGGTGGTCAGAAGCGGTGTCGTCAGCCCGAAGATCTCGCGATCCAGCACCCGGCGCGTCAGATCGATGCCGTTGACGATATTGCCCCACTGATCCGACCCGCCCATCTGCAACAGACAGCCATAGCGGCGGTTCAGTTCAAGGAAATCATAGGCCTGCAAGATCATGTAGTTGAATTCGAGGAAGCTCAGCGACTGCTCGCGGTCGAGCCGCGATTTCACCGATTCGAAGCTCAGCATCCGGTTGACCGAGAAATGCCGCCCGATATCACGCAGGAATTCGAGGTAGTTCAGATCATCAAGCCATTCGGCATTGTTGCGCATCAGCGCGCCATTGCCTTCGTCCTTGTAATCAAGATAGCGCGCAAAGACCCGCTGCATTCCGGCGATGTTCTCGTCGATCTTCTCGGGCGTCAGCAGCGGCCGTTCCTCGCTGCGGAAGCTGGGGTCACCCACCTTCGTCGTGCCCCCGCCCATCAGCGTGATCGGCTTGTGTCCGGTCTTCTGGAACCAGCGCAACAGCATGATGTTCAGAAGATGCCCGACATGCAGCGAGGCCGCCGTGGCATCATAGCCGATATAGCAGGTCACCATCCCCCCCGCCAAAGCGGCGTCGAGTTCCTGAAGATCGGTGCAATCGGCCAGAAAACCGCGCTCGATAATGACGCGCAGGAATTCCGATTTCGGATGATAAGTCATCGTGCTTGTCCCTTGGCTGGCCCCATGCGTATATCGGCGCAGGCGCAAAAGGGGAAGAGATGTTGAAAACGGGCGCAAAATCGCAGCCGGTCTGGGCGATCGGCACGATGTCGGGAACCTCGCTTGACGGCGTCGATGCGGCGGCGCTGCTGACCGACGGCCATGCGATCCTCGATTTCGGCCCCAAGGCCTACCGCCCCTATACGCCCGCCGAGCGTGGCGTGATCCATCGCGCCCTGGGCCGCTGGCAGGGCGAAGATGGCGTGGCTGAGGCTGCGGAGGTGGTCGAGACCGCGCATGCCGAACTTCTTGCAGGTCTTCTGGCCGATCTGCCCGCGGACGCGGAGGAGGTGCTGATCGGATTTCACGGTCAGACTTTGGCGCATGATCCGAACGGGCTGCACGGCCAGCGCCGCACGCATCAGGCTGGCGATGGCGCGGTTCTGGCCGAGGTTCTGGGCCGCCCCGTGGTCTGGGATTTCCGCTCCATGGATGTCGAGATGGGCGGGCAGGGGGCGCCTTTGGTGCCCTTCTTCCATTTCGCCTGTGCGACCTGGGCCGGGCTCAGCATGCCTTGCGCCTTTCTCAATCTGGGCGGCGTCGGCAATGTGACCTGGCTCGACCCGCGCCAGCCCGCGCCCGAAGCTGAAGGCGCGGTTCTGGCCTTCGACACCGGCCCGGCGAATGCGCCGATCGATGATCTTATGCGCCATCGTTTGGGCGCTGCGGCCGATATCGGCGGCGCGCTCGCGTTGAAGGGGCGGGTGGACGAGGCCGGGGTGAGGACATTCCTTGGCCACCGGCATTTCTTCCGCATGCCGCCGAAATCGCTCGACCGCAATGAATTCGCCACGGCGCTTGCGTTTGTTGATCGGCTTGATGATGCCGATGCGGTGGCGACGCTCACCGCCTGCGCCGCCGCTGCCGTGGCCCGCGGTTTCGAGCATTTCCCGAGCCCGCCAGACCTCGTTCTGGTCTCGGGCGGTGGTCGCCTCAACGCGGCGCTGATGGCGGAACTGGTGGCCCGGCTGCCCTGTCCGGTGGCCCCGATCGAAGACATCGGCCTTGATGGCGACATGCTTGAGGCCCAGGCCTTCGCCTATCTCGCCGTCCGCGTCGCCCGCGGCCTGCCGACCTCGGGGCCCACGACGACCGGCGTTGCGGCACTGGTAGGCGGTGGCAAGCTCAGCCGCCCGCGGGAATAGACGGAAATCGCCCCCTTCTGCGTATCATGGGAAACGACAGGAGGATGCGATGACACACCTTGCTTCCCAACCGTTTTCGAACCGCGCTGCGGCGGTCTTTCTGGCAGGCTTCACCTTCCTTGGCCTTGCCGTCTCGGGCCTTGCGATCGCGATTGCGCCTTCGGGCCGGATCGCGATGGACATCGGCTGGCATCTGGCCTTCCTCACCCGCGTGCAATGGGAAAGCCTGCACCTGACGCTGGGGGTCTTCTTTCTTTTCGCGGCGGGCTGGCACATCTGGCTGCATTGGCCGGTGATCACCAACCTGCTCTGGTCGGCACAGATGCACATGCTGTCGCATCGCCGCGAGGTCGGTCTGGCGCTCGCGGTTGTGGGCGCGCTGATCGCGCTGGCGGTGCTCGATCTGCCGCCCGCAAGCTGGCTGACCGATCTCTCCGATCTCTTCAAGCGCGGGTTCTGGAGATAAGGGGACAGGTCACCGCGCCGAGGGCGGGAGGTCATCGATCTCGAACCCCGGCGCGGCCATCTCGAACCCCTCGAAGCGAAAGCCGGGGCTGACGGTGCAGCCAACCAGCGTCCAGTCGCCAAGCGTCCGCGCCGCCTGCCAATGGTCGATCGGCACGATGCCCTGCACGACTTCGGCGCCGAGCACATCGGGGCCAAGCCGCAGCCGCGTCACCGGCCCGGCCTCGGTCGCGGCAATCCGCAATTCGAGCGCTGCGCCCGCGTGATAATGCCAGATCTCGGCCGCATCGACGCGGTGCCAATGGCTGGCTTCGCCTGCTTTCAGCAGAAACAGGATCGCTGTGCCCACCGGGCGCGCGCCCGGTTCCGCCTCGGCCACCCAGGTCTGGCGATACCAGCCGCCTTCGGGATGCGGTTCCAGCCCGAGTTTCGCGATGATCCGATCTGCCTCGCCCATGATCCCTCCGGGTTTTTTCCTGGCGCAAATACGCCCGCCGGAGGCAGACAAGTCAAAGAAAAACCGCCGAGGGCAGGGTGCCTCCGGCGGAATTTGCGTATTTGGACCAAGAAAAAGCCCGAGGGCTTATTTCAGGATCGCGCGGCCCATGTATTCGGCGGTCTCGCCCAGCATTTCCTCGATGCGGATCAGCTGGTTGTATTTCGCCAGCCGGTCGGAGCGGGCGAGCGAGCCGGTCTTGATCTGACCGCAGTTCGTCGCGACGGCCAGATCGGCGATCGTCGCATCCTCGGTCTCGCCCGAGCGGTGCGACATCACGTTGGTGTAGCGCGCGCGATGTGCCATCTCGACCGCCTTCAGCGTTTCCGAGAGCGAGCCGATCTGGTTCACCTTCACCAGCATCGCGTTCGCGACGCCTTTCTTGATGCCCTCGGCCAGACGCGCCGGGTTGGTCACGAAGAGATCGTCACCGACCAGCTGCACCTTGTCGCCCAAAGCATCGGTGAGCAGCTTCCAGCCGTCCCAGTCATCCTCGGCGCAGCCGTCCTCGATCGAGATGATCGGATATTCGGTGCAGAGCTTGGCCAGATAATCGACATTCTCGGCCGAGGTCAGCGACAGGCCCTCGCCCTTCATCTCGTATTTGCCGCCTTTGAAATATTCGGTCGAGGCGCAGTCGAGCGCCAGATAGATGTCCTCGCCCGGCTTGTAGCCCGCCTTTTCGATCGCCTTCAGGATGAAGTCGAGCGCGTCACGGGTCGAGGCGAGCATCGGCGCAAAGCCGCCCTCATCGCCCAGACCGGTCGAGAGCCCCTTGGCCGACAGTTCCTTCTTCAGCGTGTGGAACACTTCCGAACCCATGCGCACGGCGTCGCGGATATTGCCCGCGCTGACCGGCATGATCATGAATTCCTGAATGTCGATCGGGTTGTCGGCATGCTCGCCGCCGTTGATGATGTTCATCATCGGCACCGGCAGGACACGGGCCGAGGTGCCACCGACATAGCGATAAAGCGGCTGCGCCGTGAAATCGGCGGCGGCTTTCGCGCAGGCCAGCGACACGCCCAGAATGGCGTTCGCGCCCAGACGGCCCTTGTTGTGGGTGCCATCGAGCTCGATCATCAGCTTGTCGATGCCTTCCTGATCGGTGACGTCTTCGCCGACGAGGTTCTCGGCGATCTCGCCGTTCACCGCCATCACGGCTTCCAGAACGCCCTTGCCCATGTAGCGC
Organism: Rhodobacter capsulatus; assembly: GCF_052363175.1. Lineage (GTDB taxonomy): Bacteria > Pseudomonadota > Alphaproteobacteria > Rhodobacterales > Rhodobacteraceae > Rhodobacter > Rhodobacter capsulatus_D. The sequence continues at coordinate 1,937,337 of NZ_CP198946.1, forward strand.
GACTTGTCGCCATCGCGGCGTTCCACCGCTTCATGCGCACCGGTCGAGGCGCCCGAGGGCACGGCGGCGCGGCCCATCGTGCCGTCTTCAAGGGTCACGTCGACTTCGACGGTCGGGTTACCACGGCTGTCGAGGATTTCGCGCGCGTGGATGTCGATGATCGTGCTCATGGGAGTGCTCCGATTGGTAAATCGCCCCCTCTATAGCCCCATGCTGCCGCAGCGAAAAGGCCCTTGATAGCGTTAACGGCGGTGTTAGCGTCCGACTTCGCGTGAAATTTTTGCGTCAGGCGGCAGGGACTTCGGCCTTGGCCAGACGGCGCTGACGGGCCAAAGTGTAAAGCCCCGAGGCGACGATGACCGCGCCGCCGATCAGCGTCCAGCGGTCCGGGGCCTCGGCAAAGACTGCCCAGCCGATGATCAGCGCAAAGATCAGCCGGGTGTAGCGGAAGGGGGTGATCACCGCGACCTCGCCGATCCGCATCGCCGCGATCAGCGCATAATAGCCCGCGGTGCCGAAGACCAGCGCCGCCGCGATCGACGCAAGATCGAAGGCGGTGGGCATCAGCACCGGCCCCTGAAACCGAACGAGCATCGCCCCCGCCGGAATCACCGAGGCAAATCCGTAGGTTGCAAGTTGCATCGAGGTGATCGACTTCGGCACGCGGCGCGTCACCACATCGCGCGCGGCAAGGCCGAGAACGCCGACGACCGCGAAAAGCGAGAGCACCGAAAATCCTTCGGTCCCCGGGCGGATCACGATCAGCACGCCCAGAAAACCGACGCCGATTGCCGACCAGCGCCGCCAGCCGACATGCTCGCCGAGGAAAAGCGCGGCCCCCAGCGTCACCGCCAAGGGCGTTGCCTGCAGGATGGCCGAGGCTTGGGCAAGCGGCGTGAAGGCCACGGCGCAGACGAAGGCGAGGGTGCCGACGAGTTCGCCGAAATTGCGCCCGATCACCGCGGGCGCCAGCAGATCGCGTGACACCAGCCGGTCGCCGTTGCGAGCCGCGAGCGTGGCAAAGATCGCCGTGCCGCCGATGCCAAGCAGCATCAGCACCTCGCCCACGGGCATGTGCCCGGCGAGGAATTTGACGCACATGTCCTCGATGGCGAAGCCCGCCATCGCAAGCACCATCAGCAGACTTCCGCGGAGATTTTCAACACCATGTCCCATGGCGGTCCCCTGCCAGCGCGCCGCTCAAAGGTCCAGCGTGCGATTGTATCCGCCACAAGTCAGGTGCCGCAAAAGGTGCGGGTGACGCGTTCGTCGGGGGTGGGGGCAGCCTCGAAGGCGGCAAAATCCGGGTTAGGGTCGAACGGATGGGTGAGTGCCGCCTGCAGCTGATGGAAGGGGGCGAAATCCCCCAGCACAGCGGCGGTGATCACCTCTTCGATACGGTGATTGCGCGGGATTCGCACCGGGTTGGCGGCAGACAGCACCGCCTGCGGCACGACCTCGCGCGTGAGCCGCGCCTGCCAAAGCGTTTCCCAGCTGTCAAAGGCACAGGGATCGGGGAACTCGTCCCGCGCCTGCCCGGTGACCAAACCGCGGAATGTGCGGGTGAAATCGGCCCCCTCGGAGGCCATGCGCGAGAGCAGGCTCTCGATCAGCGGCCGGTCGGCCTCGGTGGCGCGCTCAAGCCCGATCTTGCGGCCCATCCGGTACAGCCAAGCCGCCTGATAGGCCGGGGCGAAGCCATCCAGCACCGCCTGCGCCTGTTCGACCGCCTTTTCCTCGGGGCCGATCAGCGGCAACAGGCAGGAGGCCAGCTGCGTCAGGTTCCAGAGCGCGATCTGCGGCTGGTTCGCATAGGCATAGCGGCCGTAACTGTCGATCGAAGAAAACACCTTTTGCGGATGATAGACATCGAGGAAGGCGCAGGGGCCGTAATCGATCGTCTCGCCCGAGAGCGCGCAATTGTCGGTGTTCATCACCCCATGGATGAAGCCGAACGACAGCCATTGCGCGACAAGCTTCGCCTGCGCCTCGACGGCACCCGCCAGCAGCCCAAGCGGGCCGTCCACGTCGGGATAATGGCGGGAAATCGTGTATTCGCAAAGCGTTGCCAGCGCTTCCTGATCTTGCCGCGCGGCGAAATACTCGAACGTGCCGACGCGGATATGGCTGGCCGCAATGCGCGAGATCACCGCGCCCGGCTTGTGGAACCCGTCGCGATAGACGGTCTGCCCGGTCAGCACCGCGCCAAGCGCCCGCGTCGTCGGCACGCCAAGGGCCGCCATCGTCTCCGAGACCAGATATTCGCGCAACACCGGCCCAAGCCAGGCCCGCCCGTCGCCGCCGCGCGACCAGGGCGTGCGACCCGCGCCTTTCAGCACCCAGTCAAGCCGCGCGCCATCGGGCGCCAGCACCTCGCCCAGAAGGATCGCCCGGCCATCGCCCAGTTGCGGCACGAAGCCGCCGAACTGATGCCCCGCATAGGCCTGCGCGATCGGCTCGGCGCCCTCTGGCAGGCGATTTCCTGCCAGAACCTCGGTGCCCTCGGCGCTGGCAAGCCAGTCGGCATCGATCCCCAGCCGCGCAGCCAGAGCCCGGTTGACGACGATCGGTGCTGGGGCGGCGACCGCATCTGGCCCCAGCCGGGCAAAGAAACGCTCGGGCAGGCGGGCATAGGAATTGTCGAAGGACAGTCGCATGTGCAACGATGTGCTGCGCCTGTGACGTTCGTCAAGAAAGAGTGCGTAATTGCTACAAAGAAAAGCCGCGCCGTTGTTCTGCGCGCGAGACAGTCGGTGTCAGAGACGTGCAAGCCGTTCCGTCAGCAGGGAGTAGAACCCTTCGGCATCGACATCCCGCAAGAAAAGCGCATTCGGTGCGCGCTGTGTCACGCGCCACCAATCGGCGACGGTCATGCCCATCGTCAGCTCCGAATGGGTCTCGATCTCGACATTGATGAAGCGGCCCTCGAACAGATCGGGGCGGAGCAGCCAGGCGATGACACAGGGGTCATGCAGCGGCGCGCCTTCGGAACCATATTTCGCCATGTCGAAGCGCTCGAAGAAATCGGTCCAGCTCGCCACCGCCGCGCCGACGGGGGTGTTCAGCGCCCGGAACGCCTCGATCCGCGGGCGTGTGGTCAGCGCCTTATGCGTCGCATCGAGCGGCACAATGACTACAGGCGCTCCGGATTTCAGCACAATTTCAGCCGCTTGCGGGTCGACGTAAATGTTGAATTCGGCCGCCGGGGTGGTGTTGCCGACTTCGAAATAGGCGCCCCCCATCAGCACGATCTGCTCGACCTTCGAGATGATCTCGGGCGCGCGGCGGAAGGCGGTCGCGATGTTCGTCAGCGGCCCGAGCGGACAAAGCGTGACCGTGCCCGGGGCCTCGCTGCGCAGGGTTTCGATGATGAAATCAACCGCATGCTGGTCTTGCAGCGGCATCGTCGGCTCGGGCAGGGCGATCCCGTCGAGCCCGGTCTTGCCATGCACATATTCTGCCGTCACCAGCGGGCGCAGAAGCGGTCGGTCGCAGCCCGCGAAGATTTTCACATCCCGCCGCCCGGCCAGTTCGCAGACGATCCGCGCGTTTTTCGTCGTCAGCGCCAAGGGCACATTGCCCGCGACGCAGGTAATCCCCAGCACCTCGAGTTCGGGGCTGCCAAGGGCCAGAAGGATCGCCACGGCGTCATCCTGCCCGGGGTCCGTATCGATGATGATCTTGCGCGTCATGTCTTACCTGTGCCTTCGGGCTTAGCCCTCAGCCCGCCATCGCGGTTTCCAGCGCTTCCAGCGCCGCCATCCAGAGTTCCTCGGCCCGGCCCATCGCCTCGCGCGCTTCGGCATGCTTGAGCATCCACTTTTCGCGCTCGGCGGCGCGGGCCGCTTCGTAGAGGGTAGGATCGGCCAGTTTCTCGTCAAGTTTGGCCAGCATCTCGGCCAGTTTCTCGACCCGCTCCTCGCATTTGCGCGCCTCGGAGCGCAGCGCCAGTATCCGCTCGCGCGAGGGCGGGGCGGCCTTCTTCTCGGCTGGTTTCGGTGCGGGTCTCTCGTCGGGATCACCCGCGAGCAATTCCGCCCGGTAGGCTTCCAGATCGGCGGGGTAGGGCGCCACGGCACCGCCCTTGACCAGCCAGAGCCGGTCGGCCACGAGGCCAAGCAGGTGCATGTCGTGGCTGACAAGGATCACCGCGCCCGAATAGGCGGTCAGCGCCTCGACCAGCGCCTCGCGGCTCTCGATATCAAGGTGGTTCGTCGGTTCGTCGAGAATGAGAAGATGCGGGGCATCAAGCGTGGCGAGCAGCAGCGAGAGCCGCGCCTTCTGCCCGCCAGACAGCTTGCCGACCGCGGTTTCTGCCTGATCCGCAAGCAGTCCGAACCCGGCCAGCCGCGCGCGCAGCTTCGCCTGATGCTCCTCGGGGCGCAGGCGCTGCAGGTGAAGCAGCGGCGTCGCGTTCAGATCCAGTTCGTCGACCTGATGCTGGGCGAAATAGCCGATCCGCAGTTTCGAGGACCGGGCAATCCGCCCCTCGCAGGTTTCAAGCTTGGCCGCGAGCAGCTTCGAGAGCGTCGATTTCCCCTCACCGTTGCGGCCCAGAAGCGCGATCCGGTCATCCTGATCGATGCGCATATTGAGCCGCCGCAGGATCGGCTTGTCGCCATAGCCCACCGCGGCACCATCGAGCGTGATGATCGGCGGCGACAGCTGCTCGGGCGTGGGGAAGGTAAAGACCTGTTTCGCAGCTTCTTCGGGGGCGGTGATCGGCTCCATCTTTTCCAGCATCTTGACGCGTGCCTGCGCCTGCGCGGCCTTCGTCGCCTTGGCCTTGAAGCGATCGACGAAGCTTTGCAGATGCGCCCGCCGCGCCTCCTGCTTCTTCGCCGCCGCCGCCAGATTGGCCCGCGCCGCCGCGCGTTGGCGGGCGAACTGGTCGTAAGGCCCGTTCCACAGCGTCAGCTTGCGGTTTTCCAGATGCAGGATCGAGCCGACGGCGCGGTTCAAAAGATCGCGGTCGTGGCTGATGATGATGACCGTATGCGGGTAGCGGGCCAGATATTGTTCCAGCCACAAAGCCCCTTCGAGGTCGAGATAGTTCGTCGGTTCGTCCAGAAGCAGCAGATCGGGCTGCGCGAACAGCACCCCCGCCAGCGCGACGCGCATCCGCCAGCCGCCCGAGAAATCCGAACAGGGGCGGCGTTGCGCCTCGGCGTCAAAGCCAAGCCCGCGCAGGATCGCCGAGGCCCGGCCCTCGGCCGACCAGGCGTCGATATCGGCCAGCCGGGTCTGGATTTCCGCGATGCGCCCCGGGTCGGTCGCGGTCTGCGATTCCTCCAGAAGATCGGCGCGCTCGGTATCGGCGGCCAGAACGGTGTCGATCAGGCTCGTGGCGGAGGAGGGCACCTCCTGCGCGACACCGCCGATGCGGGCGTGCAGGGGCAGACCGATCTCGCCCGATTCGAGCGCAAGCTCGCCCCGGATCAGTCTGAAAAGCGTGGTTTTCCCCGCGCCATTGGCGCCGACAAGGCCGACCTTGTGGCCGGTGGGGATCCGGGCCGAGGCTGCGTCGAACAGCGGGCGGCCCTCGATGGCATAGGTGATGGCGTCAAGCGTGAGCATGTTCCGGCTCTGCCCCAGCCTGTGGACCGCGTCAATGGCGCGCAGGTGGGGGCAGGGGCAATCCTTCCGGGGCAGCGTTGCGCATTTGTCGCATTTCCTGCCCAAAACGGCAGTCGCGCGGGGGTTTTCAACATCCCTGCCGCATGATAGCAGGCGCCAGACGCTTTTCTGACCGGCCTTCCGGTCCCCAACCAAAGAGGCTTTCCCTCATGGCCATCGAACGCACGCTTTCGATCATCAAACCCGACGCGACGCGCCGCAACCTCACCGGCAAGATCAATGCCAAATTCGAGGAAGCCGGTCTGCGCATCGTCGCGCAAAAACGCATCAAGCTGAGCCTCGAACAAGCCGGCAAGTTCTATGAAGTGCACAAGGAACGCCCCTTCTACGGCGAGCTGTGCGAATTCATGGCGTCCGAGCCGGTCGTCGTGCAAGTGCTCGAAGGGGAAGGCGCGATCGCCAAGAACCGTGAAGTGATGGGCGCCACCAACCCGGCGAACGCCGCTGACGGCACCATCCGCAAGGAATTCGCCCTCTCGGTCGGCGAAAACTCGGTCCACGGTTCGGACGCGCCGGAAACCGCCGCGGTCGAAATCGCCTACTTCTTCTCGGGCCTCGAACTGGTCGGCTGATCGCCGGTCCGTTGCGGCTTGCGGCTAGCGCCGCAGGCCGACGCCAATCAGATCAAGGGCCGCCTCGATCCCGGGGTGGCCCTTTTGATTTCCCAGAGCACGCGCTTTCAGCGCATCGAACTTGACCCTGAGCGCGTCCTTTTCGGCGCCGCGGCAGTCATTCCACGGCCGTCCCTGCAGCGCCATCACGAGCGCGTAATATCCGATGAAATGCGGCGGGTTCCCGCCCCGAAGCCAGGCCTCGTAAGCGGCATCGGCACCCATGGCACGCAGCGCCTCGGCGCTGGTGATGCCCGATCGCAGGAAACCCTCCGCCGTGGCGGGTCCGATCCCGGGGATGTCAGTCAGTGGCGATGTCATGGGGGACTTCATGGGACGCTCCGGATCAAGGCATGATCCCCGATCAGGAGCCGTCCCGCAAGTCTTGCCCGCGCAGGGGCAGGGAGCGTCAGGCCCGCGAACAGGCCCGGACCGAGGGCCTCAGATCGAGGCCCAGTCGGTGATCGTCTTGCCAGCCTGCACGGGCTTTTCTGCATGACCCTGCTGCTGCGCCGAGGCTTTCGCATCGGCCTGTTGGCGTTGCATGCCTTCCGGCTGGTCGGAAGACACCATTCCCATTTGTTGCGTCTGTTGCATCTCGGGCCTCGTTGTTACCGCTTGCCCCTTCATGGGGCGCTTGAATTGCGGCGACACTATGACGCAGCTAAACAGGCCCGCCCGAAAGTTCAACTCACGATGAAAGGAGCGTTAGCGTTACCCGAAAATCGCGGGCGGAAAATGGCCGAACCCGCGCCGGGGCCGGGCGCGGGTTCGTGAGAATTGCGTTTCTTTCGAAACATTTCCGTGAAGGGCGCTCAGGCCTCGAGTTCGGCCGCCACCGCCGCACGCGCCCGTGCCGGGCCGCCGCAGATCGAGATCCGTTGCGCCCCGGGCAGGCGCAGAAGGGTCTCCAGTGCGGCGTTGTCGCGCACCAGATCGCCCACCGAATGCGCGTCCATTGCGGTGTAGAACGCCTCAAGTGCCGCGCCGATCGCATCGCGGAAGCGGCAGGCGTCGCAGAGCGGGCAGGTGTTGTTCTCGCCGTCCAGACATTCGACGAAGGGCAGCACCGCCTCGAAGGTGCGCAGCACCTCGCCGACACTGATCTGGTCCATCGGTCGCGCCAATCGCAGCCCGCCGGAGCGGCCCCGTTGTGTTTCGATGAAGCCGCGTTGCGCAAGCGTGTTCACCACCTGCGCCAGATGGTTTTCAGAGGCGTTGCAGGCCTCGGCGATCTCGTGCTTGCGCACGATGCGGTCGCCATTGACCGCACAGAACATCAGGGTGCGCATCGCCAGGTTGGTCCGAGTCGTCAGTCGCATGCTGGCTCCAGGATTTGCCGAAAACGGAATAGGCATGTCACAGATATTGTTTTGACATATGTCAGGAATTCGCGGCGATTGACAGTGCAACGGTGTCCTTGCGGCAATATGTCTGTGAGGTATTCCTTTTCAGCGTTCCCCCCGGCGTGACCCGGTTTCGGGACTGCCGAAAAGACAGGCGCGGGGAAAGTCCCCGCGCCGTTCGTGCCGAAATTTGGTGCAATATCAGTTCATCTGCACAGGTTTCGGCGTCTCGGCCGTGCGCGCCGGCAGGATCGGATGCACCACCTCGGGTTGCTCGCCGGTCAGCGTTCCAAGGAAGGCCGTGATCTGTTCCACCTGCTTGTCGTCGAGCTTCGCGCCAAGCTGCGAATTCGCCATCACCGAGACCGCTTCCTTGAGATCCCAGACCTTGCCGGAGTGGAAATAAGGTGCCGTCAGCGCGATGTTGCGCAACGGCCCGGCGCGGAACACATATTCGTCCGAGGCGGTTTTGGTGACCTTGAAGCGGCCCGTGTCGCCCGCGGGCAGGATCTCGGCGCCGGGGGCCTCGACCACACCAAAGGGATAATAGCCGTTGCCGCCGATGTTGATGCCGTTGTGGCAGCTCGAACAACCGGTGTCGATGAAGAGCTTCAGACCGGCCTTTTCATCCTCGCTCATCGCCCCGTCAGTGCCGGTCAGCCACTGGTCGAATTTCGAGTTCGGCGTGATCAGCGTCGCTTCGAAGGCTTCGACGGCCAGCGCGAAATTGTCGAAATTGATCGGGTCGGACTGGCCGGGGAAGGCCTTGGCAAAGGCGTCGACGTAACCCGGCATCGATTTCACCGTGGCGACCAGATTGTCGGGGGTGTTGTTCATCTCGACACCCGCCTGCACCGGACCCTTGGCCTGCGCGGCCAGATCGGGGGCGCGGCCATCCCAGAATTGCGCGATGTTGAAGACGGCGTTCAGCGCGGTCGGCGCATTGCGCGGGCCTTTCTGCCAACCATGCCCGATCGAGGTTTCCAGCCCGTCGACCCCGCCAAGCCCGACGTTGTGACAGGACTGACAGGAGAAGACGCCCGATTTCGACATCCGCGGATCAAAGAACAGCATCGCCCCCAGATCGATCTTGTCGCGGGTGACGGTGTTGTTGTCGGCCAGCTGCGGCGCCTGCATCGGGATCACTTCGAAAAGCCCCTTTGCCTCCTCGCGCAGTGCCGCATCATCGGCCAGCGTGGGGGAGGCAAGCAGCGTCATCGCCGCCAACAGGCTGATCTTGTTGCGTTTCATCGGTGTCCCTCCGTGTTTTGAATATGGAATACTTCTAAACAGCTGGTCAATCCGAGGTGTTGATCTGCATCAAGTTAGAATAAGTCCAGATGTGGCGGGGTGACGCAGGTTTTGGTTGACACCTCAAGTTTATCAGGGCGCTATGCGATGAAAAGGGGGCATCTGCATGGCACTGGAAGACGCGAAAAATCAGATAGATATGGCTTTCACGCGGCAAGATCCGCGCGGCCTTGCCTTCGAGAATGCCTTTGCGGGCGCGACCTCGTTTCTGCGGCGGCGCTACAGCAAGGACCTGACCGGCATCGACCTTGCGGTGACCGGGGTGCCCTTCGATCAGGCGGTGACGCATCGTCCGGGCACCCGCTTCGGGCCGCGCGCGATCCGCGAAGCCTCGACGCTGCAGGCGTTTGATGCACCCTATGGCTGGGGCTTCGATCCGTTCAGCGAACTCGCGATCGCCGATTACGGCGATCTCGCCTTCGACTATGCCCATACCGCGAGCTTCCCGGACCGGGTCACCGATCACATCGCGGGAATTCTGGCACAAGGCGCCGGGTCGATCACCCTCGGCGGAGATCACTTCATCACCCTGCCGATCCTGCGCGCCTATGCGGCCCATCACGGCCCCGTTGCGCTCATCCATTTCGACGCCCATTCCGACAGCTGGGCCGATGACGACATGAGCCGGATCGACCACGGCACCTTCCTTTACAAGGCGCTGAAACTGGGCGTCGTCGCGCCCGAGACGACGGTCTCGGTCGGCATCCGCACCGACAACCCCGACACTTGCGGCGTCACCATCCTTGATGCGCCCTTCGTGCATCGCGCGGGCGTCGACGAAACCGTGGCGCGGATCAAGGCGGTGGTGGGGGATCGTCCGACCTATATCAGCTTCGACATCGATTGCCTCGACCCGGCCTTTGCCCCCGGCACCGGCACGCCGGTCTGGGGCGGCTTGGCCAGCTGGCAGGCGGCGGCGATCCTGCGCGGGTTGGCGGGCGTCAATCTGGTCGGCGGCGATGTGGTCGAGGTCTCGCCCCCCTATGACACCACCGGCGCCACCGCGATTGCCGGGGCCCATGTCGCCAGCGAGTTGATCGCGCTTTACGGTTACACGCGTCGGAAGGCCCCGAACGCACCGTGACGCAGGGCTGAGGGCTTGCACAGTCTCTCCGCTCTGCCTACATCGCGCACAAGACAACAGGCCAAGCAGCCGCAAAACGGGGACGTCATGCGCAGCACCTTGCAATATTTCAGCTGGGCATTCGGGTTCACCGCGGTCGGTCTGGCCTTGGCAATGTGGCTCGGCTTTACCTATGAACACACGACCCATGGGGCGCTGTCGTTCTTCTTCGTCGCCTGCGTGCTTGCCGTGCTGGAGATCTCGCTCTCCTTCGACAATGCGATCATCAACGCCAACAAGCTGGGCCAGATGACCCCGGCTTGGCAGCGCCGCTTCCTGACCTGGGGGATTCTGATCGCCGTCTTCGGCATGAGGATCTTGTTTCCACTGATCATTGTCGTCGTTGCGGCAGGCATCGGCCCGATCGAGGCGCTGCGCATCGCCGCGACGCAACCGGCCGAATATTCGCGCATCATCGGCGAGGCGCATATGTCGATTGCGGCCTTTGGCGGCGCCTTCCTGATGATGGTGGCGCTGAGCTATTTTGTCGATGAAAGCAAGGAAGTGCACTGGTTTGTCGCGCTCGAGCGGCGGCTGAGCGACTGGGCCTCGATCCGCGGCATCGAGGTCGGCTTTCTGTTGGCGATCGTGCTGATCTTTGCCTGGTGGCTGCCGCCCGCGACCGAGGGAACCTTCCTGATTGCCGCTTGCACCGGGCTCTTGACCTTCCTCGCGGTCGAGGGGCTGGGGCAGGTGCTGGATAACGCCTCGCTTTCGGGCGATGTCGCTCGCGGCGGGCTGGGGGCGTTCCTCTATCTCGAAGTGCTCGATGCCTCCTTCAGCTTCGATGGCGTGATCGGTGCCTTTGCGCTGACGCAAAACCTGTTCCTGATCGCCATCGGCCTTGGCATCGGCGCGTTCTACGTGCGCTCGATTACCGTGATGCTGGTCGAGCGGCAGGCGCTGAGCGACTTCCGCTACCTCGAACACGGGGCGTTCTGGTCGATCCTCGTGCTGTCGGTGGCGATGTTCGCGCAGACGCTCATGCATGTGCCGGAATGGGCGACCGGGCTTCTGGGCGTCGTCTTCATCGGTGCGAGCCTGATGTCCTCGCTGCGCTGGAGCCGCTCGAACGCAGCCTGATCGCGGGCTTCGGACAAGAAAAAGACCCGGGTGCGCTTGCGCACCCGGGTCTTTTTTATTGATGTTCCGCTGCTTACGAGGCGCGGCGGTAGCTTTGCTGCGTGTCTCCGCCGGTGCGGAAGATCGCCCCTTGCGCCGACAGATGCCCCGCCTGATCGCGCAGCACCGCCACGGCGGCCGAGCTTTCCTCGAACATCGCAGCGTTCTGTTGCGTCACCTGATCGAGCTGGTTCACCGCCGAGGAAATCTCGCCCAGCCCCATCGATTGTTCCGCCGCCGAATTGGCGATCGCCTGCACCAGCGTATCGACCTCGGCGACGAGATGGTCGATCTCGCCCAAAGCCTGACCCGAGGAATTGACCAGATCGACGCCCTGCCGCACCTGACGGCCCGAGGTTTCGATCAGTTCCGCAATCTCGCGCGCGGCTTCCGACGAACGCTGCGCCAGCGCCCGCACTTCCGAGGCGACGACGGCAAAGCCGCGGCCCGTTTCCCCCGCCCGCGCCGCCTCGACGCCTGCGTTCAGTGCCAGCAGGTTGGTCTGGAAGGCAATGTCGTCAATCACCGAAGTGATGCGCGAAATCTGTTCCGAGCTGCGCGCGATATCGTTCATTGCCGAAATCGTCTCTTCGACGACGCGCCGTCCTTCGGTCGAGCGATGCCGCGCCTTGCTCACCGCGCCGGCCGCATTGCGCGCGCCGCTTGACGAGCTTTCCACCGAGGAGGCCAGCTGATTGATCGCCGCGGCGGTTTCTTCAAGCGAGGCCGCCTGGGTTTCGGTGCGCCGCCCCAACTCGGCCGAGGCGCCCGAGAGGCTTTCGGTCTCGCTCTGGATCGATTGCGCGCTGTCAAGGATCGAGCCGACCAGTTCCGCCATTCTGTCGATCGCCTCGTTGTAATTGTGGCGCAGCGCTTCGAATTCCGCCGCCATCGGACGGTCGAGCCGGTGGTCAAGCTCGCCCGCGCTGAGCGCCGCGACGGCCTGCTGAAAGTCGAGAATTGCCGCCTTGCGGTCGGTGACGTCGGTGGCGAATTTCACCACTTTGTAAGGGGTGCCCTCGGCGTCGAGGATCGGGTTGTAGCTGGCCTGAATCCAGACTTCCTTCCCCGACTTGCCGATGCGGCAGAATTCGCCCACCTGCGGGATGCCCGCGCGCAGATCGGCCCAGAATTGCCGGTAGGCCTCGCTTTCGCGCTCTTGCCCGCGCAGGAAGTGCGAGTGGTGCTTGCCGATGACTTCGGGCAGGGAATAGCCAAGTGCGCGCAGGAAAATGTCGTTCGCTGTCAGCGTGTTGCCATTCATGTCGAATTCGATTGTCGCCTGCGACCGGTTCAGCGCCGTGATCTGTCCGGCCTGATCGAGGGCGACCTTTTTCACATCGGTCACGTCATAGGCGAATTTCACCACGCCGGTCAGTGTGCCGTTGAGCCCGAAAAGCGGGTTGTAAGTAGCACGCAACCAGATGTCCTTGCCGCCCTTGTCGGTGCGCAGGAATTCGCCCGCGACCAGTTCGCCCGCGCGCAGTCGGGACCAGAATTGCGCATAGTCCGGCAGATCGGCCTTGCCCGCGGGCATGAACATGCGATGATGTTTGCCAATCACTTCGGCGGCGGCATAGCCGGTGACTTTCAGGAAATTCTCGTTCGCTTCCAGCACCTTGCCGTCAAGATCGAATTCGATCACCGCGGCGGAGCGGCAGATGGCCTGCATCATTGCCTCCATCCGCTTGGTTTGTTTCGTCTTTTCCGTCACATCCGCGGCAAAGTTGACGACTTGCGTGACCGTGCCGCTTTCGTCGCGGACCGGCACATAGGTTGCCTCGATCCAGACGGTGTCGCCGTTCTTGCGGTGCCGCGCGGCGGTGACGCGCTGTTCCTTGCCTGCCCGCAGCCCGTCCCAGAACGGCCCCTTGCCGATGCTGGCGGCATCTTCCGGCGGCATCACGATGGCGATGGATTTTCCGACCATCTCTTCGGGCGCGTAGCCCATCAGCCCGGCATAGACGGAGTTGGCCTGTTCGATCTTGCCGGTCATGTCGAAGATGATCACCGCCAGGGCGGTTTCCACGGCGGTCTTTTCGGCTTTCACAAGGACGTTCTCGATCGAGGACTTCGGGCGGAAGAACATGGCGACTCCAGGGTGGCAGTGTTGCCCGCGACCATAGTCCTCAGCTCTTGCCGTCAGGTTAACCCGCACCGCCGTCTGAAATTTTGTCTCAGCCCTTTGCCCAGCTTTGCATCACTTTGATGTAATTCGCCCGCTCGTAACCCTCGGGATCATCGATCGCCCCATGCGCCAGCATACCGCGCACCGCCGCCAGCGAATTCACCCCGCGCGCAGCCAGCCAGTCCTCGAGCCCGCGCACGAGGGTTTCCATATGCCCCGGCCCGTGACGCAGAAGCGCCGAGGTGGTCATCACCACATCCGCACCGGCAAGCAGATAGCGCACGATATCCTCGGAGGTTTCGACCCCGGTCGTCGCGGCCAGCGATCCGCCAAGCCGCCCGGACAGCACGCCAATCCAGAGCAGCGGCAGGCGCATCTCGTAACTCTGTGACAGCTGCAGCGTCGGGGTGACGGTCAGGCCCACAGGGTCGATTTCGGGCTGATAGAAGCGGTTGAACAGCACGACCCCCTTCGCCCCGGCCGCGATGATGCGCTTGGCCATATGCGCGGGCGACGAGAAATAGGGGCCGATCTTCACCGCAACCGGGAGGCTGACCGTCTCGCAGACCGCGCGCACCACATCAAGCGTGCGCCGTTCCACGTCCGAGCCCGAGACCGTCGGATCGGTGGGCAGGAAGTAGACGTTCAGCTCGATCGCCGCGGCGCCCGCTTCCTCCATGTCATGCGCCGTGTCGGTCCAGCCGCTGTCGGTGGTGCCGTTGATCGAGGCGATGACCGGAATCGGCAGCGTTTTCGAGGCCTTCTCGACCAGTCCGAGCGTGTTGGAACTTTCAAAGGCAAAGGCCGCCTGCGTCGGGAAATAGCTCAGCGCCTCGCCATAGCTTTCGGTGCCATGCTCGACCAGCTGATCAAGGATGCGCTGTTCGTGCCAGATCTGCTCCTCGAAGACCGAGGGCAGCACCACCGCGCCCGCGCCGCCATCGGCCAGCTGTTTGAGCACGTCGAGCCGCGCATTCAGCGGGCTTGGCGAGGCGACGACGGGGCTTTGCAGCTCCAGACCCAGGTAGCGCGTTCTCAAGTCCATTCCGGGGTCCTCACATCTTTCCTGCCGCAGCCATGGCTCGGGCCGGGTCGGGTCCAGCATCCATACGCGCAAAGTCCTCATAACTGCGGTATTTTTCAAGCACGGCCTGTTGCGCCTCGGCCAGAAGCGCCGCCGCCTCCTCGGGCCGCGTCGCGGCAAGGGCCGAATAGCGCAACTCGTTATAGGCGTAGTCCTTGAAGGGCAGGGTTGGGCGGGGACTGTCAAGGCGGAACGGTGCCGCGCCCGTGCCGCGCAGCTGCGGGTCGTAGCGCAGAAGCGGCCAGTAGCCCGAGGCAACGGCGCGGTCTTGTTGGTTCAGCCCGCGGCGGATGTCGAAGCCATGCGCGATGCAATGGCTGTAGGCAAGGATGAGCGAGGGACCGTCATAGGCTTCAGCCTCGCGGAAGGCTTGCAGGGTCTGCTGCGGGTTCGCCCCCATCGCCACCTGCGCCACATAGACATTGCCGTAAGCCACGGCCTGCAGCGCAAGGTCTTTCCGCGCCGTGCGCTTGCCCGCGGCGGCGAATTTCGCAATCGCGCCAAGGGGCGTGGCCTTTGACGCCTGCCCGCCGGTGTTCGAATAAACCTCGGTATCCATCACAAGGATATTCACGTTGCGCCCGGAGGCGAGCACATGGTCCAGCCCGCCATAGCCGATGTCATAAGCCCAGCCATCGCCGCCGACGATCCAGATCGAACGCCGCACCAGATGGTCGATCACGCTCATCAGATGTTGCGCCCGCGGCGCGTCGCGATGGGCCAGAAGTCGCGTCTTCAGCGTCGCCACCCGCTCGCGCTGCGCCCGGATCTCGCTTTCGCGGATCTGCGGCGCCGACAGGATCGCCGCCACCAGATCCTCGCCCACTTCGGGGGCCATTTCCGCGGCCAGGCTGCGGGCCAGATCCAGATGCTTGTCGGCCGCGAGCCGGAAGCCAAGGCCGAACTCGGCGTTGTCTTCAAACAGCGAGTTGGCCCAGGCCGGACCGCGGCCCTCGGCGTTCTTTGTCCAGGGTGTGACCGGCAGGTTCCCCGAATAGATCGAGGAACAGCCGGTCGCATTCGCGATCATCAGCCGGTCGCCGAAGAGCTGGCTGAGCAGCTTGACATAGGGCGTTTCCCCGCAGCCCGCGCAGGCGCCCGAGAATTCAAAAAGCGGCTCAAGGAATTGCACGCCGCGGACGTTGGCGAAATCGACGCGCGAGCGGTCATTGACCGGCAGATGCTCGAAGAAGGTCATCGCCTTGCGCGCCTCGTCCAGAAGCGTGGCCTTTTCGGTCAGGTTGATGGCCTTCACCCCCGGCTCGACCGGGCTTTGCGCCGGGCAGGCCTCGATGCAGAGCCCGCAGCCGGTGCAATCCTCGACATGGAATTGCAGACTGAACCGCGCGCCCGGGTAGCCGCGCGCATTGACCGGGGCCGACTTGAACCCCTCGGGCGCGCCTTCGAGCAAGTCCTCGTCGAAGTATTTCGCCCGGATGACCGAATGCGGGCAGACGAAGGAACATTGGCCGCACTGGATGCACAGGTCGCTGCGCCATGCCGGAACGTCATCCGCCACGTTGCGTTTTTCCCAGGCCGCGGTGCCGGTCGGGAAGGTGCCATCGGCCGGCAACAGGCTGACCGGGATCGTGTCGCCCATGTCCTCCATCATCGGCGCGGTGACGCGGCGCACGAACTCGGGCGCGGTCGGCGGCACGGCCGGGGGGCGCTCGAAGCGCGAGGTGACGGTGGCGGGCAGCTTGACCTCGTGCAGCCGTTCCAGCGCGCCATCGACGGCGGCCCAGTTCTGCTCGATCACCCGTTTGCCCTTGCGGCCATAGGTTTTCTTGATCGAGGCCTTGATCTGTGCGATCGCCTCTTCGCGCGGAAGCACGCCCGAAAGCGCAAAGAAGCAGGTCTGCAGGATGGTGTTCGTCCGCCGCCCCAAGCCCACCTCGCGCGCGGCCTTGTTGGCGTCGATGACGTATAATTTGAGCCCCTTGTCGAGGATCGTCTGCTGCGCCGAGCGGGGCAGGCGATCCCAGACCTTCTCAGGCCCGAAGGGGGCATTGAGCAGAAACGTCGCCCCCGGCGCCGCAACGCGCAGCACGTCGATTTTCGACATGAAGGGGAATTGATGACAGGCGACGAAATTCGCCGCGTGGATCAGATAGGGCGCCTTGATCGGGCGCGGCCCGAAGCGCAGGTGCGACACCGTCTGCGCCCCCGACTTGTGGCTGTCGTAGACGAAATAGCCCTGCGCACAAAGCCCCGCCTCCTCGGCGAGGATCTTGACCGAGTTCTTGTTCGCACCGACCGTGCCATCCGCCCCAAGGCCGAAAAATACAGCGCGGACAACATCTTCCGGCTCTGTGTTGAAGTGCGGATCGACGGGCAGCGAGGTGAAGCTGACATCATCGGTGATGCCGACGGTAAAGCCCTGTTTCGGGCTGTCCTTCGCCAGCTCGTCATAGACGGCCTTCACCTGCGCCGGGTCGAAATCCTTCGAGGACAGCCCATAGCGCCCGCCGGTGACGCGCGGCATGGTTGCCCGTTTTCCGGTGGCGACCGCCTCGCAAAGCGTGGCGACGACATCAAGGAAAAGCGGTTCTCCGGGGGCGCCGGGTTCCTTGCAGCGGTCGAGCACGGAAAGCTTGGTGCAGGTCGCGGGCAGGGCGGCCAGAAAGGCCTCGGCCGGGAAGGGGCGGTAAAGCCGCACGATCAGCGCGCCGAGTTTTTCGCCCGCGCCATTCAGCGCCGAAAGCGCTTCCTCGACCACCTCGGCGCCCGAGCCCATGATCACGATCACCCGCGTCGCCTCGGGGTCGCCCAGATAGTCGACAAGGGAATAATGCCGCCCGGTCAGGCTGGCGAGCCGCGCCATTTCCTCGGCCACGATCGCGGGCACGGCGGCATGGAACGGGTTGCCCGCCTCGCGGCCCTGAAAGAACACATCCGGGTTTTGCGCCGTGCCGCGCACGACCGGATTGTCGGGCGACAAAGCCCGGGCGCGATGGGCGCGCACCAGATCATCATTCACCATCGCGCGGATGGTTTCATCGGGGATCAGCCGCAGCGTGTTGACCTCGTGGCTGGTTCGGAAGCCATCGAAGAAATGCACAAACGGCACCCGGGCGCGCAGCGTCGCCGCCTGCGCGATCAGCGCCATGTCGTGGGCCTCCTGCACCGAGCTTGATGCCAGCATCGCAAAGCCCGTCGCTCGCACCGCCATCACGTCGGAATGATCGCCAAAGATCGAGAGCGCATGGGTCGCCAGCGCGCGGGCCGCCACATGAAAGACCGTCGGCGTCAGCTCGCCCGCGATCTTGAACATGTTCGGGATCATCAGCATCAGACCCTGCGACGCGGTGAAGGTCGTCGTCATCGCGCCCGCCTGCAGCGCGCCATGCACGGCGCCCGCCGCCCCGGCCTCGGACTGCATTTCCTGAATCACGGGCACATTGCCCCAGATGTTGCGGATCTCGCGCGCGGCCCATTCGTCGGCCAGTTCCGCCATCGTCGAGGACGGCGTGATCGGATAGATGCCGCAGACCTCGTTCACGCGATAGGCGATATGGGCGACGGCGGTATTGCCATCCATCACCGCTTGCAGGCCCTGATCGGCCGGGGCCTTGGGCTTTTCGGCAACCGCATCACGCATGGGACGTCTCCTCGGGCATCAGCTCCATCGCGCCGCAGGGGCACTGCTCGACGCAGTTCGAACAGCCGGTGCATTTCGTCAGATCGATGCGATAGCCACGGCCGGGGCCGTGCTTGACGATCGCTTCCTCGGGGCAGGCGGCAAAGCAGTTGTCGCATTCGTAGCACTGGCCGCAGGAATAGCAGCGGCTCGCCTCGTAGCGGGCTTCCTTGGTGGTCAGCCCCTTGATGATTTCCTGAAATCCGCCCATCCGCGCGGTTTCCGCCAGCCGCCGCTGTTCGCTTTGCAGCGCATCGGAATAGACCGGCAGGTTGAGGCGGCCAAACCCGGCCAGCGGGGCAGGGGTTTTCGGCTCATGCACCGAGCCGGTGAGCCAGGCATCGATATGGCGCGCGGCCAATTTCCCGTGCCCGGTCGAGATGGTGACGGATTGTTGCGCGGGCACCATGTCGCCGCCCGCGAAAATGCCCGCTGCGCCTGTCTGCATATCGGGGCCAACGACCAACGCGCCATCGGGGGTGAAACTGAGCCCCGGCACCGCCTGAAGGAACCCGCTGTCCGATTGCTGCCCCAAGGCCAGCACCAGCGCATCGGCGCTCAGCGTTTCGATCTCGCCGGTGGGCTGCGGGCGGCCCTCGGCATCCAGTTCCATCCGCTCGATCTGCAGATCGGAGCCCGAGATTTCCTTGATCGTCGTCAGCCAGCGGATCTTGACGCCTTCTTCCAGCGCTTCGTCGGCCTCGAACCCATGCGCGGGCATGTGCTCGCGGTCGCGCCGGTAGACGATGATGGTTTCGGTGGCGCCCAGACGCTTTGCCGTGCGCGCGGCATCCATCGCCGTGTTGCCGCCACCGTAAACGACGACGCGGCGGCCAAGCATCGGCGGCGCCGCGGACGAGGTGTCGCGCAACAGGTTCACCGCATCGAGCACCTTCGCCGCATCGCGGGCCGGGATCTCGACATGCTTGCCCATCCCCGCGCCGATGGCGAGGAAGACCGCATCAAAGCCCCCCGCCGTCTTTTCCGCCATCAGATCGGTGACCCGGTGATTGAGCGTGATCTTCACCCCCAGGGCCTCGATCCGCGCCACATCGGCGGCCAGTTCCGCCCGCGGCATGCGGTAGGCGGGAATGCCGAAATGCATCATGCCGCCCGCGACCGGACCGGCCTCGCGGATTTCGACCGCATGGCCTGCCCGCGCCAGATGATAGGCGGCCGAAAGCCCCGCAGGCCCGGCGCCGACGATCAGCACGCGCTTGCCGGTGGCGTCGCGCAGGCGGTGGAATTGCCAGCCCTCGCGCGTGGCCATGTCGCCCAGAAAGCGCTCGACGGCATGGATCGACACCGCGCTGTCGACCTCGCCGCGGTTGCAGCCGCTTTCGCAGGGGTGATAGCAGACGCGGCCATGCACGGCGGGCATCGGGTTGTCTTCGGTGAGCTTTTCCCAGGCCTGCCGGTAGCGGCCTTCCTGCGCGAGCGCGATCCACGCCCGGATGTTTTCCCCCGCGGGGCAGGCGGCCTGACAGGGTGGGGTGAGGGTCACATAGACCGGATGTTCCGTGCGCACCGGCCCCGTGCTGCCCCGCGATCCGCTTGGAACGATCGAGGGCGTCAAATCCCGTAGCCGCGTGCTCATGGCCTTCTCCGGTGGTGGTGGTCCCGACCCGGAAAGCCTAGCGCAGCTGTGCAAAGCTGTGCATGATTTGGATCATTTCGAAAAAGATGTGCGCGGAGCGATTGTTGCGGCGGAAATGGTTGGGTCGGGCGGATCAGGAAAAGCACCGCTTTTCCCCGCCCGCAGCGACCACGGTCCCGCAAGACCGTTTCCCCAAGCGCGCGAGAGGCCAGCGCCCAGCCCCGGCGGCGCGAAAGCGCCCGCCATGGGCGGGGCGGGCGCTGGCCGAGGGCCTTTGGGCCCCCGGCGGTCATGGGGATGTGTTGCGCATGGCCGCGTCAGCGCCGCGGCCAAGACACGCTTGGGTAATCAGGCCGAAATCGGGTGCTGCCAGTCCGACCCCGACGGCCCATCAAGGAAGCCGTCGGCAAAGCGGCCGCCGGGGGCCTCGGGCAGCAGTTTCGCCACCAGATCGGCGGGCGAGATCTTGCCCGCCAGACGATCCGCATAGCCCTGACAAAGCGCGTTGAAATCGCCCGTCTGCGGCGAGAGCCGCAGCGTCGAAACGCCCGCCTCGGCCAGGGCCTCGGTGTAGTAAGCCGCGCAGCCCGTGGCGGCAGAGAGCGTCTGCACCCCGTTCACCGACAGGAACGCCTGCCCATCAAGCGTGTCGACCTCGCGCCCATCGAGATCGGCGCCGCAGATGAACTGGCAATTGTCCTTGGCCCGGTCATGCAGCCGCGCATGATAGCAGCGCGCCGACATCGCAAGCGGCAGCCGCCCGTGACCCCAGACCTCGACCGCCACACCCGCGTCCTTGCCCGCCTTGCACAAAGCCGCAATCGACTTCAGCGGCAGCTCGGGCGGCAGACAAATCCGCGTCGCGCCCTTGCGGGCGAGATAGGCGAGCGTGCCTTCGTTATAGACGTTCACCAGCGGGCCGACCCAGAACGGCGTGCCCTCGGGGATGTGCTTGAGCGCGGTGATATCGTTGATCTCGACCGGCAGACCCATGTCGAACAGGTCTTTCGTCTTGCCGCGTTCGCGGTTGAGCGTGATCAGGCCCAGCGTGGACAGCGCCACTTCCTTGCCCGCATCCTTCAGCGTCGCAACGATCAGCGGGATGTCATGTTCCCAAAACGGCAGCCGTTTCGAGCAGACCACCTCGCCCACCACGACCCGGGCGACCGGCGCCGCGCGCAGGCGTTCGTAAAACCCGCGCGTCGCATCGGTGGTCCAGAAAAACAGGTTGGCGCCAACCGTGAGGTCCATCGTCATCTTCAAATCCTCAACGCCAGGTCTTCGCATAGGCCCCGGCCGTGGCCTGCTGGCCCTCGGTCAGCCGCGCCAGTTCCGCCAGCGGCAGATCACGCCCCGCGGCCAGCGCATCGGTGGCGGCGCGGAAGGCCCGCACCACCTCGGCCACATAGGCGCGCGAGCGTTGCCGCCCCTCGATCTTCAGCGCGGTCACCCCCGCCTTGGCCAGCGCCGGGATCAGGTGGCGGGCGTCAAGGCTCACCGGATCTTCGAACACATGGCCGGTCTGTTCGCCCGAGGTGAAGCAGCCCTTGCAGAGCGTCGGATAGGGCGCGGGCTGTTCCTTGGGCGTGCGGTGAATGGTGAAGCCCCCAAGCTTCGCCGCCAGATCCGGGCCTTCCTCGGCATAGACGACGTGCGACGCGGGCGAGCAGACGCCGTTCATGTTCGGCGAAAGCCCCGTGGCATAGGACGAAAGCGCACAGCGCCCCTCGGCCATGACGCAAAGCCCGCCGAAAACAAAAGCTTCCGTCTCGACGTCGATTTCCTTGTTGATCGCGGCAATCTCCTGCACGGTCAGCACGCGCGGCAGAACAACCCGTTTCACATCAAAGGCTTCGGCGTAGAAGTTGATGGCATCCGGGTTCGCGGCGGCAGCCTGCACCGACAGGTGACGGCGCAGCTTCGGATGGTGCGTCGCCGCGTAGTCCAGAAGCCCGATATCGGCGAGGATCACCGCATCGACGCCTGCGGATTCCGCATCGGCCAGACGCTTGTGCCACAGCCCCTCGGCGCCCGCGCGCGGGAAGGTGTTCAGCGCGACCAGCACCTTGGCGCCGCGCTTGTGGGCCCCGGCCACGGCGGCCGTCAGCTCCTCCGTCGAGAAGTTCAGCCCCGGGAAGTTGCGCGCGTTCGTCTCGTCCGAGAACCCGCAATAGACGGCATGCGCCCCGGCCTCGACGGCTGCACGCAGTGCAGCAGGCGTTCCCGCGGGGCAAACAAGTTCCATCATGTCCAGTCTCCTGCCAGCGTATCGACGCGGTGCAGCACCACGCCCGACCCCTTTTCGGCGAGGGTCACCGCCTGTTGCACGAAGGGTTTCAGCGGGCCCGCCATCTCGGCCAGTTCGGCCGCAAGGTCAAGCTCCGCATCGTCGATCGCATTGCGCAGCGCGACCACGGCCGAGGTATCCCCCTCGACCACCAGATCGCGCGAAAAGAAAAGGGCATCGCCGTCATAGGCGCCGTGCATCATGCCAAGGAAAGCCGCGATCGGCCCGGCAATCCGCGCTTCCGCCATCGGCGGCTTGCGATGCGCGCTGACCTTCACGCCACCAGACCGCAGATCGAGGAGCAGCATGAACGGCAGATCGGTGGGGTCGAGCAGGAAGCGGCATTCGCGATACTGGCCAAGCCGGGCGAACAGCCCCGGGTGGCGTGTGGCAATCCGTCGCGCCAGCATCGACAGCGTCACCGAGAGCGGCGCAAGCGGCAAGGGCCGCATCGCCCGGCCCATCAGGCTTGGCAGGCGGGGAATCGTCTGGTCATGATCGGACATGGCGCTCCTTTCGTCGGGCGGGAAGGCCCCTCCGCTAGATGGGCTGCTTTAACGCGGCTCACAATGCGGCAACTTGATCAATGTCAAACCTCTCTTTAACCGGGGATGTTAGCGGACCCAAGAGCTTCCGGAGGATCTGATGCGCAGCCTGCCCGTTTTCACCGACCTGCGGTCCTTCCTTGACTGGACGAAATCGAAGGGCGATCTGCGCGCGATCCCCGAACCTGTGCAGACCGATCTGCAAATGTCGGCCGTGCATCGCGCGGTGCTCGAACAGGGCGGGCCGGTGCTGCGGTTCGAGGCGCCGGTGCTGCCCTCGGGCCAGCGCTCGCCGATTCCTGTGGTGACCAACCTTTTCGGCACCACCGACCGGGTGGCGGCGGGGCTGGGGCTGCGGCTGGATCAGGTGCCGGAACTCGGGCAGTTTCTGGCCGATCTGAAATCCCCCGCCCCGGTCGAGGGGATGCGCGACGCCTTTTCCCGCCT
Organism: Rhodobacter capsulatus; assembly: GCF_052363175.1. GTDB lineage: Bacteria > Pseudomonadota > Alphaproteobacteria > Rhodobacterales > Rhodobacteraceae > Rhodobacter > Rhodobacter capsulatus_D. Next base: position 1,960,215 of record NZ_CP198946.1, read on the forward strand.
GCCGATGCTGAAGGCGGCTTTGTCGACGCGGGTGAATATCTCGAAAAAAGGCCCGGTGCAGGATGTGGTGCTGGAGCCGGGCAAGGGGCTGAACCTGGAAGACGTGCCGGTGCAGAAGCTCTGGCCCGGCGATGGCGGGCGGCTCTTCACCTGGCCCGTCGTCATCACGCGGCCGCATGGCACCGCCGCCGATGCGGTGATGAGCTATAACCTCGGCATCTACCGCGCCCAGCTGCATGGGCCGGAAAGCATCATCATGCGCTGGCTCGCCCATCGTGGCGGCGCGGCGCATCACCGGTCTTGGCTCGCCGCGGGGCAGCCGATGCCGGTCGCCATGGTTCTGGGCGCCGATCCGGCCACGCTGCTGTCGGCCGCGCTACCGCTGCCCGAGCAGGTCTCGGAACTCACCTTCTCGGGCGTGCTGCGCGGCGCCCGCAGCCATCTGGTGCCCGCGAAGACCGTGCCGCTGATGGTGCCCGCCGAGGCCGAGATGGTGATCGAGGGCTGGATTCACCCGAATGACACCGCGCCGGAAGGCCCCTTCGGCGATCACACCGGCTATTACAACTCGGTCGAGCCCTTCCCGGTGCTGCGCGTCTCGGCGCTGACGCATCGCAAGGACCCGATTTACCTCTCGACCTATACCGGCCGCCCACCGGATGAGCCCGCGATCATCGGCGAGGTGTTCAACCAGCTCGCCATGCCAGTCTTCCGCCAGCAGATCCCGGAAATCCGCGACCTGTTCCTGCCGCCTGCCGCCTGTTCCTATCGCATCGCAGTGGTGCAGATCGCCAAGCGCTACCCCGGTCAGGCGAAGCGGGTGATGATGGCGCTGTGGGGGATGCTGGCGCAGTTCAGCTATACGAAGATGATCATCGTCGTCGATGAAGACATCGACCCGCGCAACTGGGACGACATCGCCTGGGCGATGGCAACGCGGATGGACCCGGCGCGCGATACCGTCATTCTGGACCGCACGCCGATGGATTATCTGGATTTCGCCTCGCCCATCGAGGGGCTGGCGGGCAAGATCGGCATCGATGCGACGAACAAGATCGGCACCGAGACAACCCGCGAATGGGGCACGGTGATGAAGATGCGCCCCGAGGATACGGCCTTTGCCGAGACGCTTCTGAAGCGCCACTTCCCCGGCGGTGTGAAATGACCGCCCGCGTCGTTCTGGGCGTCTCGGGCGCCTCGGGGGCGCTGCTCGCGCTCGCCGTGGGCGAGGCGCTGGTCAAGGTCGGCGCCGAGATCGATCTGGTTGTGTCCTCTGCCGCGAAGCTGACCTTCGCGACCGAGGCCGATGCGGGCGCCTTGGAGCGGCTGCAGGGCATGGCTGCGCATGTGCATGCGATCGGCAATGTCGGCGCGGCGATTGCGTCCGGGTCCTGCCCGGTGACGGGGATGATCATTGCGCCCTGTTCGATGCGCTCGCTTGCCGCCGTCGCGCATGGGCTGGATGACAATCTGCTGACGCGCGCGGCCTCGGTCCAGCTGAAGGAGCGCCGTCCGCTGATCCTGATGGCGCGCGAGGCGCCGCTGACGCTGGCGCATCTGCGCAACATGACGGCGGTGACGGAAATGGGCGGCATCATCCTGCCGCCCGTGCCCGCGTTTTATCTGAAACCCCAGACCGCCGAGGAGATCGCGGCGCAGATCGGGGCAAGGGCCGTCGATCTGCTCCGCCTTGGGCCGACGCAGGCTCAGGCCTGGTCGCCCTGAACCTTGATCTTCGGCCCGTGGCCCAAAGGCCGCGCGCCGGGCGTGCCGGGTTGCAGCTTCTCGCCCGTCAGCGACGGCCAAAGCCCGACCAGCATCGCGCCATAGGCGGCGACGAAGAGCAACGCCGCAGCGATCAGCGCCATCGGTTCCGAGGTCGAGGCCCGCAGCCCTGTTGCCGCGATCAGCAGCACGCCCGCAGCTTTCAGCGGCAGCGTCGCGACCGAGCGGCGGCCCGATTGGCCAAGGCTCATCTTGATCATCACCGCCGAGGACAGCCCGGCAACAGCGCCGATGGCGAGCAGGTGAATGGCGCCCGGATAGATCTCCATCGCCATCACCCCGGCCATGCCCATCGCATAAAGCCCGGTGCCAAGGCACAGGAAGCCAAGGTGAAAGCCCGAAAGCAGCGCGTCATGCTTGAAGGCCCAGCCATTGCGCCAGCCCATCGCGCGGAAGAGGTTGGTGGCCCCGGCCAGCACCAGAACGGCGCCAAAGGCGCGCGGCGGCAGGAAGGCTGCGGGCACGCAGAAGGCGGTGAAGATCGGCCCCCAGGTGTCGAGCCCGCTTGGCCGCGGCAGGGAGGTCTCGCCCTTGTGGACCATCGCATTGCGCGTCAGCCCCGCGGTCAGCTTGCCGCCAAAGGCCGCGTTCATCGTGGCGCAGGCCATCAGCCCCGCCATCGCGCCTTTCGGCGCCAGCCCGGGGGCCATCCCCATCCAATCGAGATGCATGATCAGGTCCGAGACCCAATGCAGCGCGAAAATCCCCAGATAGCTCAGCGTTTCCAACTTTTTCAGCCGCGCGACGGGCCAGGCCATCTTCGCCATCACGATGACGCCAAAGCCAAGATCGATCAGCGCCACCACGGGCGCCGGGATGAAGGCCGAAAAGGCGATCGCCAGACGACCGGCGAGCCAGAGCGCGGCGAGCCCCGGGAAGTAAATGCCCTGCAACGACTTCGGCGCCGAGGCGAGGAAGATCCCCGCCAGCACCGCGCCGCCATAGCCGAAGATCATCTCATGCGCGTGCCAGTCGATCGGCATCGCGCGGGTGGGCAGCAGCCCCTCAGTCAGCCCGGCACCGATCCAGTGGCCCCAAAGCGCCATCGCAAGGATCGCGAACAGGATCGCGGCAAGGTAGAAGGTGCGGTGACCCTCGCGGAAGATGCGGGACATGGGGTGGCTCCTTGGTCTTTGGCCTTTTCGTGCCTGCACCATCGCCTTTTCGCAAGCCCCGTGGCAGGCGGCACGTTGGCTCACCCGCGCGGTTTGGGGCGGCACACTTGAATGTGATGGGCCGGAAGGCTAGGGCAGGGCGACGCAGCAGACCCGAGGCAAAGATGACCGCTTCCGCCCCGCAAACCCAGCGCCTGATCGGGCTTGATCTGCTCAAGCTGTTTTTGGCGCTTCTGGTGGTGACGATCCACGCGAACCCGTTTCGCGGCGTGAATGACGAGGCGATGTGGGCGCTTGGCAATGGTCTGGCGCGGATCGGGGTTCCGGCCTTCTTCGTCGTCGCGGGCTACACCTTCCGCCCCGAAGTGCCGGGGCGGTCGGTCAAGCTGATGTTCCGCTATCTGAAACTGCATTTCCTGTGGCTGGCGATCTATCTGCCCGCCTGGTGGGTGACGGTCTGGGACCACGGGCTGGTCGAATATGTGAAGTTCTGGGTCTTCGGCTATTGGCATTTGTGGTTTCTGGTCGGGCTGGCGATGGCCGTGGGGCTGTCGCAACTGGTCTGGCGGTTCTCGGATCGGACGATCTGGACGATTGCGATTGCGGTGCTGCTCGCGGGTTTTGCGCTGCAATGGGCGATCGGCTTTTACATCCTGCCGCGCGGCTTCTGGCCAGATGCGAAGAACGGCGTGCTGATGGGATTTCCCTTCTATCTGATCGGCTACATGAGCAAGCGCAGCGGCCTTGTCGCGCGCATCCCGCTGCGGGTGGCGTTCTGGGGCTCTCTGATCGGCCTCATGTCGGTCGTCGGCGAATCCGAGCTGATGAAGGCCTTGGGGGGCGAACATCCCTTGGCACCCGAGACGCTGTTGACCGCCGCCGTCACCGGGCCGCTTCTGTTGGCGCTTGGCGTCAAGGCGCAGGGCTTTCCCGGCTGGCTGGTGCGGCTGCCCATCGGCACGCTTTCAGCCGGGATCTACTTCCTCCATGTGGGCATCGTGATCTGGCTGAACCATTTCACACTGCCGCGGGTGGAGGTCTATCTGATCGCCGTCACCGGGGCCGCGCTGATCACGCTCGGACTGATCCGCACGGGATTGGACAAGAAGCTGTTTTGAGCGGTCCGTCGGGCGGATCAGGAAAGGCACCGCCTTTCCCCGCCCGTTGTGCAACGCCCGTCGCACGACCGTTTCCCCAAGCACGACAGAGGCCTGCGCTCCGCCCCGGCGGCGCGAATGCGCCCGCCGATGGCGGGGCGGGCGCAGGCCGAGGGCCTTTGGGCCCCCGGCGGTCACGGGGCGAATGCTGCGCGAGACCTCGGCGATGGCCTCGGTCAGATCGGGGCCTCACACCCCCTTGGACTGATCCCGCAGCGCCGTCCCGACCTTGGCGATCACCGCCGCCACTTCCGCGAGCTGCGCGGCCAAGGGCGAGGACCGCCGCCACACCATCCCCACCCGCCGCGAGGGCGCGGGGTCGGCCAGCCGCGCCACCGACACCGGGGCCGAGCGCGTCTCGACCGGCAAAGCGATTTCCGGCAGCAGCGTCACCCCGATCCCCGCGCCGACCATCTGCGTCAGCGTTGCGAGCGACGAGCCCTCCATCACCGTGCGCGGGGTCACGCCGCCGACCTTGCAGAATTCGAGCGCCTGATCGCGGAAGCAATGCCCTTCTTCCAGCAGCAAAAGCCGCATCCGCGGCAGCACCTCGGCCGAGGGGACGGGCTTGCCCGCATCCGCTGCAGGCCGCACCAGCACGAAATCCTCGGTGAACAAGGGCTCCCAGGCGAGCGAGGGTTCGGAGACCGGCAGCGCAAGGATCGCGGCATCGAGCTGCGCCTCGGTCAGGGCCGCGATCAGCTTGCCCGTCACCGCCTCGCGCGGCGCGACCTCCAGCCCCGGATGGCTGCGCGCGAGCCCCGCGACGAGCGCAGGCAACAGATAGGGCGCGATCGTCGGAATGACGCCAAGCCGCAGCCGTCCCGAGAGCGGCCCCTGCGCGGCGCGGGAGAGATCGCCAAGCTCGTCCACCGCGCGCAGGATCGCCCGCACCCGCGGCACCAGCACCGCGCCCAAGCCGGTCAGATGCACCTGCCGCGGCCCGCGCTCGAACAGCGCCGCCCCCATCGTCTCCTCCATCTCGCGGATCTGCACCGAGAGCGCCGGCTGCGAGATCGCGCATTCCTCGGCCGCGCGGCCGAAATGGGCACTGCGCGCCACCGCATCGAAATAGCGAAGCTGTTTCATCGAGAGATTTTTCATAGGATTTAGTTATCGAGTAATTCGGATAATGCAATTGGAATTTATCGAAATCGCCTTATAGTTTTGTCCCGACAGCAACGAACCCAGCGGAGGACGCGATGGACGGCAAGGACAGGGCGACCGGCAAATGCCCGGTGATGCATGGCGCGGTGACGGCGGCGGGGGTGTCGAACACCAGCTGGTGGCCGAATGCGCTCAATCTCGATATCCTGCATCAGCATGACACCAAGGGGAACCCGTTGAACGGGTTCGATTATCGCGCCGCGGTCAAGGGGCTCGACGTGGCGGCGCTGCGCGCCGATCTGACCGCGCTGATGACCGACAGCCAGCCCTGGTGGCCCGCCGACTGGGGTCATTACGGCGGTCTGATGATCCGCATGGCCTGGCATGCGGCGGGCAGCTATCGCGCGGCGGACGGGCGCGGCGGCGGCAATACCGGCAACCAGCGCTTTGCGCCGCTGAATTCCTGGCCCGATAACGTCAGCCTCGACAAGGCGCGGCGGTTGTTGTGGCCGATCAAGAAGAAATACGGCAATGCCGTCAGCTGGGCCGATCTGATCCTGTTTGCGGGCACGGTGGCTTATGAGTCGATGGGGCTGAAGACCTTCGGCTTCGGCTTTGGCCGCGAAGATATCTGGGCGCCGGAAAAGGACGTCTATTGGGGCGCGGAAAAGGAATGGCTGGCGCCGTCGGACGGTCGCTATGGCGATCTGACAAAGCCCGAGACGATGGAAAACCCCTTGGCCGCGGTGCAGATGGGGCTGATCTATGTGAACCCCGAAGGCGTGAACGGCCAGCCCGATCCGGCCCGCACCGCGCTCCATATCCGCGAGACTTTTGCCCGGATGGGGATGGACGACGAAGAAACCGTGGCGCTGACCGCGGGTGGCCACACGGTCGGCAAGGCGCATGGCAATGGTGACGCCAAGGCGCTGGGGCCGGACCCGGAAGCGGCCGATGTCACCGATCAGGGTCTGGGCTGGGCGAACCCGCATCAGGGCGGCAAGGCGGCGCAGGCCGTCACCTCGGGGATCGAGGGCGCCTGGACCACCCATCCCACCCGCTGGGACATGGGCTATTTCGAGATGCTCTTCGGCCATGACTGGGAGCTGACGAAATCCCCCGCGGGGGCCTGGCAGTGGAAGCCGGTGACGATTGCCGAGACGGACAAGCCGCTTGATGCGACCGACCTGAGCACCCGCCATGATCCGCTGATGACCGATGCCGACATGGCGATGAAGGTCGACCCGGTCTACAATGCGATCTGTCAGAAGTTCATCGCCGATCCCGCGGCCTTCGACGATGCCTTTGCCCGCGCCTGGTTCAAGCTTTTGCACCGCGACATGGGGCCGAAGGCGCGCTACATCGGCCCCGATGTTCCGGCCGATGATCTGATCTGGCAAGACCCGGTGCCGCTTGGCCCGACCGGCTGGGACGTGGCCGCAGTGAAGGCAAAGATCGCCGCCTCGGGGCTTTCGGTCGGGGATCTGGTGGCGACGGCTTGGGATTCGGCGCGGACCTTCCGGCAGTCGGATTATCGCGGCGGCGCGAATGGCGCGCGCATCCGGCTTGCGCCGCAAAAGGACTGGGCGGGCAACGAGCCTGAACGTCTGGCCCGCGTGCTCTCGGTTCTGGAACCGATCGCCGCGGCGGCAGGGGCTTCGGTCGCCGATGTGATCGTGCTTGCGGGCAATGTCGGCGTGGAACAGGCGGCGACGGCGGCGGGTTTCGCGCTGGAGGTGCCCTTCACCCCCGGCCGTGGCGATGCGACCGAAGCGATGACGGACGGCCCCAGTTTCGACGTGCTCGAACCCGTGCATGACGGCTTCCGCAACTGGTTGAAGGCGGATTACGCAGTCTCTCCCGAAGAACTGCTGCTGGACCGCGCGCAGCTGATGGGGCTGACCGCGCCCGAGATGACCGCGCTTCTGGGTGGTCTGCGGGTGCTGGGCGCCAATCACGGGGCCAATCCGCAGGGCGTCTTCACCGACCGTGTGGGCGAGCTTTCGACCGATTTCTTCGTGACGCTCACCGACATGGGGCTGAGCTGGCACAGGGTCGCGGGCGGCTACGAGCTGCGCGACCGGGCGACCGGTGCAGTGAAGCATACCGCGAGCCGCGTCGATCTGGTCTTCGGCTCGAATGCGATCCTGCGCGCCTATGCCGAGCTTTACGCGCAAGACGACAATGCAGGCCTGTTCGTGACCGATTTCGTCGCCGCTTGGGTCAAGGTGATGGAGGCGGATCGCTTCGATCTGCGCGCCTGATCCCGGACCCACTTGTGATCTGGAAAGGCCCCGCCCCGCGCGGGGCCTTTTGGTGCTCCGGGGGCGGCATCGCGTGCCATTGACTTTGCCCGGGCCTTGGCAAAAGTCTAGCGCGCGGGGCGCAAAGGGCGCCTTGCGCAAGCCTCATACCGACCCGAGGGAGGGACCATCCTTTGGCCATTTTCGATCATCCCATGCTGCGCCCGCTGCCGATGCGGCTTTTGCCCGTGATCTTCCTCGTCGGCTGGGCCGTGTTCGAGGCGGTGTTCCTGGGCGGCATCCTGTGGCCGATCCTGTTCATCGGGGCTGCGGCCTATTGCTACTATGTGCTGATCCACACCTACACGCCGCCAGCCGACAAGACGTCGAAAGACGCCTGACGCCGCGCACGGCCTCTGACGAAAGCCGAACCCGGCCCTGCCCCCGCGGGACCGGGTTTTCTCTTGCAAGACGAGGGGGCAGGACGGCGCGCGAGGTTGCCGAGGCTACTGGGAATACCTGCATGTCATGGGCCACATCGAAGGGCAGGAAACCTTGTTTGATCGGGCCACTCCCAAGAAGGCCACCAAGACCAAAGCGGCGATGCACAGCACTCGACTGCCCTTTGCCCCCTCGGACCTGCCAAAGCTGTTGCTGGGCGCCTTCATGAAGGAACTGATTGATGTAGCCAGAGAGGGAGACTCTCATCTAAGGCAAATGCTGACGAACTGACCTGCCCCCGGTTCGTCCCTCGTTCATAACGAGAGTCCTTGGGGTTGATAGTTGTCGGTTTCGGGTTGGGCAAGCGCGCCGGGCGCGGAGCCCCCAGATTGCTCAAGCGCCCGGCGCGCTTCTGCCGGGGTTTGATTGCCCAGCGAGGAATGCGGCCTGACGTGGTTGTAGTCGTAGCGCCACAGGGCCAGGGTGCGGCGGGTATGAGGAGGATCAGAAAACAGCGCGGGGCGCTGTTTTCCCGACGATTGGGCGAGGCTGTCGAAGATCTCCTCGTTGAGGCATTCATCTCGCAGGCTGCCGTTGAAAGACTCGATGAAGCCGTTCTGCTGCGGCTTGCCCGGATCGATGTAATGCCACTCGACCTTGTTGTCGTTCGCCCACTTCAGGATGGCCTTGCTGGTGAACTCGGTGCCATTGTCGGAAACGATGCAAGCCGGTTTGCCGTAGATCCAGACCAGCGCATCGAGTTCCCGCGCCACTCTGGCCCCCCGAGATGCTGGTGTCGGCAATCAGGGCAAGGTTCTCGCGGCAGCAGTCGTCGTTGACTGCCAGGATGCGGAACTTCCGGCAGGCCCCGAACGTGTCGGACAGGAAGTCCAAGGACCACCGCTGGTTCGGGCGCAATGGCACCGGCATCGGGGGTGCGGCTGCCCCGCGCGCGTTTGCGGCCACGGCGTCGGCGCACCGACAGGCCCTCTTCCCGGTAGATGCGGTAGAGCTTCTTCTCGTTCATGATCATGCCCTTGCGCTCCAGCAGGATGCCCACGCGCCGGTAGCCGAAGCGACGGCGCTTCTCGACGATCTCGTGCATCGCCTCACGGATTTCCGGGTTATCGGGCGGCCTCTCGCGCCGCACCGTCTTCGGATCGACACCGATCAGAACGCAGGCACGGCGTTGAGAGATCGGATGATCCTTCATCGCCCGCAGCACTGCATCCCGCCGTTGCACCGGTGTCGTCAGGGCTTTCCCAAGAGGTCCTTCAGAACCACGTTGTCCAGCATCGCATCCGCCAGCAGCCGCTTCAGCTTCGCGTTCTCGTCCTCGAGCTGCTTGAGCCGCTTGGCGTCCGACAGGTCCATCCCGCCATACTTGGCCTTGAGCTTGTAGAACGTCGCAGGGCTCAAACCGTGTTTCCGGCAAAGCTCCGAGGTCGGCAAACCCGCCTCCCGCTCTTTGAGTATCCCGATAATCTGCGCCTCGGTGAAACGGCTTTTCCTCATGTCGTCTGCTCCTTCTCAGGTTGGGCAAACTCTACATCACAGCGAGGGATCTTCCGGGGGGCAGGTCACAGCGAAGCACTGAGGCAGTGTGGGGATGACATGTGTGGAGGCCTGGGCGGCTCCACTCGCAACTCATTGATTTTATAGCAAAATCTGCGACTTGCAGAAAGTGGCGGAGAGGGAGTCCGTCAATCGCCGCACATAAGTCTTACAAGCCATTGATAATAAATACTAAGTGGAATCCGTGTGGCGCAGTATGTATAGCAGAATGTATAGCAAAACTTCTTGACTTCAGGGCGGGATGGGGGGTATTATTATACCCATACGAGTGCCCCTGTTTTCAGTTGCGATGTTTCAAAAGTTCCTTTCTGCATTTCAGAAAAAGGCGGTGGGCGTTTCGACGCCTGCCGCCCTTCCGCTGTTAGGCCTTGCCCCGACCCTGACCGGCAAGACCGTCACCACCGAAAGCGCCCTGCGTGTGCCTGCCGTCGCCTGTGCGGTGGCGCTGATCGCCGAGACGGTGGGCTCGCTGCCCGCAAAGCTCTTCGAGAAAGACGGGCGCGCGAGCGTCACCGATCACCCGGCCTTTTCGCTGATCCATGACGAGGCAAACCCTTGGACCTCGGCCGAGGCGCTGCGGGTGCAGCTCACGACCGATGCGCTGTTGCGCGGCCACGGCTTTGCTCTTGTCGTGCGCACTGCCAGCGGCACGCCTGTCGAGCTGCATCGGCTCGAACCGCACATGGTTCAGGTCGAAACCGACGACTTCGGCGAACCGGCCTATCTGGTGCAGCTCGCCGATGGCCGCCACCGCTACCCTTTCACCGACATTCTGCATGTGAGCGCCTTCGGGGGTGCCTCGCCGATCACGCTTGGCCGCGAGGCGATCGGTCTTGCCCTCGCCTTTGAAGAACATATCGCCAAGCTCTTTGCGAACGGTGGCAAGCCAGGTGGCATCCTGAAGACCGAAAAGACCCTTGGCGACGAAGCCAAGGCGAAGCTTGCGACAAGCTGGACGGCAGCACATGGCGCGGGCCGATCGGGGGGCACCGCGATTCTCGACGAGGGCATGAGCTATGAGGCGGTGACGATGACGCTTGCTGACACGCAATTCGCCGAGAACCGTCTGGAACAGATCCGCGAGATCGCCCGCGCCTTCCGGGTGCCACCGACGATGCTCTTCGAGCTGACGCGGGGCACCTGGAGCAATACCGAAGAAATGGCCCGGCAATTCCTGCAAGTGACGCTGAAGCCGTGGCTGGCGTCCTGGTCCTGGGCCTATGCGCGCTGCCTGCTTTCGCCCGAGGAACGCCGCCGCCTTTATGTCGAGTTCGTCACGGACGACCTGACCACCACCGACACCGCCGCCCGTGCGGCCGCCTATGGGCAGTATCGCAGCATGGGCGCGATGACCGCCAACGAGGTGCGGGCCGGTCTGAACCTGCCGCCGCGCGCCGATGGCGACACGCTGCAAAACCCCTACACCACCACCGGCGCCGCCCCCGCGGTTGATCCGGTGGCTGATCCTGCCCCCGAGGATGCCCCGCATGACTGACCGCATCACCCTGCGCGCCTTCTTTGGCGACGCCGAGCGCGCCTTCACCCTGACCGACCCGATGCTGACCGAGCTGGAGCGCCTGACCGGCCTTGGCACCGGCGCGCTTTATACCCAGCTCGTCAACATGGCCTTCCCGGTGCAGGTTCTCGCGCAGGTGATCCGCCTTGGCCTGATCGGCGCGGGGATGACCCCCGAAGAGGCGAAGCACCTTTGCGCTGCCTATGCCGAGAACCGACCGCTGGCCGAGGTCTTCCCGCTCGCCTTCGCGATCCTGGATGCGCGCTGGAGCGGTGTGGAGGTCAAGCCATGACCGACCGGCTCGAAATCAAGGCGCAGCTCGCCGTGACCGAGGCGGGCGAGATCACCGGGATTGCCTGGCCTTTCGGCTCTGCTGACCGCGTGGGCGACGTGATCGTGAAAGGCGCCTTCGCAGCACCCGCGGCGCTGCCGATGCTCTTTGCCCATGATCAGGCGCAGGTGATTGGCGTCTGGGACCGGATCACCGAGACCGAGGCCGGTCTGACGGTGAAGGGGCGCCTGCTGATCGACGACGTTGAACGCGCCCGCGAAGTGCGCGCGATGGTCAAGGCGGGCGCCGTCTCGGGCCTGTCGATCGGCTTTGTCACCAAGGATGCCAAGCGCGAAGGCCGGGGCCGCCGGATCACCGCGCTTGAGCTGCACGAAATCAGCATTGTTGCCGTCCCGGCGCATCCGGGCGCGCAGATCACCTCTTTGAAATCAACGCATTGCAATTCGGAGTTCACACAGATGGAACAAGAAGACACCCCGGCCCAAGCGCCGCAGATCGACACCAAAGCCTTTGACGAGATCAAGGCCCGGCTCGACAAGCTCGAAGCGAAGACGAACCGCCCGAGCCTGGCCGTGACCGGCGTGCAAAGCCCGATCATGGCCGCCGACGAGGTGAAGGGCTTCGTGCATTACCTGCGCACCGGCGACAAGTCCGAGACGAAGAGCCTCGCCTATGGCGCCCCCTCGACCGGCGGCATCCTCGCCCCCGAAACCGTCTCGACCGCGATCATCGAAAAGATCGCCGAACAATCGCCCGTGCGCGGCCTTGCCTCGGTCATTTCCATGAGCGGCCCGCTGCTGCAACTGCCCCGGCTGGTGAACGAGGTGCAGCCCGCGCATGTGACCGAGACCGCCGCGCGCCCGGAATCCGAGCCGACCTTCGAACAGATCGACCTCAAGCCGCATGAGATGGCGGTGATTGTGCCGGTGACGCGGGTTCTGCTTGAAGATGCGCAGGTCGATCTGAACGGCTATCTGAGCGCCCATATCGCCCGCCGCTTCGGCCAGCTCGAAGCGCAATGGTTCGTCAAGGGGAACGGCACCACCGCCGCCGAGGGCGTTCTGACCGCGACCGAGGTGCAGGAACTCGACGCGCCGACCCTGACGGCCGACACGCTGCTGGACCTCTTCTATGCGGTGAAGACGCCCTATGCGCAGAACGGCGCGTGGCTGATGAACCGCAAGACGATGGCGAGCATCCGCAAGCTGGCCGACCTCGACGGGCAACTTCTGTGGCAAAGCGGCCTTGCGGCGGGCCAACCGTCGCTGTTGCTCGGCCGCCCGGTCTATGAGGCGCCCGATATGGACGACGCGACCACCGGCAAGACGCCGATCGTCTTCGGGGACTTCGCCTCGGGTTACACGATCGCCGACCATACCGGCTTCAGCGTCATGCGCGACGATTACACCGGCGCGGCGAACGGCATCGTCAAGCTGCACGCCCGCCGCCGTGTCGGTGGTCGCGTGACGCTGGGCGAGGCGCTGGTGAAGCTCAAGCTTGCCGCCTGAGCCATGACCCCGCTTGCGCGCAACGAAGAGGTGACTTTGCATCACGGGGGTTGGGCCGTGGTGCTGCGCCCCTCGCTGCGCGCGGCGATGACGCTTGAACGCCTGCACGATGGCTGGCCGGGTCTTCTCCTTGGGCTCGGGCAGTTCCGCTTGCAGACCGTTCAGGCGATCATCCGGGCTTCGGCGGTTGATCGCAACGCCGCCGAGGCCCTTCTGGCCTCTTTCGCCGCTGCCCCCATTGCGGCGGTGAAAGAGGCCGTCACCGCGCCGCTCGGCGCGCTTCTGACCCTCTTCCTTGCCCCGATGACCGAGACGGCAGAGACGGCAGAGACGGCAGAGACCACCACCCCGGCCGCGACGAAACCCTGGGCCGACGCCTATGCCGAGCTTTACCGCTTCGGCACGGGTTGGCTTGGCTGGAGCCCGGCCGAGACCTGGGCCGCAACACCGACCGAGATTGCGCAGGCGCTCGACGGCAAGCTCGCGCATCTGATCGCGTTGAACGGTGGCGAGGGCAACGCCGGTCCCAGCGGTCCCGCCGGTCCCGGCCCCGACACCTACACCCCCGCGCGGCTGCGCGAGATCGAAGAGCTGGGCTTCGACCCGGCCTTTGACCGCGAGGGCCTGCGCCGTCTGAAAGCGATGACCTGACCATGCCCCGCCCGCCCCATATCTGCGCCTGTGGCCGCCTTGTGCCGCATGGCGAGCGCTGCTCTTGCCAGAAAGAGGCCGACCGCGCCCGCAAGCGCCGCCACGATGCGAAACGCCCCTCGGCCCGCGAACGCGGTTACACGACCGATTGGGAGAAAGAGCGCGCGGCGTTCCTGCTATGCCACCCCTGTTGCGCGATCTGCGGGGCGGTGGCGACCGTGGTCGATCACATCACCCCGCACAGGGGGAACAAGGCGCTCTTCTGGGACCGCTACAACTGGCAAGCCCTCTGCAAGCCCTGCCATGACCGGGTGAAGCAACGGCAAGAGCGACACTGCAAATGCGCATCACAGATGACAAAACTGGCATGTTGATCGAACAGTAACATCTGATAAGAATGCCCAATGCGCTGTTGTTATTGTGGGGGGACCGCATGGCGGCTTGTCGAAATACGAATTACTGGGCTTGGAACACAATTTTTCTATCATCCGTGTTTGGTGCAGTGACAGCATTTTTTGTTGTCTATTGCTTCTATGTCTCCATGGTTCATCCAATATTTGGGCATAACGAGAACTGCACCTTAGCCAACGGCGGATACCATTGTATTTTCTTGAGGGATAAAGGGTGGAGCGATGCTGACTATCTCCAGACCTTAACTGGTTTCTACGGTTCTGTAATTACAATATTAGTCGCAATATTGGCAATAGTTGCAGCAATAGGCGCATACACTATCAGGTCGAGCGCAAAATTTCAGATCGAGCAAGAAGTTCCTCAAGGCGTTTCTGATTTTTTTGATCGAGAACGAGGGGTGAACTTAATTTCCGCTCGGGTTTCATCTGAGCTGGAAAAAAGGCTTAATGCCGAACTGCGCACGCTTGACTTGCCCTCGGGGGGGGGCACTCTGGGAGTATATCGAAAATCTGAGGCTCGAAGTTGAGCGATTGACTCTTATCGTTGAGACCATGCAGGAGGAATAAGTGAAAAGCAGGATCAACAGGCCGCTTCCGCCTAATCGTGTCTCTCGCCTTCCGCCGATCAACACTTCTGCGCTTGATACTCCTGAGCGCGTTGTAGACTACTGCAAGTCTAAGGGTCTAATATCAGATGACGGCGCAGTAGATATTGAGCGCCTTATTGCCGAAGACGCTAATCTTAAACTAATTCGAGAAGACCTTGGCGACAAGGATGCGTCTATCGAGCATATCGGAGATAAATTCATAATTAAAGTCAACAGCAGGCACCCAAAAACTCGCCAAAGATTTTCCATGGCTCACGAGTATGCTCACTACCAACTTCATCGGCACATGATTAAAGAAATGCCCGTGGGGGAAAAGATAATGTTTAGGGATGGCGCCTCAATGCCTGTTGAATGGCAAGCCAACCGCTTTGCTGCCTCTGTTCTCATGCCTTTTAGCGCGGTTAATGTGGCGTTAAAAAGGAGCAATGATGACAGAATTTTAGCTGCGCGCCTTTTGCAAGTATCCCTCCAGGCGTTGGACTACAGAATTGAGCAGATGGGGAGATCTTGATCGTGGCTGATGACTATTTTGTGCTCGCAAGGACAGGTCAATCAGAAATGAGGGCCTTGCGAAATTTGAAAAAGGAAGATCGGGTAAAATTCACCACGCTTCTTGAATTGACCCGGGGGCGCAAGAGGGCCTCAAAACACATCAAAGATGGCGATGAAATATATAACTTTTCTGCCATTCAGGATTTCCTGCACGACTACTATGTCGAAGGTATGATGATGTTTGTAGACTTGACGCGTGATCAGGATTTGTCCTCGCCGCGCATCGATGCGTTGGCATCGTCATCGGACGGTTACGCAGAGTGGATTAGCTTTGTTAATGGCGTCAAGGAGAAATGCCCAGGGATTTGTCCAGTGATACAAGTTTCACCAGAGGACGGTGAAAGCTGGGATTCATATGGTGAAAAAATTTTAGAACAGTTCGAAGCGCTCTCTAGCAATTTTCCCGCGCTGGCATACAGGGTTCGAAAGAACATTGATGACTCTTTTGACGCCGATCTGGAGCTACTATCTTCGCGGATTAGGCGCTACACGGATTCCGGGTTCAAGTTCTATTTCATCTTGGACTATGAATACATTAGGGTAAATACAGCGGAGCTTCACTCTCTTGAGGCCGCAAGCATAATTCAGGTGGTCAATGAAATTTGCCCGACCGCCGATATTGTTTTGGCCGCAACATCTTTCCCTAGCTCCGTCACCGACATTGGCAATGAAGATCGTGGAGACTTTCCAATTGAAGAAGTTAAATTTTTTGAGTTAGTTGCAAATCGGCTCAGCAACATTGTTAAGATACACTATGGAGATTATGGGTCAATTCATCCAATCAGAAATGACGCTGTTGCGCGCGGCTGGAGGCCGCGAATTGATTATCCATACGCTGGTAGGAAGGTCTTTTACTTTCGAGAAAAGCGAGAGGCAAAAACCATCGAAGCAAATGGGAGCAAGAGTGTTGTTTATTCCGATTACATTTCCCACTATTGCAGTGTCGCCAGGAAAATATATACAGACCAGAGGTTTTTGAACGACCAGCATTCGAGTGACATAACGTCATGGGGTATTTCTGAGATTGCCAACGCGGCAGAAAATCGCGTTGGCGGGTCAACGCCATCCTATTGGATTTCAGTTCGCATGTGCATCCATATTGAGCAGCAGTTGCTTAGGCTGAGTGCGTAGAAACTCAGAGGGGCGTGTATTGAGAAATTTCATACACGCCCCGGACCGGCGGGGGGAAGTCCGCGCAGGATGGGCGTTAAATAACTTTTCTTCGACTATTCGTCAGACCTTCTTCATCGAGGCAAGTTCAGCACGGAGCGCCGCCTTCTTCTTGGCTGCTTCTTCAGATGAGAGCACCGGGAGAACTTCAGCCGCATTGGTCAACTCGGGTGTGTTAATCGCATGCGGACCCGCATCGACGAGATTGCTTGGCGGAGCCGCCTCAGTTTGCATGATTGCTTTAATAACTCCATGCCAATACTCCATTTCCTTGACTTGGCTTCCAAGGTAGCTGTCATCGGAGGTCGCGCCATTAGAGTTTCGGTAGAAGGTTACATCCTGAATCGGATTCATAAGATCGTTAGTGTAGATCCTCAGGACGACTTCTTTAGTCTTTTCTTCCGTGCGCTTCGATCCAGTAATGCCCCCTAAGATCAAACCAACGGGGCCAAGAATGACACCTCCGATTGCAGCACCCGCAAGCTGACTGCCTCGATTGCTCATTTGCAGAGAGAAACCATCTCTGATGACTTCGACCGCAGTGATGTTTACCCCTTCAAGGATCGAACCATAGGGGAAAGTTAGGACTTTTCGGCGAACAGGATCAAGCGCCAAGCCGGTCTTGTCCTGTAGGGAGCAATAATACTTAGCAGCAGAAAAGTTAGGTATTGCGGCGGCGGCGGCGACCAACGCTGCCTCTTTCTTGGATTGCGCATATAGCGCGACAATCACGGCAACGACCACACCTACCGCGAAGATTGCTAGATAACCCATTGATCTCTCCTGAAATGAGCGCCTTTCATTAAGGCCGACACGCAACTAACTACAATGACATAATTGTCACAGTCGATTTGTGGGCAGCACGTCCGTGCTGACGTCGAAAGGCAATAGCCATCGATGCAATCGCGTGCGCGACGAGCTACCTCTGTTTTCGCTTCATATTTGCCGACCATTGCGTTATAATATATCGTGATAATGTCTTGAGTTTTCGAGTATGCCTTTCGTTACCGTGCCCGAGCTGAAAGCCCAGCTCAACATTGACCATGACCTCGACGATGCGCTTTTGTCGCACCAGATCGAGGCCGCCGAAGCCCATGTCGCAAGCTTCATCGGTTCGCCGCTGACCGACCCGCTTCCGGCCGCAATCCGGCAAGCGGTGCTGATGCTCGCCGCTTACTGGTATGAGACCCGCGAGACCGCGCAGGCCGGGGGTGCGCCCTATGCCGTGCCGTTCGGGGTGCATGACCTTTTGCAACCGCACCGGGTCTGGGTGGTCTGACATGGCCGAGCTGGACCTGAACGCCCAAGCCGCCCGGCTGGCGCGGCGCCTTGAAGCGATTCCTGCGACCGTTCTTGAAGCCCTGCGCCCCGCCGTGGTGCAGGCGGCCGAAGACCTCGCCGCCACCGCCCGCAGTCTTGCCCCCGAAGCCGAGGGTGATCTGAAAGCCTCTATCGTCGTGACCCCGCCCGGCGCCGAGACCCCGGCTTATGCCGAAGGCGGTGGCCGTCGCATCGCAGGTGCCAATCAGGCGCTTGTCACCGTGGGCAATCCCGAACAGCGCCACGGCCACCTTGTCGAGTTCGGCACGAAGCCGCATGTGAACGCCGGGCAGTTCGCAGGGACGCAGCACCCCGGCACCGCGGCGCAGCCCTTCCTTCTGCCCGCTGCGCGTCTGACCGAGGATCGCGCCCGGCGCCGGATCGCCCGCGCCATCGGTCAAGCCGTGCGCAAGGCCGCGCAAGGGGGTGGTCATGCTTGACCCGGCTCTTGCCTTTCAAACCGCCGTGCGGGCGGCGCTGATCGACGCGCCCGAGGTGCTGGCCCATGTGCAACCCGCGAACATTCGCGCGGGCAGCATCCGCCCCGAGCGCCTGCCTTCGGTGGTGCTGGGCGATGCCCGCACCGAGTTCCTGGGCTGCGCGGCCGGGTCGCAGCGTCTCGCGCGGGTGTTCCTGACGCTGCACATCTGGGCGCAGGAAGACGGTGCCGACACCGCGCGGAAGATTGGGGCGGCGATCTATGGCGCGCTGGAGTTCGGACCGAAGGACACCACCGAGATCAACCTCGACGACTGGGCGCAACCGCGCGTGGTCTGGTTGCGTGATCCGCAGCCCGAGCTGACGCTGACACATGGCGCGATGGCGCTTGAGGCGGTTGTCCGGTGGCGGGTGTGACGATGCAGGCCGGAAAGCTTCAAAACCGCATCGCCTTGCAACGGCTGACCGAAACAGTCGCGGCTTCGGGGGCGGTCACGACCACTTGGGCGACCTATGCCCAAGGCCGGGCCGAATTGCGTCAGGCGGGCGTGTCCGAGTTCCTGACCGCCGGGACCGAGGCCGCGACGAAGAACGCGGTGTTCCTTCTGCGATGGCTGCCGGGCGTGTCGGTGGCCGATCGCATCCTTCACGATGGCACGGCATGGAACATCGTCGCCATTGCCGAGATCGGGCGCAGGCGTGGCCTTGAGCTGCGGGCGGTGGCCGCATGAAGCCCGCAGCGATCTTCCTTTATGAACTCTCGGGCAAGTCTGCCGAGCCCTTCGCGGCTGCGGGTTGGGATTGCTACTGCATCGACATTCAGCATCCGGGCAACCGCACCGAAGGCAATGTCCACTTCGTTCAGGCCGATGCGCGGCGCTGGAAACCGACCCGCGACATGGTGGAGCGCTGCCGGTTCTTCGCCGCCTTTCCGCCCTGCGATGATCTGGCGACCTCGGGCGCGCGCTGGTTCAAGGGCAAGGGGCTGCACGCGCTGGCCGATGCCATCGAACTCTTCGCCATCGCCGCGGAATGGGCCGAGTTCTTCGAGGTGCCCTATCTGATCGAGAACCCGCGCAGCACGATCAGCACATATTGGCGCAAGCCCGATCACAGCTTCGACCCCTGCGACTATTCCCGGCTGGCACCCTCCGAGCATTACACCAAGAAAACCTGCCTCTGGACCGGGGGCGGCTTCGTCATGCCCGCGAAGACCCCGCTGCCCGGCCCGGCGCAGGCCAATGTGATCCGCGACATGAAGGGCAAGGGCCGCGCGCGGGCGAATGCGCGCAGCGTGACCCCGACCGGCTTCATGCGCGCGGCCTTCGAGGCGAACTTCGGCGCGACGGCGCAGGCGGTGGCCGCATGAGCGCCGTCACCCTTCGCGGGCTGAAGCCCGCGCTCAAGCCCGATGCCGAGGCGCTGACGAAGGCGCCGCCCGCGCCCGCCTATCTCTCGTTGCACGCGAAGGCGGAATGGAAGCGCATCTTTCCGCAGTTGATCGCGCGCCGGATCGTCACCCGTGCCGATCTGGCGGGCGTCGAAGCCTATTGTTCGGCCGTGGGCATCTGTCGGCAGATCGAAGCGGACCGCACGGCGGCAGGCGGGGTGATCGACAAGACCGCCTTCGGCATCTGGAACCGCGCCGCCCAGACCGCCCGGCAACTCGCCTCGGAATATGGGCTGACGCCGACCTCGCGCGCCCGCATCGGCTCGGCCGCGGCCGAGGATGCCGAAGACGATGACCCGCTGTCGGTGTGACGCATGACGCCCCAAAGCACCTATCCGACCTGGGTCTTCGACGGCTCGCCCATCGACGACCCGCAAGGCGCGGGCGAACGGGCGGTGCAGTTCCTGCGACGGCTGCGCCACCCGGCCAGCACCGCGCCGAAGCGCGCCTTTCAGCTTGCGCCCTGGCAAGAGCGGATCGTTCGGCGCATCTATGGCCCGCGCGATGCGCAGGGCGCCCGCATCGTCAAGATGGTCTTCCTGATGATCCCGCGCGGCAACCGCAAGACCTCGCTTGCCGCCGCGCTGGCGCTCTTGCACTTGCTCGGGCCGGAACGGGTGCCCGCCGGGCAGATCATCTTTGCCGCCTCGGATCGCGAACAGGCGGGCATCGGCTTTCGCGAGGCGGCCGAGATCATCCGGCAAGACCCGCGCCTTGAGGCCGTGACCCGGCTTTATGACGCCCATAACGCGCCGAAGGCGATCAAGAGCACCCGCGACGGCTCGGCGCTGAAGGCGGTGTCCTCGGACGGGCGCGCGCAGCACGGCACGACGCCCACCTTCGTTCTGGCTGACGAGATTCATGTCTGGCAGGGGCGCGAGCTTTGGGAAGCGCTGCAATCGGGCATGGCGAAGCGCGCGGGCGGGCTGACTGTCATTGCCACCACCGCAGGGCGCGGGAATGAAGGTCTGGCCGCCGAGCTTTACACCTATGCGCGCGGCGTGGCGCTGGGGCAGATCGTGAACCCCGAGTTCCTGCCGATCCTCTTCGAGCCTGAACCGGGTGCGGATTGGGAAGACGAAGCGCTCTGGCATCGGGTGAACCCCGGTCTGGCGCATGGCTTTCCTGACCTCGACGGGCTGCGCTCGCTGGCAAGGAAGGCGAAGGACAGTCCGGGCGAGCGCTACAGCTTCGAGCAATTCAACCTGAACCGATGGCTCGGGAACTCGCGCGACCCGCTCTTCGACTTCGACACCTATGATGCCCGCGCCTTCGACGATGACGAGGAAGACCTTGAACAACTGCCTTGCTGGCTTGGGGTGGACCTGTCGCGCTCGGGCGATCTGACGGCCGTGGTCGCGGCCTTCCGTCACCCGGACGGGCAAGTGACGCTGAAGCCCGCGTTCTTCGTGCCCGGCGAAGAGCTGAAGGCCCGCGCCGATCGCGACGGGGTGCCCTATGAGCGCTGGCGCGATGACGGGCTGATCCGGGTTTGCCCCGGCCCGATCATCGACGAAGGCATGGTTGAAGACGAGATCCGCGACCTTTGCGCCCGCTATGACGTGCAAGAGATCGCCTTCGACCCGCATCTGGCCACCCGGATGATGCAGCGCCTTTATGATGATGGCCTGCCGGTGGTGGAGGTCCGACAAGGCCCGCTGACGATGGGCGCCGCCGGGGCCGACCTTGAGCGCATCGTGAACGGAAAGCTGGTGCGCCATGACGGCCACCCGATCTTGCGCCAGCACTTCGCAAGCGTGGTGGCGGTGCGCACCGACTCCGGGTTGGTGAAGATGCACAAGGGTCAGAAGCGCGACCGCATCGACGGCGCGATTGCAAGCGCGATGGCCGTTTACCGGCTGAGCCTCGGGCAAAGCAATGCAAGCGCCTATAACGCCCCCGCCTCAAGCGGGCTTTTCGTGTTCTGAGTGAGTATGAGTGATGAATGACCTTACCCTTCCTGGCTTGATTGTTCCCGTCGAAGCCCGGATCGACAAACTGGAAAAGGCCCTGAAACGGGCGAGCCAGGCGCAGGCCCGCGCGGCGCGTCAGATGGAAGACCGTGCCCGGCAATCGGTGGACCGCATGGCAAAGAGCTATGACGGGCTCGGGGCAAAGATGGCGGGCGCGCTTGGCAATCTGCCCTTGCCGGGTCTGGGCGTGGGCATCGCAGGGCTTGCGGGGGCCGGGCTTGGCGCCGGTCTTGGCATCGCCGCCGGACAGGTGCGCGCGACCGTGCGCAGCATTGCCGAGATCGGCAACGAGGCCCGCCGGGCCGGTGTGGCCGTCGAAGCGTTCCAGCGCTGGCAGTATGTCGCCGATCAGAACCGCGTCAGCCTCGACGCGCTGACCGATGGCTTCAAGGAACTGAACTTGCGCGCCGACGAGTTCGTGACCACCGGCGCGGGCGCAGGGGCCGAAGCCTTTCAGCGCCTCGGCTTCAGCGCCACCGACCTTGCCACGCGCCTCAAAGACCCCTCGGCGCTGATGCTCGAAATCGTCAAGCGGCTTCAGGGCATGGACAAGGCGGCGCAAATCCGCATCGCCGATGAAGTCTTCGGTGGCACCGGCGGCGAGCGCTTCGTCGAAATGCTCGGCCGGGGTGAAGCCGGTATCGCGGCGATGATGGGGCGGGCGTCGGTGCTGACCGCCGATCAGATCGCCAAGGCCGACGACCTCGACCGGCGCTATACCGCGCTGACGGCCAGCCTGCACCGGGGCTGGCAACAGGCGGCGCTTGGCGCGGCCGACTTCGCGGCACAGTTGTTGAACATTCAGACCGGCACCGATCGGCTGGCCGCCTCGGACCTGTTCCGCAACCGGGCGCAGGCGCCGCAAATCCTCGGACCGGGCGTTGACAAGGCGCTCAAGGACAACGGGCAGGCGGTGGCCGACAATGCCAAGGCGATTGGCGATTTGCTGAGCCTTTACGAGCGCTTCGGAAGCGAAGCTGACAGGCTTGCGCCGATCTTGACCCGCTTTGGCGGCGAGCTGAACCGGATGGGCGAGACCGGAGCCGGGCAAAGCTTGCAGGACGTGGCGCTCGCGATGCAGACCCTCACCGGCAAGCTTGATGCGGGCGAGATCAGCGCGGCCGACTTCGAGCGCCAGATGGGCGATCTGATCAAGAAGGCGCAAGGGGCCTTTGCCTCGCTCGGCGAGATCGACGACGCGCGCTTCACCAAGGTCATTGAACGCTTGGGCGGGCTCTGGAGCGCGCTTGAGGCGCTGCGCACGAAGGCGGCCGAAGCACGGGCTGCGCTGCCGGGCGGGGCTGCAACGCTGGACGACACGCGCGGCGCGGCGATCGCCGAGGCCCGTTCGGGCAGCTATGAGAACAGCAGCCCCTATGTGCTGACGACCTCGCCCCGGCCGAAACAGCCGCCGCCGCTTCTGGGCGAAACCGGCCCGGTGGTCGGATCTGGCCAAGGGGCCGGTGGTGGTGCGGGTGGTCGCAGCGCCGGTGACTTCGCACAGGCCGTCGCTGATCTGGAGCGTGAGAAAGCCGCCCTTGACGCTGAAGCCGCTGCGCTTGTCACCGCGGCCGCTGCGGGCCGGGGCTATGCCGAGGCGGTGGACTTCGCCCGCAAGCGCGCCGAGCTTCTGACGGCGGCGCAGCGCGAGGGCAAGGCGATCACCCCGGAACTGAGCGCGCAGGTCGATCAGCTCGCGCGCTCCTATGTCGAAGCGGGCACCCGCGCCGAGAAAGCCGCCGCCAAGCTGAAAAAGGTCGAAGAGGCGGGCAAGCGCGGGGCCGAGGCCCTGACCGACACCTTCCTTTCGGTGCTGAACGGCTCGAAGAGCGCCGAAGAGGCGGTGGCCGATCTGTTGCTTCAGCTCGCCGAGGTGCAGATGAAACAGGCGCTCATGGGGCTCTTTTCTGGCGCGTTTGGCGGCTTTGGCACATGGTTGGGCGGTCTCTTTGGCTTTGCCTCGGGGGGCTACACCGGCCGGGGTGGCACGTTCGAACCGGCGGGCATCGTGCATCGGGGCGAGTTCGTCATGTCGAAAGCTGCGACCGAGCGCCTGGGCGTGGGTAATCTCGAAGCCCTGCACGGGGCTGCGCTGCGCGGTTATGCGACCGGCGGCTTCGTGGGTGGCAGCACCCCGAAGGCGATGCAGGCGCTTGGCGGGGCGAAGGCCGGGCCGGTGGTCACGATCAACGCGCCGGTGACGGTGAACGCGACCGGGGGCACGCAGGAACAGAACGCCGACCTTGCCTATCAGGTGGCAAAGCAGACCGAACAGATGATGCGCAACATCGTGACCGAAGAGATCATCCGTAACATGCGACCGGGCGGAATACTGCGCTAGGACTCCACAGGAAGGCCGTGGAGCGCCCTATTGTGCCGGGGGTGGGGTTGGACCGGAACGGGGCAGGATGGGACTCAGAGGCGCCTTCCTGAGTCTCTGGCGCGTGCCGCGGTGCAGGGACCGGGAACGGGGTCACGAACCGAGGGAGGGAAGCGGGCGCAGCCCGCGACCGACCGGGGAAGGGAGGCGTGTCGACATTCCTTTCCGCGGTTTCCTATTTTGGCCCCCCTCTATTTTAAGGAGTAAACTAGAAGAGAAAGCCGCGGAAAGGATTGCTGACACCTCCGCGGTTCTAACCCTCCCTTCCTCGGTTCTAACCCTTCCTTCCTCGGTTCTGATCTTCTCTTCGCCGGTTCCAAGCAATCCTTCCCCGGTCATAAGCAATGCCGACCCGGCCTGACAAATCCGCGGACCGACCAGAATACCACTTGACGCGTATACGCGTATCGCGGTATATTGCGGGCAATGAGAACCTAGCCCCTAAAGGACACAAGATGGCTTACATGTTGAGATTGCCCGACGAACGCGGCGCGCAACTGCGTCAAATCGCGGAAAAGAAGAACACGACCGTGAGTGAGCTGATCACCGATTACATCCGTTCGGAGATCAAAGCTGGCACCATTCCGAGCAACATCCCCGGTATCAATGTCGCCAAGGCGGGCGAAAGCATCGCCATTTCCGCGCCCGGCTTCGAGGCGAGCGTTCCGGCGCATAAAGGCCAGACCCTCGCGGACCTGCTGCGCAAATCCGCGGCCCTGACCCCCTCGGCCTTCGAGCACAAGAAGGAATGGCTCGAAGGCATCGCCGCTCTGAGCGGCATCAAGTTGAAACGCATGGGCGCAGGCGTGCGCATCGTGTCGCCGATCACAGGGGCAGAATACCCGCTCGCCTCTGGTGTGGCCGAAGACCTCGCGAGCGAAATCGAACGCGCTGCCAAATAAGAACAGGGGCGAGCGCGGCAGCGCTCACCCCCTGAATGCGTCCCTCTATGACCTTCAAAAGATACCATGTGCGCTGACACTACCAAAGCCCCGACCCTGAGCTTGACCCCCTATGCTGGCCAATCTGACGAAGAGATTGCGGCGTGGTTTCGCTGGAAATACCCCAAAGGCAAGACAGACAAATCTTCCGGGGCCTATGCGGCCGCACTCTACAAATCGCGACCGGGCCGCGACGATCCGGCCGCCGAAAATGACTGGTATACCCGCCTCACCGAAGCGCAGCGTGCCATCCTGGACGACGCAAAGCGCGTGAAGGGCGCCGCAGCGGACGAAAAGAAGCGCATCGAGTTTCGGGACAAATACAAGCTGAGCGACGAGGAAAGCCGCAAATACTGGGCGCTTCGTGACCTGCCACCCGTGGGCGGCAAGAGGGTGGAATGGGACCGGGCGCGGGATATGTTGCGAAGACGCAAGAGCGCCAAGCCTCGGCAGAACGAAGACCTCTCGAAAATGACACCCGCCGAGCGGGAGAAACACCGCCGCAAACAGAAGACCGAGGCCAAGCAACGCGAGCGCGCGCGGAAGAAAGCCGAAGAGGCGGCGGCGGCCCTCGGCGCCCCAGCCACCGCCGTTGCGTCAACTCAGGTCGCGCCGAGCGACGAAATCACCGCGTTGCTTGCAGTTCTCGAAGCGGCCGAGGCCGCCGAGATCGCCGCTGAGCGTGAAGAAATGGCCGTCGAACGCAGGCTCGAAGCCGCCTGATCCCCGGCACAATCAACAAACACGCGGGCGAGGTGAAAACCTCGCCCCTTTTCTCGCGCTTTTCACTTTTCCCACCGAACGGATTCGCCCGGCGGGCCTATAGAATGAAGGTAACGTCCCCGAGAGCCCTCATGCCTGAACCTGTCACCTTGCCCGAACTTCAGAAGATGCACAGAATGGCCGCCGCGCTTGTCGTGGCTGATCCTGTCTATCTGCCGCTTTTCGAGCGCATCGAGCTGGAGCTGGCCGCCCATCAGGCGAAGGATGATGCAATCAACCGGGCCCGCGCCATCGCGGCGTGTCACAGAGCGGTAGCCTGAAGAAGCTGCTGCATGTGTTCGAGCGTGGCCCCGTCGCCGTAACGCTCGCGCGACAAGCGGTGGCCGAGAATGTCGCGTCTGATCCGGTCATCAATGCCCGCTGCAAGCATCCGGTCTTCGAAGGAATGGCGCAGCGAATAAAGGGTGTGATCGTCGCTTTCCATCAGGCCGTTCTCGCGCAGGAACTTGTTGACCGTCGCGGACAGGCTGGCGCTGCTGTCACGGTAGCGCGGAAACCCCTCGGGAAAGGCCCGCAGGGCCTCCAGCGACACGCCCAGCAAGGGAACGATACGCCGGGCGTGTTTCGTCTTCACCTGCCGACCTTCCGGCTCAATCGAAATGTGCGGGACATTGTGATTGAGCTTGATCGTGTTCACCGTCAGGGCGGCCAGCTCGGAAGGACGGCATCCGGTGTTCACCATCGCAATCAGGATTGCCCGTGCCTCGGGGTTCAGCCCGTCCAGAGCGCCCGGCGCGAGAAGCTTTTCCTTGATCCATTTCACCGAGAAGGGCGGACGTTTCTTTGCATCGCCTTCCTTGAAGGACAGGTCCGAAAGCGGCAGCACCAGACCGAGCCGCTTCATCCGGTTCACGGTCTTCAGCACGTCGCCAAGGTGGATCAGATCCTTGTTTGCGCTGTTCGGTGTCAGATCTTCCTCTTCGAGCCGTTCCATCCACCAGTTGCGGAAGTCGAGCATGTCGTCGCCGGTGATGTCGTGAATCGCCTTGTCGCCGACCACGGCAATGAAGTTCTTCACGGCTTTCACGCGCGGGTTTTTCCAGCGCCGAAGCTGATCCTCGGACTTGCCCAAGGTCTTGTCCTTGGCGAGCGTCCAATAGAGTTCCAGCGCGGCGCTGACGGAAAGGGGCGGGGCCTTCTCTGCGCCAAGCAGGGCAGCGGCCTCGCGCATGTCGGGTGTTTCGGGGCTATCCTTGAAGCCGGTAACGGCGGCGAATCTGTCGCGCAGCTCTTCGAGCGGCAGCTTCGCAACTTGTTCGGCGCGCATGTAGCGAAAGCCGCGTGCTTCGGCGAGGTCACGGGCCGCGGCGAAGCGTTCCTGGGCATCCGTGCTGTCACCGGCGAGCTTGGCTTCCCAAGCTGCAACCATCTGTTCCCAAGTCGCGGCCTCTTTCGTCTTGGCGACCGAGGGGGAATCCGTGTGCAGACTTATCCAGACGAACTTGCGCGGTTCAACCGAGGCATAGCGTTTCGGAACGCGCCGGTAGAGGTGAAGCGTTCCTTTTACTGAACCGTCGCGCGTTTTGATTGCCATGCTTTGCCCCCGGTGCTTCGGGCGAGTGTATCACAAAATGTAATGCAAAATGTATAGCAGAAGTGGGCGCCTGCATGGGGTGAAAATAGAAAAGCCCTTGAAGATCAAGGGCTTGGCTAACATCAAAACATTGTGAATGGCGGAGAGGGAGGGATTCGAACCCTCGGACCCCTTGCAGGGTCAACGGTTTTCGAGACCGCCGCAATCGACCACTCTGCCACCTCTCCGCATCAGGGGTCGTCGTGAGGCGGGGGTTTAACGTGAGCCTCGGAGGGGCGCAACCGGTTTTTTCATCCTCGGGCAAACTTTTTCATCAGCGCCCTGCAGGCCGTTTTCCCGCAGTCGAAAAGAGCCTTGCCGCAGGGGCTTTCCTGCGGGCAACCGGATGTCATGCGGTCGGGCGGCGCGACCGCACGCGGCAGCCGGACGATGTCCGGTGGGTGAAAAACATCCGTTGCAATCACGCGCGCATCGGTGATGATCCGGTTTGAAGGCTATTATGGCGGATGAATCGTGGTCATGGACGAGATCGACAGAAAGATTTGCGCCCTTCTGGGCGAGGATGCGCGGCAGTCGATGGCGCAGCTCGGCGCGCAGGTCGGGCTCTCGCCCTCGGCGGTCAATGACCGGCTGCGGCGGTTGATCGAGCGCGGCGTGCTGCGCCGCACCCTTGCCGATGTCGATCCCGAGGCGGTGGGCCTGCCCGTCGCCGCCTTCGTCTGGATCGCGCTCGCCGAGGGCATCGACGAGGCCGCCTTTCGCGCCGCCATCGCCAAAGAGCCTGCCGTCACCGCCTGTCATCATGTCACCGGGGGCTGGTCCTATCTGGTGCAGATCCGTGTCGCCTCGCTCGTCGCGGTCGAGGAATTTCTGGTCGCGCTGAAGCGGGCGGGATGGATCGCGCGGACCGAAACCATGCTGGCGCTCTCGACCGTGGTCGAGCCGCCGTTTCGCTACAGGAGATAGAATGGACGCGCTGGTGCTGTTCGGAAAAGGGCTGTTCATCGGGCTGGCGATTGCCGCGCCGATCGGGCCGATGGGGGCCTTGTGCATCCAGCGCACGCTGGCGCGCGGGTTCTGGGCGGGCGTCGCGGGCGGTTTGGGCACGGCGCTGGCCGATCTGACATTCGCCACCGGGGCTGCGGTCGGCTTTGCCGTCTTCAAGGATCTGGTCGAGCGCATCGCGCTGCCGCTTGGCCTGATCGGCGGGGCCTTCCTGATGTATCTCGCCTGGAGCGGCTGGCCGCGCGGCGGGGCAGGGGCCGAGCCTGCCGCGGCGCGGGCGCCCGAGACCCGGGGGTTGTTGCGCACCACGATCGTCACCTATGGGCTGACGATCACCAACCCGCCGACGATCCTGCTCTTTGCCGCGATCTTTGCCGGGCTGGGGCTGGCGCAGACCGGATCGAGCCTAGCGATCGTCGCGCTGGTCGTGGGGGTGTTCCTTGGCTCGATCGGTTGGTGGGCGTTCCTGTCGGGCCTTGTCGCGGCACTGCACCACCGGCTGCCGCCCGCTTTCGCGCTCTGGACAGCGCGTGTCTCCAGCCTGACGATGGCGGGCTTCGGCCTTTGGGCCTTTGCCTCGATCCTCAAACCTTTGGGCCTTTGACCTTTGCGCCTTTAACCGTCGGGGGCGATCAGGCCGAGGCCGCGCAGATAGACGCCGATGCCGCTTTCGAGCAGATCTTCCGGCGAGAAGGGCGATTGCGTGCCGGGCGCCGCACGGGCGTAAAGTTCGACCACGCCATGCGAGAGCGCGCGGACATGGGCGGCGACCATCGTCGGCGGTGGGCGGCGGCCTTCGGGGATATGGGCCGAAAGCGCCTGCGTCGCCTTCAGCACCACCGCCTCGGCCCTTGCCATGCCCGCGGCGAGTTCGGGCGAGCGGTTCGGGCTGAGGCCGCTTTCGAACATCGCCATGTAATGGCCGGGGAATTTCTTCGCGAAAGCCAGATAGGCCCGCCCGGTCGCGCCGAAGGCCGAGAGCGCCGAGGGTTTGCCGCCGTTCCAGGCGTGTTCCATCAGATCGGCGAAGATCGCATAGCCCTGCCGCGCGCATTCGGCGATCAGATCCTCGCGCCCGGCAAAGTGGCGATAGACGGCGGCGGGGGTCACGCCCGCCTCCTTGGCCGCTTCGGACAGCGTGAAGCCCTGCGCCCCCCGGGTCGAGATCAGCGACAGCGCCGCCTCGACCAGCGCCTGGCGGAGATTTCCGTGGTGATATCCTGCCTTAGCCATCGATGTGATCGATACCCCCGCAGATCAGCGGATCGGGCTGACCGATCGCGTCGCGGTCCTTGCCCGGATAATCGAGTGCGCCCAGCACCGTCTGGATCGCAGCGATTCGGGCGCGAGACTTGTCATCGGCGCGGATCACCGTCCAGGGCGCATGGGCGCTGTCCGACCAGCGCAGCGTTTCCGCAATGGCAACCGTATAGGCATCCCATTTCTTCAACCCCTCGACGTCGATCCAGCTCAGTTTCCATTGCTTGAGCGGGTCCTGCTCGCGATCAAGGAAGCGCTTGAGCTGCTCGGCGCGATCGACCGAAAGCCAGAGCTTCACCAGCACGATGCCCTCGTCGACGATCATTTTCTCGAAGCCGGGCAGCTGGGCAAAGAAATGCGTGCGCTGCTCGGGCGTGCAGAAACCGAAGACATGTTCGACCACGCCGCGGTTGTACCACGACCGGTCAAAGAGCGCGATTTCCCCGGCGGCGGGCAGGCGCTCGACATAGCGTTGAAAATACCATTGGCTCTGTTCGCGTTCGGTCGGCGTCGGCAGGGCGACGATATTGGCCTGCCGCGGGTTCAGGTTCTCGCGCAGCCGTTCGATCGTGCCGCCCTTGCCCGCGGCATCGCGGCCCTCGAACAACACGACCAGCCGCCGCCCGGCCTTTTTCAGCCCCCAGCTCATCTTCACCAGCTCGACCTGCAGCGCCTGCATCTGCGCCGCATAGTCCTTTTTCGACATCTCCTGACGATAGGGAAAGGAGGGGCTCAGGATTTCATCGGGCTTCGCCGTCTCGATCGCCTTGCGCAGCGCTTCCGGCGCGTCCTTGTGCAGGAAACGGGTGATTTCACCGACGAAGGGGATGTCGGGGCGATCCCCGGCAGAGGCCCTCTTCTCCCGATCCGGTTTGCCCGTTTCGGCGGTCTTCTTCTCCTTGGACATGCAGCCCTCATGCAATGTGAAGCGGTTTAACTATAGCGGTGCGGGTCGGGCAGGCAAAGGGGCAGGCGGCTTCGGTGCGGCAGCAGGAATGGCGCGGGCGGCGGCCCTGTGACGCAGGGGGTTAACAAAACGTGATTCGTCCTCTGCCTGTTGGCTTGGCGAACAAACGCGCCGTTTCGTTCGCTTTGGTGGCGATCATGGAACAATGGCCGCGCCGGAATTGTTCCGCCCGGGCGCTTAGATTGATCGCGTTCCGGAAACGAGGTCGCCGCCTAATTGTTGTGCATCCGGAAACGGCGCCGGGCCGCGTTGCCATGCGCGTTGCAGCCTCCCCCAACGGGTTATCGTTAATTCCCGATAAACAGGACAAATTTTAGTGAAATCGACCGTATTCTCTTGGGGCCCCGGAATGGCCCCGGAAACAATCTGGGCGTGATTGGCGCGAAAGAGCGGCAGCAATCGGACAACCGTGGAGAGATCGCGGAAAAATCTGGGCGAGATTTGGGCAAATTTCCGTTCCCCGACGGCCAAGCTCTTGGTATCACGATAAGGCCTGACTTTGGGCACTGGCCGTGGGGGCGGCCGGTTTCGAGCGGACTCTTCGGATCGCTCGGGAAGGTTGAAGTGGTGCTGCCGTGGGCGGGGTGATCTGCCACCCCGAGAACGACACCGAAGCAATTGTTTGAAAAACCGCCATTTTTGGCGGGCTGCTTCGTGCACCCTCTCCGTCCCGATGCTCCTTGGAGCGCGCGTCCAGTGGTGGCGGGGCAACCTGCGTGACGATTTCAAAGGCTCTGCGCGGGGCAGGGCCGTCCGTTGTTGTGCGTGCGGGGCTTTGGCTTCGCCAGTCGGGGTAAGGAGAGGCTGCCATGACCTATACTTTCAGCGATCACACGATTTTCGCGTGGGATTTGTCGAACATCACATCGTCGAAAGCCGGTCTTTTCGCGGACAGCGCCACCGGGCTCAGCAATGCTGCGGGCTCGACCTTCACCATCGCTTCGGGCTCGACGGTCAATCAGATCACCGTGCGCGACAATGACAGCTATTTCAACGACGGCGATCTGGATCAGACGCTGAACTCGAGCGAGACCCTCGAAGGCTCGAGCTACACTTCTGCCTCCGGTCGCATCACCCCCGAATATGCCTATACCGTCGCCCCCGCCGGTTGCTCCGATCCCTCGCAATACATCACCGTCTATGCTTTCGAGATGGCCGACAACGACATGGTCGGCATCGTCTCCACCTCGGCGCTGAAGGCGGGCGTGACCTATACGGTCGTTTCCTGCACCGACAACTGTCCCTCGGTTCCCTATTCCTGCCTCGCGACCTATCCGACCCTTGACGGCATCGTCGAGGGCACCGCGGGCGCCGATCTGATCGACACGAGCTACACCGGAGACCCGGAAGGCGACATGATCGATCACAACGACTACCAGGGCGGCAATGCCGACAGCGTCGTTGCGGGCGCGGGCAATGACACGATCCTGTCGGGCGCGGGCAATGACACTGTTTACGGCGAAGACGGCAACGACCTGATCAATGGCGGCGCCGACAATGATCTGCTTTACGGCGGCGCAGGCGACGACACTTTCGTCGGCGGCGCGGGCAATGACACGTTCAACGGCGGCACTGGCCTTGACGTCATCGACTATTCGAACTCCGGCGCGGCGGTGAACGTCAACCTGAACACCGGCGTGCTCTCGGGCGGCGATGCGGCGGGCGACGTGATCGGCGGCGGCGTCGATGGCGTGATCGGCTCGGAATATAACGACAGCCTCGTCGGCTTCGACCATCAGGGCACCAGCGCCTCGGACACCTATACCAACGTCTTCCACGGCATGGACGGCAACGACACGATCTTGGGTCAGGGCTCGGATGACAGCCTTTACGGCGGTGCCGACAACGACAGCATCGAGGGCGGCGCGGGCAACGACTATATCGAGGGCGACGGCGATCTCGACAGCGGCGCGGCTTCGGTCGATCTGACGATGGACTGGCAGCGCTTCAGCCAGAGCTGCGGCACCATCACCAATGGCTCCTCCTATGACATGGGCGGCGTGAAGGTCACCTTCGGCTTCACCGACCAGACCTGTGGTGCCACCGCGACCTCGACCAGCGACACGCAATATGTCGAAGCCGGAGACGGGCTGAACGGCTCGGGCGGGCTGCAGCTTTACGGCAATGGCGGAACCGGCAACACCTCGACCACCTCGCTCAGCTTCACCTCGACGAATGCCGACTATGCCTCGGCGGTGACCGATGTCAGCTTCCGCATCAACGATGTCGATGTCGGCAACAGCTGCGACTACCATCAGGATATCGTCACCGTCCGCGCCTATGATGCGAACGGCAACCTGCTGAACGTGACCTACACCGTCGAAGGCGCGCAGACCGTCTCGAACGGCACCGTCACCGGCCATGACGTCGACAACGGTTCGCTGTCGCCTGCCTCGGCGCAAGGCTCGGTTCTGGTGCATATCGACGGCACCGTCGCGCGCATCGAGATCGACTACAACAACGGCGGCAATTCGGATCAGGCGATCACCGTGACCGACCTGACCTGCTCGACCGTCTCAGCCGAGGAGGCGGACGAAGCGGGCGATGACACGCTGTCGGGCGGTGACGGCGACGACACCATTCTGGGGCAGGGCGGCAACGATACCATCACCGGCGGTGCGGGGAATGACCGGATCTCGGCGGGCGATGACCGCGACGTGATCCATGGCGCGGCGGGCGACACGATCGACGGCGGCGCGGGCGGCGACGACTACGATACGCTCGACATCACCGGCCAGGGCGACTGGCGCGTGATCAACCAGACGGCCGACAGCAACGGCAACGGCTATAACGGCACCGTGCAGTTCCTTGATGCCGATGGCAACGTCACCGGCTCGCTCAACTTCACCGAGATCGAAAACATCACCGGCGATGACGTCAACCACCGGCCGGATGCGGTGAACGACAGCGCCTCGGTGGTCGAGGACCATTCGACCACGATCAGCGTTCTGAGCAATGACACCGATCCCGATGGCGACACGCTGACGGTGACCGGCGCCACCGCGCTGCATGGCACGGTGACGATCAATGCCAACGGCACGCTGACCTATACGCCGAATGCGAATTACAACGGCACCGACACGATCACCTATACCGTGCGCGATCCGGGCGGTCTGACCGACACCGCGACGGTCAATGTCACCGTCACCCCCGAGAACGATGCGCCGGATGCGGTGAACGATACCGCCGCGACGAATTTCCAGACCGCGGTGAACGTCGCCGTTCTGGCCAATGACACCGATATCGACGGTGACACGCTGACCGTGACCTCGGCCACGAGCCCGAACGGCACCGTGACGATCAACGCGAACGGCACGATCACCTTCACCCCGGCGACGGGCTTCTCGGGCGATGCAACGATCTCCTATACCGTCTCGGACGGCCATGGCGGTGTCGATACCGCGACCGTCACCGTCACAGTCGGCGCCGATCCGCGCGATGGCTATGTGGATGGCACGGCTTCGGGCGATCTGATCGACACCAGCTACACCGGCGATCCGCAAGGCGACATGGTCGATCATTCCGACGCGATCCTGCCGGGCGACGGGCCGAACGACGACCGCATTCGCGCGGGCGCGGGCAATGACACCGTGCTGGCGGGGCTCGGGGATGACACTGTCTGGGCGGGCACCGGCAATGACTCGGTCGAGGGCGGCGATGGTGATGACAGCCTGCTGGGCGAAGGTGGCGCCGACACGCTGCGTGGCGGCGACGGCAACGACACCCTCGACGGCGGCGATGACAACGACAGCCTTGTCGGCGGCACCGGCGACGATCTGCTGATCGGCGGCGGCGGCAATGACACGATCTCGGGCGTGGCGGGCAACGACACCGCGCTTGGTGGCGCGGGCGACGACAGCATCACCACGGGCACCGGCTCGGATCGCGCCGAAGGCGGCGACGGCAACGACTACATCAACACTCGCAACGATGCAGCCTCGCCCGATCTGGCCTATCCGGGTCTCTATCCGGCCGATACCGATCCCTATGATGACCGCGACACCGTGCTGGGCGGGGCGGGCAATGACACGATCCTGACCGGCGACGATGCCGACAGCGTCGAGGGCGGCAGCGGCAATGACGTGATCGACAGCGGCGTCGATGCCGACACCGTGCTGGGTGGCGACGGTGACGACAGCATCACCTCGGGCTGCGGTTCGGATGTGGTCGATGGCGGTGCGGGCAATGACACGATCTACGGCGGCCTTGGTCCGACCGTGCCCGATATCATCAACGTGCCCGACGCGACCGACCTCGTTCCCAACAACGGCATGGACACGATCCATGGCGGCGACGGCAACGACGTCATTTATGGCGAGGATGACGACGACCAGCTTTACGGCGATGCGGGCAATGACACGCTCGATGGCGGCATCGACGAGGACACGATCCTTGGTGGCACCGGCAATGACAGCATCATTGGCGGTCAGGGTGCCGACTCGATGGCGGGCGGCGACGACCGGGATACCTTCCGCGTCGCGACCGCGGCGGCGGGCTCGGGCGACGTGATCGACGGCAACGAGGGCGGCGACGACTACGACACGCTCGATCTGACCGGCGCGGGCCGCACCAACATCATCTACGATCCGCACAATGCCGAAAACGGCACGGTCGAGTTCCTCGATGATGACGGCAATGTGGTCGGCACGCTGACGTTCAGCAATATCGAGAACATCATCGTCGATCGCGACGGCATCGTGACCGGCACCGATGGCGCCGACCTGATCGACTACAACTATACGGGCGATCCCGAAGGCGACATGATCGACCACAATGACGCGCTGATCCCGGGCGATGGCCCGCAGGATGACCGCGTCGTGGCCGGGGCGGGCAATGACACGATCCTGTCCGGTCTGGGCGATGACACGGTCGATGCGGGTTCGGGCAATGACTCGGTGCAGGCCGGGTCGGGCGATGACTCGGTCTCGGGCGGCGAGGGCAACGACACCATCCTTGGCGAGTCGGGCGATGACACGCTCGATGGCGGCGCAGGCGATGACAGCGTCGTCGGCGGCCTTGATGACGACAGCATCCGCGGCGGCGAGGGCAATGACACGCTCGATGGTCGCAGCGGCCTCGACACGATCGACGGCGGTGCGGGCAACGACAGCATCGACGGCGGCGACGGCAATGACAGCGTCACCGGCGGCACCGGCAATGACACGCTTTACGGCGAGCTCGGCGATGATACGCTGACCGGCGGCGATGGTCGCGATCTGGTTGATGGCGGCGACGGCAATGATCTGATCGACACTTCGGGCACCGGCAGCCCCGATATCGCCTATCCGGGCCTTTATGGCGCCGACAGCGATCCGATGAATGACCGCGATACGGTCATTGCCGGGACCGGCAACGACACGATCCGCACCGGAGACGATGCCGACAGCATCGATGCGGGGCAGGGCAATGACGTGATCGACGCGGGCGACGATGCCGACACCGTGCAGGCCGGGATCGGCGACGATCTTGTGATCGGCGGCGAGGGCTCGGACAATCTTTCCGGCGGCGATGGCAATGACACGATCTATGCCGACAACGGCCCGGGCACGACGAGCGCGACCGAAGTCACCGATGATACCGATCCGGTGCCGCAAAACGGTCGGGACACGGTGCATGGCGGCGAAGGCAACGACGTCATTTATGGCGGTGACGACGATGACCAGCTCAGCGGCGACAACGGCAACGACTGGATCGACGGCGGCATTGACGAGGACACGATCACCGGCGGCGAAGGCAACGACACGCTTTTGGGCGGCGCGGGCGACGACAGTCTGGATGGCGGCAACTCTTCCGACAGTCTGGATGGGGGCACCGGCAACGACACGCTGATTGGCGGCGAAGGCAACGACACGCTGATTGGCGGGGCGGGCAATGACAGTCTGGATGGTGGCTCGGCCTCGGATACGCTGGATGGCGGCACGGGCAATGACACGCTGACCGGCGGCGAGGGTGATGACTCGATCCTTGGCGGCGACGGCAACGATCTGGCCACCGGCGGCACCGGTCAGGACACGATCCGCGGCGGTGCGGGCGACGACACGATCTCGGGCGACGATGGCGACGACCGGCTTTATGGCGACGCAGGCAACGACAGCCTGTCTGGCGGTCAGGGGCAGGATCTGCTTGAGGGCGGGGCGGGCAACGATACGCTGCAGGGTGGCGATGGCGTTGACACGCTCTCGGGCGGCGATGACCGCGACGAGTTCCTGGTGACCAGCCGCGACGCGGGCAATCATGACGTCATCGACGGCAACGAGGGCGGCGACGACTGGGATACGCTCAACCTCACCGGGGCCGGGCCGGTCAAGATCATCTACGATCCGACCGATCCGACCTATGATCCGGCGACGGGTGTGGGCGAAAGCGGGATCGTCAACTTCCTTGACGAGCATGGCAATGTCACGGGCTCGCTCAGCTTCAAGAACATCGAGAAGGTGGTGCCCTGCTTCACCCCCGGCACGCTGATCGCAACGCCGAAGGGCGAACGGCTGGTCGAAGAGCTGCGCGAAGGCGACCGCATCCTGACCCGCGACAACGGCATTCAGGAAATCCGCTGGATTGGCCGCCGGGACATGAACCGGGCGGAACTGATCGCCGCGCCGCATCTGAAGCCGGTGCTGATCAAGGCGGGCAGCCTTGGCAACGGTCTGCCGGAGCGCGACATGCTGGTCTCGCCCAACCACCGGATGCTGGTCGCGAACGAACGAACGGCGCTCTATTTCGAAGAGCACGAGGTTCTGGTGGCGGCCAAGCACCTGATCGACAATCGCGGCGTGAAAGCGGTGGAAACACTGGGCACCAGTTACATCCACTTCATGTTCGACCGGCACGAGGTGGTTCTGGCCAATGGCGCCTGGACCGAAAGCTTCCAGCCGGGGGATCAGACGCTTGACGGTTTGGGCAATGCGCAACGCGCGGAAATCATGGAGCTGTTTCCGGAACTGCGCAGCCGCGAGGGCATCGAAAACTATGGTGCGGCGCGCAAGATCCTGAAGAAACACGAGGCGACGCTGCTGCAGTGGCGCTGAGACCGGTCTGACCAAGGTCAGTGGGGGCTGGGGCGTGCGGGGGAAACTTCGTGCGCCCCACATGTTTTCGGCTGGTGTCGCGCAATCGTGGCCAGATCGCGGCGCACTGCGTTGGTTTCGTGTCAGGAAACGGAAAGTTCCGCCCAATTGTGGCAATTTTCGATCATTTGCCTTTTGACAATCCCGGTCCTGCAGTATCCTGAGCACCGGGGACGCTCTTTGGCCCCCGGTGGATCCGGGGCAGGACGTGAGAGATGACGGCAACGGGCAAGATCATGGATGGGACTGCGATTCTCGGTGCCGCATCCGATTGGAACGGCGCGTCCAGTCCCTTGGTCGAGATGCGGCTTCAGTTCGACGGCTATGACCAGTCGGGCGGACAGATCGAGGGCCGCAGCGAAGCCGGTGACACGCTTTTTGCGATGGATATCCGTCAAGTGCTGGGAGCCGTGCCCTGTTTCACCGCGACAAGCCAGATTGCCACGGGGCAGGGGCCGATGCCGGTGTCTGCGCTCGTCCCCGGAACCCGGGTGATCACGCGTGACAACGGCATGCAGGAATTGCTCTGGGTCGGGCGTCGGCGGTTCGGCTGGCAGGCGCTTGGTCTCAATCCGCTGCTGTGCCCGGTGCGGATCGCCGCGGGAGCGCTGGGGCAGGGGCTGCCCGAGCGCGACATGATCGTGTCGCCCAACCACCGCTTCCTGACACGGATGCCGGGCGAAGGCGAAACCGGCGAGCGGCTGACGATGGCGCGCGATCTGGTTGGGCTTGACGGGATCGCGCTTGCTCCGGTGGTCGAGGTGGAATACTGGCAGCTGCTCTTTGCGCGCCACGAACTCGTGCTGGCGGATGGCAGCTGGTCGGAAAGCTTCCTGCCGACGCAAGCAAGCCTCGAGGCGCTTGACCGCGACGGCCGCGCCGCCCTGTCGCTGGCGCTGCCGGGGATCGAGGCCGAGGTGACCACCGGCTTTCATGCGGTGCGCCCCTTTGCCGAAATCGGCTCCGCGGCCTGAACGCGGCGCGGCCTTTCCTCAAGTCCGCCGCCTTGATCGTGCCATGAGAGCGCACGGCTTCTGCCCTTGTTTCGGCCCCAATCCGCCACGCTGATTAACCATTGTCACAGCAAAGTCTCGGTCACGAGAAAATGCAGGAACGACAATGATCATCACGGGCTCCGACCAGAACGACACGCTGAACGGCACCGCCAATGCGGATACGATCAGCGCCGGGGCGGGCGATGATCTGGTGAATGCCGGGGACGGTGGC
Organism: Rhodobacter capsulatus; assembly: GCF_052363175.1. Lineage (GTDB taxonomy): Bacteria > Pseudomonadota > Alphaproteobacteria > Rhodobacterales > Rhodobacteraceae > Rhodobacter > Rhodobacter capsulatus_D. The sequence goes on from NZ_CP198946.1 coordinate 1,998,690, forward strand.
GATTCCGTTCAGGGCGGGGACGGCAATGACACCATATTCGGCGCCAATGGAGCGGACCGTCTTTACGGCGGCAATGGCAACGATTCCCTGTCCGGCGGGGCTGGCAACGATCTGATTTCGGGGGATGCGGGCAACGATACCCTGCGGGGGGGCACTGGCAACGACACGCTGAACGGCGGCACCGGCATGGATTATGCCGATTACACCGATGCGACGGCGGCCGTTCTGGTCAATCTCGCTTCGGGCACGGCAAGCGGAGGCGCGGGCACCGATGCGCTCAGCGGTGTGGACGGGATCTATGGCTCGGCCTATGCCGACACGCTGATCGGCTTCGACGGCGAGAGCAGCAGCGGAACGGATGCCTATACCAACGTCTTTTACGGCTATGGCGGCGCGGATTCGCTGGATGGAGCCGGGGGCGACGACAGCCTTTATGGTGGCGACGACGCCGATACCGTTCTGGGTGGCGCGGGTAATGACGTCGTTTCGGGCGACGCGGGCAATGACAGCCTTGATGGCGGGGCGGGAAACGACACGCTGACTGGCGGGACCGGCGATGACGTGATCCTTGGCGGTGACGGGGCTGATTCGATCAACACCGGCGCGGGCAACGACACGGTCAATGGCGGCGCCGGGTCCGACACGATCTCGGTCGTTTCGGGCGGTACGACGGTGATCATCGGCTCGGAGGACGCGGACAACAGCGACATCGATACGCTTTATGTCTTTCGCCACAACATCGACTGGTCAAAGACCGTCATCACCGGCGAGTCAGGCACCATCGTCTGGCTCAACGGGGCGACGACGACGTTCACGAATATCGAAAATATCGAATTTGTTCGAAATGTACCTTGTTTTACCCCCGGCACACTGATCGAGACCAAGCGCGGCCGGGTGCCGGTGGAGAGGTTGCGGCTCGGCGACCGGGTTCTGACGCGCGACAATGGCTATCAGGCGATTCGCTGGATCGGGCGGCGCGGCCTGAAAACCGCGGATCTGGCGGCGGCGCCACAGCTGCAGCCGGTGCGGATCGCAGCGGGGTCATTGGGCGAAGGGCTACCCGAAACCGACATGCTGGTGAGCCCGCAACACCGGATGTTGATCTCGGGCGCGCGGGCGGAGTTGTTGTTTGGCGAGGCCGAGGTTCTGGCCGCGGCGGCGCATATGGTCGGCCTGCCCGGCATCACCCGGGTGCAGCGCGACGAGATCACTTATCTGCATCTGATGTTCGACGCGCATGAAATCATCCGCGCCGAAGGCGCCTGGACCGAAAGCTTCCAGCCCGGCGATCACACGCTGTCGGGCCTTGATGCCCCACAACGCGAGGAATTGTTCCAGATTTTTCCGGATCTTGGAAAGATTGCGCGGCAGGGGCGCTGGACCTCGGCGCGCCGGTCGCTGAAGGCGCATGAGGTCCGGGTGCTGCTGTCGCTGGCGGCTTGAGCCCAGGTCAATCGCCGATCCGCAACGAAAAAAGGCCGGATGCGATGCACCCGGCCACAGGAAGAGGCCGACAGGGGACTGCGGCGCTCGGGATTCAGAAGGCCGAATATTGCGACGGCAGCGGTTTCGCCGTGCCGATGGGCGCAAGGCCGATGTCACGCAGAAGATGATCGTCGAGGCGGGCCAGCGCCAGTCGGGCGCGGCGGTCATCGCGCCAACGGGCGACCGCGCCCAGCACGACCGCAAGCGGCGTCTGCGCGCCACGACGCGACAGCGACGAAACGGAGTGGGACAGGCTGGTCATGATGCACCTTTTCTGTATTGATACAATTGAGCGTTTTCTGGTATGAGGACATTACAATTCCCGCACAAACAGCGCGAGGGAAACATTGTGACTGATACAAGTTGGAAGCCAGACCTGCCGGTACAATCCGGCCCGAAATATCTGGCGCTGGTCCGGGCGCTGCGCGAAGGCGTGCGCCGGGGCGATCTTGCCCCCGGATCTCGGCTGCCCACCGTGCGCGATCTGGCGTGGAAACTGGGGGTTACGCCCGGAACGGTGGCGCGCGCTTACCAGATTGCCACGCAAGAGGGGCTTCTGGAGGCCGCGGTCGGACGCGGAACATTTGTATCAACACAATCGCGTCGTCTGGGTCCGACGGAGTCGCTCTATCAGCAGCCGCTGTCTGATCCTGCGGCGGATGGGGTGATTGATCTGCGATCGCCACAATTGCCCGATGTCGGACAATCCGTGGCGCTGGCTCAGGCGATGGCCGATGCGGCGACGGCGCTTGGCGAGCATTATCTGGAATATCCGGGCCTGCGCCGCGACCGCTATTGCCGCGAGGCGGCGCTGGAGTGGTTTTCGCATTGTTCGCTGCATGGTCAGATCGGTGCCGATGATCTGGTGCTGACGCATGGCGGGCAGAACGGTATCTCGATCGTGCTGCAATGCTGCCTGCGTGGCGAACGTCCGGTGGTGTTGTGCGAGGAACTCGCCTATCCGGGTTTCCGGCATGCCGCGCGGCTGAGCCGGGCCGAGGTGGTGCCGGTGAAGCTGGACGACGAGGGCATGATCCCCGAGGCGCTTGACGCCGCCTGTCGCCGCTACGGCGGGCAGGTGGTCTGCGTGACACCCGATGCGCAGAACCCGACCACGGCGCGGATGTCGAACAAGCGCCGTCAGGCGATCGCTGACGTCGCGCGCAAGCATGATCTGCAGATCATCGAGGACGATTGCTACACCGCGCCGGTGTCGGGGCTGGAGGCGATCCGGGTGATCGCGCCGGAACGGACCTGGCATGTGACCTCGCTTTCGAAGACGATTTCGGCGGGGATGCGCTTTGGCATCGTCATCGCCCCCGAAGGCATGGGCGAGGCGGGGCGACTGACCGCGCAGCACAGCTTCTTCGGCCTGCCGCGGCCGGTGACCGACATCATCACCCGGCTTTTCACCTCGGGCGAGGCGATGCGTCTGCGCCATGCCGCGCAAGAGGTGATGAGCCGCCGTCTGCAGATGGTGGTGCAGGCGATGGCCGATCACGACATCGCCTGGCAACCGGGGCTGAGCTTCATCTGGCTGCGGCTGCCGACGGGCTGGCGGGCCTCGACCTTCGCGCGCGTGGCCGAGGCCGAGGGGGTGCTGGTGCGCTCGGCCGACGAATATGTGCTCGCCGATGGCCATGCGCCGAATGCGGTGCGCTTCGCGCTGGCGGGCGGCGTGCCCGAGGATCGTCTGATGCGCGCGATTGCGAAACTGCGGGCGCTGCTCGAGAATCCACCCCGCGATTTGCCCGTCTGACACTGCCCGTCAGAGTTGCACAGTGGCAGCGATGCTGCCGCTTTGCTGGGCAGTCGCGGAAAATTTCCCTGACGGCGTCTTGGGGCGGTGCATCGTCCCCCTTTCCTCTGCCGAAACCTTGTGCAAATTTGTCCCAAACGCGCTTGAGACGCGCTGAGGGAGAATTAAGAGTATGTCGGCATCTCCAATACGGCGATGGGCGCGATCAGAGGCGGCCAGCGGCTGGTTCATGGTCAGCCCCACGCTGATTTATGCCATGCTTCTGCTGGCAGCGCCTTTGGTGACCATCTTTGCCTATTCCTTCTTCAAGGATGGCTATCTGGTGGTGATCCACGAATTCACCACACAAAACTATATCGACGCCTGGTCGGACCCGATCTTTCGCACCATCCTGTTCCGCTCGGTGCTGGTTTCGGCGCTGGTGACGCTGGTGACGGTGCTTCTGGCCTTTCCGATCGCTTATTTCATTTCTTTCGTGGTGCCGGCTTCGAACAAGTCGCGCTGGCTCTTTCTGATCACCATTCCGTTCTGGACCTCGTATCTGATCCGGGTGTTTCAATGGAAGGTGATCCTGAACTTCAACGGCGTCGTGAACTCGACCCTGATGGGGCTCGGCATCATCGACACACCGCTGCAGATGCTGAACTCGATCGGCGCCATCGCGATCACGCTCGCTCATGCCTATGCGCCCTTTGCGATCCTGCCGATCTTCGTCAGCCTTGAGAAGATCGACCGCTCGTTGCTCGAAGCCGGGCAGGATCTGGGCGAAAGCAAGCTGATGACCTTCTGGCGGGTGACGCTGCCCTTGGCGATGCCGGGGGTGATCGGGGCGGTGATGATCGTCTTCATCCCGACGATCGGCGACTATGTGACGCCGGAACTGATCGGCGGCGGCAAGCTCCCGATGGTGGCGAACATGATCCAGAAGGACATGCTGAAGATCGACAACAAGCCCCTTGGCGCGGCGGTGGCGGTCTCTGCGATGTTCGTCGTCGCGGCTGTGTCGCTGATCTTCCTCTTCCTGAACCGGCGCTTCCTGAAGGTGGGCAAATGAAGTTTTCCGGTCTGCGGGCCTATGCCTTTCTCTACCTTATCTTCCTTTACGCGCCGATTGCGCTGCTTCCGGTCTTTGCCTTCAACGACGGCACGGTGATTGCCTTTCCGCTGAAAGGCTTCACGCTGAAGTGGTTCGCGCAGCTTTTCGAGAACGAGACGCTCGCAGGGGCGCTGACGAATTCGCTGATCGTGGCGGTGTCGACGTCGATCCTCGCCACGGCGCTCGGCATTTTTGCCGCGCGCTCGGCCACGCGTTACAATTACCGCGGCAAGGCGGGGGCGATGGGGCTGATCATGCTGCCCTTGGTGCTGCCCGAGATCATCGTGGCGGTCTCGCTTCTGGTCGTGCTGCTGGCCGCGGGCGTACCGCTGTCGATCCTGACGGTGATCCTGGGTCACGTTCTGGTCGCGACGCCCTATGCGATTGCGGTGCTGAACGCGGCGTTTTCCTCGCTCGACCGCTCGCTCGAGGAAGCCGCCTATGACCTTGGCGAAACGAAATGGTCGACCTTCCGGCTGATCATCCTGCCGCTGGTGACGCCCGGGATCATTTCGGCGGCACTGATGGCCTTCACCATCTCGCTTGATGAATTCATCATCGCCTTCTTTCTGGCGGGCGAGCAGACGACGCTGCCCACCTACATCTATTCGCAGCTGCGCTTCCCGAAACAGATCCCGATGATCATGGCGCTTGGTACCGTGCTGGTCGTCTGCTCGGTGCTGCTGCTCACCACTGCCGAATATTTCCGCCGCCGCGGCATCGCGAAGACCGGCGCCAAAGACACTGGAGGCTTCCTGTGACCCAAAACGTCATCACCGCGAAAGTGCCGCTGGAGCAACGCCGCAAGATGATCGAGTTCGATCGCGTGCACAAATATTACGGCGATTACCACGCGCTGCGCGGCATCACCGCAACGATCCGCGAGGGCGAGTTCTTCTCGCTCCTCGGCCCCTCGGGCTGTGGCAAGACCACTTTGCTGCGCACCATCGCCGGGTTCGAGGATATTTCCTCGGGCGCCGTGCTGATCGACGGCAAGCACATGGAAGACGTGCCGCCGAACAAGCGCCCGACGAACATGGTGTTTCAAAGCTATGCGATCTTCCCGCATCTGACCGTGGCACAGAACGTCGGATTCGGGCTGCGTCGCGATCCGCGGTCCGAGGCCGAAAAGACCAAGGCGGTGGAAGAGGCGCTGGAGATGGTCGGGCTCAAGGGATACGGCGCCCGGGCCGCCCATGCGCTTTCGGGCGGGCAACGGCAGCGCGTCGCGCTCGCCCGCGCGCTGATCCTGAAGCCGAAGGTGCTTTTGCTTGATGAACCGCTCTCGGCGCTCGACAAGAAGATCCGCGAGCAGATGCAGATCGAGCTGATCAAGCTGCAACGCGAGGTGGGGATCACCTTCGTTCTGGTGACGCACGATCAGGAAGAGGCGCTGGTGATGTCGGACCGCATCGCCGTGATGTTCGAGGGCGAGATCGCGCAGCTGGCCGACCCCGAAACGCTCTATCGCCGCCCGGCCTCGCGCCGCGTGGCGGATTTCATCGGCGTGATGAACTTCCTGCCCGCCAAGGTGCTGGGCGAGGGCAACGGCCATGTGCAGCTTGAGGTGGCGGGGCTGGGTCAGGTCGATGTGACGGATGAACAGGCCTCGGCCAAGCCGCAGGGCGGCGAGCCTGCGGTGGGATTCCGTCCCGAGACGCTGACGATCCTTTACGAAGGCCAGAAAGCGCAGGACCGGGAATCCCCCGGCGTGATCGACGAGGTCGTCTATTACGGCGACATGACCTATTACGACGTGAAGCTTGATGGCGTTGAAACCCCGGTGCGGATTTCGATGCGCAACGTCTTTGGTCGTCCAGTGCTGGATGTGGGAACGCAGACGCGGGTCGCCTGGTCGCCGGGCGCGCTGGTGCTGTTCCGCTGACGAAAAAGGGGGGCTTCGCGCCCCCCTCTTTGCTTCGCAAATTCACCCCCTGCGGGATATTTGCAGCAAGATAAATACGCCTCGTAAGCCCTTTATCTTGCTTCAAATATCCCGGGGGGTGAATTTCATTCGGCACGAATGAAAGAGGGGGGCAGAGCCCCCCTTTTCCCGTCTTATTCCGAGCGCGAGGCGCGTTTGCGCTCATGCGGATCCAGAAGCCGCTTGCGCAGCCGCACGATCTTCGGCGTCACCTCGACCAGTTCATCGTCGTCGATATAGGCGATCGCTTCTTCGAGGCTCATCCGCACCGGCGGCGTCAGGCGCACGGCTTCGTCGGTGCCCGAGGCGCGGACGTTGGTCAGCTTCTTGCCCTTGAGCGGGTTCACTTCGAGGTCATTGTCGCGCGAATGCTCGCCGATGATCATGCCCTCGTAGATCTGTTCCTGCGCGCCGATGAAGAGCTTGCCGCGTTCTTCGAGGTTCCACAGCGCATAGGCGACCGAGACGCCGTTCTCCATCGAGATCAGCACGCCTTGGCGGCGGCCCTGAATCGGGCCCTTGTAGGGCGCCCAGCCGTGGAAGATGCGGTTCAGCACGCCGTTGCCGCGGGTGTCGGTCATGAACTCGCCCTGATAGCCGATCAGGCCGCGCGACGGCACATGGGCGACGATCCGGGTCTTGCCGTGACCGGCGGGGCGCATCTCGACCAGATCGCCCTTGCGCGGCCCGGTCAGTTTCTCGATCACCGCGCCCGAATAGTCGTCGTCGACATCGACGATGACCTCTTCGATCGGCTCCATGCGTTCGCCGTTTTCTTCGCGGAAGATCACGCGCGGACGCGAGATCGAAAGTTCGAAGCCTTCGCGGCGCATGTTTTCGATCAGCACGCCCATCTGAAGTTCGCCGCGGCCCGAGACGACGAAAGCATCGCCGCCGGGCGTGTCCTCGACGCGGATCGCGACGTTGGTTTCGGCTTCCTTCATCAGGCGTTCGCGGATGACCCGCGATTGCACCTTGGTGCCGTCACGCCCCGCAAGCGGGCTGTCGTTGATGCCGAAGGTGACCGAGATCGTCGGCGGATCAATCGGTTGCGAGGGGATCGCGGTGTCGATTTCGAGCGCGCAAAGGGTGTCGGCCACGGTCGCCTTGGTCATGCCCGCGATGGTGACGATATCACCCGCTTCCGCGATGTCGATCGGCTGTTGCGTCAGGCCGCGGAAGGCGAGGATCTTGGTGCAGCGGAATTGCTCGATCCGCTCGCCGGTGCGCGAGAGCGCCTTGAGCGTGTCGCCGACCTTGAGGCGCCCGGCCTCGACGCGGCCGGTCAGGATGCGGCCGATGAATGGGTCGGCCGAAAGGGTCGTCGCGAGCATCTGGAAGGGCTCGTCGGCGCGGAATTCCTGTTTCGGCGGTTCGACGTGTTCGAGGATCAGATCGAACAGCGCCGAGAGATCCTGACGCGGGCCATCCAGCTCGCGATCCGCCCAGCCGCCGATGCCCGAGGCATAGACATGCGGGAAATCCAGCTGCTCGTCGGTGGCGCCAAGGTTGGCGAAAAGATCGAAGACCTCGTTCAGAGCGCGGTCGGGCTCGGCCGCGGGTTTGTCGACCTTGTTCAGAACGACGATCGGCTTCAGGCCAAGCGCCAGCGCCTTCGAGGTCACGAATTTCGTTTGCGGCATCGGGCCTTCGGCGGCATCGACCAGCAGGCAGACGCCATCGACCATCGACAGGATGCGCTCCACCTCGCCGCCGAAATCGGCGTGGCCGGGGGTGTCGACGATGTTGATCCGCGTGCCCTTCCATTCGACCGAGGTGCATTTGGCCAGAATGGTGATGCCGCGTTCGCGTTCGATGTCGTTGCTGTCCATCGCGCGTTCCGCGACGGCCTGATTTTCCCGGAAAGCCCCGGATTGACCCAGCAGCTTGTCGACGAGGGTCGTCTTGCCGTGGTCAACGTGTGCGATGATCGCAATATTGCGAATGTCCATGAAGTCCGCCTGTTCGAGATTTCCGCTGCCCATACGGGAAAAGCGGCCGCTTGGCCAGTAAGAACCGCGTCAGTGATGCCCTGCCGATGAAAACAGGTTGATGACGGCGATGCCCGCGATGATCAGGCCGATGCCGAAGAGCGCGGGGCCGTCGAGTTTTTGCTGAAAGATCAGCCAGCCCGAGGCGGTGATCAGCACGATGCCGATCCCCGACCAGAGCGCATAGGTGATGCCAAGCGGCAGCGATTTCAGCACGAGGGTAAAGAACCAGAAGGCCACACCGAAGCCGAAGAGCACACCGAGCGTCGGCCAAAGTCGGGTGAACTGGTTCGAGGCTTGCAGGCAGGTGGAGCCGAAGGTCTCGAACAGGACCGCGATGAGCAGATAGAGATAAGGTTTCATCACGACACGATATACCAGTCGCGCCGATGGTTGAAGGCAATCACGAAGTTCAGCACGAGCGCGCCCAGAAGCGACCAGCCGATCCGGTCGAGGGGCAGGATCAGCGCGGCGATGGCGAACAGGATCAGGTCATGCGACAGCTGCACGTGGCCCGCGCGCCAGCCGAAGCGGTCCTGCACGATCAGCGCGATGATCGAGATGCCGCCGAGCGTGCCCGAGTGACGGAACAGGCCGAGCAGGCCGACACCCGCCGAGACGCCGAACAGAAGCGCCGCGGCGGCCGGGTGGATGGTTTCAAGGACGACGAAAGGTTTCAGCGCCTCGGCCAGGATCGAGACGAAGGTGACGGTGGCGAGCGATTTCAGGCAGAAGATCGGCCCGCGTGCCCACCAGGCCAGCGCATAGAAGGGGATGTTGAGGGCGAAGAACAGCGCCGAGAAATTCAGCCCGGTGGCGTAGGACAGGATCAGCGCCGTGCCCGCGGTGCCGCCGGTGACCAAGCCTGCGGCGCGCAGCAGGTGAATACCAAGCGCTGCCTGCGCCGAAGCAAGGACAAGCCCCTGGGCGTCCTCGAAGAGCGTGTAGCGGCGGGCGTATGGGTCAGCGCTCATGACCTGAATATGCGTCAGAAGGGCTGTCCTGTCAACGGATCAGGTCGCGATATAGCGGTCGCGGCGATGGTTCATCGCAATGACGATGTTGATCACCAGCGCGCCAAGGGCCGAGATCGCGACGGTTTTCCAGTCACGAACAGTCAGCGCGAGACCAAAGACGCAAGCGTCGAAAATGAGCTGGGTCCAGCCGGCGCGGAAGCCGGTCCTGTCTTGCAGATAGAGCGCCATGATGCCGACGCCGCCAAGGCTGGCCCCGTGGCGAAAAAGGGCGAGCAGGGCAGAGCCCGACAGGAAGCCGAAGATCACCGCGCCGACGAGCGGGTTGACATTGGCGAAGCTGACGTAGCCGGGCAGGAAGGCGGCCAGCGCCGAGAGCGCCGCGACCGAGAGGAAGGTCTTGATCACGAAGGCCAGCCCCATGCGCCTGTAGCCGAACCAGTAGAAGGGAATGTTGATCGCGAAGAAGACCGGCCCGAACCCCCAGCCTGTGGCGTAGCTGATCAGCACGGCCAGACCCGCGGTCTGCCCGGTGACAAGGCCGAGATGGGTCAGCAGCACGATGCCGAAGGCGGCCATCGTTGTCCCATAGGCGAGGCCCTGGGCGTCATCCAGAAGCGTGTGTTCGACGGGGTTTTCGGCGATGATTTCGGTCATGCGGCGCTTGTCTCATTCCTCGTTCCCGCGGGCAAGGGCCTGTGGCGGCGCGGACACGGCCTGCGCGCAAATACCGGAGCGCGTGCCGTTTTTCTTGGCACGACTCGGGGGGGCGGGCATGGTGCGCTCATCCGGCAATTCAGACAGGGAGGGCGGATCATGACGATTTATGCATCCAACCTCCGAACCGGTGGGCTCACTTATGGCGCAGCCTTCGCTGCCGCCGTCTTTGGCACTCGCATTTCCGCGTAAGCCATCCGCCCCGGTGCCGCTGCACCACGTCTGACATCTGACCGGATCATCCCCAAGCCTGCCACGGCCCCAGCCTGTTCCGGTCCTTTTCCATCCCAACCCAGAGGCCGGTTGCCCTGTGCACCGGAAAGGACATGACCAGAACCGACGACTTCGAACTGTCGCTCAAACTCGACCTCGAAACGCTGATGGCGGCCCATGGACCGCGTCGGGTGCTGTTGGGCACGCTGGCAGCGCTTTTGAGCCATCACCGCAACCGGGGGCTTGTCGCCCGCTTCGCCGAAATGGATGACCACATGCGGCGGGATATCGGCCTGCCGCCGCGCGGGCCGTCGCCGCCGATGCCGCATTGGACGCATTTCGGTTGGTGAGCGCGGAAGCAAAGACGACACGGGCCGGGTTTTCTCGCCCGTGTTTCCAAGGCGTGGAAAGATTGTTGCGTTAACCAGGGGGGCTACATCACATTGTCGAAATGTGAATAAAATGTTAAATCTATAAGGGGCATTTTAATCGCCTCGATGTGATTGGAGAAAATGAATGAAGGCACTTCTTGGAATGGCCCTTGCGTTGGGGCTTGTGTCGGCGCCGGTTTCTGCTGCAACGGTCGGTGCGGACATTGTGGCGACGGGCGGAACGGTCACCGCGTCCTATGTCGGCAGCTCTGCCGGCTATCAAAGCCAACTCTATTTCGGCAATACTCTGCTGTTCGACACCGCAAGCTCGGTGGCGGGAGATACGTTTGTGCTCGGCTCGTTCGCGGCCGGGGATATCCTGACCTTCACGCTCCATGTTGTCAACACCCAATACAACTTTGTGAGCGGGCCCGCCACGGGTAACCCCGATGGGATCGCGCATGCCGCCGTCGAGGCTTACGATACCTACACCCAGGTCGGTTTCGAAGACATTTATGGCGGCGGGGATCTGGATTACAATGACCTGGTGTTCAGCTTCACCAATACTGATGCGAACACGCCGAACGTTCCCTTGCCGGCAGGCGGTCTGCTGCTGATCTCCGGTCTGGGTCTGGCAGGGGCGCTGCGCCGTCGTCGCTGATCGGCTTCTCCTGAAGGGCAACGGGCGGCCCCTTGGGGCCGCCCGTTTCAGATCCGGTCTGGCGTCGTTCAGCCCGCCAGCGCCTTGTTCAGGTATTCGTCGACCTTTTCCAGATAGCCCATCGTGGTCAGCCACTTCTGATCCGGCCCGACGAGCAGCGACAGATCCTTGGTCATGAAACCGTCCTCGACGGTCTGCACGCAGACCTTTTCGAGCGTCTGCGCGAAGTTCATCAGCGCCGCGTTGTCGTCGAGTTTCGCACGATGCTTCAGGCCACCGGTCCAGGCGAAGATCGAGGCGATCGAGTTCGTCGAGGTCTCCTTGCCGGCCTGATGCTGGCGGTAGTGACGGGTGACGGTGCCATGCGCGGCCTCGGCTTCGACGATCTTGCCATCGGGCGTCATCAGCACCGAGGTCATGAGGCCGAGCGAGCCGAAGCCCTGCGCCACGGTGTCCGACTGCACGTCGCCATCGTAGTTCTTGCAGGCCCAGACATAGCCGCCCGACCATTTCAGCGCCGAGGCCACCATGTCGTCGATCAGACGGTGTTCGTAATGGATGCCCGCGGCCTTGAACTTGTCGGCGAATTCTTCTTCGTAGACCTTCTGGAACAGATCCTTGAAGCGGCCGTCATAGGCCTTGAGGATGGTGTTCTTGGTCGAGAGATAGACCGGCCAGCCCTTGAGCAGGCCATAGTTCATCGAGGACCGGGCGAAGTCGATGATCGATTCATCAAGGTTGTACATCCCCATCGCCACCCCGGCGCCGGGGGCGTCGAAGACGGTCTTTTCGATCACGGTGCCGTCCTCGCCGACGAATTTCATCGTCAGCTGGCCCTTGCCGGGGAAGTGGAAATCGGTGGCGCGGTATTGGTCGCCAAAGGCGTGACGGCCGATCACGATCGGCTGGGTCCAGCCCGGCACCAGACGCGGCACGTTGCGGCAGATGATCGGTTCGCGGAAGATCACGCCGCCCAGAATGTTGCGGATCGTGCCGTTCGGCGATTTCCACATCTGCTTGAGGTTGAATTCGGCCACCCGGGCTTCGTCGGGGGTGATCGTGGCGCATTTCACCGCCACGCCGACTTCTTTCGTCTTCAGCGCGGAATCGATGGTGATCTGGTCGTTGGTGCGGTCACGCTCTTCGATGCCCAGATCGTAGTAGAGCAGGTCGACGTCGAGATAGGGCAGGATCAGTTTCTTTTTAATGAAATCCCAGATGATCCGGGTCATCTCGTCGCCGTCCATCTCGACGATGGGATTCGCTACCTTGATCTTCGACATTGGGCCCTCATGCCTTGGTGACTCGTTGCCGCTTTTTAGCGGGTTTTCGCAGGTTTGGCTAGCCTTGTATGCGATTGCATACCGATTTCGAGGTCAGAGGCCGCGGGCGGTGAACCAGGGGCGTATCTTCGCCTGCACCCAGTCCCAAACACCGGGCAGGCCGCGCGCGACCTTGGTGCCGACGCGGGCCTGAAGCTGGTCCCAGGTGACCTCATATTCAAGCCAGGAGCCGCCGCCCGAGAGCTGGTTCAGCAGCACCGGCTGCACCCGGTCGAGCGATTTCGCATAGATCGCGGTGGGGGTTTCGGCGGCTTCGAACTCCTCCCAGAGCGCCAGAAGATCGTCGCCCAAGTCTTTGGGAAGAAGCCCGAAAATGCGCTTGGCAGCTTGCGCCTCGGCGTTCTGGATCGCGACGGAATCATGCGCGGTGCCGCCTTGCGAATGGATCGGCACGTCGCCCACGTCAATCTCGACAAGGTCGTGAATCAAGAGCATCTTCACCGCGCGCAGCGGATCGACGCCGGGGGCGGCTTCCTCGGCCAGCACAAGCGCATAAAGCGCCAGCGTCCAGCTATGCTCGGCCGAGTTTTCGCGCCGCGCGCCGTCGTGAACCGGGGTCGCGCGGGTCACCGATTTCAGCTTTTCCGCCTCGAGCAGGAAGGCGAAAAGCTGATCGCGCCGGGAGCTCATTCGCCCCGCAGCGCCTTCAGCCGCGTCTCGAAGAAGTCACGACCGCGATCCGCCGCCATATAGGCGCGGCAGGCGGTCATGAAGGCTTCCTGCATCGAGGGCGAGGAGGTGCCGATGTAATTGCCGACCTCCATGAACAGCCGCTCGGCCTTTTCGCCCAGCTCGCGCTGCGCCGCGATCACGTCGCGGGCCAGCGCTTCCGCCAGATCTTCGGTCAGTGCCATCTCAGCGCGAGCCCTCGGTCAGGCGGCGGCGCACATAGGCCTGCACGGTGTCGATCATCGGCTTCATATGGGCTTCATCGTCCTTGAAGAAGTGATCGGCGCCTTCGACTTCCTCGTGTGTGATCACAATGCCCTTTTGTTCGCGCAGCTTGCCGACGAGCGAATGCGTGTCCTTCGGCGGGGCGACGCGGTCGGCGGTGCCGTTGATGATCAGACCCGAGGACGGGCAGGGCGCAAGGAAGGAGAAGTCGTAGATATTGGCGGGCGGAGCGACCGAAACGAAACCGGTGATTTCCGGGCGGCGCATCAGAAGCTGCATGCCGATCCAGGCGCCGAACGAGAAACCCGCAACCCAGCAATGCTTCGAATTCGGGTTCATCGCCTGCAAATAATCCAGCGCCGAGGCGGCGTCGGAGAGTTCCCCGATCCCCTGATCGTATTCGCCCTGCGAGCGCCCGACACCGCGGAAGTTGAAGCGCAGCACGGTAAAACCGAGCTTGTGGAACGCATAATGCAGATTATAGACAACACGGTTGTTCATCGTGCCGCCATATTGCGGATCGGGATGCAGAATGATCGCGATCGGCGCATCGGGGGCGGGCTGCGGATGGTAACGTCCTTCGAGACGGCCCTCGGGGCCGGGGAAGATCACTTCGGGCATGTTCTCTCGCCTGTCTGCAACGTTCTCGGGGGATCTGCGGCGGTGCGCAATCTTGACGCTTTTGCTTGCAGACCCTAGGACGAAAACGTCCCGGCACGATGCCGGGATTTCGGATGCAATCGAGTTAAGCGGCCAAGGGCGCGTCGTCAATGCTTCGCCGCAGTTTCGGCGGGTTTCCGATGCGTCCCGGGGCCTTGGTCTTGGGGGGGAAGCATGAAACTTTCGACGAAGGGGCGCTATGCGATGGTCGCGCTGGTCGATCTGGCGACCGTCGGTCCGGGGCAGATGACCTCGCTGGCCGAGATTTCGAAGCGTCAGGACATTTCGTTGCCCTATCTCGAGCAGCTTTTCGTGCGGTTGCGGCGGGCCGGGCTTGTGGCTTCGGTGCGCGGCCCGGGCGGCGGCTACAAACTGGCGAAGACGCCGGCGGATATTCGCATCTCTGAAGTCTTCGAAGCCGTCGACGAGACGGTTTCGGCGCTGCATGTGGGGGCCGGGGCCTCGGGCGGGATTTCGGGCTCGCGGGCGCAGTCGCTGGCAAACCGGCTTTGGGAAAGCCTCTCGGCGCAGGTCTTCGTTTTCCTGCATCAGACCACGCTGGAAGATGTGGTGAAAAACGGTCTGAAGCCTTGCCCTGCGGTGCCAAGCCTGTTTTCAGTGGTGGATGACTGACCGTCGGCCCGGAGGCGGGCAGGGGTGAAGGGCGTATTTGGCCCAAGGAAATGCGGTATCGGCTTTTTCTTGGCGAAAATACGCATCCTCCCCCGAAGACGGGCGCAAGGACGGGGATTTGATGACACGGCTTTATCTCGACTGGAACGCGACGACGCCGCTGCGGCCCGAGGCCAAGGCGGCGATGGGCGCGGCGATGGAAGTCGTGGGCAACCCGTCCTCGGTCCATGCCGAGGGGCGGGCGGCGAAAGCCTTGATGGAAAAGGCGCGGGCGCAGGTGGCGGCGGCACTGGGGGCCGAGGGGGCGGATATCGTCTTCACCTCGGGCGCGACCGAGGCGGCGGCGCTGGCGCTTTCCGGGCGGGGCTGTGCCTGTGCGGCAATCGAACATGATGCGGTGGCCGCTTGGTGTGCCGATGCGCTGCCGGTCGATGGATTCGGCCGGGTCGCCATGGCCGATCCGGGCCGCACAACGCTGCAGCTGGCCAATTCCGAGACCGGAGTGATTCAGGTTCTGCCCGAGGGGCTCTGGGCGGCTGACCTCACTCAGGCTTTCGGCAAGCTGCCCATTGCTTTCAACTGGTTGGGTGTGACCTGCGGTTTCATTTCCGCCCATAAACTGGGCGGACCGAAGGGGATCGGCGCTTTGGTGCTGCGCCGTGGCACGGAGATTGCGTCGGCTCTGAAAGGCGGCGGGCAGGAGATGGGGCGCCGCGCGGGCACGGAAAACCTCATCGGCATTGCCGGTTTTGGCGCTGCGGCCGAGGCGGCTGCGGCCGACTTGGCACGGGGCGTGTGGGCGGAAGTTGCCGAAGTTAGAGATATTCTAAAAGAGGCACTGGAATTCCCGACGAAAGAAGTCTATTTTCCGGGATGGGAGACGCCGGAGGGCGAAACGGTGGGGCGGCCGCAGGTTTTGCCCAACACGCTTTCGGTGATCGCCCCGGGTTGGAAAGGCGAGACTCAGGTGATGCGCATGGACCTTGCGGGCCATGCGGTGTCGGCGGGATCGGCCTGTTCCTCGGGCAAGGTCCGCGCAAGCAAGGTGCTGCGCGCGATGGGCTGGTCCGACGAGCAGGCGGGTTCGGCGATCCGGGTGTCGCTCGGTCCGGGGATCGGACGGGACGAGATCTTGCGCTTTGCCGACGACTGGCGGGCCGCATATGAAAAGCACCGCGCAAGACACTGACGCGGAAGGGGAAAGACGATGACGCAGGACCAGGATATCCGCGAAGGCGTGGACCGCGAGACGGTCGAGACGGTGCAGAACATGGGCTCCTACAAATATGGGTGGGAGACCGAGATTGAGATGGAATATGCGCCGAAAGGAATCTCGGAAGAGATCGTCCGGCTGATTTCGGCGAAGAACAACGAGCCCGAATGGATGCTCGAGTGGCGGCTTGAAGCCTATCGGCGCTGGGTCGAGATGGAGATGCCGGACTGGGCGCTTCTGAAGCTGCCCGAGATCGACTACCAGGATCTTTACTATTACGCCCGCCCGAAGAGCATGGCGACGAAGCCGAAATCGCTTGAAGAGGTCGATCCGAAGCTTCTCGCCACCTACGAGAAACTGGGTATTCCGCTGAAGGAACAGATGATCCTTGCGGGCGTCGAGGGGGCGGAAAACATCGACCTGTCGAACCGTCAGGTGGCGGTCGATGCGGTCTTCGACTCGGTTTCGGTGGGCACGACGTTCAAGGAGAAACTGGCCGAGGCCGGGGTGATCTTCTGTTCGATCTCGGAAGCGATCAAGGAACATCCCGAACTGGTCAAACAGTATCTGGGCACGGTCGTGCCGCAGACCGACAACTTCTTTGCGACGCTCAATTGCGCGGTCTTCTCGGACGGGTCTTTCGTCTATGTGCCGCCGGGGACGCGCTGCCCGATGGAGCTCTCGACCTATTTCCGCATCAACGCGGAAAACACCGGGCAGTTCGAGCGCACGTTGATCGTTTGCGACAAGGGCGCCTATGTGAGCTACCTTGAGGGCTGCACGGCGCCGAAACGCGACACCGCGCAACTCCATGCTGCCGTTGTGGAAATCGTTATCATGGAAGATGCCGAGGTGAAGTATTCCACGGTGCAGAACTGGTTCCCGGGCGACGAGGAAGGCAAGGGCGGCATCTACAATTTCGTCACCAAACGCGCCGATTGCCGCGGGGCGCGGGCGAAGGTGATGTGGACCCAGGTCGAGACCGGCTCGGCGATCACCTGGAAATACCCGTCCTGCATCCTGCGCGGCGACGAGAGCCAGGGCGAGTTCTATTCGATCGCCATCGCGAACAACTTCCAGCAGGCCGATACCGGCACGAAGATGGTGCATCTGGGCAAGAACACCCGTTCGCGCATCGTCTCGAAGGGGATTTCGGCGGGGCAGGCGCAGAACACCTATCGCGGGCTCGTCAGCATGCACCCGCGTGCGAAGAACAGCCGCAACTACACCCAATGCGACAGCCTGCTGATTGGCGACAAATGCGGCGCGCATACCGTTCCCTATATCGAGGTGAAGAACAACTCGAGCCGGGTCGAGCACGAGGCCACCACCTCGAAGGTCGATGACGATCAGCTGTTCTATTGCCGCGCCCGCGGCGTCGGCGAGGAAGAGGCGGTGGCGCTCGTCGTCAACGGCTTCTGCCGCGAGGTGCTGCAGGCGCTGCCGATGGAATTCGCGATGGAGGCGCAAAGCCTGGTCGCGATCAGCCTTGAAGGCTCGGTGGGGTGACCGTGTTAAGATTTCATCAATCTTCCCCGCGGGTGTCGCAATTCCGGCCAGATCCTTTGGCGATCTGGGCCCCGGACGATGCGGCACGGGGCAGAGCGGATGATGCAGGTCAATGCGAATTTCAACGAACGGCTGAACCGGATTGCGCAGAACAAGGCGGCCTCGACCGGGCGGATGCGGCTGCACGTGGGCGATCGGGAAGTTCTGGTGCGCTCGCTCGACAGTCTGAAGCCGCGCGAAACTCCCGTCATCGGCATGATCCGCAACCTGTCGCATGTGATGAGCTTCGTTCTGGCCTTCGGGCTGGGGATGCTCACCTATGCGGTCTCGACGGCGGTGCGGATGCAATTGACCGACCCGACGGCAAAGGACCCGATTTCGGCGGGCTTCGCATCGAACGAACTGCTCGGCGGATTTCTTGCGCTGGCAATCTCGCTCGGTCTGGCGCAGGTCTTTCGGCTCAGCTCCAGAACGCTCAGCGCGGCGCAGACTGCGGGCGTTTTCGTCGCGATCGTGTCACTGCACAATCTCGCCTTCTGGACGCCGGAGTTGGCCTCCATCGTCTTCACGCCGAACTGGGTGGAAACGAACCACGCGAGTGCCGTGCCCAATTCGCTGATCTATCGCAGCCTGGTCGTGCCCCTGCACGCCTGAACCGGGCTGGGGGGGGCGCATGAGCCCCAAGATCGAACGGCCGAAACTGACCCTGCCGGAGGCCGAGGCCGCCGCGTTGACCGAGGCCTATGCGGGCGCCGAGGTGATCCTTGAATACGGCTCGGGCGGCTCGACCGCGATGGCCGCCGAGATGCCGGGCAAGCATGTTTTCTCGGTCGAGAGCGACGCCGACTGGCTGACGATGATGCGCAGCTGGTTTGATGCCAACCCACCGAAAGCGCGGCTGGTGCTGCATCACGGCGATATCGGCCCGACCAAGGAATGGGGCGCGCCCAAGGACAATGGCGCATTCCGGCAATGGCCTTCCTATCCGATCGGGGTCTGGGATCGGCCCGATTTCGTGCACCCCGATCTGGTGCTGATCGACGGACGCTTCCGGGCCGCCTGTTTCCTGACCACGCTGTTTCGGATCACCAAGCCCGTCCGGCTGCTTTGGGACGATTATACGCTGCGTCCCGGCTATCACCTGATGGAAAGCTTCTGCCCCCCGGTCCGCACGATCGGGCGCATGGCCGAGTTCCATCTGACCCCCACCGCCATTCCGGCCGAGAAACTTGGCCTGATCCTCACCACCTATCTGCGCCCCAACTGACCGGCGCCGCTGATCGCAAGGACGAAAAAATGCTTGAAATCAAAAACCTGCACGTCAAACTTGAAGAAGGGGAAAAGGTCATTCTGAAGGGGATGAACCTGACGGTCGAAACGGGCAAGGTGCATGCGATCATGGGGCCGAACGGCTCCGGCAAATCGACGATGAGCTATGTGCTGGCGGGCCGCCCGGGCTATACGGTCACCGACGGCTCGGCCAAGCTGCAGGGGCAGGAGCTGCTCGAGATGGACCCCGAAGCGCGGGCGGCGGCGGGTCTGTTCCTGGCCTTCCAATATCCGGTCGAGATCCCGGGCGTCGGCAACATGACCTTCCTGCGCACGGCGCTGAATGCGCAGCGCAAGGCCCGCGGCGAGGAAGAGCTGTCGGCCGGCGAGTTCCTGAAGCTGGTGCGCGACAAGGCGAAGTCGCTGAAGATCGATGCCGAGATGCTGAAGCGTCCGGTCAACGTCGGTTTCTCGGGCGGGGAAAAGAAGCGCAACGAGATCCTGCAGATGGCGATGCTGGAGCCGAAGATGTGCATCCTTGACGAGACCGACTCGGGTCTGGACGTCGATGCGATGCGGCTGGTGTCCGAGGGCGTGAATGCGCTGCGCTCGGCAGGGCGCAGCTTCCTTGTGATCACACACTATCAGCGGCTGCTCGACCACATCCAGCCCGACGTCGTGCATATCATGGCCGATGGCCGCATCCTGCAAACCGGCGGTCCCGATCTGGCGCTGGAAGTCGAGAAGAACGGCTATGCCGACATCCTCGCGGCGCATGGGCTGACGGAGGCGAAGTGATGGCGGCGAAAGAGGAAGCAGTGGCGGCGCGACTTGCGGGGCTGACCGCCGGTCCGGGCTTGGCTGGACCGCGGGCCGAGGCGCGGGCGCGGCTTGAAGCGATGGGCCTGCCCGGGCGGCGCGACGAATACTGGCGCTGGACCGATCCGGCGGCATTGAATGCGATCACACCTGCGCTGGCGAAAGCGGCCGAAGACGACGAGGCGCCGCTCTTCGATGCGCTTGACCGTCTGAAGATCGTCTTCGTCGATGGCGTCTTCGATGCTGACGCCTCGGATGACTTGACGCTGGAAGGCGTGGAAATCACTCGGCTTGCCGATAAGACTGCGGCCTGGGCCGAAGCCCTTTATGGCACGCTGGAGGCTGCGGGCCAAAATCCGGTGAAACGACCGTTCGCCGCGCTCAACACGGCGCAGGCGACGGATGGCGTGCTGATCCGGGTGACGGCTGCGGCCGCAAAGCCGATCAACCTGATTTACGTCCACAAATCAGAGGCTTCCGATCCGATCCTGCATCACTTGATCAGCCTTGAGCCGGGGGCGGATCTGACGCTTCTGGAAACCGGTCCGGCCGGGGCGCGGTTCAACAAGGTGATGGAGGTCGATGTCGGCGCGGGCGCAAGCTTCCACCACATCCGCGCGCAGGGCCCGGACAGCGAACGCCGCGCTGTCACCCACATCTTTGCCCGGGTTGCGGAAAAGGCTTTGTTCAAAAGCTTCACCCTTACGGTGAATGGCGCACTGACCCGCAACGAGGCGGTGATCGAGATTATTGGCAATGATGCCGTGGCCCATGTCGCCGGCGCGGCGCTTGGCGATGGCGCCACCGGGCCTTTCCTGCATGATGACACCGTCTTTGTCACCCATCAGGGCCTGCGCTGCGAAAGCCGTCAGGTCTTCAAGAAGGTGCTCAAGCACGGCGCGATCGGCACCTTCCAAGGCAAGATCCTGGTGAAACCCGGCGCGCAGAAAACCGACGGCTATCAAATCAGCCAGTCGCTTCTGCTGGACGACGACAGCCAGTTCCTTGCCAAGCCCGAGCTCGAGATTTATGCCGATGACGTGAAATGCTCGCATGGGTCTACGACCGGCGCGATCGACGAGACGGCGCTGTTCTATCTGCGTTCGCGCGGGGTGCCGGAGGAAGAGGCAAAGGGGCTCCTTGTGCTGTCTTTCCTTGCCGATGCGATCGACGAGATCGAGGATGCGGGGCTGAAGGAAGACATCGTCGCCCGGCTGGAAACCTGGCTCGCGCGGCACAGGGACTGAGGAGAGGACCATGTCCGCGGTCGAAGATATCCTGCGCAGCTACCGACGCCCCCGTGTGGTGATCCGGGAGCATCTGGCCCGGATGCGGTCGGAATCGCGGCTGTTCACCTTTCTCTTCGCTGCGCTTCTGGTGATCTTCGTCGCCCAATGGCCGCGGCTCGCGCGGCAGCATTACGAGGTTCCGGACATTCCGATGCCGGGGCTTCTTCTGGGCACGGCGCTGGCGCTGGCGGCGACGGTGCCGTTCTTCTATGCGATCGCGCTGCTCGTGTCCTGGATCACCCGGATCGTCGGCGGGCGAGGCGATGGCTATGGCGCGCGGCTGGCGCTGTTCTGGGCGCTGTTCACGGTATCCCCGCTGATGCTGCTGCATGGGCTTACGCTCGGGATCGTCGGCTTCGGCATTCAGGCGGATTCGCTTTCGGTCGTGGTCTTTGCGGCCTTCCTGCTGATCTGGGGCGCCGGTTTGCGCGTCACCCAGTTCGAGGGGCGGGCATGAGTCTGGCGCTTTATCTTGCGCTGGTGCGTCTGAGTTTTTCCGACCCCGTCGCGGCGGCAGAGCGGGTGACCTCGCTACTCGACAGTTCCAAGGCGCGTTGGCTGGCCTTCGGGGCGGTGATTGCGGTGGGCGCCGCACTTGGACTGCTTGGCGAGATCCTGTTTTCGCTCGTCACCGGCGTCGATCTTGGCCCTGCGGCCTCGCCCTTCCTGATGGCGGCGATTCAGGGGGCACTGCTGCTTTACTCCGCCTTCGCGATGGCGTTCTTTGGTCGACAGTTCGGCGGGCAGGGCCGCTTTGGCGAGGCTTTCGCGCTGATGATCTGGATTCAGGCGATCATGGTCGGCGCGCAGCTCATGCAGGTTGCGGTGATGCTGATGTTCCCGATCATCGGCGTGCTGATGACGCTGGTGCTGTTCGGGGTGATGCTCTGGCTGATCACGCTGTTCACCGCGGCGCTGCACGGATTCGAAAACCTGATGCTGACCGGGATCGGGGTGGTGGTGGTGTTCTTCGGATCGGCGATGCTGATCGGCTCGGGTCTTCTGGCCACCGGGTTGAGCCCGGTTCTTCTGACGGAAAGCTGAAAGGGATAGAATGTACGACGTTGCACGGATCCGCGCCGATTTTCCGATCCTGTCCCGGCAGGTGAACGGCAAGCCGCTCGTCTATCTCGACAATGGCGCCTCGGCGCAGAAGCCTGCCTGCGTGATCGAGGCGATGACGCAGATGTATACGCAGGATTATGCCAACGTCCACAGGGGCTTGCACACCCTTTCGAATATCTCGACCGAGCGTTATGAGGCCGTTCGCGGCATCGTCGCGCGCTTTCTTGGCGCGCCCTCGGAAGAGGAAATCGTCTTCACCACCGGCTCGACCGAGGGGATCAATCTGGTCTCCTATGCCTGGGCCGCGCCGCGGCTGCAGCCGGGCGACGAGATCGTGCTCTCGATCATGGAACATCACGCGAATATCGTGCCGTGGCATTTCCTGCGCGAGCGGCAGGGGGTGGTGCTGAAATGGGTCGAGATCGAGCCTGATGGCAGCCTGCCCGCCGAGAAGGTGCTGGAGGCGATCGGGCCGCGCACGAAACTGGTGGCGATCACCCAGATGTCGAACGTGCTGGGCACGGCGGTCGATGTGAAGACGATCTGCGCGGGCGCCCACGCAAAGGGCGTGCCGGTGCTGGTCGATGGCTCGCAGGGCTCGGTTCATGCGCCGGTCAATGTCGCCGACATTGATTGCGACTTCTACGCCATCACCGGGCACAAGCTTTACGGGCCGAGCGGTTCGGGCGCGCTCTACATCAAGCGCGCGCGGATGGAAGAAATGCGGCCCTTCCTGGGTGGTGGCGACATGATCGCGACGGTCACGCGCGATGCCGTCACCTACAATGCGCCGCCGATGAAATTCGAAGCGGGCACGCCCGGGATCGTGCAGCAGATCGGTCTGGGCGTCGCGCTCGACTATCTGATGTCGCTCGGCATGGAAAACGTCGCCGCCCACGAGGCGGGCTTGCGCGCCTATGCCGAGGCGAAGTTCAAGGGTCTGAACTGGTTGCACATTCAGGGCAACGCGCCGCAAAAGGGGGGGCGATCTTCTCGATGACCCTCGACGGGCCGCCGGCCCATGCGCATGACATCTCGACGATTCTCGACAAGCGCGGCGTTGCGGTGCGCGCGGGCACGCATTGCGCGATGCCGCTGATGGCCCACCTTGGCTTGACGGCCACCGCGCGGGCCTCGTTCGGGCTTTACAACACCACCGAAGAGGTCGACGCGCTGGTTTCAGCGCTTGAGCTCTGTCATGAGCTTCTCGCCTGAGAAAAAGCGGTCAAACAGGTTGCAGCGTCAAAGGCTTTCGGGTATGAACCGCGCACGCTGCACCCGTAGCTCAGCTGGATAGAGTACTGCCCTCCGAAGGCAGGGGTCACAGGTTCGAATCCTGTCGGGTGCGCCACTTCCTTCAATGACGTGAAATGACAAGGCGCCCCACAGGGCGCCCATTTTGTCTCGATCAGATCGGGCCCGCCCGATCAGGCGGCCGATTGCGGCTCTTCCGCCGCGCCCCATTTATGTGCGTATTTCAAGCGGTTGAGATGCCAGCTTTCACTGCCGAACTGCCCGCGGCTTTCGTGCATCAGCGCGATGTCCCAGACCCCAAGCGTCAGCCCTGCCTGCCGGGCGGCATTGCAGAAATCGAGATCGTAGAAATGGAAATCGAAGCGTTCGTCGAAACGCAGCTTGCTGTCGACCAGCGCGCTCATTCGGCAAGCGACGAAAACCCCATCAATCAGATCGACCGGCACACGGGAGGGACCGAAGCGGTTCACGCGTTTGGGCGGCCAGCTTTGCCCCTGAACGATCGCGCCTGCCATGTTCTCTTTCTCGACGCGCTTTCCGTGCTCGTCCTGAAAACACCAGGCGACTTGCCCCGGAACCGCCCGCATTGATCCGGCGACGCCGATAATGTCAAAGGCCTCAAGCCCGTCGCGGCAATGCCCGAGCCAGTGATGATCGATGAAGAACACGTCATCGTGGCAGAAGATGAGGGTGTCGTAGTCTTCCCGCGATCTTTCGATTGCATCGTTATACACGCGCGAAAGGCCAGCCGTATTGTTCGGATAAAGCAGGATGTCGCAGTGATCGGACAGGCTGCGTTCGAATGTCTGGCCAGTCGGTTTCGTGTCGTAAAATTCATCAAGCCCCACGGCCGTGGCCACGACAAGTCTGCTTCTCATTCCAAACCTCGATCCGGTCATTCTGATCCGGTTCCAAGGTTATGCGAGGAAGGCTGACAAACTGTTAATGCGCAATGGACGACGATACCGGATCGGTACCGCCACGGGGCTGCAAAACAGATGTTGGATATGCACTTTTCCGCAGAGTTTTCCCATCCCAACAGATTTTCACAACCTTATGGGCGCGAAAGGAAAAGTCTCAACGCGGTGCGGTTTTTCCGGAAAGTTTTCCTCAGGCGGAAAACCGGCTCAGCCTTGCCAGCTGCGGACGTCGCCGCAGTCCATGTGAACAAAGCCCGAATGATTGTAGCGACCGACGCCGCCCGCACGGCAGGACATCGCAGCCGAATAGATTTGCCCGACCGAGCGCGATTTCATCCGAAGATCGGCGGCCATGCCCTTCATGTGCAACGAGTTGCGCGCAACCCCATGCGATCGCGCCCGCAGCATCGCATTGGTCGCGGGCGAACGATACCCCGACAGGAGCATGTAGGGCTCTGAAGTGTCGAGAAGGCGGTGCGAGGCGGCGGCGATGTCGACGGTTCTCGGATCGATCGTCTTCACATCATTGGTGCGCCAGTCGCGCATGAAGCGGGTGATTTCGTTCAGGGCTTCGGGGATATACTCGCCTTCGATCCAGTAGATCGTGTCGAGGCTTTCCCCGGTGCGACCGGAATACATGTGGATGCGGCGAATGTCGCCGGCGCCGCGCAGGAACCCGAAGGCATTGGAGGCTTTCGGGGCAGCCACAACAAGCGTAGCTGCAAAGGCCGCGAGAAGCCCGCGACGAGAAGTCGTGATCGTGCTCATGTCGGTTCGCCTGTCCCTCGGTCTACGCCGTCTGAAGTTTTCGCGGCTTGATCCGTGATTAACCGGATTCCGTGGCAATGTTATGGCACGAAGAGAATCGTGTTTCAAATTGTCATTTTTGGCGAGGTAGGGAAAACCCGACCCCTCGGCAATTTCTTGCCGTTAACGGTTCCATCAAATTCTGTGGCGCGTTTGCATCTGTCGCGCCGCTGCCGCGGCAAAAGGCGCAGAGAAGCGCCTGCAGGGATGGACTTAAACAAGATTTTCCCAGAAGTTGTGAGTTCATCGTCTGTAGTGGGACCAGAATGACTGCATATTGTAGCGGGATGGGGCGTGCCGCCCTTGTTGCGATGATGATGGCCGGGGGGGCGATGGCGCCCTTTGTTGCGGCCGATCCGGCCCGGGCGCAGACGATTTCCGGCTTTGCGCAAGCGGTGTCCGAGGGCACTTCAGTCGATCCCGCCCTGTCCGCTTTTTACGCCTCGCGCGGCTATGCTCCGCTCTGGACGACGGCAGAGGCCAGCGGGCGGCGGGCGGCCTTTTTTGCCGCGCTCGATCAGGCCGATGCCAATGGCCTGCCTGCGGCGCGCTACAGTGCCGATGATCTGCGCGCCCGCTTTGCCAGCATCGAGACCGAGCGCGAACGGGGGCAGCTCGAGGCGGCCGTGTCGCTGGCCTATCTCGCCTGGGCGCGCGATATCAGCTCTGGCGCGCTGGAGCCGAAGAAGATCGATCCCGGCATCGTGCGCGAGATCCATCGCCCCGATCCGCAGGCGCTGCTGAACGGTCTGGCGGCCAGCCCGGTTCCGGCGCGGTTCCTG
The DNA here is from genome assembly GCF_052363175.1 of Rhodobacter capsulatus. Classification (GTDB taxonomy): domain Bacteria; phylum Pseudomonadota; class Alphaproteobacteria; order Rhodobacterales; family Rhodobacteraceae; genus Rhodobacter; species Rhodobacter capsulatus_D. The sequence continues at coordinate 2,024,338 of NZ_CP198946.1, forward strand.
CGCGATCTGACGCCGAAATCGCCGCGCTATGCGGCGCTGGTGAAGGCGCGGCTTGATTTGCAGACGCAGATCGCGACGGGCGGCTGGGGGCCGCAGGTTTCGGCGAAGCGGCTCGACCCGGGCGACACGGGCCCGGCCGTGGTGGCGCTGCGCGACCGGTTGATCCGCATGGGCTATCTCGACCGCTCCGTAGCGGCGAGCTATGACGGCGCGCTGCAAAAGGCTGTGCAGACCTATCAGCTTGATCAGGGCATCAAGGCGGATGGCATCGCGGGCGAGGGCACGCTGGCCGAGATCAACCGCGCCCCCGAAGAGCGGATGAAGTCGATCCTCGTCGCGATGGAGCGGCTGCGCTGGATGAACGGGCTCGATCTGGGCAAGCGGCATATCTGGGTGAACCTTCCAGATTTCAGCGCGCGGATCATCGACGACGGCAAGATGAGCTTCGAAACGGTGACCGTGGTCGGCATGAACCAGGGCGACCGGCGCACCCCCGAATTCTCCGACCAGATGGAGATGATGGTGATCAACCCGAGCTGGTCCGTGCCACGCTCGATCACCGTCAAGGAATACCTGCCGATGATGCAGCGCAATCCGGGCGCGGCGGGGCATATCCAGCTGATCGACAGCCGGGGCCGCGCGGTCTCGCGCGCCTCGGTCAATTTTGCCGCCTACAACGCGCGCAACTTCCCCTTCGCGATGCGGCAGGCACCTTCGGACGGCAATGCGCTCGGGCTGGTGAAGTTCCTGTTCCCGAACCCCTACAACATCTACCTGCATGACACGCCCTCGAAGTCGCTGTTCCAAAAAGAGGTCCGCGCCTTCAGCCACGGCTGCATCCGCGTCGGGCGGCCCTTCGATCTGGCCTATGCGCTTCTCGCGGCTCAGGAAACGGACCCCGAGGCCTATTTCAAATCGGTGCTGAACACCGGCGCCGAAACGACTGTGAAGCTGCGCGAACCGGTGCCGGTGCATCTGGTCTATTTCACGGCGCTGCCCAATGCCCGCGGCCGGATCGAGTATCGCGACGATGTGTACGGGCGGGATGCCGCCCTCTTTGCCGCGCTCGACAAGGCGGGGGTGGCATTGGCGCCGCTGACGAATTAAATCGGGGACGAGGCGCGGCACGGCGCCGGTCAACGAGAGGCTAGAGTCATGGCGCAGACGGTCGAAACCATTGCACGGGCGCTTGCAGCGCGTGCCGAAGGTGATGTTTCCCTGCCGATCGAAGGTGCCTCCGAGCCGCAATCGGCCGGGCCGAAGCAAATCGCGCTCGCGATGAGCGAGAAATACATTCCGGGGCTCGCGCAGGGCAAGGCGCTGGCGGCGATCCTGCCCGAAGGCACGGATTGGCAGGCGCTGGGGCTGAAGGCGGCGATCTTCGTGGCGCGGCCGCGGCTGGCGATGGCGGGGCTGTCGAAAGCCTTCGACCCGGGCCCCGAGATCGCGCCCGGCATCCACCCGACCGCGGTGATCGACCCCACGGCCGAGATCGGCGCAGGCGCGGCCATTGGCCCCTTTGTCGTCATCGGTCGCGGTGTCCGAATTGGCGACGGCGCGCGGATCGCGGCCCATGCCTGCATTTTCGAGGATGTAAAGATCGGCGAGCAAGCCCTTGTCCTGCAAGGGGTAAAAATCGGTGCCCGAGTGGTGATCGGAGATCGGTTCATCGCCCAGCCCGGCGCGGTGATCGGCTCGGACGGGTTTTCCTTCGTCACGCCCGAGAAATCGGGTGTCGAGGAAATCCGCGAGACGCTTGGCCAGCGCGACACGATCAAGGAGCAAAGCTGGACCCGCATCCACTCGCTTGGCACCGTCGTCATTGGCGATGATGTGGAGCTGGGCGCCAATGTCTGCATCGACCGCGGCACGGTGCGGGCGACGATGATCGGCTCGGGTACGAAACTCGATAACCTCGTGCACATCGGCCACAACGTGCAGGTGGGCCGCGATTGTCTGCTCTGCGGTCAGGTCGGCATCGCGGGCTCGTCGCGGATCGGCGACCGGGTGGTGATGGGCGGCCAATGCGGGGTGAACGACAATATCTTCGTCGGCGATGACGTGATCGCGGGCGGCGCCACCAAGATCTTCACCAATGCGCCCGCGGGCCGCGTTCTGCTGGGTTATCCGGCAGTGAAGATGGAAACCCATGTCGAAGCTTGGAAGAACATCCGCCGTCTGCCGCGACTCTTTGCGCAAATGGCCGAACTTCGGGAAACTGTTACAAATCTCACGCAGAAGAAGGGCACGGAGTAACAGCCAGATGAGGCCCGATATGCAAGAGAAGATTCTTTCGATCATCGCCCGCGAGGCTGCGATGGAACCCACCGAAGTGCGCCCGGACATGACGCTTGACGAGCTTGGGCTCGACAGTCTCGGCCTCGTCGAGATGATCTTCGCGATCGAGGAAACCTTCGGGGTTTCCGTTCCCTTCAACGCCAATGAACCGACGCAGAGCGAGTTCGACATTTCCTCGGTTGGCTCGATCATCCGGGCGGTCGAGCGGTTGATCTCGGGGCCGCAGGCGGCGCTGGCGTGACCCAAAGACGTGTTGTGATCACGGGGGCCGGAACGGTCAACGCTTTGGCCCCTGACGTGAAAGGCACCTTTGCCGCGATGGCGGAGGGGCGCTCGGGGATCGGGGCGCTTGACTTTGCCGATGTCGAGCGGCTGACGATCCGGATTGGGGCGCAGGTGCGCGATTTCGCGCCCGAGACGCATTTCGACAAGGGCAAACTGTCGCTTTACGATCGTTTCACGCAATTCGCGCTGGTCGCCGCGCGGCAGGCGATGGCGCAGGCGGGTCTTGCGCGTGAGCCGGGCGATCCGACCCGGTGGGGCGCGATCATCGGCACGGCGGGCGGCGGCAATGCTACGGTGAACGAGGCCTATCGCGCCGTTTATGCCGAGGGCAAGAACCGCGTGCATCCTTTCACCGTGCCGCGGCTGATGGGCAATGCGGCCGCCTCGCATGTGTCGATGGAATTTGGCCTGATGGGGCCAAGCTTCGCCGTCGCGACCGCTTGCGCCAGTTCGAACCATGCGCTTGGGCTGGCGTTTCAGATGATCCGCTCCGGCATGGCCGACGGGATGCTGGCGGGCGGTGCTGAATCGATGCTGAATTTCGGCGGGTTGAAGGCCTGGGAAGGTCTGCGGGTGATGTCACCCGATGGCTGCCGCCCCTTTGCTGCCGGTCGCAATGGCATGGTGCAGGGTGAGGGCGCGGGGATTTTCGTTCTGGAAAGCCTTGATGCGGCACAGGCGCGGGGTGCTGAAATTCTAGCCGAGATCAAGGGCTTCGCCATGACCTCGGACGCAAGCGACATCGTCATGCCCTCGCGCGAGGGGGCGGCGCGGGCGATGCGCGGGGCACTTGAGGATGCCGGTGTCACGCCCGAGGCGATCGGCTATGTGAACGCCCATGGCACCGGCACGGCGGCCAATGACAAGACTGAAGCGGCGGCTTTGTCCGATATCTTCGGCGCGCGCCTGTCGCAGGTTCCGGTCAGTTCGACGAAAGCGATGCATGGCCATTGCATCGGCGCCACCGGGGCCATCGAGCTTCTGGCCTGCCTGATGACGCTGAACGAGGGGGTGATCGCACCCACGCTTGGCTATGACGCGCCCGACCCCGAGTGTCCGCTTGATGTCGTACCCGGCACGGCGCGCGTCGCGCGTGTCAACACGGTCATGACCAATGCCTTTGCCTTTGGCGGTCTGAATGCGGTGCTGATCCTCTCAAAACTATGACGCCGCCCCGAAAGGCGGCGTTTTTCAAGTGCTTGCGCTTCGATCCTTAGTTTTGGATCACTTTTGTACAACCGCGTCCCAAGCGGCGCTGAAGCCCTTGAGCGAGATCGCGAGTTCGACTTTCTTGTCCGGCGCGACCATCGGCACGATGGTCATGGTGATCTTGTTGCCCTTCTTGAACAGATCAAGATCCTTGTCCTTCAGCGCCACGTTCGAGAAGCAGGCGTCTTTCGAGCAGAAAGCATAAGGCAGGGTGACCGCTTTTTGCGCATCGATCTGCAGCGTGACGCCCGCGGTCAGAGCCGACTCAAGCGGGGTGGCGATCGTCGCGCCCGCAACGGCTTCCTTGCCCTTGGGCAGCGCCATGATCGAGATCGAGGCGACCTTGTTGCCATTCGTGTCCGACATGAACTGCGTCATCTCGCAGGTTTCCTTGTCGTCCTGCGCCTTGATGCACTGCACTTTCCAGTCGCCTTCCGTCGTCTTGACATAGGGCTCGGCAGGGGCCGGGGCGGCGGGGGCAGCCGGTGTGGCCGGAGCCGCCGGGGCGGTGGCCTCCTGGGCCAGCGCCATCGGCGCGGCAAGGGTGGCAGCAAGCAGAAGGCTGAGCGAGGTGGTGTGTTTGATCATCAAATGTCCTCCGGTGGGGATGGTGTCGCCTTAGCACGCAGGCCGGGGCCTGTCAGGGACAAAAGCGCATGAATGTGAAGCGCCTCGGGGCCATGCGGTGAAAGTTGCGTGAGGAAAGCGTGACCCGGCAGAGGGTTGAAAAGAGAAGGGCTCCGTTTCCGGAGCCCCGTTTTCCCCCTGTCGGACTGGCCGACTATGTCATTGCACCGGACGCTAGTGCGGAAACCGGCTCAGGTCAACACGCAATGATGATCCCCCGTGAGCGGCCGTCAGTACGCGATCAGGTAAAAAACCGCGCCCGAAGGCGCGGTCAGTCTGACAGGGAGGAAGTGTTCCGCGGCCAGAGGGCCAAAGCGGAACACTTCCAGACTGGCATGAAAGGGTTAAACAAGTATTGTTCTGCACAACCATGACTTAAGCCATGAGACGGGGCAACGCGGGGGCGAAGATGAGCCAGATTCTCACTGAAGCGGGTATTTTCGTGGGCGGTGGCGGCGCGGGTTATGCCACGGTACAAGAACTGCTTCTGAAGGCGGGCAACCGGCACGGGCTGATTGCGGGGGCCACCGGCACCGGCAAGACGGTGACGCTGCAGGTTCTGGCCGAGGGCTTCTCGGCCGCCGGAGTCCCGGTCTTCATGGCCGATGTGAAAGGGGATCTGGCCGGACTTGCTGCGGCGGGCTCGCAGACCGCGAAGCTGCATGACCCCTTCCTCAAACGTGCGGCCAGCATCGGTTACGATCTGTCTTATCGCGCCTATCCGGTCACCTTCTGGGACATGTTCGGCACGCAGGGCCACCCCGTGCGTACGACTGTTTTGGAGATGGGGCCGCTGCTGCTGGCGCGGCTGCTTGGCCTGAGCGACGCACAGGAGGGGGTGCTCAACATCGCCTTCCATCTCGCCGATGCTGAAGGGCTGGCGCTCCTCGATCTGGCAGATCTGCGGGCGATGCTTGTGCATGTGGGCGAGCGGGCCGAGGAGCTGAAGCTGCGCTACGGCAATATCGCGTCCGAGTCGGTGGGGGCGATCCAGCGCCAGCTGCTGATCCTTGAAAATCAGGGCGCGACGGCCTTCTTTGGCGAACCCGCGCTCGAGCTGTCCGACATGATGACGGTTGCACCGGACGGGCGCGGTCGGATCAACATTCTGGCGGCTGACAAGCTGATGGCGAGCCCGCGGCTTTACGCGACCTTCCTGCTGTGGCTCTTGTCCGAGCTCTTCGAAGACCTGCCCGAGGTTGGCGATCCCGACCGCCCGAAGATTGTCTTCTTCTTCGACGAGGCGCATCTGCTGTTTGACGACGCGCCGAAGGCGCTGGTCGACAAGGTCGAGCAAGTGGCGCGCCTGGTCCGTTCGAAAGGTGTTGGCATCTATTTCATCACCCAGAACCCGGCGGACGTTCCCGACGCGATCCTTGGTCAGCTGGGCAACCGGGTGCAACATGCGCTGCGCGCCTTCACCGCCAAGGATCAGAAGGATCTCAAGCGGGCGGCTGAAAATTACCGTCCGAACCCGCGCTTTGACACCGAAACCGCGATCAAGGAAGTCGGCACGGGCGAGGCGGTGACGTCGTTCCTTGATCCGAAAGGCGTTGCCGGTGTGGTCGAGCGTACGCTGGTGCGCCCGCCGCAATCGCGTCTGGGCCCGATCACCCCCGAAGAGCGCCGCGCGGTGATGGCAACTGCGCCTTTTGGCACGAAATATGACATGGCCGTTGACCGGCAATCGGCCTTCGAATTGCTGACCGCGAAAGCCGAAAAAGCGGCTGCTGAAGTTGCTGCGGCCGAAACGGTCCCCGCGTCGGGACGCGCGGCGAAGCTCGAATTCAACCATGCCCGCCGTTACGCCCCCTATGCGCCAGGCACGGCAGAGCCGGACCGCCCGAGCCCGAAGGCAACCCGGTCTTCGGGCAGCGCGTCGCGCACGGACAGCATCGTCGAGGTGTTCGGCAAGTCGCTGGCTCGACAACTTGGCAGCAAGGCGGGCCAGCAAATCGTGCGCGGGGTGCTCGGCTCGTTGTTCAAGGCCCGCTGACCCCGACGCGCCGATCAGGCCACCCGGATCGTGGGCGTCATCTGCAGCCGGGGCAGCAGACGCACCTCGGCCATCATCGCGATCAACACCTCGATGTGGCGCAGAAAACTGTATCCCGCCGCCCCGGTGCGGCGGGCCGTCTCAAGGTCTTCTTCTTCGGCCAGAAGGACGCGAAGGACCTCCTCGGGCTTTGGCAAATCGCGCGCGGCCAGCAGCCGTTTCAGATCGCGGCCGCGCTGGTAGTCCCTTTGTCCGAAACGGGCCGCCCGGATCAACAGCTTCGGGCGGCGCAACTGCGCCATCTGGTCGATCAATTCGCACATCGTGATCCCCTCATTCGCTCCGAACAAGAAAACACAACCAGAGCGGGTGTTGCGCGAAGACCATGACGATCGTGCGCTGCAGTGGGTAATCTTTAGATTTTTTAAAGAATTTTGGGGGTTGCCCTATTTCTTAACGAAGGGGTAACCAAAGCAACCCACGGTTGCAAGTGCCGTTTTCGCTTGTCTTTTGAATAGCGTAACGAACTGGGAGACGGAGATGAAGACCATGCACGCTTCGCAGCAGCTGCCTGCCTGGTTGCCCGACTACGCGCGGCTTTACCTGCGCCACGTCGAGGAAGGCGTGCCGATCCGGCAACTGGCGAAGGCCGAGGGCTGCCATGCCTCGACCATCCTGCGCCGCGTCCGCCGGATCGAGCAGCAGCGCGACGATCCGCTTGTCGATGAAGCCCTGGCGCGGTTTGGTCGGTCCACTCCCTCTGCACTTGCTGCCTCGCCCACAGAGGATGACACCGCGATGATCGCCCAGATCCGTGCCCCTGAGCCCGAGCCCACCCCCGACATCGAGACGCTTTCGCGCGAGGGGCGACGGGTGCTCAGACGCCTGTCCGAACTTGGCGCGCTGCTGATCATCGCGGCGGATATGGAAAAGGCGGTGGTGCTGCGGGGCACGGTGCGCACGGCCGTGGTCGAGCGCGAGGTTGCCCAAAGCTTCGCGCTGCACGGCTGGATCACCGTCAAGCATGCGGGGCGGGTGACGAGTTACGAGCTTTCCGCTGCGGGGCGTGGGGCGCTGAAACGGCTTCTTGAGGCCGAGGCGGCCGCCGAGGGTCGCGATCCTGAGACCGACCCGCAGAACCCGCACGCCGACAGCCATCGCGAGTGGGGGGATCGGACGGTGAACGAGGGGCAGGGACGGTTGACGCGGATGCGGATGAACCTGGCCGAAAGCCCGCTTGGCGTGCTGGCGCGGCGGCGCGATGCAGATGGGCGCCCGTTCCTGCCACCCGATCTGGTCGCCGCGGGTGAGCGGCTGCGGGAAGATTTCGAACTGGCACAGATGGGGCCGCGCGTCGCGCAGAACTGGGAGAGGTTCATGACGGGCGGCGCAAGGGGGCAATATCGCCCGGACCTTGGGCAGGGCGGTCCGGGCGGTTCCGAGCGCGCCCGCGAGCGCGTAGCCGCGGCGCTGTCCGACCTGGGTCCCGGGCTGGGCGACATGGTGCTGCGCTGCTGCTGCTTTCTCGAAGGGCTGGAATCTGCCGAACGCCGCATGGGCTGGTCGGCGCGCTCGGGCAAGATCGTGCTGCGCATCGCGCTGATGCGGCTCAAGCGGCATTACGAGGAAACCTATGGCGGGGCCTCGCCACTGATCGGTTGACCTGCGGCTTCGGGCCGGTCTTGACACCGGACCGGCCCAACTGCGCCAATGCGTGTCTTGACTGTTTACGCTGCAATTGCAACGCTTGGCCTGTTCGCGAGGCCTGTCGAAACATGTCGAGTAAATTGTATTTTCGTTTCGCGACCTTACCGGTCGCATTGCCTGCCAATCCCCCGAAGATATCGAACTTGTCAGGATTCTGCTATGTCATTTGGGCAGGGTTCACCTTGTGGGATGTTCTGCCAGATATCGTTCGTGTCGGGCTCACAGCGGTGCCGCCGAGTGATTGGTTCTTGCTGGGCATGGTGATCGTAATAACGCTTGGCTGGGGGGGATTGAGTGTCGCAAGCGCATGCGGTCTGCCGCGCCTCGAGATTGACGAGGGCCGCATCATCCGCAGAGGCTTGTTTGGTCGTCCGACCACGATAGAGCTTGGTGATTACGCCCAAGTCTTTCTGGACGGCCTAAATTTCCCGTATCGAGACCTGGTGTTCCTGCCGATGCAGCCCGGGCAGAAACGGCGCGGTGTGAACCTGATGTCCTTCGTCACGGAACCGGGGGGATGATGAGGCCATTCTCGGGCTGATCCGGCGTGCTGCGGGTGATCGACCGGCCCCGACAGCAGAGCAGATGAAGCTCCTTGCCGGCCGTCGTCGGATCGAACCATTCGTCCCGATACTCTCGACGCTCTTTGTCTTCGGGCTTGTCGCCGCGTTGGGATGGGCGGGTTTATTCGAGCGGTGAGCCATTTGCATCGGGCCGGGTTTCGTCCTATCTGGAGGACGTTCGCTGCGAAAGGAAGCCCGATGCCCGACACTCAGGACCCGGCCCCGAAGGCGCCCAGCCTGCGCCACCCGGAAAAGGCGCATCGTCCCGACAATGCCCAGCCGAAGAAACCGGGCTGGATCAAGGTCAAGGCGCCTACCTCGCAGGGCTACAAGGAAACCCGCGATCTGCTGAAGTCGAACAAGCTCGTCACCGTCTGCGAGGAAGCGGGCTGCCCGAATGTCGGCGAGTGCTGGAGCCATGGGCACGCGACGATGATGATCATGGGCGAGACTTGCACGCGGGGGTGCAGTTTTTGCAACGTCGCGACCGGCAAGCCCGATGCGCTGGATGCGTTTGAGCCCGGCCGGGTGGCCCATGCGGTGGCGACGCTCGGGCTCAAGCATGTCGTCATCACCTCGGTCGACCGCGATGATCTTGAAGACGGCGGGGCGGAACACTTCGCCCAGACGATCCGTGCCGTCCGGCATCGCTCGCCCGAGACGACGATCGAGGTTCTGACCCCGGACTTCCTCAAATGCGGACCACAAGCGCTTGAAAAGGTTGTTGAAGCGCGGCCGGATGTGTTCAACCACAACCTCGAGACCGTGCCCGGGCTTTACCCCACGGTCCGCCCCGGAGCGCGCTATTTCCATTCGCTGCGGCTTTTGCAGCGGGTCAAGGAACTCGATCCGTCCATGTTCACGAAATCGGGGATCATGGTCGGTCTGGGGGAAGATCGGCAAGGCGTCAGTCAGGTGATGGATGACATGCGGGCCGCCGATATCGATTTCCTGACCATCGGTCAGTATCTGCAGCCGACGCCGAAACACCATGCCGTTGCCCGTTTCGTGACGCCCGAGGAATTCGCCGATTACGAAAAATCGGCCTATGGCAAGGGGTTCCTGATGGTCTCGGCAACGCCGCTGACCCGGTCGAGCTATCATGCCGGAGAGGATTTCGCGAAATTGCGTGCTGCCCGCAATGCGAAGCTTGGGCGCGAGTGAACGCAGAGTTCAGGGCACCGCGTCGGGCGGAGCGGCTTCGATGCGGTGGCCCCAGCTCTCACCGCCCGAGGAATGGCAGCCTGTCTGGTGCTCTGAGCCACACCGGCGGCTGTTGCAGGTCATGTGGGAGAAGATCGATCGCCTTCAGTCACAGCGAGCGCCGAGCTCGTTTCCCCCTTTCCTGCGGAGCGTGACCTGCTTTTCGCAGAATCACTCGGATTGCTCCGGGGGATCTGTTTGGGGCTCCCTGCTTCGGAGCCGTCAGAGACGGATAAGACGGGGATCATGTCGCGCGTGGCTAGGACGCGCAAAGTCAAGCCTGAGAAACGGATATCCGTTCTTGGATGGGCCTCAGAACCACTGAATCTCGCCTTGCTCCTCCATCTGAACTTCATGGCGCTCAAGCTCCGGATCGAGATTCGTCGCCAGTTCGTGAAGACGCAGCCGCGACAAGATCGGCACTGCGTGCAGTTTGACATCCTGAGGCATTTCCGTCGAGACGGCGGCCATCAGACGCCCGAGATCCTCGAGCGCCTGAGTGATCCGATCGATACCTTGCAGGCCACGAATGGCGGCTGCGTCGGTGTGATCGGCGAAATGGCACAGCGAAATGGCCCGCTGGACCTCCGACGAAAGTCGGGCCAAGGTGTCAAGCTCGTCGCCGATGCGGGCGGCAAGGGCGTCGAGCGGAAGATCCCGTCTTTCAATGGGTATGGAGGCGATGGTGGGAAGATCGATCATAGCCGACCCACCACGGCTTCGATGCAGGTGCGCAATTCTTGCGGGGTGAACGGCTTCTTGAGGAAGTTATTCATCCCCAGCCGCTTGCCCGTGTCGATGATTTCGCGATCCGCCCGACCGGTGATCAGGATGAACCCCAAACCTTTGGTGCGCGCGTTCGTGCGCAGCGCGTGCAGCAGTTGCAGGCCGTCCATGCCGGGCATGTTGTAGTCGGAAATCACCAGATGGACTGGCGTCTTTTCCAGAATTTGCAGCGCCCCGGGACCGTCGGTCGCATAGCCGACCTGACGGATGCCCATTGCATCGAGCGCTTGCGTGATCAGTCCGCGGCTGGTTGACATGTCATCAACGACCATGACCCTCAATTGATCTCTCAGTGCCATTTCGGGCCTCCGATCGAGCTTTCCACATGGGGAAGCTTGTAAGTTGTAATGCCGGCCGTGGAGAGCTGGCTGGGCGGTTCGAGCGGGATACGTTCGGAATGACCGACGAAAAGCCATCCGCCCGGATTGAGCACGGATTCAAAGCGGCGCCAGAGGCGAAGCTGATCTTCCGGGCTGAAATAGATCACGACGTTGCGGCAGAATACGATATCGAACCGGCCTCGCATCGGCCAGGTCGTGTCGTGCAGGTTCAGCTCGCGGAACGACACCAGATTGCGCAACGCGGGGACGATATGCACACCGTCTTTCTCAAGGGTCACGAAGCGTTGCAGCGGCTTCGGGATCGTCGAGAGCGTCGTCTCTTCGTAGACCGCAGCACGGCCACGCGCGATCATCTGCGGATCAATATCGGTTGCAAGCAACCGGATATCGAGCCGCGCCAAATCCTGAGCCATATCGGCAAGCACCATCGCGATCGAAAACACCTCTTGCCCGGTCGAACACCCCGCCGACCAGATCCGGACTTTCTTGCCTGCTCTTGCCTGTTCGAGCAAGGGGGGCAAGGTTGTGGAACGCAAGGTCTCGAAATGGTGGTTCTCGCGGAAGAACTGCGTCACGTTCGTGGTGAGGGCCGAAACCATCGCCCGACGCTCTTCGTGTCCTTCGTCCGACGTGATCAGACGGATGTAGCTGCCATAGTCCTTCATGCCGAGCGCGCGCAGGCGTTTGCCAAGGCGCGACTGCACCATCGAGGTTTTCCCCGGTGCAAGGACGATCCCCGCCTGCTCGTAGAGAACGCGGGCAATCGACGTCAGCTCGCTTTCGCTTGGAGCGGGGGGAACCGCCAGGTGGGGAGGATGCTGGGTCATGCTGCCTCGGCGTTTTCGTCTGGCAACACGGCGCTGAGGTCGAGCACGCGGATCATGCGACCGTCGACGATGGTCAGCGCTTCAATGAAGCTGTGGGCGCAATCGGCGGCCAGCTCCGGCGGCGGCTGCAGTTCTGTGCGCGGCAGTGCCAAAATGTCCGAGACGGCATTGACCAAAAGCCCCGCGGTTTGCGAGCCGACCTGAACGACGATGATGACGTTGCGGGCATCGCCCACGACGGGTTCCATGCCGAGGCGAACAGAGAGATCGACGACCGGCAGTACGGTGCCGCGCAGGTTGATCACGCCGCGCACATGCATCGGCGCATGCGGCAGAGGGGTCGCACGGGTCCAGCCACGGATTTCGCGGACGGACATGATGTCGACGCTGTATTCCTCATCGGCAAGCCGGAATGACAGGAGTTCGACTTCGGAGGAGTTTTGCGAGCTTTTTTCCAGGGTCATGGCGGTCATCCTGCAAGAGCGAAGGCTGGGCTCCGGGTGCGTCCGGAAGCGTTTTGAACAAGATCGGGCGGGTCAAGGATCAGGGCGATCTGACCATCGCCAAGGATGGTGGCGGCGGCGACGCCGGGAATGTGGCCATAGCTGCGCTGCAGCCCCTTGATCACCACCTGCCGCTGCTCAAGGATCGAGTCGACGACAAGGGCGGAACGGGTGCCGTTTTCCTGCGCCGTGAGCAGAACGATACCGCCTGCATAGCTGGCCTTCGGGGCCCGATAGCCAAGTTCCGCCCCCAGATCATAGAGCGGGACAAAGGCTCCGCGGACATGGATCACGTTCGTGTTCGGGCCAAGGGCGCGAATATCCTCGTCGGTGAGGGTCGCCGTTTCAAGGATTGCCGAAAGCGGCACCACAAGAGTTTCGCCCGCAACATTCACCACCATGCCATCAAGCACGGCGAGGGTCAGTGGCAGCGAAATCGAGAAGCGCGTGCCTTTGCCGGGCTCCGAATGGATGGTGATGCGACCGCCGAGCGATTGGATGGCCTGACGCACGACATCCATGCCGACGCCGCGACCGGAGAGGGCCGATACCTGATCTGCCGTCGAGAACCCGGGAAGGAACAGAAGGTTGTCGATCTCGCTGTCGCTGAGCTGCGCGTCCGGAGCCACGAGCCCCTTGGAAATCGCAATCTCGCGCACCTTCGGACGGTTGATGCCAGCACCGTCATCGGCGACCTCGATCACCACGCGCCCCGAACGATGCTGTGCCGAGAGTGTGATCACCCCTTCCGAGGTCTTTCCAGCAGCACGCCGTTTCTCGGGCGTCTCAAGGCCATGGTCAACCGCGTTGCGGATCATGTGGGTCAGCGGATCGGCAAGCCGTTCGATCACGGTCTTGTCGACTTCGGTCGCCTCGCCTTCGGTGCGCAGACGCACTTCCTTGCCAACGGCGCTTGAAGCTTCGCGGACGATCCGGGCCATGCGCTGGAACAGCGGCTTCACCGGCTGGGCGCGAATCATCATCACGCTGTCCTGGATGTCGCGGGTCAGCATCATGAAGGCTTCCAGCCCGGTCATCACGGCCGAGTTCGGCGGCAAGCCAGCTTCGGCCACGCTTTGGGCCAGCATCGCTTGGTTGATCACCAGCTCACCGACAAGGTTCACAAGCCGGTCGATGCGGTCGAGATCGACGCGCACCGTTGCCGAGGGTTCGGATGCCGATTCGCGCTGAACCGGTCCGGCGCCCGCAGATGCGGGCGCGTCAGCCGCGACGAAAGGGGGCGGTGGCGGGGCCTCGACCCGCGGTTCGGGTTTGGACATCGGGATGACCTCGGCCGGGGTGGACGGAGCGGTCGCGACAGGCACCGGATCTTCCGGATCGGGCGTGAGCGGCGGCAGATCGAATGCCGCAGCGCCGGGCATTCCGAAATCGCCCATCTCGGGCAGAGAATCCGCGGCTGCCCCGCTGGAGATCTCGATGTCACAGACGTCTTCGACAAAGTCGAACACCTCGCGGATGTCGAAATCGGTGACATCGCCTGAAATCTCGACCACCCATTCAAGCCAGGAGCTTTCGGGATCAAGCGCTTCGAGCGGCGGCAGACGCGAGAGATCACAGGTCGTGGTGGTCGCACCAAGCTTTCCGAGCGCGCGCAAAAGGTGCAGCGGCTCGTTGCCCGAACTGAACAGGGCCGCAGCGGGGCGGAAGCGCACTGTCCAGACCGGCGTGGAGGGAGCTTCGTCGACAGGCCCGAAATCGAAGGCCAGACCCATCGGTTGGAAATCGGTCACTTCTTCCTCGACGACCGGACCGGCGCCGCCGCCGATCAGAGCTTCGAGCGACACGAGGCAGTCCTCAGACCCTTCGGGCGGGGGGGCCGCATCGCGCGCGGCGCGGACATGGTCCTGCAGGAAATCCGCCGCCTGGAAGAACAACTTCATGGCCTCGGGCGTGATCGTCATCCGACCAGAGCGCAGTTCATCGAGAACCGTTTCGTAGCGGTGGGCAAAGCCGACCAGCGCATCAAGGCCGAAGGCCCCTGCGCCGCCCTTGATGGAATGGACCGCGCGGAAAACGATGTTGATCGTCTCGTTGTCATGGCTGCCCTCGTCCATGTCGGACAGGGCATCCTGCAGGCTTTCGAGCAGCTCTTCACATTCGATGAAGAAACTGGCCCGGATTTCTGCCATCGGGTCCGTTGCCATCTCGCTCTCCTCAGCCGGTAACCATTTGCAGCGCCTTGACCAGCTTCGGCGGGTCGAAAGGCTTCACGATCCAGCCGGTGGCGCCAGCCGCGCGGGCGCGGGCCTTCAGCTCGGGGGCGGATTCGGTGGTCAGCACGAGGATCGGTGTCGCCCGGTGCTTGTCCTGCGCCCGCACAGCCTCGATGAAGCCGAAGCCATCAAGACGGGGCATGTTGATGTCGGAAATGATGGCATCGGGGGCGATGCCGTCGAGCACCTCAAGCCCGTGAACCCCGTCTTCGGCGAGGTGGAGCGTGATCCCCGCATCTGTCAGGGCAAGTTTCAGCATGTCGCGGATAGTGCGGCTGTCATCGACCGCAAGGACAGTCAGGCTCATGCGGCCTCTCCGGTTTGAATGTCCGCGGGCGTCAGGCCAAAGACGGCAAGAGCGTCGTCAAAGGCTTCCGATCGCGGCGTGATGATGAGTGAGGTTCCAGCCTGCCGCGCGCTTTTTGCGGCGGAGGCCAGGACTTGCAATGCAAGCCCGCCCAGATGGGTAACGGCCGAAGCGTCGAGAACGAGATCGGCACCGGTCGCACCGCGCAGGGCTGTGGCGAGCGGTGCGACCTGCGACAGGTCGAGCCGTGAAGCAAGGGCGATCGTGGTCATTCCGACCTCGCCAATAGATGGGTTTGGAAAACGGACACGTGTTCCCCTTTCATTCCTGCATGAAAGAGGCTTACCGGCTGCGGGTTAAATAAGGTTTGACGCCACAGGGTTTTTTACCCTGCCATCCTGTTGCCTTTTATGGGCTTTGGCTCAGATCCGGGGGGCACAGGCGTGCAGATGGGCCGCACAACCCACGAGGGCGGCGTAGTCATCCTCAATCACCCGCACCGGGAAAGCGGTCAGAAAGCCCGAAAACCGGCCCTTTGCCTGCATTGCATCCGCGAAACCGAATTCGGAGAACAGCGGCGTGAAGGCGCGCGCGACGCCGCCACACAGATGGATGCCGCCAAACGGCAAGTGAATCAGCGCCAGATCGCCGACGACGGCGCCGAGGTGGCGCAGGAAGATGCGGGCAGTCTCAAGGCCAAGCGCGCTGCGGGCAGTGATCTCGGCCATCACCTCGGCCGCGGTCAGGTTGTGCGGTTCCCCGGCCTCGGCGGCGGCAAAGGCGAAGACACGCTCAAGCCCGCGGCCGGACAGCACGTCCTCGACGGCTGCAAAGCCGTGTGCCGCCTCGACAAACCGCATCAGGCGTATGTCTTCGTCAGTGACGGTTGGCAAGGTGATATGCCCGCATTCCGAGGCGGTGACGATGCGTCCGCCCGGGGCTTCGTGCACGGGGGCGGCGTTGAAGCCGGTGCCGACGCCGATCACGAGCTGCGCCGAGCCGGGCCGGGCGGGTTGGCCGGGCAGAACGGTCGCAACCGCCTCGGGGGCGAGATGGCCCAGCGCATGGCCCTGCGCCTGCAGATCGTTCAGCACCGCGACGGTCTCGGCCCCGGTGACCTTGGCGATCGATGTGCTTTCGATCACCCAGGAGAGATTGGTCATATGGGCGGTGCCATCGCGCACCGGACCTGCCGCGGCCACGCAGGCGCCCGCAAGATCGGTCACACCCTCGGTCTGCATGTAGGCGCTCAGGATCGGTTCCAGCGCGGGCTGACCGGCATTGGCATAGCGGCGGATCGATTCGGGCAGCAGCCGCCCATGATCCGACAGCGCCACCCGCGTGTTGGTGCCGCCGATATCGGCCAGAAGCGCGTAACGGTTCGGGGTGGCGGTGATCATGTTAGCGCTCCAAAGCCTTGCTCAAGGCGTGATAGGACGCCTTGGGGGTGCGCTGCAAGCTTTCGAAATCAACATGGACAAGACCGAAGCGGCCCTCATAGCCCTCGGCCCATTCGTAATTGTCGAGCAGCGACCACGCATAATAGCCCGCCAGCGGCACGCCCGCGGCAATGGCGTCGCGGCAGGCGTGCAGATGTGCGGCGAGATAGGCGATGCGATCCTCGTCGATGCACAGGCCATGGACCAGACGATCCTCGGCCGCCATGCCGTTCTCGGTGATGTAAAGGGGCGTCGACCCCGTGTAATCGCGGTGCAACCGGGTGAGGAGATGACTCAGCCCCTCGGGGCAGATTTCCCATCCCAGAGCGGTTTTCGGCAGCGGCCCGGGCAGTTCGGTTGTGCCGGGCCAAGGGCCTGTGGAGGGGCCGATGCGCTTGGCGGTGTAGTAGTTGATGCCGAACCAGTCGAGCGGCGCGGTGATCGTTGCGAAATCCTCCTCCCAGCCCTGCGGCAGATGCGGGGCGAAGCCGTCGAGGACCTCTTCCGGATAGCGGCCAAGGAACATCGCCTCGACAAAGAAGCGATTGAAGATCGCATCGTAACGCTTTGCCGCTGCTGCGCATTCCGGGCTTTGCGAAGCGGGCAGGGCGTGTTCGAAATTGCACACGGCGCCAAGGTTCGTCAGCCCCTCGGCGCGCAGCACGCCGATGGCCGTGCCATGCGCCAGACAGAGGTGATGCATCGCCCGCGCGGTGGCCCGGATGTCGCGCAGACCCGGCGCGTGGAGGCCAAGGAAATGCGAGAGCCAGCCGACGCACCAAGGCTCGTTGATCGGGGCGGTCGACCAGATCCGGTCGCCGAGCCGTCGCGCGATGATCCGGGTGAAATCGCCAAACCACTGAGCCACGTCGCGGTTGCGCCAGCCGCCCAGATCCGCCAGCGCCGCGGGCAGTTCCCAGTGATAGAGCGTGAGCGCCGGTTTCAACCCGCGTTCCAGCATGCCATCGACAAGGCGGTCGTAGAAATCGAGCCCCTCGGCATTCACCGCGCCGCGCCCTTCGGGCAGAACCCGCGCCCAAGAGGTGGAAAAACGATAGGACTCAAAGCCCGCCGCCGCCACAAGGTCGAGATCCTCGGCCCAGCGGTGATAGTGATCGCAGGCGCGTGCGCCGGTCTCGGCGCCTTTCACATTGCCGGGCGTTGCCGCGAACGTGTCCCAATGCGTCGGACCGGCGCCGCCGAAAGCGTGCCCCTCGATCTGATAGGAGGAGGTCGCGACTCCAAACAGGAACCCGGGCGGAAAGGCGGAGCGTGGGGGCAGGGCGGTCATGCGGCACCTCCGGGGGCTGGGCCAGTGGAGCCGCCGACGACCAGAACCGCTTCGAGCAGGTCCGAGGCGGGCTCGGGCAGCGGGGATTCGATCATGCGCAGCAACATCGTGGCGCAGCGCCGCCCGGCCTCGCGAACGGAAGAGCGGGTGGCGGTGAAGATCGGCTCCTCGGCACCGTTCTTAAGGTAGCCGAGTTCGTCGTCATGGGTGACGATCGAGACATCGCGGCCCATCACCAGACCTTCCTCCCAAAGCGCGCGGCGCACCCCCATGGCCGAAAGGAGCGACGAGGTCAGGAAAGCCGTGGGCGGCGTGCTCAGGCGCAACATTGCGCGGGCGGCATCATGCCCCTGCGCCTCGGTCATCTCGCCCGCCACCATCAGCCGCGGATCGGGGGACAGATCGGCCGCGGCCAGCGCACGTTCGAACCCGCGCCGCCGACGCAGGGCGAAATCCATCGCCTCGATCCCGTTCACCAGCGCGATGCGGCGATGCCCGAGGTCGAGCAGGAACCGTGTTGCCCGCTCGAAAGCGCGGGAATTGTTCACATCCACAAAAGCATAGGGGCGGCTGATGCCCGAAGCGCGACCATGCACGACAAAGGGCAGGCCAAGCTCTTCGAGCAGGGCAATGCGCGGATCGCCCGCCCGCGGGCCATGGACGATGATGCCATCGACATTGCCCTTGGAGCGGATTTCCCGATAGGCCCGCTCCTGGTCCGCGTCGGGAACGAGGGTCAGAAGCATGTCATAGCCGGCGCGGGCATAGACCTCGCCGGCACCGGCGATGAAATCTGCGAAGACCGGGTTGACGATCTCGTGCTGGGTGGAAATCGGGATGACATGCCCGATCGCCATCGCCCGCCCGGTGGCAAGGCGCTTGGCCTGCGCGTTCGGCCTGTAGTTGTATTCGCGCGCGGCCGCCTCGACCCTTATCCGGGTGGCTTCGGCCACTTCGGGAAAGCCGTTCAGGGCGCGACTGACCGTGGTCGGCGAAAGCCCCAGATGCTGCGCGAGATCCTTGAGGTTCATGGCGGGGTCCGTTTGACCGCTATTCAAAGCGGTTTTAATGCTGGTAGCGTAAACCCCTCGCCCCCGGCGCGTCAATCGTTCCGGCGGGATCTGAAAATTGCTGCGCAAGCAGCATTGACAGCTTTATTTTCTGCATGTGCAGCCGCCGTTTTGATTGACTTTGCGGGGGGATTGGGGGACGCTTCTGCATCCAAAGCGCTTTGGGTTTGAGTCGGATCAGCCTCGGGCGGCAGCGGCAAAGGGCCGATGGCCCGGTCTCGGGAGGACTGAATGACGAAACATCTTTTGCTGAGCGCAGCGGTGCTTGCGCTCGCCACATCCTCTGCTTTTGCGCACCAGATGAAATTCGCTCCGGGGGAGGATGGGCGGTTCCATTGGGACAGTTTTGACAGCTTCAAGGCGAGTCACGATCTGAAGGGGCAGAAACTGGTGATCGATGGGCCCTGGGGCGGTGTCGACAAGGAGCTGTTCGAATCGGTGCTCGCGACCTTCGAGGCCGCGACGGGCGCGAGCGTCGAATATAATGGCGGCGATGGCTTCGAGCAGCGGATCATGGTCAATGTCGAGGCCGGATCGCCGCCCGATATCGCGGTGGTGCCGCAGCCCGGTCTTGCGGCCGATCTCGCCAAGCGCGGCAAGCTGACCCCGCTCGGCGATGCGACGCAGAGATGGCTCGCCGAGAATTATGCCGCGGGGCAATCCTGGGTCGATCTGGGCAGTTACGCCGGGCCGGATGGCAAGAGGGCGCTTTACGGTCTGTTCTACAAGGTCGATCTGAAATCGCTGGTCTGGTACAGCCCGGAGAACTTCGAGGATGCGGGCTATGAAGTGCCGCAGACGATGGAAGAGCTGAAGGCCCTGACCGAGAAGATCGTCGCCGATGGTGGCACGCCCTGGTGCATCGGGCTGGGCTCGGGTCCGGCGACGGGCTGGCCCGCGACCGACTGGGTCGAGGACATGATGCTGCGCAACAACACGCCCGCGGATTACGACGCCTGGACGACGAATGCGCTCAAGTTCACCGATCCCAAGGTGCTGACGGCGATCGACGATTTCGGCTGGTTCGCGAAGAATGACAAATTCGTCGCCGGTGGCGCGGGCGCGGTGGGGTCCACCGATTTCCGCGACAGCCCGAAGGGCCTCTTCGTCAGCCCGCCGCAATGCTACATGCACCGGCAGGCCTCCTTCATCCCGAGCTTCTTCCCCGAAGGCACGAAGATCGGCGAGGATGTCGATTTCTTTTACTTCCCGGCCTATGCGGGCAAGGATCTGGGCAAGCCGGTGCTGGGCGCAGGCACGGTCTTCGTGATGACGCATGAAAGCGATGCGGCGAAGGCTTTCTTCGAATTCCTGCAAACACCGATCGCGCATGAGGTCTGGATGGCGCAAACCGGCTTCCTGACGCCGCTGAAGACGGTGAACCCCGAAGTTTACGGCGATGCGACGCTGAAGAAGATGGGGGACATTCTGCTCAACGCCTCGACCTTCCGCTTTGACGGCTCCGACCTGATGCCGGGTGCCGTGGGCGCAGGCACGTTCTGGACCGGCATGGTCGATTATGTCGGCGGCAAGGACTCTGCCACCGTCTCGGCCGAGATCCAGAAATCCTGGGACGCGATCAAGTGATCTGAAACGGCGGGGCATGTTTTCGGGCATGCCCCGGCCGCTTGGAGAACGCTTCGGGGAGGGAGCGGATGGATCAGTCATTGATGGCGCAGGCGGCTTCGGCCCTGTCGACGATCGTCATCGGCGTCTTCGGCTGTGTGGCGTGGTTCTGGCTGTCGAACCTGGCGCTTGATGCTGCGCTGCCGCCACGGGGCGAGAAGATCGGCCGCAATCTGGCCTGGGCCGCAGCGATCCGGCCGTGGCTTTTTCTGGGACCGGCGCTGATCGCGCTTGGGGTCTATCTTGTCTATCCGATCCTCGTGTCGATCTGGCTGTCGTTTCATGACACCCGCGGCGATGCCTTTGTGGGGCTGGCGAACTACCGCTGGCTCCTTGCTGATGGCAAGTTCCATGAATCCTTGCGTAACAATGCCTTGTGGCTCGTTGTTGTGCCAACTTTCTCGACCTTGTTCGGTCTGATCGCGGCCGCCTTGACCGATCGCATCCGCTGGGGGAACCTTGCGAAGTCGCTTATCTTCATGCCGATGGCCGTGTCTTTCGTCGGCGCGGCGGTGGTGTGGAAATTCGTCTATGACTACCGCGGCGAGGGTCAGCCCGAGATCGGCCTCCTGTCCGCGCTGGTCACGCATCTGGGCGGCACGGCGCAAGCCTGGTTGACGGTGCCTGGGTGGAACTCGATCCTGCTGATGGTCGTGCTGATCTGGATCCAGACCGGCTTCGCGATGGTGATCCTGTCCGCCGCGCTGCGCGGCATCCCCGAGGAAACGGTCGAGGCCGCGACGATTGACGGGGCGACGCCGCTGCAGATCTTCTTCCGGATCAAGGTGCCGCAGATCTGGGGCACGATCGCCGTCGTCTGGACCACGATCACCATCACCGTGCTGAAGGTCTTCGACATCGTGCTGACGATGACGAACGGACAATGGGGCACGCAGGTGATGGCGAACCTGATGTTCGACTGGATGTTCCGGGCGAATGACTCGGGGCGCGCCTCGACCGTGGCGCTGGTGATCATGGTTCTGGTGACGCCGATCATGATCTGGAACATCCGCAACGCGAACCGGGAGATGCAGGGATGACGGACCGGGGCGAAGACGGCGCGGCGGGACGGTCGGCGGCCCTCGTCTGGGCGGTGAATATCGCGGCTGCGGCGCTGGTGTTGCTGTGGACAATCCCGACCGTGGGGTTGCTCGTCTCGTCCTTTCGGGATCGCGACCAGATCATCACCTCGGGCTGGTGGCGGGCGGCCTTTTCGGCCACGGCCACCGATTTCGTGCGGGCAGGAACGGCTGCGGAGCAAATACAGGAAGACGGTGTTTTCGTCATATCCGGCAATGTGTTGCCGCCGAAAGCTGAGTTGAAATCTTGGGGCGTTTCCTCAAAGGCGCCCGCAGCCTATCAGCCCGGAGACATCGCCGAACTGAAAGACGGGCAACGCCTGACGGTTTCGGAAACGGGCGACTATCGGTTAACCTCGCCCACGACTTTCCCCGAGGGCCGGGGCATGCGGATCTTCGTCACGACGGTGGCGCCGCCGCGTTTGACGACCGAGAACTACACCCGTGTGATCACAGCCGAGGGGATCGGGCGAGCGTTTCTGAACACGATGACGGTGACGATCCCGGCGACGGTGATCCCGATCCTGATCGCCGCCTTTGCCGCCTATGCGCTGGCCTGGATGCGGTTTCCGGGCCGGGCGCTTCTGGTCGCGACCATCGTCGGCCTGCTGGTCGTCCCCCTGCAACTGGCGCTGATCCCGCTTTTGAAACTGCACAATCAGATCGGCCTGAACCAGAGCTACCTCGGCATCTGGCTTGCCCATACCGGCTTCGGCCTGCCACTCGCCATTTACCTGCTTCGCAACTACATGGTCGGCCTGCCGCGCGAGATCATCGAATCCGCCCGCGTCGACGGCGCGACCGAGTTCCAGATCTTCCGCCGCATCGTGCTGCCGCTCTCGTTCCCGGCACTGGCCTCCTTTGCGATCTTCCAGTTCCTCTGGGTCTGGAATGATCTGCTCGTCGCCACCGTCTTCCTTGGCAACGCCACTGATACGCAGGTGATGACCGGGGCCCTGCGCGCGCTTCTGGGCTCGCGCGGGGGCGACTGGGAAATCCTCGCGGCCTCGGCTTTCGTTTCGATTGCCGTGCCGCTTTTCGTCTTCTTCGCTTTGCAGAAATATCTCGTGCGCGGTCTTCTGGCCGGCTCGGTGAAAGGTGGCTGAATGACCTTCCTTGAAAAATCCCCCGACTGGTGGCGCGGCGCGGTGATCTATCAGATCTACCCGCGCAGCTTTCAGGACACGAATGGCGACGGCGTGGGCGATTTGCCCGGGATCACCTGGCATCTCGACCATGTGGCCGGGCTTGGCGTCGATGCGATCTGGATTTCGCCCTTCTTCACCTCGCCGATGAAGGATTTCGGCTATGACGTCAGCGACTATTGCGACGTCGATCCGCTGTTCGGCACGCTTGCCGATTTCGATGCGCTGATCGCGCGGGCGCATGACCTGGGGCTGAAGGTGCTGATTGACCTCGTGTTGTCGCACACCTCCGACGCGCATCCGTGGTTCAAGGAGAGCCGCCAGAGCCGGACGAGCGCGAAATCCGACTGGTATGTCTGGGCCGAGCCGAAACCCGATGGCACGGCGCCGAACAACTGGCTCTCGATCTTTGGCGGTCCGGCGTGGCAGTGGGATGCCCGGCGCGAGCAGTACTATCTGCACAACTTCCTGACCTCGCAGCCCGACCTGAATTTCCATTGCCCCGCGGTGCAGGAGGCGCTTCTGAGCGTTGCGAAATTCTGGCTTGATCGCGGCGTCGACGGCTTCCGGCTTGATACGATCAACTTCTACATGCATGATTCCGAGTTGCGCAATAATCCGCCGCTGCCCCCGGAAGAGCGCAACGATCAGACCGCACCCAAGGTCAATCCCTACAACCACCAACGCCACATCTATGACAAGAACCATCCGCAGAATATTGTTTTCCTAAGGAAATTGCGAAAACTTATGGATGGGTACAATGCTGCCGCCGTGGGCGAGATCGGCGACAGCCAGCGCGGCCTCGAGATCTTGGGCGAATACACCTCGGGCGCTGATGCGATGCAGATGTCCTATGCCTTCGAGCTGCTCTCGGGCCATGCGGCGCTAGGGGCCGACTACATCGCCGAGGTCTTTTGCAAGGTCGCAAAGGTCGCCCCGGACGGCTGGGCCTGCTGGGCCTATTCGAACCACGACGTCGTGCGCCACATCAGCCGCTGGCGCCTGAGCGATGCGGCGGCGCGCTGCTACACGACGTTGCTGATGTGCCTGCGCGGCTCGGTCTGCCTCTATCAGGGCGAGGAACTTGGCCTGCCTGAAGCCGAGATCGCCTATGAGGATCTGCAGGACCCCTATGGCAAGGAATTCTGGCCCGAGTTCAAGGGGCGGGACGGCTGCCGCACGCCGATGGTCTGGCAAGGCAACGACCCGCAGGGCGGGTTTTCGCGCGTAAAGCCGTGGTTGCCCGTTCCGGCGGCGCATTGCGCCTTGGCTCCCGATGTCGTCGAGGGCGACCCCGGGGCGCTTATCCATCATTACCGCAAGGCCATCGCCCTGCGTCATGCCCATCCGGCGCTGCAAAAAGGCGCGATGACCGCGATCGACGCCAAGTCCGGTGTGCTCTCGTTCCTCCGGTCCTTGGGCGAAACGGAGCTGCTTTGCCTCTTCAACCTCACCGATAATCCGTCCTCTGTCAGCTGCCCGGGCGATTGGGAGGCGGTCGATGGGGCCGCGCCCGAGGGGGGGAACCTCGACCTTGGCGCTTGGGACTTCGCGATCCTGCGCCGGTGCGGAGGGCATCATGGCTGATCTCAAACTCACGCGCGTCGGCAAATCCTATGGCGAAGTCGACGTGCTGCGGGACATCGACCTGGATATCAAAGCCGGGGAGTTGATCGTTTTCGTCGGCCCCTCGGGCTGCGGAAAGTCGACGCTGCTGCGGATGATTGCGGGGCTGGAGCGGATCAGCGCGGGCGAATTGCGGATCGACGGCGTGCGGGTAAACGACATGCCGCCCGCACAGCGCGGCATTGCGATGGTGTTCCAGTCCTATGCGCTTTACCCGCATATGACCGTGCGCCAGAACATGGAATTCGCCTTGAAGATTGCGAAGAAATCCCGGCAAGAGATTGACAAGGCAGTCGAAAACGCCGCACGCATCCTGCAGCTGACGCCCTATCTCGACCGGCTGCCGAAGGCGCTTTCGGGGGGGCAGCGCCAGCGCGTGGCCATTGGCCGGGCGATCGTGCGCGACCCAAAGGTCTATCTGTTCGACGAACCGCTCTCGAACCTTGATGCCGCGCTGCGGGTGGCGACGCGGATCGAGATCGCGCAGCTGAAAGAGGCGATGCCCGAGCGGACGATGATCTATGTGACCCATGATCAGGTCGAGGCGATGACGCTGGCCAGCCGTATCGTCGTGCTGGCGAACAAGGGAATCGCGCAAGTCGGCACGCCGCTCGAGCTTTACGAAAAACCCGAAACCGAGTTCGTCGCGCAGTTTATTGGTTCCCCGCAGATGAACCTGCTGCCCGGGGTGATCCGTGAAACCGGGGCGGTGACGGTGGTGGCGCTGGACGATGGCGGCATCGCGCGCTCGACCGTGCCCACGACGACGGCCGACCTTGGGCTGCGGGTGAATATCGGTGTTCGACCCGAAGATCTGACTGTGATCACAGAGGGCGGTCTCTTTACCGGCGCGGTCGAGATCGTCGAGGCGCTTGGCGAGGTGACGCTGCTTTACTTCGCGGCCAAGCCCGGGGCGCCGCATATGATTGCGAAACTGCCCGGGATCCATGCCGGTTTGCGTCACAGCACGGTCAGCCTGACCGCGGCGCCGGAAAAGGTGCATCTGTTCCACGCCGGACGGTCGCTTCTTTATCGCTGATGTCGCAAACCGCGCATGGATGTCGGCAATCGTCGGGTAAAACCGGGACAGACCCAAGCGGAGGTGCGCGATGAGCGAAGAGATCGAACAGGCGGCAGGCGGGCGGCGGGCGCGCGGCGGCGGCGGGGCGGCCCGGCGGGCCGAACGCACCGCGGTGCGGGTCGAATTCGCCAAATATATCGAGCGCAACATTCCGAACCTCGAGATCCTGAACGAGGAAGCGCTGCAGATCATCGAAGCCAATGCCGAGACGGTGCTGGAAGAGATCGGCGTCAATTTCGTCGAGAATCCGGCCGCGCTGGATCGCTGGCGCGCCGTGGGCGCCGATGTGCAGGGCGAGCGCGTGCGCTTCCCGAAAGGCCTTGCGCGCGAGCTGTGCAAGACCGCGCCGTCGAGCTTCGTGCAGCATGCCCGCAACCCTGATCGCAATGTCACCATCGGCGGGAAAAACCTTGTGCTGGCGCCGGTTTACGGCCCGCCCTTCGTGCGCGATCTGGAAGGTGGCCGCCGCTATGCGACGATTGCCGACTTCCGCAATTTCGTCAAACTCGGGCAGATGTCGAAGTATCTGCATCACTCGGGCGGCACGGTGTGCGAACCGACCGACGTGGCGGTGAACAAGCGTCACCTCGACATGCTGCACGCGCACATGACGCTCTCGGACAAGCCCTTCATGGGCTCGGTCACCGAACGCTCGCGCTGCGTCGACTCGATCGAGATGTCGAAGATCCTGTTTGGCGAGAAATTCGTCGACGAGAACACGGTGATGACCTCGCTCGTCAACATCAACTCGCCGCTGACCTTCGACCCGATCATGATGGACGCGCTGGAGGTCTATGCCGCCGCGAACCAGGCCTGTATCGTTTCGCCCTTCATCGTTGGTGGTGCGATGGCGCCGGTGACGGTCGCGGGCACGCTGACGCAGGTGCTGGCCGAGGTGATGGTGGCGGTGGCCTACAGCCAGCTGATCCGCAAGGGCGCGCCGGTGATCTTCGGGGCCTTCGTGACCTCGATCGATATGAACTCGGGCGCGCCGACCTTCGGCACGCCGGAAGCGGCGCAGATCACGCTCGGCGCCGGGCAGCTGGCGCGGCGGATGGGTCTTCCGTTCCGCTCGGCGGGCTCGTTCTGCGGCTCGAAACTGCCCGATGCGCAGGCGGCTTATGAAACCGCGAACACGCTGAACATCGGTCTGCTCGCGGGCGTGAACTTCATGCTGCATGCCTGCGGCTGGCTCGAAGGCGGTCTGGTCTCGTCCTACGAGAAATACGTGATGGATGCCGATCAGCTCGGTGTGCTGCAACGCTTGGCCGCGGGCGTCGACATGAGCGCGAACGGGCAGGCGATGGATGCGCTGCGCGAGGTTGGCCCGGGCGGTCACTTCCTCGGCTGCGGTCACACCCAGTCGAACTTCAAGGAAGCCTTCTGGAAAACCGATCTCTTCGACTACAAGCCCTTCGAGACCTGGGACGAGGAAGGCGCGCGCGACACCGCGACGTTGGCGAGCGTTCGGGTGAAGAAGATGCTCGGCGACTATCAGGCCCCGGCGATCGATCCGGGCATCAACGAGGCGCTGGCGGAATATGTGGCGAAGAAGAAGGCCTCCGTTCCGGACGCTTTCCTGTAAGCCGCGGGCGGGGGCGCTGCCCCCGCACCCCCGGGATATTTGAGGCAAGATAAAAGGCGCTCCGGTCGGGGCGCCTTTTTTTGAGTTCCGGCTGTCTGTGGCGCCGCTATTGCCCGGCGTCGAGCGGGCGGATGCGCAGCTGGCTGATCCGGTTGTCCTTGCGAGCCGCGACTTCGAAGCGGAACCCGTGGAAGGAGAAGACCTGCCCGACCTCGGGGATGGTCTGCGCCTCGTGGATCACGAGGCCCGCGACCGTGTTGGCTTCATCATCGGGCAGCGCCCAGTCGGTCTCGCGGTTCAGGTCGCGGATCGTCATCGCGCCATCGACGATGTAATCGCCGGTCTCGGTCGGTTTGAGTTGCCGCTCGCCCTTGGGGTCGAATTCGTCGGTGATCTCGCCGACGATTTCTTCAAGGATGTCTTCGAGGGTCAACAGCCCCTTGAGGTCGCCATATTCATCAACAACGAGCGCGAAGTGTGTGCGCCGCTTGAGAAATTCCCGCATCTGCTCGTCGAGCGGCGTTGTCTCGGGGATGAAGTAGGGCTTCATCGAGACCTTCATCACATCAAGATCCGAGACGGAATCGAGCTTGCCGTCCCCCGTGCGCAGGAAACGCTCGACCGCGCGCAGAAGGTCCTTGGCATGCAGGATGCCGACCACATTTTCCCGCTCGCCCTTGTAGAGCGGCAGACGGGTGTGCGGCGACGCCAACACCTGCGCCAGCACCTCGTTCGGGTCATCCTCGGCGTCGATCATCTCGATCTGGCTGCGGTGGCGCATGATCTCTTCGACGGTGCGATTGCCGAGATCGAGCGCCCCCAGCAGGCGGTCGCGGTCGGCCTTGTCCACCGTCCCTTCGGAGGTGCCAAGCGCCAGTGCCCCGGCGATCTCTTCATGAATCGAGAACATGTTCTGGTTCGCATCGGTGCGATGGCCGAAGATCCACAGGATGCCGCGCACGATCGTGCGCACGACCGAAACGATCGGGCTGAGCACCACGATCAGCACGCGCACCAATCGCGCCACCCGGGCGGCGACAGTCTCGGGATTGGCGATGGCCCAGGTTTTCGGCAGCACCTCGGCGAAGATCAGGACGAGGGCGGTCATCACAAGCGTCGCCAGCGCGACGCCGGAATGGCCGAAGATGCGGGTCAGCAGTGCGGTTGCCAGCGAGGCCGAGAGGATGTTGACGACGTTGTTGCCCAGAAGCAGCGAGCCGATCAGCCGCTCGCTGTCCTCGGTCACCCGCAGCGCGGCGGCTGCGCCCTGTTCGCCCTTGTCGGCCCGGGCGCGCAATTTCGCCCGCGAGGCGGCGGTCAGCGCGGTTTCGGACCCGGAGCAAAAGGCCGAGATCATCAGCAGAACCGCGATGGCCGCGGCGTTGATCCAGAAGGTGGTGTCGAGAAAGGCGATGAGAGTGCTCATGATGCAATGATGATGCGGCCTTGCCGCGATGGGATCAAGTCTTGCTGGCCAGGGGGTGATGGCCCAGCACCAGCTCTTTCAGCCGCTCGTCGAGGACATGGGTGTAGATCTCGGTCGTCGAGAGATCGGCATGGCCCAACAGCGTCTGGATGACCCGAAGATCGGCGCCGCCTTGCAGCAGATGCGTGGCGAAGGCATGGCGCAGGACGTGCGGCGTCACCCGCGCCGGATCGAGGCCAGCCGCAAGAGCGATATCTTTCAACAGCGCGTGGAAGGCCTGCCGGGTCAGATGCCCCTCTTTCCCCGAAGAGGGGAAAAGATAGCGCGAGGGAGGGGTCTTGCGGGCGATCCGCGCCGCGTCTTCTGCCGCGTCGCGGGTGATGAGCCAGGCCGCCAGCGCTTCGCGCGCGGGATGCGACAGCGGCACCATCCGCTCCTTGTCGCCCTTGCCGCGCACCATCAGCATCGCGGGATTGCCCCGTGCCGCCGAGACCGGCAGTCCGACGAGTTCGCTCACGCGCATGCCGGTCGCGTAAAGCAGTTCCATCAGGCAACGGTTGCGGATCTGTTCGGAGGTGGTGCGGCCCTGATCGCGCCCGGCGTCCAGAAGTGCCTCGACCTCCTCGACACTCAGCGTCTTCGGCAGGCGCTTTGCCTTACCGGGACCGGAAATCTGCAGCGTCGGATTGTCCTCGCGCCAGCCTTCGTCATAGGCGAAGCGGTAGAATTGCTTCACCGCCGAGAGCCGCCGCGCCCGCGTGGATTTTGCCAGCCCCTCGGCTTCAAGCCGGATGAGCCAGGTTTCGACCGCCTCGCGGTCCAGTGTCATCAGATCAAAGCCCTTCGCCGCGGCGAAATCGATGAAATCGATCAGATCGCGACCATAGGCGTCGATCGTGTTGCGCGCGGCCCCGGCTTCGGCGGATTGCGCCTCCAGAAAGACAGCGATCCGTTCGCGCGGGGTCAGGCGGATCATCCGCGTCGCTCCAGAATGATCAGTTGCAGCGCGGTGCGACGGGCCAGGTTTTCAAGCCCAACCTTGCGCAGCACCACCAGCCCGGCCTCGAGCCGCCGCGGATCACCCTTGGCGCCTTCCGAAATGTCATCGACGGCCGAGAGCAGCGCCTCGCCCAGACGGTCGGGGACGAGGGTCGCATAGGCCTCGGGGACCGCCTTCGGCGGCGCGTCGAACACGCGTTTCACCGTCAGCGCCAGAAGATCCTGTGCCGGGATCTGCGAGGTATCGCCGCGCGCCACCGCGATCAGCAGCGGTTCGGCACTGGCCGCGTCGGGCCAGCTCTGCGCGACCTTGTCGAAATCGCTGGTGAGCAGCGCCATGCGCAGCGCGAGGGTTTTCGCCTCGCCGGTCAGCGGCAGATCTTGCAGCCGAGGGGCGAACATCTCGGCGAAGGCGGTCTCAAGTTCCTGATCCTGCATCACCGCCCAGGCTTGCGGCAAAAGCGTATCGACGCGGTCCGCATCACTTGCAGAAAGGGCGCTATCCAATTGAGAAATAATGGTAACGCGATCCCATACCCCGCCCGAAGCAGAAGCGCGGTCCTGCGTGTAAAGCCCCAGAAGCTGGTTTGGATCGAGCACGCCCATGCGGGTCAGCCGCTCGGCGGCTTCCAACTGCGTCTTCCAGCCGGCATTGGGCCGAAGGTCGGAATGCGCGAAGGCGACGGGCAGGGTCGTCGTCGCCATCGGCTGGCCGACGGCCTCCATCAGCCGGAAGCTGAGCGGATTGGGCCGCGCGGGCGGCGGCAGATCGGGGGCGCCATCGGCCCCGGCATCGTCCAGAAAGCGTTGCAAAAGCGTCGCCGTCTCGCTGTCGATCTGACCCAGCGCCTGTCCGGTGCCGAGCGTCAGCATCGCCGCATCCCAATTGCTGCGCCGCGCTAAGCAGTAGATCCGGGCCGGATAAGAGGGCGCGACCGCGGGGGATTTCTCCATGATTTCACAGGCATGGTCTTCCTGTCCCAGCAGCAGCGCGACATCGAAGCGGCGCCGGAAAATCTCCGGGTCGGATGGCTCGGCCTGCTCGAGCAGCGCCATCGCCTGATCCAGCGCGCCAAGATCAAGCAGACGATCAATGCGGGCGAGGAACAGCACGTTCTTGCCCTCGGGCGCCGGGGTGATCGGCGGATCGAGTTCGGCGAGCATCAACTCCAGCAAGAACCCCTGCACGGCGGGCAGCGTATCAAGACGCTCCTTGCGCAGGGCTGCGGCCAGATCGACCTCGGGCGTCGCCCCCCAAAGCCCGCGCGGCAGACCGATGCGGCTGGCGGGCAGCAGGCCAAGGCTGTCGGCGCTGAGCGGGGAGTCTAGCGAGGCCACTCCGATGTTCTCAAGCGCGCCCGTGCCCGAAACCGGAGCTTCGCCGACGACCGGCGGCAAGACCGCCGCCGACCCGTTTCCGGGCCGCGCCACACTGACCGAGGTCGAAAGCCAGTCGATGGCCGACATCGGCGGTTCGGCGACAGCCGCACCGGAGGAAAGAAGACCGAGCGTCAGGCTCAGCAGCAGAGGGCGGTCAATCGTCAAGCCCCGCCCCCGCAGCTGCGGGCGCGGCACCCGGTTGCGGGGCGCTCGCATCGGCGGGCGCAGCAGGCGCCATCGCGGCCCCGGGAACCGCGGGCGCGACCGCGGCAGGCGCCGGGGCAAGATCGGGCAGTGCGACCGGCGTGCGGATTTCGACCGGCTCGGCGCTCATGTCACCGAAATAGGCATAGCCCAGCGTGCCGAGCACCGCCGCCACGAGAAGAACGAGGATGGCCTTGAATATGCGCCCCATGTGTCTGCTTTCTTGTCTTTATGGTCGTCTTCGATCGTTTTCGCCGGAAACGGGAGCTGCCCCATTCGGGCGTCGCTCCTGCGGGGATGCCGCCGAAACGTCGCGCTGGCAAGATTATATATGGCATTTCGGCAAAGTTCACGCCATTGAGGGGCGCAAAGATCACGAATGCGCAAGCGCCCGTCAGAGGCGGGACCGGGGAGGAAGCGTGGCCGGGGAAGAGGGAGTTCACCCGCGTCTGCAAAAGACGATCGTGCTGGTGGGGATGATGGGCGCGGGCAAGACCGCGGTCGGCACGGCTTTGGCGCGCGCCTTGAAGGTGCCCTTTCACGACAGCGACGAAGAGATCGTGAAGGCAGCGCAGCGCTCGGTGGCCGAGATTTTCGAACGCGATGGCGAGCCGTTCTTTCGCGCCCGCGAATCGGAAGTGATCGAGCGGCTTCTGACCGGTACGCCCGGCGTCGTCTCGACCGGCGGTGGCGCCTTCATGGCCGAGGCGAACCGCGAGATGATCGCCCGGCTGGGCATCTCGGTCTGGCTCAAGGCAGACCTTGAACTGCTCTGGAACCGGGTGAAGGGCAAGACGACGCGGCCGCTTCTGCGCACCGCCGATCCCAAGGCGACGCTCGCGGGATTGATCGAGAAGCGTTACCCCGTCTATGCGCTGGCGCAGGTGGCGGTCGAGGCCGAGCCGGGGCTGTCGATCGAGCAGATGGCGCAAAAGGTGATCGAAGCTTTGACGGCGGAACCCGGGGTTTTCGCGGAGGATTGAATGACCGAAGTGGTGAAGGTGGAACTTGGCGCGCGCGCCTATGAGGTGCGGATCGGCGCCGGGCTGCTGGCGCAGGCGGGGGCCGAGATCGCGCCCTTGCTGCGCAAGCCCAAGGTGGCGGTGGTTGCCGACGAAACCGTGGCCCGGTTGCATCTTGAGGCGCTGCGGGCGGGTCTGGGCGATGTCGAGATGGTCTCGATGACGCTGCCCCCGGGCGAGGGCACGAAAAGCTGGCCGCATTTCGAGCGGGTCTGCGAATGGCTTCTGGCCCAGAAGGTCGAGCGCAAGGATATCGTCGTTGCCTTTGGCGGCGGGGTGATCGGCGATCTGGTGGGCTTTGCCGCGGCGGTGCTGCGGCGTGGTGTGCGTTTCGTGCAGATCCCGACGACGCTGCTGGCGCAGGTCGACAGTTCGGTCGGCGGCAAGACCGGGATCAATGTCGCCGCGGGCAAGAACCTGATCGGCGCCTTCCATCAGCCCTCGCTGGTGCTGGCTGATATCGGGCTTCTGGACACGCTCACCCCGCGCGATTTTATCGCCGGCTATGGCGAAGTGGTGAAATACGGGCTTCTGGGTGATGCCGCCTTCTTCGACTGGCTCGAGAAGAACGGCCCTGCGATGGCCGCGGGCGACAAGGCTTTGCGCCAATATGCGGTGAAGCGCTCGGTCGAGATGAAGGCCGAAATCGTCGCGCGTGACGAGACCGAGGAAGGCGATCGGGCGCTTTTGAATCTGGGCCACACTT
This sequence comes from Rhodobacter capsulatus, assembly GCF_052363175.1. Taxonomy (GTDB): domain Bacteria; phylum Pseudomonadota; class Alphaproteobacteria; order Rhodobacterales; family Rhodobacteraceae; genus Rhodobacter; species Rhodobacter capsulatus_D. Next base: position 2,056,903 of record NZ_CP198946.1, read on the forward strand.
TCTGCCATGCGCTGGAGGCCGCGACGGGTTATTCGGACCGGCTCTTGCATGGCGAGGGCGTGGCGATTGGCTGCGCGCTGGCGTTTGAGCTCTCGCAGCGACTGGGCCTGTGTTCGCAAGAGGCGCCCTCGCGCGTGCGGGCGCATCTTCGTGACATGCAGATGAAGGTGGAACTGTCGGATATTGCTGGGGAATTGCCGGATGCCGAGGGGCTGATCGCATTGATGGGGCAAGACAAGAAAGTGCTCGACGGCAAGCTGCGCTTCATTCTGGCGCGGGGAATTGGCGAAGCTTTCGTGACCTCGGAGGTGCCGCGCGAAGTGCTGAAGGATCTGCTGACTGAAGCGCTGGCGCGGCGGTAAGACGCCCGCAGGCGGCACCCGGGAAAAATAGAAGGCCGTCACCACATCTTGAACGTGGTGACGGCCTTTTCGTATCGCCGATTGACCGATTGTGACCCCGACGGGTCACTCCCATTCGATCGTGCCCGGCGGTTTCGAAGTGATGTCATAGGTCACCCGGTTGATGCCCTTGACCTCATTGATGATCCGCGTCGCGGTTTCGCCAAGGAAGTCGTGGCTGAACGGGTAGTAATCGGCCGTCATGCCATCGACCGAGGTCACCGCACGCAGCGCGCAGGCGTAGTCATAGGTGCGCCCGTCGCCCATCACGCCCACGGTCTTCACCGGAAGGATCGCGACGAAGGCTTGCCAGATCTCGTCGTAAAGCCCGTGCTTGCGGATCTGGTCGATATAGACCGCATCGGCCTTGCGCAGGATGTCGAGCTTCTCGCGGGTGATTTCGCCGGGGCAGCGGATCGCCAGACCCGGACCGGGGAAGGGATGGCGGCCGATGAATTTCTCCGGCAGACCCAGTTCGCGACCAAGGGCGCGGACCTCGTCCTTGAAGAGTTCGCGCAGCGGCTCGACGAGCTTGAGGCCCATCTTTTCCGGCAGACCACCGACGTTGTGGTGCGACTTGATCGTGACCGAGGGACCGCCACTGAACGAGACCGATTCGATCACGTCAGGGTAAAGTGTGCCCTGGGCGAGGAATTCGGCGCCCTCGATCTTGTTCGCTTCGCGCTGGAAGACGTCGATGAAGAGCTTGCCGATCGTCTTGCGCTTGACCTCGGGGTCCGACACGCCCTCGAGAGCGCCGATGAAGAGGTCGGCCTCGTCGGCGTGGATCAGCGGGATGTTGTAGTTGTCGCGGAACATCGTCACGACTTCGTCGGCCTCGTTGAGCCGCATCAGCCCGTGATCGACGAAGACGCAGGTCAGCTGATCGCCGATGGCTTCGTGGATCAGCACGGCCGCAACCGAGCTGTCGACGCCGCCGGACAGGCCGCAGATCACCCGCTTGTCGCCCACTTGCGCGCGGATCTTGGCGATGGCGTCGTCCTTGTAGGAGGCCATCGTCCAGTCGCCGGTGAAGCCCGCGAGACGGACGAAATTCTCGTAAAGCTTCGCGCCTTTCGGGGTGTGGTGCACCTCGGGGTGGAACTGCACGGCGTAGAAATGGCGCGAGACATCGGCTGTGATCGCGAAAGGGGCGCCGGGCGAGGTGCCATAGACCTCGAAGCCCGGGGCGATGCGCGAGACGTGATCGCCGTGGCTCATCCAGACCTGTTCGGGGCCGACGTCGAACCAGCCGCGCAGAAGCGGCAGGACGTTCTCGGACGGGGTCACGAAGGCGCGGCCGAATTCGGCGGTGCCGTGGCCGGTTTCCACCAGACCGCCCAGTTCCTGCATCATCACCTGTTGCCCGTAGCAGATGCCGAGGATCGGCACGCCCAGGGTGAAAGCGGATTTCGGCGGGCGGGGGGAACCCTCCCGGGTGACCGAATCCGGGCCGCCCGAGAAGATGATGGCCTTGGGGGCGAAGTCCGCCAGGAAGGCGTCGGTCACCTTCTGATAGGGGTGGATTTCGCAGTAGATGGAAAGCTCGCGCAGGCGCCGGGCGATGAGCTGGGTCACCTGCGAGCCGAAGTCGATGATGAGAAGGCGCTGATGCTGGGTCATGGATGCGGAATAGGTTGGGATGGGCTGGAAAGCAAGAGCGCAGAATTTCCCGAGTGACAGCCAAGAAGCGGCGCGTTAATCTTTGTTAATCTTGCCAATTGGATTTTCTCACAATGATCATGAAATCTGTTGCAGCCACTATATTGTTTGGCGTTTTTCTGTGCTCTCCGGTGTTCGGGGATGACCAAGCTTCGGAGACCGGGCCTTCGAGTACCTATAGGACGTCTATTGAACTCCTGACCCCCGGACAGCCGAAGGCAGTCTATGCGGGCTGTTGCAAGCACTGCAGCAAGGGCAAGGCTTGCGGCGACAGTTGTATAAGTCGCTCAAAGAGCTGTCAAAAAGGGTCTGGTTGCGCCTGTGATTGAAAAGGGGCCCTTGAGGGCCCCTTTTGTCATCTTACCGTTCGGGCAGCAGGCCCCTTGGGCTGAAGCGCAGCACGGCGAGCAGGATCACCCCCATGATGACAAGGCGCATGTGCGGGGCCGAGTCGACGAGATGCGATTTCAGCGTGCCATCGGCGAGATGGTCGGCGAGCATCCCCATCAGCGTCGGGCCCCATTCGCCCGCCTTGATCCAGACGAACCAGATCAAGAGGCCGCCCAGAACCGAGCCCCAGTTGTTGCCCGAGCCGCCAACGATCACCATCACCCAGATCAGGAAGGTGTAGCGCAGCGGGTTGTAGGCGGAGGGGGTCATCTGACCGTCGAGCGAGATCAGCATCGCGCCCGCAAGGCCGAGCACGGCGGAACCGATGATGAAGATCTGCAGGTGGCGCCCGGTGACGTTCTTGCCCATGGCCGCCGCGGCGACCTCGTTGTCACGGATCGCGCGCATCATCCGGCCCCAGGGTGAATTCAGCGCAAGCTGTGCAGCCCAGATCAGCAGGCCGAGCACCGCGATGAAGAGCAGGCAATAGAGCACCTTCACCAGCAACGTCGAGCCGGTCATCGGGTCGAGGCCGAAGCTGGCGGCACGCGCGAGGAAGCCCGGATCCTGTTGCAAGTTCGTCTCGTAAGGCACGGGCCAAGGTCGCGGAATCCCGTTCACGTTCAGAACGCCGCGATCCAGCCATTCCTCGTTGCGCAGGACGGCGACGATGATTTCCCCGATCCCGAGCGTGGCAATCGCGAGATAGTCCGAGCGCAGGCCGAGCGCGGTTTTCCCCACGACCCAGGCGGCGGCGGCGGCAAGTGCCGCCCCGATCGGCCAGGAAAGCAGAACCGGCAGGCCGATGCCGCCCAGATAGCCCTGCGCCGAAGGGTTGATCGCCTGAACCGCCTCGACCGCCGGGTCGAAGAATGCGCGATAGGCGAAGAAGCCGAGCACCAGCGTCGCCGCAACGGCCCAGCCGCGCAGGCGGGCGGGCAGGCGGCCCCACAGGAAGACGGCAGCAACCAGCGTGGCCATCGCGATGCAGAGCGCGATCAGAATGCCCCAGCCACCCGCAGCAAAGGCGCCCGGCGTCGGCGGCATCGAGACGAGCACCGGCGCAAGGCCCCCAAGCGCCAGAAACCCGACGACGCCGGTGTTGAAGAGCCCCGCATAGCCCCACTGGATGTTCACGCCCAAGGCGAGGATGGCCGAGATCAGCCCGACGCGCAGGATACCCAGCGCGTTGTCCCAGTGCCCCGAGAAGAAGGTGTTCGAGAGAGTGCCCTCAAGGATGAAGAGGAGAGCGAGAGCCCCGAACATCGCAGGGGCGCGCCATTTGCCGCCTTTCGCGGCTTTCGGTTGATGCGTGCTCATACCGATTTTCCTTTGAAAAGCCCGGTGGGCTTGAACAGCAGCACGATGATCAGGATCGCGAAGCTGACCGCGAATTTGTATTCGGTGGAGAGGAGCTGCAGCAGACCCTCGGGCTCGTAGCCGGGGATCAGATACATCGCCACTTTCTTCCAGGCATAGGTGATCGAGACCTCGGAGAAGGCGATCACGAACCCACCGGCGATGGCGCCGAGCGGGTTGCCAAGGCCGCCAACGATCGCCGCGGCGAAGATCGGTAAGAGCAGCTGGAAGTAGTTGAAGGCCTTGAACGACTTGTCGAGACCGTAAAGCGTGCCCGCGATGGTGGCGAGCGCCGCGGCGATCACCCAGGTCACGGCGACGACGCGGTTCGGGTCGATGCCGGAGAGCAGCGCCAGATCCTCGTTGTCGGCATAGGCCCGCATCGATTTGCCGGTGCGGGTCTTGGCGAGGAACCAGAACAGCGCCCAGACGACGAGACCGGCTGTGATCACAGTGATCGCCGTTGTCGCGCGGATTGCCAGCGGCTCGGTCAGGCCGGTCATCGCCTTGAACTGCGGTGCCGAGATCAGGAAGCGGGCGCCATCGGCGAATTTGATCTCGTCGACACCGATCAGCACGCGGGTGAGGCCGTTCATCACGAACATCACGCCAACGGAGACCATCGTGATGTAGATCGGTGCGGCGCGAACCTTCCGATAATAGCTGTAGACCACCTTGTCGGTGGCCAGCACCAGCGTGGCGGTCAGCGCGATGCCGATCGGCAGTGCCAGAAGGGCCGTTGGCAGTGGACCGAAGGAAATGCCCACAGATTGCATCGCCCAAGTGACGAGGATCGTCAGCCCGGTGCCGAATGCCATCGTGTCGCCATGGGCGAAATTCGAGAAGCGCAGGATGCCGTAGATCAGCGTCACGCCAAGCGCCCCAAGCGCGAGTTGCGCGCCATAGGCGGTGGCAGGAACCACGATGTAATTCAGGATCGCCACGAAAGCGTTGAGGATATCCATCACTGCACCTCCTCGCAGCGGCCTTCGAAGGCGATCACGAGGGCTTGCCCCTCGGATTGGGTGTGGATCGACAAAACGGCTCCGGAAGCACCGAAGTCGGAGAAGAAATACGAAGATCCGTCAGAGGGTTCCGAGGCGAGGCTCAGTTGTCCCGTGGCCGGATCAAAACCGCCCGTCATGGACATTTTTACCTGATGATCGCGGAAGATGGCGGTGGCGCCCTGAACTTCAAGGGTCACGTTATAATCTTCCTCGCCGCAACCGCCCGAGATGCAGGACTGCGTGAAGTGACAGTTCAGCACGAAAGCACGGTCGGGGTGGATGTCCTCGGCCAAGGCGGGGGAAGCAAGCAGAAGCGCTGCCAGAAGGGCTGTCTTCATCTCAACCCCCAAGGAAGGTGCGGCGGACCTCGGGATCGGCCATCAGCGCCGCCCCGGTGTCGGTATATTTGTTCGCACCCTGCACAAGCACATAGCCCTGATCGGCGATCTCGAGCGCCTGACGGGCGTTCTGCTCGACCATCAGGATGGAAATCCCGGTCCGAGCGACCTCGATGATGCGATCGAATAGTTCGTCCATGACGATCGGCGAGACCCCGGCGGTAGGCTCGTCGAGCATCAATAATTTGGGTTTTGTCATCAGCGCGCGACCGACGGCGACCTGCTGGCGCTGCCCGCCCGAGAGTTCGCCCGCGTTCTGGTGGCGCTTTTCGCGCAGGATAGGGAACAGCTCGTAGACCTGCTCGATCGTGTCGCGGAAATCGTCGGTGCGGATGAAGGCGCCCATTTCGAGGTTTTCCTCGACCGACATCGTCGGGAAGACGTTGTTCACCTGCGGCACAAAGCCCATGCCCTTCTTCACCCGCTCTTGCGGGGAGAGGCCGGTGATGTCCTCGCCGTCGAGTTTCACATGGCCGCCGCGCAGCCGCAGCATGCCAAAGACCGCTTTCATCGCGGTCGATTTGCCCGCGCCGTTCGGGCCGACGATCACCGCGATCTGTCCTTTTTCGACCTTCAGCGTGCAGCCGTGCAGGATGTCGGCGGCGCCATAGCCACCGGTCATTTCGGAGGCGTCAAGAAAGCTCATGCCTGCGTCTCCGCCTTGATCTTGTTCTTAAGACCGCGGCCGAGATAGGCCTCGATCACCGCTTCGTTCTGCATGATGGTCGCCGGGTTTCCCTGAGCCAGAACTTTGCCCTCGGCCATGACGATCACCGGGTCGCAGAGGCGGCCGATGAAATCCATGTCGTGCTCGATCACGCAGAAGGTGTAGCCGCGTTCTTTGTTCAGCCGCACGATCGCATCGCCGATGGTGTTCAGAAGCGTGCGGTTCACCCCGGCGCCGACCTCGTCCAGAAAGACGATCTTCGCCTCGACCATCATCGTGCGGCCAAGCTCCAGAAGCTTCTTCTGCCCGCCCGAAAGGTTCCCGGCGCGCTCGTCCTTCAGATGGGAAATTGTCAGAAAGTCAAGGACTTCATCGGCCTTCTTCAGAAGCGCCGCTTCTTCCTCGGCGATCCGGCCGCGACCAAACCAGGCGTTCCAGAGCGTCTCGCCCGACTGGCCCGCAGGCACCATCATCAGGTTTTCGCGCACCGTCATCGTGGGGAATTCATGCGCGATCTGGAAGGTGCGCAGCAGGCCTTTGTGAAACAGCTCATGCGGCTTCAGGCCGGTGATGTCCTCGCCCGCCATCGTCACACGCCCGGAGGTGGGCTTGTGCACCCCGGCTATGACGTTGAAAAGCGTCGACTTGCCCGCGCCGTTCGGACCGATCAACCCGGTGATCGACCCCTTGGCGATTTCGAGCGAAGCGCCATCGACGGCGTGAAAGCCGCCAAAGTGCTTGTGCAGGTTCTCGACCCGGATCATGCAGTCCCCTTGGTGGCCCCGAAGGGCCGGTATCTGTGCCGTTTTCGGCTTTGTTTTCAAAGCAAACAGCCCGGATTTCTCCGGGCTGCTTCGATCTCTTGCGAAACCTCAGCGGTATTTGACGGTTTCGATCTTGTCGTTCTTGATCTCGATTTCGCGGAAGGTACCGGCAGATTCGCCCGCACCGATCAGCTCGACCGAGGACGCACCTTGATAGTCGATGTCCTTGCCTTCGGCGATCAGCTCAAGCGCCTTGCCAAGCTCGCCGGGAAGGATCTTTTCGCCCGGAGCATTGGCAACATCCATGACCTTGGTCTTGTAGACGGCCGGATCGGTCGAGTTGGCAGCAGCCATCGCCAGCATGATCAGCGCAGCCGCGTCATAGGCTTCGCCCGAGTAAACGCCCGACCCATCGAAGCCAGCGGCCTTGGCAGCGGCGAGGAACTTGTCCTTGCCTTCGCCTTCCGACGACGGCATCTGGCCGAACGAGCCGTTGATTTCCTTGCCGAAATCGGTTTCGAGCTTGCCGCCGACCATACCGTCGGGGAAGACGAAGGTGGAGAAAGCGCCGGTATCAAGCGCGCCGCGCAGGATGCCCGAACCGCCTTGGTCGACGTAGCCCGCGATCACGAGGGCTTCGCCACCGGCCGAGGCCAGCGCCGCGACTTCGGCCGAATAATCCGGCTTGCCGTCGTCATGCGCCGCGTTGATCGTGACCTTGCCGCCCTTGGCTTCGAAAGCCGCGGCGAAGCTGTCGGCGAGACCCTTGCCGTAGTCGTTGTTGGTGTAGGTCAGAGCGACCGACTTGATGCCGTGCTCCATGATCTCGTCGGTCATGACTTCGCCCTGACGCGCGTCCGACGGCGAGGTGCGGAAGAACAGGCCGTTGTCTTCAAGCGTCGACAGCGCGGGCGAGGTCGCCGAGGGCGAGATCATCACGACGCCTTTCGGCATGGCGACGTTTTGCAGCGAGGCGGTGGTTTCGCCCGAGCACATGCCGCCGACGATGCCTTTGACGCCATCGGCAGTGATCAGTTTTTCAACGGTCGCGGTGGCAGCGGCCGAATCGACGCAGGTGCTGTCCCCACGCACGCCCACGACGGTCGAGCCGCCCATGAACTTGCCCGAGTCCGAAACTTCCTTCATCGCCAACTCGGCACCCTGCGCCATCGCGGGCGACATCGATTCAAGCGGACCGGTGAAGCCGAGCGAGATGCCCAGTTTCACTTCGTCGGCAAAAGCACCACCGGCGGTCAGCGCCAGCGAGGCGGTTGCCAGGAGAAGCTTCTTCATGTGTTCACTCCCATGTTGGAACATTGTCCTGGCCGCGCAGGTTAGAACCGTAAACTGGAAAAGAAAATAGGCCACTTGGTCAAGTTTCGGTCGGAAGGGGCCTCATTTGCGCAACATTCTGACGCATCAATCCAAAAGATCGTCGTCCAGATCGTCCTCGGACAGAACCGCCTCGATCGCGGCATCCTCTTCCTCGCTGCCGCCCGAGGTGCCGCGTTCGCGATATGGCGTGGTCTGATAATGCGCGCGGTAGCATTTTGAGAAATGCGATGGGCTCGCGAAACCGCAGGCGAGGGCGACGTTGATCACGCTCATTTCCGTTTGCATCAACAGGTTACGCGCCTTTTGCAGGCGAATTTCCATATAGTAGCGCTTAGGGCTGCGGTTCAGGTAGCGGCGGAACAGCCGTTCGAGCTGGCGGGTGGACATGCCCACTTCCTCGGCCAGCTTTGCCGGGCTGATCGGCTCCTCGATGTTCGCTTCCATCCGGCCGATTACCTGCGCAAGCTTCGGATGTCGCACCCCGATCCGGGTCGGGATCGACAACCTTTGCGTGTCCTGATCGGTCCGGATCGAGTTGTAGATCAACTGATCGGCGACCGTATTGGCCAGCCCCTCGCCATGATCGCGCGCAATCTGCTTCAGCATCAGGTCGATCGAGGCGGTGCCCCCGGCCGACGTCAGACGGTTTCCATCGATCACGAAGACCGATTTCGTCAGTTTCACCCCCTCGAAATCCTCGAGGAAGCTGTCCTGATTCTCCCAGTGGATCGTCGCCCGCTTGCCGTCGAGCAGACCAGCCTTGGCCACAGCCCAGGCTCCGGTGCAGACGCCCCCCACCGCCGCGCCGCGACGAGCCTCGCGCCGCAGCCAGTTCAGGATCGGTTTCGTTGTCGCCTCGGCCACATCGATGCCGCCGCAGACCAGAACCGTGTCGTCGCGCGAAATCTCATCCAGGCCCATGTCGACACGCAGCACCGTGCCATTCGAACAGGTGACATCCTGCCCATCCTCCGAGGCCAGTTTCCAGTCGTAAAGTTTCAACCCCGAGACCTGATTGGCCAATCTCAGCGGTTCGATCGCGCTGGCGAAGGCCATCATGGTGAAACGATCGAGGAGCAGGAACACATAACGCCGTGACCGCTCGGGCGCGGTCAGGCGAACCGTCCCCTGCGAAGGGGCCGGACGGGTATGGGTGCGGGGAGCGTTTGAGGGCAGACGCATTTTGCGACTTCTTTCATGTCGTTTCGTGCACACAATCAGTCTTTGCGTCGCAGCGCAAGGGGGCCTTTGGGGCAGGGCAAGTTGCCTGCCAGTCTGCGGGACAGGTGTGAAAAACGGGTTTGTTCTATTTGGCGCACCGCTTTATAAGGCCCAGCGACGAAAAGCCCCGAAGGGAGTGGAAAATGGCCAAGGCATGGATGAAATCGGACTGGCGCGCGAAGCCGCGGGTGCAGATGCCGGATTATCCCGACGCCGCGGCCCTTGCCGCGGTCGAGGCGCAGCTGGGCAAGATGCCGCCGCTGGTCTTCGCGGGCGAAGCGCGGCGGCTGAAGGCTGATCTGGCCAAGGCCGCCAAGGGCGAGGCGTTCCTGCTGCAGGGCGGCGACTGCGCCGAGAGCTTCACCGAATTCCATGCCGACAATCTGCGCGACACTTTCAAGGTGCTGCTGCAGATGGCGATCGTGCTGACCTGGGGCGCGAAAGTGCCGGTGATCAAAGTCGGCCGGATGGCCGGTCAGTTCGCCAAGCCGCGCTCGGCGCCGACCGAAATGATCGGCGGGGTCGAATACCCGAGCTACCGCGGTGACATCGTGAACGGCTTCGAGGCGACGCAGGAGGCGCGGATCCCCGATCCGAAGCGCATGCTGCAGGCCTATACCCAGGCGGCGGCCTCGCTGAATCTGCTGCGGGCCTTCTCGACGGGCGGCTATGCCGACATTCACCGCGTGCAAAGCTGGATCGCCGGTTTCACCGACGAAGAGGATGCGGCGCGCTACCGGAAAGTGGCCGATCAGATCGCCGAGGCGATGGAGTTCATGGCGGCGGCCGGGGTGACCTCGGAAACCGCGCATGAGCTTGCGACGGTCGATTTCTACACCAGCCACGAAGCGCTGCTGCTGGAATACGAAGAGGCGCTGTGCCGGATCGACAGCACCACCGGCCTGCCGATCGCGGGCTCGGGGCATATGCTGTGGATCGGCGACCGCACGCGTCAGATCGACGGCGCGCATGTCGAATTCTGCCGCGGCGTGCAGAATCCGATCGGGCTGAAATGCGGTCCCTCGACCACCGAGGAAGACCTCAAGGTACTGATGTCGAAGCTCAATCCGGAGAACGAACCGGGCCGTCTGACGCTGATCGCACGCTTTGGTGCGGGCAAGACCGGCGATCACCTGCCGCGGCTCATCCGCACCGTTCAGGCCGAGGGCGCGCAGGTGCTTTGGACCTGTGATCCGATGCACGGCAACACCATCAAGTCGGCCTCGGGCTTCAAGACGCGGCCGTTTGAATCGGTGCTGCGCGAAGTGCGCGAGTTCTTTGCGATCCACAAGGCCGAGGCCACGATCCCGGGCGGCGTGCATTTCGAAATGACGGGCAAGGATGTGACCGAATGCACCGGCGGCGTGCGCGCGGTCTCGGACGAGGATCTGTCGAGCCGGTATCACACTGCGTGCGACCCGCGTCTGAACGCGAGCCAATCGCTGGAACTCGCCTTCCTTGTCGCCGAGGAACTGCAGAACCTGCGCGTGCAGAAGAAGAAGGCAGCAGGGCTTTAAGAGCGCCCCGCAAGTGCTTGGTTTAAAATAATAAGGCCCGGGGCACCCCGGGCCTTTCTTCATTCAATAGTTTGGAAAATGACTTGGGTCGCTCAAGCTTCACTTCACGATGCGGAACATCGCACGGCGCTCTTCGGGTGTCAGATCGTTCACAACCGGGCGCGAGGCTTGCGGCGCCGGAGTGGTGGTTGCGACCGGAGTTTTCGGCACCGAGAAGGTCGGCAGACGCTTGCCCAGACCGAAAGCCTCGGGGGTGACGGGTTTCGGCATCGGCGCCGTGGCGTGGGCACAGGGCGTGACGGGTTGCACATGCGCGGCATCGACGATGAAGCGGCGCGGCGTGCGGCCGATGCCTTGACCTTCGGCAACAAGGCAACCGAGGATTCGGGTCACGTCGCCCATGTCCGATTTCATCGGCAAGAGCAGCAGGCGGGCGGTCATCGGCGGCTTGCCGATCCCGGCTTCGGCGGTCAGCACGAGTTCCGCGATGGCCGGGCCCTGGAAGACGGCTTCGGTGGCGTCGGCAACGCGCTTGCGGCCTTCGGGGGTGAACATCGCGGTCAGCGGCATGCCGCGGATTTCCATGCCCATCAGATCATTCAGATGCATGCCAGCCAGACGGAAGCGGCCCATGCCGGGGGCGACGCGCTCGAGGATGAAGGCATATTCGAGTGCATTTTCCAGACCGCGCGGATCGATGTCGGAGCGGGCGGGAACATCGCGGCCAGCGCGGAGCCCTTCCCAATAGGCGCGCATCTGCGCCACGACCCGCCGACCGACGCCAGCCTGTCCAAGCCGAGCCACTTTTTCAACTGTGTCGAGTTCGCGGTCCATCGTCGTTTTTCCCGTGTTTGCGGCCTCAGCCGCGCCATCCCCAAGCAGCTTGCGCCGCCACTGTCCGTTGCAGCTTGCGCTGCTGTCCCCTGCACCCCCGGCCCGTGGCCCTCCGGGTCTTTCTGTTGACCCCGGGAGTGAAATCCTTACTGAAGTCTTAATACGCCTTTTTTCAGCCACAGGGGGAACTAAAGTCTTAAATGGTTAAGCCCGCCACACCTTCCCGCACGCTTCGGGGCCCGCTTTCGATGACCGGTTTCGCGTCCATATCCGGTTCAGGCCATGGCCACGACTGGCTGTGGGAGATCCGTTCGGTCAATGGCAAGGGGTTCGATCTGCGGCTGCGCCTGCCCGAAGTTGAGGGGCTGGAAGCGGCGACACGCGCGGCGCTTTCGCACCGGGTTTCACGTGGAAATATTCAGCTTTCCCTTAAGCTTGCACGGACTTCCGGAGGTGAGCGGCTGCGGCTGTCCGGGGCCGGTCTTGCGGCGGCGCTGAGTGCCTTGCGGGAGGTCGAGGAAGCCGCCCGTTTGCATGGCGTCAGTCTTGCACCGTCGCGGGCCACGGACCTGCTGTCGCTGCGCGGAGTGCTCGATCTTGGAGGGGCGGAAGAAGCAGAGCAAACACCTTTGCGGGGGGCCTTGTTAACGGATCTCGACCGGTTGCTGGTTGACTTCGTCGCAATGCGTGCGGCGGAAGGTGAGCAACTTGGTGGCATAATTGTGGCACAGATCGACCGAATCGCCGATCTGACCGAGCGGGCAGCCGAGGTTGCCGAGGCGCGACGGCCCGAAGTTGCGGCGACGTTGAAGGCATCTTTGGCGCGTGTTCTGGAAACTGGTGTCGATGCCCAAAGGGTTGCGCAGGAACTTGCGCTGCTTGCGGTCAAGGCGGATGTGACCGAGGAGATCGACCGGCTTCGCGCCCATGTGACGGCAGCCCGGGCGCTTTTGGCAGAAACTGGCCCGATCGGACGCAAGTTCGACTTTCTGACGCAGGAATTCGTGCGCGAATCAAATACGCTGTGCTCGAAATCGGGCTCGACGGCGTTGACCGCGATCGGGCTTGACCTGAAGCATGTCATCGACCAGATGCGCGAGCAGATTCAGAACGTGGAGTAAGTCATGCCCGAACTGCGCCGCCGGGGGCTGTTGATCATTCTGTCCTCGCCCTCGGGGGCGGGAAAATCGACGCTCGCGCGCAGGCTGATGGCCTGGGATTCGACGCTGTCGTTTTCAGTGTCGGCTACGACACGCAACCCGCGGCCGGGCGAGGAAGACGGGCGCGAGTATTATTTCCGCACCCGCGCCGAGTTCGAGGCGATGGTCGCGGCGGGGGACATGCTCGAACATGCCGAAGTTTTCGGCAATTTCTATGGCACGCCCTCGGCCCCGGTCGAGGCGCGGCTGGCCGAGGGCCGGGATGTGATTCTCGACATCGACTGGCAGGGCGGGCAGCAGGTGCGTCGCTCGCGCCTCGCGCAGGATGTGGTGTCGATCTTCATCCTGCCGCCCTCGATTGCCGATCTGGAGCGTCGGCTGCGGATGCGGGCGCAGGACAGTGACGAGGTGATCGCCGGACGGATGGCGAAGAGCCGGGACGAGATCAGCCATTGGGGCGAATATGATTACGTGGTGATCAACCGCGATGTGGCGGCGGCCGAAGCGGAGCTGGTGACGATTCTGCAAGCCGAGCGGGCACGCGCCGAGCGTCAGCCGGGGCTGACCGAATTCGTGCGCAGCCTGAACAAGGAGTTCGAAGCGCGATGATCTATGAACTCGACGGTGTGGCGCCGGTGCTGGGGCAGGGTGCCTGGGTGGCCCCGGACGCCAATCTGATCGGCAAGGTGGTGCTGGAGGCGTTCGCCTCGGTCTGGTTTGGCTGCACGCTGCGCGGCGACAACGAGGAGATTCGCGTCGGCGCGGGCACGAATGTGCAGGAAGCGGTGATCTGCCATACCGACATGGGCTTTCCGCTGGTAATCGGGGCGAATTGCACGATCGGTCATCGGGCGATGCTGCATGGCTGCACCATCGGCGAGGGCTCGCTGATCGGGATGGGCGCGACTGTGCTGAATGGCGCGAAGATCGGGCGGGGCTGTCTGATCGGCGCCGGGGCACTGATCACCGAAGGCAAGGAGATCCCAGATGGCTCCCTCGTCATGGGGGCACCCGGCAAGGTCGTGCGAGAACTTGATGCGACAGCGCAAGCCCGGCTTCTGAAATCGGCAGAGCATTACCGCGCCAATGCGGCGCGGTTTGCCAAGGGCCTTCGGCCGCTCTGATCAGTTCCAGGCGGGCGGCACCTCAAGAATGTCGAAGTCCCGCGGCCCCCAGATCTGACGCACCTCTGCGCAGACAATCGCGGTATTGGGCAGCGGCGGGGAATAGGCCCGCAGCGGGCCCTGATATCCAAGCCGGTCCAGAAGACGGGCAAGGTCGAGGATATCATGGCCCGGGCTGAACAGCGGTGACAGAACGACATCGGGCATGACGCGGGCAAGCATTTCGGCATCGATCATCGCCAAACGCGCGATCGTAATGTTTGCGCCCTGCACGCCACGCAGGGCGCGCGGTAAGGATTGCGACGGATCGACCACGAGAATACGACGACCTGTCAGGGAAAGCCCTGCTGCGTCAAGACGTTTTGTGCCTTTGGGAGCATCGATAGGCGGGGGCATTGCTCCATCCATTTTTACGATGGAAGTCCATCGCTTATGACAATTGATCCCGCGAATTTCGCAAAAGCTAGCCCCCTTCGCTTTTGCATGCGGCCTTGAACTTGGGTATCGTTTCCCCGAAGCTTCTTCGGGTCAAGTATTCGAAGCCTTAAGGTGACCGAAAAATGGCGGATTCGTCAACAATCTCATTGGCCGAGTCGCTACCGTTTCCGCTCTTGCTCGTGTCTCCCGCACAGCGTGTAATTCATGCCAACCCCGGGGCCGAGGCTCTGCTGGGGCGGGGACTGGCCGGACGCACGCTGGTCACGGTGCTGCGCCAGCCTGGGCTGGTCGAGGCCGTGGAAGCAGTGCTGACAGGTCAGGGGCGACAACAGGTCCGTTTGCGGCTTGGAGGCCCGGGTCAAGAAACGCAAGTTCTGGCGACGGTCGCTGCATTGGCAGAGGGGACTTTGGTGTTGACTTTCGAAGATCTGACCGCCGTCGAGAATGCCGAAGCCATGCGCCGGGACTTCGTTGCGAATGTCAGTCACGAATTGCGCACGCCGCTGACGGCCTTGATGGGCTTCGTCGAAACTTTGCGCGGGGCGGCGAAAGACGATCCGGTGGCGCGAGACCGCTTTCTGGCAATCATGGAGCGCGAAGCCGGACGGATGAACAGGTTGGTGGGTGATCTGCTGTCGCTCAGCCGTGTTGAAGCGGAGGAACGTCGCCGACCGACCACGGGCATCGACTTGGGGGCAGTGCTGCGCGGCGCCATGCAGGCCTTGGCGCCTTTGGCAGAAGCGCGGCAAGTTCGGCTGATCCGCGAAGGCTTGACCGAAGGTCTCAAGATACCAGCCGATCCGGATCAGTTGACCCAAGTCTTCACGAACTTGATCGAGAATGCGATCAAATATGGTGGCAGCGGTGGCGAGGTGCGGATTTCGGTCGATAAGATCGATTATGAGCCGGTCTTGAGGGGGGCCGCGCTACGGGTTGTAGTTGCCGATCGGGGTGAAGGCATTGATCCCATCCATCTCCCAAGGCTGACCGAGCGTTTTTATCGAATTGACACGCATCGTTCGAGGGAACAAGGCGGCACCGGGCTTGGTCTTGCGATCGTCAAGCACATCGTGTTGCGCCATCGCGGCCGGATGAAGATCGAAAGTGAAAAAGGTCAAGGCAGTAGGTTCCTGATCCTGCTTCCGGTGTCGTAATACATCAAGAGTTCCGGGGCTCTACCTTTGGCCCCGGAATATTTGCAGCAAGATTAAGAAGATAAGGATTGTTCCTTATCTTCACCGATCTCGTCAGCAGAGCCACACAAAACCATTGGGGCCCAGATTCACCACGCCATCCTCGACCGTTGCCGCCATCGCTGGCCCCGTTGGCGTGCCGATAATCCCCGTCAGGGTCACAGGCTCGGCTCCAAGATTGAAGAGGCAGGTAAGCCGTTCCGAAGCGGCTTCTCGCGTGAATCCGAGCACCGGATCGGGCAGATCAAGAAAACGCGTATGCCCCTCCTTCAGGGCCGAAGACGCACCTCGGAAGGCGAGCATTGCGCGATAGTGATGCAGGACAGAAGCGGGATCAACTTCCTGGGCCGCAACATTGCGCGCAAGCTGCGGGGCTTTCACCGGCAACCAAGGCTTGACCGCACTGAAACCACCATTCATCGCCCCATCCCAGACCATCGGTGTCCGGCAACCATCGCGCCCTTTGTTTTCGGGCCAGAAGCGAAGTCCGGGCGGATCGGTGAGTTCCTCGTAGACAAGATCGGTTTCTGTCTGCCCCAGCTCCTCTGCCTGGTAGAGACCAATCGTGCCTTGGAAGGAGGCGAGCATGGAAATGGCGAGCTTCGCAATCGCATCTTGCGCCCCGTGGCTTGCCCAACGCGTGACATGGCGATTCACATCATGATTGGAGAAGGACCAGGACGGCCACCCATCCGGAGCGCTCTTAAAGAAACCTTCAAGAACCTTCCGGAAATGTGCTGGAGTGAATTTGGGGCCAAGCATGTCGAAGCTGTAGGCCATGTGCAGGTGAGCATCACCTGAGGTGTAATCCGCCATCAAGCGCAATGCGCGGTGCGGCACTTCACCAACCTCACCAACCATGCAGCGGTTCTCGTACTCATCGAGAAGAGTGCGCATTCGCGCTATGAAATCAAGGTTTTCCGGCCTGTTCTTGTCATAGGCATGATCTTGCATGTCATAGGTCGAAAGCGGCGGCCAGCGTTCCGGATCAGGCGGCATCGGCGGGTTGTCGCGGAACTCTGCATCATGGATGTAGTAGTTCACCGTATCGAGCCGGAAACCGTCGACACCACGATCAAGCCAGAAACGCAAGACGTCGAGCATCTCGTCCTGAACCTCGGGGTTGCGCAGGTTCAGGTCTGGTTGCGAAATCAGGAAGTTGTGCAAATAATACTGACCGCGCTCTGGAGCCCATTCCCAAGACGAGCCACCAAAGACCGATTGCCAGTTGTTTGGCGGCGCCCCATCGGGTTTGGGATCGGCCCAGACATACCAATCGGCCTTAGAGCCACGCTTTTTCGAATCGACAAACCATGGATGGCGGTCCGATGAATGGCTTAACACCTGATCTATGATCACCTTGAGCCCAAGCTCATGGGCACGCGCCACAAGAGCATCAAAGTCCTCAAGTGTCCCAAATACCGGATCAATGTCGCGATAATCCGAAACGTCATACCCCATATCATCCATCGGAGAGCTGAAAATCGGGCTCAACCAGATCGAATCGACACCGAGGCTTGCTACATGGGGCAACCTTTCGGTGATGCCTTTCAGGTCTCCGATCCCGTCAGCATTCGAATCCTGAAAGCTGCGCGGATAAATCTGGTAGATCACCGCACCGCGCCACCAATCTCTGCCCATCGTCATCTCCGTGCCAATATATGAAGCAAGCATAGGCTCATTCCATGCCGCGGCAATGACATAGCGCGCAAAGGGGCGGGTTCGGCTTGACGGCGGCGGGACGGCATCCCATCAAGGGGGTGGGAGAACGAAGAAGGGTTTGACAGTGAGAGACGTAAGCGCGCCCAGCGTCGAGGCTTTCCGTACGGAAATCCTGCGGCATCTGACCTATTCCATGGGCAAGGATGCTGGCCATGCCTCGCTTTACGACTGGCGCATGGCTCTCAGCCTTGCGCTGCGTGATCACATTGTCGAGCCTTGGTTCGACGCAACTCGGCAAACCTACGAACAGGGGCGCAAACGGGTCTACTATCTTTCGATGGAGTTCCTGATCGGGCGGATGCTTGAGGATGCCGCGATCAACCTCGGCATGCGCGCGATTGCGCGAGAGGCGATCGAGGGATTGGGCCAGGAATGGCATCGAGTTGTCGAAGACGAGCCCGATGCGGCGCTCGGCAATGGCGGTCTTGGCCGCTTGGCGGCATGCTACATGGAGAGCATGGCCACGCTGGGGTGTGCTGGTTATGGGTATGGCATTCGTTACGAACACGGGCTTTTCCGTCAGTGGTTCGAAGGTGGACGCCAGGTCGAGACCCCGGAAGACTGGCTCAAGCAGCGCCATCCTTGGGAATTCGAACGCCCGGAAGTGTGTTATGAGATCGGTTTCAAAGGCACGGTCGAGATCACAAATGGTAAATCTATCTGGGTTCCGGCGGAAACGGTGATTGCAGAAGCCTATGACATGCCGGTTATTGGCTGGCACGGGCGTTGGGCAAACACCTTGCGGCTTTGGGCCGCGAAACCGACAACATTGTTTGATCTTGCTCGCTTCAATCACGGTGATTTCGCGGCTGCGGCCGAGCCAGAGGCGCTGGCGCGCACGCTCAGCCGGGTGCTTTATCCCGATGATACGACATTCCAAGGCAAGGAACTCCGACTGAAACAGGAATATTTCCTGACCTCGGCGGCGCTTCAGGACATCCTGCGCCGTCATCTGACAGCGGGTCTTTCTCTGACAGATCTCCCCGATCATATCGCGATTCAGATGAACGACACCCATCCGGCGATCGCAGGACCGGAGTTGATCCGGCTTCTCAGCGACGTGCACGGAATGAGCTTCGACGAGGCGCTTGAAATTGGCATCAAGTGCCTAGGCTATACCAACCATACTCTGCTGCCGGAGGCGCTCGAACGCTGGGCGACTTATCTCATGGGGTCGGTTCTGCCACGACACATGCAGATCATCGAGGCGATCGACGCTTGGCACCTGCGGATGAACCCGTCTCGGCCGCATTATGTGGGAATCGTGAAGCACCATGAAGTGCGGATGGGCGAGCTTGCTTTCATCACCTCGCACAAGGTGAACGGGGTGTCTGCGCTGCATACCGAGCTGGTGAAGAAGAACCTGTTCCCCGAACTCGACAAGCTGCATCCTGGGCGGATCATCAACCAGACCAACGGAGTCACACCGCGACGCTGGCTGCGGATGGCCAATCCAGCGCTTTCGCGGTTGATCTCCGAAGCTATTGGACATGGCTGGGAAGCCGATCTTGACAGGCTTCGAGAACTAGAAAAATTGAGCGAGGACAATGCGTTCCGCGACGAATTTGCAAAAGCGAAGCGAGAGAACAAGGTTGCTTTGGCGAAGTGGATTTCGGAGTCTCAGGGAGTGACGGTCAGCCCTGATGCGCTCTTCGACATTCAGGTCAAGCGTATCCATGAATACAAACGCCAACTTTTGAACATTCTGCAAACAATCGCGGAATGGCACGCGATCCGCTCGAATCCGACAGCCAATGTGGTTCCCCGGGTGAAGATATTCGGGGGCAAGGCGGCGCCCGGCTATCAGGCGGCGAAAGAGATTATCAGGCTCATCAATGACGTGGCGCGGGTGGTGAACAACGATCCGTATGTCGGGGATCGGCTCAAGATCATCTACCCGCCGAACTACAACGTTTCGATGGCTGAGCGTCTGATCCCGGCGGCTGATCTGTCCGAACAGATTTCGACCGCAGGCAAGGAAGCATCGGGCACGGGGAACATGAAGTTCGCCCTGAACGGCGCATTGACGATTGGAACACTCGATGGTGCCAATGTGGAAATCCGCAAGGAAGTCGGTGCGGAGAATTTCTTCTTGTTTGGCTTGACTGCAGAAGAGGTGATGGAACGTCGCAAGGATCCGGAGCATGCACGTCACGCCATTCTGAAAAGCCAGCCGCTACAGGATGTGCTGCAAATGATCGCAGAGGGGCGGTTCTCACCCGATGATCCGAGCCGCTATCATGGGCTCGTTCACAACATGTGGCATAGTGATTATTTCCTGGTGGCGTCTGATTTTGAAGCCTATCGCGATGCACAAATAGAGGTTGATCAGACCTTCTCCGAGGCTGAACGCTGGTGGAAAATGGCGATTTTGAACACGGCGCGGATGGGGTTTTTCTCCTCCGATCGCGCCATTCGTGGTTACATGACGGATATCTGGGGGACCGAATCCGCCCTGTGAGGTGAAGGAATGTCGATGATCTTGTCTGCCGAGGCGCTGGCGCTGGCCGAGGGCCGGCATGACGATCCTTTTTCTCTTCTGGGGTGGCACCAGACCGAGGGTGGTGGTCGTATCGTTGCTCTGGTTCCGGGGGCTGAACAAGTTTGGGCATTTGCCTCAGACACCGGGGCAGAAGTTGAACTCCGCCAGGTAACAAACGGACTATTCGAGGGAAAATGGGATAGCGGTAAATACCGCTTGCGTGCAAAAAATGCCCATTCCACTTGGGATTTCGAAGATGCTTACGCCTTCGGACCGGTGCTTGGAGAGATCGACGAATACCTGATCGGCGAGGGAACACACCGCCAACTTTGGCAGGTTCTCGGCGCGCATGTGATTTGGCATGAGGGCGTCCGCGGCGTTCATTTCGCAGTCTGGGCACCTTCCGCACGGCGGGTTTCCGTTGTCGGCAACTTCAACATCTGGGACGGGCGTCGGCATCAGATGCGGCGGCGCGGCGCGACCGGAGTTTGGGAAATCTTCATCCCGGGACTGATGTCGGGCGAGGTCTACAAATACGAAATCCTCTCTGCTGATGGAATTGTTCAACCTCTCAAAGCGGATCCGGTCGGATTTGGCGCCGAACACCCCCCGCAGACCGCTTCCCAAATTCGCGAGCTTGGTTTGCATCTATGGGGCGACGCAACATGGGTCAGCGGGCGGCAAAAGATTCACGACATCCACGCACCGATCTCGATTTATGAGGTGCATCTTGGTTCGTGGCGACGGGTTTGGGATCAGGGCGAACGTCCTCTCAGCTATTACGAGCTTGCGGGCCAGTTGATCGATTATGTCGTCGATATGGGGTTCACGCATATCGAACTCTTGCCAATAACTGAATTTCCGTTCGACGGATCTTGGGGGTATCAGCCTGTCGGGCTCTATGCACCGACGATCCGTCACGGACGACCAGAGGAATTTGCAGCTTTCGTCGACGCCGCCCATCGTCGTGGTGTCGGTGTGATCCTTGACTGGGTGCCGGGACATTTCCCGTCAGATGAACATGGGCTGCGGCGCTTTGATGGAACAGCACTTTATGAGCACGCTGACCCGAGAGAGGGTTTCCATCAGGATTGGAACACCCTGATCTACAATTACGGTCGGCGCGAAGTGAAGAATTTCCTTCTTGCCAATGCGCTCTTCTGGCTTGAGGAATACCATCTTGATGGACTTCGCGTGGATGCCGTGGCTTCCATGCTGTATCGTGATTACTCCCGCCGTGACGGCGAGTGGGTTCCCAATATTCACGGTGGCCGAGAAAACCTCGAAGCGATCGATTTTCTGAAATCTGTCAATGCCGAGGCTTATGGCGGAGCTCCTGGGATCATGACCGTTGCCGAGGAAAGCACAGCGTTTCCCGGTGTGACGCGACCGGTTCACATGGGAGGGTTGGGTTTCGGCTTCAAATGGAACATGGGCTGGATGAACGACAGTCTGCGCTACTTTGCGCGTGATCCAATCCACAGGCGCTGGCATCACAATGAACTTACTTTCGCGAGTTCATATACTTACAGTGAAAACTTCATCTTGCCGATCAGTCATGATGAAGTCGTACACGGCAAAGGCTCGATGCTTGCAAAGATGCCCGGAGACGGCTTGCAAAAGTTCGCAAACTTACGCGCGTTTTACGCGTTCCAATGGGCGCATCCTGGCAAGAAGCTTCTGTTCATGGGACAGGAATTCGCCCAAGGGCGGGAGTGGGCGTATCAAGGAGAGCTCGAATGGCAATTGCTTGGAGATCCGTTGCATCGAGGCATGCAGGCGCTCGTGCGGGATTTGAACAAGCTTTACCGCGAAACTCCGGCGCTGCATTGGGGGGACTGCGACCCCTCGGGTTTCGAATGGATCGAGGCAGATGACGCCGAGAATTCGGTTTATGTCTTCGAACGCAGAGCGCCCGGTGCAGATCCTGTGATCGTAGCAGCGAACCTGACCCCGATTGATCGCACCTATCGCATTGGTCTGTCACAGGCGGGAACCTGGTGTGAGATATTCAATTCAGACAGCGGTTATTACGGGGGCGCAAACTGGGGCAATCTCGGAGCGATCGAAGCTGAGGAGATTGCAACAGCCCGCCGTCCGTTCAGTGCTGAAGTTTATCTGCCGCCACTCTCCGTGGTGATGTTCACGCCTGCTTGAGGCGTAAGGGAGGAAGAGAATGAAACCGCAACCGAACCAGAGGCTTTCGTCACAAGCCATGGCTTTCGTTCTGGCGGGTGGTCGGGGGAGCCGCCTGAAAGAGCTGACCGATCGGCGTGCGAAACCTGCGGTCTACTTTGGCGGCAAGACCCGGATCATCGACTTTGCCCTGTCGAATGCGTTGAACTCGGGCATTCGGAAAATGGCGATCGCGACACAATACAAGGCGCACAGCCTCATTCGTCACATGCAGCGCGGCTGGAACTTCTTCCGGGCAGAACGCAATGAATATCTTGACATTCTTCCGGCAAGTCAGCGCATCGACGAAAGCAAATGGTATCTCGGCACGGCCGACGCGGTCGCGCAGAACATCGACATTATCGAGGATTATAACGTCAAATATGTGATTATTTTGGCCGGCGATCACATCTATAAGATGGACTATGAGGTTATGTTGCTGCAGCATGTGCTGAGCAAAGCCGACGTGACGATTGGCTGTCTCACCGTTCCCCGCTCCGAAGCTTCGGCATTCGGTTGTATGGCGGTCGACAAGACTGGCCGCATCACCGACTTCATCGAGAAACCTGCCAATCCACCCAGCCTTCCGGAGGATCCGACCCACTCACTCGTCTCGATGGGGATTTACGTGTTTGATTGGGTGTTCCTACGCGAACTACTGATCCGCGACGCCGAGGATCCGCACTCAAGTCACGATTTCGGTCATGACCTGATCCCGCAAATCGTGAAATACGGCAAGGCCATGGCGCATCGGTTCTCGGAGAGTTGTGTCACCTCGGGTTTGGAGCACGAACCCTATTGGCGCGACGTAGGGACCATCGATGCCTTCTGGCAAGCCAATATCGATCTGACCGAATTCACGCCGAAGCTCGATCTTTATGACAACGCTTGGCCGATCTGGACCTATGCCGAGATCGTACCGCCCGCGAAGTTCATTCATGATGAGGATGGGCGCCGCGGCAGTGCTGTCTCTTCGCTGGTTTCGGGGGACTGCATCGTTTCCGGGTCCGAGGTTCGGAATTCGCTTCTTTTCACAGGATGTCGCGCACACAGTTGGTCGATGCTCCAGCATGTCGTTGCCTTGCCCTATGCTGATATTGGGGAACGGGCGCAGCTGACGAATTGCGTCATCGATCGCGGCGTGAAGGTTCCGCCTGGCCTCGTTGTCGGTGAGGATCCGGAGGAAGATGCAAAGTGGTTCCGCCGCACCGAGGGAGGAATCGTGCTGATCACGCAAAGCATGATTGACGCCCGCGCTGCTATATTGGAGTGAAGTGGCCCGGACGCAGGTCCGCGCCGGAAATTGATGGGCAGGAAGAGGTGGACGGGGATGAAACACGTTCTTTCCGTTGCTTCAGAGGCGGTTCCGTTGGTCAAGACCGGTGGACTTGCCGATGTAGTCGGGGCTTTGCCCGAAGCGCTGGCGGGGCAGGGCTGGGAGATGCGGGTGATGATCCCCGCTTATCGCGGCGTGATTGATCGGCTGAAGAAAACCAAAGTGGTCTGGAGGGATCCAGACCTTTATGGTGCTCCGGCGGAACTGCATCTTGGAAAGCACGGCGCTTTGGAGGTCATGGCCCTCCATGCCCCGCATCTTTATGACCGTGCAGGCGGGCCGTATTCAGATATCCGTGGGGATTTCGGAGACAATGCCGAGCGTTTCGCCGCTCTGTGCTGGGCAGCTGCCGCGGTTGCTCGGGACGGCGCGGGGGATTGGCGGCCCGATCTCCTTCATGCGCATGACTGGCAGGGCGCGCTCGCTCCGGCTTACCTCCGCTACGCCGGATCATCGCTGCCAACTGTGATGACGATTCACAACATAGCATTTCAGGGCCGTGTGGGGGCCGAAAAGATGGCAACCTTGCGGCTGCCTCGCGAGGCATTTCACCGGGAGGGATACGAATTCTGGGGCGACATCTCGACTCTGAAGGCCGGACTGACAACGGCAGATGCGATCACGACTGTGAGCCCCCGTTACGCCGAAGAACTGATGCGGGGCGAATATGGTCAGGGGCTGGAGGGAGTCATCGCTGCGCGCGCGGGCGTGGTTATGGGCATCCTCAATGGCATTGATGAGACTGTCTGGAATCCCCAGAGCGATCCGGACTGCATTCCCTTCTCCGCGAGTACACTTTCCGCAAAATCAAAGAATCGCAAAGTGTTGCAGTCCGAGTTTCAACTTGAGAGCAAGATCGATGGCCCGCTGGTGATCCTTGTTTCCCGGCTTACGGCACAAAAGGGGATAGACCTTTTGCCCGCTGCCGTAGAAGAGCTTGTCGCGCAAGGCGGCGCTCTCGCATTGCTAGGTTCCGGAGATGGCTGGGCAGAGGAACTGGTGCGGGGATTGGCTGCGCGCTTCCCTGGCCGTGTCGGGGTTCGGATTGGCTATGATGAGGCTCTGAGCCATCGCATGTTTGCGGGAGGGGATGCAGTGCTCGTCCCATCTCGCTTCGAGCCTTGCGGCCTAACCCAGCTTTATGGGTTGCGTTACGGTTGCCTGCCCATTGTTGCCGCGGTCGGAGGTCTGGTCGATACGGTGATCGGAGCGTCTCCTGCAACTCTCTCCGCGCAGGCGGCAACGGGCGTCGTGTTCCACCCGGTCGATGCCTTGGCCTTGCGGCAAGCGACCCGGCGTTTGTGCGACCTACATGCAGATCGCAGGACCTGGACCGCGATGATGAAGCGCGCCATGAAATCCGAGCTTGGCTGGGCGAACTCTGCTGCCCGTTACGCCGCACTTTATGAACGGCTGATCGCGCAATGAGGATTGGACCGGGCAGACCTGAAATCCTCGGGGCGGTTCCGGTCTGCGGCGGCGTCAACTTCGCGCTGTTTTCAGCTCATGCCGAGAAGGTTGAACTCTGCCTTTTCGAAGGTGAGCGGGAAATCCGCCTGCCTCTTCCTGAGCGCGCCGGGGATGTCTGGCACGGTTTTGTTCCCGGCGCAAAAAACGGGGCAGAATATGGATATCGGGTCTATGGCCCTTGGGCCCCCGAGATAGGGCATCGTTTCAACCCCTCAAAGCTTCTGGTCGATCCCTATGCGCGCGCATTGTCGCGTCCGCTGATCTGGAGCCAACAGATGCAGGGGGGAGTCGGGTCTACTCGACCTGACCGGCGCGACTCCGCATCGGCCACGGCACGCGGAATTGTTTGCGAAATCATCAAACCGCATTGGGAGCGACCATCAAGGTCATGGTCTCAAACGGTTATTTATGAGGCCCATGTCCGCGGGCTGACAATGCAACACCCGGAAATTCCGGCATCTATGCGCGGAACTTATGATGCGATTACAGCGCCGCCGATCATCGCGCATCTCAAGCGCCTTGGCGTGACTGCACTGGAATTGCTCCCGGTTTTCGCATTCATTGATGATCGTTTTCTGGTCGAAAAGGGCCTGCGCAACTATTGGGGCTATCAGCCGATCGGGTTCATGGCGCCCGATCCGCGATATGGCAATCGCGAAAGTTTTCGCACGATGGTCAGAGCCCTGCATGCTGCCGGGATCGAAGTGATCCTGGATGTTGTTTTCAATCATGCGGGCGAGGGGGATGGTATGGGGCCGACCGTCAGCCTGCGCGGAATTGACAACACGTCCTATTACAGGTTGTGTGAAGGTGGGCGCTCCTATGTGAACGACACGGGCACGGGCAACACGCTCAACTTGGCGCATCCCATGGTGCTGCGTCTTGTGACCGATGCCCTGCGCCACTGGGTTGATGAGATGGGAGTCGATGGATTCCGCTTTGACTTGGCCACAACGCTTGGACGCGCGTCCACGGGCGAATTCAAGGAACTGGCGTCCCTGATTTCGGCGATCCGTCAAGATCCGGTTCTGAATGCAGTGAAACTGATTGCAGAACCGTGGGACATCGGTCCGGGCGGCTATCGTCTCGGGGGCTTTCCCTATCCCTTCGTGGAATGGAACGACCGATTTCGCGACGGCGTTCGGCAGTTCTGGCGTGGCGATGCGGGTCAGATTCCCGAGCTTGCCCGCCGGTTCGCAGGCTCTGCCGAGATCTTCGATACGCGTGGACGGACGGCCACAACCTCGGTGAATTTTCTGACTGCACATGATGGTTTCACCTTGCATGATCTTGTTTCATATAATGAAAAAAGAAATGAGGCGAATGGAGAAAACAACCGTGATGGGCACAATGCGAATTTCTCACAGGCTTTGCCGGACGATGCCTCCAAAGCTGCACGCAAACGGGCCATGCTTGCCACACTGATGATTTCGCAAGGGGTGCCAATGCTCCTTTCCGGGGACGAGTTTGGAAACTCTCAGGGCGGCAACAATAATGCTTATGCGCAAGACAATCCGATTGGCTGGGTCGATTGGCCAAATGCGGATGATGAGCTTGTTGACTTCGTTGCCCGTCTGGTACGACTGCGCCGCGATCATCCGGTGCTGCGGCAGACGCGTTTTCTTCATGCCAAGGTCCGTGCGCAAGACGGGATCCGTGATCTGATATGGAGGTTGCCATCCGGGGCTGAGTTGTCCTCGCAAGATTGGCACGATTCGCATTCACGCTGCCTCTGTGCCGAGGTTCGGGGGGCGGCAGAAGGGCAGCCGGGTCTTGCCGCACAGGAAGCGATGTTTGCCGTCTTCAACGCAGGAGGTACGCTTGAGGTGCATCTGCCCGAGGGGGACTGGCGCCTTCTCGTAGATACGGCGGATCCAGCGCGCCCAGAGGCCCTCCATCCCGCTGCGGTGACTTGCGTTGCCGCCCAATCCGTTCAACTGTTCATCCGATCGACTGCACGGCAGGAGCCACGTTCATGACCATTCATTCGACCCGCCCTTTCGAGGGACAAAAACCCGGCACATCCGGGTTGCGCAAGAAGACGCAAGTCTTCATGCAAAATG
Organism: Rhodobacter capsulatus; assembly: GCF_052363175.1. Classification (GTDB taxonomy): domain Bacteria; phylum Pseudomonadota; class Alphaproteobacteria; order Rhodobacterales; family Rhodobacteraceae; genus Rhodobacter; species Rhodobacter capsulatus_D. Next base: position 2,083,621 of record NZ_CP198946.1, read on the forward strand.
GGTATCTTGAGAATTTCGTTCAATGCACTTTTGACGCTATCGGCGGGATTATCGGCAAGACTCTCGTTCTTGGCGGTGACGGTCGTTACTTCGGTATCGAGGCTGCACAAGTGATCCTGAAGATGGCCGCAGCGGGCGGAGCGGAACGCATGATCGTAGGGCAGGGCGCCTGGCTTTCGACGCCTGCAGCCTCAAACCTGATCCGCCTCCGCAAGGCGGATGGGGGCATCATCCTTTCGGCCAGCCACAACCCGGGCGGCCCCAATGAGGATTTCGGGGTGAAATACAACATGGCCAACGGTGGTCCTGCCCCCGAGGCCGTGACAGAGGCGATCTTTGCGCGGACAAGGGAGATAAATTCTTATCGCAAACTCGATGCACCGGATATCAATCTGACAATGGTCGGCGAGAGTCTTCTGGGGGAGATGGTCGTCGAGGTTGTAGACCCCGTCTCCGCCTACGCCGACATGATGGAAGAGATATTCGATTTCAAAGCGTTGCGAGGCATTTTTCACGAAGGCTTTACGATGCGCATGGACAGCATGTGCGCCATTACCGGGCCCTACGCAGTCGAGATCCTCGAAAATCGTCTCGGTGCTGCAAAAGGCACAGTGGTCCATGAACAGCCACTGCCCGACTTTGGTGGAATGCACCCGGACCCGAACCCGACTTGGGCTCATGACCTGATGAGCGCGATGATGGGGCCGAATTCCCCCGATTTCGGGGCAGCCTCTGACGGAGACGGGGACCGGAACATGATCGTCGGACGCGGCATCTATGTGTCGCCATCCGACAGTCTCGCCGTTATCGCAGCCAATGCTCATCTGGTTCCCGGTTATGCGCAGGGGTTGAAGGGCGTGGCCCGCTCAATGCCGACCTCCGCTGCGGTCGATCGGGTTGCCAAGGCACTCAAACTCGACTGCTACGAGACACCGACAGGCTGGAAATTCTTCGGAAATCTCATGGACGCAGGCCGCGTCAGTCTGTGCGGCGAAGAAAGCTTCGGAACCGGCTCTGATCACGTTCGAGAAAAGGATGGTCTTTGGGCGGTCCTGATGTGGCTCAACATCATCGCGTCGCGCGGCATGGGCGTTGCCGAGATCATGGCCGATCACTGGGAAACCTATGGTCGGAACTACTATTCGCGCCACGATTACGAGGCGCTTCCGATCGACGTCGCCAATGCGATGCTCACCGATCTGCGTGATCGGCTTGGTGCGCTGAAAGGCATCCAAGTTCAGGGACTTGTCATCGTGGATGCGGATGAGTTCAGTTATACTGACCCGGTCGATGGGTCGGTCTCGGCGCATCAGGGGTTCCGCATTCTGTTCGAAGGTGGCTCGCGTGCGGTGTTGCGTCTTTCTGGAACCGGCACAGAGGGGGCAACGCTGCGCGTCTATCTTGAACGCTATGCGGCTGGACCGGAAGGCCTGACCGAGGAGCCGCAAGAAGCTTTGGCGCCGATCATTGCCGCGACTGAAGAAATTGTCGGCATCAAGGCCCGAACGGGGCGCAAAGGCCCGGATGTGATTACCTGAGCTTCGAACCAAAGCGCCGCCACCGGGAGGGAGGCGGCGCTTTGACAATTATCGCAGCATATCGATAAGTCCGATAATCGGTATTATGTAAAAATTACGGGATCAAAACTGTGCATCCGGTAGTTTTTCTCGCCTCCAGCGCAGTATGCGCAGCCGCGACATCTTCCAAAGCGTAGCGTTGACCAATCTCGACCTTGATCTTGCCCGACAGGACCAGATCGAACAGCTCACTGCTGGCCTTTGGCAACCAACCCGGTTGCATGGTGTGATGGAAAAGCGTTGGCCGCGTGAGACGCAACGACCCACGCGAAAGATCGGTGATACGGAAATCCAGCGCCGGTCCCGAACTTTGACCGAAGCTGACAAGCGTCCCGAAGGTTTCAAGCACCTCAAGCGATTTCTTCACGGTCACCGCACCAACGGAATCGTAAACCGCCTTCACCCCCTTGCCGTTGGTCAGACTCATCGTCTCGGCGACAAAATCCTTGGTCTTGTAGTCGATTACCGCGTCATAGCCATGCGCCAGCGCCAGCGCACATTTCTCGGCCGTACCCGCGGTGCCGATCGCACGCACCCCCCTGTGCTTCAACCATTGCCCGGCCAACAGTCCGACGCCGCCCGCCGCAGCATGCACCAGAACGCAATCGCCTGCATGCACCGGATAGGAATGGTGGATCAGGTAATGCACGGTCAGCCCCTTGAGCATCACCGCTGCCGCGATCTCGTCGCTGATCCCGTCAGGAATGGGCACCAGCTGATCGGCCGCAATCACGCGATGACTGGCATAGGCGCCATTGCGCACCGTATAGGCGACGCGCAGGCCCACCGGCAGATCGACCCCGACACCGACCGCCTCGATCACACCCGCGGCTTCGCCCCCGGTGACCAGATCTGAGGGCACACCCCACGGATAAAGCCCGGTGCGGAAATAGACGTCGATGTAGTTCAGACCGATCGCGGTCTGGCGCAAAGTCACCTCGCCCGGCCCGGGCTGCGGCACTTCGCGCTCGACACGGCGAAAGTTCTCGACCCCGCCCGGGGCGGTGACGACCATGGCATAGCTCATTGCATTCTCCTTCCGACCAACGGTCGCGGTCCCAAACCAACCCCTGATCGCGCCCCGTTTCAAACCAGAATGAACCTGCGTTCAAGATGCGTCAATCATGGGAATCGTAGGGAAATAGCTGCCCCGAAGCGCCAGGATCGCTTCCCACAATCGCTCGGCCACCGGACGCGGCACCTCGTCCTCGCGCCGGACCATGAACCAGTTGCGTACGATCGGCAGCCCCGGCGCCGACAGTTCCACAAGTCGCCCCGAGCCCAGCTCCTCGGTCACCGTGTGCAAGCTGAGAAAGGCAATGCCCAAGCCCGCCATCACCGCCTGCTTGATCGTCTCGTTGCTCTCCATTTCCATCGTCTCGAAGGCACGCCCGTCCGCCACCCGGTCCAGCCAGCGCTCCATCAGGATGCGCGTCCCCGAGCCCGGTTCGCGCGTCAAAAACACCTCGTCGAGCAGCGCATCGGCGCTGACCCCCTGCCCTAGCAGCCGATGTCCCGGCGGCACCACTACCGTATGCGGATGCGGCCCGAGCGTCTCAGCCATAACTGTCGGACGGCGCGGCGGCCGCCCCATGATCGCAATTTCAAAGGCACCACGTTCCAGCCCTTCGATCGTGGTTTCTCGGTTGCCCACCCGCAGCGCCACTTCGATGTCCGGGTGCGAAAGACTCAGGGCCTTGACCAGCCTTGGCGCGAAATATTTTGCCGTCGAGACCACGCCCAGCGTCACCCGGCCGGTTTTCCCGCGTGATAGCGCTGCCAGATCGGCCCCGGCCTGCGACAAAGCGTCTTCGATCCGCTTTGCCGCCGCCAGCATCGTATGGCCTGCATCGGTCAGATCAGAGCCCGCGCCATCAGCCGCGCGCTGCAAAAGACGAACCTGAACTGCATCCTCCAAGCCCTTGATTTGCGTATGAATTGCTGGCGTCGTCAAGCCAAGCGCCTGTCCTGCGGCGGTTAGCGAGCCCCATTTTGCAACCGCCCTCAGCGCGCGCAGTTGCTTCATCGTGATCCCGTCCAGCCGGACCATGTTAAATTTTCCTGAAAGCGAGTTGCCGAATTTCAAATTTGCATGAAACCGCTTTCGGCGCAACGTCCGGCCAACCGAATGAGGAGGAGGCCATGGCGATCGAGCTTGAAGGTCTCGGGCTTAGCCCGGAACTGGCGGATGTGATGACCCGGCTGGCGCGTGTGGGGGCGGATCTCGCCCGCACCATTGCTCGCAACGGGGTGGAGACGGACCTGGCGGCGGGGGTGGGCACCAATGCCGGGGGCGATGGCCAAAAGGCGCTCGACGTGATGGCCGATGACGCCTTCCGCGAGGCGCTGACGGGCACGGCCGTCGCCTTTTACGCCTCCGAAGAACAGGACGAGGTGGTGACGCTGGGCAAAGGCACGCTGGCCTTGGCCATCGACCCGCTCGACGGCTCCTCGAACATCGATGTGAACGTGTCGATCGGCACGATCTTCTCGGTCTTCCCGGCGACCGACGACCCGAACACCAGCTTCCTGCGCAAGGGCTCGGAGCAGCTGGCGGGCGGCTATATCATCTACGGGCCGCAATGTGCGATCGTGTGCAGCTTCGGGCGCGGCGTGCATCACTGGGTGCTCGATCTCGACAGCCGCAGCTTCAAGCGCCTGCCCGACATCAAGGCACTGCCGCAAGACACCTCGGAATATGCGATCAACGCCTCGAACTACCGGCACTGGCCCTCGCCGATCCGCGCCTTCATCGACGATCTTGTCGCCGGCGCCGAGGGCCCGCGCGGGCGCAACTTCAACATGCGCTGGATCGCCTCGCTGGTCGCGGAAACCCACCGCATCCTGATGCGCGGCGGCGTCTTCCTGTATCCGGGCGACGAACGCAAGGGCTATGCCCGCGGCCGTCTGCGCCATGTCTATGAATGTGCGCCGATTGCCTTTCTGATCACACAAGTGGGCGGCGGCGCCACCGATGGCTGCGAAGACATCCTCTCGGCCATTCCCGACAAGCTGCATGCGCGCACGCCGTTCGTCTTTGGCTGCGCGGCCAAGGTGGCCCGCGTCACCGCCTATCACGACCTGCCCGGGGAGGAGACCTCGGCACTCTTCAACACCCGCGGTCTTTTCCGGAGCTGATCCCATGTCGAAAAAATACCCCATCATCTCTGTCGTCGGTTCTTCGGGGGCTGGCACCTCGACCGTCAAGGCGACCTTCGACCAGATCTTCCGCCGCGAGGGGGTGAAAGCCGTCTCGATCGAGGGCGACGCCTTCCACCGGTTCAACCGCGCCGACATGAAGGCGGAACTGGAACGCCGCTATGCCGCGGGCGATGCCACCTTCTCGCATTTCTCCTACGAGGCGAATGCGCTGGAAGATCTGGAACGCGTCTTCCGCGAATATGGCGAAACCGGCAAGGGCCGCACCCGGCGGTATGTCCATGACGCCAATGAATCGGCGAAATATGGTGTCGAGCCGGGCCATTTCACCGACTGGGCGCCGTTCGAGGAAGACACCGACCTGCTCTTCTACGAGGGCCTGCATGGCTGCGTGACGAATGATCAGGTCAACATCGCTGCCCATGCCGACCTGAAAATCGGTGTCGTGCCGGTGATCAACCTTGAATGGATCCAGAAGATCCACCGCGACCGGGCGCAACGTGGCTACACGACCGAGGCCGTCACCGATGTCATCCTGCGTCGCATGCATGCCTATGTGCACTGCATCGTGCCGCAATTCTCGCAGACCGACATCAACTTCCAGCGCGTGCCGGTGGTCGACACCTCGAACCCGTTCATCACCCGCTGGATCCCGACGCCGGACGAAAGCCTGATCGTGATCCGCTTCCGCAACCCGCGCGGCATCGACTTCCCCTATCTCACCTCGATGATCCACGGATCCTGGATGAGCCGGGCGAATTCGATCGTGATCCCGGGCAACAAGCAGGATCTGGCGATGCAGCTGATCCTGACGCCGCTGATCGAGCGTCTGGTCCGCGAAGGCCGCCGCGCCCGCGCCTGAGGCGAATGATTTCAAGACAATGGCGAGGTCCGGCAAACCGGGCCCGCCGCTCGGACGAAAGGCTCATCAGGGAGGAGGAGCCATGAAGGATCTCGATATGGCGCAGGAAACGCGGATGGCCACGGCCATTCGGGCGCTGGCGATGGATGCGGTGGAAAAGGCGAAATCCGGGCATCCCGGCATGCCGATGGGCATGGCCGATGTGGCCACCGTTCTTTTCAACCGCTTCATGAAGATTGACCCCGCCGCGCCGAAATGGCCCGACCGCGACCGTTTCGTGCTGTCGGCCGGTCATGGCTCGATGCTGCTTTACGCGCTGCACCACCTGCTCGGCTATGCCGACATGGATCTGGAACAGCTGAAAAACTTCCGCCAGCTTGGCGCCCGCACCGCCGGCCATCCCGAATATGGCCATGCCGATGGCATCGAGATGACCACCGGCCCGCTCGGTCAGGGGATTGCGACCGCGGTCGGCATGGCGCTGGCCGAGCGCATGAAGAACGCGCGTTATGGCAATGATCTTGTTGATCATTTCACCTATGTCATCGCCGGGGACGGTTGCCTGATGGAAGGTATCAGCCACGAGGCGATCGACCTGGCCGGGCATCTGGGGCTTGGCCGTCTGATCGTGCTTTGGGATGACAACCGCATCACCATCGACGGCGACACCGATCTTTCGACCTCGACCGATCAGAAAGCGCGCTTTGCCGCCTCGGGCTGGCATGTGCAATCCTGCGACGGTCATGCCCCGAACGAGATTGCCGCCGCGATTGAGGCCGCCCGCAAGGATCCGCGTCCTTCGATGATCGCCTGCCGCACCGTGATCGGCTTTGGCGCGCCGAACAAGCAAGGCGGCCATGACGTGCACGGCGCGCCGCTTGGCGCCGAGGAAATCGCCGCCGCGCGGGCCTTCCTCGACTGGCCGCATGCACCTTTCGAAATCCCTTCCGAACTCACCGCGGCCTGGGGCCGGGTCGCGGCGCGGGGGGCTTCGGCGCGGGCCAACTGGGAGGCGCGGTTGCAAAACCACGCTGCCCGCGCCGACTTCATCAAGGCGGAGGCCGACGATACCTCGGCGCTTCCCGCCGCCATCACCGCCTACAAGGCGAAGCTCTCGGCCGACAAGCCGAAGGTGGCGACGCGCAAGGCCAGCGAAATGGCGCTTGAAGTGGTGAACACCACCCTGCCCCATTCCGTTGGCGGCTCGGCCGACCTGACCGGCTCGAACCTGACCCGATCAAAGGGCATGGTCTCGGTCAAACCCGGCGCCTATGCGGGCAACTACATCCATTACGGCATCCGTGAACACGGGATGGCGGCGGCGATGAACGGCATCGCACTGCATGGCGGTCTGCGCCCCTATGGCGGCACCTTCATGGCCTTTGCCGATTACTGCCGCCCGTCCATTCGCCTCTCGGCGCTGATGGGGGTTCCGGTCACCTATGTGATGACCCATGACAGCATCGGCCTTGGCGAGGATGGTCCGACGCACCAGCCGGTCGAGCATCTGGCCTCGCTGCGGGCGATCCCGAACCTGAACGTGATCCGCCCCGCCGATGCGGTCGAAACCGCCGAGGCCTGGGAAATCGCCATGACCTCGAAACACACGCCGAGCCTGCTGGTGCTGTCGCGGCAGAACCTGCCGACCGTGCGCACGACGCATACAGCCGAGAACCTGACCGCGCGGGGCGCCTATCTGATCCGCGATCCCGAGGATCGTCAGGTGACGCTGATCGCCACCGGCTCGGAGCTGGAAATCGCCCTCGCCGCAGCCGACCAACTGGCGAAAGAGGGCATCCGCGCCGCTGTCGTCTCGGCCCCCTGCTTCGAGCTGTTCGCGTCGCAACCGCGCGATTACGTGACGAAGGTTCTGGGCACCGCGCCGCGCGTCGGCTGCGAGGCCGCGATCCGGCAGGGCTGGTGCATGCTGCTCGGCCCGGGCGATGCTTTCGTCGGCATGACCGGCTTTGGCGCCTCGGCCCCGGCGCCGCAGCTCTATCAACACTTCAATATCACCGCAGAGGCGATTGTCTCTGAAGCAAAAAACTTGATCTGAGGGAAAAGATGACCGTCAAAGTTGCCATCAACGGTTTTGGCCGCATCGGCCGCAACGTGCTGCGCGCCATCATCGAGTCGGGCCGTACCGATATCGAAGTCGTCGCGATCAACGACCTTGGCCCGGTGGAAACCAACGCCCACCTGCTGCGCTTCGATAGCGTGCACGGCCGCTTCCCCGCGACTGTGACCACCGGCGAAGACCGGATCGACGTCGGCCGCGGCCCGATCAAGGTGACCGCGATCCGCAATCCGGCCGAACTGCCCTGGGGCAATGTCGATGTGGCGATGGAATGCACCGGCATCTTCACCACCAAGGAAAAGGCCGCCGCCCACCTGCAGAACGGCTCGAAGCGCGTTCTGGTCTCGGCGCCGTGCGACAATGCAGACAAGACGATCGTCTTCGGCGTCAACCACGGCACGCTGACCAAGGAAGACATGGTCGTGTCGAACGCCTCGTGCACCACGAACTGCCTGTCGCCCGTCGCCAAGGCGCTGAACGACGCGATCGGGATCTCGAAAGGCTTCATGACGACGATCCACAGCTACACCGGCGATCAGCCGACGCTCGACACGATGCACAAGGATCTTTACCGCGCCCGCGCCGCCGCGCTGAGCATGATCCCGACCTCGACCGGCGCCGCCAAGGCCGTGGGTCTGGTGCTGCCGGAACTCAAGGGCAAGCTTGACGGCGTCGCGATCCGCGTGCCGACGCCGAATGTCTCGGTCGTGGACCTCGTCTTCGAAGCCGCCCGCGACACCACCGTGGCGGAAGTGAACGCTGCGATCCGCGCGGCCGCCGATGGCCCGCTGAAGGGCGTGCTGGGCTATACCGACCAGCCGAACGTGTCGTCGGACTTCAACCACGACCCCCATTCCTCGGTCTTCCACATGGATCAGACCAAGGTGATGGAGGGCAAGATGGTCCGCATCCTGAGCTGGTATGACAACGAATGGGGCTTCTCGAACCGCATGGCGGATACCGCCGTCGCGATGGGCAAGCTGATCTGAAACGGCCGGGGGCTCTGCCCCCGGACCCCCGGGATATTTGGAGCAAGATAAAGCTGCTCCACGATTTGAGGACATCAAAATGGCACTGATCACCCTTCGGCAACTGCTGGACCACGCGGCGGAATATTCCTACGGCGTGCCCGCCTTCAACATCAACAACATGGAACAGGGCCTCGCCATCATGGAGGCCGCCAAGGCCGTCGATGCGCCGGTCATCATCCAGGCCTCGCGCGGCGCGCGGTCCTATGCCAATGACATCATGCTGGCGAAGATGATCGAGGCCTTGGCCGCGATCTACCCGGATATCCCGCTCTGCATGCACCAGGACCACGGCAACAACGAGGCCACCTGCATGACCGCGATCCGCCACGGCTTCACCTCGGTGATGATGGACGGCTCGCTGGAAGGGGATGCAAAGACGCCCGCAAGCTACGAATATAACGTCGAAATCTCGGAACGCGTTGCGCGGATGGCGCATTGGGTCGGCGCCTCGGTCGAGGGGGAGCTGGGCGTTCTCGGTTCGCTTGAAACCGGCGAGGGCGAGGCCGAGGATGGTCACGGTGCGGTGGGCAAGCTCGATCACTCGATGCTGCTGACGGACCCGGATCAAGCCGTTGACTTCGTCAAGAAAACCCAAGTCGACGCGCTGGCGATCGCCTGTGGCACCTCGCATGGCGCTTACAAGTTCTCGCGCAAGCCCGATGGCGAAATCCTGGCGATGTCGGTGATCGAGGCGATCCACAAGAAGCTGCCGAACACCCACCTTGTGATGCACGGCTCGTCGTCGGTGCCGCAGGATCTGCAGGACATCATCAACGAATTCGGCGGTGCCATGCCGCAAACCTTCGGCGTGCCGGTTGAAGAAATCGTCCGCGGCATCAAGATGGGCGTGCGCAAGGTCAACATCGACACCGACTGCCGCATGGCGATGACCGGTCAGTTCCGCCGCATCGCCGAGCAGAACAAGGCCGAATTCGACCCGCGCAAATTCCTCAAGCCCGCGATGGATGCGATGCGCGACCTCTGCAAGGCCCGTCTTGAGGCCTTCGGCACCGCTGGCCATGCCAGCAAAATCAAGGTCATCCCGATGGATGATATGGCGAAACGCTACGCCAGCGGTTCGCTCGCGCCCAAAACCGCCTGATCGAAAGGACCCCTCATCATGGATCAGTCTAACCGTTACGCCCGGCTCGACCTCAAGGAAGCCGATCTCATCGCCGGCGGGCGCCATGTGCTTTGCGCCTATATCATGAAGCCCAAGGCGGGCTACGGCTACCTTGAAACGGCCGCCCACTTCGCCGCCGAAAGCTCGACCGGCACCAACGTCGAGGTTTCGACCACCGACGACTTCACCCGCGGCGTCGATGCGCTGGTCTACGAGATCGACCCCGAGCGCGAGATCATGAAGATCGCCTATCCGGTCGAACTCTTTGACCGCAACATCATCGACGGCCGGGCGATGCTGTGCTCGTTCCTGACGCTGACGATCGGCAACAACCAGGGCATGGGCGATGTCGAATACGCCAAGATGCACGACTTCTGGGTGCCGCCCTGCTACCTGCGCCTGTTCGACGGCCCCTCGATGAACATCGCCGACATGTGGCGGGTGCTGGGCCGCGACGTGAAGGACGGCGGCATGGTCGTGGGTACGATCATCAAGCCGAAGCTCGGTCTGCGTCCGAAACCCTTCGCGGATGCCTGCTATGAATTCTGGCTGGGCGGCGATTTCATCAAGAACGATGAACCGCAGGGCAACCAGACCTTCGCGCCGCTGAAGGAAACCATCCGTCTGGTCGCCGATGCGATGAAACGGGCGCAGGACGAAACCGGCGAAGCCAAGCTCTTCTCGGCCAACATCACCGCCGACGACCATTACGAAATGGTCGCCCGTGGCGAATACATCCTTGAAACCTTTGGCGAAAACGCCGATCACGTCGCCTTCCTCGTGGATGGTTACGTCACCGGCCCGGCCGCGATCACCACCTGCCGTCGGCAGTTCCCGCGTCAATTCCTGCACTATCACCGCGCGGGCCACGGCGCCGTGACCTCGCCGCAGTCGATGCGCGGCTACACCGCCTTCGTTCTGTCCAAGATGTCGCGTCTGCAGGGCGCTTCGGGTATCCACACCGGGACGATGGGTTATGGCAAGATGGAGGGCGATGCCTCCGACAAGATCATGGCTTACATGCTGACCGACGAAGCGGCGCAGGGTCCGTTCTACCATCAGGACTGGCTGGGCATGAAAGCTACGACGCCGATCATCTCGGGTGGCATGAACGCGTTGCGCCTGCCGGGCTTCTTCGACAACCTCGGCCATTCGAACGTGATCCAGACCTCGGGCGGCGGCGCCTTTGGTCACCTTGATGGCGGCACCGCCGGGGCGAAATCGCTGCGGCAGTCCTGCGACGCCTGGAAGGCGGGTGTGGATCTGGTGACCTATGCGAAATCGCACCGCGAACTGGCCCGCGCCTTCGAGAGCTTCCCGAACGACGCCGACAAGCTCTATCCGGGCTGGCGCGAAGCTCTGGGCGTGAAGTAAGGCTTGACCATCGGGCGGGGGGACACCCCCGCCCACACCCCTCTTTGGAGACCGACATGACCTTCGACCGTTCCATCAAGATCGCTCCCTCGATCCTTTCTGCCGACTTCGCCGACTTCGGCCGTGAAATTCAGGCCATCGAGGCGCAGGGCGCCGACTGGGTGCATGTCGATGTGATGGATGGGCACTTCGTGCCGAACCTCACCTTCGGTCCGCCAGCCGTGGCGGCCTTCCGCAAGCACGTCAAGACGGTGATGGACGTGCACCTGATGATTTCCCCGGTCGACACCTATATCGACGCCTATGCCGCCGCGGGCGCCGATGTGCTGACCGCCCATGTCGAGGCTGGCCCGCATATCCACCGCACGATGCAGGCGATCCGCGCCGCGGGCATGAAATCGGGCGTCGCCGTGAACCCCGGCACGCCGATCGAAGCGATCGAGCATATCCTCGACATCACCGACGTCGTCTGCATCATGACGGTGAACCCCGGCTTTGGCGGCCAGAAATACATCGACATGACCGTCAAGGTGCGCAAGCTGCGGGCACTGATCGGCGATCGCCCGGTGCATATCGAGATCGATGGCGGCATGGACCCGGTCACCGCGCCGCTGATGGCGGCGGCAGGAGCTGACGTGTTCGTTGCGGGCTCGGGCGTTTTCAAGGGCGGCTCGGTCGCGACCCCCGAGGTCTATGGCAAGAACATCGCCGCCATCCGTGCGGCGGCACAGTCGGCGCTGTAAGATCATGGCCGTCTCCCCTCCGGTCTGCGATTTTGGCTGGAAAGCCCCGGATTTCCGCCTGCCCGACACCTCGGGCAGGCTCTGGAGCCTTGAGGATATCCGCGGGCCGAAAGGCTTGCTGATCATGTTTATCTGCAACCATTGCCCCTATGTTCAGGCGATCCTTGACCGGCTGCAACGCGATGCCGAGGCGCTGATGGAAGTGGGCATCGGCGTGGCGGCGATTTCGTCGAACGACGTTGCAAGCTACCCCGAGGACAGCCCCGAAAACATGGCCCGGCTGGCGGCGGAGCGGGGCTTTCGTTTCCCCTATCTTTTTGACGAAACACAAGCCGTGGCAAAGGCTTACGATGCGGTCTGCACACCGGATTTCTTCGGATTCAACGCCGATGATCAGCTGCAGTATCGCGGACGGCTCGACGCTTCGGGCCGCACCGCCGGTCCGGCGGATGCCCGGCGGGAGCTTTACGAGGCGATGCTGAGTGTTGCCGAAACCGGCCAGGGACCGCGCGATCAGATCGCCTCGATGGGCTGTTCGATCAAATGGAAAGAGTGATGACCCCCGCGCTGATCTTCGACCTTGACGGAACGCTGATCGACTCGGCGCCCGCCATTCACAAGGTTTCGAACGACGTGCTGACGGGGCGCGGCTATGCGCCCCTCAGCCTGGAGCAGATCCGCAGTTTCGTCGGTCAGGGTGCCCCGCATCTGGTGCGCTGCCTGCTGACGACGGCGGGCGAAGATCCCGAGGGTCCGCTTTTCGATGCGATCTATGCCGACCTTGTCACGCGCTATGAAACGGATGTCGAGGGAAACACCCTTTACCCGGATGTGATCGCGGCCTTGGAGCACCTGCGGGCGATCGGATGCCCGATGGCGATCACTACCAACAAGCCTTACAAGCCCGCTCTCGCCGCGATCGCGCATGTCGGTCTGACGGATTATTTCGAGCTTGTCATTGGCGGCGACAGCCTGCCGACTCGCAAGCCGAACCCCGAGATGGTGCATGAAGCGCAAAGATTATTGGGCCGGGACAGGGCCCTTTACATCGGCGACAGCGAGATCGACGCACAGACCGCCGAGAATGCGGGACTGCCGTTCGTGATCTACACCGAAGGCTATCGCAAGACCCCGGTCGACGCCTTGCCTCATGCGGTGAAGTTCAGCGATTTCAAAGACCTGCCGCGTATCGTTGAGGGATGGACATGGACCTGAAAGCGTTGATTTTCGACGTCGACGGCACCTTGGCGGAAACCGAGGAAGTGCATCGCCAGGCGTTCAACGAAACCTTCGCCGCGCGCGGGATCGATTGGAACTGGTCGAAGGAAGATTATCGGACGCTTCTGCGCACCACCGGCGGCAAGGAGCGGATGGCGAAACACCGGGAAAATGTGGGCTACGGCCCCAACGATTCCGAGATCGCCGAGCTGCACAAGGCGAAGACCAAACGCTATGTCGAGATCATCGCCTCGGGTCAGGTCGACCTCCTGCCCGGTGTCGCTGACCTGATCGAGCGGGCGCAGGCCGCGGGGCTTCGCATCGCGATTGCGACCACCACGACCCGCGCCAATGTCGATGCGCTGATCGCGGCCACCTTCCGTCGCCCCCCCGATGCCATTTTCGAGGTGATCGCCGCCGGCGACGAGGTCGCAAAGAAGAAACCCGCGCCGGACGTGTATCTGCTGGCCTTGAAGAGCCTAGATCTGCCGCCCGAAGCCTGCATCGCCTTCGAGGACAGCCGGGCGGGCCTCGCCTCGGCCAAGGCCGCAGGACTTCGGGTCGTTCTGACACCCTCGGAATATACTCGAGGCGATGATTTCTCCGCCGCGGATTGGCTGATCCCCGATCTGACCGCCGCCGCCACGAAAGAGATTCCGGAACTGCCTTGAGCCTCTTGCACCCACCGGCACCGCAGTCCAGAGTGGGCGCGGAACTTGCCGGAGGAAGACATGGACCTGCGCTACCTGACGCCCGATTTCGCCGTGGCACCGCAGATCGCTCTTGATGAGGTCGCCGAGGCCGCCAAGCGCGGTTTTCGCACGCTGATCAACAACCGTCCCGATGAAGAAGTTGATGCGGCAATGTCGCACGAGGCGATGCAGGCCGCCGCAACCGCGGTCGGGATTGCCTATGTGCATTTGCCCTATTACCCGGGCGAACTGACCTCCGATCTGATCGAGGATTTCGAGACCGCACTTGCCTCGGCGCAGACGCCAGTTCTGGCCTGGTGCCGCTCGGGAACGCGGTCGTCGCACCTCTGGGCACTGAGCCAGGCGGGGGTGCTTTCGGTCGACGAGATCGTGCAGAATGCGAAAAATGCTGGATATGATCTCTCTGCCTTGGTGCCGATGATCCGTGCAAAGGCCGCCAACACAGCTTCCGATACTTGAAGAACGAAACTCAATCGCCTGGTAAAAAAGCACAATTGCACAGAAGCCGGAAGGATGGTTCAGTCTGCGACCTTGTGACTTCTGGGACATAAAACAGGTCAACAGACTTGCGCCCATAGGGTTGTGCATGGCAATAGTGTGATCTGTGCAAGCTTGCGAGGTGTGAGACGCACGCTATGCTGGATCATCTTGAACAGCTTCTGGTTGCCGAGGACATCGGCACCATCTGGAACATGCACTGTGCCCAGATGGCGAAATTCGGATTCGACCGCCTCATCTATGGGTTTACCCGGTTCCGCGCCACGCAGAATTTCGGGTCGCTCGACGATACGCTTATCCTCTCGAACCACGATCCTTCCTATTTGAATTCCTTCCTGGGCGCGGGTCTGTTCTCGGAAGCACCGATGGTGAAATGGGCGCTTGATTCGGTCGGAGCCTGCTCTTGGCGCATCGTCGCCGAGCGCGCGGCCGCCGGAGAGCTGAGCGAAGGCGAAAAGCGGGTGCTTGAGCTCAATCGTCGCTTTAAAGTTCTGGCGGGCTATTCGATCGGATTCCCTGACACTTCGGCCCGTGCCAAGGGAGCGATCGGGCTCTGCGCGAAGGCCGGCCTCACGCAGGCCGATGTTGATGCGATCTGGGAAGAGCATGGACGTGATCTGCGCGTGCTGAACTCGATCATGCATCTCAAGATCAGCGCCCTGCCCTTTTCGACCACGCGACGACCGCTGACTGCGCGTCAGCGCGAGGTGTTGGAGTGGGTCGGCGACGGCAAGACTTCTGCCGATATCGCGCAGATTCTGGGTCTGACGATCGCCACGGTCGAGAAGCACCTGCGCTTGGCACGCGAGGCGCTTGAGGTCGAAACAACCGCTCAAGCCCTGCTTAAAGCCTCGATGCAAAAGCAACTTTTTATTACAACAGCTTCGTAGCCCAAGGTCAACCTGTCCAAAAAGTCTGCGGCATTCCTGCACGGTAAGGAAAACCTGACTACTCCGAATCTCCAAAATTGGGCTAACTACACGTGTTCCGTGAGTGGTGGCTTCGGCCAGGAACGGGGAAGCAGTCGAAGATTGATCCGGCGAGATCCCACCCGGTTTTCCGGTACGGCCCAGCGAGTTTATAGTCACCCGTCTGGGCCGTTTCATTTTTATGCATATAAAATGTAGAATTTAACCCATGCCGTAGCGTCATCCCCTGAAAAAGAAAAACGCCGCCCCGAAGGGCGGCGCTGTCTTTTGCCGAGGGGCTGCGCTTACGCGCCGACCATCTTCGCCACTTCGGCGGCGAAATCCTCTTCCTTCTTCTCGACGCCTTCGCCCACGGCGAGACGCGCGAAGCCGGTGATTTCCACGCCCGCCTCAAGCGCAGCCTGAGCCACGGTCACATCGGGGTTCATCACGAACTTCTGGTTCACGAGGGTCACTTCCTCGAGGAACTTCTTCATCCGGCCCGGGATGATATTGTTGTGAATCACCTGCTCGGGCTTCGGCTTGGCCGAGGTGGCATTTTCTTCCAGCGCCTTGGCGGTCTGCACTTGCAGCTCGCGCTCCAGCACGGCCGGATCAAGGCTGGCTTCGTTCAGCGAAATCGGCGAGGTCGCAGCGATATGCATCGCGAACTGCTTGCCGATTTCTTGCGCCTTGGCCGCATCGCCCTTCAGCGCCACGAGCACACCGATCTTGCCCATTTCCGAGGCAGCGGCGTTGTGGACGTAGGAGACGATGGTGTCGCCTTCCAGAACGTGCAGACGACGGAAGGTCATGTTCTCGCCGATACGGGCGATGGCTTCGCCGATGACTTCATCGACGGTCTTGCCGTTCAGGGCCGCGCCCTTCACCACTTCGACCGATTCGCCGACTTCCAGGGCGGTCTTGGCGACGTCACGCACCAGCGCCTGGAAATCGGTGTTCTTGGCGACGAAGTCGGTTTCCGAGTTGATCTCGATCGCGACGCCACGGCCGGTGGTCACGGCGACGCCGATCAGGCCTTCGGCGGCAACGCGATCGGCCTTTTTGGCGGCTTTCGCCAGACCCTTGGTGCGCAGCCAGTCGATGGCGGCATCCATGTTGCCGTCGCACTCGGTCAGCGCTTTTTTCGCGTCCATCATGCCGGCGCCGGTGGTTTCGCGCAGTTCTTTCACCATCTGAGCGGTGATCGCCATGGGAACTCTCCTTGGAATGAGGTGAGGGCGGGGTTACCCCCGCCCGATGAAGCTTGTGTGACGGCCGGTGCTCAGGCCTCGGCAACGTCCTCGACCGGGGCTTCTTCCAGAGCGCCGAGGTCAACACCGGCGGCACCCATCTGGGCGCTCATGCCGTCGAGCGCCGCGCGCGAGACGAGGTCGCAGTAGAGCGCGATGGCGCGGGCGGCGTCGTCGTTGCCCGGGATCACGTAGTCAACGCCCTTCGGCGAGCAGTTGGTGTCGACGACGGCCACGACCGGGATGCCGAGCTTCTGCGCTTCGAGGATCGCGAGATCTTCCTTCGACACGTCGATCACGAACAGCAGGTCCGGCAGACCGCCCATTTCGCGGATCCCGCCGAGCGACGCTTGCAGTTTGGCCTGCTCGCGTTCCATGCCCAGACGCTCTTTCTTGGTCAGCCCTTCAGCGCCAGCGCCCATAACTTCGTCGATGTGCTTCAGACGGGCGATCGACTGCGAAACGGTTTTCCAGTTCGTCAGCGTGCCGCCGAGCCAGCGGTGGTTCATGTAGAACTGGGCGCAGCGTTCCGCAGCATCGGCCACGGCTTTCGAGGCCTGACGCTTGGTGCCGACGAAGAGCACGCGGCCGCCCTTGGCGACGGTCTCACGGACCACGTTCAGAGCCGCGTCCAGCATCGGGACGGTCTGGGTCAGGTCGATGATGTGGATGCCATTGCGCTCGCCATAGATGAACTCCGCCATGCGGGGGTTCCAGCGTTGCGTCTGGTGGCCGTAGTGAACGCCAGCTTCAAGAAGCTGACGCAGCGAGAAATCGGGAAGCGCCATGTTCCATTTCCTTTCCGGTTTGCGCCTGAGCGGAGGATTTCAGGGTTGCCCCCAACCGGTGGACCGAACGGGGATGTCTCCCGCCGTTGGCCCGCCTCCGCCTGTGAAGTGCGCGCCTCTTAGACCAGCCTGGCCCCTCTGGCAAGCCCCCGGCGCTTGTCTTCGGTGTGGCGCGGATGTTTTGGGCCTCATCAACGGGGCTTCCTTCACAATTCCGCTTTATCTTGCCGAAAGTATCCCGGGGGAAGGCGCGAAAGCGCCGAGGGGGCAGCGCCCCCCTTGCCTCGCCGGTCAAGCCGTAGCACCAAGGAACGATGAACGACACTCCCGACATTCTCTGTATCGGTTCCGTGCTCTGGGACATCATCGGCCGGGCGCCGGTGCACATGCGGGCGGGCTCCGATGTGCCCGGCCGGATCACCCGCCTGCCCGGCGGCGTCGCGATGAATATCGCGATGACACTGACCCGCTTCGGCCTGCGCCCCGCCATCCTTACGGCGATCGGCCGCGACACCCAGGGCGCCGACCTGATCCAATCGGCCGAACTGATGGGGATCGATTGCCGTTTCCTCTATCGCTCGGACGACCTGCCCACCGACCGCTACATGGCGATCGAGGGGGCGAACGGCCTTGTGGCCGCGATTGCCGACGCCCACAGCCTAGAAGCGGCGGGTGACAAGATCCTGCGGCCGCTCGCCGATGGGCGGCTGGGCAGCGCCGAGACGCCCTGGACCGGCCCGGTGGCGCTGGATGGCAACCTGACCCAGACGCTGCTGGCGGAAATCGCCCGCGCGCCGCTTTTTGCCGCCGCGGATTTGCGCGTGGCGCCTGCAAGCCCCGGCAAGGCCGAGCGGCTGGCGCCGCTGCTCGCCCATCCCAAGGCGACGATCTACGTGAACCTTGAGGAAGCCGGGATCCTGTGTCAGCGCGACTTCCCGGGAGCCGAGGCCGCCGCCGAGGGGTTGCTTGCCCGCGGCGCCGCGCATGTCCTCGTCACCGATGGCGGCAGCGCCGCCGCTGACGGCCGTCTAGGCCAAGGCGTCATCACCGCCGCCCCGCCCCCCGTCCTCGTCACCCGCGTCACCGGCGCGGGAGACACCTTCATGGCCGCCCATCTGGTGGCCGAACGCGACGGCGCGGATCGCGAGACCGCCCTTGCCCGCGCCCTTGCCGCCGCCGCCCGCTACGTCTCCGGAGACAAACCCATATGACGACCCTGCCCCTTGCCTTTTCCCCCGAAGTCCGCGCCGCGCTTGATGCGGGCCAGCCCGTCGTCGCGCTCGAAAGCACGATCATCACCCACGGCATGCCCTATCCGCAGAACCTCGAAACCGCGCGTCGGGTCGAGGCCGAGGTCCGCGCCGCCGGGGCGACGCCCGCCACCATCGCGGTGATGGGCGGGCGCATCCATATCGGCCTGACGGCGGCGGAGCTTGAAACGCTCGCCCAGGCGCAGGGGGTGATGAAGCTCTCGCGCGCCGATCTGGCCGTCTGTCTGGCGCAGGGCCGCACCGGCGCCACCACCGTTGCCGCGACGATGATCTGCGCGCATCTCGCCGGCATCTCGGTCTTTGCCACCGGCGGGATCGGTGGCGTGCATCGCGGCGCCGAGGAGAGTTTCGACATTTCCGCCGATCTGAGCGAACTGGGCCTGACCCCGGTCACCGTCGTCGCCGCCGGCGCCAAAGCCATACTTGATCTGAACAAGACGCTGGAAGTTCTTGAAACGAATGGCGTTCCGGTAATCGCCTTCGGTCAGGACGATTTCCCCGCCTTCTGGTCGCGCAGCTCGGGCCTGAAAGCCCCGCTGCGCGCCGACAACGCGGCCGAGATCGGCCGCGCCCATCTGATGCGCGCCCGCCTTGGCCTTTCAGGCGGCCAGCTCGTCGCCAACCCGATCCCGGCCGAGGCTGAAATCGCCCGCGAAGAGATCATCCCCGTCATCGAAACTGCGCTGACGGAAGCCGCGGCGCAGGGGATCGCAGCGAAAGCGGTCACCCCTTTCCTGCTCGCCCGAATTTTCGAGCTGACCGAGGGCCGCTCGCTCGACGCGAATATCGCCCTCGTTTTGAACAATGCCCGACTGGCGGCTGCGATTGCGGCCGAAATCGCCACGCAAGGGTGAGGGCTGCATTGCAGCCCCCGCCCGGCATCCCTACCTGACAAGGGCAACAAGAGGCACGACATGACCGACCCGCATCCCGCCCACGAGACCCCGCTCCCGCACAAGCGCAGTCTGCTTGGCGCGCTTCGGGCTTCGTTCTTCACCGGCCTGATCGTGATCTCGCCGATTGCGGCCACGATTTGGCTGATGTGGACACTGGCCGGCATGGTCGACGGCTGGGTGCTGCCCTTCATCCCGGCGCATCTGCAGCCCGAGACCTATGTCGGCACCAATCTGCGTGGCGTCGGCGTAGTGATCTTTCTGGTTTTCACCATCACCGTGGGCGCGCTCGCACGCAACTTCATCGGGCGCGCAGTGATCCGCTTTGGCGAGGGGCTGGTCGATCGGACCCCGGTCGTGCGCTCGGTCTATAATGGCGTGAAGCAGATTGCGGAAACCGTGCTCAGTCAGGGCGATGCGAAATTCGACCGCGCCTGTATGATCGACTATCCGCGCCCCGGGCTGAAGGCGATCGCCTTCGTCTCGGCGCGGGCCAAGGGCGAGATCGCGGTTCAGGGCGATCCCGCCGATCCGCTGATCTCGGTCTTCCTGCCGACGACGCCGAATCCGACCTCGGGGTTCCTGCTCTATCTGCCGGAAAGCGAGATCACCTATCTCGACATGTCGGTGGAAGACGCGGCGAAGCTGATCATCTCGGCCGGGCTCGTCTATCCGTCCGAAAAGAAGTTTGAACAACAGGGCAAGGCCCCGAAAAAGGCCGCCTGACGCGCCCCTTCATCTTGCCTCAAATATCTCGGGGGGTCCGGGGGCAGAGCCCCCGGCGGGTCGCCTCGG
This sequence comes from Rhodobacter capsulatus, assembly GCF_052363175.1. Classification (GTDB taxonomy): domain Bacteria; phylum Pseudomonadota; class Alphaproteobacteria; order Rhodobacterales; family Rhodobacteraceae; genus Rhodobacter; species Rhodobacter capsulatus_D. The sequence goes on from NZ_CP198946.1 coordinate 2,103,904, forward strand.
CCAAAGCCGAGGCGAAATCCGTCACAGCGCCGTCCAGCCGCCATCCACCGAAATCGTCGTCCCAGTGATCTGCGCCGCCGCTTCCGAGCACAGAAACACCGTCGTGCCGCCAAGCTGCTCCACGGTCGCGAATTGCTTGGAGGGCTGGCGCGTCAGCATGACCTCGCGGATCACCGTCTCGCGGTCCATGTTGTGCACCTTCATCTGATCGGGGATCTGCGCCTCGACCAGCGGGGTCAGCACATAGCCCGGGCAGATCGCATTGCAGGTGATCGGCTCCTCGGCGGTTTCCAGCGCCACCGTTTTCGTCAGCCCCACGACGCCGTGTTTCGCGGCGATATAGGCCGATTTGAACGGCGAGGCCGTCAACCCATGCGCCGAGGCGATGTTGACGACCCGCCCCCAGCCCGCCTTGCGCATCATCGGCAGCGCGGCAGCGGTCGTATGGAAGGCCGAGGACAGGTTGATTGCAATAATCGCATCCCATTTCTCGACCGGGAACTGATCAACAGGTGCAACATGTTGGATGCCCGCATTGTTCACCAAGATGTCGCAACGCCCGGCTTGTGTGACCAACGCCCGGCATTCCTCGCCCTTCGACATGTCCGCCTTGATGTAGCGCCCCGTCACGCCAAATTCGGCGGCCAGCGCCGCCGCCAGCGCGTGATCCTCGTCGCGGTCGGTGAACGAGTTCAGAACGACATCGGCCCCGGCCCGCGCCAGCTCGCGTGCGACGCCAAGTCCGATTCCCGAGTTCGATCCGGTAATGATCGCCGTCTTGCCCTTCAGGCTCATGCTGTCCTCCTGCCAATGTCTTTTCAAACACCACCCCACCGCGAACGGTTCCGCAACTGCGAAGGGACTGCCCGAAAGAAAAAGACGCCCGCGCAAGGCGGGCGTCAAGTCATGAGGCAGGTTTCATACAGGCAAGAAACCTATCGAGCAGTGACTCCTTTATAGACCTGCACGCCGTCGCTTCCAAGGGAAAAGTTTGCTTCCCCAAGCGGCAGGCTCTAGCTTGTCGCCTGAAAATACAGGCAAACGGGAGATTGTTGCGATGCAGGGATCGGTGTTTTTCCGCGCTCTCGCCCTTGTGATATTGGCTTTCAGCAGCGTTTTGGCAGACTTTTCGGCCCGGGCCGAACCGATGTCGGGAATCGCCATGCAAGGAAAGTCAGCCCTTGATCCGACGCGGATGCACCTGCCCTATGCCGACCCGGATGCGCCCTCTGGCGGGCAAATTCGCATGGGCGAATCGGGCAGTTTCGATTCGCTGAACCCTTGGATTCTGCAAGGTCGGCCCGCGCAGGGCATCTCGGCCTATGTCACCGAATCGCTGATGCTGCGCAGCTATGATGAACCTTTCACGCTCTATGGTCTTTTGGCCGAAAGCATCGAAACCGATGCGAGCCGCTCCTGGGTCGCCTTCACCCTGCGCCCCGAGGCGAAGTTTTCCGATGGCAGTCCGGTAACCGTCGAGGATGTGATCTGGTCCTTCGAGACGATCGGAACCGAGGGCGCCCCGCGCTATCAGACCGCCTGGAAAAAGGTGAAGTCGATCATCCAGACCGGCCCGCGCAGCCTGCGCATCGACTTCACCGAGCCGAACCGGGAATTGGCCCTGCTGATGGGCCTGCGCCCCGTCTTGTCGAAGAAGCAGTGGCAAGGCCATGATTTTGCCTCCGAAATGCAGATGGCGCCGGTGGGCTCCGGTCCCTATGTCGTCGCGACTTATGACATGGGCCGGTCAATCACGCTCAAACGCAATCCCGACTGGTGGGCCAAGGATCTGCCGATCACGCAGGGTTTGCACCATCTCGACCGCCTGCGCTGGGACTATTTCGGCGATCAGAACGTGATGTTCGAAGCCTTCAAGGCGGGCGAGCTCGACCTTTACCGCGAGACCAATGCCGCGAACTGGCACAGCGAATATGATTTCCCGGCAGTGCAGGATGGCCACATCCTCAAGGAGGAGATCGCCAATCACGTTCCCTCGGGGATCAAGGGGCTGGTGATGAATACGCGCAAGCCGGTCTTTGCCGACTGGCGGGTACGGCAGGCGATGATCCTCGCCTTCAACTTCGAGTTCATGAACAGAACCCTGACCGGAGGTGCCGAGCCGCGGATCTCGTCCTATTTCGCGAATTCCGCCTTGGCTATGCAGCCCGGCCCTGCCACGGGAAAGGTCGCGGATCTGCTTGCGCCCTATGCCGCCACTCTGCTGCCCGGCACGCTCGAAGGCTATGAATTGCCGGTCGGGGATGGGAGCACGCAGAACCGTCGCAACATGCGCGCAGCCCTGAAACTGATGGAAGAGGCGGGATGGACGGCTGCCGATGATGGCGTTTTGAAGAACGCCGCGGGCGAGCCTTTCCGGTTCGAGATCGTGCTGCAGCAGGGCGCGGACGAATCACAATCGGTGGTCGACATCTATATCGAGGCGCTGCGGCGGCTCGGCATCTTTCCGGGGGTGACAATCGTCGATGACGCGCAATTCCAGGCCCGCAAGACGAGTTACGACTTCGACATGACCTGGATGTTCGTCGCCACGTCGCTCTCGCCCGGCAACGAGCAGTATCTTTACTGGGGATCGAAGGGCGCCGACGCGCCGGGCTCACGCAACCTGATGGGGATGCACGATCCCGCAGCTGATGCGATGATCGCGGCGCTGCTGTCGGCAGAGACGCCAGAGGATTTCACCGCCGCCGTGCAGGCGCTTGACCGGGTGCTGACGGCGGGTCGCTACGTGATCCCGATCTGGTATGCGCCGGTCACGCGGGTCGCACACAGTCGTGACCTTCACTTTCCGGCAACCGTTCCATTATACGGAGATTGGCCGGGCGTGACGCCCGATGCATGGTGGCATGAGGCGAAGAAATGAAGAAGGTGATCGTTCTGATGGTGCTGGCGGCGACGCTTGCAGGCTGCAACACGGTGGCGGGCGTCGGGGCCGATGTGACGGATGGCGCCCACAAGGTGCAAGGCTGGTTCTGATCGGCAATCCATCGATCAGACCGAATTTTTCCTTTTCAGGCCGCAATTTGCGGCGCAAGATCGAGGCATGAGGACGGTCTCGAAGCAGGAGGTCAAGATGAAATGGCATCATGTGCAGGACAACTGGCCCGCCTTCTTCGAGGCAATCATCGACCGCTGGCCCGATGCGGACGAGGCCGAGCTTGACGAAATCGACGGCGATCAGCGGGCGTTCATAGCCTATATCACCGAACTGACCGGACAGGAGCCCGAGGAAGCGCGCGCCGAAATTCGGGAATGGCTGACGGGCGAGTTGCCCTCGGATGTGGTGATGGATCCCCGTCACGACAATCATTCGATTGCTTTGTCGAAGAAGTTCGTTCCCGAGGGCGAGGACGAATACGACGACGACTCCCGTTTCGGCGACGAGGAATGACCCGCTACACGGCAAGCTGATCCTGCCCCGCTTGCAACCGCGGTCATCGCGGCTTAGCAAAGTGGCATGTTGTCGATCCATCAGTCATCCCTCTTTGCCCCGCCGCCGGCTGCCTTCAACATGGCCGCCCATGTTCTTGCGCATGCCGATCGAATTTCCGACCGCTCGGCCTTGCAGATCGTCGGTCCCTCTGGTGCCGAACGCTGGTCTTTCGGCCGACTGGCCGGAGCGGTGCGGGGAACCGGGACAGGTCTGCTGAAAGCGGGTCTGGTGCCAGGCGATCGCGTGCTTCTGCGGCTTGGCAATACACCCGAGTTCCCGATCGCCTTTCTGGGGGCCATCGCAGCGGGTCTTGTCCCGGTGCCGACCTCGGCGCAACTGACCGCGGAAGAAATCACGAAAATGGCGGTGCAGATTGCCCCCGGAGCCGTCGTGGCTGGAGACGGCATATCACTTCCCGATAATCCACTGATGATCTTGACTGAGGCCGATCTGCGTGGGTTCGAAGCGCTTCCGCCCTGTGATTATCAGCTGGGTTCGCCTGATCGACTGGCTTACATCGTCTTCACCTCCGGCACATCCGGATCGGCACGCGCGGTCTGTCATGCGCACCGCGCGATCTGGGCGCGGCAGATGATGCACGATGGCTGGTATGGTCTGAGAAGTTCCGACAGATTATTGCATGCCGGTGCATTCAACTGGACCTACACGCTCGGGACAGGTCTAATGGACCCCTGGACCGTCGGAGCCACCGCCCTGATCCCGGCGCCGGGCGTCGATCCGGCGATGCTGCCCTTGTTGCTGCGCCGCTTCGATGTGACAATTTTTGCTGCAGTGCCGGGGGTTTACCGACAGCTTCTCAAGCATCATCCGACGTTGAACCTGCCTCGGTTACGCCACGGCCTGAGCGCCGGAGAAGCATTGCCCGCACTGACAAGACGCCACTGGACGGACGCCAGCGGCACCCCGATCTTCGAAGCGCTGGGCATGTCGGAATGCTCGACCTTCATTTCCTCCTGTCCGACGCACCCGGCCCCCGAGGGCACTATGGGATGGCCTCAAGCCGGTCGCCATGTCGCAGTCCTCTCGCCCGAGGGCGTGCCGGTACCCCGCGGCGAACCCGGCGATCTGTCGGTGCATTGCTCGGACCCCGGGCTCTTCCTCGGCTATTGGGGCGCCGAGGCCGAGGCGCGCGCAAAGTTCACCGCTGATGGTCAGTGGTTCCGGACCGGCGACATCGTCACGATGACCGAGGCCGGCGCCATAACCTATCAGGGGCGCGACGATGACATGATGAATGCGGGCGGCTTCCGCGTCAGCCCGCTGGAGGTCGAAGCAGCGATGGTCACTTGTCCTAACGCTGGCGAAGTGGCGGCAATCGAGTTGCGCATCTCGGAAGAAACGAGTCTCGTCGCGCTGGCCCATACCGGGCCGGCCTCAGAGGAAGCGCTCTCGGCGCATGCTGCCGCACATCTGGCACGTTACAAGCAACCCCGGATCTACCGTCAATTTCCCGCCTTGCCACGCAATCGCAATGGCAAGATCGACCGGAAAACACTGCGCAACACATGGCCGGAACTTGCAGGAAACGGAGCAAGCCAATGATTCCCCTTGATATCTTCGCGGATCCCGTTTGCCCGTGGTGTTACCTTGCCAAAGCGCAACTCGACCGCGCGCTTGAGGCACGACCCGATCATCCTTTTCTGATTTCATGGCATCCGTTCCAGCTGAACCCGACCTTGCCGCCCGAGGGCATGGACCGCGGAGCTTGGCTGCACGCGCGTTTCGGGGCCGATGCTGACCGGATCGACCTTCCCGTGCTTGAAGCGGCACGGACCGCCGGTGTCGAGATAAACTTGCCAATAATCGCCACAGTGCCGAATACATTGAATGCCCACCGCTTGCTTCATTGGGCTGGGATCGAGAGCGCGCAGACGCCTGTGATGGCAGGTCTTCTGCGCGCTTATTGGCGCGAAGGACTTGATATCGGCGCATCGGAGGTTCTGATAAAAATCGGTGCAGATGCTGGCCTATCTTCAGACGTCCTGCGCCGCCTATTGGCAACGGATGCGGACATTGACATCGTCAGATCACGCGAAGCACATGCACGGGATCGTGGCATCACGGCCGTGCCGACATTCATTCTCGACAATGTGCATGTGATCACAGGCGCGCAACCTGCAAAGCTCTGGATGCGGGTCATCGACGATCTCGCTGCGGCGTAGTTTCGCGTTTTCGCACGTCTTTGTGCGCGGCTGCGCTCTGGCCTTCGACGAGGGTTCGGATATGGTTCTGCCCGAACATCGAAAGGCAGCGCATGTCCGACCCTCACGCTTCTGCGGCGCCCCCCCGCATCCCCGTTTTCGAATTCACCGCGTTAATGGCACTGCTGGCGGCAACGGTCGCCTTTTCTATCGATGCCATGTTGCCTGCGCTGCCGGAAATTGCAGCCACGCTGACACCCGAAGCCGTAAACCGCGCGCAGCTTGTCCTGACCTTCTTCGTTCTCGGGATTGGAGTCGGCACCTTCGTTGCGGGGCCACTGTCCGATGCGATCGGCCGAAAACGCACCATTCTCGTCGGGGTCAGCATCTTCGTGATCGGCGCCGCCATCGGTGCACAGGCCCAAAGCCTCGAGGTGCTGCTGGCTGCGCGTTTCGTGCAGGGATTGGGCGCAGCCGCACCGCGTATCGTGCCCATGGCGCTGGTGCGCGACATGTATGCCGGACGCGAGATGGCGAAGGTCACGGCCTTCATCATGATGGTCTTCATTCTCGTTCCCGCGCTGGCCCCCTCGGCAGGTCAGCTCATAATCGGCTTCGCGGGGTGGCGCGGAGTGTTCTATGCCTTCATCCTTTTTGCGCTAATCGGCCTGACCTGGCTCAGCCTGCGGCAACCAGAAACGCTCGCCATCGAACGGCGCCGTCCGCTTCACCCGACCCTGCTTTGGACCGGTACGAAGGAAGTGCTCAGCGACCGTGACGTGCGGCTCTACATCCTGACGATGACACTTGGGTTCGGACAGATGTTCGCGCTGCTTTCCTCGTCACAACAACTGTTTGCGGCCTTCGGTGCAGTTGAGAGCTTTCCGAAATGGTTCGCCCTGATGGCTGTCCTTGCTGGCTCCGGCACGGCTTTCAACGCCATGTTCGTGATGCGCCTTGGTATGCGCAGGATGGTGCGCGGAACCTACATGATGCAGGTCGTCTCCTCGGGGGCAATGCTCGCCCTGATCCTTGGGGGAGCGGTGACACCCCCCACCGGTTTCGTATTCCTGTTCGCCTGGACAGTGACAGTCTTCATGATGGCGGGGATCACGTTCGGAAACCTGAATGCACTCGCGATGCAGCGGATGGGGCATCTTGCAGGTCTTGCCGCCTCGGTCGTATCGGCACTTTCGACGATGGGCGCGGTGCTGATCGCGGCCCCGGTCGGGTTGATGTTCGATGGGACAGCGCTGCCGATCGTCATGGCGACGCTGACCTGTTCAAGCCTCGCCGTGATCCTGATGGGCCTCGTGCGCGAAAACGGATAAGGGGGCGTCACGCCCCCTTTTTCTTCTCTGTCTTTTTCACCGCAACGACTTTCTCTGCAAGATCGCGGGCGATCGAAAAAGCCCCCTTTATCTTATCGGCATCGTTGACCCAGTCCCGACGCACGACAACTTTGTTGCCATTGATCTTAGCAGTGCCACGTTCCGCATTCAGGAATTCAACCAGACCGGCCGGGTTCGGGAACTTGTCGAGATGGAACTGAACGGTCGCGCCCTTCGGCCCGGCATCCATGCGCGAAATCTGCGCGCGCTTGCACATCGCCTTGATCCGGACGACCAGCATCAGCGTGTTCACTTCCTTCGGCAAGGGACCGAAGCGATCGATGAGTTCGGCCGCGAACCCTTCCATCTCGACCTTGCTCGCAAGGCTCGACAGACGTCGATAAAGGCCCAGACGCACATCAAGATCAGGGATGTAACTTTCTGGAATCATGACAGGAACGCCAAGATTGATCTGTGGCGACCAATCCCCGTCATCTGCCGTCTCGGTGAGCTCGCCAGACTTCAGCTTGGAGATCGTTTCCTCAAGCATCGCTTGGTAAAGCTCGTAGCCAACCTCCTTGATATGGCCCGACTGCTCTTCGCCCAGCAGGTTCCCGGCCCCGCGCAAATCGAGATCCTGGCTCGCCAGAGAGAAACCGGCACCAAGGTTGTCGAGGCTCCCCAGAAGCCGCAAGCGCTTCGTTGCCTGCGGGGTCAGCGGCAGCCGTGGCTTCGTCGTGAGGTAGCAATAGGCGCGCATCTTCGAACGTCCGACGCGGCCGCGGATCTGGTAGAGCTGCGACAGACCGAACATGGCAGCCCGATGCACGACCATCGTGTTCGCCGTCGGAATGTCGAGACCGGATTCGACGATGGTCGTCGCCAGCAGCACATCGTGCTTGCCGTCGTAGAAGGCGTTCATGCGATCGTCGAGCTCCCCCGCCGCCATCTGACCATGCGCGATGATGTAGCTGACCTCGGGCACATGCGTGCGCAGGAAATCCTCGACCTCCGGAAGATCCGAGATCCGGGGCACGACGTAGAAACTCTGCCCGCCGCGGTAATGTTCACGCAGCAGCGCCTCGCGGATCGTGACGGTGTCGAACTCGCTGACATAGGTGCGGATGGCCAGACGATCGACCGGCGGCGTGCCGATAATCGAGAGGTCGCGCACACCTGTCAGGCTCAGTTGCAACGTCCGGGGAATGGGCGTCGCGGTCAGGGTCAGCACATGGATTTCCGAACGCATCTCTTTCAGCCGCTCCTTGTGCTGAACGCCGAAATGCTGTTCTTCGTCAATAACTAGCAGGCCGAGGTTGCGGAACTTGACACCCTTGGCAAGCACGGCATGAGTGCCGATCACGATGTCCACCGTGCCATCCGCCAGCCCCTCGCGCGTCGCATTTGCCTCCTTGGCCGAAACGAAGCGGGAGAGCGGCTTCACCGTCAGCGGCGTGCCGCGGAAGCGCTCAATGAAGGTCTTGGCGTGCTGGCGCGCAAGCAGCGTCGTCGGGGCGATCACCGCCACCTGCATGCCCGAACTGGCCGCGACAAAGGCGGCCCGCATCGCGACTTCGGTCTTGCCAAAGCCGACGTCGCCGACGACCAGACGATCCATCGGACGGCCCGCCGCAAGGTCGGTCACCACGTCCTCGATTGCCGCCAGCTGATCGTCGGTCTCGGTGTAGGGGAAACGGGCGGCGAAGGCCTCCCAGTCATGATGCGCGGCTTCCAGAATCGGTGCCGCCCGGAGCAACCGCTCCGCAGCGATCCGCATCAGCCGGTCGGCAATCTGCCGGATCCGCTCCTTCAGCTTGGCCTTCTTCGCCTGCCAGGCCCCACCGCCGAGCTTGTCGAGCAGGCCTTCCTCATGCCCGTAGCGCGACAGCAGCTCGATGTTCTCGACCGGTAGATAGAGCCGATCCCCCCCGGCATATTCGAGAAGCACGCATTCATGCGGTGCCCCAAGCGCCGTGACGGTCTCAAGGCCCTTGTAGCGGCCGACACCATGATCAACGTGCACCACAAGGTCACCGGGCGACAGGCTTTGCGCTTCGGTCAGGAAGTTCTCGGCCTTGCGCTTGCGGCGCGGTTTCGCAACCAACCGGTCGCCCAGAACATCCTGCTCCGAGATGACCGTGAGCCCCTCGGCCTCGAACCCTGAGTCGAGTGCCCAGACCGCAAGCCCCAACCCCTCGATACCCCGGGCATCGGAAATCAGCTTTGCCCCGGAAAGACCTTCGTCTTCCAATAATCCTTTCAACCGTTCCCGCGCGCCTTCGGACCAACTCGCGATCACCACCGGACCAAGATGCAACTTCGCTTGCACGTGATCCTTCAAAGCACCGAAAAGGCTGACATTTTCCAGCTGACGTTCCGGCGAGAAATTTCTACCGATCTTCGCTTCGGCATTCAGGATACCCGGCCCGGGCGGCGCTTGCAGCACCTGCAGTTTCAGCACGCGATGCTTCGCAAGCTCGCTTTCCCAGCCCTTGCCGTCAAGATAGAGCAGATCCGGCGGCGCGGGTTTGTAGACCGTATCCAGCCGATCCCGCCGATTCATCGCCTCGCGCCGGGTGTCGTATTGATCGGCGATCCCGTCCCAACGCGTGGCGCGCTGCGGCTCGATCTGGTCATCGAGCATCACCGTCGCATCTTGCAAATAATCAAACAGAGTCTCCAGCCGATCATGGAAGAAGCCCAACCAGTGCTCCATCCCGGCGTGTTTGCGCCCGGCAGAAACCGCTTCGTAAAGCGGATCATCCGTGCCGCCTGCCCCGAATTCGATCCGATAATTCTGCCGGAACCGCGTGATCGAGGCCGGATCGAGGATCACCTCGCTCACCGGGGCGAAATCGATCTGACTCAATTTTTCGGTGGTGCGCTGGTTGGCCGGATCGAAGCGCCTCGCGCCATCCAGAACATCGCCAAAGAGATCAAGCCGCACCGGACCGCCTTCCCCCGGCGGATAAATGTCGATGATCCCCCCGCGCACGGCGTAATCGCCCGGTTCCGACACCGTCGACACCGGAGAGAACCCCATGCGGACCAGAAATTCCTTCAGCGCCTTTTCATCGATCCGCTGCCCGACTCGTGCCGAAAAGCTCGATCCCGCGACGAGACCCCGCGCCGGGACCCGCTGCGTTGCCGCGGCGAGGGTCGTCAGGAGCACGAATGGCCCCGTGATCACACCCGAAGCGAGCGTCGCCAGCGTCGCCATCCGCGCCGCCGAAATCTCGGGGTTCGGAGAAACCCGATCATAAGGAAGGCAATCCCAGGCCGGAAAGGTCAGAACCACCGCCAGCGGATCGAAAAAGGCCAGCGCCGCGCGCATCGCCTCGAGCCGCCGGTCATCGCGGGCCACATGAATGACAGGACGCCCCTTGGCCAGTTCCTTGGCAAGAAGCTTTGCGTCATAGCCCTCGGGGGCGCCAGAAAGAAGGAAGTGCTGCATGGGCGAGAGGTATCGGAACGCGCAGACCTGTCAAGGCCTCAGCCGAGCGGAGACAGCTGCATGTTCTGAAACATTCCCCAAAGTGCGGTCACGCAAATCGCGCACATGCCCACCGCCTGCACCGAGACCCGATGCCGGATCAGGATCCGCGCCACGGCTTCCACCTCGGGCTCGGCAACCAGCACCTTTTCAAGCCGGGCCGCCGTTCGCAGGCTCAGAAGCCCGACACAACTCAGGGGGACGACGATCAGCGCCACCGCTTGCGCAAATTCGAACCGGAAGACAAAGCCCAGCACCACGATCAAGCTGAGCAGGAAAGAGGCCACCAGCGTCAGCGTCACCCCCGCCTCGCGGCCGATCGACAGGATCCGGCGCACGTTGACGCCGGTCAGCATCAGCATGTCCTCGGCAACCGCGCCGCCCTTGCGTCGCGCCCGCACGATCAGATCAAAGGGAACTCCCAGAACATAATGCGAAGCCGTAGACCAGGTCACCGCCAGGGCGATCCAGTACCAAAGGTTCGAAAACGACCGCATGTCGATCAGGTCGAAGATCGTTTGCAGAATGTCCAAGGTCTTGCCCGCCCGTTGCCTGCCCCCGGTTTCGCGCATCGGCGCCGCGGTTGCAAGCGCACCTTGGCGCGGGCGCGACAATGCGGGTCTTGAGCCGCCCCGCAATCCGTGGCACCCACGGCGACGAAGGAGACCGCCCATGACCCTGATCACCCCCCCCTTTCCCACCAATCGCCTGCGCCGGATGCGCCGCACCGAAGCCCTGCGCGACCTCGCTCAGGAAAACCGGTTGTCGGTCAAGGACCTGATCTGGCCGATCTTCATCACCGATGTGCCCGGTGCTGATGTCGAAATCTCTTCGATGCCGGGGGTCGTGCGCCGCACCATGGACGGCGCGATCAAGGCCGCCGAAGAAGCCGCAACGCTTGGCATTCCGGCGATCTGTCTTTTCCCCTACACCGATCCCGCGGTGAAGACAGAGACCTGCGAGATGGCTTGGCAACATGACAACTTCGCCAACCGCGTGATTGCAGCGATGAAGGCGGCGGTGCCTGAGGTCGCGATCATGACCGATATCGCGCTCGACCCCTATAACGCGAATGGCCACGACGGTCTGGTGCGTGACGGCATCATCCTGAACGACGAAACCACCGAGGCGCTGGTCAAGATGGCGCTCGCTCAGGCCGATGTCGGCGCCGACATCCTTGGCCCCTCGGATATGATGGATGGTCGCGTCGGCGCGATCCGTACCGCGATGGAGACCGCCGGTCACAAGGATATCGCCATCCTCAGCTATGCGGCGAAATATGCCTCGGCCTTCTACGGTCCGTTCCGCGATGCGGTCGGCGCCTCGGGCGCGCTCAAGGGCGACAAGAAGACCTACCAGATGAACCCCGCCAACAGCGCCGAGGCTTTGCGCAACGTCGCCCGCGACATCGCCGAGGGTGCCGACATGGTGATGGTGAAGCCGGGCATGCCTTACCTCGACATCGTGCGTCAGGTGAAGGATGCGTTCGGGATGCCGACCTATGCCTATCAGGTCTCGGGCGAATACGCGATGTTGATGGCGGCTGTGCAGAATGGCTGGCTCAACCATGACAAGGTGATGCTGGAAAGCCTGATGGCGTTCCGCCGCGCAGGCTGCGATGGCGTTCTGACCTATTTCGCCCCGGCGGCGGCGAAACTGATCGGCGCCTGATCGCGCATCGACCCCAAAACAGCCGCGGGCGCAAGTGACAAGCGTTCGCGGCTGCGCTAATCTTGCTCCAACCGGTCTGATCAAGGCCGGAAAGACATGGAGCGAGCAGATGACAGAACTTTCCAGACGGTCCCTTCTCGTGCTCGGTGGTGCCAGCCTCGGCCTTGCTGCCTGTGGCAATGGCGTGGGCTCGAACGGCGGTGCCACAATCGATGCGCGCGTCGATGCCACGCGCGACTACATGTTGCGCAGCTTCCCCTCGACCCAGCAACTGCTGAGCAAATCGGTCGGCGTGCTCTACATGCCGCTGATGACCGAAGCGAGCTTCGGCTTCGGCGGCGCCTTCGGGCGCGGGGCCCTGCGGATCAACGATGTCACGGTGGATTACTATTCTGCCGCCTCGGCCTCGGTCGGCTTCCAGATCGGCGCGCAGCAATATGCCCATGCGCTGTTCTTCATGACCGAAAAGGCGCTGGCCGATTTCCGCAAAGCCGATGGCTGGGAACTGGGCGCAGATGCCCGCTATGCCCTGCCAGATGGCGGTGGCGCGATCGGCACCGACACGACGACGACGCTGGCCCCGGTGGTGGTGCAGGTCTTTGGCCAATCTGGCCTGATTGTGGGCGCCTCGCTCGCCGGGACGAAATACACCCGCATCATTCCCTGAGACGATCCTCAAGAAAACCGAAAGGCGCGGAACTTTCCGCGCCTTTTCATTTGATTGCGAGGCGAAGCTTACACCTCAGCCGCCGTAGATGACCTTCACGTAATTCGTCGTTTCTTCGTAATCGGGCACGCCACCCGCCTTATCCACGGCCTCGGGCCCGGCGTTATAGGCGGCCAAAGCCAGCTGCCAGTCGCCGAAGCGGTCATACATCATCCGCAGATAGCGCGCCCCGCCTTCGAGGTTTTCCAGCGGATCGGTGGCATCCACCCCCAGCAGCTGCGCCGTGCCCGGCATCAACTGCGCCAAGCCTGTCGCCCCCTTCGGCGAGACCGCGCCGGGGTTCCAACCGCTTTCCTGCTGCACAAGACGCAGGAACAGATCCTCGGGCACCCCATGGCGCGATGCGGCCGCCTTGGCATGGGCCAGATATTCACCCTTGTAGCGCCCGCTGTAGCGCGGCAGCGCGACATTCGAACTGAGACCGCCCTTGGGCGCATCGGGGCGCAGCCGCTCCGAATTGTCGTATTGCCCGGACAGACGGCCATCGAGCAGCGCGAACTGATTGCGCCGCACCAGCGATTGCGACTTGGACGAGGCCCGGCCCAGCACCAGCCCCTCGGCATCGGCCTTACTGATGGCTGAGGGACTGACCGTCACTGCCATCGCAAGTCCAACCGCTGCAACGATTTTTCGCATAAACAACCCTGAAGGTGCCCTCTTCGTGCGGAACTATAGGGACAATTGTTGCAAATGCCTAGCGTCTTGCGCCCCGGCTCTTTTTATGGGCAAAGTATTGCCGACGCTTCAAAACGGGGCCGCTTCATCGCGGCCCCTGAAGCATTTAGAGGCAACGCCGGATCGCTCCGGCCACTACGGAGAGTTTCATGGCAGGATCGGTGAACAAGGTCATTCTGGTCGGCAATCTGGGCCGCGACCCGGAAGTGCGCAGCTTTGCCAATGGCGGCAAAGTCTGCAACCTGCGCATCGCCACCTCGGAAACCTGGCGCGACAAGCAATCGGGCGAACGCAAGGAACGCACCGAATGGCACTCTGTCGCGATCTTCAACGAGGCTCTCGCCAAGATCGCCGAGCAATATCTGCGCAAGGGCTCGACCGTCTATATCGAAGGTCAGCTCGAAACCCGCAAATGGACCGACCAGCAGGGGCAGGAACGCTACTCGACCGAAGTCGTTCTGCGTCCCTACACCGGCAACCTGACGCTGCTCGGCGGCCGTGACGGCGGCGGCTCGGGCGGTGGTGGTGGCGGCGGCTACGGCGGGGGCACGCAGGGCGGCGGTTATGGTGGTGGCTACGACGACGGCCCGGGCTATGGCGGCGGCTCTTCGGCCCCCTCGGGCGGCGGCGGCGGTGGCGGTGGCCGCCCGGACTTCGACGACGACATTCCGTTCTGACGAAAAGGGGGCCGAAAGGCCCCCTTCTTCATCATGATGCCATCTGATGCGGGGCACTCAGCCCAAGGCACGCAGCCGCGCGATCAGGCTCGAAGTATCCCAGCGCCCGCCGCCCATCTTCTGCACATCCTTGTAGAACTGATCGACCAGCGCCGTTACCGGCAGGCTCGCGCCGGTCTCGTTCGCGGTGGCCAGGCAGATCCCCAGATCCTTGCGCATCCAGTCGACGGCGAAGCCGAAATCGAAGCGGTTTTCCGCCATCGTCTTCGAGCGGTTCGTCATCTGCCAGCTACCTGCCGCACCTTGAGAAATCACCTCGACCAGCGCCCCGGCATCCAGCCCGGCCTTCTCGGCGAAGTGAAGCGACTCGGCCAGCCCCTGCACCAGCCCGGCAATCGCGATCTGGTTGCACATCTTGGCGAGCTGCCCCGCGCCACTCTCACCCAGCCGCCGACAGATCCGGGCGTAAGCCGCAATCACCGGCTCGGCCGCGGCATAATCCGCTTCGCTCCCGCCGCACATCACCGAAAGAACGCCATTCTCGGCCCCCGCCTGACCGCCCGAAACCGGCGCATCTACGAAACCGAGTCCTTTCTCAGCAGCAATCGCCGACAGCTCGCGCGTCACCTGCGCCGAAACGGTGGTGTGATCGATAAAGATCGCCCCCGGCGCCATCCCGGCGAAAGCCCCCGTCTCGCCAAGGCAAACCTGACGCAGATCGTCGTCATTGCCGACACAGGCCATGACAAACTCCGCCCCCGCCACCGCTTCCGCCGCCGTCGCGGCACGGGTGCCCGCATGCGTGGCGACCCAGGCCTCGGCCTTCGCCGGGCTGCGGTTCCACACCCTCACCGCATGCCCCTTCGCCGCCAGATGGCCCGCCATCGGAAAGCCCATCACGCCCAAGCCAAGAAACGCCACCTTTGCCATCACCGCTCCCTCTGCACGCGTTTGCGCGTTGAACATTGCCTGCCTGTGACTTAGTAACGCCCCCGCCTGCCCCGTCAATCTGCACCGTCAAATCCCGGTCCGAGGTCCCGCATGTATCGCCTGTTCACCTGGTTGGTCCGCATCGTCTCGGCCGTGCTTGCGCTTGCGGTCGTCGCGGCTTTCGGCGTCTGGTATTTTGCCACCCGCTCGCTGCCCGATTACGACGCGACCTATCAGATGGAGGGGCTTTCGGCCCCGGTCGAGATCGTCCGCTCGACCGAGGACGTGCCGCATATCTTCGGCAAGACCGATGCCGATGTCTATTTCGCGCTGGGGCTCGCGCATGCGCAGGACCGGCTCTGGCAGATGACGCTCGCGCGCCGCACCGTGCAGGGGCGGCTGAGCGAGGTCTTCGGCGAAAAGACCCTGAAGACCGACGAGCTGATGCGTCGGCTCGACCTTTACGGCGCGGCACAGGCTTCGGTCGCGGTGCAGGATCCGGCGACGAAATCGGCGCTCGAGGCTTATGCGCGCGGCGTCAACGCCTGGATCGAAGAGGTGAACCGCTCGGCGCTTGGCCGTGGCGCCCCTGAGTTCTTCCTGTTCGATGCCGAGATCGCCTATTGGACCCCCGCCGATTCGATCGCGCTCTTGAAGCTGCTCGCGGTGCAGAACTCCACCCAAATCGACACCGAGGTGCTGCGCGCGCAGCTCTCGATGCTGGGTCAGGGCTGGGCGACAGACCTGATGCCCGAGGTTCCTGGCCCCGGAACGATCGCCCTGCCGCGCTATTCCGCGCTGTTCCCCGATCTTTCCGCCGCACAGGTGCAAACCGCCAGCGATGACGAGGGGCCGCTCTCCCCCTTCGCCAGCCGCGATTTCGGCGCTGCATCCAACGCTTTCGCCGCCGCGCCCGCGCGCTCGGCCGCGGGCGGGTCGCTTCTGGCCAATGACCCGCATTCCCCCTTCACCGCGCCCTCGCAATGGTATCTCGCGCGGCTCGAGCTTTCGACCGGCGGCGTGATCGGCGCGACAATCCCGGGCATTCCCGCGATCCTCACCGGCCGCAGCGAAGCACTGGGCTGGGGCATCACCGCATCCTGGGCTGATGACGAGGATCTTTTTGTTGAGGAACTCGATCCGAAACAGCCTGAGCGCTATCGCACCCCCACCGGCTGGGCCGATTTCACCACGCGCAAGGTGATCGTTTCGGTCAAGGACGCCGCGCCGGTGACGCTTACCCTGCGCTGGACCGAGAACGGCCCGGTCCTGCCCGCCGGTCACTTCGATCTGGGCAGGGTGACGCCGCCCGGCCATGTGATGAGCCTTGGCTGGTCGGCGCTCTCGCCCGCCGATACCTCGATGAGCGCGGCGCTGAAAATCATGCAGGCGAAAACCGTGCCGGATGCGGTTGCGGCGGGCGAAGGCTTCATCGCCCCCTCGATGAACCTGACGCTCGCCGATGCGACCTCGGTGGGCATGGTGACGCTCGGCGCGCTGCCGCTGCGCGATCCCGCCAACGCCACCGAAGGCCGCATGCCGCAGCCGGGCTGGCTTTCGGCGAACCGCTGGCATGGCCGCCTGCCCTATGACAGCAATCCGCGCCTGCTCGACCCCGAGGGCGGCATCGTCATCAACACCAATAACAAGCTGACAGATCAGCCCTTTCCGCTCCACGTCAGCTACGACTGGGGCGATACCCAACGCGTCGCCCGCCTGACCCGCCTGATGGGCGAGCGCGAGGTGCATTCGCGCGAAAGCTTCATCGCAGTGCAGACCGACACCGTTTCGCCCGCCGCGCGTGGCCTGCTGCCGCTCGTCGGCGCCGATCTGTGGTTCACCGGCACCCCCGCGCCCGAAGGCACGCCCGAGCGGTTCCGCCAGCGCGCCCTCGAACTGCTCGCCGCCTGGGACGGCGACATGAACGAGCACCTGCCCGAGCCGCTGATCTATGCCGCCTGGATGCGCGAATTCCAGAACCGGCTGATCCGCGACGAACTCGGCCCGGAACTGGCGGCGAAATTCATCCATATCGAGCCGCTTTTCCTCGAACATGTGCTGCGCAACGTGAATGGCGCCGCGCGCTGGTGCGACATTCTGCAATCGGCGCCGGTCGAGACCTGCACCGACATCGCCCGCATCTCGCTCGATGCGGCGCTGCTGGGGCTGAAGGAAAAATACGGGCCACAGATCGAAAGCTGGCGCTGGGGCGACGCGCATGAGGCGCATCACGACCATACGGTTCTGGGGCAAAATCCGCTGCTGGGCTGGCTGATGAACATCCGGCAATCCACCTCGGGCGGTGATTTCACCCTGAACCGTGGCCTGACCGTGGGCACGGGCCCCGAGCCCTTCACTAATGTCCATGGCGCGGGCTATCGCGGCGTCTATGATTTCGCCGACCCGGATTCCTCGGTCTTCATCATCGCCACGGGCCAATCGGGCCACCCGTTCTCGCCGCATTATGACGATCTGGCCGATCTCTGGCGGCGTGGCGAATATATCCCGATGTCGCTTGATCCGGCTCTGGCGCGGGCCGCGGCCGCCGGGATCACCCGGCTGGAACCGGTCACGCCAGATGACTGAACGGCGAAAGGGCGTATTTGAACCAAGAAAAAACACCCGCTTTTTCTTGGTCTAAATACGCCCTTTCAACGGCTTGCAGAGCAAACCTAAAGTGATTGGAAGCGGACCTTCTGCGCCTCGGTCCAGCGCAGGAGCAACTTCCAGCCCTCTTCGCCCTGCACTTCGTCGCGGATCACGCCTTGGGCATGCAGCCAAGCATGTTCCTTGCCCGCGGTGAAGGGCAGATCGATCTCCTCCTCGATCCGCTCATCACCCAAACGGGTTTCGATCGCCGCCAGAAGCGCCGGGATACCTTCACCCGACAGCGCCGAGACCGCCTGCACATCCGAGCGCCGCGCGTCCTGACCCAGAAGGCCCGACCGCACCGCCTCGGACAGGGCGTCGATCTTGTTCCAGACCTCGATCAGCGCCACATCTTCGGCAACGCCCAAGGATTCAAGGATCTCGCCGACGTCTTCGGCCTGTTCCTCGGTCTCGGGGTGGGAAATGTCGCGCACATGCAGGATCAGATCGGCTTCCAGCACCTCTTCGAGCGTCGCGCGGAAGGCGGCCACCAGTTCGTGCGGCAGGTCCGAGATGAAGCCCACGGTATCCGACAGGATGATGCGCCGCCCGGACGGCAGCACGAGCCCGCGCATCGTCGGGTCGAGCGTCGCGAACAGCATGTCCTTGGCCAGCACCTCGGCCCCGGTCATGCGATTGAAAAGCGTCGACTTTCCGGCGTTCGTATAGCCCACCAGCGCAACGATCGGGAACGGCACCTTGCGCCGCGCTGCCCGGTGCAATTCGCGCGTCTTCACCACCTTGGCCAGCTGCCGTTTCAGCCGGATCACCTGATCGTCGATCGCGCGCCGGTCAGCCTCGATCTGGGTTTCGCCGGGACCGCCAACAAAACCGAAACCGCCGCGCTGACGCTCGAGGTGGGTCCAGGCCCGCACAAGCCGCGTGCGCTGATAGGAGAGCGCCGCCAGTTCCACCTGCAGCACGCCTTCGCGCGTCCGCGCTCGATCGGCGAAAATCTCAAGGATCAACCCGGTCCGGTCCAGAAGCTTGACGCCCCATTCCTTTTCCAGGTTGCGCTGCTGGATTGGGCTCACAGGACCATCGACCAGCACCAGATCCACCTCGGCCGCGGTGAGACGCTCTTTCAGCTCGGCCATCTTGCCGGTGCCGAAAAGATGCCCCGCATGGGGTTTGGGTAGGCGCACGATCTCGTGGCCCATGATCTGCAAATCAGGCAGCGCGGCCGCAAGCGAAACAGCTTCGGCCAGCCGCAATTCCGGCTCGCGCCGGGCATCGACCGCCTTCAGGTCGGGGTGCAGCACCCAGACGCGGGTCGGACGGTCTTTCGAAAGGATGGAGTCGCTCAGTCTTCGCCCTCGTAAAGAGAGATCGGCGAGCCGGGCATGATGGTCGAAATCGCGTGTTTATAGACCAGCTGCGACTGGCCATCGCGGCGCAGCAGCACGCAGAAGTTGTCGAACCAGGTGATCACGCCCTGCAGTTTCACCCCGTTGATGAGGAAGATCGTGACCGGAACCTTGGTCTTGCGGACGTGATTAAGAAACGCGTCCTGAAGGTTCTGTTTGTCGGCAGCCATTTTTTCTTATGCCTTTTTTTGTGTTTTGTCCTGTCGCGCGGGGCCGGGTTCGGTCTCCCGCGTCAAGTATGCGCAAAGGTGCAAGAGATTCCAGCCAAAAAGCAGTCACTTGTTCGCGGGGCACGGAAAATGCCGTGCCCCTGTCGCGTCCGGGGCGCAGTCGGACGATTTCCGACCTCAGACTTCATCGCCCGCGGTTTCGATCTCGTCCTCTTCGGCCTCGTCGAAGCCCGCGCCGCCCCGGCCCGATTTCGCCGAGGTCACGACACCGAGCGATTTCAGCTTCCGGTGCAGCGCCGAGCGTTCCATGCCGACAAAGGCCGCCGTGCGCGAGATGTTGCCGCCAAAGCGGTTGATCTGCGTCAGCAGATATTCGCGTTCGAAAAGCTCGCGCGCCTCGCGCAGCGGCAGCGACGCAAGTTGGCCGCCCAGAACAATCCGCCCCTCCTCGGGTTGCGCGGCATTTCCGGGCAGTTCCCGCGCCTCGATCGGGCCGGTGCCGTCGCCAAGGATCAGCACGCGCTCGATCACATTGCGCAATTCGCGGATGTTGCCGGGCCATTCCATCGTCTGCAGGCTGGCCACCGCCTCCTCGGACAGTGCCCGCTGCGCCAGCCCCTGGGTGCGGTTGAAGACCTCGATGAAATGCCCCGCGATCAGCGGCACATCCTCGCGCCGCTCGGCGAGCGAGGGCACGGCGATCGGCACCACATTCAGCCGGTCGTAAAGCTCCTGCCGGAACCGCCCGGCGGCGATCTCCGCAGGCAGATTGCGCGTGGTCGAGGAAATCACCCGCAGATCCACCCGCACCTTGTCCGAGCCGCCCGCGCGGGTGAATTGCTGCTCGGTCAGCACGCGCAAGATCTTCGATTGCGTCCCAAGCGGCATCTCGGCCACTTCGTCGAAATAAATCACCCCGCCATGCGCTTGTTCCAGAAGACCTTTTTCGATTCCACGCTCGGCGGTCTCACGACCGAACAGCACCTCTTCCATGCGCTCGGGCGCGATCGTCGCCGAGTTCACAGTGACAAAGGGCGCCGCCGCGCGGGTCGAATGCTGGTGGATGTAGCGCGCCGCGGATTCCTTGCCCGAGCCGGGATCGCCCGTCAGCATCACCCGCCCGTTCGATTTCGTCACCTTGTCGAGCTGATCCTTCAGCCGCCGGAACGCCGCGGAGTTGCCGATCATGTCGCCCGAATGCAGATCCCGTCGCCGCAGGCTCGAATTCTCGCGCCGCAGACGGCTGGTTTCCATCGCGCGCGAGATCACCACCATCAGCTGGTCGATGTTGAACGGCTTCGAGATGAAATCGTAAGCGCCCTGCTTGATCGCGGCGACCGCGATCTCGATGTTGCCATGCCCCGAAATGATGATGATCGGAATATCCGGGTTGTCCCGCTTCACCGTCTTCAGGATGTCGATCCCGTCCATCCGGCTGTCCTTGAGCCAGATGTCGAGGATCATCAGCGCGGGGGCTTCGGCGTTGATCGCCTCCATGCAGGCGTCGGAATTGGCCGCCGTCCGTGTCGCATAGCCCTCGTCCTTGAGGATGTCGGCGATCAGCTCGCGGATGTCCTTTTCGTCATCGACGATGAGAATGTCGCTCATGGCTCACTATCCTTGATGGCGCGCAGCCCGGATCGGGCGCGGGGCAGTCTGATTTCGGCACAGGCGCCGGGATGGGCGCCAGCGTCAAAGGGAGGCGCATCGGTCAGAACCAGCATGCCGCCGTGTTCCTCGATGATCTTCTTCACGATGGAAAGGCCAAGGCCGGTGCCCTTGGCGCGGGTGGTGACATAGGGCTCGAAGAGCCGCGCCCGATCGGGCGGCAGGCCGATGCCATTGTCCATGATCCTGATCTCGACCGCTTCCGGCTCTTCGGTCAGGCTGACCCTGACTTCCGGGGCATAGCCTTCGGGGGCGCCCTTTTCGATCAGGCTCTCGATCGCCTCTCCGGCATTCTTGATCAGATTGGTCAGCGCTTGGCTGATCATCGTCGCATCCAGTTCGACCACCAAAGGCCCCGCGGGCAGATCGGCCGAAAGCTTCGCGCCGTGCAGCGATCCTTCCTGCAACAGCACCGCGTCGCGGGTCAGCTGCACGATATCATGATCGCGCCGGTTCGGCTCCGGCATCCGGGCAAAGCGGGAAAACTCATCCACGATCCGGCGCAGATCGTCGGTCTGGCGGATGATCACGCCGGTCAGCTGCTCCAGCGCCTCGGCCTCTTCCGCCTCGACCTGACGGCTGAACTTGCGCTTGATCCGCTCGGCCGACAGCTGGATCGGCGTCAACGGGTTCTTGATCTCATGCGCAATGCGCCGCGCGACATCGCCCCAAGCAGCCATCCTTTGCGCCGAGACCAATTCGGTCACATCGTCAAAAGCCACCACATAGCCCTCGCGCCGCCCAGAGGCCCGCCGTTCGGCCATCCGCACCAGCAGGCTTTCGAGCCGACCATCGCGGGAGACCCGCACTTCCTCTTGCACGACAGAATGCAGGCCGTCCTGCAACTTATGGAAAAGCGAAGCAAATTCCGGAACGGCCTCGGAAAGCGCACGATCCGTGTCGCGTGCGGGCGAGAGCTTCAACGCCCGCACGGCAGAGGGGTTGAGAAAGTCGATCCGCCCCTCGGCATCCAGACCGATCACCCCCGAGGTGACAGAAGACAGCACGGAATCAAACATCCGCCGCTGCTCGTCGGTTTCCCGGTGCGAGGCCACCAGCTCGTCGCGCTGCCCCTTGAGCTGGCCGGTCATGCGGTTGAACACCTGCCCGAGTGTGGCGATTTCGTCATCGCCCTCTTCCTCGATCACGCGGGCATCCAGATCGCCGCGCCCGACACGCTCGGCCGCTGCAGCCAGTCGCCCGATCGGACGCGACAGGCGCTCGGCAAACCAGAGCCCCGCCCAGATCGCAGCCAGGATCAGGATCAGCGCGAAGCCCACATAGATCAGCCCGAACTCGAACAGCACCCGCCCGCGCGAGGTCTCAAGTTGCTGATACAGGTGGACGGTCTCGCGCGTGTTGTCGAGCAGCGACAGGATCTGGCCATCGACCGCACGCGACACATAGAGGTAGCGGTCGACATAGGCGTCGAGTTTGATCAGCGCCCGGAATTCCGAGTTCGACCAATCCTCGATCAGCACCGTCTCGCCCTTCGCGGCCTGAACCACCTTTTCAGGCGGCGGGGTCTCGTAGTCGAAGAGATAGGAGCGATCCCCGCGCGCGACGATTTCCGCCCCGCCATCAATCACATAGGCTTCCTTGAGGCCGCGCTGGATGCTTTGTTGCCCCGAAACGAGCCATTCGCGCAGATCGCCATCATCGGCAAAGGTCGCCGCCTGACGCCGCAGGTTGAGAAAACCAGCCAGCGCCTCGGCATCCTGCACAAGATCGTGGCGATGCTCTTCCTGATAGGCTTCAGCAGCCGACAGCGAGGTGCCGACGACCGAGCGCACCCGATCCGAGAACCAGCCCTCAAGCCCGATGTTGACAGTCAGCCCGGCAAAGAGCGCCACGAGCACGGTCGGCACCAGTGCAATCCCGGCAAAGACCCCGGTCAGCCGCAGCGTCAGCCGCGAGCCCGTCGCCCGCGCGCGGCGAGCGGCCATCATCTGGGTCAGGCGCAGCAGGATCAGTCCGGCCAGCACGAGGAAATAGACAAAATCGCTCAGAAGCGTCAACCGCAGGGCGATGCTGTCTGCACCCTGCCCCAGCGGTCCCAGAACGACGAAGGTGATGATGGCGAGAGCTGGGCCCAGCACCGCCAGACCAAAGACGAAGCCACTCTGCACGCGGCGCTGGCGACGCAGCCGCGCCAGCTTCTCCCAAGCTGAGCCACTCCTCGTCATGGACACGACGGGTCCCCCGGATTTCCGCCGCGGCGAATCCGTGAGGTGGATTTGCCACAATTACCTGTGGCTCATTTACATCAGTTTGCGCCGCCTTGTCACCTGAATATCCAGATCGGTGATCTTTTTGCGCAAGGTATTGCGGTTGATCCCCAAAAGATCCGCACATTTGGCCTGATTGCCGCCGGTGGCATCAAGCGCGATCTCGATCAGCGGCGCTTCCATTTCCGCCAAAATCCGGTCGTAAAGCCCGGGCGGCGGCAGGTTTCCGCCATGCAGATCGAAGTAACGCCGCAGATGCCGGGCGATCGAGGCGGAGAGTTTCTCGCCCTCGCCGCCCGCACCGCGCAGGGGTTCGACCGCGGGCTGGTTGCCCAGAACGAATTCGACCTCGGCCCGGGTGATCTCTTCCTCGGAGGCCGTCACGACAAGCCGCCGCACGGTGTTTTCCAGCTGCCGCACGTTGCCCGGCCAGGCATAGGCCCGCACGAGCGCCATCGACTCCGCCGAAAAGCGCCGCGTGCCCAGACCGTCGCGCTCGGCCCGGCCCAGGAAATGCTCGGCGAGCAGCGGAATATCTTCAACCCGCTCGCGCAGCGCGGGCACAGCCAGCGTCACCCCGCCCAAACGGTAGAAAAGATCCTGCCGGAACCGGCCCGCCTCCATCAGCGCGCCCAGATCGACCTGGGTCGTCGCCATGATCCGCGGCGCGGGATCGGGCAGCGCATCAAGCATCCGCACGATCCGCCCCTGCGTCTCGTCGTCGTAATCGCCGACCTCGTCAAAGACCAGCGAGCCGCCCTTGACCCGGGCAAGCAGGCTCGAGGGGCCATCGGCGCCCATCAGATCGGCCGCCTGCGCCACCACGAAGGGCAGCGTGCGCCGGTCGGAAAAATCATGAATCGCCTTTGCGATCAGAGACTTGCCGGTACCAGATTCGCCCATGATCATCACCGGCAGATCGGCGTTCATCACCCGCGCGACCAGCCGGTAAAGCGCCTGCATCGCCGCGGTGCGCCCGACAAGCGGCAGATCGGTGCCCTCGGGGCGCGTCGTCTCGACGACCTTCGGCACCACCTGCGCCCGACGCTTCAGCTCCAGCGCCCGCGCTGCCCGCTTCATCAGATCGGGCAGATCGAAGGGCTTCGGCAGATAGTCATAGGCATCCGCCTCGGCCGCCTGAATCGCCGTCATAATGGTGTTCTGCGCCGAGATCACGATCACCGGCAGGCCCGGCCGTTCCCGCGCGATCCGCGGCAGCGCCTCGAGGCCGTTGCCGTCGGGCATGACCACATCGGAAATCACCAGATCCCCCTTGCCCTCTTCGACCCAACGCATCAGCGTCATCAAGGACGCCGTCGCATGGACCTTGCAGCCCGCGCGGGTCAGCGCCTGGGTCAGAACGGTGCGGATCGTGCGGTCGTCGTCGGCGACGAGAACGGTGCCATCCATCGATCAAAGCTCCTTCGGGGCGACGGGCAGAGAAATGCGGAAAAGGGTGCGGCCAGGAACGCTTTCGACGCTGATCCAGCCGTTATGTTCGGAAATGATCTTCGAAACGAGGGCAAGGCCAAGGCCGGTGCCGTTCTCCCGTCCCGAAACAAAGGGTTCGAAAATCGAGCTCGCGATATCGGCGGGAATGCCCGGACCATCGTCAATCACCTCGACCTGCAGCGGCAAGCGCTGACCGCCGCCATCGGGTCGACGCAGCCGCAGCGCATAGTCATAGAACGTGCGCAAGCGGATCGTGCCGTGGCCTTTGGAGGCCTCGGAGGCGTTCTTCAGCAGGTTGAGGAACACCTGCGTCAGCTGATCGGCATCACCGAGCGTCGGCGGCAGCGAGGGGTCGTAATCCTCGACGATCAGCATATGCGACCCGAAACCGACGCCCGCAGATTTCCTTGCCCGATCAAGCACATCGTGGATGTTCACGGGTTTCATTTCGGGCGGACGCACATTGCCGAACTGCTCGACCTGTTCGAGCAGTTTCACGATGCGGCGGGTCTCATCGACGATCAGATCGGTCAGTTCGAGATCCTCGCCCGAGAGCCCCATCGACAGAAGCTGCGCCGCTCCGGCAATCCCCGCCAGCGGGTTCTTGATCTCATGCGCCAGCATCTCGGCCATGCCGATCGCCGAACGCGCCGCCGATTTCACCATGCTGGCCCGGCCGAGCCGGTCGGCGATCTCGCGCGGAGAAATCAGCAACAGCACCGTTTCCGGATCGTCGGCAATCGGCGCGGCCTGCAGGTTGCACTGCACAGGCGCGCGTTCCCCGGTCGTCAGATCCACGTCGTTGACGAACAAGGCCGAGCGGTTCTTGCGCACCCGGGCGAAAATCTCTTCAAGCGGCGCAGAAATCGCCAGCCTCTCGCCAAGCGCCTGCCCCTTCAGCGCGCGCGCCGAGAGGTTGAGGAACAATTCCGCCGCCGGATTGATCTCGATCACCCGGTCGTTGACGTCGAGCATCAGCGCAGGCAGCGGCAGCGAGTTCCAGATGATGCCGGGCGGGGGCAGGTTCATGCGGCCTCCCTGTCGGAAAAGGCGCTGCGGATCAGCGCGAGCGTGGCAGCGGGGTCGGTCGCGCGCATCATCTCGGCGCGCAGCGGCGCAGCGGCCGCATCGGCATACCAGCCCAGATGCTTGCGCGCGATGCGCAGCCCCAGATCACGGCCGTAAAAACTAAGGATACCCTCGTAATGCTCTGAAATCAGATCGGAAAAGGCGGAACCTGTGGGCAGCGTCGGCATTGCCTTGCCGAAGAGAGACGCCGCGATCTGTGCCAGGCGCCACGGCGCCCCCTGCGCACCGCGCCCCACCATGACACCCGCGGCGCCACTTTGATCCAGCGCCGCGCGCGCCGAGACCGCATCGACGATATCGCCATTCGCGACCACCGGCACCGAAACAGCCCCGCGCACGGCGGCAATCGCGCTCCAATCCGCCTCCCCGGTATAAAACTGCATCCGCGTGCGCCCGTGAATGACGATCATCTTCACCCCGGCCGCCTCGGCCCGGACGGCGATTTCCGCCGCGTTCAGCTGATCCGTGTCCCACCCAAGTCGCATCTTCAGCGTCACCGGCAGATCGACCGCGCCCACGACGGCCTCGATCAGCCGCAGCGCATGGTCGGGATTGCGCATCAGCGCCGCGCCCGACAGCCCGCCCGTCACCTTTTTCGCCGGACAGCCCATGTTGATGTCGATGATCTCGGCGCCCATGTCGGCGACGATCTTCGCCGCCTCGGCCATCGGCGCCGCCTCGCGCCCGGCCAGCTGCACCGAGGTCGGCAGCCCCGCCGTCAGCTCCGCCTGTGCCTTGGCCCGGACCGAGGGTTTGGCAGTCAGCATCTCGCCGCTCGCCACCATTTCGGACACCACCAGCCCCGCGCCGAACCGCGCCACCATGCGCCGGAACGGCAGATCGGTGATGCCCGCCATCGGCGCCAGCAGCACCGGAGGGTCGAGGCGAATGTTATCGAGGCTGATCGTCACTTGGTCTCTCATTTGCAACTGCTCAAGGAAGTAGCGTCCGATCCGAGGAATCACAATTGCGTCCGGTCATCTGACCCATCACTTGGGCGAGAAAAATCGGCATCTGCCTATAATTTGGGCAAAATGGCTGCGGCTCCGTGTGCATTGCACCCGCGCCGTGCATGTCCTAAGCCTTTGGCAAGCAAGGAGGCATCATGACGGTTGCGGTGATCATCGTCGCGGCAGGTCGCGGCACGCGGGCGGGCGAAGGTCTGCCGAAGCAATGGCGCGATCTGGCCGGACGGCCGGTTCTGGCTCAAACGGTCGAGGCTTTCGCGGGCGTCGGTCGCATTCTGGTCGTGCTGCATCCCGACGACATGGGGCTTGGCATGGACTTGCTGGGCGGCGCGGCGGTGCTGGTCGCAGGCGGCGCGACGCGGTCGGAAAGCGTGAAAAACGCGCTTGAGGCGCTCGAAGGCTCGGATGTGACGCGGGTCCTGATCCATGACGGAGCCCGACCGCTGGTTCCGGCCTCGGTGACCGCGGCGGTTCTGGCTGCGCTTGAGACGACGCCCGGCGCCGCGCCCGCGCTGCCGGTGACGGATGCGCTCTGGCGCGGCGAGAACGGCCTAGTCGCCGGCACGCAGGACCGCGACGGGCTTTACCGCGCCCAGACCCCGCAGGGCTTCCGCTTCCCCGATATACTCGAGGCGCACCGCGCCCATCCGGGCGGCGCCGCCGATGATGTCGAGGTCGCGCGTCACGCGGGGCTTTCCGTCGCGATCGTTCCGGGGCATGAAGACAATCTGAAGATCACCTATGCGCCGGACTTCGCCCGCGCCGAGGCGATATTGCGTGAAAGGAAGGGGCTGACGATGGATGTGCGACTGGGCAACGGCTATGATGTGCATGCCTTCTGCGAGGGCGATCATGTGTGGCTGTGCGGGGTGAAGGTGCCCCACACCAAGGCGCTACTCGGCCATTCCGACGCCGATGTGGGGATGCATGCGCTGACCGATGCGATCTATGGCGCGCTGGCCGAGGGCGATATCGGCCGTCACTTCCCTCCGACCGATCCGCAATGGAAAGGCGCCGCCAGCTGGATCTTCCTTGAGCATGCCGCGAAACTGGCGAAATCGAAGGGCTTCCGCATCGGCAACGCCGACGTGACGCTGATCTGCGAGCGCCCGAAGGTCGGCCCGCATGCGATAGCGATGGCTGCCGAGCTCGCCCGGATCATGGATATCGAGCCCTCGCGCGTGTCGGTGAAGGCTACGACCTCGGAGCGGCTCGGTTTCACCGGTCGCGAGGAAGGCATCGCCTCGATCGCCACCGTGACGTTGATCGGCGCGTAAGATGGCGGCCCGCTGGCTGCAAGCCATCACCACCTTCGGCTTCGTCGGCCGTCTGCGCCCGGCCCCGGGCACCTGGGGCACGGCGGCGGGGCTTGCCGTGCTGTGGGCAATCGAACGCTTCGCCGGATTCGGGCCGCTTGTGGCGACCACGGCTGTGATCACAGCAATCGGCTTCTGGGCGGTGGCGCGTGAGTTGCGCGATCGCCCGGGCGAAGACCCCTCGGAAATCGTCATCGACGAGGTGGCAGGTATCGGCGTCGCACTCATCTTCCCGGCCGCCGGGTTCTGGATGCGGGACATGTCGATGGTCTGGCCGGGGCCGCTGGCGGCCTTCCTCTTCTTCCGTCTTTTCGACATCTGGAAGCCTTGGCTTGTCGGCCGCGCCGACCGTCGCGGCGATGCCGCAGGCGTCATGCTCGATGATCTCTGGGCAGGTTTGTTCGCAGGGATCTGCACCGTGATCGCTGCCGGGATCTATCACGGCTTCATCCGATGATCGCCGTGGAAGTCCTTGATTCCGCGCGCGAAAAAGGCATTCGCATAGCGACCGCCGAAAGCTGCACGGGCGGCATGGTGGCCGTGGCCCTGACAGAGATCCCCGGCTCCTCCACTGTCTTCGAGCGTGGTTTCGTCACTTATTCCAATGCGGCCAAGGTCGAGATGCTGGGGGTGCTGCCCGCCACACTTGAAGCCTTTGGAGCGGTATCAGAACAGGTAGCGCAGGAAATGGCCGAAGGGGCGCTGGCCCATTCCTCCGCCGATCTGGCGGTTTCCATCACCGGCATTGCAGGCCCCGGCGGGTCCGAGTTCAAACCCGAGGGCCGGGTCTGCTTCGGCATCGCCCGTCGCGGCGGCGCAACCCACACCGAAACGCGGGATTTCGGCGCTCTCGGACGTTCGGCCGTGCGGGCTAAGTCCTGCGAACACGCCCTGTCGCTGCTCGCCGCCGCCCTTTCGTAATCTGCCGCAAATCCCGGCTTGGCGCAGGAATTGCGCCCAAAGCTTGAGCAGACATAATGCGCCCATGATTTAAGCGCCATTTGCGGTCACTTGCGCCTTTTCACGGCGGTTTCGGCATGTTTCGCCGCTGCCAAACCGACGAGGAGGATTCGGGATGAACGGGGCAGATACCGCCTGGGTCAGCATGGCGACAGCACTCGTGCTGTTGATGACGCTACCGGGCCTTGCGCTTTTCTATGGCGGGCTGGTGCGGGCACGCAACGTGCTGTCGATCTTCATGCAGTGCTTCGCGCTCGCCGCGGCCATGAGCATTCTGTGGTTGTTGGCGGGCTATTCCATCGCTTTTGGCGACGTCGGTGGTGTCTGGGGCGGTCTTTCAAAGGTTGGCCTGCTCGGCGTCACGGTCGACAGCCTGCACGGAACCCTGCCCGAGGTGCTTTTCTTTGCTTTCCAGATGACCTTCGCCGTGATCACACCGGCACTGATCCTCGGCGCTTTCGTCGAGCGGGTGAATTTCTGGTGGGTCTTCACCTTCTCGGCGCTCTGGATGCTGCTGGTCTACGCGCCGGTCGCGCATTGGATCTGGGGTGCGGGCTTCATGTCGGACGGTGGCCTGTTCGGGGCAAAGGGCACGCGCGATTTCGCGGGCGGCATCGTCGTTCATGAAACCGCTGCGCTGGCGGCGCTGCTGCTCGCCGTGATGATCGGGCCGCGCCGCAACCGCCACACGCCGCCGCACAACCCCGGCATGGTCGCCATCGGCGCGGGTCTGCTCTGGGTCGGCTGGTTCGGCTTCAATGGTGGATCGGAACTTGCGGCTGACGGCACCGCCGCGATGGCGATCACCGCAACGCATCTGAGCGCCGCCGCCGCCTCGCTGTCGTGGATGTTCTGGGAACGGATCAAGTTCGGGCGGGCCTCGCTCGTCGGCATCGTCACGGGCTCGATCGCGGGACTTGCCTCAGTGACCCCGGCCTCGGGCTATGTCTCGCCGCTGCAAGCGGTGATTATTGGCACGATAGCAGGCATCCTTTGCCAAGAGGCCGTGCTGCTCGTGCGCGAGCGGATGAAGCTTGACGACTCGCTCGACGTCTTTGCCGTGCATGGCGTCGGCGGGATCTTCGGCACGATCATGGTCGCCGTGTTCGGGGCGACGAGCTTCACTGCGCAACTTGGCGCCCTTCTGATCGTCGGGATTTACACCCTTGCGCTGACTTGGGTTCTGGCCCGCGCTGTCGCGATGGTCTTCCCGATGCGCGTCGACAAGGAATCCGAGACGAACGGTCTCGACATCTCGACGCACGGCGAGCGCGCCTACGACTTGAACTCCTGATCTCAAGTCCCTGTCAGAAAACAAAAAGGCCACCGAAGGGCGGCCTTTTTTTTCATGATCGCGATGTGCGGTATCTCAGCTCTGCACGCGCCCGGACCAGCCGTAAAGCGCGATGGCCCGATCCTCGAAGGCCTTCACGATCATCCGCATCGCCTGATCGAAGACGATACCAATAACCCCTTGCAGCAGCGCATTCTTGAATTCGAAATCGACGTAGAAATCGACCTCGCAGCCGCCCGGCCGATCCGAAAATTGCCACCACGAATGCATATGCTTGAACGGCCCGTCGAGGTATTGCGTGTCGACGCGGAAGTTCTCCGGGTCCAGCACCACCCGCGATCCGAAGCGCTCGCGGAAGACTTTGAACGAGATCACCAGATCCGCTTCCATCAGTTCCGTGCCCGGGCGCGGTCCCGGCTTGCGGGCACGAATGCGCGCCGCCGAGTTCCAAGGCAGGAACTCCGGATACCGTGCAACATCGGCCACAAGCGCATACATCTGCGCCGCCGAATAGGGCATGAAACGCTGTTCAGTGTGCCGCGGCATCGTGCCCGTCTCCCTTTTCCCGCGCCTCTTCTTGCGATAAAGCAACTGAATTGCAAGGGCCGAGAGGCCGCAGGAGGAACGATGTCGCAAAGCGGTTACGTAATCGACCAGATGATCTCGGCCAAAGCCATCGCGGCCCGCGTCGAGGCGCTGGGGGCCGAAATCACCGAGGCGTTCAGAGACACCGACCGTCTGGTCGTCGTGGGGCTTTTGCGCGGCTCCTTCGTCTTCATCGCCGATCTGATCCGCGAAATCGGCGTGCCCTGCGAGGTTGATTTCCTTGAGGCCTCAAGCTACGGAAATGAAACCACCTCGACGCGGGAAGTTCGCGTTCTCAAGGACTTGCGCGGCACAATTGGCGGGCGCGACGTGCTGGTTGTCGAAGATATCGTCGACACCGGCCACACGATTTCGAAAGTCATGGAGATGCTGCGGGCGCGCTCGCCGCGGCGGATCGAATGCTGCGCCATGCTCGACAAGCCCTCGCGCCGCGAAGTCGATGTGAAGGCGCGCTGGACCGGATTCCAGATCCCCGACGAATTCGTCGTCGGCTACGGTCTCGATTATGCGCAGAACCACCGCAACCTGCCGTTCATCGGCACAGTGCGTTTCACCGAACCG
This sequence comes from Rhodobacter capsulatus, assembly GCF_052363175.1. Lineage (GTDB taxonomy): Bacteria > Pseudomonadota > Alphaproteobacteria > Rhodobacterales > Rhodobacteraceae > Rhodobacter > Rhodobacter capsulatus_D. The sequence goes on from NZ_CP198946.1 coordinate 2,135,349, forward strand.
CAGAAGTGATCACGGCCTTCCGGGCCGGGGTCCGCCCCAGCCCGGAGCCGTCTGATTACTCGCCTTCGCCCGCCAGCAGCGGGTCCAGTTTTTCTGTGATCACATCCTCGGTCAGCGGTCCGGCAATGCGCGTCACGATCCGCCCCTCGCCATCGACGACGAAGGTTTCGGGCACCCCGGCGACGCCCCAATCCAGCCCCATCTTGTTGCCCGGATCGGCGCCGAGCTTCGTGTAGGGGCTGCCCATCTCGCCAAGGAAGGCCTGCGCCTTCTCGGGCGTGTCCTTCCAGTTCACACCCATAATCGCGATGCCATCCTGCTTCAGACCGATCAGATTCGGATGCTCGACCCGGCAGGGCGCGCACCACGAGGCCCAGAAATTCACCAGCTTCATCTTGCCGTCGCGCAGATCGGCATCGGTGAACGGCACCTCAGCCCCCAGCTGCACAAGCTGCACCGGCGGCGCCTCTTTCCCGGCGAGCGCGGTCGGCATGTCATTCGGGTCATTCTGCTGCATGGCAAAGTAGCCAGCGCCAACAAAGCCGACCATCACGATGAGCGGAAGAAACATCAAGGGTTTAGCCATCGTTCTTCATCCGTTCTTCTTGCGCCTTGAGCGCCCGTTTCACCTTCGCACCGCGGATCAGCGTCACCGCAATCAACCCCGCCAGCAGCGCCAGCGTCACCCCCCAGGAGGCAAGGATCGTGAATGCGTATTTTCCGAACTCCGGCATCATGCCATGCGCTCCCTTTGTTCCAGCGCCTTCAGACGGCGGGACCGGATCTCGGTGCGGGTGCGCAGCAACAGCAGCGTCACGAACAGCATCCCGAAGCCGCCGATCGACAGCACCAGAGGTTGCCAATAAACATCCGCGATGTGCTGTTCCTTGTCGAGACTGAGCGTCGAGCCCTGATGCAGCCCCTGGTTCCAGAAGATCGCCGCATAGCGCGACAGCACCGCGAAGACCGAGCCCACCAGACACAGCACGCCGGTCAGATCGGCGGCGGTATCGGGGGTCTCGATCGCCTCCCACAGCGCCATGTAGCCCAGATAGAAAAGGAACAGGATCAGGAACGAGGTCAGGCGCGGGTCCCACTCCCACCAGGTCCCCCACATCGGCTGCCCCCAGAACGCCCCGGTGATCAGCGCGATCAGCGTCATCACCATGCCGATCGGTGCCGCGGCCTTTGCCGCCAGTGCCGAAACATGGTGGCGCCGGATCAGCCAGATCAGCGAGGCGACAAGCATCATCACCCAGATGTTGATCGCCAGCGTCGCGGCCGGGACGTGAACGTAGATCACCTTCACCGTCGCGCCGAACTCGGCCGCGACCGGGGTGAAGAAGAAGCCCCAGACAAGCCCCGGCACCAAGGTCAGAACCGTCGCCCCCACGACCCAAGGCAAAAGCCAGCCCGAGGTCTGCATGAATTTGACCGGGTTTGCATATTCCCAGATCGACATGGGCTTTCGTCCTCCCTCTCGTGTCCCGTCGGACATGTCACGCTTTGCCACGGCCCGGATTGACACGCATCAAGCCGCAGCCCGTCTCACCGCAAATTGACGCGAATGGCCGCCGCCGAGGCAAAGGGCACCAGCGCCACGGTGGCGGCGGTGATCCCCGCGAGCATCGTCAGCGGCACCTCGATCGCCATCCCCTCGGCGCCGCGCCGTACCAGTTCGGCGCCGAAAATCAACGTCGGCACATAAAGCGGCAGCACCAGCAGCGAAAGCAGCAAGCCGCCCCGCTTCAACCCGACCGTCAGCGCGGCCCCGAAGGTGCCCAGAACCGAGAGCGCCGGCGTGCCCAGAAGCAGCGAGACGTCAAGCCAGAGATAGGCCGGGGTCGGCAGATGCAGCAGCACGGCGAACAGCGGCGCCGCCAGCACCAGCGGCAGGCCGGTGGTGATCCAATGCGCAAGGGCCTTGATCGTCACCACGGCTTCCAGTGGGATCGGGGCGGTCGCCAGAAGATCGAGCGAGCCATCCTCGAAATCGAGCGCGAAGATCCGGTCGAGCGACAGCAGGCAAGCGAGCAGCGCCCCGAGCCAGAGGATGCCGGAGGCGATGCGGGCAAGGATTTCCCCCTGCGGGCCGACGCCGAACGGCACCAGCGTCACCACGATCAGGAAAAACGCCAGACCCAGCCCAAAGCCGCCGCCAGCGCGGATCGCCAATCGCAAATCCCGGGCAAGAAGCGCAATCACAGGAAGGCTCCGTCGAAATCATGATCAAAGGCGCCGCGAGGACCGCCCGCCTCGGGCGGACGCGCCTTGAACGCGCCAAGGTCGAGCACCTCGGCCTCGGCAAGGCCCAGATCGATATGCGTCGCCATCAGCGCCGCGCCGCCGGTGGCCAGATGCGCCCGCACGGCCTCGGCAAAGAGCGCAACCGAGGCTGCGTCAAGCGAGACCGTCGGCTCGTCCAGCACCCAGACCGGACGCCCGGTGACCAGCAACCGCGCCAGACCCAGCCGCCGCTTTTGCCCGGCCGAAAGGTTCATCGCCGCGCGGTGTTCAAGCGCACGCAGGTTCATCCGCTCGAGCGCGCTCTCGACCGTGTCGGTCGCATAGATCGCCGCCCAGAATTGCAGGTTCTCGCGCACCGAAAGTGTCGCCTTCAGCCCATCGGCATGGGCCGCATAGGCCATCGTTTCGGGCGGCATCGAAATTCGCCCGGCCAGCGCCGGTTGCAAACCGGCAAGCGTGCGCAACAGTGTCGTCTTGCCGATCCCGTTCGGCCCGCGCAGCACCAGCGCATGGCCCGCCGCCAGCGAAAAGCTCACCCGCTCCAGCACGGCAAGACCGCCGCGGCTGACGGTGAGATTTTCGACGGCAAGCAGCGTCATGCCGTCGGGACCTCGCCCGGCATCGGCAGAAGGGCCGCGGCAACGCGGCGGCCCTCGGACAGAAGCACATTGTAATGGCGCGCGGCCGCGGGCGTCGACATCGGCTCCGCCATTACCCCAAGCGCTTCAAGGTCAACCTGCAAGCCCTTGGGAAGATGGGCGATATCCGCGCCCATTCCGCACAGCAGAAGATCCACCTGCCCGGCAAGCGCGCGCAGCGCCGCAAGATCGTCGAAGCCGGTCCAGACCGCGGCAGCCTCGGCGCGGATCAGCAGACCGCCCCGATGCACCGCCCCGGCGACGCGAAAGAAGCCTGGGCCGTAGCCGTCGATCGGCAGCGCCGATCCGTAGCCCGCCTCACGGCTTTGCATCTTGCGCCCCGTTCGAGAAGAACTTGTCCGACGGGTCTTTCTTTTGCTTGTTGCGATCCAGCCCGATGAACAGAACGATGTTCTTCGCGACATAGACCGAGGAATAGGTGCCGGTGAACACGCCCCAGACCATCGCGAAGACGAAGCCGCGGATCACGTCGCCGCCCCAGATCAGCATCGGCACCAGCGCCAGCAGCGTCGTCATGCCGGTCATCACGGTGCGCGAGAGCGTCTCGTTGACCGAGAGGTTCATCACGTCGCGCAGCGGCATCGTCTTGTATTTCACAAGGTTTTCGCGCAGCCGGTCGAACACGACGACGGTGTCGTTGATCGAGTAGCCGGTTATCGTCAGCAGCGCCGCCACCGTCGTCAGGTCGAACTTCAGCTGCAGCACCGCAAAAAGCCCGACCGTCAACAGCACGTCGTGGACCAGCGCCACCACGGCCCCAAGCGCGAATTGCCACTCGAACCGGATCCAGATGTAGAACATGATCGCGACGGTCGCAGCCAGAAGCGACCAGATCGCGGTCCAGACCAGCTCCCCCGAGACCTTCGGGCCCACCGATTCAAACGAGGTGATCTTCAGCTGCGGATCGACGGCGGTCAGCGCGGTCTCGATCTTGTTGACCAGCTCCTGCCCCTGCGCGCCCTGCCCCTGGGCGCCCTGCGTCGGCGCCCCCTCGGCGTCGTCCTGCAACTGGATGCGGATCATCGCCACATGCTGATCGGCCCGGAAGCTCGGATCGCGCACCTCCGAAATGATCACGTCGCCCAGCTTCAGCGGTTCAAGCGCAGAACGATATTCCCCGACGTCGATTGCAGTCGTGGATTCAGTACGGATCGTTGTGCCGCCCTTGAAGTCGATGCCGAAGTTCAACCCGATGATGAAGGGCAGCACCACCGAGGCGATCATCAGAACGACAGCCGCGCCAAAGGTGGCGAACTGCCAGCGGAAGAAGTCGATATTGGTCTTTTCAGGAACCAGTTTCAGACGGAAAGCCATGGGTTCCTCCTCAGATGACAATGGTCTTGGGACGACGCCAGCCATACCAGACGACGATCATCAGCCGCACCACCCAGATCGCGGTGAAGATCGAGGCGGTAATGCCGATCAGCGTGGTCACGGCAAAGCCGCGGACCGGCCCCGCGCCCAGAACGAACAGGATCGCCGAGGACAGGAACGAGGTCACGTTCGCATCGATGATCGCCGACATCGCCTTGTCGAAGCCCAGCTCGATGGCGCGAACAGGGGATTTGCCTGCCCGGATTTCCTCTCGCATGCGCTCGTAGATCAGCACGTTGGCATCGACCGAGGTGCCGATGGTCAACACGATCCCGGCAATCCCGGGCAAGGTCATCGTGCCGCCGATCGCGCCCATGACGGCGAAGATGAAGGCGATGTTGATGAAGAGCGCCACCGCCGAGAAGAAGCCAAACAGCCCATAGGAGGCGATCATGTAGATCACCACAGCGGCGAACCCGATGAGCGATGCGATCATCCCGGCCTTGACGCTGTCCGCGCCCAGTTCAGGCCCGATCGTGCGTTCTTCAAGGAAGGTCATGCCTGCAGGCAGTGCCCCCGCCCGCAAGAGCAGCGCCAGATCGGTCGCTTCCTGCACCGAGAACCGGCCGGTGATGATGCCCGAGCCGCCCGCGATATGCGCGCGGATCGAGGGCGCCGAGATCACCTTGTTGTCGAGCACGATGGCAAAGGGCTCGCCGATGTGATCGGCAGTGTAATCGCCAAAGGCGCGCGCGCCGCTCACATTGAAGCGGAACGACACGGCCGGAGCGCCATTGTCATCCGTCGCCGGACGCGCATCGGTCAGATCATCGCCGGTGACGACGGGAACCTCGTCAAGGACATAATAAAGCCCCTTGCGCTCGGCATCGGGCAGCAGAACGTTGCCTGAGGCGACCGGGGAATTCGGGTTCGAGGTCGTGCCCACGACCGGGTTGAAGGTCAGCTTGGCGGTGGTGCCGATCAGATCCTTCAGTTCCTGCGCCGAGCCGATACCGGGCACTTCAATCAGGATGCGGTCGGTACCCTGCCGCATGATCGTCGGTTCGCGCGTGCCTGCCGCGTCGACGCGACGACGCACGATTTCCAGCGACTGCTGCATGGTGCGATCATCGGTGGCGGTCTTTTCCGCCTCCGACAGCCGGAAGACCAGCGTATCGCCCTCGGCCGTCACCTCGTAGTCGGACTGGCCGACACCCGTCAGGCTGACGACAGGGCGGGTCAGGGTCCGCGCGATCTCGACCGCTTTCGCGATCTGATCCTTTTGGCCGATCTGGATGCGCAGCTCACCCTCGGGTGAGGGCACACGCCGAATCGAGCCGATAGTGGCGCGTTCAGCCGCCAGAAGCTTGCGCGCCTCGGGCCAAAGCGAATCCATCCGGGCCTTGTAGACCTCGTTCAGATGCACCTCGGCCAGAAGATGGGCGCCACCGCGCAGGTCGAGCCCGAGATTGACCAGCGCCGAAGGCGCCCAATCGGGCCAAGCGGCTTTCGCCGCCTCCTGCGTTTCGGTCAGGGCTCCGTTTTTCTCGAAGGCCGTGATGGCGTCATTGTGCCCTTCGACGCGGGCATAAAAGAGGTTGGGCGCCGCCGTGATCAATGCCGCAAGGCACAGACCCAGAATGACGAGACGCTTCCAAAGCGAGATCTGCAGCATGGCGGCGCGGCCCCGATGTCAGGTCAGTTGTTCGCGGCCGGTTCGGTCTTCGACAGAACCTGAACCACGGCGCTGCGGATCATCCGCACCTTCATGTCCTTGGCGATCTCGACTTCGACTTCGCCATCTTCGCGCAGATGCACGATCTTGCCGATGATCCCCGCCTGCGTCAGCACCATGTCACCGCGGCGCAGCGCATCGACCATCGCCTTGTGTTCCTTGGCCTTCTTCTGCTGCGGACGGATCAGCAGGAAATACATGATCACGAAGATCAGGATCAGCGGCACGAACTGGCCGAAGGCGGCGATGCCACCGGCGGCGGCAGAGGCATCCTGAGCATAGGCGGGAGTGACGAACATGGCATGGTCCTTTCGTTAGGGCCGTGGGGGCAAAGCCCCGGTTTTCGGCGCGCACCCTAGCCGCGCCCCCCCGCAATGGCAAGCGGGCGGGCGCTCACGTGGGTGTCAGAGAGCGGGCGCTGCCTCTGGCTTCAGCGCGCGGGAAGCGCGCGCTCGACCAGCCGGGCGAAGAAGCTGGCGCCGATCGGCGCCGCCTCATCGTTGAAATCAAAGGCGGGATGGTGCAGCCCGGCCCCCGGCCCGGTGCCAAGGAAGAGATAGGCCCCCGGGCGCGCCTCGAGCATATAGGAGAAATCCTCGGCGCCCATTTCGCGCCCGGCATCGTCCTTCACCGCCTCGGGGCCGGAGACCTCGCGCGCCACTTCGGCAGCGAAACGGGCCTTGTCGCCATCGTTGATGGTGGGCGGATAGCCCTTGTCGTAGCGGATCTCGACGGAGACCCCAAAGGCCGCGGCCGTGCCTTCGACGATCTCGTGGAAGCGGCGCTCGACCATCGCGCGCACTTCGGGGGTGAAAGAGCGGATCGTGGCGCAAAACCAGCCGGTTTCGGGGATGATGTTGTTCGCCGTGCCGACATGGATCTGCGTCACCGAAACGACGAGTTCGTCCATCGCGAAGAGGTTGCGGCTAACGATCGTCTGGAGCGATCCGACCATCGCCGTGATCGCCGGGATCGGGTCGATACACTCATGCGGCGTCGCGCCATGCCCGCCGCGGCCGGTGACGGTGACCCAGGCGGTATCGACCGCCGCCATCAGCGCGCCCTGCGTGGTGTGGAAATGGCCAAAGGGCAGGTTCGGCGCATTATGGATGCCGTAAACCTCGGTGATGGCGAAGCGCTCCATCACGCCCTCTTTCACCATGACCTCGCCGCCGCCGCCGTCTTCCTCGGCGGGCTGGAAGAGCAGCGCCACCGTCCCGGCAAAATTCCGCGTCTCGGACAGATACTTGGCCGCGCCAAGCAGCATCGCCGTATGGCCATCATGGCCGCAGGCATGCATCTTGCCCTCGTGCTCCGAGGCGTAATCCACCCCGGTGATCTCGTCGATCGGCAGCGCATCCATATCGGCGCGCAGCCCGATTGTGGGCCCGTCCTGCCGCCCCTTGATCAGCGCCACGATGCCCGAGGTCGCGATGCCTTCGTGGATCTCGTCCACGCCGATCTCGCGCAGCCGCTCAGCCACGAAAGCCGCGGTCTTCGGCAGTTTAAATTCCAGTTCGGGGTGACGGTGCAGCCATTGCCGCCACTCCTTCATCTCGGGGGCAAGGGCGGCAATGCGGTTGATCACGGGCATGGTGGACTCTGGGTTTTGGAAAGCGATAGGGAAGTAGATGGACCTGCAGGAGGCAAGAGGCAATGGCGAAACCGACCGATCCGGGGATCTTCATTGAAACCGACAGCGTGGGCGCCGAGACCGAGCGGCTGGCGGCGATCATGGCCCGTCTGCGCGACCCCGACACCGGCTGTCCTTGGGATATCGAGCAGGATTTCGCCACCATCGCCCCCTACACGATCGAGGAGGCGCACGAAGTCGCCGATGCGATCGAGCGGCGGGCCTGGGGCGAGCTTTCGGGCGAGTTGGGCGATCTGGCGCTGCAGGTCGTGTTTCACGCGCAGATGGCGGCCGAGGCCGGGCATTTCGATCTGCTGACGGTGCTGCGCGGGATCAATGCAAAGATGATCGCGCGGCATCCGCATGTGTTTGGCGACGAAAGCCGCGTGAAGAGCGCCGCGCAACAGACGGAAGATTGGGAGAAAATTAAATCCGCCGAGCGTGCAGCCAAGGCCGAGTCCGGGGTGTTGGACGGCGTCGCGCTGGGGCTTCCGGCGCTCACCCGGGCGCTGAAGCTGCAAAAGCGCGCCGCGCGGGTGGGGTTCGACTGGCCCTCGACTGCCGAGGTGGTGGCGAAGATCGTCGAGGAGGCAAACGAGCTGGTCGAGGCCCGCGATGAATTGGGGCCCGAGGAGATCGCCGAGGAATATGGCGATCTGATGTTCGTGATGGTGAACCTCGGGCGGCATCTCGGGCTCGATGCCGAAGCCTGTCTGCGCGCGGCGAATGGCAAGTTCACCCGGCGGTTCGCCTTCATCGAGGCCGAACTGGCGAAGGCAGGAAAACGCCCCGCCGACAGCGATCTGGCCGAGATGGATGCGCTTTGGGATGCGGCCAAGCGCACGGGATTGTGAGAGGCTTTCGGGGGCTCAGAACAGCGCCTTGCGTAGCATGTTCAGCGCGACAAGCATCATGAAGCCCGCGAAGATGCGTTTGAGCGGTTTCGGATCGAGCCGATGTGCCAGCGCCGCGCCCCAGGCAGCGGTGATGGCCGTAGTGGCGCCGATCACGACCAGCGCGGGCAGGTTGATCGAGCCCACCGTGTAGGGGGGCGCCGCCTCAACCGGCGTCAGCAGGAAGGCCACGGTCGAGGGCACCGCCATGATCGCGCCGAACCCCGCCGAAGTGGCCACCGCGCGGTGAATCGGAATCCCGTGCAGCGTCTGCATCGGCGTCGAGATCGAGCCGCCGCCGATCCCGAGCAGCACCGAAACTGCCCCCATCAGCGGCCCGAACCACATCCGGAACCCCTGCCCCGGCATCCCCTCGGCGATCCGCCAGCTTTGCTTGCCAAAGGCCATATACAGCGCGATCGCCATGACGAGCGTGCCGAAGATGATCGTCAGCGCATGGGTGTTGAGCCGCGACACCAGAAAGACGCCGAGCAGCGCCCCGCCCGCGACATAGGGCGCCCAGTCGCGCAGAAGCTGCCAATCGACCGCCCCCTTGCGCGCATGCGCGGTGACCGAGCGGGTCGAGGTGATGATGATCGTCGCCATCGACGTCGCGACGCAGACCTGCATCAACCCGTCCGAGCCATAGCCCAGACCGTTGAAAAGATAGAAGAAGGCAGGCACCAGCACGATGCCGCCGCCAACCCCCAGAAGCCCCGCCAGCACCCCGGCAAAGGCGCCGACAGCCAGCAGGATCGCGACGAGCGGCAGGATCGTCGTCAGATGCTCCATCCTAGATCTCCCGCGTGACTTCGGCCAAGGCCTGATCGTAAAGCTTCAACCCGGCCCCCGACCGCGTCGCCCCCTCGGACAGCACGCGCCGCCAACCGCGCGCCCCGGGCCGACCGTGGAACAGGCCCAGCATGTGCCGGGTGATCTGATGGAGCCGCCCGCCCTTGGCCAGATGATCCGCGATATAGGGCTTCATCGCCTCGGCCACGTCCACGGCCGAAAGCGTCTCGCCCCGGCCCCAAAGCGCGGCATCGGCACCCGCAAGCACCTGCATCGGCTCCTGATAGGCGGCGCGCCCAACCATCACCCCGTCCATCCCCGCCTCCAGATGCGCCTCGACCTGCGCCAGCGTGGTGACGCCGCCGTTCAGGCTCAGATGGAGATGCGGAAACTCGCGTTTCATCGCATGCACAAGCGAGTAATCAAGCGGAGGGATCTCGCGGTTTTCCTTTGGGCTGAGGCCTTGCAACCAGGCCTTGCGGGCATGCAGGGTGAAACGGGTCACCCCGGCCGCCGACACCCGGCGCAGAAAATCGGGCAGGATCTCCTCGGGGAGCTGATCATCGACGCCGATCCGGCATTTCACCGTGACCTCGACCGCCGCCGCGGCCTGCATCGCCTCGACACAGCGCGCGACCAGATCAGGCGTCTTCATCAGAACCGCGCCGAAGGCCCCCGACTGCACCCGGTCCGAGGGGCAACCGACGTTGAGGTTGATCTCGTCATAGCCCCAGTCGCGCGCGATCCGCGTCGCTTCGGCCAATTCGGCAGGGTCGGAGCCGCCCAGTTGCAAGGCAACGGGATGCTCGACCGCGCTGAAATCAAGAAGCTGCGTCCGCTTGCCATGGATCACCGCCGGAGCGGTGACCATCTCGGTATAAAGCAGGGCGTTGCGCGACATCGTGCGATGAAAGACGCGACAATGCCGATCCGTCCAGTCGAGCATCGGCGCAACAGACAGACGCGCATGCAGGGCGACGCCCTCAAGCGATTGTTTTTCCTTCGCACCACGCGAAGGCAAAGGAGATGGCTCTTGCTGCATTGACCTTGGTTTCCGCTTCTTCCGCATCCGACAGCCGAAACCGAGGATCGACCGAAAGGCCGGGGTTCCAACGGGAGGCTTCGGCAAGCGCCTGCCCGGACCGGACAAGGGGCGCTCGCGTCCGCGCTGTCATACCGAAGAATGGAAAAATCGTCCATCGCGATCGACGATGGCGCATGTCTTGCAACCCGTGACGACCGAACCGTTTCGCAAGGACCAAGACCGGAGCGCCCCAAGATCGAGCGTGATCCTGAAACGCTCCCGTCCGTCGACCCTCAGAACAGCTCGACGCCATTGCCCGCAGCAATGACCGGCGGCGTCTCGACCACCTTGGTCTCGCCCAGAAGCCGTTGCCGCGCCCGGCCAGTGCCAGGCCAGAACTCGACCCGTCGCGCCTGCGTGCCGCCAAGACTTTGGCCGGTACATTCGATCCCTTCGCGTCGCAGGAAATCAAGCACGAACTCGGCATTTTTCTGACCAATGTCGGTCAAGCCCGCAATCATGCGCCCGCCCCCGAAAACTTTTGCTTTCAGCCGCTTGCGATTGGCGCCATCCTTGATCAGGGCGTTGATCAGCAATTCCATCGCGTTGACCCCGAAACGGGCCGAGTTCAGCGAGGCCCCGGCCCCGTCGGGCAGCAGGAAGTGGTTCATGCCACCCACCTGACTGGCCTCGTCATAAAGACACGTCGCCACGCAGGACCCGAGAATGGTCGAAATTGACGCCTCCGCCCCCTTCGCCGTGATGAACTCGCCTTGCGCGATATGGAGGGTCTTGTGATGTCCAGCCATGGTTATTCCCCCCGTGAAGATTTGAACTGCATCTGACTGCCGGAACACAGCTGCAAGACCGATTGCGCCATCTTTCCGATCGGCACCGGCTTTTCTGCTGCACCAATTTCAAGCGCCGCCCGCGGCATGCCGAAAACGACACAGGTCGCCTCATCCTGCGCCAGACAGCGCGCCCCCGCTTGCCGCAAGTGCTTCATCGCTTCCGCCCCGTCGCGCCCCATCCCGGTCAGCATCACCGAAACCACTTTTTGCGCGATCGGCACAGCAGATTCGAACAAAACCTCGACCGAGGGGCGATGGCCATTGCGTTTGTCGGTCGCGACAAGCTTGCAGCGGGGCTGATCGGTCGGGGTGACGGCAAGATGGTAATCCCCGCCGGGTGCCAGATACACCATCCCGGGCAGCAACGGAGCCCCTTCCCGGGCGAGCTCAACCGTCGGCACCATACGCCCATCCAGCCGCCGGGCAAAACTCGCAAGAAATCCCTCCGGCATATGCTGCGTGATCAGGGTCGGCGGGCAATTGCGCGGATAGCCCGACAGCAGGGTTTCGAGCGCGTCAACCCCCCCGGTCGAAGAGCCGATCAGGACATATTTGCCGTTCCATTTGAAATCCTCGGCCGGAGCAATGTGGGCCCGGGGACCGGGGCTGCGCAAACGGGCATTGGCCGCCGCCACCAGGAGTTCGGCAAGATTGAGGAATGTATCCGAAAGCCGGTCGAAACTGGGCTTGCCGACACATTCGACCGCGCCAAGCGACAGAGCCTCCAGCGCCGCGGCAGACCCTTTCTGCGTCTCGGTCGAGATCATCACGACGGGCATCGGACGCAGCCGCATCAGTTTTTCTAGAAATTCGAGCCCGTTCATCCGCGGCATCTCGACATCGAGTGTCAGCACGTCGGGGGACAGAGCCTTGATCTTTTCGCGCGCCTCAAAGGGATCGCTCGCCTCGCCGACAACGACGATACGCGGATCCGGAGCCAGCTTTGTCCGGATCAAAGCCCGAATGGTCGGGGAGTCATCGACGATCAGAACGCGTTTCGGTGTCATCTCATTATCCGGTTATTTATACTTTGAGCCCGCTTTCGGTTCAGGTTCAGAAATCGACCCATTCGCCCCCATCTTCGGAAATGGCCAATGCGCCGTTGCTTCGCGGGGCAGGTCGGGAGATCGGCTTCTGTTTCGGAGGCGTAGACGGCGCCGCTGCAGGACGGACAACAGCAGCAGGCCGATTGACGACAGGCGTGGCGGGCGCAACCGCGCGGAACCGGGATGTCGTTGCCGTCAAGGCCTGCACGCCTCGGCTCAAGGCCTGCGCGGCGGCCGTCGTTTCCTCGAACATCGCGGCGTTCTGCTGCGTGACCTGATCAAGCTGGATCATAGCGGCGTTGATTTCCGAAAGACCCGTCGATTGCTCGCGTGCGGAATAGGCGATCTTCGACACACGCCCGGCGATGTCATTGACCGAAGCAAGGATGCCGTCCAGCGCCTGGCCCGTTTGACCAACAAGATCCACACCAACTTTGACATGATCCGACGAGGCCGTGATCAAGTTCGAAATCTCCTGCGCGGCTGCGGAAGAGCGCTGCGCAAGTGCCCGCACCTCGGAGGCGACGACGGCGAAACCGCGACCCGCCTCGCCTGCGCGGGCCGCCTCGACCCCGGCGTTGAGCGCAAGAAGGTTGGTCTGGAAGGCGATATCCTCGATCACTTCGATGATGCGCGAAATCTTTTGTGACGACTCCGCGATCTCCCCCATGGCGGAAACCGCCTGTTGCACAACCCTGCCTGACCCTTCGGCGCCGACACGGGCACGCTCAACAACCTGATCCGCTTCGGAAATGCTTGCCGAAGCCGCACCGATCGACGAGGTCAGCTGATCAAGAGCGGTCACCGTTTCCGCCAGCGTCGCCGCTTGCCGCTCCGTGCGCTGGCTCAGATCCGAAGCCGCATTGGTGATCTCGCTCACTTCGCCATCAATGCTTTGCGCATTGTCGATCACCACCAGCATCGCCGCAGCAAGGGTGCTCGCCGCATTGTTGAAATCAGTGCGCAGCTGTTCGTATTCCGTCGGGAAATTCCTGTCGATCCGGGTCGCAAGATCGCCTTTTGCGAGCTGTTCAAGCCCGATGCGCAGCGCCTCGACCACACCGAGCTGTTCGGTCAACATGGTCTCGTTGCGGGCGCGTGCAAGGTCGAGCGCCGATTGTGCCTTGGTGATATCATTGGCGATCAGGACAATCTTGAGCATATTGCCCGCACGATCGGGCACAGGCGTCACGCTGCCCTCGGCCATCACTCGTCCACCATCGGCACAGATCAGTTCGAACCGCCCGATCACCGGATCCAGCCGGTCAAGACGCGACCAGAACCCGGCCAAAGCTCCTTCGCCATCGATCAAGCCGTCATGGCTCCGGCCGACCAGACCGGCCTCTGTCTCGCCCAATGCGGCCAGAAGATTGGCATTGCCGCGCGTCACCAGTCCCGCGGGCGAGAACTCGAGCATCAGCTGCGTGCTGTCGAGCGCATTCAGCAGCGCCCGGGTCATCCGCAGTTCAGTCACATCCCGCCATTCGACCACGAACCCCAGCTGCGCACCATCCGGCATCCGGATCTCCGAGAAATCGACGCCATACCGCCCTTCACCCACCGCCACATCGCGCCGGAACGGCAGCTGAGAAGGATCTTGCAGCCGCGCTTCAATATCGGCACTCATCGGGTAAAGCGCAGAAAGCCGCAGCCCGACCAGCTCTTCGGCCTCAAGATCGGACTGACGGAGACGGAAATCGCCCAATTTCGCCGAGACAAGTTTTATCAGTGCCGTATTGACGTAAGTGATTGTCAGATCGGCCGCGACGACCATCAGCGCCGCAGAAGAATTGCGGAAAGCCGTGCCCTGAACCGTCGCCGCATGGCGGGTGGCCTCGGAGGCGGCAAGATCACCACGCAGCGCTTCGATCGCTTGCGCAATTTCGCCGACCTCATCCTTCAACCCGGTTCCGGGGACAGTCATCGCATGATCGCCCCGGCTGATCCGATTCACCGCGCCCGCAAGATGATGCAACGGCCGGGCAATCCCGCGCGCCATCCAGGTCGAGATCGCCGCCAGAACCGCGATCATGACCGCAGCATTGACGCCCAGCTTGCGCGCCAATTCCCGCGCAGGCGCGAAAAGTTCGCGATCCGACTGTTCGACCACCAGCGCCATTGTCCGTCCGAAAAGCTTCAGCGGGGCGTGCACGGCAAGAACCGGCGCACCATCGATTCCATGCTCCTCGACCCGGCCGGTCGAACCGGCCAGCGCTGCGGCAACGGCAAGATTGTCCACGGTGCTGCCGGGTTGCACCGCCACCTGACCGCCGGGGCCCGGACGCAGATTCGATTGCAGATGCTGCGCCGCATCGACGAGATAGGCCTGCCCGGTGTCACCAAGCGCCTGCGGATCGGCAATCATCTGCATCAGAGGACCAAGACGTACGGCAAAGGCCAGAACACCGAGCGAGCGCCCCTCGGCGCTGCGCACCGCCTGAGCCATATAAATGACCGGCTCGCCCCCCGGGCCTGATTTCACGAAGTCGGAAATTTCCGGCGAATCTTCCTTGCGCGCGAGCGCCTGCGCAAAAAGCGTCGCAAGCGGGGCCGCCTGCAGCGCCGGATCGGTCAGATCGGCGGTGAATTCCGGACCCTTTTGAAGCGAATAAAGAACCCGCCCACTCGGGTCGATGAAGAAGAGATCCGCAAGACCGCGTTCCTTCGCGAGCGTCACGAACCCCGGATGCGCGCGCCTGTGGATGACACCAAAGTCATTGATGTCGCCCGCAAAATCGAGCTTCCAGCGTTCCCCTTCAGGATTCGGGTTGGCCTCGACCCAGGCATGGCGCAGATTTTCGGCCGCCCCCTCGCCCAGCATCTTCCAGGCGCCGGACAGATCGCGCATCAGCCGCGCAGTGCCCTGATTGACCGCCATCGAGCGCAGCTCGGATTGCACCTGATCGGCCCAAGTCTTCGCCCTTTCCGCACGCGTATCAAGCGCATATTCCAACCGCTGGCTGCCCTGTTCCAGCAGCAGACTGCGCGCTTCGTGATAGGAGGACACCCCCATCACCGCAAGCGCGCCGACCGCAATGGCCACGAGCATCAGGGGCAGCTTCAAGCGCAGCTTGAGGCTTTTCAGAAAGGGCATTCCGGATCTCCAGCTCAGCGCCCGGGCGGGCAAAACGACGCCGTGCCCCGGGGCACTCTCTGGAACATGACCGGAACTTTTGAAGATTCACTTAAACGATACGGGCCCTTGCCTTCTTTTCTTGCGCAAGATCACACGGCCAGACGCGCCCTCAAAAGGCCAAGTCGGCGCGCGAATTCCGAGCTGCGCAAGGCCCCTTCGGCGATCCGCTCGGGCGCAGCCGCCGCACGCCGCAGCACGCCGACCGCCTGCCAGCCGCTGAGCGCGGCCACCCGCGCCGCCGAGGGCGCCGAGCGCAGCGCGGCTTGCGCAGCCATCAGACGCACCTCGCCTTCGCGCGCAAGCGCCGCCAGCCGCGCGAGATCGGCGCCCGCCAGCGTCAACCGACCGCGGGCAGTCAATTCCGGCAAGGCAATCAACCAGTTCGCCAATCCCGCCGCCGCCCCATAGCCATGCAGCGCAGCCTCGAACCCGGCGTCGAAACAAGCGCCAGCCGCAGCGAAGACCGCCCCCGAGGTGGCATCAAGATAATCCCACAGCCGTGTTTCATCGGCGAAAGCCTCGCCGTGACAATCGGCACGACGCGCCTCGGCCGCGGTGATCAGCCCCCGCAGCGCCTCCTCTGGCAAGGCCTGCAAAGCCGGACCGATCTCATGCGGGATAGGCTTGCCCTGCTTGGACTGCGCCACAAGCGCATCGATCCACCATTGCACCCGCATCTCGGCCACCAAAGGCTCGGCACTGGCCCAAGGCGCCTGCGCGATCGCCAGATTGGCAGCGTAAAGCGCAAAAAGCGCAGGCCGATCCGCGGGCGGCGCGGCCATCACCGCGGCAAAACGATCCGGGTCACCCGCCGAAAGACGCTCGGCACACAGGGAAAGCGCCTCACTCATGCCGGTTGCGCCCCGTCGCGAATGAGCTTCCAGATGATCGCATCGAGCAGCGCCTCGAACGAGGCATCGACGATGTTCGGGCTGACGCCCACCGTCGACCAGCGCTGACCCTGCCCGTCTTCGCTGTCGATGATGACGCGGGTCACGGCTTCCGTGCCGCCCTGCGTGATGCGCACGCGGAAGTCGACCAGCTTCATGTCCTCGATGCAGCGCGTGTAGGGGCCAAGATCCTTCACCAGCGCTTTGGAGAGCGCGTTCACCGGGCCGCGGTCATGCCCCTCGGCATCCATGCTTTCCGAGACCGAGAGCATCTTCTGCCCGCCGATCTTCACCACGACAACCGCTTCCGAGACCGAGACCATCTGATCATAGCGGTTCTTGCGCCGCTCGACGATCACCCGATAGCGTTTGATTTCAAAGAATTGCGGGCAAAGCCCCAGCACGCGCCGCGCCACCAGCTCGAAACTCGCCTGCGCGCCGTCATAGGCATAGCCGCGATCCTCGCGCGCCTTGATCTCGTCGAGGATCTGCACGAGCCGCGGGTCCTTCGGGTCGATCTCGATCCCCATCGCGGCGAGCCGCGCCCGCAGGTTCGACTGACCGGCCTGATTGGACATCGGAATGAGCCGGCTATTCCCGACCGTTTCCGGCGCGATATGCTCGTAGGTCGAGGGGTCTTTCAGGATCGCCGAGGCATGCAGCCCCGCCTTGTGCGCAAAGGCCGAGGCACCCACATAGGCGGCCGAGCGCAGCGGCACCCGGTTCAGGATGTCGTCAAGACGGCGCGAAAGCCGCGTAATGCCTGTAAGCTTCGCCGCGGAAACGCCTGTTTCGTAAAGGCTTTTATAGGGCTCCTTGAGAAGCAGCGTCGGGATCAGCGAGGTCAGGTTGGCATTGCCGCAACGCTCTCCCAAGCCATTCAGCGTGCCCTGCACCTGCCGCGCCCCCGCGTCGATCGCGGCGAGCGAATTCGCCACCGCCGTGCCGGTGTCATCATGGCAATGGATGCCGAGATGATCGCCCGGCACGCCCGCCGCGATCACCGCAGCCGTGATCGTGCCCACCTCGGCGGGCAAAGTGCCGCCATTCGTGTCGCACAGGATCACCCAGCGCGCCCCGGCCTCGTAGGCGGTGCGGCAGCACAGCACCGCATAACCCGGATTCGCCTTGTAGCCATCGAAGAAATGCTCGGCGTCGAACATCGCCTCGCGCCCCTGCGCCACCATATGGGCGACGGAAGCGCGAATGTTTTCAAGGTTTTCCTCAAGCGTGATGCCAAGCGCGGCAGTCACATGGTAATCATGCGTCTTGCCGACCAGACAGACGCCGGGGGTGTTCGCATTCATCACCGCCGCCAGCACGTCATCGTTGGCAGCCGAGCGACCGGCGCGTTTCGTCATGCCAAAGGCGGTAAAGGTCGCCCGCGTCTGCGGCCGGGCGGCAAAGAAATCGCTGTCGGTCGGGTTCGCCCCCGGCCAGCCGCCCTCGATATAATCGACGCCGATCTCGTCGAGCGCCTCGGCAATCGCGATCTTCTCCGCCACCGAGAACTGCACGCCCTGCGTCTGCTGTCCGTCGCGCAGCGTGGTGTCGTAGAGGTAGAGGCGTTCCTTCGCCATCACAGCCCCTCCAGCTTCGCGGCGTCAAAGCCCGCGCCGGGCAGAAGCTCGACGCCCGCCTTTGACATCCGCACCTCGACCCCCGCCGCCATCAGCGCAGATTTGAGCGCATCAACCGGGGCGAAGTCCTTGGTTTCCATCGCTTTCGCGCGCAGATCTGCGAGTTTTGCGGCAAGCCCCGACAAGTCAACCTCGGGCGCCTTGGCCCAGTCGCCCATCTCGTCCATGAGGAGCCCCAACATCTGCGCCGAGCCCTTGAGCAGCGCAGGCTCACCCGTCAGACCATGCAGCACCGCAAGCGCGCCCGCGGTGTTCAGATCATCGGCCAAAGCCTCCAGCACGCCGGGCGCAACCTCATGCGAGGGCGCAATCCCCGCCGTCAGCGCCCGCCATTTGCGAAGCGTCGCCTCAGCCTGCGCGGCCTTCTCAGCGGTCCAGTCCATCGGCTTGCCGTAATGCGTCTGCAGGAAGACAAAGCGGATCACCTCGCCCGGGATGCCCTTTTCCAACAGATCCCGCACGGTGAAGAAATTGCCCAAGGACTTGGACATCTTCTTGCCCTCGACCTGCAGCATCTCGTTGTGCAGCCAGACATTCGCAAAACCGCCCTCGGGATGGGCGCAGCAGCTTTGCGCGATCTCGTTTTCGTGGTGCGGGAATTGCAGGTCGATCCCGCCCGCGTGAATGTCGAAACTCGCGCCCAGCAGTTCGTAGGACATTGCCGAGCATTCGATATGCCAGCCCGGACGGCCGCGGCCCCAGGGGCTGTCCCAGCCCGGCAGGTCCGCATCCGAGGGCTTCCACAGCACGAAATCCATCGGATCTTCCTTGAAGGGCGCCACTTCGACCCGCGCGCCCGCGATCATGTCATCGACCGAGCGGCCCGAAAGCGCGCCATAGTCGGTATAGCTGCGCACCCGGAAGAGCACATGGCCGTCCTTGGCATAGGCGTGGCCCTTGGCGATCAGATCGGCAATCATTTCGATCATCGCGCCGATATAGTCGGTCGCCCGCGGCTCGTGATCGGGGCGCATCGCCCCAAGCGCGTCCATGTCGGCGTGATACCAGCCGATCGTCTCCTCGGTCCGCGCCCGGATCAGCTCTTCCAGCGTGCCGGAAGCGCCCCCCTCTTTGCGCGAAAGGGCCGTCGCGTTGATCTTGTCGTCGACATCGGTGAAATTGCGCACATAAGTGACGTGACCCGTGCCATAGACATGGCGCAGCAGCCGGTAAAGCACATCGAACACCACGACCGGCCGCGCATTGCCCAGATGGGCGCGGTCATAAACGGTCGGACCGCAGAGATACATCCGCACATTTTGCGGATCGAGCGGGCGGAACGTTTCCTTGCGGCGGGTCTTGGTATTGTGCAGGCGGATCATCGGCTTCCTCGCATCTTTGTCCCTGCGGATTAGCGCAATTGCAGGCGCGAGGAAACAGCAGAACCGCCTAAGCAGCCACCGCCTGCAGCTTCGGGGCAAAGGGTTCGATGGTCAGCGCGGCGCCCTCGAAGATGCAGAACGACCCGGGCGGAACCGGGGTCCAGTCGCCCTCGCCATCCTCAAGCGGTTCGGAGACGACGGCGCGGCCCTGCCGGGTGTCGGACCAGCGGTGATAGAGCGTCGGCGCAAGGTCATCGCTGGCATAACGCACCGCATAAAGCCGCTTGCCATCGGAAAAGGCCGCCGTCAGACGCATGTGCGGCCCCTGCCCGCGCTCGCGCGAAAGCGATTCCAGCCGCGCCGTCGCCCGTTCGAGCGCGGCCTTCGGATCGTCGTCCAGCCCCTCGGCCAAAGCGAGCAGGAACAGCGCCTCGCTGTCGGTCGCGCCCTTCCTGTGCGGGTAAAGGTGATCGGGGATCATCATCTCGCCCGCGCGGCGAAAGGCGTTGTAACCGCCGATCTGTCCGTTGTGCATGAAGCTCCAGCGGCCGACGACGAAGGGATGGCAGTTATTGCGCGAGGTGGCGGTCCCGGTCGAGGCCCGCACATGGGCCAAGAAGAGCGGCGATTTCACCTGCGCGGTCAAGGACTTGAGGTTCGGGTCCGACCAGGCTGGCATGACATCGCGGTAAAGCCCGGGCTCGGGGCGCTCGCCATACCAGGCAAGACCGAAGCCGTCCGCATTGATCGCCGTGTGGCATTGCGTGGCGCAATGGCTCTGGTGGATCAGCGAATGTCCCGGTTTCGAGACGATATCCTCAAGAAAGATCGGTTCCCCGACATAGGCTGCCCAACGGCACATTTTCCGGCCCCAAACAGGCGGTTGGCTCCGCCCCGGTTGGCGTTGACATGATGCTGTTACAGTAACGCAATCCGGGACGGGGCGAAAGTCAGGCGTTTTCCTCGACGATCACGAGATCGCGTTCGGACGCCCCTTTGGCATGCGACAAAGCGGCCTGATAGGCTTCCGAATTGTAGCAGGCGACCGCGGCTTCAAGGCTGGGGAACCGCGCGACAACATTGCGCGCGCGATCATTGCCTTCCAGCTGCACATAGCGCGTGGCGCGGGCGAGGAAGACCCCGCCATGCGCCGCAATTGCCGGACCCGCGGCGGCGGCATATTTGCCGTAAGCCTCGGCGTCGAGCACCTTCACATGGGCAATCCAGAGTGCGGAGGGCATCACAGCGCCTCCAGCATGGCTTTGACCGCGGCCACGGCGTCGTCGGCCTTGGTCGGATCGGCCCCGCCCGCCTGCGCCATGTCCGGGCGGCCACCGCCACCCTTGCCACCCAGCGCCGCCGCCGCGATCTTGACGATCTCGACCGCGGAAACGGCGCCGGTCTTATCCGCCGTCACCCCCGCCGCGCAGGCCGCCTTGCCGCCGGTATCGGCCACAACCAGCACCGCGCCCGAACCGACCTTGTCCTTCAGACTGTCGACAAGCGCCGGAAGATCCTTGCCCGAGACCCCGGAAACCACTTGAGCAATGAAACGCAAGCCCTTGATTTCCATAACTTCCGGACCACCAGCCGCACCGCCGCCCATGGCCAGTTCGCGACGCAGTTGCGCCACTTCATTGGCGAGCGCCTTGCGTTCCTCGGCCAGCGCCTTGACCCGATCGGCCACTTCCGCAGGCGAGGTTTTCAGCATCGCCGCCACGTCCGACAGACGCGCGTTCTGCGCCTTCAGCCAATCGAGCGCCGCCTGACCGGTCAGCGCCTCGAAGCGCCGCACCCCCGCCGAAGACGCGCTTTCGCCAAGCGCCACAAAGGCGCCGATGTCGCCGGTGCGCTTCACATGGGTGCCGCCGCAAAGTTCAAGGCTGTAGGTCCGCCCGTCATTGCCCTTGCCCGAGCCCAAAAGCTCGCCCATCGACACGACGCGGACCTCGTCGCCGTATTTCTCGCCGAACAGCGCCTGCGCGCCAAGGCCGCGGGCATCGTCGGGCGTCATGATCCGGGTTTCAACCGGGGTGTTCTGCCGGATGAAGGCGTTCACCTCGGCCTCGACCGTCATCAGCTCTTCGGCGGTCATCGCCTTGCCGTGGCTGAAGTCGAAGCGCAGCCGGTCTTCGGCATTCAAGGAGCCCTTTTGCGCGACGTGATCGCCAAGCGCACGGCGCAGCGCCTCGTGCAGAAGGTGCGTGGCCGAGTGGTTCGCGCGGATGGCCGAGCGCCGCGCGTGATCGACTTCCAGCTTCGCGGGCTGGCCCTTCGTCACCTTGCCCTCGATGACCTCGCCGATATGGATGAAGACGCCCGCGACCTTTTTCGTGTCGGTGATGCGAATTTCGGCGCTGTCGGTGCGGATGATACCGTGATCGCCGACCTGACCGCCGGATTCGGCATAGAACGGCGTCTGGTTGACGACGATCTGCACCGCGCCCGTGGCCTCGGCGACCTCAGTGCCCTCGATCACCAACGCCTGGATCTGACCCTCGGCGGTTTCGGTGTCATAGCCGAGGAATTCGGTAACGCCCGCGCGTTCCGCAATCTCGAACCAGACTTTCGCATCCTTGGCCTCGCCCGAGCCAGACCAACTGGCGCGCGCCTTCGCCTTTTGCTCGTCCATCGCGGCATCAAAGCCCGCGGTGTCGACGGTCCGGCCCTTTTCACGCAAAGCATCCTGCGTGAGGTCGAGCGGGAAGCCATAGGTGTCGTAAAGCTTGAACGCGGCATTGCCCGGCAGCTCCGCCCCTTCGGGCAGCGCGGCGAGTTCGTCATCAAGCAGCTTCAGACCGCGTTCCAGCGTGACCTTGAACCGGGTTTCTTCCAGCTTCAGCGTTTCCTCGATCAGCGCCTGAGCGCGGACGAGTTCGGGATAAGCCGCCCCCATCTGCCGCACCAGCGCCGGAACCAGCTTGTGCATCACCGGATCCTTCGCCCCGAGCATATGCGCATGACGCGCGGCCCGACGCAGGATGCGACGCAGCACATAGCCGCGCCCGTCGTTCGACGGCATCACGCCATCCGCGATCAGGAACGAGGTCGAGCGCAGGTGGTCGGCGATGACGCGGTGATGCACCTTGCCCGCCCCATCCGGATCGGCCGAGGTCGCATGCGCCGAAGCCTCGATCAGGCTGCGCATCAGATCGGTGTCGTAGTTGTCGTGCTTGCCCTGAAGCAGC
Organism: Rhodobacter capsulatus; assembly: GCF_052363175.1. Lineage (GTDB taxonomy): Bacteria > Pseudomonadota > Alphaproteobacteria > Rhodobacterales > Rhodobacteraceae > Rhodobacter > Rhodobacter capsulatus_D. The sequence goes on from NZ_CP198946.1 coordinate 2,157,719, forward strand.
GCGCCGATCCGTTCCAGCCCCATGCCGGTGTCAATCGACTGCATCTCGAGTTCAACCATCGAGCCGTCTTCGAACTGCTCGTTCTGCATGAAGACGTTGTTCCAGATCTCGATGAACCGGTCGCCGTCCTCGTCTTTCGAGCCGGGCGGGCCGCCCCAGATGTGATCGCCGTGATCGAAGAAAATCTCGGTGCAGGGGCCGCAGGGACCGGTCGGCCCCATCTGCCAGAAATTGTCCTTGGTGGGGATGCGGATGATGCGCTCGTCCGTCAGACCCGAGACCTTTTTCCAGATCGCCGCCGCCTCGTCATCGGTGTGATAGACGGTGACGAGCAGCTTCGACTTTGGAATATCGAAATCCTTGGTCAGCAGCTCCCAGGCGTAGGTGATCGCCTTTTCCTTGAAGTAATCGCCAAAGGAAAAGTTGCCGAGCATCTCGAAGAAGGTATGGTGGCGCGCGGTGTAGCCGACGTTATCAAGGTCGTTGTGCTTGCCGCCGGCGCGGACGCATTTCTGCGCCGTCGTCGCGCGGACGTAATCGCGCTTTTCCACCCCGGTGAAGCAGTTCTTGAACTGCACCATGCCCGAGTTGGTGAACATCAGCGTCGGGTCGTTGCGGGGAACCAGCGGAGAGCTTTCCACCACGCGGTGACCGTTCTTTTCGAAGAAGGCAAGGAAGGTGGACCGGATGTCGTTCAGACTGGGCATGGGCAAGCCTTTTTTGCGGATTTCCCCCCGTTTAGCGGCCCGGCCCGGCCCTGTCCAGAAAGCAAAACGGCCGGGGGTGACCCGGCCGTCGCACCGCACCGTTCTGGTGCTGCTGCTCAAGGCAGCGGGCCTTGCGACCTTACTCTTCGGTCAGATCTTCCTCAGTCGGCTCGACACCGAATTCAAGCCCGTGGCTGGCACGAATCTTGTCTTCGATCTCATAGGCGATATCGGGATTGTCGCGCAGGAACTGTTTGGCATTCTCGCGGCCCTGTCCGATGCGCTCGTCGCCATAGGAATACCAGGCGCCCGATTTCGCCACGACCCCGGCCTTGACGCCCAGATCGACCAGCTCGCCGACTTTGGAAATGCCCTCGCCATAAAGGATGTCGAATTCGACCTCGCGGAAGGGCGGCGCCACCTTGTTCTTGACGACCTTCACGCGGGTCTGGTTGCCGATCACCTCGTCACGGTCCTTGATCGCCCCGGTGCGGCGGATATCAAGGCGCACAGAAGCGTAGAATTTCAACGCATTGCCGCCCGAAGTTGTCTCGGGCGAGCCAAACATCACCCCGATCTTCATGCGGATCTGGTTGATGAAGATCACCATGCAGTTCGAGCGCCCGATCGAGGCGGTCAGTTTGCGCATCGCCTGAGACATCAGCCGCGCTTGCGCGCCGACCGTGGCATCGCCCATATCGCCCTCGATCTCGGCCTTCGGGGTCAAGGCCGCCACCGAGTCGACAACGACAAGGCTCACCGCCCCCGAGCGCACCAGCGTATCGACGATCTCAAGCGCCTGCTCACCAGTGTCCGGCTGCGAGATCAGCAGGTCTTCAAGGCTCACGCCCAGTTTCTTCGCATAATAGGGGTCGAGCGCATGTTCGGCGTCGACAAAAGCGCAGACGCCGCCTTTTTTCTGCTCTTCCGCAATGCAATGCAGGGTCAACGTGGTTTTCCCCGAGCTTTCCGGTCCGTAGATCTCGACGATCCGGCCCTTCGGCAAACCACCGATGCCAAGCGCAATGTCGAGCCCAAGCGATCCGGTCGAGGTTGCCTCGATCTCCGGCGGCGGGTTGTCGCCGCCGAGCTTCATGATCGAGCCCTTGCCGAACTGCCGTTCGATCTGCGCAAGGGCCGATTCCAGCGCCTTTTGCTTGTCTGCCTTGCCTTTGTCATTCATCTCGAACAAGCCCGTCGTTGCCATCTGTCGTCCCCTTATCCCATAGGGCGCGCGCCGCGGCAATCGACCGGGCACATCGCATTCGTTCCCCTCTTGTTCTCAAGATATGAGTACAATTGAGGAACATTGCAATCAAATTCTCCCGAAACAGTTAGCGCCACCATGGTTAAAAATTGGTTTAGACGCGTTCTGAAACAGGATCCGGACAGCTTTACCCAGACCGGCGGTTTCAGTAAGACAAGGCAAACCGTCCGGAGACTTTGGAAAATGCTGATTTTCTGGGAACAAAGGCTGGTGTTTCTGGCAACACCCAAAGCCGGTTCCACCGCAGTCGAGGTGTCGCTCGAATCGCTTGCGAGCGTTTCCATGCAGCGCCCCGCCCCGATGAAGCACATGAGCGCCACCGAGTATCATCAGGTTCTTGCGCCCTTTCTGGCCGCAAAGGCGGGCGCGCCCTTCACCACCGTCGCCCTGATGCGCGAACCAATCGGCTGGCTGCGCTCCTGGTATCGGTTCCGCACCCGCGATGATATCGAGGATCCCGATCATCCTATGGCAGGCAAAAGCTTTGACGCTTTTGCTCAGGACTACATCTCCGCTGATCCGCTCCGAAACCCGGCGATTGGCTCGCAATCGGCGCATCTGTGCGGGCCCGATGGCACGCCGCAGGTCGATCGTATTTTTCGCTACGAGGAAATCGACTCCTTCGTGCATTTCCTCGAAGATCGGCTCAACTGCGCCATCACGCTCTCGCGTGTGAACGTGCCGCCCGCGGCCGATGTGGCGTTGAAGCCGGAAACCGAGGCTGCGCTGAAACAGGCGATGATGGCAGATTTCAAGCTTTACAACAGCCTCGCCTGAACCGCGCCTCAGGAAGCCCGGGCGCGGCGGGCGATCTGGTTCTGCACCGTTGCCGTCAACTCGCTGAGCGAGAAGGGCTTCGGCAGGAAGATCGAATTCGGGGTCGGCGGACGGCCTTCGCGGAACACATCCTCGGCATAGCCCGAAACGAAGACCACGGCCGTGTCGGGGCGGCTTTTCAGCGCTTCGGCCACCCAGGTCGGTCCATCCATGCCGGGCATGATCACGTCGGTCACGAAGACATCGAACTGCAGCTGGTCATCTTCGAGAATGCGCAGCGCTTCTTCCGCGTTCTCGGCCTCGAAGACCGTGTAGCCTCGCAGCTTCAGCGCGCGCGAGGCAAAGGCCCGCACCGGCGCCTCATCTTCGACCAGAAGCACCATAGCCGCCGAGGTCTCTTCGATGCTCGGCAATTCCATCGTCGGCTGCGCTGGCTCCTGTTCATATTCCGAGGGTCGATCATGCGCCGGCAGGAACAACGTAAAGCAAGTGCCCGAGCCCAGAACCGAGTCGCAGAAGATATAGCCGCCGGTCTGCTTGACGATCCCGTAAGCGGTCGAGAGGCCAAGTCCCGTGCCTTCGCCCGGTTTTTTCGTCGTGTAGAAGGGTTCGAAGATCTTGCCCAGCTTGTCGGCCGGGATCCCCACCCCCTCATCGGTGACCTTGACCACGACGTAATTGCCCTTCGGCACAGCGGCGCGATCGCGCTTCAGATCCTCGATCAGATGCAGGTTTTCGGTCTCGATCCGAATCTCGCCGCCGCCGGGCATCGCATCGCGCGCGTTGACGACGAGGTTCATGATCACCTGTTCCAGCTGCCGCTTGTCAGCCCGGATCGGCGCAAGGTTCGGGTCATGCGTCAGCGTCAGCACAACCTTTTCGCCGGTCAGCCGGTTCAGGAGATGCGTCAGGTCCGAGAGCGTATCGCGCAGGTCGATGATCCGAGGCTTCAGCGTCTGCTTGCGCGAAAACGCCAGAAGCTGCCCAACAAGAGAAGCGGCGCGGTTCGCGTTCTGGCTGATCTGGTCAAGATCGGTATAATCCGGGTCGCCCTTGTCGTGGCGCAGCATCAACAAATCGCAATGTCCAGAAATTGCTGTCAGCAGGTTGTTGAAATCATGCGCAACCCCGCCCGCAAGCTGGCCAATGGCCTGCATCTTCTGGCTCTGCACGAACTGCCCTTCGAGCGTCTTCAACTGTGTCGCATCCGACAGAACGGCAATCAGCCCCGGCCGCCCCTCTTCCACGACACGTGCCAGCGTCACCTGAAGGAAAACCTCGCGATCCCCCCGGCGTGCCCGCAGCACCTCGGGGCGACGTTCCGTCCGCCCAGCCACGGCATCGACGACCCAGTCATCGACCGGACGCCCCAGCCCCTCGAACAGTTCGGACAGCTTGGTCGAGGCCGGGATCTGCCCAAGCAGCCCCCGCGCCGCGCGGTTCACCTCGATCACCCGGCCATCGACCGTAAGCCGCATCAAAGCCACCGGCAGGGCCTCGAACGAGACCGGATCGGTGCTCGGCGCACGGCCAAGCGCCACCGGCATCAGATAGATCTCGTCGCGCCCGCCCGCTCCGTCGATCTGCGCCACCATGCAGCGCAAGGGGCCCTCGATCGTCGCGATCTCCTGCTCTTCGCCCGAGCGGATCGGCAATTCGGTGAAGATGCGGTCAAGCGTGCGGACACGTTCGCCCACCAAGCGCCGCAAGGCCTCGTTCATAAAGAGGATCGTGCCGGATTTCGAGGCCGTCAGCATCGGCAGCGAAATGCTTTCCGCCCCGCGCCCGCCCACCGGACGTTCGGCCATATCCTCAAGCCGCCAGAGAAATCCGCCGCCCTCGATCTGATGCACCGAAAGCCGCACATGCCCCCGCCGCGTCACCAGATCCTCGCGCGCGGCGCCAAGCGCCGCGGCCTTCGACTGCAGCCGCGTCAGCATCGCGCCCGGATTGGCAAAGATCTCGCCAAGCGCGCGGGTCAGGGTCTGCCCCCCGCGCGAGCCGAACCGCTCGATCGCGGCGCGGTTCTGATAGCCGATCTCACCATCGCTGTCGGTGGTAAAAGAGGGCGAGGCATCATGCACGATGAAGGCGGAAATCGCATTGGCCACCTGCAGGCGACGCCGCGCCAGATAGCGCTGCGCAAGCTTTGCCAAGGCCGCCAGCAGCAGGAAACTGCCCGACATCGACAAGAGCAACGTCATGATCACCCGATCCTGCACGAAATAGCCCGCAGCCCCGGCGGCAAGGCCAAGGACAAGCAACAAAGCCGCCCCAGGCGCAATGAGGGCAGCAGAACGGCCGAGGGGCTCCATGGGCTGATCCGGATGTGCCACTAGCTTCTTCCTGCGCAGAATCGTCTCCTCGCATTGCGGGTCAATTGGGTTAAAGCCTGCTTAACAAAACTCGGCGTCGCCCCAAAGCTGCATCACAAAAGTTCTTGTTACGTTCACAGACGACGCAGAAGCGCCGCGAAAAAGCCATCCCCGCCGTCCCGCGGGCTCAGGCGCCGCCTGCCCTGCAACGCGAACCCGCCGCGTTCCAGAAAGGCATCGACCCTTGCCTCGTTCTCCACCGCAAGCAGCGAGCAGGTCATGTATAAAAGTTGCCCGCCGGGGGCAACATGGCGCGCCGTCCCTGTCAGGATATCCTGTTGCACCTGTGTCAATTCCGCGAGCCGCGCCGGGGTCAGCCGCCATTTCGCTTCGGGCGTGCGCCGCCAGGTGCCTGAGCCCGAACAGGGCGCATCGACCATCACCAGATCGAAAAGCCCCGTCACCTTGCCCGGATTGGCAAGCGTGATCCGGGCTCCGGCCCGCGCCGCCCGCGGGGCGATGTCCTTCATCCGCGCCGCATCGATATCATGCGCCGTGATCAAGGCGTCGGAATGCGCGGCAGCCAGAGCCAGCGCCTTGCCGCCCCCCCCCGCGCAGTAATCGAGCACCCGCGCCCGCTGCGGCAGCGCGATGCCCTCCAGCACCGCCTGCGAGGCGACATCCTGCAATTCGACAAGCCCGCGCTGATAGGCCTGCGAGGCCGCCACCCGCCGCGCACCGGAAACAACGCACAGGGCCGTCTTCGCCAGCGGATGCGGCTCTGCCTCGATCCCGTCATCGGCCAGCGCGGCGCGGGCCTGCGCAACCGTCGCCTTGGTCAGATTGACTCGCAGAAAGACCGGGGCCCGCGCTTGCATCGCCTTCGACACGACCGCGAAATCCGCCCCCAGATCCGCCCGGAGCTGCGGCAAGAGCCAGTCGGGCCAGTCGCGCGCCAGAAGATCCTCGGCGGCAGGCGCGGGCGCGGCCAGCACGGCCAGTTCTTCGGCGCTCACTGGCGCGGGGGCATGGCCCTCGCCAGTGAAGACCGTCGCCGGATCGATCGCTTCGGCGCGACACATCCCAAGCATCAGCGCCCGGCCAGTCGCTCCGCCGCCAAGCGCCGCATAGCTGCCCCGACAGCGCAGCGCGTCATAGACATGATCGCGCACCGCCGCCCGATCCCCCGATCCGGCAAAGCGGTTCGCCCGCCCCCAGTTCGTCAGCGCACGCTCCGCCGGCTCGCCCGCGGCGACGGCGTCAAGCAGCGAAATGGCGGCGGCAATCCGGGCAGCAGGGGTCATGGGCACTCCTTTCCTCAACACCTAACCGCCTTGACGCAAAACGAAAAGGCCCTGCCGCAGCAGAGCCTTTCGAAAGGATTGCGGAACATCGCAAGCGCCCCGGATCATTGCCGCAAGAGCCGCGCCTCGGCAGCGTCGGCCTTGGCCCAGCGTTGCACGCCCTCGGTGATCGCCTTCACCATCTGCGCGCGCCAGCTTTCGTCATGCAGCCGCGCCCGGTCGATGTCCGAGGACATGAAGCCAAGCTCCAGCAACGCCGAGGGAATGTCGGGCGAGCGCAGCACGGCAAAATCCGCCCCCTGCACCGGATGGCGGTGCATCCGGAGCCCCTCGCCCTTGATCGCGCCCGACAGCACCTGCCCAAAGCGCACCGCGCGGGGCTGGGTCTCGGTCCGGGCAAGATCCATCAGCACCCCCGCCACAGCATCGTCATGCCCGGCCAGATTGACGCCCGCCAGAAGATCGGCACGGTCGTGCCGTTCGGCCAGTTTCTGCGCCGCACTGTCAGAAGCCGTCTCGTCGAACAGATAGATGGTCGATCCCATGGCCTCGCCTTCGGGCAGGGCATCGGCATGCAGCGACAGGAAGAGATCCGCCCCCGAGTCATGCGCCAGCGTCAGACGGGTCTCGAGCGGCACGAAGATGTTTTCCTCGCGCGTCATCGTCACCTCGATGCCCGCGCGGGTCAGCGCTTCCTTGAGTTCGCGCGCAAAGGTCAGCACCAGAACCGCCTCGGAATAACCATCCGCCTCGGCGCCGGGGTCAATGCCGCCGTGCCCCGGATCGATCACCACCCGCAGGGGTGCCGATCCATCCTGCCGCCGATGCGGGGCGGCCACCGGCGCAGGCTGCGGCAGATCCCACAGCGCCGATTGCGCAGCCCCGTCGCGGGCGACGAATTCGGTCGCCTCGACCCGTTCCAGCACCAGATGCAGGTTCGGCGTCTCGCCGGTGCGCTCCTCGGCCGAAACGAGCCGCACCGGGCCGTTCAGTTCGGCCACGAACCGCGACCAGCCCGGGCGGAACGCGCCCCAGCGGATTTCGCCCAAAAGCCCCTTTTGCGCGTAATCCTTTGGATTGGCCGCGGCAAAATCAACCTCGCGGAAGTCGACGACCAGACGCGGCGGGTTGTCGAGCAGAAAGGCGCGGAACGGCACCGGCTGGCTCAGGCCCAGCGTCACCTCGGTCACGAAGGCCGAGGGCTGGGCGATCGCGGTGCGGGCGGGCTCGAGCCGCGCCAGCGCCGAAAGCTCCGGCCCCTGCGCCAGCGCAGGAGCCCCAAGCGCCAAAAGCGCCGCGAGGACGAGGGAAAGACGTGCCATGCCTGCTCCGTTTTTCGCCACTATAGCGCAAGCGGCCGGGCACGGGAATCCCCCGCTCAGCGCGACGCCATGAAACGGGTCAGCCGTTCGAGCCCTTCCTCGATATCGGCCGTCGCGCGGGCATAGGAAAAGCGCAAGGTGGTGGCGCCGCGCACCGGGTCGAAATCGAGCCCCGGCGTCACCGCAACGCCCGCCTTTTCAAGCACTTCCGCGGCAAAGGCGCGGCTGTCCGTGGTCAGATCCGAGACATCGGCATAGATATAGAACGCCCCATCCGGCGGCGCGATTTTCGTGAAGCCCGCCTTCGGCAACCGATCGAGCATCAAGGCCCGGTTCGCGGCATATACGGAGCGGTTCGCCTCCAGTTCCTCGGTCGCGTCCAAAGCAGCCAAGGCGGCGATTTGCGAGGCATGCGGCGGGCAGATGAACAGGTTCTGCGCCAGCCGCTCGACGGTGCGGATATGGGCTTCGGGAACCACCATCCAGCCCAGCCGCCAGCCGGTCATGCTGAAGTATTTCGAGAACGAGTTGATCACATAGGCCTCGTCGCCGATTTCCAGCGCCGAAACCGCGCGGTCTTCGTAATGCAGACCGTGGTAGATTTCATCGGAGACGAAAGCCAGATCGCGCTCGGCCGCCGCGCCCATCAGCGCCGAGAGTTCAGCCCGGCCCAGCATCGTGCCAGACGGGTTGCCGGGCGAGGCGACGATCAGCCCCTGCACATCGGCGGGGATCTCGGAGGGCACCGGCTGATAGCGGTTCTCGGGCAGGGTCAGGATATCGACCGGCGTCACCGACATCGCGCGCAGGATCTGCCGGTAGCTCGGATAGCCGGGCGCCCCCAGCGCCACCCGGTCGCCCGCATCAAAAAGCGCCGAGAAGGCGAGGATGAAGGCGCCCGAGGAGCCGGGCGTCACCACGACGCGATCGGGGTTCAGATCGACGCCATACCAACGGCGGTAAAGATCGGCGATGCCGCGGCGCAACTCGGGCAGGCCAAGCGCGACCGTGTAGCCCAGGCTGTCACGTTCGAGTGCCGCCGCCATCGCCTTGCGCGCAAGCGCGGGCGCGGGCGTCGAGGGCTGGCCCACCTCCATGTGAATGATGTGGCGACCCGCCGCCTCGGCCGCGCGGGCGGCTTCCATCACATCCATCACGATGAAGGGATCGACTTGTCCCCGGTTCGAAAATCGCATCGCTTCCTCCGTGGTTTGGCGGCGGCCATAGGCCCGGCGGCGGCGCGGGTCAATGCCGAAACCGTGCAACCCCGGTTTGTCTTTTTCCTTGCGCCCCGCGCCGGGTTTGGCCACTCTCGCGCCGACTTGATACGGCCCCGAAAGGACCCTGGATGAAACGCCTCTCGCTTGCAGCCCTCGCGCTTGCCGCCTGCTTCGGCACGCCCGCCGCAGCGCTTGACCTGTCCACCATGACGCCCGCGGAAAAGGCCGCTTTCGGCGAAGCGGTGAAAAGCTACCTGATGGAGAACCCCGAGGTTCTGGTCGAAGCGATCAACAAGCTCGAGGAACGTCAGCAGGCAGCGCAGGCGGACAATGACAAGGTGCTGGTGAAGACCAACGCCGACGACATCTTTCATTTCGCGGGCGATTGGGTGGGCGGCAATCCCGATGGCGACGTGACGATGGTCGAATTCATCGATTACAAATGCACCTATTGCAAGAAGGCCTACGAGGTCGTCGACGAGGTGCTGAAGAAGGACGGCAAGGTCCGCTTCGTGGTGAAGGAATTCCCGATCCTCTCCGATCAGTCGGTGCTGGCGGCCCGGTTCGCCGTCGCCACGCGGATGGTTGCGGGCGACGCGGCCTATGAAAAGGTGCACAACACGCTGATGGCGTTTCGCGGCGACATCACGCTCGACAGTCTGAAGCGGCTGGCGGCGGATGAAAAGATCGATGCCGCGGCGGTGATCGCGAAGATGAACACCGAAGAGGTGACGGCGGTCCTGCGCGCGAATGCGCAACTGGCCGAGCGGATGGCGATTTCGGGCACGCCCGCCTTTGTCGTCGGCGGGCAACTGCTGCGCGGCTATGCGCCCGCCGAGGCGATGGCGCAGATCATCGCCGACGAGCGCGGCTGAGCGTCGCCACAACAGGTTCGAAAGGGGGCTTCGGCCCCCTTTTTCATTCCGTAGACCAGCGCGCCAGCGCCTCGGCCGCGCTGAGGCGGCTCTGCGCCGATCCCGCCCCGATCATGCCCGGCGTGCGCGAGAGCTTCGGCGCGGGGGCGGGTTGCATCAGCCCCTCATGCGTAAGATAGGTGCCCCGGGCGCGGTTGTGCGGATGGGCGGCGGCCTCGGACAGGCTCAGCACCGGGGTCGCACAAGCGTCGCTGCCCTCGAAGATCGCCTCCCACTCCGCCCGGGTCCGCTCGGCAAACCGCGCCGCCAGCGCCGCATGCAGCGCGGGCCAGTTGGCGCGATCGCCCCGGTCGGGCAGCTCGCCCGGAGCAAAGCCCGCAAGGTGCTGAAACTCGGCCCAGAATTTTTCCTCAAGCGGCCCGATGGCGAAATGCCCGCCACAGGCACAGCGATAGACGTTGTAATGGGGCGCGCCGCCATCGAGCAGATTGCCGCCGCGCGGGGCCTGCCAGAGCCCCTGCCCGGCCATGCCCGAAATCATGCCCATCAGATGCGCCACGCCATCGGTGATCGCCGCATCGACCACCTGCCCCTGCCCGGTCGCACGGGCGCTCAGGATCGCGGCCAGCATCCCGAAGGCGAGATAAAGCCCGCCGCCGCCGAAATCTCCGACCAGGTTCAGCGGCAGAACCGGCGTCTCGGTCGTGCCGATCGCGCCAAGCGCGCCCGAAAGCGCGACGTAATTGATGTCATGCCCCGCGGTCTGCGCCAGCGGCCCGCTTTGCCCCCAGCCGGTCATGCGACCATACACCAGACGCGGATTTTCGGGAAAGTCGTCCGGCCCGAGGCCCAACCGCTCCATCGCGCCCGGCCGCATCCCCTCGATCAGCGCATCGGCGCGCAGGATCAGGCTGCGCGCGACAGCCTTGCCCTCGGGGGATTTCAGATTCAGTTCAAGCACATCGCGGCCGCGGTCGAGCGGATCGGTCGCCATGCCCAGCACATGCGCCGCAGCGCCCTGCGCCCCCGGACGAGCAAGGCGGATCACCTCGGCCCCCATGTCGGCCATCAGCTGGGCGGTGAAGGGCGTCGGACCAAGGCCCGAAATCTCGACAATGCGCAATCCCGCCAAGGGGCCGTTGGTCATGCAATCCTCCGCCTGAAAAGGCCGGGGGCTGTGCGCCCCCGGACCCAAGCAGCGTATTGCCACCAAGGAAAAGCGGAAGCGTTACGCTGCGTCAGCAGGCGCGGCAGCGGCCGGGTCAGGGCGGTGATGCTCGTTGAAATATTCCCATTCACCGACCTTGCGGCCATCGGGCAGCTTGCAGGTCGCGTCGCCCCCCGGGGTCATGTCGTTGAGCAGAACCTCGCCGCCCTGTTCGACGCAATAGGCCGAGGCTGGGTTCGGCATGCCGATCGGCTTGTCGGCAGGCGCGGTGGTTTCGGTGCAGGCGGCAAGCGCAAGAAGCAACAGCGGAAGATATTTCATCGTGACCTCAATAGACACCGGACGAGTCAGCGCGAGCATCCCACAGAGATCCGCCCGGGGCCAGCGATGATTGCGCCCGCGCGACGGGTCACGAGGACGCCTTGTCCTCCAGCGTCAGCCATTCTTCCTCGGCCGCGGCCAGCGCCGCTTCGCGCTCGACCAGCATTTCGGAGGCCTTGGCGAATTTCACCGGCTCGCGGGTGAAGAGATCGGGATCGGACAGCAGCTCGTGCAGTTTGCCGATCTCGCGCTCGAGCCTTTCCATGATGCCGGGCAGCGCTTCCAGCCGATGTTTCTCGGTGAAGGTCAGCCCAGCCTTCTTCACCACCTCTTTCGGGGCCTCGGCCGCCTTCTTCGGCGCGGCTTTCTCGGCCGCAGGCGGCGCCTCGGTCAGCGCCTTTTGCGTCTGATAGTCAGTCCAGCCGCCCGCATAAACGGTGGCCTTGCCGTCGCCCTCCATCGCGATCGTGGTCGTCGCCACGCGGTCGATGAAATCGCGATCGTGGCTGACCAGAAGCACGGTGCCGTCATATTCGCCCAGAATATCCTGAAGCAGATCAAGGGTTTCGACGTCGAGATCGTTCGTCGGTTCGTCGAGCACCAAAAGGTTCGAGGGCTTGGCCATGATCCGCGCCAGCAAGAGCCGCGCCCGTTCACCACCCGAGAGCGAGCCGATCGGCGCGCGGGCCTGTTGCTCGTCAAACAGGAAGTCCTTGAGATAGGCCACGACATGCTTGGGCTGGCCGCGCACCATCACCTGATCGGCGCGCCCCGAGACCCGCATCTCGGGATCGTTCACCAGCCCGTCCCAGAGCGTCATCGAGAAATCGAGCGTCGACCGGGTCTGATCGAAAACCGCCATGTCCAGATTGGTGCCCTGCGTGACCGTGCCCGCATCGGGGGCAAGTTCCCCGGTCAGCATCTTCAGAAGCGTCGTCTTGCCGACGCCATTCGGGCCGACAAAGGCCACCCGGTCGCCGCGCAGCACGCGCAGATCGAAATTCTTCACGATGGTCTTGGCGCCGAAGGTCTTCACCAGCCCCTTCGCCTCGATCACCCGCTTGCCCGAAACCGGACCGCTTTCGAGTTCCATCAGCGCCGTGCCCTGACGGCGGATCTGCCCGGCCCGCTCGGCCCGCAGCGCCTGCAGCGCGCGGACCCGGCCCATGTTGCGCTTGCGGCGTGCCGAAATCCCCTCGACCGCCCATTTCGCTTCCGCCTTGATCTTGCGGTCGAGCTTGTGGCGGGCGTCGTCTTCCTCGGCCCAGGTGGTTTCGCGCCACTCCTCGAAATGCTCGAAGCCCTTTTCCAGCCGCCGCACCTCGCCCCGGTCGATCCAGAGCACCGCCTGCGTCAGATGCCGCAGAAAGGCGCGGTCGTGCGAGATCAGCACATAGGCCGTGCGGGTGTCGCGCAGATACTCCTCAAGCCAGCCGATCGCCTGAATATCAAGGTGGTTCGTCGGCTCGTCGAGCAGCATCAGCTCGGGCGCTTCGGCCAGAAGCTTCGCCAAAGCCGCGCGGCGGCGTTCCCCGCCCGAGGCGGTCGCAACCGGCGCGTCGGGGCGGAATTTCAGCCCCTCGGCCACCATCTCGATGCGGTAGCGCTCGGCCTCGGCCAGCCCCGAGGCGGCGTAATCGCCCAAAGTGGCAAAGGCCGACAGATCCGGCTCCTGCTCCATGTAGCCGACGCGGGTGCCCGTCGGCACGACCCGGCTGCCCTGATCGGGTTCAACAAGCCCCGCCATCACCTTCATCAGCGTCGACTTGCCCGAGCCATTGCGGCCCACAAGGGCGACGCGGTCGCCCTCCTGCACGGTCAGGTCAAGACCGTCATAAAGGGGATTGCCGCCGAAAGTCAGCGAGATCGAGGAAAGCTGGAGAAGAGGTGCGCGTGCCATGCGCTTCCGCTAGCCGGGAGAGGCCAAAAGGTCAACGGTCACGAGGGCATCGCCTCCCGCGACGGGCCGCTTCCCCCATTTCCGAACATGCAGGAAATCCCGACTGCGCTTTTATCTTGCCCCAAATATCCCGGGGGGTGAGATGGGATAGCGCCACCTTCCGGGGGAAGGTGGCCCCATCGAACGGGCTGCCGGTGGCAGCCCTGGGCGGGGGGCAGAGCCCCCTACCCGGCCACCAGCCGCAGCGCACGGGCGCGTTCGGGCGGAATCGCGCCGATTTCAAGCCCGGTAAAAACATGCAGCGTGCCCAGATCCTCGTCGACGACGGCATGATCCGAGACCCAGCCGCCCATGCCCAGATAGCTGCGCAGCAAAGGCGGCATCTTCAGCATCGCCTGTTTCGGATCGCCCTTGCGGCCCAGAAGCTGGCGCGCATAGCGGATCACCTTCGGCGCCTTCACCCGCACCCGCCAGCGCTTCGGCGCCAGATGGCGCTCGGCCAGAACCGCGAAAGCATCGGCACAGCTGTCAAAATCGGTGGTCAGGAAGGACGAGCAGCCAAACAGCATCTCGATTCTCTCGGAATCGACAAGCCGGGTCACCGCCCCCCAGGCGAGGCGCAGGATATCGGGATCGCGGCACTCGGGATCGACGCAGAAGCGCCCCATCTCCAGCATCCGTCCGGAATAGGCGGAAAGCGGCGTCAGGTCATAAAATTGCGCCGAATAGCTGCGGTGAAGCTCGCGCCCGCTCTCGATCGGCAGGAGCCGAAAGCAGCAAACCAGCCGCCCGCTGCCCGTCTCCTCGACCAGCACATGGCGGCAGGCATCGTCGAAGGCATCGGCATCCAGCGCCTCGCCCATGTCCATGCCGCGGCCGCGGGCCGAGACGAAGGCCCGCCAGCGCAGCGCCTGCGCCGCCTGCACATCCGCGTGTGATTGCGCGAGTCGGGCCGCATAACGGCCTCTCGAGAGCGAAAACATGGGGCCTCCCGGGATCTGTCGCGCTGATCCTACGGCAAAGACCTGACAGCGAAAAGACATTCGGCTGCGACCGAGCGCCCCGTCCCCGATCAATTGTCGAGCAATTTGCCCGCCGACACGCGCCCGAACGAGCCCAGAAGCTCGCGGATCAGGCCGATGCCCTTGATGTTGCTCTTCGTCACGCGACGCGACAGCACCACGACCTCGCCCCGCTCCAGACCGAAGCGCTCGACATTCTCGACCATGCCCTTGTCATCAAAGGTGATCGCCACGACCTGCCGGTCGACTTCCTGCGGCGCCCGCGCGCCGTAGTATTTCCAGCGCGAGCCGACATAGAACCAGCCCGACCCCTGCAGGACCCCCATCGAGGACGGGCGACCGATCACATCCGTGACCTCCTCGCGCGAGCTCTTGCCGACTTCGATCTTTGCCAGATCGTCTTCGGTGGGCACATAGCCGTGGTTTTGATAGATCGCAGTGCAGCCCGCCACGAAAAGCACCGCCGCAACGGTGACAAATCGCGCCATGCGGCGAATTCCGGACGTGCTGCTCAAGCCTACCCCCTCTTGCCTCGTGACCTCGGGCCTTCTATCCCGATTACAACAGGATGCGGCCGCCCTCAAGCGCCCTCGACCGTCCCTCACCCGCTTGCGATCCCGGAGACCGTGATGACCGACACCGAAACCCTGCCTTTCAGCCATATTCTGCGCCCGTCCGAGCTGGCGGCGCGCAAGCCCACGCGCTTCGACATCACCCCCGATCCCGAGACCTGCACGGCGATTGCCGACTGGGCGGGGATCGAGGCGCTCGCCTCCCTGCGGCTCAAGGGGACGCTGACGCCGAGCGGGCGGTCGGACTGGACGCTCGACGCCGAGTTCACCGCCCGCGTCGTGCAGGCCTGCGTCGTGACGCTGGCGCCGGTCACCACCGATCTGCGCGAAACCGTCACCCGGCGCTATCTGGCGCAGATGCCCGAGCCCACGGGCGACGAGATCGAGATCCCCGAGGATACCGACAGCGAACCGCTGCCCGATCGCTTCGATCTGGGCGCCGTCGCGCTCGAAGCGCTTGAACTCGCGCTGCCGCTTTACCCGCATGCGCCGGGCGCGGCGCTTGGCGCACACGAGGCGACGCCCCCCGGAGCCGCGCCGATCCGCGACGAGGACACCCGCCCCTTTGCCAATCTGAAAAGCCTGCTCGGCAACAAGGACGGGGAGGAAAGCGACAAGTCCTGAGCGCGGCTTTTCGGCCCGGTTTTGACGGCGCCGAAAAAAGCTGCAAAAAGGGCTTGCAACGGGGCGGAACTGCAGTATGTTCCCGGCCTCATTCGAACGCAGGGTTCGCACCCGGTCTGCCGCTGGCTGCCGTGACGAAACCCCAGGAAAAACAGGGCCTTGCGCCCCCAGAACCGAGGTTAGACACATGGCCGTCCCGCAGAACCGAGTCACGCGCTCCCGTCGTAACATGCGCCGTGCGCATGACGCCCTTGTTGCCGCCAACCCGGCTTCGTGCCCGAACTGTGGCGAACTGAAGCGTCCGCACCACGTCTGCGGCGCCTGCGGCCACTACGACGACCGCGAAGTGGTTGCGCAAGCGACTGAAGTCGATCTGGACGACGACGCGGCGTAAGCCCGTCCCTCCGCCATGGTCAAACTGTTCAAACAGGAGAAGACCACGGTGGGAGCAGAAGCTGACGTTACGTCAAGTCGCGGCCGCACTGCAGCCGCCCAAGCGCCGGACATGTCCGGCGCTTTGATTTCCGGCGTCCCGGTTTCCGCCCCGCTCGTGCTGTCGATCGATGCAATGGGGGGCGACCGGGGCCCCGCGGCCGTCCTTGACGGGATCGCCCTTGCGCGCCGGAAATATCCCGACCTGAAATTCCTCGTGCATGGCCCCGAGGCCGAGCTTGCGCCGCTGGTGAAGGCGCGCAAGCTGAAGTCATGCGTGACGATCCGTCATGCGACCGGCGTGGTGACGATGCACGACAAGCCCGCGGCGGTGATGCGCGGCGGCAAGGACACCTCGATGTGGTCGACGATCGATGCGGTGCGCGATGGCGCGGCGCAGGTTGCGGTGTCTTGCGGCAATACGGGCGCCCTGATGGCGGTCTCGATGCTGCGTCTGCGCAAGGTTCCGGGCGTGAACCGCCCCGCCATCGCCTCGTTCTGGCCCTGCAAGAATCCCTCCGGCTTCAACGTCATGCTCGACATGGGCGCAGATGTGAAAGCCGAGGCCCGCGATCTGCTGACCTATGCGCTGATGGGGTCTTCTTACGCCCGCAACGCGCTCGGCCTTGAACGTCCGCGTGTCGGGCTGCTCAATGTCGGCACCGAAGAGCACAAGGGCCATGCCGAGCTGAAGACCGCCGCCGAGATGATCGGCGCGATGCAGGAGCCCGGCGGCTATGATTTCGTCGGCTTCGTCGAGGGCACCGATCTGCCCGGATCGCGCGTCGATGTCATCGTGACCGACGGCTTCACCGGCAACATCGCGCTGAAGACCGGCGAGGGCACGGCGAAATTCGCGGGCGAGTTGATGCGCGAGGCTTTCACCTCGAGCCTGCTCGCCAAGGTCGGGGCGCTGCTCGCCTCGGGTGCGCTCAAACGTCTCAAGGCGAAGATCGATCCGCGCCGGGTGAACGGCGGTGTTTTCCTCGGTCTGAACGGCACTGTGATCAAGTCCCACGGGGGTGCGGACGGCACCGGCGTTGCCGCGGCCATCGACCTTGCGGCCCGTCTGGCGGGTCTGGGCTTTGCAGAACGCCTTGCGGCACGGGTTGCCCTTGCGTCAGCAAACGGTCAGGATGCAGCCTCGGTGGAGGCAGGAGTCGAGAACTCGAAATGACGATCAGAGCGGTGGTCCGCGGTGTGGGGCATTATCTGCCCGCCCGCGTGGTTGAGAATGCCGAGTTCGAGGGCAAGCTCGACACGACGGATGAATGGATCCGGTCCCGCACCGGGATCGAGCGGCGCCATTTCGCCGCCGAGGGGGAAACCACCTCGCAGCTGGCAATCAAGGCCGCCGAGGCGGCTCTGGCCGATGCGGGCATGACGGCCGATCAGATCGACGCGATTGTGCTGGCGACCTCGACACCGGATTTCACCTTCCCGTCTGTCGCGACGATGGTGCAGGCGGGTTTGGGCAACACCACTGCCTTTGCCTATGACGTGCAGGCGGTCTGTGCCGGGTTTGTCTTCGCGCTGACGAATGCGAACGGGCTGATCCTCTCGGGGCAGGCGAAACGCGTGCTGGTGATCGGCGCCGAGACCTTCTCGCGGATCATGGACTGGGCCGACCGGGGCACCTGCGTGCTCTTTGGCGACGGCGCGGGCGCGCTGATCGTGGAAGCGGCCGAAGGCGCGGGCACATCGGAGGACCGCGGGATTCTGGCCACCGATCTGCATTCGGACGGGCGTTACCGCGAATTGCTTTATGTTGATGGCGGCGTCTCGACCAATGGTCAATCTGGCCATCTGCGCATGCAGGGCAATGCCGTCTTCAAGCATGCCGTCTCGAAACTGGCCGAGACCGCGCATACCGCGCTCGACAAGGCCGGGCTGACCTCCGACGACGTGACCTGGATCGTGCCGCATCAGGCCAACCTTCGGATCATCTCGGCCACCGCCGAACGCATGCAGGTGCCGATGGAGCGCGTCGTGGTGACGGTGCAAGATCACGGCAACACTTCTGCCGCATCGATTCCCCTTGCGCTCTCGACGGCGCGGGCCCGGGGCCAGATCAAGGCCGGGGATCTGATCGTGACCGAGGCAATCGGCGGCGGTCTTGCTTGGGGATCGGTCGTCCTGCGCTGGTAAACGCGCGATTACGGTGGAAAAACCCGTATCAACCTTGCCGTGCAAGTCATTGATATTGACTCGGGAAATACTTGCCCCCATCGTGATGTAAATCACTTCGGGGGATTGAGATGTCAGAGAAAACGCTGACCCGCATGGATTTGAGCGAAGCCGTGTTCCGCGAAGTCGGGCTGAGCCGCAATGAATCCGCGCAACTGGTCGAAACCGTGCTGCAGCACATGTCCGACGCGCTGGTGCGCGGCGAGACGGTGAAGATCTCGTCCTTTGGCACCTTTTCGGTGCGGGACAAGACCTCGCGCATGGGCCGCAACCCGAAGACGGGCGAGGAAGTTCCGATTTCGCCCCGTCGGGTGCTGTCGTTCCGGCCTTCGCATCTGATGAAAGACCGGGTTGCCGAAGGCAATTCGAAATAGGACCGGCTCAACCGGTTCACGGGATAAGCCCGAGCAGGAGATGAACGCGCCGCGATGACGAAGTCAGCCGAGGCCTTCCGCACGATTACCGAAGTGGCCGAGCTTCTCGACACCCCGACGCATGTCCTGCGCTTCTGGGAGAGCAAGTTTCCACAGATCAAGCCGGTGAAACGCGCCGGTGGCCTGCGGTATTATCGCCCGGCCGATGTCGCGCTTCTGGTGGGGATCAAGCACCTGCTGCAGGTCGAGGCCTTGCCGATCAAGGAGGCGCAGGCCCGGCTGAAATCGCAAGGCACGAAGAAGGTTTCGGCGCTTGGCGCCGAGATGCTGAGCGCCAACCTGCCGCGCGAGCCTGTGCCGATGGCAGAGAGCGCGGCCGAGGTCGAGCTTGCGCCCGAGCCCCAGGTCGAGCCCGGCGCCGTGAGCGAGGACGCAGAGGCGACCGATGGTCTTGCGGACGCAGGCGGCGCCCTCGCAGATGACCCCATCGACGCGGAGCCCTTGGCCGGGTTCGAGCCCCCGGAGTTCGTGGCAGACTATCCTGCCCCCGCCCCCGAAGAGCCTCTTGCGGCTGTTTCTGACCCCGAAGAACCCGCCCTCGACAGCTGGCATGAGCAGATCGCACTGGAATCGCTCGACGATCCGGACGCGCTCACCGAACCAGCCCCCAGCTTCGAGACGGTGCTGACACAGGACGAGCTCGCCGAAAGCGGCTCCGTCACCGTCATCGCCCCCGAGCCCGCGATTGCGGCGATCGAAGATGCGTCGGCTCTGGACAACGAAGCGCCAGAAGACAGCGTTGAAGTTGCAACGCCAGCACAGATTGTCGAACCGGACGTCTCGTCCTTCTCTGCCTTCGTGGCAGAAGACTTTGTGTCCGAAACAGTGCCCGATGATCTCGACACCGAGACGGGCGATGCGCAGGACCCCGTGTTCGCGGCTGCCCCGAGCATCGAAGAGATCACGCCCGAAGATACGGCAGATCTTGCCGCGCCAGACCCCATTGCCGAACCGGATATCTCGTCCTTCTCTGCCTTCGCGGCAGAGGACTTCGTGTCCGAAACGGTGCCCGACGATCTCGACACCGAGACGGGCGGTGCGCAGGAGCCCGTGTTCACGGCTGCCCCGAGCGTCGAAGAGATCACGCCCGAAGATACGGCAGATCTTGCCGCGCCAGAACACATTGCCGAACCGGACATCTCGCCCTTCTCTGCCTTCGCGGCAGAGGACTTTGTGTCCGAAACGGTGCCCGATGATCTCGACACCGAGACGGGCGATGCGCAGGACCCCGTGTTCGCGGCTGCCCCGAGCGTCGAAGAGATCACGCCCGAAGCAGAGAGCGCGACAGAGCTTGCCTTTGCCCCTGAGACCGAAGCGGACCCGGCTTTCGCCACAGTGGAACTGAGGACCGCACCGACAGTCCCAGATGATGCGACTGCCCCGGAACCTACCGCGGCTTTCGGAGCCGAGAGCGATTTTGCGACGGCAGACTGGGGCACGCCGGAGGCATCTGATTTTACGGCGGAAGAGACCTTCGGGGACATCGCCGATTTTGTCGAACCGGAGCCTGAGCAGGCGCCACTTCCTCAGACCGAGCCCGAAGCCCCTGCCCCGCTTGCGGAAATCGCCGCGGAGGCGTTGTCGGACGCAACGGAGCCCCCCGCGCTGAGCGCCGAAGAACTTGATCGGCTCGATGCAGAGCGCCGTGCCGAACGCGCGCGGGCCGAGGCCGAGCAGCGCGCGCTTGAGATTGCGCAGGCGGCGGTCGAGGAAGCCCGCCGCGAGGCCGAAGCCGTGCGGGCCGAATTGCAGCGGCTGCGGCGCGAGGCAGAGCTCGCCCGGGCCGAAGCCGCCCGCGCCAAGGCCGAGGCGGAACTGGCCGCACAGGTCGCCGCGGCGGCGCTCGCTCAGGCCGCAGCCGAGGCCGAGGCGCTTGACCGTGGCATGCCCTTTGCCGAGGGTCTGGCCGAGCCGGAACCGCTGCCGCACCCCGAGCCGGAACCGGAACCAGAGCCAGAGCCTGAACCCGAGGTGATGGCCCTTCCCGAGCAGGACCTTGACGTTGGCCCGGCGCCCGAACCGGAACCGGAGCCGGAGCCCATCCCGACCTTCCGCTCGCGCCATGTGCCCGAAACGGCGCCCGAGCCCGTCGCAGAACCGGAGCCGGAGCACGAAGCTGCGGAAGTGATCGAGAACGACGAGAGTTTTGACGATCTCGCCTATCGCTTCATCGCACCGCGGCCGATGTCGCGCCCCGCACGGGTTGAGGCAATGGTCGAGCCCGAGGCGGTGCCGGAACCCGAGCCGGAGCCGCAGCTGCCGATTCAGGGCTCGCTGTTCGATTACATTCCGCCGCCGCCGAAGGCGACGCCGGTCATCGAACCTCTGCCCGAACCGGAGCCCGAGCCGGAGCCCGTCCTCGCAGCCGATGCGCCGATCGAGGCCCTGAGCGAGGCGGAACTCGAGATCCTGCCAGAACCCGAGCCAGAACCGGAACCCGAGCCGGAAATCCTGCACGCGCCCGAACCGGAGCTTGCCGCGGCCCCCGCGCCCGAACTGCAAGCCGAACCCGAGCCAGAGCCGCAACTGCCCAAGCCGAGCCGGTTCGTGCCGCAGATCGAGACCGAAACGATCCTCGTTTACGAAACCGACGCGGCCGAAGAGCCTGAAACCGAAGCCGAGGCCGAAGCGGTTTCGGAATTCGATCCGCTTGACCGGGTGGTCTCGCTGATCCTGAGCGGCACCGCGCCGCTGCAGGTGGAGCTGGCCGCGGCCGGGCAGATCGATCCGACGGCGAATCCGCTGGGGGCCCTGCGCGAGGATCTGACGCAATTCGCCCCCGACGATCTGTCGCCGATCGAGCGGATACGGCTGCTGTCGGCGCATGACCGTCTGGTGCGGCTGCAAAGCCGTCTGGCACAGCCGCCGCGGCCGGTTCCGGCCCGGCGCTGAGAATGATCTGCGCCCCCTCCTGCAAGCCCGTGCAAAAAGTTGCGTTTTGCCGCTTGCACCCGACCGCGCAATGGCCCTATATGCGCCTCGTCGGGCCGTGGCGCAGCCTGGTTAGCGCGTCCGTCTGGGGGGCGGAAGGTCGTGAGTTCGAATCTCACCGGCCCGACCATCAAAAGAACGCTCACTCCTTGCGGAGTGGGCGTTCTTTTTTGACCAACTCCTGTTCCGCGAGGCCGCGATGATGCATGGTGTTCTTCCCGACAGTGCCCTGCGCGCGATGATCGCCCGCGGCGAGATCGCCGCCGAGCGTCCGGTGACCGCGGAACAAATTCAGCCTGCGAGCCTTGATCTGCGGCTTGGCGACGTGGCCTACCGCATCCGCGCCTCGTTCCTGGCGGGCCGGGGCCAGCGGGTGGACACGAAACTGGCCGAGTTCGAGATGCACCGGATGAGCCTTGCCGAAGGCGCGGTGCTGGAAAAGGGCTGCGTCTATCTGGTGCCGCTGATGGAGCGCCTCGCCCTGCCCGCTGGTCTGACCGCCGTCAGCAATGCGAAAAGCTCAACCGGGCGGCTCGATCTGCTGACCCGGGTGATCACCGATGACGGCACGGAATTCGACCGCATTCCCGAGGGTTACACCGGACCGCTTTACGCCGAGATCTGCCCGCGCTCGTTTTCGGTGCTGGTGCGGCCGGGGATGCGGCTCAACCAGATCCGTTTTCGCGCGGGTCAGGCGGCGCTGAGCGATGCGGAGTTGAAGCTGCTGCATGCCGCCGAACCGCTGGTGAGCGGCGAGGCGGTGATCGATCACGGGCTCGGCTTCTCGGTCGATCTGCGCCCCGAGACGGGCGATCTGGTGGGCTACCGCGCGAAGCCGCATACAGGGGTGATCGATCTGGACCGGATCGCGCATTATCCCGCCAGCGCCTTCTGGGAAGAGGTCCGCACGCGCGAGGGGCGGATCATTCTGGACCCCGGCGCATTTTATATTCTGGTGAGCCGCGAGGCCGTGGTGATCCCGCCCGATTTCGCCGCCGAGATGGCGCCCTATCTGGCCATGGTGGGCGAATTCCGCGTCCATTACGCGGGCTTCTTCGATCCCGGGTTCGGCCATGGCGCGGCGGGCGGCGAGGGCTCGAAGGGCGTGCTGGAAGTGCGCTGCCACGAGGCGCCTTTCGTGCTGGAACACGGGCAGGTGGTCGGGCGGCTCGTCTATGAGCGCATGGCCGGGCGGCCGGAGCGTCTTTACGGGGCGGGGATCGCCTCGAACTATCAGGGGCAAGGGCTGAAGCTGGCCAAGCATTTCCGCGCTGGGTGAGCGGCGCCTGCCCCGAGGCAGCTGTCTCGCGCAAGGCAGAAATACGAAAGGCCGGGACATTTGCCCCGGCCTTTCTCATGTCTGGCCCCCCGATCAGCCGATGCGGTAGTTCGGGCTTTCGCGGGTGATCTGCACGTCATGGACGTGGCTTTCCTTCAGCCCCGCGCCGGTGATGCGCACGAACTCGCAGCCGCCGCGCATTTTCTCGACCGTGGCGTGGCCGGTGTAGCCCATCGCCGCGCGCAGGCCGCCCACCATCTGATGCAGCACCGCCGCGACCGGGCCCTTGTAGGGCACTTGCCCCTCGATCCCCTCGGGAACCAGCTTGTCGGAGGCCGCGTCCTTCTGGAAGTAGCGATCCGCCGAGCCGCGCGCCATCGCGCCAAGCGAGCCCATGCCGCGGTAGGATTTGTAGGACCGGCCCTGATAGAGGATCACCTCGCCCGGGGATTCGTCGGTGCCCGCAATCGCCGAGCCGACCATCGCGCAGGAGGCGCCCGCCGCGATCGCTTTCGCGAAATCGCCCGAGAACTTGATCCCGCCATCGGCGATGATCGGAATGTCGCCTGCGCCCGCGCAGGCATCCATGATCGCCGTCAGCTGCGGCACACCCACGCCCGCGACGATCCGCGTCGTGCAGATCGAGCCCGGGCCGATGCCAACCTTGACCGCATCCGCGCCCGCCCCGATCAGCGCGCGCGTCGCCTCGGCCGTCGCCACATTGCCCGCGCAGACCTGCACCGAGGGCGCATAAAGCTTGATCCGTTCGACCGCTTTCGCCACGCCCTCGGAATGGCCATGCGCGGTGTCGATCACGATCAGATCGCAACCCGCCTCGATCAGCGCGACCGAGCGTTCATAGCCCGCATCGCCCACGGTCGAGGCCGCAGCGACGCGCAGACGGCCCTTGTCGTCCTTGCAGGCTTGCGGGTGCAGCACCGAATGCTCGCTGTCCTTCAGCGTCAGAAGACCGGTCAGCTTGCCCTCGGCATTCACCACCAGAAGCTTCTCGATCCGGCGCGCCTTCATCAGCTTCATCGCCTCGTCGCGGTCGGCCGGTTCGCGCAGCATGGCGAGGTTTTCGCGCGTCATCATTGCCGAAACTGGGGTCGCGTCATCGGTGGCAAAGCGCATGTCGCGGTTCGTCACGATGCCGACGACCTTGCCCGCGACGTCGACGACCGGAAAGCCCGAGACGTTGTAGCGTTCGCGCAGCACCTTGGCATCGGCCAGCGTCTGCTCGGCCGTCAGCGTGATCGGGTTGTAGACGATGCCCGATTCAAAGCGCTTCACACGCCGCACTTCGGCGGCCTGTTTCTCGACGGTGAGGTTGCGGTGGATCACCCCCATGCCGCCCGCTTGCGCCATGGCAATCGCCATGTTCGCCTCGGTCACGGTATCCATCGCCGAGGACAGGAGCGGGATGTTCAGACGGATCGAGCGCGTCACGCGCGTGGAAACGTCAGCCTCCGACGGCAGCACGGACGAGGCTGCGGGAACCAGAAGGACATCATCGAAGGTGAGGGCCTCGCGAATCTGCATGGGGGACTCCATCGGCAGGGAACGGTTGGCACGTCCCTGTTTCATGGCTTGGCCCCCGACGCAAGCCCTCAGGCGATGGCAGCCCCGGTTTTCAGCGCCAATTCGCCCTTTGCCCACATCTTGTAGATCCGCACCGCGATCGGCGGCACGATCAGCGTGGCCGCGATCAGCGCAATGCCGCCCGGAACCAACAACTCCTCGCCCATGGTCAGCCAGAGCGAGGCGGTCGCCACCAGCGGGAAGGTCAGCGCCCCCCAAAGGGGCGAGAAGCCCGCCGCCAGAAGCCAGCGCAGCCGCACGAGGAAGAAGAAAAGCAGCAACGCCGCGCTCATCGCGAAGACGTAAGACATCGCGACCGCGCCCAGCACCGACGCCGTGGTGCCGATCACGGCGACGGGTGCAAGGTGGATCGCCAGCAGGGGCCGCAGCGGCGCCGGCACGGTTTCCCGCGAGAATTGCTGCAAGGAGACAACCCAGATCGCCACCGCAAACACCAGCGCGACCCAGAACAGCCCGACCGCGATCATCGTCAGACCAAGCTGCGTCGCCACCAAAGCGGCCACGATCCAGCCCGAAAACAGCAGATGCCAGGTCGGATTGACCCGGCGCTGCTCGGCCGGGCCGGTGGCGAAGACATAAAGCATCGCCACCGTCAGCATCACATGCAGCCCCGCCCCCGTCGCCAGAACCGCCAGCGCCGCCGCGGGCAGATAGGGGCCGATTGCCGCCGCCATCAGATAGAGCATCAGCATGGCCGCCGCGAGCCCGGCCCGGCCCGGCAGGATGCGCAGATCCTCAAGCACGACTGCGGGGCGGCGCAGCACCTTGACGAGATAGGTCAGGAAGACAAAGGCGCACAGCAGCGTCACCGCACCGCTCAGCGCCTCGCCGATCGCGGCGGGCAGATCAAAGGCCTGACCGGCCTTGCGCCAGCCAAGCGCCAGAGCCACGAGCCCGAGGGTGGGCGGAAAGATCGCGGGGGGCGTGCGCCGCCACAGCCCGGGCGGCGTCGGTTTCGGGGGAACGGCGGCCATCTTCTCGTCCTGTTTCAACTTAAGGCTGCAAATCGGTTTGGGTCAACTTGCATCATATTTGACGAAAATCTTGCAGTAGAACAATGGCAAAGAAAGGGCAAATCGACAGTGGACGGCGTGTCGCAGAATTTACCCCGGCACGACAGGGCAACCTCAGGCAGATCGGCCGACACCATGCAGTGCCGGGCTTTGACCCGTTTTCATTTCGGCAAGCATTAAGAAAGTATTTACTATATTAGCGGTTAATGGGGTGAGGGAGGACCCAATGCACACCAAATGGAAACAATGCCAGCCCCCACCGCAGCCCGTCACTCTGGCCGTTTCGACATCCGATGGCCGGTTTGCCGCGCAGCTTTCTTTCGTGCTTTTGATGCCTGCGCTCTGGCTTGGCGGCACTGCAATCGCGGGGCTCGCGCACGCACTGCCATGACCCGCTCGACGCTGCCATCAGCTCAACCCAGAGCTGTCTTCACTTAAAGGCGCAGAAACCGCGCCAACGGCCGAAAATGGCGCGCGGATGCGTGGCATCCGGGCCTCGGATGCCACACCCCGAGGCAAACCAAACCGTTGAGTTCACTTGGTTTCGTGGCAGTTCGGCAACATGACGCAACGGTAAGCTCACGCGGACGTGACGTAAGGCCGCAGCCCGAATTGATTCACCTTAACAGCGTGATAGGGTCACCCTCGGGAGAAGAGTTCCACACACTCTAGGGATGAGAATCACATGAAAAAAATACTGATGACGGCGAGCGCCCTAGCCCTTGGCGCCACAGCCGCCACCGCGGGGGGTATTGAACGGTCCAGCCAGTCGACGGCGATCCTGTTCGAAAAAGGCAACTATGCCGAGTTGAACTTCGGTGGCTTCAGCCCGGATGTTTCAGGTGTCGGCCTGAACGCGGCCATGACCGGTCGAAGCGCCCATTCTGGCGACATGGCGGGTGGCTACGGCACCTACAGCTTTGGATACAAAGTTGCGCTGACCGATAAAATCGACGCTGCCGTGGTGCTGGAAAACGCTATCGGGGCAGATGTGAATTACCCGACGGGAACGGACTACTTCCTGCAAGGGTCGACGGCGACCATCGACAACACCTCGCTTACCGGGATGCTGCGTTATAAATTGCCGCAGAATTTCTCGATGATCGGCGGCATTCGGGCACTGCGGACCAGCGGTGTGGTCAGCCTGCCTGCGGTCGGGGCCTATCGCATGAGCTCCTCGACCGAAACGGACTTCGGTTATCTTGTCGGTGTGGCCTGGGAAAAACCCGAAATCGCGGCACGCGTGGCGCTGACCTACAATTCCAAGATCACCCACGACTTCGAAGCCCGTGAATCGAGCGCTTACACAGGCGGCGCAACACTGGACACCGTTTTCTCGACCACGATTCCGGAATCGGTGAACCTGGAATTCCAGACCGGCATCGCCAGAGATACGTTGCTGTTCGGCTCGGTGCGCTGGGTTCACTGGACCCAACTGGAAATCGCGCCGACACATTACACGGTCGACATGGGACAGGATCCGCTTGTGGCCTACAAGGACAATACGTTCACCTATTCGCTCGGCGTCGGACGCAAGTTCAACGACAAGTGGTCGGGAGCCGTCGTTCTGGGCTACGAGAAATCTTCAGGCGAAACGACCGGCAACCTCGGACCGACCGACGGGTTCCGCTCCATCGCGTTCGCGGGAACCTACCAAGCAACTGACAACGTCAAGATCACTGCGGGCGTGCGCTATGTCGATATCGGCGATGCCGTCACCAACCCGTTGATCAGCGGCGATTTCTCCGACAACTCGGGCTGGGGCGCGGGCGTGCGCGTCGGCATCACCTTCTGATCTTTCGAGATCTTCCGAAATACCGCAAAGGCCCGCTTTGGCGGGCCTTTCGCACCTTCCTGACGCATTGTGTTCGGCACAAGTTCCGAGTGGCCTGTCCACCCTGCCCCGGCTAGCGTCGCGCCATGACCACGACCCGCATCCCCCCGCTTGTCTGGGCGCTTCTGGCCGCCCTTGCCCTGATCTGGGGCACTTCGTTCCTGTCGAACCGCGCCGCGCTGACCGGCACCGGCTTTCTGACCACCGTCACCTTTCGGGTCGCCGGGGGCGCGGTGCTGCTCTGGCTCTGGGTCGCCCTGCGCCGCCTGCCCCTGCCGGAAGACCCGCGCTACATCCTGCGCTTCCTGATCATGGGGGCACTGAACAATGCCATTCCCTTTTCGCTGATCGTCTGGGGCCAGCAGCATATCGACTCTGGTCTGGCCGCGATCCTCAATGCCTCCACCGCGCTGTTCGGCGTCCTTGTTGCCGCCGCCGTCTTCCCCGACGAGCCGCTGACGCGGCGCCGCCTTGCGGGCGTCGGGCTCGGCTTTGTCGGCGTCGTCCTGGCCATCGGCCCCGAGGCGCTGACCGGCTTCACCCTCGCCTCGGCCGCGCAATGGGCGATCATCGGCGCCTCGATCACCTATGGCTTCGCGGGCGCCTATGCGAGGAAGGCAATCATCGGCCTCGCCCCCGAGGTCGCCGCCGCCGGCATGCTGACGGGCGGCGTGGTCTGGCTCGCCCCCGCCATGCTGATCGTCGAGGGCGTGCCAAGCCTTGACTACGCCCCGCAGGTCTGGGCCGGGCTGATCTGGCTCGCGCTTGGCTGCTCGGCGCTCGCCTATCTGATCTATTACCGGATCCTGAAACTCGCTGGCGCGGGAAACCTGTCGCTCGTCACCCTGCTGATCCCGCCCGTTGCCATCGTCGCCGGGGCGCTGGTCTATGACGAACGCCTTGGCCCGCATGCGCTTGTCGGTTTCGCCGTGCTGGCTGCGGGGCTTTGGCTCACCAATTCGCGGCCAAAACCGCGTGACGACGCCCGATCCCCGCGCTAAACCGAGGCCGAAACAGGGGGTAAGCATGATCTACGCAAACCGCGCCGAATGGCTGGCGGCCAGCCGCAAACGGGTGCTGTTCTTCGGCATGTCGGGGCTGGGCAAGACCTATCTGGCGAATATGCTGCGCGCCTCGCCCACGGGCTGGTTTCACTACTCGGTCGATTACCGCATCGGCACGCGCTACATGGGCGAATATATCGCCGACAACTTCAAGCGCGAGGCGATGAAGAACCCCTTCCTCGCCGAATTGCTGCTGTCGGACTCGGTCTATATCGCGTCGAACATCACCTTCGACAACCTCGCGCCGCTGTCCACCTACCTTGGCAAGCCGGGCTCCGAGGCGAAAGGCGGGTTGACCTTCGAGGATTACATGATCCGACAGAACCAGCACCGCGGCGCCGAACAGGCCGCGCTGATGGACACGACTTATTTCATCGAGCGCTCGCAGGCGATCTACGGGCTGCCGAATTTCGTCTGCGACTGCGGCGGCTCGATCTGCGAGGTGGTGGACCCCGAGAACCCCGCCGATCCGATCATGAAGGAACTCTCCGAGCATCTGCTGATGGTCTGGATCGAGGGCAGCGAGGAACACACCGACGAGCTTGTCCGCCGCTTCGACCGCGCACCGAAGCCGATGTATTATCAGCCCGCGTTTCTGGACAAGAAATGGCTGCAATACCGGGTCGAGCGCGGCTTGCGCGAAGACGAGGTCAACCCCGATGACTTCATCCGCTGGACCTATCGTCAGGCGCTGGACCACCGTCAGCCGCGCTATGCGGCGATGGCGCGCAACTGGGGGATCAAGGTGGCTGCGTCAGATGTCGCCCTTGTGCGCGACGAGAAAGACCTTACATCCTTGATTGCCTCGGCCCTTCCGGCCTGAGGCCCCGTCTCAACATCTTCTGCCAAGTATCGGAAAGACAATGCCCATCACGCTCCCTGCCACGCTGCCCGCCTTCGACATCCTGTCGCAGGAAGGCGTGATGGTGATGACGCCCGAGCGTGCTGCGCGGCAGGAAATCCGACCGCTGCGGATCGGGTTGCTCAATCTGATGCCAAAGAAGATCCAGACCGAAAACCAGTTCGCCCGGCTGATCGGCGCGACGCCAATCCAGATCGACTTCCAGCTGATCCGGATGACCGAGCATCAGACGAAGAACACCGCCGCCGAGCATATGGCCGAGTTCTACCGCCCCTTCGCCGAGATCGAGGCCTCGGGCGAGAAATTCGACGGTCTGATCGTCACCGGCGCCCCGATCGAACACCTCGCCTTCGAGGACGTGACCTATTGGGACGAGCTGCAACGGGTCTTCGACTGGACGCAAAGCCATGTCTTTTCGACCTTCGGCGTGTGCTGGGGCGGCATGGCGATGGCCTATCACTTCCACGGCGTGGCGAAACACATGCTCGAGGCCAAGGCGTTCGGCTGCTTCCGCCATCGCAATCTGGCACCGACCTCGCCCTATCTGCGCGGCTTCTCCGATGACGTGCTGGTGCCGGTGAGCCGCTGGACCGAGATGAAACAGGACGAGCTCGATCAGGCGGGCCTGCGCACGCTGATCGCGGGCGACGAGACCGGCCCCTGTCTGGTCGAGGACACGTGCCACCGCGCGCTGTATGTGTTCAACCACTTCGAATACGACAGCACGACGCTGAAGGACGAATACGACCGCGACGTGGCGGCGGGCAAACCGATCAACGTGCCTGCGAACTACTATCCTGACGACAATCCCTCCCAGACGCCGACGAACCGCTGGCGCAGCCACGCGCATCTGCTTTACGGCAACTGGGTGAATGCGATCTATCAGGACACGCCCTACGATCTGGCGCAGATCGGCCTCTGATCCGCGCCGGATAGCCCTTGCGGTTGCGGGGCTTCGCAGGCTAAGAGCACCGCATCGGGTGATTAGCTCAGTTGGTAGAGCGCCTCGTTTACACCGAGGATGTCGGGAGTTCGAGTCTCTCATCACCCACCAGCCCCACCGCAAGCCAGCGCAGCCCGATCACTTGCCGTAATAGTCGCGATACCAGGCGACGAAGCGGGCGATGCCGTCGCGGAAGTCGGTCTGCGGTCGGTAGCCGGTCAGGCGCTGCAGCAGCTCCGCATTCGCCCAGGTGGCGGGCACGTCGCCCTTCTGCATCGGCATGTAATTGCGGATCGCGGTCTTGCCGAGGCTCGCCTCGATCGCATCGACGAAATCGAGCAGCCGCACCTTGTCGGAATTGCCGATATTCACCACGCGCCAGGGCGCAACCGGCGACAGGCTGTCGCCCTCGGGCACCACGCCGTCCTCGGGACGCACCGGAACCGTGTCGATCAACAGCCGGATGCCGCGCACGAGGTCATCGATATAGGTGAAGTCGCGATACATCTCGCCGTGATTGTAGATGTCGATCGGCCGGTCATCGAGGATCGCATCGACGAATTTGTAAAGCGCCAGATCCGGCCGCCCCCAGGGCCCGTAGACGGTGAAGAAGCGAAACATCGTCGTCGGCAGGTTCCACAGATGCGCATAGGCATGCGCCATGCTTTCATTGGCCTTTTTCGTCGCCGCATAGATCGTCAGTTGCGTGTCGGCCTTGTCGGTCTCGGCAAAGGGCATCTCGGTATTGGCGCCATAGACCGAGGAAGTCGAGGCAATGAGCAGGTGCTTGACCTCGAGCCGCCGCGCCGCCTCCATCACGGTGAAGGTGCCGATCACGTTGCTGTCGAGGTAGGCACGCGGGTTTTCAAGGCTGTAGCGCACCCCGGCCTGCGCGGCCAGATGCACGATCACCTCGGGGCGGAAGTCGTCAGCCAGCGCGTCGAAGCGGGCGTGATCTTCCAGCATCCCCTCCATCGCGCTGAAATTCGGGTTCTGCAGCAGCATCGCATGGCGGCGCTGCTTCAGCGCGACGTCATAGTAATCCGTCATCCCGTCATAGCCCTGCACCCGGAAGCCCTCGGCCAGGAGCGCCTGCGCCAGATGAAAGCCGATGAACCCGGCGGTTCCGGTGATCAGGATGCGCCGTTGGTCCATATTGCTTTCTCCCATGCTGAAAGGTCCGGCCCGCCTGCGGACACTCGCCCAGATGCCCGCTTGGCCCACCCTTCGTCAAGCCGCGGCGGCGCAGGCATGGCTCGACAGGAGCGGAGCCGCCGCCTAGAACGGTCGGGACAAACACGGAAGAGAGCCATGCCCCCCAAATTCGGAACCAGCGGCCTGCGCGGACTTGTCGTCGAGCTGACGCCGGAGCTGATCGGCGCTCATGTCGGCGCCTTCATCATCGCCTGTCCGACCGGCACCGGCCTCTTCGTCGGTCAGGATCTGCGCCCGTCTTCGCCGCGCGTCGCCGCCGATGTCATCGCAGCGGCACGGGCCGCGGGCCTTTGCGTCACCGATTGCGGCACGCTGCCCACCCCGGCGCTGGCGCAGGTGGCGATGGAAGCGGGCGCCGCCGCCGTGATGGTCACCGGCAGCCATATTCCCGCCGATCGCAACGGGCTGAAGTTCTACCTGCCCACGGGCGAAATCTCGAAAGCGGACGAGGCGGCGATCCTTGTCGCGCTCACGCATCCGGCGCCGACGAGTCGCCCCGGCCCGCTGCAGCTGCGCCCCGACGCCGGTCAGGCCTATGTCGCGCGCTATGTCACGGCCTTCGGCCCCGGGGCGCTGGCCGGGCTGCGGCTCGGGCTTTACGAACATTCCTCGGTCGCGCGCGATCTGCTGCATGACCTGCTCACCGCGCTTGGTGCCGAAGTGGTCCGGCTCGCGCGGTCCGAGACCTTCATTCCCGTCGATACCGAGGCGGTCGACCCCGAGACGCGCCACCAGCTTGCCGCCTGGTGTCGCGACCTTGGCCTTGATGCCATTCTCTCGACCGATGGCGATGCCGACCGCCCGATGCTTGCCGATGCCACGGGACGGGTGATCCCGGGCGATATTCTGGGCGTGCTGACCGCACGGGCGCTCGGCGCAAAGGTGATCTGCACTCCGGTCTCGTCAAATTCGATGGTCGGGATGATCGCCGATTTCACCACCGTCGCGCGCACGAAGATCGGCTCGCCCTTCGTCATTGCCGCAATGGAGGAAGCGCTCGCCGCAGACGCCGCTGCCGAGGTCGTGGGCTTCGAGGCGAATGGTGGTTTCCTGCTCGGCTTCACCGCCAAGGCGCCCGCAGGCCCCCTGCCCGCGCTGATGACGCGCGACGCGGTGGCGCCGATGCTGGTGCCGCTGATCGCCGCGCGCGCAGCGGGCCAATCGCTCAGAGATCTTGTCGCCACCCTGCCTGCCCGCGCCACCGCTTCGGACCGCCTCACCGAAACCCCGACCGAAGCGAGCGCAGCCTTTCTGGCGCATCTGTCCGAGGATGCGACGGCCCGGGCCACGTTTTTGCGCCCCTTCGGTGCCGAGACCGCGCTTGATCGCACCGATGGCCTGCGGATGACGCTGACGGATGGCCGCGTGCTGCATCTGCGCCCGTCCGGCAATGCGCCCGAGTTCCGTATCTATACCGAAGCCTCCGAGATCGAAGCCGCGCAGCAGTTGCTGAGCGCCGCGATGGGCGAGATCAGCGCCCGACTCAAATAGCCCGACCGCAGGCGCTGCCCCTCTCCGCCCGCGGCGACCGATACCGCCTCGGAACGTCAGAGTGAGTCTTTTCGCAATGGCGCGAATCAAAAGATCCGGCGGCGTGTCAGAACTGCCAGCAGCCCGCGCAAAGATCCCGCGAGCCCCCGCGAAGGGGCAGCAAAACACAAATATGTCCTTGGGATCAGCTGGTGCCCGAGGCGAGACTCGAACTCGCACACCTTGCGGCGGAGGATTTTGAATCCCCTGCGTCTACCATTCCGCCACTCGGGCCAGCACGTTGCATCTAGCCCCGCGCGCCGCGTCTGACAAGAGCAAACGGCACGCCAATGTCAGGGCGTCTTGCGCGCGAAAGTATCGCAGGCTCCGATCGCGCCGCTGTCGAAGCCCTGCGCGAACCAGAACTGGCGCTGATCCGAGGTGCCGTGGGTGAAACTGTCAGGCATCGGGCGGCGCCCGGCATTGCGGGCCAGCGTGTCATCGCCGATCTGCGCCGCGGCATTCATCGCCTCTGCCACATCGCCCCGCTCGATCGTGCCAAAATCCTCGGCCGCGTGCTGCGCCCAGACCCCGGCGAAACAATCCGCCTGCAGCTCAAGCCGCACCGAAAGCGCATTCGAGACCGCAGGGGTTGCCTTCGCCCGGGCCGCCTCGACCTTGTCGAGGATGCCCAACTCGTCCTGCACCCTGTGGCCGATCTCATGCGCGACCACATAGGCCGCCGCGAAATCGCCCCCCGCGGCAAGCTCCTGCGACAGGGTCTCGAAAAAGGCGGTGTCCAGATAGACCTTGCCATCGACCGGACAATAGAACGGCCCCGTCGCCCCCGAGGCCGTGCCGCAGGGCGAGGGCGTGGCCTGCGAGAACAGCACCAGAACCGCCGGGTGATAGACCTTGCCCAGATCCTTGCGGAAGATATCGGCCCAGATCTCCTCGGTATCGGCCAGCGTCACCGAAACGAAATCGCCCATCGCCCGGTCGCGCTCGCTCAAGGAGCCGCTGTCTTCGACCCGCGGCGCGCTTTCGCGCTGCAGCCCGTCGCTGTTCAGAAGCGGCGTCAGATCGACACCAAAGAGCCACCCCACCAGCACCAGGGCCACAAGCCCAAGCCCCCCCGCCCCGCCAAGCGAGACCCGCCGCCCGCCCGCGGGACCAGCTTCACGACGGTCCTCGATATTGTCGCTGCCACGACGACCTTGCCACTTCATCGCGCCCCTCCCGATCACGGTTTCGAAATTACCCCCGTAAAGCCACCCCGGACAGGGGGAAAACGTCGCGCCCCGCCTTGACGCCGCCCCCCCGCCTTGCGATGCACGACGAGACACCGGAACCAGCCGCGGGGGCCCATGTTCGAACGACTTTACCGCTGGACGCTCGGTTTGGCCGGACATCCGCGCGCGGACTGGGCGCTGGGGATCATCTCCTTCGTCGAAAGCTCGTTCTTTCCGATCCCGGCAGACGTGCTGTTCGTGCCGATGGGACTCGCGCGGCCCGAAAAGATCTGGCGCTATGCGCTGATCGCCTCGGTCACCTCGGTTCTGGGCGGCATCTTCGGCTGGTGCATCGGCCATTATGCCTTCGACCTGATCGCGCGGCCCTTCCTTGAAGCGACGGGCAAGATGGCGACCTTCGAGTCGCTGCGTGACGGCGCGGGAACCTGGGCGATCTTGGTGATGCTGGTCACCTCGGGGCTGGCGCATATGCCGCCGATGAAGGTGGTGACGATCCTTGCGGGCGTGCTCAGCTTCGATCCGGTGCTCTTCATCCTCTCGGCGATCGTCGCCCGTTCGGCCCGGTTCTATGGGCTGGGCTGGCTGCTGTCGCGATTCGGCGCGCGCATCGCAAGCTTCGTCGAGCGCCGTCTGGTCTGGGTCGCGGGCGGGCTGCTGCTCGTGCTCGCCGCCCTCTGGTTTGTCCTGAAAGGAGCCTGACATGGACCCCGTGCTGACGCCCCGCCGTCTGGTTGCCCTTGCCGCTGCCGGATCGGCCGCGGTTCTCGTGGCGGCGCTGATCTTTCAGGCGCTGGGTTTCCCGCCTTGCGATCTGTGCATCCTGCAGCGCTGGCCGCATCTGGTTGCCGCCGTTCTGGGCGGGCTGATGCTGCTCTTCCGGCTGCCGATGGCCTTTGCCCCTTTCGGTGCCTTGGCCGCGCTGACCACGGGCGCTTTCGGGATCTATCATTCGGGCGTCGAGCGCCACATCTTTGCCGGTCCCGACACCTGCACCTCGAATCCGATCGCCAGCCTCTCGGCGCAGGACCTGATGGCGCAGATCTCCTCGGCGCCGCTGATCCGCTGCGACGAGATCGCCTGGGATCTTTTCGGCGTGACCATGCCGAACCTGAACGCGGTCTTCTCGCTTTGCTTCGCGGGCCTCTGGATCGCGGCCTTCCTGACCGCGCGCCGCACCCGCGGCTGAGCGCGCAAGGGCGTATTTGAACCAAGAAAAAGCAGCCCGTTTTTCCGGGTCCAAATACGCAATCTCTGCCCTTTCCCGCCGACGCCGCCATTCGCCGTTGCACCCAAGCCATGGGTTGCGATATAAAGCGGCACAACAAAATCTGGCAGAAGAAGCCCCGCGTGACCGATATCATCGACACCTCGGACCCCTCCGGCGAAACCCCGAAACGTGCGGCCCATGCAGGCCCCGTCGTTTCCATCGCCGAGGAAATGAAGACCGCCTACCTCGATTACGCGATGAGCGTGATCGTGAGCCGCGCCATTCCCGATCTGCGCGATGGGCTCAAGCCCGTGCACCGGCGCATCCTTTACGCGATGCACGAGACCGGCAACACGCATGACAAGGCCTATCGCAAGTCGGCGCGTCCGGTCGGCGATGTCATGGGGAAATACCACCCGCATGGCGACGCCGCGATCTATGACGCGCTGGTGCGGATGGCGCAGGACTTCTCGATGTCGCTGCCGCTTCTGGATGGTCAGGGCAACTTCGGCTCGATGGACGGCGATAGCGCCGCGGCGATGCGCTACACCGAAGTGCGGATGGACAAGCCCGCCGCCTTCCTTCTGGCCGATATCGAAAAGGATACGGTCGACTTTCAGGACAACTACGACGGCAAGGACAAGGAACCCACCGTGCTTCCGGCGCGGTTCCCGAACATGCTGGTCAATGGCGCGGGCGGCATTGCCGTCGGCATGGCGACGAACATCCCGCCGCACAATCTGGGCGAGGTGATCGACGCGACGCTCGCCTTGATTGAAAACCCCGACCTGACCTCGGAAGGGCTGATGGACTATGTGCCCGGCCCCGATTTCCCGACCGGCGCGCAGATCATGGGCCGCGGCGGCGCCCGCAAGGCCTATCTGGAAGGCCGCGGCTCGGTGATCATCCGGGCGAAAACCCGGATCGAGGAAATCCGCAAGGACCGCTTTGCCATCATCGTCGACGAGATCCCCTATCAGGTGAACAAGGCGGCGATGATCGAGAAGATGGCCGATCTTGTCCGCGAAAAGCGGCTTGAGGGCATTTCCGGCATTGCCGACGAAAGCGATCGTGTCGGCGTGCGGGTGGTGATCGAACTGAAGCGCGACGCGACCGCCGATGTGGTGCTGAACCAGCTTTACCGCTTCACGCCGCTGCAGACCTCGTTTGGCTGCAACATGCTGGCGCTGAACGGCGGCCGCCCCGAACAGCTGACTTTGCGCGATTTCCTGAGCCATTTCATCACCTTCCGCGAAGAAGTTGTGGCGCGTCGCACGGCTTACGAGCTGCGCAAGGCGCGCGAGCGCAGCCACATCCTCTGCGGTCTGGCCGTCGCCGTCTCGAACGTCGATGAGGTCGTGGCCACGATCCGGTCCTCAAAAGACCCGGCCGAGGCCCGCGACAAGCTGATGGCGCGGCGCTGGCCCGCGCATGAGATCGTCGAATATCTGCGGCTGATCGATGATCCGCTGCATCCGGTGAATGATGACGGCACCTATAACCTGAGCGAAATTCAAGCGCGCGCGATCCTCGATCTGCGCCTGCAACGCCTGACCGCGATGGGCGTGCAGGAAGTCACCGACGAGCTTGCCGAACTGGCGGGCAAGATCCGCGATTACCTCGCCATTCTGGCGAGCCGCGAGCGGATCATGGAGATCATCTCCAATGAGCTGCGCGAGGTTCGCGCTGCCCATGCCGTGCCGCGCCGCACCGAGATCGTCGACTGGGCCGGGGATCTCGACGACGAAGACCTGATCGAGCGCGAGGACATGGTCGTCACCATCACCTCGGGCGGCTACATCAAGCGCACGCCTTTGGCCGAATTCCGCGCGCAGCGCCGCGGCGGCAAAGGGCTCGCCTCGATGGCGACCAAGGAAGACGATGTGGTGACGACGCTCTTCGTCGCCAATACCCACACGCAGCTTCTGTTCTTCACCACCGACGGCATGGTCTACAGCCTGAAATGCTGGCGGCTGCCGCTGGCCGGGCGGACCTCGAAGGGCAAGGCGATCGTCAACATCCTGCCGATCCCGCAGGGCGTCTCCATCGCCTCGCTGATGCCGGTCGATGAGCCCGAGGAAACCTGGGACGATTTTCAGGTGTTCTTCTCCACCTCGGATGGCGACGTGCGCCGCAACGCCTTGTCGGACTTCGCCAAGGTAATGAAGAACGGCAAGCGGGCGATGGAACTGCCCGAGGGGGTGACGCTCGTTGACACCCGGATGTGCCACGAAGACGACGACATCATGCTGGTGACGGCTTCGGGCCGCGCCATCCGCTTCCCGGTGCCGGAAGTCCGCATCTTCAAGGGCCGCTCTTCCACCGGCGTGCGCGGCGTGCGGCTGGCCGAAGGCGACAAGGTCGTGTCGATGTCGGTGATCCGGCATTTCGAGGCCGAGCCCTGGGAACGCGAGGCCTTCGTCAAGCGCTTCCGCGCCGAGCTTGGCAGCGAGACCGAGGACGAGGCCGAAACCGAGGTCGATGCAGAAGATGACGCCGAGGGCGCCGAAGGCGTGCTGTCGGATGCGCGCTACGCGGAAATGCTGGCGGCACAGGATCTGATCCTGACGATCACCGCCAAGGGTTTGGGCAAGATCTCCTCGAGCCACAGCTACCCGGTGCGCGGCCGTGGCGGCCAGGGCGTCACCGCCTTTGAAAAGTCGATGCGGGGCGGGGCGCTGGTGGCCTCGTTCCCGGTCGAGCCGACCGATCAGGTGATGCTGGCCACCTCGACCGGCCAATCGATCCGCTGCCCGGTGGCGGGAATTTCCTTCCGCTCGCGCTCGGCAGGCGGGGTGAAGGTGTTCAACACCGGTGCCGACGAAGAAGTGGTCTCGGTCGCCCGCGTTGCCGATCCAGGCGACGAAGACGGCGCCGAAGCCTGAGAACAAGATCAAGAACGAACTCCATGAGGTTGAAGATGCAGAAGATTATCCCGATGGCGCTGATCGCGGCGCTGCTTCCTGTCACCGCCATGGCCGAAGGTTCGGTGCGCGGCGCAGAGCTTGGGTTTGCCTGGTCCGGGCTGATCGAAGGCCAGCAGAAGCACAAGAACAACCTCGCGCTGGAAGGCGCGGTGGAATACGGCTTCACGCCGGGCTTTTCGGCTCAGCTCGATGTGGCGCAGCACCATTTCACCAACAGCAACGACGAAGGCACCGCCTTCACGCTGCACGGCATCGGCCATGTCAACGACGGGTTCGCGGTCGGTGGCTTCCTTGGCCATGAATGGATCGGCGGCAACCACATGGAGCATTACGGGCTCGAGGCCACGCATGACTTCGGCCCGCTGACGATCGAAGGCGAGGCGAGCCTGCTGAAGAACGACGGCAACGACGCCACGATCCTCGGTCTCGACGGCAGCTATGCGATGAACGATGCGCTCTCGGTCGGCGCGCGTTTCGAAAACGTCAACGCCTATGCGCACGACAGCTCTGACACCACCGCGATCGACGCCACCATCGGCTATGCCATGCCCTCGGGTGTGAAGATCGACGGCTCGCTGGGCGTGGTCGACGGCAACCAATCGGATCGGGAAATGACGATCGGTCTGGGCGTGAAGATGCAGATGGGCGGCAATGGCGTCACCTTCGGCAAGCGCGGGCTTGCACAGGCGATCATCGGCAACTGAGCCGTTAGGCCAATTTCAAGATTTCCATGCTTTTCTTTCTCTACCCGAGGGAGAAAAGCATGGATCTCTACCACTGCATGATCGAATTGAAGAGCGACGCCAAGGCCATCGCCTTTGCCGCCTCGGTTGAACAATGGATGCATGAGCTGAAAGCGGAAGGCCTGATCGGCGGCTGGCGCTTGATGCGGCGCAAGATGGGTCTGGCCTCCGGTCCGCACACCGGCTTCATTCTGGAAGTCGAGTTCGAAAGCATGGCGGCGCTGGAAACGGCCTTCCGCTCGGTCGCGCAATTCACCGAGGGCGAGATGCGGCATTACGAGCTGATGCATGCGATGATCGCCTCTTACTCGGTCGGCCTCTACCGACCCTTCCCCGATCCAGAGCGTCGCGAGCGCGTCGCCCTGATCTGATCCCGTTGCGCGCTGCGCCTTGGGGCGGTATCAGGCGGCATGGACACACTTCACATCATCGGCGCCGGTCTGGCCGGTTCGGAAGCGGCATGGCAGGCGGCACAGGCGGGCGTTCCCGTGGTGCTGCATGAAATGCGCCCTCAGGTCGGCACATTCGCGCATCGCTCGGGCGATTTTGCGGAAATGGTCTGCTCGAATTCCTTCCGCTCGGATGACGACGAGCGCAACGCCGTCGGGCTGCTGCATTGGGAAATGCGGGCGGCGGGCGGGCTGATCATGGCCACGGCCGACCGCCATGCCCTGCCCGCGGGCGGGGCGCTGGCGGTGGACCGCGAGGCGTTCTCGGGCGCCGTCACCGCGGCGCTGCGAGGGCATCCGCTGATCTCCGTCTCGGAAGAAGAGATCACCGAGCTTCCCACCGAAGGGCATTGGATCATCGCCACCGGGCCGCTGACCTCGGGGGCACTGGCCGAGAGCATCCGCAAAGTGACCGGGGCGGAAAGCCTCGCGTTTTTCGACGCGATCGCGCCGATCGTCCATGCCGAGACGATCGACATGTCGGTGGCTTGGCGCCAAAGCCGCTACGACAAGGGCGAGACCGAGGAAGAACGCACGGCCTATATCAACTGCCCGATGACGAAGG
Organism: Rhodobacter capsulatus; assembly: GCF_052363175.1. Classification (GTDB taxonomy): domain Bacteria; phylum Pseudomonadota; class Alphaproteobacteria; order Rhodobacterales; family Rhodobacteraceae; genus Rhodobacter; species Rhodobacter capsulatus_D. Next base: position 2,197,523 of record NZ_CP198946.1, read on the forward strand.
ATGACTACGAGGCCTTCATCGACGCGCTTCTGGCGGCGGACAAGACCGAGTTCCACGAAGGTGAAACCGCGGGCTATTTCGACGGCTGCCTGCCGATCGAAGTGATGGCGGAACGCGGCCGCGAAACCCTACGCCACGGGCCGATGAAGCCCGTTGGCCTGACCAATGCGCATGACCCCGCAACCAAGGCCTATGCGGTGGTGCAGCTGCGCCGCGACAATGCGCTTGGCACGCTCTACAACATCGTCGGCTTCCAGACCAAGATGAAGTATGGCGCGCAAACCACTGTTTTCAAGATGATTCCCGGGCTTCAGAATGCCTCCTTCGCGCGCCTGGGCGGCATTCACCGCAACACCTTCCTGAATTCGCCGACGCTGCTTGATACCCAGATGCGGCTGAAACTGGGGCCCAATCTGCGCTTTGCCGGTCAGGTGACCGGGGTCGAGGGCTATGTCGAAAGCGCCGCGATGGGTCTTCTGGCCGGGCGGATGGCCGCGGCCGAGATCAAGGGGCAGCTGCTGCCCCCCCCGAGTTACGAGACCGCGATGGGCTCGCTCGTGAACCACATCACCGGCGGCGCCGAGGCGAAGACCTTCCAGCCGATGAACGTGAACTTCGGGCTTTTCCCGCCGCTCGACGACGCGCGCGGCGGACGGCGCGGCCGCAAGGACCGCTACAAGGGCTATACCGACCGCGCCAAGGAAAGCTTCATCGCCTGGCTGGCCGATCAGGCGTGATCACCCGCTTCGCGCCCTCGCCCACCGGCCCGCTGCATCTGGGCCATGCCTATGCGGCACTTGTGGCGCATGACATGGCGCGGGCGGCGGGCGGGCGGTTCCTCTTGCGCATCGAGGACATCGACCGCGAGCGCTCGAAACCGCAGTGGGAGGCGCAGCTCTTCGATGACCTGCGCTGGCTTGGCCTCACCTGGGACGGGCCGGTGCTGCGGCAGTCCGAGCGCCTGCCCGCCTATCGAGAAACCCTTGAAAAGCTGTGGGAAAACGGGCTGCTCTACAGCTGCACCTGCACCAGGCGCGACATCGAACAGGCCGCCTCCGCGCCACAGGAAGGCGTGCCCCTTGGCCCCGACGGCATCATCTACCCCGGCACCTGCCGCGAAAAGGGCGCCCGTCGTCCCGGCCAGCCCCTGCCCGAAACCGCGCTGCGCCTGCGCATGGACCTTGCCGCAACCGCAACCGGCTTCACGGAAACCGGCCCCGCCCATCGCGGCTGGCACGCGATCACGCCCGACCAGATGATCCGCGAGGTCGGCGACGTCGTCCTTGCCCGGCGCGAGATGGGCACATCGTATCACCTTGCGGTGGTGCTCGACGACGCCGCGCAGGGCGTGACCCATGTCACCCGCGGCGAGGATCTGTTCGAGGCGACCTGCATCCATGTCACGCTGCAAAACCTGCTCGGCCTGCCCGTGCCCAGCTACCACCATCACGGCCTGATCCGCGACGCGGCGGGCAAACGGCTTGCCAAACGCGACGACGCCCGCGCACTATCAAAATACCGCTCCGAGGGCGCCACCCCCGCCGACATCCGCCGCCTGATCGGGCTCTGACTTTTTCTTGGCCGAAATACGCCGGGGTCCGGGGCAGAGCCCCGGCCTGCGTCACTCCACCATCGGCGTCAGGATCTCGACCTCTTCGCCCCCGCGCACGGCGGTGTAAAAACACGACCGACGGTTGGTGTGACAGGCCGGGCCTGCCTGCTCGACCAGCATCAACAGGCAATCCCGGTCGCAATCGACGCGCAACTCGACGAGTTTCTGCACATGGCCCGAGCTTTCGCCCTTGGCCCAGAACGCCTGCCGCGACCGGCTCCAATAGGTCACCTGCCCCGTCGCCAAGGTCCGCGCCAGACTTTCGGCATTCATCCAGGCCATCATCAGCACCTCGCCGGTGGCGGCCTCCTGCGCAATCGCCGGGATCAGCCCGTTCGCATCGTATTTCAGGCTTTGCGGATCGAAACCCATGCTTTCCTCCCTGCGTGTCCCGGTCTATCTAACCTGCGCAGCCTGCGGGGAAAAGTCATGAGCGATACCGATCTCTTCAAACTCTATGCCGATCGCGTGCTGGCGCTGGCCGCCGCGATCCCGCACACCGATCCCCTGCCCGATCCCGCACTGCGGGCCACGAAACGTGCGCCGCTCTGCGGCTCGACCGTTGCGGTGGCGCTGCGGCTCGAGGGCGACCGCATCGCGGCTTTCTCTCAAACTGTGCATGCCTGCGCTCTCGGTCAGGCCTCGGCCGCAATTTTCGGGGCGCAGGTGATCGGCCGGACGCGGCTGGAGGTGCAGACCCTGTGCGACGCGCTGGCCAGCATGTTGAAGGGCGGGCCAGTGCCAGCCGCCCCCTTTGGCGACTATGAGGTGCTGACGGCCGCGCGCGACTATCCGAACCGCCATGCCTCGATTCTGCTCGCGCCAGAGGCGACTTTGTTGGCTCTCACGGCAGTTTGAGAACCCCCCTTAACCCTTGTGCAAGGGGAGCATGCGATGGTGGGCCGTCACAGATCCGGACCTTGCATGACTCACCCCGCCCCCATCCCCTCCCTGCCAAATACTTCCGAAGGCCGCATCACCCGCATCGCGACCGACGCGCTTGAACTTGGCCGGGATGTCGCCGAAGTGGCCGGTGCGCTTGAAGCGCTGGAAAAGCTCGCCGATTCCCAGATCGCACTGTTGCGCAGCGCGCAAAGCGCCGCCGAAACGGTGCAGGACGCCAATGCCCGCGTGCTCGACGGGGCGCAGCGCGTCGGCCAAAGCGCCGATGCCACGCTCGACATGGTCGAAGAGACCGCCGCGCAGCTGCGCGAGACTTCGGCCCATGCGCAAACGATCGCCAACTGGGTGCGTTCGGCCATCGCACGGATGGAGGAGCTGAACGAGACGCTGACCAAGGTTCAGGCCGAAAACGCCGGGATCAAATCCGTGGCGATGCAGGTCAACATTCTGGCCATCAACGCAAAGATCGAAGCCGCGCGCGCGGGCGATGCCGGACGTGGCTTTGCGGTCGTCGCCGAGGCGATCAATGAACTTTCGCGCAAGACCGCCGCCGCCTCGGAGGGAATCGGCAATGCGGTCGGCGGGCTGACCGGCTCGATCCGCGCGCTGCATGACGAAGCAGGCGCGATTTCGACCGATGCCGATGCCGTTCTGACCGGGGCCTCGGGCACGGATGCGGCGCTCGGACGGATGCTGGGCGGGCTCACCCAAACCCGCAGTGCAGTGACCGAAATCGCCACCCGCGCGTCCGAGGTGAACAGCGCCAACGCCTCTTTCGGCCCCGCCTTCCGCCGCATGGCCGAAGGGATGCAGGAAACCTCGACCGAGGTGCACGAGGCGACGCAAAAGACCCGGACCCTGATCATCGCGGGCGAAACCATCGTGCAGGAAGCCGTCGAACTGGGCGGGGCGTTGGCTGATAACACCTTCATTGACGCGGTGAAATCCGCCGCCGAAGAGGTCGGCCAATTGTTCGAGGCGGGCATCGCCGCGGGCAGGATCGCGGCAAGCAGCCTCTTCGATCAACGCTATACGCCGATCGCGGGCAGCAATCCGCAGCAAATGATGGCGCCCTTCACCGGGTTCACCGATGCGGTCCTGCCCACGGTGCAGGAGCGGGTATTGACCCTCTCGCCCGAGATCGTGTTCTGCGCCGCCGTCGACCGCAACGGCTATCTGCCAACCCACAACCGCAAATTTTCGCAGCCGCAAGGCGCCGACCCGGTCTGGAACGCCGCCAACTGCCGCAACCGGCGCATCTTCAACGACCGGGTCGGGCTGCGGGCCGGACAATCGACCGCGCCCTTCCTGTTGCAGATCTACCGACGCGACATGGGGGGCGGCAACATCGTGCTGATGAAGGATCTCTCGGCGCCGATCTTCGTTTCCGGACGCCATTGGGGCGGGTTGCGTCTGGCCTACCGGATGTAAAAAACGCCGCCATCCGAGGATGGCGGCGCAGGAAGCGCTTTCCGGGCAAAGCCCTTGGGGACAGGCGGCCGTGATGTGAAACTCAGGGTCGCGAAAGCGCGAGGCAGTGACGGTCAGAAAAGGCCGGGCAGGTAAAGCACGGCAACGAAGGTGGCGCAAAGCGACAGCGCCCCAATCATGTCTTGCGCAAATTCGGTGGTCTCACGGGCAAAGAACGGGGTCGGACGGTGCTGCATCTCAGGTCTCCTTCCTGTTGCCCTTTTGTTCTCATTTTTCGCCGGATGCGTCAAGAACATTTTAAGAACTCTTAACCGACCTCGATCAGACGGATCGCCCGATCCTGCTCGGTCAGCCACATCAGCATCCGCGCCGCCTGCCCGCGCGGACTGACCAGAGCCGGGTCGTTGCTCAGCAAAAGCCGCGCATCGCTTTGCGCCATCGCCATCAGCCCGGCCTGCCGTTCCAGATCGGCGATGCGGAATTTCGGCAGCCCCGATTGCGCCGTGCCGATCACATCCCCCGCGCCCCGCATCGCAAGGTCTTCTTCCGCAATGCGAAATCCGTCCTCGCTGTCGCGCAGGATCGACAGCCGCCGCTCGCCGCCCTCGCTCAGCGGCGCCTGATAGAGCATGAGACAGGTCGATTTCGCTGCCCCGCGCCCGACCCGCCCACGCAGCTGATGCAGCTGCGCCAGACCAAAGGTCTCGGCCCGCTCGATCACCATGATCGAGGCATTGGGCACGTTCACGCCGACCTCGATCACCGTTGTCGCGACCAGAACCCGGGTGGTGCCGTTAACGAAATCCGCCATCGCGGAGTCCTTTTCGGCGGGCGGCAGCTGCCCATGCACCAGCCCTACGACACCCTCGCCCAGCACCATGCGCAAATGCGCGAAGCGCTCCTCGGCCGAGGCCAGATCGACATGTTCGCTTTCCTCGACCAGCGGGCAGACCCAATAGGCCTGCCGCCCCTCGGCCACGGCGCGCGCGAGATGCGCGACCACCTCGCCGATCCGGGCGGTCGAGATCAGCGCCGTCGTCACTGGTTGCCGCCCCGGCGGCTTTTCGTCGAGCAGGCTCACATCCATGTCGCCATATTGCGCGAGCGCGAGCGATCGCGGGATCGGCGTCGCCGTCATCACCAGCACATCGGCCATCTCGCCCTTGGCGCCCAGCTCCATCCGCTGCGCCACGCCAAAGCGATGCTGCTCGTCGATAATGACCAGCCGAAGATCCTGAAAAACCACGTCTTTCTGAAAGACCGCATGGGTGCCCAGCAAAATCTGAATCCGCCCCTCGACCAGATCGGCGAGCTTGCGCGCCCGTTCAGAACCCTTGTCGCGGCCGGTCAGAACCTCCATCCGCACCCCGGCAACCTCGGCCAAGGTGCCCAGCCCCTCGAAATGCTGCCGCGCCAGAATTTCCGTGGGGGCCATCAGCACACCCTGCCCACCTGCTTCGACCGCAGTCAGCAGCGCCAGAAACGCGACAAGCGTCTTGCCCGCGCCGACATCGCCCTGCAGCAACCGGTTCATCCGGCTCGGCGTGGCCATGTCGGCCGCGATCTCGCGTGTCGCGCGAAGCTGCGCGCCGGTTGGTTGAAACGGAAGCGATTTCAGCACCTTGTCGGTCAGATATCCAGTGCCCTCGGTCACTCGCCCCTTCGGATGGCGGGCCTGACGGCGGGCCAAGGCCAAAGTCATCTGATGCGCAAACAGTTCGTCATAGGCAAGACGTTGCCGCGCGGGCGCGGTCGGCCCGGTGTCCGCCTGCACCTGCGGCGCATGGGCCGAGCGCATCGCAGCGGCCCAATCAGGCCAACCCTCGCGCGCCTTCAGCGCGGCATCGATCCATTCCGGCAGCTCGGGCAAGCGGGTCAGCGCGCCCTCGGCCGCCTTCGCCATCACACGCTGCGTCACCCCGGCGGTCAGCGGATAGACCGGCTCGAACCGCGGCAGCTTGTCGGCCTCAGCGAGCGGCAGGACGTGATCGGGGTGCACCATCTGCGCGGTGCCGTCGAAGAGTTCGAGCCGCCCCGAGACCAGCCGCCGTCCGCCCTTGGGCAGCAGTTTCTCCAGATAATCGCCGCGCGCATGAAAGAAGACGAGCGCGAATTCCGCCCCCGCACCATCGCGCACCAGCACCCGCGACGGGCCCGAGCGGTTGCGCGCAGCCATATGGGTCAGCACCTCGACCTCGACCGTCAGCGTCAGCGGCGGAGTCACATCGCGGATCGAGGCCACCGGACGGCGGTCGACCACCGCCTGCGGCAGTGTGAAAAGCAGATCGCGCGGGCGGGTAATTCCAAGGTTTTCCATGGCCCTGGCCGTCTTTGCGCCGATCCCGGGCAGGGTCTCGATCTCGGCGAAAAGCGGAAAAAGGGCGGCAGGCCGCCCCGTCATGTCGCCCCGATGAGGCTGATCCAGGCCTCCTCGTCGATCACCTTGACGCCCAGATCCGCAGCCTTCTTCGCTTTCGATCCGGCGCCCGGACCCGCAATCAGAATGTCGGTCTTGGCAGACACCGAGCCCGCGACCTTGGCGCCAAGCGCCTCGGCCCGGGCTTTCGCTTCGGCCCGGGTCATGCGTTCGAGCGTGCCGGTAAAGACGACGGTCAGACCGGCCACCGGGCTGTCGGTCGCTCGCGGCGTGGCGGGCTCGACGGTGAGATGCCTCACAAGCCGGTCGATCGCCTCGCGTTCGGCACCCGGATGGAAGGCCGCGGTCACCGAGGCGGCCAAGGTCTCACCGACGCCATCGATGCTGAGCAGTTCCTGCCAGTCGGGGCTGTCGGGCACCGCGGCGCTCATCGCAGCTTCGAAGCGCTCCCAGGTCAGGTAATGCGTGGCGAGAAGCGCGGCCGAGCTTTCGCCGACATGGCGGATGCCAAGCGCGAAGATCAGCCGAGCGAGCGGGATTTTCCGTTTTTCGTCAATGGCCTGAAACAGGTTCTGCGCGGATTTCTCGCCCCAGCCCTCGCGGTTTTTCAGCTGTTGCAGACCGCTGCCGAACCGTGCCTGAAGGGTAAAGATATCAGCAGGTTCGCGGATCCAGCCATCCTTGTGGAACGCTTCGACCTGCTTCGCGCCCAGCCCCTCGATGTCGAAAGCCGCGCGCGAAACGAAATGCTTCAGCTTCTCGACCGCCTGCGCCGGGCAGATCAGACCGCCCGTGCAGCGGCGCACGGCATCGCCTTCCTCACGGATCGCCTCGGACCCGCATTCCGGGCAAAGATGCGGGAAAACATAGGGTTGCGCAGCAGGATCGCGGCGGGACAGATCGACATCGGCGACCTTCGGGATCACGTCGCCGGCGCGGTAGACCTGCAACCAATCGCCCTCGCGGATATCCTTGCCATCGCGGATCACCTCGCCCTTCGAGGAGAGCCCGGCAATATAGTCTTCGTTGTGCAGCGTCGCGTTCGAAACGACGACGCCGCCGACCGTGACCGGAGCGAGCCGCGCCACAGGTGACAACGCGCCGGTGCGGCCGACCTGAATCTCGATCTTTTCAAGCCGCGTCCAGGCGAGTTCGGCCGGGAATTTATGCGCAATTGCCCAACGCGGCGTGGTCGAGCGAAAGCCAAGCCGCGCCTGCAGGACAAGATCGTTGACCTTGTAGACGACGCCGTCGATGTCATAGCCGAGCGTCGCGCGTTGCGCCTCGATCGCGCGGTAATGGGCGAGCATCTCGGCCGTATCGGCGCACAGGCGCGTCAGCGGATTGGTCTGGAAGCCGAGCGCCTTGAGGCGTTCGATCGCGCCGAATTGCGTGTCGGACAGCGGTTCGGACAGAGCCCCCCAGGAATAGGCGAAGAATTTCAATGGCCTGGAGGCCGTGATCCGGGCGTCGAGCTGGCGCAGCGAACCGGCGGCTGCATTGCGCGGATTGGCGAAGGTCTTGTCCCCCAGTTCAGTCTGCCGAGCATTCAGCGCGGCGAAATCGGCATGGCTCATGTACACCTCGCCGCGGACTTCCAGCACGGCGGGTGCCCCAGTCAGACGCTGCGGAATGTCGGAAATCGTGCGGGCGTTTTCGGTGACATTCTCGCCCACTTCGCCATCGCCCCGGGTCGCGGCCTGAACCAGCACACCATTTTCGTAGCGCAGCGACAGCGACAGGCCGTCGATCTTGGGTTCCGCGGTGCAGGGCAAGAAGATCTCGGGGCCAAGCCCCAGATAGCTGCGCATCCGTCCGTCGAAATCCGCCACATCCGCATCCAGAAAGGCGTTTTCCAGACTGAGCATGCGAATCTCATGCGCAACTTTCCCGAACCCCTCGGCCACGGTTGCCCCGACTTTCGCCGTCGGGCTGTCGGGTCGTGCCAAATCGGGAAATCGTGCTTCGATCGCCGCCAGACGACGCTTCAAAGCATCGTAATCGGCATCCGAAAGATCGGGCGCATCGAGCGTGTGATAGGCGCTGTTCGCCACTTCGATCCGCGCAACAAGCGCGGGATACTCCGCCTCTGCTTCGGCGCGGGTCAGATTGTCCACGTCAGCTTGCGGCGTCGCACTCATCATGTTTTCCCTCCGGCTGCCCCAGATTTAGGGGCAGCCGCCGGGAGCGTCCAGTACGAAGAGGTCAGGCGCCAACGACCATGCGGCGGTCGATATCACCCTGATCCGGATCGCGCAGCACATAGCCACGGCCCCAGACGGTTTCGATGTAGTTTTCGCCACCGGTCACTTCGGCCAGCTTCTTGCGCAGCTTGCAGATGAAAACGTCGATGATCTTCAGTTCCGGCTCGTCCATGCCGCCGTAGAGATGATTGAGGAACATCTCCTTGGTAAGGGTCGTGCCCTTGCGCAGGCTCAAGAGCTCCAGCATCTGGTATTCCTTGCCGGTCAGATGCACCGGCTTGCCGCCGACTTCCACCGTCTTGGCGTCGAGGTTCACCGAAATCTTGCCAGTGCGGATGATCGACTGCGAATGCCCTTTCGAGCGGCGGATGATCGCATGGATTCGCGCCACCAGCTCTTCACGATGGAAGGGTTTCGTCATGTAATCATCGGCGCCAAAGCCGAAGCCCTTGATCTTGTTCTCGGTGTCATCGGCACCGGTCAGGATCAGGATCGGCGTATCGACCCGCGCCAGACGCAGCTGACGCAGCACCTCGAGCCCGTTCATGTCGGGCAGGTTCAGATCGAGCAGGATCAGGTCGTAGTCGTAAAGCTTCGCAAGGTCGATGCCTTCTTCACCAAGGTCGGTGCAGTAGACGTTGAGGTTGGCATGGGTCAGCATCAGCTCGATGCTGCGAGAGGTCGTTGGATCGTCCTCTACCAACAAAATCCGCATCCTGGGTTCTCCGCATTAATCCCTCGATCACCTTCGACCTTGGCACCAAATGGTTAACACGTAGTTACTGTCGCAGGATTTCGTTCATTTGCAACCTAAAGTTGTCTATACTTTTGAATAGCTGTCACTTTAAGTCCAGCGATGCCGTGTTTCTTGACCGCTTCGGCCCAGATATCGAATTCTTCCTCCGATAAGCCGTAACGTTCAAGTACTTCCGAACGTCCAATCAGCCCATGCGTCACCGCATGCACGATGATTGCCTTGCGCGACGCCACCCAACGGCGCGTTTCTTTCGGCGGCAGATCAGCGCGGGTCAGAATCGTGCCATCAGGCAGCGTGACTGCGCGCGGTCCGTCGACTTTTTTTAGATACATGGGTTCACCCCCTCGTCTTCATGGGGGAAGAATGCGCGGCGGGCCTTAACACTCGGTTTAGCCAAGGGTTGAGAGTAGATCGCATTTTCCTATATTCTTGCGGGTCTGGTTAAAGGACTGTTGCGATGCCGAAAGATCTTCCCCTGAATTCGCTGGGCCTGCCCAAGGCGCCCGCCGACACCCGTGTGGTCGTCGCCATGTCGGGCGGCGTCGACAGCTCGGTCGTGGCCGCGATGCTGAAGGAGGAAGGTTACGACGTGATCGGCGTGACGCTTCAGCTTTACGACCACGGCGCGGCGCTGGCGAAAAAGGGTGCCTGCTGTGCGGGACAGGATATTCACGATGCCCGGCGCGTCGCGGAAGCCATGGGTTTCCCGCACTATGTTCTTGATTACGAAAACACTTTTCGCGAGGCCGTGATCGAGGAATTTGCCGATGCCTATCTGGCAGGGGCAACGCCCGTGCCCTGCATCCGCTGCAATGAACGCGTCAAGTTCAAGGACCTGCTGGAGACGGCCAAGGACCTCGATGCCGATTGCATGGCGACCGGCCATTACATCCAGCGCAAGCTCGGGCCGCAGGGACCGGAGTTGCACAGCGCCGCCGATCCGATGCGCGATCAAAGCTATTTCCTGTTCTCGACCACGCCCGAGCAACTGGCCTTCCTGCGATTCCCGCTCGGCCATCTGCCGTCAAAAGCGGAAACTCGTAAACTTGCGGCCAGATTCGGTTTGGTCGTCGCCGACAAGCCTGACAGCCAGGACATCTGCTTCGTGCCGAACGGCAATTATGCGAGCGTGATCGAGAAGTTACGCCCGGGTGCCGCGGATCCGGGCGAGATCGTCGATCTGTCGGGGAAGGTTCTCGGGAATCACAAAGGCGTGATCCATTACACCATCGGCCAGCGCCGCGGTCTGGGCATCGGCGGCCTTGGCGATCATCCGCTTTACGTCGTCAAGCTCGACCCGGAGACGCGCCGGGTGATCGTCGGGCCGAAGGAGGCGCTCGCCACACGGCTTCTGCGGGTGGGCGAGATCAACTGGCTCGGCGATGCGCCCTTCGACAGCCAGCCGGAATGGGAGGTCTCGGTGCGAATCCGCTCGACCCGGGCGCCGCGTCCGGCGCTGGTGCGGCCGCTTTCGGCCACCACGGCCGAGGTCGAGCTGATCGAAGCCGAGGAAGGCGTCAGCCCCGGTCAGGCCTGCGTCTTTTACGAAACCGGCGGCAGCCGCATCTTCGGCGGCGGCTGGATTATCAAGGCGTAACGCTAGCGCGTCGACCCGGCGCCGAAGAGGAACTCCGACAGCGCCTCGGTCGGCGTCGGCTTTTGCAACACGGCCACGCCAAGGGCGCGCGCCTGCGCCCCCAGCTCTTCGCTGCGATCGGCGGTGACAATCAACGACGGCACGTCGCCCAGCCGCTCGCGCAGCGCCGCCAGACAATCGAGCCCGCTCATCCCCGCGCCGAGCTGATAGTCGATCAGACAGCGGTCGGGCACCAGACCGGTCGCCTCGATCAGCTCCAGCGCCTCCTCGCCCGAGGGGACGTCGAGCACGCTCACCCCCCATTTCTCCAGCAGCTGCACCATCGCGCGTGACAGGTCCGGGTCGTTCTCGATCAAGAGCACCACCAGCTCGCGGCCCTCGGCGTCGCGGCCGATCGGCACCACTTGCCCCGGTTCGGGCAGCGCCAGCGGCCGGGCGCCCTGCACCAGATCGAGCATGAAGGTCGAGCCGCAACCCGGCTCCGAGCGCAGCGAGAGCGGATGGCCCAGAAGCGCCGCCGCCCGTTCGACGATGGCAAGGCCCAGCCCCATCCCCTCGGAGGCCGAGGCATGGGCGTCGATGCGCTGAAACTCGCGGAAGATCAGCTCCTGATGTTCCTCGGCGATGCCCTGGCCCGAATCGCGCACCTCGACCCGCCAAAGCCCGCCGCGCCGCCGTGCCGCGACCAGAATCGAGCCCTTGGCGGTGTAGCGGATCGCATTCGAGATCAGATTCTGTAAAATCCGGCGCAGATAGGCGCGGTCGGAAAAGACCACGGCCTCGGTCGGGCGGACGCGCAGGCGCAGCCCCTTGAGCGCCGCCGCGGGGGCAAATTCGTCGGCCAGTTGCCGGAACACCGGGCCAAGCGGCACGGCGCAGGGGTCGATCGCCGCCCGCCCCGATTCGAGCCGCGAGATATCGAGCAGCGCCCCCAGAATCCCCTCGACCGACAAAAGCGCGTTCTGCGCCTTGTCGAGCGTGCGCCGCGCCGAGGCGGTCAGCGCGTCATCGCCGAGCGAGGCCAGATAGAGCTTTGCCGCCGAGAGCGGTTGCAACAGGTCATGGCTCGCCGCCGCCACGAATCGCGCGCGTGACGCATTCGCCCGCTCGGCGCTGGCCAGAGCATCTTCCAATTCGCAGGTGCGCTCGGTCACCCGCGCCTCCAGCGTCTCGTTCGCGCGGCTGAGTTCGGCCAGCGTCGAGCGCACCTCGGTGATGTCTTCAAGCGAGACGACAAACCCGCCGTCGGGCAGTTCCTGCGCGAAGATCTCGTAGACCTGCCCGCCCTCGCGCGTCACCTCGATCTGAAAGGTCTCAAGCCTGCGCGCGCGCCGCACCCAATCGGACAATTGCCGCGCCGAATGGCCACCCGGAAAAATGAACTGGCCGCGCAGCTGTTCCAGAAGCGTGTCGAAATGCAGCCCCCGCCAGAGCCGGTTGCGCGGCAGCGTCAGAAATTCCGCCAGCCGCTCGTTCCAGACCAGCAGATGCAGCCGCACATCAAAGAGGCACACCCCGATCTTCAGATGTTCGAGCGTCGGGCGCAGCACCGCCGCCTGATCGTCGAGCCTGCGCCCGCGGGCCTCGCGCTCGCGGCGGATGAAATCGGTGACTTCGGTCTGCAGGATCACCGTGCCGCCCTCGCGGGTGCGGTGTTCCGAGACCTGCACCCAGCGATCCTCGCCCATCTGCTGGGTCAGGATGAAATGGTGCTGCTGGTGCCGCATCAGCCGCATCCGCACCCAGTCGTTCCGGGTCATCCCGTCGGGCATGCCCAGATGCCGCGAACTCGCCGCGATCTCGACGTAGCGGGTGAAGCTCAGCCCCGGCTGCATCTGCGTGCGAATGTCGGGCAAGAGCCCGTTGAAGCGCGAATTGCACATCACCAGCACGTCGTTGGCGTCAAACAGCGCGAAGCCCTCCTGCACCGTCTCGATGGCAGAAGCCAGATTGAGCCGCGCCGCCTCGGTTTCGCGATGCGCCTCGGCCAGCCGCGCGTTCGAGGCATTGAGCAGATCAAGCGCCCGCTCCAGATCGCGGGTGCGGTCGCGGACCTGCTCTTCCAGCATCGCGGCGCGTTCGAACTGCACCCAGGCGGCGCCGCGATCCTCGGGGGTTTCCTCGGCATGGCGGATCAACGCACCGACGATGGTCAGAAGCTTCTCGGTCTGTCGCTCGGGCGTATCCGCCGGATCGACCAGTGCCCGGGCGGCCTGCAGATCATCGGGGCTCATCTGCGCCCCTCCGGCGGATAGAAGGCCAGCCCGGTGAGCGTCTGGTTCACATGCATCGCCCCCACCTGCTCGCCATAGGTCGACAGCCCCCAGACACCGTTCTGCATCAACACCTCGGAAATCTCGCGAGAGAGTTGCCGCCCCTCGGCCTCGATCCGCCGAAAGAAACAGTCAAAGGCAAGGATTACCGCCGGACGCCCGTCTTCAGAAAGCCCCGCCATTTCCTCGCGCAGATGCGCCACCATGTCGACCGGCTCGGCGAGCGTCAGCACCAGCCCCTCGTCGATAGCGGAAAAGAAGGTCAAGCTGCCGTCGGGCTCGACCTGCTGGATCGAGCGCACATGATGCCGCCCGCCCGCCCGCACCAGCAGCGGATGCGCGGCGAACAGAAACGGCGTCAGCTGCTCGGGCAGCATCCCCAGCGCGCGCGCATATTCCCGCGCCGCCGGTTCGTCGTTGATCCGCTCCACCAACCGGCGCGAGGGATCGGCGCGCGTCACCACCATCCGCCGCGCCGTCGGACGCTGATGTGCAAAGCAGAAGGGCCGCAATTCCCAGGCCGAGCGGATCAGCGTCAGCACCGCCGCATTCTCGCGCAGACCGCCGCGGGCAAAGACCGGCGCATTCTCGAACCGGGCCGCATCGCCCGCCGAGCCGCCGACGACCGGCACCGCGCCAAGCCCGCCCGACAGCGCGGCGACGAGTGCATCCTCCTGCCCCGAAAGCCCGTCGATCAAGAGCACCGCCGCCTCGTGGTTCCACTCGGGCACCCGCCGCCCCAATGCCTGCCGCGCCCGCAGCAGCTCGGCAATCAGCGCCCGCGGGTCAAGCGCATCGAGACGCTCGATCAGCAGCTGCTCGACCTCGAACCCCGCCGCAGGCAGGGCAAAGGCGACGATCTGCCCGCTGTCATAGCCCTGCGCGGTGATCTCGCCCGAGGTGGAACAGCCGCAAACACGCGCCGAGCCGAAGACGCTGGGCGCCTGCGCCGCAAGTGCCGCCAGATCGGCCTCGGGGCTGGCAAACAGGAAGACTTGCGCGAAAGGCCCGGGGCCAAGCGCACGCGCCAATCGCGGCAGGGCATCGGACAACGAGGCCTGCACCGCCGCGCGCGCGGGAATGGCGGCGGCTGGCCCACGCCACAAGCCGCTGTCGGGATGATCCATCGCAGCCTCCTCCTGCCGCTATGGCGTCTCAACTCTTGCGGGAAGACTACGGCTTGCGCCACCCTTCGGGCAAGGGCGCAGTGATCTGCGCTTCCCGCGCCAAAAGCACCGCCTGCGTACGCGAATAGACCCCAAGCTTGCGCATGATCGCCGTCACATGCGCCTTGACCGTGGTTTCGGCGATCGACAGGTCATAGGCGATCTGCTTGTTCATCTTGCCCGCGCAGATCTGTTCCAGAATGTTCGCCTGCTGCCGGGTCAGAAGGCTCAGGCGGCGGATCGCCTCGTCCTGCGGGCTCATCCCGTCGCCGGTGGCAAGGCTGTCCCCGGTCGATTCCGGCACGAAGATCTCGCCGCGCGCGATGGCGGCAAAGGCCAGACGGAACAATTCGCGGCGCGAATGCTTCGGCACGAAGCCCGCCGCCCCGGCCGAGATCGCCGCACGGATCACCCGCGGATCATCGATCGAGGAGACGACGACGATCGGCATCTCGGGCGCGGCCTGACGCAGCCGCATCAGCCCGTCGAGGCCGTTCACATCGGGCAGGTTGAGATCAAGAACCAGCACGTCGGCGGGCGTGCCTTCGGCAGTCTCGATCCGGGCCAGCGCCGTTTCCAGACTGTCGGCGCTGTCGATCGCCTCGATCCCGGCCACGGATTGCAACGTCATCGCCAGCGCGTCGCAAAACAGCGGATGATCATCGACGATCAGCGCCGAGCGAAAATCCGAGCGAATGCTGGCGGCGGGTTCCGGGGTCATCGGGCCTGTCCTGTCTTGAAGCACCGTTCTTACGGCGCGACGTGTAAAGTCACCCTAACAATCATAGCACCGGGGCCGTATTGTCCAATGGTCGCATTGGCCTGCCCGAATGAGAAGGGCGCCCGGATTTCCCCGGACGCCCTCTCGTCGTCATGGAACCTCAGCCTCCCTCAATTGGCGGAGGCGAGCTGTTTGGGCAGACGGAACGTCCAGACCATTCCGCCCTGGTTCAGATAGTTGACGCGCTTGGCCACTTCGCCGCCCCAAAGCGGCACCGCGCCGCCCCAACCCGAAATCACCGAGACATATTGCTCGCCGTCCTGTTCCCAGGTGATCGGCTGACCCACGATGCCCGAGCCGGTCTGGAACGACCACAGCTTCTTGCCGGTTTCCGCGTCCAGCGCCATGAACTCGCCCTCGGGATTGCCGACAAAGACGAGCTTGCCCGCGGTGGTCATCACGCCGCCCCAAAGCGGGGCATCGTTCTTGTATTCCCATTTCACCTCGCCCGAATTCGGATCGATCGCCTTCAGCGAGCCGATATAGTCTTCAAAGAGCGGCTTGATCGTGAAGCCCGCGCCCAAGTAAGCCGCGCCCTTCTTGTAGTTGATCGGCTCGTTCCAGATATCCATGCCCCATTCGTTCGAGGGGACATAGAACAGGCCCGTGGTCTGGCTGTAGGCCATCGGCATCCAGTTCTTGCCGCCAAGGAAGGACGGCACGGCGAAGACCTGCTGGCCCTTGCCCTCTTCGGCGGCGGGGTTCGGTGCGCCGGGGCGGTTGTCTTCGTTGTAGATCGGGCGACCATCCTTGCCGATGCCCTTGGCCCAGGTGATGTTCTTGACAAACGGCCAGGCGTTGACGAAGGCGCCGTCTTCGCGGTTCAGCACGTAGAAAAAGCCGTTGCGGTCGGCGGTGGCGTAGCGCTTCTTGCCGTCCTTGTCGACGAAGCCCACGACCTCGTTCACCCCGTCAAAGTCCCAGCCTTCGCGCGGGGTGGTCTGGAAGTGCCACTTGATCTCGCCAGTTTTCGGATCGAGCCCGATGCGCGAGGCGGCGTAAAGGTTGTCACCCTTGTTGCCCTCGATTGGCGTGCCGGCGTTGCGCAGGTGGCTGTTCCAGGGCGCCGGGTTGCCCGCACCGAAGATGATCGTGTCGGTGTCGGCATCATAGGAGCCGCCCAGCCAGGTGGCGCCGCCGCCCGTCTTCCACAGATCGCCCGGCCAGGTCGCATTCAGCGTGCCGGTCATCGTCGAGGGTTTGCCCTTGTAGGTGCCCATGTTGCCTTCGATCGTCGGACGGGTCCAGATCAGCTCGCCCGTTTCCGCGTCGCGCGCCTGCACTTCGCCGACGATGCCGAATTCACCGCCCGAGTTGCCGGTGATGACGAGCCCGTTCACGACGAGCGGCGCGGCGGTGTAGCTGTAGCCTTCCTTGTAATCGGCGATCTTCTTGTTCCACTTGACCGAGCCGGTCTTGCGGTCGAGCGCGACGATGCGCGCATCGAGCGTGCCGAAATAGACGTTGTCGCCATAGATCGCGGCGCCGCGGTTGATCACGTCGCAGCAGGGCAGGATGCCCTCGGGCAGACGCGCATCGAACTGCCACAGCTCCTTGCCCGTGTGGATGTCGATGGCATAGAGCCGCGAATACGACCCGGTGATATACATGACACCGTCATAGACAATCGGCTGGCTTTCCTGACCGCGCTGCTTCTCGCCGCCCAGGCTGAAGGCCCAGGCAGGCACGAGGTTCTTGACGTTGTCACGGTTGAGCGTGGTGAGCGGGCTGAAGCGCTGCAGATCGCGCCCCATGCCGTTCGTTACGACGTCGCCCGCCGTCTGTTGGTCGTTGCGCAGATCGTCTTCGGTCACCCCGCCCGCCTGGGCGGTCCCGAAGCAGGTCAAGGCCACCACCGCGGCCAGAACGAAACGGTTCATGTGTCTTACTCCTCCCTGTTGTCCGATCACGCCCGGCAAAGGTCTGATCACGGCTTCGCGAAGTATCGGCGAGGCGCGGGGTTTGCGGGTATTGTCCATTGGTCTTACGACCCGTGACGCGGTGCCGATTTCGTGTAAAACAGGAAAGGCCGCGTCGCGGGACGCGGCCAATTCAGATCGAACCGAAGCCGCCCGTCTCAGGGCTGCAGGCTGGCCAGATATTCGACGATGAAATCCTGCACCGTCGGATCGGTGATGCCGACATGGCGCATCTTCGTGCCCGGCACGAGCTGGTCATTCGCTTCCATCCAGGCGCGGATCGCGCCCTTCGTCCACACAAAGCCCGAGGCGGCCAGCGCCTTCGAATAGGGATAGCCCGGGAAGGTTCCGGCGCGACGCCCGACAACGCCTTCCAGCAGCGGCCCGTAGCTCTTCTTGTCGGCATTGACCGAATGGCAGCGGTGGCAATTGGCGTCGAAGAACTGACGCCCGGCATCGATCTTGATGCGCTGCGTCGGATCGGCCTGAGCCGTCTGCGCGAATGCCGCGGCCAACACGGCGGCAAGGATGATGCTTTGTCTCATGGCCAACTCTCCTGATCATTCGGCGCTAGTCTATTCCGCTTGCCGCACCCTCGGTTGATCCGCATCAAACGCGCCATTGGACTTTGGTCGGAGTTAACGACGAAACCGACCCCTCAGCCCTGCGGCATGTAGTGCCCTTCGTCCGCATCGGGCGTCACCTCGCGCCAATCGTAACCCGCGCGCTGCAGCCGTTTCGCATCGCCAAGCCCCGCGGCGGCGGCCTGATCGACGAACTGCCGCCCCGCCTCGGGGTCGCGCGCGATGCCACGCCCGCGCAACAGATCAAGGCCGCGGTTGAACAATCCGATCGGATCGCCCGCTTCGGCCGCCTTCCGGTTCCAGTCCGCCGCCGCAGCAGGGTCTTCGGGACCGCCAAGCCCGTTGTCGTCGAGCTGGCTCATCCAGGTCATCGCGCCGGTCCACCCCCGCTGGGCACAAAGGCCAAAGACCTCGCGCGCCGCGCCATGATCGCCCGATTTCGTCATGTAATAGCCGCTTGCGCAATTCATCATCGAGGTCTCGCCCCGTTCGACATCGCGCAACACTCGCTCAAGGCTCATCTCGGGCGGGTTCAGATCGCCCTGCCCCGCCTGCTCGGCGCGCAAGGCACCGGTCATCGCCAGCACCAGACCACCCCACACAAGGATCCTCTGCATCGGACACCTCCGGACTTTTGCTCAGGCTAGCACGCGGCTGCGCCCGCCCGTCCTAGACCTTGGTCGTATTGCGTCCGCGCGCCGGGGCGGGAAGCCTGAGAGCGGGGGGAACAGAATGAAAAACCTTGTCGTATCTGCCGTCCTGTTGCTGGCCTGCCATCCGCTGTGCGCCGAGACGATCCGGCTGGATTGGCTTGAACGTCAGGTCACACCACCGCCGGTGCTGTCGAACCTGACCGGCGATCCGGCCGATCTGGGCCTTGCGGGCGCACGCCTGAGCGTGGCCGACATCGCGACGACCGGGAAATTCCTCAAGATCGACTGGGACTTGCACGAAACCATTGTAGCGCCCGAAGACGATTTTCTGACGGCTGCGAAAAAGACGCTGGCCGAAGGCGCGAAGGTGTTGATCGTGCGCGCGCCTGCCGCCGATCTTCTGGCGCTGGCCGATCTGCCCGAGGCCAGGGGAGCGCTGATCTTCAATACCGCCGCGCCCGATCAAAAGCTGCGCGACGAAGACTGCCGGGCGAATGTGCTGCATACGATCCCGTCGCTCGCGATGCGCAGCGATGCGCTGGCGCAGCTCTTGCTGAAAAAGGGCTGGGGACATCTGGCGCTGATCACCGGCCCGCAGCCCGAGGATCGCGCCTTTGCCGAAGCCCTGAAGGCGAGCCTGACCAAGTTCGGCCTCGCGCTTGCGGGCGAAAAGGACTGGCCGCTCACCTCCGACATGCGCCGCTCGGGCGCGGCCGAGGTGCCGCTCTTCACGCAAGACCTGCCTGATCACGACGTGTTGCTGGTCGCCGACGAACGCGGCGATTTCGCCCGGTATATCCCCTTCAACACTTGGTTGCCGCGCCCCGTCGCGGGCTCCGAGGGGCTGAGTGCGAAAGGCTGGACCGAGGTGGTCGAGGATTACGGCGCCGCGCAGTTGCAAGACCGCTTCCGTGTCGCCGCCAGCCGCCCGATGCAGGACGAGGATTTCGCCGCCTGGGTCGCCGTCGCCGCGATCTCGGATGCGCGCACGCGGGCGGGCAAGGCCGATCCCGAAACGCTGCGCAGCTTCCTTCTGTCGGACAAGGCCCGCATCGCCGCCTTCCTTGGCCAGCCGGTCAGCTTCCGCCCCTGGGACGGGCAGATGCGCCAGCCGATGCCGCTCGTGACGGACCGGGCCGTGGTGGCGATGGCCCCGCTCGAGGGCTTCCTGCATGCCGAAAACGAACTCGACACGCTCGGCACCGACCGCCCCGAAACCCATTGCACCGCCTTCGGAGCCACTCCATGATCCGTGCCCTGCTGCTTTCGACCCTGCTTGCCACGCCCGCCTTGGCCGATGAAATCTGGGTGACGAACGAATCCGATGACACGGTGAGCGTGATCGACGTCGCCACGCTTGCGGTGAAAGCCACCTATCCCACCGGCGAGCGCCCGCGCGGCATCACCTTTTCGCGCGATTTCAAGAAGCTCTACATCTGCGCCTCGGACAGCGACGCGGTCGAGGTAATGGACCCCGAGACCGGCGCGATCCTGCACGACCTGCCCTCGGGCGAAGACCCCGAGCAGTTCGTGCTCGCCCCCGATGACAAGCTGCTTTACATCGCGAACGAGAATGACGCGGTGACGACCGTCGTCGACACGCAAAGCCGCAAGGTCGTGGCGCAGATCGATGTCGGCGTCGAACCCGAGGGGATGGGGATTTCCCCGGACGGCAAGGTGCAGGTCACCACCTCGGAAACCACCAACATGGCGCATTGGATCGACACCACGACGCATCAGATCGTCGCGAACAGCCTTGTCGACAGCCGCCCCCGCCATGCCGAGTTCTCGCCCGACGGGTCGGAACTCTGGGTCAGCGCCGAAATCGGCGGCACGGTGACGGTCTTCGATGCCGCAACCCAGACCGAGAAGGGCAAGATTTCCTTCGAAATTCCGGGCATCCGGCCAGAAAAGATCCAGCCTGTCGGGATGCTGTTTTCGCCCAACCGGACCAAGGTCTTCGTGGCGCTCGGCCCGGCCAACCATGTCGCGGTGATCGACGCGAAGACGCTGGCGGTCGATCGCTATCTGATGGTCGGCCGCCGCGTCTGGCATCTGGCGCTTTCGCCCGATGGCACGAAGCTTTTCACCACGAACGGCGTTTCGGGCGATGTGACGGTGATCGATGTCGCCGCGCTCGAACCCTTGGCCACGATCAAGGTCGGCCGTTTTCCCTGTGGCGCCGCCGCGCGCCCGACTGCACATTGAGGTTTGCCCATGCGTTTCCTGATCTCCCTTGCGCTTCTCCTCGGCCTTGCCACCACGGCCGCCTTTGCCGAGACTGGCGGGGACGAAGCCCCGCCCGCCGGGCTTCTGGCCGCGGGCAACAAGCAAAAGCTGCCCGAGGTGATGCTCTCGGTGGGCGAACCGCTTGGCGGGCCTTGGGTGCTGAAATCCGGCACCTATTACACGGTCGAGATCACCTCGGACGGCTCGGGCGAGATCGGGCTTTCGGGCGCGGATTTCTTTCACGCCGTCTGGGTCGATGAAGTGGTGATCGAGGGGCTTGAAGTGCGGCCGATGGGGCTGCAATCGGTCGAATTCGACGAGCCCGGCACGATGAAGATCACCTTCATCGCGGTGAAACCCGGCCAATATGCGCTGATGATCCCGGGCTCGACCGGCGCCGATCAGCGTCTGGCGATCACCATTGAATAGCCCCGCGCTTCAGGTCGCGGAACTGAGCCACCGCTGGGGCGCGAAAACTGCGCTGGACGGCGTCTCCTTCGCCCTTCCGGCAGGGCGGTTTTGCGCACTCTTGGGGCCGAATGGCGCGGGCAAATCGACCCTGATGGCGGTACTGACCGGGCTGATCCGGCCCCGCCCCGGCACCGTCACCGTGGCGGGCGTCGACATGGGCCGCAGCCCGCGCGCGGCCTTGGCCGGGATCGGCGTCGTCTTCCAGCAACCGACCCACGACCTTGACCGGACCGTGGCCGCCAACCTGCGCTATTTCGCGGCGCTGCAAGGGCTTGGCCGCGCCGAGACCGAGGCCCGGATCGCGGAGGCGCTTGCCCGTCTGGGCATGGCCGAGCGGGCGGGCGAGAAGGTCGGCAAGCTCAACGGCGGGCATCGGCGGCGGATGGAGATCGCCCGCGCGCTGCTGCATCGCCCGCGGCTTCTGCTGCTCGACGAGCCGACGGTGGGCCTTGATGCGCCCGCGCGTGCTGCGATCACCGCGCATGTGCATGATCTGGCGGCGCAGGGCATCACCGTGCTGTGGGCGACGCATCTGGTTGATGAATTGCGCGACAGCGACGCGATGGTGCTGCTGCATCGCGGGCGCGTTGCCGCCACAGGCGCGGTCGGCGCCTTGCGCGGCGCGGCCCCGCTGCCCGACTGGTTCCTTGCACAGACCGGAGCCGCCGCATGAGCGCCCTGCGCGCCGCGGGCGCGATCATGACCCGCGAGCTCGCCCGGTTCCTGAGCCAGCGCGAGCGGTTCTTTGCCGCCCTTGTGCGCCCGCTGGTCTGGCTCTTTGTCTTCGCCGCGGGGTTTCGCGCGGCGCTGGGTCTCTCGATCATCCCGCCCTATCGCACCTACATCCCCTACGAGACCTACATTGCCCCGGGGCTGTGCGGGATGATCCTGCTGTTCTCGGCGATGCAAAGCTCGCTCTCGCTGGTGAACGACCGCGAAAGCGGCACGATGCGGCTGATGCTGACGGCGCCCTGGCCGCGCTGGTTTCTGCTGGGCGCGAAGCTGGTCGCAGGCGCGCTGGTGGGGCTCGTGCAGGTCGCGGCCTTTCTGGGCGTTGCCTGGGCCTATGGCATCCATCTGCCGCCCCTGGGCTACCTTGCCGCCCTGCCCGCGCTCGCGCTTTCGGGGCTGATGCTCGGATCGCTCGGCCTGCTTTTATCGGCCCGGGTCCGGCAGCTCGAGAACTTCGCCGGGGTGATGAATTTCGTGATCTTCCCGATGTTCTTTCTCTCCTCGGCGCTTTACCCGATCTGGAAGATGCAGGAGGCCTCGCCTTGGCTCGCTTGGGTCTGTCGGCTCAACCCTTTCACCCATGCGGTCGAGCTGATCCGCTTCGCGCTCTATCTGCAGCTGAATGCCGTGTCGCTGGCGGTGACCGCGGCGGCGGCGGCGGTGTTCTTTGGCCTGGCACTTTGGGGCTATGAACCCGCGCGCACGAGACCGCCGAAGGGGGAGTAACCCGACTTGGCCGAGGCCATTGCCGAGGCCATGCGCGCCACAGGCCCAGTGACCGCCGAGGGCCCAAAGGCCCTCGGCCTGCGCCCGCCCCGCCATCGGCGGGCGCATCCGCGCCGCCGGGGCGGGACGCAGGCCTCTGTCACGCTTGGGGAAACGGTCTTGCCAACAGGCGCTCGAAACGGGCGGGGAAAGGCAGTGCCTTTCCTGATCCGCCCGAAACCGGGCTCACCCCTCGCTCAACCGCGCGGGTCGGCCCGTCAGACGCGCGCGCCGCGTCGCCAGCCGGTCCAGTTCCTGCGGCGCATGCGAGGCCAGAACCACGGCCGGTTTCGTCTCGGCAATCAGCTCTGCCGTCAGATCCAGCAACTCCTCGACCCGACCGGCATCGAGCGAGACGAAAGGCTCATCGAGAATGAGCAGATCGGGTCGCGCCGCAAAGGCCCGCGCCAGCCCGACGCGCCGCGCCTGACCGAGCGACAGCTGCCCCGGCCAATGCGCGCCATAACCCGCCAGACCGACACGGGCGAGCCAGCCCTCGGCCGTCCCTTCATCGGTGCCGGTGGGCAGGATGATATTGTCCACCACCCGCCGCCACGGCATCAGATTGGGCTCCTGAAACACCATCGCGCGGCGGCTGGGCGCCTGCATCTCGCCGCGGAACTTCGTGTCCACCCCGGCCAGAATCCGCAGCAGCGTCGACTTGCCGGAGCCTGACGGCCCCTCGATCCCCAGCACCTCGCCCCGCGCAACGCGCAGGTTCAGTGCGCCCAGAACCACGGTGTTGCCGAAGCGTTTCTCCTGCAGATCGAGCGCGATCATTCCCGCCTCCAGCGGTTTGCCCGCACCGAGAGCGGCGCAAGGATCAACCATTCGACCGCCAACATGACGGTGACGAAGGCGGCCGCCCAAGCCAGCACTCCGGCGATATCGAACATCTGGAAATTCAGATGGATACGGAAGCCGATCCCGTTCGACCGACCCAGAAACTCGACCACCAGCACGACCTTCCAGATCAGCGCCAGACCCGCCCGCGCGGCAGCGATGATATGCGGCATCAGCTGCGGAATGAGGATGTGGCGGTGCCGTGCAACAAAGCCCATGCCGAAGACCCGCGCCATTTCCGACAAAGCCGGATCACGGGCCCGCACGCCCTCGCGCAGGATCACCGCGACCAGCGGCACCTTGTTAAGCGCCACGGCGGTGATCGCCGCGGTCTCGTTCAACCCGATCCAGAGATAGCACAGAACGATCAGCACCAGCGCCGGGATGTTGTTCCAGATCGTCAACCACGGATCGAACCAGTCGTTCACCCGCCGCGACAGGCCGAGCACGATGCCCAGCACCGTCCCCGCCAGCATCGCCAGCACGAAGGAGGACACGACCCGCAGCATCGTCGCGCCAAGATCGGGCAGCATCTTCCCCGACAGAAGGCCCCGCGCCAGTTCCGGCAGCACCTGCTGCGGCCCCGGCGCATGGCTCGGGTCGCCCAGCACGGCCGCCAAAAGCGCCCAGACCATGAGCGCCGCGAGGATCGAGATCGCGGTGCGCCCGACCGCGCGCCATTCCTGCCCGCCAGACGCAACGACGGGAGGGGCGACGATCCCCCCTCCCGCCTGCGGCTGCGGCTTGCGCGCCATGGTGAACATCAGTTCGTCAGGAAGGTGCCCGGGGGCAGTTCCTTGACCGGCCCGAGCAATTCCTCGCCGCCAATCCCGGCCATCAGCTTCAGCATCTTGTCAGCCGCGGCCTCATCGACCGGCGCATCGGTCGGAATGCCCGCCCGATAGCCCGCCACCAGCGCCAGATATTGCGCATCGGATTTCGCATTCATGATCTCGCGCAGCCGGGCAAAGGCGGCGTCATCCGTGGCGAGCCTCTGCTTGGCGGCCTTCGACGCGGCGCGCAGCCCCGCAACGACGGCGGGCTTGTCCTTTTCGAGTTTCTCCGAGAAGACATACCCGAGCAGCGGCGTTTCCGGATCCAGCCCCAGCGCCTTCGCGGCGTCCGAGGTCGACACCAGCGTCTCCATCCCCCGCGCCTGCATCTTGGCGCCGAAATGCCAGAAGTTGATCGCCGCATCGACCTCGCCCGAGAGCGCGGCCTCCATGATCAAGGGCGGTGCCCCGAAGACCTGCTCGGTCTCCTTCGCCAGATCAATGTTGAACTTTTTCTGCGCATAGGCGCGCAGGATCAGCCAGCTTTTATCCAGCGGCCCGCCCGCGATGCCGATCTTCTTGCCCTTCAGATCGGCCAGATCCATGATCCCCGATTGCGGCTTGACCAGCAGACCGCCTACCGCGCGCGAATAGGGAATGAAGGTGAAATCCTTGCCCTCGGCGCGCATCCGCGCGACCCAGAACCAGTCGGTCACGATCGCCTCGGCCTCGCCGCCCTGCAGCGCCACCTCGGCCGCGGGGTTACCCGCCACGGGCAACACATTCAGCGTGAAGCCGTTCGCCGTATCCAGACCGTAATGCTTGATCGTGTCGAGTTCCCAGTTCACCGTGCCGCCTTCGAGCGCGGCGACCGTCAGCGTCGGCAGATCGCCCGCCAGAACCGGGGCCGTGGACGCCAGCATCGCGGCCAGACTGCAGGCCAGCAGCCCCCGACGTGTCATCTTGATCATGGTTTCCTCCCTCATTCGTTGCAGGCACGCTATCCCCCCCCTTTTCGCCTTCCTATTAGACCAATGGCCAATACGCCCGGCCCCCCGCCTCGGGCAGGATCGGAGCTGACCAAGACCAAGGTCGAATGGAACGCGGGGGGTCGGCCCCGTTAACACCTTGGCAGCACCGATCGAAGGGAGAGAGAGATGCTTGACGTCAGAAACCGCCGGTCCATCGCGGCCCTGATGCTTGTCGGCCTGCTGGTTCCGGCTCAGGTTCTGGCGCATGGCAACGTCGCGCCACAGCCGGTGAACACGGATGCCCTGCCCGAGGTGGGCGAGGAATGGCTGACCGAAAACCCTTATCGCGCCGACAAGGTGGGCGACGATGTCTGGAAGACCGCGGTGAAGATCGGCGATTCCGGCTTCAACCAGAACTGCGCCCGCTGTCACGGCCTTGGCGCGGTCTCGGGGGGTCTTGCGCCTGACCTGCGGTTCCTTGAGGCCGAAGAATATGGCGATGAATGGTTCGCCGAGCGCTTCCAGCATGGCTACACGCAGGATGGCACGACGAAGATGCCGACCTTTGGTCCGATCCTTGGCCAGAAAGCGGGCTGGGCGATCCGCACCTATATCGAGACCCGCCCCGAGGATGGCGCACTCGACGCCCACAACGACCGGATTAAAGCGATCGTCGCCGATCTGATGACGGGCACCGCGGATGGCAAGGCGATCAAGGCCGAGCTCGAACAGATCAACTCCGAGGTCAAGACCTTCTCGGGGGCGCCGGTGGCCGACAGCACCGTGAGCCGCGCTGCCGAGGTGCTGACCGAGGACAAGGCGAGCTTCAAGCACGCGGCCGAGCTGCTTGAGCTTGGCCTCTCGGCGGCGAAATGAGCACGGGGGCGGGGCGGATGCGGAACCTTGCTCTGACGCTGGCGCTCGTCGGCCTTGCCCCCCTGTCCGTTCAGGCCGCCTGCGAAGGGGTCGCGCCCGGCCAGAAGCCGCAAAATACCCCCGTGCAGGACATCGGCCGCAGCTTCGACCGCATCCGCGACGAAGGCTGGATCGAGGTTGCGCTTTACGAGGATTACAAGCCTTGGTCCTGGGAGGAAAACGGCACGCCGAAGGGCATCGATGTCGACATCGCCAAGCTCATCGCCGCCGATCTGGGGGTCGAGCCGCGCATCCGTCTGGTGCAGGCGGGCGAGACGCTGGATGCCGATCTGCTGAATTACGTCTATCACGGCGCGGCCGTGGGCGGGCATGTCTCCGATCTGATGATCCATGTGCCCTATGATGTCGATTACGCCTGCCGCTTCGATCAGGTGGTCTTCACCGGCCAATATGCGACCGAGCGGCTGGCAATCGCCTATGACCAGGCGAGCTACCCCGAGAAACCTCCGACGCCGCCGGTCTTTCGCTACGATCCGGTGGGGGTCGAGAATGACTCGATTTCCGATTTCTTCCTGACCTCGGTCGCGCATGGGGCGACGGCGGACAAGGTGCATCGCTACAAGTCGACCGGCGACGCGATGGCCGGGCTTGCGGCGCATGAGGTCATGGCGGCGATGGGTCCGCGCGCCGAGATCGACGCCAATCTTGCCCCCGGCATCGGCGTGCATGAGCCGCCGTTCCTCGGTCTGGCCAAACAAAGCTGGACGCTCGGTGTGGCGGTATCGCTGCAACATCACGACCTTGGCTATGCGGTCGATGACGCGATTGCGGCGGCGCTGGCCGATGGTCGGATCGCGAAGATCTTTGCCGCCTATGGCGTCGATTTCAAACCGCCGGTGCGCTGAGAGCTTGGCCAAGGTCGTCGCCTTGGCCCCTCAGACCAGCGTCTCGAAATTCCCCTCGAAATCCACCACCGTCACCGCGCGCAGCCGCATCCGCTGCGCCGCGGTCACGATCTCGTCACGCGCCATCAGCACGAAGGCGGTCGAGGCCGCATCGCAGAGCGTGGCACTGGCGCCCTCGACCGTCACCGTCGAGAAGCGCGGGATTTGTCCATGCGGGCCAAGGATATGCGAGCCACCCGGAAAGGCCATCGCCGCCGGGGACGAGGTCGCCATCGCACCGCCCGTGAGCATCCGCACCGCCACCATCCCCGCGGCGGGGTCTTCGATACCCAGCCGGAACGGCCCGCCAAGGGCCCGAAACTCGCCCATGTCGATCAGACACTCGCCAAGGCCCGCGCGCGCGCAGATCTCGGCCACCCGGTCGGCAGCGTGCCCCTGCGCGATGCCGTTGAGCGTCAGTGCCTGCCCACGCGCCAGCACGATCTCGCGGCCGATCTGCACCCGATGCAACCCGATCGCCGCGCGTGGCTGCACCGGGTCGCGCCCCTCGGCCAGGGCCCGCCAGAGCGGCTGCACCGTCGGGTCAAAGGCGCCGCGCGTCAGGTCATGCACGCGCTTCGCCACCGCCAGAACCTCGCGCAGCCGGTCAGAGCCCGCCCCGCGCCCGGCCGCATTCAGCCGGGTCAGCTCGCTGTCGGCGTAAAGCGAAAAGGTCGCCGCGATCGCCGCGATTTCGGCGCGGATTTCGGCCAGTGGCAGCGCCCCCGGCGCGGTGATCCGCACATCGGCGCCAAAGGCTTGCCCCTGCCAGGTCTCGGCCCGCGCGCCTTGGGCGATCAGCGCCGCCCCCGCCACGATCTGCAGAAACCGCCGCCGCTTCATGCCGCCCTCCGCGCCCGTTTCGCCGCGAGCACCAAGGGCACGCAGCGGCTTTTGTCATCATGGATCGCCACGCAGTCAAGGCACTGGAAACACTCGGAATAGCGGATTTCACCCGTGGGCTTGATCGCACCATAGGCACAGCGCACCTTGCACAGCTGGCAGGGCTTGCCGCACTCCACCCGCCGCGGGATGAAGGCGCGCAGCCGCAACAGCCCACCGAGCCGCATCACCGCGCCCAGGGGGCAGACCGAGCGGCAAAAACCCTTGAACCAGACGGTCGAAACCGCAAGCCAGCCGATTGCCCAGATCAGATAGGGCCAGGGCCGGTCGAAATGCATCGTCACCGCGGTCTTGAAGGGTTCGAGTTCCGCCGCCGCTTCCGCGTGGCTTGGGGAAAGGAAGGCCACGGCGACCAGCGCCACGGCCGCAACCGGCCCCGTCCAGAGCAGCGCGCGGGCGAGAGAGCGCGGCGGCTCGATCCGCGGCAGGCGCAACAGCCGCCCGGCGTGATGGGCGAATTCCTGCATAGCGCCAAAGGGGCACAACCAGCCGCAAAAGAACCCCCGGCCCCAAAGCAGAAAGCCGATGCCCGCCGCCGCCCAGACCGCAAGCCCGAACGGGTCGTAAAGCAGCACCTCGAGCCCGCCCGCGACGAGCCCGCGCGCCACCGCCATGACGGTGACGATGGACAGCTGCCCCTGCCCCCAGAAACCGACGAAGCCGATCACCAGCGCAAGGATCGTCAGCCGCACCGGGGTGAAGGCGCGCAACCCCGCCAGCCGCGATTGCGCCAGAAGCGCCGCGATCAAGAGGGCAAGGAACCCGCCCAGCGCCCAGAGGTCGGTCGCGCGGTTGCGCAGGGCCTGGGCCAAAGGGCTCAGCCGCTCGGGCGCGGCGGGGCGCAGGAAGAACCGCTCGGGCGTCTGCAAAGCCACCGGGAAATGCGCCGAGCCGACCTCGGCCTGAAACATCCCGTGTTGGCGCACGGCCTGCAACCGCAGCTCCCACGGCCGGGTCGGATCGAAGCCCAGACGACGGTCGAGCCGCACCACCATCTTCGTCGCATCGTTCAACTCGGGCGGCAGATCCGCAGCCAGTTCCGGCAGGATATCGGCATCGCGCAGGACCAAGGGCAGCCCGTCCTGCGTGGCCGTCAGCCGGTCGGGCGCGGTGTTGCGCACGAAACCCTCCGACACCAGACCATGCTGCCCCGCCTCGATCAGCAGGAACAACTCGTCATCCGGGGCGCGGGCGGTGAAGCGGGCGATCTCGGCCAGCGTCTCGGGTGCCAGCACCGCCCGGGCAAGCGACGGCGGCCCAAGATCGATCGCGTAAAGATCGATGAACAGCGCGTCGGGGTCGGCGCCCGTTCCGTCATGCGCCCATTTCGTGCCCTTGAACGCGGCGTCAAGCTGCGCCTCGCTCACCTGCAAGCGGCCAACAAGCCCCTGATCCAGAAGCGCTTTCCAATCGAGTGCCTCGTCATGCGCGGGATCGGGCTTCGGCGTCGGCCCCGCCCCCACGCCCTGCATCTTTTCGCGCGCCACCGCCAGCGTCGCCGCAAGGATCGAGTCATGCGCGATCCGGACCGAGGCCGTCGCCTTCGTCACCCCGTCCAGATAGACATTGTCCGAAGCCGTCCCGCCCGAGCCGTAAGGCGTGCCGACGACCAGCGGTTCGTTGATCGAATGGCCGCGATATTGTTCGAGAAACGCCCGGAACGGCGCCTCACCCAGACCCGAAACGAAGATCGGCTCGTTCTGGTGCAAAAGCCGCACGTCGATGAAGCGCCCCTCGCGGTCGAGCAGCACCAGCATGTCGATGGGCGCGCCGGAAAAGCCGGGCAACGGTGCCAAAGGGGCGGTTTCAAAGACGAAACCCGCCTCGCCGCCGCCGGAATTGAGCAGCGTCCACACCCCTTTGTCGTTCACCGGCTGCCCAAGCTCATAGGGCGCAAGGATCATCGCCGAAAGCTGATCGCGCGTCAGCGTCTCCGCGAAAAGCGGGGTCGCAAAGGCCAGCCAAAGGAGCAAAAACCGGATCATTCCCCGAGAGTGCTTGAGCCGAGACAGGCTGCCTATTCGACCTTGGTGCAAGATCGGCATTGCCCAAATTTCAGGCAGATGCCCGAAAATCCGCGCGACCTTTTCGCCCGACGCCGCTTTGCCGTGGCATCCGCCGCGGGCCTTCCTAAACTCGGCGCACCGAACGGGGGAAGACATGGCCATTCACGCATCGATCCATCACCTGACGCATTACATCTATGACCGCCCGGTGAGTTTGGGTCCGCAGATCATCCGCCTGCGCCCCGCCCCCCATTCGCGCACGCGGGTGATTTCGCACAGCCTGAAGGTCAGCCCCGGCGGGCATTTCGTCAATCACCAGCAGGACCCCTATGGCAACTGGCTGGCCCGCTTCGTCTTTCCCGAGCCGGTGACCGAGCTGAAGATCGAGGTCGATCTGGTCGCCGACATGACCGTCTACAACCCGTTTGACTTCTTCCTTGAGGAAACGGCCGAGACCTGGCCCTTCGCCTACCCCGAGGAGCTGCGCGACGATCTGTCGATCTACCGCACGCCGGAACCTGAGGGGCCGCATCTGGCGCGGTTCATCGGCACGGTGGATTTCACCCAGACCCGCACCGTCGATTTTCTGGTGGCGCTGAACGCCCGAATTTCGCGCGAGGTGCGCTATACGATCCGGCTCGAACCCGGCGTTCAGACGCCCGACGAGACGCTTGGTCTGGCGTCGGGCTCGTGCCGCGACAGCTCGTGGCTGCTGGTGCAGGTGCTGCGCCATCTGGGCTTTGCCGCCCGCTTCGTCTCGGGCTATCTCATCCAGCTCGCCCCCGATGTGAAGGCGCTCGATGGCCCCTCGGGGACCGAGGTCGATTTCACCGATCTGCACGCCTGGGTCGAGGTCTTCCTGCCCGGTGCCGGTTGGGTGGGGCTGGACCCGACCTCGGGGCTTCTGGCGGGCGAAAGCCACATCCCGCTCGCAGCCACCCCGCATTACCGCAATGCCGCGCCGATCGCGGGGGGCTTTACCGCCGCGGGCACGCCCGAGACGCGGTTCGATTTCGACATGACGGTGCGGCGCGTGGCCGAGCATCCGCGCATCACCAAGCCCTTCTCGGACGAGGCCTGGGACCGGCTGAATGCGCTTGGCCACAAGGTCGACGCGAGCCTGACCGCGGGCGATGTGCGGCTGACGATGGGAGGCGAGCCGACCTTCGTCTCGGTCGATGATTTCCAGTCCGCCGAATGGAACACCGAGGCCGTCGGGCCGCAAAAGCGCGCCTTGGCCGATGATCTGATCCGGCGGTTGCGCACCCGCTTCGCGCCGGGCGGCTTTCTGCATTACGGGCAGGGCAAGTGGTATCCGGGCGAGAGCCTGCCGCGCTGGACCTTTTCGCTGTATTGGCGCCACGACGGCGTGCCGGTCTGGCAAAACCCCGATCTGGTCGCGCGCGAAAACGCCACCGCTCCGGTCGGCCCCACCGAGGCTGGGCGCTTCATGGAAAGCTTCGCCACCCATCTTGGCCTTGATCCGGTCTTTGCCCAGCCCGCTTATGAAGACCCCGGCGAATGGATCCTGAAGGAAGCGAACCTGCCGCCGAATGTCAGCCCGGAAAACCCGAAGCTGAAGAACCCCGAGGACCGCGCCCGCTATGCCCGCGTCTTCAGTCGTGGCTTGACCGAGCCTTCGGGCTTCGTGCTGCCGATCCAGCCTTGGCAAGGCCGGGCGGAGGGGCGGCGCTGGCGCTCGGAACTCTGGAAACCGCGGCGCGGGCATCTGTTCCTGGTGCCGGGCGACAGCCCGGTGGGCTTCCGCCTCCCCTTGGGCGCGCTGCCCTATGTGCCGCCCGCGGCCTATCCCTATTCCTATCCGGCCGATCCCACGGTCGAGGTCGGGCCGCTGCCGGATTTCAGCGCGGCCATTGCGGAACGGCGGGCGAAGATTCAGGCTGAGATCGACCGGCTGGCCGCCGAGGAAGCCCGGGAACAGGCGGCCTTCCTGCCTGCGGTCAGCCCCGAACATCAGCAGAAATCGACCCGCAGCGAGCGGGACCCGACCGCGCGGCAGGCGCTTTTGGCGCAGGGCGCCGATCCGGCCACGGGCGCGGTGCGCACGGCGATTGCCATCGAGCCGCGCGACGGGCGGCTGTGTCTTTTCATGCCGCCCTGCGACACGCTCGAAGATTACCTTGACCTGATCGCCAGCGCCGAGGCGACGGCGGCCGAGCTGAACCTGCCGATCCATATCGAGGGCTACGCGCCGCCGCAGGACCCGCGGCTGAACGTGATCCGCGTCGCCCCCGATCCGGGCGTGATCGAGGTGAACATTCACCCCGCGCATTCCTGGGAGGATTGCGTCGCCACGACCGAGGCGATCTATGCTGAGGCGCGGCTGTCGCGTCTTGGCGCCGACAAATTCATGATCGACGGGCGCCACACCGGGACAGGCGGCGGCAACCATGTCGTCGTGGGCGGCGAAACGCCCAACGACAGCCCGTTCCTGCGCCGCCCGGACCTTTTGAAATCGCTGATCCTGATCTGGCAGCGCCATCCGTGCCTGTCTTACCTGTTCTCGGGCCTCTTCATCGGGCCGACCTCTCAGGCGCCGCGGATCGACGAGGCGCGGCATGACACGCTTTACGAACTTGAAATCGCGCTCGCCCAGATCGGCGACCCGGTGAACGGGGGGAACCTGCCGCCGCCGTGGCTGATCGACCGGCTGCTGCGCAACATGCTGATCGATGTCACCGGCAACACGCATCGCGCCGAGATCTGCATCGACAAGCTGTTCTCGCCCGACGGTCCCACCGGCCGTCTGGGTCTGGTCGAGTTCCGCGGCTTCGAGATGCCGCCGCATCCGCGCATGTCCTTGGCGCAGCAACTGCTGATCCGGGCGCTGATCGCGCGGTGCTGGAACGCGCCCGTCACCGGCCGTCCGGTCCGCTGGGGGACGGTGCTGCATGACCGCTTCATGCTGCCGCATTACCTGTGGGAAGATCTGCTGTCCCTGCTCGCTGATCTGCGCGCGCATGGCTTTGACTTCGACCCGGTCTGGTTCGAGGCGCAATCCGAATTCCGCTTCCCCTTCTGCGGCCAGATCGAGGCCGAGGGGGTGCATCTGGAACTGCGGCAGGCGCTCGAGCCCTGGCATGTGCTCGGCGAAACCGGGGCGATCGGCGGCACCGTGCGCTATACCGACAGCTCGGTCGAGCGCTTGCAGGTGAAACTGACGAGCCTGCATCAGGACCGCTACACCGTGATGTGCAACCGCCGCCCGGTGCCGATGACGCGCACCAGCACCGCGGGCACCTCGGTCGCGGGGGTGCGCTTCAAGGCCTGGCAGCCCCCTGCCGCGCTGCACCCAACGCTGCCGGTGAACACGCCCTTGGTCTTCGACATCTACGACCGCTGGTCGGGCCGGGCGCTGGCGGGCTGCACCTATCACGTCGCCCATCCGGGCGGGCGCAACTACGACACCTTCCCGGTCAACGCCAACGAGGCCGAGGCCCGCAGGCTCGCCCGCTTCGAGCCGATGGGCCACAGTCCCGCCCCCTACACCCCCGCCCCCGAGGCGCCGCACCCGGAGTTTCCGCTAACCCTTGACCTGCGCCGTCCCATCGGGCTTGAGTGAGGCTCACGATCCGGTGAGACATGACCCTGACGCCTCCGCCCCAAGCCCACCCCGCGAATGACCTTTTCGCAAACTACCGGCTGTCGCCCGGGGTGGCGGACGAGCTTTTCGATGCACAGGGGCACATGCGCCCGGTCTGGAAGCGCTTTGTCGAACGTTTCGCGCGGCTTTCCCCCGCCGAGGTGACGGCGCGGTTCGAACGCGCCGACCAATATCTGCGCGATGCCGGGGTGTTCTTCCGGCAATATTCGAATGATCCGCTGGCGGAACGGGAATGGCCGCTCTCGCATATTCCGGTCATCCTGCATGAAAGCGAATGGGAAACGATCTGCGCCGGGCTCACCCAACGCGCCGATCTGCTCGAAGCCGTCATGGCCGATCTTTACGGCCCCGGGCGGCTTGTCGCCGAAGGTCACCTGCCCGCGGAACTGATCGCGGGCTCGCGGCAATGGCTGCGCCCGATGGTCGGCATCACCCCGCGCGGCGGGCATTTTCTGCATGTGCTGGCCTTCGAGATCGGCCGCGCCCCGGATGGGCGCTGGTTCGTGCTCGGCGATCGCACACAGGCGCCCTCGGGCGCGGGATTTGCGCTGGAAAACCGCATGGCGACCGGGCGGATCTTCCCCGAGCGGTTCCCGCGCGCCCATATTCACCGGCTGGCGGGGTTCTTCGGCACCTTCCGCGCCGCGATGGAACGGCTGGCGCAATCGGGCGGGCGCGAACGCGCCGCCGCGATCCTGACGCCGGGGCCGCAAAACGACACCTATTACGAACACACCTATATTGCCCGCTATCTCGGCCTGATGCTGCTTGAGGGCGAGGATCTGCTGGTGCAGGACGCGCAAGCGATGGTCCGCACGATCGAGGGGCCGCAGCCCTTGGGCGTTTTGTGGCGGCGCATCGATGCGGCCTTTGCCGATCCGGTCGAACTCGATGCCACGAGCCAGATCGGCACCCCGGGGCTGGTCGAGGCGATCCGGGCGGGCAATCTTGCCATGGTCAATGCGCTCGGCTCGGGCGTGATGGAGATGCGCGCGATGATGGCCTTCCTGCCGCGCATCTGCGAGGTGCTGCGCGGTCAGCCGCTGAAGATCCCCAATATCGCGACCTGGTGGTGCGGCGGCGCCACCGAGCGCGCCCATGTGCGCGATCATTCCGAACGCATGATGATCGGCTCGGCCTATGCCTGCGATCTGCCTTTCGATCTGGGCGCGGCGACGGCTTTGGGCGGCACGCTGCGCGGATCGGCCCGGTCGTCGATCTCGGACTGGCTCGAAGCCGAGGGGCAGATGCTCGTCGGACAGGAGGCGGTGACGCTGTCGACCACCCCGGCCTGGGTCGAAAGCGGCACCGGCGCGAACCGGATCGAGCCGCGACCGATGACGGTGCGGGTCTTCGCGGCGCGCGACGCAAGCGGCAACTGGACCTTCATGAAGGGCGGCTATGCGCGCATCGGCCGATCCGGCGACACCACGGCGCTGGCGATGCAGCGCGGTGGCGCGGTGGCCGATGTCTGGGTCGTCGCCGACCGCCCGGTGCGGCAGGAGAGCCTGCTGCCCCGCCCCGAAAAGGGCGTGCGCCGGGCGAGCCACGGCATCCTGCCCGCGCGCTCGGCCGACAACCTTTACTGGCTCGGCCGCTATGTCGAGCGGACCGAAGACGCGATCCGCCTCATTCGCGCCTATCACCTGCGTCTGGCCGCCACCGACAATGCCGAGGATGCGCGGCTGCGGCTGTTGCGCAGCTTCCTTGCGGGCTATGGCATCACGCTGACCCAACCGGTGCCGGGTGCGCTGATCGACCGGATCGAGGCCGCCCGCGGCTGCGCCGCCAAGGTCCGCGACCGGTTTTCCACCGACGGCTGGACCGCGCTCGCCGATCTCGCCCGCACCGCGCGCTCGATGAGCCAGACCGCGAAGCCGGGCGATGACGCTGCCCGCGCGATGTCGGTGCTGCTGCGCAAGATCACCGGGTTTTCCGGCCTCGTGCATGAAAACATGTATCGGTTTTCCGGCTGGACCTTCCTCAGTTTCGGCCGCGCCTTGGAACGTACCGATGCGCTCGCCGCCCTTCTGGCCACCTTCACCGATGCCAAGGCGCCCTCGGGCTGTCTGGATATCGCGATCGAGGTGGCCGACAGCGTGATCACCCATCAGCGCCGCTACCGCATGGAGCGCTCGCGCGAGACGGTGGTCGACCTGCTTGCGCTCGACGGCGACAACCCGCGCTCGATCCTGTTCCAGATCGCGCGGATGCGGGCGCTTGCCGCCGATCTGCCGCATGCGCGCGACAACGGGCGGCTGGCGGCGCTGTCGCGGGCCATCGTGCCGATCGAAAGCCTGCTCTCGGTCGCCGCCCCGGACGAGATCACCACGCATCGGCTGATCACCCTGCGCACCGAGGTTGGCGAGATTTCGAACCTCGTGACGCAGAGCTATCTGGGGTAGGTCATGCGTTACGACATCAAACTGGCCATCGATTACGACTATGCCGCACCCTCGGACCATCTGCGCAATCTGGCGCGGTTGCTGCCCCCCGATATTCCGGGCGCGCAGCGTGTGGTCTCGCGGCGGCTGACGCTTGATCCCGCGCCGGACGAGCGCCGCGACGGGCTTGATTTCTTCGGCAATGCGGTGACCTCGGTCGTCTGGCATCGACCGGTGGCGGATGTGCGCTTTGAACTCATCGCGCGGATCGAGCGCACCGCCCAGCCGGAACCGCTCGACCTTTCGCCGTCCCTGCTGACCCTTGGCGCCGAGATCGCGGCGGAAACGACTCTGGCGCCCCATGCCCCGCATCACTTTCTGGGCGCCTCGCCCCGTGTCGTGCCCTGCCCCGAGATCACCGCCTTTGCCCGCGCCGCGACCAACCGCACGATGACCGCCGCCACCGCCGTCGCCGCCGTGGGCCACGCGCTGCACAAGCACATGACCTTCGACGCCGAGGCAACGACCGTCGACACCCCCCCGCGCGAGGCCTTCGCCCGCGGGCGCGGTGTGTGCCAGGATTTCACCCATGTGATGATCGCGGCCTTGCGCGGGATCGGCATTCCCGCGGGCTATGTCTCTGGTTTTCTGCGCACGTTTCCGCCGCCCGGGCAACCGCGGCTGGAAGGCGCCGATGCGATGCACGCCTGGGTGCGGGCATGGGTCGGGCGCGAAATGGGCTGGATCGAGTTCGATCCGACCAACGCTCAGGCCGCGGGAGTGGATTTCGTCACCGTCGCCGTCGGACGCGATTACGACGACGTGGCCCCGATCCGCGGCGCTTTGCGCTCGGCCGGGGGCGCGCAAACACGACAGGCGGTCGACGTGCTGCCACTGGATACGGAATGAACCAGCCCGAACTTCTGGCCCTTGGCCTTGATGGCGTGCTGATCCGCTTTGCCACCGCCTATTCGGATGCGGCGAACAGCGCCGCGCAGCATCTGGCAGCGGCGTTGACGAGCGATCCGATCCCGGGTCAGACCGAGATCGCCCCCGGCCTGGGCTCGGTTCTGCTGCGTTTCGACCGTCTGGCGACCCATCGCGCCGATATTTTGGCCGCCTTGCAGCATCGACTTGCGGCGCCGCAAACCGCGCCTTCCGCTACGCAGCACTGGACCATTCCCGCCTGTTTCGGCGGCACCGCGGGGGCCGATCTGGCAGAGGCGGCAGCGTTGGCCGGGCGGACAGAAGAAGCCCTGATTTCAGAGCTTTGCGCGACCGATCTGCGGGTCTTGGCGCTCGGCTTCGCGCCCGGCCAGCCCTATTTGGGCACCCTGCCCGAGCATTGGCAGATGCCGCGCCTGCCCGCGCTGACACCAAGGGTCGAGGCGGGCACGATCACCACCGCCCTGCGCCAGATCGTCTTGTTCGCGGCCCCCTCGCCCACCGGCTGGCGCGCACTCGGCCGCAGCGCCTTCCGCCCCTTCACCGCCGCGACCGCCGAGCCTTTCCTGCTGCGCCCGGGCGATACGCTGCGCTTCACCCCGGCCAGCGTCGAAGACATCGCAGGATTGATCGAAAAGGGCGATCCTCTGGGCGGCGCAGTTCGGAGTTTCCTGAAATGACGGAATTTCTTGACGTCATTTCCGCCGGACCCGGAATTTCGGTGCAGGATCTCGGCCGCCCAGGCCATACCGCGCTTGGACTTTCGACCGGGGGGGCCGCCGACCGCCGCGCGCTTTGGGAGGCCGCCGCGCTTCTGGGCCAATCCCGCCCGTTCGCTGCCTTGGAACTGCCGCTGACCGGCGCGCGGTGTCGTGTCACCGTGCCCACGCGGATCGCGCTCACCGGGGCGCCGATGCAGGCGAGCCGTGATGGCAAGCCCTTGATCTGGAACGCCTCCCACCAGCTGGAACCGGGCGAGATCCTCGACCTGCGCCCCGGCGAGAGCGGCGTTTACGGCTATCTCTCCCTCGCGGGCGGGCTCTTGACGACCGAAACCCTCGGCGCTCGCGCGACACTGGCCGCCGCCGGGCTTGGCACGCCGGTTCAGGCCGGGATGCGCCTGCCTTTCGGCGCGGATCCCGCGCGCGACACCCCCGCACAGCGCCTGCCGCTTGATGATCGTTTCACGGGCGGCGTGCTGCGGGTGATCGAGGGGCCGCAAACCACGCTATTCGCCCCCGACACCCGGACCCGCGCCTTCGCGACGCCCTTCAAGGCCGGTCCGGCCAGCCGTCAAGGCCTTGCGCTCTTGCAAGACGGCGCTCCGTTCGCCACTGCCACGGCGGGGCTGCTTTCGGATTTCATCGGTCCCGGCGACGTTCAGATGACCGGAACGGGGCAAGCAGTTGTGCTGCTGGCCGATTGCCAGACCATCGGTGGTTATCCGCGCCTTGGCACGGTGATCCCCGCCGACCTGCCCCGCGCCGCGCAGGCCCGCCCCGGCACGGGCCTCAGGCTGGTTGACATCACCATGGACGCGGCCGAAGCCGCCTCGCCGCCCGAGGCGCTCTGGCTTGCGCCTTTGCGCGCGCGGGTGACCCCGCTCACCCGCGATCCGCGCGACATTCCCGACCTTTTGTCCTACCAACTGATCTCGGGCGCGGTGCGCGGCGACGAGGAGGATGCATGAAACTCGATCTCAATTCCGACATGGGCGAAGGCGCGGGCGCGGACGAGGCGCTGCTCGATGTCGTCACCTCGGCCAATATCTGCTGCGGGCTGCATGCGGGCGGGCCGCTGGAAATGGCGCGCGTGATGGCGCTGGCCGCGGAGAAGGGCGTCGGCATCGGCGTGCATCCGGGTTTTGACGACCGGGCGAATTTCGGCCGCACGCGGATGCGGCTTTCGAAACCGGAGCTGGTCGATCTGATTACCTGGCAGACCGGGGCCATGGCCGCGGTCGCGCAGGCCAAGGGCTTGAAACTGCGTCATTTCAAGCTGCATGGGGCGCTGTCGAACATCACGTCTGAAGATGCGGATCTCGCCCGCACCTGCTATGCGGCGGCGCTTTCTGTCGTGCCGGATTTGAAGCTGATGGTGCTTTCGGCCACGGCACAAGAGGCCGCCGCGCGCGACCTGAACGCCGATTGGGCGGGCGAGATTTTCGCCGACCGCGCCTATAACGACGATGCGACGCTGGTCGATCGCTCGCTGCCCGGCGCAGTTCTGCATGATGCCGAGGACGCCGCCGCGCGGATTTTGAACATGCTCCGCGCGGGCGCGATCATCTCGGCCAGCGGGCATCACATCCCGGCGCGGATCGACACCGTTTGCCTGCACGGCGACACGCCGGAAGCCCTTGAAATGGCACGATTGCTGCGCAGCAAATTGCGCACCGAAGGGGTCGTGCTTCAGCCCCTTTGAAGGAAGGCAAGAACCGAACGCGCGGCCCGCAGACCTGGGGGCTCGCCGCCCTCGCCCAATCGCTGCATCGTCAGCTCCATCGCAGCAATCTGCGCGGCGCAGAGGGCGGGATCATGCAAGATCCCGTGCAGCGCCCGCGCCATCGGCTGCGGCTGACAGGCCGGACCAAGGAATTCCGGCACGGCGCGGGTGTCCGAGACAAGATTCACCAGCGTCACCGTGTCGATCAGCATCGCGCGTTTGGTGATCTGCCAGGTGAGCCAGTTCATCCGGTAGCCGATCACCATCGGCACCCGGTTCGCGGCCA
The DNA here is from genome assembly GCF_052363175.1 of Rhodobacter capsulatus. Lineage (GTDB taxonomy): Bacteria > Pseudomonadota > Alphaproteobacteria > Rhodobacterales > Rhodobacteraceae > Rhodobacter > Rhodobacter capsulatus_D. The sequence goes on from NZ_CP198946.1 coordinate 2,236,978, forward strand.
GCTCCAGACTGACCGTGCCCGAGGCCGCAAGCGCCAGATCGGCGGCGGCAAAGGCCGCGCGCTTGTCCGCCCCAGCCTCAAGCACATTCGGAACCTCGTCCCATGTGCAGGCCATCTCGCGCACCAGAGGCGCAACGCCGCGCACGGTCGGAATGACCACGCGAAGGCCGGGCGCCCCTTGCCGCAGTGCAGCAACGGTGGCCGCGAAACGGGGCATCAGCCGCTTCACCTCGCCCCGCCGCGAACCGGGCAGACAGAGCAGCAACGGCTGCTCCTCCCCGATCATCAGCGTCTCGCGCAACTCCGCGGCTTCGGTGGCGCGCGCCCGCGGCTCGGCCACGACCGGATGGCCGACGAAATCGCAACTCATCCCCGCGGCGGTCATGTAGGGCGGCTCGAAGGGCAAAAGCGCCAGAACGTGGTCGATCACCTCGGCCATCTTCGCCGCGCGGCCGGGCCGCCAGGCCCAGACCGAGGGGGCGACGTAATGCACCGTCTTCTGCGCGGGCCGGGCGGTCTTGACGATCCGCGCCACGCGCAGGCAGAAATCCGGGCTGTCGATGGTGATCAGCGCCTCGGGCGCGGCGTCCAGCACCGCCTGTGCCGTCTCGGCAATGCGGCGCTTGAGGTCGCGATATTTCGGCAGCACCTCAAGAAGCCCCATCACCGACAGCTCTTCCATCGGAAAAAAGCTTTTCAGGCCAAGGGCTTCCATCTGCGGCCCGCCGATGCCGACGAATTCGACACCGGGAACGAGGTCGATCAGCGCCGCCATCAGCGCCGCACCAAGCTTGTCGCCAGAGGCTTCACCGGCGACGAGGAACAGCTTCACGGACTGCGCCCCCACAGGAAAACTCCCGCGGCTTCGGCCGCCGCAATCGTCGCCGCGCGGTCCAGAAGCAGCACACCGCCCGCCTCGAAGACGATGCCGCAGAGCCCCGCGGCGGCGGCCTTGGCGACGGTCTGCGGCCCCAGCGCAGGCAGATCGATGCGGCGATCCTGCCCCGGTTTCGGCGCCTTGAAGAAGACACCCGCCTTCGGCATCGGCACCAGCGCGCGATGCGCGGCGACGAAATCGAGCAGCGCATCGGTGCCGGGCAAGGCCTCGACGCCAAGACAAAGACCGCGTGCGACGACCGCGCCCTGCCCGACATCGACGGCACCAAGGGCCGCGACGATTTCCGCTGCGCGTGCAGCATCAAGCTGATCCTGATCGCTGACGGCACCGCACAGAAGCCCGTCGCCCGGGACCAGATCCGGAGCGATCGTGTCGGCGCCGATCACCTCGAACTCCCATTCTTCGAAAAGCGCGATCACCGCCCGCAGCGTCGCATCGTCGCCCGCCTGCATCGCGCCGACAAGCCGCGGCACCAGCGACGCCGTGCGGGCATCAAAGAGCTCGGGTTCAAGCTTCGGCCGTTGCATGGCGCCCGCAAAACAGACGCGACGAATGCCACGATCCGCCAATGCTTCAAGGAAGGGCACCAGCCGCTCGATGCGGAAAGGCAGCACCGAGCCCCCCGGCGCGGGCTGACCTTCGAGCGCACAGACCAGCATCTCGGGTGCGGCTTGCAAAAGCAGCCCCGGCAGCGCGCCCCCACCGGCGATCAGCGCCGCTTCCGCCCCCACGCTCATCGCGGCGTCAGGAAGCTGCGGTCCGAGGGACCAAGGATGAAATCAAGCACTTCGCGGACATGGCGGCTTTCGGTGCCCTCTTCCGAGAGCTTGCGGGCCTGTTCGCGGAAGTTGCCTTCGCCCAGTGCCATGTAAAGTTCGCGCAATGCTGAAATTTCGGAACGCTCCACACCACGGCGTTTCAGCCCGACAAGGTTCAGCCCCTCGAGCCCCGCGCGCGGGCCGTCAACCAGCGCATGCGGGATCACATCCGAGGCCACCATCGACAGCGCCCCGATGATCGCGCCGTGCCCGATCCGCACCCATTGATGCACGCCCGACAACCCGCCGACGATCACGTCGTCCTCGATCACGCAATGGCCCGCGATCGCGACCGAGTTCACCAGAATGACCCGGTTGCCGATCTGCACGTCATGGGCGACGTGGCAGTTCGCCATGAAAAGCCCGTCGTCGCCGACACGGGTGACGCCGCCGCCGCCCTCGGTGCCGCAGTTCATCGTCACATATTCACGGATGCGGTTGCGCGCGCCAATCACCAGCCGCGTCTTCTCGCCCTTGAATTTCAGATCCTGCGGGATCTGCCCGAGCGAGGCGAAAGGAAAGACCACCGTGCCCGCGCCGATCTCGGTTTCCCCCGCGATCACGACATGGCTTTTCAGCTCGACCCCTTCGGCCAGTTTCACCTCGGGGCCGATGTGGCAGAACGGGCCGATCACGCAGCCCGCCCCGATCACCGCGCCCGGCTCGATCACCGAGGAAGCATGCACACGGGCCGTTGTGTCGACGCCCATGATCAGCCTTTCAGGTCCATCATCGCGGTGAATTCCGCGGTCGCCGCCAGCTGCCCTTCGACAAAGGATTCGCCAAGGAATTTCCAGACCTTGCCACCGCCGCGCTTGACCGTGACCTTCATCTCAAGCACGTCGCCCGGCACCACCTTGCGGCGGAATTTGCAGGCGTCGATCGCCATGAAATAGGTGCCAAGCGGCTTGTCGATGACGTTCATCGAAATGCCCACGACCACGGCCGCGGTCTGCGCCATCGCCTCGACGATCATCACGCCCGGCATCACCGGTTCTTCGGGGAAGTGGCCGGTGAACTGCGGCTCGTTGTTCGTCACGCATTTGATGCCGGTCGCGCTTTCGAAGGGAACGATGTCGCGCACCTTGTCGATCATCAGGAAGGGGTAGCGATGCGGAATGATCCGTTTGATCAGGCTCAGATCGGCACTGGTGTAGGGGGCGGGTTCGCTCATTTTCGATCCTTCCAAAACGGGCCTTGCAAACTGGCGGGCGGCCTTTGGCCGTTGCTATCGTTGCCACGCCCGCTTGGCAAGAACGGGGCGCGATCGGCTGGGCGGCTATTCGCCGCCGTTGCCGGGTGCGGGCGGCGTTTGCGTCTGCGCGGGACCGGAGCCCAGCCGGGCATCCATCAGCCGCGCCAGTTCTTCGGTGATATCGGCCGCCTCAAGCCCGCGGATGATCGCGCGCCGGTCGAGCACCATCACCGCATGCCGCCGCGTCAGCACCTCGTCGATGAGCGGTCCGCTGGCAACAAGGAATGCCTGCCGCGCCTCTTCGTAGCTTTGTGTCAGCGCTTGCGCCTTGGCTTTCTGTGCCGCCCGGATTCCGGTCGCGCGTTCGTCAAAGGCATCGGCCTCGGTGCGGAAGGCGGCGGGGGTCAGCTTGCTGCGCCGATCGGTCAGGGACTTTTCTTCGGCGATGAGGTCATCGGCGATGCGGGTGTTCTCGGCGTTCAGCGCGGCCGAGTCGCGTGCCATGTCGGCCACGATACGCTTGCCCCAGAGCGTGTTGTCGAAGAGCCGTTCAAAATCGAGCGTCAGAACCGGCACGGATGGGCTGGCTGTCTGCTCGGCCCGCGCGGGCGGTGCCGCAAGGCAGAGCAAAATACAGCCCGCGCAAAGGCTCAGGCGCAAAAGGCCGGGGAGGATCCCCGGCCCTTGTATCATCATGCGCGCGAGACCCCGCAGCATCGGATCAGAACTTCGTCGCGATGGTCAGGTCGAAGTTCTGCTCAAGGTCGTAGTCTTCCTTCTTCAACGCCTTCGAGAAGTTCAGCCGCAGCGGGCCAAGCGCAGACTCCCAGAACACCGAGAAGCCGACGGCAGAGCGCAGGTGCATGGAGTCGTCGACGGACTCGGACCCGGCCGTATCGTCGAGCCCCCAGACCGAACCGGTATCGAGGAACAACCCGCCGTGAACGCCGTATTCCTCTGGCAGGCCGAGCGGGAACTCGCTCTCAAGCCGCAGAGCCGCATAATACTTGCCGCCCAAGGCATCTTCGTTCCCCGCAGCCCGGTCACGCGGCCCATAGCCGTTGCTTTCGAAGCCGCGCACCTTGTTGTTGCCCGTGAAGCGGTCGAGAATTGTCAGGTTGGTATCGCCCCGCGCCGCGATCGCACCGCCTTCAAGTTCGGCACGCAGCGTCACGTCCTCGTTCCAGACCTTGCGTTCGGCACGCAGAAGCGCGGTGGTCTTGAGCGCCTCGACGTCGCCGCCGACGCCATAAAGATCCTGGCTGAAGCGGAAGGTGAAGCCCATCCGCGGGTCGATGCCGGTGCGGCGCGTGTCCCAGGTGTAGGTGTAGCCCGGTCCCATGCTATCCCGTGCGCCGATGGCTTCTTCGCGCACAAGAATGGGCGACGACCACGCATCGTCGTCGATATCGGCATCGGCTGCCGCTTCCGATTCCGAGGTGACACCGCTCAAATCGTTGCGCAGGAAGCTGTAGCGCAGTTCCAGCCGCGAATTGCGCGCCAGCGGGAATTCGAGCGAGGGCGAAAGCCCCATCATCTTGGTGTTGTAATCGGAATTGTCGTTTTCCGAGGTGTTATACCACAGATGGAACCGCCCCTTCAGATCGCGGCCAAGCAGATGCGGCTCGATGAAGTCGATCGAATTCTGCTGATTGTCCTTGGTCGTCCCGATCGAGATGCCCAGATATTGCCCTCGGCCGAGGAAGTTCGACTCTTCAAGCGAGGCGTTGATCCCGAAGCCAGACGAGGCCCCGTAGCTGGCCCCGAAGCTCAGCGAGCCGGTCGGCTGTTCCTCGACATCGACGCCGACGATCACCTGATCGGGGCCCGTCCCCGGCTTGGTGCCGACATCGGCTTTCGAGAAGAAGCCAAGGGCGCGGATGCGCTCGGCGGCATTCTTGATTTCGCGCGGGTTGAAGGGGTCGCCTTCGACCGTGTTGAACTCGCGCCGGATCACGCTGTCGAGCGTGGTGGTATTGCCTTCGATGTCGATGCGCTCGACAAAGATGCGTTCGCCCCGCACCAGCGCGAATTCGACGTTCAGCGTCTGCGTGCGCGGATCGCGGGTGATGCGCGGATCGACACGGACGAAGTTCACGCCCTTGCGCAGCGCCACCTCTTCCATCCGGGTCACGGCGTAATCGATATCGGTCGGCGAATAGATGCGGCCGGAGCGGATCTTCGCCAGCCCCTCGAAATCCTTCACATCGAGCTCAGGGATTTCCGAGACGGTGGAAATCTTGCCGAACTTGTATTGCTGACCTTCGCGGATGTTGAAGGTCATGAAGAAGCCTTCGCGGTCGCGAGTCATCTCCGACGACACGCCCGTCACGTCCACATCCGGATAGCCGCGCGAATGATAGAAATCGACCAGCATCTGCCGGTCAATCTGCACCCGATCGGGAACAAAGGTGTCGCGCTGGATCAGCCGGTGCAGGATGCCCGCCTGTTTCGTGCCCAGCACATCGCGCAGACGCCGATCCGAGAACGAGCGGTTCCCGGTAAAGGTGATGCGGTTGACCTCGGAAACGGCCCCTTCCTTGATCTCGAAGACGACGTCGACACGGTTGCCATCGCGCTTGATCACTTTCGGATCGACGCGGGCGGCCAGACGGCCGGTCGTGGCATAGCCCTCGGCCAGCGCGGCGGCATCGGCCTCGACCGTGGCGGGCGAAAACACCTTGCGCGGCTGGGTCTTCACGATGGTCGCCAGCTTGTCGTCCTTCAGGATCTTGTTGCCTTCGAAGTCGACAACATTGACCGTCGGATATTCCTTGACGCGGATCACCAGCGTGCTGCCCTGCGGCACCAGATCGACCGTTTCAAAGAGACCCGAGTTCTGCAACCGCTGCACGGCATCATTCAGCGCCCCGGCGCTGACTTTCGCACCCTTGGCGATTCCGGCAAAGCTGAGGATCGTGCCGGGTTCGACGCGGTCGTTGCCCTCGATCTTCACGCTCTGGAATGCGTAATCCTGCGCCAGCACCGGCGCCGCGACGAAAGCGCAAGGCACTGCCAGAGCAAGGAATGTGCTGGTTGCCAGCGTGCCCAGACGGGTCTTCGCCGTGGTCTTGGCAGGTTGCAGCCGGATCGTCATCGCACTCTCCCCGTCAGGTCGCTTTGCGCACTATAAAGACGTGACTAGCGAGAAAGACGGTCCTTGTCAAAGCGACTAAGCGTGTGGTCGCTCAAGGAAAGCGCGAGATATTGTAGATCGGTCAGAGCTGATAAAGCGCCGGATCGACAGGGGCGAGCATCGCCGAAAGTTCAACCCCGATGACCACGGCCCCGGCCAGCGCCACGAAGATCGCCACCGGCACCACGACCCGATCGACCGCAAGATCGAAGACGAGCGAAAAGCTTTGATATCCTTCGGTCAGAACCGCTTGCATGATCATTCCTCCTCGTCTTTCGAAAGAAGGATACAGGATCATTGCGGCCGAATTAGGGCCGTGCGGAGGGGCTCCGGCCCGCCTTTCAGCAGACCAGATCGTTCCAGAGCCCGAAGGCCATCAGTGACACCACGAGCGCCAGCCCGACCGAGACGAGCAGGTTCATCACCCGGTCTGACGGCGGCTTGCCCGAAACGCCTTCCCAGAGGTGGAACATCAGATGGCCGCCATCCAGCACCGGAATCGGGAACAGGTTCAGGAAGCCCACCGCGGTCGACAACATGGCGATGAACCAGATGAAATCCGCGGCCCCGGCCTTTGCCGCCGCGCCCGAGCCCTCGGCGATGCCGATGGCGCCGCGCAGGTTGCAACTCGAAATCTTGCCCAGAACGATATGCTCGATCGCCGAGACCGAGGCGGTAATCGCCCCCCATGTCTGCTTCATACCGCCCGTCAGCGCCTCGAAAGGGCCGATATGTGCGGTAACCGGCGTGAAGCCCGAGCCCGCGATCAGGCCGATCTTGTAGTCGCTGGTAAAGCTGCCATCCGGCCGCGGCATGTCGACGATCTTCGGCGTCAGCGTGACATTCAGCATGCTGCCGCCCGTGCCATCCTCGGAGGGACGCCACAGATCGAGCGTCAGGGGGGCCCCCTTGCCCGCCGTCACCGTCTCTACCAGATCGTCAAAGCGCCAGATCTTCTGCCCGTCGATCGCGGTGATCACGTCGCCCGCCTTGATCCCGGCTTCATCCGCCGCCGATTGCGGCAGCACCTGCGCGGCGCGCGGCGGGGCGAGTTGCGGCCCCTCGACCACCATGTCGGTGCCGTCGCGCAACACGCGGTAGCTCAGGCTCGGTTGCTCGGGCGTGGTGATCTTCGAAAGCTCGGAATAGTCGGGAAGCGAGACACCCTCGATCGCCAGAATCCGGTCGCCCGGGCGCAGATCGCCCGAGCCTTCGGGCAGCGCGATCAGTTCGGCCACCTGCGGCGGCACGGCGGGTTTGCCTTCCCAGGCCATCGCCAGCGCGAAGACCAGAATCGACAGGATGAAGTTGAAGATCGGGCTGGCGGCAACGGTCGCCGCCCGCGCCCAGAGCGGCGCCCCGTGCATCGAATGCCGACGCTCGTCCGCACTCAGCCGTGCCATGGTTTCTTCGTCAACGCCCGCCGAAGTGGCGTTGGCATCCCCCAGAAACTTGACGTAACCCCCAAGCGGAAAAAGGGAAATCTTCCAGACCGTGCCACGTTTGTCGACCCGGCTGATCAGCTTCGGACCGAAGCCGATCGAAAAGGCCTCGGCCTTGATGCCGCACAGCCGTCCGACGATGTAATGGCCGTATTCATGCACCGTCACGATGATCGACAGAGCCACGACAAAGGCGAGCACGGTCTGGATCAGCGAAACGAAGTCGGGAAGAGAATCCAAAGGTCAGGTCCTTACTGTCGGCACAAGGTTGCGCGCCAGAGCCCGCGCGGTGGCATCGGTGTCCATCACCATATCGAGGCTCTCAAGCGGTTTTCCAAGGCCATGACGTGCGGTCATTTCCGTCAAAACGGCTTCGACCAGCCGCCCCATGTCGAGGAAACCGATCTCTTCGGCGATGAAGGCATCCAGCGCGGCCTCCTTGGCGGCGTTGAAGGCCGCCCCGGCCGTGCCGCCCATCGCCATCACCTCGCGCGCCAGACGCAGCGCCGGGAAGCGTTCCTCATCCGGTGCGCGGAAGGTCAGCGACCCGATCTTCGCCAGATCGAGCCGCGCAACCGGCAGATGGCTGCGCTCGGGCCAGTTCAGCGCATAGCCGATGGCATGACGCATGTCGGGGGCGCCCAGATGCGCCATCAACGCACCGTCCTTGAAGCCGACAAGGGCGTGCACAAGGCTCTCCGGGTGCACCAGCACCTCGATCTGCTCCGGCCGCACACCGAAATATTCCTTGGTTTCAATCAGTTCCAAGGCTTTATTGAACATCGACGCAGAATCGATGGTGATCCGCTGCCCCATCGCCCAGTTCGGATGGGTCGAGGCCTGCGCCACGGTCGCATGCGCCAGTTTCTCGATCGGCCAGTCGCGGAAGGCGCCGCCCGAGGCGGTGATGATCACACGCTCGACCGCGTCCATCTCTTCGCCGACCAGCGCCTGGAAGACCGCCGAATGCTCGCTGTCGACCGGCAGCAGGCGGGCGTTATGCTTCGCGGCCTCGGCCAGCAGCAGCGGCCCGGCGGTGACGAGCGATTCCTTGTTCGCGAGCGCCAGCGTCGTGCCTTGCGACAGCGCGGCAAACCCGGGGGCAAGACCCGCAGCGCCGACGATGGCCGACATGATCCAGTCGGACGGACGCAGCGCCGCTTCGATCAGCGCCTCTTTCCCAGCCGTCGCCTCGATGCCGGTTCCGGCCAAGGCGTCGCGCAGCGCGGGCAGGCAGTCCTCATGCGCGGTGACCGCGACCTCGGCGTTGAACTGACGCGCCTGAGCGGCCAGAAGCTCGATGTTGCGCCCGCCCGAGAGCGCCACCACCTGAAAGGCCTCGGGCCGACGGGCGATCAGGTCAAGCGTATTGACCCCGATCGAGCCGGTGGACCCGAAAACCGTAATGCGTCGCATGACTTAGCCTCCGAAAAGCGTTTGCGGCATCAAGGGCACAAGCAAAAGCACCACCAGAGCCGCGCCGATCAGCGCGTCGAACCGGTCGAGAACTCCGCCGTGACCGGGGATCAGGGCCGAGGAATCTTTCACCCCCATCCGCCGCTTGATCGCGCTTTCCGCGATGTCGCCCATCTGCCCGGCAAGCGCCACAATCGGCGAAAGCCAGACAAGCGCAAGACCGCCCGGGCCCGCTGCGGCGAAAAGCCCGCCCACGGCCGCGGCTCCAAACCAGCCCGCCACCGTGCCCGACCAGGTCTTCTTGGGCGAGACACGGGGCCAGAATTTCGGCCCGCCGAGCGCGCGACCTGCAAAGTAACCGCCCACATCCGAGGCAACGACGACACAGACGAGCCACAAGATCACCTCGGGCCCGACGCCAAGGCACAGCGCGACGAGCGCATAGCCCGCCAGCATGATCGTGATCGCATAGGCCGCAAAGATCGCCCGGTCCCGCCGCGGCGCGGCAAAGCTGCCAAGGGCGGCGGGCAGGATCAGAAGCGGCATCAGGGTCCAGTAATGAACATAGACAACGATGAAGAGCGCCACCGCCCCGGTCAGACCGAGCAGAACCGCGGGCCAGCGCGCCGCCCCTTCGGGCGTCGTCATCGCGGCGAGTTCCCAGATCATCAGCCCGGTCACCAGCACCGCCAGCAGGATGAACGGCAGCCCCCCCAGCCAGATCGCCAGCGCCCCCGCCGCCACCATCGCCAGTCCCGATGCCGTGCGCGCGCGCAGATCTGACCAGTTGCCACTCATCCCTTCACCCCGCCAAAACGCCGCTCGCGGCCGCCAAACTGCGCCAGGATCGCCGCCAGCGCCGCCGGATTGAAATCGGGCCAGAGCGTCGGCGTGAATTCATATTCCGCATAGGCCGCCTGCCAGAGCAGGAAGTTCGAGGTCCGCGTCTCGCCCGAGGTGCGGATCACCAGATCCGGGTCGGGGACCTCTGCCGTGTCGAGATGGCGCGCGATGATGGCATCGGTGATCGCCTCGGGGGCAAGCCGCCCCGCCGCAATCTCGGTTGCCAACGACACCGCCGCCCGGCGCAGCTCGTCACGGCCGCCGTAGTTGATCGCGACGGTCAGGTTGAGCCGCGTGTTCATCGCGGTGCGCGCCTCGATCCCGTCCATCAGCCCACGCAGCTTGCCGTCGAGCGGCCCGCGATCGCCGATGAAGCGCATCCGCACCCCCTCGGCCGAGAGCGCATCCGCCTCGCGCTGGATGTAGCGGGCGAAAAGCGACATCAACCCAAGGACTTCCTCGGTCGAGCGCTTCCAGTTCTCGGTCGAAAACGCGTAGACGGTCAGCCATTTCACCCCCATGTCGGGGCAGGCGCGGACGATCTCCTTGACCCGTTCCGCGCCCTTGCGGTGACCGACCAGCCGCGGCCAGCCACGCTGCTTCGCCCAGCGGCCGTTGCCGTCCATGATGATCGCGACATGGGGCACACCGTAATCGGTCACGCCACCACCGCCAGAGGGCGCGGGACTGGGCTCGGTCGCGGTCATCTGTAGCCTTTCTGCCCGTCTCAGACGTGCATGATCTCCGCCTGCTTGGCTTCGAGCGCCTTGTCGACCAGTCCGATGTGCTTCTTGGTCAGCTCTTCGATCTCGCCTTCCCAGAACTTCACGTCGTCTTCCGACATGCCGTTCCCCTTGGCTTTCTTGATCTGGTCCATGCCGTCGCGGCGCACGTTGCGGATCGCGACGCGGGCATGTTCGGCATATTGCGCGGCGACCTTGGTCAGCTCGCGGCGACGTTCCTCGTTCAGCTCGGGGATCGGCAGCATGATGATCGGACCGTTGGTCTGCGGGTTGATCCCCAGACCCGAATCGCGAATGGCCTTTTCAACCTTGTTGATCATGGCCTTGTCCCAGACGTTCACGGTGACCATCCGGGGTTCGGGCACGTTGATCGTGCCGACCTGGTTGATCGGAACCAGCGACCCGTAGCTTTCGACCATGATCGGCTCGACCATCGAGGCCGAGGCGCGGCCGGTGCGCAGCGTGCCGAATTCATGCTTCAGCGCATGCATCGCGCCATCCATGCGGCGTTCGAGGTCGTCGGTGTCGATTTCGAGTTCGTCGGACATGGGTTCCCCCGTTCTTTTCCGTTTTGGTCTTCATAACGACGCAAGGGGCGCTTGGATAGGGGCCAAGCGCGCACACCCGTGCCGTTGCGTCACTTGTCGCCGATCTCAGCCCTGAACGCGGGTATAGGTGCCCTGCCCCGCAAGGATGCCGCGGAAGCCACCCGGCTCATCGAGCGAAAAGACGATGATCGGCAGGTTGTTGTCGCGTGCGAGCGCAATCGCCGAAGCATCCATGACGCCAAGGTTCTTTTGCAGCACCTCGTCGTAGCTCACCGTGTCATAGCGTTTCGCATGGGCGTGTTTCTTCGGGTCCATGTCATAGACGCCATCGACCTTGGTGCCCTTGAAGATCGCCTCGCAGGACATTTCGTTGGCGCGCAGCGTCGCGGCGGTGTCGGTGGTGAAATAGGGGTTGCCGGTGCCGACGGCGAAGATGCAGACGCGCTTCTTTTCAAGGTGACGCACGGCGCGGCGGCGGATGTAGGGTTCGCAGACCTGATCCATCGGGATCGCGCTGATCACGCGGGTAAAGACCCCCATCGATTCGAGCGCGCCCTGCATGGCAAGCGCGTTCATCACGGTGGCCAGCATCCCCATGTAATCGGCGGTGGTGCGCTCCATCCCCTGCGCCGAGCCCGCAAGGCCGCGGAAGATGTTGCCGCCGCCGATCACCATGCAGATCTCGACGCCCAGATCGCGCACGGATTTCACTTCGCGGGCAATGCGCTCGACCGTCGGCGGATGCAGGCCGTAGCCCTGATCGCCCATCAGGGCCTCGCCGGAAATCTTCAGAAGCACGCGTTTGTATTTCACGATCGGTTCGTTTGTGTCGGTCATCGCGGCTCCTCGGCTGTCCCCAGTTGTCATCGAGGCGCAAAATGTCGCAAATGGCGTCCGGATTCAACCTCAACCGCAGCCTCTGGATCATCGCCGTGTTCGACATCGACGCCCTGCCCGCCCATCGCCCGGTGCTGATCGCGGGCGCCACCGCCTCGGGCAAATCGGCGCTGGCGCTTGAAATCGCAGAACAATCCGGCGGCGTGGTGGTGAATGCCGATGCGCTTCAGGTCTGGTCGTGCTGGCGCGTGCTCTCAGCGCGGCCCGCGCAGGACGATGAGGCCCGCGCGGCCCATCTGCTTTATGGGCACAGGAAACCGGGCGAAGACTACTCCGTGGGCGCCTGGCTGCGCGAGATTGGCCCCCTGCTTGCTGCCTTTCGTCGCGGGGCGGGGCCGCGCCCGATCATCGTCGGCGGCACCGGGCTTTATCTGACGGCGCTGACCGAGGGGCTGGCCGAGATTCCCGCTACACCCGCCGAAATCCGCGTGCAGGCCGATGCGCGGCGGCAGGCCGAGGGGCATCTGGGCATGCTCGCCGAGCTCGACCCGGCTACGGCGGCCCGCGTCGATCCGCTCAATCCGATGCGGGTGCAGCGGGCCTGGGAGGTACTGCAGGCGACCGGGCGCGGGCTGGCCGCCTGGCAGGATGACACGCCGCCGCCGCTTTTGCCGCTCGCCGACGCGTCGGCGCTTCTGCTCTCGCCCGACCGCGACACGCTCGCCGAGCGGATCGACCGGCGCTTCGCGGCAATGCTCGATCACGGCGCGCTCAACGAGGTCCGCGCGGTCCTGCCCCAATGGGATGCGGGCGCGCTCTGGGCCAAGGCGATCGGCGCGCCGGAGCTTGTCGCGCATCTGCGCGGCGAGATCGATCTGGCCACCGCAACCGAACGCGCCCAAGCCGCATCGCGGCAATATGCGAAGCGGCAACGCACATGGTTTCGTGCCCGGATGGGGGGCTGGCACAACATCCTGCGGACCTGAATCCGGGCCGCGCGATTTTTCGCCAAGCCGCTTTTTCCGTTGGATTAACAAGGGCATCTTCCCTATTCTTGCGGCGACCACACCCGCCTGGGAAGCCTCTGTGAGCCTCTTCAAAACACCTCCGCTTGCGCCCTTCGCAAAGACCATGCGCCCGGGCGCCTCGGCCGCGTCGCTTGCCACCAAGGCAATGCGTGCAAAGTCGCTTTTGCCCGAGCCGCCCTCGGTGCCGCGCATCGTGCCGATCGCGCGTCTGGCACAGGGCGGTCGCTGGCGGGTCGAGGCGATGCGCGCACTCTCCGAACCCTGTTTCCTCTGGTTCACCCGCGGTCAGGGCCGGATCACCATGGGCGGCGTCACGCGCGGCTATGGCCCCTATTCGGCCGCCTTTCTGCCCGCGGGCGTGATGCATGGTTTCGAGGTCTCGACCCAAACCACCGGCATGGCGGTCTTCTTCGGGCAGAATTCCGAGCTGACGCTGCCGCATGCGGCGCAATATCTGCGCGTGCGCGAACCCCCGGTGCAGGCGGAGATCTCGGGGCTGATCGAATCGGTGATCCGCGAGCTGGAAAGCAACAGGGCAGGCGCCGACCGCGCTGCCGTGCACTATCTTGGCCTTTTGAGCGTGATCATCGAACGCCAAAGCCAGTCGCAGGCGGCAGAGCCCCGTGCCTCGGAAGCGGCGCGCAAGCTTGTCACCCGCTATGCGGCAGTTCTGGAACGGGATTTCCGGTCGGGCCTTGGCGTGTCGGATTATGCCGCACAGCTTGGCGTCACAGCCACGCATCTGACACGCTCGTGCCGGATCAGCTGTGGCCGCGCGGCCTCGGATCTGTTGCAGGACCGCCGCCTTTACGAAGCCCGCAGGCTTCTGAGCGAAACCAAGGCCCCGGTGAAGGAGATCGCCTCGGCGCTCGGCTTCACCAGCCCGGCCTATTTCACCCGCGCCTTTCAGGCCAAAGTCGGCAAAACGCCTTCGGCCTTTCGCAAGGGGGGGTAACCCCCTTGCGCCTCCCGGCGCGGTCCCTATCTAGGAACGGACTGATTTGCAGGGGGATTTCATGGAACGCGCAATCGAAAAGGTGCTCTTTGCCAGCCGCTGGCTGATGGCACCAATGTATCTTGGGCTCGTCGGCACTTTGGCCATCCTGCTTTGGGCCTTCGTGCTTGAGCTTTATCACTTCGCGCTCGAGATTCCGCATATGGAGGTCGATACGGCGGTGATGGGGGCTCTGTCACTGATCGACCTGAGCCTTGCCGCAAACCTGCTTCTGATCGTGATCTTCTCGGGCTACGAGAATTTCGTCTCGCGCATGGATACCGAGGATCACGAGGATCGACCGGATTGGCAGGGCGAGGTCGATTTCTCGACACTTAAGCTGAAACTGGTGGCCTCGATCGTCGCGATCTCCGGGATCCATCTGCTCAAGGTCTTCATGGATCTCGACAAATATCCGCAGGAAAAGATCATCTGGATGGTGGTGATCCATCTCGTCTTCGTCGTCTCGGGCGTGTTGCTCGCGCTGATGGACTGGATCGGCAACCACGCGAAGATGTTGAAGAAAGCGGCGAAGTAAGTCCCTTACGGCACGCATGGCAACGCCCGCGGGGACTGCCGCGGGCGTTTGCCTGTCTCAGGCGGCAGAGCGCTGCGGGATATGCCCCGCATCGGGCAGCTGGAAGCGCTCGACGGTCTGGCGCAGCTCGCCGCCCTCGACCGCCAGCGCCCGCCCGGAGGCCGCCGACATGTCGGTCATGTTGGCGATATGCTGCGTCGTCTGGTCAAGCTGGTTCACCGCGCCATTGATCTCGACGATGCCGCGGGCCTGTTCCTCGGCCGAAGCCGCAATCTCGCCCATACGGTCAAAGATATCGCGCACCGAGGTAACGATCTGATCCAGCGCCTCGCCGGTGCGGCCGACCATCTTCACGCCGCCCTGCACTTGCGCGGTCGAGGTGTCGATGAGCTGGGAAATTTCCCGCGCCGCGTCCGAGGCGCGTTGCGCCAGCGCCCGCACCTCCGAGGCGACGACGGCAAAGCCCCGCCCCGCCTCGCCCGCGCGGGCGGCTTCGACCCCGGCGTTCAGCGCCAGAAGGTTGGTCTGGAAGGCGATTTCCTCGATCACATGGGTGATGCGCGAAATCGACTGCGACGAGCTTTCGATCTCGGCCATCGCCGCGACCGCCTCGCTCACGACACCGGCGCCGCTTTCGGCATTGGTTCGCGCCTTCGCCGCGATCTCGCGCGCCTGCGCCGCGCCTTCGGCCGCCGAGGAGACCGAGCTTGTCAGTTGGTTGAGCGCCGCCGCGGTTTCCTCAAGCGCCGCCGCATTGCGTTCGGTGCTGTGGGCAAGCTCGGTGCTGGCCTGCGAAAGCCGCCCCGCCTCGGCATCGACCCGGGTCGCCGACTCGTCAATCTGCACCAGCGCATCGCGCAATTGCCCCAGCGCCGAGTTGAAATGCAGCCGCAACTGGTCGTATTCGCCCGGCAGCGGCGTTTCGATGACGCAATGCAGATTGCCCGCGGCAAGACATTCGAGCGCCTTCGACAGTGCCGTGACGACATCCTGCTGCTCGGCCAGACGCGCCCGCGCCTCGTCGGCCCGGCGGGCCACCTCGGCCCGTTCGACCTCGGCATGCAGACGGTCACGCTCAAGCGCCGCCGCCTCGGCCTGACGCCGCTCGGCTTCGGCGCGTTCTTCCTGCGCCCGCGCGATTTCCTCGGCGCGGCGCTTGGCCTGTTCCTCGGCTTGCAGCGCAGACTGCATGCGGGTGTTTTCCTCAAGATTGGTACGGAACACCACCAGCGCGCGGGCCATGTCGCCCAATTCGTCCTTCCGCTCGGTGCCGATGATCTCGACATCGGTGCGGCCCTCGGCAATCGCCCGCGTGGTATCGGCCTGACGCTGCACGCAAGCTGCGATGCGCCGCCCCCCCGCCCAGGCCACGCCCGAGGCAAGGACAAGCGACAGAGCCACAGCAATCGCGCTCAGTTTCGCCTGCGCCGCCAGCATGTCCTTGGCCAGCGCATCGGGCGAGGCGACGACATAGATGCCGATCGGCTTGCCCGCGTAATCCTTGACCACAACTGCCCGGCCGACATGCGGCACGCCCGCGAAATCCTTCAGAATATCAAGGCTTCCGCTTTTCAGCACCTGCGCTGCCATCGCGCCGTCCAGTATGGGGGCTTCCCCGGTGGTCTCGGCCTGACGCGCGATCTCGCCCGCCTCGCCCACCGGGGGTACGGTGTAAAATTCGAACTCGTTACCGGTATCCTCAGACATCTCCGACAGGAAATTCGCATCCATGTCGAAGCCCACTTCGACGCTGCCGACATGGGTTCCCTGCCAGCGGATCGGGGCCACGCCCCGCGCGCCGACGCCGGTCCGCCCCCGTTCCAGCCCGCGTTTCGGCGCGCTTTCCGCATTTGCCTCGACCACCATCGGACGGCTTTTCGTCAGATCATCGCCGCGCTTGTCGAGCTGGTGCACGCGGATCAGCGAGGTCCCGGGCGGCACATGGAAATGCAGCTGCGTCATCCCGGTCGCGGCCATCATCGTCTTGATCGAGCCCGAGAGCATCGCCTCGATCGCCTTGTCATCGTGTTTCGACACGGCTTCCTGAATGCCCGGAATGCCCGCAATCATCTCGGCCATCGACAGCGCCTGCGTCGTGCGCGCGTCGATCGCCAGCCGAAGCGCGTCTTCAGCCACGGCACGTTCCTTGGAATAGGCGGTGTCGAGCGTGCGTTGACCGACCAGCACCATGCCGGAAAGATTCAGCGCAATGGCGATCACCGCCGTCAGAAGGGGGAGAAAAAGGATCTGTCTGCGAAGCGTCATCGACGGTCTCCATCGCAAGTCGCAGCTGTCCTAGCGGAAATTCGTGAATACTCCGTTCACGCGATTAATGAGACCTCCGCACCACCATAAGGCGATTTTCGCATGCCGGAATGGCAAAACCGGGCCGCCTGGACAGGCGACCCGGTTGCAAGTGCGTCGATAGAGGTCGGACGCCGGAAGTAGGGCCGCGCCGAAGCGCGGCCCGGGCTGGGCAGGGAGGGATCAGAAGAAGCCCAGCTTGTTCGGGTTGTAGCTGACCAGCATGTTCTTGGTCTGCTGGTAGTGGTCGAGCATCATCTTGTGGGTTTCGCGCCCGATGCCCGACTGCTTGTAGCCACCGAAGGCGGCATGGGCCGGATAGGCGTGGTAGTTGTTCACCCAGACACGACCGGCCTGAATGTGACGCCCGAAGCGGTAGCAGGTGTTGATGTCGCGCGACCACACACCGGCGCCAAGGCCGTACATCGTGTCGTTGGCGATATGCAGGGCTTCGTCCTCGTCCTTGAAGGTGGTCACCGAGACGACCGGCCCGAAGATTTCCTCCTGGAACACGCGCATCTTGTTGTGGCCCTTCAGGATCGTCGGCTGGATATAGAAGCCGTTCGCCAGATCGCCGCCAAGGCTCGCCGCATCGCCGCCGCACAGAACCTGCGCGCCTTCCTCGCGGCCGATCTTCAGGTAGGACAGGATCTTGTCCTGCTGTTCTTGCGACGCCTGCGCACCGACCATCGTCTCCATCAGGCGCGGGTCGCCTTGCTTGATCGCTTTCACGCGGGCAATGGCGCGGGCGATGAACTCTTCGTAGATGTCCTCCTGAATGAGCGCGCGCGACGGGCAGGTGCAGACCTCGCCCTGGTTGAAGGCAAAGAGCACGAAGCCCTCGACCGCCTTGTCGAGGAAGGCGTCATCTTTCGCCATCACGTCCGAGAAGAAGATGTTCGGCGATTTGCCGCCCAGTTCCAGCGTCACCGGGATCAGGTTTTCGGTCGCATATTGCATGATCTTGCGGCCGGTTTCGGTCGAGCCGGTGAAGGCGATCTTGGCAATGCGGTTCGAGCGGGCGAGCGGGGCGCCGACATCCGGGCCCATGCCGTTGACGATGTTCAGAACGCCCGGCGGCAGCAGGTCCTTGATGACATCCATCAGCACCATGATCGCCGCGGGAGTCTGTTCGGCCGGTTTCAGCACGATGCAGTTGCCGGCAGCCAGCGCCGGGGCGAGTTTCCACGCCGCCATCAGGATCGAGAAGTTCCACGGGATGATCTGGCCGACGACGCCGAGCGGCTCGTGGTAGTGGTAGGCCACGGTGTCGTTGTCGATTTCCGACATCGAGCCTTCCTGTCCACGCAGCACGCCCGCGAAGTAGCGGAAGTGGTCGACGGAGAGCGGGATATCGGCAGCTGTGGTTTCACGGATCGGCTTGCCGTTGTCCCAGGTCTCGGCGGCGGCGAGCAGATCGAGGTTCTGTTCCAGACGGTCGGCGATCTTCAGAAGCACATTCGAGCGATGCGCGGCCGAGGTGGTGCCCCATTCGCCTTTCGCGGCATGGGCGGCGTCAAGGGCAAGCTCAACGTCGGCGGCGGTCGAGGCGGCGACTTCGCAGATTTTCTCGCCGGTGATCGGCGTGATGTTGTCGAAATACTTGCCGCCCACCGGCGCGGTCCATTTGCCCCCGATGTAGTTGTCGTAGCGCGGCTTGAAGGGCGACACCATCACCCCCTTGAAATCATGCGGCATGTCGTTGGCCATCGTTTTCCTCCCTTGATGGTCAGGCCCCCTCCCGGGGCACGTCGATGAAGAAAGACTGCGCCTCTTTGCGATTCTTGCATAGCCGCTTTGTTTTGAGGTTATGGCTCACTTGTTTCATGGCCGAGACAGGTGCAAGCGCAGCATCGCAAAATTCGTAAAGGCGGCGCGGGGTCGCAGGGGAGGAACGGGGGCTCTTCCCCCCTCTGCTTCGCCTCACCCCCCGAGATATTTGCAGCAAGATAAAGGGACACGGAAAAGCAAAGGCGCCCCTCCGGAGCGCCTTTCCCTTGTCTGGCCTCATATCGCTCGGCGGGGCGGAGCCCGCTGCCCTTACACCGTCAGGCCAAGCGCCTTGGCCTTGCGGTAAAAGGTGGCGCGACCGATGCCAAGATCGCGCGCGGCGGCCGAGACATTGCCGCCCGTGCGCGCCAGCGCCCGCACCATTTCGGCCCGCTGCGCCTCGGCCAGAGCGCCCTGCCCTTCGTCGCGCTTGGTCCCAAACAGATCCGTCGCGGGCACGCGGCCCATCTGCGCCTCGTCCAATCCGAGCTGACGCCGCGCCGCGCGGGTGGCACCGATCACCAGATCGTCGCGGTCGAGCGCGAGCAGCATCACGCCTTGCGGCGTTTCCTCAAGCGCGCCGGTGGAGAGAATCCGCGCCCCCTCGAACGAGGCGCGGAAAAGATCCGCCTCGATCCGGCTGGCCGCGTCCTGCACCGTCAGCGCGACAAGCCGGGCGTAGCCCTCGCTCATGTCCTCGCGCGCGGAGGAGACGTCGATCACCCCCGCCAATTCGCCTTTGGCCCCGAAGACCGGCGAGCCCATGCAGGTCAGCCCGGTGTTGGTCGAGCGGAAATGCTGGTCGCGCCAGACCGTGACCGGGCGCCCCTCGGCCAGACAGGTGCCGATGCCGTTCGTGCCCTCGCGGCCTTCGGACCAATCCGAGCCGGGGGCAAGGTTCGAGCCGTGAAAGGCCTTGCGATCGGCGTCACGCATCCGTTCTTCCAGCACCAGCCCCTCGGCATCCGACAAAAAGACGGCGCAGCCCGCCTCGCAGGCGGCGCGGGCGAGACGGTCGAGCACCGGGGTCGCAACGCGCAAAAGCAGCCCCGCGGCCTCGCGACGGGCAGCGATATCGGCAGCGGTCAGCCGGTCAGAGACCCGCGCCTTCGCCGGGTCAAGCTTGTGATGGATCATCGAGCGGCGCCAGCTGGCGGCAAAGCCCGCCCGCGCCCCGGCAGTCGATGAGGCGACGACGGCTTGCACGATATCGGCGTGGTTGCGCGTGGGTGCAGAAAGACGCATCGGAAAGCCTCCCCTCTTTGCGGTGCAGGCTCAGGATAGGCGCTTTGTGCAAAACCGCAACGGTCACGCGCGGGGCAAAATTACGACCAAGGTCGCAGTCTCACGCCTCGGCGGACTCGGCCTGCCCCTCTTCGTGACGCTTGCCGCGGAAGCCGGTGGCGACGACGAATTTTTCCGAGCTGTCCTTGCGCGAGCTGGGCGGCTTCATGTTCACCACCTTCTCGAAGTTCTTCTTCAGAACCGTCATCAGCCCCTGTTCGGCGCCGCCCGCCAGCACCTTGGCAACAAAGGTGCCGCCCAGCTCCAGCACGTCGAAGGCGAAATAGGCCGCGTGTTCGCACAACGTGATGATGCGCAGGTGGTCCACCTGCTGGTTGCCCGAGGCGGCGGCAGCCATGTCCGACATCACCACATCGGCGGCCCCGCCAAGCCAGGCCTTGACCTTGTCATCGGCGCCATCTTCCAGGAAATCCAGCTGATGCAGCTCGGCCCCGGCAATCGCCGCCACCTCCTGCAGATCGACGCCCAGCACCGTGCCGACCTTCTTGCCCGACTTTTCGCCCAAGGCATTCACCCGCGCGACGGCGACCTGACACCAGCCGCCCGGTGCACAGCCAAGATCCACCACCCGCGCCCCCGGCACGAGGAAGCGGAACTTGTCGTCCAGTTCCATGATCTTGTAGGCCGCGCGACCACGGTAGCCCTCTTTCTTGGCGCGCACCACATAGGGGTCGTTCAGCTGCCGTTCCAGCCAGAGCGTCGAAGAGAGCTTGCGCCCCTTCGCCGTCTTCACCCGCACCCGCAGGTCGCGCTGCCCGCGCCCCGAGGTGTTCTTGCCGGAGCCCGCGCCACCCGATTTGCCGCTCGGAGGTTTCGTCATTTCATTTCTCCCTCGATCGGCTTCATTTCTTCGATCACGCCATCTTCGGCCATCTGTGCGTAAAGCAAGCCCTCGCGCAGGCCGCGGTCGGCCACCGACATCTTGTCGGTGGGCCAGACCCGCATCAACGCCTGCAAGATCGCCGCCCCCGACATGATCAGCGTGTGCCGATCGCGGCCGATGCGCGGATCGGCGCGGCGGCCCTCGGGGCCGAGGTTCAGGAACGAGCGGATCACCGCGTCGATCTCGGTCGAGGTCATGGTGAGGCCATCAACCCGGTTGCGGTCATAGCGCTTCAGATTGAGGTGACAGGCCGCGACCGTGGTCACGGTGCCAGAGGTGCCGATCACCTGAAAGCCCTCTTGCGGCGTGCCCGAAGCGTAAGGCGTGAAATCGGCCAGCTTTTCCTCGAAGAACCACGACATCAGCGCGAACCGCGCCGCGTCATCCTCGACATCGCCGAACTGGTCCTTGAGCGTCGCGACGCCAAGCGGCACCGAAATCCAGTCCACCACGCGCGCCTGCGGAATGTCGCCCTCGGGCTGATCGAAACCCCCCGACAGCCGCATGATCGAGCGCGGCCGATCCGAGGGCGGCACCTTGGAAATGTCGATCCACACCAGTTCCGTCGAGCCGCCGCCGATATCGACGACGAGCAGCTGTTCCGTGTGCGGATTGACGAGCGACGCGCAGGAGATCACGGCGAGCCGCGCTTCTTCCTCGGGCGGGATGATTTCCAGCGGCAGCCCGGTTTCGCGCCGGACATAGCGGATGAAGTCGCGCGCATTGCCCGCGCGTCGACAGGCCTCGGTCGCAACGAGCCGCATCCGCTTCACGCCATGCGTCTCGATCTTGCGCCGACAAATCTGCAGCGCCTGCACGGTCCGGGCCATGGATGAACGCGAAAGACGGCCCGAGGCTTCAAGCCCCTGGCCGAGCTGGACCGCCTTCGAAAAGCTGTCCACCACCTGAAACTGATCGCCCTTCGGTCGGGCAATCAGCATCCGGCAACTGTTTGTGCCGAGATCGAGCGCAGCATAAAGCTCGCCCGACTCGGCGGGGGTGGGTGCGGCGCGTTCGACCGGTTTCGGGATCGCGCCCGCAGCCCGAGGACGCCTGGGCGCCATCTTACGCCCTCCGATTTCAAGTTACCCCCCTAGGTAGCGTGCGAGGGCAGAAGGATCAAGGACCGGATGACATCTTCGTGACGCGCGAAAGGCAGGGGGCGCTGCCCGCGCCGAGCCAGGGCGGGGGGCGCTGCCCCCCGGGGCCTGCGGCCTCCCCCCGGGATATTTGAGGCAAGATAAAGGAGGGCGGATTTATCTTGCCCCAAATATCCCCGCCGGAGGCTCCGACGCGCGGGGCCGGGCGCGCGGCAGGCCTCTTGAGCGCCCCCTCATCATCTTGATGCATCTTTTGAAGATGCACCAAGCCGCAACGCAGGGTTATGGAACCTGCACGGTTGTCGCCAATCTGGCGCAACATGTCGAAATCCGTCACCGGGCGCGTCGCAAACGGGCGTATCCATATCTCAGAGGGAATCACGCAAATGGCTGAGATCACGATCGTCTTCTGGCGCGACATCCCGGCGCAGATCATTGCCGGGACCGGTCGCAAGGCCGCCAAGAAACCTTTGCCCGAACGCTTCGAGCAGGCGATTGATCGCTGCGCGATGAAGATCGGCGCCAAGGACAGCGACGCTTACCTGGCCGAATGGCGCAAGGTGGTGATCGGCACCCGCGACGGCAATGATGCCGAAGCGGCCGAGGCCGAACTGGCCCGGGTTCTCTCCGACTACGACACGGCCGCCCTGGTGCGGTTGATTGGCAACGATGGCTGGGAACAGGCCCGCCCCACTGACGGAGAGATCTGATGGCGCTTTTGAACTTCCGCCGCGAGGCCGAGACCCCCACCAACGGCACCCTGACCGCCTTCCTTGACGGTTTCTCGATGGAGGTGATGCCGCGCACCGCCGAGAAGGTCGAAGATTTCCGCGCCATCCTGCCCGCCGGCACCCGCGTTTATGTCGCCCATATCGAGGGCACGCCGATCGAGGAAATGGTCGCCACGGCGAAGCGTCTGCGCGACGAAGGCTTCGAGCCGATGCCGCATTTCCCCGCCCGCATCATCCGCGACGCGCTGCAACTGCGGGATTGGGTCGCCCGCTACAAGGGCGAAGCCGGGGTGAAGCAGGCGCTGCTTCTGGGCGGCGGCGTGAAGACCCCGGTCGGCGATCTCGACAATGCGATGCAGCTGGTCGAAACCGGTGCCTTCGCGGGCTTCGAGCGTCTGCACTTCGCCGGTCACCCCGAGGGCAACCGCGACATCGACAGCGACGGCACGGACAAGATCGTCATGCAAGCGCTCAAGCTGAAACATAAATTTGCCGACACCACCGATGCCGACACGGCCATCGTGACGCAATTCGCCTTTGAAGGCGGCCCGATCATCGATTGGGTGAACCGTCTGGCCGCCGAAGGCATCAAGATGCCGGTCCATATCGGCATCGCCGGTCCGGCGAAGCTGCAGACGCTGCTCAAATTCGCGATCTCCTGCGGCGTCGGCCCCTCGCTGAAAGTGCTGCAAAAGCGCGCCAAGGACGTGACGAAACTCCTCACCCCGTTCGAGCCCACCGAGCTGCTGATGGAGCTGGCCAAGCACAAGGCCAAGCATCCCGATTTCGGCATCGAGGCGGTGCATTTCTTCCCGCTCGGCGGTATCAAGACCAATGCGACCTGGATCGCAGAAAAAACGAAAGGCTGACGAATGACCCGCACCGTACTCGAGAGCAAGACGAAGACCGTGGTGATCGGCTTCGACGAGCCCTTCTGCGTCATCGGCGAGCGCATCAACCCGACCGGGCGCAAGAAGCTCGCCGCCGAGCTGGAGCTGGGCGATTTCACCACCGTCGAAAAGGATGCTCTCGAGCAGGTGGCCTGCGGGGCGACGGTGCTCGACATCAACTCGGGCGCTGTCTTCTCGAACAAGATGGCGGAAGATCCGCGCTATGCCGACAACAACTTCGTCGAGCCGCCGCTGATGCGTGACCTGATCCTGCGGGTTCAGGCGATCACCGACGTGCCGCTGTGCATCGACAGCTCGGTTCCGGCCGCGCTTGAAGCCGGTCTGGCCGCCTGCGAGGGCCGTCCGCTCTTGAACTCGGTCACCGGGGAAGAAGAGCGTCTGGAGCGCGTCCTGCCGCTGGTCAAGAAATACAATGTGCCGGTCGTGGCGATCTCGAACGACGACACCGGGATTTCGGAAGACCCGGACGTGCGCTTTGCCGTCGCCAAGAAGATCGTCGAGCGTGCTGCCGATTTCGGTATCCCGGCGCATGACATCGTCGTTGACCCGCTCGTCATGCCGGTGGGTGCGATGGCCTCGGCCGGGCGTCAGGTCTTCACGCTGGTGCAGCGTCTGCGTACCGAGCTGGGCGTGAACACCACCTGCGGCGCCTCGAACATCAGCTTCGGCCTGCCGAACCGTCACGGCGTCAACGCGGCCTTCCTGCCGATGGCGATCGGTGCGGGCATGACCTCGGCGATCATGAACCCGGTGCGCAGCCAGGAGATGGAGGCCATTCGTGCCGCCAACCTGTTGATGAACCACGATGATAACGCGATGGACTGGATCAAGCTGTCGAAGGTGCTCGACGCGATGAAGGAAGGCGCAAGCTTCGCCGAGGCTTCGGCCGCCGCCGCCTCGGCCGGTCGGGGTGGACGCCGCCGCGCCCGCTGATCCTCACGATTCGCAGACAGATCGGAGCGCCCCGGCCTTGCCGGGGCGTTTCGTTTCCGGGCAGGCGGGTCATTCGGCCCGATTGGCGACCGCCACACGATCAATGCCGCCAAGGCCCATCGGCAGCAGCACCGCCCGGCGCCGTCGACTTCTTAAAAATACCACTCTTTCGAAACCTGAAACACGGCGGTCACGTAGCAGCGTGTTTTGCCGCTCGATTCGGCATCTGCGCAACAACCTGTTTCCCCAAGTCAGTCAATGACCGCACAAGAGGTCGACTTATGGCAACAATAAGGCGTGCGCGTGACGCCATCGTGGCACTACATCTGGAGCCGTCACGTTAAAATTTCAATGGAAACCAAAGAATTACTGGCCGCCGTCAGGAGCTGTGCCTATTCTTGGCGCCACAACCTGGGATACGCACTGCCATGCGTTTGAACTGTCTGCCGCTACGGGCCCTCTCTGCGGCTGCCACCGCAGAGAGGGCTCTGCCCGGGCTCTTTGCGCGGCTCCGGGTTGATCGCCGTGTCAGCCTGTCCGGGCTGGCCTTTGCCACGGCCTTGGCCGGATGTGCCTCTGCGCCGGTGGTCAAGGACGCGCCCGCCTCGCGCGCTTCGGCCACGGCCATCGACATGCCGATCCCCGATCCGACGAGCAGACGGAAACCGCCCGCGCCGCGCGCCGAGGTTCTGCCATCAAACAGCGTTCTGGCGCGCGACTTCATGGAGCTGAACTTCTTTCTGGAATCGGGCCGCCCGATCCCGCAATTCTCGCGCTTCGAAGGCCCGATCAGCGTCAGTCTGCAAGGCGCGCTGCCGCCCACGGCCGCGACCGAACTGTCGCGTCTCGTGCGTCGCCTGAACACCGAGGCGCATATCCCGATCTCGACCAATCCGGGCGCCGCCAACCATATCACCATCGCCTTCGTGCCGCGTCGCGAGATGACCCGCGAAGTGCCGAATGCCGCCTGTTTCGTCGTACCCGATGCCGCAACCTGGGACGAATACCGCGCCAACCGCCGCACGGCGAAAGGCGACTGGACACAGGTGAAAAGCCGCACCGCCGCCACCGTCTTCATCCCGGCGGAATCGACGCCGCAGGAAGTGCGCGACTGCCTGCACGAGGAAACGAGCCAGGCGCTCGGCCCGCTGAACGACCTTTACCGGCTGTCGGATTCGGTCTGGAACGACGACAACTTCCATGCCGTGCTGACCCGCTATGACATGATGCAGCTGCGCGCCGTCTATGCGCCCGACCTGCATTCCGGCATGTCGATCCCCGAGGTGCAGGCGAAACTGCCCGCCGTCTTCGCCCATATCAACCCGGGCGGCGGCAAGGTCACGCCGCTGCGCAACGACCCGACCCCGCGCGCCTTTGTCAATGCGCTGGAGCGCGCCATCGGCCGCGGCTCGCAAAGTGCGCGCAAGGCCGCCGCAATGACCGCCATCGAGATTTCGGCCGGACAGGGCTGGCACGACAGCCGCGCCGCCTTCAGCTGGTTCGCACTCGGCCTGCTCAGCGTCTATGACGACCCGGATACCGCGCTGAAGGCCTTTGCCAATGCGGGCGCGATCTATCGGGCGACGCCCGGCGCGGGCATCCAGTCGGCCCATGTCGACATGCAGCTCGCGGCCTTTGCGCTCTCGACAGGCCGGGCTTCGGATGCGATCGCGCTGGTGAACCGGGCGATGCCGCAGGCGCTTGCGGGGGAAAACGCAGCGCTGATGGCGACGCTCTATCTGATCCGGGCCGAAGCCTATGAGACGCTCGGCAATGCCGATCTGGCGCATCAGGCGCGGCTCGACTCGGGGCAATGGGCGCGATACGGTTTTGGCTCGGATGCCGCCGTGCGCGCGCGAGCTGCCGAGGTGGCAGCCTTGGCGAGGGCCGGGGCTCGGTATAACTGAGGCTCGGCTTGCCCCCGCGCCTTTGGCAACGCCGCGGGGGGTTTTGATGTTCCTGCCTTTCTTCGACACTTTGCGCCGCAACGGCGTTCCGGTCAGCCCGCGCGAATACCTTTCGTTCCTCGAAGGTCTCGCAGCGGGCCTTTGTCTTTATGACATCGACGGATTCTACTATTTCGCGCGTTCGGCCATGGTGAAGGACGAACGCCACCTTGACCGCTTCGACCGGGCCTTTGCGGAAAGCTTCCGCGGCCTTGACGCGATCCCGGCCGAGGCGGTGCTCGACGCCCTGCACCTGCCCGAGGACTGGCTGCGCAAGATGGCCGAAAAGCATCTGACCGAAGAAGAAAAGGCGCAGATCGCGGCGCTTGGCGGCTTCGAGAAGCTGATGGAGACGCTGCGCGAGCGCCTGAAGGAACAGGAAGGCCGCCATCAGGGCGGCAACAAATGGATCGGCACCGCCGGAACCTCGCCCTTTGGCGCCTATGGCTACAACCCCGAAGGGGTGCGGATCGGACAGGCTGAAAGCCGTCATCAACGCGCGGTAAAGGTCTGGGACAAAAGAGAGTTTCGCGATTTCGACGACCGGGTGGAACTCGGCACGCGCAACATCAAGGTGGCGCTGAAACGGCTGCGGCAATGGGCCCGGCATGGCGCGCAGGAAGAGCTTGATCTGCCCGGCACGATCCGCGCCAGCGCCGAAAGCGGCTATATCGACGTGAAGACCCGGCCCGAGCGGCACAATGCAGTCAAGGTGGTGCTGTTTCTCGACTCCGGCGGCTCGATGGATGCGCATGTGCAGCTGGTCGAGGAGCTCTTTTCCGCCGCCCGGGCCGAGTTCAAGCATCTCGAACATTATTACTTTCACAACTGCCTTTACGAAGGCGTCTGGCGCGAAAACCGTCGCCGCTGGGAGGATGTGACCCCCACCTGGGAGGTGCTCAACCGCTACGGGCCAGATTACAAATGCATTTTCGTCGGTGACGCCTCGATGTCGCCCTATGAGATCAGCCATGTCGGCGGCGCGAACGAGCATTGGAACCCGGAACCGGGGGTCGTCTGGCTCGACCGCGCGCGCACCCAATGGCCCGATCACGTCTGGCTCAACCCGGTGCCGGAAAAGCATTGGGGCTACACCCAGTCGATCGCGATGATCGACGCGGCCTTCGAGGGGCGGATGTATCCGCTGACGCTCGAGGGCATCACCCGGGCGATGAAGGTGCTCGGATGACCGCGCTCAGGCGGCTTTGGGCGGAACAGCGGCTGGCGCTGGTGGCCTTTCTCGTCGCGCTGTCGCTGGCCGGTTTTTTCGGCGGGCGGATGATCAGCCGCGCGCTCTTCTGGTCCGATCCCGCGCATCACCAGCAGGCGCCCGAGGCCTGGATGACGCCGGGCTATATCGCGCGCAGCTGGCATGTCGATGTGCAGGCGGTCGATGCGATCCTTGGCATCGAGGATGCGCGCAAGCTGGTGGATGACGACCGCCCGACGCTCGAGGCGATCGCGGAAAAGCTCGATGTCCCGGTCGGCGATCTGATCGCGAAACTGGAAGCCGGCCTGCCGCAGACCCCGCCCGGATCGCCGCCATGACCGACTGGATTCTGGCGCAGCTTCCGCTTTACGGGATCTGGCTGGTCGGCCTCGCGACGTTTCTCAGCTGCCTTGCCCTGCCGATCCCCTCGTCGCTGACGATGATCGCGGCGGGGGCCTTTGTCGGGTCGAGCGATCTGGCGCTGGTGCCGGTCGCAGGCGCGGCCTTTGGCGGCGCGCTCGCGGGCGATCAGGTCGGCTACTGGATCGGGCGCAAGGCGGCGCATCTTCTGCCCGCGCCCGGCACGAAAGGCGCGGGTCTGGTGAGCGCGGCGCTCGACAGCCTTGCGAAGAACGGCGCGGTGGCGATCTTCCTGACGCGCTGGCTCTTTTCCGCGCTTGGCCCCTGGGTGAACCTGGCCGCGGGCGCCTCGGGCTATGGCCATGCCCGCTTCACGCTCGCCGATATCGCAGGCGAGGCGGTCTGGGTCACGCTCTATGTCGGGCTGGGCATCACCTTCGGCGCCAATCTTCAGGCCGCCGCCGATCTGGCGGGCAACGCCCTTGGCCTGATGGCGACCGGGGTGATCGCACTTTTGCTCGGGCTCTGGCTGATCCGCGCGCTGCGCCGCCCCGCGCCGCTGCCGTCCGGGGATTGACCCCGCCCCGGCGCGGCCCCATCTTGCCCCCATGATCCTGCGCCTTCTGCCCTTCCTTCTCGTCCTCCTCGCCGCGCTCGCGATGTGGCATTTCTCTGCGCGCAACCTGCTGCGCCAGCTTTCTGCCCGCTCGGCACCGCTCACCGATCCCGGCCTTGCCCCGGTGCTGGCCCAGCTGCGCGAGGCCCTTGGCGTGCCCACCCTGCCCGTCTTCGTCTATGCGGAACCCACGGTGAACGGCCTTGCCGCCCCCGATGGCCGGGTCTTCCTGACCGAGGGCTTCATGGCGCTTTACCGTTCGGGTCAGGTCACGGCCGAGGAAATCGCCTCGGTCATCGCGCATGAACTGGGTCACGTGGCCAGCGGCCATGCGAAGCGGCGGATGATCGATTTCACCGGGCAGAACGTGCTGCAGATGGTGCTGGTGGGCGTGCTTGGCCGGATCATCCCGGTGCTGGGCATCTGGCTCGCCAATCTGATCATCGCCGCCATCGCCGCGCAACTGAGCCAGCGCGACGAATACGAGGCCGACGCCTTCGCCACCGCGCTTCTGCTCAAGGCGGGCATCGGCGCCGAGCCGCAGCTGAGTCTGTTTGCCCGGCTCGACGGCCTTGCGGGCGGGCGCGGCGCCGCCCCGGCCTGGCTCTCCTCGCATCCCGAGACCGAGCGCCGCATCGCCGCCATCCGCGCCAATGTCTTGCGCTGGACTGCGGCGTAAGTCACAGCCATGCGCGGTTTTTTCCGCTAGCGTCGCGGCACGGGACCACGAAGGATGACCATGCACCGCTCTCAGACCGTCCGCCGCCGCCGGGTGTTCTACATCCCCGGTTACGATCCGATCCACCCGCGCCGCTACCGCGAGCTTTACCGCACCGAGGGCACGGCACAGGCCGCGATCTCGGGCTATGCGCTGAGCCTTGCACCCAAACGCGCGGGCGGCCCCTATGGCTGGCATGTGACCTCGACGCAGGACGGCGAGACGGTCGAGGCTGATGTCGAGGTGCTGGTCTGGGCCGATATCGTGCGCGACAGCATGGAGGCCTCGATCCCCGCGACCTATCTGCAGCTCGTCCGCACCGCCTCGGCCTATATCGGCTCGGGGGCGCTGTTCCGGCTGATGCGGCTACGGAAAGGCCCGGTGATCGCGGCGCTTTACCCGATCTTCGCGCTGATCCTGCAGGCGCTTGCGGGCTTGGGCGCGGGCTGGGCGCTGGCCGCCCTGCTGCTCTGGCCGCTCCCTGATTTTCCCTTCGACGGGGGGCTCGGCCTTGCGCTCTGCGCCGGGGTCACCTGGGCGGTGCTCAGATGGTTTCGCAAGCAGGACGGCACCTTCTACGCCTATTACCTGATGCACGACTACGCCTTCACCGCGCGCTGGGGCGGCGCCAATCCGGAGGCGCTGGAAACCCGGATGGCAGCCTTTGGCGACACGATCGCCCAGGCGCTGAGCGAGGACTGGGACGAGGTGCTCGTCGTCGGCCATTCCTCGGGCGCGCATCTGGCGGTCTCGATCCTTGCCGATCTGATCCGGGCGGGCCGCGTGCCCGCGACGGGGCCAAGCCTCGGCTTCCTGTCACTTGGTCATGTCGTGCCGATGGTGAGCTTCCTGCCGGAAGCGAAACGGCTGCGCGGCGATCTGGCCTATCTCTGCACCCGCCCCGAGCTTGCCTGGGTCGATGTCACCGCCCCGGGCGATGGCTGCGCCTTTGCGCTTTGCGATCCGGTCAAGGTCTCGGGCGTCGGCCCGGTGGGCCAGATCCAGCCGCTGATCCTCTCGGCCGCCTTCACGATGACGCTCTCGCCGAAACGCTGGAAAGAGCTGCGCTGGCGCTTCTTCCGGCTGCATTTCCAATATCTCTGCGCCTTCGACCGGCCCGGTGTCTATGACTACTTCCGCGTCACCGCGGGGCCGCAGACGCTGAAGGCGCGGTTTGCCGCCACGCCGCCGTCGAAAAGCGTGATCGAAATCCCGGCGAATAGATTTACCAGCACCGGCTGAGGGGGCTCTGCCCCCTCGGCTTCGCCTCACCCCCGAGATATTTGGGGCAAGATAAAGATCATGATTTATCTTGCCGGAAATATCCCGGGGTGCGGGGCAGAGCCCCGCTCAGCCGAAGATCACCAGATCGGCGGCCCGGTTTTCGGTGCTCAGCAGACGCCCGTTCGGCAGATCATTTTCCTCGGTCCGGCGCGTGGCTTCCGCAAGCGGCAGATCGGCCCACCGCGCCATCAGGCGGCGGCGCAGCTCGGCCTCGGGCACGGCGAGGCGGACGGAGAGATCGAAAAGCGGCGCCAGATCGCGCCAGCCCGGGCGGGTCAAAAGCAGGTAATTGCCTTCGACCAAGATCACTTGTGCTGCAGCCGGGATCACCGCACCCGCAGGCACGACGGCATCGAGGGTGCGATCAAAGGTCGGCACCGGGCAATCGCCAGTCGCGGCCTTGACCGCCGACAGACAGGCGGCGAAGCCCGCAACGTCGAAAGTGTCGGGATTGCCCTTCACCGCGCGCAGGCCATGGGCGTCGAGCCAGTCATTATCGCGATGAAACCCGTCCATCGGCAGGATCGCGGCGCGGCCCGGCGTGCGGGCGTTCAAAGCCTCGGCCAGTTCCGCCGCCAGATGCGACTTGCCCGAGCCGGGGGCGCCGACCAGCGCCACCAGCACGCGCTCATCCCCAAGCTGCCCGATATGACCCGCCAGATCGGCGCGATCGACCCGCAGCTCCGAGCCCATGAAGGCGCCGACGTCGCCCATCGGACCGTTGGAATCACCCAGCCAGAACTCGGCCATCAGCCCATCGCCGCGACAAGGCGGCCAAGTGCTGCCACCGGATCCTCGGCGGTCCAGATCTCCTCGCCCACGGCGAAGAAATCGGTGACCGGGGCGAAGTCGCGCACCAGATCCTCGGTCAGCGCGCCTTCGGCAACGACCGGAACCTCGATCACCTCGGACCACCATTGGAACAGATCGCGATCGGCCCGGGTGCCGGTGCCAAGCCCGGTTTCGCCCACCGGACCGAAGCAGATGTAATCCGCCCCGGCCTCGCCGGCGCTCATGCCATCATGCTGCGACGCGCCGCAGAAGCTGCCGACGATCGCCTCGGTGCCCAGCTCCTTGCGGGCATAGCGCACGGTGCGCGCGCCATCGGTCAGGTGCACGCCGTCAAGGCCGTGGCGTTCCACGAGCGCGATGTGGTTTTCAATCACCAGCGCGACGTCGAATTCATGGGCGATCTGGCGCACCGCATCGGCTGCGCGCATCACCTTGTCCTCGTCTTTCGTCGCGAGACCCAGACGGATGCAGGCCACTTCCTGCGCGCCAAGCACGCGGGCAAGCAGCTGCGGGAAGACCTCGAGATCGAAGCTCGGCGGGGTAAGCAGGTAAAGCTGCGGGCGATCCTCGGACATGGGGCCTCCTTTCGGGTTTCGCGCCTTCTAGCGCAGGCGGCCCCGCCTTGCCAGCGGCTTTGCGCTTCTGTATCGGGGGGCATGACCCAGAAGCTGCCTCCCGTCTTCATCCTGATCCGTCCGCAGATGGGCGAGAACATCGGCGCCGCCGCCCGGGCGATGCTGAACTTTTCGCTGTCGACGCTGCGGCTTGTCGATCCGCGCGATGGCTGGCCGAACCCGAAAGCCGTCGCGATGGCTTCGGGCGCGGCGGGCAAGGTGCTCGATCATGCCGGGGTGTTCGCGACCACCGCCGAGGCGATTGCCGATTGCGACTTCGTCTTTGCGACGACGGCGCGCGGGCGCGAGCTGACGAAACCGATCTACACCCCCGAGGCCGCGATGGCCGAGGCGCGGGCGCGGATCGCCGCCGGTCAGCGCGTCGGCGTGATGTTCGGCCCCGAGCGCACCGGGCTTGAAAACGACGACATCATCCGGGCGAATGCGATCATCACTGTGCCGGTGAACCCCGAGTTCTTCTCGCTGAACCTTGCGCAGGCGGTGCTGCTGACCGCTTACGAATTTTCCCGTCAGGGCAATGCGGCCCCCGCGATCGACCCCGGTCTGGCCGGGGCCGAGATGGCCAACGCGTTGGAAATCGAAAAGCTTGGCGATCACTATGAAGAGCGGCTTGAGGCGGCCGGGTTCTTCTTCCCCGAGGGCAAGGCCCCGATGATGAAGCGCAATCTGCGCAACATGTGGAGCCGGTTCGGCCTGACGCGGGCGGATGTGCAGACGCTGCACGGGATGCTGCGGCAACTCTTGCGCAATAGGGACTGAGGCGGACGGATCCGTTTCGGGCGGAAGAGGAAAGGCACCGCCTTTCCCCGCCCGCCGTGCAACGCCCGTCGCAAGACCGTTTCCCCAAGCGGGACAGAGGGCAGCGCCCAGCCCCGGCGGGCGAGAAGCGCCCGCCATGGGCGGGGCGGGCGCTGCCCGAGGGCCTTTGGGCCCTCGGCGGTCACGGGACGGCTGTTCCGCGTGACCTCGGCAATGGCCTCGGTCATTTCCATGACTTGCGCCGCCCACGCTCTCCCGCCATCCTGCGCCGATGCGACACCTTCTGACGCGATCGCTTCTGGCGCTGGGACTGGGCAGCCTGCTGGGTATTGTGGCGCTGCTCGCGGTCCTGCCCGCGCTGCGTGCCGCGCTCTGTCCCAGTTGCTTCGGGCTTGTGCAAGCCAGCGACACGCTCTGGGTCGAAGCCACGATGCCCGCCCCCGACCGGCTGCGCCTGATCGCCCAAATCACCACCGCCGAGGCGCAGGTGGCGCAAGCCCTTGGCCCGACCACAGGCCTGCTGCGCCTGCTTGCCTGCCAGACCGCCGCCTGCGACCGCAGCCTTGGCGGGCGCGGCGCGGCGGCGGTGACCTATTCCTTTGGCCCCGTTGCCGTCGTGCGCGTCTCGCCGCGCGGGCTCTCGACGACGATCCTCGCCCACGAGCTGACCCATGTCGCCCTGCACGCCCGCATGGGCTTCACCGGACAATTGGCCGACCGCCTGCCCGCCTGGGCCGACGAGGGTCTGGCGGTCATCGTCTCGGACGATCCGCGCTATCTGAACCCGGGCACCGGTCCCGCGCGCTGCCATAAACCTCCGCGCCCCGATCTGCCCGAAACCGCAGGCGACTGGCTGCGACGGGCCGCAAACGAGCGCGACATTTACGCCGAAGCGGCCTGTGCCATGCTGGGTTGGATGGCGGAAAATGACGGCTGGAGGGGGGTTTGGGCGGTGATCGACGGCACCCGCGCGCTCGAACCGCCCGCCAATCCCCTTGCCCCCGCCCGTGCCGCGCCCTAGTGTCGCGCCAAAGCGACAGGAGGCCCGCGCATGGGGATGAAACCCGCCAAGAACCGCTCTCGTGCGATCTTCGAAGAGGTGGGCGTCGAGACCCCGAAACAGATGCCCGTGGCGCCGAAAGGCGGCATGATCGACGCGCGTCCGAAAGGCGCGCGCAAGGCGCTGATGCTCTGGATGGTCTCGCTGATCGTGCTGGCCGTGCTGCAACTTGGCCTTGATGCGACGCCGGGCTTCGGCATTGCCGAACTCGATCTGGTCCAGCCCTACACCGGGCTTGCGCTCTTCGCGGTCTGGGCGCTTGGCGCGCTCGGTCTCGCTCTCAGCCGCCGCCTACCGCCCGGCTGGGGGATGCGCGTCGCCGGGCTGGGCCTTGGCTGCCTGCTGCTCGCGGCCTCGGACCCGACGCCGATCTCCCAGCTTTCCAAGGCCTTGTCGCCCGAACCTGCGGCCGAAATGCTGCCGCAGACGGGCGCGCTGCCGCCGCTGCAACTTCTGCCCGCAACCCCGCCGACGCCTGCGCCCATCGCCGCCCCCGTGGCCGCCGCGCCGACCCCGCAAGAGCAGGTGGCGCAGGCCGCCGATCTGGTCGTGGCAAAGATCAATCTTGCGAAGACCACCATCGGCGCCGCTCCCTTCAGCACGCTGCGCCTTGGCCTTGCCTTCGCACTGGTGGGATTTGCCTTCTGGTATGCGCTGCTGGCCGCGCGCACCGAGGCCGCGCTGATCTCGGCCCGTCGTCAGGCGGAACCGGGGCTGTTCGGGCTGGCCACGGGTCTGATGCATCTGAGCTTTGTGCAACTGCTCGTCGGCGGTCTTGTCACCGGCATCGGCGCGGGCGCGGTCTTCACGGATTGGCCGATGATGGGCGGGGCCTGGCTGCCGCCTGATCTGCTCTCGATGGAACCCGTGTGGCGCAATGCGCTGGAAAATCAGGGGCTTTTGCAATTCAGCCACCGGGTGCTCGGCTATCTGCTGCTGGCGCTCGGGCTTTTCGCGCTGATCCGCTCGCGCCGCTCGGTGCATGGGGTGACGCGCACGGCCTTCGTGCTCGCCACGGTCTGGATCGGGCTGCAGGCGGTGCTCGGCGTCGTGACGCTTTTGCACGGTGATCCGCTGCACTTGCGCCTTGCGCATCTGGGCGGCGCGCTGGCGCTGTGGCTCTTTCTCATTCGCGCGCGCTTCCTCGCGCGCTATCCGCGCGTGCAATCGATCCGGGGGATCAAATGAGTGCTCTGGCCGACCTGAAAGCTTACCTTCGCGAAACCGAGGCGCTGACCTATGTGGCCGAGCGTCTGGGCTGGGATCAGGAAACGATGATGCCGCACGGTGCCGCCGAACAGCGGGCCGAGGAACTGGCGGCGATGGAATCGATCCTGCATGCGCGCCGCACCGATCCGCGGATCGAGGATTGGCTCGCCCGCGCCGAGGCGACGACCGAGGCCGAGGCCCGGCTGCTCGATCTGGCCGGGCGCAATTACAACCGCGCAACCCGCATTCCGGCGCGGCTCGCCACCGAACTGGCCCGCCTGACGTCGCTCGCCCAGGGCGTCTGGGCCGAGGCCCGGGCCGCCGAAGACCCGGCCGCCTTCCTGCCGACGCTGGCGCAGATGGTGGCGCTGAAGCGCGAGGAAGCCGCCTGCCTGTCCGAGGGCGATCTTTATGATGCGCTGCTCGATGATTACGAACCGGGCGCCACGCATCGCCAGATCGGCGCGATGTTCGACCGGATGCGCCCGCGCCTTGTCAGCTTGCGCGAAAAGGTGCTGGGATCGGAACACCAGCCGCCCGCGCTGACCCATGTCTTCCCCGAGGCGACGCAGCTGCGCATCGCGCGGATCTGCGCCTCGGCCTTCGGCTATGACTGGACGCAGGGTCGGCTCGATCTCGTCGTGCATCCGTTCTGCTCGGGCTCCGGGCGCGACGTGCGCATCACCACGCGGGTCTGCGAAAGCGAGCCCTTCAACTGCCTTTACTCGACCATCCACGAGGTCGGCCACGCCTGCTACGAACAGGGGATCGCGCCCGAATACGCTTTCACGCCCTTGGGCCGCGGCGTTTCGATGGGGGTGCATGAAAGCCAGAGCCGG
Source organism: Rhodobacter capsulatus (assembly GCF_052363175.1). Classification (GTDB taxonomy): domain Bacteria; phylum Pseudomonadota; class Alphaproteobacteria; order Rhodobacterales; family Rhodobacteraceae; genus Rhodobacter; species Rhodobacter capsulatus_D. Next base: position 2,272,779 of record NZ_CP198946.1, read on the forward strand.
ATCTATGAAAACCAGCTCGGCCGCTCGGCCGCCTTCACCGGCTGGCTCTATCAGCGCATGGTCGATGCCTTTGGCGATTTCGGTGTGACCAGCCCCGAGGCCTTCCATGCGGTGGTGAACCGGGTCAATCCGGGCTTCATCCGCACCGAGGCGGACGAGCTGCATTACAACCTGCATGTGATGCTGCGCTTCGATCTGGAGCGGCATCTGATCACCGGCAAGCTCGAGGTTGCCGATCTGGAAGAAGCCTGGAACGCCCGGTTCCTGTCCGACTTCGGCGTCGCGGTCGAGAAACCCTCGCAGGGCTTCTTGCAGGATGTGCACTGGTCGGGGGGGCTTTTCGGCTATTTCCCGACCTACAGCCTTGGCAACGTCTATGCGGGCTGCCTGAACAAATCGATGCGCGCCGCCGTTCCGGGGATCGACGCGGCGCTGGCCGAGGGCACGGCGAAACCCGCCACCGACTGGCTGCGCGAAAACCTGCAACGTCACGGGGGCTTGCGCCCCCCGCGCGAAACGATCGTGACCGCCTGCGGGTTCGAGCCCACCGAAGAGCCGTTGCTCGACTATCTCGAAACGAAATACGCCGCGATCTACAAGCTCTGAGGCCGAGGGGGCTCTGCCCCCGCCGAGGCGATGCCTCGGGGGAGTCCCGCAAGGACGGGGGGCCGTGTGCCCCTGCCCCTTTGCCAGATGACGCTGCGTCAGCCTTTGGTGTGCCCGCCGCGGGTGCTAGGATGGGCCGATCCCCGGAGGCACCCATGACCCGACACCAGCTGGCCCACAGTTTCCGCGAGCATTTCGCCGATGGCGTGATGCATGTCCTGGGGGTGACCTTCGCGGTCGCCGCCGTTTCGGCACTGATGGTCTGGGCGGCGATGGCGGGGCTGGGGCCGAAGATCTGGCCGCTTGTGGTCTATGCGGTGGGGCTGATCGCCTCTTTCGGCTTTTCGGCGGGCTACAACCTGACGCTTTACGCCCCCGCCCGCGCGGTGCTGCGCCGCTTCGACCATGCCGCGATTTATCTTCTGATTGCGGGCACCTACACGCCGATGGCGCTGATCGGGCTGGGCGGCAAGGTGGGCATCGCGCTGACCGTCACGATCTGGGCGCTGGCGCTGATCGGCATGGTGATGAAACTCGGCTTCTTTCACACCGCTGAAAAGGCCGGATTTCTGCTTTACCTCGTGATGGGGCTTCTGGGCCTTGTCGCGATCTGGCCGCTGATCGAGCGGCTGCCGCTCGCCGTGCTGATCCTTCTGGGCATCGGCGGCGCGGTCTATCTGATCGGCACGGTGTTCTACAAGCTGAAGCGGATGCCGTTTTCGCGCGCGATCTGGCATGGCCATGTGATCGCGGCGGCGGCGACGCATTACGCCGCCGTCATCCTGATCGCCGGGCATTAACGCGGATCGATATCGCCCTGCGCACGCGCGGCATGGAACTCGGCCACAAAGGCCGAGAGCCGCCCGGCCGCAATCGCTTCGCGCAGACCCGCCATCAGATCCTGATAGTAATGCAGGTTGTGCCAGGTCAGCAGCATGCCCGAGATCATCTCCTGCGCCTTGAAGACATGGTGCAGATAGGCGCGGGAATAATTCCGGCAGGCCGGGCAGCCACAGGCCTCATCGAGCGGGCGCGGGTCATCCATGTGCCGCGCGTTCTTGATGTTGATCTGCCCGCGCCGGGTCCAGGCCTGCCCGGTCCGGCCCGAGCGCGAGGGCAGCACGCAATCCATCATGTCGATGCCGCGCTCGACCGCGCCGACGATGTCGTCGGGCTTGCCCACGCCCATCAGATAGCGCGGCTTGTCTGCGGGCAGGAACCCCGGCGCATAGTCGAGAACCGAGAACATCGCCTCCTGCCCCTCGCCCACGGCAAGGCCGCCAACGGCATAGCCGTCAAAGCCGATGTCCTTGAGTTTCTCGGCACTTTCCTCGCGCAACTCGCGGGTGACGCCGCCCTGCATGATGCCAAAGAGCGCATGGCCGGGCCGATCCCCAAAGGCATCACGCGAGCGTTGCGCCCACCGCATCGAAAGCCGCATCGACTTCGCCACCGCCGCGTCGTCGGCAGGCAGCGCCGGGCATTCGTCAAAGGCCATCACGATGTCCGAGCCCAGAAGCTTCTGGATCTCCATCGAGCGCTCGGGGCTCAGATGATGTTTCGAGCCATCGATGTGGCTGGAAAAGGTCACGCCTTCCTCGGTCAGCTTGCGCAAGGAAGCCAGACTCATCACCTGAAACCCGCCCGAGTCGGTCAGGATCGGGCGTTCCCAGTTCATGAACTTGTGCAGCCCGCCCAGCCGGGCGATCCGCTCGGCCGTGGGGCGCAGCATCAGATGGTAGGTATTGCCCAAAAGGATATCGGCGCCGGTCGCGCGCACGCTTTCGGGCATCATCGCCTTCACCGTCGCGGCGGTGCCGACGGGCATGAAGGCGGGGGTGCGGATCTCGCCGCGCGGGGTGTGGATGACGCCGGTGCGGGCGGCGCCATCGGTGGCGGAAAGGCTGAAGCTGAACTGGGTCATCGGGCGCTCCTTTGGCGCGCATTTAGCAGCGATGCGCCGAAAGGGAAAGCGAGCCGCGCAGGCAGGGTTTCCGGGGCGCCCCGGACAGGGGCTCCGCCCCCGCACCCCCGGCGTATTTGCACCCAAAAGAAGCAACTGGACCCAGCAGCCACATGTGTTTGCATGTGCCCCCCGGCAACAGGCTGAACGCCCTGCTTTTCCTTGGCAAAATACGCCCGGGGGGTGCGGGGGGCAGCGCCCCCCGCCGGGTCGCCGAGGCAAGGCCTCGGCGAAACACCACTTGGCACAGCCTCGGCACTCCGCACCGTCGGCCTTTACCTCGCCCCCAGATACCCTATATAAACTCTAGGAAATAGTCCGAGAGAGTCATGACCAGCACCGAACAGACGCTCCCCGAAGGGACCCCGCTGATTGCGCCTTCCGATCTTGAGCACCCGCTTTACGCCTCGGTGGTCGAAGCCTGCCGCACCGTCTTCGACCCGGAAATCCCGGTCAACATCTTCGATCTGGGCCTGATCTACACGATCAAGATCGGCGAAGATGGCGTCGTCGCCATCACCATGACCCTCACCGCGCCGGGCTGTCCGGTGGCGGGCGAGATGCCGCAATGGCTGCAAGATGCGGTCGAAGCGGTCGAGGGCGTGCAGCGCTGCGAGATCGAGATGACTTTCGATCCCGCCTGGGGCATGGACATGATGTCCGATGAAGCCCGGCTCGAACTCGGCTTCATGTGATTGTGCAGGTGGACAGAGCCTCTGTGCAGCCCGGCCCTTGCCTGACCTTGCCGATCGCTTAGGCTGAGGGTCTTCTCGAACGGAGGGTCAGATGACCGACACCCTGTTTTCCCCCGGCAAGCTCGGGGATATTTCCATCGCGAACCGCGTCGTCATGGCGCCGCTCACCCGCAACCGCGCCCCCGACCGGATGCCCACAGATCTGACGGTGGAGTATTATCGCCAGCGCGCGACGGCCGGGTTGATCGTGACCGAGGGCGCGCAGATCTCGCCCGTGGCCCAAGGCTATGCCTGGACGCCGGGCATTCATACCGAGGCGCAGGCGGCGGCTTGGTCGAAAGTGACCGAGGCCGTCCATGCCGAGGGCGGCAAGATCGTCATTCAGCTCTGGCACGTCGGCCGCGTCTCGCATGAGACGATCATCGACGGCGTGACCCCGGTCGCCCCCTCGGCGATTTCGGCGGCCTCGAAGACCTTCGACGGCACCGGCTTCGTCGAAACCGGGATGCCGCGCGAAATGACCGAGGAAGACATCGAGCGCGCCTTCCTCGATTACGGCCATGCCGCGCAGCTGGCCAAGCAGGCGGGCTTCGACGGGGTCGAGGTGCACGCCGCGAACGGCTATCTGATCGACCAGTTCCTGCGCGATACCGCGAACAAACGCACCGATGCCTGGGGCGGCCCGATCGCGAACCGCATCCGCTTCCTCGAAGGCGCGGTCGATGCCTGCGTCGCGGTCTGGGGCCCGGGGCGGGTCGGCGTGCGGCTCTCGCCCTTCTCGAACGCCAACAATGTGGGGATCGACAGCGACACGCCCGCGCTGTTCGGCGCGGCAATCGCGGCGCTGAACGACCGGCCGCTCGCTTACGTGCACATGGTCGAGGGCCAGACCGGCGGTCCGCGCGACTGGCCCGCGGGCGAACTCGAAGCGCTGCGCGAGGCGATCCGCGCCCCCTATATCGCCAACAACGGCTATGACCGCGCGAGCGCTCTGGCCGCGGTGGCAGGCGGTCAGGCGGCGGCCATCGCTTTCGGCAAGCCCTTCATCGCCAACCCCGATCTGGTGGCGCGGCTTGACCGCGATGCCGAGTGGAACCCGCTGCGCCTGGCGCTGATGTATGGCGGCGGCGCCGAGGGCTACACCGACTATCCTTTCCTCGCCTGATCTTCCGGGCGGCCCGGCCGCTTGCCGGACCGCCCCCGCCCGCCTATCTTGAGGCGAAAGGAGTGTCCCATGTTCGCCATCCCCGGAAAACCGCCCGTCACCCTGACCCCCGCCGCCGTCGAACAAATCGCCGCCCTGATGCAACGCGAAGGCGCGGCAGGTTTTCGCATCGGCGTCAAGAAGGGCGGCTGCGCGGGCATGGAATACACGATGGACATCGCGGCCGAAGCCGATCCGATGGATATCGTCGTCGAAGAAGGCCCGGCGCGCGTGCTGATCGCCCCCTTGGCGCAGATGTTCCTGATCGGCACCGAAATCGACTACGAGGAAACGATGCTCGAATCGGGCTTCAAATTCCGCAACCCGAATGTCGTCGAAAGCTGCGGCTGCGGCGAGTCGGTGAAATTCCGCGACGCCCCCGCGGGCTGAGGCCCATTTCTTGCTTGCACGGGCCGCGCGCCCGCCTAATCTGCGCCCGACTTTGTGAAGGAGGCGTCGATGCGCAGAAAACTGGCCGCGGGCAACTGGAAGATGAACGGCACGAAGGCGAGCCTCGCCGAAGTGGCGGCGCTGATTGCGGCGCATCCCAGTCCGAAATCCGAGGTGCTGCTTTGCCCGCCCGCCACCCTTGTTGCGGCGATGGCAACGGCGGCGGCAGGCAAGATCGCGGTCGGCGGTCAGGATTGCCACATGAAGGCCTCGGGCGCGCATACGGGCGACATTGCGGCCGACATGCTGGCCGATTGTGGCGCGAGCCACGTGATCCTCGGCCATTCGGAACGCCGCGCCGATCACGACGAAAGCTCTCAGATGGTTTGCGCCAAGGCTACCGCCGCGCGTGCCGCCGGTCTCGTTGCGGTGATCTGCGTGGGCGAAACCGAAGCGCAGCGCGATGCGGGCGAGACGCTGGCGCTCGTTGGCGCGCAACTCGCGGGCTCGGTGCCGGACGGCGCCACCGCAGCGAATACCGTGATCGCTTACGAACCCGTCTGGGCGATCGGCACCGGCCGCACGCCGACGCTGGAACAGATCGCCGAAGTGCATGATTTCATGCGCGCCGAACTCGTCGCGCGGTTCGGCACCGAGGGCGAGGGCATGCGGCTGCTTTACGGCGGTTCGGTGAAACCCTCGAACGCGACCGAGATCTTCGCGACCTCGAACGTCGATGGCGCGCTCGTCGGTGGCGCCTCGCTCAAGGCCGCCGATTTCGGCGCGATCCTGAGCGCGCTCGACGCGGCCTGAGGCAGGCTGGGGGCGCTGCCCCCAGACCCCCGGGATATTTGGAGCAAGATAAAAGACAAAGGGCGTCCGATCCGGGCGCCCTTTTGGTTTCGTCCTTTATCTTGCCCGAAATATCCCGGGGGGTGAATGGCGCAGCCAGAGGGGGGCAGCGCCCCCCTGCCCGGCCTGCGACCCTCACACCGGCAGAATCGTCGTCGACTTGATCTCTTCCATGCTCAGAAGGGCTGTGACGTTGTAGATCTTCACCTCGGAAATCAGGGCCTGATAAAAGAGGTCATAGGCGCGCGCATTCTTTACCCGCACCTTCAGGATATAGTCGATATCCCCCGCCAGCCGATGCGCTTCCAGCACCTCAGGGCGGGCGCGGAGCGTGGCCAGAAACCGGCGCTGCCAGTCGGCTTCGTGTTCCGAGGTCCGGATCAGCACGAAGAAACAGGCCTCCAGCCCCAGCGCCTCGGCATCGAGCAGCACCGTCTGCCGCCCGATCACGCCCAGATCCTTCATCTTGCGGATCCGGTTCCACACCGGGGTCTTCGACGAGCCCACCTTGCGCGCGATCTCGTCGAGCGACTGGCTCGCGTCTTCCTGCATCTGAAACAGGATCTTCCGATCCATCTCGTCCAACCGGACCGCCATTCGCCTTTTCCCCCGTTTTGCAGGAAATATCCTCTGTCGGAGCCAGGATAGAAAACGAAGTTCCTTATTCGCAAGGGGGCATGGCGTTCGCGGGGAAAAATTTCCTATATTGCGCGAAAGGAGACCACCATGACCCAGATCCTTCGCACCTCCGAGACCCAAGCTCCCCGCCGCACTGGCCATCGCACTGGCCATGTCACCCTGGCCGGGGCCGGTCCGGGCTGTGCGGATCATCTGACGCTGGCGGTGGCGCGGGCGCTGGCTGCGGCCGATGTGATCTTGCATGACCGGCTGGTCTCGGCCGAGGTGCTGGCGCTGGCCGGACCGCAGGCGGAGGTGATCGAGACCGGCAAGACCGGCTTTGGCGCCCATATGCCGCAAGAGGAGATCATCGCGCTGATGCTGGGCTTTGCGCAGGCCGGGCGCAATGTGCTGCGGCTGAAATCGGGTGATCCGGGCGTTTTCGGCCGTCTGGGCGAAGAACTTGACGCGCTTGAAGCTGCCGGGATCGGCTTCACCGTCCTGCCCGGGATCACCGCCGCCTCGGCCGCCGCGGCCGGCCTTGGGCAAAGCCTGACCGAGCGCGGCCGCAACCGCGAGCTGCGCCTGATCACCGGCCATGACGTCGCCGGTTTCGCCGAGGCGGATTGGGCGGGCCTTGCCCGTCCGGGCGCCGTTGCCGCGATCTACATGGGCAAGAAGGCCGCAAGGTTCCTGCAAGGACGGCTGATGATGCACGGCGCCCTTGCCACGACGCCGGTCACGCTCGTAGAAAATGTTTCCCGCGCCGAGGAGCGCGTGATCGCCACCACCCTGGCCGATCTGCCCGCCGCCGCCGCGCGTCTGGAAGGTCCCGCCGTCATCCTGTTCGGCCTCGCGCCCCGCGTGGCCGCCGCCCAATCGCTCGAGGCCGTGATATGAGTCGTTCCTTCGTTCCGAAAGTCGTCAGCGCCAATGATCTGCGCGCCGGTCACGTCGTCTATTTCTCGGCCGCCGAAGACTGGGTGCGCGACATTGCCGAAGCCGAAGTGCTGACCGACGAGGCCGAGGCGCAGCTGCGCCTGCTCACCGCGATGGGTCACAAGACGGTTGCGGTCGGGGTCTATCTGGTGGATGTGACGCCCGGACCGCAGGGCCCGGTTCCGGTCGCCCTGCGCGAGCAGTTCCGCGCCAAGGGCCCCTCGATCCGTCCGACGAAAGAAGCCGCCGCCAAGGAAGCTGCCAATGTATGAATACTCCGACTTCGACGAAGCCTTCGTGCGCAATCGCGTGGCGCAGTTTCGCGATCAGGTGGCGCGACGGCTTGACGGCAGTCTGACCGAAGACGAATTCCGCCCGCTGCGGCTGATGAACGGGCTTTATCTGCAGCTGCACGCCTACATGCTGCGCGTCGCGATCCCCTATGGCACGCTCTCGTCGAACCAGATGCGGGCACTGGCCGATGTGGCGGACCGCTTTGACCGCGGTTATGGTCATTTCACCACGCGCCAGAACATCCAGTTCAACTGGATCAAGCTCACGGACACGCCCGACATTCTGGAACGGCTCGCCGATGACGGGCTGCATGCGATCCAGACCTCGGGCAACTGCATCCGCAACGTGACGACCGACGCCTTTGCCGGGGCCGCCGCCGACGAAATCGAAGATCCCCGCCCCTATGCGGAACTCATTCGGCAATGGTCCTCGGATCATGCCGAATTCCAGTTCCTGCCGCGCAAGTTCAAGATCGCGATCACCGGCAGCCCCGAGGACCGCGCCGCGATCCGCGCCCATGACGTGGGGCTGCAACTGATCAAGCGCGGGGGCGAAACCGGCTTCCGCGTGCTGGTGGGGGGCGGACTTGGCCGCACGCCGATGCTCGCACCCGAACTGCGCGACTTCCTGCCGAAAGCCGATCTGCTGCCCTATCTGGAGGCGATCCTCGCCGCCTACAACCTGATCGGGCGGCGCGACAACAAATACAAGGCGCGCATCAAGATCACCGTCTTTGAAACCGGGATCGAACCCTTCCGCGATCTGGTCGAGCAGGAATTCGCCCGCATCAAGCCGCAATTCACCGGCGCCGATCAGGCGCTTCTGGCCGAGATCGCCCCGCATTTCGCCTTGCCCGCTCTGGTGTCGAAAGACCCGGCCCCCTATGCCGCGACGCTGGCGGCCGATCCGCTCTTCGCGGCTTGGGCGAAGCACTCGGTCACCGATCACAAGTCTGCCGATCATGCGGTGGTGACGATCTCGGTCAAGACCCCGGGCGAGGAACCGGGCGATGTCTCGGCCGCGCAGATGCGCGCCGTGGCCGACCTTGCCGACCTTTACGGCTATGGCGAGCTGCGCATCAGCCACATGCAGAACATCGTCCTGCCCCATGTCGCCCGCGCCGATCTGCCCACGCTGCATGCGGCGCTGGTCAAGGTCGGGCTGGCGGCGGCGAATGTCGGGCTGATCTCGGACATGATCGCCTGCCCGGGCATGGATTACTGCGCGCTGGCCACCGCCCGCTCGATCCCGCTGGCGCAAGAGATCGCGCAGCATTTCGAGACGCTGGGTCTGGTCGAAACCATCGGGCCGCTGCCGCTGAAGATCTCGGGCTGCATCAACGCCTGCGGCCATCACCATCTGGGCGCGATCGGCATCCTTGGCCTCGACCGCGCCGGGGCAGAAAATTACCAGATCACCCTGGGCGGCACCGAGGGCCCCGAGGCCGCGATCGGCGAAAAGATGGGGCCGGGCTTTGCCTATGACGCGGTCGTGCCCGCCATCGAGCGGCTGGTGCGCGCCTATCTGGCGCAAAGGCTGTCGGCGGACGAAACCTTCCTTGCGGCGCTCCACCGGCTTGGCCGCGAGCCCTTCCGCCTGGCGCTATATGGAGAGGCCCAAGATGCTGCCTGACATCGGCCCCCGCGTTGCGGGGCTGAACGAGCGCTACCGTCACCATGCCGCCATCTCGGTGATGGAGAAGGCGCTTTCCGATCCCGACACCGGGCGGGTGGCGATGGTGAGTTCCTTCGGCGCAGAGTCGGTCGTGCTGTTGCACATGGTCTCGCTGATCGCCCCGGCGACGCCGGTGCTTTTCGTCGACACGATGATGCTGTTTCCCGAGACGCTCGCCTATCAGCAGGAGGTCGCCTCGAAGCTCGGCCTGTCGGAGATTCGCACCATCCGCGCGACGAAAGCCGCGCTGGCGATCGACGACCCCGATGGCACGCTCTATCAGTTCAACACCGACGCCTGCTGCAACCTGCGCAAGACGGTGCCGCTGGAAGCCGCGCTTTCGGGCTTTGACGCCTGGATCACCGGGCGCAAGCGCTATCAGGGCGCGACCCGGGCCGAGATCGACTTTTTCGAGGTGGAAACGCCCGACCGGATGAAGATCAATCCGCTGGCGCATTGGGGGCGCGAGGATCTGGAAGAATACATGGTGCAAAACCGGCTGCCGCGGCATCCTCTGGTGGCCAAGGGCTACCCGTCGATCGGCTGTGCGCCCTGCACCTCGCCGGTGAAACCGGGCGAAGATCCGCGCGCAGGCCGTTGGCGCGGCTCGCAAAAAACCGAATGCGGCATCCATTTCATCGGCGGCAAGATGGTGCGGGTCAAACCGGCCGAAGCCGAAGAAACCGCCGACAGCAGCGACAAGGACAAGGTGGCATGAGCGTGATCGTGCGCGACACGGGCTTTGCGCCCGAGGATTTCACCGGGGTTGCGGTCGAAGTTCCGCCGACCACCGCGCCCGAGGCGCTGGCGGCGCTGATCGAGGGCGCCGCGCTGGTGAAGGTGCTGTTCCCCAGTTTCTCGGATGGCCGCGGTTTCACCCTTGGTCGCTTGATCCGCGATGCGGGCTACACCGGGCGACTGCGTGCCACCGGGCCGATCATCGCCGATCAATACGGCATGGCGCGGCGCTCGGGCTTTGACGAGGTCGAGATCCCCGATGATCTCGCCGCGCGTCAGAGCGAGGCGCAATGGCTCGCCCGTGCCGACTGGCAGGCACATGACTACCGCGCGCGCCTTTTCGGCTCGGTTGCGACAGCGTGATCGCTTGACGCGAAAGGTCGCAGGCGGCATGTGCCCATAGTCATGGCACGCCGCGGCCTTTTGTGGTAATTGCGGCGCATGTTTCCTGCCGCGCCTTCGCATGCGCCGGTGCGGCGCTTCTTCATCGCCCCTTCGGGCCTCAAAGACGAGACGACCGTGAACGAGACCACCCCGATTGCCCCCGCGAAAGTCCTGCCCGATGCGCAGACGGTGACCTCTGTCCGGCACTGGACCGACACGCTGTTTTCGTTCCGCGTGACGCGTCCGCAGACGCTGCGCTTCCGCTCGGGCGAGTTCGTGATGATCGGGCTGCTGGATGACAACGGCAAGCCGATCATGCGTGCCTATTCGATCGCCTCGCCCGCCTGGGACGAAGAGCTCGAATTCTACTCGATCAAGGTGCCGGATGGCCCGCTGACCTCGCGTCTGCAGCACATCAAGGTCGGCGAGCAGATCATCCTGCGCCCGAAGCCCGTCGGCACGCTGGTGATCGACGCGCTGCTGCCCGGCAAGCGGCTGTGGTTCCTGGCCACCGGCACCGGGATTGCACCCTTCGCCTCGCTGATGCGCGAGCCCGAGGCCTACGAGAAATTCGACGAAGTCATCATGATGCACACCTGCCGCACCGTTGCCGAGCTGGAATACGGCCGCCAACTGGTCGAGGCGCTGCAGGATGACCCGCTGATCGGCGAGCTGGTCGAGGGCAAGCTGAAATACTACCCGACCACCACGCGCGAAGACTTCCATCACATGGGCCGGATCACCGACAACCTCGCCTCGGGCAAGGTGTTCGAGGATCTGGGCATCACGCCGATGAACCCGGAAACCGACCGTGCGATGGTCTGCGGCTCGCTGGCGTTCAACGTCGACGTGATGAAAGTTCTGGAAAGCTACGGCCTGCGCGAAGGCGCCAATTCCGAGCCGCGCGAATTCGTGGTGGAAAAGGCTTTCGTCGGCGAAGGCATCTGAGCCTTCCGACAGGATTGAAACGGGCCGTCCCTCTCGGGGCGGCCTTTTTCTTTGGCCGGGTCCGTGCGGGGCAAAAGAAAACGCCGCCCCGAAGGGCGGCGTTTCCGATGTCAAGCGCGCGGCGCTTATTTCGCGGCAGCGGCAGCGGCAGCAGCTTCGGCAGCGGCGGCGGCGGCGACAGCGGCTTCGGCGGCGAGTTTCGCAGCTTCGGCAGCGGCAAGCGCGGCGGCAACCGGGTCAACCGGAGCAGCTTCAGCAGCCGGGGCAGCGGCTTCAGCAGCCGGAGCGGCAGCTTCAGCAGCCGGAGCAGCGGCTTCAGCGGCCGGAGCGGCAGCTTCAGCAGCCGGAGCAGCAGCTTCAGCGGCCGGAGCAGCGGCTTCAGCAGCCGGGGCAGCGGCTTCAGCAGCCGGAGCAGCGGCTTCAGCAGCCGGAGCGGCAGCTTCAGCAGCCGGAGCAGCGGCTTCAGCAGCCGGGGCAGCGGCTTCAGCAGCCGGAGCAGCGGCTTCAGCAGCCGGGGCGGCAGCTTCAGCAGCCGGAGCAGCGGCTTCAGCAGCCGGAGCAGCGGCTTCAGCAGCCGGAGCGGCAGCTTCAGCAGCCGGAGCGGCAGCTTCAGCAGCCGGGGCAGCAGCTTCAGCAGCCGGGGCAGCGGCTTCAGCAGCCGGAGCAGCTTCAGCAGCCGGAGCAGCGTCAGCGGCCGGGGCAGCGGCTTCAGCAGCCGGAGCAGCTTCAGCAGCCGGGGCAGCGGCTTCAGCAGCCGGAGCAGCTTCAGCAGCCGGAGCAGCGTCAGCGGCCGGGGCAGCGGCTTCAGCAGCCGGAGCAGCTTCAGCAGCCGGGGCAGCGTCAGCGGCCGGGGCAGCGGCTTCAGCAGCCGGAGCGGCAGCTTCAGCGGCCGGAGCAGCGGCTTCAGCAGCCGGAGCAGCTTCAGCAGCCGGGGCGGCTTCAGCGGCCGGAGCAGCCTCAGCGACCGGGGCGGCTTCAGCAGCCGGAGCGGCAGCGGCGGCCGGGGTTGCCGGGACGCCCGGCGGCAGTTCATCAACGGGCACGGTGACCACGGTGCGACCCGGCGACATCAAGCCGAGGATCAGGGCCAGCAGGATGCCCCCGCCGATAATGCCAAGCGTCGCCTTGGCATTTTGCGGCAGGTCTTTCCATTTCACTTCGGTCATTCTTCCCCCCTTTTCATGTTGGGACTCTCTTGGGAACGATCAACAATTCCAACTATCGCCTGCACTTGGGAATAAGGAAACGTGTCGCATTGCCGCCTTTTTCGAAGCACAAGCCGATTCCCGCCGAGGTGCTTGCGGAATCCTGTTGAAAGACAAGGCCCCTGCCCCTATTTTGCGCGCCATTCGCTCACCACAAAAGGATCAGAGCCATAGCCCGCAGACCGCACAATGCCCCGCCGCAACGCGAGACCGGCCCCCGGATCAACGAACGCATCCGCGCGCCTGAAATCCGCCTGATCGGGGCGGATGGGGAGAACGTCGGCGTGGTCACCCCCGCCCGTGCGATGCAGATGGCCGAAGAGGCCGGGCTCGACCTCGTGGAAATCTCGCCGACCGCCGTTCCGCCGGTGTGCAAGATCATGGACTTCGGCAAGTTCAAATACGAACAGCAGAAGAAAGAGGCCGAAGCTCGCAAGAAGCAGAAGGTCATCGAGATCAAGGAAATCAAGTTCCGTCCGGGCACCGACACGCATGACTACGAGGTCAAGATGCGCTCGGTGATGAAATTCCTGGAGGAAGGCGACAAGGTCAAGGTCACGCTGCGCTTCCGCGGTCGCGAGATGGCGCACCAGCAGCTTGGCATGGAACTTCTGAACCGGGTCGTGGGCGATGTCGGCGATGCCGGCAAAGTCGAATCGATGCCGAAGCTCGAAGGCCGCCAGATGGTGATGATGATCGCGCCGAAATAAGCGCTGCCATCCCTGCCGCGAAAAAAGGCCTCCCATCCGGGGGGCCTTTTTCATCTTGCCCCCCTCTCACTCGCTCGTGACAGGAGTTGACTGGAACCTGCCGCATCGCTGTCGAATTATGCATTGGTGATATTCACAATTCAGGAGGCCAGAATGCCCCGTCTCACCCGTCGTCTGCTCATCGGTTCCGGTGCCGTTGCGCTTTTCGCGCCCTCGGTTCTGCGGGCGGGCACGCAGGACGTGCCGATGGCCAGCCAGCCCGCAATCGTGGCCCCGCCGACACGCGCCAATATCTCGGCCTTCCGCACGATCGACTGGCGCGACCACTTCGACCGGCTCGACCGCGTGACGCTGATTGCCGACACGGTCTCGAAGGCGCTGCATTACTGGGCGGCCGAGGGGGCGGAGTATCGCATCTATCCGACCTCGGTGCCGAAAAGCCCGGAACTGACCCGCACCGGCTATACCGAGATCGTGCGCAAGCGCGAAAACCCATGCTGGACGCCCACCGCCTCGATGCTGGCCGCCGATCCGAGCCTGCATCCGATGGGCCCGGGGCCGGACAATCCGCTTGGCACGCGGGCGATGTATCTCGATTGGCCCGCCTATATCATCCATGGCACCCATGACACCCGCAAGATCGGCCGCAAAAGCTCGTCGGGCTGCATCGGGCTCTTCAACGCGCAGGTCGAGGCGCTTTATCCGCTTTGCCCCGTCGGCACGCAGGTGAAGGTGCTCTGAGCCCGTTCCGAAGCCATGGGCCAAAAAATAAAGCGCTGCGGGAGGGAGGCCCGCAGCGCGTTATTTGGAACCCGACGAGGGAGAACGTCCGGGTTCTGTTTCAGGTTCCGCAGGCTTGCGCCGTTTCAGGGAGATTGGGAACCTGATGAGGTGTTTCTAGCGGCTTCGGGGTCCAAACGACTTTGACATAGGTCAATACGCCATTGGCGATTGCTGCGACATTTTGGCAGCGCAGCATGACGCCATTCCGCAGAGCGTCGCAAAGAGCCCCGGCTTTGCCCTGAATTGTCCATGATTGGCTTTCAAACTGCGACAACGACGCATACTCTGCAGCGAAAAGAAGGCAGGACAGATGATCGACGCAGATGATGAGCCCGAAACCGACGCCGTGGACGCTCCCGCAGCGCATGGGGTTGCGGGAACGATCCGGCTCAGCCTTCTGGGCGCCGATCCCGCCCTGGCGCAGGCGCTGCGGCGCGGCGGGGCCGTGCTCGCCGATGCCGAACCCGGGCCGAAACAGGCCTCGGCAGCGCTTCTGGCGCGGTTTCACTACGGGCTGGCCTCGGCCCGCGCCGGGCGGCTCGGCGATGTGCGGCTGATCGCGCAGCTTTTTGAAGAGGTCGCGACCCGCTCTGCCCCACTCCTCTGGCCGCAGCCCGACGGGACACAGGTCGATGCCGCCCGCCCCGAGGTTGATCCGGCGGGCCTGCCCGATACCGCAGCCGCCACCGCCTATCGCGCGGCGCATCTTGATGCGCTCGCAAAACTTCTGGGCGAGACTGAAACGCTGATCCTGCCGCTCTCTGCCCCGGCGCTTCTGTGCGATCCGCAGAGCGGGCGCGTCGCGCCCCGCCCGGCGCCGGGCGTCGTCATCCCTGACTGGCCCGAGGCGCCGGGAACGGCCGAAGACCTCGATGCGGGCTTTGCCCGACTTCTGTCAGCACTGACCACACTGGCCCCGAACGCGGCGCTGCGGCTGATCGTTCTGCCCGCCCCGGCGGAAGCCTCGACCGAGACACAAGCGGCCCATGCCCTTGTCGCGTCCCGTGCTGCCGCCTGGGCGCGCGCGCAGCCCCGCGTCGCACATGACCCGGTGCTCGATGCGCTGGTCGCGCGGCTTGCCACCCTGCCGACCGAAGACCGTGATTTCGACCGCCTTGCCACGCTGATCGTGCGGCTCTGTGGCGGGGCGGATCTGCTCGATCTGGTCGAGGGCACGGCCGCGCCACTCGCGCCCCCGCCCGAGACAGACCGCAAGGCACGGCAGAAAGACCCCGAGCGCCGCGCCAAACGCAAGGCCAAGGCCGAAGCAAGGGACAAGGGAAAGACCGCGAAAGTGATGTGCGAAGACGAGCTGCTGGAGGCGTTTTCGAAATGAGCCTGCGGCTGTGCGTGATCGGCAATTCCCATATCGGGGCGATCAAACTGGGCTGGGACCGGCTGATGGCCGAGGCGGTTCCGGGCTGGGACGCCATCGAGCCGACATTTTTCGGCGCGCCCTCGGACGGGATGCGCCATGTCGCGCTGCAAGACGGCGCGCTCGTGCCGACGCGGCAGAAGATCACCAGCCATTTCCGTCAGTTGTCGGGCGGCTATGACCGGATCGATCTGGCGCGCTTCGACGCCTTCCTGCTGATCGGGCTCAACATGTCCTCGAAGCGCATCTTGCGCTTTTACAAGAGCCACGCCTGGGTCGGGCTGTCCGGCACGGCGGGCAAGACGCTGGTGCATCCGGCCTTTGCCGAGGCGTTCCTGACCGAGCGCTATCGCAGCACGCAGCTTTTCGAACATGCCGAACGCCTGCGCGGTGCCACCGACAAGCCGGTGCTGGCGCTCGCCGAGCCGCATTGGGCCGATTGGGCGCGACAGGCGCCCGAGGGCACCTCGGATTACGGCTGGGACGCCGCGATCTGCGCGGGCGATGGCCCGGCGATCGGCGAGATGTTCCTGCGCGTTGTCGGCGCGGCGCTTGCGCCCCATGCGATCTTCGTGCCGCAACCGCCCGAGACCGTCGCCGATGGCGTGACCACTCGCGGCGCCTATAACAAGGAGGCCTCGCGCCTCATTTCCGGCGAGGGCGGCGGCACCGACGCCTCGCACATGAATGCCGATTTCGGACTGGCCTGCTGGGCGGCGATCCATCCCGCCCTGACCGCGGCCAGCTGCATCGAAGGAGTGCCCGCATGACCCGCTCGCCCTATCAAGGCATCGACGCCCGCGCCTTCTGGCGCACCGGCATGGCCGAGGCCGCCTATCCGCCGCCCGATCTGTATCGCCCGCGCTGGGAACTGACGAAGACCGACCGGATCGTCACCGCGGGGTCCTGCTTTGCCCAGCATGTCGGCCGGGCCCTGCGCAAGAACGGCTTCAACGTGCTCGACGCCGAGCCGCGGCCGGTCCACATCGCCCCTGAAGACGGGCCGAGCCACGGCTATGACATGTATTCGGCGCGGTACGGCAACCTCTACACCACCCGCCAGCTGCGCCAGCTGATCGAGGAGGCCTGGGGCAGCCCGCGCGAGTTCGACGCGATCTGGGAAAAGGACGGCCGCTTTTACGACGCCTTGCGCCCGAACATCGAACCGGGCGGCTTTGCGAGCGCCGACGCGGTCAAGGCCGAGCGGGCGAGACACCTTGAAAAGGTGCGCGAGGTCTTCGGCCAAGCCGATGTCTTCATCTTCACGCTGGGCCTGACCGAGGCCTGGCTGCACAAGCCCTCGGGGCAGGTCTATGCGACTGCGCCCGGCACGATCGCGGGCAGCTACGACCCCGAGATCCATGCTTTCGCGAATTTCCGCACGGCCGAGGTGAAGGCCGATCTGGAAGCGGCGCTTGCGCGGCTCAAGGCGCTCAACCCGGCGCTGCGGGTGCTGCTCACCGTCTCGCCGGTGCCGCTGACTGCGACTGCCTCGGAGGCACATGTGCTGACGGCCACCACGCTCTCGAAATCCGTGCTGCGCGCCGTCGCGGGCGAGATGCAGGCCGACTGGCCGGAGGTGGATTATTTCCCCTCCTACGAACTTGTCACCTCGGTGAAGGCCGGGGGGGCGTGGTTCGAGCCGAACCTGCGCTCGGTGCGGGAAGCTTCGGTGGCGCAGGTGATGGCGGTCTTTACCCGCGCGCATCTGGGCGAGGCCGCGCCGCTCGCAGAAGTCGAGGAAACCCCGGCCGAAGACCGTGCCGCGCGTCGCGCCGAGCGTCAGGAACGCAAGGCCGCGCGTGAAGAGCGCCGGGCAAGGCGCGGAAAATAAACGTGAAACAGGCGTCAGGCGGCCTCAGCCCTCGGGCCGGGCCGCCGCGCGTTTTTCGCGCCGCTCGGTCTTGTCCGCCTGCCGCGCCATCCGCGCCGCCCGGCGTTCCTCGCCCTTGAGCTTGCCTTCCTTGCCCGGTTTCGTGCCGGACTTGTCCTTGCGCCGCCGCGCGCCACCGTCGGCCTCGGGCAGCTCGCGCCGTGCCCCGCGCGCCAGCGGCTCGAACCTGAGCTTGCCGCTCAGCGCATCTTCGAACAGATGCACGCCCGCCTGAATGTCGGCCTCGGACATCGCCGGGATCTCGGTGCCGTCGGGCAGGAAACCGCCCGCGACGAGCGCGCGCCCCAGCGCGGGCAGATCGAGTTGGCCGACCGAATGCCGATCCGCACGCTTGCGATCCGAGCGCACCCAATCCTGTTCGATCACGTCGATCACCAGCGGCGCCCGCCCGGTGAAGGCGGTCAGATGGGTGACGATGCTGTCCGAGACGTCGCTGACGCGGCGGCGGATCATCGCCACCTGCTGATCGGTGCGGCCCACCATCGCCACCATGTGCAGCGCCGAGCCATCCAGCGCCACCACCTGCCGCGCCGCCTTGTAATGGGCGATCTGCGCTTCAAGGCTGTGTTTCTGCGGGTGGAAAATCTCGTAGCCAGCGGCGGCCAGCGCCGCTTCGATCCGGTCCTCGCCCAGAACGCCGCCCCGGCTGGCGCCCAGCGCGGACCGGGAAATGTAAAGCTTTTCCGCCCCTTGCGGCGCGATATCGCGCGCGAAGCGGGACTGGAAGAAGGCGCGGAACGGCTCGGTCCCGGCGGCAATCGCGCCAAGGCCGAAGCCCTGTCCGGGCACTTCGAGACACTCGACCCGCGTCGGCTGCGCAAGAATGCGGATCGGCACGTCGATCCCCAGAAGATCGAAGAAAAGCCGCTGGAACGGCTGCAGCTTCAGCTCGCCCTCGACCTCGATCGTCTCGCGCTTGACGGTGAAGACGAAGCCATCGACCGCCCCCTTCAGCGCATCGAGCGCCCAGAGCCGTGGCGTGCTTTCAACGAGAAAATGGCCGAAGTGATTGAGCAGGACACCGCCCCAGATCCAGCGCCCGGGCAACTCGGCCACGGGTTCGGGGCGCGGCTCCGGCTCGACCATCAGGCGACGGCCGCGCCAGAGCACCCCCTCGTGCACATAGGCGCCCTCGGCGTCGAAGACGCCCATCGGCTGCACCATGTCGGCCACGGTCGCAGGCACGACGAGCGCCTGCGGCACGGTCACGATCTTCGTGGACCAGCCACCAAGCGGCTGCGGGGCGCGGCAAGGATCGTCGTCGTGGGCAACCATCTGATCCCCCGCGGTTACTTCGTGACCTTGGTCGGCTTGCGAATCGTCGCGGGCGCTTGCCGGATCTTCGAAAAGATCGGGTAATCCGCAGCGGCGAAAGCCTCGGCATCGACGCTTTCAAAGGCATCGTAGAACCGCCCGACCCCATAGGGCACCAGATCGATCGAGGTCCATTCGGCCAGAATCGCCTCGTAATTGTCGCGCAGCACGGTGTTCGCCGGATCAAGGTTCGAGACGAACACCAGCCCGGTCGGACGGCAGTTCAGCACCGTCAGCTCCAGATCCGGGCGATATTTGCGCAAGATCGGAATGAGCTTCCACACGTCGCCCGTCCACGGTCCCTTCGGCAGGTTCTTCAGATCGCGCGTCAGCATCTTTTCGTTGAAGGGCACGCAATCATGCAGCGCGATCACCCCCTCGGGGTTGGTCAGCGCTTCGGTGTTCATGAAGTCGCGCAGCAGGTATTCGAACAGGTGCATCCCGTCGAGGAACGAGAAGGAAATCTGGATCCCCATCTTCTCGAGCATCCCCGAGGCGAAGAAATCGTCGCTGGTCTGCTGGAAGATCAGCAGTTGCGGTTTCGAGCCGATCACGTCGACTTCGGCCTTGAAGAAGGGGTCGACGGCGATCGTCTTGCCACGCACCGGCGCGAAGCTGCGCCCGGCCCGGCAGCCGATTTCCATGTACCAGTCAAAGACCATCCGCTGGTGCAGTTCATCGAAGAATTCGATGTATCTCTGCCCCGGATTCCGACGGAACGCCTCGACTTTCTTGGCTCCGAACATCTGCCCACCCTCTTGTTTTATGCACGCGCATTCTATCCGCTCCCGATGGCTTGGCAAGGAGAGCGCCCTCGGCCCGGTGAAAACATCGGCTTTGGCCGAATTCGAAGCGATTTTCAGGCGATTTTCGGGCATTGCCAGATAGAGAACAATTTATTGCGGCCGTTGATCAATCCGCAACAATCCCGCGACGCGGCGGGCAAAGTTGCGCTTCGGCCCAGCGCTTGTTTGAAAGCACGGGGCCGCCCTGATAAGACAGGGAAAAACCCGGAGTGCAGATGGTGGGATCGACGGTCGTCGCGCGGCAGATGCAGACAAGCCCCTTCGAGGGCGGCCCCGAGGGGTTGCGACTGCTTGACGCCGTGATCTGGCCCGAGCTGCGCAATGGCCGACCGGGACGCACGCTGCGGCTCTTTTTTGCTCATCCCGCCTTTGCCGGGCAGATCGCCGCCGTGGCCCCCGAAGGCGGGGTCGAGGTGATCGACCGGCGCGAAGTGGCGGGGGGTGTGATGGTGCATGGCCGCGCCGCGCCGGAAGGCCCGCTGCTGCTGGGTCTGTGCCCCGAGGCCCAGCGCCCGGTCAAAGTCGAGGGCGAGAGCGACGCTCCCGCCCCCGTCGAAGCGCCGCAAGGCCCGGTGCTGCCGGTCGAGATCGCCCCCGCCGCGGCCGAGACCGATCTCTTCGCAGGCAAGTTCTGTCTTTTTGCGCAACGGCTCGAGGAAAGCGCGCTCTGCATCGCCGATTGGCTGTGCTGGCATCACGACCTGCACGGGGCTCAAGGCGCGCTGATCCTCGACCGCTCACCGCCTGACAGTCCGATGGGTCATGGCACCGATCTGGCAGCGGCGGTGGCGCGCGAGCTGGAGGCGCGCGAGCTGGCGATGACCGTCGTCGTGCTGCATTCCCCCGTGCCCCTCGGCAAACCCGACCACGGGCCGGAGAACCACCCCTTCCACGCTCCCGACGCGCCGGGCAAGGACCGGATGGAGGTTCCCGCGAACGACCCGTGGCGGGCGCCGCTCGGTCAGGGGATCGTTCTGGAACTGGCGAAATGGCGGTTTCTCGCCCGCGCCCGCGTCGTCTTGCAGCTTGACGTGACCGACATCCTGCAACCGCGCCCCGAAGGCGCCCCCTCGGCTTTCGAGGCTTGTCTCGCCGCCCCCACCGGCATGGTGACACTGGTGGGGCGGCGCATCTATCCGTGGCGGGTGCGCGCCGGGGCCGAGACTCGGTTTTCCGATCACCTGTGCCGGCAATTCGACGCGACGCGCGGCATTGCCCGCTGGGGCGTCGCGCCCGGCAAGACCAGTCTTGACGCGACCTGGCGGCTCTTGCGCATCGCCTATACGAAGCCCGATCCGGCGAGCCTCTTTCCGTTCTGGCGCGCGATGGGGCTGCGCGTGCCGGGACGGGCGGCCTCGGAACTGGCGCCCAAGACCTCGTTGATCGAAGACCCCGAGCTGTTACAAGCCGCGACCGGGATCTGGGGGGCAAAACCGATCCGCCCGCCGGTCTCGAAACCGCGCGCGGCCCCGCAACGCGCCACCGAGGCCGGGCGCACCTGCATCGTCACCACGATGAAGAACGAAGGCCCCTTCATTCTGGAATGGATCGCCTATCACCGCGCCATCGGCGTCGATGACTTCCTGATCTACACCAATGATTGCACCGACGGCACCGACACGATGCTCGACATGCTGCAGCGAAAGGGGATCTGCCAACACCGCGACAATCCGTTTCGGACGATGGACATGCCGCCCCAGCACGCGGCCTTGGAAAGCGCCGAGAAGGAGCCGCTGATCCAGAATTGCGGCTGGGCGATCTGCATGGATGTCGATGAATTCATCGACGTGAAGATCGGCGACGGCACCTTGCGCGCTTTGTATGAGGCGATGGGCGAGGCGAACATGATCGCCCTCACCTGGCGGCTTTTCGGCAATTGCGACGTGCATGAGTATCACGACCGCTTCCTGATCGAGCAATTCACCACCTGCGCCCCCGAGATCGTGCGCAAACCGCATCAGGCCTGGGGCTTCAAGACGCTCTTTCGCAACATCGACATCTACAAGAAGCTGGGCGTGCACCGGCCGAAGGGGCTGTTGCCCGACCTTTGGGATCAGGTGATCTGGCTGAACGGATCGGGCAAGCCGATGCCGCGCGAGATGTATCGCAACGGCTGGCGCTCGACCGCGACCACCTATGGCTATGACTGGGTGCAGCTGAACCACTATGCCGTGCGCTCGGCCGAAAGCTTTCTGGTCAAGCGCGACCGCGGCCGGGTGAACCATGTCGACCGAGATCAGGGGCTGAACTACTGGTTCCGGATGAACCACAACGCAGTGGAAGATCGCTCGATCCAGCGGATGATCCCGCAAACGCGGGCCGAGTTCGACCGGCTTCTGGCCGATCCCGAGATCCGCGCCGCGCATGAGTTTTCCGTCGCCGCGCATCGGGCAAAGATCGCGGAGCTGCGCTCGACCGAGGCTTACGCGAATTTCTACGCCGAGCTTTGCTCCGAGCGGTTCGAGAAGCTCTCGCGCATTCTCCATGTCTTCGGCTCGGCCGTGTTCAACGCCGGTCCCGGGGTGATCCCGGCGGCGATGCCGCTCGACAACCTGCCGCCCGGCTTCTTCTTCACTGTCGAGCACGAGGGCGAGGCGAACCACTGATGCGCGCGCTGGCCATTCTGACAGTGAAGAACGAGGCGGCCTTCCTGCTCGAATGGCTCGCCCATCACCGCGCCGTGGGCTTCACCGATTTTCTTGTCTTTTCGAACGATTGCAGCGACAGCACCGAGGCGCTGCTGGACCGGCTGCAGGCGCTTGGCGAACTGACGCATGTGCGCAACCCGGGTCCGTGGCGCGAGGGGCCGCAATGGGCGGCGCTGAAGGCGGCGGACAAACACCCGCTCACCCGCGCCGCCGATTGGGTTCTGGTCGCGGACATCGACGAATTCGTCAACATCCATACGGGCGACGGCACGCTTGCGGCGCTTTGGACCGCGCTGCCGCAAGCCACCGCCATTGCCCTCACCTGGCGGCTTTTCGGCAATGCGGGTGTGGTCGATTTCCGCGACGCGCCAGTGACCACGCAATTCCCCCGCGCCGCCCCCCCGGGCATGACCTGGCCTTGGCGGGCGAGCCTGATCAAGACGTTCTTTCGCAACGACGGCACCTATGGCAAGCTCGGCGTGCACCGCCCCCGCGCCCCCGATCATGACCGGCTGGCGAAAACGGTCTGGGTCGATGGCAGCGGCCGGGTGCTGCCCGAGACCTACCGCACCGGGCGGATCTTCACGCCGCTCGGCGAAGACCCGTGGCAGCTGGTGCAACTCAATCACTATGCACTCGGTTCGATGCAGGGCTACGTGCTCAAATGCGACCGCGGCCGGGCGAACCGCGAAGCCTCGACCTTCGATCTGAGCTACTGGGTCGAGCGCAATTTCTGCGACATCGAAGATCGCAGCATCGCCCGGTATGCTCCCGCCAACGCCGAAGGCCTCGCCCGGCTGCGCGCCGATCCCGAGATCGACCAACTGCATCGCGCGGGCGTCGCCTGGCGGCAGAGGCGCTTCGCCGAACTGATGGCCGAGGAATCCTTCCGCGCACTTTTCGGGCGGCTGATGCTGACGCCGCCCTCGCGCCCGCTGCCCGCCCCGCTGGCGGCGCGGATGCAGGCGCTTGGCCTTGCCGCAGCCACAAAGCTGCCACCGACGTAAACGAAGTGGAAACACTGCGCCGCTTTGCGAGGCATTGACCCCGAACTTCCTACAATCCGATCTATTTTCCCGCCCGCGCCGCATTTCCGGCAGGGCAGAGCAATGCTAGATTAACCTTGTTCACGCCACTCTGTTGCAGCGATGCGCAGGAGGGCTGCAATGGACGGGGGAACACTGGAAGTCAGGGCCATGCGGGATCTCAGCGACAGCGACTGGCTGCACCATATCGAGCATCTGGGCGATCTTGAGGGCTATTATGAGCCGCTGGGTCCGGCACATTCGGTGCTTTTTGCCGATCGCGGCCCGGTGCTTCTGGTCAGCTTCGAGATTCGCGCCGCGATCCGTGCCCGCTCCGAGGAAGAACTGCCAGCTGGCTTCTCTCTGGCAGAGGCGGGCGGCCATTCCAGTCTGACGATCATCGGCCATGACGAAAGCTGGTTCCGCGATCCGACCGTCTATGCCTATTTCGACCGTCTCGTGGACGAAGCCTTCTTCGAGGATTTCGACCGCGTGGTGTTTTACGGCGCGGGCAGCTGCGGCTATGCGGCCGCGGCCTATTCGGTGGCCGCCCCCGGGGCGACGGTGATCATGCTGGCACCGCAGGCGACGCTTGACGCACGTCTGACCGCCTGGGACGACCGCTTCCGGCGGCGGCGGCGGCAGAATTTCACCGACCGTTACGGCTTTGCCCCCGACATGCTCGACGGCGCCGGGGCCGCCTATATCATCTATGATCCGCTGATCGCCGAGGATGCGATGCATGCTGCGCTGATGGCACGGCCGCATGTGACGCTGCTGCCGTGCCGCAATCTGGGCAGCACGCCCGAAACCGCGCTGGCCGAGATCGACGCGCTGGAACCGATGCTGACGCAGGCTTGTGCAGGAACCTTCACCCCGGCGATATTCTGGCGGCTCTGGCGCGGGCGGCGCAATGCGACGCGCTATCTGCGCCGGTTGGCGGGCCATCTCGACAGGTCTGACCGGCCCTTTCTCGAGGCGCTCCTGTGCCGCAATGTGGTGGCGCGACTGGGTGGGCCCCGGTTCCGCAACCGTCTGGCCGCTCTCGAAGATCAGTTGGAAAAATCGGGCCATCCGCTACCCGAACCGGCGACAAGCCGCACCCCGGCCTGAACCGCCCCGGGGAGTGACGTCTCAGACCGTCGCCACCACGGAATCACCGTCTTCCTCGGCGGTCTCGTCATCATGCGGGCGGAAGACATGCGTCGTGACCTGTCGACGCATGATGCCGCGCGCCACCTGATCAAGGATCAATTCTTCGGGCGCGAAAAGCGGCGCGGGGGTGAAGGCTTCGAAGACCGCAGCCGTCTCCAGACCGAGCGCGCGCAACGCCTGCATCAGCGCTTCGTCAGCCCGCACCAGAAGGCGTTCCGGCTCGATCTGGCAGGGCGCCCGGAATTGTCCCACGCAAAGCGCCGCCAGAACCAGATCACCGCGCACTTCGGTCAGGGTTTCCTGCGACATCTCCCGCTCCTTCCGCAATCTTCATCGCGGCCAGTATCGACCGCGCGCGAGCCCCGCGCAAGAGGATTGGCCGCCGCAGGGGAGCGCTCAGTAGCAGTAGCGGTCGCGGAAGACGTGCGGCACGATCTCGTCGCGGGTGATGTGATGCAGCGCCAGTTCGGCATCCGACATCGCGCGCAGACGCGATACCTCGCGCAGACGCGCGCCGGTTTCAAGCACATCGACAAGCCCCTCGCCCAAGGCGGACGGCAGTCGGGTCAGACGCGTGGCGATGCCCTTGAACGGTGTCTTGGCCGGCGCGTCATGCAGTTCGACAAAAGTCATGGAAACCTCCTGACAGGGTGCAGAATGTTTCCTCCCATCCGGGCAACATAGGGACCGGGCCGAGGCTCGACAATCGCGATTGCCGAAACCCCGCCCTGCATTTTCTGCAATGCAGCGTAAAACGCCGCGCCCTTTTCAGCAGCGATAGGCTTTGGCCGACAGCTGATAGACCGGCTCGCCCGGAATCACCGGATCGAAGACGACGGTGTTGGCGCCGTCGCCCTTCGCCATGTCGAGGATCTTGTTGCGGGCGTAGCGCTCTGCCTCATGCCCGACAAGCGGGCCATAAAGCCCGGGCTCGTTGGTGATCGTGCTCGTCATCTTGCACTGCGTCACCTCGGCCGCAGTGGCGATGCGCACTTCGGGCACGCCGCGAAAGCCCGGATCGTTGCAGCCCGCAAGGGCGGTGGCGGCGGCAAGGCCCGCCAAAGCGATGAACCGTGTCGTCATGTGTCTCTCCATCCTCCCCCGAGGCCCCTGCAGGGTGACGCATGGGGAAGCCGTCGTCCAGAGCCCCGCGGTCACATCAGCGCGAAGCCGCCTGCGCCGCTTGGCACTGGAAAAGCCAGGGACGATTGTGTAACCCGTGCCCATGACCCGCATCACCCTTCCCCGCCCCGATGATTGGCACCTGCATCTGCGCGACGGCGCGATGCTTTCGGGTGTCCTGCCCGAAACCACGCGCCATTTCGCCCGCGCCATCGTGATGCCCAATCTGGTGCCGCCGGTGGTGACCGGCGCCGAGGCAGCGGCCTATCGCGACCGCATCCGCGCCGCGATGCCCGAAGGCGCGAGCTTCGAGCCGCTGATGACGCTTTACCTGACCGAAACCACCGAGCCCGCCGATGTCGCGGCAGCGGCGGCTTCGGGTCTGGTGAAAGCGGTGAAGCTGTACCCGGCCGGGGCGACGACGAATTCGCATTCGGGCGTGCGCGACTTCGACAAGGTCCGCGGCGTGCTGGAAAAAATGGCCGAGATCGGCCTGCCGCTTTGCGTGCATGGCGAGGTCGTCGATCCCGCCGTCGACATTTTCGACCGCGAAGCGGTGTTCATCGAGACCGTCCTCGACCCGATCCGCCGCGCGACGCCCGGCCTGCGCGTGGTGATGGAACATATCACCACGAAAGACGGCGTGGATTATGCCCGCGCGCAAGGCGACGATCTGGGCGCGACGATCACCACGCATCACCTGATCATCAACCGCAACCATATTCTGGTTGGGGGCATCAAGCCGCATTACTACTGCCTGCCGGTGGCAAAGCGCGAACACCATCGCCTTGCCCTGCGCGAAGCGGCGACCGGCGGCGAGGCCCGGTTCTTCCTTGGCACCGATTCCGCGCCGCATGTCGACCCGCTGAAGGAATGCGCCTGCGGCTGCGCGGGCTGCTTCACCGCGACGAACACGATGAGCCTTCTCGCCCATGTCTTCGAGGAAGAGGGCAAACTGGCAAACCTGTCCGCCTTCGTCTCGGAAAATGGGCCGCGTTTCTATCGCCTGCCAGTGAACCGTGAAACGCTGACGCTCGAAAAGACCGCCGCCGCCGCGACCTGGCCCGCCAAGATCGAGACCGGCGCCGGTCCCGTCACCGTCTTCGACCCGGGCTTCCCGGTCTTCTGGCACGCAATCGACTGATCCTTTTTCTTGGGGCAAATACGCTCTTTTCCACCCGCCCCCCGGGCGCCACGGTCGAAAAGAGGCGTATTTGCGCCAAGAAAAAACAGCATGAGGACACGCACATGATCCCCTCCTCCTATCCCGCCAAGGAAGAAATCGCCCGCCTGACCGCGCGGATGCTTCTGGAAATCAAGGCGGTGCATTTCAACGCCGAGACGCCCTTCACGCTGGCGTCGGGCCTGCCCTCGCCGACCTATATCGACTGCCGCAAGCTGATCAGCTATCCGCGCATCCGCTCGACGCTGATGGATTTCCTCGCCATCACCGTGCTGCGCGACGCGGGCTTTGAGGCCTTTGACAACATCGCCTGCGGCGAGACCGCGGGGATCCCCTTCGCCGCGATGGTGGCCGAGCGCCTGGCGCTGCCGATGACCTATGTGCGCAAGAAGCCCAAGGGCTACGGCCGCAATGCCCGGATCGAGGGCGCGATGACCGAGGGCCAGCGCGTGCTGCTGGTCGAGGATCTGACCACCGATGGCGGCTCGAAACTGAGCTTCGTCGATGCGATCCGCGAAACCGGCGCCACCTGTGCCCATACCGCGGTGATCTTCTACTACGGCATCTTCCCGGAAACCGTGCCGACGCTCGCCGCGCATGGGGTGCAACTGCACCACCTGTGCACCTGGTGGGACGTGCTGGCCGAGGCCCGCGCGCAGGGCGCCTTTGACGCCGCGACGCTCGATGAGGTCGAGGCCTTCCTCAGCGCCCCGCGCGCCTGGCAGGACGCCCACAAGAAGGCCTGAGATTTCCGGGGAGAACCCCGGGGATACGCCTGTGGATGAAATGGGGACAACCCGGGGCGACTCGCGCGCCCGGGGGGATACCCGCAATATCTTGTGGTCCTTGGTGGAAATTCCCCCAAAAATGCGCTAAACTGCGGCGCGGTTGCGCTTTTGTCCACAGGGTTATCCGACCTTGCGGAAGGTTTCCGTTTTCCCCCGCCCGTCGCTAGAAGAGCCCGGGGGATGGGATCATGAGGCAGAAATGAACACGCTTGCACCGATCAGACCCGAGATGCCGGAAGAAGAGGCTCTGCCGCATAATATCGAGGCGGAACAACAGCTTCTGGGGCTGATCCTGACGAATAACGATGTCATGGACCGGATCGCCTCGGTGGTGCGGGCGGAGCATTTCTTCGAACCCGTGCATCGCACCATCTTCGAAGTGGCGGCGGCGCGAATCCAGAAGAACGCGCTCGCCTCGCCGGTGACGCTCAAGGCCTATCTGGAGGATGACGAGGGGCTCAAGGCGCTTGGCGGCGCCACTTATCTCGCGCGTCTTGCCGGGGCGGCGATCTCGTCTTACGCCGCGCGCGACTATGCGCAGATGATCCATGACCTTGCGCTGCGGCGCGAGCTGATCCGGCTCGGCAAGGATCTGTCCGCTTCGGCGCAGAAGGTCGAGGTCGGGCTGGAACCCGAAGACCTGATCGTGAAGACCGAGGGCGCGCTTTACAAGCTTGCGGAATCGGGCACGGCCGACAAGGGATTTGTGAGCTTTCTCAAGGCGGTGACCGAAGCGGTGCAATCGGCGAATGCCGCCTACCAGCGCGAGGGCGGGCTCGCGGGCGTCTCGACCGGCCTGCGCGATCTCGACCGCAAGCTGGGCGGTCTGCACCCCTCCGACCTTCTGATCCTCGCCGGTCGTCCCTCGATGGGGAAGACCTCGCTTGCGACCAACATCGCCTTCAACATCGCCAAGGCCTACAAGCGCGGGATGCGCCATGACGGCACCGAAGGCGCGGTCGAGGGCGGTGTCGTCGGCTTCTTCTCGCTCGAAATGAGCGCCGAGCAGCTCGCCGCGCGCGTGCTCTCGGAAGCGTCCGAAGTGCCTTCGGAACAGATCCGCCGCGGCGACATGACCGAGGCCGAGTTCCGCCGCTTCGTCGAGGCGGCGAAGGCGCTCGAGACCTGCCCGCTTTACATCGACGACACCCCCGCCCTGCCTATCTCGCAGGTGGCGGCGCGGTGTCGGCGGCTCAAGCGCACGCATGGGCTCGACGTGGTGATCGTCGACTACCTGCAGCTGCTGCGCGGCTCGGGGCGGACCGACAACCGGGTGCAGGAAATCGGCGAGATCTCGATGGGGCTGAAGGCGATCGCGAAAGAGCTGAACATTCCGGTGATGGCGCTGTCGCAGCTCAGCCGGACGGTGGAAAGCCGCGAAGACAAACGACCCCAGCTGAGCGACCTGCGCGAATCGGGCTCGATCGAACAGGACGCCGACGTGGTGATGTTCGTCTATCGCGACGAATATTATCATGAACGCCTGAAGCCGCCGGAAGACGACCCGAAATTCGCCGAATGGATGCAAAAGGCCGAGCGCGTGCATGGCAAGGCCGAGGTGATCCTGGGCAAGCAGCGCCACGGGCCGATCGGCACCGTCGAGGTTGCGTTCGAAAGCCGCTTCACCCGGTTCTCGGACCTGGCCCGGCCCTGGCAGGGCGACGGTTCGGACGGGTTCTGAGCCAAAGCCGGGGGCTTCGCGCCCCCGGACCCCCGCGGGATATTTGCGGCAAGATAAAAAGAAGCCTTTGGTTTTATCTTGCGACAAATATCCCGGGGGGAGTCCGCTTGCGGACGGGGGGCAGAGCCCCCCTGCCACATCTGCCGCGGGCGCGCCCGCTCACGGATGTTTGCGCTTGACCTTCTGCCCCTCAGGCTCAAGAAAACCGCATGACCACAGCATCGCTCCGCATCGATCTTGACGCCGTGCTTGCCAACTGGCGGGCGCTTGACGCAATGACTTCCGCCGCCACCGAGACCGGGGCAGTGGTCAAGGCCGACAGCTACGGCCTTGGCGCCGCCAAGGTGGCGCAGGTTCTGGCACGGGCGGGGGTGCGCAAGTTCTTTGTCGCCGCCACCGAGGAAGGCGCAGCCGTCCGCCAGGCCCTGGGCGAAGGCCCCGAGATTTTCGTCTTTTCCGGCCATATGGCGGGCGACACCGAGATGATCGGCGATCTGGGCCTGACGCCGATGCTGAATTCGGCCGAACAGGTGAAGCGCCATTTCGACGCCCTGCCCGGCGCGGCCTTCGGCGTGCAGCTGGACACGGGCATGAACCGACTCGGGCTCGAGCCCGCCGATTGGGCCGCTGTTTCGGCCGAACTGCTGGCCGCCGGGCCGAAGCTCGTGATGAGCCACCTTGCCTGTTCGGACGAGCCGGATCACCCGATGAACGCGCTGCAGTTGAAAACCTTCCGCGACATGACCGACGGGATGGGGCTGAAACGCGCGCTCTCGGCCACGGGCGGCATCCTGCTGGGCCCCGATTATCATTTCGACGTCACCCGGCCGGGCATCGGCCTTTATGGCGGTCAGCCTTTCGACAAGGCCCGCCCGGTCGTGCGGCTGTCGCTGCCCGTGGTGCAGATCCGCACCGTCGAGCCGGGCGAGACCGTGGGGTATTCCAACAGCTGGACCGCGACACGGGCGAGCCGCATCGCCACCGTCGCCGCGGGCTATGCCGACGGGCTGTCGCGCAGGCTCTCGGGCAAGGCGACGCTCTGGGCCGAGGACACCCCCTGCCCGCTCGTCGGCCGCGTCTCGATGGACCTGATCACCGTCGATGTCACCGATCTGGCCGAGACCCCGCGCAGCCTCGATATCCTTGGGCCGCATCAGGGCGTCGATGCGCTCGCCGATGTGGTGGGCACGATCGGCTATGAAATCCTGACCTCGCTCGGCCATCGCTACCAGCGCGTCTATGCCGGGGGACTGGTGTGATCCTTTCTGCTCTGGCCGCGCTTGGCCGCACCGTTCTTTCGGCGCTTGCGGGCGCGGGCCGCGTGGCACTTTTCACCGGTTCGGTGCTGAGCCATCTGGCGCGCCCGCCGTTCTACACGCGCGAATTCCTGCAGGCGATGCTGCAGATCGGCTGGCTGTCGCTGCCGGTGGTCGGCATGACCGCGCTCTTCACCGGCGCCGCGCTGGCGCTGCAGATCTACGCGGGCGGCGCGCGGTTTTCGGCCGAAAGCGTCGTGCCCTCGATCGTTGCGATCGGGATGGTGCGCGAGCTTGGCCCGGTGCTGGGCGGCCTGATGGTGGCCGCGCGCGTGGCCAGTTCGATCGCCGCAGAGATCGGCACGATGAAAGTGACCGAGCAGATCGACGCACTCGTGACGCTGTCAACCAACCCGTTGAAATATCTTGCCGTTCCGCGCGTTCTGGCGGCGACGCTCTCGGTGCCGCTGCTCGTCGCCGTGGGCGATGTGATCGGCGTGATGGGCGGCTGGCTCATTGGGACCGAACGGCTGGGCTTCAACTCGGCCACCTACATCCGCAACACCTGGGAATATCTCGAGGCCTGGGATGTCGGCTCGGGCCTCGTCAAGGGCGCGGCCTTCGGCTTCCTCGTTGCGCTGATGGGCTGCTATTACGGCATGAATTCGGGCCGCGGCGCGCAGGGCGTGGGCCGAGCCACCAAATCCGCGGTCGTCGCGGCTTCGGTGATGATCCTCGCCTCCAACTACCTGCTGACCGAGGTGTTCTTCTCCAAATGATCGAGATCGAAAACCTCCACAAATCCTTCGGGCCGAAAACCGTGCTGCGCGGCGTCTCGCTGCGGGTCGAGCGTGGCGAAAGCCTTGTCGTCATCGGCGGCTCGGGCACCGGGAAATCGGTTCTGCTGAAATGCATCCTTGGCCTTGTGGCGCCCGACTCCGGGTCGATCCGGGTCAACGGCGCCCCCGTGATCGAAGCGCGCGAAGACTTCCTGTCGCGCTTTGGCATGCTGTTTCAGGGCGCGGCGCTGTTTGACAGCCTGACGGTCTGGCAAAACGTCGCCTTCCGGCTCTTGCGCGGGCAACAAAAACGCCCGAAGGCCGAGGCCCGCGCGGTCGCGGTCGAGAAACTCGCCCGCGTCGGTCTTGGCCCCGAGGTGGCAGATTTGTTCCCGGCCGAACTCTCGGGCGGGATGCAAAAGCGCGTGGGCCTTGCCCGCGCCATCGCCACCGATCCGACGGTGATCTTCTTCGACGAGCCGACGACCGGTCTTGATCCGATCATGTCCGGCGTCATCAACGATCTGATCAACTCGGTCGTGCGCGAGATGGGCGCGACCGCGATCACCATCACGCATGACATGTCCTCGGTCCGGGCGATCGCCGACCGGGTGGCGATGCTGCATGACGGGCTGATCCGCTGGCATGGCTCGATTGCGGAACTGGATGAAACGTCAGACCCTTACGTGACGCAATTCATTCACGGCCGCGCCGAAGGCCCGATCGCCGCGATCCGCTGACGCCTGAAGGCGGCGCTTGCCGCCCGCGCGGGCCTCTGCCACAAGGGCGCATGGCAAAGGCATCCGCACAATTCACCTGCACCGACTGTGGTGCCGTCCATCGCAAATGGTCGGGGCGCTGCGACGCCTGCGGCGCGTGGAACTCGATCATCGAGGAAGCGCCCCTGTCGGCGGGTCCCGCGGGCAAAAGTCTGGGCGGGGCGAAGGGGCGGCGCATCGATCTGACGACGCTCGCCCATGAAGAGGCGCCGCCGCCGCGCACGCTGTGCGGCATGGCGGAATTCGACCGGGTGCTGGGGGGCGGCCTTGTGCCCGCCTCGGCGATCCTTGTCGGCGGCGATCCGGGCATCGGGAAATCGACGCTGCTGTTGCAGGCCGTTGCCGCCTTTGCCCGCAAGGGGCTGAAATGCCTTTATATCTCGGGCGAAGAAGCCTCGGCGCAGGTGCGGATGCGGGCGATGCGGCTGGGGCTTGCCGATGCGCCCGTGAGCCTTGGCGCCGAAACCAACCTGCGTGACATCCTGACGACGCTCGAAGCCGAGCGGCCCGATCTGGTGGTGATCGACTCGATCCAGACGATGTGGGCCGACATGGTCGAAGCCGCGCCGGGCTCGGTCTCTCAGGTCCGCGCCGCCGCGCATGAGCTGGTGACTTTCGCGAAATCCCGCGGCGTCTCGGTGATCCTTGTCGGCCATGTCACCAAGGAAGGCCAGATCGCCGGGCCGCGCGTGGTCGAGCACATGGTCGACACCGTGCTCTATTTCGAGGGCGAGCGCGGGCACCAGTTCCGCATCCTGCGCGCGGTGAAGAACCGCTTCGGCCCGGCCAGCGAAATCGGCGTCTTCGAGATGACCGGCGGCGGTCTGGCCGAAGTCGCCAACCCCTCGGCCCTGTTTCTGTCCGAACGCGGCCAGCCCGCGCCCGGCTCGGCGGTCTTTGCGGGCATCGAGGGCACGCGCCCGGTGCTGACAGAAATTCAGGCGCTGGTGGCGCCGTCCTCCCTCGCTTCCCCCCGCCGCACCGTGGTCGGGCTCGATTCGGGGCGGGTTTCCACGATCCTCGCCGTTCTGGAAAGCCGCTGCGGCATTCCCTTTGCCGGGCTTGACGTCTTCCTGAACGTCGCGGGCGGGCTGAAGGTGCTGGAACCCGCCGCCGATCTGGCCTTGGCGGCCGCGCTGCTTTCGGCGCGCGAGGATGTGGCGCTTCCGGCCGATCTGGTGATTTTCGGAGAAATCTCGCTTTCTGCGGCGCTGCGCCCGGTGGGACAGGCGGAAAACAGGTTGAAAGAGGCAGAGAAACTTGGTTTCTCACAGGCGATCCTGCCGGTGGGCACCAAGCTTGAAGGCGGGGCGGGGATGGCGCTGCGCAAGCTGCCCGACCTCGTGACATTCGTTGGGGACATGTTCGGCGCAGGCTAGCGTCGCAGGGGGTTCAGGACCATGGAAGGGTTCACCATTGTTGACGCCATTGTGGCAGTCACCATCATCCTGTCGGCGATCCTCGCCTACAGCCGCGGCTTCGTCCGCGAAGGCCTTGCCATCATGGGCTGGATCGGTGCCGCGGTGCTGGCCTATACCTTTGCCGATGCCGCCAAGCCCTTGATCGCGCAGCTTCCGGTCCTGAACAAGTTTCTGGCCGACAGCTGCGAACTCGCGACGATCGGCGGCTTTGCCGCGGTTTTCGCGCTGTCGCTGGTGCTGTTTTCGATCCTGACGCCGCTCTTTGCAACGCTGGTGCAGCGCTCGGTTCTGGGCGGGCTGGATCAGGGGCTGGGCTTTCTGTTCGGGGTCGCGCGCGGCGTGATCCTGGTGGCGGTGGCTTTCGTCGTCTATGACAAGCTCGTCGCGGCGCAAGCGATGCCGATCGTCGACAACTCGCGCTCGGCAAAGGTGTTTTCGAAGCTGAGCGGGCAGATGGACGACACCATGCCCGACGACGCGCCGGGCTGGATCGTCGGCCGCTACGAGGCGCTGGTGGCAAAATGCGGCCCCGTGGCGGGCACCGAGGCCCCCGCGCCCGCCGCCGAAACCCCGGCTCCTGCCTCGAACTGAGGCGCTCACGCGAAATCGTGACAGCTTTGTAAGGAATTCCGAGCGGGAGGGCTTAACAGCCCTCCCGTTTCGCGTTAAAGCCGCGCCAAGCCGCCGATCCCCTGGAGCCTTCCCATGACCGCTGCCGAAAAGACCTTCCTGTCGCATCCGTTCGACGACGACAAGCTGAAGGAGGAATGCGGCGTCTTTGGCGTGATCGGCGTCACCGATGCCGCAAACTTCGTGGCGCTTG
Organism: Rhodobacter capsulatus; assembly: GCF_052363175.1. Classification (GTDB taxonomy): domain Bacteria; phylum Pseudomonadota; class Alphaproteobacteria; order Rhodobacterales; family Rhodobacteraceae; genus Rhodobacter; species Rhodobacter capsulatus_D. Next base: position 2,306,831 of record NZ_CP198946.1, read on the forward strand.
GCCTGCATGCGCTGCAGCACCGCGGTCAGGAAGCGGGCGGCATCGTCGCCCATGATCCGGCCAAGGGCTTCAACTCGGCGCATCGCTTCGGCTATGTGCGTGACAACTTCACCAAGGCCTCGCTGATGGAAACGCTGCCGGGGCCGCTGGCCATCGGGCATGTGCGCTATTCGACGGCGGGCTCGAAAGCTGCGGTGATCCGCGACATCCAGCCCTTCTTCGGCGAGTTTTCGATGGGCGGCTGTGCGATCGCCCATAACGGCAACCTGACGAATGCCGATGCTTTGCGCCGCGAGCTGATCGACCGCGGTGCGATCTTTCAATCCGGCTCGGACAGCGAATGCATCATCCATCTGATGGCGCGCTCGATCCAGACCAACCATGCCGAGCGCATCGCCGATGCGCTGCGCCGGGTCGAGGGGGCGTTTTCGGTCATCGCGATGACGCGCACGAAACTGATCGGCGTGCGCGATCCGCTGGGCGTGCGCCCGCTGGTGCTGGGGCGGCTGGGCGAAAACGGCTATGTGCTCTCGTCCGAGACCTGCGCGCTTGATATCATCGGGGCGGAGCTGGTGCGCGAGATCGAGCCCGGAGAGATGGTGATCATCCACGAAGGCCAGATCGAGAGCACCCGGCCCTTCCATGCGGCGCAACCGCGGTTCTGCATCTTCGAACATGTCTATTTCTCGCGGCCCGACAGCATCATCGGCGGCCGCTCGGTCTATGAGACGCGCCGCCAGATCGGGGTGGAACTCGCGCGCGAGGCGCCCGTCGAGGCCGATCTGGTCTGCCCAGTGCCCGACAGCGGCACCCCGGCCGCGATCGGCTACAGCCAGGAATCGGGAATTCCCTTTGCGCTTGGCATCACCCGCAACCAATACATGGGCCGCACCTTCATCGAGCCGACCGAGCACATCCGCAACATGGGCGTGCGGCTGAAGCTGAACGTCAACCGCTGCCTGATCAAGGGCAAGCGCGTGGTGCTGGTGGACGACTCGGTCGTGCGCGGCACGACGAGCCGCAAGATCAAGGAAATGATCCTCGAAGCCGGCGCGGCCGAGGTGCATTTCCGCATTGCCAGCCCGCCCACCGCCTGGCCCTGCTTTTACGGCGTCGACACGCCCGACCGGAACAAGCTTCTGGCGGCGCGGATGTCGGTCGAGGAGATGCGCGACTGGATCGGGGTGAACAGCCTTGAATTCATCTCGCTCGACGGTCTTTACCGCGCCGCGGGGGCCGAGGGCGGGCGCGACAACGCCTGCCCGCAATATTGCGACGCCTGTTTCTCGGGCGATTATCCGGTAAAACCCTCCGATCAGATCGGCAAGGGTTTCAAGATGAAGGGCTGAGCCCTTTTCGCCTCGGGCAAGCCGGGGGCTCTGCCCCGCCGAGGCGATGCCTCGGCCCCCCGAGATATTTAAGGCAAGATAAAAGCATAGCCCGAAGGAGCCTCGCCGAGGCCCACCGTGACGCGCTTGCCTCAGCCGAAATCGGCAGGCCAGTGCCGCCCCGTCAGGCGTGCTACGCGTGTTTTGTCTCTCCAGTCGAACAGCACCAGATGCCAACGATCCGGCGCACTGCGGGCGGTGTAGATCATCCCTGCCGCACCGCCCGCGCGCGCCGCATCAGCCACCTGCCAGCTTGAGGCCGCAAGGCCCTGCGCGCGTTCGGGCAGCCAAGGCACCGCCGCAAGCGCGGGATCGACGCCCCAGGCGGCGCATTGCGCGCTGTCGCGCAGATCGAGCACCCGCGCGGGACCGATCGTCAGCGCGCAGATCACCCGTGGCGGATCATCCGGCCCGATGTAAACGCGCACCGCATGCTGCGCCCAGTCCGGCCGGGACGAGACATAGAGCGTCGGCTGGAAATCATGGTGAAAGCGACCCTCGCGGCTCGGGGCGGGGGAAAGCGCGGCCCCGGCATGGGCCGCGGGAACGATGCGGTAAAAGCGGCCGGAGATCTGCGAAAACGCCCCCGCCGACACGGGACCGCCTAGCGGTGCAGCCGCGCGGAGAGCCGCTCGGCCACCATCGGCGTGACGAATTTCGACACGTCGCCGCCGAGCCGCGCGATTTCTTTCACCAGCTTCGAGGCAATCGCCTGCCGCCGCGCATCGGCCATCAGGAACACCGTCTCGACACTGGCATCGAGCGCACGGTTCATCCCCACCATCTGGAATTCATATTCGAAATCCGCGACCGCCCGCAGCCCGCGCACGATCACGCCCGCGCCGACATCGCGGGCGCAGTCGATCAGCAGGTTTTCGAACGGATGCACGACAATCTCGCCGCCGCGCCGCGCGGTGATCGGCGCGCATTCCGCCTTGATCATCTCCACACGCTCTTCGAGCGAAAACAGCGGGCCCTTGTCGCGGTTGATCGCCACCCCGATCACCAGCCGATCCACCAGCGCCAAAGCGCGCTCGATGATGTCGATATGCCCAAGGGTCACCGGGTCGAAGGTTCCGGGGTAAAGGCCGATCCGCATCCAGTCCTCCTCCGACTGCGTTCACCGAAAGGTGAGCGCACGCAACAGCATCGGCGCGGGATTTGCAAGCACCCCCTGCCGCGCCGCAGCGTCACAGCGCCCGCGTGGGCGAGCCGACGCCCTCGCCCGTGACGGCCAGCGCCTCGAGCCGCGCCACCTCGCGCCGCATCCCGCGCCCCAAGGCCTCGGCCAGCCGGTCGAGCCGTTCGGACCGCCGATCATCGGCATGGCGAATGAGCCAGAAGGCGCGGGAAAGCGCGATATCCTCGGGCAGAACCCGCACGACGCCGGGTGTGAAGGGCAGCGCGAAATCATGCACGATTCCAAGCCCCGCCCCCGCGCGCAGCATCTGCATCTGCACCGAGACCGAATTCGAGGCGAGTTCCACCTTGTCCGCCCCGGTCTGCGCCAGATAGTCCAACTCCTTGTCGAAGATCATGTCGGGAATATAGCCGACGATGCGATGCCCCTTCAGCTGCGCCCGCTCGGTGATTGGCGGATGGCGGCGCAGATAGGCCTCATGCGCGGCCAGATGCAATTGATAATCCACGAGTTTTTGCACCGTCAGCCGCCCGGCCGAGGGCGGCGAAACCGCAATCGCCATATCCGCCTCGCGTTTCGAGAGGTTGAAGACCCGCGGCAGCGCGACGATCTGGATTTCAAGCCCCGGATGCGCGTCGCAGATCGCGGCGCAGACCTGCGGCAGCAGGTAATTCGCGCAGCCATCCGGCGCGCCGATGCGCAGCTGTCCGGTGATCTGCCCGGCCCCGCCCGAAAGCTCCTCGGCCGCGCCCGCGAAGGCAGCCTCGGCTGCCTCGGCATGGGGCATCAGCCGCGCGCCCTCGGCGGTCAGCGCATAGCCCTGCGGGGATTTCGCAAAAAGCTTCGCGCCGACAGCTTCTTCGAGCCGCGCAACGCGCCGCCCGACGGTGGCGGCATCGCATTTGAGCACACGCCCCGCGCCCGACAGGCTTTCCGCCCGCGCCACCGCCAGAAACACCCGCAGATCATCCCAGTCCATCGTTGCAACCTTTGCAAAACTGCAAAACGCTTTTGCCTGACTTCCTCTTTTGGCGGCATTTTCGCAAGGGTAAAGTGCCGCAAACCTGTCAGGGAGGACGACATGAAAGAGATCGGACACTGGATCAACGGCAAGATGGTTGCGGGCACTTCGGGCCGTTTCACCGATGTGATGAACCCGGCCACCGGCGAAGTGCGCGCGAAAGTGGCGCTGGCGACCAAGGCGGAACTCGACGCGGCTGTGGCCGAGGCCGAAAAGGCGCAACTGGGCTGGGCCGCGACGAACCCGCAGCGCCGTGCCCGGGTGATGATGAAATTCGCCGATCTGATCAACGCGCATATGGATGAGTTGGCGGAACTCGTCTCGGTCGAGCATGGCAAGGTGCTGGCCGATGGCCGCGGCGACGTGCAACGCGGCCTTGAAGTGATCGAGGTCTGCATGGGCGCCCCGGCGCTGCTGAAGGGCGAATACACCGATGGCGCCGGCCCGGGCATCGACATCTATTCGATGCGCCAGCCGCTCGGCGTCGTCGCCGGCATCACCCCCCTTCAACTTCCCGGCGATGATTCCGCTGTGGAAAATGGGCCCGGCGCTCTCGGCCGGGAACGCGATGGTGCTGAAACCGTCCGAACGTTGCCCCTCGACCGCGCTGCGTCTGGCGGAACTCGCCAAGCAAGCGGGCCTGCCCGATGGCGTGCTGCAAGTGGTGAACGGCGACAAGGAAGCGGTCGACGCGATCCTTGACAACGAGACCATTCAGGCTGTGGGCTTCGTCGGCTCGACGCCGATCGCGCAATATATCTATGGCCGCGCCTGTGCGAACGGCAAACGCGCGCAGTGCTTTGGCGGCGCCAAGAACCACATGATCATCATGCCCGATGCCGACATGGACAAGGCGGCCGATGCGCTCGTTGGCGCTGGTTACGGCGCGGCGGGCGAGCGCTGCATGGCGATCTCGGTCGCGGTGCCGGTCGGCCAGGGCACGGCCGAGGCGCTGGTCTCGCGGCTGATCCCGAAGATCGAAAAGCTGAAGGTCGGCCCCTACACCGGCGGCGCCGATGTCGATTTCGGGCCGGTCATCACCAAACAGGCGAAAGACCGGATCGAAGGGCTGATCGGCTCGGGCGTCGAGCAAGGTGCGAAACTTGTCGTCGACGGCCGCGGGCTGAAGATCCAGGGCTACGAGAACGGCTATTACGTCGGCCCGACCCTCTTTGACGAGGTGACGACCGAGATGGAGATCTACAAGCAGGAGATCTTCGGGCCGGTGCTGAGCGTCGTGCGCAAGGATAGCTACGAAGACGCGCTGAAGCTCGTCATCGACAACGAATACGGCAACGGCACGGCGATCTTCACCGCGGACGGCGACACCGCGCGCGACTTCGCCAGCCGCGTCAATGTCGGCATGGTCGGCATCAACTTCCCGATCCCGGTGCCGCTGTCCTACTACACCTTCGGCGGCTGGAAAAAATCGGCCTTTGGCGATCTGAACCAATACGGGCCGGATGCCTTCCGCTTCTACACCAAGACGAAGACGGTCACGGCGCGCTGGTTCTCGGGGATCAAGGACGGCGTGGCGCTGAACTTCAAGGCGCTCGACTGATCGCATGACAGCGGGCCGCGCTTCGGCGCGGCCTGCCCTTCGGGCCAGAGGCGTATTTGCGCCAGGAAAAGCCCATCGCTTTATCTTGCCCGAAATATCTCGGGGTGAATTGGCCGCAGGCCAAGAGGGGCAGCGCCCCTTCCCCCACCTTGCAAAACTCGTGCAAGGATTCGAAATTAAACAGACGTTCAATTCAGGCACTTTGGGAGGGGCGCATGGATTTCGCGCTGAGCGAGGAGCAACAGGCCATCTTCGACATGGCCTTCGCCTTCGGGCAGGAAGAGATCGCGCCGCACGCGCGCGACTGGGAGGCGGCGGGCACGATTCCGCGCGATCTGTGGCCCAAGGTGGCCGCGCTGGGGCTTGGTGGCATCTATGTCTCGGAGGATTACGGCGGCTCTGGGCTGAGCCGACTTGATGCGACGCTTGTCTTCGAGGCGCTGGCCATGGCCTGCCCGGCGGTGGGGTCGTTCCTGTCGATCCACAACATGTGCGGCGGCATGATCGACAAATTCGGCTCGCCCGAGACCAAGGCGAAATGGCTGCCGAAGCTCTGCACGATGGAGACGATCTTTTCCTACTGCCTGACCGAACCCGGCTCGGGCTCGGACGCGGCGGCCCTGCGCACCCGGGCCGAAGCCGTGCCCGGCGGCTACAAGCTCAATGGCACCAAGGCCTTCATCTCGGGCGGCGGCTATTCCGATGCCTATCTGACGATGGTCCGCACCGGGACCGAGGGGCCGAAGGGCATCTCGACCGTGGTCGTCGCGGCGGGCACGAAGGGGCTGTCTTTCGGCGGGCTTGAGGACAAGATGGGCTGGCGGGCGCAACCGACGTCGCAGGTGAACTTCGACGATTGCGTGATCCCGGCCGAGAACCTTGTCGGCGCCGAGGGGAAGGGGTTCAGCTATGCGATGGCGGGGCTTGATGGCGGGCGGCTGAACATCGCGGCCTCGGCGCTTGGCGGCGCGCAGGCGGCCTTGAACGCGACGCTGCGCTACATGGGCGAGCGCAAGGCGTTCGGCCAGTCGCTCGATCAGTTTCAGGCGCTGCAATTCCGCCTGGCGGAACAAGAGGTCAAGCTGCAATCGGCGCGGGTCTTCCTGCGGCAGGCGGCGTGGAAGCTCGACCACGCCACCCCGGACGCGACGAAATTCTGTGCGATGGCAAAGCTTTACGTCACCGATGCGGCCTTTGACGTCGCCAACCAATGCCTGCAGCTGCATGGCGGCTACGGCTATCTGGCCGATTACGGGATCGAGAAACTGGTGCGCGATCTGCGCGTCCATCAGATCCTCGAAGGCACCAATGAAATCATGCGGTTGATCGTCGGCCGCAGTCTGATTGCGGAGCGCGACCGATGACCGACTGGATCCTGGCCCGCAAGGAGGGCCGCGCGGGCCGCATCACCTTCAACCGCCCGCAAGCGCTCAATGCGCTTGATCACGGCATGGCCGGGGCGATCGAGAAGGCGCTGGATGACTGGCGCCATGACCCCGCGGTCGAGGTCGTGATCATCGACGCCGAGGGGCCGCGGGCCTTTTGCGCAGGCGGCGACATTGCCACGATCTATCACCTTGGCAAGGAAGGCGATTTCGAGATCGGGCCGCGGTTCTGGCGGGCCGAATATCGGCTGAACGCGCTGATCAAGGAATATGAAAAGCCGATCGTCGCCTTCATGCAGGGCTTCGTCATGGGCGGCGGCGTGGGTGTGGGCGGTCACGCCAGCCACCGCATCGTCGGCGACACCACGCAAATCGCCATGCCCGAGACCGGGATCGGCCTCATTCCCGACGTCGGCGGCACGCTGATCCTCGCCCTCGCCCCCGGGCGGGTCGGCGAATATCTCGGCCTGACCGGCGGGCGCATCAACGCCGCCGATGCGATCTATGCAGGCTTTGCCGATCTTTACATCCCCGAGGCGGATTGGCCCGAGCTGATCGCGCAGATCACCGCGACCGGCGATCCGTCCTGCCTGCCGAAACACCATACCCCCGCCCAGAAGGGCCGCCTTGCCGATTTCCGCCCCGAGATCGACGCGGCCTTTGGCGGGGGCAACCTGCGCGAAATCGTCGGAACTCTTGACCGGATGCCCGGCGATTTCGCGCAGGAGACTGCCACCACCTTGCGCCGGGTCTCGGCGCTCTCGGCCGAGGCGACGCTGCGACTGGTGCGGATGACGCGGGCAACGCCAACGATCCGCGAGGCGCTGTCGAACGAGTTCCGCTTCACCCTGCGCGCGGTCGAAAAGGCGGAGTTCCTTGAGGGCGTGCGGGCGCAGATCATCGACAAGGACCGCAAGCCGGTCTGGCGCTACAGCCTTGAGACCCTGCCCGATGCGCTGTTGGCCGAGTTGCTCGCGCCGCTGCCAAAGGGCTGGGAAATTCCTTTCGACGCCTGAACATCGCGTCACAAATCCTTGGGAGGACACATGAAAGTCGGTTTCATCGGACTTGGGAACATGGGCGCACCGATGGCGACCAATCTGGCGAAAGCGGGGCATCTGGTGATGGGCTTCGATCTGGCCGCGCCTTGCCCCGAAGGCGTCGCACAGGCGAAATCCATCGCCGAGGCCGCACGCGGCGCCGAGGTCGTCATCACCATGCTGCCCAATGGCGCGATCCTGCGTGCGGTGGCGGACGAGGCGCTGCGCGCGATGACACCGGGCGCGGTGCTTTGCGATTGCTCGACCGTCGATGTCGAAAGCGCGCGTCAGGTCGCGGCCGAGGCGGCCACCGCGGGCATGGGCGCGCTCGATGCGCCGGTCTCGGGCGGCGTCGGCGGGGCGACGGCGGGCACGCTCACCTTCATGGTCGGCGGCTCGGATGCGGCCTTTGCCACGGTGAAACCGCTTTTTGACGTGATGGGTCAAAAGGCCGTGCATTGCGGCGCCTCGGGCGCCGGACAGGCGGCAAAGATCTGCAACAACATGATCCTGGGCGTCACGATGATCGCCACCTGCGAGGCCTTTGCGCTGGCCGACAAGCTGGGCCTTGACCGGGCGAAGATGTTCGATGTGGTCTCGACCTCATCCGGTTACAGCTGGGTGATGAACGCCTATTGCCCCGCCCCCGGCGTCGGCCCGAAAAGCCCGGCGGACAATGGCTACAAGCCCGGTTTCGCCGCCGAACTGATGCTGAAAGACCTGCGGCTGAGCCAGCAGGCGGCGACGGGTGCCGATGCCGACACGCCGATGGGCGCGCTTGCCGCCGAGCTTTACGCCCGCTTCGTCGAGGAAGAAGACGGCAAGGGGATGGATTTTTCCGCCATGCTGCCGCGGTTCGAGAAACGCGGGCGCGGCTGAACGTCCGCCCCCTTGCAGGCGGGTGCGCGGCGGCGATAGACATGCGAATATGACTTGGATCGACGCCGCCCCCGCCCTCGCCTGCCTTGACGACATTGCCCGCGCCACGCTCGCGCCGCTGGTGCCCGTCGAGGTGCCAAAGGGCACCGTGCTCTTTCGTCCCGGCGATGCGGTGCAGGGTTTCGTTCTGATGCTCGACGGCCGGATCGAGGTGTTTCTGACCGGGGCGAACGGCCGCGAGCTGCTGCTTTATGCGGTCGAACCGGGGCAGACCTGCGTGCAGACGACGCTTGGTCTGCTCGGCGAGGCCACGTACAGCGGCGAGGCGATCACCACGCAGACAAGCCGCCTTGTGCTGGTGCCACGGCCCATCTTCCTGACATTGATGGAGAATTCTGTCGGGTTTCGCAGCCTTGTCTTTGCAGCAATGGCGGCGCGGATGGAAGATCTGATCCGGCTGATGGAGCGGGTCTCGTTCCAGTCGGTCGAAAGCCGTCTGGCGGGCTGGCTTGTGGCGCGGGCCGAGGCCGGGCGCGTCACCGCCACCCATGCCGAGATCGCGGTGCAGATCGGCTCGGCGCGCGAGGTGGTGTCGCGCCGCCTTGACGCCTTTGCCCGTCGCGGCTGGGTGCGCACCGAACGCGGCGCGGTCGAACTCTGCGATGCCGCAGCGCTCTCGCGGCTTGCCGCGACCGAGCCTGTGTGACGAGGTCACCGACAGCGCCCCCCGGGCTTTGTTACCCTTCCGCATCGGCCGGATCTGCCCGGCCCGGAAGGGAGCACATATGTTCAAGACCAATGTTGGCGGGCTCGACAAGATCGCCCGCATCGCCGCCGGTGTCCTTTTGCTGCTGGCCGGGTTCCTGACCCGTGGCGAAGGCGCCTACAACTGGATCTTCCTCATTGGCGTCGTGCCGCTGGCGACCGGGCTTCTGAATACCTGCCCGCTGTACACGCTGATCGGCCTCAACACCTGCAAGCGCTGACCCGAGCCGACCCGCTGCGGCCCCGGCTGCGGCGGGTTTTCTTTTGCGCGGCCTGCGCCTAAATTTGCCCCATGCGCGCGCCCCTGCTTCTGCTTTGTTTGACCCTGCCCCTGCCCGCTCTGGCCGAGGATCTGCCGCTGCCGCCTGGCGCGACGGAATGCAAGGTGATGCAATCGACCCACGACACGTTCTGCAAATTCGGCAACCGCTGGCGGCTGCAGAATACCCGCCCGGCTGGATTCCAAGTCGGCGATGACTTCCCGGTCGCGAGCCAGTCGATGCTGATCGAGCTTGATCGCTACGACCTGCCCCCCGTCGACGGGCGCTGGCGCTATTACCTGCGCGATTGGGTGATCTACAAGGTCTCGGCCGAGACCGGCAAGGTGATCGAGGTCGTCGGTCCGGCCCACACGGATTAGGCTCAGCCCGGCTTACGCGCGACGATGTAGCGGCTGTGGGCGCCCTTGCCGAAGGTCCGCTCCGTCTCGATGGTGAAGCCCGCGGCGGTGATCAGCGCCCGCAACTCCGACGCTTTCAACGCCCGTGCAGGCGGCATCCAGCCACGCAGCCGCAACAGCGGCAGGATCGCCTTCATCCAGAGCGGCAGATCGGCCAGACACCAGGTCTTCGACAAGAACAGCCCGCCGGGTTTCAGCTGCGCGAACAGCGCATCCAGCGTCGCCCCGGCATCGGGCACCAGATGCAGGATGTGAAAGGCGCAGATCGCATCGAAAGGCGCCTCGGCGTGGTGGGTCTCGGCCGCAGCCAGCCGGAACTGCACCGGGGCGCAACCGGGCTTGGCGCAGGCGATCCGGTGCATCTCGGGCGAGAGGTCGGTGGCGAGCCACAGCCCCACCTGCGGCCCGAGCCGCAGCGCGGTCGAGCCGGTGCCGCAGCCGATTTCCAGCACCTTGTCGCCGGGGCGCAGCCGCCCGGCCACCTCGGCCAGCATCTCCTGATAAGCGGCACCATCACGCACCGGCCGCGCCGCATAGCGCTCGGCCACCCGGTCCCAGAACCTGACCTGATCCGCCGTCATTCCGCGGCCTCCTTCATCCCCAGCATCGGCGCCAGATAGCGCCCGGTGTGGCTGGCCGGATTGGCGGCCACCTTCTCCGGCGTGCCCTCGGCCACGATCCGGCCGCCGCCATCGCCGCCCTCGGGGCCGATATCAATGATCCAGTCGGCGGTCTTGATGACATCGAGGTTATGCTCGATCACCACCACTGTATTGCCCTGATCGACCAGAGAATGCAGCACTTCCAGAAGCTTGCGCACATCCTCGAAATGCAGCCCCGTGGTCGGCTCATCCAGGATGTAAAGCGTGCGCCCGGTCGCCCGGCGGGAAAGCTCCTTCGACAGCTTCACCCGCTGCGCCTCGCCGCCAGACAGCGTCGTCGCCTGCTGACCGACCTTGATATAGCCCAGCCCCACCTCGACCAAAGCATCCATCTTTTCGCGGATCGAGGGCACGGCCTTGAAGAACTCCTGCGCATCTTCCACCGTCATTTCAAGCACATCGGCGATGCTCTTGTCCTTGAAGCGGATCTCCAGCGTCTCGCGGTTGTAGCGATGCCCCTTGCAGGTCTCGCAGGTCACATAGACGTCGGGCAGGAAGTGCATCTCGATCTTGATCACACCATCGCCCTGACAGGCCTCGCAGCGCCCGCCCTTGACGTTGAAGCTGAACCGCCCGGGCTTGTAGCCGCGCGCCTGCGCCTCGGGCAGGCCCGCGAACCAGTCGCGAATGGGGGTGAAGGCGCCGGTATAGGTCGCGGGGTTCGAGCGCGGCGTGCGCCCGATCGGCCGCTGATCGATATCGATCACCTTGTCGAGATGCTCGAAGCCCTTGATGCTGTCGCAAGGCGCAGGCGTTTCGCGCGCGCCATTGAGCCGCATCGCCGCGGTTTTATAGAGCGTCTCGATCGTCAGCGTCGACTTGCCACCGCCCGAAACCCCGGTCACGCAGACGAATTTGCCCAAGGGGAACTCGGCCGTCACATCTTTCAGGTTGTTGCCGCAGGCCTTTGAAATCTTGAGCTTCTTGCCATTGCCCTCGCGCCGGACGCCGGGCACTTCGATGCGCCGCGTGCCCGCCAGATATTGCCCGGTGAGGCTCGCCGGATCGGCAGCAATCTCGGCGGGCGTGCCATGCGCCACCACCTGCCCGCCATGCACCCCGGCGCCCGGACCGATGTCGAAGACGTAATCCGCATGGCGGATCGCATCCTCGTCATGCTCGACCACCAGCACCGTATTGCCTTGATCGCGCAGGTTCTTCAGCGTTTGCAGCAACCGGTCGTTATCGCGCTGATGCAGCCCGATGCTCGGCTCATCAAGCACATAAAGCACTCCCGTCAGCCCCGAGCCGATCTGGCTCGCCAGCCGGATCCGCTGGCTTTCACCGCCCGACAGCGTGCCCGCCGCGCGGCTCAGCGTCAGGTAATCCAGGCCCACATTGATCAGGAAACCCAGCCGTTCGCGGATTTCCTTCAGGATCGGGCGGGCGATCTCGTTCTTCTGCTTGCTCAGATGCTCGGGGACTTCCTCGATCTTCGCGTAAGCCTCCTTGATCGACATTTCCACGACCTGCCCGATGTGCAGCCCGCCGATCTTCACCGCCAGCGCCTCGGGCTTGAGCCGATAGCCGCCGCAGGCGCCGCAGGGGCGGTTGTTCTGATAGCGCTCCATTTCCTCGCGCGACCAGGCAGAGTCGGTCTCGCGGTAGCGCCGTTCCATGTTCGGAATGATGCCCTCGAAGCTGCGCGCGACCTCATAGACCCGCCCGCCCTCGTCGAAGCGGAACTTGATCTCGTCTTTGCCGGAGCCATAAAGGAAAAGCCGCTGCACCTCGGGGGCCAGATCCTTCCATTGCTTGCGCTTGTCGAAACCGTAGTGCTTCGACAGCGCGTCGATGGTCTGGGTGAAATAGGGGCTTTTCGACTTCGACCAGGGCGCCAAGGCCCCCGCGGCCAAGGTCAGCGAGGTATCGGGCACCACCAGCCGTTCGTCGAAGAACAGCTCCACCCCCAGCCCGTCGCAGACTGGACAGGCACCGAAGGGCGCGTTGAAGGAGAAGAGCCGCGGCTCGATTTCGGCAATGGTGAAGCCGCTGACCGGACAGGCGAATTTTTCCGAAAACGTGATGCGCCCGGCTTCCTTGCCCGCCTCGGTTTCCTCGGAACTCAGCGCATCTTCCCAAAGCGCGATGCCATCGGCCAGATCGAGCGCCGTGCGGAAACTGTCGGCCAGCCGGGTTTCAAGACCGGGTCGCACGACGATCCGGTCCACCACCACATCGATGTTGTGACGGAATTTCTTGTCAAGCGTCGGCGGGTCTTCAAGGTCGTAAAACGCCCCGTTCACCTTCACCCGCTGGAACCCCGCCTTGCGCCATTCGGCGAATTCCTTGCGATATTCGCCCTTCCGATCGCGGATCACCGGGGCCAGCAGATAGCCCCGCGCGCCCTCCTCCATCGCCATGACGCGATCGACCATGTCCTGCACCTGCATCGCCTCGATCGGCAGGCCGGTGGCGGGCGAATAGGGCGTGCCGGCGCGGGCGAACAGCAGACGCAGATAGTCGTAGATCTCGGTCACCGTGCCGACGGTCGAGCGCGGGTTCTTCGAGGTCGTCTTCTGCTCGATCGAAATCGCGGGGCTGAGCCCCGAGATGTGATCCACATCGGGCTTGCCCATCTGATCGAGGAACTGCCGCGCATAGGCCGACAGGCTTTCGACGTAGCGCCGCTGCCCCTCGGCATAGATCGTGTCAAAGGCGAGCGAGGACTTGCCCGAGCCCGAAAGCCCGGTGATCACCGTCAGCGCATCGCGGGGAATGTCGAGATCGACGCCCTTGAGGTTATGCTCGCGCGCCCCGCGCACTTCGATGAACTTTTGCTCGGCCATGCCCGCCCCCAGATGTCAGGCCCCATAGATAGGGGCTTGCGCCCGAGTCTCCAACGAGAAATTGCGAACGTAACGAGAACTTTTCTCCTGCTGCGCCCGGAAACAGGGCAATGGCAGTCATTGCATTCAAATCTTCGAATGTATAATATGAAAAGGCTTGAAAGCCGCGGCGGTTTGGCCGCATGAAAAGCGTCAAGGCGCCGGTCGGGGCGCATGGAGAAGGAGTTTTCGATGTTCAACTTCCTGCGTTCTGCCGTGTCGGGTGGCGCCCGCGTGCAACGGATCGCGCCTGCCGATGCGGTGGCGAAAGCTGCCAAGGGCGAGGTGGTGCTGATCGACGTGCGCGACGGGATGGAGCTGCGCGCCTCGGGCACCGCCAAGGGGGCGCTGCATGTGCCGCTGGCCACGGTGAAGATGAAATGCGACCCGTCGAGCCCGGAATGCCTGAAGGAGCTGTCGCTCGAAAAACCCGTGGTGCTGTTTTGCGCCGCGGGCGGACGCAGCGCGGGCGCGGCGCAGATGCTGGTCGAGATGGGCTATAAGGAGGTCTACAACCTCGGCGGCTTTGGCGACTGGGTGTCGGGCGGCGGCGCGGTCGTTAAGGTGTAAGAAAGCGGGGGCGCCGCCCCCGCACCCCCGGGATATTTGCGGCAAGATAAAACATGAAGGGCGCTCCGCGATGGGCGCCCTTTATCTTGCCCCAAATATCTCGGGGGGAGTCCGCTTGCGGACGGGGGGCAGAGCCCCCCTTTCCGTCACATGTGCAGCGCGCGTCCATAGGCGTCGAGCACCGATTCATGCATCATCTCGCTCAGCGTCGGATGCGGGAAGACGGTGTGCATCAGGTCTTCCTCGGTGGTCTCCAGCGTGCGGCCGATCACATAGCCCTGGATCATCTCGGTCACCTCGGCGCCGACCATATGCGCGCCGAGCAACTCCCCGGTTTTCGCGTCGAAGACGGTCTTCACCATCCCCTCGGGCTCGCCCAAAGCAATCGCCTTGCCGTTGCCGATGAAGGGGAAGCGACCGACCTTGACCTCGTAACCCGCGGCTTTCGCCTTTTCCTCGGTCATGCCGACCGAGGCCACCTGCGGCGTGCAATAGGTGCAGCCCGCGATCGTGCCCGGCTTGATCGGATGGGCATGCTTGCCCGCGATCAGTTCGGCCACCATCACGCCTTCATGGCTGGCCTTGTGGGCTAGCCACGGCGCCCCGGCGATGTCGCCGATGGCGTAAAGCCCCGGCACGCCGGTGCGGCAAAATTCATCCACGACCACATGGGTGCGGTCGATCTTCACGCCAAGCGCCTCGAGCCCCAGCCCTTCGACATTGCCGACGATGCCCACGGCCGAAATCACCGTGTCGAACTCGGCCGTCACCGTGCCCTTGGCATCTTGCAGATGCGCGACGACCTTGCCCGGGCTGCGGTCGAGCTTCACCACCGTCGTCTTTTCAAGGATCTTCATCCCCTGCTTGACGAATTGCTTCTTCGCGAAAGCCGAGATCTCGGCGTCTTCCACGGGCAGCACCCGGTCCATCACTTCGACCACCGTGGTATCGGCGCCCAAGGTGTTGAAGAAGGACGCAAATTCGATCCCGATCGCGCCCGAGCCGATCACCAGAAGCTTCTTCGGCATCCGTTTCGGCACCAGCGCATGCTTGTAGGTCCAGACCAGATCGCCATCGGCCTCGAGCCCCGGCAGGGTCCGCGCCCGGGCGCCGGTGGCGAGGATGATGTTCTTGGCCGTGATTTCCTCGACGCTCGCGCCGCTTTTCACCGCCACCACACCGGCGCGGGGCAGCGTGGCCTCGCCCATCAGCACAGTGACCTTGTTCTTTTTCAAAAGATGCCCGACTCCGCCCGACAACTGCTTCGCCACAGCCCGCGACCGCGCCACCACGGCATCAAGATCATAGCCCAGCCCCTCGGCCTTCAGCCCGAAGTCCTTGGCGCGGTGCATCAGGTGGAACACCTCGGCCGAGCGCAGAAGCGCCTTCGTCGGGATGCAGCCCCAGTTCAGACAGATGCCGCCCAGATGTTCGCGCTCGACCACGGCCACCGAAAGCCCCAGCTGCGCACCGCGGATCGCGGCGACATAGCCCCCCGGTCCCGCACCGATCACGATCATGTCGAAGCTCTTGGCGGCCATATGTCCCTCCATCTCAAGATGGTTTGGCATTAAACTATTTTCGCGGCCGCTTCAAGAAGCCGCACCCTGAAAAGGAAAACGCGCCCTGAAAAGGGCGCGTTTCAGGATCTTTGCCTGCGCGATCAGCGGGCGACGTGGGCCAGCATCCGCTCGTAGCCGCCCTGCCACAGGAAGACGGCTTCCTCGTCCGAGGAATAGCGGCCAACGAGCTCGTTGCGCCACGGGAAGCGGCCGAACCGCGCGATCACCGCGCGATGGGCTTTGGCGTGCAGCAGATGCTCGTCCGGCATCCGTTCCGCCGCCAGACGCACACCGCGTTCCTGATCGGCAAGGCTTTCGGAATGCATGAACGGCACATAGAAGAACTGCCGCAGCGGGTCGACGATTTCCATGTCGAAGCCGCGCTCGATCGCGGCATCGGCCACCTTGCGGGCCTGCGCATCGGTCGCGAAGGCCAGTTTCTCGCCGCGGAACATGTTGCGCGGCATCTGATCGAAGAGGATGCAGAGCGCGAGCGCGCCCACGGCCGATTGCGCCCAATCATCACAGGCGCCCGTTCGTGCCCGTTCCCACAGCCCCTGATAGCGGGTGCGGATCTCGGCATCGAGTTCGGGTGTTGCGTTGTACCAGCGGTCCGGCCCGACATCGTCGTGCCAGTACGCGATCACTTGGGTGATCTCATCCATTGTGTCCCCCCTTGGGTTAGGAGCAGCCCTGTTAGCGTGCCAACTGGCCCGCGAATTGCAAGTCTGCTCCGCTTCCGCGGAGAATTGGTCTGCAGATCTGCCCCATCTTGCCCAAATGTTCAGCAGCTTGCCCAAGGCTCAGGCAGAGTGAGAAGGCCGTGGCTTGGGCCCTTCGGCCCCCGAGTCGAGCACCGCCTCGACCGCCAAAGCGGTTGCGGCGGGGGACACCACCGCGAAGGAGGCCGGATAGGCCCCGGCCCGTCCGGGCGCGCGCAGGATGCGCCAGCCCGCGTAAAGCGCGATGCCCGCCATCAGGATCGCGACGTACAGGAAGAAGCCGCCCGAGCCCGTGCGCTCCATCAGCCAGCCGGTGACGGGCGGGCCGGTGATGGCGCCGACGCCGTTGACGAAGAGAAGCCCGCCTGAGGCCGCGGCCATGTCGGTATTGTCGAGGTAGTCGTTCGTATAGGCGATGAGCAGGCCATAAAGCGGGTTCGCCACGCCGCCGATCACGGCGCCAAGGCCGACCAGCGCCCAGAAGCCCGGATTGAGCAGCCCCGCCGCGAGCATCGCCGCCGCGCCGACGATCGCCACCTGCAGGATCAGCTTGCGCCGGTCCATCCGATCCGACATCCAGCCGATCGGATATTGCGCGACAAGCCCACCCAGATAGATCGCGCCGACGAAGATCGAGATCTCGCGCACCGACAGCCCGGCCGAGGTGCCCCAGACCGAGACCATCCCGAAAAGCGCCGAGAAGACGCCCCCCATCAGGAACATCGCCACGACGCCCAAGGGCGAGACGGCAAAGAGCTTGCGGAAATTCAGCCGCCGCACCTCGGAAAATTCGGGGGCGGGCGCGACCGAGAGCAGGATCGGCGTGAAAGCGACCGACACCAGCACCGAGGGGATGACGAAGAGAAGATACCCACCCGGATCGCCGACGTTCATCAGCGCCTGCCCCGAGATGATGCCGATCATCTGCACGATCATATAGGCCGAGAGCGCCTGCCCACGCATCCGGTTACTGACCGAGGCGTTCAACCAGCTTTCCGCGGTGATGTAGACGCCCGAGAAGGAAAACCCGATCACCACCCGCATCGCCGCCCAGCCGATCCAGTTCGGCCAGGCCGGATAGAGGATCAGCACCGCGGAAATCATCGAGCCAAGGGCCGCGAAGACCCGCACATGGCCCACGCGCGCGATCATCTGCGGGGTGAAATGCGAGCCCAGAAGGAAGCCCGCGAAATAGGCCGACATCACCATCGACATCTTGTAGGTGCCGATGCCTTCGAGCGCGCCGCGGATGCCGAGCAACGTGCCCTGCATGCCGTTGCCGACCATCAGCAGCATCACGCCCAGAAGCAAAGGCCAGGTGGAACGCAGAACGGACAGCATCGGAATACTCGCAGTTGGGGGACGTCACCCGGGTAGCAGAAGCGAGGCATCACCATAAGAGAAGAAGCGATAATTCTTCGTGAGCGCATGGGCATAGATTTCGCGAATGCGGTCTTGCCCCATCAGGGCGGACACCAGCATCAGCAGCGTCGATTTCGGCAGATGGAAATTCGTCATCAGCGCATCGGCGATGCGGAAGCGATAGCCCGGGTAGATGAAGATGTCGGTCGTGGCGGCAAAGGGCGCGATCACGCCCGGCCCTGTCGCGGCGCTCTCGATCAGCCGCAGCGCCGTCGTGCCCACCGGAATGACCCGCCCGCCTGCGGCTTTCGTCGCATTGATCTCGGCCGCGGCTTGGGCGGAAACCTCGCCCCATTCCGCATGCATCTTGTGCGTCGTCACATCCTCGACCTTGACAGGCAGGAAGGTTCCGGCGCCGACATGCAGCGTCACCTCGGTGAACTGAACGCCTTTTTCGCGCAGCGCTTCAAGCAGCTCCGGGGTGAAATGCAGGCTGGCCGTGGGCGCGGCGACAGCGCCCGGCTTTTGCGCGAAGACGGTCTGGTAATCGGTCTTGTCCTGCTCGTCGGGCGCGCGCAGCGCCGCGATATAGGGTGGCAGCGGCATCGCCCCGGCTTCCGCCAGCGCCGCGTCGAAATCCGGTCCCGTCAGGTTGAAGCGGATACGCATCTGGCCCTCGGCAATCGCCTCGATGCGGGCCGAGAGGGCGTCGGAAAAGACGATCTCCTCGCCCTCCTTCAGCTTGCGCAAGGGCTTCGCCAAGGCCATCCAGTCGCCTCCCGGGGCGGGTTCCAGAAGCGTCACCTCGACCCGGGCCACCACCTCGCCTTGCACGCTCTGGCGCGTGCGCCTGCCCGAGAGCCGCGCCGGAATGACCTTCGTCGTGTTCAGCACCAGCCGATCGCCCGGCCTCAGAAGATCGGGCAGATCCGCCACGGTCAGATCGCGGATCGCCTCGGGCGTCGCCACCAGCAGTTTCGCCGCCGTGCGCGGGCGGGCGGGCCGGGTGGCGATCAGCCCCTCGGGCAGGTCGAAGTCGAAGTCGGACAGGTTCATTCGGTTACCAGTTTCGGCGGAGCGCGGCGGAAGATCTCGCGGAACATGCCGGGGGTGAAGATCGACAGCGGGTTGATGGTGATGCGCGGTGCCTCAGACGTGCCGCGCATGCGGTAGTTGAAGCCAAAAAGCCCCTCGCCCTTGCGCGCAAAGATCTGGCCGATGGAATTGACCAGATAGAAGGGCGTCACCACGCCCTGCATGTCGATGGCCTTGGTGTCGGGGTAGTAATTGCCGGTCATCGTCACTCCCATCGAGGCGCCGATCGCCTGCCCCGCGGTGACGGAAACGCCCTGCGGCGACAAATGGAACTGGCCCGAAACACTCGAGAACTGAATGCCTTCGCCGTTCAGCTGTTCCAGCAGCCCGATCACCGAGGCCGCCGACAGCATCGAGGCCAGAACCGGCGCATCCTTCACCCGCAGGTTCGACACCGCAAGCCGCCCGTCGAAGCTTTTTGACTCGACCGGCATCAGCGTCAGATCGAGCGTGCCGCCGCGGGCCTTCGTGAACACCCCCGCCGCCGCCAGCGCCGCCCCGGCATCCGGCCCGGTGATCCGCACCGCCGACCGTCCGTTGCCCGCAGGCAGCATCGCCCCCGTCACCTCCGGGCCGCCATTCACCTTGCCGCGGAAATCGCCCGAGACACCGCCCTTCACCACGAACTGCCCGGCAAGCGGCGTCAGCGCGATGCCGTTTGAGATCGTCAGCCGGTCCAGATGCGCATCAATCCGGCTGCCTGACCCGGCCCCACCACCGCCCGCCGCCGCTCCGGCGCCGCCGCGCGAGCCTCCGCCCCCTGAAGCGCCGCCAAAACTTGCCGTGCGCAGATCGAGCCAGCCGGAATGCACCGTCACATCGGGCACCCGTCCCTTGCCGCGGCCGATCAGATCGACCGCGCCATCGAACCATTTGCCGACGGCAAGCTTGCTGAAAATCGCCTTCTCGAAGCCCTTGTCCGAGATCTGCAGCCGCCCCTCGGCCGCCAGACCGGGGGCCGTGGCCTTCAGGCTGTCGACAGAGGCCACCGGGCCCAAATGCCCCGCCACCTCGATCCGCCCGGTCGCCGCAGCACCTTTCGACCAACCCACTTCGGGGATCGCGAGCTTCAGCCCCTTCAGGTCGGAGGCAAAGCGATAAAGCGGCAGCTGATCCTTGTGCAGATCGATCACTAGAGAGCCCCAGCCCTCGCCCTGAACCGAGCCCTTGGGCAGCGCGATCTTGAAGTGATCGAGCCCTTCGGGTGTCACCTCGACAAAGCCGTCGACACGCGAAATGCCGCGGAATTCCGGGCCGAAGCGCTGCGCCCAGCGGCCCTGGAAAGGCACGATGTCAAACGTCCCGGCGCCCGAAATCACCATCCCGGCGCGATCGGCGGTCAGCGTCAGCCGCGGCGCCGTCAGGGTGTGGCCCGGCACGATCTTGTCGGAGACGACATCGGTCAGCCGTGCCGCGACCTGAAAATCGACGTCTTCGGTCAGGATGCGCTTCTTCATCTGAAAGCGCAGCTGCGTGCGCGCCTCGGCCCAGCCGGTGGCAATGTCGGTGCCGCGCCCGGCCTTCGACATGAAATGGAAGGGCTCCTGATCGAGCAACGACAGCGCCGCGGGAATCGGCGCGCGGGTGACCAGCTTCACCTCGGCGCGGGCGGGTTTTTCGCGGATGTCGGGCACGGTCATCACCGAATCCGCCACCTCGATCTGCCCACCCGAGGGCGCCTGCAACGTGCCCTCCTCGACCATCAGCGTGTGCTTGTTCTCGGTGATCCCGGCGAAACCGCGCCCCTCCCGCACGGGGGGCAGCGTGCGCAGCACCTTCACCTCGGCGCCGCGGAACTCATAGCCAAGCTCGAACCGCGGCGGCGCCTTTGGAACGAGCCGCAAGGCCGCGTGAACATTGCGCAATTCGCCAGTGGCCACATTCTCGGCCAGCCATTCTCGGGTCGGCGGCACCATCGATTTCGGCCAAAGTGCCAGCAGATCGGCGCTGCTGATCGCGCCCACCCCCGCGTCAAAGGCCACCCGCCAGCCCGCAGGACCGGCCGTGACCTGCCCCTTCGCGGAAATCCGGCGGTCCCCCTCGACCAGCTGCACCTGTCCCAGATCGACGCGGAACGGATCGAGCCGCAGGCGCAGATCAATCGCGCCTTGCGAGATGCGGGCGGGTTTTTCCAAAAGTCCCTCGGGATCGGCGTCGATGTCGGACAGCTGCACCTGTGCCAGCGCCTCGCGCGGCAAGCCCTTTTCGAAATCGCGCAGCCGCACCTTGCCGGTCGCCGAAAGCCGCAGCGTCTGACCTTGCAGATCAAGACGGCTGATCTCGACGATGCTGCTGCGCGGCTTGTAGGTCAGCTTCAGATCGGCGGCATCGAAGGGCACGGGCTTCACCCCCTCCGAAGGCTGCAGCGCGCCCTGCCCGATATGCAGGCTCGCATCAAGGCGGCGCAGCGTCCCCTCTGCGGTGATGCCCGAGCGCAGCGTGCCCGAGATCGGCGCATCCAATGTGCGCAGCACCGCCAGCGCGGGCGATTGCACCGCCAGATCGGCGGCGGGCATCCCGGTCACGGCGGCGCCGAATTCGGCGGCGGGGCTGTTTTTCTGCGTCGAGGCGGTCAGCGCCACCTGTGCGGGCAGCGTCCCCCTGGCGCCCACATCGAAGGCCAGCGTCAGCGCGATCGCCTCCGCCGTCTGGGTCAGGCGGAACCGCCCCTGCGACACTTCCCAGACCCGATCCAGCCGCTCGTCGACCATGCGGATATGCAGATCCTCGGCCGAGACCTCGGTCACGCCCTGAAGCGCCGGGGTGGCAAAGAGCGCCTCGATGCTGTCGGTGACCTTCACCGGATCGGTCAGGTCAAGCTTGATCGCCCCGGCCCCGGCATCGTCGAGATTGAGATCGATCCGGCCATCCGCGCCGCGGTAAAGCGCGACCGAAGCCCCGGCGATCTGCAGCCGCTGCGGCCGCAGCCGGCCCTGCAGCAGTTCCTCGGGGCGCAGTCGCGTGCGCAATTCGGGCAGGGCCGCCAGCGGCAGGCCGGAGGGCTGGGCAATCTGCACCATGTTCAGCCGCACCTCGGGGGCGAAGCCTTCTTCGATCACCAACGCGGCAGAGCCGACATGCAGCACCATCCGCCCGGCCAGCGCCGCATTGGCGCGCGCCTCGATCCGGCTGAGCAAGGCATGTGGCACCGGCACCGGCAGATGCGTCAGCGCCACCCCGGCCCCGGCCAGCGTCAGCGCAAAAAGCGTCAGCCCCAGCACAAGCCAGATCCCCAGCCGACGGCGCGGCCGCGCAAAGCCAGACGGCTGTGCCGTCGGCCGCCCGCGAGGATGCCCCCCGAGATCCGAAATATCGTCCGTTTCGTTCATCCTGCCCTTGACGTCGCGCCCCTTTGACCGCGCGTTCTTCTGCCCTACTCTAATTTACGCATCCGACAAGGAGGAACGCAAATGATCGCTATCGGCGAAAAGGCGCCAGATTTCACCCTTCCCGTCACCCGTCAGGGCGAAGAGACGGGGGAACTGACGCTCTCCAGCCTCGCACCGCGCAAGGTGGTGCTCTATTTCTACCCCAAGGACGATACCCCCGGCTGCACCACCGAGGCGCTGGATTTCACCCGTCTCGGCCCCGATTTCGACGCCGCGGGCGCGATCGTGGTGGGGATTTCCAAGGACAGCACGAAATCGCATGCGAAATTCTGCGCCAAGCACGCGCTGGGTGTGGCGCTCGTCTCGGATGAAAGCGGCGCGGTCTGCGACGCTTACGGCACCTGGGTCGAGAAAAGCATGTATGGCCGCACCTCGATGGGGATCCAGCGCGCCACCTTCCTGATCGACGCCACCGGCACGGTGGTGCAGGTCTGGCCCAAGGTTTCGGTCAAAGGCCATGCCGAAGCGGTTCTGGCGGCGGTGCAGGCGCTGGCCTGATCCGCCTCAGGTCAAAGGGGCGGTTTTCGGCAGGTTTTCGCCCAAACCGCCCCGCCGACGCGGGGCGTCCTGCATGCGGGGGTGAAAGCGGTTGCGCCGCGGGTACGGCAGTTGGTAAGTCCGACGAGGACCGGGCCCTGCCCGCGTGGTAAGACCGGGCCCTGCCCGCAAGACAGGAAAACCGCTTTGCCCAGACGGATACTCGACCGCGTCAATGCGGTGCTCGACCGGTGGCTTCCCGAACAACGTCTGTTCCTGAAATCGGAGGATGCCACACGCTTCGTGCGGATGCGCCCGCTGACTCAGGCGATGACGCTTGTGGCGGGGCTGGTGCTGTTCCTGTGGTCGGTGATCGCCACCTCGCTTCTGTTCATCGACGGGGATTTCCTCGGGCGGCGCGCGCGAGCAGTCGGCGATTGCGCGGGCGCAGTTCGAGGCTCGTCTCGACAGCCTCTCGCGCGAGCGTGATGCCCGCGCGGCCGAGGCGCTGGCGGCGCAAAAAACGCTTTCAGCTGGCGCTGGATCAGGTGTCACGGATGCAGTCGCAACTGCTTTTATCCGAAGAGCGCCGCCGCGAACTGGAAACCGGGATCAACGTGATTCAGACGACGCTGAAGCGCACGATGACCGAGCGCGACACGGCGCGGGCGGAACTGGACAAGAGCCGCGGCACTGGCTCTGGCAGCGCCGCGGCGCTGCGCCAGCGCGTCGGCGAAATGGACGGAACGGTCGATCTGCTGGCCTCTGCGCTTGATCAGACCGCGCAGGAGCGCGACCGCGCCACCCGTTCGGCCCAAAGCGCGCGCGCCGAAGCCGATCAGGCGCTGCAGGAACGCCGGATGATCGAAGAACGCAATGCCGAGATCTTCGACACGCTCGAAGGCGCGGTGACGGTCTCGATGGAGCCGCTCGACCGGATGTTCCGCAAATCGGGGATGGACCCCGACTCGATCCTGCGCGAGATCCGCCGCGGCTATTCGGGCTCGGGCGGGCCGCTGCTCTCGGCCGCGATCTCGACCAAGGGCTTCGTCGACAACAGCGAGGATCTGGCCCGCGCCAAGGGCATCTTGAAGCAGCTCGACGAGATGAACATGTATCGCATCGCCGTCGACCAGCTGCCCTTTGCCATTCCGATCAAGGGCGGGTTCCGTTTCACCTCGCCCTTTGGCTATCGCTGGGGGCGGCTGCATGCGGGCATCGATCTGGCCGGGCCGGTGGGGATGGATGTGCATGCGCCCGCCGATGGCGTCGTGACCGATGCGGGATGGGAGAATGGCTATGGCCAGGTGATCAAGCTGCGCCACAAGTTCGGCGTCTCGACGGTCTATGGCCATCTGTCCAAAATCCGCGTGAAGGTCGGGCAAAAGGTGTCGCGCGGGGATGTAATTGGTGATAGTGGGAATACCGGACGGTCCACGGGACCGCATCTGCACTATGAAATCCGGGTCGGTGGCGCCCCCATCAACCCGATGACCTTCATCAAGGCGGCTCAGGATGTTTTCTAAAAGCAAAATCCACGAACCCGGCCCGAAAGCGGCCTCTGAACCCGAGAAGAAGTCCGAGGCGATGAGCTCGCCGCAGCGGCCTCTGGGCGATTTCGTTCCCGCCGCGCCGCGGCCGAAGGCAGCCGCTTCAGTGCTGTCGGCGGACCTGACGGTGACCGGCAACATCAAGACCACCGGCGACGTTCAGGTGGAAGGGATCGTCGAGGGCGATATCCGCGCGCATCTGCTGACCGTTGGCGAAAGCGCCACGATCAAGGGCGAGATCGTCGCCGATGACGTCGTCGTGCATGGCCGCGTCGTCGGTCGCGTGCGCGGCCTCAAGGTGCGTCTGACCTCGACCGCGCGGGTCGAAGGCGACATCATCCACAAGACCATCGCGATCGAAAGCGGCGCGCATTTCGAAGGCTCGGTGCAGCGTCAGGATGACCCGCTGCAAGGCGCGAATGCCCCCAAGCTGATGCCGCCGGCGGCGGACGCGCCTTATACGGGCAAATAAGTCTTCCCCGGGAACGGGACAAAAGGGCGGCTCATGCCGCCCTTTTGCTTGGGCGGGTGTCTTGAGGCCAAGGCCGGGGCTCTGCCCCGCAGGGCTTCCACGGGCAGCCCGTTCGACGGAAAAGCCTTCCGCCCGGAAGGCTTTTCGATCCCGTCTCATCCGGGGATATTTGAGGCAAGATAAAGAGGATGCGGCTCAGAGCGCCGCGAGCCGCGCCAGCACCTTTGCCAGAAGGTCCTCAAGCGGCATCGAGCCCGACAGTTCCAGCACCGGCTCGGGACGGCCCGAGAGCCAGTTGCGATGGCGTGTCAGCGACCGGCCCGAGAAATAGGGCTCGTCATAGCTCGCCGCCCATTTCAGGAATTGCGCATGGGCATGTTCCATGTCGCCGCCGGGCTTGATGCGGGCGCCGAATTTTTCGCCCTCGCGGCGGCGGATCCGGGCCAGACGCACCGGGGTTGGCGCGGTCAGGAAGACGATCAGCTCGGCCCCGGCAATCGCCGTGTCGCCCCAGCCATCGCAAGAGCCCGCCAGCACCCAGCCACCATCGAGCCCCTGCCCCAGCTGCGCCGCCGAGATCAGCGCCAGCCGCTCAGCCACCGCGCGCTTTTGCGTGAAGGGCTGCGCGGTCGGCGCCCAGTAGAAATCGTCGGTATCGAGAAAGGGCAGATCAAGGTCGGCAGCAAGCGCGCGGCCCAGCGTCGAGGTTCCTGACCCGGCGGCGCCGGTGATGTAGATCCGTGCCGCCACCGGCTCAATCGTCCGAATTCGCGTCGGCGCGCGATTTGCCCGCCACATCCATCGCCAAGGTCGCCGCCATGAAGGCGTCGATGTCGCCATCAAGAACCCCCTGCGTGTCCGAGGTCTCGTGGCCGGTGCGCAGGTCTTTCACCATCTGATAGGGCTGCAGGACGTAAGAGCGGATCTGGTTGCCCCAGCCCGCATCGCCCTTGGCTTCGTGCTGCGCGTTGATCGCCGCATTGCGCTTGTCGAGTTCGAGCTGATAGAGCCGCGCGCGCAGCGCGATCATCGCGGCTTCGCGGTTCTGGTGCTGCGATTTCATCGACGAGGTCACGACGATATTGGTCGGCAAGTGGGTGATCCGCACCGCCGAGTCGGTGGTGTTGACGTGCTGCCCACCGGCGCCCGACGAGCGATAGGTGTCGATGCGGATATCGCTGGCCGGGATCTCGATCTCGATATTGTCGTCAACGACCGGATAGACCCAGACCGAGCTGAACGAGGTATGCCGCCGCGCGGCGCTGTCGTAGGGCGAGATCCGCACCAGCCGATGCACGCCCGATTCCGACTTCAGCCAGCCATAGGCGTTCTGCCCGGAAATCTTGTAAGCGACCGAGCGGATGCCCGCCTCGTCGCCCGCGGTTTCCGATTGCAGCTCGACCGTGTAGCCCTTTTTCTCGGCCCAGCGGGTGTACATCCGCGCCAGCATCGAGGCCCAGTCGCAGCTTTCCGTGCCACCCGCGCCGGCGTTGATTTCAAGGAAGGTGTCGTTGCCGTCGGCCTCGCCATCGAGCAGGGCTTCGAGTTCCTTCGCCGCGGCGAGTTCCTTCAGCGCGCGCAGGGATTTCTCGGCCTCGGACACGATTTCGGGATCGTCCTCCATCTCGCCCAGTTCGATCAGCTCGATGTTGTCGGTCAGATCGCGGTCGATCCGGCGATAGGTTTCGAGCTTGTCCATCAGGGTCTGGCGCTCGCGCATCAGTTTTTGCGCGCGGGCCGGATCGGACCACAGATCGCCATGTTCGATCATGGCGTTGAATTCCTCGAGCCGGTGCGGCGCCGTCTCGAGATCCATGCGCTGCGCAAGCAGCTTGAGCGTCTTGCGGACGGCTTCCACGATATTGAGCATTTCGGCGCGCATGGCACTGTCCTTTCGCGGGGTTGGCCGGGTCATACAATCCCCGCGCGTCTCGGGCAAGGGGGGCGGGAAAGGCCATGTCCTTCCCGCCCGCCTTAGACCTCAGACGGCCTCTTCTTCCGGCATCAGCACATCGCCGTAAAGCTCGCGCAGACGCGCCTTGACCACCTTGCCCGTGGCCCCCAACGGCAGGTTGTCGATGAACAGAACCCGGTCGGGGATCTGCCAGCTCGGCACCTTGCCCTTGTAGCAGGCGAGGATTTCTTCCTCGGTCACTTCCATGCGCAGATGGCGCTGCACGATCACCACCGGGCGTTCGTCCCATTTCGGGTGCCGCGCGGCGATGGCGGCGGCATTGACCACGGCGGGATGCGCGATGGCGATGTTTTCGAGTTCCACCGTGGAAATCCACTCGCCGCCCGACTTGATGATGTCCTTCGAGCGGTCGCGGATCACCATATAGCCATCCGGGTCGATCGTCGCGATGTCGCCGGTGTCGAACCAGCCGTCGAAGGTCAGGGCCGAGCGGTCCTTGTTGTAATAGGTATCGACGACCCAATGGCCGCGAATCTGCAACTCGCCTTGGGTGACGCCATCATGCGGCAGCACATGCCCGGCGCTGTCCACCAGACGCAGCTGCACGCCAAAGGGCGGACGCCCCTGCGCCAGACGGCGTTCGGCCTGCTCCTCGGGCGGCAGATCGAGGTGCTTTTGCAAGAGCTGGTTCACCGTGCCCACCGGGCTCGTTTCCGTCATCCCCCAAAGATGCACGAGATCGACGCCATGCTTGTCGCGGAATTCGGCGATCATTGAGGGCGGCAGCGCCGTGCCGCCAACCATCGCGCGGCGCAGGCAGGACACATCCGCCCCGGTCGCTTCGAGCCCTTGCAACAGACCGAGCCAGACCGTCGGCACGCCAAGCGCCAGCGTCACCTTTTCCGAGGAGATCAGCCGCGCCAGACTTTCACCATCCAGCTTCGGGCCGGGCAGCACCAGCTTCGCCCCCACCGCAGCGGCGATATAGGGAATGCCCCAGGCATTGACGTGGAACATCGGCACCGCGGGCATCACCGTGTCACGCGCCGACAGCGCCAGCCCGTCGGGCGAATTGCCCGCCAGCGTGTGCAGCAGCGTCGAGCGGTGGGTGTAAAGCACGCCCTTCGGGTGCCCCGTCGTGCCCGAGGTGTAGCACAGCGACGAAGGTTCGGTTTCGGCGAACTTCGGCCATTTGAACGCGGCATCGCCCTGCGCGATCAGCTCGTCGTAAAAGACCAGACCGTCAAGTTGGGCCGCCAGCGCCTCGTCGCGCGCGCCCATCATCACCACCATCTTCACCGTCGGCATCTGGTCGATCAGCCCGGCAATGGTGGCGACGAAGCCGCGGTCGATGAACAGCACCCGGTCGCGGGCGTCATTGACGATATAGACGAGCTGCTCGGCCGAGAGCCGCGGGTTCAGCGTGTGGCAGACCATGCCGCCGCCCGAAACGCCGAAGTAGATTTCAAGGTGGCGCCGCGTGTTCCAGGCGATGGTGCCGCAGCGGTCGCCCTGCATCACCCCGTGCATCTCCAGCGCCGAGGCCAGACGGCGGGCGTTGCCGATCACCTCGCCCCAGCTGGTATGGGTCACCTCGCCCGTGGTTTCGACCGAGACCACCTCGGTCGCGGTGTGAAAGCGCTCGGCATGATCGGCCAGCGAACCGATCACCAGCGGCATGTGCATCATCGAATTCTGCATGGGTCCCTCCCTCGATACGACCTCGCGCGGCGGCCGTCCTCGGGGCTGCGCGCGGGGGTCCTCACTCCTCGCGCGTATTCCGACGGCTCGGGGCTATCGTGTCAAGCGGTCGCACGGGCGAAAGGCCGCAGCGCAGAATTGACGTTACGGCATTTGCCGCAATGCGGCGGAAATCGCGCAAAGGTTGAACGGGCGGAAAAGGAAACGCATCGCGTTTCCCCGCCCGCAGGCGCCACGGGTGCAGCACGACCGTTTCCGCAAGCACACCAGAGGCCTGCGCTCCGCCCCGGCGGCGCGAATGCGCCCGCCATGGGCGGGGCGGGCGCAGGCCGAGTGCCTTTGGGCCCTCGGCGGTCACGGGGCCGATGTCACGCTGTGCCTCGGCGATGGCCTCGGCAAAACGAAAACGGCGGCCCCGAAGGACCGCCGTCTTTTCTGTCACTGGTCTCAGTTGCCCGAGATCGGCGCGCCGCCCAGCCCCAGGGGCGCCGGGATGCCGAGGCTCGCACCGCCTGCAGGCGGGGTCACCGGCTTGCCCGCGGGCGCACCCAGACCCGGCGGCAGACCACCAAGGCCCCCCGGCGCGGGGATCGCGCCACCGGCCGCGGGCTTGCCTCCGATCGGCGGCAGGCCCATGCCGCCCGGCAGGCTCAGCCCGCCGCCAAGACCGCCACCGACGCCACCGCCCGGCACCACGACCTTGACATGCGACACGTCCACCGGCTTGCCCTTGTAATGCATCACCAGGCTCGGGAAGGCGATCACCACGCCGATCATCACGATCTGGATGAAGACGAAGGGCACCGCGCCCCAATAGATCTCGGAGGTTTTCACCGGATCGGTCAGCTTGCCCGTCACCTTGTCGAGGAACGGCACCTTCGGCGCGACCGAGCGCAGGAAGAACAGCGCAAAGCCGAACGGCGGGTGCATGAACGAGGTCTGCATGTTCACGCCCAGGATCACCCCGAACCAGATCAGGTCGATGCCGAGCTTCTCGGCCGGTGCGACCAGAAGCGGCACGATGATGAAGGCCAGCTCGAAGAAGTCGAGGAAGAAGGCCAGGAAGAACACCAGCATCGAGACGAAGATCAGGAAGCCCATCTCGCCGCCCGGCAGCGACACCAGCAGATGCTCGACCCAGATATGCCCGTTCACGCCATAGAAGGTGAGCGAGAACACCCGCGCGCCGAGCAGGATGAACATCACGAAGGCCGAGAGCCGGGTGGTGGCGGCCAGCGCCTCGCGCACCACCTCCATCGACAGGCGCTTCTTCACGCCCGACAGGATCAGCGCCCCCACCGCGCCCATCGCGCCGCCTTCGGTCGGCGTCGCAACGCCAAGGAAGATGGTGCCCAGCACGAGGAAGATCAGCGCCAGCGGCGGGATCAGCACGATGATCACCTGCTGCGCCAGGTGGCTCATCCGGTCGAGCCCGCTCGCCTTGTCAATCAACGCCATCAGATAGACGAAGAGCACCGCGATCGACGAGGCCAGGATCGGCGTGTTCTTCGTCGCCGCCGTCGTCGCCAGCCACTGCGCGGCAAGGACATAGACCGCGACCGCGATCGCCATGGCGACGAAGAAGGACATCACCCCCGAGCCCAGCGTGCGCGCCTCTTTCGGCAGCGCGGGCATCGAAGCGGGTTTCACGATCGACATGACGAGCACATAGGTCATGTAGAGCCCGGTCAGCACGAGGCCGGGGATCATCGCGCCCTTGTACATGTCGCCCACCGATTTGCCGAGCTGGTCGGCCAGAACGATGAGAACGAGCGAGGGCGGGATGATCTGTGCGAGCGTCCCCGAGGCGGCAATCACGCCCGAGGCAATCCGCCGGTCATAGCCGTAGCGCAGCATGATCGGCAGCGAGATCAGCCCCATCGCGATCACAGACGCGGCGACGACGCCCGTCGTGGCGGCCAGAAGCGCGCCGACGATGATCACCGCATAGGCCAGACCGCCGCGGATCGGCCCGAAAAGCTGCCCGATGGTGTCGAGCAGATCCTCGGCCATGCCGGATTTCTCCAGCACGATCCCCATGAAGGTGAAGAAGGGAATGGCGAGCAATGTCTCGTTCGACAAGACCCCCCAGAACCGTTCCGGCATCGCCAGCAGAAGCGGCCAGTCAAGGTTGATCGAGCCGCCCGACAGCGGCGCCAGTTCGACACCGACGATGAAGAACACCAGACCGTTCGCGGCGAGCGAAAAGGCGACCGGATAGCCGAGCAGCAGGAAGATGATCAGCGAGACGAACATGATCGGCGCCATGTTCTGCGCGATGAGTTCCATCAGCATCAGATGCCTTCCTCTTCGACGAAGGCCTCGGCAGCGCCATGATGGCCCGCGAAGGTATGCGGATCGGGGATCAGCCCCATCATCACGCCGACCTTCTTGATGATTTCAGAAATGCCCTGCAGGAAGAGCAGCCCGAAGCCGATCAGCAGCAGCGATTTCGCCGGCCAGATGATCAGACCGCCGGAGTTGGTCGAGACCTCGCCCGAGCGCACCGACATCATCAGCCAGGGGAACATCAGCCACAGCATCAGCACAAGGAAGGGCATCAGGAAGAAGACATGGCCAAAGAGGTCGATCCAGTGCTGGATGCGGCGCGAGAAGGCGCC
Organism: Rhodobacter capsulatus; assembly: GCF_052363175.1. Taxonomy (GTDB): domain Bacteria; phylum Pseudomonadota; class Alphaproteobacteria; order Rhodobacterales; family Rhodobacteraceae; genus Rhodobacter; species Rhodobacter capsulatus_D. Next base: position 2,337,616 of record NZ_CP198946.1, read on the forward strand.
GTAAACGATGTCGATGCGGATATGCTCGTTCTGCTTCAGCGTATAGGCGGCGGCGAGCAGGAAGGCCGCGCCGAACAGATACCACTGCGCTTCCAGCCAGGCGTTCGACGAGACGTCGAAGATCTTGCGGATGGCCGCGTTGATGGCAGAGACCAGCACCGCCACCAGAATGAGCCACGACACCGATTTGCCGATGAATTCGTTGATACGGTCGATGCCCCGTGCGAGGGCAAGCAAAGCGCCCATCGTCTCCTCCCCTTCCCTTATTTCCCTTGACCCCGCTGCGGGGGCTGCGGACTTCCTTGCCGGGTTGTGCTGCGGAAATCAAGAAACTCGGGCCTGTCCGGTCCTCTTTTCTTACCAATCCCGCGAAAATTCGACGAAGAGACGGTCCGAACTGCCCTTAGAGTAAAGATTTGATCAAAGAAGAAAAGCGAAAACGCGTCGCAATCGGCCTTTGCAACCGATACGCGAAGCGGGCGATCGGGCCGACTCGGTCCTGTTTTTTCCGGGGTCCAAATCGCCCTTCCCCAACGTCACCCAAGGTGTTTTTTCCGGAAATGTCGCGCGACTTGCCGTTTTGCGCAATTTTCGCAATGCGATTTGCCCAAAGCGCGACATTATATTCACGGATTTGCCGTTGACGCTGTTCCGATCCCCCCCTAATGTCCGCCGCGATAGTGGGAAAGGATCAGCGATGCTCTCGCTTCTTGTCGTAGGGAAGGAATGGCGCATGGGCCGGTGACGGTCGACCATGATGGTTCCCATGCGCCCTCGCCAACCCAGCGGGGGCTTTTTGTTGACGAACGGGCGGGGTTCGAGACCCCCGGAAAGGACGGAGAAGATGTCGCGGCAGATGACCGGCGCGGAAATGGTGGTGCAGGCCCTGAAGGATCAGGGGGTCGATACGATCTTCGGATATCCGGGCGGTGCCGTCCTTCCGATCTATGACGCGATCTTCCAGCAAAACGACATCCGCCACATTCTTGTGCGGCATGAACAGGCGGCGGTGCACATGGCCGAGGGCTATGCCCGCTCGACCGGCAAGCCGGGCGTGGTGCTGGTGACCTCGGGCCCTGGCGCGACGAACGCCGTGACGGGCCTCACCGACGCGTTGATGGACAGCATTCCGCTCGTCGTCTTCTCGGGTCAGGTGCCGACCTTCATGATCGGCACCGACGGCTTTCAAGAGGCCGACACGATCGGCATCACCCGTCCCTGCACCAAGCACAACTGGCTGGTGAAGGACCCGGCGAAGCTGAGCGAAACCATCCATCAGGCCTTCCATGTCGCCACCTCGGGTCGTCCGGGCCCGGTGCTGATCGACCTGCCGAAGGACGTGCAATTCGCCACCGGCCAATATACCGGGCCGAAACTGGCGCGCGTCGATCACTATCAGCCGAAGGTCAAGGGCGATCTGGAGGCGATCACCAAGCTGGTCGAGCTGATCGAAAAGGCCGAGCGGCCGATCTTCTACACCGGTGGCGGCGTGATCAACTCGGGCGCCGGGGCGTCGCAGCTCTTGCGCGAACTGGTCGATGCGACCGGCTTCCCGATCACCTCGACGCTGATGGGGCTCGGCGCCTATCCGGCCTCTGGCAAGTCGTGGCTGGGCATGCTCGGCATGCATGGGCTTTACGAGGCCAACCTCGCGATGCACGGCTGCGATCTGATGATCAACCTCGGCGCGCGGTTTGACGACCGCATCACCGGGCGCGTCGCCGATTTCAGCCCCCATTCGACCAAGGCGCATGTCGATATCGACGCCTCCTCGATCAACAAGATCATCACCGTCGATCTGCCGATCGTGGGCGATATCGGCCATGTGCTGGAAGACCTGCTGAAGGTCTGGAAGGCGCGCGGGCGCAAGGTGAACAAGGACGGTCTGGCCAAGTGGTGGCACAAGATCGAGGAGTGGAAGAAGATCCGCTGCCTCGCCTACACGAACTCGGACAGCATCATCAAACCGCAATATGCGCTGGAGCGGCTGGAGGCCCTGACCAAGGGTCGCAACCGCTACATCACCACGGAAGTGGGTCAGCATCAGATGTGGGCGGCGCAATATCTGGGCTTCGAGGCGCCGAACCGCTGGATGACCTCGGGCGGGCTTGGCACGATGGGCTATGGCTTCCCGGCCTCGATCGGGGTGCAGATCGCGCATCCGGACGCGCTTGTGATCAACATCGCAGGCGAGGCCTCGTGGCTGATGAACATGCAGGAAATGGGCACGGCGACGCAGTTCCGCACCCCGGTCAAGCAGTTCATCCTGAACAACGAGCGTCTGGGCATGGTGCGGCAATGGCAGGACCTGCTGCATGGCGGGCGCTATTCGCAAAGCTGGTCGGAAAGCCTGCCCGATTTCGTGAAACTGGCCGAGAGCTTCGGCTGGAAGGGCATCCTCTGCCGCGATCCGAAGGAACTGGACGACGCGATCATGGAAATGATCAATTACGACGGTCCGGTGCTGTTCGATTGCCTCGTCGAGAAGCACGAGAACTGCTTCCCGATGATCCCCTCGGGCAAGCCGCATAACGACATGCTGTTGTCGGCCGATGCCGAGGCCTTCCGCGGCGGCGCCGCGCTGGTGTGAGAGCGCCGGGGGCGCTGCCCCCGGACCCCCGGCGTATTTGCGCCAAGAAAAAGAGATACGTTGAGAGGAGAGAGCCCATGGCCGCTCTGAACATCAAGAAAGGCTCGTCGAGCCACTCCGCCTATGACCTGCGCGACTTCCATTCGGATGTCGAACGCAGCCACACGCTCGCCGTCATCGTCGAGAACGAACCCGGGGTTCTAGCCCGCGTAATCGGGCTATTTTCCGGGCGCGGCTACAACATCGACAGCCTCACCGTGGCGGAAATCGACCACAAGGGGCACCGGAGCCGCATCACCATCGTGACGCGCGGCACGGAAGCGGTGATCGAGCAGATCCGCGCCCAGCTTGGCCGCATCGTGCCGGTGCATGAGGTCCACGACCTGACGACCGAGGCCCGCGCGGTCGAGCGGGAACTGGCGCTGTTCAAGGTCACGGCGACCGGCGAAAAGCGGGTGGAATCGCTGCGTCTGGCCGATATCTTCCGCGCTTCGGTGGTGGACAGCACGCTTGAAAGCTTCATCTTCGAGATCACCGGCACCTCGGAAAAGATCGACGCCTTTGCCGAGCTGATGCGGCCCTTGGGTCTGGTCGATGTCGCCCGCACGGGCGTCGCGGCGCTGGCGCGCGGCGTCTGAACAGCCGATCCGGAACAGCATCAGGGGGCCTTTCGGCCCCCTTTTCTTCTGCCATTCAATCTGTTGCGGCCCGAGAAGGAGTCAGTGCCCGACGCCGTTCCGGATCCGGCGCAGCGCCAGCCAGACCACCGCGACGACGAAGGGCGTCAGCCCGGCCACCGCCATTTCCTTGCTGATGCCGATTTCCTTGGCGATCGGATAAACCGCATAGGCCGCCAGACTGACCGCGTAATAGCTGATCGCCACCACCGACAGCCCCTCGACCGTGCGTTGCAGCCGCAGCTGCAGATCCGAGCGCCGGTCCATGCTTTCCAGCAGTTTCTGGTTTTGCGCCTGCCGCGCCACATCGACCCGGGTGCGCAGCAATTCGCCCGCCCGCGCCGCGCGTTCGACCATCGCATTGAGCCGCACTTCGGCCGATTTCACCGTCCGCATCGCCGGATCATAGCGGCGGTTCATGAATTCGGAAAACTTCTGCCGCCCGTGGAAGCGGCTTTCGCGCAGCACCTCGACCCGCTCGTTCACGATCGCCTCATAGGCCGCAGTGGCGGAGAACCGGAACGTGTTCGTCACCGCAAGGCTTTCAAGCTCGGTCGAGACCTCGAGCAGCCGGTGCAGCGTATCCTCGGCCGGATGGGCGTCGTCGTTCATCAGCGCGACGATATTGGTCAGCTCGGGGTCGAGCGCATTGAGCGTCTGCGTCAGCGCCCGCGCCCGGCCAAGGCCCAGCATCGACATCGCGCGATAGGTCTCGAGTTCGCAAATCCGCTGCACGATCCGGCCAATCCGCCCCTGCCCCGTGCCGGGTTTGGCAAAGACCGCAAAACGCATCTGCCCGGCCGGGTCGATGCGGAAATCGGTGGCGATCACCGCGGTTTCCTCGAGCACCCAGGTGCAGACAAGGCTTTCGGGCACGAACCAGCTGTCGATCAGCGGCAGGATCGCCTCGGTATCCTCGGGCAGGTCCTCGATCCGGATCGAGACCGCCGCCAGCCGCCGCCCCGGCGCATTCTGAATCCAGTCGGACGGAAAGACTTCCGCCTCGGCCGGATCGAAGGGCCGGGCCGAGACCCCCGGCGCATAGGCAAGGAAGGTGGTGAATTCGGTATGGCTGTCCCATTTCAGCGTGTGCCTGCCGATCTCGCCCGAGTAATGCGTGACATCGGCGGGCGGGATCGCGGCGCCGTAGCGGGTCAGCAGATCGCACAGATGCGTGTGATCCTTGGCGCGATCGCGGTTGGCGGCGTCGAAGGGCTCCTTGATCGCAAGATAGACGACATGGGCTGGCGCGCCGACCGAGGGAAAGGGACGGGCGTGAAGCTCGTTCACCAACGCATAGCGCAGCGGATGGTCGTCGATGGGCGTCATGTCAAAGCCTTTGGCTGAGGTCTTGTTGTGCTCTTTCGTCCAGATAATCCTGCACGGTGACGGCACAAGAACGGAAGAGGCGGAATTCACGCAGCTTTGCGGCATACCGGCGCATACGGGCATTGCTGCAACAGCGAAGCTCTGAAAGCAAAGGCCCCGGCTATGCCGAGGCCCGCGTCATTTGGAACCGCGAACGGCTCAGTCGGCCATCAGCCGCGAGACGACGACCGTCACCTCGGGTTTCTTGCCGATCTCTTCCATCGCGACCTGCCGGGCGATGCGACGCAGCGCTTCGTCCAGCTTGTCGTCATCGCGCACGATCTTTTCGGGCGCGGTTTCAAGGAAGGCCGAGAGCTCGTCCTCGATGATCTTCATCATGTCGCCGCCCGACTTGCCGCGCTCGGGCAGGCCCATCAGCTCGACCCAGGCATCGCCCAGGGGCACGTCGTCCTCGTCGATGATCACGGTGATCAGCACATGGCCGTTCAGCGCCATGCGGATCCGTTCGCGCACGACCCCGTCGAGCGCGCCGATCAGCACCGTGCCATCCAGATAAAGCCGCCCGGTCTCGATATATTCGACCACCTTCGGCGCGGCGCCGGTCAGGTCGACCATCGTGCCGTTCGTCGCCACCTCGGTCGCGATGCCCTTCGACATGGCGATCTTCGCGTGCTCGCGCAGGTGGCGGTGCTCGCCGTGCATCGGAATGAGGATCTGCGGCCGCAGCAGGTCATGCACCGCATCCAGATCGGGGCGGTTGGCGTGGCCCGAGACGTGGTAAAGCCCGCCCCGGTCATCGACCACATCGACGCCCATTTCAGAAAACGCGTTCATGATCCGGATCACGCCGCGCTCGTTGCCCGGAATGACCTTCGACGAGAACAGGAACGTGTCCCCTTCCTTCATCGAGAGGCCCAGATATTTGCCGCGGCTCAGTTGCGCCGTCGCCGCGCGGCGTTCGCCCTGCGAGCCGGTGACGATCAGCATCAGGTTTTCGCGCGGCACATCGACCGCATCCTCGGGCTGAATTGTGCCCGGAAAGCCCTTGAGAACATTTGCCTCTTCCGCGACCTGCACCATCTTGCGCATGGCCCGGCCCAGAAGACAGACCGAGCGCCCGGCAGCGCGGCCCGCTTCGGCCAGCGTCTTCAGACGCGCGACGTTCGAGGCGAAGGTGGTCGCCACCACCATCCCCTTTTGCGAGGCGATGAAATCGCGCAGCGGCGCCACCAGCGTCGATTCAGACCGGCCCGGGTTGTGGGTGAAGACGTTCGTCGAGTCGCAGCACAGCACCTTGATGCCCGCGCCCTCGTTCGCGATCTCGTGCCATTCCAAGGGGTCGAAGGGCTCGCCGACCACCGGATTGCCATCCAGCTTGAAGTCGCCCGTATGCACGATGCGCCCCGCGGGCGTGTCGATGATCAGCGCCGAGCTTTCCGGGATCGAGTGGCTGACGGGGACGAACTGCACCCGGAACGGGCCGACATCGACCGCCTTCGGGCGCGGCTCGACGACGCGGATCATGTCCGAGGCCATCCCGGCCTCTTCCATCTTCATCGCGACAAGCGCGGCGGTGAAGCGACGGGTGAAGACCGGCGCGCGCAGCTTCGGCCACAGATGCGGCATCGCGCCGATGTGGTCCTCGTGGCCGTGGGTCAGGAAGATCGCATCGATGCGGTTGACGTTGGCTTCAAGCCAGGCGGTATCGGCCATGATCAGATCGACCCCGGGCGAGCCGTCCATATCCGGGAAGGTGACACCCAGATCGACGACGATCAGCCGTTCCTTCCCCTCGGGCCCATAGCCATAGACATAGGCATTCATGCCGACTTCGCCGGCACCGCCCAGAGGAAGGTAGATCAGTCGCTCGCTCACGCCCCAAGTCCCTTGTTGTAATCGAAGATCAGACGCAGACCATGCATGGTCAGGTCGTCCTCGACCTTATCGAACAGATCGAACCCCAGATCGAAGAGCGAGGCAAGACCCCCGGTGGCAATCACCTTCATCGGGCGGTCCCGTTCCATCCGGATCTGCCGCACGATGCCTTCGACAAGGCCGATATAGCCCCAATACACCCCGGATTGGATACAGGCCACCGTATTCGTGCCGATCACCCCTTGCGGTTTCGTGACATCGACATGCGGCAGGGCCGCTGCCGCCATATGCAGCGCTTCAAGACTGAGGTTGACCCCCGGCGCGATCACGCCGCCGATATAGGCGCCATCGGGGGCGACCACGTCGAAGGTGGTGGCGGTGCCGAAATCGACGACGATCAGATCGCCGCCGTGGCGGTCAAACCCGGCCACGGTGTTCACCAGACGGTCCGGCCCGACGGTGGTGCCGACATCGACCCGCGGCGCGACCGGAAGCTCGCAGCCCGGCTTGCCGACGACATAGGGGCGGCAGTCGAAATAGCGGTTGCAGAGCACCCGCAGGTTGAACACCACGCGCGGCGCTGTCGAGGAGATGATCGCCTCGGAAATCCGGCCCTGCAGGCCCTTCAGTTGCATCAGCGTGTTCAGCCAGACGAAATATTCGTCGGCGGTGCGGCGATGGTCGGTGGCGATGCGCCAGGTGGCGGCGAAATCCGCCCCGTCCCAGACCGAAAACACGGTGTTGGTGTTGCCGCAGTCGATGCACAGAAGCATGGGGCTTGCCCTCAGAAGAAGATGTCCGCCGCCGAGATCGCCCGCCGCCCCGAGCCGGTCACAAGGATCAGCGCGCCGGTGTCGTCGATCGTCTCGAAGGTGCCCGTGGTGCTCTCGGTGCCGGTGCGGGCGGTGATCCTTTGCCCGATCCTGGCCGCGCGGGCAAGCCATGCCGCGCGAATGGGGGGGAAACCATAGCGTTCAAAGGTTGCGGCATAATGCGCGAAGGCCCGCGCGAGCGGCGGCAGGAAATCAAGCGGGGCGATCTTCAGCCCGGTTTCGCCCATGAGCGAGACCGGGGCGACGGCGCCCGGTTCCAGCGCCGCGGCGGGCGGCGCCGCGGCCAGATTGACGCCGATGCCGATGGCAAGATGGCTGATCTGCCCACCGGTGCCGACGCTTTCCAGCAAGATCCCGGCGATCTTGCCGCCGTTCAGAAGCACGTCATTGGGCCATTTGATCGCGGTGACGGGACCGGGGCCAGTGACCTCGGCCAGCGCCGCATCAAGCGCGAGCGCCGCGACAAAGGAATACAGCGCCGCCGTCGCGGGCGTCACCGCCGGGCGCAGCACCAGCGTTGCGGCGAAATTGCCCTCCGGCATCAGCCAGTCGCGGCCCCGCCTGCCCCGCCCCGAGGTTTGACGATGGGCAAAAACCCAAGCTGGCCCCGCAAGATGCGGAGCCAGTCTGGCCGCTTCGGCCATGGTCGAGTCTGTCTGCCCAAGGACGTGGCGGGCCACACCCTCGGGCCAGTCGTCCTCACTGGACAAGGGATGCCGCCGCAGCCTGCGCCGCGCCTTCGATGCCGACCATGTTGATCGCGCCGCCCACCATCGCCACAGCCGCCAGCACGAGGAAGGCGAATTGCAGCACCGGCATCCGGCCGTCGAGCGGCTCGGACTTGTCGCCGAAGTACATGAAGTAGACGATGCGCAGGTAGTAGAAGGCGCCAATGACCGAGGCCACGACCGCCGCCACCGGCACCCAGAGGAAGCCCGCCGCGATCGACGCCTTGATGACGGCGAATTTCGCGAAGAAGCCAAGCATCGGCGGCACACCGGCCAGCGAGAACAGCAGCACCAGCAGCGCAAAGGCCTTCACCGGGTCGGTCTTCGACAGCATGTTGAGCGCCGCGATTTCGGTGACCGGCTTGCCGTCGCGCTCCATCGACAGGATGAAGGCGAAGGTGCCGACGTTCATCACGATGTAGATCGTCATGTAGATCAGCATCGACTGCACGCCCTCGGCACTGCCTGCGCTCAGGCCCAGCAGGGCAAAGCCCATGTGCGAGATCGAGGAATAGGCCATCAGGCGCTTGATGTCGCGCTGCCCGATCCCGGCGATGGCGCCGAGATACATCGAGGCAAGCGCGAGCGCGGCCAGAACCTGACCCCATTCGCCCGGCACCTGACCGAAGGCGTCATGCACGACCCGCGCGATCAGCGCCATCGCGGCCAGTTTCGGCGCGGTGGCAAAGAAGGCGGTGACCGGGGTGGGCGAGCCTTCGTAGACGTCGGGCGTCCACATGTGGAACGGCACGGCCGAAACCTTGAACGCCAGCCCCGCCAGCAGGAACACCAGACCGAACAAGAGGCCGATCGGCAGGTGGCCTTGCTCGACCACGGTGATGATGCCCGAGAAGGTGGTGGTGCCCGCAAAGCCATAGACGAGCGAGGCGCCGTAAAGCAGCAGCCCCGACGACAGCGAGCCGAGCACGAAGTATTTCAGCCCCGCTTCCGACGAGATGGCCGAGTCCCGACGCAGCGCCGCGACAACGTAAAGCGCGAGCGATTGCAGCTCGAGCCCGACGTAAAGCGACATCAGATCGCCCGCCGACACCATCATCATCATGCCGACGACGGCCAGCACGATCAGGATCGGATATTCGAACCGCAGCAACCCGCGACGGCCCATGTAGTCCGAGCTCATCGCCAGAACGGCGGAGGCCGACACAAGGATCACCACTTTCGAGAAGCGCGCAAAGCCGTCGGCGATGAAAAGCCCGCCAAAGGCCGTGTCATTGCCGGTGCCCATGCCGATGATCAGCGCGAGCGCCAGCATCGTCGCCGCCGAAGCCCAGAGAATGGGCTTCGCGACCTTGTCCTTGCCGGTCCAGACGCCGAACAGCAGCACGCCCATCGCATAAAGGGCGAGCAGCACTTCGGGCAGGACGAGAGAGAGTTCCGCTTTGGTCATGGGTCTTTCTCCTCAGTTGCCCGCGGTCGCTTGCGCGACGGTGCCGAGGTCGGCGTGGTAAGTCTGGACAAGATTGGCCACAGACGGCCCGATCATGTCGGTCACAAGGCTCGGATAGATGCCGAGCAGCAGCGTCATCACGACGAGCGGCGCGAAGATCGCCTTTTCGCGGGTCGTCATGTCGGAGATCGTCTTCAGGCTTTCCTTGACGAGTTCGCCGAAGACGACGCGCCGGTAAAGCCACAGCGCATAGGCCGCCGACAGGATCACCCCCGAGGTCGCAAACAGCGCCACCCAGGTGTTGACCTGGAAGATGCCCATCAGCGTCAGGAATTCGCCGACGAAGCCCGAGGTGCCCGGCAGGCCGACGTTCGCCATGGTGAAGAACATGAAGATCAGCGCGTAAGCCGGCATCCGGTTCACCAGACCGCCATAGGCGGCGATCTCGCGGGTGTGCATTCGATCATAGATCACGCCGACCGAAAGGAAGAGCGCCCCCGAGATGAAGCCGTGGCTGAGCATCTGGAAGATCGCCCCGTCAACGCCCTGCTGGTTCGCCGCAAAGATCCCCATCGTCACATAGCCCATGTGGGCGACCGACGAATAGGCGATCAGCTTCTTCATGTCTTCCTGCGCCAGAGCGACAAGCGAGGTGTAGACGATCGCGACGGCCGACAGGATGAAGACGAAGGTCGTCATCGTCTCGGTCCCCACCGGGAACATCGGCAGCGAGAAGCGCAGGAAGCCGTAGCCGCCCATCTTCAGCAGAACCGCGGCCAGCACGACCGAGCCCGCCGTCGGCGCCTGAACGTGCGCGTCGGGCAGCCAGGTGTGCACCGGCCACATCGGCATCTTCACCGCGAAGGAGGCGAAGAAGGCGAGGAACAGCAGCGATTGCACGCCGCCCGTCAGGCTCCAGTAGCCCAGGAACGGCAGATCCGCATGCGGGAAGTCGAAGGCCATCAGTTTCACGATGTCGGTGGTGCCCGCCATCATGAACATCGAGACCATCGCGACCAGCATCAGCACCGAGCCGAGGAAGGTATAAAGGAAGAACTTGAACGTCGCGTAGATGCGATCCTTGCCGCCCCAGATCCCGATGATCAGGAACATCGGAATGAGCCCCGCCTCGAAGAAGAGGTAGAAGAGCACCAGATCCAGCGCCACGAAGACGCCGATCATCAGCGCTTCCAGCACAAGGAAGGCGATCATGTATTCCTTGACGCGGCTTTCCACATGCCAAGCGCTGGCGATGGTCAGCGGCATCAGGAACGTCGTCAGCATCACGAAGAGAACCGAGATGCCGTCGACGCCCAGCTTGTAGTGCAGGCCCATGATCCATTCACGGTCCTCGACGAACTGCATGCCCGGGTTGGCGGGGTCGAACCCCGCCAGCAGCAGCAGCGACACGAGGAAGGTGATCGTGGTCGCGGTCAGCGCCACCCATTTCGCATTCCGGTCGGCAGCGGGGCTGGCCCCGCGGCTCGTGACCGAAAGCACCGCCGCCGCCGCGAGCGGCAGGAAGGTGATGATGGAGAGGAGGTTTTGCATCAGTTCATTCCCCCGGTCCGCACGACCCAGAACATCAGAGCAACGATGCCCAGCACCATCGCAAACGCATAGTGGAAGAGATAACCCGACTGGATCCGGCCCGCGACGCGGGTGAAGAACGGGATCCAGCCAAGCGCGAGCCCGTTGATCGCCCCGTCGATGACGGCGCCATCGCCGCCCTTCCACAGTTTGCGACCAAGCGATTTGGCCGGGTTCACGAAGAGCAGGTCATAAAGCTCGTCGAAATACCACTTGTTGAGCAGGAAGCGATAGAGACCCGGCAGCGCCCGCGCGGTCCGGCCCGGCAACGGCTTGTCGCCGATGTAGTAGAGCCAGGCGAAGAAGAAGCCGGTGACCATCGCGCCGAAGGGCGAGAGTTTCACCCAATCCGGCACCGAGTGCGATTCATGCAGGACATGGTTGGTTTCCGCCATGAAGATCGCGCCTTGCGGGGCTTGCGCCACGGCATGCTCGGCGGCGGGTTCAACCATGGTCATCGCCATCATCGAGCCCGCCATCGCAGCTTCATGCGCGGCCTCGGCGGTCGGAGCCGCTTCGGTGCCATGACCCTCGGTCGCGTGTCCCTCGGCCATCGCATGGTCCTCGGCCGGCAGGTTGAAGAAGGTCGCGACCTTTTCACCGACGAAGGAATTGTACCAGACCATCCCGGCCAGAACCGAGCCGACGGCCAGAAGCGCGAGCGGTGCCAACATCACCGCCGGGCTTTCATGCGCATGGTCGTGCTTGTGGTGATCGCCGCGCGCCTCGCCGTAGAAGGTGAGGAAGATCAGACGCCAGGAGTAGAACGAGGTCATCCCCGCCGCCGCCACCAGCACATAGAAGGCGAAACCGTTGCCCGAGGCGAAGGCGCTTTCGATGATCGCGTCTTTCGACAGATAGCCCGCAAAGCCCACCGGCACGCCGCCGATCGAGAAGAACGGGATGCCGACGCCGGTGATGGCGAGGGTGCCGATCAGCATGATCGCGAAGGTGAAGGGGATCTTCTTGCGCAGGCCACCGTAGTTGCGCATGTCCTGTTCGTGGTGCATCGCATGGATCACCGAGCCCGCGCCGAGGAACAGCATCGCCTTGAAGAAGGCATGCGTCAGCAGGTGGAACATCGCGACCGAATAGACGCCCGATCCCGCGGCCACGAACATGTAACCCAGCTGCGAACAGGTCGAATAGGCGATCACGCGCTTGATGTCGTTCTGCACCAGACCCACGGTCGCGGCGAAGAAGGCGGTGACGGCGCCGACATAGACGACCATCATCTTCGCTTCGGGCGCATATTCAAAGAGCGGCGACATCCGGCACACGAGGAAGACCCCCGCGGTCACCATCGTCGCGGCGTGGATCAGCGCCGAAACCGGCGTCGGGCCTTCCATCGCGTCCGGCAGCCAGGTGTGCAGGAAGAGCTGCGCCGATTTCCCCATCGCGCCGATGAACAGCAGCACGGCCAGCAGGTTGGCGGCATTGAACTCCCACGACAGGAAGTGCAGCTCGGTCTTCGCCAGCTCCGGCGCCGAAGCAAAGATCACATCCATGTCGATGCTGTCGGTCAGGAAGAACAGCCCCATGATGCCGAGCGCAAAGCCGAAGTCACCGACACGGTTGACGACAAAGGCCTTGATCGCCGCGGCATTGGCAGAGGGTTTCTTGTAGTAGAATCCGATCAGCAGATAGGAGGCAACGCCCACCCCTTCCCAGCCGAAGAACATCTGCACCAGGTTGTCCGAGGTGACGAGCATCAGCATGGCAAAGGTGAAGAACGACAGATAGGCGAAGAAGCGCGCCTTGTAGTTCTCGTGGTGGGTCCAGTTCTCGTCATGGGCCATGTAGCCCCAGGAATACAGGTGCACCAGCGCCGAGACCGTGGTGACGACGATCAGCATGATCGCGGTCAGACGGTCGAGCCGGATCCCCCAGGAGGTATCAAGCGAGCCCGAGCGGATCCAGTCGAGCAGATGGACATGTTGCGTGCCCGCGGGCAGCGTCAGGAAGACGTACCACGACAGCGCGCAGGACAGGAACAACAGGCCGGTGGTGACGACAAGCGCCCCCTTTTCCGTGATCAGCCGCCAGCCGAAGCCGCCGATCAGGGCCCCGAGGAGGGGCGCAAGCAGGATGATCGTGGCCATGACGCCTTACCCCTTCATCACGTTGACGTCTTCAACCGCGATGGTGCCGCGGTTGCGGAAGAAGACCACCAGGATCGCAAGGCCGATCGCGGCCTCTGCCGCCGCCACGGTCAGGACGAACATCGTGAAGACCTGTCCGACCAGATCCCCCAGATGCGTCGAGAAGGCGACGAGGTTGATGTTCACGGCCAAGAGCATCAGTTCGATCGACATCAGGATGACGATGACGTTCTTGCGGTTGACGAAGATGCCGAAGATGCCGGTGACGAACAGGATCGCCGCCACACTCAGGTAATGTTCCAATCCGATCGTCATCGCTTCCCCTCCGGGCCCGACCCCGTTTTCTTGTTCTTTGTCATCACAGCCCCTGCCCCGGTTTCACGTCGACCATCTCCAGCGCCTTGGCCGGATCGCGGTGCATCTGCGCCAGCACGTTTTGCCGCTTGATGTCGGTGCGGTGGCGCAGCGTGAGCAGGATCGCCCCGATCATCGCAACCAGAAGCACCAGACCCGCGCCCTGGAAGAGGTAGAGGTATTTGTCATAAAGGATCATGCCGAGCGCGGCGGTGTTGGTCATGCCCTCGGGCGCAGGCGCCGCGCGCAGACCGGCCGCGCCATCGGCCGCGTGCCAGACCGCAAGCCCGGTGCCGAGCTGCATCAGCATCACGAGCGCGATCAGACCGCCCACCGGCGCATAGCGCACCAGCTGGCCCCGCAGCGCCGCAAAGTCGATGTCAAGCATCATCACGACGAAGAGGAAGAGCACCGCCACCGCGCCGACATAGACGATGATCAAGAGCATCGCGACGAATTCCGCCCCCATCAGCACGAAGAGCCCCGCCGCCGACAGGAAGGTCAGAATCAGCCACAAAACCGCATGAACCGGATTTTTGGACAAAACCACCATGAGGCCCGCAACCACCGCCACGACGGCGAAAAGGTAAAAGGCGAATACGAACACCGTCATGTGTTTTCCCCCGATTTCTCGTCGAAGACCTCGCGCGCAAGTTCCAGCGCCTTGGTCATGGCGGGCACGCCGCCGAACATGCTCATCTGGAAGATCACCTCGGCGATCTCCCGCTCGGTTGCGCCCGCTTCGAGCGCGTGGCGGATGGTCAGCCGGATCGGCGCCTCGGCCTGCGCGCCCAAGGTCACCTGACCCGCCAGCGTCACCAGAAGCCGGGTGCGCGCATCCAGCCCGTCGCGGTTGAAGGTCTTGCCGAACCACATTTCCAGCATGTCGGCCGGCATGGTCGGAAACATCTTCTCGAAAGCCTTGGGGTTGAAGCTTTCCAGAGCCGGGTTGAACATCCGGGCCATTTCCGTGCCCTGTTCCATCATCGCCATGAAGAGCTTCTGAAATTCCGTGTTCATCTGTAGGGTGCATCCATCTCGATGTTACGGGCAATTTCGGCTTCCCAGCGGGCGCCGTTCTCCAGCAGTTTTTCTTTCGTGTAGAACAGCTCTTCGCGGGTCTCGGTGGCGTATTCGAAGTTCGGCCCCTCGACGATCGCATCGACCGGGCAGGCTTCCTGACAATAGCCGCAGTAGATGCACTTGGTCATGTCGATGTCGTAACGGGTCGTGCGGCGCGAGCCGTCGTCGCGCGGTTCGGCGTCGATGGTGATCGCCTGCGCCGGGCAGATCGCTTCGCAGAGCTTGCAGGCGATGCAGCGTTCCTCGCCCGAGGGGTAGCGACGCAGCGCATGTTCGCCCCGGAAGCGCGGCGAGAGCGGCCCCTTTTCATGCGGGTAGTTCAGCGTGGGCTTGGGCGCCACGAAGTATTTCATCCCCAGCGCGAAGCCTTTGATGAAGTCCCACAGGACGAAGTATTTCGCTGCGCGAACGTAATCGAAAGCCATCAGTTCTTCTCCGCCGGATCGGTCGTGCCGGTGCCTTGCTTGACAGGGCCGGAAACGGTCCATTTCCGGCTGTCGGAGGCGATCTCCAGATCGCCCACGCCAAAATCTCCGCGCCCTTCCAGCGCGCCCACCGCCCGCATGATCGGCGGCGTCTTCGACAGGAACGAGGTCACGTTCTTGCCATCCACCTCAAGCCGGTAGCCCTCGACGATCACCGGCACGAGCTTGACCACGCGCCCGTCGAGCGTCAGGGAGAGCGTTTCGCGGTTCGGATCTTTCACGTTCATGCGCCCATGCTCCAGCGTGCCCAGAAGCCACCAAGGACTTCGAATTTTGCAAGGAAAGCCACCACAACGACCCAGGCGAGCGAGAGCGGCAGGAAGACCTTCCAGCCGATGCGCATCAGCTGGTCATAGCGGTAGCGCGGCACGATGGCCTTCACCATCGCGAAGACGAAGAAGACCGCGGCCATCTTGGCCACCATCCAGAGCACGCCATCGGGCACGCCGGGAATGGGCGAGAGCCAGCCGCCGAAGAACAGCACCGAAGTCAGCGCGCACATCAGCCAGACGGCAATATATTCGCCCGCCATGAACAGAAGGTAAGGTGTCGAGGAATATTCGACCATGAAGCCCGCGACGAGTTCGGATTCCGCTTCCGGCAGATCGAACGGCGGACGGTTGGTTTCGGCCAGCGCCGAGATGAAGAACAGCGCCACCATCGGCAGGTGGGGTAGCCAGTACCAGTTCAGCAGGCCGAACGAACCGCGCTGCGCCTCGACGATCGCCGAAAGGTTCATCGAGCCGGTCGAGATGATCACGCCGACGATGATCAGACCCATCGAGACTTCGTAAGAAATCATCTGCGCCGCAGACCGCAGCGAGCCGAGGAACGGATATTTCGAGTTCGACGCCCAGCCGCCCATGATCACGCCGTAAACCTCAAGCGACGAGGCCGCGAAGACGAAAAGGACGGCGACGTTGATATCCGCCATAACCCAGCCTTCGT
The DNA here is from genome assembly GCF_052363175.1 of Rhodobacter capsulatus. Classification (GTDB taxonomy): domain Bacteria; phylum Pseudomonadota; class Alphaproteobacteria; order Rhodobacterales; family Rhodobacteraceae; genus Rhodobacter; species Rhodobacter capsulatus_D. The sequence continues at coordinate 2,353,618 of NZ_CP198946.1, forward strand.
TGAAGGGCACGACGACCCAGGCCAGCAGCGCCAGCACGAGGCTGAGCATCGGCGCAAGGAAATAGACCGGCTTGTCGACACCCGCGGGGACGACGATTTCCTTGAACACGTATTTGGCGGCATCGGCCACCGATTGCAGCAGGCCAAACGCGCCCACCACGTTCGGGCCCTTGCGCATCTGCACCGCCGCCCAGATCTTGCGATCGCCCCAGACCAGCAGCAAAAGGCCGATCATCACGAAAGCGATGATGCCCAGACCCTGCGCCAGCAGGATGAGTGTCTGTCCAAGTGATGTTGCCCAGAAGTCAGCCATGTTGTCCCTCGGATCCGTCCTGCATCATTCGTTTCAAACCGTCGGAATACCGCGCTCGTGGCAATCGGCGACGGTCACTTCCGCATCGATCGTGCGCAGGCCCCGCGGCAGCGCCGGCGAGATGAGGTAAACCGCATCCGCCTTCAGGCTGCCGCCAGAGCGTGTCACGTTGGTGCGCACATGCCGGGCAAAGCCGAAGCCGCGGATCTGCGCATATTGTGCGGCGGCGCAGGTGGCATAAGCCGTCACCGCCGCCTTGCTGGTGGTGCCCGACAGCGCCACCTGAAATCCTACCAGATCGTCATCGAGCAGATGCGTTTCGACCCCTTCATAGGTGATCGTCGCGCCCGAGACGGCCCCGCCCCCGGCTTCCGCGCAGCCGCTCAGCCCGGCGGCAAGGCCGGTCAGAAGCGCCACGGGAAGGATCGGGGAAAGGGTCATGGATCACTCCGCCGCCACGGCCGGGGCCTTGCGCCCCTTGGCCTGCGCCGAGCACTCGGCCATCACGACCGAGGCCCGGGCAATCGGGTTGGTGAAGTAGTAATCCTTCAGCGCCAGACGGAAGCTGGCCTTGCCCATGTCGCGCCGCTCGGGCACCGTCCAGCCGTTGTCGGCCAGATGGTCGATATCGCCCAGATGCGGGACAGCGGCCAGCATCGCCTGACGCAACCCACCAAGGCTGTCCCAGGCTTGCGTCGCGCCGAGTTCGGCCGACAGCGCCCGCAGGATCGCCCAGTTCTCCTTGGCTTCGCCCGGCGCGAAGGTTGCGCGGAAGGCAAGCTGCGGACGGCCCTCGGTGTTGACGAAAAGCCCGTGTTCCTCGGTATAGGCCGCGCCCGGCAGGATGATGTCGGCCCGCGCCGCACCCCGGTCGCCATGCGAACCCTGATAGATCACGAACGGCCCGCCTTCCGAGGCCGGAGTGATCTCCACCTCGTCGGCGCCCATGTTGTAGATCACCTGCACGCCCTCGAGCGCGACCAGCAACCCGCCATTCGTCACCGCACCCACATCCATCGCGCCAACGCGCGACGCGGCGGTGTGCAGCATCAGCATCCGGCCCGAAAGCGCCATCGCATTGGCGATGACCGCATCGCCATCGGCTTCCGAGATCGCGCCCTGACCGACGATGACGATCGCATCCTTGCCCGCTTTCAGCGAGGCCAGCGCCGCGCGGTCGGTGCCGACATGTTCATAATCATAGGTCAGATCGACCGCCGGGCCGACCAGCTTGACCACGGCGCCCTTCGCCCAGGCCTTGCGGATGCGGGCGTTCAGCACCGGCGCTTCGGTGCGCGGATCGGTGCCGATCAGGATGATTTCCTTGGCGTCGTCGATATCGGCAATCGCCACGTTGCCGACATAGGCGGAACGGTTGCCGATCGGCAGACGCGCGCCATCGGTGCGGCACTCGACCGAGCCGCCCTGCCCCTCGATCAGGGTCTTCAGGCTGAAGGCGGCTTCGGTCGAGACCAGATCGCCGACCAGACCCAGCACCTTCTTGCCCTTCATCGCAGTGGCGGCGGCTGCCAGCGCCTCGCCCCACGAGGCTTTGCGCAGCTTGCCGTTTTCGCGGATGTACGGCGTATCAAGACGTTGACGGCGCAGGCCGTCCCAGATGAAGCGGCCCTTGTCGCTCAGCCATTCCTCGTTCACGCCGTCATGGTTGCGCGGCACGATGCGTTTGACTTCGCGACCCTTGGCATCGATGCGGATGTTCGAACCAAGCGCGTCCATCACGTCGATGCTTTCGGTCTTCACCAGTTCCCACGGCCGGGCGGTGAAGGCATAGGGCTTCGAGGTCAGCGCGCCGACCGGGCACAGGTCGATGATGTTGCCCTGCAGGTTGCTGTCGAGCGTGCAGTTCAGATAGCTGGTGATTTCGCTGTCGGCGCCGCGGCCGGTCTGGCCCATCTGGGTGATGCCCGCGACTTCGGTGGTGAAGCGCACGCAGCGGGTGCAGCTGATGCAGCGGGTCATCTCGGTCTTCACCAGCGGGCCAAGCTCGAGGTTGTCGGAGGTGCGCTTGACTTCGCGGAAGCGCGAGACCGAGCCGCCATAGGCCATCGCCTGATCCTGCAGGTCGCATTCGCCGCCCTGATCGCAGATCGGGCAATCAAGCGGGTGATTGATCAGCAGGAATTCCATCACGCCCGCACGGGCCTTCTTCACCATCGGCGAATTGGTCTTGATCACCGAGGGCTCGCCATTCGGGCCGGGACGCAAGTCCTTGATCTGCATGGCGCAGCTGGCGGTGGGCTTCGGCGGGCCGCCGACCACTTCGACCAGACACATCCGGCAGTTGCCCGCGATCGACAGGCGCTCGTGGTAGCAGAACCGCGGCACTTCGATGCCCGCCTGTTCGCAGGCCTGGATCAGGGTCAGGCTGGGATCGACCTCGACCTCGATACCGTCGATGATGATCTTGCGCAGGGTGCTCACGCTTGGCTCTCCATGTCGAACTTCAGGCGAGGCGCACAGGGCGCCCCGGAGATGCCGCCGGTGCGGCGGTAGGAATGCGGGATGCGGGGCTCAGCCATCGGCGTCGTCCTCGCGGTCGGGGGCGCCGGGTTTGCCGCCGATGATCGAATTGACCGGCGGGTGCACCGGGTCTTTTTCCAGGACGATGATCGCGTCATGCACATGGATGCCCGAGACCAGATGCCCGAACGGCCCGACCTTCTGCTTGCCGCCGTGATACCAGCGGTGCATGTCGTCGGTCAGTTTGCGCAGGAAATTGAAGATGTTGTCGGGGGACTCAAGGCCGCCGCCGAAGTTCTTCCAATAGGCGCATTGCATGTCTTCGATCATGTAGAGGCCGCCCTCGGACAGCATCGGAAAGAGCGTGCGCAGGCTGGCGCGGACATGTTTCATCACATGGCTGCCGTCATCGAGAATGATGTCGACACCGCCCATTTCCGCGATCACGCGGGCCAGAAACTCCGGGTCGGCCTGCGATCCGATCCGCACCTGCCCCGCCTCGCCGTCATATTTGGCACAGTCGGGGTTGATGTCGATGCCGAAGATCACCGCTTCGGGGCCGAAATAGCGCCGCCAGAGCCCAAGCGAGCCACCGCGCCAGGTGCCGATTTCCAGCATCCGCACCGGTTTGCCGCGGAACTTCTCGAAGTAACGCTCGTAGATCGGCAGGTAATGGTGCCACTTGTGCACCTCCCGCCCCTCGGTCGTAGCATAAAGATCAACCAGATCGCCGCCGGTCTTGTATTTCTCGCGAATATCCGCGGCCACATCGGTGCCCTGAAAGCGGAAGTTCGGCTTGGCCTTTTTCGCCTTCGGCGCGGTCTCAGGCAGCGCATCCATCGCAGCCTGTTCCATCACATCGGTCTGCGCCGCGGTCTTGTCCTTCGCGCTCATGCACAGCCCCCCGGAAAGATCCACGCGCCGTCGCGGAAGTTGTCGGTGTCCCCCGACGCGACCTTGCCACCACACAGCGCATTGGCCGCCCGTTTCGCCTCGGCCCCCTCGTCATAGCCAAAGGGCGCAGCCTTGCGGCTCACGGCCAGCGCGCCCGTGGGCAGGACGCTGCCAAGATAGCCATTCGTCTCGACCAGACGCGGCGCGCGGGCGCCACCATCGGGCATCGGCGCCGCGGGGGCGCAGGCAGCCACAGCAAGGGGGAGAAGCAGAGCCCGCATCAGTAGCCCATCCTCTCGTTCACGCGCGGACAGGCCGCATCGAGCCGATAGACACCCGGCGCCAGGCGCTGCACTTCGGACGGGTCGCGCGAAATCGCCCGCGACGAGGGGCAGACAACGTCAATCGCCAGCAGCACGCCCTTTTTCAATTCGCTCTCGCGGGTTTCGGTGACACCCTCGTATTCGACCTCGAAAGCCGACAGGAAGCCGTCCCAGAAGACACATTCCTCGACGCCCTTGGCGTTCTTTGCGCAATGCTGACCCCCGGTCATCACCTGACCGTAATAGTCGACACGCGCCCCGCGCACGCCCTCGGACATGCGCAGATGCCGCGACAAATCGGGGATGTTGCCGGAGGCACGCAGGCTGTAATCCGGCGCGTCAGCCAGACCGGGCAGACCAAGGCAGGCGGCCAGCGCCCCCGCCCCGATCGCACCGACATGACCAGCCTGCGCCCGCATCACGACCTCCACCGCAGAATGCCCGGAACGATCACGCGGCGCAGACCGCCCTCGTCCCAGAGCACATGGGCGTGGTTGTCCTGGTTGATCTGGATCGCGACGCGGCGATGCGGTCCGGGGGGCAGCAGCGCACCCGCCGCGACATCGAAGCTTTTTCCGTCCGGCTGGGTGCAGCGAAATGCCACCCGGCCGGTGTCGCCCTTGATGTGGTATTCGATCTCGCGACCGACCTCGACCGTGACCGTGCCACGCGTGTCGAACACACGGCAGCTGGTGCCCTGCGGGAAGAAGCCGAAATCGACGTCGAGCACGTCGGTCTCGGCCGCGGCAGGTTGTGCCAGCGCAGCAAGGCAGATCACGAAAAGGGCGGCGCGAGTGGTCATTCTGCTGCCATCGCCCCCATGCGGCCGGTCTTGCGGGCCTTGATGCGGTCCTCGATCTCTTCGCGGTAGTGACGGATCAGCCCCTGGATCGGCCAGGCGGCGGCATCGCCAAGGGCGCAGATCGTGTGGCCTTCGACTTGCTTGGTCACGCTGAAGAGCATGTCGATCTCTTCGATCTCGGCCTCGCCCTTCACCAGACGGTCCATGACGCGCCACATCCACGAGGTCCCCTCGCGGCAGGGCGTGCACTGGCCGCAGCTCTCGTGCTTGAAGAATTTCGACAGCCGGGCGATCGCCTTGATGATGTCGGTCTGCTGATCCATCACGATCAGACAGGCGGTGCCGAAGGACGACTGCTTTTCGCGCATGCCGTCGTAATCCATGATCGCGTCTTCGCACAGATGCGCCGGGATGACCGGGCAGGAGGCGCCACCGGGGATCACCGCCTTCAGGTTCTTCCAGCCGCCACGGACGCCGCCGCCGTGCTTCTCGATCAGCTCTTTCATGCTGATCGACATCGCCTCTTCGACGACGCAGGGGGTGTTCACATGGCCCGACATGGCGAAAAGCTTGACGCCGGTGTTGTTCGGACGGCCGATGCCCGCGAACCAGGCGCCACCGCGGCGCAGGATCGTCGGCACGACGGCGATGGATTCCACGTTGTTCACCGTGGTCGGGCAGCCATAAAGCCCCGAGCCCGCCGGGAACGGCGGTTTCATCCGCGGCATCCCCTTCTTGCCCTCAAGGCTTTCCAGAAGCGCGGTTTCCTCGCCGCAGATATAGGCGCCCGCACCGTGGTGCAGATAGACGTCGAAATCGTAGTCCGAGCGGCAGGCGTTCTTGCCGATCAGCCCGGCCTCGTAACATTCGTCGATGGCGGCCTGCAGGGCCTCCTTTTCGCGGACATATTCGCCGCGGATGTAGATATATGCGGCCCGCGCGCCCATGGCGAAACCGGCGATCAGCGCGCCTTCGACCAGCGTATGCGGATCGTGGCGCATGATTTCGCGGTCCTTGCAGGTCCCGGGCTCGGATTCATCGGCGTTGATCACCAGAAACGACGGACGACCGTCCGACTGTTTCGGCATGAAGGACCACTTGAGCCCGGTCGGGAAGCCCGCACCACCGCGGCCGCGCAGCCCCGAGGCCTTGACCTGTTCGATGATCCAGTCACGGCCGTTGCCGAGGATCGCCGCCGTGCCATCCCAGTGACCACGTTGCATCGCGCCCTTCAGCGAGCGGTCGTGCATCCCGTAGATGTTGGTGAAGATGCGATCCTGATCGTTGAGCATGTCCATTCCCTCGGTTTCGGCGGGGGCCGGTGCCCGGCCCGCGCGGCATCGGCTGTGCGATACACACGGTCTCCCACGGCCGGACCGCAGCCCGGCATCCTCCGGACTTCGGGTCCGGGTCATCCCGAGCCCCTCGGGGCTCGGGATATTGGTGTGCCGCGTCAGCGCCTCTCCCCAAGCGCCGGGCGGGGTCTTCGATCAGCCCCGACGGGGCTTCGACTTGCCTTTCGGCGCGGGCGCCGGAGCGGCCTTCGGCGCCGGTTTCGGCGCTTCGGCAACCGGAGCAGGCGCCTTAACCGGAGCCGGAGCGGCCACAGGCGCGGCCTTCACCGGTTCCGCAGCTTTCGGCGCCGGTTTCGGAGCCTCGGCCACCTTCACCGCCGCCGCCGGAGCGGCAGCAGGAACCGCGCGACGCAGCGCGGCGCCCTCTTCAGCCGTCATCGGCGCTTTCGGTTCAGGCAGACCGCAGGTCGCCCAGCAGATCAGCCGCGCAAGGATCAGAGCAGAGATCACGCCAGCGATCGCCGCCATCCAGATCCCCACCGAACCCAAAAGCCAAAGTGCGAAGAAAATCGCGGCACCAAGCCAACCACCCAGCTTGCGGGCTTTCGTTTGGCAGTCTGTGTCGTTCGTCGACATTTTGCCTTTCCTTTCCCTCTTTCCGTGCCGGTCTGGCGGACGTCACGCCGTCCCGGCTCTAAGGTTGTCGTTCAAGTCTTCAGATCAGTATTCCGTCTTCAGTAATTGTTTGTCTTCGCCCGTTCGAGGAAACGGTCAAGCCCCTCGTCGACGATGATCTTCGCTTGAACGACCCAGCGGTCGCGGCTGACACGGCCCTTGAAGCCCTTCAGATTGGCATCCATCCAGGCAATTTCCGCCTCGCCCCAGCCCGCAATCTGGTCGAAGTGGAAGATGCCCAACCCGTTCAGAAGCCCCTCGAGCACCGGCCCGATGCCCTCGATCTTTTGCAGATCGTCGGCCTTGCCCGCGCGCGCCGCGGCCAATGCAACCGGCTTCTGGCCAGCAGTTTCAGCGGATTCCGCGGCTTTCGACGCGGCCTCTGCCCCGCCCGCAGCCGGGGCTGACGTCCCCCCGGCCGGTGCCGCCGCCGCCGCCGCTTTCGCCGCTTCGGCCGCCGCCTGCTGCTGCACCGCCGAGCGCGGCCGCGCGGTCATCAGACCGATCGCCGCCATCTGGCCCGACACCTGCCATGGGGCGGAAAGCCGCACCTCGGAACCGTCGATCCGACGGGTTCCGTCGCCCACGGAAACGGCCCGGGAGACGGCGCCGTTATGCTCTTCCCGCGCCCCCGGCGTGGCGGTGCAGGAAGTCAGACCCGTGGCCGGTTCGGCGCCGAAACGCCCGGCTTCCGAGCCCGGCTTCAGCACCTTGCCCGCGGCCAGATCGTCGATCAGCCGTGCGAGCCCCGCCTCGGTCAGGTCTTCGTAGTAATCCTTGCCGATCTGGGCCATCGGCGCATTCGCGCAGGCGCCCAGACATTCGACTTCTTCCCAGCTGAACTTGCCATCGGCCGACAGCTCATGCGGGTGATGCGCGATCTTGCGCTTGCAGACCTCGATCAGGTTTTCCGAGCCCATGATCATGCAGCTCGTGGTGCCGCAGACCTGGATATGCGCCACCGACCCGGTCGGCTGCAGCTGGAACATGAAGTAGAAGGACGCCACTTCGAGCACGCGGATATAGGGCATGTCGAGCATGTCGGCGACATATTCGATCGCGGGCTTCGTCAGCCAGCCTTCCTGCTCTTGTGCGCGGAACAGAAGCGGGATCACCGCCGAGGCCTGACGACCCTCGGGGTATTTGGTGATCTGCGCTTCGGCCCAGGCGCGGTTGGCGGGCGTGAAGGCGAAGCTGTCGGGTTGGGTGGCGTGCAAACGGCGCAGCATCAGCGGTCAATCTCCCCGAACACGACGTCCATCGTGCCGATGATGGCCGACACATCGGCCAGTTGGTGTCCCTTGGCGACGGCATCGATCGATTGCAGATGCGCATAGCCCGGCGCGCGGATCTTGGCGCGATAGGGTTTGTTGGTGCCATCGGCGACCAGATAGACGCCGAACTCGCCCTTGGGCGCCTCGACCGCGGCGTAAACCTCGCCTGCGGGAACCTTGAAGCCCTCGGTGTAAAGCTTGAAGTGGTGGATGAGCGCCTCCATTGAGGTCTTCATCTCGGCCCGCTTCGGCGGCGTCAGCTTTCCGCGCGACAGGATATCGCCCTGCCCGTCCGGCGCACGCAGCTTGGCGCAGGCCTGCAAGATGATCGAGGTCGACTCGCGCATCTCGGCGACGCGGACAAGGTAGCGGTCATAGCAGTCGCCATTCTTGCCGACCGCGATCTTGAAGTCGAATTCGTCGTAGCATTCATAGGGCTGCGCGCGACGCAGGTCCCAGGCAAAGCCCGAACCGCGGACCATCACGCCGGAATAGCCCCATTTCGAGATTTCTTCCTCGGTGATGATGCAGATATCGGCGTTGCGCTGCTTGAAGATGCGGTTTTCGGTCAGCAGCCCCTCGATATCGTCAAGAACCTGCGGGAAGGCCTTGGCCCAGATCTCGATATCGTCGATCAGCTCCGGCGGCAGATCCTGATGCACCCCGCCCGGACGGAAGTAGTTCGCGTGCAGACGCGCGCCACAGGCCCGTTCGTAGAAGATCATCAGCTTTTCGCGTTCCTCGAAGCCCCAGAGCGGCGGCGTCAGCGCGCCGACGTCCATCGCCTGCGTCGTGACGTTCAGCAGGTGGTTCAGGATGCGGCCGATTTCCGAAAACAGCACCCGGATGATCGAGGCGCGACGCGGCACGGCGGTGCCGGTCAGCTTCTCGATCGCCAGGCACCAGGCATGCTCCTGGTTCATCGGCGCCACATAGTCGAGCCGATCGAAATAGGGCGTGTTCTGCAGGTAGGTCCGGCTTTCCATCAGCTTCTCGGTGCCGCGGTGCAAAAGCCCGATATGCGGGTCGGCGCGTTCGACGATTTCCCCGTCAAGCTCCAGAACCATCCGCAAAACCCCGTGCGCCGCAGGGTGTTGCGGGCCGAAGTTGATGTTGAAGTTGCGGATGCTCTGCTCGCCGATCAGCACGTCTTCCGAGCCGTCGTCGTAGCTGTTGTGCCGGATGTCGCCGTCCATGCTTCTTCCCCTTGTGCCTTTTGCCTCAGCCGTTCCGATGCCGGATCAGCTGCGCTTCTCGTCGCCCGGAAGCACGCTCTGCGCGCCTTCCCACGGGCTGAGGAAATCGAATTGCCGGTATTCCTGCGTCAGCTTCACCGGCTCGTAAACGACGCGCTTTTGCACCTCGTCGTAACGCAGTTCGATGTAGCCGGTCGTCGGGAAGTCCTTGCGCAGCGGGTGGCCGCGGAAGCCGTAGTCGGTCAGCAGACGCCGCAGATCCGGGTGACCCGAGAACAGGATGCCGAACATGTCGAAGACTTCGCGTTCATACCAGTTCGCCGCCGGATAGACCTCGGTGATCGAGGGGCACATCTCGTCTTCGGCGACCGCCGCCTTGACGCGGATGCGCTGGTTCTTCCACATCGACAGGAAGTGCCAGACCATGTCGAACCGGGCCACGCGCTCGGGCCAGTCGATGGCGGTGATATCCACCAGCGTGGTGAAGCGGCACTCGGCATCGTCGCGCAGGAATTGCACGAAGCCGACGATCGCGGCGGCCTTGACGGTCACCGTCAGCTCGCCATGCACCACTTCGGTCGAAATCACGTTACCGGCGCGCGTCGCGGCCAGATGATCGGCAAGGGCTTGCAGCTTGTCGCTCATGCTCATCCTCCTCAGCGCACCAGGGTCCCGGTGCGGCGGATCTTGCGCTGCAACTGCAGGATACCATACATCAGCGCCTCTGCCGAGGGCGGACAGCCGGGCACATAGATATCGACCGGCACGATCCGATCGCAGCCGCGCACAACGGAGTAGCTGTAGTGATAGTAGCCGCCGCCATTGGCGCAGCTGCCCATCGAGATCACATAGCGCGGCTCGGGCATCTGGTCGTAGACCTTGCGCAGCGCCGGGGCCATCTTGTTGGTCAGCGTGCCCGCGACGATCATCACGTCGGATTGCCGCGGCGAGGCGCGGGGCGCGAAGCCGTAGCGTTCGACGTCATAGCGCGGCATCGCGGTGTGCATCATCTCGACCGCGCAGCAGGCCAGACCGAAGGTCATCCAGTGCAGCGAGCCGTTGCGCGCCCAGTTGATGATGTCTTCGGCGGTGGTCAGCAGGAAGCCCTTGTCCTGCAGGTCGCGGTTGAGCGCCGCGGCCGCCACGTCCATGTCGACGGCGGCGGTGTTGGCTCCGGTCATCACGCCCATTCCAGCGCCCCCTTCTTCCATTCATAGGCAAAGCCGACGGTCAGCACGGTCAGGAACACCATCATCGACCAGAAGGCGACCATGCTCATCGTGCCGAAGGCGACCGCCCAGGGGAACAGGAACGCCACTTCAAGGTCGAAGATGATGAACAGGATCGAGACGAGGTAGAAGCGCACGTCGAACTTCATCCGCGCGTCGTCGAAAGCGTTGAAGCCGCATTCGTAGGCAGAAACTTTTTCCGGGTCGGGATTGCGATAGGCGATGATCGCGGCGGCGGCAATCAGCACCAGCCCAAGTCCGATCGCCATGGCCAGAAGGACGAGTATGGGAAGATATTCCCGCAACATTCCATGCGTGAGCGCGTCTTGCATCTTTTGACCCCTTTTGCCCCCGGTTGCACCTTCCCGTGCGCGGAGGCGGCAAGGGATGGAATAGCCCTCTCCCCCCCTCCGGTCAACATCGCGACGCCCGGATTCTGGGCTTGACGCGCATTTTGTATACCGATGCACACCGGATTTGAGACGTTTCGCCGCTGGGACAGGGCGTTGCCGCAATGCGGCAACTTGTCTCGCCCCATGACAGGGGCGAGAACCGGGGCGAATCGCCCAATGCGCGAAATAATATTGCGAATCTGTCAGTTCACAAGCCAGTGAGGCGAACGACGGTCAAAGAATGCCGCCAGACCCTCGCGCGCCTCGGCGCTTTCCCAGCGTGCGACAAGGGCGGCAATGGTGCGCTCTTGCGCGGCGGAGTCGAGCCCCGGCGTCAGCTCACGCACCAGCGCCTTCGCCTCGGCCACAGCGCCGGGCGCGCAGGCCAGATAAGGGGTCACTTCCGCCTCGATCGCGGCATCGAGATCGGCGGCCGGAACCACCCGCGCGAGCAGATTCAGCCCCACCGCCTCCTCGGCCGAAAAGAGCCGCGACGACATGAAGACGGCGCGGGCTTTCGCAGGGCTCATCCGGGCGATGACATAGGGGGAAATCGTGGCGGGGGTCAGGCCGAGCTTCGTTTCGGTCAGCCCGAACCGCGCCTCGGGCACGGCGAGCGCGACATCGCAGACCGAGATCATGCCGATGCCCCCGCCGAAGGCATTGCCCTGCACACGGCCGATGACGGGCTTCGGGCAATCGTTCACCGCAGCGAGCATCGCGGCCAAGGTGCGGGCACTCGCCGCCCGCGCCTCGGGCGTGGCGGTGATATTGGCCTGCATCCAGCGCAGATCGCCGCCCGCGCAGAAACTGGCCCCCTCGGCCGCCAGCACCACGACCCGCACCGCGGGATCGGCGCCCAACTGGCCGATGGCACGGGTGAGTTCGGCAATCATCTGCGCATCAAGCGCATTGTGCTTGGCCGCGCGCGAAAGCCACAGCGTCGCCACACCGCGGGCATCGGTCTCGATCCGGATCGTCTCAAACATCGCGTCCCCCCTTCATCGCCCGCGCCAAGGCCGCCGCCCGGGCCAGCGCCGCCGGGTCAAGCCCGGTCTCATAGCCCAGCGCCATCAGCCGCGCCGCGACCTTTTCCGTCGCCACATTCCCCGCCGCGCCCGGGGCATAGGGACAGCCGCCCAGCCCCCCCGCCGCAGCATCAAAGACCCGAAGGCCCAGCGCCAGACTTGCGTCGATATTGTCGAGCGCCCGGCCCGCGGTGTCGTGGAAATGCCCGGCCAGCCGCTCGGGCGGCATCTCGTTCAGCACCGCTTGCAGCATCGCCGTGATGGTCTCGGGCCGCCCCTGCCCGATCGTGTCGCCCAGGCTGACCTCGTAACAGCCGAGATCGCGCAGCGCGGCCACGACCTGCGCCACCTTGTCGGGCGCAATCGCGCCGTCGAAGGGGCAATCGGTGACCATCGAAACATAGCCCCGCACCGGCACCAGCGCCGCCTGCGCAGCCTCCGCCACGGGGGCGAAGCGCTCAAGGCTCTCGGCGATCGAACAGTTCAGATTGGCGCGTGAAAACCCCTCGGAAGCCGAGGCGAAAATCGCCACCTCATCGACGCCCGCAGCAAGCGCCGCCTCGACCCCGCGCAGATTGGGCGTCAGCGCCGCATAGCGCGTGCCCGGGCGCCGGGTGATGCCCGCGAGCACCGCAGCACCATCGGCCATCTGCGGCACCCATTTCGGGCTGACGAAGGAGGCCACCTCGATCCGGGTGAAACCCGCCTCCGAGAGCGCATCGACGAGCGCGATCTTGTCTGGCGTGGCGATGAAGCGGGCCTCGTTCTGCAAGCCGTCCCGCGGCGCCATCTCGACGATCTCGACGCGCTCAGCCATCGGGCAGCTCGTAAAACTCGCGGGTATAGATCGTGTCGCCGCCGCGCTCGACCGCGCGGATATGGGCGGGCCGCGCCTTGGCGCGCGTCACCCAATCGGCGATGGCGGGGAAGCTTTCGCGGGGAACGAAGCGGAACATCGCATCCATGTTGAAGCCGAACATGCAGTCTGCGGCCGAGAAGGCGCCCAGAATCCAGTCGCGTCCGGTCAGCCGTGCCTCCAGCGCGCGCATGGTGATTGCGAGCCGCTTCGTATCGAGCCGCATCAACGGCACCGAGCGCGCCGAATCCGGGCGCAGGAAGATGTGGTGAATGTTGAGCGATTGCAGGATGTTGCCCTGCGTTTCGGCAAAATGCACCCATTCGAGGAAGGCGCCCCGCTCGGGGTCGCCCGGCATCGGCGCCAACCGCCCGCGGGTCTCGGTCAGATATTGCGCGATGGCGCCCGATTCAAAGATCACCCGACCGTCGATTTCCAGCGCAGGCACCCGCCCGGCGGGCGAGAGCGCGCAAAACTCGGGGCTGCGCAAGCTGCCATCGGTCAGCGACCAGAGCCGGATTTCGGCCGGTTCGCCCAGTTCTTCCAAGAGCCACAGCACCCGATGCGAGCGCGAGCCCTGAATGTGATGCAGGATCGTCATGCCACTTCCTCCTCGGCCAGTCGGATCAGCGCCGCCCCGGCCTCCACCTGATCGCCCGCGCCCGCCAGCACCTCGGCCACAAGGCCCGCCCGCGCGGCGCATAGCGTGTGCTCCATCTTCATTGCTTCGAGCACGGCGAGCCGGTCGCCCGCGGCCACCTGCGCGCCGGGCGCGACGAAGACAGCTTTGACCAGACCCGGCATCGGCGCAAGCGTGAGGCCGGAGGCGGAAGCGCGGCTTTCGCGGGCCAGCGGATCGGGACGCTGGAAGCGATGCGCGCCGCGCAGGAAGACGGTGATCTCGTCCCCCGCGACATGGATCTTCGCCCCGGTCTTGGCGCCATCGACCCACCAGCCATCGGGGTGCAGCGCGCAGTCGTGCCCCTGCCCGTCGATCTCGACGCGCAGGCGGTTCGGCCCGATGACCTGCAAATGCGCGGGTGCCTCGAAGGACACGGGGCGGCGCAAGGGCGCCCAAAGGCTAAAGCCGGTGCCGCTGCCCTCGTGCAGCCCCGCCGCGGCGATCACGGCCAGCGCCCGGGCGGCGGGCGGTATTGGCAGCGGATGGGTGAGCGCCTGCAGATCGCGGGCGATCAGCCCGGTATCGACATCGCCCGCGACAAAGCCCGGATGGCGGGAGAGCCGCGCCAGAAACCCAAGGTTCGTCACCGTGCCCGCAACCTCGGTCGCCTCGAGCGCCCAGGCCAGCGCGGTCAGCGCGGCGGCGCGGGTCGGGCCGTGGCTGATCACCTTGGCGATCATCGGATCATACCAGGGGCTGATCACATCCCCGGGCCGGACCCCGGTTTCGACCCGGATGCCGGGCGGAAAGCGCAGATGCTTGAGCGTGCCCGTCGCGGGCAGGAACCCGGCCGGAACATCCTCGGCGTAAAGCCGCGCCTCAAACGCATGGCCGCGGATCTGCAGATCCTCCTGCCGCGCGGGCAAGGGCTCGCCCGAGGCGACGCGCAACTGCCATTCGACCAGATCGACGCCGGTGATCGCCTCGGTGACCGGGTGCTCGACCTGCAGGCGGGTGTTCATCTCCATGAACCAGAACCGATCCGGGCGCAGCCCGTCGGAGGCATCGGTGATGAATTCGACCGTGCCCGCACCACTATACCCGATCGCCTCGGCGGCACGGACGGCGGCCTGCCCCATCGCGGCACGCATCTCGTCGGTCATGCCGGGCGCCGGGGCTTCCTCGATCACCTTCTGATGGCGGCGTTGCAAGGAACAGTCGCGTTCGTAAAGATGCACGGCGCGGGTGCCGTCGCCAAAGACCTGCACCTCGATATGGCGGGGCTTTTCGACATATGTCTCGATCAAGACGGCGGGGTTGCCGAAGGCGGTCTGCGCCTCGCCTTGCGCCGAGGCGAGCGCGGCGGCGAAATCCTGCGGGTGATCGACGCGGCGCATACCCTTGCCGCCGCCGCCCGCCACCGCCTTGATGAGAACCGGATAGCCCAAAGCCTCGGCAGCGCCCGCAAGGTGGTCCGGGTCCTGATTGTCGCCGTGATAGCCCGGCACGATGGGCACGCCCGCCTGCGCCATCAGCGCCTTGGCGGCATCCTTCAGCCCCATCGCCCGGATCGCTGCGCCCGAGGGCCCGATGAAGACCAGCCCCGCCGCCTGCACCGCATCGACGAAATCGGGGTTTTCCGAAAGAAACCCGTAGCCCGGATGGATCGCCGCGGCCCCGGTTTTCAGTGCGGCCTCGATGATCGCCGCGCCGCGCAGGTAGCTGTCGGCCGGGCGAGGGCCGCCGATATGCACGGCCTCATCGGCCATCGCCACATGGCGCGCACCGGCATCGGCGTCGGAATAGACCGCGACCGTGGCGACACCCAGACGGCGGGCGGTGTCGATCACCCGGCAGGCGATCTCGCCGCGGTTGGCGATCAGGATCTTGGCGAACATGGCGGTCTCCTTGGTCTGCGGCAGGGGGCGCTGCCCCCCGGGCCCCCCGGGATATTTGTGGCAAGATAAAAGCCATCCCATTTATCTTGCAGTAAATATCCCCGCCGGAGGCATCGAAAGTTACATGCGGAAGAGGCCGAAGCGGGTGGGCTCGATCGGCGCGCAGAGGCTGGCGGAGAGCGAAAGCGCCAGCACCTCGCGGGTCTTGCGCGGATCGACGATGCCGTCATCCCAAAGCCGCGCCGAGGCATAGAGCGGTTGGCTCTGGCGCTCGAACATCTCGAGCGTCGGGCGTTTGAACTCGGCCTCTTCCTCGGGCGACCAGGTGGCGCCCTTGCGCTCGATCCCCTCGCGCTTGACCGTGGCGAGGACGCCCGCCGCCTGTTCCCCCCCCATCACCGAGATGCGGGAGTTGGGCCAGCTCCAGAGGAACCGGGGCGAATAGGCCCGGCCTGCCATCCCGTAATTCCCGGCGCCGAAGGAGCCGCCGACGAGCATCGTGATTTTCGGCACGTTCGTCGTGGCGACAGCCGTCACCATCTTCGCGCCGTGCCGGGCGATGCCCTCATTTTCATATTTGCGCCCGACCATGAAGCCGGTGACATTTTGCAGGAAAACCAGCGGGATGTTGCGCATCGAACAGAGCTCGACGAAATGCGCGGCCTTTTGCGCGGCCTCCGAGAAGATCACCCCGTTGTTGGCGATGATGCCCACGGGGCAGCCCTTCACATGGGCGAAGCCGGTGACGATCGTCTCGCCAAAGCGCGGCTTGAATTCGTCAAAGCGCGAGCCGTCGACGACGCGGGCGATCACCTCGCGGATGTCATAGGGCGTGCGCAGATCGGCCGGGACCACGCCGAGGATGTCTTCGGGGTCATAGGCCGGGTCTTCGGGCGCCTGCCATTGCACCGTCGCGGGTTTGGCGCGGTTCAGATGGCTCACGGCCCGACGGGCGAGCGCCAGGGCATGCGCATCATCCTCGGCCAGATAATCGGCCACACCGGACAGGCGCGTGTGCACATCGCCGCCGCCCAGATCCTCGGCGCTGACGACCTCGCCCGTGGCTGCCTTGACAAGAGGCGGACCGGCCAGAAAGATCGTGCCCTGATCCTTCACGATGATCGTCACATCCGACATCGCGGGCACATAGGCGCCGCCCGCAGTACACGACCCCATCACCACCGCGATCTGCGGAATGCCCTTGGCCGACATCCGCGCCTGATTGTAGAAGATACGGCCGAAATGGTCGCGGTCGGGGAAGACCTCGTCCTGATTGGGCAGGTTGGCGCCGCCTGAATCCACCAGATAGACGCAGGGCAGCGCGCAGTCCTCGGCGATCTCCTGCGCGCGCAGGTGCTTTTTCACCGTCATCGGATAATAGGTGCCGCCCTTCACGGTGGCGTCGTTCGCCACCACCATGACCTCCTGCCCGCTCACGCGACCGATGCCCGCGATCACCCCCGCACAGGGGGCAGCGTTGTGATACATCCCATGCGCGGCGGTGGCGCCGATTTCCAGAAACGGCGAACCGGGGTCGAGCAAAGCCGCCACCCGCTCGCGCGGGGCCATCTTGCCGCGCGCGGTGTGGCGTTTGGTGGCCTCGGGCCCGCCGCCCGCGGCCGCCTGGGCGGCAGCCGCGCGCATGGTATCCAAAAGCGCCAGATGCGCTTGCCGATTGGCGCGGAAGGTCTCGGAACTGGGCAGGGCGGCAGAGGTGAGCTTCATTTCGCCCCCAGCAATTCGCGGCCAATCAGCATGCGGCGGATTTCCGAGGTGCCCGCGCCGATCTCCATCAGCTTCGCATCGCGGAAAAGGCGTGAGACGGTCGAGTCATTCAGGAACCCAGCCCCGCCGAGCGCCTGCACCGCCTGATGCGCCTGCACCATCGCCTGTTCCGAGGCATAAAGCACCGTCGCCGCGGCATCCTGCCGGGTGACCTCGCCGCGGTCGCAGGCCTTCGCCACCTCGTAGGTATAGGCGCGGGCGGTGTTCGCGGCGACATACATGTCGGCGATCTTCGCCTGCATCAGCTGGAAATTCCCGATCGGCTGGCCGAATTGCTCGCGCGTCTGCGCATAGGGCACAACCTCGTCAAGGCAGGCCATCATGATCCCCGTGCCGATGCCCGAGAGCACCACCCGCTCGTAATCGAGCCCCGACATCAGCACCCGCACGCCCTTGCCCTCGGCGCCGAGCACGTTTTCCGCAGGCACCTCGCAAGCGTCGAAGAAAAGCTGCGCCGTGTTCGAGCCGCGCATGCCGAGCTTGTCGAAATGCGGCGAGGTCGAGAACCCCTTCATCCCCTTTTCGACGATGAAGGCGGTGATCCCCTTCGAACCCGCGCCCGGATCGGTTTTCGCATAAACCACCAGCGTATCGGCATCGCAGCCATTGGTGATCCAGTATTTGTGGCCGTTCAGCACATAAGCATCACCGCGCTTTTCCGCCCGCAGCTTCATGCCGACGACATCCGAGCCCGCGCCGGTCTCGCTCATCGCAAGGGCACCGATCTTCGCCCCCGAGACCAGATCGGGCAGGTATTTGCGCTTCTGCTCGGGCGAGCCGTTCAGCTTCAGCTGATTGACGCACAGGTTCGAATGCGCGCCATAAGAGAGCGAGATCGAGGCCGAGACCCGGGCGATCTCCTCGGTCGCCACCACATGCGCCAGATAGCCCATGCCGGAGCCGCCGTAGTCCTCGGGCACGGTGATGCCCAGAAGACCGAGCGCCCCCATCTCTGGCCAAAGCTCGTTCGGGAAGAGGTTGTCGCAATCGACCTTGGCCGCAATCGGCGCCAGCCGGTCGCGCGCCCAAGCCTGCACCATGTCGCGCAGCGCCGCGATATCTTCCCCCAGATCGAACCGCATCGAGCCCGCGAACATCTTCCCCTCCACTTATTGAACATTTGTTCATTTATTTCCGGACAGGGCGATTCCGTCAAGCGCAGGTGCCGCAACGTCACGTCACGGGACCAACTATACGAAAGGATAGTTTGCGCACTTTCGATAGCCGTCGATGGCCTTCCGCGCGCGGGCCAAGACCCGGGTGAATTGCTAAGGAATTTTTAAAGGATAACGACAGAGAGCAGCGTCATGGGCCCAATCGCTACCGCCAGTCAGCACGCGTGGATCTATGCCGTGCTGATCGAGATGAACGATTATTGCCGTAGCGAGGGGCTGGGCGAGGTGTCCGCCGCTCTCACCCGGGCGATCGAGCGAATGGAACCGGTGGTTTTTCCGCGCCCCGCCACCCCCGCACCACTGCGGCCGCGCCGCGCTGCGCCCTTTTCCAAACGGGCCGGGCACGGCCGATCGGCAGAGGTCGTGCCGTTTCCGGCGCGCAGGTGATCTGACAAGCCGGTCCGCATCTGACCAAATTGACGGATCGGCACGCCGCCGTCCCACTCGACCCGGCGGTGAAAGGCGGTGCTTCGGCACCGCCTTTACAATCCTTTGCAAGTTGGGCGCTCAGAACCAGCCGTTTTCGCGGGCGATCATCGCGGCATGGGTGCGGTTGCGCGCACCGATCTTGCGCGTCAGCGTGCGCACATGCAGCTTGACCGTGACCTCTTGCAGATCCATGTCGCGGGCGATTTCCTTGTTCGTCCGACCGGCACATATGCCGCGCAAGACCTCGGTTTCCCGGGCCGAAAGACCGCCTTGGCTGGGCGGGTCTTCCTGCTTGAGAAAATCGAAGGGCGCAAAGACCGAGCCCGAGGCCATCAGCGTCACCGCCCCGATGATCGAGCGCGCAGGCATCGCCTTCGGAATGAAGCCGATCGCCCCGGCCTCGAGCGCCTCGCGTGCCGTCGAGGGGCGGGCAACGCCCGAGATGATCGCCACCGGCTGCGCCGGAAAGGTCCGCCGCATCTCGATCAGGCCGTCGATCCCGTCCATGCCCGGCATGTCGTAATCGAGCAGCACCAGATCGAAGCCGCCCGCCGCCTGAACCGCGGTCAGCGCCTCGGGCAGGGTTCCGG
Source organism: Rhodobacter capsulatus (assembly GCF_052363175.1). Classification (GTDB taxonomy): domain Bacteria; phylum Pseudomonadota; class Alphaproteobacteria; order Rhodobacterales; family Rhodobacteraceae; genus Rhodobacter; species Rhodobacter capsulatus_D. The sequence continues at coordinate 2,372,875 of NZ_CP198946.1, forward strand.
CCACGGCAACCTCTTCGCACCCGCCCGCGCGCAACAGCGCCGCAATCGCATCGCGTACGAGATCGTGGTCATCGGCAATCAGAAGTCTCACCCTCACCTCCGGAAATCCCGCCCGCGGCCCGCTCGCAGGGGATGCAGAAAGGTAATCTTAAAGAAAGCGAGCTATTTCAAGACCGCGGCAGGACGTTTCGACGGGCATCGCCCTAAGCGACACCGGACCTACCGCTTCTGAGGATGAACCTATCCATTCGGATAGGGCAATATACTTAATTCAGCATAGCCTGACCGAAGGGCTATGCGACAATCCCGCGGTCATGCATGGTCCAACGGGGGAAAGACATGCGTAGCACTTCCAAGACGGCGCCCGCCGCCCTGATCCTGAGCCTCTCCCTGCTCGCCCTCGTGGGCGTGGGCGTTCACGCGCCGCGCGCCCTGGCCGAGTCTGCTCTCCCGGTTTCCGCCGCACCGCTTGAGACGCCCAAAGGGCCTGTGCTGCTGACCGTCACCGGCAAACTTGGTGTCACCGATGCCGGGGGCGCTGCGAATTTTGATGCCGCAATGCTGGCCGCGCTGCCGCGCACGAGCTTTGAGACAACGACGATCTGGACCCATGGGGTGCAAAGCTTCTCGGGTGTCGAGCTGCGCACCCTGCTGGACCGTCTCGGCATCACCGATGGCACGCTGAAGATCACCGCGATCAACGATTACTCCGTGCAGATCCCAGTCTCCGAAATCACGGCGGGCGGGGCACTGCTGGCAGACATGCGCGACGGAAAGCCCATGACAGTCCGCAACAAAGGCCCGCTCTGGCTGGTCTACCCCTATGATTCCGCGCCAGAATTCCGCAACGAAATTGCCTATTCCCGGTCCGTCTGGCAGATCGACCGGATCGAGGCGCTGCCGTAACCCGGGTCATCTGCCCCCAACCGCACATCGGTTTCATGTCCGACAGTTCCCATTCGTTGTCCGAACCGCGCCAGCGCCTGCACCCGTTCCTGATCGCGGGGATGGTGGCGCTGTTCCTTGGCGCGGTGGGCGCGCTTTATCGCTACGGCGTGATGGTGCAGTCGGAAATCGACACCTTGGCGATTGCCAATTCCGACAGTCTGCAATGGACGCTCGCCCAGCTTGAAGTCGAGTATTTCCACATGGACGGGGCGCTTCTGCGCGCCCGACCCGAAGCGCCCGAGACAATCGCGGAATTCAGCCGCAGCTTCGACATCTTCTACAGCCGGGTGCACACGATCCTCGAAGGTCGCGGCTTCACGGCCATTGTCACCCCCCGAGGTCGCGGGCACAGAGCTGCGCCGCATCGACAGTTTCCTGCACGAGACCGCGTCTGTGGTCGATGCCGGCCCCGCCGTGCTTGGCCCCGCGCTGCCCGAGCTGCGCCAGAGCGCCGAGGCGATCGAGGGCGATGTCCGCACTGTCTCGCTCGAAGGCGTGTGGAAATTCGCCGAAGAGGCGAAGCAACAACGCGAGCAGGTGTTTTCCTCGCTGATGCTGCTTGCCTCGTTGACGACGGCGCTGCTGGCCGCAATCACCGCGGGTCTTGTGATCACCTGGTCGCTCTGGCGCTTCGGCATGCGGCAGACCGGCTCGCTCTCGGCCGCCAAGGCCCGGCTCGAGGCGGTGATCGGCACATCCTTCGACGCGGTGATCGTCGTCGATCAGGACGGCAAGGTGCTGGAATTCAACGGCGCCGCCGAGCGGGTCTTCGGTTACAGCCGTGACGAGGCGATGGGCCAGCATCTGAATGACCTGATCGTGCCCGACAACATGAAATCCGCGAAAGTGGCGGGGTTCAAACGCTACCGCACCGGCGGCGTGCCGCGGATCGCGGGGCATGGGCTGATCGGCCTGCAGGCACGGCGCAAGGATGGCTCGGTCTTCCCGGCCGAGATTTCGGTCACCGCCACCCGCATCGGCCGGAAAGAGATTTTCGTCGGCTACATGCGCGACATCACCGACCGCGTCGCCGCCGAAAAAGAGCTGATCGACGCGCGCGACGCCGCGATGGCGGGCGAACAGGCGCAGGCCGAATTCGTCGCTGTGATGAGCCACGAGATGCGCACGCCGCTGAACGGGCTGCTTGGCACGCTCGATCTGCTGCGCGAAACCCCGCTCGACGCAAGCCAGACCGCCTTTGTCGCCTCGATGCAGAAGGCGGGCGAAATCCTGCTGACGCATGTCAACAACACGCTCGATGTCGAGCGGCTCGATGCGGGCAAGCTGTCGCTGACGCGCGAGCCCTTTGCCCCGATGTCAGTGCTGGACGAAATCGTGCAGATGCAGGCCGCAGGCGCAGCTGCGCGCGGCAACGCATTGACAGCGCGAGCCGAGGGCAGGCTGCCCGACTTCGTCGAAGGCGATGCGATGCGGATCCGGCAGGTGCTGCTGAACCTTGTCGGCAATGCGATCAAGTTCACCCGCGACGGCTCGATCACACTTGAGGCGGAATATCACCGCGAGCAAGGCCTGCTCGAATATCGCGTCATCGACACCGGGATCGGCATTCCCGCGGGCGAGACCGAGCGGATTTTCGACGATTTCGTCACGCTTGACCCCGAACTCTCGCGCGAAGCGACGGGATCGGGTCTCGGTCTTTCGATCGCGCGTCGGCTGATGCGGGCGATGCGCGGCCAGATCGGGGTCGAAAGTGACGTCGGTAAGGGCTCTGCCTTCTGGATCAGCCTGCCCGCGCCGGTGGTGTTGTGCATGTCGCCCCCCGCGCCCGCCGCTCCGGCGCATGCCGCCCAGACGAACACTGCCGCCGCCCGAACGGCCGCCCCGACGGAACTGTGCTGCGATGATGGCGGCACGCCAAGCCGCCTGCCCGTCTCGGTCGACGTTCTGGTGGTCGAGGACAATGACATCAACCGGGTCGTGATGTGCGAAATGCTGCGCCGCGCCGGGCATCGTTTCGAGGAAGCCCGCGATGGCATCGAGGCCATCGAAAAGGCCGCCGAGCGGCGCTTTGACGTGGTGCTGATCGACTTGAACATGCCGCGGATGAACGGTGTCGACGCGACCGAGGCGATCCGCTCGGGCACCGGCCCGAACCATGAGACACCCTTCATCGCGGTCACCGCGAACGTGCTGCCGGAAGCCCGTGCACGGCTGGAGGCGGCAGGGGTCTGCCGGGTAATCTCGAAACCGATCACGCGCAAGCTGCTGGATCAGGTTCTGGCGGAGGTCCTTTGCCCGCGCTTGCGCGACCGCGCGCTCAGCCACATGCCGGACAGAACCGCCGCAGCCGAAACGGAACACCCGGTGCTGGACGCCGACACGCGCGACGAACTGGCTTTGTCGCTCGGGGCGGAGATGATGGCCCAGACAACACAGCGCTTCCTGTCCGAAGGCGAGACAATGCTGGCTGCGCTGACGGCTGCGGCAGCGCAGGAAACGCCCACCGAAACCGCGGCACTGGCACATAAATTTGCGGGTTCTGCAGCGTTGCTCGGGGCCGAACGGCTCTACCACCGGCTCAAGTCGGTCGAGCTTGCCCTGCGCAGCGCCCAACCGGGTAACGCACCCGAAGCGGCCACGCTGGCGGCGCTCGACTCGCTCGGCCCGATCTGGGCAGAGACCCGCGCCAGACTGTCCGAGACCCGCGCGACGACGCCCTGATCTCACCGCCCATCACTCCTGATCGGTTCAGCGGCATCCACAACATGGTCGCCCGCGGCTTTGGGTGAGCCCTTCGATTTTCAGGACGGCGGCGGGGCTCAGGGCTGAACGCGGCGCACTTCGGCATCGATGATCCGGGCAATCCGCGCCGCATCGACCTCGGAAAAAGTCAGCGGCAGACGCAGATCAAGCAGACCCGCCAGCACCGCATCCGTGCGCGGCAAGGCCTGCGCAGCGACGTAACGCCAGCTTTGATGCCGCGAGGTGAAGGCCACGGGCTCGGCAGCCCCAAACCATTTCAGCTCCACCCCCCGCGCGGCACAGGAGGCGACAAGGGACAGGATCCGATCCCCGGCCCAACCGGGCAGGAGAAACTGGAACGACGAGCCGACGAAGGCTTCGGCCTGGGGTCTGTCGATCACCCGCAGCCCCGGCGTCGCGACAAGCCCCGCCTCCAGCGCCCGATACAGCCCGTTCCAGCGGCGAATCCGGTCGGGCAACGTCGGGATCTGCGGCCGCAGGATCGCTGCGCGCAGGTTGTCCATCCGCCCCGACACATTCGGCGTATCGTATTTCAGGCCCTCGAAGACCTCAGGCGCGGGCGCCGCGGCATGGCGGGAATACAGCATGTAAGAGCCTGAAAGCAGGATCATTTTCGCCATCAAGACCGGATCATCCGAAATGATCAGCCCGCCCTCGCCCGAATTCATGTGCTTGTAGGTCTGCGTCGAATAGCAGCCCACCGCCCCATGCCGCCCCGAGGCCACGCTGCGCCAGCTGGCCCCCATCGTATGAGCGCAATCCTCGATCACCAGAAGCCCGGCGGCCGTGGCGATCTCCATCAGCCGGTCCATGTCGCAGATATGGCCGCGCATATGCGACAAGAGCAACACCCGCGCACCTGCGGTTTTCGCTTTCGTCTCAAGGTCTTCAAGGTCGATCACCAGATCTTCGGTGACCTCGACGAAGACCGGCTCGGCGCCAAGTGCGGCAATCGCCCCGGGCACCGGCGCCAGCGTGAAGGCATTCGTCAGCACCCGATCCCCCGGCCCGACCCCGGCCGCGCGCAGCGCGCAGCCCATCGCATAGCCGCCCGAGGCGACGGCGAGGCAATATTTCGCCCCGGAGAAGGCGGCAAATTCGACCTCGAGCGCGGCGGTTTCGCCGATCTCGCCCGCAGCCACGTTGTATCGGTGCAGCCGCCCCGAGCGCAGCACCGCGACGGCGGCCGCAATCGCCGCCTCGTCGATCGGTTCCTGCTGGGTGAAATTGCCGGTAAAGACCTCGTCCGTCATGTCTCTGTCCTGCGCATCAGCATCGCGAAGGGCACCGCCAGAAGCACCGCCGCGACGAAATAGGCGGCGTCGGGGCTTTGCACCGGGGCCGCATCCGAAAGGAAATACCCGAAGACCTGCGCAAAGAACAGCGCCCCCGCCAGCATCATCAGATTGGTCACCGCGCCAAGCCCGCCCTGCAACGCGCCCTGTTCGGTCTCGGGCACGCGCGCCGACATCATCGCGGTCAGCGCCGGTTGCGCGAAGCCCTCGGGGCCGTGGAAGATCAACAGCACCACGACGCCGACGATGCCGGGCACCAGCCCGTAGCCCGCCGCCGCCAGACAGGCGATGGCGAGGCCCAGAAGCGCCGCCCGCCGCTCGCCAAGCCGCTTGACCACCGGGCCGGTCAGAAGCCCCTGAAACAGCGCCCAGACGATGCCGAAAGCGGCCAGCGAGACTCCGATCGTGAGTTCGGACCAGCCGAATTTCGCGATCCCCCAATAGGACCAGACCGCCGGATAGACCGCCGAGGCAAAGAAATAGAGCGCGTAGATCGCCACCAGCGGCAGCACCCCCTTGTGGCGGCGAAAGACCGTCAGGATGCCGAACGGATTCGCCTCGCGCCAGATCACGGCACGGCGGTTCTCGGGCGCAAGCGTTTCCGGCAAGGCCCTGAGCCCCCAAAGCAAATTGAGCGCCGCCAGCCCGGCGGCGGCCCAGAACGGCACCCGCGGACCAAAGGCGCCCAGAAGCCCCCCCAAGGCCGGGCCGAGCACGAAGCCAAGCCCCAGCGCCGCACCGAGCCAGCCAAAAGCCCGGGCGCGGTCCTCGGGCGCGGTGAAATCGGCGACATAGGCATTCGCGATGCCCTGTGTCGCCCCGCAGATCCCCGCCACGATCCGCGCGAGGAAAAGCCACAAAAGCGAGGGCGCCAAGGCACACAAGACATAATCGATGCACAGCCCGGCCAGCGACAAAAGCAGAAGCGGCCGCCGTCCGAAGCGGTCGGAGAGCGCGCCCAGAAGCGGCGCCGTCAGAAAAAGCGCCAGCGAATAGACCGCATAAAGCCAGCCCCCCACCTGCGCCGCATCCTGCAGCTGCAGCCCGCCCACCTCTTCGATCAGCTTCGGCAAGACCGGCAGGATCAACCCGAGCCCGGCCATGTCGAAGAAGACGACAATCAGGATGAAGATCGTCGCGCGGCGCGGGTGCAGAACGGTCTCAGCCATGGCGCGGCAGGAATTGCGCCACGCGCAGGCTCAGATCGGCGAAGCTGTCGAGCATCGCCTCGGGGGCAAGGCGTTCGATCGCGCGGCCCTCGGGACCGAAGGCGACCAGAAGGCAGGGCACGCCGACGGCACGGGCAGTCTCGCGGTCGGTCGCGGTGTCGCCGACCAGCAGCGATCGCACCACCGTGCCGCCCGCGCGCGTCACCGCCGCATGGTAAGGCGCGGGATCGGGCTTGCGGGTGGGCAGCGTGTCGGCCCCGACGAGCGCATCGAAAAAGGGACGCGATCCCCAGCGCATCCAGCAGTTGCACCGCCAGCGCCTCGGGTTTGTTGGTGCAGATCGCGGTGCGATAGCCGGCCGCGCGCAGCGCCGCCACCGCCCCCCGCCGCACCGGGATAAAGCCTTGTATGCACGCAGATATTCTCGCCGTAATGCAGAAGCAGGCGGAAGTAATCCTCGGCGACGATCGGCGCGGCATCGGGCGTGCCAAGCCGCGCATGACCCAGCGCCAGCATCGCCTTGCCGCCATGAAAGGCTGTCAGCGCATCCGCCACCGGATCAAGCACTTCGCCCAAGCCCCGCGAAACGAAACAGGCATTCGCCGCCGCGATCAGATCGGCCGAGGTATCGGCCAGCGTGCCGTCCAGATCGAAAACCACCGTGCCCATTGTTGCGCCCCCGAAAGATACTGTTTCGCCCGCGAAAGATTGCGTGATCCCCGCCCCCTTGCAGCGAGATATGGTATCGGTAAAACAGGCGAGAGCAGAAGGAAAGGCGTCCTCATGGCCATTGCCCTTATTGTCCTGGCCGCAGGCCAAGGCACCCGCATGAATTCCGACCTGCCGAAGGTGCTGCATCGACTGGGCGGCGCGCCGCTTGTGGCGCATGCGCTGGCGGCGGGGCAAAGGCTTGATCCCGAACGGGTGGTGGTCGTTGTCGGCCATGGCGCCGATCTGGTGGAAAAGGCCGTGCGCAAGATCGAGCCCGAAGCAGAGATCGCCCTGCAAGAACAGCAGCTTGGCACCGGTCATGCGGTGGCGCAGGCGCTGTTGCAGATCCCGATGTTCGAAGGCAAGATCGTCGTTCTTTACGGCGACACCCCCTTCATCTCGCCCGAGACGCTGGAACGGCTGGTCGACAGCACTGCCGACGTCGTCGTGCTGGGCTTCGAGGCGGCCGATCCGGGTCGCTACGGGCGGCTGATCAGCAACGGCGACCGGCTGGACCGGATCGTCGAATTCAAGGACGCATCCGAAGAAGAACGCGCGATAACCCTTTGCAATTCCGGGGTGATCTGCTGCGATGCAACGCTTCTGGCAATGCTCGTGCGCGAACTGAAGAACGACAATGCGGCGGGGGAATATTACCTGACCGACATCGTCGCCGGGGCCCGTGCCAAGGGCTACGTGGCCGAGGTGGTGCGCTGCGCCGAGGCCGAGACGCTGGGGATCAATACCCGCGCGGAACTCGCCGCCGCCGAGGCCGCCTTTCAGGCCCGCGCCCGCGCCGAGGCGCTGGAAAATGGCGTGACAATGGTGGACCCGTCGACGGTCTATTTCGCGCTCAACACCTGCATCGGCCGCGATGTCGTGCTGGGTCCGAATGTCGTCTTCGGCCCCGGCGTGACGATCGAAAGCGGCGCGACGATCGAGGCCTTCTGTCATCTCGAAGACTGCCACATCTCGCGCGGGGCCACGGTCGGCCCGTTTGCGCGGCTGCGCGGCGGGGCGGAGCTGGCAGAAGACGTGCATATCGGCAACTTCGTCGAGGTGAAGAATTCGATCCTGGGCGAGGGCGTCAAGGCCGGGCATCTGACCTATCTGGGCGATGCCGACGTGGGCGAATTCACCAACATTGGCGCGGGCACCGTGACCTGCAATTATGACGGCGTGTTCAAGCACCGCACGACGATCGGCGCGAATGCCTTCATCGGATCTGATACAATGCTGGTGGCGCCGGTCACGGTGGGCGATGGCGCGCTGACGGGCTCGGGCTCGACGATCACCGAGGATGTGCCGCCGGGCGCCGTCGCGCTGGGGCGGGCCAAGCAGGTGAACAAGCCGGGGCTGGCGACGAAACTCTTCGAGATGCTGCGCTCCAAAAAGGCCGCGCAGAAGAAAGGCGCGTAAATGTGTGGAATCATTGGCGTTCTTGGCTTTCACGAAGTGGCGCCACTGCTTGTGGAAAGCCTGAAACGGCTGGAATACCGGGGCTATGACAGCGCCGGCATCGCCACGGTGAACGACGGTCGGCTCGATCGTCGTCGGGCTGTCGGCAAGCTGGTGAACCTGTCGGATCTGCTCGTGCATGAGCCGCTCGCGGGCAAGGCGGGCATCGGTCACACCCGCTGGGCGACGCATGGGGCGGCCACGACGGGCAATGCCCATCCGCATCGCTCGGGTCCGGTGGCGGTGGTGCATAACGGCATCATCGAGAATTTCCGCGAGCTGCGCGCCGAACTGGCCGAGGCCGGGATCTTGCCCGAGACCCAGACCGACACCGAGACCGTCGCGCTGCTGACGCGGATGTTCATCGACCGCGGCCTGACGCCCCGCGAGGCTGCGGTGGCGACGCTGAAAAAGCTCGAAGGTGCCTTTGCGCTGCTGTGGCTGTTCGAAGGCGAGAACGATCTGATGATCGCCGCCCGCAAAGGCTCGCCGCTTGCCATCGGGCATGGGGATGGCGAGATGTTCGTCGGTTCGGATGCGATCGCGCTTTCGCCGCTCACCGACCGCATCACCTATCTGGCCGAGGGCGATTACGCCTTCGTCACCCGCGCCGGGGCCGAGATCTTCGACGCCGAGGGGCGGCGGGCGAACCGCGAGGAAACCCGGATCGACCTGTCTTCGACCCGCGTCGAAAAGGCGGGCTACAAGCATTTCATGGCCAAGGAAATCGCCGAACAGCCGGTGGTTCTGGGCGATGCGCTGCGCCATTATCTCACGCCCGAGGGCGTCAACCTGCCCGCCGAACTCGACTTTTCGGGGCTGGAGCGGCTGACGCTTGTTGCTTGCGGCACCGCTTTTTACGCCTGTTCGGTGGCGAAATACTGGTTCGAGCAACTGGCGGGCCTGCCCTGCGAAATCGACGTCGCCTCGGAATTCCGCTACCGCGAGCCGCCGCTGCCGCAAAACAGCTATGCGATTTTCGTCAGCCAATCGGGCGAGACGGCCGACACCCTCGCCGCTTTGCGTTACTGCACGGAAAAGGTTCGAAAAACCGTCGCCGTGGTGAACGTGCCCACCTCCTCGATCGCGCGCGAGGCCGATCTGGCGCTGCCGATCCTCGCCGGGGTGGAAGTCGGCGTTGCCTCGACCAAGGCCTTCACCTGTCAGCTTCTGGCGCTGGCGGTGATGGCGCTGAAGGCGGGGATCGACCGCGGCCATCTGAGCCCCGATCAGCTGCAGGGCCATCTGGACACGCTGCGCGCACTGCCGGGGCTGATGAATGCGGCGCTCTCCACTTCGGACGACATCGCAAAGCTGGCGGGGCAGCTGGCCGAGGCGCAGGACATCCTGTTCCTGGGCCGCGGCCCGATGTATCCGCTGGCGCTGGAAGGGGCACTGAAACTCAAGGAAATCAGCTATATCCATGCCGAGGGCTATGCCTCAGGCGAACTCAAGCACGGGCCCATTGCACTCATCGACCGGATGGTTCCGGTGATCGTTCTCGCCCCGCATGACCGGCTTTTCGACAAGACGGTGTCGAACATGCAGGAGGTGATGGCCCGGCATGGCAAGGTGCTTCTGATCACCGACGGCAACGGCATCGCCACCGCGGCCGAGGGCACCTGGGCCAGCCTGCGCCTGCCCGAAGTGGCCGAGCCCTTCGCGCCGATCCTTTACGCCCTGCCCGCGCAACTGCTCGCCTATCACACCGCGATCGCCAAGGGGACGGATGTCGACCAGCCGCGCAACCTCGCAAAATCCGTGACGGTGGAGTGATGGCACGAAAGCGCGGCAGCAAGGTGATCGTCGCCGAAGACCGGCCGCTCACTGAAGAAGAAGTGGCTTTGGCCGCAGAGGCCGCCGCCTATGCCGCCTCGGATGCGGCCTATACGCAATATGAGGAAGAGGCCGAGGGCGACGACCTCGGCCCGCCCCCCACTCTGGCCGAGGCGATCACCGCACTCGAAGCCTGTGGCGACGCGGAAAAGGCTGCGGGCGCCGCCGCTTACCACAAGGTAGAACGGCGCTACCTGGGCGTGACCGTGCCGCTGATCGAGGATATGGCGCGGCTCTGGCGGGCGCAGGCGACGCTTGAGGAACGCATCGCGCTGGCCGACGGGCTCTGGCAGAGCGACATTCACGAAGCGAAGGTTGCGGCGGCGAAACTGCTGACGCAGGCGCGCATCCGGCCCGATGACGCGGTCTGGCGCACGATTGCAGGGTGGGTGCCCGGCTTCGATGCCTGGGCGATTGCCGATCATGCCTGCAACGCGGGCGGACGGCGGCTTGCGGGCGCGCCCGAACGGCTCGACGAGATCGAGACCTGGCTTGACGCCGAAAACATGTGGACCCGCCGCGCGACGCTCGTCATGACGTTGCCCTTCACGAAATCGAACCACCCCGATGCCGCCGAACAGGCCGCCCGCGCCCGCATTCTGGGCTGGTGCGTCCGTCTTGCGCCCGACCGCGACTGGTTCATTCAGAAGGCGATCGCGTGGTGGCTGCGCGAACTTTCGAAACACGACGCGCAGGCCGTCGCGGATTGGTTGGCCTCGCACGGCGCGACTCTCAAGACCTTCGCCCGCAAGGAAGCGTCGAAATACCTGACCTAGCCTCGGCTTTTTCTTGGCCCAAATACGCCCTTCGCGCCGCGCGTCACCCGCGCGCGGCGGCAAACTGGCGCACCGCATCGCCAAAGGCGGTAAAAAGCGGTCGCGACACCGGGTCGTTCTGCGCATTCCATTCGGGATGCCACTGCACCGCCAGCGTGAAGCCCGGCGCATCCTTCACATAGATCGCCTCGGGCGTGCCATCCTCGGCCCGGCCCTCGATCACGATGCGCGGCCCCGGTTCGGAAATTCCCTGCCCGTGCAGGGTGTTGGTCAGCACGTCTTCGGTGCCGAAGAGACTGGCAAACCGCCCGCCCGAGGTCAAAACGACCTTGTGGCGCAGCGCGAACAGCTCCTCCAGACTGCCCTCGGGCGGCATCCGATGGTTCATCCGGCCGGGCAATTCGCGGATCTCGGGGTGCAGCGTGCCCCCCATCGCCACGTTCACCTCCTGAAAGCCGCGGCAGATGCCCAGAAACGGCTGCCCCGCCGCCACACAGGCCCGCACCAAGGGCAGCGTGATCGCATCGCGGGCACGGTCGAAAAACCCGTGCTTCTCGGTCTCCGGATGGCCATATTCCGACGGATGGATATTGGGCCGACCGCCAGTCAGCAAAAATCCGTCGCAGACCTGCATCAGCTCCTCGACCGAGACCATCGTCGGATCGGCCGGAATGAGCAGCGGCAGACACCCCGCGACATTGGCCACGGCACAGGAATTCATCTGCCCGCCCTCGTGGATCGGGTAGCGATCATTGATCAGCCCGCGGTTGCCGATGATCCCCACGACCGGGCGATGTGATCTTTTTGCCGCCGTCTGTGCCATGTCATGCTCCTTTCGCGAAACCGTAGCAAAGTCACGGCTTTGCGCAAAGGGGGGAAGCCCGCGCAGGATCTGTGCAAAGGTGCAGGGTCAGGCGGCGGCGGCCTCGGCGGCCAGCTTGCGGATGCGCTCGACCATCGCGGTCAGACCGTTCGAGCGCTGTTGGCTCAGGTGCTCGTTCAGACCGAGACGCCCCATCTCGGCTTTCGCATCGACCGCACCCACCTCGGTCACCGAAAGCCCCGCATAAAGCGCGTGCAGAAGCGCGATCAGCCCCTGCACGATCATCGCATCCGAGGCGCCTTCGAAATCGAAGACAGCGCGGGGCCCGGTGCCCGCGATGCGCGGCATCAGCCAGACCTGCGAGGCGCAGCCCTCGACCTTGGTCGCAGGCACTTTCAGCGCCTCGTCCAGCGGCGGCAGCGCCTTGCCCAGTTCGATCACATGGCGGTAGCGCTCCTCCCAATCTTCAAGGAAGTCGAAGGTTTCGGCAATTTCTTCGAAAGCGGGGCTGGCCATGGGAAACTCCTGCGTTTTCCCTTGCGTAGCCTTCATGCGGCGGCGCGGCAAGAGGCGCGCGGCGGCCCGCGCAAGCGCCGGGCCAAACGCCGCTTTTCAAACCGGGCCGGATCGGCTACCCAAAGGCAAAGACCGACCCAAGCCTCCCGAGGTGCCTCATGTTCCTGCGTGCCCGCCCTGCCCCCGTGGCCCTTTCGCTTGCGCTGGCTCTGGCGCTGTCGGGCTGCGGCTTCGGCAAATCGAAGCTGAACCCGTGGAACTGGTTCAAGCATGAACAGGTGATGACGCTCGCGCCGAAGGACGGTTATCCGGACGTCAAGGAAGACCCGCGCGAGCTGATCGCTCATGTGACCGCGCTGGAGGTGAAACAGACGCAGGGCGGCGCCATCGTCGCCGCGACCGGCCAGACGCCGACGCAGGGCTGGTGGGGGGCGAAGCTTCTGGCAGAGAATGACGGCAAGCCCGTCAACGGCGTGATGACCTATCGTTTCGTCGTCGCCTGGCCCGACCCGCAAAGCCCGGCCGCGAGCCGCGTCAGCACCCCGCAATCGCGCGACGTGACCGCTGCGGCCTTCATCGACAACGTCCTGCTGGCCGAGGTGACGAAGATCGTGGTGATCGGCGCGGACACCCAGCGATCCATCAGCCGCTGAGTGCAAGGCCCCGGAATCCAAAAGGGCGGTCCCGTGGGACCGCCCTTTGTCGTTTCGATCAGACGCTCAATACTGCTCTTCGTAGTGATCGAGCGTCGCGACAAAGCTGGCCGTGCCGCGGGTGGCGCCGCCGAGCGACTGGAACAGCTCGGAGAGCGACGACGCGGGCATCAGCGCCTCGAACAGATCCCAGCCTTTCGCGGCCGGATCGGCTTCGAAGCCCAGCACCTGCCCCTTGAGACCGGAGACGAGCGGCGACAGCCCGCCCGCATAGGTCGACGGCACCGAGATCACCACTTTCGACACCGGCTGCAACACCACCGAGCCGATTTCCGCCATCGCCTCGCGCAGCGCCATCTTGCCCGCCGTGCGGAAGGCATGGTCGGAGCTGTCGACCGCATGGTGCTTGCCGTCCGAGAGGTTCACCGCGATATCGACCACCGGATGGCCCTTCGGCCCCGCCGTCAGCGCCTCGCGCGCGCCCGCCTCGACCGAGGGGATGTAGTTGCGCGGCACGGCCCCGCCCTTCACCGTCTCGGTGAAGCGGAAGCCCTCGCCCCGGCCCAGGGGGCTCACTTCGATCACCACATCGGCAAACTGCCCCGCCCCGCCCGATTGCTTGCGGTGACGGTATTGTTTTTGCGCCGAGCCGGTGATGGTTTCGCACAAAGCCGCCGTCAGCGGCGCCGTGCCGACCTTGATGCCGAAATCGGCGTCAAGTTTTTCCAGCGTTCGGCGCAGATGCAGCGGGCCCTGCGTGCCAAGCACGGTCTTGCCGCTCGCCGGATCGGTGCCAAGCGTCAGGCCGGGATCGATTTCGAGCAGTTTCGGCAGCGCCGCCGCCAGACGGGTTTCGTCGCGCTCGTTCTCGGGCTCGAGGATGAGCCGGTGGTTCGCCTGATGCGCCGCCATCCAGTCGGGGTTCGGCACGATGCCTTCGGCGGTGTAAAGCGGCCCGGTCAGGCTCAGGTGATCGGTTTTCACGGTCAGCCCGATGTCCCCCGCCTTCAGCGCGCTCAGCTGGGTCTTGCCATCGACATCGACGATCGAGCCCACAGGCGCCCCGCAGAGCTTCGCGCCGGGTGCCACGCCATCGGCGAGCGCGCGGACCAGCACGGTCTTGCCAAGGTGCTTGACGGTATCGGCCAAGGCGCCCACGGCCAGCGCGCCGATGCGTTCCTTCGTCTCGGCCACGCCCGGCACTTCGTGACGCAGGCTCTTCATAAGCCGCATCATGCCGTTGCCGTGGCTCGCCGAGCCCAGAAGCGCGGGCAGAAGATCGTGATGTTGCAAGACCTTGGTCGAGACCTCATAGACCTCGTCGGTCATCGGCGCCTGATCCTCGATCAGTTCGGTCAAGAGCGTCTCGTCGAAATCGGCCAGATGTTCGAGCAGTTCCGCCCGGGCCTCGGCCTCGCGGTCGCGAATCTCGGCGGGCAGCTCCATCAGCGAAGACCGCGCATGGTCGTGATATTCCCAGGCGCGTTCGGAAATCAGATCGACCGCGCCGATCACATGGCCATCCTTGCGGATCGGGATCTGCCGCAGCACGATTCCATGCGGGCAGAAATTCTGCAACGCCGCCACGATTTCACTGGTGCGATCCTGCGCGATGTCGATCTTGTTGATGAAGATGAAGGTCGGCAGGTTCGCGGCCTCGACCAGCCGCAGATAGGGCGCACACAGCACCGCGGCATCGGCCTCGGCGGGAACGCACAAAACAACGGCATCCGACGCGGCAAGCATCGGGCCAAGCTGCGGCAGATGGTCGGCCCCACCGGGCGCGTCCAGAAGCGCCCAGTCTTCCCCCATGAAAGCGAAGCGCGTCACGGCGGTCTCGCCGAAAAGCACATGTTTGCGCGGTTTGGCCCCTTCGAGCGTGGCCAGCGCCTCGGCAAGCGTGGTCTTGCCGGCCTGCGATGGGCCTACGATGGATACGACTTTCATTGGGCACCTCCTCGGGTCTGTTGCGCCCGTCATTTTTGGGGCGCATGTGATTCTCTTAAAGGTTTGAACGGACCCCGGCCTTGACCCATGCCAAACAGCGGCTTATCCGAAGAAATTCCGCGCGATCTCTGGGGAGACGAAGATGAGCGAGTGGCGCACACGCACGAAACTGGTCCACGAGGGCATCCGGCGCAGCCAGTTCGGCGAAATGGCCGAGGCGCTGTTCCTGACGCAGGGCTTCATCTATCCCTCGGCGAGCGCCGCCGAAGCGCGCTTCATCGAGGCGGGCGAGGATGAATTCATCTATGCCCGCTACGGTAACCCGACGACGCGGATGTTCGAAGACCGGATGGCCGCGATCGAGGGCACCGAGGATGCCTTTGCCTGCGCCTCGGGCATGGCGGCGATCAACGGGGCGCTGACCTGTATCCTCAAGGCGGGCGATCATGTCGTCGCGGCGCGGCAGATGTTCGGGTCGTGCCTGCATGTGCTGAAGGTGCTGGCCGGGTTCGGCGTCGAGGTGACGCTGATCGACGGTGCCGATCTGGAAAACTGGCGCGCGGCGGTGAAGGCCAACACGAAGATCTGCTTCTTCGAAAGCGTCTCGAACCCGGGGCTTGAGGTGATCGACATCAAGGGCGTCTCCGAAATCGCCCATGCGGTCGGCGCCATCGTCGTCGTGGACAATGCCTTCGCCAGCCCGATCTTTTCGCGCGCGGTCGATCTGGGCGCCGATGTCGTCGTCTATTCGGCGACGAAACACATCGACGGCGGCGGGCGCGTGCTGGGCGGCGTCGTCTGCGGCACGAAAGAATTCATCCGCGGTCCACTGGAAACCTATGTCAAGCACACCGGCGGCGCGATGAGCCCGTTCCATGCGTGGCTGCTTCTGAACGGTCTGCAGACGCTCGATCTGCGGGTGCGCGCGCAGGCGGCCTCCGCCAAGGCCGTGGCCGAAGCGATCGACGGTCATCCGCATGTGAGCCGGGTGATCTATCCGGGCCTGCCGAGCCATCCGCAGCACGCGCTCGCCATGGCGCAGATGGGCGCGGGCGGCACGATGCTGGGCCTCGATTTCGAGGGCGGCAAGGAGGTGGCCTTCCGCTTCCTTGATGCGCTGGATGTGGTGTCGATCTCGAACAACCTTGGCGATGCGAAGTCGATCGCGACGCATCCGGCCACGACGACGCACAAGAACCTGACCGACGAAGACCGGGCGACGATCGGCATCACCCCCGGGCTGGTGCGGATTTCCTTCGGCATCGAGGATACCGCCGATCTGATCGAGGATATCCAGTCGGCGCTGGAAGTCGCTTTGGGCGAATGCGGCGAGGCGGGCTGAGAGCCCTCCCGGTGCAAAGCCTTGAAATGACGAACAACTCGGAAGCGGGGAAACGGAACACGTTTCCCCTTTTTCGTGTCCCACCCCGGCACAAATTGCAGTTCCGACGATTTCCTGAGCTCTTTCGTCGTTTCTTGTGCAACTTTGGTTGGACTTTCGACGTCTCACTCCCATATCGAAACTTGCGCGACAGGCGAAAGGGAGACGCCATGAATATCCACGGACGCATCGACACGCCCGATACGGCAGAAGCCAAGGCCGCGCTTGAAGTTCTGCGGGCTTTCGTGGCGCAGGCACATCCCGCCGAGGTGGCGGGACTGGACCCGGCCATTGCCCGGCTCTTCACCCCGGCCCCGACCCCCTACCCCGAGCTCGCCCGCGTCTATGACGCCGAGTTCCGCCCCGATGACGCCTACAAGGCCGCGATGCCCGATCTGCAGAACGGTCCGGCTTCGCTGATCCGCGGCGCCAAGACCCGCATCGAACATGTCGGCATCTCGAATTTCCGCCTGCCAATCCGCTACAAGCTGCGCGATGGTGGCGATGTCACGCTTGAAACCTCGGTCTCCGGCACGGTGAGCCTTGAAGCCGAGAAGAAGGGCATCAACATGTCGCGCATCCTGCGCAGCTTCTATGCCCATTCGGAAAGCGAATTTTCCTTCGAGGTGATGGCGGCGGCGCTGGATGACTATATCGACCATCTGGAAAGCTTCGACGCGCGGCTGATGATGCGGTTCTCGCTGCCGCTGCAGGTGGACAGCCTGCGCTCGGGTCTGCGCGGCTGGCAATATTACGATATCGCGCTGGAGCTGGTCGAACAGGCCGGGGTGCGCACCAAGATCGTGCATCTCGATTACGTCTATTCCTCGACCTGCCCCTGCTCGCTCGAACTGAGCGAAGACGCCCGCATCCGCCGTGGGCGGCTGGCGACGCCGCATTCGCAACGCTCGGTGGCGCGGATTTCGGTGGTGGTCGAGCCGGGCAAAACGCTCTGGTTCGAAGACCTGATCGAGATCGCCCGCGACAACGTGCCAACCGAAACGCAGGTCATGGTCAAGCGCGAAGACGAACAGGCCTTTGCCGAGCTGAACGCGGCCAATCCGATCTTCGTCGAAGATGCGGTGCGCTCGTTTGCGGCCGGGCTCATGGCCGAGCCGCGGGTGGCGGATTTCCGCGTCATCGCCAGCCATCAGGAAAGCCTGCACAGCCACGATGCGGTGGCCGTGCTGACGGAAGGCCCCACTTTCGCCAGCGCGAGCCTCGATCCGAAACTTTTCGCATCGCTTGTGCATGCCGGGTAACGCGACGCGGAAGGCGCCCCTTCCGACCGTGTAACCCGCTCCCCCCGGGGGATCCGCAACCGGCATCGGGTTTGCCGCGCACGGATCGCCCGGGGGGTTCGTATTTGCAAGAACAAAAACCGAACAGGCCTTGGCTTTGTCGTCGCGCAAGCTATAGTGGCGCCCCATGAGCAGTATCCTCGATGATGATGATTTCGGCGGGCTGAGCCTGTCGCAACGCGCCATGATGGCGGCGCGCGGCCCTGTCGGCACGCGCTATCTTGACGAACTCAACCCCGCGCAGCGCGAGGCCGCCGAGACGCTTGATGGACCACTCCTGATGCTCGCTGGGGCCGGGACAGGCAAAACCAAAACCCTGATGGCGCGCATTGCTCACCTTATAACCACCAATCGCGCGAACGCGCGCGAAATACTGGCCGTCACCTTCACCAACAAGGCGGCGAAGGAAATGAAGGATCGGCTGGAAAGGACGCCTTTCCATTTGCCGGACCCCGTCAGATGGATGGGCACCTTTCACTCCATATGTGCCAAATTGCTACGCAATCACGCGGAACTGGTCGGGCTGCGCTCGAACTTCACGATTCTCGATACCGACGACCAGATCCGGCTGTTGAAACAGCTGATCATCGCCGCGAACATGGATGAAAAGCGCTGGCCAGCGCGGCAATTGGCCGGGATCATCGACAGCTGGAAGAACCGCGCCTGGACGCCCGAACATGTCCGCGGCGCCGAAACCGCGCATTTCAACAACCGCGGCTCCGAGCTTTACGCCGCCTATCAGGAGCGTCTGCGCACGCTGAATGCCGTCGATTTCGGTGATCTGCTGCTTCATATGGTGACGATCTTTCAGCGTCACCCCGACGTACTCGCCGACTATCAGCGGCGCTTCAAGTATATCCTTGTCGACGAATATCAGGACACCAACACCGCGCAATATCTGTGGCTGCGGCTGCTGGCGCAGGCCCATCGCAACATCTGCTGCGTCGGCGACGACGATCAGTCGATCTACGGCTGGCGCGGTGCCGAGGTGGGCAATATCCTGCGGTTCGAAAAGGATTTTCCGGGCGCGGTGGTGGTGCGGCTGGAACAGAACTACCGCTCGACCGAACATATTCTGGCGGCGGCCTCGGGGCTGATCACCGCGAACCGCGACCGTCTGGGCAAAACGCTCTGGACCGCGGACAAGGGCGGCGAAAAGGTCCGGCTGATCGGCCATTGGGACGGCGACGAGGAAGCGCGCTGGATCGGCGAAGAGGTCGAGAGCCTGTCGCGCGGCACCCGCGGCCTTGACCCGATCCCGTTGAATGGACAGGCGATTCTGGTGCGCGCCAGCCACCAGATGCGCGCCTTCGAAGACCGCTTCCTGACCATCGGCCTGCCCTATCGCGTCATCGGCGGGCCGCGCTTCTATGAACGGCAGGAAATCCGCGATGCGATGGCCTATTTCCGGCTGGCCGTTTCCCCCGACGACGATCTGGCGTTCGAGCGGGTGGTGAACCTGCCCAAGCGGGGCTTGGGCGACAAGGCGCAGGCGGTCATCCAGACCTGTGCGCGGGCGGCCGAGGCGGGTCTCGTCATGGGCGCGAAAGCCGCGCTGCAGCAGGGCGCGATCACCGGCAAGGCCGCGGGGGCGCTGCGCGCTTTCCTTGAGGGCATCGGGCGCTGGCATGCGGCGGTGCTCGACAATTCCGACCACGTGCGGCTCGCCGAAACCATTCTGGAGGAGTCGGGCTACACCGAGATGTGGCTTGCCGACAAGACGCCCGAGGCGCCGGGGCGGCTCGAAAACCTGAAGGAACTGGTGAAGGCGCTGGAAGGCTTCGAGAACCTGCAAGGCTTCCTCGAACACGTCGCGCTGATCATGGACAATGACAAGGACCAGTCCGAGGACAAGGTCTCGATCATGACGCTGCATGCGGCGAAGGGGCTGGAATTCCCCGCCGTCTTCCTGCCCGGCTGGGAGGATGGGCTGTTCCCCAGCCAGCGCGCGCTGGATGAAAGCGGGCAGCGCGCGCTTGAGGAAGAGCGGCGGCTGGCTTACGTGGGCATCACCCGGGCAGAGGAGATTTGCACGATTTCCTTTGCGGGCAACCGCCGGGTTTACGGGCAATGGCAGTCGCAGCTGCCCTCGCGCTTCATCGACGAATTGCCCGGCCGTCATGTCGAAATCCTGACCCCGCCCGGGCTGTACGGCGGCGGCTTCGGCGCGGCGACGGCATCGGGCTTCGGCAGTCTGGAGAGCCGCGCGACCAAGGCCGATGTCTACAATTCTCCGGGCTGGAAGCGGATGGAGACCCGCGCGACCGAGCCGCCGCGGCCGAAGGCGCGCACGGTGACGACGGTCGACAGCGTCGCCTTTGGCATCGGTGACCGGGTGTTCCACCAGAAGTTCGGCTATGGCGAGGTGATTGACCTCGAAGGCGATACCGCCTTGATCGAATTCGAAAAAGCCGGTTCGAAGCACGTCAAGGCCGGGTTCCTGAAACCCGCCGTCGGGCTGGATGACGTGCCGTTCTGACCGGACCGTCTGATCTGACCGAGGCCATCGCCGAGGTCACGCGCAAGATTAGCCCCGTGACCGCCGAGGGCCCAAAGGCACTCGGCCAGCGCCCGCCCCGCCCATGGCGGGCGCTTCTCGCCCGCCGGGGCAGGCGCCCGCCTCTGATATCGCTTGGGGATGCAGTCTTGTCGCGACTATGCGGAAACGGGCGGGGAAACGCGCTGCGTTTCCTGTTCCGCCCGAGGACATCTTGCTAATCCGGATCAGACCGGTACGACCCGCACCGACCCGCCCGAGGCGGTCAGCGCGATCTCGCCCTTGGCCAGCCGCAGCGCATCATTGCCGAAGACATCGAGCCGCCAGCCGTTCAGCGCCGCCACGTCGCGCTTGCCCGCGGCGATCCGGTCCAGATCCGCGGCGGTGGCAATCAGCTTCGCCGCCACCCCGGTCTCTTCCGATTTTGCCTTCAGGAGCACGCGCAGAAGATCCGCCAGCGCCGTGTTCACCTGCAGCTGCGCATCTTCGTCGGGCACGCGCGGGAAATCTTCGGGCTTCGTCTCCATCCCGACCTTCACCGCCGCGATGATGCCATCGGCAATGTCGCCCCGCCGCGCCTCGCGCAGCAAAAGCCGCGACTTGCCCAGCTCATCAAGCGTCACCGGCTTCGTCGAGGCCAGCTCCAGCAGCGCATCGTCCTTGAACACGCGCGAACGCGGGATGTTCTTGCCCTGCGCATAGGCCTCGCGGAAGCGGGCCAGTTCGCGCACGACCGCCATGAAGCGGCCCGAGTTCGTCCGCGTCTTCACCCGTTCCCAGGCTTCCTCGGGGCGGGTGATATAGGTCTCGGGCGAGAGCAGGATCGCCTCCTCCTCCTCGACCCATTTCTCGCGGCCGGATTTCTTAAGCTCTTTCGACAGGAATTCGTAGATCATCCGCAGATGCGTGACATCGGCCAGCGCATAGGCCTTTTGCGCATCGGTGAGCGGACGGCGCGACCAGTCGGTGAAGCGCGAGGTCTTGTCGAGCGACTGCTTGGCGATCTTCTTCACCAGCGTCTCGTAGCCGACCTGTTCGCCAAAGCCGCAGACCATCGCCGCGACCTGCGTGTCGAACAAGGGCAGCGGGAACACCCCGGCTTCGGTGAAGAAAATCTCCAGATCCTGCCGGGCGGCGTGGAAGACCTTGACGGTCGCCTGATGGCGGAAGAGGTCGTAAAGCGGTTCGAGCGACAGGCCCTCGACCAGCGGATCGACCAGAACCGCCTCGCCATCCTTGCCGGGAAGCGCCATCTGCACAAGGCAGAGCTTCGACCAGTAGGTGCGTTCGCGGAGAAACTCGGTATCAACCGTTACATAGGGGGCAGCCTTGGCGCGGGTGCAGAACTG
Source organism: Rhodobacter capsulatus (assembly GCF_052363175.1). Lineage (GTDB taxonomy): Bacteria > Pseudomonadota > Alphaproteobacteria > Rhodobacterales > Rhodobacteraceae > Rhodobacter > Rhodobacter capsulatus_D. The sequence goes on from NZ_CP198946.1 coordinate 2,394,259, forward strand.
CTCCAGTGCGTCGGTGGTGGTAATCGTCTGCATCGTGCCTTTCCCGGGGATCGCGGGGTCATCCCGCCCTGTTTCTTCGGTTTAGGCATTTGTCCGCACAAAGGAAAGCGTGTCATTGCAGGAATGCACAATTCCTTGTGACTGACGACACATTATTTCCTGCAGACTGCCGTGTCAGCGGGATGGGGTGCCCGCCGTCACAGATCCAGACGGCTGCGGTTGCCGGTCACGAAGCGGCGCAGCACGGCCGGGTAAAGCTTGTGCTCCTGCGCCAGAACCCGGGCCGCCAGCGTTTCTGCCGTATCGCCCGGCTCGACCGGCACGCGCGCCTGACCAAGGATCGGGCCGTCATCCAGAACCGGCGTCACCTCATGCACAGTGCAACCGGCCTCGGCATCGCCCGCCTCGAGCGCACGCTGATGCGTGTGCAGGCCGGGATATTTCGGCAGCAGCGAGGGGTGGATGTTCAGCATCCGCCCGGCAAAGGGCGTGACGAAATCGGGCGTCAGCACCCGCATGAACCCGGCAAGGCACAGAACATCGGGCTTCGCCGCAAGGATCGGTTTCAGCAGTTCCGCCTCGAACGCCGCGCGATCCTTGCCGAAGGGGCGATGGTCGATCACCGCCGTCGCCACACCCAGACGCGCGGCGCGGTCGATGCCCGCCGCGCTCGGGTCGTTCGAGGCCACCAGAACCGGCGTCGCATAGCCGAGCCCGTGCATGTCCTCGACCAGACGGATCATGTTCGACCCGCCCCCCGAAATCAGGATCGCGACGCGGGTGGTCACAGAAGCTTGCCCGTATAGGCGACGCCCTGCCCCTCGGTCACGGTGCCGATCACGGTGACAGTTTCGCCCGCCGCTTCCAGAAGCGATTTCAGCGCCTCGGCCCGGTCCGCCGAAACGACGCAGATCATGCCGATGCCGCAGTTGAAGGTCTTCAGCAGCTCGGGTTCCGCCATGTTCGCGGTCTCGGCCAGCCAGCGGAAGACCGGCGGCAGCGGCCAGGACGAAAGATTGATCGTGGCGCCCAGCCCCTCGGGCAGAACGCGCGGCAGGTTCTCGGTCAGACCGCCGCCGGTGATATGGGCAAGCGCATGCACGCCGCCCGCGCGGATCGCGGCCAGCGCCTGTTTCACGTAAAGCCGGGTCGGCGCGAGCAGCGCTTGGCCCAGAGTGCCGTCCGAGAAGGGCGAGGCCGCGTCCCAGCCAAGGCCCGAAAGCTCGACCACCTTGCGCACGAAGCTGTAGCCGTTCGAATGCACGCCGTTCGAGCCAAGGCCCAAAAGCACATCGCCCGCGACCACGCCCGCGGGCAGATCCGACCCGCGTTCCATCGCGCCGACGGCAAAGCCGGCAAGGTCGAAATCTTCCTTCGCATACATGCCCGGCATCTCGGCGGTCTCGCCGCCGATCAGCGCACAGCCCGATTGCGCACAGCCCTCGGCGATGCCCTCGATGATCGTCGCGGCCTGCGCGACCTCAAGCTTGCCGGTGGCGAAATAATCAAGGAAGAACAGCGGCTCGGCGCCCTGGCAGACCAGATCGTTCACGCACATCGCCACCAGATCAATGCCGATCGTGTCCACGACGCCAGTGTCGATCGCAATCCGCAGCTTGGTGCCGACGCCATCGGTCGCGGCCACAAGGATCGGATCATTGTAGCCCGCGGCCTTGAGATCAAAGAGCGCGCCGAACCCGCCCAGCCCGGACACGGTGCCCGGACGGTTGGTGCGCTTCGCCGCCGGTTTGATCCGTTCGACGAGCGCATTGCCCGCATCGATATCCACGCCTGCATCGGCATAGGTCAGGCCAGTCTTGCGCTCGGTCATCGCTGTCTCCGTCGGATTCGTCGTGCGAAGCCCTAGCGCAAAGGGGGCCGCTTGAAAAGCACCGCGTGGGGGCGGGCTCAGCTGACCTTGGCCAGCGCCGCGCGGCGGCGGTCGAGCGCTTCGGGCGACCAGACCTCGGCGCTTTTGTAATATTCGGCAAAGACCTTCGCGCTCTCGGGGAAGACCAGCCACGGCTGTTTCGTCGAGGTGAAGATATGCACATCGGGAGGACAGGCGGCGGGGGTGTCGAGCGTGCCGACGCGGACAAAGGCCAGCACCCGCCCGGCCCCGGCATAATGGCTGAAGACCGCGACGCGGCAGCTGGGGCAACGCGCGATCTCCTGCCCCTTGCCCGAGGCCGAGGGCGTCATCACGTAATCGACCACGCCTGTCACTTCGAGCCGGTCGGTCTCGATCAGGGTGTTCAGCGCAAAGGCGGTGCCGGTCTCGCGCTGGCACCAGCTGCAATGGCAGGCATGGGTGATCATCGGCGCCGCGGTCATCCGGTAGGTCACCTGCCCGCAGGTGCAGCGGCCAGTCAGGCTTTCGGTCATGCGATCCTCCTTAGTGCTGCGCCGCCTCCCACATCTCGTAGCAGCGCGCGAAGCGGGTTTCATGTTCCGCCCGCAAAGCGTCGGGCAGATCGAGCGCGCGCTGGGGCGAGACATTGACGACGGGAAGCTCCACCGGGCCGCCGAAACGCTCGGCGAGAAAGGCCAGAATGCGGTCTTGCGCCTCGTAGCGGAAGAGATGCTGCACCGGGCAAGACCCGTCCTTGAGGCTCAGAAAGCGCGATTGCGCGCCCTCGGCCTCGGGGTTGCCGGGGGTCAGCATCCGCGCGATGAACTCGGCGAACGTCAGATGCGCGGTCGAACGGGCCGTGCCCTGCAGCTTCGGCCGGGTGCGATAGCGGTAATTCGAGCCGTGCCAGTCGAGCGGATGACGGATCACCGCCATCATCTCGTAATCGGCCTTGAGCAGCGGGCGCAGCGACCGCGCGTAGCTGGCCACCGTCATATGTTTCAGATGCGGCGGATCGCGCAGCACGATCGCGGCCCGGGCATCAAGCGCCGCCTCGATCGCGGTGGTGCCGGTCTTGGGAACCGCGAAGAACACGAGGTTCTCGCGGGGGAACACCATCATGGGGGGCTCTCGCCTGTTGTTTTGGTCGCGGGCGAGTATGACGGCGCCCGCGCCCCATCGCAAGCGTCCCTCAGTCGGGCAGCGCCTGTGCGAGCGCGGTGAAATGCTCGCCGCGTTTTTCGAAGTTCGGATATTGGTCGAAGGAGGCCGCGGCAGGGGCCAAAAGCACGGTATCGCCCGGCTCGGCCTCCTCGGCCGCGCGGGCGACAGCGCGTTCCATCGTCTCGCAGATCTCGTGGTCAAGTGGCGCCAGTTCGAGGGCGAAATCGCGCCCGGAATGGCCGATGAAATAGGTCTTCTTCACCGTGCCCAGAAGCGGTTTCAGCGCACTCACGCCGCCTTCCTTGCCCATGCCGCCCACGATCCAGCGGATGTTGGTGAAAGCTTCCAGCGCCTTCGCCGCGCTGTCGACATTGGTGGCCTTGCTGTCATTCACATAACGCACGCCGCGCTTTTCCGCGATCGTCTGGCTGCGATGCGGCAGCCCGCCAAAGCTGTGGAAAGCCTCCTCGATCAGCTTCGGCGCAAGGCCGAGCGAGCGGCAGGCGGCATAGGCGGCGCAGGCGTTTTGATGGTTGTGCGCGCCGGGCAAGGCCTTGACGGCGCGCAGATCGATCGAGGCGACCTGCCGCCCCTTGCGCCATTCGGCCAGAAAGCCCTTGCGCGCAAAGACCGACCAGCCGTAATCGCCGAGCTTCTTCGCCGACGAGACCCGGATCACCCGGTCATCCTCGCGCCCCATCGCCATCTGATTGGCCAGATAGACCCCCTCGGGCTCGTCGATGCCGATCACCGCGCGGTCGGGCGCACCTTCGGCAAAGAGCCGACGCTTGGCGGCAAAATAGCCGCCCATGCCGGAGTGGCGGTCCATGTGATCGGGCGAGAGATTGGTGAAGACGGCGATATCCGGCGTCAGCGCACGGGCGAGATCGGTCTGGTAGGAGGAGAGTTCCAGCACCACCACCTCGCCATCTTCGGGCGGATCGATGTCAAGCACACCGCGGCCGATGTTGCCCGCCATCTGGGTCGGGCGGCCCGCGTGGGTCAGGATGTGATGGATCAGCGCCGTGGTGGTAGACTTGCCGTTCGAGCCGGTGATGCAGACGGTTCGGGGCGTGACGTCGAAATCATCCCAGCCCGCGGTCGCCCAGGAGCGGAAGAAGAGCCCGATGTCATTGTCGACCGGCACGCCCGCCGCCATCGCCGCGGCGATGACCGGATTGGGGCGGGGATAAAGATGCGGAATGCCGGGCGAGGTGATCAGCGCGGCGATACCGTCAAAGGCGCCCTGACGGGTCAGATCGGTGCAGGTGTAGCCCGCGGCCTCGGCCTTGGCGCGGGCTTCGGGGCTGTCGTCCCAGAGCACGGGCTCCGCGCCCCCCGCCTTCAACGCCGCCGCCGTCGCGAGCCCCGAGCGCCCGAGCCCCAGCACCGCGACGCGCGCGCCCTCATATCCCTGAACCGGTATCATCCGCGACCTCCGTAAGCAGCGGGGCTCTGCCCCGCACCCCGAGATATTTGAGGCAAGATAAAAGGAAAAGCCCTTCCGGTCCGGTTCACGGCACAAGCGCGCGAGGCGTCTCAGCGCCGCCGCAGGATCCGGTGCAGCGCCCAGGCCGCGGCAAGGACGCCAAGCGCCGCGATCGCCAGATGGACATGCAGCGCCAGATGGCCGAAGAAGCGGGTGATCGCCTGCCCCGCGACGAAGCCGAGCCCGACGAAAAGATGCGCCCAGATCAGGCAGGAAATCGCGTCGAGCGTGGCAAAGCGGCGCCAGCCGATGCCGGATGTGCCGATCAAGACCGCGCCCGCGATCTTCAGCCCGTAGACGAAGCGAAAGCCGAGGACCGAGAGCGTCTGATGCCGCCCAAGCTGGCGATGCAGCGCTTGCACCGGGCCTTTCGAGAGCAGGCGGGCGGCCAAGGCGCCCTGCCCCGCAAGCCGCCCGAGCGCGAAGAAAAGCTGATCGGCCGCGATGGCTCCGGCGGCCACGACGAGCGCCACAATCTCGACCGGAAAGAGCGCGCGATGCGCCAGCACACCGCCCAGCACGGCGACACCCTCGCCCTCGGCCATCGTGCCGAGAAACAGGCCCGGAAGACCGGCGGTCTGGATCAGCGTGTCGAACGACATGGGAACCCTTTGAAAATGCGAAGAACGGCCCGGCTCACCCGCAGTTCCGGGCCGTCGCGCTGCCTGCGCCGCATCTGCGGGCACAGATCGTCGGAAGGGGCGGATCGCGCCTTCCCGCCCGGGGGCCCGCGTGTTCTGGAGCGGGGGGCCGGGACTTGCGGGCTCACTCGGGCAACCTCCCGATCCTGCGCCCGCACGCGGGATCGGGGCATCCCGGGGGACCCGGGGGTTGCCGTCCTCGGGCGGGCGGCCAGCCGCCCGCTCAGCCGACCCGGCTCAGCGCTTTTTCAGCGCGTAGCCGGTGATCGAGACGAAGCACAGCACCACGGCGCCGGCGAAGGCGACCGGCGCGAGGCCCGGCTGGGTCATCGCGAAGATCAGCGCGACGATGTTGAGCAGGGTAAGGAACACCCAGACCGAGGTGCGGGCGCGTTCGGCGGTCATCGGGCGCGTATCGGCGCCGACGATCACGTCGAGGAACTTGCACAAGGCCAGAAGACCGATGGTCAGCGCGATGACCGGGCCCCAGCCCAGCGTCAGGTTGCTCATGCCGGTCAGATTGGCAAAGAACACGAGGAACGGCAGCAGCAGCGCCGTGACTTTCAGCGGATCCGTGAAGTTCTTGATCATGCGGGTCTTCCTTCCTTTTCAAGGGGTCAGCGGATTTTCAGCGTAGCAAGGCCGATGAGCGCAAGGATCAGCGAAACGATCCAGAAGCGGATCACGATCTGCGGTTCGGCCCAGCCCTTCTTCTCGAAGTGGTGGTGGATGGGTGCCATCAGGAACACCCGTTTGCCGGTGGCCTTGAAGTAAGCCACCTGAATGATGACCGAGAGAGCTTCGACGACGAACAGCCCGCCGACGACGCCAAGAACAAGCTCGTGTTTCGTGCAGACGGCAATCGCGCCCAGCGCGCCGCCGAGCGCCAGCGAGCCGGTGTCGCCCATGAACACCGCCGCCGGGGGCGCGTTGTACCACAGGAATCCGAGGCCCCCACCGATCAGCGCGGCGGTGAAGACGAACAGCTCCCCGGTGCCCGGCACGAAATTGACGCCCAGATATTGCGTGAAGTCGGCGCGGCCCACGACATAGGCTATGGCGCCCAAAGTGCCCGCCGCGATCATCACTGGCATGATCGCGAGACCATCAAGCCCGTCGGTCAGGTTCACCGCATTGGCGGCGCCGACGATCACGAACATCGCGAAAGGCACGAAGAAGATGCCAAGGTTGATCAGCACGTTCTTGAACACCGGCAGCGCCAGCATATTCGTCAGTTCCGGCGGATGCATCAGCGCGGCAAAGATGCCCGCCAGCGCCGCCAGCGCAAGACCCAGCGCCATGCGCGTGCGCCCCGAGACCCCTTTGACGTTCTGCTTCGTCACCTTGGCATAATCATCGGCAAAGCCGATCGCGGCATAGCCATAGGTCACGCCCAGCACGATCCAGACATAGCCATTGTCGAGCCGCGCCCACAAAAGCGTGGACACAAGCAGCGCCGACAGGATCAGCAAGCCCCCCATCGTCGGCGTGCCCGCCTTGGCGAAATGGGTTGCGGGGCCGTCGTCGCGGATCGGCTGGCCCTTGCCCTGCTTGCGGCGCAGAATATTGATCAGGGGCCGCCCGAACAGGAAGCCGAAGATCAGCGCGGTGAAGAAGGCCCCACCGGCGCGGAAGGTGATGTAGCGGAAGAGGTTGAAGAAATCGCCCCCGTCCGAAAGGTTCGCAAGCCAGTAAAGCATTATTCTTTTCCTTTGAAGGCCTCTGCCGCGCCGGGCTGACCGAGTTTTCTGAGCGCGTCAACCACGAGCGAGACCTTCGAGCCTTTCGATCCTTTTACCAGCACCACATCCCCGGCATCGACCAGATGCGGCGCGCGGTCGGCCAGATCCCTGGCGGTCTCGACCCACTCGCCCCGCTTGTTCCGCGGCAGCGCTTCGTACAGCGCCTGCATCCGCGGTCCGGCCAGATGCACGATGTCTATCGATACCATTGCGGGCAGTTCGGCAATCGCGGCATGAAGCCGCGCCTCCTCGGGACCGAGCTCCAGCATATCGCCCAGAATGGCGACGCGCCGCCCGCGTTTGACCCGCCCGACCCCGTCGCGCGGGACCTGTCCGGCAAGCACGTCGAGCCCCGCTTCCATCGAAGCAGGATTGGCGTTGAAGGCATCGTCGAAGAGATCGAAGCTCTGCGCCTCGTCGATCAGATCAAGCCAGATCCGCTCGCGTTTGCCCCGCCCCGCGGGGGGCGCCCAAAGCCCGATATCCAGCGCCGCAACGGCCGGATCGGCCCCCACCGCCTGCGCCAGTGCAAGAACCCCCAAGGCGTTGTTTGCAAAGTGTTTTCCGGGTGTCATCACCTTGAAGAGCATCGGCCGCCCGGCATGGTCTGCCTGCACGATCGTGGCATCGCCCACGATTTTCGCACTGACCAGCCGGTAGTCCGATCCGGGGGCCGGACCGAAGGTCACGACCTGCCCGGCGCGCGCCTTTGCCGCATCCAGAAGAATGCCGGTCGTCTCGAGGCCGGTGGGCACGACAGCGGTGCCGCCGGGCTCCAGACCGTCGAAGATCGCGGCCTTCTCGTGCGCGATCTGATCGAGGTTTTCGAAGGCCTCCAGATGCGCCGCGGCGACCGTGGTGATCATCGCGGCATGGGGTCGCGCCATCTTGACCAGAGGCGAAATCTCCCCCGGATGGTTCATGCCGATCTCGATCACCGCGAAATCCGCATCCGCGGGCATCCGCGCAAGCGTGATCGGCACGCCCCAGTGGTTGTTGAACGAGGCCTCGGCCGCATGGACGCGACCCTGCGCCGAGAGCACCGCGCGCAGCATCTCCTTGGTCGAGGTCTTGCCGACCGAGCCCGTCACCGCGATCACCTGCGCGCGGCTCCGCGCCCGACCCGCACGGCCCAGATCTTCGAGCGCCTTGAGCACATCGGGGACCAGCAGCAGCGGGTCTTCTTCGCTCATCCCCTCGGGGATGCGGCTCACCAGCGCGCAGGCGGCGCCCTTTTTCAATGCATCGGCCACGAAATCATGGCCGTCGCGCACATCCTTCAGCGCCACGAACATCTCGCCCGGGCGGATCGAGCGGGTGTCGATCGAAAGCCCGGTCACCATGAACGGGCGCGTCGCCCGGCCGCCGGTGGCGACCGCCGCATCGATCGAGGTCCACAAAACGGCCATGTCAGATCTTCCCATCCAGAGCGGCCACGGCGATCGAGGCCTGTTCGGCATCGTCGAAGGGGAAGACATCGGTGCCGATGACCTGACCGCGCTCATGCCCCTTGCCCATGATCAGAAGCGCATCGCCCGGGCCAAGCGCATCGACGCCGCGCAAGATCGCCTCGGCGCGGTCGCCCACCTCGGTCGCCTCCGGCCCGGCACCCGCCATGACGGCAGCCCGGATCGAGGCCGGGTCTTCGGTGCGGGGGTTGTCGTCGGTGACGATGACCTGATCGGCATGGGCCGAGGCCGCCGCGCCCATCAGCGGGCGTTTCGTGCGGTCCCGGTCACCGCCCGCGCCGACAATGGCAACGATGCGGCCCAGAACATGCGGGCGCAGTGCCTTGAGCGCGGTTTCGACCGCATCGGGCGTGTGGGCGAAATCGACGAAGACGGCGGCGCCATTCGTGCGCGTCGCGGCCAGCTGCATCCGCCCGCGCACGGTCATCAGCTGCGGCAGCGCGTCGAACACTTCTTTCGGCTCGGCGCCGCAAGCGATGACCAGCCCCGCCGCGGTCAGCACGTTCATCGCCTGAAACCCGCCAATCAGCGGCAGGCGCACCATCTGCGGCCCGCCGTGCCACAGGAAGCGCACATCCTGCCCGGCCGCATCGAAGCGCTGCCCCTGCAGCTGGATCTCGCAGACATTGCCGTGGCCAACCCGGATCACCTGTTGCCCACGCGCCTTGGCCAGCGCCGCGAGCCCCGGCCCTTTCGGATCGTCGGTGTTGATCACCGCCGTCCCTTCCTCGGGCAGGACGCGGGTGAAAAGACCCGCCTTGGCGTCGAAATATTCCTCGAAACTCGCGTGGTAATCGAGGTGATCCTGGGTGAAGTTGGTGAAAGCCGCCGCGCGCAGCACGACGCCATCAAGACGGCGCTGCGCCAGCCCGTGCGAGCTGGCTTCCATCGCCGCATGAGTGACGCCCGCCGCCGCCATGTCGGCCAGAAGCCGGTGCAGCGTGATCGGCTCGGGCGTCGTGTGCGCAGATGGCGCGGTAAAGGCGCCCTCGACCCCGGTGGTGCCGATATTGGCCGCATCAAAGCCCAGCGCCTGCCAGATCATCCGGGTGAAGGTCGCGACCGAGGTCTTGCCGTTGGTGCCGGTCACCGCGACCATCTGATCGGGCTGCGCGCCGAAAAACAGCGCCGCCGCGCAGGAGAGCGCCAGCCGCGCATCCTCGACCACGACCAGCGCGACCGAGGTGCCCGCAAGCGCCTGTCGCGCGCTTTCCTCGCCCGAGCGATCCGTCAGCACCGCCGCCGCGCCACGCTCCAGCGCCGCCGCGACAAAGGTTGCGCCATGCACCTTGGTGCCCGGCAGGGCCGCGAACAGATGCCCGGGTTTGACCAGCTGGCTGTCCACCGAAAGGCCCGTCACCGCAACGTCGCTCCCCGGACGGGCCGTCAGCCCCAATGCACTCAAAGGCTTCGCCGTGAGGGCCATATCTTGTGTCCTTGTTCAGTTCCTGCCCCATTTAGAGGCGAAGCCGGGGGGGCGTCAACGCAAGCCTTGTAAACAAGGCCGAAGCCGCCCATCGGGTCACGACCGCGCGGCGATGCCTTGGCGGGCAAAGAGCCTGTCAAAGCCCCATGTGAACAGGAACGTGTAGACGAGGAAACAAACAAGCAGGGCCGTTTCCATCGCAATGGCTTCGGTAAGGGAGACCCCGTAAAAGCCCATGTAAAGCGGCACGGTAAACAAAAACAGTCCGCCCTCGAACCCCAGCGCATGGAGCGCGCGCAAGGCAAGGGTGCGGGTCAACCGGAAGCGATGCTCGATCGCCTCGAAGCCGCGGTTGAAGACAAGGTTCCAGATCAGCGCCACAACCGTCACGAGGATCGAGACGACCAGCGAGTCTTCGGCCGGGCCGGAACTGAGCACCGACAGGAGCAGCGTCGACAGCGCGATAGCCCCGGCTTCGAAGGTAAAGGCATAGAGAAGACGCCGCAGCATCGGGGAAAGTGTGAACATGGCAGGCCTCGAAGCGGTTGCTTCCCGATTTCGGATCGGCCCGTCCCGACTTTGGTTTGTGCAACGGCGCCACGGTTTCCGCGCCTGCGGTTGAAATATCCCCGCGATGCGGACAGGGTCAAGGCTGAAGCGGGGCGCAGATCACTCGGGGAAGACGCAGACGAGTCGGCCCGGCTCGCCCTCGGCGATATAGGCCCGGTTCCGATCGCCGGTCTCGGCGCGCAGCATCCGCTCGGCCTGATCGATCGCCGCGCCAAAGCGGGTCACGACCTCGGCCCGGGGACGTTCGAAGACAAGGCTCTGCTCCAGAAATCCGCCGCCTTCGGGCCGGTAATCATACTGCAACCGCGAGACCGGCAGGCCAAGGTAGTTGCCCTGCAGCGCAACATCGATCTGCATCCGCGGACCAAGCTTCTGCGCCGCAACCAGCTCCGGCGCCAGAAGCCCGCCCGGAGGCCAGATCACCGGCGTCTCGGTCGCCGCGACCGGGCCATCGGGCGCATCGGGCGGCGTCGCGTAACTGTCGGACAGGTTTTCGAAAAAGGTCTTCAGCGCCTCGGACGGGGTGCAGCTGTCCATCCCGGCCAGAAAGGTGTCAAGGACGGGCAGCCCGGGTTCCGGCCCCGGCTCGAAGCGCAGCACCTTGCCCGCCTCGGTCGAGACGACAAGCCAGCCCTCGGAATCCTCGCCGATGAAGGTGACGGGGCTGTCGAGGAATTGCGAGGTGCAATCCTGGCCCACACCGCGCAGCAGATTGGCCTCGCCCCGGCCGGGGATCTGCACGGTGATCACCTCGCCAGCGCAGCGGCCCCCGGTGTCTTCCGCCGTGACCTTGGTGCGCAGGATGGCACAGGTGCCGCGATAGGAAAACTTGCCCGCTTTCACCAGTTCACACGCCCCCGCGAAGGGCAGATCCGGTGCGCGGGCCTGCGCCGAAGCCCCCGCAAAGAGGGGGAACAACGCGATCATGGCGGCGATGATGACAGAATGCAGCCGTGCCATCCGGTCCCTTTCCGTAAGCCCTTTGCTTGTGCAGCATGACGCCGAGCACTGAAGGAAAGGCTAATCCGCGCCGGTTTCGCCCCGGGTCCGGCGTTTTTTCTCTGCCCGAACAAGGCAAGAGACCCCGGATCGGCCGGAGGCCCCCGCCATACGCGCGGAATGACAAAAAACCGTCATAAAAGCTTCATTGGACCCGCGCGAACACTTCCATCATTCTGAAAATATGGAACACAAATCCGCCACTCAGGCCTTTGCTGCCCTTGGTCACCCCGACCGGCTTGCCGTCTTCCGGCTGCTGATGCGCTTCGCCCCGCTGGGCGTGCGTCCGACGGAAATCGGCACGGCGCTCGGGCTGCGGCCCAGCACGCTGTCGCATCACCTTTCGGATCTGGTCGCGGCCGGATTGGTGACGGTGGAGCGGCGCGGCCGCTCGCTTCTGCATGCGGTCGATCTGAGCCGGACCGAGGCGTTGATCGGCTATCTGGCGCTTGACGTCGGCCGCGCCCGACCCGATCTGCTCACCGGCCTGCCGCAGCCCGGACCGGAGCGACACGGGGGGCGCAACGTTCTGTTCCTGTGCACGGGGAATTCCGCACGCTCGCTGATGGCCGAGGCGCTGCTGCGTGATCTCGGCAAGGGCCGGTTCATCGTCCATTCAGCAGGCGCCGCACCGGCCGCGGCAGCCCATCCCGCGGTGATCGCGCTGCTTGCGCGCGCCGGGCATGACACCTGCGGCCTGCATCCGAAAAGCCTGAACGCCTTTCGCGGACCCACGGCGCCGGTAATGGATTTCGTCTTTACCCTGTGTGACAATGCCGCCGCCGAGGAATGCCCGCCCTGGCCGGGCCAACCACTGGCGGGGCATTGGAGCCTGCCCGATCCGCTGAAAGCCGAGGGGACAGAGGCCGAACGGGCGCTGATCCTCGCCCAGACCTACAGCGCACTCAGCAAGCGGATTGCGGCTTTCGTGGCCCTGCCCTTCGAAAGCCTTGATCGGCTGGCGTTGCAGACGCGGCTTGACGGGCTGAGCCTGCGCCCCGCCCCCGAGGCCTGACACCGGTCCCCACCGGAACAGCCTGTCACCCCGGCTCAGTAAAAGCCGACCTCGCGGACCTCGATCTCGGCCTCGTGCTCGCGACCGTAAGCCACGACTGCGACCGAGCGCAGGCTTTTCACCGCGGGGGTCCCCGGCATCATCCGCCCCGAGGCGTGAAAGGCGGTGAAGGGCAGACGAACTTCGGCCCAGTCGGGCGTGACCTCGAAGGGCGCCTGATAATATTGCCAGGGCATCAGCGTCGCCCCGTTGCGCAGATGCGCGAAGTAGCGCTGACCATTGCCGCGCACGATCAGCCGCAGGCCAGTCGTGCCCGCGGGCGGCGGGGCATCGAGATCGCGCCGCATCTGGATGAAGCCGCCATTGTTCGCGGTGCTGATATGGCCGGTCATCCGCGCATGCGGCGCGCCGTTGCCCGTGACCATTTCGAGCCGCCCGGTCGAAACGCCCCCCATCACGGCATCAGTGAAGAAACGCCAGCGGTTTTCGGGATGCATGGTGAAATCCTCGATCACGGTGTCGGCCTGCGCGGGCAGGACCGCGGCAAGCCCGAGCGCCAGCGTGAGGACAAGGGACAGTTGCCGTCGCATCGACCCCTCCGAAGGTTTGCAAGGCTTTCAGGGGACCATGAAACCCGGCTTTTTTCCAGCGGTTTTCACAGCCCCCCTTGGCTCAGAACCGCGCCAGCCGATAGGGTGCGGGATCGACGATCGGTTTGGCCCCGGTCGCCAGATCGGCCGCCAGATGCCCCGCGGCGGGACCGGTGCCGAAGCCATGGCCCGAAAAGCCGGTGGCGAGGATCAGACCCGGCATGGCAGCGACGCTGTCGATCACCGGATCGCTGTCGGGGGTGACGTCGATCATCCCCGCCCAGGTCGCGGCGATGCGGGCCTGCTCGAAGACGGGCCAGGCCTTGCGCAGCGCCGCCATCGCCTCGGCGTTCAGGCCGGGATTGACGTCGGGGTCCATGATCCGGCAGCGCTCGAACGGGGTGATCTCGTCGTCTTTCCAGCGCCTTGCGGACAGAAGTTCGTGCAGGAAATGCCGCCCGAGGCCCACCTGCGTCGCGCCTTTCTGCGCGCGCAGAACCGGCAGATAGCGCAGCCCGAGCCGCAGGTGATCGGGCGTCAGCGGCGCATCAAGCCGCCCGCGCTGCGTGATGGTGAAGCCGCCATCCGTGCGCTTGCGGAACGAAAAGTCCGGCCCGCCCACGGCGGTTTCACAAGGTCCCTCCATCGGCGCGGTGCGCAGGACCGAGCAGATCAAGGGCAGCGTCGGCAGGAAGATCCCCAGATTGCCCAAGAACCGCCGCGACCAGAGCCCCGCGGCGAGGATCACCTTTTCGCACCCGATCTCGCCGCGTTCGGTAACGACGCCCGCGACCTTGCCCGCCTTGGTCGCAAGGCTGCGCACGGCGCAATTCTCGACGATCTGCCCGCCCTTCGCCAGCACCGCCTTGGCCAGCGCCGCACAGGCGAGCGAGGGTTCCGCCCGGCCGTCCGAGGGCGTGTGCACGCCACCCAGCCAGTCGCCCTTGCCGCCGGGTACAAGGCGGTCGATGTCCTTGGGCGAAACGAGGCTTGAGCCCAGATCCAGCGGCGCGACGGCCTTCAGCCAGTCCTCGTAAATCCCCATCTGCTTTTGCGACCGGGTGACAAAAAGGATGCCTGCGGAGCGATAACCGCAATCGGCGCCCACCCGCGCGGGCATCTCGGCCCAAAGCCGGTCAGCGGCCTGTGCCAGCGGGACATCGGCAGGCGCGCGCGAGGTCTTGCGCACCCAGCCCAGATTGCGCCCAGATTGCTCGGCGCCGATGCGGCCCTTTTCCAGCACCGTCACCGGGATGCCGCGCTCGATCAGCGTCAGCGCGGCCGACAGACCAACGATCCCGGCGCCGATCACGACGACGGTGGTTTGCGCCGGAATGTCGGGGGTGGACGCCGGAAGGATAGCAAGCGGTTCCATCACTTACACCCCCAGCCGGATCATTTCGGCGCCCTGCGACGCCCCGCGATAGGCGGTCACTTCGATCTCGACCTTGTAGACACTCGAGCCAAGCGGCGGGCAGGTGACGGTCAGCGCCGGATCGACCCCGCGGAACATCTCGCCAAAGATTTCCATCACCAGCGGCGTATCGGCCGGTTCCTGAATGAAGACGCGGGCCGAGATCACGTCGCCCAGACCCGATCCCACCGCCTGAAGCGCGCGGGAGATATTGGCGAAGACCTGATGGGTCTGCGCGGCCACATCCTCGGGGATCAGTTTCGTCTCCGGGTTGCGCCCGGCGGTGTTCGACACGAAAATCCAATCGCCCACGGCCACAAGGCGGGAATAGCTGCTCTTGTCCTCCAGCACCGCGCCGGATTTCAACTTCACGATCTTTGTCATTGGTTTTCCTGAAGGTTTTGGGGGGCTGACCTGCGGGGTCAGCGCCCCCGAAAGGTCAGCGCAGGACGGGCTCGTCCCAGAGGTTCAGCTTCACGCCGATGCCGCGTTCGATCGCGTTGCGGTAAAGCACCGTGCCCCAGGCCACATCCTCGACCGGCATCCCGCCCACCGACATGATGATGATTTCCTCGTCATTCTTGCGGCCCGGCGCGTCGCCCGCAACGATGGCGCCAAGGTCTTCCAGATCGTCATGGGTCAGCTTGCCCTCGGCGATCATGTCCATGAACTTCACGCCGATCACCGGAATGGTGTTATGCGCGGGCTTCGGCACTTCCTCGTACCAGGCCTCGTAAAGCCCGGTGTTATCCAGCACCTTGCGCACGTCAGGCGCCTGCATCCCCTCGTCGATGTTGCACACCGCGGGCATCGCCATGAAGGCGCCGGGCTTGACCCATTCGCGTTTGACAATCGGATAGGTCGAGGGGTCGCCCGTCTCGCCCGAGTTGCAATAGGAGAACAAATCCGAGCCGCGCACGACCTCTTCGACACTGTCGACAACCGTGACCGAGATGATTTGCGGATAGGTCTCGGCCACCCACGAAAGGAAATTGTTCAGGCTTTTCTCGCCGCGGCCCTTCACCTTCAGCGTGTCGATTTTCGGACAGGCGACCATGAAGGCGGCCAGCGTCGTCTTCGCCATCACCCCCGGCCCGAGGATGCCGACGATCTTCGAGTCGGGCCGGGCGAGATGGCGCGCGCCGACGCCCGGCACCGCGCCGGTGCGATAGGCCGAGAGCAGGTTCGCCGACATATGGGCCAAGGGCGCCCCGGTCTCGGTGTCGTTCAAGGTGAACATCAGGATCGAGCGCGGCAGGCCCTTTTGCCGGTTCGCGATGTTCGAGCCATACCACTTGACGCCCGTGGTGCAGAAGCGACCGCCCAGATAGGCGGGCATCGCCATGAAGCGGCGGTCCGCGGTGGGTTTCGGCATCGTCGGGAACGGGCTTTCCGCCGGGAACATTACCATCGCGCCGTGGCTGTCGTTGTTCGCCCCGGCCATGCGGTAATCGCCCGAATGCAGCAGGCCGAACATCTCCTCCATGCAGTCGACGCAAGCGGCCATGTCGGTGACGCCCGCCTTGATCATGTCAGGTTCGGACAGGTAGATGAAATCGATACGCGTTTCGGCGTTCATGGGGTTTCTCTCTGGTTTGGGAAGGGTGGCCCTGCCGCGCGGCAGGGCGGGAAAGGCTCAGTCGAAGGCGCGGCCGAGGCGGGCGTAAAGCTCGGGCTGGCTGCGTTTGATGCGCAGGGCGAGAAGCGAGCCGGAGGCGGCGACGCAGACGACGATCACCGGGAAGGCCTGCACGATCGGGCTTTCGGACCCGGTCAGCATCGACAGGTTCGACCAGACAAGACCGAAGGCGGTCATCAGGCCAAGCGTGGCAAGAGCGGGCGCCACCACGGTCACAAGGGGCGAGCGGCCGAAATTGTCGCGCCGGAAAAAGGCGATGACGGCGATCGAGACCATGATCTGCACTGCGACGATCGACAGAACCGCCAGCGCTGACATCCAGGAAAAGACGATGCCGTAAGGGTCGGCGCCAAAGAGCGCGAACAGGCCAAGGATCGCAGCCACCAGCGCCGCCTGCACCAGCCCCGCCACATGCGGCGAGCCGTGATCGTCATGCACTTTCGTCACATGCGAGGACAAAAGCCCCTCGTGGCCCAGCGCATAGAAGTAGCGGTTGAGCGTGTTGTGGAAGGACAGCAGGCAGGCAAAAAGGCTGGTGATCAGAAGGATATTGGCCAGTTTCACCACCCAGCCGCCCAGCAGCGCCTCCATGACGTTGAAGTAGAACCCTTCGAGCGAGGCGGCGGCGGCGGCCTGCGCCTGCTCCGGGCCGTAGTATTGCACGATGGCCCAGGTCGAGAAGGCATAGAAGGCGGTGATCAGGATCACGGCGATATAGGTCGCCCGGGGAATGGTGCGGTCGGGGTTCGAGGCTTCCTCGCCGAAGATCGCGGTGGCCTCGAAGCCGACATAGGAGCCCAGCACGAAGACCATGGTGACGCCAAGGCCGGGGCCGAAGACCTCCGACAGGCGGAAGCCCGAGACCGTGATGCCGATCTCGCCGCCGCCATGCGCCAGAATGGCGATGTCGAGGACGAGCAGGATGATCAGCTCCGCGATCATGCACAGGCCAAGGATCACCCCCGACACCGCGATGTGGCGACGGCCCAGCAGGACCACGATGACCAGCCCCGCAAAGGCCCAGACCCACCAGGGCAGATCAAGCCCGAGCGAGGCCGCAAAGCCCGAAACAAAGACGGCGAACAGCGCGAAAACCGAGATCTGGATGGCGAAATAGGCCAAAAGCGCGGTCAGCGCGCCGCCGATGCCCGCGGGGCTGCCAAGGCCGCGGGTGATATAGGCGTAAAATGCCCCTGCCCCGCTGACGTGCCGGGTCATCGCGGTGAACCCCACGGAGAACAGCAGATAGAGGATCCCCGCAAGGATGAAGGCGCCCGGCACGCCCGCGCCATTGCCAAAAGCGAAGGCGGGCGGCGTCGCGCCGACGACAGCGGTCATCGGCGCGGCGGCCGCGACGACAAAGAAGATGATATGCGCAAGCCCTATCGAATTGGCCTGCAGGCGGTTCGCGCCCGGTTGGTTTTCCATTTTCCCGATCCCTGTTTCGGTTTCTTTGACTCCGGTCTGCAGGCCGCAAGACAAGAGCGACCATTGCAAAGCGCGCCAAAAATCCGATAGTTTGCGCCAAAGACCCCCTACGGGCGGAAAATGAGGAAAAATGTCCGCGATCAGCAGCCCATTGCCCGGAATGCTGTCTGTCAGGGCCCTGATTTTTGGGCCAATTCTGGAATACTTTGCCGATGATCCGGGCAAGTTGAAAATTCTGCTTGCCCGCGAAAAGCTCTCGCCCGAGGTGCTGGCCGATCCTTACGAAGCGATTCCCTTGCAAAGTTATCTCTCGATTTTCGAGACTGCGGCGGAATTGGCGGGCGATCCGCTCTTTGGCGCACGCTTGGGGTTCGGGATGCGGCCGGGCAATCTGGCGCCGATCGGCCTGCGCGCGGTGCAGGCGGGCACGATCCGCAGCGCGCTTGCGGCCTTTGCGCGCTGGTCGGGGGCGCTGCAAAGCGCGACGCAATCGAGCCTGACCGAGGAGGACGATCAACTTGTCTTCACCTACCGGCTGACAGCGCCGGTGCTGATCGCCTCGCGGCAGGATACGGAATTCAGCCTCGCGGCGGTTTCACGGCTGATCCGCGGCGCCTTCGATCCGCGCTGGCGCCCGCTGGAGATCCGCTTCACCCATCCGCCGATCCCCGAGAAAGCGCGGCTCGAGGCGCTGTTCCGTGCCCCGGTGCGCTATTCGCAACCGACGAATGCCATCGTCTTTGCCGCCGCCGAGGCCGACCGGGTGCATCGCGCTGAAGACCCGGACATGATCGCGCTGATCGAGCGGCATCTGCAGGATCTGACCGCCGATGTCAGCCGCGCCGAAAGCCTTGTGTCCCAGGTCGAGGCGCTGATCGACCTTTATCTCGGTGTGCGCGCGATCGACCTGCCGACGATTGCGGCGGCGTTGCGGATGGCGCCGCGCAGCCTGCAACGGGGTCTGGCCGCGGAAGGTGCGAGCCTGAGCGGGCTATTGCGCCAGCAACGGCAGCGCCGGGCCGAGGTGCTGCTGCGCGAGCGCGGCCTGAGCGTCGAGGCGGTGGCGCAGGCGCTGGGCTATGCCGATGGCACGGTGTTCTGGCGCGCGTGGCGCAACTGGACCGGCGTTGCCCCAAGCCGCGTCCCCCCGAAATGACAGCCCCGACAGGGGCGACGAGGTCGACCGCCAGCACGGCGGGTCTTTGGCTGCGCGGCGCCACAACCAAAAGATGACCTGCAAGCCAGAAACACCCTTGACGGAATCGTTCGATCATGGATTGTTATTATACATAACAATTATGGAGACGCGCGATGCTGGCGACATTCGGAACGGCTTTGGTGACCGGAGGCGGCAGCGGCCTTGGTCGCGCAACCGCCCGGCATCTGGCCGCGAATGGCTGCCGCGTTGCGGTGCTCGACCGTGACGGCGCCGCCGCTCAGGCCTTGGCGGACGAGATCGGCGGGCTCGGCCTTGCCTGCGATGTCGCCGAGGAAACCTCGGTCGCCACCGCCTTTGCCGAAGTGCAGACGGTCTTTGGCACGGCGCCGCGCATCGCTGTCAGCTGTGCGGGCATCGGCACTGCCGGGCGCATCCTGCCGCGCGAGGGCGCCCTGCCCATCGCCACCTTCGAGCGCACGCTGCGGGTCAATCTGCTTGGCACCTATATCGTGCTGAGCCACGCCGCGCAGGCGATGGCGGGGCTGAAGCCGATGCCGGATGGCGCGCGCGGCGTGATCATCAACACCGCCTCGGTCGCCTGGCAGGATGGGCAGATCGGTCAGGCGGCTTATGCGGCCTCCAAGGGCGGCGTCGCCGCGCTGACACTGCCGGCCGCGCGCGAATTCGCCCGGCTCGGCATCCGCGTGATGACGATTGCGCCGGGTCTTTTCGAGACGCCGATGACCGCAGGTCTGCCCGAAGACGCCCGCGCCGCGATCACCGCCACGATCCCCTTTCCCGCGCGTCTTGGCGCCCCCGAGGATTTCGCCCTCCTCGTCGGGCAGATCGCGCTCAACCCCTATCTCAACGGCGAGGTGATCCGGCTCGATGCCGCAGTTCGCCTTGCACCGCGCTGATTGCAAAGGACATTCGATGAACAAGCCGCTTTCCCGCCCGCTTCTGGACATCACGCTCGAGGGCGCCATCGCCACGCTCACGATGAACCGCCCGGCCAAACGCAACGCCATGTGCGACGGCCTTCTGGCCGAAATCGAGGCCTTCTTCGCCGCCCCGCCCAAGGGCATCCGCGTGGTGATCCTGACCGGAACCGAGGGGCATTTCTGCTCGGGCCTTGATCTGTCGGAACATGTCGCCCGCGACGCCGAGGGCACGTTGCGTCATTCCCGCAACTGGCACCGGGTGATGGAGATGGTGCAGTTTTCCGGCCTGCCGGTGGTCTCGGCGATGTTCGGCGCAGTGATCGGCGGGGGGCTTGAACTCGCCGCCGCGACCCATGTCCGCGTGGCTGAACCCTCGACGATTTTCCAGCTGCCCGAGGGGCGGCGGGGGAATTTTGTCGGCGGCGGCGCCTCGGTCCGGGTCGGGCGCATCCTGGGCGCCGACCGGATGTGCGAGATGATGCTGACCGGCCGCACCTATTCGGCCGAGGACGGGCTGGCGCTGGGTCTGACGCATTACCTTGTCCCCGAGGGGCAGGCTTTGGCCAAGGCACGCGAGCTTGCCGCCCGCATCGCCGACAATGCGCAACTTTCGAATTTCATGATGATTCAGGCGCTTGCCCGGATCGAGGACATGGGCCGCGCCGACGGGCTTTTCACCGAAAGCCTCTGTGCCGCCGTTTCACAGACCAGCCGTGACGCCGAGGAAGGGCTTTCCGCCTTCCTTGAACGGCGGCAACCGAAGTTCCGCTAGCCCCCGCAAGAGGGGCGGCGGTCCGTCCGGCCGGGAGGGGCCAGGACGCCACCAAGGGAGGAAGACATGACGATGAACCTGACCCGTCGCGGGGTTCTCGCGACGCTGGGTGTCGCTTTGGCCGCACCCGCCTTTGTCCGCCGTGCCCGGGCAGCCGAGGTGACGCTGCGGCTGCACCATTTCATGCCCGCGATGACCTCGACCCAGACCAAGGTCTTCGAACCCTGGGCGCAGGAGCTCTCTGACGCTTCGGACGGGCGGATCGCCGTGCAGATCTTCCCCTCGATGCAGCTGGGCGGCAAGCCGCCGCAGCTTGTCGATCAGGTCAAGGGCGGCACCTGCGACATTGCCTGGACGCTGACCGTCTACACGCCGGATCGCTATCTGGTCGCCGAAACCCTGTCGCTGCCCTTCATGGCAACGACGGCGGCGAAGACCACGGTGGCGATGCGGACCCTGATGGAGGAATTCGGGCAGGCCGATTACAAGGGGGTGCGGCCGCTCGCCTTTCACACCCATGCGGCGGGCAAGTTCCACATGACCAAGGCCGCGGTGACGACGGCCGCCGACATGAAGGGGCTGCGGCTGCGCTCGCCCAACAAGACGACGGGGGAGTTTCTGGCCGCACTTGGCGCCGAACCCGTCTTCTTTCCGGTGACCGAAATGGTTGTCGGCCTCTCGAACGGGGTCATCGACGGCTGCTGCCTTCCCTATGAGGCGGTCCCGGCGCTGAAGCTGCAGGAACTGACGCATGAACATTCCGCCGCCGCCGCGGGGGCGCGGGGGCTTTACACCAACACCTTCGCGCTGGTGATGAACGAACGCAGCCATGACCGGATGCCCGAGGAGCTGCGGGCGATCTTCGATGCCACCACGGGCGCCGTGCTGTCAGACCGGATGGGGCAGAATTTCGATGCCTCGGAAGAGGTTGGCCGTCAGGCGGTGATCACCGCGGGCAGCCCGATCCACGAGATCGACGCCGCCGAGATCGCCCGCTGGCGCGAGGCCGCCGCCCCGGTGCACGAGGCCTGGGCCGCGAAACTGACCGCGGCCGGTCTGGATGGTGCCGCGATCATGGCGCGGGCGAACGCGCTGCTGGATGCCTGACATGGAACAGATCCGCACCCTTCCCCGCGCCGATGGTCCGCCGATGACCCCCGCGCCCTTGGGCGAGACCCGCTCGGCCCATCCCGATCCGCTCTCGTTGCGGGTCACCGCACTGGACCGGCTTTGCACCCTTTCCGCCGGGCTCGGCGGGGCGGCGATCTTCGCCGTCTCGCTGACCGTCACCGCTTCGGTGATCGGGCGCAACCTTGGCCTTGGCGGCATCCGCGGCGATTTCGAACTGACCGAGATCGTCGCCACCACCGCCGCCAGCCTGTTCCTGCCGCTGTGCCAGCTCAAGCGCGGCCACGTCGTCGTCGATCTGTTCACGAACTGGCTGCCGATGCGCAACCGGCTGCAGCTTGAGGGTCTTTGGACCACCGTCTTCGGGCTGTTCTGGGCCTCGGTCGCGGTCTGGCTCTGCCTTGGCCTGATCGAGGTGAAAGGTTACGGCGACCGCACGATGCTTCTGGGTGTGCCGGTCTGGTGGCTGCATGTCCCCGCGATCTTCGGCACCGGGCTGTCGGCACTGGTCGCCTTCGAAACGGCCGTCGCGCTGCTGCGCGGCCATGAGCCAAAGGAGCGCGGCTGATGGACCCTGTCACCCTTGCGATCCTGTTGTGCGCGCTGATGCTGCTGGCAATCTTCGCCCGCGTGCCCGTGGCGCTCTCGATGGGCGGCATCGGCGCCATCGGCTATGCGATGCTCGCCAGCCCCGAAGCGCTGACGACCTATCTTTCGACCGCCTGGCCCGACAAGTTCCGCTCCTATGAACTGGCGATCGTGCCGCTCTTTGTGCTGATGGGCAATATCGCCACGATGACCGGGATTTCGGGCCGCTTGTTTGCCGCCTCGAACGCCTGGATCGGGCATTGGCGCGGCGGCATGGCGCTGGCCGCGATTGGCGGCTGCGCGATGTTCGGCTCGATCTGCGGATCGTCACTCGCCACCGCCTCGACCATGGCGCGCGTGGCATTGCCCGAGATGAAACGGGCGGGCTATTCCGGGGCGCTGTCCTCGGGCGCGCTCGCCGCGGGCGGCACCTTGGGGATCCTGATCCCGCCCTCGGTCGTGCTGATCATCTATGCGATGCTGACCGAGCAGAACATCGTCAAACTTTTCCTTGCCGCCACGATCCCCGGAACCCTTGCCGTCCTTGGTTTCGGTCTGGCCGTGCTGGTCTGGGTCCGGCTTTTCCCCGAGGAAGGCCCGGCCACGCCCGCGGCAAGCTGGGCAACCCGGTTCCGGTCACTTCTGGGCATCTGGCACATCGTCGGGATCTTCGCGACGGTTCTGGGTGGCATCTATGGCGGCTTCTTCACCCCGGCCGAAGGCGCCTCGGTCGGAGTCGTCGCCGTGGCCGCGGCGGGGCTTCTGACCCGCACGCTGACGCCGAAAATCCTGATCGCCTGCCTGATCGACACTGCGGTGTCGAGCGCGATGATCTTCGCCATCGTCTTTGGCGCCGATCTGTTCAACGTCGCACTGACGCTGTCGCGGATGCCGGTCGAGCTGGCCGATTGGGTCGGCGGCTCGGGCCTTGCGCCGCTGACCGTGATGATCGCGATGATCACCTTCTACCTGATCATGGGCTGCGTGATGGACAGCCTGTCGATGATCCTTCTGACCGTGCCGGTGTTCTTTCCGACCGTGATGGGGCTCGATTTCGGCCTGGCCCCGGAAGCGCAGGCGATGTGGTTTGGCATCATCACCCTTGTCGTCGTGGAAATGGGGATGATCACCCCGCCCGTCGGCATGAACCTGTTCGTCATCTCGGCGATGGCGCGGGACATTCCGACCCGGCAGGTCTTCCTTGGCACCGTGCCCTTCGTGGTCTCGGAACTCGGGCGGATCAGCCTTCTGGTCGCCTTTCCGGTCCTCAGCTACGGTCTGGTGAGCCTGATGCAATGAGGACACCATGAAACGCCCCAAACCCGCCCCGGACGCCGCTTTCCTGCCCAAGGACGACAGCTTGCGCCAATTCATCGGCTACAACATGAAGCGCGCCTATCTGGTGATCGACGCCGACATGCGGCCGACGATCGCGGCGCTTGGATTGCGGCCCGCCACCTTTTCGGCGCTCGCCATCATCGTCGAGAACCCGGACATCACGCAATCGGCGCTGGGGCTGGCCCTTTCGATCGAACGCTCGGGCGTGGTGCTGATCGTCGATGAACTCGAAGCCGCCGATCTGATCAGCCGCAACAAGGTCGAGGGCGACCGGCGTTCCTATGCGCTGCGCCCGACGCTGGCCGGGCGCAAACTCTGGAATGACGCGCAGCGGCGCGTGCAGGAGCACGACAATCGTGTGCTTGCGCCGCTGAGCCCCGAAGAACGCGCCCAGCTGCGCGACTTTCTCAACCGCATCGAGGCCCCTTCGGCCACCGACCGAACCGGATAGGAGACGACATGAATATCGCCGCCACCGACTGCCCCGCCTACACCGATTACCTGCCGCACAAGGCGCATCTCGACTACCGCGACGACGGGTCGATGATCTTTCGCTCCGATTACCCGCTCGATCCGATCGTGTCGAACACCGGCGAGTGGTTGCACCGCTGGGCCGCCACCGCCCCTGACAGCCTCTTTCTTTCGGAACGCAACGGCGCTGGCTGGCGGGATCTGAGCTATGCCGAGGTGCTGTCCCAGGTCCGTGCCATTGCCGCGTCGCTTCTGGCGCGGGGGCTTGGCGCCTCCACCCCGATCGTGATCCTCTCGGGCAATTCGATCGATCACGCGCTTCTGTCGCTCGGGGCGCAATATGTGGGCGTGCCGGTGGTGCCGGTGGCCGAGCAATATTCGCTGATCCCCGAGGCCCATCCGCGCCTTGTCTACGTGCTGAGCAAGGTCCGCCCGGCGCTGGTCTTCACCGAGAATGCCGGAACCTATGCCGCGGCGCTGGCGCTGCCGGAACTCTCCGCGGTCGAGGTGGTCGCAAGCCGCATCGACGGCGCCCCGCGCCCGGTCACGCCCTTTGCCGATCTCTTGACCGCAACGCCTGACCGCGCGCTGGATGTGGCCCATGCCCGCGTCGGGCCGGATACGGTGGCGAAGATCCTCTTCACCTCGGGCTCGTCTTCGGACCCGAAGGGCGTGCTGACGACACAGCGGATGATGTGCGCCAATCAGGCCCAGATCGCCTCGGTGCTGCCGTTCCTGAAAGCCCGCCCGCCGCGCATCGTCGATTGGCTGCCGTGGAACCATGTTTTTGGCGGCTCGCACAATCTGAACATGATGCTGGCGCATGGCGGCACGCTGGTGATCGACACCGGCAAGCCGACCTCGGCGGGTTTTCCGACCTCGGTCGAGAATATCCGCGCCCGCGCCGACACGATGTCCTTCAACGTCCCGGTCGGCTATTCGATGCTGCTCACGGCGATGGAGGAAGACCCCGCCCTGCGCGAGGCCTTCTTTGCCGATCTCGACCTGATCTTCTACGCGGGCGCCTCGCTGCGGCAGGAGGTCTGGACCCGGCTCGAGGAATTCGCGCTCGAGATCGGCGGGCGGCGGCCCTTGATGGTCTCGAGCTGGGGGCTGACCGAAACCGCCCCGGCCTGCGTGATGCTGCACGAACCCGTCACCCGCTCGGGGCTGATCGGCGTGCCGCTTCCGGGGGTGGAGGTGAAGCTGATCCCCGACCCCGATCTGCGCTGCGAAATCCGCGTCCGCGGCCCGAATGTGATGCCCGGTTATTTCGAAGACCCGGTGAAATCCGTCGCCGCCTTTGACGAGGAAGGCTTTTTCATCACCGGCGATGCGGTGCGTTTCGTCGATCCCGCCCACCCGGAACGCGGGCTGATCTTTGACGGCCGCGTGTCCGAGGATTTCAAGCTGACGACCGGCACCTGGGTGCAGGCGGGGCGGCTGCGGATGGAGGCGCTCGAAGCGCTGCGCGATCTGGTGCAGGATGTGGTGATCTGCGGCCATGACCGCGGCGAGGTCGGGCTGTTCATCTTCCCGAAGCCCGACCATGTGCACGGGCAGAACACCTCCGAAGGCGCGGTGATCGATCCGATCCTGCAATATGAAATCGAGATGGTCCTGCGCGAGATGGCGCGCCACGCGACGGGCTCGGCGAAGCGGATTTCGCGCGCGCTGATCCTCGCCGAACCGCCCTCGTTGAAGGATGGCGAGCTAACCGACAAGGGGTCGCTCAACGTGCGCAAGATCATCACCCGCCGCGCCGACCTTCTGGAACGGCTCTATGACAACGAAGACCCCGGCCTGATCCGGGTGTGAGGCGAAGATGGTCGATTTCTCCAAGATCCGGGCGGTGGATTTTCACACCCATGCCGAAGAGCCCTGCGGCTGCCATGCCGATGATGGCTATGACGATCTGCAAACCACGATGGCGCGCTATTTCGGCGCGCCCTGGACCCACCCGCCGACAATCGCGCAGACGGCGGCGCATTACCGGGCCCAGAACATCGCGGCGGTGATCTTTCCCGTCGATGCCGAGCGCGAAACCGGCTACCGGCGCTACAAGAACGAGGAGGTGGCCGAGGCTGCGGCCGAGCATGCCGATGTGCTCATCCCCTTTGCCTCGATCGACCCGCACAAGGGCAAGATGGGCGCGCGCGAGGCGCGCAGGCTGGTGGCCGATTTCGGCATTCAGGGCTTCAAGTTCCACCCGACGATGCAGGGCTTTTACCCCAACGACCGGCTGGCCTATGACCTTTACGAGGCGATTGCCGAGACCGGCAAACCTGCGCTCTTTCACACCGGGCAGACCGGCGTCGGCTCGGGGATGCGCGGCGGCAACGGCATGCGGCTGAAATATTCGAACCCGATCTACATCGACGATGTGGCGGTCGATTTCCCCGACATGCCGATCATCCTCGCCCATCCCTCCTTCCCCTGGCAGGAGGAGGCGCTGTCGGTGGCCACCCACAAGCCCAATGTCTACATCGACCTGTCGGGCTGGTCGCCGAAATATTTCCCTGAAATCCTCGTGCGTTATGCGAACACACTTCTGAAGGAGAAGATGCTCTTCGGGTCCGACTGGCCGATGATCGCGCCGGAAAAATGGCTTGATGCTTTCGCCAAGGCCCCCTTCCGCGACGAGGTGCGGCCACTGATCCTGAAGGAAAACGCCATCCGCCTGCTGGAGGGCTGCCGATGATCCCGTTCCGTGCACCGACCGACGACATTCTTTTTGCGCTGCAGGTGGCGCGGGCCGACGCCCTGCCCGGCTGGGACGATGACCTCGCCCGAGCGTTGATCGACCATTTCGCCAGCTTCGCCGAAGCCGAGATCGCGCCGCTCGACCCCGTTGGCGATGCCTTGGGGTGCCGATTGGAAAACGGGCAGGTGCATCTGCCCGAAGGCTTTCCGGCCGCTTATCGCGCGCTGATCGATCAGGGTTGGCAGAAGCTGGCCCTGCCCGAAGCGATCGGCGGCGAGGGCGTCCCTGCCCCGCTGGCAGGTGCCGTTTCAGAAATCTTTTCTGGCGCTTGCCATGCGCTTTCGATGCTGACGGCGCTTGTGCCCGGGGCGGTGCGGGTGCTGATGACCCACGGCACGCAAGCGCAGCAGGCGGCGCATCTGCCCGATCTCGTCTCGGGGGCGGCGCTCGCCACGATGTGCCTGACCGAACCCGGTGCGGGCTCCGACCTTGCGGCGATCCGCACCCGGGCGCGGCGGACGGGCGATCACTGGCGCATCGACGGCGAGAAGATCTTCATCTCGGGCGGCGGGCAGAATCTGTCCGAAAGCATCCTTCATCTGATCCTCGCCCGCACTGGAACGATGGCCGACGGCGTCAAGGGGCTCTCGCTGTTCCTTGCCCGCTCGGGCGGGGCCGTGGGCGCGAACGGCATCAGTGTCGCGCGGATCGAGCACAAGATGGGCCTGCATGCCTCGCCCACCTGCGCCATGGTCTTCGACGGCTGCGAGGCCGAGCTGATCGGCCCCGAGGGCGAGGGGCTGGCGGCGATGTTCACGCTGATGAACCACGCCCGCATTGATGTCGCGCTGCAAGGCGTCGCCCATGCCGCCCGCGCCACGGCCATTGCCACGGCGCATGCGCTGGAGCGGGTGCAGGGGCGCACCAGCGATGGCCGCATCGCCCGGCTCGCCGATCACCCCGATGTGCGGCGGATGCTGGACGAGGGGCGGCGCCTGACGCTCGCGACCCGCGCCATGTGCGCCCTGACCTTGGTCGAGATCGAAGCCGCCAGCCGCCCCGATCTGCTTGAGTTCCTGACGCCGCTGGTGAAAATCGCCGCCACCGAAGCCGGGATGCGCGCCGCCGATCTGGGCATCCAGGTGCTGGGCGGCTACGGCTATCTGACCGAATATCGCATCGAACAGACCTGGCGCGATGCCCGCATCACCGCGATTTACGAAGGCGCGAACGGCATTCACGCCGGGGCGCTGGCCGGGCGGCTTCTGCGCCGCAACGCAGGCGCCGCGGGCGCGGCCTTTGCCGCCTATGTGTCTGAGATTGCGCCCGAAACACCCGAGCTGGCGCGCCGTCTGCATGACTGGCAGGCGCTGCGGGCGACGCTGCTTCTGCAGCCCGATCCGGCCGAGCGCGCCTGGGAGTTCGCGCAGGCGAGCATCGCGCTGTTCGAGGCCGCGGTCTGGGCGCGGATGGAGGCCTTGGCCGAAGCCGCCCCCGATCCGGCCGAGATCCGCAGGCTGGCAGCACAGGCGCTGGGCCGGACCACCCCCGAAGCACTGCGCCGGACCGCCTAGCCCCGCGTGAGAAGCGCGCAGGCGGCAGTGATCCGCGCCAAAGCCTCGCGCAGCTCGGCCTCAGACGTCGCATAGGAGATGCGGAAATAGGGCGAGAGGCCAAAGGCCGCGCCGGGCACCATCGCCACCTCGGCGGTTTCGAGGAGCCAGGCGCAGAAGTCGCGGTCCGAGGCGATCGTGCCGCCCTCGGGCGTCGTCGCGCCGATCAGGCCCGAACAATCGGCGAAGGTGTAAAACGCGCCCTCGGGCACGCGGCAGGTGATCCCCGGGATCGCGTTCAGCCCCGCCACCACCAGATCACGGCGACGCTGAAAATCGGCGGCGCGTTCGGGCAAAAGATCCTGCGGCCCGGTGAGCGCGGCCAAGGCCGCCGCCTGCGAAATCGAGGAAGGGCAAGAGGTTGACTGGCTCTGCACCACCGCCATCGCCTTGATCAGCGCCTCCGGCCCGCCGGCATAGCCGATCCGCCAGCCGGTCATCGCATAGGCTTTCGAGACGCCATTCACCGTCAGGATGCGCCCCTTCAGCCGCGGTTCGAGCGCAGCGGGCGTGGTGAAGCGGAAGCCCTCGTAACAGATGTGCTCATACATGTCGTCGACCATCAGCCAGACCTGCGGATGGGCCATCAGCACCTCGAGCAGCGGGCGGTAATCGGCCTCGGAATAAGCCGCCCCGGTCGGGTTCGAGGGCGAGTTCAGCATAAGCCAGCGCGTCTTCGGCGTGATCGCGGCGGCCAGTGCCTCGGGTTGCAACCGGAACCCCTGCGCGCCGTCGCAGGGCACGGCCACCGGCACGCCGCCCGCGATGCGCACGATGTCGAAGTAAGACGTCCAGCACGGCGTCGGGATGATCACCTCGTCGCCCGGATCGAGCGTCGCCATCATCGCATTGTACAGCACCTGCTTGGCGCCGGTGCCCACGGTGATTTCCGCCATCGTGTAGTCCAAACCATTCTCGCGTTTGAACTTTTCGACAATCGCCGCCTTCAGCGCCGGGGTGCCGTCAAGGGCCGTGTATTTCGTCTCGCCCCGCGCCATCGCTTCGGCAGCGGCTGCTTTCACATGCTCGGGCGTATCGAAATCGGGCTCGCCCGCGCCAAGGATGATCACCGGCCGCCCGGCCCGCTTCATCGCCGCCGCCTTGGCGCCGATCTGCAGGATTTCGGAGACGCCAAGCGTGGCGATACGCGCGGCGGGGCGGAAGGCCACGCCGGTCTGGTCTTGCACAGTCATCTGATCCTCACTCGATGTCGAAAACCACGCCCTGCGCCAAGGGCAGGTCACGCGAGAAGTTGATGGTGTTGGTGGCGCGGCGCATGTAGCCCTTCCACGCGTCCGAGCCGCTTTCGCGCCCGCCGCCGGTTTCCTTTTCGCCGCCGAAAGCGCCGCCGATCTCGGCGCCCGAGGTGCCGATATTGACATTGGCAATGCCGCAATCCGACCCCGCGGCCGACAGGAACGTCTCCATTTCCCGCATGTCGAGCGTGAAGATCGAGGACGAGAGCCCCGCCGCCACTGCATTGTGCTCTTCGATCACCGCGTCTAGGTCGGAGAAGCGCATGACATAAAGGATCGGCGCGAAGGTTTCGTCCAGCACCGGGCCGATCTGCGCGGGCATCTCGACCAGCGCCGGGCGGGTGTAATAGGCGCTGTCGGGTCCACAGGCGACGCGGGTGCCCCCATGCACAAGGCCCCCCGCCGCCAGCGCGGCATCGAGCGCCGAGCACATCGCCTCATAGGCGGCGCGGTCAATGAGCGGTCCGACAAGCGCCTGCGTTTCCAACGGGTTGCCGACCGAAACCGAGGCATAGGCGCGGATCAGCCGGGGCATCAGCATGTCATAGACGCTGTCATGCACGAAGAGGCGGCGCAGCGTCGTGCAGCGTTGCCCGGCCGTGCCCATCGCGCCAAAGGCCACGGCGCGCAGGGTCATGTCGAGATCGGCCGAGGCGCAGACGATCCCCGCATTGTTGCCGCCAAGTTCAAGGATCGAGCGCCCAAACCGCGCCGCCACTTTCGGGCCGACGATCCGGCCCATCCGGGTCGAGCCGGTGGCGGAAATCAGCGCCACTTTCGGGCTTTCGACCAGCGCTTCGCCGACCTCCGGCCCGCCGATCAACAGCTGCGCCAGCCCCTCGGGCGCGGCGTCAAAGCGGGTGATCGCATGGCGCAGCACGGCCTGCGCGGCCAAGGCGGTCAGCGGGGTTTTCTCGGAGGGTTTCCAGATCACCGGATTGCCGCAGACAAGCGCCAGCGCCGTGTTCCAGGCCCAAACCGCCACCGGGAAGTTGAAGGCCGAGATCACGCCGACGACGCCCAGCGGGTGCCAGGTTTCCATCATCCGATGCCCCGGCCGCTCGGTCGCGATGGTCAGCCCGTAAAGCTGCCGCGACAGGCCAACCGCGAAATCGCAGATGTCGATCATCTCCTGCACCTCGCCCAGCCCTTCCGAGGCGGACTTACCCGCCTCGATCGAGACGAGACGGCCCAGATCCGCCTTGGCGGCGCGCAATTCCTCGGCCCAGAGCCGGACGAGTTCACCGCGTTTCGGCGCAGGCACCAACCGCCAAGCGCGGAAAGCGACCGCGGCGCGGTCGATCGCGGCGGCGGTGGATTTCGGCGTCTCGGGCGTCAGCGCGCCAATCTGTGCGCCGGTCAGGGGCGAGAAACTGGCCATCGGCCCGCCCTCGTAGGCCGCAGCGGCAACGCCAAGGCGGCAAAGCAGGGTCCGGGTTTCGTCGCGAAGCGTCATCGGGCGTCCTTTCGGGTCGGTCAGTCGAGAACGTAGACAAGGCCGACGACCAGCGCCGCGGCGGCCATCAGTCCAAGGGTGAAGCGCAGGTTCAGCGCAAAGGTGACGCGCTGCGGCGTGACACCCAACTCGCGCCCGGTGATGATCGACATCGCCGAGATCGGCGAGGCGGCAATGGCCAGCGCCCAGGCGAAAAGCAGCGCAAGTCCAAGCGCATAGGGGTGATCCGCGCCGACCGGCCCGGCCCCGAAAAGCTGCGCCGCCATGATCATCACGATCGTATGCGGGATCATCACCGCGCCAACGGCCGGAATGAGGACAAGGCAGGCGAGGATCACGGCGAGCGCCGGAAGCTGGCCCCCCGCGATCAGCGCATCGATCCCGGCCGCCTGCGCCGCCGCGGCCACCGCCGCGCCGATCACCGCCGCGGCCAGAAAGATCGTGCTTTCCGTCGCCATCCCCTCGGAGGCGGCCGAAAGCCGGGTCAGGGCGCCCTCGCTGCCGGTGCTGCGCAGACCCGGCTCCAGCCGCGGCCAAAGCGCGGCCAGAAGCGGCAGCACAAGGCAGGCGGCGATCAGGAAACTGACGTCAAGCAACCGGTGCGCGGCGATCGTCAGCGCGATCAGCCCCGCGATGGCGGCCAGAACCAGCGTCAGCGCGCGGCCAGCCCCCTCGGGCGCGGGGTCATGCGGGCGCGGGCCGGTCGGAACCGCGGTGGCGGCGGCATCAAGGACCGCGGCGACGACGGAGATCAGCGCAACGATGGCGAAGGCAAGGCCGAAGAACAGCACCGGATCCAGCGTCGGGATCGCGCTTGTGACGATGGCAAAGCCAAGCCCGATCGGCGACCAGACCGTCATCAGCAGCGTGCCGCGCAGCGCCGCCAAGGTCATCGCCCGGGTGTCGATGCCGCGCTTGCCCGCCGCCTTGCGCGCGGCGTCATGGTTGCGCGCGATATCGGCAATCATCCCGATCGTGCCGATGTTGAACAGCACCGAAATCCCCTGCGCGCCAAGCGAGACAGCGAAAACGCGTGCCCGGGCGGAATGGGCGAAAAGCCCCTCGGCCGCGCGGGCGATCAGGGTCGAGCGGCGCACCGGCGCGCGGATGAGGCCGAGTGCGGTCAGAAAGGCGGAAAAGGCCGTGCCCTGCATCAACGCCGCCTGCATCGCGGGCAGCGCCTTGGGCAGAGCCACCGCGACGATCAGCGTGGCGAGGAAAGCACCTGCCAGAAACACCTGCGCGATGCGCGAGACGCGGGGCAGACGCAGCAGCGCGAGCCCGATCGCGGTGATCGCGGAAAGCGTCAGCAGCGCCGTTGCCCCCGGCAGCCACGCCGCGCCGATCTTGCCCACGACAAGGCTGGAGAGCAGCAGAAGCGACAGCACCCCGGCGGCGGCCATCGCGGTTTGCGGGCCAAAGGGCAGGCTGAAACGGGGGGTGGTGGTGTGCATGGCGGTCCTCAGATCCGGTCGGCGAGCAGATGCGCCGCCGCCGCGCCGGTGATGTAACCGGCCTCGTGCAAAAGGCGCAAGGACGCCGGGGCGATCGGGCTGACCGGCAAGGGCATCGCCTCGATCTTGCGCGCGCCACAGACATGCTCGGCCAAAGCCTTGCCGAAAACGGTGCCGGGGGCGATGCCGCGACCGTTGTAACCGGCGATCGAAAAAGCATTTTTTCCCAGCACATGCAGGCGCGGCAGGTTGTCGGCGGTCATGCCGATCCAGCCGAACCATTCGCTGTCAAAGCCGATGCCGCCGAGTTGCGGGAAGATCCGGTGCATCGCCCGCAGCGCCCAAGCCCGGTGGATGGCGCGGTCCGCCATTCCGAGCCGCCCGACCGACCCGAAAACAAGCCGCCCCGCCGCATCCATGCGAAAGGACGAGAGCACCTCGCGCGTGTCCCAGCAGCCCTCGCCGCCCGGCAAGAGCTCGGCGCGGATCGCGTGCGGCAAGGGCGGTGTTGCCATGTTGAAATAGGGCAGCCCGACCTGCGCGCGGCGCAGCCCGGGGTTCGGCCCCTGGGTATACATGTCGGTGGCGGCGATCAGCCACGCGGCCCGCACCTCGCCCTTGGGCGTGGTGACGCGCCAACCCGCGCCCTGCGGCGCGACGCCCGTCGCGGCGGTTTCGGTGCAGATCCGCGCCCCCGCGGCCAGCGCCGCCCGGGCAAGCCCGCGCACATAGGCGAGCGGCTGGATCGTGCCCGCACGCCGATCGAGAAGCGATCCCGCATAGCGCCCGCCGCCAAGCCGCCGCGCCGTTTCTGACGCATCCAGCAACTCGACCGGCGCCCCCCGCGCCGCCCATTGCCGGGCGCGTTCGGTGATCTCGGCCAGCCCCGTGGCGCCAACGGCGCAATGCAGCGTGCCCTTCGGCACCGCCTCGCAATCGATCCCGTGGCGCTTCACCAGCGCGAAAACCTCGGCCGGTGCCGCGCCCAGAAAATCGAGCAGCCGCGGCCCGTAGACGGGACCAAGCGCCTGCGGCATCGCCTCGGGCATCACCCACATGCCGGCATTGACCAGCCCGACATTGCGCCCGGACGCGCCAAAGCCGATCTGATCGGCCTCGAGCACGAGCACCGATTTCCCGGCCTCGGCCAGATGCAGCGCGGCGCAAAGCCCGGTGAAACCTGCACCGATCACCACCACATCGGCCTCGGCCGGGCCGACAAGCGGCACGGTCGCGGGCGCTTGCGGCGCCGTGGCTTCCCAAAGACCATGCGAGCGGGGATCGTTGCGCATCTGACCCTCCTGCGGGGCTGTTCCGGCCCTTCCTGCCTGTCTTTCGCCGCGAAGGCCAATTCCCGATATGTCTCAGATCATTCCATTTCAGAATGACCTTTTCGCGACAACGCCCGAAAAACGCTTGTGGCGCAGGGCGGAACGCGCAAGGACTGGGCAGGACCGGAGAGAAAAGATGAAGACCCCGCGCCGTTTTCTGCCCTCGCTCGCGCTTTTGCAGGCCTTCGAAACCGCTGCCCGCACGCAAAGCATTACCGCGGCGGCGGCGGAACTGTCGCTGACGCAAAGCGCGGTGTCGCGGCAGATCCGGGCGCTGGAGGCGCAGCTGGGCACCGAGCTGTTCCACCGCGAAAAGCAGACGATCCGGCTGACGCAAGGCGGTGCGGCCTATGCGCGGGAAATCCGGGCAGCGCTGCAGAAGATCTCGACCGCCTCGCTCAATCTGCGCGCCAATCCGGGCGGTGGCACGTTGACGCTGGCGATCCTGCCCACTTTCGGGACGCGCTGGCTGGCGCCGCGGCTGCCCGAATTTCTCGGCGCGCATCCGGGGATCACGCTGAACCTTGTCACCCGGCTGACGCAGTTCGATTTCGCCGCCGAGGCCGTCGATGCCGCGATCCATTTCGGCGCGCCGGACTGGCCGGGGGCGGAGTGCACCTGGCTGCGCGGCGAACATGTCGTGCCCGCCTGCGCCCCCGATCTGGCGGCAGAGCGCGCGTTCAAGACGCTCGAAGACCTGCGGGCGGCGCCGCTTCTGCATCTGACCTCGCGCCCGGATGCCTGGGAAAAATTCTTCGAACGCGCAGGGATGGCGCCGCAACCGCTGCACGGGATGCTGTTTGACCAATTCGCCACCGTGGCGCAGGCGGCGATGGTCGGGCTGGGCGTCGCGCTTTTGCCCGAGTTCCTGATCGAGGATGACATCACCGCGGGGCGGCTCGTGGTGCCGCTTCATGCGCGGATGCGCTCGGACGAGGCCTATTATCTGTGCGCCCCGCGCGGGCGCGGCCCGCATCGCCCGCTCGAGGCGTTCCGCGACT
Source organism: Rhodobacter capsulatus (assembly GCF_052363175.1). Classification (GTDB taxonomy): domain Bacteria; phylum Pseudomonadota; class Alphaproteobacteria; order Rhodobacterales; family Rhodobacteraceae; genus Rhodobacter; species Rhodobacter capsulatus_D. Next base: position 2,428,909 of record NZ_CP198946.1, read on the forward strand.
GGCTGTGCCAGGTCGCACAGGCGGCCGAAGCCGCGGAAGCCGCCCGGCGCGACGGGTCGCGCTGAGTTAAGATCAAACACGCGCACATCTTTACGCAGCGCGTGCTTGTTTTGTGCCCGGGGCCGTGCTTTCAAATTGGGCAACGCCCCTTGCTCCAGAGCCCGCCATGCCCAAGCTGCGCCTCACTATCCGTTATGTCCCCTTCCTCGCGGCCCTGCTTTTGACACTGATCTTTGGCATCGTGCTGCTGATCGTGCCCACGCTTTGGGTGCTGGCCGTCTTCCTGATCGCGGCGGGGCTCAGCGCGGTGGGCGTTTACGACCTGAACCAGCGCCGCCACGCGATCTTGCGCAACTATCCGGTCATCGGCCACCTGCGCTACATGATCGAAAGCGTCGGCCCCGAATTCCGGCAATATTTCTTTGAATCCGACTTCGACGAGGTGCCCTTCAGCCGGCAGACCCGCGTCCTCGTCTATCAGCGCGCCAAGGGGGTCGAGGACAAGCGCCCCTTCGGCACGGTCGAATCCGTCTATGCCTCGGGCTTCAACTGGCTGACGCATTCGATCGTGCCGAAGACGATCAAGGACACCGATTTCCGCGTCCGCGTCGGCGGGCCGGACTGCAAGCAGCCCTATGACGCCTCGGTCTACAACATCTCGGCCATGAGCTTCGGGGCGCTGTCGGCCAATGCGATCTCGGCGCTGAACCGGGGCGCGAAGATCGGCGGCTTTGCCCATGACACCGGCGAGGGCGGGATCAGCCGCTATCACCGCGAGGGCGGTGGCGATCTGGTCTATCAGATCGCCTCGGGCTATTTCGGCTGCCGCAACGACGATGGCAGCTTCTCGCCCGAGAAATTCGCCGTTCAAGCCCGCGATCCGCAGATCAAGATGATCGAGATCAAGCTGAGCCAGGGGGCGAAACCGGGGCATGGGGGGATGCTGCCCGCCTCGAAAATCTCGCCCGAGATCGCCGAGGCGCGGGGGAATCCGATGGGGCGCGATTGCGTCTCGCCCGCGGCGCATCCGGCGTTTTCGACGCCCTTGGAATTCATGGCCTTCATCCGGCAATTGCGGGAATTGTCCGGCGGCAAGCCCGTGGGCTTCAAGCTCTGCATCGGGCATCGGCGCGAATTCATGTGTCTGGTCAAGGCGATGATCGAGACCGGCACGACACCCGATTTCATCGTCGTCGACGGCAAGGAGGGCGGCACCGGGGCGGCACCCTTGGAGTTCGTCAACCGCGTCGGCATGCCGATGCTCGAAGGGCTGCATTTCGTCCACAACCTGCTTCGCGGGGCCGGGCTGCGTGATCGCATCCGCATCGGCGCGGCGGGCAAGATCGTTTCGGCCTATGACATCGCGCGGGCGATGGCGCTGGGGGCGGACTGGTGCAACTCGGCGCGCGGCTACATGTTCGCGATCGGCTGCATTCAGGCGCAATCCTGCCACACCAACCGCTGCCCCGCGGGCATCGCGACGCAAGACCCGCGGCGAATGAAGGCGCTGGATGTCGGCGACAAGACCCAGCGCGTCGCGCGGTTTCACAAGAACACGCTGCATGCGCTGGGCGAGCTGGTGGGCGCTGCGGGGCTCTCGCATCCGTCCGAATTCCTGCCCTATCACTTCATGTTCCGCGAAAAGGACAATGCGTTTCAGGACGGCAACGAGGTCTTCGAGGATCTGCCCGAAGGCTTCCTGATCAATGGCTCGAACCATCCCGATCTGCAGGCCTGGCTGGACCGCTGGAACCGCGCCTCGGCCGAGACCTTCGTGCCGCTGCGGATGCCGAAAAGCCGGTTTGCGAGCTAAGGGGCCACGCAGGGCCGCAAGCGCAGCAATGGCGGGACAGAAACCGATTTGCCCGGTCTGCCCGGCCCCGCGCGAGCAGGGTCCGGGCAGACCGAGGATCATGTCGGCCGCGCAAGGTCTGCGCGGTTCGAGAGATCTGCTTTAGAAAGGCTGGACCATGCCCCGGCCTGAGCACGGAGATATCAGCCGACGTCGTTTGCGCGGCAGATGCTTTCGGAAAGACGACTGCCGGAACGCGTTCTGTTGAGGGCGTTGACAGGATGCAGATGCCACCCGGAGATCGCAGACCCCTTGTTCCGGCCAATCCGGCGGAAACGGTTGCGATGGTGCCGACTGAGGGGAGTCGAACCCCCGACCCCCTGATTACAAATCAGACGCTCTACCAACTGAGCTAAGCCGGCCACAGGGGCTAGCTATACGCAACTGAACGCCGTTTCAAGCGGAATGAGGACATTTGAACGTAATCCGAGCAGCAACCCCCCCCCTGCGAGAGGGCCGCGCGGGGGCTGCTGGCGCTCTCCCCCCTGCCCCGCATAAAGTTGCGGCAAGCGTTTCCGCCCCTTGCGACACGGCCGCACTTGCCTTCACAACCAAGGCCCGCCCCGCCAATGCGGGACGGGCCGCGTCGCGCGACCTCAGCCGAGGTTCACCCAGACCGATTTCGTCTGGGTATATTGCGACAGCGCCTCGAAGCACTTGTCGCGGCCGTTGCCGGTCTGCTTGAAGCCGCCCCAAAGCGAGGTCATGTCGCCATGATCGAAGCAGTTCACCCAGCACACGCCCGCTTCCATGTCGCGCCCGAAGGTATGCGCCTTGGTCAGATCGCGGGTCCAGATCGAAGCGGCCAGACCATAGGGCGAGTCATTGGCGATCTCGAGCCCGTCTTCGAGCCCATCGATCGGGATGATCGTGCCGACCGGGCCAAAGATTTCCTCGCGCGCGATGGTCATCGAGTTGTTGACCCCGGTAAAGAGCGTCGGCTCGACATAGGCGCCGTTCGAGAGCGCCGCGGGCGTGCTGCCGCCCAGCGCCAGCGTCGCCCCCTCGGCGCAGCCGGTGCGGATATAGCCCAGAACGCGGGCCTGCTGTTCGGTGGTGACGAGCGGCCCCATCGTCGTCGACGGATCGAGCGGGTTGCCGACGACGAAGTTCTGTTTCGCGGTGGCGATGAACTTTTCGACAAAGGCGTCGTGCAGGTCCTTGGCCACAAGGATGCGCGAGCCCGCGTTGCAGACCTCGCCCTGGTTGCCGTAGATGCCGTTCACCGCATAGGTGGCGGCGGTGTCGAGATCGTCCCAGTCGCCCAGAATGATCTGCGGGGTCTTGCCGCCGCATTCGGTGGTGACGCGCTTCATGTTCGACTGACCGGCGTAGATCATCAACAGCTTGCCGACCTCGGTCGAGCCGGTGAAGGCGATCTTGTCGACATCCATGTGCAGCGCGAGCGCCTTGCCCACTTCCTCGCCCAGCCCCTGCACGACGTTCAGCACGCCGGGCGGACCACCCGCCTCGATGAACAACTCGGCCAGCAGACAGGCCGAGAGTGGCGATTGCTCGGCCGGTTTCAGCACGACCGAGTTGCCGGTGGCAAGCGCCGGGCCGATCTTCCAGGCCGCCATCATCAGCGGATAGTTCCAGGGCGTGATGATACCGACGACGCCGAGCGGCTGGTTCAGGATGTAATGCAGCGCGCTCGTTGCCGTGGCCGTCACCTGCCCGTGGAACTTGTCGATCGATTCCCCGAAGAACTTGATCGTCGTGGCCGAGAAGGGCACGTCGATGTTCATCATGTCCATCACCGGCTTGCCCATGTCGAGGCTGTCGAGCACGGCGAATTCCTCGCCATGCGCCTCGATCAGCGATGCGAATTTCTCCATCACCGCCATGCGGGCGCGCGGCTCCATCTTTGACCAGACGCCGGACCGAAAGACCTTGCGGCCGACGGAAACAGCCCTGTCGATCTCGGCCTGACCGCCGCGGGCGACCTCGGCCAGGACGGCGCCATTGGCCGGGTTGATCGTCTGGAAGGTGCGGCCATCGGCCGAGGGCACATGTTCGCCGCCGATGAAGTGGCGGGTGCGCAGTGTCACCTTTTCGGCAAGCCCCTGCCAATAGGCCAAGGTAGTATCGGTCATTTTTCTCTCCCTGTGGTTATTTGCGGTCGCGCAGCAGGCCGACCGAGAGGACGATGAGCAGAAGCGAGACCAGAACGATCATCGAGCCAATGGCGTTGATCTCGGGGGTGATGCCACGGCGCAGCGTGGAATAGATGTAGATGGGCAGGGTGATGTCGCGCCCGGTGAGGAAATAGGTCACCGGGATCTCGTCGAAGCTCAGCGTGAAGCTCAGCAGCCCCGCGCCAAGGATCGCCGGCCGGATCGAGGGCAGCGTGACCCGAAAGAAGGTCTCGACCGGCCCGGCGCCCAGATCGGCCGAGGCTTCCAGAAGCCGGTGATCGGTCTTTGCCAGCCGCGCCATCACCTGACTGACCACCACGCCCAGAAGCGCCGTCGCATGGCCGATGATCACCGCGGTCAGGCTTTGGGGAATGCCGATCTGCTTGTAGAAGTTCAGCATCGCGATCCCGGTCACAAGGCCCGGCAGGCTGAGCGGCAGTAAGATCGCATTGCGGAAAAGCCCCTTGCCCGGGAAGTCGTGCCGGTCGAGCACCAGCGCCGCCAGCGTGCCGATGGTCAGCGTGAGCGCGGTGGCGCAGACGGCCACGATCAGGCTGTTTTTCAGCGCCGTCAGCATCTGCGCATTGGCGAAGACCGCCTGATACCAGTGCCAGGTGAAGCCCGCGAGCGGGAAGGAGGTCACCTTGCTGTCGTTGAAGGAAAACACGATCAGCACGACGATCGGCAGGTACAGGAACGCCAGCACCCCGAAGACGAAGCCGACCATCCCCTTTTGCCACCACAAAAGCTGTTTCATCGCCGCCCCCTATCGCAGATTGCGCGCCGAGGCGCGTTCGGCCCAGCCGGTGACCGCAAGGATCGCCAGCACCATGATCAGCACGAGCGTGGCGAGCGCCGAACCCAGCGGCCAGTTCAGCGCCGCACCGAATTGGGTTTGCAGCAGGTTCGCCACCATCGTGCCATCGGGGCCGCCGACCAGCACCGGGGCGACGAAATCGCCAAAGCTCAGGCAAAAGGTCATCATCGCCCCCGCCACCACGCCGCCCAGCGACAGGGGCGCAATCACATGGCGGAACGTGCCCAGAGGCCCGATGCCAAGGTCTTCCGACGCCTCGATCAGCCCCTTGGGGATGTTTTCCAGCACCGCATAGATCGGCATCACCATGAAGGGCACGAAGATATAGGTGAGCGTGATCACCATCGCGGTCTGGTTATAAAGGAACGCATCGAGCGGCGTGTCGATCAGGCCAAGCCACATCAGCGCAGAATTGAGCGCGCCATCGGTGCCCAGAATGATCTTCCAGGTATAGGCGCGCAGCAGGTAGCTGACCCACAAGGGCACGATCACCGCCATGTAGACGAGATTGCGCAGCTTGTCGGAGCGGATGGTGAAGACGAGGAAATAGGCGAGCGGATAGCCAAGGATCAACGCGCAGCCCGTCACCATCGCGGCGATCTTCAGCGTGCGCAGGATCACCGTCGTATATTGCGGGTCCGAAAACAGCTGCAGGTAGTTGCCGAACTGGAAATCGGGCACGAAGAGCGGGAATTGCCGGGTCCAGAAGCCCACGGCGATCATCAGGATATAGGGCACGATCAGAAGCAACAGCGCCCAGCCGAGCGGCAGCGAGAAAAGCCCCGCCGTCATCAGCATCGAGGAGGACGGGCGTCTCATGCGGCCCCCCTCGGAAACAGCATCACATCCTCGGGCGCGACGGCAAAGCGGATCGGCTGACCCGGCATCAGCGCATCCGCCGTAAGCGACGAGCCGCGGGCGAGCTGGGCAAAGGCCGGTTGCGTCGCGCCATCGGGCAGGAATTCGAGCCTTATGCTGTCGCCGTGAAAGAGCGTGTCGACCACCCTGCCCTGCACGAGATTTTCGCCCACGGCCGGGCTCAGATGTTCGGGGCGGATGCCGATCAGCACCTCGCTGCCCGGATGAAAACCGCCATTGCCCGAGGCCTTGCGGCGCAGCTTCGCGCCCCCCGGCAGGGTGATCACCTCGAAATCGGCCTCGCGCCCCTCGTAACGGGCCTCGATCAGGTTCGTCGCGCCGATGAAATCGGCGACATAGGGCGTCGCCGGGCGGTCATAAAGATCGTTCGGCGTGCCGATCTGACGGATGCGCCCGGCCTCCATCACCACGATCCGGTTCGACAGCGCCAAAGCCTCGGTCTGATCATGCGTGACCATGAGGAAAGTGATGCCCAATTCGCGGTGCAGCCGTTTCAGCTCCACCTGCATCACCTCGCGCAGTTTCACATCAAGCGCCGAGAGCGGTTCGTCGAGAAGCAGCACCCGCGGCTTGCGAATGAGCGCGCGCGCCATCGCCACGCGCTGTTTCTGCCCGCCCGACAGCGCGCCGGGACGCTTGCCGCCCATATGGCTCAGCCCGACCATCTCGAGCACCTCGCCCACCTGACGGGGGATATCGGAGCGCGCCACGGTCGAGCCGCGCACGGTCAGCCCGTAGGCGACGTTTTCCGCCACCGTCATGTGCGGAAACAGCGCGTAATCCTGAAACACCGTGTTCACCGGGCGGCGATAGGGCGGATTGTGCGTCACATCCTGTCCGGCAATGCCGATCTTGCCGGTGGTGGGCAGCTCGAAGCCGCCGATCAGGCGCAGCGTCGTCGTCTTGCCGCAGCCCGAGGGGCCAAGCAGGGTGACGAATTCACCCTCGCCAATGGAAAAACTTGTTTCGTGCAGTGCCTTGAAACTGCCGAAGGATTTGGTGACGCCGTCGAGCGTCACGATCGGGCGTGAGGACATGGGCCAATCCTGTGCGATGCGGAAGGGGGCGACCCCGGGGCATGTCCGGGGCCGCAGATCAGGCGTTCAGGACGCTGCGGGGGGTGCGGCTCAGGGCGCCGCCTTCACCGCGTTCCAGACCTCGAGATACTTGTCGAGCCGCACCGGCTGCTGCCACATCACCAGGCTTTTCACGAAGTCGATGTTGTCGACCTTGCGCTCTTCCTTCATCGCCGCGTCCATGCAGCTCGACACGGCGCCCGGGTTCACCGGGAAATAGCCGGTCGATTTGGCGATGCCACACTGGCCTTCGGGCGACTGCATGTAGGACATGAACTTCACCGCGCATTCCTGGTTCGGCGTGCCTTTGACGAGCATCATCGAATCCATCCAGCCCTCGGCCTTTTCCTTGGGCGAGAACTCGGCCACGGTGAAGCCCTTGCCGAGCGCGTTCACGTCCTTGCTGGTGAGCCCGGTCCAGGCGTTCGAGACCCAGACCTCGTTGTTCGCCATCAGATCCGTCAGCTCGCCCGCGCTCGACCAGTATTTGCGGATCAGCGGTTTTTGCTCGATCAGCTTCGCCTTGACCGCCTCCAGCTCTGCATCACTCAGATCGAAGACATTGGGGAAGCCGAGATAGCGCGCCGTCCAGTAGATCGCCGATTTGTCGTCCCAAAGCGAGATCTTGCCCTTGTAGGCCGGGTCGAACAGCACGCCGATCGAATCCGGCGTGCCGGTGACCTTGTCGGGGCGGTAGATCACCGAGACCGAACCCCAGATCAGCGGCACGGCCCAGGTTTCGCCGTCCACCACGATCTCGGAATGTTTCGAGAATTCGGGATAGACACCGTCGGCTCCCGTCACGGCCGCGGTGTCGATCGGATCGACGAAGCCCGCGAGCCGCATCATCCCCACCGTGTCGAGCGAGGGGGTAATCACGTCATAGACCCCGCCGCCCGCCGCCAGTTTGGCCGCGAAATCGTCGTTCGAGCCGACATAGGTGGCGCTGACGGTGCAGCCCGAGGCCTCCTCGAAGGGTTTGATGAAGGACGGGTCGGCATAGCCTTCCCAGGTGAGGATGTTCAATTCGCCCGCCGCTGCCGCAAGCGGCAGGGTGGCAAGGGCGAATGCGGTCAGGGCCCGCGCAGTCCGTCTCCGAGTCATGGGGTTTCACTCCTTGTTGGTTGCGTGTCGCGTGACCTGTTCATCTTGCGGATCAGGGTCGCGACATCGATGCCGAGCGCCTTTGCGGCGCTTCGCTTGCTTCCGTGGTCGGCCACGGAATTTTCGATGGTCCGGATTTCAAACTCCCGGACCAGATCCTTGAGCGGCAGCCCCGCCAGATCGGGCGCCAGCGCCGCCGCCGCGGCGGCGGTCTCCTGCGCCGGGGGCAGATGCGCAGGCTCGGCCGTGGTCTCGGCCAGAAGCGCGGCGCGACGCAACAGCGCGATCACTTCGCGGATGTTGCCGGGCAGCGTCCGGGCCGCCAGCGCCTTGACGAACCGCGCCGAAAGCGTCAGCGGCCGCGGCCGGGCGCGGTTGATCTCGGCGAGCCAAGCCTCCAGCAACGGCGGCAGAAACGCGGGCTCGTCGCAAAGCGGCGGCAGGGTCAGGGTCATGCCGCAAAGCCGGAAATAGAGCGCCTCGGGCAGCGTACCCGCGGTGCAAAGCGGCCAGAGCGGGCGGGTTGCGGTCGAGACGATCCGGGTGCCGCCGCTCTCGATCACCGCATCCAGCGCCGCAAGCAACCGCCCGGCGAGCGCGGGGTTGAGCAGATCGACCGCCTCGAGAACGAGCGTGCCGCCCGCCGCCGCCTCGATCCGGCCGATGCGCCCGGGATCGGCGCTGCCCGTGCCGAAAAGCTCGGCCTCGAAAGTCGCGGCATCAAGCGCGGCACAGGGGATCGTCACCACCGGCGCCCCCTGCCCGGCCAAGAGCCGGGTCAAGAGCGTCGTCTTGCCGGTGCCGCTCGCCCCCAACAGATGCACCGCCAGCCCCTGCGCCAGCGCGCCCTCAAGCTGCTGCGCCAGCGCGTGGCGCACCGGGCTGGTGACAAAGGGCGCCTGCGGGGTCAGATCGCGGGCGAGCCGGAACTGCCCGCGCGCGGGGCTTGCCACCGGATGCGCGCCAAGCTCGCGCAGCGTCAGAAGCGCCGCATAGGGGTCGTCGTCCTGCCGCAGGATCGAGAGTTGCGCACTGACCGCCCGCCCCGAAGGCAGCGTGCCCGTGACCTCTGTCCGTCGCAGCCGGATCAGCCCCTCGGAAAGATCGGCCGCCAACCGCCCAGTGCCGCGCAGATGCCGCGCCAGATCGGCGCCCAGCAGATCGGCCCGGGTGGCGCGCAAAAGCCGCTCCATCGGCGCATTCACCAGCCGGATCCGGCCGTCGAGTTCAACCAAGGCAGCTCCGTCCGTCAAACCGTTGAGGAAGCTCGGAAAACCCGGATCATCCATGAAGCCCGGACGACGACGCCCCAAACCCGCCTGCGGCTCGCTGCGATAGAACCTCATGCCAGATCCCCCGCAGAAAGCCGCCGACGCGCGGTCTTGCGACGGCCGCGCAGCACGTAACGCGGCGGCCCCTCCGGCATCAGCGTGACGCGGAAAAGCCAGGCCGCCCGCGGTTGATCGGGCTCGCGCAGCGCCAGTTCGGTTTCCTCTTCGCTATCCTCAAGCGCCACACTGCACAGCCGCTCGAAGGCGTGCCGCGTCGCGGCGAGGCTGTCGAAAGGCTCGCCCAGCAGCACCAACCCCCCCAGTGCGCGGTCGGCGGCGGCATTCGTCGCCAGAATGGTCCCGGTTTCGGACAGAACAAAAATCGGATCGGGCACAGCGCCCAGAATGTCGCGCATCACCTCGGCCTCGGCACTGATCGCGCGCTCGCGCTCGCGGCTCGGGCCGATGTCGCGCGTGGTGCCCCAGAGCCGGATCAGCTGATCGTCGCGGATCAGGGCGCGGAAATCGTTTTCCACCAGCATCGGCGTGCCGTCGTGCCGCTGGTCGATCGCCTGCGCGCCATCCAGCCGATAGCCCGTGCGCACCAGATCGCGGATCATCGCGCGGTTGACCGGGGTTTCGGGAAAGTAGCGGCTCACCGGCTGGGTGTTGAAATCCTGATCCGCGGGCACGGCATAAAGCGCGGCCATCGCATCGTTGCAGGCCCGCCAGCGCGAGCGGTTGCGAAACACCTGATCGACGATTTCCTCTTCGGAGCAGCGCAGATCGACCGGGTCGAGAAAATCGATGCACCAGCAGGCGTCGCGGGCGGCATCGATCATCTGCGACAAGATCTCAAGGCGGTCGAGCTGATCGGCAAAGGCCACGGGCATCGCCTCGCTCAGACGCATCACGAAGAGCCAAAGCCCGCCTCCGGCCCGGGGGGCACATTGCAGCACGGCGGGGTGATCCTCGCCCAGAACCCGGACGGGAAAGGCCTGCGGCTCCCAATCGGCCCCCGCGAAGATCGCCTCCAGACGCTCGGCGCCGGGTTCGGGGAACAGATCGGTCAGCCGTCCCCCGGCTGCCATGCCACGCTCTGCCAGCCAGAGCGCGGCTGGCGTATTGGCGGCCTGCGCGGTGCCGGGCGCGGAAAGCTCCAGCACCGGCATGGGCAGATCGGCAAAGGCGGAAGCAAGCTGGGTCATGAGGCCGTCGGTCAGGGTTTATTTACCCTGAGGATGCGACGTCCCGCCGCACCGGCAATCGAAAATGCGGGACATGTGCGGATTTCGGCAATTACGCTGCGTTATTGCGCATCACTTGCTGCGATATTGCAAATTCACGCAGAAAAAAGACGGGATAAGGCCCGAAATTCCATCATGCGGGGGAAGCGCGGCCGGATTGCACCCCTGCGGCGGCGCAGAAACAGCAGGCAGCGACCAAGCTGCAACGCGGCGTGCGCCCGGGGGATTCGTGTTGCAGGCCCAAGCCCAGCCCGGCGCATTCAGCGGCCGGTCAGCCGGTTCGCAAGCGTCGCCAAGCGCGCGGTCTGCGGGCTGGGGCTTTCGGCCTCCTGCCGGTCGGCAAGGCCATAAAGCCGATACATCCCGTGCACCCCCAGCCAGCGCAGCGGTTCGGGCTCCCATCTGCGCGGGCGGCGGTTGACCCAGGGCAGCACGGTGCGCTCGGTCGCGCGGTCAAGCACCAGATCGGCCAGCGTCCGTCCGGCCAGATTAGAGGTCGAGACCCCCAGCCCGACATAGCCTCCCGCCCAGCCGATCCCGGTCGCGGGATCCAGCCCGACCGTGGCGCACCAATCCCGCGGCACGCCAAGCACCCCGCACCAGGCATGATCGAGCCGCAGTCCCCGCACCTGTGGCAGCATGCGATACAGGATCTCGGTCAGTTTTATGATCGTCTCGGGCTGGGTCTGGCCGTCCTGATCGATGCGCGAGCCGAAGCGATAGGGCACGCCGCGCCCGCCCATCGCGATGCGGCCTTCACGGGTGCGCTGCGCATAGCAATAGGCATGCGAGGCATCGCCGAAAAGCTCGGCGCCCGCCCAGCCGATTTCGTCCCAGAGCGCGGCGGGCAAGGGCTCGGTCACCACGATGGCGCTGTTGAGCGGGATCCATTCGCGTTCCTGCCCGGCGATGCCATGGGTGAAGCCCTCGGTCGCGCGCAGGATCCGCGGTGCCCGCACCGTGCCACGCGCGGTCGTCACCCGGCCTGGGGCAAGGCCGGTCACACAAGTGTCTTCATAGATCCGCACCCCCAGCCGCTCCACCGCCACCGCCAGACCGCGCACCAGTTTCGCAGGCTGCACCCGAGCGACGCCATGCGTCACCAGCGCCCCGAGCGCCCCCGGCACCCGGACCCGTTCCGCGGCAGCCCCGGCGTCCAGCAGATCCACCCGGTCGGGCCCGATCTCCCAGGCGCGTTCCTCGGCCAGAGTATCGCGCAGCCGCTGCATCTGCGCCGGATTGCGGGCATAGAGCAGGCAATCGGTTTCGTGCTGATCGGCCTCGATCCCTTCGGCCGCGCAGATGCGCAAAATCTCGGACACGGTGCCGCGCAGATGCCGTTCAAAGGCGATCACACCGGCGCGGCCGCCCTTCGCCAGATATCGCTTGCGGCTCCAGCCGAATTCGCCCGAACACCAGCCGCCGTTGCGGCCAGAGGCGCCAAAGCCCGCAAAGTTCTTCTCGATCACCGCAATCGAAAGCGCGGGTGCCAGCTGCTTGAGGTAATAGGCGCTCCAGAGCCCGGTGAAGCCCGCCCCGATGATGCAGACATCGACCGAGAGATCGCCGGGCAAGGGCGCGCGACGCGGCGGCAGCCCGCCGATGTCGGAAAACCAGAACGAGACCTGTCCATTCGTCGTCACATCCATCGCTTTCCCCTTGGCCGCGTTCCAGCGCATCCCCGCGAGTGTTCCGCCGAAAGCGCCGCGATGCAAGGTGGTTCGCCGGAACGCAGCCGATCAAGGCGCGACGCAAGGCCCGATCAGGCGCCGGGCGGCGCGCCAGCTGGCAAAAGCCATCACGCCTGCGGTGGCCAGGCAGAGCGGCAGTCCGCCCAGCTGATAACTCACCCCCGACAACAGCGTGCCGATCAACCGCCCCGCCGCATTGGCCATGTAATAAAAGCCGACATCGCGGGTGATCCGCCCGGCGGATCCGAAGGCGAGGATCAGGTAGGAATGGACCGAGGAATTCACCGCGAAAAGAAAGCCGAAGACCAGAAGCCCTGCAACCAGCAGGATCGTGAGCCAGAGGGTTTCCGTGCCCGCCCCCCAGGCCGCCAGCGCCAGAACGAAGGGCACCGGCACCAGAAGCCCCGCCCAGAGCACCGCCTTGCGCACCGTCTCCGCCTCCCCCAGCCCCTTGCGCCCCAGCAGCCGCGGCGCGACCCCCTGCACCACGCCATAGGCGATGATCCAGAGCGCCATGAAGCCACCGACAAGAAAGAAGGCCTCGCGCCGCCCCTCGGCAGAGCCATCCGACAGCACCGCCTGAAAATAGACCGGGATTCCGACGACGAACCACACATCGCGCGCCCCAAACAGGAACAGGCGTGCCAGCGACAGCCGGTTGATGCGGCTGTCCGTCGAGCGCCAGCCGGACAGGCTTTCTTCCGGCTTCATCCGCCCGGGCAGACCCGCGGGCAAAAACAGCACGACCGCGATCAGGATCCCCGCCAGCGCAACCGCCATGCCCCAGACGGCCGCCTTGAACCCCGCAAGGCCAAGCAGCGCCGCCCCCAGAAAGAAGCCGAGCCCCTTCACCGCATTCTTCGAGCCGGTCAGCACCGCCACCCAGCGGAAAAGCCCCCCGTCCTCGGCGGGAGCAAGCAGCTTCACCGCGGATTTCGAGGACATCTTGGCCAGATCCTTGGCCACGCCCGACAGGCCTTGCACCACCATGACGAAAGCGACAGAGGCAGCGACGGACCAGGCCGGATCAAGCTGCGCCAGCGCAAGCAGCGCCCCGATTTGCAGCGCCAGCCCGCCAATGAGCGTCGCCGCCAGCCCGAACCGTGCCGCAAGCCAGCCCGCCGCCAGATTGGTCCCGATGCCCGCAACCTCGTAGATCAGGAACAGCCACGCCAGCTGCACGGGCGAAAACCCCAAGGCGTTGAAGTGCAGCAGCACGAGCATCCGCAGCGCGCCATCCGTCAGCATGAAGGCCCAGTAGGCCGCCGTCACCGCCGCATAGGCGCGCAAGGGATCGGGCGACGGCCGCGGGCGATCCTGTGCCCTATCCCCCGGAGCCGTCGCGGCCTCTTCGGCGCCGCCGATCGGCGCCCTGGGGGCGACGCAGGTTCCAATCCGGCCAGAACCATGGGGCGCGATACGGGGCATGGGGCAATCTTTCCTTCGGGATCGGCGCCAATTCATTTCATCATTCCGGAATATCGGAAATATCTGCGCGCTCCAGTGAAGATTTGATGACAGCGCCATGACAGGCCAGCCAAGATGATCAGGATCACAGCGGCGATCCCCGCTTCTGCCCCCCGGTCCCGGTGACGCGGGGTTCTGCTTGACTTGCCCCGGACCTTGACCCGCCATTTCGGAAGAACGCGCAAGGGCACGGGTCGGAGATGCCGCGCGGGGGAGGAAATCATGGGACAGGATGCGGATGTCATCATCATCGGGGCGGGGCTGGCCGGGCTTGTCGCCGCGACCGAAGCGGTCGAGGCCGGCGCGCGGGTGATCGTGCTGGATCAGGAAAGCCCCGCCAATCTGGGCGCGCAGGCGTTCTGGAGTCTGGGCGGGCTCTTCATGGTCGACACGCCCGAGCAGCGCCGCCTCGGGGTCAGGGACAGCGTCGATCTGGCCTGGGCGGATTGGCAGGGCGCCGCGGGCTTCGACCGGGAGGAAGACCACTGGCCGCGGCAGTGGGCGCGCGCCTATGTCGAGTTCGCCGCGGGCGAAAAGCGGGCCTGGCTGCGTGCGATGGGGCATCGGATCTTTCCGGTCGTGGGCTGGGCCGAGCGCGGCGGCATCGATGCCGGGCATCACGGCAATTCGGTGCCACGCTTTCACCTCACCTGGGGGACCGGCCCGGGCGTGGTGGAGATCTTCGCCAAGCGCGCCCGCGCCCAGGAAGCGACGGGCCGTCTGCGCCTTGCCTTTCGCCATCGCGTGGACGGGCTGATCATCGAGGGCGGCGCCTGTGTCGGCGTGACTGGCGCGCGGCTGGCCGACGACCCGGCGCCGCGCGGCCAAAGCACCAACCGCACCGAAATCGGCGCCTTCGCGCTGCGTGCCGCGGCGGTGATCGTTTGCTCTGGCGGGATCGGCGGCAATCTGGATCTGGTGCGGCGCAACTGGCCCGCGCGGCTGGGCCCGGCCCCCGCGCAGATGGTCCGGGGCGTGCCCGCCCATGTGGACGGCCGGATGATCGGCATTTCCGAAGCCGCCGGGGCCAACACGATCAACACCGACCGGATGTGGCATTACACCGAGGGCCTGCGCAACTGGAACCCGATCTGGCCCGGACACGGCATCCGCATCCTGCCGGGGCCGTCCTCGATGTGGTTCGACGCCCGCGGCCAGCGCCTGCCTGCGCCGAATTACCCCGGTTACGACAGTCTCGGCACGCTGCGCCACATCCTGTCGACGGGCCATGACTACAGCTGGTTCATCCTGACCCAGAGCATCATCAAGAAGGAATTCGCGCTTTCGGGATCGGAGCAGAACCCCGACCTGACCGGGCGGAACTGGCGGCTGATCGCCCAGCGCGCCTTTGGCCGCAAGGCCACCGCCCCGGTCGAGGCCTTCAAGGAGAAAGGCGCCGATTTCGCCGTGGCGAACAGCCTGCCCGAGCTGGTGGCAAAGATGAATGCGATCGCGGGCAACGATCTGCTGCAGCTCGCCCCGATCGAGGCGCAGATCAAGGACCGCGACCGGCAGCTGCAGAACGGTTTCACCAAGGATCAGCAGGTGATGGGCATTCACAATTTCCGCCGTTATCTGGGCGACCGGCTGATCCGCACCGCGAAACCGCATGCGATCCTTGACCCGGCGCAGGGGCCGCTGATCGCGGTCAAGCTCAACATCCTGACCCGCAAGACCCTTGGCGGGCTCGAAACCGATCTCGGCGGGCGTTGTTTCCGGCACGCCGAGGGTCCGGGGCAAGAGGTCATGCCCGGGCTTTATGCAGCAGGCGAGGTGGCGGGCTTTGGCGGCGGCGGGCTGCATGGCTATCGCGCGCTTGAAGGCACCTTCCTTGGCGGCTGCCTGTTCTCGGGCCTGGCGGCGGGGCGCTGTGCGGCGCGCGACGTCCTGTAGCGCGGGGCAGAACCGGGGCAGCCCTGCCCATTGCGGGCGCCGGTCTTCCGGCGCAAAATGGCCCGGCACAACCCGAAGGCCCCCCTGTGAGCAACGCCCTCGTTCCGGAATTTGCCGTCTCCGACTGGCGGAAATCGAAGTCCTTCTATTGCGACCTGCTGGGGTTCGACTGCCTTTATGAGCGGGCCGAGGAAGGGTTCTGTTACCTCCGGCTGGGTGGGGCAGAACTGATGATCGACCAGATCGGGCTTGGCCGCAGCTTCGATGCGGGGCATCTGCCCAACACCTATCCCTTTGGCAGGGGGGTGAATTTGCAGATCCGCGTGGCTGCGGTCGCGCCCCTGCTTGCGGCGCTTGCCGGGGCCGGGCATTCGCTCTTCCTGCCGGTCGAGGACAAGTGGTATCGCGTCGGCACCGAAGAGAGCGGGCAAAGGCAATTCATCGTCGCCGACCCGGACGGCTATCTGCTGCGGTTCTGTCAGGAACTTGGATCGCGGCCCGTGCAGGGCTGAGAGGCGGCAGACGCCGATCCGGCCCCCTGCCAAACTGCCAGACCGGGCTCCTCCCCGCGCCTTGAATCAGGCGGCGCGCTCTGCCATGACCTGCGCGCCCGCCGCGGCCTTCAGCTGGAATTGCCCCAGCAAGTGTTCCAGCGTCAGCGCCTGATCATTCAGCGTCATGCAGGCGGCCGCGGTTTCCTCGAACCCCGCCGCATTGTGCTGCTGGGTGCGGTCAAGCTGGTGGATCGCCGTGTTGATTTCGGCGATGCCCGAGGCCTGTTCCTCTGCCGAGGCGGCAATTTCCGAGATATGGCCCGAAATCGTCGCGATCGCCGCGATGATCGCTTGCAGCGCCTCGCCCGCCCGCGCCACCAGATCGGCCCCGACATCAACCTGCCGACCGGAATCCGCGATCAGGCCATTGATCTCACGCGCAGCATCCGAGGCGCGTTGCGCCAATGCGCGCACCTCCGAGGCAACGACGGCAAAACCGCGCCCCGCCTCGCCCGCGCGCGCGGCCTCGACCCCTGCGCCGCCGTCTGAACCGAGGCGGTGATCTCGTTCAGCGCCGCCGCAGTTTCCTCCAGCGTCGCCGCAGTGGTTTCCGTCTGCCGCGACAGATCCGTCGTCGCCCCGGTGATCTCCCGCACGCCGCTGACGATGCCCTGCGTCGTGGCATCAATCGAAGCGATCAGGTCGGACAACCGCGCCACCGTTTCGTTGAAATCCAATCGCAACTGCTCGTAATCGCCCGCAAAACGCGTGCCGATCTCGACATCGAGCTGGCCCGCGGCAAGCCCGCGCAAACCGGCCGCCAGATGATCGACCACCGCCGCCTGCTCTGCCGAGCGCGCCGCCCGTTCGGCCTCGGCGCGTCGGCGGGCCTCTTCCTCGGCCAGCGCCGCCTGACGCTCGCGTTCCAGATCGGCAAGCCGCCGCGCCGCGCGTTCCTCGCGCAAGCGGGCGTCTTCGGCTTCACGCCGCACCCGTTCCTGCTCCGCCTCGGCGCGCAGACGCGCCTGTGCGGCTTCCAGTCGGCGCTTGTCGATCAGACCAAGACGCAGAGTTTCCACCGAGCGCGCCATCGCCCCCATCTCGTCGCGCCGTTCTGCGCCCGAAACGGCAGTGTCATAATGACCCGCAGCCAGACCATCGACGCCGTCAAGCATGCGCGCCAGCGGTCGGCGCACGACCAAAGTCGAGACGGTAAAGACCGCCGCCAGCGCCAAAGCAAGGATCAGCCCACCCTTCACGATCGAGATCAGCGTTTCATGCCGCACCGGCGCGACGAAGACCGCCTCGGGCAGATCGAGAACCGTGGCCCAGTTCTCCTCCATGCCCGCGGTCCTGAACGGATAGACCAGCCGCCGCGCACCATCGGCCAGGCCGGTGATGAGCCGGGGCTTGCCGTCCTTCAGCGCAGCCCGCAGATCCTCGGCGCCGGTCTCGTCATAGGTCTGGGTGAGGCGCTTCGGATCGGGGTTCACGATCCATTTGCCGCCGCCATCGACCAGCATCATGTGGCTGCCCTCGAAGGTCTCCATCGCCGACAGGGTCGCGGTCATTTCCGCCAGCGTGATATCGACCCCGGCAATGCCGACAATCTTGCCGTCAAGCCGGATCGGCACCGCCACCGAGGTCACCAGATAGCCTTCCGTCGTCAGATAAGGTTCTGTGGTGACCGGCTTGCCCTGCGTGACGGGCACGGAATACCAGGTCTGATCGGGCATGATCGGGCATGATCGGGAAGGTCTGAAACAGCAGACCGCCGCCGTCCTGCTTGGTCCAGTAAGGAGTGAAGACGCCCGCCTCGTTGCGCCCGTCGGTGCCGGTGATCAGCGCATCGGTCGAGCCGTCGGGCAACCCCGCCATCCACGAGGAAAACAGCGATTTGTATTGGTTCGGAACCGCTTCGAGCATGGTCACGATGTCCGATGTTCGGGCGGAACCGGTCTTGAGATAGCCCGAAAGCATGCCGCTGAGGCCCGAGGCGGCCGCGCGGGCCTCGACGATCTGCTCCGAGACTTCCGAGGCGGCGGCGCGGGCCTTGTCCGTCGCCGTGCCCATGACATCCGCATTGACCTTTTGCGCCGTGCGCCAACCGTCATAGGCGGTCGCACAGAGCAGGATAAGGGAGATCATCACCCCGGCGGCCAGCCCCATTTTACCGGAAACGGTTGCGAACGGACTTTTCATCGTCAGGACTCCTTTGCGGCAGGACGTCGAATTACGGGGAAACACCCTCCCGAACCTCTTACGCACCTGCGGGCCCCTGCCCGATGGCGCCTATCCGGCGACGGCGCGAACCTGTTCTTCGCGCAAGAAGCGATTCATCGCAGTGCCGATGTCCTCCGACAGCCGCATGATCGACTCGAGCCGCGATTTGATGTCGTCGTGGAAGACATCGAGCTGATCGATGGTCGAGGACAGCCCGCCGCTGGCATCACGCATGCGGCCACATTCCACCCGTCCAAGCACCCGGATCGTGTCGAGGCCCAGCATCATGCGGCGAATTTCGGCGCTGGAGCGGAACAGTTCCTCGGCATTGGCGACCGCCTGTCCCATCGCCTTGCCTGCATCGGAATGGGTGCTTTGCTCAAGGCGGCGCAACAGCAGCCGTTCTTCGGCCCAGTCGATCCCGGGCACCGGTTCGGCCTCGGCGAAAACGGCGTTCATTTCGGACAGAACGCGGTTCGACCCGATCAGGAACAGCGCCCGCGCCGCCTGCCGCGAAACCCGGTCACAGAGATTGTCGCGTCCAGCCACAAAGCTGCGCAGCCGTTCAGAGATCACCAGCGACGAGGCGCGATAGTTTTCCGAAATCGCCGACACCGGCCCGCCCGAAGGCTCCATCCGCGAGGCAACGATCCGCATGTTGTTCGGGATCGACTGCAACGCCTCGAAACTGCGCAGAAGTTTCTTCTGTTCCTCGGTGACGCGCTCAAGCGCCCGGTTCATTTCGATCAACCGCTCGGTGCGCGGATCGACCGGGCGACCAAGCTTGGCATCGCGCGCGGCGAGTTCCAGACCCAGCGCGAAGGCCATGAAACTCGTGTAGCTGGAAAATCCCTCGGCCTGCGCCATGGCCCGCATGCGGGCGGCGCTTTCCTCCGGATCGATCCGTTGCGCCTTCTCCTGGGCGGCCATCGCACCGCAGCGGCTGCGCATCTTTTCGAACAGCGGGGCCGAAGGTTTGATCCGCACCGACAAGAACCCATCGGCAATGGGCAGCATGACCGCGAAGACCCAGTAATAATTGCCGTCGCGGGCGCGGTTCTTCACATAGGCGCCCATCGGATGGCCGTTGCCCAAGGCGTCCCAGATGATCCGGAACAGGCCGCGGGGCGTGTCGGGGTGGCGCACGATCTTGTGCGGTGCCCCAAGAATCT
Source organism: Rhodobacter capsulatus (assembly GCF_052363175.1). GTDB lineage: Bacteria > Pseudomonadota > Alphaproteobacteria > Rhodobacterales > Rhodobacteraceae > Rhodobacter > Rhodobacter capsulatus_D. The sequence continues at coordinate 2,448,233 of NZ_CP198946.1, forward strand.
CGGACCAGGAAAAGCCCGAGACCCGCCGAAACACTTCGTTACCAGCAAGGATCACCCCGCGCTTGTCGGTTCGCGAATAGAACAATTCGTCGAAACCGAAGGGAGCTTCCCCCTCCAGCGCTTGCGAAAAGTCGGGCAGTTGAGTCATTCAGGCCTCTCGATCAGATGATCCATTGGTACACGGCAAGACTTACGGACAAATTCATAAGGAACTCTGATTTAGTACGAATCCAGAAATCCACAGCCGGTTTCCAGCCGCTCCGGCTTGCAACGACGTGTTTTTTTCGTGGCAAGGACGGCGCATCGGGCCAAGCGGTGCCGCGGGCCATCGCAGATGATCGACATCCCTGCCCCGGCCATGATATCCTTATCCCTGCGCATGTTCGGAGTTCGCAGGCCTTGAGCATCTTCGCAACAGGATGGACCCGGTTGGGGCGGTCCCGGGGCCGCCTTTTGGGCTTGCTGCGGCCTGTGATGATGGCGCTGGTGCTGATCCTTGCGCTGGTGCAACCCGCCCATGTCGGACAGGCGTGCAGCGCGGATCAGATCCGTCTGCAAACGGCGGCACCGATGCAGGCTGCGGAGGATTGTCACCACGGGCAAACGGGGCGGCTGCAAACCGGCCCCTCCTGCTTTGCCCATGCGGCCTGTCTTTTCGTTCCGGTCATCCGCGCCGAAGCGATCCGGCCTCCGGTGAAGATCGTCACGGCCGAGCCCCTGATCGAGCAGGGCCTGCCCGCAGGGCGAACGCCACAGCCCGACCGGCGCCCCCCGAAAACCGTCTGATCCGGGCGGTCGATCCGGCTTGTGCCGAAGATCGGCCCTGCGCAGCAGCGCCCGCGTCCCAAGGGCCGTCGGGTGCAGACAGCATAACCGTCCAGGGTGCTTCCCCGCTTGCGGGCAGATAAGGCCTTGGCGCGACAGGATCACAGTCATGACGACGAAAACACACGTCACCACGCGACGGGGCTTCATTGCCACTGCCGGGTTCGGTGGCACCGCCCTTTACGGGCTTTGGGCCTTTTACGGGGTCGTCCCCGGCCCGAAAGACCTTTTCGCCCCCGCGGACGCCCCGCAAAACCCGCCCGGCCATGGCGATCACGCCGGGCAAGAGCACGCCGGGCACGGCGGCGCTGCCATGGGTGAAGGCCCCGCACAACCCGATATCGCCGCCTTCGAAGCCGAGGTGGAGGACTTCATCACCCGCTTCGCGCAGCCCGATGGCAGCGTCTACCCAAAGGGTGATACGGCGCAAACCACAGCGGTTCATGGCGGTCACGACATGGCGCATATGGATCACGACATGTCGGGCATGTCGATGATGCCGGGCATGTCCATGGCGGGGATGGAGATGGCCCCGCCCCCCGAGGCCGCGCCCATGCCCCGGACCGAGTCTGCCATCGTCGTGCCGCTGCTGGCAGCGCGCTGGTATTACGCGCCCGACCACCTGCGGCTTGAGGCCGGGCAGCGCTATCGCTTCCGCATGATGGCGACCGATGTGGCGCATGGCGCCTCGATCCAGTTCGGCACCGGTGCCAAAATGATCCGGCTGCGGCCGGGGCAGCTTCTGGAACAGGAGATGGTGTTCGACGCGCCGGGCGAACTGCTCGTCACCTGCAGTTTCTATTGCGGGGCGGGGCATGACGGAATGAAGGCGCGGATTTCCGTCATGGAAGGAGCGCGGACATGACCGGATCGCTCTCGCATCGTCTCTCGACCCTCTCGCCCGGGGCACGCGGCTTGCTGCTGACCATGGCCGCGGCGGCGCTGCTGGCGCTGCTTGCGGGCATTGCGGGCGGCGCACTGACGGCGCTGATCCGCGGCGGCCTTGTGCATCTGCCCTCGGACGACGCCTATCGCGTGCTGACCTTCCATGGCATCAGTGCCTTCTTCTACTGGCTCTATCTGGTGCAGGCGGTGCTGCTTCTGGCTTTCGCGGCCGCCGAGCACGGCCGCGGTCTGGACTGGAGCCCGCTTGGCTGGGCGGGCTTCGCCCTGCTTCTGGCCGGGTTCGCGCTGTCGGCCATCGCCGCGACGGGCACCCCGTTTCTTTACGACGGCAACCCCGACCTTGCCCGCGATGCCCCCGAAGAGATGGTCCCCTTTGCCGCCGGATATCTGCTGCTCGGGCTGGCGCTGCTGGTCTTGCCGCTTCCGGCGCTGCGCAGCCTGACCCGGCCCGGAGTGGCACTGTCGGCCACCGGCTTTGCGCTCTTTGTCTGGGCGGGCTTCCTGATGGTCAGCGGTTTTGCCGCGATCTATGCCTTCTTGCCGGAATTCCTCTGGGCGCTGGGGCGCGCGGACTTTCCCGCCGGGCAGAGCACGAACTGGCATATCCTGTTTCACAACATGCACTATCTGCCGCTGATGGGCACTGTCATCGTCTGGTATGTGCTGATGCAGGAACTGACCGGCGTCACCTCGATCTTCGGCGCGCGGTTTTCGAAACTGGTCTTTGCGATGTATCTGGTCTTCGTGCCGCCGACCTCGCTCTACCACATGTTTCTGGAACCCGACCTGCCGCAACCGGTCCGCATCCTTGGCTCGATGCTGTCGCTTTTCGTCAGCGTGCCGACCCTGACCGCCTTCCTGATCATCGTCGCCTCGCTTGAGGTTCACGCCCGCGCAAAAGGTGGACGCGGGCTCTTTGGCTGGATCCGGATGCTGCCCTGGCAAAATCCGGCAATGGCGGCGGCGGGGTTTGCCGTGCTGAACATGGGCCTTGGGCTCGTCTTCGCCTTCGTACTGATCCAGGCCGATCTGGCGCCGCTTTTGTCGGACAGCTTCTTCGTGCCGGGCTATTTCCACTTCTTCACCCTCGGCACGGTGACGCTGAGCTTTCTGGCCGCGCTCGCCGTGCTGCTGCCGGCTCTGACCGGGCGGGCACTCGCCGCGCCCGGGCTCGCCCGGCGGATGCCCGGGCTGGCCAGCCTTGGCCTTGCGGTCTTCGGGGCATGCGGGATCGCGGCGGGCTATCTCGGCGTGCCGCGGCGCGTGCTGGACACAAGCTATGGCGGCGAGGCTCCGACGCTCTGGGCGCCGCTGATGCTGGGCGTGGCCACGGGCGGCACGGTGATGGCTGCCGCCGTCGCCGGGCTGGCGCTGTGCCTTGCGGCCTGCCTGCTGCCCCGGCAGGCAAGACCGGTGCTTGCCCCGCTCGACTGGTCCGGACCTGTCCGGCCGGGCGCTGCGGCGCTCGTCGGGCCGCTCAGCGTGCTGATGATCGTTCTGGCCATGGCTGGCTTCACCGCGCTCGGCTTCGAACTGATGCGCGCCCTTCCGCTTGAAACCACAGGAGGCGGCCATGCCCACTGACCCGAAAGCCCCTGCGATGCGCTTCGACATCGGACTTTTGCTTGCCGTCGTGGTGACCTGGGCTGCGCTGGCCGTGGCTTATGCGCTGGCTCCCTGGGGCGACATGATCGGCTATGCCTGGGTCTGGGGCTTCGGCGCGCTGCTGTTCCTGTGCCTGACCCTCGTTCTGGCACGCACGACACGCCGCTCCGTCAAGCACGGCTGAGAAGCGCCCCGATCCCTCTTGCGAATGGGCCTGCCGCGGCGCGATCCGCGGCAGGCCACGGATCGTCCGGGCATTTCCGCAGATCGGGCGGCGCCGCCACAAAACCCGACCCGTTCTTTCCCTTGTGGCAGCGGGCGCTCTGGGCGTATCACGGTCGGGATGCGGCTGCCCGGTTTTGGGCCAGACGCACGCCGTGGGACGTTTCCGAAAGACAGGATCACAGATGCTGAAGAACACGACACTCGCCGCAGCGCTTTTCGCGGGCAGCCTGACCGGCGCCTTCGCCGATCCGGTGAAGATCGGCCTGCAACCCTGGCTGGGCTATGGCCCGCTCTGGGTCGCGCAGGAAAAGGGGTTCTTCGCCGCACATGGCGTCGATGTCGAGCTGTCGAGCTTCAACTGGGATCAGGACATGACCGCGGCGCTGGCCTCGGGCAATCTGGATGTGGTGGCCGCCGCGACCAACACCGCGATTGCGAGCTTCAACCATGGCGTTGATCAGAAAGCCTTTCTGGTGATGGATGTGTCCACCACCGCCGACGCGATCCTGGCGGGTGAAGGCATCGCCGATGTCGCCGGGCTGAAGGGCAAGAAGGTCGCCTTTGAAAGCGGCGCGACCTCGGATCTGCTGATGAATTATGCGCTCAAGGTCAACGGCATGAGCCTTGCCGATATCGAGCATGTGCCGATGGGCGCCTCGGAAGCCGGGCTGGCGCTGCTGTCCGGTCAGGTCGAGGCCGCAGTGACCTATGAGCCCTATATCTCGGCCGCGCTCGGCAAGGATGCGTCTTACAAGGTGATCTATGACGCCGCCGAAAAGCCCGGCCTGATCTCCGACGTGCTGACGGCGCGGGGCGACTGGATCGCCGCCCATCCCGAGCAGGTCGAGGGGATGATCAAGGCCTGGGACGATGCCATCGTCTTCATCCGCGAACACCCCGAGGAAGGCGGCGCGATGATCGCCAAGGCCGTGGGCAGCCCGATGGAGGAATTCACCCCCGCCTTCAAGGGCGTGAAGCTTTACGACGCGGCCGAGAATGCGGCGCTTGTCACCGGCGATTTCCCGGCGACGCTGCGCGAGATTGCCGAAATCATGAAAACCTCGAACCCCGACGAGATCACCAAGATCCCGGCGATCGAGGATGTGATGGCGACCGCTCCCGTGCTGAAAGTCGCGGGCAAGTAACCTCTCAGGGCCTGCCGCGCGCAGGCCCGCAATTCCGACGGACAGATGCAGACCCCCAAGACACCCGCCGCAGGACCGGGCCGCTATCTGCGGCTGCGCAAGGACATTCCCCATTGGCTCTTCACCTCGGCAGGCGTGGTTTTCCCCGCCCTTCTGCTTTTGCTGTGGTGGCTGGTGACCGAATTCGGGCTGGTGAAGCCGCTCTTCCTGCCCGGCCCCGGCGATGTGCTGGCCGAAGGCGTGCGGCAGGCGCGCGAGGGCATTCTGTGGGCCGATGCCTCGGTCAGCTTTTATCGCATCTGCGCGGGCTGGCTGGCGGCAACGGTGCTGGCAGTGCCGGTCGGCATCCTGATGGGCAACTTCCGGCTGATCGAGGGGGCGCTGGAGCCCTTCGTCTCGACGATCCGCTACATGCCGGTGGTGGCGCTCATTCCGCTGTCGATCCTCTGGGCGGGGATCGGCGACGGGCAAAAGATCCTGATCCTGTTTCTGGGCACCTTCTTTCAGCAAGTGCTGATGGTGATGGACAACGTCAAGACCATCGACATGAACCTGATCCGGGCCGGGCAGACCCTGGGCTTTTCGAACCGCGAGATCCTGATGCGGATCATCCTGCCCGCCGCCGCGCCGGGCATCTGGGACACGCTGCGCATCACTATCGGCTGGACCTGGACCTATCTGGTCGTCGCCGAACTGGTCGCGGCGAACGAAGGGCTGGGTCGGCGGATCATGGATGCGCAGCGCTACCTTGCGACCGAGACGATCCTGTTTGGCACGCTTTTCATCGGCTTTCTGGGGTTCCTGACCGACGTGATCTTCAAACGCACCGGGCGGGTTCTGTTCGCTTGGCATCAGCAGAGGACGAGATGAGCGCACTTCTGACCCTTGAAGGCGTGGGCAAGACCTTCACCGTTGACAGAAAGCCGGTGGTGGCGGTCGAGGAGGTCAGCCTCTCGATCGCCGCGAATGAATTCGTCTCGATCGTCGGCAGCTCCGGTTGCGGGAAATCGACACTTCTGAACATTGTCGGCGGGCTTGAGGAAGCCAGCCGCGGCGTGGTGCGCATTGGCGGGCAGCCGGTCACCGGACCGGGGCGCGACCGCGGCTTCGTGTTTCAGGGCTACAGCCTGTTCGAATGGCAGACGGTGGCGGGCAACATCCGCTTCGCGCTGGAAAAAAGCCGCCTCACCCGCGCCGAAAAGGACGAACGCGTGGCGCATTTCATCGATGCGGTGGGGCTGCGCGGGTTTGAAAACGCCTATCCGGGGCAGCTTTCGGGGGGCATGCGGCAGCGCGTGGCGATTGCGCGCGCACTGGTTTACCGGCCGCAGATCCTTCTGATGGACGAGCCCTTCGGCGCGCTGGACGCGCAGACCCGCGGGATGATGCAGGAGCTGCTGTTGCGGGTCTGGGAAGATCACAAGGTCACGGTGCTCTTCGTCACCCATGACGTCGACGAGGCGGTCTATCTGGCCGATCGCGTCGTGGTTCTGGCCAGCCGCCCCGGCCGGATCAAGCGCGAAATCCGGGTGCCCCTCGCCCGTCCACGTGATTATGACATTGTGGCGGATCCGGACTTCGCCGCGATCAAGCGCGAGATCCTCGCCGATATCCGCGAGGAAACGCTGAAGACCATGCCCCCGCTGCCTGAGGCGATGCCCCCGCGCTGACGGGTGCCTGTCTCGCGATCGGGCCGCGGGGCGCGCGCACAAGCCGTCGCGCGGCCTTGCGGGTTTGCGGGGCATCCCCCGGTCTGACGCCGCCGTGAAGACGGAGCAGACCGGACATTGCATCCTGCAAGATGCGGAAATCATCATTCTTATCATATTGTTAAGCGCCCCTCTTGACGTGCGCAAAAGACCATCTGCCCACCGTTTCGAACACGCGTCACGCGCAGCAAGTTGACCTGATGTCAAAATCTGTTGGCTGGACGTGATGGGGGCGCCCGGAGGAATTTCGACGGCAGCGCTTTTCCGCCTCCGGCATCCGACGCAGGCCCCGATCTTGCCCCGTGACAAGGTGATCAGACATGTCCTCCTCTGCAACCTCAGCCAGCCAGACCGATGATCTGGATTTGCCTGCACCACCGGCGGACAGCGCGGAGGCCCCTCATCCGCTCTGGGGCCGCATCGCCCGGTTTCAGGGCGTGCTGGCCGCGCTCGGCATGCTGGCCATCTTTGCGCTGGTGGTCTGGGCCATTCTGGGCCTGACCGCCGAAGTGCGCTACGACGATGTGGTGGCGCAGCTGCAGACCCTGAGCCCCGGATCGGTCGGGCTTGCCCTGCTCTTCACCGCAGTAAGCTTTGTGGCGCTTGCGGTCTATGACGCGAATGCGCTCGACTATATCGGCAAGCGCCTGCCTTTGCCGGTGGTGGGGCTGACCTCGTTCCTCGCCTATGCGATCGGCAATACGATCGGCTTCGGCGCGCTCAGCGGCGGGGCGATCCGGTTCCGCGCCTATTCGAAACTCGGCCTCTCCCCCGGCGAGGTGGCGCAGGTCATCGCCTTCGTCACACTGGCTTTCGGCATGGGGCTGCTGTTGATGGCGGGCATCGCCACGCTGATCGTGGCGCCGCAGATCGCCCATGTCATCGGCTGGGATCCGCTCTGGCTGCGGGCTCTGGCGGTTGCCGCGCTGGCGGGGCTTGCCGTGTTGCAACTGTTCGGCGGGCGGGCGAAAGGCCTGCGGCTCTTCGGCATCACGCTGCACCTGCCCGATACACGGACGTCCTCGCGGCAGCTGCTGGTTTCGGCGCTCGACATGGCGGCCTCGGCCTCGGTGCTGTACGTGCTGATGCCGGGACTGCATGTGTCCTGGCCGAGCTTCTTCGCGATCTATTGCGTGGCCGTGGGCGTGGGGCTGATCAGCCATGTGCCCGCGGGTCTTGGCGTTTTCGAAACGGTGATGATCGCGGGCCTGCGGCAGAGCGCGGGCGTGGACAGCCTTCTTGGCGCACTGATCGTTTACCGGGTGATCTATCATGCGCTGCCGCTGACGATGGCGCTCGTGCTGCTTGTCGTGACCGAGGTGCGGCGCTTCCAGAAGACCACGCTGGCGATGGAGCTGGGGCAATCCATGTCCCGACTTGCCCCGTCGATCCTCTCGGCTTTCGCGCTGATCGTGGCGGTGATGCTGGTGTTCTCGGGCGCGACCCCGATCAGCGAGGGCGCGCTTGATTACCTCTCCGCCCGCCTGCCGCTGCCGATCATCGAGGCGGCGCATTTCCTGTCCAGCCTGCTCGGCCTTGTCCTTTTCGTGGCGGCGCGCGGCCTTGGCCAGCGGCTTGACGGGGCCTGGCTGGTGGCCGTGGTGGCCTCGGCTCTGGCGCTTGTGCTGTCGGTGCCGAAATCGCTGGCGCTTGCCCAGGCGACCTTGCTGGCGCTCTTCCTCGTCGCGCTCTTGATGAACCGGCGTGCCTTCACCCGCCATGCCTCGCTGATGCGGCAGGTTCTGGGGCTGAACTGGCTTGCGGCGATGACGGTGCTGATCGGTTCTGCGGTGGCGATCATGGTCTTTGTCTATCGCGACACCGAATACAGCCATGCCCTGTGGTGGCAGTTCGAAGTCGAACAGGATGTTCCGCGCAGCCTGCGCGCCCTGCTGGGCCTGATGATCGTGGCGCTGGTCGTTGCGGTGAAAAGCCTCCTGCGCCCGGTGAGCTATCGCCCCACCGCGCCGACCGCAGAAGACATTGCCCGGGCGGTGACGATCGTGGCCGGGCAGGATGTGGCCGATGCCAATCTGGTGCGCATGGGCGACAAGCATCTGATGTTCTCGGCCAGCGGCAAATCCTTTGTCATGTATGGCGTGCAGGGACGGTCCTGGATCGCGCTTCTTGATCCGGTGGGTGAGGCGCAGGAATTCCCCGAACTGGTCTGGCGCTTCATCGAGACGGCCGCCGCCTCGGGCGGGCGGGCGGTGTTCTATCAGATTTCGCCCGCACTTCTGCCCTCTTGCGCCGATGCGGGACTGCGCGCCTTCAAGATGGGCGAGCTGGCCCTGATCGACCTGCCGAATTTCACCCTGTCAGGGCGGCGCAACGCGGGCCATCGGGCCGCCGTCAACCGCGGCCAGCGCGAGGGGCTCGATTTCGCGCTGATCCCGGTAGAGGACGTGCCCGCGGTGATCGCGGATCTGCAACGGATTTCGGACGGTTGGCTGGCCGAACATGCGGCGCGCGAAAAGCGGTTCTCGCTCGGGGCGTTCGACCCCGCCTATGTGGCATCGCAGCCCGTCGCGGTGTTGCGCAAAGCGGGCGAGATCATCGCCTTTGCCACGGTGGCAGTGACCGACACCCATGCCGAAGCCACGGTCGATCTGATGCGCTTTGCCCCCGATGCGCCGGGCGGCACGATGGACTATCTGTTCCTGTGCCTGATGGAACATCTGCGCGACGCGGGCTTTCGGGAATTCAACCTCGGCATGGCGCCGCTGGCCGGGCTCAAGCGGCACGAAATGGCTCCGGTCTGGGATCATGTCGGCGCCACACTCTTCGAACATGGCGAGCGGTTTTACAACTTCCGCGGGCTGCGCGCCTTCAAGGCCAAGTTTCATCCCAGATGGGAGCCGCGCTATCTGGCTGTGACCGGCACGGCGGGCGCGGCCATGGCGCTGATGGATGCGGCGCTGCTGATCGGCGGCGGAATGCGTGGGGTGATCGGAAAATGATGAAGACCTTTGTGACGATGGTTTCCCTTTGGGCCCTTGCGCTGGCCCAGCCCGTCTGGGCCGAGACCGCGCCAGCCCCGGCCCCCGCGCCCGGACCGGCACAAACGACGGCGGCGCCGGGCATGGCGCAGACCGCCGCCTCCCCCTCGGCCACGGCGCCTGCCAAGGTGGAACCGGCCGATCCGCTGGTCGCCCTGCCCGGCGATCCCGAGGGACCACGCTTCGATCTGGGCATGATCCCGCCCGATCACATCCTGCGCCCGGAGGGGGCGCCAAAGGCGATGGTGGTTCTGATTTCGGACAATACCGGATGGCAGGACACCGACGAGCAGGTGGCGCAAACCCTGCGCGAAGACGGGGCTGCGGTGATCGGCATCGATCTGCAAAGCTATCGCAAGACGCTTGATGCCGATGACGGCGAATGCATCTACATGGTCTCGGACATCGAAAGTCTGGCCCATCAGCTGCAGCGCGCGGGCGGCGGGCAGGTTTATGCGACACCGATCGTGGCGGGGGTTGGTGCGGGGGGGACGCTCGCGCTTGACATGATCGCGCAAAGCCCGCTGGTCACGATCGATTCCGGTCTTGCTGTCGATCCGGGCGCGGGTCTTGTGCTGAAGAACGAGCTTTGCACCGATGCGCCGCGGCAGACAGAGCGCGCAAACACGGTCTACGGTCTCGCCCCCGGCGATCTGCCCGCGGCGGTGGAGGCGATTTTCACGCCCGCCGCCCTGCCCGATGGACGCGCCCATGTCGCGGATCTGCAGCGCCTGCATCCCGATGTGGTCGCGCGCGACGTGACCGATGCCGCCCATGACGCCTTGCTCTCGGCGATCCGCGACCGGATCGCGATGCAGACCGGGGCGGACAGCCCGCTTGGGCTGCCGCTGACGATTTATGACGCCAAGCCCAAGCAGGACACGATGGTGGTCTTCTATTCCGGCGACGGCGGCTGGCGTGACATCGACCTGCAGGTCGGCGCCGCGCTGCAAGCGCGCGGCGTTCCCGTCGTCGGTGTGGATTCGCTGCGTTATTTCTGGTCCAACCGCAGCGCGCAGGAAACCGCCGAGGATCTGGTGCGCATCATCGAGGCCTACCGCAGCAAATGGCATGTGCATCATGTCGTGCTGGCTGGCTTTTCCTTCGGGGCGGATATTCTGCCGGCGACCTACAACCTTCTGCCCAAGGCAGAACGCGCCAAGGTGGCGCAGATCACCCTGATGTCGCTTTCGCATCAGGTCGATTATCAGGTCTCGGTCGATGGCTGGCTGGGGATCGAACAGGCCGGGGCGGCGGGCGATCCGCTCGATGACATCGCCCGGATGGATCGTCCGAGTCTCGTGCAATGCTTCTACGGCACCGATGACGAGGATGACGCCTGCCATGCCAGCAAGACACCGGGGGTGCAGCTGATCCCCGTCGATGGCGGGCACCATTTTGACGGCAATTACGAGGCGCTTGCCGCGCAAATCCTGTCCGATCTGGCGACCCGTCTGGCGGGACGAAAACCCTGAGCCCGCGCTCTGGCAGGGCCCGACCCGCGTGGCGCTAGGCCGCGCGGGCCAGCAGGGCGACCAAATGAGCCGTCGACAGGTCGACAGGGTTCGCCTTCATCGAAGAGCTGGATTTCGCCGCCTCGGCAAGCGCTTCAAAGCTGTCGGGCGTCAGGCCGAAGCGGCCCAGCCGCGGCAGGCCCCAGGTCTCGATGCGCGCTTCGAGGGTGTCAAAGGCCTCGGCCTCCGGACCCCCCAGCGCCGCCGCGATCCAGCCCGCCACCGCGTCGAAACGGGCGGTATCGCGCCCAAGCCGCCGCAGTTCCTGCCGGTTCGCCTGCAAGACGCCCGGCAGCAGTTGGCCGCAGATCGTGCCATGCGGCGCGGCCGAGGCCCCGCCCACAACGCCCGCCAGCCCGTGCACCGCGCCAAGACCGGCATTGGCCAGCGCCATGCCGCCGAAGAGGCTCGTCTGCGCCAGCGCATCACGGGCGCGCGGGTCTTCGCCGTCCATCAGCGTGACCAGCGCGCTCAGGCCCGAAAAGATCGCCTCGCGGCACAGCGCGTCGGTCAACGGATTGGCCCGCGCGCACAGATAGGGTTCGATCACCTGCGTCACCGCATCAAGCCCCGAGGCCAGCGTGACCGGACGCGGACAATCGTCGGTCAGGGCGGGATCGACGATCGCAAGCGCGGCCATCATCCGGTCGTCGCGCAGGCTCACCTTGCGCTGATGCTCGGGGATCGCGATGACGGCGTTCTTGGTGGCTTCGGCGCCGGTGCCCGCGGTGGTGGGAAGCGCGATGTAAGGCAGGGGCGCGGCCTCCAGAGGGGCGCCCGAGCCGACGATCTCGAAATGGCGCAGGATGTCGCCGCGGGCGGGCAGCAGCGCGGCGAGCGCCTTGCCCAGATCCAGCGCGGAGCCGCCACCCAGCCCCACTACGGCCTCGGCGTGAAATCCCGCCAGTTCCGCGCGCGCCGACAAAAGCTGCGGCAGGCTGGGCTCGCCTTCGGGGTGGATCACCTGCACCTCGGCCCCTTCGGCCGCAAGCGCAGCAATCAGCGCATGGCGCCAACCCACCGAGCGGCTGGCGACCAGAACGATCCTTGTGCCCAGCGCACGGATGGCGCGCGGCGCATCGGCACGCACGCCACGGCCGAACAGGATGCGGGTCGGGCACAGGAAACTGAAGGGCGTCATGGCGGGGTCAGGCAAGGGCAATGGTGGCGGCGACCGCCTTTTTCCAGCGCGCATGGCGGCCTTCGCGGTCCTCTTGCACCATCTGCGGGGTGAAGGTGCGTTCAAGCGCCCAGCTGCGGGCAAAGCGGGCGGGCTCGGGACAGATCCCGGCGCGATAGCCCGCAAGCCATGCAACGCCCAGCGCGGTGGTCTCCAGCACCTGCGGGCGATCGACCGGCGCGCCAATGATATCGGCCAGAAACTGCATCGCCCAATCCGAAGCGGTCATGCCGCCATCCACCCGCAAGGTGGCCTGCGCGGCCTCGCAGGCCCAATCCATGCGCATGGCATCAAGCAGATCGCGGGTCTGGTGGCCGACGCTTTCAAGGGCTGCGCGGGCGATCTCGGCCGGGCCGGTGGCGCGGGTCAGGCCAAACATCGCACCGCGACATTCGGCGTTCCAGTAAGGCGCCCCAAGCCCGGTGAAGGCGGGCACGAGGATCACCTGCTGGGCACTGTCGGCGCTGTCGGCCAGCGGCTGGGTTTCCTTCGCCTCGCGGATGATCTTGAGCCCGTCGCGCAGCCATTGCACCACCGCGCCCGCAATGAAGATCGAGCCTTCAAGCGCATAGGTGGGCTTGCCGTCAAGCTGATAGGCGATGGTGGTCAGCATCCGGTTGCGCGAGCGCACCATCTGCGCGCCGGTGTTCAGAAGCGCGAAGCAGCCGGTGCCATAGGTGGCCTTCATCATCCCGGGCTCGAAACAGGCCTGCCCCACGGTCGCCGCCTGCTGATCGCCCGCGACACCCAGGATCGGGATTTCGTGACCGAAAAGATCCGCCCGCGTCATGCCGAAATCGGCGGCGCAATCGCGCACCTCGGGCAGCATGGTCATCGGAATGCCGAAGCGCGCGCAGATCGTGCGCGACCAGCCCCCCTTGGCGATGTCGTAAAGCATGGTCCGCGCCGCATTGGTGGCGTCGGTGGCATGGACGCGCCCGCCGGTCAGCTTCCAGATCAGCCAGCTGTCCACGGTGCCAAACAGCAGATCGCCCGCCTCGGCCCTCGCCCGCGCACCCTCGACATTTTCAAGGATCCAGCGCAGCTTGGTGCCGGAAAAATAGGGGTCCGCCAGCAGGCCGGTCTTGGTGGTGATCACCTCCTCGAACCCTTCCGCGCGCAGTTCGGCGCAGAAATCGGCGGTGCGGCGATCTTGCCAGACGATCGCATTGCAGACCGGCTGGCCGGAATGGCGGTCCCAGACGAGCGTGGTTTCGCGCTGGTTGGTGATCCCGATCGCCACCACCTCATGCGCGTCGATCCCCGCACGCTCAAGCGCCGCGCGCGAGGTGGCGGCAACGGTCGACCACAGATCGGAAGGATCATGTTCGACCCAGCCAGAGCGCGGGAAAAGCTGCGGAAATTCCTCCTGCGCGACGGCGACAGGTCGCAGATCGGCATCGAACAGGATCGCCCGCGACGAGGTGGTGCCCTGATCGATGGCAAGAATATGGGTCATCGGTGTCTCCCGGCCGTGTCTCTGTGCGGCGATGGCCCGGTTTGCGGGCCATGGCGGCAAAGAGCAAGGGGGCAGGCACGCCCGCCCCCCCGGATCGCTCAGATCATTTCCACGAGGCGACGAGTTCGTCGTAGCTCACGGTGATCGGCTTGTCCTTTTCCTCGGCAAGCTTCAGCTGCGGCGCAAGCGAGCCATGTTCCTTCGAATAGGCGTTCCACCAGTCGAGATCATGCTCTTCGGCGAGTTTCGGCCCCATATCGCCCTGCATGCCGGAGCGTTCCAGACGGCCGAGCACCTGCTCTTGCGCGGCGCAAAGCGCATCCATCGCCTCCTGCACCGACTTCGCCCCCGAGGAAGCATCGCCGATGTTCTGCCACCAGAGCTGCGCGAGCTTCGGATAGTCGGGGACGTTGGTGCCGGTCGGCGTCCACTGCACGCGCGCGGGCGAGCGGTAGAATTCGATCAGCCCGCCCAGCTCCGGCGCGCGTTTGGTGAAGCTCTCGTGACGGATCGTGCTTTCGCGGATGAAGGTCAGACCGACATGGGCTTTCTTCACGTCCACGGTCTTGCTGTCGACGAACTGGGCATAGAGCCAGGCCGCCTTGGCGCGGTCGACCGGGGTCGATTTCATCAAGGTCCAGGCGCCCACGTCCTGATAACCAAGCTTCATCCCCTCCTGCCAGTAAGCACCATGCGGGCTGGGCGCCATGCGCCATTTCGGCGTGCCGTCCGCGTTCACCACCGGCAGGCCGGGCTTCACCATGTCGGCGGTGAAGGCGGTATACCAGAACGCCTGTTGCGCGATCTCGCCCTGCGCGGGCACCGGACCGGCCTCGCCGAAGGTCATGCCCTCTGCCGCGGGCGGGGCATAATTCTTCAGCCAGTCGACATATTTCGAGACCGCATAGACGGCCGCCGGGCCGTTGGTATCGCCACCACGCGCCACGCAAGACCCGACCGGACGGGAATTCTCGTCAACGCGGATGCCCCATTCATCGACCGGCTTGCCGTTCGGCAGGCCCTTGTCGCCGTTCCCGGCCATCGAGAGCCACGCATCGGTGAAGCGCCAGCCCAGCGAGGGGTCCTTCTTGCCGTAATCCATGTTGCCATAGACTTTGGACGGCCCGCCGATATAGCTCATGTCGCGACCGGTGAAGAACTTGGCGATGTCCTCATAGGCCGACCAGTTCACCGGCACGCCAAGATCGTAGCCATATTCGGCCTTGAAATCAGCCTTGGTCTTTTCGTCGTTGAACCAGTCGTAGCGGAACCAGTAGAGGTTGGCGAATTGCTGGTCGGGCAGCTGGTAAAGCTTGCCATCGGGCGCGGTGGTGAAGGACAGGCCGACGAAATCCTGCAGATCAAGCCCCGGGTTCGTGACATCCTTGCCTTCGTTCGCCATCCAGTCGGTCAGATCGCGGACCTGACCATAGCGCCAATGCGTGCCGATGAAGTCGCTGTCGTTGATATAGGCGTCATAGATGTTTTCGCCCGTCTGCATCTGGGTCTGGATCTTCTCGACCACATCGCCTTCCTGAATCAGGTCGTGAACAACCTTGATGCCGGTGATCGCGGTGAAAGCGGGCGCCAGCGTCTTCGATTCATAGGCATGGGTGGTCAGCGATTCCGACACGACGTGGATTTCCATGCCCGCAAAGGGCTTGGCCGCGTCGATGAACCATTGCATCTCCTTTTCCTGGTCTGCGCGCGAAAGCGACGACAGATCGCCGATCTCGCTGTCAAGGAAGGCCTTGGCTTCGTCGATGCCGGCAAAGGCCGGCGATGTGACGAGCAAGGCCAATCCGATGGCCGTGGTCAGGTGCAGTTTCATGTTCTCCTCCCTATTGAGATACGTGAAGCTTTGCTTGGTGCGGGCGTCACACCCAGCGGAAGACCGCTGCGGCGTAAACGAGGCACAGGGCGAGAGCCCACCACAGGGTGGGGCCGACGAAGGCGAGCCAGATCAGGTTGATGAAGGCCGAGCCGAGAAGCGTGATGAAAAGCCGGTCGCCGCGGGTGGTCTCGATCCGCAAAACGCCGACGCGCGGGGTTTCGGGAAAGCGGATCGCCAGCACGGTGAAGGTCACAAGCAGGCAGGCGATCACACCGAAGAAGATCGCGGTGGGCAGGGTCCATGCCATCCAGGCCATGACGGTCTCCTTACACGCGGCCCAGGGCAAAGCCCTTGGCGATGTAGTTGCGAACGAAGTAGATCACGAGCGCGCCGGGGATGATGGTCAGCACCCCCGCCGCGGCGAGCACGCCCCAATCCATCCCCGAGGCCGAGACCGTGCGCGTCATCGCGGCGGCGATCGGTTTGGCATTGACCGAGGTCAGCGTGCGGCTGAGCAGCAGTTCCACCCAGGAAAACATGAAGCAGAAGAAGGCCGCGACACCGATGCCGCTGGCGATCAGCGGCATGAAGATCCGCACGAAGAACCGCCCGAAGGAATAGCCGTCGATATAGGCGGTCTCGTCGATTTCCTTGGGCACGCCGCGCATGAAGCCCTCGAGGATCCAGACCGCAAGCGGCACGTTGAACAGGCAATGCGCCAGCGCCACCGCAATATGGGTGTCAAACAGCCCGACCGAGGAATAGAGCTGGAAGAAGGGCAGCGCGAAAACCGCGGGCGGCGCCATCCGATTGGTGAGCAGCCAGAAGAACAGATGCTTGTCGCCCATGAAGCGATAGCGCGAGAAAGCATAGGCCGCAGGCAGCGCCACCGCGATCGAGATGACCATGTTTTCAACTACATAGATCATGGAGTTGACATAGCCCATATACCAGCTCGGATCGGTCAGGATGGTGCGGTAATTGGCCAGCGTCAGATCGCGCGGCCAAAGCGAGAAGGTGCCGAGGATCTCGGTATTGGTCTTCAGGCTCATGTTCACGAGCCAGTAGATCGGCACCATCAGGAACAGGATGTAGAGCGTCATCACCAACGCCTGTTTCGGGCTTTTCATCATTTGCCCTCCGCCTTGTCGAGATTGACCATCACTGTGTAGAACACCCAGGAAATCGCGAGGATGACGAGGAAATACATCAGCGAGAACGCCGCCGCCGGGCCAAGGTCGAACTGGCCGACCGCCATCTTGACGAGGTCGATCGACAGGAAGGTGGTCGAGTTGCCGGGGCCGCCCCCGGTGAGCACGAAAGGCTCGGTATAGATCATGAAACTGTCCATGAAGCGCAGCAGCACCGCGATCAGCAGCACGCCCTGCATCTTCGGCAGTTCGATGTAGCGAAACACCGACCAGCGGCTGGCCTGATCGATCTTGGCGGCCTGATAATAGGCCTCGGGGATCGATTGCAGACCGGCATAGGCCAGCAGCGCCACCAGCGAGGTCCAGTGCCAGACATCCATCACCACCACCGTCACCCAGGCGTCGATGGCATTGGCGGTGTAGTTGTAATCGATGCCGAGCTGCGCCAGCGTGTAGCCAAGCAGGCCGATGTCGACGCGCCCGAAGATCTGCCAGATCGTGCCGACGACGTTGAACGGGATCAGCAGCGGCAAAGCCATCAGCACCAGACAGACCGAAGCCCAGAAGCCCTTTTTCGGCATGTTCAGGGCGACGAAGATGCCCAGCGGCACCTCGATCGCCAGGATGATCGCCGAAAAGATCGCCTGCCGTCCAAGCGCGGCCCACATCCGCTCCGAATGCAGCATCTCATCGAACCATTCGAGACCGGCCCAGAAGAACTGGTTGTTGCCGAAGGTGTCCTGCACCGAGTAATTCACCACCGTCATCAGCGGCACCACCGCCGAAAAGGCGACCAGCACCAGAACCGGCGCCACCAGGAACCAAGCCTTGTTGTTGAGCGTCTTGTCCATCAGCGCCCCTCCCCGAGCGGTGCGACACGCCAGCCATCGGCATAGACGTTGATTTTTTCCGGTGCGAACAGGATGCGGGTCGCATCCGCCGCAATCTCCGTCCCCTCGGGGGCGGTGATGTTGACGGGCGCGCCCATGACCTCGCCGCGGATGATCCGGTGCCGTCCCACATCCTCGATCCGGCGCACCCGGAACGGCAGCCCGACATCACGGTCGAGCCCGCAGAATTCGGGGCGGATGCCGATCTGGGTGCGGCCCGTCATCGGCCCGTAAGAGGCGCCCAGCGCCACCTCGACCCCGCCGATCACGGCCCGCGATCCAGAGATTTCGGCATCGAACAGGTTCATCCCCGGCGAGCCGATGAAATAGCCGACGAAAGTATGGGCCGGACGCTCGAACAGCTCTTCGGGCGTGCCCATCTGCAGCACCCGCCCATCATGCATCACCACCACCTTGTCGGCGAAGGTCAGCGCCTCGGTCTGGTCATGCGTGACATAGATCATCGTATGGCCGAACTCGCGGTGCAGCGACTTGAGCTGCGTGCGCAGCTCGAATTTCATGTGCGGATCGATCACCGTCAGCGGCTCGTCGAACAGGATCGCGTTCACATCCTCGCGCACCATCCCGCGCCCGAGCGAGATCTTCTGCTTGGCATCGGCGGTCAACCCGCGCGCCTTGTGCGACAGCTCGGCCTCCATCCCGATCATCGCCGCGATCTGATCGACCCGCGCCTTGATGTAGCCCGCGTCCATGCCGCGGTTGCGCAGCGGAAAGGCCAGGTTCTCGCGCACGGTCATCGTGTCGTAGACGACCGGGAACTGAAACACCTGGGCAATGTTGCGCGCGGCGGTGGGGGCGTCGGTGACATCGGTGTCGCCAAACAGGATCCGCCCGTGCGAGGGCCGGAGCAGCCCCGAGATGATGTTGAGAAGCGTCGATTTCCCACAGCCGGAAGCGCCAAGCAGCGCATAGGCCCCGCCGTCCTCCCAGACATGGTTCAATTCTTTCAGCGCGTAATCGGCCTCCGAGCCGGGGTTCGGCTGGTAGCTGTGCGCAAGATTTCGCAGCGTGATCTGTGCCATGATGCCCCCCTCAGGCCGCGAAGGCATAAGAGGCCGGCGCGGCAAGCTGCCCGTCCTCGGTGAAGAGGTAAAGGAAGCTCGGATCGACGGCGACGGTCTGGCGCGAGCCCGGCGCAAGCTGATGCACGCCATGCACCAGACCGACCCATTTCTGCCCTTCATGGTGCAGATGCAGGAAGGTCTCGGAGCCGGTGATCTCGGTCCCGCTCAGCTCGCAGTCGAATTCGACCGCAGTGCCGCGATGCGTCCCGGCCAGCGCGACATGGTTCGGACGGAAACCGGCCAGATAGCGCCCGTCCGCAAGCCCCGCCAGTGCCCCGTCGGCCGGAAGGTTGGCCCCATGCCCGAAGCTGAGCCGGTGGCCGCGCTTCTCGACCCGGATGAAATTCATCGGCGGATCCGAGAACACACGCGCCGTGGTGATGTCGGCGGGCTGGCGATAGACTTCGGGGGTGGGGCCGAACTGGGTGACGCGGCCTTCCCAGAGGCTCGCGGTGTTGCCCCCAAGCAAGAGCGCCTCCTCCGGTTCGGTGGTCGCATAGACGAAAATCGCCCCCGAGGCCTCGAAGATCTTCGGGATCTCGACGCGCAATTCCTCGCGCAGCTTGTAATCAAGGTTCGCAAGCGGCTCGTCGAGCAGCACGAGCCCGGCGCGCTTGACCAAAGCCCGCGCCAGCGCGCAGCGTTGCTGCTGTCCGCCCGAAAGCTCCAGCGGCTTGCGCCCGAGCATCGGCACCAGCTGCATCATCTCGGCGGTTTCACGCACCCGCCGGTCGATCTCGGACCGGTCGAGCCCGATCAGCCGCAGCGGCGAGGCGATATTGTCGTAAACGCTCATCGCCGGGTAATTGATGAACTGCTGATAGACCATCGACACGCGGCGGTCCTGCACGCGCTGCCCGGTCACATCGGCGCCCTCCCAGAACAGCCGCCCGGTCGTCGGCTGATCAAGCCCCGCCATCAGCCGCATCAGCGAGGTTTTGCCGGACAATGTCGGTCCGAGCAGCACATTCATCGTGCCCTTTTGCAGCGTCAGATCCGTGGCGTGGATATGCACCCGCCCGCCAACGGACCTGGAGACGCCTTTCAGCTCCAGTGTCATTCTCTCTCCCTCGTTCCGCGGCCAAGCCTTTTCCGCGCGGCGTCTCCTCACGCCGCTGCAGTCCTTGTCTTGGCGCGGTGTCTCCTCACCGCGCGGCCATGAACTCCTCCAGTGCCGCAACCTCTTCGGCGCTCAGGCGCAGACCAAGCTTGGTCCGTCGCCAGATCACATCCTGCGCCGTGCGAGCCCATTCCCTGTCCATCAGCCAGACCACTTCGGCTTCGGTCAGCGTTGCCCCGAAGTCCCGCCCCAAGTCGTCGGCGCAGGCAGCATGACCCAGAATCGCGCGCGCGTCCAAGCCGTAATGGCGCACCAGACGCAGGGCCCAGTCCGGGCCCAGAAACGGATAGTCGCGCTGCAGATCCGCAATCACCCGGCCGGTGTCCTGCGGGGAAAAATCACCCCCCGGCAACGCGACCCGCGCCGTCCAGGGCCCGGGCATCGCCGCAAAAAAGGGCTGCAGCTTCTCAAGCGCGCTTTCGGCCAGCTTGCGATAGGTAGTGATCTTGCCGCCGAAAACGCTCAGCACCGGCGCGCCCTCGCTGGCATCGACCGACAGCACATAGTCGCGCGTTGCCGCCGTCGCCGAACTGGCGCCATCGTTGTAAAGCGGGCGCACCCCCGAATAGGTCCAGACGATATCGGCGCGCGTCACCGGCTTGCGGAAGTATTGCGAGGCGAAGGCGCACAGATACTCCTGTTCGGCCTCGGTGCAGCGGGCGGTGTCGGGCGGGCCCAGATGGTCCTGATCGGTGGTGCCGATCAGGGTGAACTCGCCCTCATAGGGGATCGCGAAGATGATCCGCCCGTCCTCGCCCTGCAGGAAATAGCAGCGATCATGGTCGTAAAGCCTGCGGGTGACGATATGGCTGCCCCGCACGAGGCGGATCGAAGCCGGGCTCTCAAGCCCGATCGTGTTGCGCACCACCTGCTCGACCCAGGGCCCCCCGGCATTGACAAGCGCGCGGGCCAGATGCGTGCGACGGCCCTCGGGGCCTTCGGTGACGATGCGCCAGAGCCCGCCTTCGCGTGCGGCCGAGACCACGCGCGTCCGCACGAGGATCTGTGCCCCGCGCGCGGCGGCATCGCGCGCATTCAGCACGACAAGCCGCGCATCCTGCACCCAGCAGTCGGAATATTCATAAGCGCGGCGGAACCTCTGCTGCAGCGCCGCCCCGGCCGGGTCGCGCGCAAGGTCAAGCGCGCGGGTGCCGGGCAGAATTTCGCGCCCGCCCAGATGATCGTAAAGAAACAGCCCCAGCCGCAGCAGCCAGTCGGGGCGGCGCCCCTTCATCCAGGGCATCAGCAGCGAGAGCAGCCGCGAGGTGGGCGTGTCGCTTTCGAACCGCATCCCCGGATGCAACGGCAGCACGAAGCGCATCGGCCAGCTGATATGCGGCATCGCCGCAAGCAGGATTTCGCGTTCGCGCAGCGATTCACGCACGAGTCGGAATTCGAAGAACTCAAGATAGCGCAGACCGCCGTGAAACAGCTTGGTCGAAGCCGAAGAGGTCGCCTGCGCAAGATCACCCATTTCAGCCAGCGTGACCGACAGGCCGCGCCCGGCTGCGTCGCGGGCGATGCCGCAGCCATTGATGCCGCCACCGATGACAAACACATCGACCGGCCCGATATCGGCTGAATCCGCAGTCACTCTGTCCCCTCCCTTGGGCATGATCGCAGGAGGCGCGAGAATCGCTCGAATGTCAAATATTTGTTTTCGTTTTTGCGCGAAGCGAACATTGTCGCGCTTTGACGATGACATTCGGGCGCATTGATCTAGACTAACATGACACTCATGTGACGTAGAGGCAGCAAGGGTCAGGAGGCAAGATGGCGCTCAATCTCAGGCAAAACGAGATCCTCGAGATCGCGCGCACCGAAGGGCGCGTGGTGGTCGAAGACCTTGCCGAACGGCTCAATGTCTCGGTGCAGACGATCCGGCGCGACCTTTCGGACCTGTCGGAAGCGGGGCTGATGGATCGCGTGCACGGCGGCGCGGTGATCCGGATCGGGGTGGCCAACTTCGCCTATGAAGAACGGCGCCGGATGCACGAGGCGGCAAAGACCGCGATCGGCCGGGCCTGCGCGCAGATGATCCCCGACAATTGCTCGATCATCCTCAACCTCGGCACCACCACCGAGGCGGTCGCGCGCGAATTGCGCAACCATCGCAACATCACCGTGGTGACGAACAACATCAATGTTGCCAATATCCTGCTGGCCAATGAGAGCTGCGAGATCATGGTCGCGGGGGGCACGCTGCGGCGTTCCGACGGGGGGCTCGTGGGGGATCTGACGGCGGATTTCATGAGCCAGTTCAAGGTGGATTATGCGATCATCGGCGTCTCGGCGCTGGATGAAGAAGGCGATCTTCTGGATTTTGACCTGGCCGAGATCCGCGTCAGTCGGACCATCCTGCAACAAGCCCGCAAACGGATTCTGGTGACCGACGCCTCGAAACTGTCGCGCTCGGCGCCAGTGCGGCTTGCCTCGCTGCAGACGCTGGATGCGCTTTTCATCGACCAGCCGCTGCCCGAAGCGCTGGCGCAGCGCTGCGCCGACTGGGGCACCGAGGTGCATGTGGCAAACGCGGACCATCGTGCGTGATCCGATCTGCGGCGCAGCGGGCTGACGGCGCAAGCCGCGGTGCCGGGCGTCAGATTTCCGGGGAGCCCGGTGCGCTCACCCCTCTCCGAGCGCGCGCAGGAGTTGCTGCGCCGCTGCGCGCAGGGGCGTGTCGCGGCGGTAGAAGGCGCGCAGCGGCAGGCTCGGCACGCGCTCGATCGGGCGGGTGACCAGCCCCGTCGTCAGCAGGCTGTCCGCGGTCATCGCGTCGATGATGCCGATGCCGCCGCAGGCGCTGATCATGTGACAGACGGTCGAGCTGTAGGGCACCTGACAGGCCAGCTGATAGGTCAACCCCTCGGCCCGGAACGCGCGGCGGATCACCGCCCCCATCGGCGACCAGTCCGGATCAAACCCAACGAGCGGCTGATCGCGGAAATCGGGGATGACCAGCACGGGACGCGCGGCCAGCGGGTGATCGGGCGGCATCACCGCCACCAGCGCCACATCGCAGAGCGTCTCCTCGGCCAGATCGGGCCGCGGCGGCACGGCCAGTTGCATGCCGATATCGGCGCGGCCGCGGCTCACATCGTCTTCGGGCTCGCCCACCCACAGCCGCCACTCCGAACGATCAGCTCTCGGAATATCTGGGCGGGCAAATGCCTGCGGGGGTGCGCATCTGGTCGAAGGCCGGGCACAATCTCTGGACCGGCGATCCGAAGGCCTCGTGGTTCAAGCATGACATGATCCGGCTCGCAGCGCCGGGGCAGAAACCGCTGATCTTCGTTCTGATGACGCAGGGCGAGCGGCTGGCAAACGAGGTGCCCGACGCCTTCCCGCGCATCGGCCGGTTCCTGTTCGACGCCCTGAGCGGGGAGAGCGCATGAGACGGGCCCTGCGGCCGGTCTTTCCCGAGATCCTGCCGCTTCTGGCGATCTGCCCTCAAACGGCCGGCGTTTCAGCCGCTCCGACGCCCAGAAGCGCCAGAATTCGGTCGCGCAGCGCCACGAAAGCCGGGCTCGAACGATCCGCTCGCGCCGCGGGCGGAACCTGCAGAATGGTGGCGATCCGCCCCGGATGCGGCTGCATCACCACCACCCGATGGCCGAGATACACCGCTTCGTCGACATCATGCGTGACCAGAAGCGCCGTCGCCCCCTCATGCGCCACGATGCGCTTGAGCTCCTCCTGCATCCTGAGCCGGGTCAGCGCGTCAAGCGCCCCGAGCGGCTCGTCAAGCAGCAAAAACCGTGGCCGCCCGACCAGCGCGCGGGCAATCGCCACCCGCTGCGCCATGCCGCCCGAGAGCTGCCGCGGCCAGGCCTTGGCGAATTTCGCAAGCCCCACAAGATCAAGGTGATCGCGCACCTCCCTTGCCCGGGTCTCGGCATCAAGCGGGCTGTTCAAAAGCGCCGCCGCCACATTCGCCTCGGCGGTGAGCCAGGGCAGCAACCGATGATCCTGAAACACGATGGCCCGATCGGCCGCAGGGCCGGTGACCGGCACGCCATCAACGCGGATCTCGCCGCGGAAATCGCGATCAAGCCCGAGGATCAGCCGCAACAGCGTGGACTTGCCGCAACCGGAGGCGCCAACGATGGTGACGAACTCCCCCGCCTCGACGGTCAGGGTGATGTCGCGCAGCACCTCAAGCGCCCCTTCACGCAGGGCGAAGCTCTTGCTGAGGGCGCGGATCTGCAACGCGGGGGACGGCGTGGTCATGCCCGGTGTCCTTTCAGAACTCTGGCTTCAAGCGCCTCGGCAAGGCTGTTGTAAACCAGCCCGACGGCGCCAAAGATCGCGATGGCGAGAAACAGCAGGTCCATGTCGAACATCTGGCTGCCCTCGCTCAGACGCCCGCCAAGGCCCGGGGTGATGTTCATGAACAACTCGGCGCCGACAGTGGCAAGCCAGGCGTAGATCAGCGCCGTATGCAGGCCGGTGAAGATCTGCGGGGCCGCGGCGGGCAGCGCGACATGGCGCAGATATTGCACCCGCGAAAACCGCAGGCTGGCGGACAATTCGCGCAAGGGCTCAGGCACAAGGGCGATGCCGCGCCAGGTGTTGATGACCGTCGGCTGAAAGGCGGCCAAGGCGATGAAGGCGATCTTGCCGCTGTCACCACCGCCAAACCACATCGCCAGCAGCGGCACCCAGGCGAAAAGCGCGGTCTGGCGCTGCGCCACCACGGTTGGGCCGATGATCTGAACGACAAGCCGCGAGGCCCCCAGAACCGCGCCAAGGCTGACCCCCGCCGCGGCCCCGATCAGAAAGCCGATCAGGTTGCGCCGCAGCGTTTCGGCCAGATCGCCAAGGATGGTGCCGCTGCGCAGCTCGGTCATCAGGCGGGCCACGATGTCGAGCGGCGCGGGCAGAAACCGCGGATCGACCAGGGCGAAGCGATGCGCCAGATCCCACAGCGCCAGCACCAGAACAAAGGAGAGAAAAGGCCGCAGATCGCGGCCCCGCGGCGCGGAAAGCTCAGAGGCCATGTCCGCCCCCCGTCTGCCAGGGTTGCAACCAGCGTTCAACCCCGCGCAGAGCCAGATCAAAGGTGAAGCCCAGAACCGCGATCACCGCCATCGCGACCAGAACAAGATCGAGCTGGAACAGTTGCCGCCCCCAGGTCATCAGGTAGCCGAGCCCCTCGAACGAGGCGAAAAGCTCCACGATCACAAGACTTTGCCAAGCGTTGGCCAAACCCTCGCGCAGCCCCGTCGCGATCTGGGGAAGCGCCTGCGGCACCACGATCAGCCGCAGCCGCTGGCGCCGCGTCAGGTGCAGGGCCACCCCCAGTTCGCGCAGCGCGGCAGGCACGTCCCCCACCGCACGCGCCGTAGCCAGGATCACCGGGATCGACACCGACCAGCCGATCACCACCACTTTCAGCGCCTCGTCGATGCCGAGAAACAGCGTCAGAAGCGGCATCCAGGCCAGCGCATTCACCCGCGTCGCCGCCTGCACCGGCGGCCAGACCCAAGCCCGAAACGCCGGCACCAGCCCCACCGCCGTCCCGAAGACCAGACCGACCGAAGCCCCCAGCGCGAAGCCCTCGGCGACGCGGATCAGGCTGGCCTTGGTGTGTGCCGCAAGGCTGCCATCGGCGCACAGGTCAAGGAAGCTTTGCCAGACCACGGCAGGCGCGGGCAGGATCTGCGGCGGCACCCAGCCCTGCGCCGCGCCGAGCGACCAGAGCGCCAGCAGCGCCAGCGGAAAGGACAGCCCGAGCAGGATCTGCCGCGAGATGGCGCGAAGCGGCGCAAGGCTGGGTGCCAGCCCGCGTGCAAGACGCGGCAGAGCGGGAAGCGGAGCGGGAGAACTTTGGATCAGGGTCATCGTCGTCATCGGCCTCTTGGGAAAAGCCGGTCCGGACAGCCCGGACCGGCGAGGGCTCAGCCACCGGTGCCGGGCGTCGCGTCATTGCTGCCGATCTCCACGGGCTCACCATCGGCGCCACGTGTCGACCAGAAATGCTCGAGCTTCAGATCCTTCAGCGCGGTGTCGAGATAGCTGTGATCGAACCAGGTCGCGATCTGCGGATCCCCCTTGAGCAGCCCGTAACTCTTCGCCGCCTCGGCCTGCTCGGTGTAGCGCGCGACCACATAATCATCGATCAGCGGGTTCAGGATCTGCGACAGCCGCACGCCCTCGAAATTCGCCTCGAAGGTGGATTTCGGGAAGCCCGAGGCGGTCCAGGCGTCAAAAACCTCGGCGCGGTTTTCGTCTTTCGTCACGAAGGCGGTGGTGGCGATGAGCGAGGTCACCACCTTTTGCGTCAGCTTCGGGTTTTCCGTCGCGAAAGCCTCGGTCACCAGAAACGAGGTGTTGCGCCCCAGCGTCGGATCATCGCCCTTCGTCGTGTAGGGAATGCTCACCACGCCCTTTTGCGCCAGCGCCAGATATTCCTGCCCGCCAAAAACCGCATCGACATTGCCCGAGGTGAGCGCCGCCACCGCGGAATTGGCATCAAGGTTGATGAACTTCACGTCCTTCTCGCGCAGCCCGTGGCGTTCCAGGATGCGGTCGGTGGCGTTTTGCAGGTTGGTGCCCTTGAACAGCGCCACCTTGTGCCCCTTCACATCCTCGACGGTCTTGATGTCGCTGCCGGGCGCGACCGCCAGATAGATCGGGTCGTTGCGGCCCGTCGCAAAGAGGAACTTGTGGTGAAGACCGTTCGCCCGCCCGACGATGGCGGGCAGATCGCCGAGCAGGAAGAAATCAAGCTGCCCCGCCGCCACCGCCTCGTTCAGCGCGGGCCCCGCGCCGCGAAAGAAGGTCCATTCGATCTTGATGCCATCCTTGGCGAAATCCTTTTCCAGCGTTTCGCGGGTGCGGGCATAGGCGATCGCGGTGGAATGGCTGTAGGGGCGATTGTCGGCGCCCACACCGGGGAAGCCGAAGCGGATCACCTTGGCATCATCTTCGGCCTGGGCGGCCGTCGTGGTCAGCACGGCCAGGGCAAGCGTGGCCAGAAATTTGGGAAGGCTCATGGTCGGTCCTTGAAATGGGCAGCGGCCGGGCTGCGGGGAAGGTTTGCGGCCAGACAGCCGCGGGAAAGAAACTCGTGGAGCGGCGCAGGCCCTTCAGCCGAGCAGGCCCCGCCTCGGGACAGCCTTGCCTTGACCGGACACGCCCGGTGCGGCAGGGGCAGTTCAGCGCCGTTCCGAAAACAGAATACGAAAAATCACGACAAGATCAGTAGAATATATTCAGCGATCTTTGCACCAATTTCGAAAACCGCAATTTCCCCGCAGGGTTGCACGAAGAAAACCGACGATCACCGCCTTTGACAAAGCCACCGTGAGTCGCGCCCAGAGCCTGTGGCGGTCTGGCGCGTTCGGCTGAGCGGCAGGTCCGGGGCTGATCGGGTGCATTGGCTTTCGACTTGCGTTCAGGCTGCGGGCCGTCTCTCTTGGGCAAACGCCGCAGCCGCAGGCTTTCGCAAACCTGCCCCACCCAGGACGAAGAGATGACCAACCACGCAAACGAAATCGCCCGCTGGCATGCCGCGCGGCTTGTGGCGCTGCAAGCGGCCGATGGCTGGCTGAACCTGACCGACCGGGTGGACCTTGTGCCGGGGCGACATCTCGTCGGGCAAGACGAGACCTGCGATCTGCGGCTCTCTGTCGGCCCCGCGCGGCTCGGCGTGCTGGAGCTGGCCGAAGACGGCGCCGCGACGCTTGACACCGGCGCGGGGCCGCGGCCCTTCGTGCCGGTGCCCGATGCGCCGCCACGACTGCGCACGGGCGATCTGCTGCTCGAAATCACCGATCTTGCCGGAAGCCGCGCCCTGCGCGTGCGCGATCTGGCCTCGCCCGAACCGGCGCGGTTTGCCGGGATCGAGCGCTTTCCCGTCGATCCGGCATGGCGGATCGTGGCGCAGTGGGAGGTGCTCGACACCCCCGAAGCCCGGGAGATCGACACCGTGGTGGGCATCCCCACCGAAGTGCGGCTCACCCATCGCGCCCGGTTCACCCATGACGGCCGCGAGGTGACACTGATCCCGACGCATTGGAAGGCGGGCAAGCCGATGTTCGTGATCCGCGATGCCACCGCGGCCAGCGAAACCTATGCGGCGGGGCGGTTCCTGATTGGCGAGGTGGAACAGGGCGGGCCCGAGGGCCGGGTGGTGCTGGATTTCAACAAGGCCTTCAACCCGCCCTGTGCCTTCACCGATCTGGCCGCCTGCCCGCTGCCGCCGCCCGAAAACCGCCTGCCCTTCGCCATCCGCGCGGGCGAGCGTCGCCCCGCCTGACGTTCTTTCCCGCGTGCCCCCGTCGTATCCGTGGTGGGGGCGATTACCCGTCCCGAAAGCACAGAGATCTGAACTGGTTGAAATTCGCCAGACATCCAGCTGAAAAATCTGGAAAATCTCAACGCGCCATGCAAGGGATCAAGGGCGTCCTTCCCGGGGGCCAGTCCTTTCAGACGAACGCCGAGACTGTGCAGGCATTCCACCCTCGGGCTGCGCGGCCCGCCATCTCTTGCGCTTTTCACGCTCGGCTTCCAGCTCGGCCTCATCCCAGTAGCCAATCAGGATGCCCGGATCGAGCAGCGGATCAAAGGCCTCGGCCGCTTCATCTCCGCCGCTGAACCAACCGTCGCTGACAGTGATGCGGTTTGCGGCAGCCCGATACCAGTCAAGCAGCGCCGCCGTCAGCCGGGCGACCGTCTCTGCCTGAGCCGGGTCGGCGCCGAGATCGGTCAGCTCGCCCGGGTCGGCGTCCAGATCGAACAGGATCGGACGGAACCCCGGCGCGGTGATCAGCTTGAACCGGCCATCGGTGATCATCACCAATCGGCAATCGCGCGGCTCGCCCACGAAGGCCAGCCCGCGGAGGCGCCCCATCGCAAGGCCCAGCGGGATCATCGTCAGCGCGGCCAGCGCAAAGCCCGCAACAGCGCGGCGCAGGGTGTGGCCGATTTCGCGGATCAGCCGCGGACCATCTTCCCAAAGCGCCCCTGCCACATCCAGCGGACCGGGGAACAGCGGCGTGGTCTTGACCAGGGCCACGATCTGCCATGCGCAGAGCGCAACCAGAAGAACGGCGGCGGGATGGAGCAGAAAACGTTTCATGCCGCCCTGCCCCGCTGCGCCAGATGCCAGCCCGCGACAAGACGATAGACCGAGCTGACGGTGAGGCCCATAAGGCTACCCAGCAGTCCGACCGCGAACATCAGCGCGAACACCTCGGGGATGCGGATGGCGAAGGCCTTTTGAAACAAAAGAAATCCGATGCCATCGCGGCCGGTGATCATCTCGGAGACGATCACCGCAATCAGCGCGATGGTGGTGGCATAGCGCACCCCCGCCAGAATCTCGGGCATCGCGGCGGGCAGGCGGATGTGCCAAAGCAGGCCCAGCGGGCCAAAGCCCGCCATCCGCCCCACCGAGAGCAGCACCGGGTTCGTCGCGGCCAGTGCCGAGACCGTGGCCAGATAGGGCGGCCAGATCGTCACCAGCACCACGACGAAGGCGTAAAGCTTCCAGCCAAGGCCCAGCGCAAAGACCGCCATCGGCACGACGGCGGCAGGCGGCACGGGTTGCAAGATCGCGGCCACCGTATCGAGGATGCGCCGCAGGCTCGGGGCGCCCGTGGCGGCAAGCCCCAGACCGATGCCGATCAGATTGACCGCGATGGCGCCCAGAACGGCAAGCGATCCGGTGTCGAACAGCGCCTGCTGCATCTGGCCGCGGGCGATCATCGCAAGGCCCGCCTGCACCACGGTGGCAATCGGCGGGAAATAGCGTTCGGGCACGACCGCGGCCCAGACCACCGCCTGCCAAAGCGCCGCCAGAAGCGCGAGCGCAAGCGCCGGGCGCAGGAGCGCGATCAGCAAAGACTGGCGGGGAAACGAAGGCCCGCTGCCGAATGCGCCACAGGAAAGAGAATTTTCTTCTGTCTCGCGCTGTGGTTGCAGACCGCGTGCCAGCCCGATGAGTCGGGATTTGCCGGCGAGGATACGGCCCCGCACCGTCCTCCGTGCCGCCCCGGAAACAGAACCGCCGCAACGATCCGAAAATCGCAGGCGCAGGGTTGGCGCGAGATCGTTTCGCTTTAGGTGTTGAAGATCGGGCAAGGCGGAGGGCCAAGCGATGCTGTTGTTCTTTCTGAACGTGGCGGGGGCGGCGGCGCTGCTCATCTATGCGGTACGCATGGTGCGCACGGGCGTCGAGCGGGCCTTTGCGCCGCAGCTGCGCCGGTGGCTGCGGGTCTCGGCGCGCAACCGTCTTGTGGCGGCGGGAAGTGGTGCCACGGTGGCGCTTCTGATGCAAAGCTCGACAGCCGTCGCCGTGCTGGCGGCAGGTTTCGTCACCGCCGGAACGATTTCGGCGGGGGTCGGGCTGGCCATGCATCTGGGCGCCGACATCGGTTCGGCGCTGGTGGTGCAGGCGCTGGTGCTGCGCCCCGTCTGGCTGGCGCCGCTGCTGCTTTTGATCGGTGTCGCAAGCTTTCTGCGCACACAGGAAAAGCCCGGGCGGCAGATCGGGCGCATCCTGATCGGGCTGGCCCTGACCTTTGTCGCGCTCGACATGATTGCCCATGCCAGTGCGCCAATCCGCGATCTGGCCGGGCTGCCTTCGGTCGCGGGCTTTCTGCAGCAGGATCTGGTTTCGACCTTCGCTCTGGGCGCTGCTCTTGCCTGGGTCATCCATTCCTCGGTCGCGGCGGTGCTGATGGTGATGGTCTTCGCGACGCAGGGGCTGCTGACGATCCCGGTCGCGGCGGCGCTGGTGCTGGGCGCAAACCTCGGCGGCAGCTTCATTGCCGTGATGCTCACGCTTGGCGCGGCGACCGGAGCGCGCCAGATGGTCTGGGCGAATGCGCTGGTGCGCGGCGGTGGCGCAGCGGCCTGCCTTGCCGTGCTGAACCTTGCGCCGCACGACTGGTCCTGGCTTGGCGCCGACCCCGGGCAACAGGTGATCAACCTGCATCTGATCTTCAACCTCGGCGTGGCGGTGATCGGGCTGGCGCTGATCCCGGCGCTGCTGTTCGTGCTGGCGCGGGCGATCCCGCAGCGCCCCGATCCGGCACTGTCGCAAGATCTCCCCGGCGCGCTTGATCCGGCCGCCCTGGCCGAGCCCGAACGTGCACTCGCCTGCGCCGCGCGCGAGGTGCTGCACATGGGCGAAACCGCCGAAGCGATGCTGCGTCTGGTGATGCCACTTTTCACCCGCTGGAACAGGACAGAGTCAGCCGCCATCGCCGAGGCCGAGCTGCGGCTCGACCGGATGCATGCCGCGACCAAGGCCTATCTGGCGCGGCTTGACACGCCGACCGAAGACCCGGAGCTGGCGCGTCGGGCGGCCGAACTTGTAGAACAGGCGGCGCATTTCGAAGCGGCAGGCGATGCGGTGGCGCGGATGAGCTTCGGCCTGGCCCGCAAACTTGGGGCCGAGGGGCTGACCTTCGCCCCCGACGACCGGCGGGAGCTGCAGGATTTCCACGATTCCGTGCTGACGACGGCGCAAACGGCTCTGCAGGTGCAGATGACGCGCAACCCGGCAGCCGCCCGCGATCTGGTCGCGCAAAAAGAAAGCGTGCGGCGACAAGAACAGGCGCTGCAACAGGCCCACATGGCCCGCCTGCGGCAGGCCAATCCCGAGAGCACGGCGACCTCAAACATCCATCAGGAGCTGCTGCGCGAACTCAAGCAGATCAACACCTGTTTTGCGATGGTGGCCTATCCGATCCTGACGGAAAGCGGAGATCTGCTGGATACCCGCCTGCGCCGCGCCTGACGCCTGCGTGCGACCAGAGCGATGCCGTCGCTTTCCCTTCCGGGCCTGGACCGCAATATCAGCGCTGGACGGACACGCCTGCGGAAGGCGGCAGGACAGAGCGGGTCACAGGATCTCGCCGCCATCGATCACCAGCGCCAGCCCGGTCACGAAGGAGGAACGTTCCGAGGCAAGATAGACGATGCCCTCGGCAATCTCTGCGGTGCTGGCCCAGCGCCCCATCGGGATCGTCTCGGCCACATAGGCTTCAAGCGCCGCGCGCCCGCCCATCTGGGTTTCGAACCCGGCATTGAAGGGCGTGTCGACAAAGCCCGGGCAAAGCGCGTTGAAGCGGATGTTTTCGCGCGCATAATCGGCCGCCATCTGGCGCACCATCGCCACCGCGGCATGTTTCGTCGTGGCATAGGAAATCATGCCGCGATCATATTGGCAGCCGGAATTCGAGGCGGTGACGATCACCGAGCCGCCGCCCTGCGCCCGCATCGGCGCCACCACCGCCTGCGCCAGCACGAAATGCGCTCGCACGTTCAGCGCCCAGGCCAGATCCATCTGCGCCGCGCTGACCTCTTCAAGCTTGCCGGGGATCTGGATCCCGGCATGCGAATGCAGCACGTCAAGGCGCCCGTGCCGCGCCAGCACCCCCGCAACCGTCGCCGCGATCGCCGCATCGTCGCGCGCATCGAGCCCGGCACTTTCCGCTTGACCGCCCGCGGCACGGATCGCCTCGGCGGTGGCGGCGGCAAGGCTGGCGTCCAGATCGGTCACCATCAGCCGCGCCCCCTCTGCCGCCATCGCGATGGCGCCCGCGCGGCCAATCCCCGACCCTGCGGCGGTCACCAGCGCGACCCGCCCGTCCAAGCATCCGGTCATTTCCTGTCTCCTATTGAGGGTTGGGCTTCTCGCCGCGGCGCAGGGTGATCTGCGCGATCACCAGCATCAGAAGGGACGCCGCCATCACCATCGTGCCGATGGCGTTGATTTCGGGCGTCACGCCGCGGCGGATCGACGAGAAGATGTAGATCGGCAGTGTCGTTTCCGACCCTGCGACGAAGAAGGCGATGATGAAATCATCGAAACTGAAGGTGAAGCTGAGCAGGAACCCCGCCAGGATCCCCGGGGCCAGAAGCGGCAGCGTCACCTGCCGGAAGGTGGCAAGCGGTCCCGCCCCCAGATCCGAGGAGGCCTCCAGAAGCGCGCGGTCCATCCCCTCGATCCGCGCCCGGACGAGGATGATCACCAGCGACATGGTGAACAGCCCATGCGCCGCGATCAGCGAGCCCGCCCCCATCGACAGTCGCCAGCCCGTCGCGCCTTCAAGCCAAGGGTTGACCGCGTCGAAAACGGTGACAAGGGCGATCAGCGTGGCAATGCCGATGACGATGCCCGGGATCATCACCGCGATATAGATCAACGCATCGAAGAGCGTGCGCAAACGCCCCTTCATCCCGCTCAGCGCCAGCGCGGCCAGCGTGCCGACGATGCTGGCCAGCACCGCCGAGGAGAGCGCGATCAGCGCCGAGGTCTGCAGCGCATCGAGCACGAAAGGGTTCGACAGCGCCCGTCCATACCATTCGGTCGAAAATCCCTGCATCTGGCTTGCGTTGCGTCCGGCCGAAAAGCTGAACAGCGCGATGATGCCGATCGGCAGGTAAAGGAAGGCATAGACGACGAAAGCGTAAAGTCTCATGGCGCCCTCACATCAGACCGACATCGTCGCGCGCCGCGCCGATGCGTTTGAGAAACCGCATGTAAAGCGTCACCGTGACCAGCATGATCGCCACCAGCGTCACGGCCAGCGCCGAGCCGAAGGCCCAGTTGCGCGATTGCAGGAACAGATCGACCAAGGCATTGCCGACGAAGAAGACCTTGCCGCCGCCCAGCATCTGCGGGATCAGATATTCCCCCATCAAGAGGATGAAGACGAGCATCGAGCCGGTCGCCACCCCGGGCAGCGACAAGGGCAGCGTGATCTGCAGGAAGCTGCGCCAGGGCGGCGCCCCCAGATCTCCGGACGCCTCCAACAGCCGCTTGTCGAGCTTTTCCAGACTTACATAGATCGGAAACACCATCAGCGGCAGATAGCCGTAGACGATGCCAACCAGAACCGCGAAAGGCGTGTTGATCAGGCGCAGATCGCCCAGCCCCAGATCAGACAGAAGCTGCGGAATGCCGCGCCCGCCCAGAAGAAAGATCCACGCATAGCTGCGGATCAGGATCGAGGTCCAGAACGGCACGATCACCAGCACCAGAAGCGTCGTGCGCCAGCGCGTCGAGACCCGCAAGGCCAGGAAATAGGCCAGCGGATAGGCGATCAGAAGCGCCGCCAGCGTTCCCGTCGGCGCCAGGATCAGCGTGTTCTGAAACGCCGTCCAGCGCGCACCGAGATTGGCATATTGCGCCAGGGTGAAGGCCGGGGCGTAGCCGCCCGCAGCCCCCCTTTCGCCGAAGGAATAGACCAGGACGACGACCAGCGGCAGCACCAGCAGCACCGCATACCAGAGCCCTGCCGGGCCAAGCAGGATCGCGCGCGCCATTCGTTGCGAGATCGCCATCTTTCCACCCTCAGGCCGATTTGAAGCGCGCCATCAGCTCGGCGCGGTTCGGGTCGGTCAGCGTCGCCGCTGCACCGAATTCGAGCGCATTGAGCAGATCGGCCGCCGGGTGCAGGATCGGATCATTCAGCAGCTCCGCCGGCAGCAGCGCATTGACGCGGGCATCGGCCACCGGGAAACCATGCGCCAGCGCCTCGCGCGCGTTCACTTGCGGATCGATCAGGAAATTCAGCAACGCATAGGCGGCGTCGCGATGCGGCGCGTTCTTCGGGATCGCATAGTAATCCGACCAGATCTCGCCGCCTTCCTTGCCCAGCGCAAACTGGATTTCGGGCAGGTCGCGGTTCATCTGCTTGCCTTCGCCGGTCCAGCACATCGTCAGCCAGGCATCGCCATTGCGCATCGGCGGCTGATAATCCGAGGTGATGGCGAACAGATGCGGTTTCACCTCGATCAGCAGCTTCTCGGCCTCGGCCAGTTCCTTCGGATCGACCGAGTTGAAGGAATAACCGAAATATTTCAGCGCATTGCCGATCGTCGTCAGCTGGTAGTCATGCACGATCGTGCGCCCCGAGAAATCGGTGCGGGTGACATCGAAGAACTCTTTCCAGCTGGTGAAGGGCGCCTTCGCCTTGCCCGAATCCCAAGCCATGCCGGTCGTGCCCCAGTTCTTCGGCACGGCATACAGCTTGCCATTGACGGTGCCTGCCTCGGCAAAGCGCGCCTCGAAGGCCGCCGCGTCGTAATTGGGCAGCTTCGTCAGATCGAGCGGCTCGATCAGGTCGGCCTCGACATAGGTGGTGATGGTGTAATTCGTCGGCACGAACAGATCCCAGCCCGAGCCGCCCGCTTGCAGCTTGGCCAGCATTTCCTCGTTCGAGCCGAAGACATTGACCTGCACCGCGGCGCCGGTCTGATCGCGGAAGATGTCGAAATTCGCCGGATCATGATAATTCGGCCAGGTGGCCAGAATGACGCGGTCGCCGATGTCGTCGGCAAAGGCGCGGCCGGGGCGCAGCATCGGCAGCGCGCCGCCCAGAACCGCCATGGCGGTGCCAAGGCCCGTCACGCCCAGAAAGTGGCGGCGGGTGACCGATCCCTTGCGGTAACGGTGCAATTCTTCCATGAACTTCTGCCGGGTGATCGGCGTGTCGTCAGTCTTCATGTGTCGGATCCCTTGTTGGAGAGGTCAGTCCTGGCCCAGGATCAGGCCGGAGCCCGGATCCCAGAGAACGTGGAGCACCGTGCCCACGCCTGCGCCCGGCAGTGCTCTTTCGGCCTGTCTGGGCAGCATGACCTGCAACGCCCCGAGAACCGGATGCGCCAGCAGATATTCGATATGTTCGCCAAAGAAGGTCATGTGCGTGACCGTCGCGGCGATCGCGGGCACGCCCGGCTCGGGCGCCAGTGCCAGCCGCAACGCCTCCGGGCGGACTGCCACCTCGACCGTCGCACCCGGAGTGGGGACGAAAGGCGCGGCAACCTCGACGGTCAGTCCGCCCGACAACTCGACCTGCGCCCGTCCTGCGGTTGTCGCGCGAATCCGCGCGGGCAGGATGTTGGCGCGGCCGACGAAATCGGCGACGTAGCGGTTTGCGGGCGTGTCATAAAGCTCGCGCGGGGTGCCGATCTGCATGATCCGGCCTTTGCCCATGATGCAGATCCGGTCCGACATCGACAGCGCCTCCTGCTGGTCATGGGTGACCAGAATGAAGGTGATGCCAAGGCTGCGCTGCAAGCTGAGCAGTTCCATCTGCATCTCGGCGCGCAGCTTGGCATCCAGCGCGGCCATTGGCTCGTCCAGAAGCAGGATCTTCGGTTCGTTGACGATGGCGCGGGCGAGCGCCACGCGCTGTTGTTGCCCCCCCGACATCTGCCAGATCCGGCGCGGACCGAAATCGCCCAGCCGCACCGTCTCGAGCGCCTTTGCGACACGCCGCGCGATCTCGTCGCGGGGCATTTTCGGGCGGCGCTGGCGCAACCCGTAGGCCACGTTGTCGGCCACCGTCATATGCGGGAACAGCGCGTAATGCTGAAACACCATGTTGACCGGGCGGCGATGCGCAGGCTCGGCGGCCAGTTCGCGCCCATCGATCAGGATCGTGCCCTCGGTTGGCGTCTCGAAACCCGCCAGCATCCGCAGCGCCGTCGTCTTGCCACAGCCCGAAGGGCCAAGAAACGACAGGAACTCGCCCTTTTCGATCCGCAAATTCAGATTGTCGGCCGCCAGAACGTCGCCGTAGCGCTTGGTCGTATTGACGAATTCGGCAATAGCCGCACCAGCGCTGACGGCGTGATGACCCGTCGCATAAATCATTCGTTCGTCTTTCCCTGTTGGTCAGCCCTTTTGGCAGGCTATCCCGTGTTTTGGAAAAATCTTACGCAACGACGGCTTTGCTGTATATATCACAAAAAGCATATCGGCAGCACAGGATCAGGAATGCAGGGGGAATGGATCACCGCGAGCGCGCGCGTTGTCGAAACTCTCGGCTCTCCCGATTTCGCCCCGGCGCTGATTGCAGCGCTGCGCACCATCGCCCCCTTCGAGCACAGCGTAACCTTCGCCTATTTCAAGGATTTCCGGCCGATTGCGCTGCATGACGAATTTCCGGACTGGAAGCGTCAGGTGATGGTTGCCGATTATCAGGCCGGGCCCTACTTGCTTGATCCGTTCTACCTGCACTCGCTTGCGCCGGTCACCCCGCGGCTGGTGCGCTTGCGCGATCTGGCGCCGGACCGGTTCTATCAGGGTGAGTATTTCCGCAACTATTACGTTCAGACAGAACTGGCCGAAGAGATCGGCTTCATGGTCGATGCGAAGGATGGCGTCAGCATCGTGATTTCTGCGATGCGCGCAACGCGCGTGTTTTCCGCGCGGGAATTCAGGGCGTTGCAGGACGTCTTGCCATTCGTCGCGGCCGCCGCGAGACGCAATTGGGAAGGACTGTCGCACCGCTTCGCCGAGCAGCAATCGCCGTTGCAGGGGCCACGGCTTGCCGATCTGATCGAACGCGCCTTCCAGAATGTCGGCCGCAACCTGCTGACTTTGCGGGAACGTGAGATCGTCGAATTCGCGCTCAAGGGCTATTCCGCCGAGGCCACCGGACAAGCCCTCGGAATCTCGCCGGGAACGGTCCGAATTCACAAGCGCAACATCTACAGCAAGCTGCGCATCAGCTCGCAAGGCGAGTTGTTTTCCCATTTCATCAAGGCGCTGTCAGATCTGGAATGATCCTGGGCCGGGCCCGGCAGGGCAACCTGCACGCAGGGGCAGCGGCGAGACTGCGCATCTCGACGCCCCCCTCTCTCTTCGCCTCCGCCAGATTGTGACCGACACAACGCCATGCCTTGTCGCGGCCTGTCCGCAGGACCAGTTTGGCCGCAAAGGCGCCCGGAGGTCCACATGCGAAACACCCATCCCATCCTTGATGCCATCGAGCTGCACCGCGACGATCTGACGGCGCTCGCGGACCGCGTCTGGGGCACGCCGGAGCTGCTTTACGGCGAGTTTGCCTCCTGCGCGGCACATGCCGAGGTGCTGCGCGCCAAGGGCTTTCGCGTCACCGAAAACGTCACCGGAATTCCCACCGCGGTGATGGGCGAGGCGGGCGACGGCGGGCCGGTGATCGCGATCCTTGGCGAATATGACGCCCTGCCCGGCCTGAGCCAGGTGGCTGGCATCGCCGAACCGAAGCCGGTGGTCGAGGGCGGCAACGGCCACGGCTGCGGCCATAACCTGCTGGGCGCGGCCTCGCTTCTGGCGGCCTGCGCGCTGAAGGACTGGCTCGCCGCCACCGGCACGCCGGGCCGGGTACGCTATTACGGCTGCCCCGCCGAGGAGGGCGGCGCCGCAAAGGCTTTCATGGTGCGCGACGGCGCCTTTGCGGGGGTCGATGCCGCGATCACCTGGCATCCCGATGGCATGACCCGCGTCGATGACCCCGAAAGCCTTGCCAATACCCGGATGGATTTCAGCTTCACCGGCCGCGCCAGCCATGCCGCCGCGACGCCCCATCTTGGCCGCTCGGCGCTGGATGCGGTCGAACTGATGTCGGTCGGCGTGAACTACCTGCGCGAGCACATGGTGAATGGCGCGCGCATCCATTACGCCTACATGGACGCGGGCGGCACCGCGCCGAATGTGGTGCAGGCCCGCGCCAGGGTGCGCTATTCGATCCGCGCGCTGGAGCTGGCCGACATGCTGGCGCTGGTCGAGCGTGTGAAGGACGTGGCCCGGGGCGCGGCGCTGATGACGGGCACTTCGGTCGACTTTCAGGTGATCTCGGCGGTGTCGAACAACCTGGTGAACGAGGTGATGGACCGCGCCATGCAGCAGGTGCTGGAAGATCTGGGCGGCGTGCCCTTTGATGCCGCCGACCGCGCCTATGCCGAGGCGATCCGCGCGACGCTGAGCCCGACCGACCTCGAGGCGCCCTGGCGCGTCGTGGCGCAGGAGCCCGCCGCGGCGCCCTTGTGCGACTGGATCGTGCCGCTGCGGCCGGGCGGGGACAAGATGATCGGCTCGACCGATGTCTCTGACGTGACCTGGGCAGTGCCCACGACTGAGGTTCTGGTGGCCTGCCATGCGATCGGCACGCCGGGGCATAGCTGGCAGCTGACCGCGCAGGGCAAATCCGGAGCGGCGCACAAGGGCATGACGCATGCGGCCCGGGCGATGGCGCTTCTGGCCGAGCGGCTTTTGACCGATGCGGAGCTTCTGGCGGCGGCGAAGGCCGAACATGCCCGCCGTCTGGCGCGCACGCCCTATACTAGCCCCCTGCCCGCCGATCTTGCCCCGCCGCTGGTGCCGCGCCCCGTCTGAGCCCCGGTCTGAACGGCGTCAGGCGACGATCTCGCACAGCAGATCGCAGAGCCGCGCGGCCGCGGTGCGGATCTGCGCCTCGTCAAAGGCGGTATAGCCAAGCACGAGGCCCTGCGGCGGATCGGGCAGCTGCGCAAACTCCGACAGCGCCTTCAGCGTCAACCCGCGGTCGGCCCCGCGCAAGACGATCTCCGCATCGGAGCTGCGCGCGCGCAGCGGGGCGGCAAGCGGCGCCACCAGATGCATGCCGGAGGCATCGGGGCGCAACTCCAGCAGCCCGGCCACCGGCTGCAAGGCCTCGATCAGCACCGCCTGCCGCGCCGCATAAAGTCGGCGCATCCGCCGCAGATGGGTGGCAAATTCGCCGCTCGCCATGAAGGCCGCAAGCGCGGGTTGCGGCAGCAGCGACGCGCGCGGCCCGCCCTGCGCCAGATGGCTCCGCACCTTGCCCACAAGCGCTTCGGGCACCACCAGATAGCCGATCCGGAGCCCCGGGCTCAGCAGCTTCGAGAACGAGCCGGAATAGAGCGTCGCGCGCAGACCGTCGAGCCCGGCAAGGCTTGGCAGCGGTTGGCCGCGATAGCGAAACTCGCCATCGTAATCGTCCTCGACAATCAACCCGCCCGTCGCGCGCGCCCAGCCCAGCAGGGCAAGACGCTGGGGCAGCGCCATCGCCACGCCGGTCGGATAATGCCGCGAGGGGGTGACGATCACCGCCTGCGTGCCTTGCGGAATCGCTGCCGGATCAAGCCCTTCGCCGCCGATGCGCAGCGGAAGCGGCCGCGCCCCGAGGCGGCCCAGAAGCGCCTGCACCACCGGCCAGCCGGGGTCTTCCAGCGCCACCAGAGCGTCCGGCGGCAAAAGCGCATGGCACAGGATCTCGGTCACGTCGCGCGCGCCCGAAGTGATCACCACCTGCTCGGGCGCACAGACAAGGCCGCGCCAGACCCCCAGATGATCGGCAATCGAGGCGCGCAGCGGATACCAGCCGAAGGGATCGGCCCGGTCCAGCAACGCAGCCGCGGGCGCCCGCCAGACCCGTTCGAGATGCCGTGCCCAGAGCCGGTGCGGAAACAGCCGCTGATCGGGCAAACCGGGCAGGAACGGCAAGACTGGCTCGGTGTGCCGCGCGACCGGCGGCACGTTCGGCGGTGGCGAGGCGAGATGCGGCAGATCCTCGGCCACGAAGGTGCCCGCGCCCGGGCGCGTCTGCAGATAGCCCTCGGCGATGAGCTGGTCATAGGCGGTGGTCACGGTGAGCCGCGAAATCGACAGCTCGCCCGCCAGCGCCCGGCTCGACGGCAGCCGCCGCCCGGCAGCACCGCCGCGCAGGATCAGCGCCCGCAAGGCATCGGTCAGCTGCAGATGCAACGGCCCGCCGCCGCGGGAAAGCGTCAGCCCGAACAGCGCAGCCTCGAAAGTGGATCTGTCTTTTTTATCCGGATTGGCCATGTTCCCATATCCACTATCGCGTTAGGCCCGATACAGCAACGAATTTGGGAGACACCGATGAGCGAGAGCCTTGCCCTGACCGAACGCAGCCGCCTGCGCCGCCTGCACGACCGTGGCGCCCATGACCGCGCCACCATTGATGCCATCCTCGATGCGCAACCGCTGTGCTCGGTGGGCTATGTGATGGAGGGCAAACCCTATGTGACGCCCACGCTGCAGTGGCGCGAGGGCGATCATGTCTACTGGCATGGCTCCTCGGCCAGCCGCGCGCTGCGGGCGGGCAAGGCCGCCGAGGTCTGCCTCTCGGTCTCGATCCTTGATGGCTTCGTGCTGGCGCGCTCGGGGTTTCATCACACGGTCAATTCGCGCTCGGTGACGCTGTTTGGCACTGCCTTCGTGGTCGAGGATCCGGCCGAGAAACTGGCCCGACTTGCGGCTTTCGTGAACCATCTTTTCCCCGGCCGCTACGAGGGGCTGCGCCCCGATCATCCGCAGGATCTGAAGGGCACGATGGTGCTTGGCCTGCCGATCACGGAAGGCTCGGCCAAGCTGCGCAGCGGCGGGCCGAATGACGAGCCGGAAGATTATGCCTTGCCGATCTGGGCCGGTGTGGTGCCGGTGTCGCTGCAGATCGGCGAGCCGATCCCCCGATCCGCGCAACCTGCCGGGCGTTTCCGTGCCCGATCACGCCCGCAAGCCGCGGATCGGCTGACCCTGTAGCCGATTGGTCTTTCGTGCCCGGCTTGCGACGCAGCCGGGCACGCATGCTTTTTACGCCTGCGCGACCTCGGTGATCCACGTCTCAAGCAGCCGAACCCCGAAGCCGGTGCCGCCGCGACGGGCGAGCGGCAGGTCTTTCTCGGCGAGTTCCTTGCCCGCGATATCAAGATGCGCCCAGCGACAGCCGCAGGTGAACTGGCGCAGAAAGGCCGCCGCATGGGGCGCGTCGCCATCGTGCAGATCGGCGGCATGCTGGCGCAGATCGGCCAAGGGCGTGCGGAGTTCAACCTCGTAGGCCGGATCGAGCGGAAGCCGCCAGAACCGCTCGCCCACGCGCTCCCCCGCCGCCAGAAGCTCTGCCGCCAGGTCATCATCGGTGGCGAAAAGCCCGGCGAAGACATGGCCAAGCCCCTGCATCACCGAATAGGTCAGCGTCGCCAGATCGACGATCACCCGCGGCGCGTGACGGCTGGCCGCAAGATAAAGGATGTCAGCCAGAACCATCCGGCCTTCGCAGTCGGTGTCATAAACCTCGACCGTCTTGCCCGACATCGTGGTGACGATATCGCCGGACTTGTAGGAGCTGCCCGAGAGCATGTTCTCGGCAATGCCCAGAACCCCCACGACATGGTCCTTGCTGCCCTGCCGGGCCAGCGCCAGCATCGCGCCGATGACGGCCGCGGCGCCGCTCATGTCGGCGCGCATGCCGAACATCTGCGGCCCGGTCTTGATGCAGAGCCCGCCCGCATCGAAACAGATCCCCTTGCCGACCAGCGCGACGGGCGCCTCGGGGCTGCCC
This sequence comes from Rhodobacter capsulatus, assembly GCF_052363175.1. Classification (GTDB taxonomy): domain Bacteria; phylum Pseudomonadota; class Alphaproteobacteria; order Rhodobacterales; family Rhodobacteraceae; genus Rhodobacter; species Rhodobacter capsulatus_D. The sequence goes on from NZ_CP198946.1 coordinate 2,489,977, forward strand.
TCGGGGCGATAACGCAGGGTGATCACCCGCGGCTTGCGCGCCGAGCCCATGCCGACGGCGAGCACCGCGTTCATCCCCTGACGCGCCAGCTCGTCGGCGTCCATCACCTCGATCGCGATCCCGGCCGCGGCAAGCGGGCCAAGGTGATCGGCGAAATTGTCGGGATGCAGGTGGCTTGCCGGGAAGTTCACCAGATCGCGGGCGAGCGTCACCCCCTCGGCCACCGCATCCATGCGGGCGAGCGCGGCATCGGCCTCAAGATCGGTGGCAAGGGCAAGCTGCAGCGTGAAGGGCTGATCGGCGCGGCCCATCAGGGGGGAACGATAATTGCCAAGCCGCACCCCGTGGACGAGCGCGGCAAGATGCGTGGCGGCCTCGGGGCCCTCGCCATCCTGCACCAGCGTCGCGGCGTCTTCGCCCAGGGCCTCAAGATGGCGCGCAAGGGCCACCCCGGCCCGGTTCGCCGCAAGGGGCGTCAGCGCCTCGGGGGCGCCAAGGCCCAGCACGATGATGCGCGCGCAGGCGAGACCCTGCGGCGCGAGAATGTCGAGGCAGGCCCCCTCGGCGGCCTTGAACCGCGCCGCGTCCAGCGCCCGGCGGATCGCGCCGTTCGAGGCTTCATCCAGCGCCGCGGCCCGCGGGCCAAGGGCGAGCGACGCGGTCAGCGGCAGGATGACGACGCGGGTATCGGGCATCGGGCCGGTGGAGCGGGAAACGGTGACGGGCATGGCGACCTCTGACGGTTGAAGGGGATGACGGGCCGGAAAGGCTCAGTCCTCGCGCACGAAATGGCCGGGCGAGGCTTCGCGGTAGCGCCGTTTCGGTGGCACGAAGCCCAGATCGCGGATCGGGTTCATCAGCTCCGACGGCGGCTGGCTGCGGCGCAGATGGCGACGCGCCGGATCGGGGATCGCCACCGCGTCGATCAACCGGCGCGTATAGGGATGCAGCGGGTTTTCCATCACCGCCGCGCGCGGCCCGATTTCGACGATCTCGCCTTGATACATCACCGCGATGCGGTGGCTGATCCGTTCCACCACGGCAATATCATGCGAGATGAAGAGAAAGGCGATGCCGGTGCGTTCCTGAATGTCGAGCAGCAGATTGACCACCTGCGCCTTCACCGACACATCCAGCGCCGAGACCGATTCATCGGCGATGATCACCTTCGGATCGAGCATCAGCGCGCGGGCAATGCAGAGCCGCTGCCGCTGCCCGCCGGAAAATTCATGCGGGAAGCGTTCCAGCATCGCCGGATCAAGCCCAACCTGCCCCATCAGCCGCGCCGCCTTGGCACGCGCCTCAGGGGCGCTGCCCATGCGGTGTTCGAGGAACGGCTCGACCAGCGCCTCGCCGATCGTCATGCGCGGATTGAGGCTGGCCAGCGGGTCTTGCGGGATCATCTGGATCTCGCGCCGTTGCAGCCGCAACCGCCCGGCATCCAGCCCGAAGAGCTCGGTCTCGCCCAGCCGCACCGAGCCCGAGGACTGCCCGGCCGCAAGGCGAATGATCGCCCGCCCGGTGGTCGATTTCCCGCAGCCGGATTCGCCCACCAGCGCCAGCGTCTCGGCCGGGTGGATCGCGAAGGACAGGTTTTCGACCGCATGCACGCGGGCCACCTTGCGCCGCAACAGCCCGCCGCGCACATCGAACCGCGTCACCAGATCGCGTACTTCCAAGAGCGGGGCCGTGAGGTCGGGCTGACGGGTCAGCGGCGTGCCCGGCGTGGCTTGCCCGGTGGCAATGTCGATCACCGGAAAGCGCAGCGGCACCGGCTCGCCCGCCATCGAACCAAGCGCCGGAACCGAGGCGAGAAGCGCGCGCGTATAAGGCTGGCGCGGGGCGCGGAACACCTGCTCGGTCGGGCCGTCCTCGACCACGTCGCCGCGCAGCATCACCACGGTGCGATCGGCCATTTCCGCGACCACCCCCATGTCATGCGTGACGAACAGCATCGCCATGCCAAATTCGGCCTGCAACTCCTTGAGAAGCGACAGGATTTCGCCCTGCACGGTGACATCGAGCGCGGTTGTCGGTTCATCGGCGATCAGCAGTTTCGGCCGCGAGGCCAGCGCCATCGCAATCATCACCCGCTGCCGCATGCCCCCCGAAAACGCATGCGGATAATCGCCCAGCCGGCGCGCCGCATCGGGGATGCGCACCCGTTCCATCAGCGCCACCGCCGCCTTGCGCGCCTCAGCCAGCGGCATCGGCCGGTGGCAGGTCAGCGCCTCGATCAGCTGATCGCCCACGGTGTAGATCGGGTGCAGGCTGGTCATCGGCTCCTGAAAGATCATCGCGGCGCGCTGGCCGCGGATCTTCGCCACCATCTCGGCCTCGGAAAGTGCCAGCACATCATGGCCGTCGAGCGTGATGCGGCCCTCGATCCGGCTGTTCGCGGGATCGAGCAGACGCATCAGCGCAAGCGAGGTGACGCTTTTGCCCGAGCCGGATTCGCCCACAAGCGCCACGGTTTCCCCCGCCGCCACATCAAGCGAGAGGCCGTTCACCACCCGGGTCCAGCTTTTGCGCGCGCCCGCAAAGGAGACGCGCAGATCGCGCACGCTCAGGATCGGCGCGGATTGGAAAGAGGCTGTCATTTGCGCCGCATCCTCGGATCAATCAGAATGCACAGAAGGTCGACGACGGCATTGGCCAGCACCACGAAGAACGAGGCGTACAGCACCGAGGCCATGATCATCGGCAGATCCAGCGCCTTGAGCGCCTGATAGGTCAGCCGCCCCACGCCGTTGAGGCCGAAGACGACTTCGGTCAGCACGGCCGCCCCGCCGACCAGCACGCCGAAATCCATGCCGAACATGATGACGACGGGAATGATCGCGCTGCGGGTGGCGTGCTTGAGCAGAACTTGCCGCGCCGTCAGCCCCTTGGCGCGGGCGGTGCGGATGTAATCTTCCTGATAGGTCTCAAGAATGCCGGTGCGCAGCATCCGCCCGTAAAGCCCGATGTAAAGGAACGCCAGCGTGAGCCACGGAAAGAACAGCGCCAGAGCCCAGCGCAGCGGGCTTCCGGTGAAGGGCACGTAGCCCAAGGGCGGCACCCAGGAAAAGGCCCAGGTGTCGTGAAACCGGCTCTGGGTGATCAGGTTGACCATCTCGCCGACCCAGAAGACGGGCATGGCGACGGCCATCATCGAGACGCCCATCAGGATCTTGTCGGGCCACCGGTCCTTGGTGGCCGCGGCGAGGATGCCGGTGACGGCGCCGAGCGCCATCCAGAGCACGGCCGCCCCCGCCACGAGCGACAGCGTCACCGGGGCGGCGGCGCGCAGCGCGGGGACGATCTTTTCGCCGCGATTGACGAAGGAGGTCAGATCGCCGGTGATGAACATCTTGCGCATCATCACCCCGTATTGCACCCAGATCGGCCGATCGAGGCCGAAATCATGGCGCACGGCGATCACCGTTTCGGGCGCCGCATTGCGGCCCGCAATGCGGGCGGCCGGATCGGCGCCGGGGGTGGCGAAGAAGATCAGGAAGGTCAGGATGCTGATCCCCACCATCACCACCGTCATCCGCGCAAGCCGCGCCAGAACTGCCGCCAGCATCAGCGCCCCCGCACGGATTTCGGATCAAGGATGTCGCGCAGCACGTCCCCGAAGAGGTTGAGCAACATCACCGTCACCATGATCGCGATCCCCGGCGCCATCGAGACGACGGGGCGGGAATAGAGCAGCGCCTGCCCGTCCTGCAGGATCGTGCCCCAGCTGGCATTCGGCGCCTGCACGCCGACCGACAGGAAGGACAAGGAGCTTTCGGTGACGATGTTGAGCGCCATCAGCATCGGCGCGAAGACGATCAGCGTGGTGGCGACATTGGGCAGGATGTGACGCCAGAGAATGCGCGAGGGCCGGATGCCAAGGCCGCGCGCGGCGAGCACGAATTCGCTGTTGGTGATGGCGATCACCCGGCCGCGGACGGGCCGTGCGACATAGGGCACATAGACGAGCCCGATGATCACGATCGGCACGATCAGGCTCGATGACGACAGGTGGATCGGCCCGAAATCAAAGGTTTTTCCGAGCATCACGATCGAAAGCGAGATCGCCAGCAGATAGACCGGAAAGGCCCAGATCATGTCGATCAGGTTCGACAGAACCGTATCGACCACCCCCCCGGCATAGCCCGCGACGATGCCGACAAGCGCCGCGCAGACGAGGCACAGAAGCGTCGAGGCCCCGGCGATGAAGAGCGAATTCTGCCCGCCATACAGAAACCGCGCCGCCACGTCGCGGCCCTGGTTGTCGGCGCCAAGGAAATATTGCGGCCCCCATGTCGGGCCGATCGGGGTGACGCCAAGGCCCAGCCCCTCGGTCGAGCGCACCATCACCGGCGAGCGCTTGCCGTCGATCAGGATCTTCGCGCTCAGCCCCGAGCGGAACGGGTCAGTCTTGGCGACATATTTCGCATAGACCGGCGCAAGCGCCATCGCGAGAACGATGAACAGGATGCCCAGCCCCGACAGCACTGCCGTGGGGCTGGAGGCAAGGCCGGTGAGCGCACGCCGCCACGGGCCCGCGGGAGGGGGCAGATCGCCCCCGGCCGATGCGGCCGGAGGCGGGGTGGTGAGATCAGCTGTCATATCCGGGGGATCACCGTCATGGGTCTCATTGCACCCAGGCATTCGCGATCAGCCAGTGGTGCAGGCTCGAAAACTGGTAGTTCCCCACCCGCGTGCTGAGCAGATCCACCTGTTGCGGCGTGAAAAGCGGCAGCGCGGGCGATTTCTCCATCACCGCACGGTCGATCTTTGCCCAGTCCTTGTCGGCCGCGGCCGGATCGGTGGCGCCAAGCGCAATCGCCGCCTTCATCTGCGCGTCGATGTCCTTGTCGCACATCCCCGAAATGTTGATCGAGGCATCGGTGCCGGGGTGGAACGAGTCACAGCCGAAGAGCACGTTGAGGAAGTTCGAGGCGGCCGGATAATCGGCATACCATTGCGAGATCGAGAGCTGCACCTTGTTGTTGGTGTTCTGGATATAGGTGAACTGGATGTCGCCCGAGATCGTCTGCACGGCGGCATCATAGCCCAGATCCGAAAGCACCGATTGCAGATAGGTGCCAATCCCGCGCGAGGCGGCGTTGTCCTCGGTCACCACGGTGACCTTCTGCCCCTTGGTGCCGCTTTCCTCGACCAGCTGCAGCGCCTTGTCCATGTCCGGCGCGGTCCATTCGGTGCCGGGATCAAGGGTGTAAAGACATTGATCCTCGTGGCCGGGGAATTCCGGCGGCAGCACCTGACAGACGGGCTTCGCGAGCGCCGGGCCGCCAAAGACCGAGACCAGCGCATCGCGGTCGATCGCATAGTTCAGCGCCTGACGGGCCTTCTCGTTGTCGAAGGGCGGCAGGTTGACGTTCATCGGCGCATACCACCAGGCCGAAAGCGGCGAGAGATGGATCTGCCCGGGGGCCGAGGTGGAAAGTTCCGCCAGACGATCCGCGGGCGGCGTGTCGAACATCCAGTCGGCCTGCCCGTTCATGATCGCGTTCACCGCCGCCTCTTCGGTGCCGCCAAAGGCATAGTCGATCTCGTCGACATAGCCATCGGGCTGGGCGTCCTTGCTCCATTCCTTGAAGGCCGGGTTGCGCACGATCACCATGGAATTGTTGGCGTCGTAGCTTTTCACCACATAGGCGCCGGTGCCCGGAATGGGCGTGTTGCCATTGTCCTTGGCCGTGGTTTCCGAGGGCAGGATCGCGGCATGCGGCACGGAAAGCTTGAAGAGCAGTTCCGGATCGGCAGCTGTCAGGTTGATCGTCACCGTGCCAGCCGCCTCGTCACCGATCACGCCCCCCTCGAGCGTGCAGGTTGCCGGATCGGCAAGGCATTTGTCGGCACCGACGATGCCGTTGTAGAACGTGCCCGCGGTCGGGCCGAGCACCTTGAAGATGCGCTGGAACGAGGCCACCACATCCGTCGCCGTCATGTCGGAGCCATCGGCGAACTTGATCCCCTTGCGCAGGGTGAAGGTGTAGGTCTTGCCGTCGTTCGAGATCACCGGCATCGCCTCGGCCAGATCGGGGACGATGTCCTTGCTCTCGGCGCCACCCACCTTCTTGAAGCCGACAAGCCCGTCATACAGGAAGGCGTAAAGCTGCCAGAACTGCGAGGTGTAGTTGATATGCGGATCAAGCGTGCCTTGTGAGGACACCGAGACGAGCCGCAGCGTGCCGCCGCGGTGCGCGTCCTCGGCCTGCGCCAGCGTCGGGCCGAGCGCCGCCATGAGCGCGAGCGTCGCAACGGTTCCGGCCCGGGGCGCCGTCCTTGCGGGGGTAAGCTTGGGGATCATGGTCTACTCCTTGCTGGATTGCTGGATGTCCGGGCGCGGGCGCCCCGGCTCGGCAGAACGGGAAGTCGAATCGAGTCTCTCGGTGCCACTGTGCCAGAGCCGCCGCAAAAGGGGGCGGGGCGCAGCGGCAGATTGCTCGATTTTCGGGCTTTTCTTCACGCCTCGGCATCGTTTCTCTGATTTCGGGCGCATCGGTGCCTTCCCATCGGCCGATATTGTGGCAAGGTCCCGTCCTGCGTAACCTATCAAGATTGATAGTGGGCCGCTGGGGAGGAAGCACATGGCATCATCTGCCGCGCATCACGCGACACCCCGTCCCGGCCCGGAGGCCGCCGGGGCTTCCGGGCTCGGGCGGGAGGTGGACCGCTTCTTCGAGATCGCCCGCGGCTTTGGCGCTTCGGCGCTGATCTACGATTACACCCCCCGGCATCGGGAAACCGATGGCACGGTGACGGCGCCCGCGGTGATGATGGTGCGCAACCTCGATCCGGGGATGATCGACTACTGGTGCGGCCGCGGCTATGCCCATGTCGATCCGGTGCAGGCGGTGGCGGTGCAGTCGGTCGCGCCCTTCGTCTGGAGCTATGACGCCGAGGCGGGCGATCTGAGCGCAAACTTCCTGACCCGCAACTCGCGCCCGGTGGTCGAGTTCATCTCGGCGAGCGGCTTCGTCAATGGCATCACCGTGCCGATCCATCTGCCCGGCGGCGGCTATGTCACGGTGAACGGGCTCTGGAACGGCCCTGGACGCGCCTTCGCGGCCGTTGCGGCGCAGGTTCTGCCGGGCTTCGCGCTGATGGCACAGGCGTTCCAGAACGACATCGGCGCCCCCGCGCCCGCCGAGACCGCGCCGCCCCAGACCCGGCCCCCGGCGCTGAGCGCGCGCGAACGCGAATGTCTCGACCATGCCGCACAGGGCCGGTCTGCCAAGGAAACATCGCGGCTCATCGAACGCTCCGTGCCGACGGTGGTGATGCATCTCAACGCGGCGGTGCGCAAACTGGGTGCGCGCAACCGCAGCCATGCGGTGGCCGAAGCGGTCCGGCGCGGGCTGATCTGACGCCTCCTCTCATTCTTGATAGCTGCCCCGGGTCGCAGGCCTTCGCTAGGCTTGACCGGGCAGCACGGGAGGATGAGATGCAGGGACCGGACGGGACGGACATTCCGACGCGCGAAGGCAAGGCCGCCTTTGGCGACTGGCAGACGTGGTATCGCGTCACCGGCGATCTGACGAATGGCAAGCTGCCGCTTGTCATCGCGCATGGCGGGCCGGGCTGCACGCATGATTACGTCGACAGCTTCAAGGGCATCACCGCGCTCGATGGCCGCGCGGTGATCCATTACGACCAGCTTGGCAACGGCAACTCAACGCATCTGCCCGAGAAAGGCCCCGCGTTCTGGACGGTGAAGCTGTTCCTGGCCGAACTCGACAACCTCCTTGCCCATCTCGGCATCGCTGATCGTTACGCGCTGCTTGGCCAGTCCTGGGGGGGCATGCTGGGCGGCGAACATGCCGTGCGCCGCCCGAAGGGGCTCAAGGCGATCATCTTCGCCAATTCGCTCGCCTCTATGCCCACCTGGGTGGCCGAGGCAAACCGGCTGCGCCGCGAATTGCCGCCCGAAGTGCAGGAAACGCTCCTGCGCCACGAACGCGCCGGAACGCTGAGTGATCCCGAATATCTGGCGGCCTCGCGGGTGTTCTACATGCGCCATGTCTGCCGCGTCGATCCCTGGCCGCCCGAGGTGACGCGCACCTTCGAGCTGATGGAGCTCGACAGCACCGTCTACAACGCGATGAACGGGCCGACGGAATTCCATGTCATCGGCACGATGAAGGATTGGACGATCGAGGACCGCCTGCCCCTGATCAACGTGCCCGCCCTGGTGATCTCGGGCAAATACGACGAGGCGACACCGCTGGTGACGAAGCCGCTTTTCGAAAACATCCCGAACGTCCGCTGGGTGCTTTTCGAGCAGTCCTCGCACATGCCGCATGTCGAGGAGAAGGATCTCTGTCTCGCCACGGTTTCGGACTTCCTGAAACTCCATGACGCCTGAACCGCGGCCCAGCTGGATGTGAACCGCGGCGGGTTTGGCGGAGGTCGAACCGCCCCGGGTTTGCCGGAGGCTGATTTGTGTTAGCTACGCGGCCATGGCTTCAGTTTCCAGAGCTGCGCAGAAATTGGCCTCGGCGGGCGGAATATTCCCGATCGGCTCGTGCAGGCGGCGGTTGTTGAACTGGTCGACCCATTCCAGTGTTGCGCATTCGACGGCCTCGACGCTGCGCCAAGGGTCACCGATCATACCGGATCCATGGCATGTGGCGCGGGCACGCAAAGCTGGTTCCGACGTCTGATTAAGCCTCAGATCAGCTGCGCATAGGGCGCGATCGCATCTTCGACTTCCTCGCGCAAGAATGGGCCGGTGAACTTGCCCGGGCGACCATCGCAGGTCAGGACAACCCCGAATTCCGCGCCCCGCCAGAGCAGGAAGGTGACGTTTCCATATTTAGACACCACAGGCGGTTGCGTGGTGATTTGCGAAAGCTGCATGACGATTCCCCAATCGATGGCCCTCCGAGCTTCGCGGATCGAGGTTAACCGAAGGTCAATCGCAGATCGAAATCTGCAAAATCACGTCTCTTTACCGGATCGTCTTCTTCGTCTGGTGCGACATGTGCGGACTTGCCCGAAAAATGTGGAGAGCACCGGCTGAGGAACCAGGAGGTGTTCTATGGGCAACGCGAACAGACCTCCGCCGGAATTTCGGCGTGAAGCGGTACCACTGGCGCTGACCGTTGGCCAGACGCGGCGAGAGATCGCCGAGGATCTGGGCATTGGCCTTTCGACGCTGACGCGGTGGCTGGGTCAAGAGCGCGATGCCAGCGAGCCGAGTGAGGCATCGGTCGATCTGGGCGCAAAACCCTGGCAGACCTTCCTCAAGGTGATCTTCCCGATGACCCTCCCCGGGGTCGTCGCCGGATCGGTGATCGTCTTCATCCCGGCGGTGGGCAATTTCATCGTTCCCAACATTCTGGGCGGCGCCAAGGGGCTGATGACCGGCAACCTGATCGAGCAGCAATTCCTCTCTTCGCGCAACTGGCCCTTTGGCTCGGCGCTCGCCATGGTGGTGATGGCGGTGGTGCTCGGTGCGCTGACGATCTTCGCAACGCGGGCGAAAAAGGCGGGGGTGCGGCATGAAACGCCCGTTCCTGACACTTTTCGCGCTTGGCTTCTTTGCCTTCCTCTACGTGCCGCTTTTCGTCATCATCGGCTATTCCTTCAACGCCAACCCGGTCAACATGCTGATTTGGGACGGATTTACGCTCGACTGGTATCGCGGACTCCTGGGCCTTGGCACGCCCGGCCTCGGCCGCAGCGCATGGAAGGTGTGCAGCATGGTCATTTGATCACCACGTTGGCGCGCTCGCACATGTCCTTCAGCGCGCGGATCACGTCGTTGATCTGACCGGCGTCGCGCAGGGCATCGACATCGATCGGCACCGACTGCCACTTGCCCTCGAACCGCGACCGGATAAAGGCGTTCAGCCCGTCACGGCCCGGCTTCTTCGCCGCACCGGCCTCGCCAAGCTTGCGCCAGAGCACATGCACAAAGCGCAGATCGGCCCGCGCTGCGGCGGGTTTCACGGCCGCCTTCACGCCGCTTTTACGGCCTTTGAACGCGGCCTTGCCGAAGGGCTGAAACCCGCGGGCTTTCAGCGCATCGACGACGCGGACAAGATCCGCCTCGGTCATCTCGGCCATGCTGGCCTTGCCGGTCACGACAAGCTGCAGATCGTGCCGCGTGTCCTCGTCCAACTTCCACAACTTCGACTTCAACATGGGCGGAAGGCTCTATTGCTGTTCCGAGGATGATTGGCAGCAGAGGTCGAAAGAAGACCGCGCCCTGATCACCTGCCGGGGTGAGCCCACAGTCGAGCTTGACGTTCGGTCAAGCCATTTCTTCATCCTCTACGCCCTGCACGATCTGGAGTTGGACACCGACGACGACCCCTATTTCCTGGCTGGTGTCGAGCGGGAGGTGGTGAAGGGGCTCTTTGCGGCGATGACGGGGAAAGGATCGAAACCGACCCGCTTCCCGAAGAAGCTAAGCGAGGACTACATGAAGCGCACAGGCCGGAAAATCAGCACCGTCTACAAGCTCGGAAAGGTTCTTGACGCCCTGATCGCCAAGCATCCGATCCTGAACAAGCTCAAGAAGGGCTCGATGGATTGGGCTCGGCTGCAATATGAGGAATCCGAGTGCTTCATGGAGTGCCTGACCCGTCTTGGGCATGATCACGGTGTCGCTGCCTTGCCCGTCTTTGACAGCTTGATCGTCGCCAAACAGCATCAGGACTTGGCCCTCACCTGTCTGGTGGAAGCTTACGGGCATCGCTTCGGCTGCCTGCCTGAGGTCAGATGCAAATAAGTCCCCCCCCTCGGCTGCCCCTTGGCCCTCCAAGGTCGATCCTTGGGCGGTAGCCTTGGATGATCCAAGGTAGGTATCTAAGGTAATATACCCCTATCATCAGATACTTGGTATGCCTTGGAGGCTAAGGTTCTCTCAGGACGACCTGGGCATTACTTGGAAACGTAAGAGCCATAATTTACTTGGAAACGTAAGTGTTCCCCAAGGGTTTCCCTTTCGGTCAGAGGTGGGGGCTCAGCGCCAAGAAGAACAATAAGAGTAATAATATAACTCCTCTTTTTGAAGTCGCTTCCCAAACCCCCCACCCCCCCTCTGACGGGTTGAAAAGCGCCACGGCCCAGGACCTCGCCAGAGTCCCTGGGAGGGCCGTGGAGTCGCCTCTTGCCGTCCCGAGTCTCACCCACGGGAAAGCCCAGGAAGGCCATTCTGCGGCCCTCTCCGAGTCTCCCAGGGCCATCCCAGGTCCAGACCCCAGCTGATCCCCTCTGCCACTGAAGCTTGCCCCAGAGGCAGGGTCATCTGTGGCGGAATAGCCCCGTCATGGAAGTGGGTTCGGAGTTTTGGCAGACGCCTCTCCCCCCACCTCTTTGACCCTATTGGCAGACTAAGGAGGATCACATTCTGATCGGTTATGCCCGCACCTCGACCCTGGACCAGATTGCGGGCTTTGTGGCCCAGAGGAAGGCCCTGCAGGCCCTCGGGTGCGAGAAGCTGTTTGAGGAGCAGGTGAGTTCCGTGGGGCAGCGAGACGCCCTCTCTGCGGCGCTGGAGTTCGTTCGGGAAGGCGACACTCTGGTGGTGACCAAGCTCGACCGTCTGGCCCGCTCGGTGCGTCACCTGGGCGAGATCGTGGAGGCCCTAGAGCGCAAGAAGGTGGGGCTGAGGGTGCTCGACCTAGGGCTGGATACGGCCAATGCCACCGGCAAGCTGATGCTGAATGTGCTCGGGGCCGTGGCGCAGTTCGAGCGGGAGATGATGCTGGAGCGGCAACGGGAAGGCATCGCCAAGGCCAAGGCCGATGGGAAGTACAAGGGCCGCAAGCCCACGGCGCAGTTCAAGCAGGCCGAAGCTCTGGCCTTGCTGGCGGCAGGGACACCGAAGCGGGAGATCGCCCGCAAGCTCGGCATCTCTGAGCGCTCGGTCTACCGCGTCCTCTCGGCTGCGGCCTGAGCATCCCCCAAGATCACGACACAGGAGAGCATCATGCTTCGCAAACTGATCACCCTTTACCGCATCGTCTTCTTCGCCTGGTGCGGGGTGTTCCTGGCCCTGGCCCTGATCGTGGGGCTTGGCTTCTTCATCGCTGGGGACACGCCCAAGGCCCGAGAGACGGGGCTGATGACGCCCCTGGGAGGGCTGTTCTGCAGCATCGTCTTTGCCGGGAACATGGCCCTGGCCCTGGAGAACCATGAGCTTCTGAAGCGCATCGCCGAGGGCCAGGGAGGGGGTGAGGTTGACGGGGGAGAAGCCCCAAGACCGCAGTCCAGACGCCCTGGGAGTAGGCTCAAGCCCGCTCCTGGGCTGTTTAGGTTTGGAACTTAGAGCGCCCTTCGGGTGAAGTGATTAATGGTAGCTTTTGCAAGCGATGAGGCCGTGTCGTCGCTCCTAATACTTGAAGGGAGAGCGTTACCCCCCAGAAGGCCCTTGCCCCTAGTACTCCGAGTGGCACGGCTCCAAACTGCGGCACCAGGAGGCAGGCTGCGACTTCGTTATTTCAGCGCCGCGGTCGGAGAGGCGCCAGTACAGTCGCCACGCAGACTACTTCGCGCTTGAAGCGCACCTAGATATTGCAAGTCCACGATGCACCCTTTCGAAAAACCCATACATACATACTCAAGAAGAATCCAGTCAGAGCTGAGCGCGACTAAATACTTGAAGCAGAATAAGTTCAGGCGTATGCTCCCCCCATGATTTCCTGATCAGATTGAGGATGACTTTGACAGAAGAGCCAAAGCCGACCTGCGAGGAGTACTGCGAACAGCTCTTAAATGGCTGCGAGGAAAAGATGTATAAAAACGAAAGCTATTACGAGACATACTTGAATGGATTAACCAGCGAACTAAAAACAAAAGAATTTAATGAAATCCTTCGCGCCCTATCGAGTTTTCAAAATAAATACATCCAGTCAGATATGCTTTTCTTGACGGACCCATCGTCGGCAACTCTTAGCCACAAGCCACTCAAGAGCGTATTAAATAAGATATATAGAGTGAACTGTGTGTATCGCCGAAAAAAAGACTTTGTCGAACTGACATTGAAGAATTTCCACGAGCATATCGATGATCTTTTCAGAACTAGATTCATCTGCAAGTATATGGATGGACCAGAATTTGTCTGTCGCAGGCTGAGCGCGGAATGTGCTTCACTAGGGATTGAAAGCTCATATCGCGATGTCACCACCGGATTAGGTTATCATGCCTGGCACTTTTACTACAAGCAGCCAATTACAGACTTTGTCGGAGCAGGACCGGCAAAAGTCTCCATAGAACTTCAGTTTACTACCCAATTGGCAGAAGTAATAGGCTCTCTCACACATATTCAATACGAAGCTGCGCGTCTCGGTGAGCAGCAGACCCCTGGATGGCGCTGGAATGTAAACTCCAAAGAGTTTCGCCCCTACTATATAAGTCACGGCCTCCACCTACTTGAGGGGGTGATCTTAGAATTCCGCGACTCTATTTTGCAACCCAATAATATTCCTGCTAAAGAAGAGAAACAAGCCGACAAGGATAAATAGAACAAGATGTCCAATAGAATCAGCGCGCCTCAGCCTTCCGTTGTTCACCTGGTCACACTGTTCCGCCAGATTGCCAACGGCGAGCTAAAGATTCCAGCTTTTCAGAGGGAGTATGTTTGGACCGAGAAGCAGATTTTGGGTTTGCTGGATAGCGTCTATGAAAGCTATCCTATAGGAAGCTTGCTTCTCTGGCGCGTAGACAGGAAAGTGCTTGACGTGGCGCCTGGCACATTTACTGCATTTCCAGATGTCCCTGAAATTTTCCCGCTGAGCTATGTCCTAGACGGCATGCAGCGCCTAACAACTCTTTTTGGGGCATTTAACTACTCCAAAGGAAATTCCATTGAGAAGCTGAATGTGGGATATGATCTCAGGGAAATGAAGTTCCATCATTTGGAGTCAAGTCAACAAAAAGAACATATCTCAGTACCGCTTTCCAGCTTGTTTGTCCCCAAGAAACTACTCGATCTGCAGTCTGAGTTAGCCTTGGAACCCGACGGTGACATCCTGCTCGATACCGTGCTAAAGCTCCAAGCAGCCTTTCAAGAGTACATGATACCCACCGTTACCATACAGAGCACTGACGTTGACAGAGTCGTGGGTATTTTTGAGCGCGTTAATTCTACTGGAACAAGGCTCAATTCTGTTGACTTCATGCGCGCCATTACTTGGTCAAGCACATTCGATTTATCCGAGAAACTTAACGAAGCCACCGCAGCGCTCAATGAATTTAATTGGCCCCTAGATAGTGATACTATTGTGAAGTGCGTTGCGATTATGATGAACCTAAATATATCTTCCGAGTCGCTAGTACAACTTCGCAATCAGGATGAAGCAAAACTCCACAAGGCATTTGACGCGCTGCCCGATGTCGTTAAGGCGACGGCTGATTTTCTGCATAGTCATTTTGGCATAAGGTCTCCCGAGGTGGTCTCTTACCAAGGGCAGATTCTTCTAGCCTTCTCGCTGATGCACCAAGGAAAGCTTGAGAAACTAAGTGAGCAGTTCGAAAGATGGTTCTGGGCGTGCGGTCTGAATGAGCAACTTCAAGGCAAGCCAGATACTTACGTCTCAAGATTGCTTGCAGATTGGTCAAACTTACGGCAAAGTAGTTATATTTCTGCACCCGCACAAGTTTCATTTAGCGAGAGAGATTTTCTTGTGAGGCCGGTACGGAGTGGTGCGGCGCTTACAAATTCGTTCCGCATGCTTCTTGCCAGAAATAAAGCAAAGGATCTCAAAACAGGGGCGGAGATTCCCAGTTTCGAGTATCTATCGAGCAACTCGACGTCTCAATTTATAAGCGCCTTAAGCAAAGCGGAAGTATATGATGTGCTAAAGCATCCAGTTACCTCGTCAAAGCTATTTAGTAATTCCGTTCTAACTAGCCTTGACCACGAGGCTTCAGATTTGCATGCAAAGAATTTGATCGTTGATGCGCTTGAGGCCGGCCGCTTAGAAGCTTTGGCGAGTCAGTTTATTTCTAGGGATGCTGCCGCAGCGCTCGCGAGTGACGATCATTTGTCGTTCTTGTCCAAGAGATCGGCAAGCATTTTTGAATATTGTCAGGGAGTTCTTGGATGAATTTTTGCTTGGTGTCGAATTAGCCGTAGGAAGAGGCGCATTACCTGCCGGGCATTAGCACGCTGAGCCAGGCGACAAAACGGCAGTGAGAACCGCTTATAGCCAGGTTATTGAATGTTCATTGGGTGTCGTTGAAAGATCTTAGAGACCGCACACAGTCGGATGCAACGTTCGCGAGAGCGCGTCCTCCGGTCGTAATGCCCTAATACTGAGCATTGCCGAGCTTCTCTTACTAGTCCATAGTTTCTCGCTCGCCATTTGCTGAGACCGCCGCGCCATATCCTTATGGACTACCCCCCATTGCAATCGATCATCAGCCGACAGTGCTGCGCAGATGTGTACCAATCGTCCCCGTAATATTGGGCGTAGAAGACGCAACGTGAGGCGGCGAGTGCCGTAATGGACAGCGGCATATTTTGTGGATTCATCAAGCTGCAAGACGAAATATAGATTGCCCAGTTTCACTTTCATGAGGACTCAGGGTGGTTTCACAAAGTTCGCCACGCAGTGATCACTTGCGCCCGAGAGCTCTGCAAGGCATTGACTTATAAGCGACAAGTGAAGCTTCGGAAACCACCTTGGGCTCACCCTGTCGGCAGATAGTTCGGTTATACTCTGTGCTTATCGTCCAAAAGACGCTTCAGCCCGAGCATGACGACTGCCCCGATCACTACAGATCACTCAAGGACTATCCTCGCATTCATGCGCCGATGCCGATTCGACGCTCAAACCAGGTGTTGTTTGACACGACATTCTGCAGGAAGCCGGAAGAGGCCGTCTGAAGGCGGAAGACCTTGGAAGGGTCAATAAAACAAGGGGCTTGCGTACATCGGGGGCAGTCGAGAAGCGCCCTGCACCATGTCATGCAGTAACGCAGAAAAGCGCCATTCGCGGGCGATCCAGAGATGATCGAGGACCTGCCGTCGCCAAGGCGATGAGCGCCGAGAACGTCAATAAAAACAGGCGTTCAAACTGTCTTTGAAGGGTGGATTGCACGCCAAGACCAAGTGCGGAACTGGGATGATTGATACCCAGTTCGTTCAAAACATCCCAGTTCTAGTTAAGTAGCTGGAAATAAAGAGAATAGTTGCCATGCACTTATAGTGCTCTTGTGGTACGAACTGGGATGACATTTTCACCTTGGGCGTCCGACAAGGTTACTGCGGTGCCGGTGGCCACGAGGAAGAGCATTGATTTACCACCGCCGCTCACTTCGCTGTAGTTCAAGGCTGTAGCGACGACAGCGTTCGCGCCAAGCGCATGTGCCTCCTGACGCAACTCCTGCAGCGCCTGATCCTTCGCCTTGCGCAGATTGTCTTGCAGGGTCTTGCTTCGCCCACCGAAAACATCCCGGAACGAACTTGCGATGTCCTCGAACAGGTTCATTCCGATCACGACCTCGGCGCTAACAATGCCGAGGCGTTGCCGAATAGCCAAGCCGGGCGCGGTTTCGGTCGTCAGGATGATTGCGGCCAGTTCTTTAGGACCAGCGGCGCGAAGTGTGGCGGCGCTTTGGGCTTCGGGAAGCTTCGCGCATTCGAAGCAAAGCCCCGTAGCAGGATCGACGTAAGTATTTGCCTTGCAACGTGAACACTGGGCCATGACTTCAATCCCTTCGGTTAAGTCTCCGGCGTCGCTATCCCCAAGAATGACCAGACCATACAACCTGGCCGATAATCTGCAACCTGTTGGCGTCGTCGCAGGGGCGAAACTCGGCCGGATATGACGGGGCGTCTGAGCGCAGAATGAGACCGTTCGGCAGCAGGTCGATGCGCTTCACCCTGGTCGAGCCGTCGGTGTCGGTCAGGGCGTAGACGTTGCCGTTGCGCACCTTGTTGCGGCGGCGGTCGATCAGGGCCAGATCGCCATCGTGCAGCCCTGGCGTCATGCTATCGCCCGAGACCTGGACGAGCACGGCTTGCGTTGGATCTACTCCCATGCGGTCCAACCAGTCGCGGCGGAATGCCAGCTTCTCGATCACCTGCACGTCGCCGTTTTCCGCCCCCGGCCCCGCGGACATCCGGGCGTCGAGGCGCGGAATCGGGGCGAAGTCTTCGTTGCCGAGAACCACCGTCTCGACGGGGGAAGTCGATCTCCGTGGACCGATGTAAATATCCAAGTCGAGCGCTTCACATATTTCCTGAACCCTAGAGAGCGTCGGCCCGGCCCGCTTCTCACTTCGGATAACATTCCGAATCGCGTCGGCGGGCAGGCCAAATGCCTTCTCAACAGCAAAAGCGTTTGTATCCAGCGCCTTTAGGCGCTGAGCAACGATGTCCCCGAACTGTTTACCAAGGTCTTCCATCTGTCGGTATTATTACCGAACACGTTCGGCTTGACTATCGGTAACGTTACCTTTTATTGTGTCGGTAACGATACCGGAGAAACTATGAGCACCGAGCACATCATCCGACTGGCAGAGGCCTACGGGCGCCATTGCGCGCTCGAGCTCTCGACCGTGTCCACCTATGCAGAAAATGACGGAAAATGGCTCCCCGGCCTCAAGGCTGGATCAAGCTGCACGCTGCGCCGAGCGGAGCGTGTGACGCGCTGGTTTTCAACGAATTGGCCCGCGGACCTCGAATGGCCGCGCGACATTCCCCGCCCCCCGAAAAGCAAGAAGGAGGCCGCATGATGGCGCAAACGTTGATGTTTGGTTCGGTCTTTGAGCCGGAAAAATGGCCGCCGATTTTCGATGCCTTGGGCAACGAAGGCGGGATCGAGGGGGTGGATATCTGGCGTTGCGCGTTGCCCGGGCATCCGGCCCTCCGCGTGCCGATGATTTCCATCTGCACCATCGAAGACGACGAGATCGACCGCCGCGCCGATGCGGGCGCAAACCCCACGGAGGTGATGGAGAACCACACCACCTGGATCTGGTTCACGACGCGCGAGGCCTGGACCTTCGCCTGGCGCCAGGCGCGATGCCTGAAGCGCGGGCTGCTGTTCGAGCTCGCTCTGCCGCCCCGCCAACTGAGTGAGTTGCTGGAAGGGGCTCTCTGGGTCGATCCCGCAGCGCCGCACGTTACGGAGGCCGCATGATGCGCTCCCTTGACCGCCTGCGCCGCAGCGTGGCGCTGATGATCTGCCCGGAATTGGCCGCGCTTCACGACGGGGGCACCGTCCAAGGTGCGCTCAGCCTCCCGGTGGGAGCCAATGCGACGGAAGAGGCCGCCAAGGCCTTGTGCGTTGTCCCGGCGCCGAAGTGGACCGGCGCGCCGGTGCCCAAGCCTGCACGGAAAGACGGGTTCGTCGGTCGTGCGGCGGAGCGCGCCCGCCGCCAAAAAGACATGGCCGAAATGTTCGCGGTAACGCCGGAAGAATTAGCGATCCGGCGGGATCGCCGCATCGAACGCGCGAAGAAGATCCTGCAGATCGTTCAGCATGTTCAGCTGCATGGACTTCCGGGCGAGAGAGATCCCGCTTTCGAGGCTGTCGCGCAGGATCTGGAGATCCTCCTCTTCGGCAAGGCGTGAGATCACTGCCATGAGAAAACTCTGCTGCAACTCAAATCTTGCTGACAGCACCTCGTTCTCGGTTTCGAGCGCTGCCAGCCGTTCTTCCAGTTCTTCCATCCCTTCCTCCCGTTCGTTGATTGGCGTTGCGGATGGTGAGGGCGGTCCCGCCCTGGCGCAAGCACATAGTGTGCCGGGGCGGGAGTTGCCGAACGGGTGGTGGATCATCCCCGCGATCGTGCTTGTCGCCGCCATGTGGACGGGCGTTGCGCTTGCCATCAGCGATGTTGCGGGGTGGCTGTGATGACCGATTTTCCCACCGAATACCGTGCCCCCGAAGCCACCACCCCGAAGGACGGGCACGGCGGGCGCCGGAGCTTCCTCCCCACCCTGCTCCGGCGCCTCAAATCCTTCAGCGATTGGCTCGACGGCTGTTGGGTCGGCGACGTGCTCGGCGCGGCGACGATCCTGCTCTTCATGCTGATCATCCCCGTCTTTCTTCCCCTGATCTTTGAGGTGTTCCATGCAAACTGACGTTCTCAACGACGAAACCAGACCCGTCGACATGCCGCCGCGGGCGCGGATGGCGGTGATCCGGCGGCTGACGAAGGCCGCGAATGAGGCTGCTGTCAGCGCCGGACGCATCCACGCGGATGCCGACCAGAAGCAGCCGGATGACCCGCGCATGTGGGCTGCGCTCGATCAGGCCGATGCTCTGTGGACCAAGCATGATCAGCTGGTCACCGAGTTGCTGGAGTGCCTGCATCAGGCCGAGACGGCCGGTGATCTGGCGGTCTGTGAAGCGGCGCTGGGGTGACGCAGATGGTTGGCATGGCAGACTATGCCCGCCCTGGCAGTTATCAGGTGCAGCATCTGTCCGGCATCGGCTATGTGGTGCTGGCTCCCAGCGGACAGGTGATCCGCGACAGCCAGACCCCCTTCAAGGTTCGGGCCGAACAGCAGCGCGACGTGCTGCAGCGTGAGGCGGACCAGAAGGCGAAGCGGATCGATCGACCCTGCCTGTGCTGCCAGCGGGTTTTCGCGTCGGCGGGCATCCATAACAGGATGTGCGATGCTTGCCGTCGGCTGAGCAATGCCCTGGCGGACGAGGTGCGCCCGTCGCTGCCGCGTGCCCGCGGCGGGAGGTCGTGATGGCCCGTTTGACGCAGATCGACAGCGTGCCGGTGGCGGAGGTGATCGTGCGCGACCGCCTGCGTCCGGTGACCGAAGCCGGGGTGCAGAGCCTTCTTGCCTCGATCGCCGAGACCGGGGTGATGAAGGACGCGATCCATGTGCGCAAGAAGAAGGACGGCAGCCTACATCTGATTGCGGGCGGGCACCGGCTGGAGGCGGCGCGGCGGCTCGACTGGACGATGATTGAGTCCAAGGTCTGGACCGACGTCACCGACGACTGGGCGCGGTTGATGGAGATCGACGACAACCTTGCGGGTGCGGAGATGAACGCGCTCGATACGGCGGTCTTTCTGGCCACCCGCAAGGAGGTTTACGAGCGGCTGCATCCGGAGACGAAGCGGGGCGTGGCCGGTGGTCTGGCGCGGCAAGGTTCAGCAAGTGAACTGAGTTCGTTTGCTGACGCCACTGCCCAAAAGTTCGGAATGACCGCCCGCCAGGTGCAGAAGATCGTCGCCGCCGGGACCAAGCTCGGCCCCGACGAGGTGGCGCGGTTGCGCATTGCGCCGCGGCCGGTGACGCTGAAGGACCTTACCGAGATTGCGAAGATCGGTCCGGCGCCGGAGCGGTATGACGTGGTGGCCCGTCTGGCCGAAGGCCTGTCGAAATCGGCGGCGGATGCGCGCCGCGCGCTGCGCCTTGAACGGGAGGGTGAAGCTCCCGTTCAAGACCCGTCAGATCAGCAGTTCAAGGCGCTGCAGGCCGCATGGAACCGGGCCGGGGCGAAGGCTCGCACCAAGTTCGTCGATGTCAACGGCATCCGTCTGATCGAGATGCTGGGCCTGCAGCTTGGCGTCGAACTGCCAGCGCGCCAGGAGGCCGCAGAATGAAATCAGCCACCCCCGCACGCGAATGGTGGACGACCGAGGCCCTTGCGGCCGCGGGCCTGCCCGATGTGCCGACGACAAAGCGCAACGTCAATGCGATGGCGGCGCGTCTCGATTGGAGGGCGCATCCGACCTATGCCCGCCGTCGCACTGGCCGCGGGGGTGGCTGGGAATATCACTGGAAGCTGTTGCCGGTACGGGCGCAGGCGGCGCTGCTGAAAGCCGCGACCGCGCCTCATCATGCCCCGGCGCCGCAGCGGGCGCGGGGCGAGGTCTGGTCCTGGTATGACGGGCTGCCGGAGGTGGTGAAGGCTTCGGCCGCGGCGCGGCTGGCGGTGATCCAAAAGGTGGAGGCGCTGGAGGCGCCGATGGGCAAGGCGTTGGCGGTCGATACGGTGGCGGCCGAGGCCGATGTGGCGGCGCGCACGGTCTGGAACTGGTTCGAGATGATCGAGGGCGTCGATCCGGCGGACCGGCTGGCCTATCTGGCGCCCCGCCATCGTGCCGCCGAGGCGAAGCGCGAGCGGGCGGAGTGCAGTCAGGAGTTCCTGGACTGGCTCAAGGCGGATTACCTGCGGGTGGATGGCGGCAGTTTCAAGGCCTGCTACGACCGGGTGAAGAAGCTTTGCAAGACGCGGGGCCTCAAGGTGCTGGCCGATCGCACGGCGCGGCGCTGGATGGATGCGAATGTGCCGCGCGTGACGCAGGTCTATGCCCGTGAGGGGCTGAAGGGGCTTGAAAAATGCTTCCCGCCGCAGATCCGTGACCGCTCGACGATGGTCGCGCTCGAAGGCGTCAATGCTGACTGCCACAAGATCGACGTCTTCGTGCAATGGCCCGGCATCGACAAGCCGGTGCGTCCGCAAATCGTCGCGTTTCAGGATCTATATTCGAACAAGATCCTGTCCTGGCGCGTCGATCTGGACCCCAACAAGGTGGCAGTCATGTCTGCCTTTGGCGAGCTGATCGAGACCTGGGGCATTCCGCGGCACTGTCTTTTCGACAATGGCCACGAGTTCGCGAACAAATGGCTGACCGGCGGCACGCCGACCCGGTTCCGTTTCACGGTTCGGGATGATGACGCGCTTGGAGTGCTGCCGCAAATGGGCATCCAGGTGCATTGGGCCACCCCTGCGCATGGACAGGCCAAGCCGATCGAGCGGGCGTTCCGCGATATCGCCGATCGTCTGGCGCGGCATCCCGCCTTTGCCGGGGCCTATGTCGGCAACAAACCCACGGCGAAGCCCGAAAACTATGGGTCGCGCGCAATCCCGCTGGCTGATTTTCTGGCGATCACCGCGCAGGAGATCGCGGACCACAACGCCCGGCCTGGGCGCCTCACGCCCAATGCGAAGGGCCGCAGCTTCGACGACACCTTCGCGGAGAGCTATGGTGCCGCGCCGATCCGCAAGGCGACCCCGGAACAGCACCGGCTGTGGCTGATGGGACAGGAAGTCTGCACGTTGCATCGCACCCATGGGGCGCTGGCGCTGTTCAAGAACAGCTACTGGGCGGACTGGATGAACGAATTCGCCGGTCAGAAGGTGGTGGCGCGGTTCGACCCGGAGAATCTGCATGCTGGCCTCTGGATCTACACGCTGGCCGGAGAATTCTTGGGAGAAGCGGAGTGCCGCGAGAAGGTCGGTTTCTTCGATCTGGTCGGCGCGCGCCTGCATGCGAAAGCGAAAGCGCAACGCCGTCGTATCGAGAAAGAACTGCTGAAAGCGCAGCTGCCGGTGTCGGTCGAAGCTTTGGTGGCCGAGCTGGCGACGGTGCCCGCGCCCGAAACCCCGCTGATCGAGGCCAAGGTGGTGGATATCGCCCCCGTCCGACACCGCAAGGTGATGACGATGGAGCGCAGCCTGCCTGTTCCGGACACGTCGCGCGACGATGAACTGAGGGTGTTGCAGGTCGATTTCGCGGTGTCTCGCCCCGTGGTGGAACCGGAAGAAACCGACGTCACCAGGTTCTGGCGGGTGATCGACATCGAGCGGCGGTCCGAGGCTGGAGAGCCGATCTCGGCCGAGGACGCAGAATTCTACGAGCGCATGCAGCGCCATCCGATCTACCGCGCCCAGAGGGCGATGTTTGATCGGGATGGAGATGTGGCGATCGGATGACGAATGCCGCTGTTGGCACGGCGGTTGGAAGATGAGGAGAGAGCATGTTGGACGACATCAAGAAGGCCAAGACCATCGCGAATGTGGCACCCCTGCGCAACGTCATGCTGTTGGGGGCGGCCATCCAGCAGCTGCGGGATCGCGACCCTGACTTGCCGGGGATGGGCTGCTTCCACGGGTTTTCGGGCTACGGAAAATCCAGCGCGGCCATCTACAACGCGCAGGTCTATAACGCTTGCTGGGTCGAGGTTAAATCGGTCTGGACGCGCAAAGTGCTGGTGACGAAGATCGTCAAGGCGCTTGGCATGGAGCCGAGTGGGCAGATCAGCGACATGGTTGAGCAGATCGGCGAGGAGCTGGCAAAGTCCGGCCGCCCGCTGCTGATCGACGAGGCTCACAAACTTTGCCGTGATGACATGATGGGCGTGATCCACGACATCTACATCAGCTCGCTTGGCAGCGCGATGATCCTGATCGGGGAAGAGGTCCTGCCCCAGCGGCTGCGCCGTTGGGAGCGTGTCCACAACAGGATCGGCGCCTGGCCCGCGGCGCAACCCGCCGATCTGCGCGAGACCAGGGTGCTGGCTCAACTTAAGCAACCGCAGCTGACCCTGCCGGATGATGTGCTGCAAGTCGTGCTCGAAAAGTCCGCCGCGAACTTTCGGCGCGTCGTGGCCAACCTGAACCAGGTCAATCTGTATTCGCTGACCTCTGGTCGGTCCGAAATCACCATGGCTGATGTGCCCAAGATCGAATTCTTCCTCGGCGAAGCGCCGACTCCGCGGAGGGGCATGGCATGACGCGCGCGTCGTTCACGGGGCGGCGCCCGGCCGATCAAGTTGGTGCCGGTCGGCAGGAGATGTGGCTGGCGATGAAAGCCAACCCGAAGGCGATTACGACCAAGGCCATCGTTGAAGCCACCGGGCTCGGAAAATCCTCGGTACTGCGGTATCTGAAAGCGTTGACCACTGCCGGTTACCTGAAGGCCCGGGAAACCGAAAATGGGCAACAGGGGTGCTGGGAGCTGATCCTTGACACCGGCTATCATGCTCCGCGGCTGCGGTCTGATGGCAGCAAGGTCACCCACGGCGAGAATTACGAGCAGCTGTGGCGCGGCATGTACATGCTCAAGACGTTCAGCGCGCGCGACCTGATCCAGCACGCCAGCGTCGAAATCCCCGAGTCGACCGCGCGCGACTACTGCAAGCGGCTTTTGGCGGCGGGCTATCTGCAGGTCAAGACCAAGGCCGATCCGCACCGGGCGCAGCTCGCCAGCTATCGGTTGATCCGCAACCGCGGCCCCAAGGCGCCGCAGATCCAGCGTGTGCAACAGGTGTTTGACCCCAACTCGCGCGAAACTTTTGCGCTTGGGGGTGGCAAATGACCGGTCCGATAGAGACGGCGCGCGAGCATTGGGGCGCGGATATGCCGGATTGGGTGTCCCTGCTGGCTGCTCAATGCGCGGAATCGAGCCAGAACAAAGTCGCGAAGCGCCTTAACCGCTCGGCGGCTCTGGTGTCGGCCGTGCTGCGCAACCGCTACGAGGGCGACATGGGCGCCGTCGAGGAGGTCGTGCGCGGCGTCTTCGAGCTGGCCACGGTCAGCTGCCCGGCGCGGGGCGAGCTGCAGACGAACATCTGCCGCGACTGGCAGCTGGCGGCGCGCAAGTACTCGGACATCAACAGCGAGATGATCCGGATGTATCGCGCCTGCAATCGCTGCCCGCGCTATCGCGCCGAGGGCACGAAATGAACGAGCACATCGTCATGCGGGCCGTCTGCGCCTACCACAAGGTCACGCCCGCCGCCCTGCTGGAGCGCACCAAGGTGGCCTCGATCGTCTGGCTGCGCCACGAGCTGATCTATCTGCTGCGGTCACACACCAATCTCGGGTGGCTGCTGATCGGCAAGTTTGTCGGCGGCCGAGACCAGGCGACCGTCAAGAACTCTGTCGAGCAGGTGACGGAACGCATCCTGAGCGATCCGACCTATGCCGCCCATGTCGAGAACCTGTCGCGCTTTGTGCAGCAATTCGCCCAGGCCAGCCCGGAGCCTGCCCTTGCGCTGGCACGGCGGATGATCGGGGCCGATGCGCTTGGCCGCGAGGATGCAGAACGGGCGGGCATGTGCCTGCTCACCGCGGCCTCGATCCTGGGCAACACCGACCTGTCCGACGCCGAGGCGCGGCAGGCGGCGCTGGTCGTGCTGGGGAGCCTCGCCAATGTCGCGTGATCCCGCCGCGCCGATGGACGATCGTCAGATGATCGAAATGGCCGCCCGCGCCATCGGGCGCATCGACCGGGACGGGCTGCGCGGCGTGACGCTGGTCTCGACCGAGCAGATCTGGGCCATGGCGCTGACGCTGGTGCGCCTTGGACTTGTGGCCGTGCCGCCCGGGGAGCCGACTCCGGATGTGCTGATCGTGCCGCCCCCGACCAATCCCTGAACCAAGGAGAGCAAGATGGAAGACCGCATGTGGATCAATTCCGAAGGGCACCATGTCCCCGATGGTCTGGTCAGTGACGCCGACAAGATGAAGGACGAGCTGGTGCGCAGGCTCCACGCCAAGTCCGACAGCGTTCGGGACCTGATGGTCGCGCTGAAGGCCGAGTGCTTTGCCGAAGTGCAGGCGGCGCGCGAGCTGCTGTTCGAGAAGTATGGCGCCAAGATCGGCGGGGCCAAGGGCAACTTCAGCCTGACCAGCTTCGACGGCAAGCTGTCGATCGAGGTCAAGGTCACCGACCGGATCAGCTTCGGCGCCGAACTGCAGGCGGCAAAGGCGCTGATCGACGAGTTCATCGAATTGAACGCCGCCGATGCCAACGACAACATCCGCGCCCTGGTCGAGCATGCGTTCCAAGTGAACAAGGCCGGGCGGCTCGACACCGGGCGCATTCTCAGCCTGCGAAAGCTGCAGATGAAGGACCGCGACGGCAATCCGGACGCGAAATGGGCGGCTGCGATGCAAGCCATCTCGGACGCGGTGCAGGTGCATGGCTCGGCCACCTATCTGCTGTTCAAGGAGCAGGACAAGCGCGGCGCCCTGGTCACCAAGACGCTCGATTTCGCGGCGCTTTGAGGGGGCGGTTATGATCGAGCTGAAGCCGATTTCCACGGCACCAAAGACCGGCACAAACTGGATCGCCTATGCGTTCTTGGGCTGGTGCCCCCACGAAACCGCCGTCGATGGCGGAGACTGGCGTGTCTGCTGGTGGGAACCGGCGATCAAAGGCGGCTGCTGGTGGGGGGATCGAGACCTTCCCGAAAACCCGACCCTTTGGACCGAGTTGCCCCCGGTACCGAGCAACGGGGGGCGGAAATGATGTTCCTGCTCACCGCCGAGGACGAAAACATGCGCCTCAAATCCTATTCTGCCACCATCAAAGGCAAGATTTCGGTGATGAAAATCGAGATCGAATACTCCGGCCATGATGAGTTCAACTGGGCGCTCCACAACCTTAGACAGATAGAAGCTGCGCAGAAGGCGGCGAAGCCAGCGAAGGAGAAATCCCTCAAAGCCCCGGTCCAACGGTTGGCGCTGCCTGCCCCGGCCAAGGCGCTGCCGCCCCCGAAAGGCGGTGAAGCATGAGCGGGGTGGAGCGTCAATTCTGGGAGAGCTTCGAAGGCTGGGCGCGGCGGCGCATAGCGCAGCGGTTGGAGATGGTTGCGGTTCTGCGCCAATATCATGCGCTCTACCCGGTGCGGCGGGCGCATCTTAAGGCGGCGCATGGGCAGATCGAGGGCGCGCGCGAGGTTCGCCTTGGGCTTTCCGCCTCGGTGGCGCGCGGTTCGGCGCAGGGCTTGCCAAGATGAGCGCGAAATGGCGCTGCCAGTTGTGCTGGGGCAATCCCTACACCTCGCCGCCGCCCGGCGTGTCGCGCATTGCCATGTCTGTTCTATGTGACCGGCCCCACCCGATCCCGGACGAGATCGAGCAGATGTCAGGGCTGGGCACGGAATACGGCCCTGGCAGCGGCTGGACCATCCGCTGGGAAATGATCGAGCAGCGCCCCGTCCGCCGGTGGAGCCAAGAGGCGCGGGCCAAGGTCCGCAAGAACAACCTTCGCAAGCGCATGGAGGCGAAGTTCCCCCTGTTTGCCGAGGATTTCATCGCGGCCGAGATCGCGCGCCGCCCCAGCTATTTCGATGGTTCCTATGACATCCGCCCTTAATCTTCAGCGCATGATCCATGTCGGCTGCAAGCAGCTCGGGCTGGACGAGGACACGCGGCACGATCTGCAGCTTGTCGTGACCGGCAAGGCCAGCATGGCCGAGATGACCGAGGCGGATCTTGTCCGCGTCGTCGACGCGCTGAAGGCGCGCGGGTTTCAGCCCTTCGGCAAGGCCACGTTCAAGGGTCGTAAAAGCGGCGTGAAAGGTGCCGTGAAACCCGCCGCGAGCCGGGCCGATCTGCGCTTCGTGCATGTGCTCTGGCGCAAGCTTGGCGAGGCCGGTGCGGCGAAGAAGCCGGGCCGTGACGGGCTGAACGCCTTCATCCGCTCGCGGTTCGAGGGCAAGTGGCAGTCGGTGCCGATCGATGTCGATGCCCTGCGCGACGCCGCGCAGATCAACGACGTGATCCGCGCGCTGAAGGACATGTGCAAGCGCGCCAACGTGGTGATCAAATGACCATGCTGCACACCTTCCATGCGCTGCGGCCGGTCGGTGGGTTCGAGCTGATCATGGCTGATCCGCCTTGGAACTACGAGATGTGGTCCGAAAATGGCGAAGAGAAAAGCCCCCAGGCTCATTACCGCACGATGTCGATCGACGCCATCAAGGCGCTGCCGGTTGAGGCGCTGGCGGCGCGCAATTGCCTGCTGTGGCTCTGGGCGGTCGGGCCGCTGCTGCCCGAGGCGCTGGAGGTGATCACCGCCTGGGGCTTTCGCTACAAGACGCAAGGCGAATGGGCGAAGCTGACCAAGAACGGCAAGCAGACGTTTGGCACCGGATACATCCTGCGCAATGCCGGAGAGCCGTTTCTGATCGCGACGCGCGGTGCCCCAAAGACCACGAAGTCGGTGCGAAACGTGATCTTTGGCGTGGCGCGAGAGCATAGCCGCAAGCCGGTCGAGGCCTTTGTCGAAGCTGAAAAGCTGATGCCGCACGCACAGCGGCTCGAGCTTTTCAGCCGGGAGGTCAGACAGGGCTGGACCAGCTGGGGCGACGAAGTCGGTAAGTTCGAGGGAGTGATGGCATGAAACGGGTTCGGGTGTCTGATCATGCGGTGCTGCGCTACCTGGAGCGCCATGGCGGCTTCGAAATCGAGAAGCTGCGCCGGTCGATGGAACTGCGGTTGACGCCGCTGGCGCAGACGGGCGCGGCGCGTATCAAACTGGATGGCCTGGTGTTTGTCCTGC
This sequence comes from Rhodobacter capsulatus, assembly GCF_052363175.1. Lineage (GTDB taxonomy): Bacteria > Pseudomonadota > Alphaproteobacteria > Rhodobacterales > Rhodobacteraceae > Rhodobacter > Rhodobacter capsulatus_D. Next base: position 2,517,991 of record NZ_CP198946.1, read on the forward strand.
GCCGGAGCGCAGACGGCGGCAAGACGGTGGCGTCAGTCCTTGACCCCCAAAACGCCATCCCGCGGATCGAGCGAGACGACCCCCATGACTGATCGCGCGGCCCCGGCCGCTCCGGCCCATGTCGAGCCCTTCGTGCGTGTCCTCGGCGAGGCCGAGGCGATCCGCTTCCTTCTGACCTTCGGCGGAGCGGAACTCTATTTGGCGAACTCGCCCAAGGGCCGCTCGCGCCTGGCCGAGGAATTCGGCGTCGAGCGCGCGACAGAGATCGCCCGTGCCGCCGAGCATCTGCCGCGCCGGGTGCCGCTGGCCAAAGAGTGGATTGCCGCCGTCTGGTCCAATCAGGGTTTGACGGATGCCGAAATTGCCCGCAGATTGCACGTGACCGATGTGACCGTGCGCGCGTGGCGGGCCAAGAAGCCATGGCGTGGCCTGCGCAAGGCAAAGTCAGCAGATCCCCGACAGCTTCCCCTGCTCTGACCCCCGCAAGGTCTTGCGGATGTATTGAGCGCCCCCGTCGCCCGATAACGGACATGGGGCGCGTGGCCCCATGTTTTGTGGGGATCATCCATGCGTATCAAGGCGCACAAGCTGGACGGCGTCGAGTACCGGGCCGCGGCGAATATCGGCTCCGAAATCGTGCCGACGATCGTCGTGCTGCATGACACCGCAGGGCCGCTGACCAAAGGCAGTTCGGCGTCCTATCTCGCCTCGAAAAACACCGCAGGCGTCAGCGTGCATTTCGTGGTCGAGACCGACGGCACCATCACGCAGCTTGTGCCCGTGAACCGCCGCGCCAACCATGCAGGGGCTTCGATCTACCACGGCCGCGAATACTGCAACGCATTTTCGATCGGCATCGAGATCATCAACCCGGGCCGGATGGAGCCGGTCGAAGCCCGCGATGGCATCGTGCGCGGGCGTGCCTGGTGGGGACAGCTGTTCGAGGACCCGGTTGGGATCCTTGGCCTTGTGCGCAAGGCGACGCCGCAGCATGGCGACGGTGTCTGGATGCCCTATCCGCAGGCGCAACTGGAGTCCGTCGTGGCGCTTTTGTCGGCGCTGTTCGATAAAATCCTGACCCTCGAAGCCATCACGACGCACTGGTACGTCAGCCCCGGCCGGAAGGTTGACGTTAACCCGCTGTTCCCGCTCGACCAGGTGCGCGCGCGAGTGCTGGGCGATCATCACCCCGAAGACGCTGACGCCATCGAGGCCTCGGAGCCCGCCCCGGCGCAGCAAGAGGTTCAGGTGGCAGCTGCGGGCGGTCTGAATCTGCGGTCCTGGCCGAGCTGGAACCCGAACGTCATCACCTCGATCCCCGACTGCACAGTCCTACCCGTGCTGCGCTCCGGCACCTTCAATGGGCGGCTGTGGCATCGCGTGATCTACGGCGGCCGCGAAGGCTGGATCCTCGCCTCCTACACCAAACCCATGTCGAACAAAGAGGCCTGACATGAATGATCTGCTACCCCAACTGCAATCCGAGATCCTGCCGCTGGTGCTGCAGGTGATTTCCGCCATTGTCGGCCTGATCGTCGCGTGGGCCGCGGCCACCGCGAAGCAGCGCTGGGGGATCGAGATCGAGGGCCGCCACCGGGAGGCGCTGCACAGCGCCATCATGTCCGGGGTCCGCGGCGCCCTCCTGGCCCGGCTGCCGCGCGCGGCCGTGATCTCGGCCGCGCTGGACTACACGCGGGCCAGCGTGCCCGATGCGCTCAAGGCCCTGCAGCCGAATGATGCGGTGCTGATCGGTCTTGCCGAGGCGAAGCTGAATGAGGTGCTCGATCAGGGCGCTGGCGGGCCGGTGGTCGGGGGCGGCGCATGAGTGGCGAGGTGCTGAACATCTCGCCCATCGTGGTCTGGGCCGTCGCGCTGTCGCAACTGCTGACCTTTGGCCTGACGGTCTGGAACCTGATGGCATCGGGCAGCCGCGCCAATGCCAAGCGCCTTGCCGAGCAGGCGGCGGTGCTTGACGCCCACAACCTGCGCATCACCGGCCTTGAAACCGGCCGCTCCCAGCTGCCGTCGAACAAGGATCTGCACGAGCTCGAAATCGCGATGGAGCAGCTGCGCGGCGAAATGAAGGCGATGACGGCGGCAATGGCCGGTCAGGCCGGGATCATGGAGCGCCTTGAGCAGATCGTGGCGCGGCACGAGCAACACCTTTTGGACGGGGGCAAGCGATGAGCGATTACCTCAAGACCATCAATCGGCACCGCCGGTTGGCGATCCTGCGGCATCTGGAGGCGATTCCGGAATACACCGGCAATGCCTCGATCCTGCAGGATGTTCTGCGGGGGCTTGGCCTCACCTCGTCGCGCGACCAGATCGTGACCGAACTGGCGTGGCTGCGCGAACAGGGCTTCGTCTCCTTCGATCCGGCGGCGGATTTCGTGGTGGTGACGGCGACGGCGCGCGGTGTCGATATCGCGCGCGGGCTTGCCACCCACCCCGAGATCCAGCGGCCCAGCCCGAAGGTCTGACATGCCGCCGCCCCGCAAGATCGATCTGTTGCCGCAGGAGCTGCGCGCGTGGCTGCAAGAAGAGCTGCGCGCCCGGGGCTTCGGTCAGTACGAGGAGCTGGCCGAGGCGCTGAACTTCCGGCTGGAAGAGGCCGGGCTTGACCTGCGGATCCGCAAGTCGGCCATCCATGCCTGGGGCACCGAATATCAGGAGTTCGTCCGGCTGCAGGAGCAGGCGTCCGACTGGGCCAAGGAATGGCTGGGCGACATGGGGATGGAAGATCAGGCGCAGCGCCAGAACGTGCTGTTCCAGATGCTGACCACGCTCGCGTTCAAGGTGATGCAGGCCGAGGTGTCCAAAGAGGGCGCCGAGATCAGCCCGCAGAACCTGCACTTCCTCGCCCGGATGATGAAGGACGTCATGTCGTCGTCGGGCATCGTCCAGGCGATGCAGGAGAAAGAGAAGAAGGCGCAGGCGGCCAAGCTGGATGCCGCCGTCAACACGGGCGACATCGATGCCGAGGCGGCCGAGAAGGCCCGCCGCATTCTGGGGTTCGCGTGATGGCGGGGCTCACGACGATCGCTGAGGTGCGTCGCCGGATGCAAGCCCGGGTGGTGCCCTCCCATCCGCTGGATGTGCTCGAACCGGTGCAGATCACCTCGGAACTGCTGAACGTCGGCTACTCGCCCCGCACCGCCGCAAATGCGGCAGAGATCGCATATTCCGTCGCGGCGTCGCTGCGCACAGGGCGCGCTGTGCCGCCGCGCTGGGGGTGGGGTGACTGATGACTGACATTGGCGTCGCCTTGGGAGACCTCCGTGGGCCGTATCTTCATTGCACCGAATGCGGGGAGCCGGTGCGCTGGAAAAGGAAAGTCTGATGGGTGCGCTGGGATCGAAGTTGCGGACACTCGAAGGTGGTGGACTGATGTTTCGTTGCCCGGGCTGCGGCGAAACGCATGCAGTGCGGGTCGGCGAAGGGTCCGGCCCGCGCTGGGGCTGGAACGGCTCCGGTGATGCCCCGACGTTTACGCCTTCGATCCTTGTGACGTGGAGTGAGCCGAGCGATGTTCCGGAGGAATTTGACGACACATCGAAGGACATCAAGCGCATCTGCCATTCGTTCGTGACCGATGGCCGCATCCAGTTCCTGAGCGATTGCACCCACGCACTCTCCGGACAAACGGTTGATCTGCCGAACTGGACGGAAGGCACATGAGCGCCGTCAACCCGATCTCTCCCGTCGTGCAGTTCCTGCCCTATCAGCGGGCATGGATCGCCGACGACAGCCGCTTCAAGATCGGCATGTTCAGCCGCCAGACCGGCAAGACCTTCAGCACCTGCGGCGAGTGCGTCGATGATTGCTTCACCGCCTGGAAGGACGATCGCAAGACGCGCTGGGTGATCCTGTCGCGCGGCGAGCGGCAGGCGGCCGAGGCGATGACCGAGGTGATCAAGCCGTTCACGAAGGCCTTTTACGAGGTCTACAATACCCTCGTGAAAGGGGGTGAACCCCGCTTTGAAGAGGGCGAGTTTCGCGCGCCCCAGGAGCGGGGACCGGACGCGGTCTACAAGGCGCTCGAAGTCGCCTTCCCGAACGGCTCGCGCATCACGGCACTGCCCGCGAACCCCGACACCGCCCGCGGCTTTTCCGCAAACGTGATCCTCGACGAATTTGCTTTCCACGCCAAATCGCGCGAGATCTGGGCCGCGCTCTTCCCGGTGATTTCGAAGGGGCGGCAGAAGCTGCGGGTGATTTCGACCCCGAACGGCAAGGGCAACAAGTTCTACGAGCTGATGACGGCCGAGGGCTCGGTCTGGTCGCGCCACATCGTCGATATCTACGAGGCTGTGCGGCAAGGCCTTGACCGTGACATCGACATGCTGCGCGCGGGGATGGCAGACGAGGATGCCTGGGCGCAGGAATACGAACTGAAGTGGCTCGACGAGGCCAGCGCCTGGCTCGATTACGACCTGATCTCGTCCTGCGAACACCCCGACGCTGGCATCCCAGAGCTTTACATGGGCGGGCCGTGCTTCGTCGGCGTCGATATCGCCGCGCGCAACGACCTCTTCGTGATCTGGGTGCTGGAGCTGGTCGGCGATGTGCTGGTGACCCGTGAGGTGATCGCCCGCCGCCGGATCTCGTTCTTCGAACAAGACGCGCTGCTCGATGACGTGATGGCCCGCTATCGCGTGGTGCGGGTCCGGATGGACCAGACCGGCATGGGCGAAAAGCCGGTCGAAGATGCCAAGCGCCGTCACGGGCAGCTGCGCGTCGAAGGCATCCTGTTCTCAAGCGCGGCCAAGCTCGACATGGCGACGGCGCTCAAGGAGAGCATGCAGGATCGCAAGACCCGCCTCCCGGCAGGCGACCCGGTGCTGCGCGCCGATCTGCATTCGGTCAAGAGCCAGGTGGGGATCAGCGGCACGCGACGGCTGGTGGCGGATGGCGAGAGCGATGGCCACGCGGACCGGTTCTGGGCGGCGGCGCTGGCCTGTTCGGCAGCGCAGGGGGGCACGCCGACTTACAGCTACCGTCCGGTCAAGCAGGCTGAAGACGCTGGGAAAGGGCTTGGCTTTGGCAGCGCCGAAGGGTGGCGCCGCCCGCTCGGGGCGCGTCTGCGCGGCCGGTTGTGATGAAGGGAGAAAACCATGGCGCGTCTTCTGGGGCCTGACGGACAACCCGTCGATCCGGTGAAGCTGAAATCCGAAATCGCCGGAGCAAAGATCGCGACGGTGCGATCGCCGCTCTCGTCCTATCCGGCGGATGGGCTGGAGCCGGTGCGGCTGGCCAATATCCTGCGCGAGGCGGATGCGGGGCATCCGGTGCGCCAGCTGGAGCTTTACGAGGCGATCGAGGAGCGCGACCCGCATTACATCGGTGTGCTCGGCACCCGGCGCCGGTCGGTCAGCCAGATCCCGATCACGATCGAGGCGGCCTCGGACAGCCCCGAAGACGAAGCCCGGGCGCAGATGGTGCGCGATTGGCTTGCCCGGGACGAGCTGACCGAGGAGGTCTTCGACATCCTGGACTGCATCGGCAAGGGTTACAGCTTTACCGAGATCATCTGGGACACCTCCGAGGGGCAATGGATGCCCGCAAAGCTCGAATGGCGCGACCCGCGCTGGTTCCGCTTCGATCGGCTGGCGCTCAAGACGCCGATGCTGATCACCGGATCTCTGGCCGAAGAGCCGCTGCCCTGGGGCAAGTTCATCTTTGCGAAGATCGCCGCCAAGTCCGGTCTGACGCTGCGCTCCGGCCTGACCCGCGTCGCGGCGTGGGGCTACATGTACAAGATGTTCACCCAGAAGGACTGGGCCATCTTCACGCAGAACTATGGCCAGCCCATCCGCGTCGGGCGGTTTTCGCCGCAGGCCACCGAGGAGCAGCAAGACACGCTTTATCGGGCGGTCGCGCAGATCGCCGGGGATTGCGGTGCGATCATCCCCGAAGACATGCGGATCGACTTCATCGAGTCGGGCAACCTTGGGGCCGCGGCTGGGCTCTACAAGGAGCGCGCCGACTGGCTCGATCAGCAGATCTCGAAAGCCGTGCTCGGTCAGACCGCAACCACGGATGCGGTGGTCGGCGGGCTCGGATCTGGCAAGGAACATCGCGCCGTTCAAAAGGATATCGAAACGGCGGATGCAAAGGCTTTGGCCGCGATCCTGAACCGCGATCTGATCCGGCCGTGGATGCAGCTCAACTTCGGCCCGCTGAAGCGCTACCCGCGCCTGAAGATCGAGCAGCCGGAACAGGAAGACCTGAAGGCGATGTCCGAGGCTATCGTGCCGCTGATCGACCGAGGGCTGGAAATCGATCAGGCGACGATCATGGGCAAGTTCGGCCTGCCCGAACCGAAACCGGGGGCAAAACTGCTGCGACCGCAGTCTGGGGCGCCGGTCGCACCGGTCGAAAGCCCGCTGGCCGCGCCGTTGAACGGTCAAAGCGCGGTTTTTGAACGGTCTGCGCCATCGGCGGGGATCACGACAGCCCTGCAGGCGGAAGGCGCGTCTGCGGCGAAGCCACGCGATGGGTCGAATGACGCCGCCCCGGCGCTTGGCGACCGGGCCGCGATCGAGGCACAAGCACCGATGGAAGCGATGCTGGGCCAGATCGAGGCGATGCTGCAGACCGCGGGCAGTCTGGAGGAGTTCCGGACGATGTTGCTGGCCGCGTTCCCGAAGCTCGACAGTGGACCGCTGGCCGGTGTGCTGGCGCAGGCGCTGACCGTGGCGAATGCGACAGGCCGCGCTGATGTCGAGGCCGAGAATGGCTGAGGTCGGCGCCAGCTTCGGCAAGCCCTTCGATCTGCAGCTGGCGGCACTGCGGCTGCGACTGGCAAATCAGGTCGGCACCGCCGCCTGGGACGATCTGGTCAAGGCGCAACATGATCGCGCCTTTGTTGTCGCCGGGGCGATGAAGGCGGACTTGCTGGCGGATCTGGCGACGGCGGTCGAGAAGTCGATTGCCCAGGGCACGACGCTGGAGGAGTTCCGGCGCGACTTCCGCGGCCTGGTCGCGAAGCATGGCTGGCACGGCTGGACCGGCGAGGGCAGTGCCAAGGGCGAGGCTTGGCGGACCAAGGTGATCTACCGCACCAACATGGCGACCAGCTATGCCGCCGGGCGGTGGGCGCAGCTGATGTCGATGCCCTATCTGATCTATCACCACGGCAACGCCCGCGAACCGCGGTTGGAGCATCTCGCCTGGGACGGTCTGGTGCTGCCGCGCGATCATGCTTTCTGGCAGACCCATGCCCCCGTCAACGATTGGGGCTGCACTTGTTACCTCTCGGGTGCCAGATCCTTGGAGGCCGCGCGGCGGCGCGGTGGTGATCCGGACAAGGCTTTGCCCGCCGGATGGGATGCGATCGATCCGCGGACCGGGGCGCCGAAAGGGATTGGCAAGGGATGGGATTATGCGCCCGGGGCGTCGGTCTCTGACCTTGTGCCCCAGATGGAGCAAAAGGCCGCAAAAATGCCGGAACCCCTGGCGCAGGATTTTCGCGAGCATCTTGCAAAGCTTCCGCTCTCCAGCGGCGGGGCGGCGATGGTTTATCGCACCATGGAGCCGACCTCTGACACAGAAGCCATCAGCGCGCGCGCCAAAGAGGCGCGCATGGCGATCAAGACCGGGCATGACGGTGTCTCGCCTGAGGGATATTTCGGCATGACGCGAGCGGGGATCGAGGCCGTGGAGCGGTTCGCGCTGCCGCCGCTGAGATATTTCGGGGTGACCGAGAGCTATCCCTATGCGATCAGGGGCAATGTGCCAAAGCACCTTGCCCTGTTTCATGAGCCAATGCGGTCGATCACCTTCCCCGCCGCCACGACGGAACTTTTGACCATCGCGGACACGCCTTCAGCTGACAGGGTCACCGGTTGGGCGGGGCGGCTTGGGGCGGTTTCCGCCGAGGTGCGCGCACTGTCCAGCGGTACTTATCCCGGGTGGTCAGTCTACAAGAACCCTGCCGACATAGCCGCCCACGAGTTTGGGCATTATACGCATGCGCACTACCAGAGCGAGATCGACGCGCTCATCGAGCGACATCGCATGTTCGACGATGGCTGGGCCTATCTGCTTTCGGACTATGCAACCACGGATCGGTTCGAGTTTTTCGCGGAAGCATTCACCTTGTATCTGCGCTACACTTCGGGCCACTCTCGTCTCCATCCTGCCCTGCTGGACTATTTCCGGCGTCGCGATAGGTCGCTGAAATGACAACCTCGATTGGCAAAGCTCAGGAACTGATCCGATCCGTCGCCGATCACGCTGATCCTGTTGCCGAGTTGCAGCGCATCATTGACGAGGCTCCTCCCGAAGATGTGCCATTCCTGAACCAGATGGGGGAGGCGCTCTGGAATGCGATGAACCGCCTGGCCGCTGAACGAGGCCGGAAGTGATCACCATCGAATTCCGTGACGGCGAGATCCTGGCGGGCATCGACCGGCTGCAGGATCAGCTGGGCGACATGACCAGTTTCATGGATGACCTCGGCGAATTGCTGGTAGCTTCGACGAAGGCGCGATTTCCTGCAGGTACGGCGCCAGATGGCATTGCCTGGGTGCCGAACTCACCGGCCACGCTCGCCCGCAAGTCCGACAGCCGCCCGCTTTTTGGCACCTCTGGCAGCTTGAACAGTCAGATCTTCGCGACGACCGGTCCTGATTTCGTGCGGGTCGGTTCGAACCGCGTGCAGGCCGCGATGATGCAGTTCGGCGGCTCGAAGTCGGTCTATGCCCACCTTTGGGGCGACATCCCGGCGCGGCCCTATCTGGGCCTTTCGGACGAGGACAAGGAAAACATCCTGGCCGAAACCAACGATTGGCTATCGGGCGCGTTTTCCGGCGATTGACAGACGCCCCATTGCCCGCGCAGGCTGCGCGGGACAGGCATAATCTGACCACCCCGCAAGGTGTTGCGGATTATTTGCCCGCCGCGCAGCCGTCATGGTGGTCCCATGACGCACAAACCCTCCACCTCCCTCGCGCTCTGCGCTGCCCAGCCGCTCCCCGAAGGGGATGCGCCGGAATGGGTGCATCTGCTGCCCTCGGCTGGCGGAACGATCGGCACCCACGATGGCCGCGGCCCGTATCGGGTCACTGACCCGGCCGCGATCATAGCCGCATCGCTGCAGGCCGATGCGCGTGACGCTGGCGGGCTGATCGTCGACGAAAACCATGCGGCAGATCTGGCCGCCCCCCTTGGTCTGCCGTCGCCCGCCCGCGGGCGCATCGTCGCCATGGAAGCCCGCCCCGACGGTGTCTGGGGTCAGGTCGAGTGGAACCAGACCGGGGCCGCGCTGCTTGCTGAGCGGGCGTATCGCGGGATCTCGCCCGTCATCATCTATGCCGCGGACGGCACGGTGCGCCGGATCGCCCGAGCCTCCCTGGTCAATTACCCCAACCTGCGCGGCCTCGTCGCGCTCAACTCGGAGTCCGACATGGATCTGACGAAACTGGCGCGTGCGCTCGGCCTGGCCGAGACCGCGACGCTCGAAGAAATCATCGCCGCGGTCGAAGCCCTGACCGGGGCGAAAGGTGAGGGCGAAGGCGACATCGCCTTGCAGTCCGAGCTGGGCACGATCCTGGGCGTCGATGGCAACCGCGAGGCGCTGATCGCTGCCGCGCGCTTGGCGGTCTCGGGCAAGGACACGCTGATCGCGCTGCAGGCGCAGGTGACGGCGCAGGCGGCCGAACTGAAAGGCATCCGCGAAGCGGCGACCCGCTCGGCGTCCGAGGCCTTCGTGGATGGTGAAATCGCCCGTAAGCGGGTCGGTCTGAACGCCGCGAACCGGGCCGAGTTCATCGCGCTGCACATGTCGCAGCCCGAGACGGCGCGCAAACTGATCGAAGGCATGCCGGTGGCGGGCGAGACCCACACCGCGCAGCTGCCGAGCGCGATCAAGACCGGCGGCGAGTTCCTGTCGCTGAACGCCGAACAGCAGGGGCGCGTGCTGCATGACAAGGCGAAAGCCTTCCAGACCGAACAGGCCGGGAAAGGCCTTTCGGTGAGCATGATCGACGCCATCCAGCATGTGAAAAAGGAGATGCGGCTGTGATCCCCACCTTGATCCGGGCCTATGAGGCCAGCGCCGCGATCGGCGCGTACAAGATCGCCAAGTTTTCCGACGCGGCGGCCAGCACCAAGATCGGCCCGGCCGCTGCCAATACCGATCCGGTGCTGGGCGTGACCGGCCAGTTCGGCGGTGCGGCGGGCGACATGGTCGATGTCACGCAAAGCGGTATCGGTCAGGTCACGCTCGGCGGCACCGTCACCGCGGGCGCCGAGCTGACCGCGGATGCCAACAGCAACGCCATCGCCGCCGTGCCCACCGCCGGTGTCTTCATGTCCGTTGTCGGCAAGGCGCTCGCCCCCGGCGTTGCGGGCGACGTCATCGAAATTCTGGTCGGTCCGCGCGCGTTCTACCGCGGCGCCTGATCCCCCAACAGTCAAGAGGTTCCCATGGCCACCAGCCGCCCGTTCGTCGTCGATGCCACGCTTACCGCCGTGGCGATCGGCTTCAAGAATGGCTCCGCGATGCGGATTGCCGACAAGGTTCTGCCGCGCCTGCCGGTGTCGAACGAAAAGTTCAAATACACGGTCTACCCGATCAGCGAGGCCTTCAACACGCCCGACGCGCGTGTCGGGCGCAAGGGCGCGGTCAAGCAGCTCGAGTTCAGCGGCACCGAGGTGACCTCGGACGTGGTTGATTACGGTCTCGACAGTCCGATTCCGCAATCGGACATCGACGCTGCGAATGCCGCCAGGGCCGAGGGCCGCACGATCTATGACCCCGAGGCCCACGCGGCCGAGATGCTGACCGAGACCATCGAAAACATCCGCGAAGCGCGGGCGGCGAACATGGTCTTCAACGCGGCCTCCTATGCCGCGAGCCGCCGGATCACGCTGTCGGGCACGTCGCAGTTTTCGGACTATGCGAACTCCGACCCGATCGGTGTCATCGCGGCGGGGATGGATGCGACGCTGGTTTATCGGCCCAACACCGTTGTGATGGGGCGCGCGGTCTGGTCGAAGCTGTCCTCGCACCCGAAGATCGTCAACGCCGTCAAGGGCAACGTGTCGAACCAGGGCCGCATCTCGATCGATCAGCTCAAGGAGCTCCTGGCGGGCGACGGGATCACCGAGGTCTTGGTCGGCGATGCCTGGGCGAACACGGCCAAGCCGGGCCAGAACCCGGCGCTCGCGCGCACCTGGGGCAACCACTTGGCGCTCCTGCACATCAACCCGTTGGCGAGCGTCGAGCAGGGTGGCATCACCTTCGGCTTCACCGCGCAGTTCGGCGACCGGCTGGCCGGGCGGATCGAGGATCCGGATATCGGCCTTCAGGGCGGTTTCCGCATCCGCGTCGGCGAGCGGGTGCGCGAGCTGATCTCGGCGCAGGACGTCGGCTACTTCATCCAGAACGCCATCGCCTGATTGGCCTGATGTGAACACGGCGCGGCGCCCCTCGCGCCGTGCCCCCACCCACCCAGAGGACTTGAAGATGGCCAAGAAGCCCGAACCCGCCGCCGAAACCGGCACCGTCACCGCCAAAGTCATCGACGCGCTCGCCCACGACGGCGAGACCTATGGCCCCGGCGATACCGTCGAACTGCCCACCGCCGAAGCGTTCAAGCTGCGCAGCCTTGGCGTGGTGGCCTTCGACGATGAAGCGACGGCCCCCGCGCCGCCCACCACGGCGACCTGAGATTTCAGGCAGCGAGCAAACGTCCTTTCCTCAGCGTGAGGCCGCAAGGCCAAGCAACAGCGCAAAAACACGGGCGTGACAGCCGGGAGAGACCGGCACCAACCTTCAGGATCGGCACCCATGACCTATGCGACGCAACAGCAGATGATCGACCGGTACGGCACCTCGGCGCTGGTGATGCTGACCGACCGCGCCGAATTTGCCACCGGCGTGATCGATGCCGCGATGATCGATCGGGCGCTGGCCGATGCCGATGCCATGATCGACGGCTATCTGCGGGGGCGCTATGACACGGTGCCATTGGACCCTGTCCCGCCCCAGTTGCCGCCGATTGCGCAGGCCCTGGCCTATTGGTCGCTGCATCTGACCGAGCCCGACGGCAAGACCAAGGCCGATTACGACACCGCCCTGCGCATGCTCAAGGACATCGCCGATGGCCGCTTGAAGCTGGCCGTGGCAGGCGCCGAACCTCAGACCACGGCGGCGAGCGGTGTGCGGATGACCGATCGTTCCCGGCCACTGTCGGCTGATGCCATGAAGGGCTTCATCTGATGGCCGATGTGGAAGACATTATCTCCCGGCTCAAGGATCGCGTGGATGGCTTGGGCGGCCGCGTCTGGGGGGCCGCCGAATTCGGCGCGCTGACCGCAACCGGGCAGCTGCCCCAGGTTACCCCCGCAGCCCATGTCATCCCGACCGGCATCAAGGGCGGCTCGCAGGCGGCACGCACCGGCGCCTACGTCCAGCCGATCGAGCGCCTCTATTCCGTGGTCCTGACCGTCAAGGCCGGGGATGCCTCGGGCGCCCGGGCGCTGCCGGCGATTGGCGAGCTGATTGACGCCATCATCGCCGCGTTGGCGGGCTGGGATTGGTGCGGTCGCGTAGGGGTGATGACGTTCCGCAACTGCACTCTGAGCCGCGCCGCCGCGGGCGCCTTTGCCTACGACATTTCGTTTTCGATCACCGATCAGCTGAGGTTCATCCCGACATGAGCAAGACCAAAACCGCTGCCGCGCGGCCCGCACAGCCCTATCCGGACCGCGGCGGATCGTTCCTTCTGGACGAGGTTGCAGGGACCCTCACGCCTGTCTTGTCACCTGCCGAAACGGCGGATGAAGCCCCCGTTCAAGACCCCGTTGAAATCGTGGCTGAGCCCACCCCCGAACAGGAGCCGCGCTGATGTCGGACCGTCTGACCCGCCGCACCGCCATCATGGCAAAACTGGAGTCGGTTTACGGCACCGCCGAAACGACCTTCGCAGCGACCGATGCAATCTTGCTTGTCGATCAGCCTGATTTCCAGATCGAGCCGGACACCGTACCGCGCAACCTCGTGCTGCCGTGGCTCGGCAGCTCCGAAGAACTTCCCGGGCCGCGCCGCGCACGGTTGAAGTTCAAGGTGGAACTGGTCGGCTCGGGTGCTGCGGGCACCCCGCCCGCGTGGGGCAAGCTGTTGCGCGGCTGCGGGTTCGCCGAAACCATCGTGGCTGGCTCCCGAGTCGAATATACGCCCGTCAATGCGGGTTTCGAAGGGCTGACCTTCCGGTTTTTCCGCGATGGCGTGCGCTATGTGGCGCGCGCGGGGCGGGGCACGGTCAAGCTCAATCTGGCCGCCTTCACCGTGCCCACGGCCGAGTTCGACTTCATGGCCCTCGATGTCGATACGGTTGCGGCCAGCGTCCCGGCCATTGATCTGTCGGCGTTCATCGGCCCGGAGGTGGTGTCAGACGTCGCTGCCGGTGTCCTTTCGATGGGTTCGACAATGGCCCTGGGCGTTGTGTCAGGGGGCACGGTCCTGGCATCGAAAGGCCTCTCGATCGACGTGGGCAACAAGCTGGCTCATTCCAAGCTCCTCGGGGGCGAGTCGATCAAGATCACCGGCCGCGCGGTTTCTGGGCAGCTGTCTGCCGATCTGGACGCCGCTGCCGAGATCGCGTGGCGCACAGACGTGAACGCCAACACCCTGGCCTCGATCGGCTTTCAGCATGGGTCTGCGGCGGGAAAACGCATCGGTGTGTTCGGTGGGCGGGTGCAGCGTACCACGCCCCAAGCGATCGATGCCGATGGTAGCGTGATGATCCAGACCGATCTGCGCTTCCTGCCGGGCCTGACCGGAGCCCCTGAAATCACCATCGTGGCGAGGTAAGCATGTCCAATTCCGAAGATCTGGAAGCACTGTTCCCGCTCGCTCGCGAAACGATGATCGCAGGCGTATCGGTCGCGCTCGGCCCGCTGAAAGTGCGCCAGTTCGGTGCGTTTACGAAAGTGGCGGAGCCCTTCGCCGGGCACGTCATCTCCGGCGATTACCTTGCGGCGGTCGTGCAGCATCCCGATGCGGTCATCGCGGCGCTGGAGATTGCCACCGGCCAACCCGCAGCCGTGTTCGACGACATGCTGCCGGACGAAATCATGTCGGTGCTGGCCGAGGTTATGGAGATCAACCTGCGTTTTTTCGGCCAGCGCCTGCTTCCGATGCGGGACCAGCTGCGCGAGCGGATGCGGGCGATCGCCGAAGCCTCGACTGGGCAACCGCCGTCGCCCGTCTCGTCCGCTGGGGACACGACCTCGCCGCCGTCGGAGAGCTGACGGTCGATCAAATCGATGTCCTGATGCGCGGCCATGCTGCGGTCGATGAGATCGAGCACCGCAATCTGATCGCGGCGATCCACGCCGCGGTTGCCGACACCCCGCCGCTCGCGGCGCCACCGCCGGGGGCACCCATCGACGGCGATATCCGCTTCCTCTGAGGTCCCCATGAACGACATGGTCGCAGCATTCGAGATCCGGGCCAGGGCCGATCAGGCCAAGGCCGAGATCTCGCAATTGCGGGGAGAACTCGACAAGACCGGCGCCGCTGCCGAGCAGGCAAGCACCAAAGGCAAGCAGCTCGGCCCGGCGCTGGTCGAGCCGTTGCGCAACCTCAGCCCGGCGCTGGCTCCCGTGGCGCCGGGGATCCGCAAGATCGGCGAGGAGCTCGACAATCTGCCGCCCAAGGTGGTGCCGCTGCAGCAAGAGTTCAGCAACCTTGGCGCGGCCGCCGGAACGGCTGGAACGAATGTCAGCTACATGGCGCGACAGCTGGCGTTCCAGTTCAACCAGATGATGCAGATGGGGGCGGTGACCGGCAATTACATGCAGGCCATCGCAATCCAGATCCCCGACATCGCGTCGGGATTCGGGTTCTGGGGCACGGTCATCGGCGGCATTGCCGGGGTCTCGCTGCCGCTATTGGTCAACATGCTCACCGGAACGTCGAATGGTGCCAAGGAGCTGGATAAAACCATCGCCGCAACCAATGAGTCCTTCGACGCTTACGCGAAATACGCTGAAATTGCGGCGATGAAAACGCTGGAGCTGAATGAGAAGTTCCACGGTTTTGCGAGCGAGGTTCAAGGCTTTGCCGGATACATGAAGAGCCTTGAAACCAGCAAGGCCCTCGATGGGTTGAGCGCGTCGATTGATCCTCTGAAGGGAAAACTGCTCGGCATCCAGCAAACATTCACCGCGCTCGCAGATGCGCAGTCGGCGCTCGCAGATGCGCAAAACAACCCCATGGCGAGTTCGGAGCAAGTTCTCCTTTACGCGGACAACGTACGGATGCTGCAGGAGGAAGCTGACGCGGCAGCTGCCAAACTCGGCATGTCCGCGGAGGAGGCGCGAAAACTGGCGGAGGCCATGGATAACGTCGGGGCCTCGACGTCTTTTGTCGACATGGCCGCGTCGGCGGGTGCCGCTTTGGATATCATCCAGAAGATCTACCCGTCCGCCAAAGATGTACCTGTGCCGCTGCGCAATGCCGTCGAGGCCCTCGCCGAGATGCAGCAGCGTGCAGCTGAAGCCTCTGACAGCATGACGGTGGCGCAGACGATGGGCAGCGCCCTTATGACGGCACTGGGAGAAGCGGCCGATGCGGCAGCGCTGCTCGGGGCGAGTGTTCCAAGTGCCAATTGGCTTGACGGGGCGATCTCGGGCGCGTCGCGTCTTGCATCGCAGCTCTGGGATGCTGCCAAGGCCCGGGCGGCCGCCACCTCTACCTCTGATCCGACCGGGTTGACGACGATGGATGATGAGCGCGGATCGCAGCGCCCGCAGGTCCACAGCGGCGTGGGATATACCCGGGACCGGCTGCGTGCGGAGGCGCGTCGTGGATCTGCAGGAGGTGGCGGCGGCAAAGTTGATCGCGAGAGCTTCGACGCAGTGACCAAGGCCGCAGAAGATGCATTGGCGGCCATGGATGCCGCGATTGCGGCGATCCACGAAAAGGTGGCGCTGGGTCTGATGTCGGTGTCCGACGGCGAAGATGCTGTCTCGCGCGCCAAGGATCGCGCGGCGACATCGATCGCCGAGCTGATCCCGAAGATGCAGGCGGCCAATGACGTGTCGGGAGACCAAGCTGCCAAGGCCGTCGAAAAGTGGCGACTGGAAGTGCGGGGGCTCGCGGACGACTACGGAGATGTGAACGAAAAGATCGCGGATTCCGCGAAGAATGCAGCGCAGTCCAGCTTCGCCGATTGGCTGCGGGGAGCAAAGTCGGGCAAGGATGCGATCGACGATTTCGGGCAGCATGTGCTCGACACGCTCGCCAAGATCGCGGCGCAGCGGTTCGCCGATGCCATTTTCAACCCGTTCATCGACAGCCTGGTTGGATCGATTTTCGGCCCAACGACGGTCGCCGCGAACGCGAATGGCGGTGTCTATTCCGGTCGCGGGATCGGCGCTTACAGCGGCACGATCGTCGATCGTCCGACGCTTTTCGCCTTTGCCAAGGGAACTGGGCTGATGGGCGAAGCAGGGCCAGAGGCCATTCTTCCGCTTGATCGGGATTCGAGTGGCAAGTTGGGCGTACGGGCATCCGGGGGGAGCGCTCAGGTGACGGTCAATGTGCACAACAACACGCCAGGCGCCAAGGCAACGGCCACCGAGCGGCAAGAAGGCGGCGAACGGATCATCGACGTGATGATCGATCAGGTGCGCAGCATGATCGCCGAGGATATCGCCAACGGCCGCGGTCCAGTGCCGGGAGTTCTGGCCGGGACCTATGGCTTGAACCGGGTGGGGAGATGACGATGCGCCGTTGGCCCGATGTGCTGCCCACACCCAGCTTTCCAGGCTTTGGCCTGACACCCTACGATGCGGTTATCCGGACCGACTTTGAGGTCGGAGCTGCGCGTGTGCGGCGCAAAACCATGGCCCGAGCCGACAAGATCAGCTGCGCATGGCTGTTCTCCGACACCGAGATGGCCGCGTTCCGCAGCTGGTTCGATGATCTGCCGGTGTCGCTCTCGGGCGACAGTGACGATCTGCGCAGCTGGGACGCCGCCGCCGCGACACTGACGATTGCCCCGCTGACCGGTCCCGATGGCTGCCTCGCAACCCGGATCTTGCAGACCGGCGCCGTGGCATCGCATGCGGCGAGCAAAGCCTTCCCGGCCCTTGCTCGCAATTCCGTCGGCGCGGTGGTCTGGCTCAGCATTGCCTCGGCCAGCACCGGCTTCGCGCGGATCAGATGGACCGATCGGGCGGGTGTGTCGAGCGACGTCACCATCAACCTGTCCACCGGCGCCGTCACCGATGCGGGCGCTGTCGTCGGATCCGTGACAGACCGGGGTGCGGGCTATTGGCGGCTGCGGCTCGATCTGTCCACCGGCATCGGCGGAGCTGATCCGCGGCTCACCCTCATTGTGATGGCTGGCGCCGACACCGAACAGTTCGGCGGGGCGGGGCGCAGTATCGACGTGTGCGAAGTGATGGTGCGAGAGCGGACAGGCTTTGACCTCTTCGTGCGCTCTGGCTCGGACGGCTGCGCCTCCGGTGCCGCGGGCGGATCCGCTTGGGTCGAAATGCCGATCGCTACCGGGGGCGGCTTTTCTTTCGTCGAAACCCGCTTCGTTGGTCCCTGGAGCGCGCAGGGCGGCGCCGGGCTCGAATGGTCCGTCACTGCCACAGTGGAGAGCCGCAATGCCTGATCCAGCCATGAGCGCCGCAATTCGCGAAGCCTATGCCTCGGCCCCTGTGGGGCAGGTGATTTGGGAGACGCTGGAGATCTGGCATCCGAGCTGGACAGTGCCGATCCGCGTCGTGCGCGACCGGGTATCGCTTGATGCCCGGATCGAAGCGACGGCCGCGCGTAACCCGGGCGAGATCGTGACCTTCGTGCCTTGGGCCTTCGACTTCGTGGCACCCGACCTTTCGCGCGCGGCGCCGCCGCAGGCCCGGCTGGAGATCGACAATGTCTCGCGCGAGATCGGGCGGCAGCTTGATGCAGCAGTCATGGCGGGCGACGTGACCCTGGTGATCTGGCGCACTTATCTTTCAGGACACCAGCTCGACGGTCCAGAGCATCTGCCGCCGGTGCAGATGGAACTCAAATCCGTGACCATGGGGCCGCTGCGTGTGATCGCGACGATCGGCTTCAGAGACCTGTTGAACGCATCGTTTCCGGCCCTTGAATACGAGGATGAAGCCTTCCCGGGGTTGGTGCCATGAAGCATTGGGCCGCGGATTACATCGGTTTTTCGGCGCCGGACTGCTGGGCCTTTGCGCGCCAGGTATGGGCCGAACGGTTCGGACTGCAGGTGCCGACGATGCCCTATGATCCAAACGATCCCCGCCTTGTGCGCCGGGCTTTCGAGGATGCGACGCACTATGGCTGGGATCGTGTCGAGACACCGCGGGAGGGCGATGCGGTGATGATGAGCAAGGGCGTGCGGCCCTGTCATATCGGCATCTGGATCGAGGCGGAGAGCCGGGGCTGTCTGCACTGGATCGAGATGACGGGCGTCGTTTTCACGACCCGGGCAATGCTGCGCGATCTGGGATACGGCATCTGCGGATATTGGCGCCACCCGGCCTTGGGAGGCCGCGCATGAGGGCCGTCTGCGTCATCGTCCGCAATCCGCTCGATCCGCTGCGCTCGCGCGAGATAGCGATCCTGCGTCGCCGCGTGCGGATTCGGGCGCTGGCACCGCGGGATGTGCCGGTGGTGGCGATCCTCAACGGGCGCCCGGTGCTGCGCGCCGAATGGCGTCGCAAGCTGGCCGAGGGTGATCAGCTTGTTTTCGCAGTCCTGCCCGCGGGAGGAGGCGGATCGAACCCGCTGCGCACGCTGATGATGATTGCGTTGGCGGCGTTCGCGCAACCGTTGGCGGGGATGCTCTTCAGCGGGATCGGTGGCGCGGCTGGCGTATTTGCAACCCGGCTCGGCGCGATGGGGATCATGCTGCTGGGGGCCGTGGCGATCAATGCGCTGTTCCCGATCCCGCGTCCGTCGCAATTGCCCAGCCCGTCGCCGACATATCAGCTCGATGCCCAAGGCAACTATGCCCGTCTGGGAGCGCCGATTCCGGTGCAATACGGACGCCTGCTGGCCTATCCGGATCTCGCTGCCCAGCCCTATACCGAGTTCGCGGGCAATGAGCAGTACCTGTACCAGCTGCTGTGCCTCGGTGCTGGAGAGTTCGAGATCGAGGAGATCCGGATCAAGGACACCCCGATTGATGCCTTTTCCGAGGTCGAGACAGAAGTCATTCCGCCTGGCGGCGCAGTGACGCTGTTCCCCACTGCCGTAGTGACATCGGACGAGGTGTCTGGGCAGGAGTTGGCGGGGACGAAGACTGGAACGTACGTCAAGACCGGAACAACGATTACCGTTACAGAGACGGCACATGGCCGGGCGACGGGGCAGATGGTGATGGCCATCTTTCCTTATGCGGCACCTAGCGCTGGATGGCAGACTGCGAGTCCGGTTGCACCTGGTGTGATTACCGTAACAGGCCCGTCTGGTGTTGGATCAGGCACGGTTACCGGGACATGGTACGAGGAGATCCACGATCGCACGGTGACGCACCAATTCAGTGGCACTTGGGTTTGGTCTGGAACGACGATCACCATTACTGCCGAGAATGTGCCCGAGGTATCATGCTCGGTCACTATGACCTTTGTCAGCCTGACCGGTCCGAGTGAGGTGCTGCCCATCCTCACAGTACCAGACGACAATAGTTGGACCGTCACCTCTGCCCTATCGATTGGCACCTCCGGCGGTGTGATCATCAAGTCTGTAATGGGTGGGTTGTCCGGTTTCGTAGCTGCGCCAGCTGATACGGTCACACGCTACATCGGCGTGGATCTTGTGCTGCCTTACGGTCTGTTTGCGGGGTCTAGTGGGACGCTCAAGACCAAGAGTTTGCAGGTGACTATCGAGGCACGTCAGATCGACGATCAAGGTCACCCGGTCGGACAATGGCTAACGCTGGGCACGAGATCGATCACCGACCGTACAAATACACCGATCCGGAGATCATATCGCTTTGCGGTAGCCCCTGGCCGTTATGCCGTGCGTGCCGTGCGCGATGATGAGAAATCCACTGAGACATCAGATGGGCATGTCGTGCTTTTCGCGGGGCTGCGCGCTTATTTGCGCAGCCCCCAAAACTTCGGTCCCGTCACCCTGATCGCCGTGCGGATGCGGGCGACGAACAACCTGTCAATGCAGGCGTCCCGTCAGATTGCGGTGCTCGCTACGCGCAAGTTGCCGATATGGACCGGAGCGGGCTGGACGGCCCCGGTCGCCACCAGATCGATCGCCTGGGCGATCGCCGATGCCGCCCGTAACGCCGACTACGGCCCCGGAATGGATGACGCCGAGATCGATCTCGACGCCTTGATGGATTTGGCCTCCCTCTGGGATTCCAGAGATGACCGGTTCGATGCGCGGTTCGATCAGCCCGGGACTTGGTGGGACCAGATCCAGAAGATCGCCCGAGCAGGGCGCTCCGCCTGTTTCGTCCAAGGTGGTGTGCTGCGCATTGTGCGCGATGGTCCTGCATCGATGCCAACGCTGCATTTCTCGGAGCGTAACATCCTGCCGGGCTCGTTTGCGATCGATTACCTGATGCCGACCGCGGACACGGCCGACACGATCCTCGCGAGCTATTTCGACTCGATGTCATGGTCTGAACAAACGGTGCGCTGCCGTATCCCGAGCAGCCGTGCTCCGAAGGCCGCAAAGGTGCAACTCTTCGGTGTCACAGGTCGCGACCATGCTGTGCGGGATGGCACTTATCTTGCCGCCTCGAACCAGCGCCGCCGCCGCATCGTACGTTTTGATA
Source organism: Rhodobacter capsulatus (assembly GCF_052363175.1). GTDB lineage: Bacteria > Pseudomonadota > Alphaproteobacteria > Rhodobacterales > Rhodobacteraceae > Rhodobacter > Rhodobacter capsulatus_D. The sequence goes on from NZ_CP198946.1 coordinate 2,538,777, forward strand.
CCGAGATGGAGGGGCGCATGCCGATGATCGGCGAGCTGATCTCGGTGCAGCATTCGATGCCCGCTTGGGGAGCGCAGGCCGAAGCTCTGGCATGGGATGCCGCCACCCGCAGCCTGACACTTTCAGAGCCGATGACATTTGAGGCGGTCGGAGTTCATTACCTCGGCCTGCGCCGCCCGGACGGCTCTCTCTGCGGCCCCATTGCCGTCTCCGCTGGTGCGGACGCCTATCAGCTCATCTTGGGAGAGATACCTGACTTCGACATTGCGACCGGGGCGGAGATGGAACGAACGCATGTCTCTTTCGGGGCGGGATCGACATGGGCGGCACTGGCGAAGGTTGCTGACATTTCGGCAAAGTCGCTCACCCAATACAGCATTCAAGCGGTCATTGAAGATCCGTCTGTACACACCGCCGAGGATGGTGTTGTTGCGCCGCCAGTCGTTTGGTCGCAGCTGCCATCTCGCGCGACCAAGCCGGTAGTGCGGGGCCTCATCGGGCGGCGGTCAACTGACAGTGCGACTAAAGCCGTCTTTGCGTGGCAGCCTGCAGCTGGCGCTGACAGCTATCAGATCGAGATGGCCGAGGGGGATGATCCCAGCGGCAGTGAAGTCACCTGGACCAGGGTGGGAGACACTACCTCCGCCGCCTATGCGTGCGACATCCTCTATCCCAACCGCACCATGATCCGCGTTCGTGCCGTCGGACTGACGGCAGGGCCGTGGGTGGCCACCACTCTCGGCACACTGATCCCTGATTTCTGGCTATCCGATTCCGCGCCTTTCTGGCTCGGCGACACCACACCGTTCTGGAGTAACTAAAATGGTCACACCGCTGCCCTCGACCGCCGCGCTGACGACGCCACCGTCCAGCCATGCTGCAATGCGGACGAATTTTGCAAACCTGCGCGCTTTCTTGGCTGGGCTCCTCGGAGACGATGGCCTCGGCGCGACGGCGCTGACCACGTTGGGCACGCTGCTCGCGTCCCATGTCACGGCCGCGGCGGCGACGACAGTCCTGGCCGATAACCGCGGGAAACTGTTCAACTGCACCGGGACGTGGGCACTGACCCTGCCCAGTGCGGCAACTGCCGGTGCAGGATGGTGCATCGTTGTCCGCAATGCCGGTTCTGGCACGATCACTGTGACGCCGCCAGCGCCAACCCTGATTGACGGAGCCGCAACACTTCAGCTTTTCGCCAATCGCTCCATCATCATCGCGTGTTCTGGGGCGGATTTCTTTTCCATGCCCCTGTTCCCCAACAAAGTTGGGGCACAGAAGATCTTGGGAAACAACACCGCTGCGGTTGCTGCACCGAAGGAACTGACGCCTGCACAAGTCGCGGCCATGCTGCCGCTCTTCACGGCTACGGCTGCGGGACAGGTTCCCGCATCAGTCGATAGTGCGTCAAAATTTTTGCGGGGCGATGGTGTGTGGGCGGATCCCCAGCCGTTCTTCCTGGATACCGAATTCTTCTTGCGGTCGGGCGCAAATATGGGCCGCGGCGCATATTTCTCGCTGGCTCTGCAGACCAATTTCAGCCGGACTTACTTGTTGCCCAATGTCAACGACGCACTGCTGGCGCGCAGCGATATTGCGCCGATCTCAAACAAGACGATCGATCTCGCCTTAAACACCGTGTCCGGCGCAAAGTCGGATTTCGATACGGCGCTCACTGACGACAACTTTCTGTTCGAGGCTTCGGACCAGACAGTCTCTGGCAAAAAAACCTTTTCTGGCGCTTTTGTACTCGCAGCTTTGGCGTCGAACCCGCCCACACCTGAGGTGGGTCAGATCTGGCACGATGGCGCGACAGGGCACATCAAGGCCTATGTGGGCAGTGAAAGTCGGATACTGGATGGGCAGGCCGCCATACCGATGCTGGTGCCGCCGACCGGTGAATACGTGCAGACGACTGTCGGCTGCGGAGGTGATGCGCTGAGTACTGCAGCAGGCGCCGTGAACCGGATTGACCTGTATCCCTATATTCCGCGGGCTGACATGACGATTGTGGCTCTAGCGGTGAACTGCACAACGGCGGTGGCGTCCGCTTTGGGCAAATTCGTCATCTATGACTCGGATGCCCTAGGTCGCCCCACGACGTTGCTGTCTGAATCGGCGACTGTCGATTTGTCGACGACAGGTGTGAAGGAGGCGGCGCTCAGCATCAATCTCCGTGCCGGGCATACTTACTGGCTCGGCTTCCGCCACTCCAGCACCGCATCGATCTCGACATGGCCCACTGCAGCCACGCCAGACATCAACGGTGGCGCCCCCACGACAGCCGCCCGTAAAAGTCTGCGCCGATCGAGAACGTTTGCGACGGCGGCAGCGGCAAACTGGGTTTTCACCTCGGCCGATATCTACCCCAACCCCGCGCCCGCGATTTGGGCGAAGCTTTGAACTAGGCTCAGCAAAGGACAGACCATGGCCACTCAATTTTCCACGGATGTGCGGAACGCGGTCCTCAACGCGATCGAGACCACGATCGGGACGGCCCCGACGCTGGAGCTGCGCTCTGGGCCGCCCCCGGCAAATGCCGCCGCTGCCGATACCGGCGTGCTGTTGGCATCGATGACGCTGCCCTCCGATTGGATGGCGGATGCCGCAAATGGGGCCAAGGGGCTGCTTGGCACGTGGCAGGACAGCGCCGCCGATGCCGCTGGCACCGTCGGTCACTACCGCATCAAGGCCAGTGGTGCCTGCAGGGTCCAAGGCACCGTGACGATCACCGGCGGCGGCGGCGACATGACGCTGGATAACCCGGCGCTCACGGTCGGGCAGGTCGTGACGATCACGGGATACAACCTCCTCGCGGGGGGTGCGTGATGGCGCTCTCGCAATTCCCTGTGGTCATGCCTCGGGCCGTTTCGGCGATTGTCGCCGCGGCTGCCTCGCTGCGCTATCTGCGCGACACATCCGGCGATCTGACGTGGATCGCGCTGGAGATGGCGCAGGATAGCCTCCGCCCTGCCTATGAGGCTTCGATCGAGGCGCTGGCCGAAGGTGCAAAAGCGCCTGAGGCGTCCGAGGCGTTCATGTCGTCGCTCGGCGGCCCGGCAACACTCGATGCATTCGGTGACGCCCTGCAGGGCTTCGTCGTCGCTACCGATGCGTGGCGGGTCTATCTGGCCGGGTATCTGTCCGGGCTGCCGCAATCGTGCCTGGTCGGCCTCGTCTATCGACCCCTCGGGCAGAGCGGAACCTGGCATATCGAGCGCCCCGGTTATATCCCGGCCGAGCACGCCGCCGCTCTGCGCGGCGCGCCCGAGCTGGCTGCGCTGATCGTCGCGTTTGAGGCTGTGGGCGCCTGATCATGACCTACGCCGTTGTATCCAGCTACTCTGGCGCGGCAAAAACGACCGTCAGCATTGGCGGCGTGAGTTACGACCTCTACACGTTTTCATCGACCTCTGGCGGTGAGATCACGTTTTCGTCGGGCGGCGACGTTGATTGTTTGATCGTCCCCAGCGGCGCTGGTGCGAACGCTGGATCAGCGGCTGGGGGCGCAAGTGCTGGCCGCCCGATCGAGACTGTGGCCTCCGTCAGCGCGCAGTCATACCCGATCACGGTTGGCGCTGGCGGCGCGGCCGATGCGACAGGTATCGGTACAAACTACGGCTCAGACGGATCTCCATCGGCATTTGCCGGGCTATCTGCGCCTGGCGGTGTAAGTGCCGCTGGATATGACAGGGTAGGACGGTCGGGCCCAAATGGGTCTGGCGGTGCGGCGGGGATCCTCAACAGAGCCGGTGGGTCTGGCACTGCGGGTCAGGGGTATGCTGGTGGGATCGGCATCTATTCCGGTAACACAAATCGCGCCGGAGGTGGCGGCGGTGGCGCCGGAGAGGCGGGCTATGATGGCGGCCTCACAGGCACTGGGTCGCAAGGCGGCAAGGGCGTAATCAGCACTATTACTGGCACGCCCCAGAGATTTTGCGGCGCTGGTGCGGGATCTCGGCGCGCTGCTACGTCTGGCGCGCGTGGCGGTGATGGCGGTGGCGGTGACGGTGGTTACACAGATGCTGCGGGCACTAGCTACCCAGGATCAAACGGCGTCGACGGTCTCGGTGGTGGCGGTGGCGGTGGCGGTAACGGATCGCAGGGCGGACGCGGCGGGCATGGTGTCGTCATCCTGCGCGTTGCCACGCCTGTGAGCGCCGGGGCTACCGGCACGGCGAGCGGGTCGCTCGATGTCACTGGATCGGCGCAGGGGCAAGCGTCGGTGCGGGGCGCCGCAGCCGGATCGCTCGATATCTCGACAGCTGGCGCAGGGCGGGCCGAGGTGCGTGGTCAGGCATCCGGGTCGCTCGACGTCGCCGGATCTGGCAGCGGCACCGCTGTCGCTCCTGGCGCGGCGCAGGGTGTCGCATCGGGCTCTATGGACATAGGTGCCAGCGGGACCGGCAAGGCTGCGGCAAGCGGTCAGGCATCGGGCTCTATGGACATCAGCGGCGCGGGGACCGCCAAGGCAAAAGCAGAGGGTCAAGCATCGGGTTCGATCGGCCTTGGCGGATCGGCCGCGGGCCGGGCCAATGTGCATGGGCAGGCGTCCGGTGCTCTGACCATCGATGCGACGGCCAGCGGACACGCCGAGGCCAGCAATGCTGGTGATGATGGCGGGTTCGCCTTTGTGGCTGCGGGCGAGTGGCGCGACTACCAAGCAGCCGGGGCGTGGCGTGATTACCAGGCCGTGGGGATTTGGCGAGCGAGGGCGGCATGAAATATACTTATGGCATCTATTCGAATGACAGCTTCAAGCTGCTCGTGCCGGTCCTTCGCGATGGCGATGCCATGCCTTTGACGGGCGCTGCGATCGAGGCGGTGGCGATCTGTGGATCTGTGGGCGTCGCGGCACAGGCCGTCATCCAAGATGCGGCGGCGGGGCTGATCGGCGTTGTGTTTCCCGCCGGTGCGCTGGCCGTGGGTGTCTGGCAGCTGCATGTGAGGGTCACGATCGGCGGCGAGACGCAGACGGTCCTGACGGCTGCGATCACCGTGGCCAAGGCCGCGGAGGTGGCGCCTGAAGGAGCGTTTTAACGCCCCCTAAATAACCACTGCATGAAATCTATCTGCTGCAAATATCTGTGGCACGCACTGCAAAACCTCGTGGCGCGCTACACCAGGTCGCATCTTCAGATAGCCTGTGTGGAAAACATGTGTGGTGGACATGTGTGGCAACTCAGCGCAACCCCACCCCATGTCTTTGATTTCATGTGATTATATTGATCTCGACAGAATTGGCGGAAGCGGTGGGATTCGAACCCACGGAGGGGTCTCCCCCTCGCTGGTTTTCAAGACCAGAGCCTTAAACCACTCGGCCACACTTCCATCGTCCCTGCCCTAACCGCTCTCACGCGATTCTGAAAGCGTCAGGCAACCGAAATCCGCACCGGTCAAGCACGCCCGCTTTTCTTGCCGCGCCGAACCCGCTACACTCGGCCCGAAAGGCCGGAGCGGCGCGGGCTGTGCCCTCGGTCCAGAACGGTCCCGGAAAGGGACTGCAGCAGGAACAGCCGGGTCCGGCGGGGCTGATCCCCGGCGTTTCGGAACGATTGAGCAGGGGCAGACGGGCATGAACGGATCGATGCGGTGGGTCTTGGCGCTGAGCACAGCGCTGACGGTGGGGGGATGCCAGATGACCGGCGAGGGCGCCGATCCGGCTGCCGCCCCGAAAGAGGGCGCAACGGCACCCGCCTCGACCTCGGCCCGGATCGTCGAGCGCGACATCGAAGCCCCCGAGGTCTTTTCCGCGAATGACGAGGGTCTCTGGGACGGACGCCCCTCGCTGGGCGGGGTCTGGGTCGCCCATCCGACCGTGAAAGACCCCGAACGGGTGATCATCCGCAACCCGGCCAATGGCAAGTTCGTCATCGGCGCGCTGTTCCGGCGCGAACGCGAAAACCCCGGCCCGAAGCTGCAGGTGTCTTCGGATGCCGCGGCGGCGCTCGACATGCTCGCAGGGGCGCCGACGAAGCTCTCGGTCGTGGCGCTGCGCCGCGAGGAACAGCCCGACCCGGCAGCCGCCCCGGCCCCGGGGGCCAAGGGCGCCCTGCCACCGGCCGAGGATATCGCCGCGACGCCCCTTGCCGCACCGCCGGGCAAACCGGGCGAGAAACCCGACCCGGGCAAACCCGGTGCGCCGCCGCCGAAAGGCGGAAAGCCACCGGCCGATATTGCCGCCACCGCCGGGGCCGCGCTTGCCAGTGCCGATGCGAAGCCCGGCCAGCCGCCGAAACCGCCCGCGGGGACGCCGGCCAAACCCACTGCGGGGGGCAAGGGTCTCGTGCAGATCGGCATCTTCTCGCAGGAAGCCAATGCGAAGCGCGCCGTTGACCAGCTGAAAAAGGCGGGCATCTCCAGCACGATCCGCACCGAAAGTGCCAAGGGCAAGACCTTCTGGCGCGTCGTCGCGGGGCCTGCCAGCACCGACAAGACCGCGCTTCTGGCCAAGATCAAGGGCCTCGGTTTCCCCGACGCCTATGCCGTCTCAAAATAAGGAGGACCGCGCCCATGACGCCCCTTCGCCTGATCGCGCTTTGCGCCCTTGCCGTGCTGACCGCCCTGCCCGCGCAGGCCTTCGACACCCGCGCCCGCGCGGCTTGGGTCTATGATCTGTCGACGCAGACGGTGCTTCTGGAAAAGGACGCCGACATCTCGATCCCGCCCGCCTCGATGTCGAAGCTGATGACGCTGAACATGCTGTTCGAGGCGCTGGCCGAGGGGCGTGTGACGCAGGACACCACCTTTGCCGTCTCGACCAAAGCGAAGCAGATGGGCGGCTCGACGATGTTCCTCAACGAGATGGACCGGCCCTCGGTGCAGGATCTGATGCAGGGGATCGCGATCAATTCGGGCAACGATGCCTGTGTCGTCGTCGCCGAGGGGCTGGCGGGCTCGGAAGAGGCTTTTGCCACCGGAATGACCGAGCGCGCGAAGATGCTTGGCATGACGAAATCGACCTTTGCCAATGCCTCGGGCTGGCCGCATCCGAACCAGCGCATGTCGATGCATGACCTCGGCATTCTGGCGGTGCGGCTGATCACGCAATTCCCGCAATATTACCCGCTCTTCTCGGAGACGCAGTTCAACTACAAGAACCGCGCCCCGGCGAATGCGCATAACCGCAACCCGCTTCTGAAGATCGCCGCGGCCGATTGGCACGCGGACGGGCTGAAGACCGGGCACACCGAAGAGGCGGGCTATGGCCTTGTCGGCTCGGCGGTGATGGGCGATCGACGCATCGTCTTCGTGATTTCGGGGCTGGCCTCCGAGGCGGACCGCGCGTCGGAAGCGGAAGCGGTGGCGAACTGGGCTTTTCGGCAATTCGTGATGAAGACCGTGGCGCCGAAGGGCACCCGACTGGCCGAGGCGCCGGTCTGGCTCGGCTCGGAGGCGACCGTGGGGCTGGTGCCCGCGACGGATGTTTCGATGCTGATCCCGGCGGGCGCGGCCGAGGGCGTGAAGGCCGAGGCGGTCTTTTCCGGCCCGATCACCGCGCCGGTGAAGGCCGGGGCCGAGCTTGGCAGGCTGGAAATCACCGTGCCGGGGCTGGGGCTGCGCACCGTGCCGCTGCTGGCCGAAAGCGACGTGGCCGCGGGCGGATTCCTTGTCCGCTTCACCTCTGCGGCCGGGCGGCTCGTGGCGCAGGCGCGCCAGATGGTTGCCAGCTGAGCCGATGTTCATCACTTTCGAGGGCATCGACGGCTCGGGCAAATCCACGCAGGCCCGGCTTCTGGCCGAGGCGCTGACCGGGCTTGGCCGCGATGTGCTCCGCACCCGCGAGCCGGGCGGCAGCCCCGGGGCCGAGGAAATTCGCGCGCTTGTGTTGCAGGGCGATCCCGACCGCTGGTCGGCCAAGACCGAGATCCTGCTCTTCACCGCCGCGCGGCGCGACCATCTGGAACGCACGATCGAACCCGCTTTGGCCGCGGGCAAGGTCGTGATCTGCGACCGCTTTGCCGACAGCACGCGGATGTATCAGGGCCTCTCGCGCGGCGATCTGCGGGCGCTGGTCGACGATCTGCACCGGATGATAATCGGGCGCGAGCCGGACCTGACCTTCCTGATCGATATCGACCCCGCTGTCGGGCTCTCGCGCGCCAAGGGGCGGCAGGGCCACGAGGAACGCTTCGAGGATATGGGGCTTGCGATGCAGGCCCGGATGCGCGACGGCTTCCTGACCCTTGCGCAGGAATTCTCGAACCGCTTCAAGGTGATCGAGGGCGATCGTGCGCCAGAGGCCGTCGCGGCAGAGGTGTTGGCGCTGACCCTTGCCGCGCTAGGCACCCGCGCATGAGCCGCGACGAACTTCCCGATCCGACGCAGATCGAGGGTGCGCCCCACCCGCGCCAGACTACGCATATTTACGGTCAGGAGAAGGCCGAGGCGGATTTCCTGACCGCCTTCAATTCGCATCGGCTGCACCACGCCTGGATGCTGACCGGCCCGCGCGGCGTCGGCAAGGCGACGCTCGCTTGGCGCATCGCGCGGTTTTTGCTGACGCAACCGCTCGACGGCGGCGGCGGGCTCTTCGGTGCCCCCGAGCCGCCGCGCAATCTGGATGCCGACCCCGAGCATCCGGTCAGCCGCCGTCTGCTGGCCGGGGCCGAGCCGCGCCTTTTCCATCTCAAGCGCGGTCCGAACGACAAGGAAACCGCCCTTTCGGAAGACATCCGCGTGGTCGAGGTGCGCAAGCTGACCTCGTTTCTGCACCTTTCCGCCGCCGATGGCGGGCGGCGCGTGGTGATCGTCGATGCCGCGGATGAACTGGCCACCGCCGGGGCGAATGCCCTGCTCAAACTGCTCGAAGAGCCGCCGCCGCTGGTCACCTTCCTGCTCGTCACGCACCAGCCCGCCCGGCTTTTGCCGACGATCCGCTCGCGCTGCCGCGAATTGCGGCTGGCGGCGCTCGCCCCCGAGGATCTGGCGCAGGCGCTTCAGGGCGCGGGCGCCGAGACCGAGGACACGCTGGCGCTTTCGGCCCTTGCCGGTGGCTCGGTCGGCGAGGCGATCCGGCTGATCAATCTCGACGGGCTCGACGCCTATCGCGCGCTTGTCGGGCTGCTCTCGGGCCTGCCCCGGATCGACCGGCAAAAGGCCTGGGCGCTGGCCGAGGGCATGACCGGCAAGGGCAACGAGGCGCGGTTCGATCTGATGCTCGGCCTGATGGATCTGTTCCTCGCCCGTCTCGCCCGCGCGGGTCTGACCGGCGCGCCGCAGCCCGAGGCCGCCCCGGGCGAAGCGGCGCTGCTGACGCGGCTTTGCCCCGATGGCGCGGCGGCACAGAAATGGGCCGGGCTGCATCAGGATCTGGGCGCGCGGGCGCGGCATGGCAAGGCGGTCAATCTTGACCCGGCGACGCTGGTCATGGATATGGTTCTGGCAATCAACGCCGCGCCCTAGGCGGCAGGAGAGTCCCTTGACCGAGCCCCTTCCGCTTCTTGTCGACAGCCATTGTCACCTCGATTTCCCCGACTTCGCGGAAGAACTGCCCGAGGTCGTCGCCCGTGCCCGCGCGGCCGGGGTGACGCGGATGGTGACGATCTGCACCCGCCTGCGCAACGTGCCGCAAGTCCGCGCGATCTCCGAGGCTTACGAGGGCGTCTTCTGGGCCGCGGGCACCCATCCGATGAGCGCCGCCGAGGAGCCCATGGCGACGGTCGAGGAACTGGTGGCCCTTGCCGCGCATCCGAAATTCGTCGGGCTGGGCGAGACCGGGCTGGATTACCACTACACCGCGGAAAGCGCTGAGATTCAAAAGGTTTCGCTCTGCCTGCATATCGAGGCGGCGCAGGAAACCGGCCTGCCGCTGATCATCCATTCCCGCGCCGCCGATGACGACATGGCCGCGATCCTGACCGAGGGGATGAAGCGCAAGCCCTTTGGCTGCGTCATGCATTGCTTCTCCTCGGGGCCGGAGCTGGCCCGGGTGACGCTGGACCTCGGCTGCTATCTTTCCATGTCGGGCGTCGCCACCTTCCCGAAATCGCAAGAGATCCGCGACATCTTCAAGACCGCGCCCTTGGACCGGATCCTGCTCGAGACCGACGCGCCCTATCTGGCCCCGCCGCCCTTCCGCGGTCGCCGCAACGAGCCCGCCTATACCGCCCATACCGCGAAGATCGGCGCCGAGGTCTTTGGCCTGTCCCTGCCCGACTTCGCCGCTGCCACGACCGCCAATTTCGACCGTCTTTTCGCAAAGGCCTGCCATGGCTGACCGGCTGCGCTTCACCATCCTTGGCTGCGGCTCCTCGGGCGGCGTGCCGCGCATCGGCGGTCATTGGGGCGAATGCGATCCGGCGAACCCGAAGAACCGCCGCACCCGCTGCTCGATGCTGGTCGAGCGGATCGGCGCGGCGGGCATCACCCGCGTGCTCATCGACACCTCGCCAGACCTGCGCGAGCAACTTCTGCGCGCCGAGGTCGCGACGCTCGACGCCGTGGCCTTCACCCATCCGCATGCCGATCACATGCACGGGCTCGATGACATAAGGCAGATCACCTTCAACATGCATGCGCGCCTGCCGGTCTGGGCCGATCCCCCCACGACCGAGGCGCTGCTTCTGCGTTTTGACTATGCCTTCGTGCAGCCCGCGGGCAGTGACTACCCGCCGATCTGCACCCTGAACCGGATCGACGGCCCCTTCACCATCACCGGCGCCGGCGGGCCGGTGACGCTGGTCCCGTTCCGGGTCGAGCACGGCAATATCCCGGCGCTTGGTTTCCGCATCGGCGGGCTGGCCTATCTGCCCGATGTCTCGGCCATTCCCGAACCGGTCTGGCCGGTGCTGCAGGGACTGGACCTCTGGGTGCTCGATGCCCTGCGCCGCAAACCGCATCCGAGCCATGCGCATCTGGCGCTGTCGCTTGAGTGGATCGCGCGGGCGGCGCCAAAGGAAGCGGTGCTGACGAACATGCATATCGACCTCGACCATTCGGATCTGGAGCGCGAGACCCCGGCCCATGTCCGCGCCGCCTATGACGGGATGGTGCTGGAACTGGCCGTCTGATGTCGGCGCTGATCGATGTCATCTTGCCGGTCTTTCTGGTGATCGGCTTTGGCTATCTGGTTGCCTGGAAAGGGCTTTTCAGCGCCCCCGCGGTCGAGGGGCTGATGCGCTTCGCCCAGAATTTCGCCGTGCCGGTGCTGCTGGCCCGCTCGATCGCGAAGCTGGACCTGTCGGCCAGCTACGACCCCGGCCCGATGCTCTCCTTTTACGCCGGGGCGCTGTCGTGCTTTGCGATCGGCAGCCTTGCGGCGCGGATCTGGCTGAAACGGACCGGCCCCGATGCGGTGGCGATCGGCTTTGCGGCGATGTTCTCGAACTCGCTGCTGCTCGGCGTGCCGATCACCGAGCGCGCCTATGGCCCCGATGCGCTGGCGGGCAATTTCGCGATCATCTCGTTTCACTCGCCCTTCTTCTACACGGTCGGCATCGTCGCGATGGAATGGGTGCGAAGCCACGGCACCGGCGCGGGGCTGTCGCGCGTGGGGCTGAACGCACTTCTCGGCATCCTGCGCACGCCGCTCGTCATCGGCATCCTGTGCGGTTTCGCGCTGCAGGCGCTGTCGGCGCTGACGGGCCAGGCCGTGCCGGGGCCGCTGATGGCGGCGATGGACATGATCGCGCAAGCGGCGCTCCCCGCCGCGCTTTTCGGTCTGGGCGGGGTGCTGCTGCGCTACCGCCCCGAGGGCGACGGCCGCGCCATCGCGATGGTCACCGCGCTTTCGCTGATCGTGCATCCGGGCATCGCCTACAGCCTTGCGCATTTCGTCTTTCACACGCCGGTGGCCGGGCTGCGCTCGGCGGTACTGACCGCGGCGATGGCGCCCGGCGTCAACGCCTATCTCTTCGCGAACCTCTACGGCACAGCGCAGCGCGTGGCGGCGTCCAGCGTGCTGATCGCCACCGCGCTCTCGATCCTGTCGATCTGGGTCTGGCTCGCGATCCTGCCGTAAGCCAAAGGGGGGCGCTGCCCCCCGTCCCTGCGGGACTCCCCCCGAGATATTTGTGGCAAGATAAATCCCTGAAACGAGATCGGTTTTATCTTGCCCGAAATATCCCGGGGGTGAATTTTGCAAAGCAAAAGAGGGGGCAGAGCCCCCCTCTCTCCGGTTCCGAATGTCGCCCCGTCTCAGGTCGGGCTCATCCCGCGCAGGCGCTCCGAGCGGCGGCGCAGCAGTTCCACCACGGTCAGCAGCGCGACCGAGATGATCACAAGGAGCGTGGCCACGGCGAGGATCGCGGGGCTGATCTGCTCGCGGATGCCGTTCCACATCTGCCGCGGGATCGTTTGCTGGTCATTCGCCGCGATGAAGAGCACGGCCACGACCTCGTCAAACGAAGTGGTGAAGGCGAAAAGCCCGCCCGAAACGACGCCCGGCATGATCAGCGGCATCTGCACCCGGAAGAAGGCGGTGCGGGGATTGGCACCCAGCGAGGCGGCGGCGCGGACAAGCGATTGGTCGAAGCCCGAGAGCGTCGCCGTCACGGTGATGATCACGAAGGGAATGCCCAGAGCGGCATGGGCAAGGATGATGCCCGCATAGGTGCCCGCAAGGCGTCCAAAGCCGATCCCGTCCTCGGTCAGCATCGGCATCCACTTCATCGAGTAGAAGAAGAACATGCCGGTCGCCGAGATGATGATCGGCACGATCATCGGCGAGATCAGCACCGCCATGATCGGCTTGCGCCAGGGCATCTCCGGGCGGGTCAGACCCAGCGCCGCGATAGTGCCAAGCCCGGCCGAGATCAGCGTCGCGAAAACACCGATGATCACCGAATGTTTCGTCACCTGCACCCAGGTCGCATTCTGCCAGAAATCCCACCAGAAGGCCGCATCGCGCGGCGCATCGGGGTTCTGCATCCCGAAGGTGATCAGGCTGTCATACCAGCGCAGCGAATAGCCGCTGGGGTCGAGCGTCATCATCTTCTCGGTGAAGGTGAAATAGGGCTCGGCGTTGAAACTGAGCGGGATCACGATGATCACCGGCGCAATCAGGAACAGGAAGATCAGCGCACAGATACCAAGGTAGGTGTAGTGCCACAGCTTTTCGAGCGGGGTTGCGTAGACGGGAAGTGCCATGGGTTCGTCCTCTCAGCCCAGCTTCATCTTGTCGATGCCGACGAGGCGGTCGTAGATCCAGAAGAAGATCAGCACGACGAGCAGCAGTTGCGCGGCCAGGGCGGCGGCAAGCGACCAGTTGAGCGATTTCTGCATGTGGAAGGCGATCAGGTTGGAGATCATCTGGCCATCGGCGCCCCCCACGAGGGCCGGGGTGATGTAGTAGCCCATCGCCAGAATGAAGACCAAAAGGCCCCCTGCCCCGACACCCGGCAGCGTTTGCGGCAGATAGACCCGGCGGAAGGCCGTCCACGAGGTCGCCCCGAGCGAGCGGGCGGCGCGGACATAGCTCGGCGGGATCGTCTTCATCACCGAGTAAAGCGGCAGGATCGTGAAGGGCAAAAGGATATGGGTCATCGCGATGATCGTACCCATCTGGTTGTAGATCATCTGCACGCGGCCATCGTCGCCGATGATGCCAAGCCAGACCATCAGATCATTGAGCACGCCCTGTTGCTGCAAAAGAACCATCCAGGCGGTGGTGCGCACCAGAAGCGAAGTCCAGAACGGCAGCAGAACGAAGATCATCAGCAGCATCGCCTTGCGCATCGGCAGCGTCGCCAGAAGATGCGCGATCGGAAAACCGATCAGCAGGCAGATCGCGGTGATTTCCAAAGACAGCATCAGCGTGCGCAGCATCAGTTTCTTGTAGACCGCCTGCCCCTCTCCCACCGAGACGATCTTGCCGGTCTCGTCGCGCTTGAGGTCATTCGCAGCCAGATAGAAATCCATGGTGAAGGGCGACGAGGCCGAACGCATCGCGCGCCAGATATTCAGATCGCCCCATTTCTTGTCGAGCTTGAGGAAGGCCTCCTTGTAGGGCGGTTCCATCTTCTCGGCGCCGCGGGCGGCCGCAGTAAAGAGCGAGCGGGTTCCGGACACGTCATAGTTGATCCGCGTGCCCGCTTCGCCAGCGGTCTTGTCCTTCTTCATCGCCACCAGATCGTCGCGCAGCGCCAAATAGGCGCTTTCGTCGATCTCCGATCCGGCGGGATGGCTGTCGAACCAGGCGGCCAGCGCGGGGGCATGGGCGGAAAAGCCGTCGTTGTAGATCGACTTGCCCAGCATCTGCCCGATCGGGATGATGAAACTGATCAGAATGAACAGAAAGAGCGGTGCAACAAGCAGGAAGGCACGGCGGCGGCGGACGGCGAGCGAGGCGGCGAGAGCTGCCTTGAGCGGGCGCCCGTCATTGGTGATGATCGGCCCGGTGGCAAGGTCGGTGGTTGCGTCGGTCATTCGGTTCCCCGGACATGTGAGGAAGGGCCGCCGCAGGACATGCGGCGGAGAGGCGGTCGGGCGGGGTTTCCCCCGCCCGTCGAAACTCGGGCGATCAGCCAGCCAGCCAAGCGTTGAACTTTTCGTTCAGCTCGGTGTCATGGTCGGCCCAGAAGGTCGGGTCGGTCCAGATCGGCGACTTCATGTTGTCCGGGTTGGTCGGCATGTAGGGCGCCATTTCGGTCTTGCCGTCCTGATAGAGGCCGACAAGGGCGTTCGACGACTTGCGGGCCGGACCGTAGGAGATCCACTTGGCCTGATCGGCCAGACGCTGGGTGTCGGTCGAGAAGGCGAGGAATTTCTTCGCATCTTCCTTGTGCGGCGCGTCTTTCGGGATCACCCACAGGTCATAGTCCATGTAGGAGCCGTCCCAGACGGTGCCGAAGGGCTTGCCTTCACCGACTTCGGCGGCGAAGAAGCGGCCGTTGTAGCCGTTCGTCATCACGACTTCGCCGTCGGCGAGCAGTTGCGGCGGTTGCGCGCCAGCTTCCCACCAGACGATGTCCGACTTGATGGTGTCGAGTTTCTTCAGCGCGCGCTCGACGCCTTCCGGGGTGCCGAGCACGTCATAGATCTGGTCGGCCGGAACGCCATCGGCGTAAAGCGCCAGTTCCATCGTGCGCTTGGCGGCTTTCAGCAGACCGCGCTTGCCCGGGTATTTCTTGGTGTCGAAGAAGTCGGCGACCGTGGTGGGCGGGGTGTCGCCGACCTTGGTCTTGTCATAGGCGATGACGGTCGCCCAGACGATGTTCGCAACGGCGCAATCCTGGATCGCGCCCGGCACGAAGTCTTCGGTGGCCGGGGTGCCATCGGGCGCGGCGGGCAGCGTCGCCGGATCGATCGTCTCGAGCAGGCCTTCGTCGCACATCTTGATCGCGTCGGAGAGTTCGACGTCGGCGAGGTCGATCGAGACGTTGCCGGCTTCGGCCTGGGCTTTCACCGGAGCGGCCGGGTTGTCGGCGTCGATCGAGTTGATCTTGATGCCGGTCATCGCGGTGAAAGGCTTGTGATAGGCCTCGACCTGCGAAACCGTGTAGGCGCCGCCCCAGGAGACGACGTTGAGTTCCTGCGCCTGAGCGGCGGCAGAAACGCCAACCAGCGCCGTGGTGACGATCAGAAGTTTCTTCATGAGGTTACTCCCTTGTTGATTTGGCTGTTGGATGCCCGCCTGCGGATGTTTCCCCGCTTTGCGGATGATACGGCGGCACCGCCGCATCTTGTCTTGGTTTGGCCGCCTGGCGGCCGGATCTCATCCCTCGGTCCCGGTCTTCTGCGATCTTACATCGGATCGAGCGCCCGTGCGTCGGCCGGATGCCAGCCGATCTTCACGTGCTGGCCCGGATGCAGCTTGGTCTGGCCGATCGTGTTGCGCGATTTCATCACGAAATCCGTGCTGCCCGCAACCTTCATGCGCGTGCGGAAGATATCGCCCATGTAGATCACTTCGAGGACTTCGGCGTCGATCATGTGGGCGCCCGGCGGCATCATCTCGGGTTTGAATTCCACCCGTTCGGGGCGGATCGAGACCAGCGTCTGCTGCCCCTTGTGGCGGATGTTCACCGGCGTCGCGTCGATGATCTCGCCCGTTGCAAGCCGGACAAGGCATTTCTCGCCATCCAGCTCTTCGACCGTGCCCGGCAGCTTGTTGTTCTCGCCGATGAATTGCGCGACGAAGCTGTTCTTCGGCCGCTCGTAAAGCTCATCCGGCGGCGCCAGCTGCTGGATCCGGCCATCGTTGAACACGGCGACACGGTCCGACATCGTCAGCGCTTCGCCCTGATCGTGGGTCACATAGACCACCGTCAGGCCAAGGCTGTCGTGCAGGTGCTTGATTTCGAACTGCATGTGTTCGCGCAGCTGTTTGTCGAGCGCGCCCAGCGGTTCGTCCATCAAAACCAGCGCCGGATCGAAGACCAGCGCCCGGGCCAGCGCCACGCGCTGCTGCTGACCGCCCGACATCTGCGCCGGACGGCGGTTGGCGAATTTGCCCATCTGCACCATGTCGAGCGCGCGCATCACCTTGGCTTCGCGTTCGGACTTGCCCATGCCGCGCACTTCGAGCGGGAAGGACAGGTTCTCGGCGACGGTCATGTGCGGGAACAGCGCATAGTTCTGGAACACCATCCCGATGCCGCGCTTGTGCGGCGGCAGTTCGTTGATGTTGGTCCCGTCAAGCAGGATGCGCCCGTTCGTTGCCGTCTCGAAGCCCGCAAGCATCATCAGGCAGGTGGTCTTGCCCGAACCCGAAGGCCCGAGCATGGTCAGGAATTCGCCCTTCGCAATCGACAGGTTCAGATCTTTGACGACGAGCGTCTCGCCGTCATAGCTTTTCTGCACATGGTCGAAGACGACGAATCCTTCGTCGGTCGTTGTCGCAGTCAATGCGGGCTCCCCGTGGTTTTTCTGGTTCGTTAGCTCCCGTGAGGCAGACTAAAACAGCGCTGCCCCCGGATTTCAACCGGGATTTCCCAATCGCGTGAAAGCGGTGTGCGTCACCGCCGCTTCGGTCACAAAACCGTCAGAATGCGTCAAATTGCGGGTGATGCGCGACCAGTTCGCACATGCAGCGCGATCAATTTGGCAGCGCCGCAAAAACCGGCCCACCGGGGGACCATAGGCCTTTTGGACAGGTGCCCCCGCCCAAACCACCCCTGCCAATGCCGGAATCGCCCGAATCAGTGTCGCTTTTGCTGCCAGATCCAGTGCAGCGATTCCCATGGGGCCAGGCCAGAAACTCTCGACCCAGAGGCCCTCGACAGAGATCAGCGCATGGCGCGGCAAAAGCAGATGGAGATAAAGCACCCCGTCCGACGGGCGCGTAAGTCCGTTGAGCACCCGCGCCCCGCCCCATCCCGTCGCCGCCAGATGCCCGGCCCGCGCCAGCAGCCCGCCCGGAACCGCAACGCCATGCTGCGGCGACAGCTGCACCGGGCTCGCATTGCCAAGCCGACCCGCCTTGATCTCCACCGGACGCAGCTTCGGATCGGCCGCAAGCTCCGGGCCGGAGACATGCCGGGTGCCGATCCAGAGCACCGGCAACGGCGGGCCGTCGCGCACCGTGACCAGATCGCCCGGGCGCAGCGCCTCGACCGGGACCGGGCCGCGCGGTGTCGCCACCCGCGTCCCGGCCACAAGGCAGGGCACGCCCATGGCATGCAGCATGCCGGGGGCCCGAACAGTCGCGGGTGCGATCCCCAGAAGCGTCACCGAGGTGCCATCGGGAAAGGTCAGCAGCGCATTGCCAAGGCCATCGTCACTCACCGACACGTCCCAGACGTTGATCGGCGTATTCGTGCCGTCCAAGAGCCCTGCAACGTCAAGCTGATCACTGGTCAGGGCACCATTCGACGACAGGTCGAAATCGGTGATGTAATCATGGCCCGCGCCATCGGCCATGAGGATCGTGTCCAGGCCGAGCCCGGTGGTGATGTGATCATCTCCGGTGCCGCCGGTGATCAGGTCATCGCCCGCCCCCGCCGAGACGGTATCGGCGCCCTTGCCCGCCAGTATGGTGTCGTCCCCGTCCCCCGCCGCCAGACTGTCGGCCAGGGCTGAGCCCGTGATCGTGTCATTGCCCGCCCCGGCATCGAGCGTCACCCCCGTCAGCGCCGCCGAGGCATTGAAACTGTCGGCATAATCGGTGCCGGTGAACCGTTCGATTTCCCAGAAGTGATGGGTCGCCGTATCACCCGCATAGGTGAACGTGCCACATTCCCAGCCCGCCCAGGTGACTTGTGCCGCCGCGCCATGCAGCTCGACAGTGTCGAAGTCGGTGCCCCCCTCGCCGCCATAGATCGACCCCGCCCCGGCGCCGTGATCATAAAGGAAGGTATCGGCATCATCGCCGCCCAGAAGCTGATCCGAGCCCGTCCCGCCCGAGATCGTGTCATCGCCCGCCGCCCCCAGAAGCGTGTCGTCGCCCGCCTCGCCATAGATCAGATCATTGCCCGCATCGCCCCAGACAGAGTCGTTGCCATCCCCCGTCCAGATCGTGTCATTGCCCGTGCCGCCATCGACTGTGTCGGCCCCGGCTCCGGCCTCGATGCTGTCGTTGCCTGCCTCGCCATGCAGCTGATCGTCGCCCGAGCCACCGATCATCGTGTCGGCGCCGGTGCCGCCGATCAGGCTGTCATTGCCCGCGGCCCCGTCGATCCAGAGCCCCGAGCCGTCGATCGCCGCATTCACCGTATCGGCGAGCTCCGTGCCGTAAATCCCCTCGATGTTGTCGAAGATGACCGAATTCGTACCCTGGCTGGCCGTGCCATCCTCGGAATCGGTGAAAGTGACCTGGACCCCGGCAAGCGTTTCAGTGCTGAAGTCGAGCACATCGAAATCGTGCCCGCCGGTGGTGGTGGTCGCGCCGCCAAAGACAGTGTCGCTGCCCCAGCCCGTTTCGAAATAGATCCGGTCGGCATCGGCATCGCCGTGGATCAGATCATTACCGGTATTTCCCGCCAGACTATCGGCGCCATCTCCCCCCAGAACGGTGTCATTGCCCGCCCCGCCCATGAGGGAGTCGCTGCCCGCGCCACCATCGATGCTGTCGTCCCCGTTACAGCCATGGATCGTGTCCTGCCCATTGCCGCCAAGGAGCGTGTCATTGCCATCCTCGCCGCGGATCGAATCGTCGTCATCGCCGCCATCGACATGGTCGTTGCCCGATCCGGCCCAGATCGTATCGTTGCCCGCATCGCCGTAAAGCGTGTCGTTCCAGACATATCCGGTCGTTCCGGTCCAGTCGTCGATGTAGTCGTTTCCGCTGCCGCCATGGACCGAGTCGCCGCCCGTGCCGAACTGGATCGAATCGTCGCCCGAGCCGCCGTCGATCGTGTCGGCCCCCGCCCCGGCGGTGATCGTATCGTTGCCCGCCCCCGCCGCGATACTGTCGGTGTAATCGCCGCCGAGAATCGTATTGACCAGATCGGGGTCGAAGCTCATCGAGGTAAACGAGCTGAAAAGCGGTCCCGTTGTCTCGTCGGCGGTGGAGGTGACGTGATAGGTCACACCCGGCGTCAGGGGTGCGGTCACCACCTCGCCGATGATCGTGCCGCCGATCTCCATCGTATACATGTGCACGACAGTGCCCGATGGATCGGTGAAGGTCGAAGACCACTCGACATAGACCTGACCGGAATGAAGCAACGTGCCCGCGGCGTCATAAACGGCGACATGCTGGTTCGAATCGTTGCCGATCTCGTCGGCCAGGAAATTGCTGTCGCCCGCCAGATTCGAATCGTCGTCAGTAAAGACGAAGGTGCGCCGAGAGCTCGAATAGTCCCAGGCAGGATCGACCTTGAACTGCGATCCCGGTGAGAGCGTCGACCCGCCGCCCTCGACTTGAAACTGGGCCCCATACAGTCCCTGGACGGTCCAGGTCGTCATTTCATTTACGTCCCATCCGCCCCGCTGCACCGCGGATTTCTTGGGACGAGAGTGACGCAGATTCCTCAATGCGGCCTTAACGCGATTAAGGAAAGTAACCGGATTTCGCGGCAAATGGCTCGGGCCGGAAAAGACGAAGCCCGGAGCTTTCGCTCCGGGCTTGCGGCCTTCAGGCCAGTGGTGCGGTTGAAAAGACTCGAACTTTCACGGGAGTTACCCCACAGCGACCTCAACGCTGCGCGTCTACCAATTCCGCCACAACCGCATGTTCTGGCTTGGTGAGGGGCGATTTAGCCGAGCCCGCGGGGAATGAAAAGCCCCATTTTGCAGGTTTCGAAAAATCTCTTTCATCGCGGCATGAAAAAGGGGCGCCAGAGCGCCCCTTCCCGTCGTCTTTTCCGAGGCTTGGCCGATCACGGCGCCGCGGTGGCGGTGCCTTTCGAGGGCAGCATCGAGGCCCCGGTCGAGACCAGCGAGGCCGCCGCCCCGGCAAAGCCCGCCAGACCACCGGCCGAGGCCGATTTGGTCGAAACCGTCACGCCCGGTTCAGCCGCAGCCTGCGCCATCACCGGCACCGGCAGCATCGGCAGCGCCTCGGCCCGACCATTGATCGCCAGCGCGGCCTTCTTGATCAGCGCGGCGCGGTCGGTCTGCTCGGGCAGGAACACCGGGGTCTGACCGACGCTGAGGGCATTCAGACCGACGTCATACCAGTCCAGCGCCAGCGCAGGCTGCGCTTCAAGGCCGACCCCCGAAGCCAGATGGTGACCGATCATCTCGGCATAGACCATGTTGCCAGTGCCGGTCAGCACCAGCGCCGAAGCCAGCGCCATCTCGGCATCATCGGTTTCATAGCCGACACCAAGGCAGACTTTGGAGGTCGCAGCCAGCTGAGCCTCGGGCATGCCCGAGGTCTTCAGCCAGCCCTGAATCGAGGCCACCATGTCATCGCGCGGCGTCGTGGCGATCTTGGCCACCTGATCCTTGAGCGCGGCCGAGAAGCCCTTGCACTGCTCGGCGATCTGCGCCGGGGTGAAGCCCGGGATCTGCGCGGCAAGCGCCGCACCATCGGCCTTGGCGGCGGCGGAGACGGCACAGAACTGCTCGCCCAGTGCCTGCGCCGGATCGTTCATCGCAGCCACGGTCTGCGGCGCGCCATTCGCCCCGGATTTCGCCCCGACGGCGCTGCAATAGCTGGTCAGCGTCAGTTTCGGCGGCGTCATCGCGGCGGCGAAATTCGGCATCACGGCGGGGGCCGCGGGCGCGGCGGGTTGAGCCACCGGCACCGGCGCGGGCAGCGTGGGCATCATCGGCGCGGGCGCGACCGGCATCGGCTGGGCCGCCACCGTCGTCGGCGCCCCGCCCGGTTTCACCTCGCAGGCGCCATGCGTGCAGGAGAACATCGCAGGCGTCGCCCCGGCCACCTGGAAGTCGTTGCGCTGATAGCCCTGCGGCGTCGAGGCAAAGATCTCGACCGTGCAGGCCGGGCCATTGCACCAGAAGCCCGACCCCGAAACCGAGGTATCGAGCATGTAATCGGTGCGCCCGTCGGCGTTCAGATCGGTCATCGTCACGAAGCCTGCGCGCTGCATCAGAAGCATCGGATCGACATTGGCGTTGCGGGCGATTTCATAAACGGCCGACGAGACATCGGGCGGCAGCCCGCCGATCGAGCTGCCCGGCATCATCGCCGGACCGGCCCCGGCGGTCGAGGTGCCGAGCGTCTCGTCGCGCTGCGCGAGCAGCATGCCGCGGATGCCCTGCGGGCTGCTGGCGATGATCTGCTGCACTTGCGGCCCGCCGATCATCGCGCGGTTATAGGCGGTGACAAGGATCTGCCGCTCCATCTCGGCCAGCTGGCCGGTGGGCGGGAAGCCCAGCAGCGCCTGATATTGCGAGATCGCCGACCGCGACTTCGGCCCCAGCGAACCATCCGGCGTGCCGACCGGATAACCGAAATAATTCAGCGCCGTCTGCACTTCGCGGTTCTGCTCGCGCTGCGCGCTCGAGATGCCGGATTTCGGTGCGCTCGAACGATGGGTCGGCGCACGGCGGTGGTTCTGGTCGTTCGCAATCGCCGCCCCCAGAAGACCGCCGACGATCAAGCCCCCGATCACATCGCCGCCATTGGCCAGAACCGGATTGCCCGTGCCAAGCCCGACCGCACACATGACGAGCCCGGTGATGAGTTGACGACCTTTCATGACTTCCTCCAATGCGAGACCCGCCAGGCGCGCCCCAAATGCAACCCGCTCCCGACGGGTCGAGATAAAACCCTCGTGAGTGTTTGCCCGAATCATCCTTGAGGCAAGTTTTTTATTGCTTTAGTTCGATACGATGACGGAGATGCAGATGCCCGAATGGATCACCTCGGACGGCCTTGTGCCCTACCCCGACGCGCTGGCCTTCATGGAGGCGCGGGTGGCCGCAATCTCGGCGGGCACCGCTGACGAGGCGATCTGGCTTCTGGAGCATCCGCCCCTTTACACCGCAGGGACCTCGGCCCGACGCGAAGACCTGACCGATCCGGATCGCTTTCCGGTCTTCGAGGCCGGTCGCGGCGGGCAATACACCTATCATGGCCCGGGTCAGCGCGTCGTCTATGTGATGCTGGATCTGAACAAGCGCGGCCGCGACGTGCGCTGCTTCGTGCAGGCGCTGGAAAACTGGGTGATCGGCGCTCTGGCCGAGTTCAACGTCAAGGGCGAGATCCGCGACGGCCGCGTCGGCGTCTGGGTCACACGGCCCGACAAGCCGCCCATGGCGGATGGCGCGATGCGCGAAGACAAGATCGCCGCGATCGGGGTGAAACTGCGCCGCTGGGTCAGCTTTCACGGCATTTCGATCAACGTCGATCCCGACCTGAGCCATTTCTCCGGCATCGTGCCCTGCGGCATTCGCGAGCATGGCGTGACCTCGCTGGTCGATCTCGGATTGCAGGTCACCATGGCCGATCTCGATCTTGCCCTGAAACGCCGCTTCGAGACGGATTTTTCGCCGCAGTGCGGGCGCTGAAATCTCAACAAAGAACGCATCGGCTTCATCTGGCATTCACTTTGCGCAAGGAATCTTGCCCGGGCCATCATCGAATTGGAACAAAGTGATATGCGCGACCTTTTGCCTTGTGGTAAAGCGTTGGGCGGGTAAGGAATCTGCCCCTTGGCCCCGGCGAGAGACCGGGCAAGCAAACAGACCAAGGATACAGCGATGAAGATCAGCCTCACTGCCGCTACTGTCGCCGCGCTCGTGCTCGCCGCCCCCGCTTTCGCGGGTGACCCGGCCGCCGGCGAAAAAGAATTCAACAAGTGCAAGACCTGCCACTCGATCATCGCTCCCGATGGGACCGCGATCGTCAAGGGCGCGAAAACCGGTCCGAACCTCTACGGCGTGATCGGCCGCACCGCCGGCACCTACCCGGACTTCAAATACAAGGACTCGATCGTCGCGCTCGGTGCCACCGGCTTCGCCTGGACCGAAGCGGACATCGCGGTCTACGTGCAAGACCCGACCGCCTTCCTGAAGGACAAGCTCGGCGACAAGAAAGCCAAGTCGCAAATGGCGTTCAAACTCGCCAAGGGCGGCGAAGACGTCGCGGCCTACCTCGCTTCGGTTGTGAAATAAGATCCGGCTTCTGCTGGTTCCGGGCCCGGTCGGTTCTCCGACCGGGCCTTTTCATTTGGCACGAAGCGCGCGCGGGGCTAGGCTGACCGAAACCCCGGAGGCCCCGATGCAGCTGCGCTATGTGATCCTCTACGTTCCCGACGTTGCCGCCACGATGGACTTCTACGCCCGCGCCTTCGGGCTGGAGCGCGCCTTCCTGCACGAGAGCGGCACCTTCGGCGAAATGGTCACCGGGGCGACGAAGCTCTGTTTCAGCGCGATTGCGCTGATGGAGGCGATCGGCAAGCAGGTGGCAAAGACGCCGCCCGCCCTGCCCTCGTTCGAGCTGGCCTTCGAAACCGAGGACGTGGCCACGGCGCTGGCCCGCGCAGTTGAGGCCGGGGCAACGCTGGTGCAGGGCGTCGAAGAGATGGACTGGGGCCAGACCACGGCTTACGTCCGCGCGCCCGAGGGCACGCTGGTCGAGATCTGCACCCCCGTCACCGGCTGAGCCCGGCGGTCCGGTCGGCTTGGCCCCAAATATCCCGACGCGACGGGGGGCAGCGCACCTCCGCCCGACCGAGCCATGCCAAAACATTGATTTTCAACAACATCTTATTCCTCCCGCAGGCCTTGACCAAAACCGCCCCTCCCCGTAGGTTCGGCCGAATTTTGCCCCGGAGAGTCGCGCCATGCCCATGAGCCCCCAGTCGTCGGAAAAACCCACCGCGCTCATCGCCACCGCAGACGGACAACTCTTCTACGGTCGCGGCTTCGGGGCGACCGGCGAAACCGTCGCCGAACTGGTCTTCAACACCGCGATGACCGGCTATCAGGAAATCATGACCGACCCGAGCTACGCCGGTCAGGTCGTCACCTTCACCTTCCCCCATGTCGGCAACGTCGGCGTCACCCCCGAGGATGACGAGACCGGCGATCCCGTCGCGGCCGGTCTGGTGGTGAAATGGGACCCGACTGAGCCCTCGAACTGGCGGTCGGTCGAAAATCTGGTCGGTTGGCTGGAAAAACGCGGCCGGATCGGCGTGGGTGGCATCGACACCCGTCGCCTGACCCGCACGATCCGGCAACAGGGCGCCCCCCATGTGGCGATCGCCCACAACCCCGATGGCGTCTTCGACATCGAAGCGCTGGTGAAAAAGGCGCGCGACTGGAAGGGCCTCGTCGGTCTTGATCTCGCGAAAGACGTCACCTGCGCGCAAAGCTACACTTGGGACGAGCAACGCTGGGCTTGGCCCGAGGGCTACACCCGCCGCGAGGGTCCGGGCTTCAAGGTCGTCGCCATCGACTATGGTGCCAAGCGCAACATCCTGCGCTGCCTCGCCTCGACGGGCTGCGACGTGACGGTTCTGCCCGCCACCGCCACCGCCGAAGAGGTGCTGGCGCTGAACCCCGAGGGCGTGTTCCTCTCGAACGGTCCGGGGGATCCGGCCGCGACCGGCGCCTATGCGGTGCCGATGATCCAGGGTGTGCTGAAGACCGACCTGCCGCTGTTCGGCATTTGCCTCGGTCACCAGATGCTGGCGCTGGCGCTTGGCGCGAAGACGATCAAGATGAACCACGGCCACCACGGCGCGAACCATCCGGTCAAGGATGTGACCACCGGCAAGGTCGAGATCACCTCGATGAACCACGGCTTTGCTGTCGATGCGCAGACCCTGCCCGCGGGCGTGCAAGAGACGCATGTCAGCCTGTTCGACGGCTCGAACTGCGGCATCGCGGTCGAGAATCGCCCCGTCTTCTCGGTGCAATATCACCCCGAAGCCAGCCCCGGCCCGCAGGACAGCCTTTACCTTTTCGAGCGTTTTGCCGCCGCGATGGCCGCACGCCGCGCCGCCTGAGCGAAGTTATCCACAGACGTTCTCGACTTGTTCCGGCCGCCCACTGGGCGGCCGAAAAAATGACTCGCGGAATCCGCATTCCGGAAAGCTTTATTTAACCTCGCATTAACTACGAAGGCGAAATTGTGGCCCCAGCAAATCTGCGCGGGGGCGAGATGCAACAGTCTGCTCAACTCAAGATGACATCCGTCGAGGTTGCGGAACGGCCAGTGGTCGTCGCAACGATTTCGCCGACACCGGTGGCGGCACAGGCCACCGCGATCCTCGCGAAACCTGCGCTCGACACCCCCCCGTTCAAACGCCCGGCCCGGTCCGTGACGGCCGATCCGCGGCGCAGTATGCGCCCCAGGCGGGACCGCGTGCCGCTCGGGCAGATCCTGCTGGAAATGGGGGCGGTGCAGCCGGGCGACATGCTCAAGGCGCTTGCGCTGCGCAACCGGCAGGACGTGCGGCTGGGCGACATCCTTCTGATGCATGGCTGGGTGAGCGAGGCCGACCTGATGGCGGCGCTGGCGAAACAGTCGCATGCGGCGGTGATCGATCTTCTGGCCGAACCGCCCGATCCCCGGTTGATCGACACGCTCGGCCCCGAGCTGTGCCTCAAGGAGGCGATGGTGCCCTGGCGGCGCATTGGCGGCATCACCCTGATCGCCACCGCCCGCCCCGAGCAATTCACCCGCCTGAGTGCGGACCTGCCGCCGGAGTTCGGCCCCTACCGGATGGCACTGGCGCCCGAACGCGACGTGCATGCCGCGCTGCTCTCGCGGCGGCAGACGGCGCTGATCCGGCGCGCCGAGATCAAGGTGGAGCCCGAAGACTCCTGCCGCACCCATAACGAAAGGCAGACCGCCCGGCTTGCTCTCTCCGGCATCGCGCTTTCGGTCGTCGGGCTGATCGTGGCGCCCGAGGGCGTCTTCGCGCTGCTCTTCCTCTGGGCGATGGTGACGCTTTACGCGACGATGGGGCTGAAGCTGCTCGCCTGGATCGCCGAGATGCGCGGCCGCGTGCAGGACCATCAGGCCGCGATCAAGGCGGCGACGACCCCGCATCCGCAGCATCGCTTGCCGCTGATCTCGATCATGGTACCGCTGCACAAGGAGCGCGACATTGCCCCGCGTCTCGTCGCGCGGCTGTCCCGGCTGAACTGGCCGCGCGAATTGCTCGATATCCTGCTCGTGGTCGAGGAAACCGACCGCACCACCCGCGAGGCGCTGCACGGCGCCGACTTGCCGCGCTGGATGCGCGTCGTCACCGTGCCCGCCGGGCCAATCCAGACAAAACCACGGGCGCTGAACTATGCGCTGAACTTCTGCCGCGGCTCGGTGATCGGGGTCTATGACGCCGAGGACATGCCCGAGCCCGACCAGCTGCACATCGTCGCCCGCCGCTTCGCCGAAACCGGCCCCGAGGTGGCCTGCCTGCAGGGCATTCTCGATTACTACAATCCGCGCACGAACTGGCTCGCGCGCTGCTTCACCATCGAATATGCGGCCTGGTTCCGCGCCATGCTGCCCGGTCTGGCCCGGCTTGGCCTTGTCGTGCCGCTGGGCGGAACCACGCTCTTTTTCCGCCGCGAAGCGCTGGAGGACCTGGGCGGCTGGGATGCGCATAACGTGACCGAAGACGCCGATCTGGGCATCCGTCTGGCGCGCTACGGCTACCGGACCGAGCTGATCGCCGCCGTCACGCATGAGGAAGCCAATTGCCGCCCCCTGCCCTGGATCAAGCAACGCTCGCGCTGGCTCAAAGGCTATGCGATGACCTGGGCCGTGCACATGCGCAACCCGGCCCAACTCTGGCGCGACCTTGGCCCGAAGCGCTTCTTCGGCCTGCAGATCCTGATCCTTGGGGCGCTCTCGCAATATCTGCTCGCGCCGCTTCTGTGGTCGTGCTGGCTGATCCTGTTCGGGGTCTGGCATCCGATCGAAGCGATCCTGTCGCGCGGGATGGAAACCTGGCTTCTGTTCACCTTCGTGCTGACCGAACTGATCAACATCACCGTCGGCGCCTGGGCCGTGCGCGGCAAGGACCACCGTCATCTGATCCCCTGGGTGCCAACGTTGAACTTCTACTTTCCGCTCGGCGCGCTGGCGGGCTGGAAAGCGATCTACGAGGTGATCAGCCGCCCCTTTTATTGGGACAAGACCGTGCATGGCGTCTTTGATGCCGCGCATCACATCTCGGCACCGGCGCTGCGCTCGGATCTCGTCGCGGATATCGCCGCCGCCATGCCCGGCCCCGAAGTCATCGAACGCACGCCGCTGGCGCCGTTGATCGATTGAGAAAGATCGTCCTGCGCCACATGGAGCGACAAGGGTCAGGGATGCTCGGTCCGCGCCTCGGCATCGAGCTTCAGACGGGTCTCGAAAGCCTGCGAAATGTGGTGGCGCAGCGCCGAGGCGGCCGCCTCGGCATCGCCCGCGCCGATCGCATCGACAATCGCCTGATGCTCGTCCAGCGCCATCGCCCCCCGACCCTCGGCCGCAAGCGAGGTCGTCGCCAGAAGCGCCATCGAGCGGTGCACGAGGTCGAGTTGCTGCACCAGATAGCGGTTGTGCGAGGCCAGATGCAGCTGCCGGTGAAAGCGCTTGTTCGCCCGCGCCAGCGCGATCGGATCGTCTTGGCTTGCCCGGTCGCTGTCGATCATGTCCTGCAGCACCCGGATTTCCTCGGGCGCGGCATGTTTCGCCGCCAGCCGCGCTGCCAGCGCTTCCAGCTCCGCACGCACGACATAAAGCTCGGCCAGCTGGTTGTGATCGAGCGAGGCCACGATCAGCGAACGCCCGTCGCGCGCCAGCATCGCCTGGGTCTCGAGCCGCTGCATCGCCTCGCGCACCGGCGTGCGGGACACACCGAAACGCTCCGCCAGCTCGGATTCCACAAGCCGATCGCCCGGTCGGTAAAGCCCGGCATCGATCGCCTCGAGAATGAGCGTATAGGCATCCTTCTGCATCGACGTTCCGACCTTTCCCCGTCACCTTCCCCATTGTATGCCGCAGTATGCGGAATCGGGACACCCGGCAGATTAGGCGCAGCCTTGCGCCGTGACAAGCCGCCACAGTTGCAAATCCGACACCTTGCACTACCTCACCGACCTCTTTAGCCTGAGCCCATGCCCGCTTCCGCCTTTTCCCACGTCTGTCACTGGGTCTTCGACCTCGATCACACGCTCTATCCGCCCTCGGCGCGGCTCTTCGATCAGATCGAAGTGCGGATGACGGCTTACGTGATGCGCGCCCTCGGCATCGACCGCGACGAGGCAGATCATCTGCGCGATCACTACTGGCGCAGCCATGGCACGACACTGGCGGGGCTGATGCAGGTGCATGGGATCGATCCGACGCCCTATCTGGAAGACGTGCATGACATCGATTTTTCGGTGCTGACACCCGATCCGGCGCTGCGCGCTGCCATCGCCGATCTGCCCGGTCACAAGATCGTCTTCACCAACGGCTCTGCCCCCTATGCGGAAAAGGTGCTGTCTGCGCGCGGGCTTGGCGGGCTTTTCGACGGCATCTTCGGGGTCGAGCACGCGGATTATCACCCGAAACCCGCCGCCCGCGCCTTTGCCACGATCTTCGGTCTTGCGGGCGTCGATCCGGCCCGCGCCGCGATGTTCGAGGATGACCCGCGCAATCTGGCCGTGCCCCATGCGCTCGGCATGCGCACCGTCCATGTTGCGGCCCAGCCCGAGCACGCCCCCCATATCCAGCATCACACGAACGACCTGCCGCATTTCCTGCGCAGCCTGCGTGCGGCCCGGCATCGCTAGGCAAACCTGTCCCGCCTCTGAAACAGGCAGGGTTAAAATAATTCTAACCTTTTGCGCCGCGACAACTTGACGCGAATCTGTGGCTCCGCATACAAGTGTATGCAGAATTGGCCATCTTGGGAGATGGCTCTGGGAGACAGCAGAATGACCATGACCACTGCCACCGGCGCTTTCTCGGGTTCCGATCACGGGCATACCGAGAAAAAGGATTACACCCTCGCCATGTATCTGATCGCGGCCGTGGTGATCGGGATCATCGCCTTCGCGGTGGCCACGATGGGTCTGGGTGGGCTGATCCTGTTCGGCGTCGGCGCGACCTGGTTCATGCTGGCGCTTCTTGTCGTGATGACCGCGGGTGGCTGAGCCCCTCCAACTCGCACCGCACCAAGGCCCGGGTCGCAGCCCGGGCCTTTTTGTCTCAGCGACCTTTTGTTGGCTCGTTTTTTGCTTGCATTGAGCAGATTTTCCCGGGGTTCGACTCGCAACCGCCCTTCCCCGGCGAAAGGAACCTCCATGACCACGACGCAATCGTCCAACGACAGCAACACCGCCCTCACCCTCTATCTGATCGCCTTCGCGATCTTTGCGGTGATCGTCGCCTCCTACATGATCGCGGGCCTCGGCGGCCTGATCACCTGCTTCGTCGGCCTGACCGCCGTCGTGATGGTGATGATGGCGGTCACCGCGCGGAACTGACGACCGATCCGGGGCCGGGTTTCCCGCGGCCCCGGCATGCCCCCCGGCCGCTGCGGCGAAATGCGATCTGGCCGATCCGGCCCGCACCATGGCCTCCTTGCCGCGACACGCCTGTCAAGGCTGAGCAATCGGAAGGGATCGACCATGAGCACTGCGAACCCGACGTCCAATGTGGGGGCTACGCTTTTCCTGTTTCTCATCGCGGTGCTGTTCATCGGCGGCGCGGCTCTGGGCTTCGTGCTTGGCGGGCTTGGTGGTGTGATCCTCTGGTTCGTCCTGATGAGCTTCCTGATGCTCGGGATGCTGGTCGTCATCTCGATGGCCTGACGGATTTGGCGGCGGACGGTTGAAACCGGCCCCGGTTGTGCCATCTTGAGGGCAAACCTCAGGGGGAGCACAGCATGACCGAGACCGCCGCACCGCGTCTTTCGACCGATATCCTGATTTCCGGCGGCGGCGTCGCGGGCCTTGTCGCCGCGGCGGCCTTTGGCTCGGCCGGGTTCACGACGATCTGCGTCGACCCCGAACCGCCGGTGACCGCCGAAAGCGACGCGCGCGCCGACATGCGCACGACCGCTTTCCTGCATCCCCTCGCGGGCGATGCTCGAACGCGCCGGGCTCTGGGCGCGGCTTGCCCCCCATGCGGCCGCGCTGCAGGTGATGCGCATCATCGACGCGGGCGGCGCGCGCCCCCGAGGCGCGGATCGTGCGCGATTTCGATGCGGCGGATATTTCCGACGAGCCCTTCGGCTGGAACTTCCCGAACTGGCTGCTGCGGCGCGAGATGGTCGCGCGACTGGCCGAGATCCCGCTTGTCGATTTCCGCCCGGGCGTGGCGACGGTCGGACTTCTGACCCGCGAAAGCGGCGCCGAGGTGCGGCTGTCAGACGGCACGCTTGTGACCGCGAAACTGGTGATCGGCGCCGACGGACGCAATTCCTTTGTCCGCGAGGCCGCGGGGATCGGCACGAAAACTACGCATTATGGACAAAAGGCGCTTGTCTGCGCCGTCACCCACCCCTCGCCCCACGGCAATGTCTCGACCGAGGTGCACCGTTCGGGCGGCCCCTTCACGCTCGTCCCCCTGCCCGATCGCGATGGCAAACCCTCGTCGGCGATCGTCTGGATGGAACGCGGCCCGGAGGCCGAGCGTCTGGCGGCGCTGGATCCGGCGGATTTCGAGCGCGAGATGACCGAACGCTCCACCGGGCTTTTAGGCCCGCTGACGCTGGTCACCCGCCGTGCGCTCTGGCCGATGATCACGCAGATCGCCTGCACCTTCACCGGTGAACGCATCGCGCTGATCGCCGAGGCCGCGCATGTGATCCCGCCGATCGGCGCGCAGGGGCTGAACATGAGCCTCGCCGATCTGCGTTGCCTGCTTGATCTGGCGGAAAAGGACCCGGCGCATCTGGGCAGCCCGGCGATGCTGACGGCCTACAACCGGCGTCGCTGGCCCGAGGTGAAGGCGCGCGAAGTGGGGATCGATTTCCTCAACCGCGCCTCGATGGTGGAACCGCGGCCCCTGCGCGATCTGCGCGCCGCGGCACTGGGGGCGCTTTACGCGCTCAAACCGGTGCGCAAGACCCTGATGCGGGCGGGATTGGGGATGCGCTGAAACGGTTGCGGGCCTGCGGCCCGCCCCGAAAGGGGGGCGCTGCCCCCCTCTTGGCCTTCGGCCAATTCACCCCCCGAGATATTTGCGGCAAGGTAAAAGGATGGACTTTTATCTTGCCGCAAATATCTCGGGGGTGAGGCGAAGCCGAGGGGGCAGAGCCCCCTTGCTCAGACGCTGACGACCGCGCGCAAGGCGTCACGAGAGAGGCTGTCTTTCGTGCCCTCCATCGCGACCGCCCCACGCTTGAGGACATAGAAGCGATCGCCCAGATCATGCGCGAAGTCGAAATACTGCTCGACCAGAATGATCGCCATGCCCTTGGTGTCGCGCAGATATTTGATCACCCGGCCGATCTGCTGGATGATGTTGGGCTGAATGCCCTCGGTCGGCTCATCAAGCAGCAGCAACTTCGGCTTCATCAGCATCGCCCGCGCGATGGCGAGTTGCTGTTGCTGACCGCCTGACAGATCGCCACCCCGGCGATTGAGGAACTCTTTCAGGATCGGAAACAACTCGTAGATTTCGTCGGGGATGAACCGCTCCGCCCGCGGCAGGGTGGCGAAGGCGGTTTCCATGTTTTCCCGCACCGTCAGCAGCGGAAAGATCATCCGGCCTTGCGGCACATAGGCGAGCCCCCGTCGCGCCATCGCCTGCGGCGCGACGCGGCCCACGGCCTCGCCGTCCAGCACCAGCCCCCCGCCCGAGCGCGGATGCGTGCCCGCAATCGCCTTCAAAAGCGAGGTCTTGCCGACCCCGTTCGTGCCCATGATGCAGGTGACCTCGCCCGCGCGGGCCTCGATATCGACGCCATGCAGGATCTGCGAGCCACCGTAGTGCAGCGTAAGTGCTTCTGTTTTCAGCATGTTCAGCGCCCCAGATAAACTTCGATGACCTGCTGGTTCGCCGTCACATGATCGAGCGACCCCTCGGCCAGAACCGAGCCCTCGTGCAGCACGGTGACCTTGCAATTCAGGCGGCGCACGAACTCCATGTCATGCTCGACCACCACGACGGCATGGGTTTTCGCCAATTCGACCAGCAGTGCGGTGGTCTGTTCGCGCTCGGCCAAGGTCATCCCCGCCGCCGGTTCATCGACCAAGAGCAGCCGCGGCTCTTGTGCCAAGAGCATGCCGATTTCCAGCCATTGTTTCTGTCCGTGCGACAATTCCCCGGATTTCCGCGCGAGGCTCTCGCCAAGCCCCACCTGCACCGCCAGCGTCTCGACCCTTGCGTGATCGGCGGCGGCAGCGCGCCAGACCAGCACCCGCCACGGGTTGCGATGGGCCTTCAGCGCCATCATCAGGTTTTCCGCCACGGTCTGATCTTCGAAGACGGTCGGGCGCTGGAATTTCCGCCCCACGCCTTGCCGCGCGATCTGCGCCTCGTCGAGCTTCAAGAGGTCGATCGAGCGCTCGCCCCAGAGCACACGGCCCTCGTCCGGGCGGGTCTTGCCGGTGACGATATCCATGAAGGTGGTTTTCCCCGCCCCGTTCGGGCCGATCACCGCGCGCAGCTCGGCCGGGCCGATGGAGAAGGACAGGTTGTTGATCGCCCGAAACCCGTCGAAGGAGACGGAGATGCCAGAGACTTCAAGCAGTTCGGTCATTGCCGGGCCTCCTGTTCCATCAAGGCGCCATCATCCGGACCAAGGGGGGCGCCGCGGCGCTGCGGCGGGCGCAGACCGGCCAGAAGATCGACGAGCCCCGACAAGCCCTTCGGCGCGAAAAGCGTGACCGAAACGAAGGAGAGCCCGAGCAGCACCTGCCACCAATCCACCCATTTCACCGTATAGAGGCCGAGGTTCAGATCGGGCGCCCGTCCGCCGGTGAACCAGGTCGAGACCATCGATACGAAGGCCGCGCCGATCACCGCGCCCCACAGCCGCCCCCTGCCCCCGATCGCCACCCAGACGGCGAGATAGATCGAGGCGATGGGCGCAATCTCGGCCGGGTTGATGATCCCCGCCTGCGGGTAGTAAAGCGCCCCGGCAATGGCGGCGATCAGCGCGGTCAGGGTGAAGACGAAAAGCTTGTAGCCCTCGACCGGGTAGCCCAGAAACCGCACCCGCGCCTCGTCATCGCGGATCGCGCGCATCACCGAGCCGAACTTGCCCGAGACGGTGAAGGCGCAGGCGAGATAGCCAAGACCGAGCGCCAGCGCCGAAGCCCAGAGAAACCAGACCGAGAGCCGGTCCTGTCCCGCCCAGTCAAGGCCGGGGATGTTCTGCAACCCCGACAGCCCGTTGTTGCCGCGCAGGCCGCTGTCGTTCTGGTAGAGGTAAAGCGCCAAGGCGAGGGTCATCGCCTGTGTCAGGATCGAGAGATAAACCCCGGTCACACGCGAGCGGAAGGCGAGCCAGCCAAAGCCGAGCGCCAGCACTCCGGGCACCAGCACGACAAGCGCCAGTTGCGCCGGAAGCGAGCCCGCGAAGGCCCAGATCGCGGGCATCTGCGACGTGCCGACGACGCCGAAGATCTGCGTTGCGATGGCGTCGTTCAACTCTTGCGGCGTCATCGGCAGACCCGTGGCCGAGGCCAGCACGATCTCGCGGGTGCGCGCCACCATCAGCCACATGCCGATCATGTAGCCGCCGAGGCCAAAGAAGGCGAAATGGCCAAGGCTGAGGATCCCCATGTAGCCCCAGACCAGATCCATCGCCAAGGCGATCAGGCACAGACACAGCGTCTTGCCGAGCGTCTTCACCATCGAGGTCGAGATCACCTCGACCCCATACGCGTTCGAGAGCAGCGTGACCGTCAGGGTGAAAAGCGCCAGAAGGCCGAGGAAAATCAGAACCGAGGGGTTCTTCGTCAGAAAACCGTGGGTCATGGCTCAATCTCCTGCGGCCCGGCCCTTCAGGGCGATGATGCCGCGCGGGCGGAACTGGATGAAGATGATGATGAAGAGGATCATGTAGGTCTGCGCCGCGAGCGTGTTCGAGGGGTTGAGCGCCTCGATCCCCTTTTGCAGCCCGCCGACGAGCGAAGCGCCCGCCAGCGTGCCCCAGATATTGCCGACGCCGCCGACAACCACGGTCATGAAGCTTTGCACGATGTAATCGGCGCCCAGCTCGGAGGTGACCTTGGCGAACAGCCCGATGGCGACGCCCGCGATCCCGGCGATGCCGGAACCAAGCCCGAAGGTCAGCATGTTGATGCGATCGGGGTTGATCCCCATCGAGGCCGCCATCGACGGGTTTTGCGTCACCGCACGGACCTCGAGGCCAAGGCGGGTGCGCTTCATCACGAAGAGGAAAAGGCCAAGGAAGGTCAGCGCCAGCGCGAAGATCGCGATGCGGATGTAGCTGATCGAGACGATGTCGTTCAGCACCCAGGCGCCATCGAGCCATTCGGGGGCCGTCAGCGGCCGGGCCTGCGTGCCGAAGATGTTCTTGAAGAGCTGCTGCAGCGCAATCGAGATCCCGAAAGTGGCGAGCAGAGTTTCAAGCGGACGGCGGGCGAGATGGCGGATCACCAGCCGCTCCATCGCCACACCGGCGGCGAAGGTGACGGCAAAGGCCAGGGGCAGCGCGACGAGGATCGAGATCGTGTAGTCCGAGATGAATTGCTGTACCACATAGCCGGTATAGGCGCCCATGGTGATGAACTCGCCATGCGCCATGTTGATCACCCGCATCACCCCGAAGGTGATCGCAAGGCCGATGGCAGCGAGGAAATAGATCGAGGCGAGCGAGAGCGCATCAAGCGTCAGGTCCGCCCCCTGCATCGCGGAAACCTTGAGCGACACCGATTTCAGCGCGGCTTTCGCGGCATCGGTCACGGTCGGGTCGGGCTCGGCATAGATGTCGGCGAAGCGGGTCTGCTCGACAGCGGCGGCAACCTCGGCATCGGTGGCCGCGGCAGGCACCTTGCCCGCCGCTTCAAGCGCCGCATAGGCGGTCTCACGCTTGCCCGGATCGGCCAACTCCGTCACAGGAACGCCGCCCACAGCTTTGTTTTCGATATGGGATTCGAGCGCCGCCCGCAGATCCGCCGCGGTGAGCCGCTTTGGCGCCAGCCCCTCGGTGACGAGCAAATCATAGGCCTCGGCCTCGGAAAACCCGGGCTTGCCGGGGGTAAGGGTCTGCGCCACGTTTCCGCTCGGCGCCTCCTTGAAAACCTTGCGCGAGGTGGCGAGGATCGGGTTGAGCGCCGCGCGGAAATCCAGCCCAAGATCGGCGCCGAAGCCCTCGATCGCGGCCACGCGGGCTTCGGGCGTGGTGCCGAACCGGATCGTCAAGAGACCCAGCAGCCGCTCCTTCTGCGCCTTGATCGCAGGGTCGGTCTCGGTCTCGATCGAGGCTGCCAAAGGCACCAGATGCTCGGCCGCGCCATCGCGGGCCAGCGCCGTCAGCGCGGCAAGCCGGGTCTTCGGATCGGGATCGGACAGCTGGAACTGAATGAGCGCCGAGGCGATCAGCCCCCGGACCCCGGCATTGGGCTTGATCTCGGCTATCTCCGCCTTCGCGGCCGTGCCCAGATCGGCGCCCGTCGCCGGATCGGCAAGCGCGTAACCGCCCGCAGATTTCGTCACGCGAAAGATCGCGCCATCGGATTTGCGCGCGCCCAGTTTCTTGTCGGCCCAGGCCTGCAGGAAGGCGGGTGCGCCCTCCCCCGCCTGCCCCAGCGCCGCGATCACCGGGGCGATGGTCTGGCGCGACGGCTTGGCGATGGCACCCGCATTTTGCGCGATGACGGCGGCAAGGCCGGTCTGGAAAGTGGCAACGGGAACGGGCGGGGCGGCGTCTTGGGCGGCCACAGGCAAGGCGAGCGCAAGGCTCGTCGCGAAGGCCAGAAGAAGGCTGCGCATGGGAAAATCCGGTTTGCGGGAGGGGGCTTGTCGCCCCCTCGGTTTGCGTTTGAAATCAGATCAGTAGTTCGATTTCAGCTGCACGCAGGTCTTGGTTTCGGTGTTGTACATGCCGCATTTCAGATCTTTCCAATCCGAGGTCAGCACGGCCGATTCCGGCAGGAAGTCGGTCCAGGCATCGCCCGGCACCGGGTCGGTCTGGCTGATGATGTCGAACTGTCCGTCTTCCTTGATCTCGCCGATCAGCACCGGCTTCGTCAGATGGTGGTTCGGCAGCATCTCGGCCATCGAGCCGGTCAGGTTCGGGAATTTCTGCCCGATCATCGCATCGGCGACCTTGTCGACCTCGGTCGTGCCCGCCGCCGTCACCGCGTTCACCCACATGTTGAAGCCGATATAGGTGGCCTCCATCGGGTCGTTCGTGGTGCGCTTGTCATTGCCGATGAATTTGTGCCAGGCCTCGATGAAGGCCTTGTTTTCCGGCGTATCGGCGCTTTCGAAATAGTTCCAGGCGGCCAGCTGGCCGACAAGGTTCTTGAGATCCCCGGCGCCAAGGCCCGACAGCTCTTCCTCGCCAACCGAGAAGGCGACAACCGGGATATCATCCGCGGTGATGCCCGAAGCCGCCAGTTCCTTGTAGAAGCCGATGTTCGCATCGCCGTTGATCGTCGAGATCACGCCGACCTTCTTGCCATCGGCGCCAAGCGCCTTCACGTCGGCAACGATCTTCGACCAGTCCGACTGACCGAAGGGGGTGTAGTTGACAAAGATATCCTCGGCCGGGATGCCCTTCGACTTCAGGTAAGCTTCCAGAATGTTGTTCGTGGTGCGCGGATAGACGTAGTCGGTGCCCAGAAGCGCGAATTTCTGCACGCCAAGCTCTTTCAGGAAATAGTCGGTCGCCGGGATCGCCTGCTGGTTCGGCGCGGCCCCGGTATAAAAGACGTTCTTCGAGCTTTCCTCGCCCTCGTATTGCACCGGATAGAACAGAAGGCCGTTCAGCTCCTCGATCACCGGCAGCACGGATTTGCGGGAAACCGAGGTCCAGCAGCCGAACATCACATCGACCTTGTCGACGGTCAGCAACTCGCGCGCCTTTTCCGCGAACAGCGGCCAGTCCGAGGCCGGATCGACCACCACGGCCTCCAGCTGCTTGCCCAGCACCCCGCCCTTCTTGTTCTGCGCCTCGATCAGCATCAGGACCGTGTCCTTCAGCGTCGTTTCCGAAATCGCCATCGTGCCCGAGAGCGAATGCAGCACCCCCACCTTGATCGTGTCGCCCGCGGCAAAGGCGATGCGCCCCGTCATCGACATGGCACCGGCCGCCGCAGCGGTCATCAGCAGATTGCGCCGAGTAATCATGAGTTCCCCTGTTCCTTGATCGCGCGGCCCGGGAAGGTGGGCGCGGGTTGCTTGGCTGGCGGGTCAGAGCCCGCGCGTTAAGCAAAACCGGGGCGCCGCGATGCGGCAAGGACGCGCCCAGCAGGAAATGGGCCAAGGCGTGGAATTGTGCACCCGGCAGGCAAACGCCCGGCCTTTGCGCAAGAACCGGGCGTTTTGGAAACGGGTTTGGCGCGAATCTTGCACGTCAGGCCGGATTGGCCGCTTGTTCAAGACCGCCCTCCCGGATCAGAAAAGCGACGATTTCGTCGATACCGACCCCCTGCCGCAGCCGCGCCATCACATAGGGACGGGCGCCGCGGGCGCGTTTCGTGTCTTCCTCAAGCAGCACCGGATCAACCCCCACATGCGGCGCAAGGTCGGTCTTGTTCACCACCAGAAGGTCGGAGCGCGTCACGCCGGGGCCCCGCTTGCGCGGAATGTCCTGCCCGGCGGCAGTGTCGATCACGTAGATCGTCAGATCGGCCAATTCCGGGCTGAAGGTGGCGGCAAGGTTGTCGCCCCCCGACTCGATCAGGATCAGATCCAGATCGGGATGCATCCGGCTCAGATCGGCAATGGCGGCCAGATTGATCGAGGCATCCTCGCGGATCGCCGTATGCGGGCAGCCCCCGGTCTCGACGCCGCGGATGCGGTCGGCGGACAGCACCTGCGCACGCATCAGCGCCTCGGCATCCTCGCGGGTGTAGATGTCATTCGTCACCACCGCCATCGAGAGCCGGGGCGCCAGTGCGCGACAGAGCTGCTCGGTCAACGTCGTCTTGCCCGCGCCGACCGGGCCGCCGATGCCGACGCGCAAAGGTCCGTGTGTCATGTCTTGAAGATCCTCACATCAAGCGTTTCATGCGCGGCCGAGGCGATCTCGGCGCGAAAGGCGGATTGCGCCAGATCGGCGGTCGTGGCGGTCGCGGCACGGGCGGAAAGCTGCGCGATGATCGGATGCAGCGCCGCCAGAACCCGCTGCCCCGCCGCCTGCCCCAAGGGGATGAACCGCACCCCGATCATGACAAGGTTAGATGCGAAGGCATGTTGGAAAAGGGCAATGACTTGCTCCGGTGGCAGGCTTGTTTCCTGGGCTGCAGCCGCCACCGCCAAAGGCAGCGGCATCGCATTTGTGCAAGTTCCAGTCATTTCGGCCCGCGCCCGGGCAAAGGCCGCCCCCTGCCTGCTCCTCGGTTTCCCGCAACCGTTCGGCCGTGCCCGCCAAAGCCCGCGCCAGATCGGACAGATCCGCCAGATCCTCGCCCCGCAGACCGCAGGCCAGAAGCACCGCATCGTTCCAGCCCGCCCCATGTTCCAGGATATCGGCGAGCCAGTCGCACAGCGCCGCCTCGGACCAGACCTCCCCCCGCCACAACCGCCTGTTCCAACCCGTGGCTATAGGCGTAAGCCCCGGTCGGAAAGGCCGGGGACAGCCATTGCACAAGGGCGAGCAGGTCGAGATCAGGCGTGGGCATGGAAATGACCGTGATCATGCCCCATGGTCCGCCCGGTGCCATAGGCGCCGCTTTCGGGGCGGAAGGGCTCCATCCGCTTTTCCACCCGCGCCCCAAGACCGCGCAGCATCGCCTCGAGCACATGATCATCGCGGATCACCAGCCGGTCGGTCTCGATCTGGCAGGGCGTGTGCCGGTTGCCGATGTGCCAGGCAAGTCGGGTCAGATCGCCGGTGACAACCAGCACGGGTTCAAGCCCGCAGCGCACCTCGATCAGCCGCCCATCCTCCAGCGCAAAGGCCTCGCCCCCGCGCAGATTCGTCACCTCGGCAAGATCGACCAGAAACTCGGCACCCGAGGCCGCCACCAGCCGCTTGCGACGCAAGAACCGTGCCTCATAGTCAAGCGCCACATGATCGGCCGCCGCGCTCCAGCTGCCCGAAGGCACGATACGACTGGCCCG
The DNA here is from genome assembly GCF_052363175.1 of Rhodobacter capsulatus. GTDB lineage: Bacteria > Pseudomonadota > Alphaproteobacteria > Rhodobacterales > Rhodobacteraceae > Rhodobacter > Rhodobacter capsulatus_D. The sequence goes on from NZ_CP198946.1 coordinate 2,578,219, forward strand.
ATTCAACAGCGACATGTTTTTTCCTCCGCCATTTAGAGCTTTGTTAAGAGTGACTTGGCAGCATAAGCGCACGTAACCCAGAACGGGAGCTAGGAATGCAGCTCAAACCCCCTGCCGATGAACTGGCCGAAATCCGTGCCGAAATCGCCCGGCTGCGTGCGCGAGAGGGCGAGTTGCGCGAAATCCTGTTGCGCGATGCGGCGATGCCGAAAATCGGTCGGTTTCACACTGTCGATCTGGTGACCAGCCGCCAGCGCATCTTCGATCCGCGGCTTCTGCCCGAAGCGATCCGGCTCGACCCTGCTTATACCCGCGAAAAGGTGACACGTGTCCTGCGCGCCACCCGCAAGGGCTCTTCCCAGCCGGTCGACGGCGCCGATCTTCCCACGCCCGCCCCGCACGCGCGCTTGCGCGCAAGGCTTTTTGCTGGCCAGCAACCGCATTGAGGCATCAATACAAGAAGTAACGCTGCGCCAGCGGCAGGGTTTCGGCCGGTTCGCAGGTCAAAAGCTCCCCATCCGCCCGCACCTCGTAGGTTTCCGGGTCGACCTCAATCTGCGGAGTCGCGGTGTTGAGCTGCATCGAGGCCTTGCCGATCGTCCGCGTGCCCTTGACCGCCAACACCTGTTTCGACAGGCCCAGTTTCGCGGCTACGCCCTCGGCCTCGGCCGCCGCCGAGACGAAGGTGACGGCCGCGTTCGACAAGGCCTTGCCAAAGGCGCCAAACATCGGCCGGGTGTAGAAGGGTTGCGCCGGGATCGAGCCGTTCGGATCGCCCATTTGCGCGGCCACGATCATCCCGCCCATCAGCACCATCTCTGGCTTGGCGCCAAAGAAGGCCGGATGCCACAGAACAAGATCGGCGCGCTTGCCGACTTCGATCGAGCCGACATGCTCGGCAAGACCATGCGTGATCGCCGGGTTGATCGTGTATTTCGCAATGTAGCGGCGGACCCGGAAATTGTCGTTCGCCCCCGTTTCCTCTGCCAGCCGCCCGCGCTGTTTTCTCATTTTATCAGCGGTTTGCCAGCAGCGAATGATCACCTCGCCAACCCGCCCCATCGCCTGACTGTCGGACGAAATCACCGCCATCGCGCCCATGTCGTGCAAGATATCCTCGGCCGCAATCGTCTCCTTGCGAATGCGACTTTCGGCAAAGGCGACGTCTTCGGGCACCTTGTTGTCGAGGTGGTGACACACCATCAGCATGTCGAGATGTTCTTCGACCGTGTTCTTCGTATAGGGCCGGGTCGGGTTCGTCGAAGACGGGATAACATTCTGGGAAGACACGACTTTCAGGATATCGGGCGCATGGCCGCCGCCCGCGCCCTCGGTGTGGAAGGCGTGGATCGTGCGCCCCTTGAAGGCCGCCAGCGTGTTTTCGACAAAACCCGATTCATTCAGCGTGTCGGTGTGGATCATCACCTGCACGTCCATGTCGTCAGCGACCGACAGACAGCAGTCGATCGCGGCCGGGGTGGTTCCCCAATCCTCGTGCAATTTCAAGGCGCAAGCGCCCGCCTTGACCTGTTCGATCAGCCCCTCGGGCAGGCTTGCATTGCCCTTGCCGGCCAGCGCGAGGTTCATCGGAAAGGCCTCGAAGCTTTGCAGCATCCGCGAGATATGCCAGGGCCCCGGCGTGCAGGTGGTGGCCAGCGTCCCATGCGCCGGGCCGGTGCCGCCGCCGAGCATCGTGGTGATGCCAGACGCGAGGGCATCCTCGATCTGCTGCGGGCAGATGAAATGGATATGCGTGTCGATCCCGCCCGCAGTTAGGATTTTCCCTTCGCCTGCAATGACTTCCGTGCCCGGCCCGATGATCAGCGTCACCCCCGGCTGGGTGTCGGGGTTGCCCGCCTTGCCGATCCCCGCAATGCGACCATCGCGCAGACCGACATCGGCCTTGTAGATCCCGGTATGATCGACGATCAGCGCATTGGTGATGACCGTGTCCATCGCGCCCCCCGCGCGCGGGATCTGGCTTTGCCCCATGCCGTCGCGGATCACCTTGCCGCCACCGAATTTCACCTCTTCTCCGTAGGTTGTCAGGTCTTTCTCAACCTCGATGATCAGATCGGTATCGGCCAGACGCAGCTTGTCGCCGGTGGTCGGGCCGAACATGTCGGCATAGGTGGCGCGGGAAATGAGACGCGGCATCAGAGCTCCCCCATCACTTTGGCATTGAACCCGAAGACGCGGCGGGCCCCGGCAAACGGCACAAGGCTCACTTCACGGGTCTGGCCCGGCTCGAAGCGCACGGCCGTTCCGGCGGCGATATCAAGACGATAGCCCCGCGCGGCGTCCCGATCGAAGGACAGACCGGGGTTCGTTTCGGCGAAATGATAATGCGAGCCCACCTGCACAGGGCGATCGCCCGTGTTGGCCACCATCAGCGTGATTGCGGTCGCCCCAGCGTTCAGTTCGATGTCCCCATCGGCGGGGAAGATTTCTCCGGGTATCATGGGCTTACCTCAGCGGATCGGGTGGTGGACGGTGACAAGCTTGGTGCCGTCGGGAAAGGTAGCCTCGACCTGGATCGAGTGGATCATCTCGGCGATCCCCTCCATGCACTGCTCGCGCGCGATGACATGGGCGCCCGCCTCCATCAGATCGGCGACCGTGCGGCCTTCGCGCGCCCCTTCGACGACGAAATCACTAATGATCGCAATAGCTTCCGGGTGGTTGAGCTTCACCCCCCGCGCCAGCCGGTTGCGCGCCACCATGGCGGCGAGGCTGACGAGCAGCTTTTCCTTTTCACGCGGGCTCAGGTTCATCTTGTCCCCTCAGGTTTGCCAGACGCGCGGCGGGGGGCTGCCCCGCCGCAATGCGCCCATCAGTTGCAGGATCTGTTTGCGCAGCGGCCAGCCGTCCTCGGCCAGCAGTCGCACCACGCATTTGCCGTCAAAGCCCGACGCGGCGGCCTCGACACCGGGCACCGTCAGGGCTGCACGCGCAGGACCAACGGCGTCCTCCGCCCCCTGCGCACAAAGAACCAGCGTCGCGAAAGCGCGCGCAGGCCCAAGCAGCGCCGCACGTGGGCCCTTCGCTTGAATGTTTGAATTATGCAGCAGAGGTTCCAGAAATATTGGTTTTCCAGCTCGCTTCACGCGACGAGTATCGCAAAAGTGCAATTCTTGCACGGTCTCGCCCATCGCCGCACGGCCCAGAACCACCGCCTCGAGCAGCAGGCACCCGGAATCAGGGGCAAGATCCACCGTGGTCTCGCGATGCAGCCGCGCGCGATCAAAGAGGATCGTTTCTTGCGGCAGCCAGTCGAGCCAGCCCCCCTGCCCCAGCTGATGCGCGACCGTCACCCGGGCAACGTCGCCCTCGGCCCGGTAGGCGCGTTCGGCCGCCTGCGTCGTCGCCACGACCCTGGCGCCTCCGTCCAAATCGAGCCCGTAGCGCAGCGTATCTCCCGCCGTCAGCCCGCCCGAGGTGTTCAAAAACACCACCTCCGGCACGCCGCGCACATGGGGCAGCAGCGCCTTCGCCGAGCCGCGTTGCGCGAGGGTTTTCAGACGTGCGCCGTCGAAGGCCACGGCGGCATGGCCGTGGCTGCGTTGAAAACGAGGCGGGGGCGCAGAGTCGAACATGGCGTCAGGAAACGCCCGGCGCGGGCGCGCGTCCATGTCAGGCAAGGCCGAGGATCGCAGCAAGAATGCGGCCAGACCGCAGGTGCCCAAAATGACGCCACATTGCCTGCGCTTTGATCAGACCGAAAACTATCCAAGCGGCCCCGGACGGCGCTCCTCGGAGAGCATCACATTCGCCTCGATCTGCCCGACCCCGGGCAGGGTCATGATCCGGCGCCGCAGCACGCGCTCGAAATCGGCAATGTCGCGGGCGCCGACGCGCAGCCGGTAGTCAAAGCGGCCAAGCACGTGCTGCACCACCTGCACCTCGGGGATCGCCTGCACGGCACGCTCGAAATCCTCAAACGAAATCCGCCCTTTGGTGGCGAGCTTGATGCCCAGAAAAACGGTGACACCGAAGCCGAGCGCCTGCCGATCCAGCACCAGCCGCCGCCCCGCGATCACCCCGGCCTCCTCGAGCCGCTTCACCCGACGCCAGGCCGCAGGCTGCGAGAGCCCGAAACGACGGCCCAGTTCCCCCGCCCCCAGCGTCGCATCGTCAGAGAGCGCCCGCAGGATCGCGCGGTCGATGTCATCAAGCGCGATCACAGCGGCAACTCCGCCGTGTCCTTCAGCGTCGAAATCAGCATCAGCGCATCGGTGTCGGCGATATGCGGCAGCGCAAGGATGCGTTCGCGGTAGATCTCCTGATAATGCGCCATGTCGCGGGCGATGACGTTCAGCCGCACATCGACCTGCCCCAGAAAGGTCTGGATTTCCGTGACTTCGGGCACCTTGCGCGCGGCATCAAGGAACTCGTCGAAAAAGCCGGGCTGCGTCTTGTCCAGCGTGAAGCGCACCGAGACCTCGATCTCCCAGCCGAGTTTGCGCCAGTCGATCACGGCTTCCTCGGCGCGGATCACACCGCCCTCGCGCAGCCGCTCGATCCGGCGCCAGAGGCTGGCGGGCGTCACCCCGGCCCGTTCCGCCAATTCGGTGCGGGGCAGCCCGGGGTCAGCCTGCATCTGCCGCAGGATGCGTCGGTCGATGTCGTCTACCTGCATGATTTTCTCGTCTATAACCGCAATGACGAATGATAATTATTCATATGACGCATATTCGATGAAGTTTGAATGCGCAATCGCCGCAAACCGCCTATTCTGCCCCCATCAAAAATGGAGGAACGCCATGCGCGTGTTTTATGATCGCGATTGCGATGTGAACCTGATCAAGGACAAAAAGGTCGCCATTCTGGGCTACGGCTCGCAAGGTCACGCCCATGCGCTGAACCTGCGCGACTCGGGCGCCAAGAACGTCGTCGTCGCGCTGCGCGAGGGTTCGCCCTCGGCCAAGAAAGCCGAAGGCGAAGGCCTCAAGGTGATGGGGATCGCCGAAGCCGCCGCCTGGTGCGACGTGATCATGTTCACCATGCCCGACGAGCTGCAGGCCGAGACCTACAAGAAATACGTCCATGACAACCTGCGCGAAGGCGCGGCGATCGCTTTCGCCCACGGCCTGAACGTGCATTTCGGCCTGATCGAGCCGAAGCCGGGCATCGACGTGATCATGATGGCGCCGAAAGGCCCGGGCCACACCGTGCGCGGCGAATACACCAAGGGCGGCGGCGTGCCCTGCCTGTTTGCCGTCCACAATGACGCGACCGGCAAGGCGCAGGACATCGCGCTGAGCTACTGCTCGGCGATCGGCGGCGGCCGCTCGGGCATCATCGAGACGAACTTCCGTCAGGAATGCGAAACCGACCTGTTCGGCGAGCAGGCCGTGCTTTGCGGCGGTCTGGTCGAGCTGATCCGCATGGGCTTCGAAACCCTCGTGGAAGCCGGTTACGAGCCGGAAATGGCCTATTTCGAGTGCCTGCACGAAGTGAAGCTGATCGTGGACCTGATCTACGAAGGCGGCATCGCGAACATGAACTACTCGATCTCGAACACCGCCGAATATGGCGAATACGTTTCGGGCCCGCGCATCCTGCCCTATGACGAGACGAAAGCCCGGATGAAAGCCGTGCTGACCGACATCCAGACCGGCAAATTCGTGCGCGATTTCATGCAGGAAAACGCCGTCGGCCAGCCGTTCTTCAAGGCCACCCGTCGCATCAACGACGAGCATCAGATCGAGCAAGTCGGCGCGAAACTGCGCGCGATGATGCCCTGGATCGCCAAGGGCAAGATGGTCGACCGTTCGCGCAACTGATCGGCGCGACAGGACTTCGGGGGGGCGCCTTGCGGGGCGCCCCTTTTTCGTTCAGGGTCGGCGCAAAGGAGAGACCGATGAGCGAATTGAACGAAAAGCAGCTTGAAGCGCTGGCGCGCGAGCGCGCCAAGATCTTCACCCCCGGCTGGTTTGCCGATCTTTTCGGCGCAAGGCTCGGATTCGGCGATACATTCTGGCTTGGGCTCTTCGGCGTGATGCTCTTCGTCGTGCCCGCCGTGGTGCTGATTGCCGGCATGCTTTACGCCGAGGCGCCCGGGGCGATGATGCCCTTCCTGCGCGTCGTCGCCGGGCTTTATGCGCTCTGGACGCTCGGCGTGCTGCGGGCGCTTTTGCGGATTGGCGCCCGCGGTGGCTATCCGATCGTCGGGCTGATCGTGACGGCTGGGATTGCCGTTTACGGGCTTTACGCCGCCGTCACGCTCTAACCCTCAGGCGGTGGCTTGTTCCACCGCCGCCACGATCCCCTCGACCGTTTCGGCCAGAAGACCCGCATCTTCGCATTCAGCCATCACCCGGATGAGTGGTTCCGTGCCCGATTTCCGAATCAGGATCCGGCCCTGACCGGCGATCTTGCCTTCTGCTGCAGCTATCACTTTTCGAACATTTTCGTTTTCAAGCGGCAGCTGACCGGCCTTGAACTTTACGTTTTTCAACATCTGCGGCACGGTCTCAAATTGACGCGTCAGCTCCGAAGCGCGCTGCCCGGTCTGGGCCATCGCCGCCAGAAACTGCAGCCCGGCCATGAGACCGTCGCCCGTCGTCGCGTAATCGGTCATCACGATATGGCCCGATTGCTCGCCGCCAAGGTTGAAACCGCCTGCGCGCATCCGCTCGACCACATAGCGGTCGCCGACCGCCGTGCGTTCTAGTCCGACACCGCGCCCGGTCAGGAAGCGTTCCAGACCCAGGTTCGACATCACCGTGGCCACGAGGGCGCCACCGCGCAAAAGCCCCGCCTCCGCCCAGCGCGCGGCAAACAGCGCCATGATCTGATCGCCATCGGCCACCATGCCGTGCTCGTCGAGGATCATCACCCGGTCGGCATCGCCGTCGAGCGAGATCCCCAGATCCGCCCCATGCGCCACCACTGCCTCGGCCGCGGTCTGGGTATGGGTCGAGCCGCATTTCTCGTTGATGTTCAGACCGTTGGGCTTGGTGCCGATCTCGATCACCTCGCAACCCAGCTCCCACAGAACCTGCGGCGCGGCCTTGTAGGCGGCGCCATGCGCGCAATCCACAACGACCTTCAGCCCCGAAAGCCGGTCGCGCGCCGGGAAGGTGGTCTTGGCATATTCGACGTAGCGGCCAAGCCCGTCGTCGATCCGCTTCGCGCGCCCGATGTTCTGCGGCTGCGCCAGACGGACTTCCCCCGCAACCAGCGCTTCGATCTCCATCTCCGCCTCGTCGGAAAGCTTGAAGCCATCGGGGCCGAAGAACTTGATGCCATTGTCTTTTGCCGGGTTATGGCTGGCCGAGATCATGATCCCCAGATCCGCCCGCATCGAGCGCGTCAGATAGCCCACCGCAGGTGTCGGAACCGGGCCAAGCAGCAGCACGTTCATGCCGGTCGAGGTCAGCCCCGCCGTCAACGCGTTTTCCAGCATGTAACCCGACAGCCGGGTGTCCTTGCCGATCACCACGCGATGCCCGTTGCGCCCGTCGCGGCGGAAATACCGCCCCGCCGCCGCGCCCAGCTTCAGCGCCATTTCCGCCGTCATCGGCCAGGTATTGGCCTCGCCCCGAACCCCGTCGGTGCCGAAAAGCTTCCGCGTCATGGTGTGCAACCTCGTGTGATAGCGTCGAAAAGCCGGATGCCTTGCGCAATCTCGGCAACGTCGTGAACCCGGTGCATCTGCACCCCCTGCGCAAGCCCGCAAAGCGTCACGGCCAGCGTTCCGGGGGCGCGCGCATCGGCCTGATCGACCCCGGCGATGGTGCCGATGAAGCGTTTACGCGACACGCCCAAAAGGATCGGGCAGCCAAGGCCGTGAAAGAGCGAGAGCCCCCGCAGCAGCGTCAGGTTATGCGCGACGGTCTTGCCAAAACCGATGCCGGGGTCCAGCAGCACGCGGGACCGGTCGATCCCTGCCGCTTCGGCCGCCAGAACCCGCGCTTCCAGATGGTCGTAAACGTCAAGCAGCACATCGTCATAGCGCGGCTCGGCTTGCATCGTCGCGGGCGTGCCCTGCGCGTGCATCAGGCACAGAGCGGCGTCCGATCCCGCCACCGTCGCCGCCATCGCGCTATCAAAGAGCATCGCCGAGACGTCGTTCACCAGCCCTGCCCCCGCCGCCATGGCCGCCGCGGCCACCGGGGCCTTGCGGGTGTCGATCGAGATCGGCGGCGCGAAACCCTGCGCGCGCAGGGCGGCAATCACCGGAGCTGTGCGGGAAATCTCTTCTGCGACAGGCACTTCCGCCGCGCCGGGACGGGTCGACTCACCGCCGATGTCAAGGATATCTGCCCCGGCCGCCGCCAGCGCCCGGGCCTGTGCCAGCGCCGCCGCGGGCGCGTCGAACCGGCCGCCATCGGAAAAGCTGTCGGGCGTCACGTTCAGAATGCCCATGACCGAGGGCCGGTCAAAGGCGATCCCCGCCAGCGGCGCCCGCGGGGCGGTGAGCCGCGTCAACACCTCGGGCGGCAGATCGGCGGCAGCGACAAGCCCTCGCGAGCCGGCGCGCGTCAGAACTTCGGCATGGGTGAACCAGCACCAGCCTCCGGCCAGCGGCAGGGCCGTGGCGGGCCGGATGGCATCGGTTTGGGCGATGGGGCGAAACCAAGTTTTCATGCGTCTCTCATCGCCAAAGAGCCGCCGCTTGGCAAGGTGAAGCGGCGCTTAACGCCCGATCGAAACCACCGGCACGCGACTTCCCGCCGGGGCTGAAACATCGCCGTGAAGCTCGAGCCGGGTCGCGGCCATCTGCTCGGCGAGCCACAGGATCAGCGTGCCGGTGTCGCGCACGGCCCCCTTCGGGCCATCGACCGCATCCAGAACGATTTTCGAGGGCGCCCAGACCAGCATCTGGCCCCGCCGCATCGCCCAGTCGATCTCGGTCCGCGTCGCGACGACGACGCAGCGCGGATCACGCGCCGCCAGAACCCAGGCGTTCTGCTCGATCGCCAGCAGATCGATGCGCCGCTGCGTCGGCCGGTGCCCGGTCTCGGGCGGGGCGTTCGCGGGCATGCCCACGGCCAGAATCACCGGCGCGCCCGAGGCCGCCAGCCGGTCGAGCCGGTCGGACAGATCCGGCGCCGAAATCACATCATTCGACAGATAGGCGACGACCGGATGCAGCGTGGCATCCTCGTCAAGCGCCTTCACCGGCACCGAGGCCCGCGAGCGCACGATTTCAACGCCAAGCGCCCCGGGGCCACGGTCCAGCTTTTCGATGCGCACGAAGACCCGCATCGCACGCGGCTGCGCCAGGATCCGCTCCGCCACCCGCTCGGCCAGCGTTTCGAGCAGATTGAGCCGCTCGGCCGCCAGTTCCGCCGCAATCGCCTCGGTGATGCGATCATAAGACAGGATGCGATCCACATCATCTTCGAGCGGCCCCGTTTCCGGTGTCACCTCGACCACGACGTTGAAATTCAGCCGCTGACCATGGCCGCGCTCTTGCTGGAAGGCGCCGATATCGGCCAGCACGACATGGTCGCGCAGGCTGATCCGGTCGCGCGGATCGGCGGGCGCCGAGGCGAGCGCGCGCTCTTCGGGATGGGCGAAGGCAAGAGACGTATCGGAGTGCATGAAGGCCACCTTTCGCCCCCAGATATAGAAAGGGGGTGGACCGAAGCCCACCCCGAAACGTCATTCGCGACGGCGGTTGCGACCTACTGGAGCGCCGCGGTCTGCAAGGCGCGGCGGTAGAAGGTATGCGCGCCGATCTGCGCCGTGCGTTGATAGCTGCGCGTCCAGGTCGGACGCACGCCGCGGGTGTGGAAGAAAGTCGCCCCGGCGGTCAGACGCCGCGGCGCGCCGTCAATCATCGCACGGGCGATCTTGGCGGCCTGATCCCAGGCCTCGCGGTCACTGGCCTGATCCGAGCGGCCGTCACAGGTCCAGCTGAAGGCACAGCCCCCGCGACCGCCCTGCCCGACCACCCCGCAGATCGTCTTCGGAAACCGCGGATCTTCGAGCCGGTTCAGAACCACCTCGGCCACCGCGACTTGCCCCTGCACGCTCTCGCCACGGGCTTCGTGGTAGATTGTCTGCGCAAGGCATTGGAATTGCGCATCTCCGCGGGCGTGGGGTTGCGCGGCAAGCCAAGCCTCGCTGATCTCCGCGGGCGCTTTGACGGGCTCTTCGCGGCTCCAAGGCCAACTCCGTTTCGCAGGAGCGGCGGTGATGGCGGCCACCCTGTCGGGGGGAACCGAACTCAATCCCACCCGTTCCTGGAACAGAAGCTGCACGAGCCCCTGTTCGGCAACCGCCGTCGGATCGTTCGACTGGCTTACCGTCGTTTCGGCACGCGAGCCTCCGGCGAGGGCCAGGAGGATCATCGCTCCCCCAGTCCAGCTTTTCAGCGCTGACATGATCTTCTTTCGATAAGGACAATCGCCCCGGCCCAAGGACCGCGACGGCATGGGCATAGCCCAGCAAAGATGAAGATGTCCACCAAGCGAAAGCGCGCGATCACATTCCACCGCAAAAGCGGCGGAAATCCGCGCAAGGAAGAGGCCCGACTCACCCCTCGGGTTACTAAATGCGACTAAAGGTAACGCAAGAAAAACGCCAGAGGTTTTGTTCCGTTAACCTCGTTTTCACGCAACATTTTGCGTCAAAACCGATTCCTGGGAGCCAGAAGCGCGAAATGTGCGCCTGCCAACCGGGCAACCGGCACCCTGAAAGGTGAACACGAGACATAATCGAACCCGGCGGCCCGACAGAAGGCGATTGATTCGGGGTTACCGCCGTGTTCACCACAGACCGAGATGGTCACATCCCGCCGCGCAGCCTTGCCGCGCGAGGCGCCCATGAGCAGCAATTCCCCCACCCCTTCGACATCGAGGATGTGGAACGGGTCCTCGGCATAGACGTGCTGATTGACGTAAGCCGACATGAACCGGCCCGCATCGTCGCGCGAGAGACCATAGGTCATCTGCGTCAGGTCGTTGGTCCCGAAGGACAGGAAATTCGCATGTTGCGCGATCTCGCCCGCCCGCAACGCGGCGCGCGGCGTTTCCACCATCACCCCCAGACGATAGGCGAAATCCGCCTTCATCTCGTTGCGCACGGCGCTGGCGACGGCATCGATGCGGGTCTTGACGATCTCGACCTCGCGCGCGGCAGAGACGAGCGGGATCATCACCTCGGGCACCACGGGGGCGCCGCGACGGCTGGCCTCGACGGTCGCCTCGAAGATCGCGCGGGCCTGCATGTCGTAGATCTCGGGCACGGTCACACCCAGACGCACGCCGCGCATCCCCAGCATCGGGTTGAATTCCGACAAAGCCTCGACGCGCCGGGTGACTTCAGACAGCGGCCGGTCAAGCGCCTCGGCCAGTTCGCGCAGCCCCTCGCGGTCATGCGGCAGGAATTCGTGCAGCGGCGGGTCGAACAGCCGGATGCAGACGGGCTGGCCCGCCATGATATCGAAAAGCGCAATGAAGTCCGCGCGTTGCATCGGCAACAGACGATCAAGCGCCACCCGCCGGTCGTTCGGCGTGTCGGCAAAGATCATCTCGCGCATCACCGTCAGGCGGTCTTCGTCAAAGAACATGTGCTCGGTCCGGCACAGCCCGATGCCGTCGGCATTGAACATCCGCGCGGTGCGGGCATCGTCGGGCGTGTCGGCGTTCGCGCGAATGCCGATGTCGCAGACCGTCTCGGCCCAGCGCAAGAGCGTGCGGAAGCCGTCGTCGAGCGCCGGTTCCAGCATTTCCGCCGCGCCCGCCAGCACCTCGCCATTGCTGCCATCGACCGTGATCAGCTCGCCTTCAAGGAAGGTGCGGCCATCGGGGCCGCGCAGCGAGCGGTCACGGGAATTGATCTGCACCTCGGTGCAGCCGACAATGCAGGGCAGACCGAGACCGCGGGCGATCACCGCCGCGTGGCTGGTCATGCCGCCGCGTTCGGTCAGCACGGCAACGGCCGCATGCATGCCGCGGATATCCTCGGGGCCGGTTTCGCGCCGCACGAGGATACAGGGCTCGCCACGGGCGGCGCTGGCCTGCGCGGCGGTGGCGGTAAAGACGATCCGGCCCACGGCGGCACCGGGGCTGGCCGCGATGCCACGCGCAAAGCGGTCGCGCGGCGCGCGCGGATCCACTTGATAGTGCAGCAGTTCCGTCAGCGCCCGGGGTTCCACGCGCAGCAGCGCATCCTCGCGGGTGATGATCCCGTCCTCGGCCAAAGCCACCGCGATCTTCACCGTCGCCCGGGCCGAGCGCGCGACGCGCACCGCATCGATCACCGAAATCCGCCCGCCCTCGACGGCGAATTCCAGCTGCATTTCCTCGCGCAGCCGCGCCCGGCAGGCGCTGCCATAGCCGCGCAGCACCGAAAACAGCTCGGGCGCCAGTTCTTCCAGCGAGAGCCCGCGCGGATCGCGGGTCAGAAACAGCGTGTCATCGGAAATCGAGCGCCCCTGCGACTGGCCGCGAAACCGGCCCATGATCCGTGGCGCACCGGTGACGCTGTCCACGAATTGCATCGTGCCCGAGCCGGAAATCCCCGGCCCGATCCCCAAGGCCATGCGCTGCACCAGAAGGCCCAGCACCGCATCGGGCGGCGCCCCCTTGGCCTGACGCAGCAGCCGCGCCGTCGTGCCCTCCCAGGCCCGCGACATCGAGCGCAGCACCTCGGCCAGCTGCCGGGCCGGGTCTTGCGGGAAAGGCTCGTCGGTTTCGGCATGATAGGCCGAAAGCGCGGCCGCCAAGGCGCCGTCGCCCGGGCCCGCGTGGAACATGTCGGGGTCAAGCCGCGCGACATGGGTCGCGTAGCTTTGCACGAAGCGCAGATAAAGCGCATCGGCGGCCTCGCGCCCGTGGCTGTCGGTAAGCCGCGCATGCATCGCGTCGTTCATGCCGACATTCAGAACAGTCCCCGGCCCGCCCCATTCGGGGTTTTCCGGGCTCGAGCGGACGGAAACAAGGAAATCACTGCCGAAAACCGCCGCGATGCGGGCGGTGTCCGGCATCTGCCCCGAGGCGATGGCGCGGACGGTTTCGACCGGAAGCGCAACCGTCGTCGGCACCGGCAGATCGAGCCGGATCAGCCGTTGCAGACACTTCGCCCGCCAGCCGTGCCGGGTGGCTTGCACCGGCGCAGCGGGGGAGAGTTCCACGAACTCGGTGAAGTCGGCGATTTTCTGCATTGCGGCAATTCCCTGACCTGCGCAGGATAGGCCGAATTGTGACAGGCGCAAGAGTGACCTTGGGGCGCGACTGTCAGACCTTCGTGTTGTGTCCCGCCGGAGGCGCCTCCGGCGGGGATATTTTCGGCAAGATAAAGATCAGCCTTCGAGTTTCGTCAGATCGGCGACCGAAAGGCAGATCTGCCGGATGCGCGACAGCAGGTTGAGCCGGTTGCGCCGCACGATCGGGTTTTCGGCGTTGATCTGCACCGCGGTGAAGAAGGCGTCGATGGGGGCGCGCAGCTTCGCCATCTCGGCCATCGCCGTGGCGAAATCCTCGGCCTTCATCGCCGGGGCAAGCGCCGCCTCGGCCGCATCCAGCGCCGCGAAGAGGGTTTTCTCTTCCTCGGCTTCGGCGAATTTCACATCGGCGCCGAAGGAGTACTCGACCCCGTCCTTCGCCTCGGCTTGCGTCAGGATGTTGTTCGCCCGCTTGAAGCCCAGGATCAGGTTCGGGCCATCCTCGGTCTTGAGGAAGGCACTCAGCGCCTCGGCCCGTTTCACGACAAGCGTCAGGTCGTCATTGCCGGGCATGGCGAGCACGGCGTCGATGACGTCGTGACGGATGCCCTCGTCCTTCAGGAAGACCTTGAGACGGTCATGGAAGAAGGAGAGGAGATTAGCGCCAGGGTGCGGAACATTTTGTAAGTCAATCTGCAACAGGCGGCGAACAAAATCGCTCGGCCCGGAACGTTCCCGCTTCTCTTCGGCGATTTTAGATCGCCAGTCTTGGAAAACCGAGACGGGGACACCGAGCCGCATTGCAGCTTCGGCATCTGCGTCATGCTCTTCACCCTCAATTTCCCAGCGAAGCTGTTGGTCAAAAGGCTCGTAGCCGGACAAGATTATATCCAAAAGGGGCAGGCGAACATTGTTCAAAAGCACAAGCCTTACGACTCCCAGCGCCGCTCGGCGCAGGGCAAAGGGGTCTTTCGAACCGGTGGGCTTCTCGTCAATCCACCAGAAGCCGGTCAGCGTGTCGATCTTGTCGGCCAAGGCCACCGCCACGGTCACCGGCTCGGACGGCACGGCGTCGGACGGACCCAGCGGCGAGTAATGGCCCTTGCAGGCATTGGCGATCTCCTCGGACAGGTCCTGCGCGCGGGCGTAATAGCTGCCCATCAGACCTTGCAATTCAGGGAACTCACCAACCATCGCAGACCGCAGGTCGGATTTCACCACAAGCGCGGCCTTTTCGGCCTGATCCGGGTCGGCGCCCACCAGCGGCGCAATCTCGCGCGCCAGCGCAGCGATCCGGTCGATCCGGGCCGCCTGCGAGCCGAGCTTGTTGTGGAAGGTCACGTTCGCCAGCCCAGCGCCCATGCCCTCAAGCCCCTCGGTCTTCACCACCCGCAGGTCGTGCTCCCAGAAGAACCGCGCGTCCGACAGCCGCGCCGAAAGCACCTTGAGGTTGCCCTTGAGGATCGTCGCGCCGTGATCCGCAGTTTCGCGGTTCGCGACGGTGACAAAGCCCTCGATCCGGCCGGTCTTCGGGTTCTTCACCGAGAAGAACTTCTGATGCTCCCGCATCGAGGTTTGCAGCACCTCGGGCGGCAGATGCAGGAAGTCTTCCGCAATCGCCCCCATCAGCGCGACCGGGAATTCGACCAGCCCCGCGACCTCGGTCAAAAGACCTTTGTCTTCAACGAGCTCCAGCCCCTGCGCGAAGGCAAGCTGGGTCGCGTCGTGCCAGATCATCGCCTCGCGTTCGGCGCTGTCCAGCACCACCTTGGCCGCTTTCAGCTTCGCGGCGTAATCGTCAAAGCCGGTGACGACAAAGCGATCCGGCGCCATGAAGCGATGCCCGGCGGTGGTGTTGCCCGATTGGATGCCATCCACATCCAGATCAACGACCGAAGCCCCGGTGTCGTCCGACAGAAGGCACAGGATCGAATGCAGCGGGCGCACCCATTTCAGCGTGCCATTGCCCCAGCGCATCGACTTCGGCCAAGGGAAAGTGCGGATCGTCTTTTCCAGCACCTCGGCCACGATCGCGGGCGCGGCACGGCCGGGCTTTTCGATCACCGCGAAATAGACCTGCCCCTTCTTGTCGTCGCGCTTTTCCAGCTGATCGAGCGTCAGCCCGGTCGAGCGCAGGAAGCCCTGCACCGCGGCCTCGGGCGCGGTCGTCGCCGGGCCCTTGCGTTCTTCGCGCAGGGTCGGGCTTTCGGTCGAGAGCCCGTCGAGCGCCAGCACCAGACGGCGCGGCGTCGAGAAGGCCTGCGCATGGCCATAGGTCAGACCGGCCTCGACCAGACCCTCGGTCACCATCTTGCGCAGCGTCTCGCGGGCCATCGCCTGCATGCGCGCCGGGATTTCTTCCGAGAAAAGTTCGATCAGCAGTTCGGGCATGTCAGTTTTTCCCCGCAAGGTCATTCGGTTGCTGCCAGACATAGGCCCGGCCATCGGGATAGACGGCGACGACACGATCGACGCCGGGGGCGATATTGCGCGCGCCAAGGAAGGCCAACGCCGAGCCCGAGGCCAGATCGGCCCCGATCTGCGCGGCGTCAAAACAGGGCGGTGCCTGCGGCACGGGCCGGGGCTCGGCCGCATCATAGACGGCGAAGGTCTCGGTCAGGAGCGCAAGCGACAGCGGCGTGTGAAAACAGCCCAGCGACCCCTCGCCCGCCTGCCACGCGTCGGTCAGGATCGGCTCGGGCTGGCCGGTTTCGATCGCCGTCAGCGCCACCTCGGTCGGCGCCGAGGCGACGGCACCGGAGACCAGCGCCAAAGTGGCCGCGACAGGCAGAAGCGGTGTCACGCCTGCGCCTCCGGCGTCCAGCCCCCCGCCGTGGTGGTGACGAAGGCATCGGCGCATTTCTTCGCAAGCGCACGGACGCGGCCGATATAGGCCTGACGTTCGGTGACCGAAATCACGCCGCGCGCATCGAGCAGGTTGAACAGATGCGAGGCCTTGATGCACTGGTCATAGGCCGGATGAGCCATGACGATGCGCTTGCCGGAATTCGGATCCTCGGCCGGGAAGGACAAAAGCCGCTCGCATTCCGCCTCGGCATCAAGGAAGTGTTGCAGCAGCACCTCGGTATTCGCGCCATCGAAGTTGTGACGGGAATATTCTTCCTCGGTTTGGCGGAAGATGTCGCCGTATTTGAGCGGGATCGGCGAGGCAGGATCGTTGAAGGGCATATCCATGACGTGATCGATGCCCAGCACATACATGGCAAGGCGTTCCAGACCATAGGTCAGCTCGCCCGAGACCGGCTTGCAGTCGTGCCCGCCCACTTGCTGGAAATAGGTGAACTGGCTGACTTCCATGCCGTCGCACCAGACCTCCCATCCAAGCCCCCAGGCGCCCAGCGTCGGGCTTTCCCAGTCGTCCTCGACGAAGCGGATGTCATGCAGGCCCAGATCGATGCCGATCGCCTCAAGCGAACCAAGATACAGCGCCTGCAGATCGGGCGGGCTCGGTTTGATCAGCACCTGATATTGGTAATAATGCTGCAGCCGGTTCGGGTTCTCGCCATAGCGGCCATCGGTCGGCCGACGCGAGGGCTGCACATAGGCCGCGGCCCAGGGCTGGCTGCCAAGGCTGCGCAACGTGGTCGCCGGGTGGAAGGTGCCCGCCCCCACTTCCATGTCATAGGGCTGCAGGACCGCGCAGCCCTTCGAGGACCAATAGGTCATCAGCCGCAGGATGATTTCCTGAAACGAGCGGGGCGCTGCCATGTGTCACCTGTCCTCTTGCGAAACGCCCTCTCTCTAGGCAAGGGGCGGCACAGGGTCAACGGGGCCAAGCACCGGATGCGGCCTTGGCCTGTGGAAAATGCGGCGATTTGGGGGGTGACGCGGGCGCGCATCCTGTTAGTTTGCGCCAAACGCGGGGCGGAACTGTTGCAGGGGGCATTATGGGGTCGGGAATACGGCGGTCGCGGACGGCGAACGTGCTGGGTGCGGGCGTGCTGGGTCTGACGCTGACGGTCTGGGCGGCAATGGCGATGGCCGAAACGTCCTGGGTGCAGATCGAGGCCCTTCCGACGCGCGATCAGGCGGAAAAGCGGCTGCACGATCTGTCGACCACCTTCCCCGATGCGGCCGGTTTCGCCATGCAAGGCGGCTGGTATGGCATCGCCCTTGGCCCCTATGACACGCCCGAAGTCGCCGCCGAGGCGCTGCGCCAGCTGCGCAACGCGGGCACGATCCCGGCCGACAGCTATGTGTCGGATGGAACGCGCTATCAAAACCAGTTCTGGCCGGTGGGCACGACGACCACGCCCCCTGCCCCGACTGTGACCGATCCGGCCGTTCCCGCAACGCCCGCCCCGGTCGCCGAGCCCGCCCCGCCCCCCGCCGAGACGCTGGAAGATGCCCGCCGCGCCGAAGAGGCGATGGGTCGCGAGGGACGGATGCAGATTCAGGAAGCGCTTGAATGGGTGGGCGTCTATTCCGGCGGCGTCGATGGCGCCTTCGGCAAGGGCACCCGCGCCTCGATCGCGGCATGGCAGGACAGCCATGGGTACGAGCCGACCGGCGTGCTGAAATCGGCGGAGATGAAAAGTCTTCTGGACACCGTGACGGGCGAGAAATCCGCCCTTGGCATCACGCCGGTCGAGGAAACCAAGGCGGGCATCGGCATCGACCTGCCGCTCGGCCTGGTCGAATTCGACCATTACGACCCGCCCTTCGTGCATTACCGCGCCAAGGGGAATTCCGGGGTCAAGGTGCTGCTGATCTCGGAACCGGGCGATCAGAACACGCTTTACGGGCTTTACGATGCGATGGCCTCGCTCGAAATCGTGCCGACGACCGGCCCGCGCGAGCGCGGCAAGGCCGGGTTCTCGCTGGTGGGCGAGGATGCGCAGATCCATTCGGTGACCGAGGTGACGCTCTCGAAAGGGCTGATCAAGGGCTTCACGCTCGTCTATCCGGCCAAGGATGCGCCGCGGATGGCGCGGGTGCTGGCGGCGATGAAGAAAAGCTTCAAGCCGCTGGGCGAAACCGCGCTCGACCCGACCCTGGGTCAGCCGATGGCGGTGGGCCGCAGCGATCTGATCGCCGGGCTTGACGTGCGCCACCCGGAATTTGCCCGCTCCGGGCTGTTCCTTGATGCAAAAGGTGCGGTGCTGACCGCGGCCGAGGGGCTGGAGACCTGCACCAAGGTCACGATCGAGGATGTTCCGGCCAAGATCGCCTTCACCGATCCGCGCCTTGGCGTGGCGGTGCTGCTGCCGCAAGACCCGATCGCCCCGCCCGCCGTCGCCCGGTTCGAGACCGTCGCGGCGGGTCCGGGCGCGCCTCTGGCGGTTGCGGGCTTCTCCTATCCCGAGGCGATGTCGGCCCCGGTCGTCAGCTTCGGCACGCTCTCGGATCTGACCGGGCTGGCGGGCGAGGCCGACCGCGCGCGGCTGGCGGTGCACACCCTGCCGGGCGATGTCGGCGGGCCGGTGCTCGATGGCGCGGGCGCGGTTCTGGGCGTCGTGCTGCCGCGCGGCGGGGCGGATACGAAGCTTCTGCCGCCCGACATGACGGTTGCCGTGCAGACCGCGGCGCTGGTGCCGGTGCTGGCCGAAAAGGGCTTCGCGCCGCTTGCGGCCGAGGCCGAAGGCACGCTTGCAGCCGAAGATATCTCGGCTTTGGCGCAAGGGATCACCACGCAGATCGCCTGCTGGAAATAGCGCCGCGACCGAAGCGGCAAACGGCAGATCGGAAACGACAAGGGTTTTGCAAACCCCCCGAAATTGGCCAGTTAATTTGCCCGATTTCGCAATTTTGCCTTGCGCCGCGTTGCGGCGCCGTTAGGTTTCGCCGTGACCGCCCGCATTGCGGGGTGCGTTTTCGGGGAGACCTCACATGTTCGAAAAGATTCTGGTCGCGAACCGCGGCGAGATTGCCATCCGCGTGCTGCGCGCCGCCAACGAACTCGGCAAGAAGACGGTCGCCGTCTATGCCGAAGAAGACAAGCTCAGCCTGCACCGTTTCAAATCCGACGAGGCCTACCGCATCGGCGCGGGGCTCTCGCCCGTCGGCGCCTATCTGAGCATTGACGAGATCATCCGCGTGGCCAAGGAGTCGGGCGCCGACGCGATCCACCCGGGCTATGGCCTGCTGTCGGAAAACCCCGAATTCGTCGAAGCCTGCGATGCGGCGGGCATCACCTTCATCGGCCCGAAAGCGGCCACGATGCGCGCGCTTGGCGACAAGGCCTCGGCGCGCAAGGTCGCGATGGCGGCGGGCGTGCCGGTCATTCCGGCGACCGAAGTGCTGGGCGATGATTTCGACGCGATCAAGCGCGAGGCCGCCGAGATCGGCTATCCCCTGATGCTGAAAGCCAGCTGGGGTGGCGGCGGGCGCGGCATGCGTCCGATCCTTGGGCCCGATGAACTTGTCGAAAAGGTGCGCGAGGGCCGCCGCGAGGCCGAGGCCGCCTTCGGCAATGGCGAGGGCTATCTGGAAAAGATGATCCTGCGCGCCCGGCACGTCGAAGTGCAATTGCTCGGCGACAGCCACGGCGGGCTTTACCACCTTTATGAGCGCGACTGCACCGTGCAGCGGCGCAACCAGAAGGTCGTCGAACGCGCCCCCGGCCCCTATCTGAGCGAGGAACAACGCGCCGAGGTCTGCGCGCTCGCGCTGAAGATCGGCAATGCCGTCGGCTATCAGAACGCGGGCACCGTCGAATTCCTGATGGATATGGACAGCCAGAAGTTCTACTTCATCGAAGTGAACCCGCGCGTTCAGGTCGAGCATACCGTGACCGAACAGGTCACCGGCATCGACATCGTGCAAAGCCAGATCCGCATCGCCGAAGGCGAGACGCTGGCGCAGGCGACCGGGGTGAAATCGCAGGCCGATGTGAAGCTGATGGGCCATGCGCTGCAATGCCGGGTCACCACCGAAGATCCCCAAAACAACTTCATCCCCGACTACGGCCGCCTGACCGCCTATCGCTCTGCCACCGGCATGGGCATTCGTCTCGATGGCGGCACGGCCTATGCGGGCGGCGTGATCACGCGCTATTATGACTCTCTGCTCGTCAAGGTCACCGCCTGGGCGCAGACCCCTGACCAGACGATCAAGCGGATGGACCGCGCGCTGCGCGAATTCCGCATCCGCGGCGTCAGCACGAACATCGACTTCGTCATCAACCTGCTCAAGCATCCGACCTTCCTCGACATGAGCTACACGACGAAGTTCATCGACACGACGCCGGATCTGTTTGCCTTCAAGAAGCGCCGTGACCGGGCGACGAAGATCCTGACCTACATCGCCGACATCTCGGTGAACGGTCACCCCGAGACCGCGGGCCGTCCGAAACCCTCGGCCGAGGCGAAGCCGCCGCGCCTGCCCGCCCTGCGCGGCCCGGTCACGCCCGGCACCCGCGACATGCTTGATGCGCAAGGCCCGAAAGCCGTGGCCGAGTGGATGAAGGATCAGAAAAAGCTCCTCATCACCGACACGACGATGCGCGACGGCCACCAGTCGCTTCTGGCCACCCGGATGCGCTCGATCGACATGATCAAGGCGGCACCGGTCTATGCGTCGAACCTGTCGGGCCTGTTCTCGGTCGAATGCTGGGGCGGCGCGACCTTTGACGTCGCTTACCGCTTCTTGCAGGAATGCCCGTGGCAGCGGCTGCGCGACATCCGCACGCGCATGCCCAACATCCTGACGCAGATGCTTCTGCGCGCCTCGAACGGGGTTGGCTACACCAACTACCCCGACAATGTGGTGCAGTTCTTCGTGAAACAGGCCGCGACCTCGGGCGTTGACGTGTTCCGCGTCTTCGACAGCCTGAACTGGGTCGAAAACATGCGCGTCGCGATGGATGCGGTCGTTGAAGCCAACAAGATCTGCGAAGGCACGATCTGCTACACCGGCGACATCCTGAACCCGGACCGGGCGAAATACGACCTGAAATACTATGTCGGCATGGCGAAGGAACTGGAGGCCGCGGGCGCCCATGTTCTGGGGCTGAAGGACATGGCGGGGCTTCTCAAACCCGCCGCCGCCCGCGCGCTGGTGACGGCGCTGAAAGAAGAGGTCGGCCTGCCGATCCACTTCCACACCCATGACACCAGCGGCATTGCAGGCGCCACCGTGCTGGCCGCGGCCGATGCCGGGGTGGATGCGATCGACGCGGCGATGGATGCCTTCTCGGGCGGCACCTCGCAGCCCTGCCTTGGCTCGATCGTCGAGGCGATGGCCCATACCGAGCGCGACACCGGGCTTGATATCGCCGCCATCCGCGAGATGTCGAACTACTGGGAAGGCGTGCGCCATCAATATGCGGCGTTCGAAAGCGGTCTCGAGGCCCCGGCCTCGGAAGTCTATCTGCACGAAATGCCCGGCGGGCAGTTCACCAACCTCAAGGCGCAGGCGCGCTCGCTGGGGCTTGAGGAACGCTGGCACGAGGTCGCGCAGGCCTATGCCGATGCGAACCAGATCTTCGGCGATATCGTGAAGGTCACGCCGTCCTCGAAAGTCGTGGGCGACATGGCCCTGATGATGGTGGCGCAAAACCTGACCAAGGACGACGTGCTGAACCCCGCCAAGGACATGGCCTTCCCCGATTCGGTGATCGACATGCTGAAGGGCAATCTCGGCCAACCGCCCGGCGGCTGGCCCGCGGCGATCGTGGCGAAGGTGCTGAAGGGCGAGACCCCCAGCACAGAGCGTCCGGGCAAGCATCTGCCCCCGGTCGATCTTGAAGCCGTGCGGGCGAAGCTGTCGGCCGAGATGGAAGGCCGCTCCGTCGATGACGAGGATCTGGCGGGGTATCTGATGTATCCCAAAGTCTTCCTCGACTACATGGGCCGCCATCGCACCTACGGCCCGGTGCGCACGCTGCCGACGCCGGTCTTCTTCTACGGCATGGCCCCGGGCTCGGAAATCTCGGCCGAGATCGACCCCGGCAAGACGCTGGAAATCCGGCTGCAGACCGTGGGCGAGACCGACGAGACGGGCGATGCCAAGGTCTTCTTCGAGCTCAATGGCCAGCCGCGCGCGGTGCGGGTGCCGAACCGTCAGGTCAAGGCCGCGACGAAGGCGAAGCCGAAGGCCGATCCGGCGAATGCGGGCCATATCGGCGCGCCGATGCCCGGCTCGATCGCGGCAGTGGCGGTGACGGTCGGCCAGAAGGTCCGTCCGGGCGATCTGATGCTGACGATCGAGGCGATGAAGATGGAAACCGGCCTGCATGCCGACCGCGAAGCCACGGTGAAAGCGCTGCATGTGGCTCCGGGCGCGCAGATCGACGCGAAAGACCTGCTGATCGAGCTGGAATGATCTGGAGGGGGGGCCTTGCCCCCCTCCGCCCCTACTGGGGAATGTCCAGAAACACCTGGGAGAAACGATACTTCGGAGGCGCAATGTCGAGCTGGAACGGCGCGCCGGTCACGACATCTTCGAAGTCCCAATAGGCGCCATCCGGATTGGTTTCCGACATTGCGGGTTGTCCGACCATGAGCCCGCCCTTGATCCAGCTTTCCTTAAGCCCTTTGCGCAACTTGGGCGTGATCCGGTCGCACCGGAAGACCTGCAATCTGTAAATCACAAGCAGATAGGAGCCTTTCGGCGCAGCGGAAAGCCCCCCGTCGGCGTGCTCGTCCTTGTAAAGCGCATATTGCCCGAAGGTCATTATCTGGGTGAAGACATAGCTCTCGCCCGGATTGAATTGCAGCGCAGGATCAAATGGGCGGTCCGCGAACCGGGCTGCAAGCTGATGCTCCACGGGGGACCGCGTCTCGTTGGGCACCATCTCGACGACCGCGTCAGAGGGATCAGCATACTCATTCTCGTCGTAACCGGAGATCATGTGATGATCAGCGTCGTTGGTCACCGGACGCATCATGTCGATGATGCCGGGATAGATGCAGATCTGCTCCGCTGTCGGATTGCGGATCGTCAGCGTCATCTCGATCGTGGAGGAGCCGATCTGCCGCGCCGTCGCGCCGCCGATGAAATCCGCAGCCCTGAAGGTCACATTGGGTTGCTCGGCCATCGCCATCGACGCGGCAAGGGTGAAGCACAGTACGGCAGGCAGGCGCAAACAGGTCATGGCAATCTCTCGGCGAAAAGGATGCGAAATCATCGCACCGCCGCACCGGCGCGGCAAGCCGACGCCCTGATCGCGGACTGCGGCAAAGGGGCTCTGCGCGCCTCGCGGTCTTACGGCACGGCAAGACAAACGCCGGGACGCCCTTTACCTTGCCCGAAATATCTCGGGGGGTGAATTTTGCGGCTTGCCGCAAAGAGGGGCAGCGCCCTCCCCGGCCGGACCGAAACCGGGGGCCGCATGGCCCCCGGCTCCGGTTCGGCATTCCCGGGTCAGAGTTTCGACAGGAAGTCATCGACTTCCTTCTTCGCCGCCTCTTTCGTGCGGCCGTATTTCTGCTGCACGAGCCCTTCGAGACGCTCGCGCTCGCCCGCGACCTGTTCGAGCTCGTCATCGGTCAGATCGCCCCATTTGGCACGCACCGCGCCTTTGATCTCTTTCCACTTGCCTTCGATGATGTCCGTATTCATGGCCGTCTCCTCTCGGTTGGAAGCGCGCGGCCCTTTCGCCGCACCCGACTTTCCAACGTCGCAAGGCCGCTTTCGGTTCCCGCATCAGTTTTTCGTCCGCCCGTGCATTTTCCTCTTGCAGCCCCCGGCGCGATTTCATAAATCCCCCCTCACCGAAAGGCAGCGCGGGCGTAGCTCAGGGGTAGAGCATAACCTTGCCAAGGTTAGGGTCGTGAGTTCGAATCTCATCGCCCGCTCCAATCGGAACCCGGTCGCAAGACCACACCTCAGGCCGCAAGGCCATCGCCAAGGAAGCGGGCGTAGCTCAGGGGTAGAGCATAACCTTGCCAAGGTTAGGGTCGTGAGTTCGAATCTCATCGCCCGCTCCAGACGAAAAACCCTCCCCTCGGGGAGGGTTTCGTCTTTTCCGCTTCCTGCTTAACATCCGCCCCGGTCCGCCCTATAAGGCCCTGAAACCAGCAGGAGCAGCCGATGCGGACAGCCACGATCACGCGCAAGACCGCCGAGACCGAGATCTCGGTGACGGTGAACCTTGACGGCACCGGGGTGTATCAGAATCACACCGGCGTGGGCTTCTTCGATCACATGCTCGACCAGCTGTCGCGGCATTCGCTGATCGACCTGACGATCTCGGCGACGGGCGATCTGCATATCGACGATCACCACACGGTCGAGGATACGGGCATCGCGCTCGGTCAAGCCCTGACCGCGGCGCTTGGCGACAAGCGCGGCATTCGCCGCTACGGGCATTTCGTTCTGGCGATGGACGATGCGCAGGTCGCCTGTGCGCTCGATCTGTCGGCGCGGCCGTTCCTCGTGTGGAACTGCGATCTGCCGACGCAGAAGATCGGCACCTTCGACACCGAGCTGGTGCGCGAATTCTTTCAGGCGCTCTCGACGCATGGCGGGATCACGCTGCATGTCGACCGCGTGCATGGGGTGAACAGCCACCACATCGCCGAGGCCGCCTTCAAGGCCGTTGCCCGCGCGCTGCGCATGGCGGTCGAGACCGATCCGCGCATGGGCTCCGCCCTGCCCTCGACGAAAGGGGCGCTCTGATGAGCCTGACGGTTCTGGTCGATTACGACAGCGGCAACCTGCATTCGGCGCAGAAGGCCTTCGAGCGCATGGCGCGCGAGGCGGGGCATGGCACGGTCGTCGTCACCTCGGAACCCGATGTGGTTGCGCGCGCCGACCGGATCGTGTTGCCGGGCGACGGGGCGTTTCCGTCCTGCCGCGCGGCGCTCATTCGCCACACCGGGCTCTTCGAGGCGGTGGACGAGGCGGTGACCCGCCGCGCCGTGCCCTTCATGGGGATCTGCATCGGCATGCAGATGCTGGCGACGCGGGGCCTCGAATTCGAGCCGACCCCGGGCTTTGGCTGGATCGGTGGCGAGGTGGTGCGGATCTCCCCCGCGGATGCGACGCTGAAAGTGCCGCATATGGGCTGGAACGATCTGGTTCTGGATCACGCCCATCCGGTGCTCGACGGCATCGCGACCGGCGATCACGCCTATTTCGTGCATTCCTATCATTTCGTCGTGGAAAACCCCGCGCACCGGCTGGCGCATGCCGATTACGCGGGCGCGATCACCGCGATCGTCGGGCGCGACAATATCGTGGGCACGCAGTTCCACCCCGAGAAATCGCAGCGCACCGGGCTGCGGATCATCTCGAATTTCCTGAGCTGGAAACCGTGAGAGATTTCGCCTCGGGCTCACGCCCAAGGCGACCCGGGCGGGGGCTCTGCCCCGCACCCCCGGGATATTTTTCGCAAGATAAAAGCAGAGCCTTGGGGTTATTTCGCCTCGAAGGCGCAGCCGGTTTGGAAGCCGAGCTTGCCCAGCACGATGGCAGCCGGGCAGAAGCCGGTGAAGGCGGACTGGATCAGGTTCACACCGATGAAAACGGTGAACCACAGGAAATAGACCGACACGGTCCAGGTCAGCACGACGCTGAGCAAGACCATGATCCCGGCAAAGACAAGAACGGCACGGTCGAGGGTCATCGGGGAACTCCGGTTGCGGTGGGTTTCCCCTCAGATAGCATCTGCGCCAATCAAATTCAAGTTCTCGAATATTTCAGCGCTTGACCTTGCCGCGCGGCGGCGCAACTGAAGGGCAAAGGGAGAGCGCCATGGCCAGCACAAGCTTCATCGTCGAGGGGATGCATTGCGGCGCCTGCACCGGCCGGGTCGAGCGCGCCTTGCAGGCAGAGGCGGGCGTCACCGCGGCGGCGGCCAATCTGATGGCCCGCTCGGTCCGGGTCGAGTTCGAGACCCCGGCGCGGGCGGACAACCTGGCCGAGGCGCTGGCCCGAGCGGGCTATCCGATTGCGCAGGCCGAGACCTGTCTGGGCTTCGAGGCGACGGCGGATGCCGGGAAGGTGGCTGCGGCCCTGCAGGCGGCACCCGGCGTGCTTTCGGTCGAAATTACGCCCGAGAGCATTGCCCGCGTCAGCTATGCGCAAGGCACGGTGGCGCCGTCGGAGCTGGTGCGCATCCTTGGCGCCCTTGGCGTGCCAGCCCGGGTGATCAGCGCGACGGCCGCGCCAAAGCCGGTGGCGGAACGTCAGGCGGCCGAGGCCGCGCGGCTGAAGCGTCAAGTCCTCCTCTCGGCGCTGCTCACCGCCCCGGTGTTCTTTCTGGCGATGGGGCCGCATCTTTATCCGCCGTTGCACCACATCCTCGCCATGCGCATCGGCGAAGACCTCACGCAGGCGGTGCAATTCGTCTTCACCACCCTTGTGCTGGCCTTCCCCGGCCGGGTCTTCCTGCGCCTTGGCCTGCCCGCACTGGTCCGCCTTGCCCCCGAGATGAACTCGCTCGTCGCGCTGGGGGCGCTCGCCGCCTGGGGCTATTCGGCGCTCGTGGTGCTCGCCCCGCAGATCCTGCCCCCCGGCACGGACGAGGTCTATTTCGAAGCGGCGGCGGTGATCGTCACCCTGATCCTGCTCGGCCGCTGGCTCGAGGCGCGGGCGAAGGGACAGGCGGGCGAGGCAATCTCGCGCCTTGTCGCGCTGCGGCCTGCCACGGCGCGGGTGCAACGGCCGGGCGGCGTGGTCGAACTGGCGGTCGAGGAACTCGCCCCCGGCGATCTGGTCGAACTGGCCCCGGGCGGGCGCGTTGCCGTGGATGGGATCGTCACCGAAGGTCATGGATTCGTGGACGAAAGCATGCTCACCGGCGAGCCCGTTCCGGTCGAGAAAACCGCGGGCCAGCCGGTCACCGGGGGCACGGTGAACGGCACCTCGGCGCTGGTTTACAGCGTCACCGCGACCG
This sequence comes from Rhodobacter capsulatus, assembly GCF_052363175.1. Lineage (GTDB taxonomy): Bacteria > Pseudomonadota > Alphaproteobacteria > Rhodobacterales > Rhodobacteraceae > Rhodobacter > Rhodobacter capsulatus_D. The sequence continues at coordinate 2,605,146 of NZ_CP198946.1, forward strand.
GGGCCGATACGGTGCTCTCGCGCATCATCGCGCTGGTCGAGGCGGCGCAAGGGCAGAAACTGCCCGTGCAGGCGCTTGTCGATCGCGTCACCCGCGTCTTCGTGCCGGTGGTGATGGCGCTTTCGACCCTGACCTTTGCGCTGTGGTTCGCGCTGGGACAGGGGCTGGCGCCGTCGCTCGTCGCCGCGATTTCGGTGATGATCATCGCCTGCCCCTGCGCGATGGGGCTGGCGACGCCGGTCTCGATCCTTGTGGGCACCGGCCGGGGGGCCGAGCTTGGCCTGCTCTTCCGGCGCGGCGATGCGCTGCAACGGCTGGCCGAGGTGAAGGTGCTCGCCTTCGACAAGACCGGCACGCTGACCGAGGGGCACCCGGCGCTGACCGATCTCTTCCTCGTTCCGGGCCATACCGAGGCCGACCTCTTGCGCCTTGCCGCCGGGGCCGAGGCGCGGTCCGAACACCCCCTTGCCCGCGCCGTGGTGCAGGCGGCCGAGGCGCAGGGCATTGCCCCCGCCCGCGCCCGCAAGGTGGTGGCAACGCCCGGCCGCGGGCTTTCGGCCGAGGTTGAGGGGCGCCAGATCCTTTTGGGCAATGCCGCTGCGCTGATCGAGGCCGGGATCGACCCCGCTCCGCTCGCCGCATCCGCCGAGATCTTCGCGCAGGACGGCAAGACCCCGGTTCTGGTCGCGCTTGATGGCACCCCCGTCGCGGTGCTGGCGCTCGCCGATCCGCCGAAACCCCATGCGGCAGAGGCCATTGCAGCCTTGGACCGTGAAGGCATCGCGGTTGCGATGATCTCGGGCGATGTCGCCGCCACGGCCGAGGCGGTCGGGCGGCAACTGGGAATTTCCCGCGTCATCGCAGGCGTGTTGCCCGCGGGCAAGGTTGCGGCCCTGACCGAGATGAAACAACAGGGCGCGGTGGCCTTCGTGGGCGATGGCATCAACGACGCCCCTGCCCTTGCCGCAGCCGATGTCGGGCTGGCGCTCGGGTCCGGCACCGATGTCGCGATCGAGGCGGCCGAGGTGGTGATCGTCGGCGCCGATCCGCGCGGCGCAGCGCGGGCGGTGCAGCTTTCCCGCGCAGTGATGCGCAACATCCGGCAGAACCTGTTCTGGGCTTTCGCCTACAACACCGCCCTCATTCCGGTTGCCATGGGCGTGCTTGTGCCCTTCGGCGGGCCGGGCCTGTCGCCCATGCTGGCCGCTGCAGCGATGTCGCTTTCTTCGGTTTTCGTCGTCACCAATGCACTGCGGTTGCGCCGCGCCGCCGCCTGAGCATCGGCAAGGCTCCGCCCATTGTCGCCGCGGCGTGGAAAATTCCTTTGCCGCAGGGATCACGCCCCGGTATCAGGGCTGAAATGAATCCGTGAGCGACTGGAGGCCACATGCTGTCCCGCCGATCCCTGCTTCTGAGCCTGGGTGCCACTTTGGCGCTGTCTGCCTGCGGTGCAGGCCGTCAATCCTCGAAGAACCCGCCCGAAGGGCTGCTGAAACCCGGTGAAAGCCCCGAGATGCGGGCCAAGATCAACCACTGGGCCGATCATTACGAAGTGCCGCGCAGCCTTGTGCACCGCATCGTTCAGCGCGAAAGCGGCTACAATCCGCGGGCGCGCAACCGCAGCTATTACGGTCTGATGCAGATCGATCCGCGCACGGCAAGCACGATGGGCTTCGATGGCGAAGCGTCCGACCTGCTCGATGCGGATACGAACCTGAAATACGGCGTGAAATACCTGCGCGGCGCCTGGATGTGCGCCGATGGCAGCGAAAGCCGCGCGGTGTCGTGGTATTCGAAGGGCTATTACTACGAAGCCAAACGCCGCGGCATTCTGGACGAAGCCGGCCTGACCGCCTGATCTTCGATCGTCGGATTGAAAAACCCCGCCGCTGATCCCGGCGGGGTTTTCCTTTCATTCGAGCGCCCGCAACACCCGCGCCGGGCGCTGTGCGAGCGGGCGCAACGCGAAGAGCGTGCCTGCCGCAAGAACCGCCGCCATGCCGCCCGCGACGATCAGCGCGGCCGAGAGCGGATCGAAGCGGAAGCTTGCCTCCATCACGAAGCGCAGCACCGCCCAACCGGCAAGCGCCCCCAACCCCACCGCAATCGCGCCCGAGGCCGCACCCAGAAGTGCGGCTCGCAGCGCGAAGGAGCGCAGGATCATCCCGCGCGTCGCGCCAAGGGTTTTCAGCAGCGCCGCCTCGCGCGCGCGCGCCTCTTCGCCCGCCGCCGCCGCACCCAGAAGCACGGTGAAGCCCGTCACCAGCGTGACCGAGGCCGCCAGCGCCACCGCCCGCGCGATCGAGGCCAGCGCGTCACTCACCCGCCCCATCGCCTCGCGCACCGGAACGGCGGTGACGGTCGGGAAATCATGCGCCAGCGCGCGCAGGATCGGCGCCTCGTCCTTTGGCGGCGCGTAGATCGTCGCCAGCTCGGTATGCGGCGCCCCCGCAAGGGCGTTGGGCGAAAAGGTCAGCACGAAACCGATCCCCATCGTCGAAAAATCCACATCGCGGAACGAGGCGATTTCGGCCTCGATATCGCGCCCAAGGATGTTGACGGTCAGTTTGTCACCAAGCTTCAGACCCAGCTCCGCCCCCTCCTTGGCCGAGACCGAGACCAGCGGCAGCCCGGCATAGTCCTTCGGCCACCACTGCCCGGCAGTCAGCTTTTCGCGCGGGGTTTCGGCAAAGGTGACGCCGCGATCGCCGCGCAAGACCCAATGCTCGCCCGCGACCTTGCGCGCGTCCTGCCCGTTGATCTTCGTCAGGATGCCGCGCAGCATCGGCACGGTATCGACGCGGGACACACCCGCGAAATCGTGCATCCGGGCCACAAGCGCCTCACGCTCGGGCGGGGGAATGTCCATCAGGAAGAAGGCCGGGGCGAGTTTCGGCAGGTCTTTCGCAATCGCCCCGCGCAGCCCGCTTTCGACCTGACCGACCGCGGCCAGCACCGAAAGCCCAAGGCCAAGCGCCAGAATGACCGCCGTCGCCTCCGACCGCGCGGCGCCGATCGCGGCCAGCGCTGCATGCAGCGCCGGGAACCGGGCCGTGCGCGGCCCGATGCGGCGGGCAAGACGCCGGATGCCCGCCGCCGCCAAGGCAAGCAGGACCAGCGCCCCCACCACACCGCCCAAAGTGCCGAGCGTCAGCGCGGGCAGACCCGAAAAGGCCACCGCCGCGCCCAGAAGCGCCGCCGTCAGCGCGCCGATCACGACGAGCATCCGCCAGCCGGGCAGACCGCGGCGCGGCCCCTGCGCCTCGCGGTAAAGGGTGGCGGCGCGCAGTTCGGACAGCTGCGCGAGGGGCCAAAGCGCGAAGATCGCAGCCGTCAGCGCACCATAGACAGCCGCCTCAAGCAGCGGGCGCGCAGAGAGAGTAACCTCGACCGGCACCGGCATCGCGGCGGCAATCGGGCTGTGCGCGGCCAGCACCAGTGCCGCGGCAAGGATCAGCCCCGCCGCGACGCCAAGCGCCGTCAGCACGGCCAGCTGGATCAGGAACGCGCCACGGATCGTCGTCCCCGAGGCGCCGAGCGCGCGAAGCGTGGCAATCGTCGCAGCCTTGCGCGCAATCCAGGCCTGCACCGTCGCAAAGATGCCGACGCCCCCCACGGCCAGCCCGGCCAGCCCCACCAGCACCAGGAAAGAGCCAAGCTGATCGGTGAAGCGCTCGACCGACGGGGCGGCCCTGCGCTCGTCGGTCCAGCGCATCCCAGCGCCCTCGAACCGCTTCACTGCCGCGGATTTGAGCTGCGGCAGGGTCTCGCCCTCGGGCAGGGTCAGGCGGTATTTCGTCTCGTAAAGCGAGCCGGGGTCCAGAAGCGGCGTGCGCTCGAGCGCAGAGAGCGCCACGACCGAGCGCGCCCCAAAGGCCATGCCCGCGCTGCCCGCATCGGGCTCGGTCACAAGCCGCGCCATCAGCACGAAATCCTGCCCGCCCAAGCGGAACCGGTCGCCCGGTTTCAAGGCGAGCCGGTCGGCCAGCACCGGATCAAGGAACGCCCCCGGCAGGCCGCCCTGCCCCGCCAGCGCCTGCACACCCACCGGCGGATCGAGTGTCACCTGCCCGACCAAAGGCCAATTCGCATCAACCCCCTTCAATTGCGTCAGCGCGGTTTCGACGCCATCGCCGGTGCTCGCCATCGAGCGCAGTTCGACCACTTCGGAGACCTTGGCGGCCTGCGAGATGATCCAGTCACGCTCGGGCGCGGTGGCGCGGCGATAGGTGAAATCGAGCTGCGCCTGACCGCCCAGAAGCACGGCCCCCTGATCGGACAGGCCCTGCCGGATCGCCTCGCGCACGAGGCCCACCGCGGCAATCGCCGCGACGCCCAGCATCAGGCACAGAAGAAAGATCCGAAACCCCTTGATCCCGCTGCGCAATTCCGCCCGGGCGATGGACAGCGCGAGCCTCATGCGAGCCGCCCGTCAGCCAGCCGCACCAGCCGCGCACAGCGCGCGGCCAGATCGGGGGCGTGCGTCACAAGCACCAGCGTCGCCCCGGTCTCGGCCTGAAGGTTGAAGAGAAGCTCGATGATCGCGGCACCATTCGCCGCATCCAGATTGCCCGTCGGCTCATCGGCGAGCAGGATTGCCGGACGCGGGGCCACGGCACGGGCCAGCGCCACGCGCTGCTGCTCGCCCCCAGACATTTCAGACGGATAATGGCCGCGCCGATGCCCAAGACCGACACGGGCCAGTTCCGCCTCGGCGCGCGGGATCGCATCTTTCACGCCCGCGATCTGCAAGGGCAGCGCGACGTTTTCAAGCGCGGTCATCGTCGGCACAAGGTGGAAAGACTGAAACACGATCCCCATATTGCCCCTGCGGAAGCGGGCCAGATCATCCTCGCCCATCGCGGTCAGATCGCGGCCAAGCGCCATGACCTTGCCCCCGGTGGCGCGTTCGAGCCCGCCCATCAGCATCAGGAGCGACGACTTGCCGGACCCCGACGGCCCCACGAGACCCACGCTTTCCCCGCGCGCAATGTCGAGCGTGATCGAATGCAGGATCTCGACGGGACCGGCGTTTCCGGCCAGGGTCAGTCGCGCGTCGGAAAGGGAGAGAACGATGTCGGTCATGCGGGCCTGTCTGCGTAAGGGTTCCAGCGGATATGGGGTGCGGCGGCGTCTGGGCAAGGCGGGCCTTGCGGGGATTTTCGCGCTTGGCATCGGCGGTGCGGCGGCCGCCGAGCCGGTGACGCTGCTTGCGGTGGGCGACAGCCTGACCCAGGGGTTTGGGCTGGAACAGGGTCAGGGGCTGGTGCCGCAGCTGGAGGCCTGGCTGAAAGCGCAGGGCGCCGAGGTGACGGTGATCAATGCGGGGGTCTCGGGCGACACCACCTCGGGCGGGCGGGCGCGGCTTGGCTGGTCGCTGACGCCCGAGGTCGATGCGGTGATGATCGAACTCGGCGCCAATGACATGCTGCGCGGCCAACCTCCGGCACAGGCACGGGAAAATCTGGACGTGATGCTCGCCGAGGTGAAAGCGCGGGGGCTGCCGGTGGCCTTGGTCGGGCTGAAGGCGCCGGGGAATTACGGGCCGGACTGGCAGGCCGGTTACGATGCGATCTGGCCGGAATTGGGGGCGACATACGGGGCGGTCGTCGTGCCCGATCTGCTCGCGCCCATCGCCGCGAAGACGCCCGAGGCGCGGGCGGCCGAGGGGTTGATGCAGGGCGACAACATCCACCCCTCGGCCAAGGGGGTGGGGCTGGTCGTGGGCGCCTTGGGGCCGAAGGTGCTTGAGTTGCTGGACCGGGTGAAACCTGCGCCCTGAGACATCCGGGGCAAGGGCGTATTTGGGCCAAGAAAAAATCAGCGGCGGCGGTCGAGGGCGATCAGGAGCGTCGCGCCAATGAGCGAGAGCGCGGCGCCCATGAAGGCGGCAAGGCCGTAGCCGCCTAATGTTGTGCCAATGGCGAAACAAGCGGCGGAAAAGGCGTCTCCGGCGAGTTTTTGCAGCGCCATGAGCGAGGCGCCCGCGCCCGGGCGCTCGGCCATCAGCTCTTGCAGATAGGCCATCGGCTGGGTCAGCACGATGGCGCCGCCGATTGCGCCTGAAAGGGTCAGCGCCCAGACGGCGGGGGTTTCGGCCAGAAGCGGGATGCCCGCAAGGTGGATCGCGTACAGCAAAGTGCCCAGTGCGATCAGCCAGGTCTGGCGGATCTTGCCGATGACGAAGGGAAGCGCCAGCATGAAGGGCACTTCGAGCCCAGCCATGATGCCCGCATAAAGTGCGGTGTCGGAGGCGCCGCGAAACGGGATCGCGGCGAAGACAAGTCCGACGACGACCATGTAGAGCATGACCGCGCCGTTGATCGTGCCAAGCGCCAGCACGCGGATCAGCACCTGCGGATGGGCGATTTCGGACAGAGCCTCGCGGAAGGACAGGCCCGAAGGCACATCTTCCCAATGGGTTGCGCCATCGCGGGGCCAGAGCCGGAGGGTGAGCGCCAGCATCAGAAGTGCCAGCACAAGGCAGACGGGATAGACCGCGGTGAGCGGGGTCGCGCCCTGAAACACCACCGACCAGATCGGCAGCACGATCACCCAGGGCAGCGCGAAGAGCGCCCGCAGGGTCGACAGGACGGCGGGGCGGTCAGCCTCAGGCTGCATAGAGGCGGCAAGGCGGGCCAGCGCGAAGATCTGCCCGAAGATCGCCCCCGAGATCGGCAGCAAAGCCGCATGGGCCAGCACGAAGACGGGCGTCGCCGGGGCGAGTGCCATCAGCGCGGTGCCGACCGTGAGCGCGGTCACGGTCGTAAGGGCAATGGCACGGCGGTTGGCGCGTTGATCGGCAAGGATGCCAAACCCGACCGAAGTGGCGACGGCGACGAGCGAGGCCGCGATCAGCAAGCCCGAGAAGGCCCGGTCCGAGAGGCCGAAGACCTTGACGGCGAGCGAAGACACATAGGGCGCGATCGTCGCCGCATGGGCGCCGAAAAGAACAAGCAGGCAGGCGGCCAGCATCAGCGTGCGGTCGCGCAGGATCGGGCGGAAAGGGGCGGCAAGGGACATGGCCGCCTGATGCGCCCGGGAGCCGCGATTCTCAACCCCTTACGGCAGCACCTTGCCGGGGTTCAGGATGCCCTTGGGGTCCAGCGCCGCCTTGATCGCGGCCATCATCTGCAGGGCCACGGGGTCCTTGTGCGCCGCCATCGTCGCGCGTTTCGAAATTCCGACGCCATGTTCGGCGCTGAAACTGCCCCCCAAGGCCACCGCCTCGGCACTTACCTTCGCGCGGATCGCCTGCGCAAGCGCCGGGTCCGAGCGCGAGGGGTAAGCGGTGTAATGGATGTTGCCATCGCCCAGATGCGCGATCACCAGCTCCTCGGCGCCGGGGTCGAGTTCAGCCAGCGCGGGTGTCATCCGGGCCAGGAAGGTTTCAAGACGGTCAAGCGGCAGGGCAATGTCGCAATCGACGATATCGGGCGTGGTGAAGGTGATCTCGGCCGCCGATTCGCGCATCTCCCACAGCTTGCGGCGCTGCGCGGCGGATTGGGCGATCACCGCCTCGGTCACATGATTGGCGTCCATCGCCCCGGCCAGCAGTTCTTCAAACGCGCCGATCGGATCGGCGCCGGGGATGGTCGTCGCGGTCTCGATCAGCACATTGACCGGGCGGGGGGCATAGGGGCAGGCGAGCGCCGGTTTCAGCCGCGCCAGCCGCGCCATGTAGCGGTCGGGCATGAATTCGAAGGCCTCGACCGCGCCGCCGGTGCCCGCCTGCACGGCGTTGAGAAGCTTCAGCGCATCGGAGAGGCTGTCGAGCCCCACGAGCGCCGTCGCATGTGCCGTGGGCGCGGGCACCAGCTTCAGCACCGCGGCGGTGATGATGCCGAGCGTCCCCTCGGCCCCGATCATCAGATCGCGCAGGTCGTAGCCGGTGTTGTCCTTGTGCAGCCCGGTCAGGCCGTTCCAGATCCGGCCATCGGCCAGCACCACCTCGAGCCCCAGACACAAAGCCCTAGCCGAGCCGTAGCGCACCACATTCGAACCGCCCGCATTGGTGGAGAGAAATCCCCCCACCATCGCCGAGCCCTTGGCCCCAAAGGTCAGCGGAAAGGCCAGCCCCTGAATCGCCGCGAGCGCGTGCAGGGTTTCGAGCACCACCCCGGCTTCCACCACCACCGTGCGCGCGGCGGGGTTCAGATCGCGAATGCGGGTCATCCGCGCCAAGGACAGCATCAGCGCGCCTTGCGCAAAGGTGCCGCCATTCAAGCCGGTGTTGCCGCCAAGGGGCACAACCGGCGTGCCGGTTTCATGCGCGAGCCGCAGCACCGCCGCCACCTCCTCGGTCGTGCCGGGGCGGAGGACGGCGAGCGGTTCCCAAGCATAATGCCCGGTCCATTCGCGGCCATGGGCCAAAGCTTCGGCCCCACGCAGAACCTGCGCAGGGCCAAGGATTTCACTCAGACGGTCAAGAAGATCCATCGGATCCCCCGGCTCAGGCCGCGCTTTTGCGTATTTTGACCAAGAAAAAACATGCCGCTTTTTCTTGGCCTAAATACGCCCTTCGCGCGGGCGCGACAGGCTTACCGCCAGCAGAAGAAATCCGCGGGCGCCTTGGCCAGCAGTTGCTTGGCCAGTTCCGCCCCCAGCGCCACGCCATCGGCGGCGGCGCCACGGATCTCGCCCGAGATCATCTCGGAGCCATCGGGACGCAGGATCTCGCCGCGCAGCCAGATCTGATCGCCCTCAAGCACCGAAAGACCGGCGATCGGGGTTTCGCAGGAGCCATCGAGCGTCAGCAGGAAGCTGCGTTCGCAGGCCAGACGCAGCCCCGAGGGCGCGTGATGGATCGCGTCGAGCAGCATCTTCGCCCGGGTATCGGCCTCGCGGCGTTCGATCCCAATGCAGCCCTGCGCCACGGCGGGAAGCATGTCTTCGGGCTCGATCGCGGATTTCGCCACTTCGGACATGCCCAGACGGTTCAGACCGGCCAGCGCAAGGAAGGTGGCATCGGCCACGCCTTCGCCCAGTTTCTTCATCCGCGTCTGCACGTTGCCGCGGAATTCGACCATCTTCAGATCGGGGCGGCGCGCGGCAAGCTGGGCGCGACGGCGCAAGCTGGAGGTGCCCACCACCGCGCCCTCGGGCAGCTCGGCGAGCGAGTTGTATTTCATCGAAACGAAGGCGTCGCGGGTGTCTTCCCGCGGCAGGTAACAGTCGAGGATCAGCCCCTCGGGCTGAAGCGTCGGCATGTCCTTCATCGAATGCACGGCGATGTCGATCGAACCCGCCAGCATCGCCTCTTCGATTTCCTTGGTGAAAAGGCCTTTGCCCCCCACCTCTTTCAAAGGCTTGTCGGCGGCGATCAGCGCCGCGTTGTCGCCCGAGGTCTTGATCACGACGATCTCGAAGGCATCTTCGGGCAGATCGAACGCGGCCATGAGCCGCGAGCGGGTCTCAAAGGCTTGCGCGAGCGCCAGAGGGCTGCCGCGGGTGCCGATCTTCAGCGGGGCGTTGGGCGAGGGCATCTGTTCCATGCGATTGGCATAACCGCGTCAGATTGCCCGCGCAAGCTTTACAAGTGTCAACAACGCTTGACATTCAGCCGCAGGGGACGCTGTTAAGGGATCAAGAAGGAGGCCCTCCAAATGACCGACAAGACGATCCTGCGCGCCCTCAAGGGTGAAGTTCTTCCCACGCCGCCGGTGTGGCTGATGCGGCAGGCGGGCCGCTACCTGCCCGAATACCGCGCGACCCGCGCGCAGGCGGGCGATTTTCTCTCGCTGTGCTACACGCCGGACCTTGCCGCCGAAGTGACGCTGCAGCCGATCCGCCGCTATGGCTTTGACGCCGCGATCCTGTTTGCCGACATCCTGCTGCTGCCGCAGGCGCTTGGCCTTGATCTGTGGTTCGAAACCGGGGAAGGCCCCCGGATGTCGACCGTGACCTCCATGGACGGCGTCAAGGGCCTGAAAGGCAAGGACGATATCCACGACAAGCTTGCCCCGGTCTACGAGACCTGCAAGATCCTGTCGCGTGAGCTGCCGAAGGAAACCACCTTCATCGGCTTCGCGGGCATGCCCTGGACCGTGGCCACCTACATGATCGCGGGCCGCGGCTCGAAGGATCAGGCCGCCGCGCACAAGTTCAAGGACACTGACCGCGCCGCCTTCTCGGCGCTGATCGATGCGGTGACCGTGGCGACGATCGAATACCTGTCGAAACAGGTCGAAGCGGGCTGCGAAGTGGTCAAGCTGTTCGACTCGTGGGCCGGTTCGCTCAAGGGCCAGGATTTCGAGGATTTCGCGGTCGAACCCGCCCGGATCATCACCGCCGAGATGAAGCGCCGCTTCCCCGGCCTGCCGGTCATCGCCTTCCCGCGCGAAGCGGGCAATGGCTACATCGGCTTTGCCGACAAGACCGGCGCGGATTGCGTCGCCATCGACAACTCGGTCTCGCCCGACTGGGCGGCGGCGAACGTGCAAAAGGGCAAGACCTGCGTGCAAGGCAACCTCGACCCGTCCTACATGGTGACCGGCGGCGAAGCCCTTGTCGAAGCGACGAAAAAGGTCGTCGCCGCGTTCAAGAACGGGCCGCATATCTTCAACCTCGGACATGGCATCACGCCCGAGGCCGACCCGGAAAACGTCACCTTGCTGATGGAGACCATCCGCAAGGGTTGATCCGGTCAGAACGACCGAAAAAGGGGGCCGCGAGGCCCCCTTTTGCTTGTCCGGAGATCTGATCTCAGAAGCTGCGCGGCTTCTTCGGACCGGGCTTGCCCGCAGGCTTCGCACCGGGCTTGCCAAAGCTCTTGGCACCGTATTTCGGCGCCGGTTTGCCCTCTTTCGCGGCGGCCCCATGCCCGCCTTCGCGCGCCCAGGGGGCTGCCTTGCGGGGTTTCGGCGCCGCGGCGGCGGCGTCCCCGGCAGGCTTGCGCACCGGATGAGCCGGACGCTCGGCGCGTTCGGGACGCTCGAACCGCTCGGCCTTTTCGAAGCGCGGCGCGCGCTCGGTGCGCTCGGCACCCTCTTCCCGCGGCGGGCCCTTGCGATGCGGTTTCGGCGCCGGCTTGTCGCCATAGCTGCCGCGCGGCGCATAGGGTTTCTTCTCGTAGGGCTTGCGATCGCCATCCTTCGACCAGCGCGCGGGACGCGGCGCCGGACGGTCGAGCCCTTCGGGCATGCCCGGCAGATTTTCGACGCGGCACTTGCCTTCCATCACCCGATCGGCGCCCAGACCCGCTTCGAAGCGGTCGGCCATCGATTCATGGATCTGCACGAAGGTCTCTTCCTGCATCACCCGGATCATCCCGATGTCACGCCGGGTCAGATCGCCCGCACGACACAGCATCGGCAACAGCCATTTCGGATCGACCCATTGGTCGTGACCCATCGAGAGCCGATACCAGCGCGCGGCGCCAAATTCCTCGCGCGCGCGGGGCTTCGGCCCCTCGCCCACGCTGACCGGGATCACATCCTCGGGCGCGGTGCGGGCGGCACGGAAATGGCGCAGCACGGCGGCGGCGAGTTGCTTCGGCTCATGCGTTTCCAGAAGCCGGGCGATGGCGTCGAATTCCTCGGCGGTCGCCGGTTCGGTCAGCGCCGGTTCGGTCAGAAGACGTTCCTGATCGCGGGCCAGAATATCCTCGGGCGTCGGCGCCCCTTCCCAGGTCACGGCCACCTGCGCCTCGCGCAGCAGCCGCTCGGCCTTGGCGCGGACATTGAGCGGCACGACGATCGCCGACAGCCCCTTGCGCCCGGCCCGACCGGTGCGGCCCGAGCGGTGCAAAAGCCCCTCGCGGTTCATCGGCAGATCGGCGTGAATCACCAGCTCCAGCCCCGGCAGGTCGATGCCGCGCGCGGCCACGTCGGTCGCGATGCAGACCCGCGCCCGGCCATCGCGCATCATCTGCAGCGCGCGCGAACGTTCGTCCTGCGTCAGTTCCCCCGACAGCGCCACGACCGAGAAGCCCCGGTTCAGCAGCTTGCCGGTCAGGTGCGTCACCGCCGCCCGGGTCGAGCAGAACACGATGGCGCGTTCGGCCTCATGCAGACGCAGCAGGTTGACGATGGCGTTTTCGCGGTCGGACCGATCCACCAGCACGCCGCGATATTCGATATCGGCATGGCTTTCGCGCGCCGACACGGTGGAGATCCGCTCCGCATCGCGCTGGAAGGTCTGCGCCAGCCGCTCGATCTCGCGCGGCACGGTCGCCGAAAACATCAGCGTGCGGCGTCCCTCGGGCGCGGATTCCAGAATGAATTCCAGATCTTCGCGGAAGCCCATGTCGAGCATCTCATCGGCTTCATCCAGCACGACCGCCGACAGCGCCGACAGATCGAGCGCGCCGCGGCGAATGTGATCGCAAATCCGCCCCGGCGTGCCGACAACGATATGCGCGCCGCGTTCCAGCGCCCGACGCTCGGCGCGGGCATCCATGCCGCCGACGGCGCCGGTGATCACCGCCCCCGCCTTTTCGTAAAGCCAGCTCAGCTCGCGGCTCACCTGCACGGCCAACTCGCGCGTCGGCGCCACGACCAGCGCGCGGGGCAGATCGGGGAAAGGCGAAATGCCGTTCGCGCCCAGAAGTTCCGCCGAGATCGCCAGACCGAAGGCCACGGTCTTGCCCGAGCCCGTCTGCGCCGACACCAGCAGGTCCCGCCCGGCCAGCTCGGGGCGCGTCACCGCGTCCTGAACGGGCGTCAGGGCTTCATAGCCCCGCGCGGCAAGGGCCTCGGCAAGTGCCGTGGGAAGATGGGGGAACTCGGTCATGGGGGGGCTTTCGCTGGGAAGAAAGCGCAGCCCATACGCCCAATCCCCTTAAAAGGAAAGCCCCGTTCTGGGGTCATGACAAATATCCACCCCATTTTACCTTGCCGCAAATATCTCGGGGGGCGGCGCAGCCGGGGGGCAGAGCCCCCCTGCCCCGGTTGCGTTTTCGCCCCGGTGGCGCAAGAATAACGCCAAACGGAGGGTTCCATGCGCAAGCTGATCGTGTTCGGTGTTCTGGCTCTGGCCGCCTGCGGCACGCCGCAAGAGCAATGCATCAACCGCGAGACCCGCGATATCCGCCATCTGCAACGGTTGCTCGAAGAGGTGCAGGGGAACCTTGACCGCGGCTACGCCTACGAAGATTATGAAGTGCCGATGACGCGCTGGGAACATTGCGGCTCGGACGTGATCACCCGCCCCGATGGCACGGTGATCGAACGGCCGCGCATGTGCCTTGAGGACTATACCGTCACCCGCACCCGCGAAGTGCCGATCGATCCGCAATCGGAGCGCCGCAAGCGCGACGGGCTGCGGGAGAAGATCAAATCCCTGACCCCCGCCGCCAATGCTGCGATCCGCGCCTGCAAGGCGGCCTATCCCGAGGAATAGGCCCCCGGCCCACCGCCTCAGCGCCGCGTGCGCACCACCCGCCGCCCGGCGGGCTCGGGCGCAGCTTTCGCGGGCTTCGTCGCATGGGCAATCGGACGCTCGGCCCGGAAGATGCGGAAGGCGCCATCGCGGCCGGTGGGCGGGGTGATTTCCGCGACCTCATGGAAGCACTCGCGCAGCACCGCCTCATAGGGCAGATGCCGGTTTGCCACCATCCAGAGCGTCCCCGACAGCGACAGAAGCCCCGCCGCCGCGCGGATGAAGGCGATGCCAAGCGCCGGATCGGCGTTCCGCGTGGTGTGGAAGGGCGGGTTCATCACCGCGGCCAAAGGTCGATTTTCGAACTTTACCTTCGTCGCATCGGCCCAGTGGAACCGCGCCCGCGGATCCGCGATGTTGTGCTTCGCACAGTCCAGCGCGGCATGTTCCGCCTCGACCAGATCGACCTGTTCGACCCCCTTGCGCGCCAGAACCTGCGCCGCAAGCCAACCCCAGCCCGCGCCCAGATCGACGACCCTTGCGGGCAGGGTCTCGGGCAGACAGGCGGCCAGAAGCGCCGAACCGCGGTCGATGCCATCGGCCGAGAACACGCCGGGCGCCGTGATGAAGCCGGGGGCGGGCTGCTGCGACTTCGCGGCCCAGGCGTCCAGCGCCCCGGGCGTCGCGGCAAAACCGAAGATCTTGCCATGCGCCTTGGCAATCGGCTCCGAGATCGGCACCAGCGCGCGCAGATCCTTCAGCAGGGAATCGATGCCATCGGTCTTCAGCCCATCGACCCAGATCGGCCCGCCGGGCACGACCCGCGCCGAGGCTTCAGCCAGAAGCGCCCGCGCCTCGGCCTTGGCGCGCGGCACGAAGACGACAGCCGCGGCGAAACTGCCCTCGGCAGCGGGCGCGACCGCATGGCCACGCGCCGACAGCGCCTCGTAGTCGGGCCGAAAGCCCTGCACCAGCTGCAGCCGGTCTTTCGGCAGATCGCTCAGATCGGTGTCGGCGGTGGGACGATAAACGACGATCCGCCCGTCGGACGGCAGCGCATCGGGCGCGTCAAGCGCCAGCGTAAGACGAGGATGGCTCATCAGATCGGAGGGGCGCGCCCCTCACTCCTTTTCCATGGTGCATTGCAGCGGATGCTGGTGACGGCGCGAAAAATCCATCACCTGCGAGACCTTGGTCTCGGCCACCTCGAAGGAATAGACGCCGACGACGGCGAGCCCCTTCTTGTGCACGGTCAACATGATCTCGAACGCCTGCGCATGGTTCATGCCGAAGAAGCGTTCAAGGATGTGCACGACGAATTCCATCGGCGTGTAATCGTCGTTCAAGAGCAAGACCTTGTACATCGGCGGCCGGGCCGTCTTCGGCGCGGTCTTGACGGCGATGCCAGCTTCGCCCTCGCCATCACCCTCGCCGTCTCCGGCGCGGTGGGCGCTGAGGTAAAGGGGGTGAAGCACGGGCAGTCCTCCGGTCTCGAATCGACATCAAGCGTCCATGATCGCAGGGAATCGTGAACGCAAGGATCAATATAGGAACATTGCGCGCCAAGAAAAGCCAGTGCGGATGCTCTTGCCAATAGGTCGCCCCCGCGTCAGGTTGGCCGCGCAAGGAGAGACCCGATGACGCTGACCACGATCGGCTTCGATGCCGATGACACGCTTTGGCACAATGAGCGGTTCTTTCGTCTGACCCAGAGGCGGTTTCACGATCTGCTCGCCGATCACGCCGAGACTGCGCATCTGGAAGAGCGGCTGCTGGCCGCCGAGCGTCGCAATGTCGGCAGTTACGGTTTTGGCGTCAAGGGCTTCACCCTGTCGATGATCGAGACCGCGATCGAGGTCTCCGAGGGCCGCGTGCCCGCCTCGGTGATCGGCGAGATCCTCGCCGCCGGGCGCGAGATGCTGGCCCATCCGATCGAGATCCTGCCCCATGCCCGCCCGGTGGTCGAGGCGCTGGCGGACCGCTATCGGCTGGTGCTGGTGACCAAGGGCGATCTGCTCGATCAGGAACGCAAGCTGGCGCAATCGGGCCTGGGCGATCTTTTCGATGCGGTCGAGATCGTCTCGGACAAGCGGGCCGCGACGTATCGCACGGTCTTTGCCCGCCATGGCAACGGCGCCGATCAGGCGCTGATGGTCGGCAATTCGCTGAAATCGGACGTCCTGCCGATGATCGAGGCAGGCGGCTGGGGCGTGCATGTGCCGCATGAGATGACCTGGGCGCTCGAACAGGCCACCGCCCCCACGGGCCATCCGCGGTTCGCAGAGTTGCCGGACCTCGGCCATCTGCCGGAACTGGTGGAGCGGATCGCGGTATCTTCCGAAGGTTGACCATATGCAGCCAGAGGTTGAAACACGGGGGCGAGCCACAAGTCTTGGAAGCGCAACCCAGCGCACACACAACATCTTGATAGAGAATCGCTTCTCGTGGCACGAAGGCCGCAGTAAAAGCCTTTGAATCTTCGCAGTTTTCACCGTCGCAGAGGCGTGCTAGTCTTGCGCCAAGCCCCTGAAGACAACGGGGCAAATAGAGGCAGTGTAAGGGCAGTGATCGTGACCAGGCTGACGCACTGGGGCCGCTCGGGGCTTTTGGCAATACTACTTATGCTTATGCCGGTGGCGCTTTGGGCGGCACCGTTTGCGGCATATGTGATGGACGCCCGCACCGGAGAGGTTCTTTACGAAAAGAACGCGGATACGCGGCTGCACCCGGCTTCGCTGACGAAGATGATGACGCTGTACATCACCTTCCAGGCGATCGAGTCGGGCGAGGTCAGCCTTGATACGATGGTGACGGTTTCGGCCAATGCGGCCGGGCAGGCGCCGTCGCGTCTGGGCCTGCGCACCGGGCAAAAGATCGCGCTGCGCTATCTGATCCGCGGCGCCGCAATCAAATCGGCCAACGACGCCGCCGCCGCCATCGGCGATTTCCTTGGCGGCGACGAGGCGCATTTCGCGGCGCGGATGAACCGCACCGCCAAGGCGCTTGGCATGAAGAACACCACCTTCAAGAATGCCAACGGGCTGACCCGCCCGGGGCATTTGTCGACCGCGCATGACATGTCGCTGCTCGGCCGCCACCTGATCTACGATTTCCCGCAATATTACAGCCTGTTCTCGCGCCGGACAGCGGATGCCGGGATCGCCCATGTGGCGAACACCAACCGCCGCTTCCTCGACGCTTATGAGGGGGCCGACGGCATCAAGACCGGCTATACCGTGCCCGCGGGCTTCAACCTCGTCGCCTCGGCGCAACGCGGGAACAAGCGCATCATCGCCACGGTCTTCGGCGGCACCTCGCCCGCCGCGCGGAACTCGAAGATCGCCGAACTGCTCGATCTCGGCTTTTCGCGTGTGCCGGAAAACGTGAACGGCAAAAAGCCCGAGCCGCCGCAGCTGATGGCCCGTGCTGACAGCGATCTTGCAGGGCCGCAGGTCGATGCCGCCCCGGAAGCCAGCGAAGACGGTGACGAAGACGCCGTGAAAGCCGCGGCTGCTGCGGCCGCCGCTGCCGCGGTTTCGGGCCGCGCCGCCACGCCGGAGCTGATTGCCGATGCGTCGGATGCCGGGCTCAAACGCAGCCCGCGCCCGATGGCACGCCCCGCGACCGCCGCCCCTGCCCCGGAACCGGAGCCCGCTCCGGTGCAGCTGGCCGAGGCCGAACCGGCCCGCAAACCCGCGGCAAAACCGGCCCTCGATCCGGCTGCGGATCTGGTGCAAGTGAACGCGCCGCAACCCGAAACGCTGGCGATGATCGAGCCCGCACCGGTCGACGAAACCGTAGAGGCGCAGGGCGACACCGATCCCTCGGGCCCGGTCTTCATTCAGACCGCCACCGCGCAGCCGGAAACGCTGGCGATGGGCACTGCGGCCGCGGCGCCGCGCAATGACACGATGATCCTCGCCGCGCTGACGCCCCCCGCGCCGATGCCGCAAGGCAAGCGCGAGGTGGTTGCCCGCGCCTCCTCGTCCGGTGGGCGCAACTGGGGCATCAGCCTTGGAAAGTATCCGTCGCAATATGCAGCCGAACAGGCGCTGCTGAAGACCGCCCTGATGGAAAGCACCGCGCTGGCCGAGGGCCTGCGCAAGGTCGCGACCCGCAAGGCCGGCTATGACGCGCTCTTTGTCGGCCTGACCCGCGGCGATGCCGATCTGGCCTGTGCCCGCCTTGCCGCCCGCTCGGTCGATTGTTCGGTGATCGGGCCGTAAGCGCGAACCGGCCCGGTGCAAGGGCGTATTTGAACCAAGAAAAAACCCGGATCCCTGAAAAGAGGTCCGGGCTTTTTCTTGCTCAAATACGCACCTTTGCGCTGTTTCAGCTTTTCGGACGGTCGTCGTATTTGCCCGACAGGATCCGCTCGGCATCGCCCTTCGGATCATCATATTGCCGATTTTTCAGCGACCAGAGGAAGGCGACAAGGCCGAAGCCCCCCAGAAAGAGCGAGATCGGGATCAGATAGGTCAGGATCGACATGGTGGCCCTCGCGCAGGGGGATGCGCCTATTTCAGGCGCATCGAGTTCAGCGAGACTGTAATCGAAGAGGTGGACATCGCCAAGGCCGCAGCAAGGGGCGTGGCAAGGCCCACCAGTGCCAAAGGCACTGCAACGACGTTGTAGCCCGCCGAGATCGCGAAATTCTCCTTGATGCGGCGCCGCGCCTGCCCTGCGATGCGCAGGGCATCGCCCACCGGCGCCAGATCGGCCCCCAGAAGCACGATATCCGAGGCCGTGCGCGCCGCATCGAGCGCCGAAGCAGGCGAGATCGAGACATGCGCGGCCGCCAGCGCCGCCGTGTCATTCAGCCCGTCGCCCACCATCAGCACGCGTCGTCCCTGCCCCATCAGATCGGCAATCAGCGCCGCCTTTTCGGCGGGCAGCGCGCCCGAATACCATTCGGTGATGCCGAGCTTGCCCGCCAGCGCAGAGACCGCGGTCTCGACATCGCCCGACACCATCAGCACCCGCTTGCCCTGCGCGGTGAGCAGCGCCACCGCCTCGGCCGCGCCGGTGCGCAGGTGGTCGGAGAAGCGGAAGGTGACCGGCGGCGCCTCGCCCAGACGCAGATGCGTGGCGGTCGCGGCGCAGGGCTCGGCCCCCACCCAGTCGGCACGCCCCAGACGGAGGGAAAGACGGCCCAGACGCCCCTCGATGCCGAAGCCGGGAACCTCGCGCAGATCGTCAAGCGTGACGGGCCGGATCTCGCGTGCCTCGGCCGCGGCGAGGATCGCCTTGGCCAGCGGATGCGAGGAGGCGATGGCCAGCGCCGCCGCGACGGAGAGGGTCTCTTCATCGATCGTGTCGATCTCTTCCAGAACCGGGGTGCCCATTGTCAGCGTGCCGGTCTTGTCGAACACCACCGTGTCGACCTCGGCCAGACGTTCGAGCGCGGTGCCGTCCTTGATGAGCAGGCCCTTGCGAAAGAGCTTGCCCGATGCCGCGGTGATCACGGCGGGAACCGCCAGACCCAGCGCGCAGGGGCAGGTGATGATCAGCACCGCGGCCGAGATGTTGACGGCAAAGCGCACATCGCCACCCGTGGCATACATCCAGTAGCCAAAGGCGGAAAACGACAGCGCATGCACCATCGGCGAGTAAAACCGCGCCGCGCGTTCGGCCAAGGTCGTGTAGCGGGTCTTGGCGCTTTCGGCCATCGCCACCAGATCGGCCATCCGATGCAGCGAGCTGTCCTTGCCCGCCGCGGTGACGCGCAGCGTGAGCGGCCCGGTCAGGTTCACCTCTCCCGCCGACAGCATCGTGCCGGGGCCGACATAGACCGGCAGGGTTTCCCCGGTCAAAAGCGAGCGATCGGTTTCCGAGGTGCCCAAGGTCACCTCGCCATCGGCCGGGATGCGGCCGCCCGGGCGCACCCGGATCAGATCGCCCGGCTTCAGATCGGCCACGGCCACGATCGTCTCGACGCCATCGCGCAACAGGTTCGCGCGCGGCACTTCGAGCGCCGCCAGCTCCTCGGCGGCCGAGCGCGCGACGGCGCGGGTGCGGTAATCGAGATAGCGGCCGACCAGCAGGAAGAAGGACAGCATCACGGCGGCGTCGAAATAGGCGTGATGGCCGTGATGCATCGTCTCGAAGATCGAGATCGACGAGGCGAGGATCAGCGCGAGCGAGATCGGCACATCCATGTTGACGCGGCCATGTTTCAGCCCGCCCCAGGCGGAGGCGAAGAAAGGCTGGCCGACGAAGACCACGGTCGGCAGCGCGATGGCGGCCGAAATCCAGTGGAACATGTCGCGCGTCGCCGCCTCGGCCCCGGACCAGACCGCGATCGACAGAAGCATGATGTTCATCATCGCGAAACCGGCGACGCCGATCCGCATCAGAAGGTCACGGCCGCGCTTGTCGGTCTCGGTCGCCGAAAGCATGCCGGGGTCAAGCTCGTAGGCCTCGTAACCGATCTTGCCGAGCGCCTCGACCAGCGCATCGGCGGCGACCGTCGCCTCGGCATCGACCGATACGCGCTTCAGCGTCAGGTTGACCCGCGCCGAGCGCACGCCCGGAAAGGCCTCCATCTCGCGTTCCACATCGGTGATGCAGACCGCGCAATGGGCGGTGGGCAGCGACAGCATGATCCGCGCGCCCTTGATATCGCCCGATTTTGCCAGCTCTTCCGCCGAGGGGGCAGCCAGACAGGCCGGGCAGGCCGAAGCCGAAAGGTGATCTTCGGTGACCTCCACAGGGGAGGCCACCGACGCAAGAGGGGCAGCGGTCATCGGCTCAGCCTTCGACGAAGAAATCGAGGCGCTGCTGGAACAGCACCCCGTCAGCAGATTTGGCAGAAAGGTGGATCAGCCAAGCCCCGGGGGCAAGGCTGAGCGGCGCGGTATAGACGCCGTTCGTCAGGGTCATCACCGGCGTCTTGTCCTCGGCCGCCATGGTGGTGCGGCCGACCAGAACGTCAAGCTGTCCGAGGGGGGCGGGTTGCCCCGCCCGGTCGCGGATATCAACCGTCAACACGCCGTTGGCGTAGGACGGCTTCACTGTCCAGCCCAGCCGTTCCTGCGCGGCGCGGTCGGCGTCGAAGGTCTGCGAGGCGACATAGGAATTCGCCACCTCAAGCCCCGGGAAGGTCTTCACCGCCTGCACCGCCATCGTCACGTTGACGGCGATGATCAGCCCGAAGAAGGCCACGAACATCAGGAAGACCTTACGCCCGGTCAGCGGTTTTGCCATCTCAGTTCCCCTTGCCGTTGAAGACGGTGTTGGCCGAGTCGCGAACCGGCTGCTCGACGCCCACCTGTTCGACCCAGATCTTGATGTCCGAACGTTTCGCATCCGCCAGCGCCGACCCGGGCGCCGCTTCCAGATAGAGACGCTGGTTGTAAAGCTGGTCGGCCGGGACGGTGACGGTGTCGCCCTCCTGCCCTTCGAGCATCAGTTTCAGCGCCTTGGCCTGTGCTTCATCCTCGGAGCTGACCGAGATCCGGAAGGTTTCCTCGGAGCCGTGCTTGTTGCGGATGCGCAGCGTGTAGATGTTGCGGATCGTGCCGTCGGATTGCGTCACGAAGAGCGGATCGCGGTTCGGCGTGACGTTGAAGTCCAAGGGCGAGCGCAGGAAGAGCGCGACGACCAGCGCGATGCCGAAGCCCGACCAGAGCGTGAAGTAAAGCAGCGTGCGCGGACGCAGCACGTGTTTCCAGATATTCGTGACCTTGTTGCCGGCGCGTTCGTTCGACTCGTCCTTCAGCGCCATGTAGCCCACCAGGCCGCGCGGCTTGCCGATCTTGTCCATCATCTCGTTGCAGGCGTCGATGCACAGCCCGCAGGTGATGCATTCCAGCTGCTGGCCGTTGCGGATGTCGATCCCCATCGGACAGACGTTGACGCAGGCCATGCAGTCGATGCAATCGCCCTGCCCCTCGGCCAGTTTCTCGCCCTTCTGCAGCTTGCCGCGCGGTTCGCCGCGCCATTCGCGGTAGGCGATGGTGATCGTGTCCTCGTCCATCATCGCGGCCTGAATCCGCGGCCACGGGCAGGCGTAGATGCACATCTGTTCGCGGGCGAAGCCGCCAAAGGCAAAGGTCGTCGCGGTGGCGATGGCGATGGTGGTATAGGCGATCGGCGAAGCGTCTCCGGTGAGGAGATCAGAAAGCAGCGTCGGCGCATCGGTGAAATAGAACACCCATGCCCCCCCGGTGGCGAGACCGATGAACAGCCAGAGCCCCCATTTGATCAGCCGCTTGCGGATCTTCTCGGCATTCCACGCCTGACGATGCAGGCGGATGCGGTTGTTGCGGTCGCCTTCGACCCAGCGCTCCACAAGGATGTAAAGGTCGGTCCAGACCGTCTGCGGGCAGGCATAGCCGCACCAGATCCGACCCAGCGCCGAGGTGAAGAGGAAAAGACCCAGACCCGCCATGATCAGAAGGCCCGCGACGAAGTAGAATTCGTGCGGCCAGATCTCGAGCCCGAAGAAGAAGAAGCGCCGGTTCGCCAGATCGAGCAGAACCGCCTGATCGGGCAAGGCTCCGCCCCGGTCCCAGCGGATCCAGGGCGTGATGTAGTAGATGCCCAGCATGATCGCCATCAGCACCCATTTGAGCGAACGGAACTTGCCGGAAATGCGTCTGGGGAAAATCGGTTCGCGCGCGAAATAAAGCGGCGCGTCGTTGGGACTTGGTTCGTTGGCGCTCACGGGTATCTCCGTTGGCTGGGCTCCGTCCTGAGGCGATTGAACAGGAACGGGCCGGGTTTGCAACTGCAGCTTAAAGCTATATCGCTGATGCAGCTTTTTGGACGTGCTTTCCCCCGGACAGAGGTCTTTCGGCCATTGTGTCCCCTTGATCGGAGGCGCCAAGGGGCAGATATGTTGAAACGCACCGACGCCCCAGGAAACGCGCGAACAGGACGGGGCGTCGGTGCTACCCGGGGGGTCAGGCACCCCCCGGGATCAGGTTCTGAAGTTATTGGCCGCCACCAAGGCTGTGGACATAGGACGCCACGGCCCGGATCTGCGCTTCGCTCAGACGCGGTTTGGCGCCCGGCTCGGCCCAGCTCCACGACGGCATCACACCGCCGCGGCCGTGCTGCACGGTGGTGGTGATCGTCGCCGCATCGCCGCCATAAAGCCAGATGCCGTCGGTCAGGTTCGGCGCCCCGGTTTCCACGTTGCCCTTGGCGTCTTCGCCATGGCAGGCGACGCAGGTGTCGGCAAAGACCTGCTGACCGGCGGTCGCCTTGGCTTCGTCGGCGGGCTGGCCCGAGATCTTCAGGACATATTGCACCACATCGTCGATCTGCGCCGGTTCGAGCAGCTCGTCGTCAAGATGCGCGGGCATGTTGGCGACTGGCAGCGTGTCCGGGTCTTTTGGATCGCGGATGCCGTGCTTCACGTCGTTGTAGATCGTTTCGAGCGAGCCGCCATGCAGCCAGTCGCCGTCGAGAAGGCTCGGGAAGCCCTTGTTGCCGCCCGCGCCCGCCCCGTGGCACTGCGCGCACCAGGTCCGGAACACCGCCGCGCCCGCGTTGCGGGTATAGGTCACGAGTTCCGGATCGTTGGCGATCGCATTGAGGTCGGTCGCAACCAGCTTGTCCTCGATCGGCTTGTTCATTTCGGCGAACTTGGCGATCTCCTTGTCGACATCGGCACGGGTCGAAGACCCGAGCACGCCCGGCGTCGCCCCCGATGCGAAGATCGGCCAGGCCGGCATCGCGATCGAATAGGCCACACCCCAGACGATGGTGGCGTAGAAGGTCCACAGCCACCAGCGCGGCAGCGGCGTGTTCAGTTCTTCGATGCCGTCCCACTGGTGTCCAGTGGTCTGCACCTCTTTCTTGGTCGTCGGTTTTTTGCTCATCTCCACGCCTCCTTACCGCGTGGCGCCGTCGTCGCAGCCGAGGGGTCAGCCTCAGCCACGATCGGCGGGTTTGTCTTCATGCCGGAAAGGGATGTTCGCGATATCGTCGTGAACCTTGGACGAGCCGGGCCGGAAGGCCCAGATCACGGCACCGACGAAGACGAGCAAGAGCGCAAGCGCAGCCCAGCTGTCGGCGAATTCACGCAAGATATGATAGTCCATCCCCAGCTCCTTTAGCGACTTGCCACGGGTTGGAAGGTCGAGAAGTCGACCATCGTACCGAGCACCTGCAGATAGGCGATCAGCGCATCCATCTCCGTCAGGCCGGGTTTGCCATCGAAGTTGCGGATGTTGACCTTCTCGCCGTAGTTTGCCACCAGCGTGGTGCTGTCAGCGTCCGGATCCGCCTGGGCGACGAAGTCGGCCTTGGCGGCGGCGATCATTTCAGGTGTGTAGGGCACACCCACGAGGGCGTCCGTGGACAGACGATCCTCGATATAGGTGTTATCCAGCGGCACGTTGGCCAGGTAGCTGTAGCTCGGCATCACCGATTCCGGCACCACCGATTGCGGGTTCGAGAGGTGCTCGACATGCCACGCATCCGAGTAGCGGCCACCGACGCGGGCAAGGTCGGGCCCCGTCCGTTTCGAGCCCCACTGGAACGGGTGGTCGTACATCGACTCCGCCGCCAGCGAGTAGTGACCGTAACGCTCCACCTCGTCGCGCATCGGGCGGATCATCTGCGAGTGGCAGACATAGCAGCCTTCGCGGATGTAGATGTCCCTGCCGGTGAGTTCGAGGGGGGTGTAGGGACGCATCCCGTCCACCTTCTCGATGGTGTTTTCGAGGTAGAACAGCGGCGCGATTTCCACGATGCCACCGATGGTGACGACGAGGAAGGCGAAGATCAGGAGCAGCGTCGCGTTCTTTTCCAGAACGTGGTGTTTGTCCATGATTGACATGTGCGTTGCTCCTTATTCCGCCGGAACCGCAACGGCGATTTCTGCCGTCTTCGGTTGTTTCGCGACCGTGGCCCAGAGGTTGTAGGCCATGATCAGACCGCCGGTCAGATAGAGGACACCACCGGTGCCGCGCACCACATACATCGGGAATTTCGCAGCCACGGTGTCGGCGAAGGCGTTCACAAGGAAGCCCTGCGCATCGACTTCACGCCACATCAGGCCTTCCATGATGCCGGTCACCCACATCGAGGAGGCGTAAAGCACGATCCCGATGGTGGCGAGCCAGAAGTGCCAGCTGACGAGTTTGAGCGAGTAAAGACCCGAACGGCCCCACAGGCGCGGCGTCAGGAAGTAGAGCATGCCGAAGGTGATCATGCCGTTCCAGCCGAGCGCACCCGAGTGCACGTGACCAATGGTCCAGTCCGTGTAGTGCGAGAGCGAGTTCACCGCCTTGATCGACATCATCGGGCCTTCGAAGGTCGACATGCCGTAGAAGCCGATCGAGACCACCATCATCCGGATGACCGGATCGGTGCGCAGCTTGTCCCAGGCGCCCGAGAGCGTCATCAGACCGTTGATCATGCCACCCCAGGACGGCATCCACAGGATCACCGACATCACCATGCCGAGCGTCGAAGCCCAATCCGGCAGGGCGGTGTAGTGCAGGTGGTGCGGACCAGCCCAGATGTAGAGGAAGATCAGCGCCCAGAAGTGGACGATCGAGAGCTTGTAGGAATAGACGGGACGTTCGGCTTGTTTCGGCACGAAGTAGTACATCATGCCCAGGAAGCCCGCGGTGAGGAAGAAGCCCACGGCGTTGTGGCCGTACCACCATTGCGTCATCGCATCCTGCACACCCGCCATCAGCTGCACCGACTTGGTGCCGAAGATCGAGACCGGGACGGCCAGGTTGTTGACGATGTGCAGCATCGCGATCGTCACGATGAACGACAGGTAGAACCAGTTCGCCACATAGATGTGGGGTTCCTTGCGCTTGAAGATCGTGCCGAGGAAGGCGAGCAAATAGGCCACCCAGACGATCGCGACGAGGATGTCGAGGTGCCAGTTCAGCTCGGCATATTCCTTGCCCTGCGAGCCGCCGAGCAGATAGGACGACGCCGCCGTCACGATGATCAGCTGCCAGCCCCAGAACACGAACCAGCCCAGAGCGGTGCCGCCGAAGAGACGCGCGGCCGAGGTGCGTTGCACGACATAGAAGGCCGAGGCGATCAGGGCGTTGCCGCCGAAGGCGAAGATCACCGCCGAGGTGTGCAGCGGACGCAGGCGCCCGAAGTTGAACATCCCGTTACCGAGTTCGATGTTCAGTTGCGGGAAAGCGAGCTGGAAGGCAATGATGACGGCCACAAGAAAGCCGACGATGCCCCAGAACGTGGTTGCGATCACGCCGGCGCGGATCACGCCGTCGAAATATTCGTCTTTGGAGGGCTTGGGGTCCCCCATGGTGCGCAGCACCCAGATGAACGCGATCACGGCCGCAAGTGCGACCTCGACCATGTTCACCATGTATGCCAGATCTCGCGCCTGACTGGCGGCGTAAGCGGCCAAAGCCGCCACGACGCCAAGCGCGATCAGCTTGACGTAATCCCACATGTTTTTTGCGTCCCTTCGCGTTTTTTCAATCCCGTCCCGGTCGATTCGACCGGAGCGGGAAGTCTCTCTCTTTTGCTTTGTGACCGCAGGATATGACACCCGCCTTGACCTTGATCAAACTCTTGACAAGAGGGTGCGGCGGTTCGTCGCACAGTGTCACAGTGTCCACTTGATAGCTTGATCCGCGTCAAGGCGTAACTGCTTCGAAGCCGTTAATTTAAGGACAGAATCGGCACGCGGAGGGGTCTCATGGCCTATAAAACAGTTTTGACGATTGTGACGGATGTCTCACAGGCCCGACTTCAGCTTGAGTCGGCAATGGCGGTGGCCCGTGCCGAAGATGCCCATCTGGAAGTGCTCTGCATGGGCGTCGACCGGACCCAAACGGGCTACTATTACGCGGGGGCCACGGCCTTCGTGCAGCAGGAAGTTCTTGACCGGGCGCAAGACGAAGCGCGCGAGCTTGAACGGGCAATGCGCGAACGTCTGGCGGGCGAGGAAATTCGCTGGAGCAGCGAGGCCGTGGTGGCGCAGATCGGCGCGATCGCGACGGTCGTGGGGCTGCGCGCCCGCTTTGCCGACCTGATCGTGATGGGACATCCCTATGGCAAGGGGCGTGGTCAGGAACTTGAAGCCGCGGTGGAAGCCGCGCTCTTCGAGGGGCAGTCGCCCGTGATGATCATGCCCGATGCGCCTGTGGCCGCGCTGGCGCCGCGCCGCATCGTGGTGGCGTGGAACCAGTCGAACGAAGCGATGAATGCGATCCGCAAGGCCCTGCCGCTGCTGAAGACGGCGTCGCTCGTGGACATTACGGTGATCGATCCGCCCGCACACGGACCCGAACGGTCCGATCCGGGCGGGCAGCTGAGCCAATGGTTGGCGCGGCATGGCGTGAAGGTCGAAGTGTCGGTTCTGGCCAAGACGCTGCCGCGGATCTCGGATGTGATCAACCGCCATGTTCGCGACACCTCGGCCGAAATGGTGGTGATGGGCGCCTATGGGCATTCGCGCTTCCGCGAGGCGATCTTGGGCGGGGCGACGCGCAACATGCTCGAGATGGCCGAAGTGCCCGTGCTGATGGCGCATTGAACGAACGACGACTGCCACTCACGCTAACGAACGGCGCCCCACGGGGCGCCGCTTCATCTTGCAGGCGGGCTCAGTCGACCTTGGTCCAGGTCTGCGCCTTGCAGATCAGCCCGCCCGCGACGCACCCCGAGAGCTTCATCGACTTGCCCGAGAGCGCGATCTTGCCGATATAGATCTTGTCATTCGAAGGCCGCCAGACCTTGCCCGCATAGGCCCCCTTCCCCGCGGGCACCATGTCGATGACGATCTCCTTGCCGACATTGGGCGAGTCGTAAGGCCCGCTGTCCTTGAACGACTGCACGATCGTGCCGCAAAAGGCCGGACCGCAGGGGGCGATCTTCACATGCGCATAGGCGCCATCATCGGGCTGGGTCTGCCACAGCCCCTCGATCGGGTCGGCCGCGGCCATCCCCGCCACAAGGCTCAGGCACGCCGCCATCAGGGTCGTCTTCATCGGTGTCTCCTCCCGGTTTCCCTGCGCGTCATTGCGACACAGAGCCCGATTCCCGGCAAGCCTGACGTGACGTTGACCGCGGACTTGGCAAGCGCCGCCGCCCGTGGCAAGAGGCGGGCAGCGACAAGGAGCCTGGCCATGATCCTCTACCCCGCAATCGACCTCAAGGACGGCAACTGCGTGCGGCTTCTGCACGGTGAAATGGACAAGGCCACGGTCTTCGGAACCGATCCGGCGGCACAGGCGGCCAAGTTCGAGGCCGCGGGCTGCGCCTGGGTGCATCTGGTGGACCTCAACGGCGCCTTTGCGGGCGAGCCGGTGAACGGCGCCGCGGTCGAGGCGATCCTCGCCCGCATCAAGGTGCCCGCACAGCTGGGCGGCGGCATCCGCGACATGGCGACGATCGAACGCTGGCTCTCGAAGGGCCTTGCGCGCGTGATCCTTGGCACCGTGGCGGTGGAAAACCCTGCGCTGGTGCGCGAGGCCGCGAAGGCCTTCCCCGGTCAGGTCGCCGTGGGCATCGATGCACGGAACGGCAAGGTCGCGACCAAGGGCTGGGCGACCGAGACCGATGTGATGGTCACCGATCTGGCGAAAAGCTTCGAAGATGCGGGCGTGGCCGCGATCATCTACACCGACATCATGCGCGACGGCGCAATGACCGGCCCGAACATCGAGGCGACCGAGGCGCTGGCCCGGGCGGTTTCGATCCCGGTGATCGCGAGCGGAGGCGTCTCCTCGCTGCCCGATCTGATCGCGCTGCGCGACACCGGCGTGATCGCGGGGGGCGATCTCGGGCCGGGCAATCTATGACGGCGCGCTCGATCTGACGGCGGCGCTTGCGGCGCTGAAGGCGTAGGGGGCTCTGCCCCCGTCCCTGCGGGACTCCCCCGGGATATTTGCGGCAAGATAAAAGCCGATCCCCTTTATCTTGCGACAAATATCCCGGGGTGCGGGGCAGAGCCCCGCTGCGCGCTTTCCAAGCCGCGCCCCGCCCGCTAGAAAGGCGCCAAAGGAGTGCCCCATGCTCAAGACGCGCATCATTCCCCTGCCTCGACGTGGCCGACGGCCGCGTGGTGAAAGGCGTGAACTTCGTCAACCTGATCGACGCGGGCGACCCGGTCGAGGCCGCCAAGGCCTATGACGCGGCGGGCGCGGATGAACTCTGCTTTCTCGACATCCACGCCACGCATGAAAACCGCGGCACGATGTTCGATCTGGTCACGCGCACGGCGGAACAATGCTTCATGCCGCTGACCGTGGGCGGTGGGGTGCGCACGCATCATGACGTGCGCGCGCTGTTGCTGGCTGGCGCCGACAAGGTCAGCTTCAACTCGGCCGCCGTCGCCAACCCGGATGTGGTGGCGGAAGCCGCGGATCGTTTCGGCAGCCAGTGCATCGTCGTCGCCATCGACGCGAAGACGGTGGAGCCGGGCCGCTGGGAGATCTTCACCCACGGCGGGCGCAAGTCCACCGGCATCGACGCGGTCGAGTTCGCCCGCACCGTCGAGGCGAAGGGCGCGGGGGAAATCCTGCTGACCTCGATGGACCGCGACGGCACGAAAGCCGGGTTCAACCTGCCGCTGACCCGCGCCATTGCCGATGCGGTGAAGATCCCGGTGATCGCCTCGGGCGGTGTCGGCACGCTCGATCATCTGGTCGAGGGCGTGACCGAGGGCCATGCCTCGGCCGTGCTTGCTGCCTCGATCTTTCACTTCGGCACCTATACGATCGGCGAGGCCAAGGCCCATATGGCCGCCGCCGGCATCCCGATGAGGCTCGCATGACCACCCTTTCCCGCCTTGCCGCCACCGTCGAATCCCGCAAGGGCGCGGACCCCGACAGCAGCTGGACCGCGAAGCTCTTCGCCAAGGGCCCGGAAAAATGCGCCGAGAAATTCGGCGAGGAAGCGGTCGAAGCGATCATCGCCGCGGTGAAGAATGACCGCGAAAACCTCGTCTATGAAGCCGCCGACGTGCTCTACCACCTGACCGTGATGCTTGCCGCCCGCGATGTGAGCCTGGACGAGGTGCTGGCCGAACTCGACCGCCGCGCCGGCACATCTGGCATTGCCGAAAAGGCCGCACGCGGCTGATAGGTCGCGGCCAAGCCCCTTGCCGAATCCCCCGCCTGCCCCGCAGGCTGATCGCAAGGGGGAAGAAAATGAGTGAAACACCCAAGGGTTACTGGGTCGGCCATGTGACGGTGGACGATCCGCAGGCCTATCAGGCCTATCGCGAAGCCAATGCGGTCGCCTTTGCGAAATACGGGGCGCGCTTCCTTGTCCGTGGCGGCGAGATGGAGGTGGTCGAAGGCGATCTGCGGCCGCGCACGATCGTCATCGAATTTCCAAGCCTTGCCATCGCCCGCGCCTGCTATCTGAGCCCGGAATACCAGCACGCAATGTCGCTGCGCACCCCGGTCTCGGACGCGGACATCTGTATCGTCGAAGGCTGGATCGGCTGAGCCTCAGCCGATCTGCCCGCGGACCCCGCCAGTCTGGGCGCGGTCCAGCAGCAGGTGATCAAGGATCACGCAGGCCATCATCGCCTCGGCCACCGGCACGGCGCGAATGCCGACGCAGGGGTCGTGACGGCCCTTGGTGACCACCTCGACCGCTTCGCCCGCGGTGTTGATCGAGCGGCGCGGCGTCAGGATCGAGGAGGTCGGCTTGACCGACATCCGCACCACGATCGGTTGCCCGGTGGTGATGCCGCCCAGAATCCCGCCCGCGTGGTTCGACAGATATTCGGGACCCTCCGGCCCCATCACGATCTCGTCGGCATTGTCGGTGCCCAGAAGCGCCGCCGCCGCCATCCCCTCGCCGATTTCGACGCCCTTGACCGCGTTGATCGTCATCATCGCAGCCGCCAGATCGCTGTCCATCTTGGCATAGATCGGTGCGCCAAGGCCCACGGGGCAGCCCGTCGCCACCACTTCGACCGCCGCCCCGACCGAGTTCTGATCCTTGCGGATCGCGGCCAGATAGTCGGTCCACTCCTCGACCGCCGAGGCATCGGGCAGGAAGAACGGGTTGCGCAG
This sequence comes from Rhodobacter capsulatus, assembly GCF_052363175.1. Lineage (GTDB taxonomy): Bacteria > Pseudomonadota > Alphaproteobacteria > Rhodobacterales > Rhodobacteraceae > Rhodobacter > Rhodobacter capsulatus_D. Next base: position 2,635,454 of record NZ_CP198946.1, read on the forward strand.
GATCTCTGCCGCATCGAAATTGGCCCGGTTCAGATGCTTTTCGCCCATCTGCACCATGTAACCGGTGATCGTCAGGCCCGGCACCAGCGCCTTCAGCACCGCCTGCGCGACACCGCCCGCCGCCACCCGCGCCGCGGTTTCCCGCGCCGAGGAGCGCCCGCCGCCGCGATGATCACGGATGCCGTATTTCTGGTGATAGGTGATATCGGCATGACCGGGGCGGAACTGCCGCGAAATCTCGCCGTAATCCTTGCTGCGTTGATCGGTGTTCTCGATCATCAGCTGGATCGGCGTGCCGGTCGTGCGCCCCTCGAAGGTGCCCGAGAGGATCCGCACCCGGTCCGGTTCCTGCCGCTGCGTCGTCATCGCCGACTGGCCCGGACGACGGCGGTCCAGAAAGACCTGAATGAACTCTTCCGAGATCTCGATGCCGGGCGGGCAGCCATCGACCGTGGCGCCCAGCGCCGTCCCGTGGCTTTCGCCCCAGGTGGTGACGCGGAAGATGTGACCGAAGCTGTTGAACGACATGGACGCCTCCGTTTGCATCTGCCTTAAGCCAAGGCCGCGCGGCGATAAAGCGGGAATTACCCACAAGCGCTGCCGCCCGTTTGCCGCCCGGCCCCCGCAAATGCCGGATTTATCCCCGGAAATCGTCGGCGTTTACGACTTATCCACGATAATCTGCTTTACACAAAGGCAAGCAGGCCCCACGATATCTAGTAGAGACGGCTGGGATAACTGCCGCTCATAGTAGCCCTTGCGAATCCTTGCGGGGCTTTGAACGGGGCATACAGGCGAGCAGGGGGACGCATGGCACTGAGCGAAGATTTCCTCGACGGTTCCGATCTTCACCCGATCGACGTGGTCGAGAACGTGGCCCTCGCTTACGAATGGGAATTCGACCGCGTCGCGCATGATCAGATCGCGATGACAGTGGAGGGGCAGTGGCGGTCCTATGCGATCACGCTGGCCTGGTCGGATGGCGAAGAGACGCTGCGGCTGATCTCGACCTTCGAGATCGACCCGCCGAAAGAGCGCGAAGCCGCGCTGTTCGAGCTGCTGAATGCGATCAACGATCAGTGCTGGACCGGGGCCTTCACCTATTGGTCCGAGCAACGGCTGATGGTCTGGCGCTATGGGCTGGTGCTTGCGGGCGGCCAGTTCGCCGCGCATGAGCAGATCGACCGGATGATCCGGTCGGCGCTGACGGTGTCGGAACGCTTTTACCCGGCGATGCAGCTGGCGACCTGGGGCAATGAAGCCCCGGAGGCGGCGATGAAAGTCGCCATTGCCGAGGCTTACGGGCGCGCCTAATCTCCCGCCAAAAGGGAGATGCGAATGGATTTCACCGACATCGAGGCGCGGGGGCTGGTGCTTCTGGGCTGTGGCAAGATGGGCTCGGCGCTGCTGTCGGGCTGGCTGCGGCAGGGGCTTGCGCCCTCTTGCGTGCATGTGGTCGAGCCGTTTCCAAGCGAGTGGCTGAAAACCTCGGGCGTGGCGCTGAACGGCGCCCTGCCCGCCGCGCCTGCGGTGGTTCTGGTGGCCGTGAAGCCGCAGATGATGGCCGAGGCCCTGCCCGGCCTGCATGCGATGGGGGGCGGCGAGACGCTTTTCGTCACCGTCGCCGCGGGCACGACACTTTCGAAATATGCTGCGATTCTCGGGGCTTCGACGCCAGTCGTGCGGGCAATGCCGAACACGCCCGCCGCGATTGGCCGCGGCATCACAGCGATCTGCGGCAATGGGGTGGCGACGCAAGCGCATCTGGATCTCGCCGAGGGGCTGCTTTCGGCCGTGGGTCAGGTCGTGCGGCTTGAGGGCGAGCATCAGATGGATGCGGTCACCGCCCTGTCCGGCTCCGGCCCGGCCTATGTCTTTCACCTGATCGAGACGCTGGCGGCGGCGGGCGAGGCCGAGGGGCTTCCCGCCGATCTGGCGATGAAACTGGCCAAGGCGACCGTCGGCGGCGCCGGGCAGCTGGCCGAGGATGCCGCGGAAAGCCCCGCGCAACTGCGCATCAACGTCACCTCGCCGGGCGGCACGACGGCAGCGGCGCTCGCGCATCTGATGGAGCCCGAGACCGGCTTTCCGGGGCTTTTGAAACGCGCGGTCAAGGCCGCGGCCGACCGCGGGCGGGAACTGGGCAAATGAGCGAAATCACTTACGACGACTTCGCCAAGGTCGATATCCGCGTTGGCCGCGTCATCGACGTGCAGCCCTTCCCCGAGGCCCGCAAGCCCGCCTACAAGCTCTGGGTCGATTATGGCCCCGAGATCGGCGTCAAAAAGTCTTCTGTCCAGATTACGGTGCATTACACCCCGGAAACGCTGCGCGGCCGTCAGGTTCTGGGCGTCGTGAACTTCCCGCCGCGCCAGATCGGGCCGTTCCGCTCCGAGGCCCTCGTGCTGGGCCTGCCCGATGAAAATGGCGCCGTGGTGCTGATCGGCCCGGGCCACGACGTGCCGCTTGGCGGAAAGCTCTTTTGATGCGGGTTCTGGTCACGCGGGCACTGACGCGGCGGGTCGAGGCGATCCTGCACGAGGAGTTCCGCGCCGAGTTCCGCACCCACGATGCGCCGATGGTGCTGTCCGAGGCGCAGGACGCCCTTGCCAATTATGACGCGATCCTGCCGACGCTCGGCGATGCGCTGCGGGCCGAGGCCTTCACCGGCCCGATCCGCGCGAAACTGCTCGCGAATTTCGGCGTTGGCGTGAACCATATCGACGTGGCCGCTGCGAAGGCCGCGGGGCTCGCCGTCACCAACACGCCGGGCGCCGTCACCGATGCCACGGCGGATATTGCGATGATGCTGCTGCTGATGTCGGCCCGCCGTGCGTCCGAAGGCGAGCGGATGCTGCGGGCGGGGCACTGGACCGGCTGGGCGCCGACGCAGATGCTGGGCGCGCATGTCACAGGCAAGCGGCTCGGCGTGATCGGCATGGGCCGGATCGGGCAAGCGGTGGCGAAACGCGCCCATTACGGCTTCGGCATGCAGGTCGTCTATGCCTCGCGCAGCCCGAAAACCCTTGATTTTCCGGCCCGCCCCGCGGCGCTGCGCGATCTGCTCGCCTCGGTCGATTTCGTCGTTCTGGCGGTGCCTGCAACGCCCGAGACACGGCACATGATCGGCGTGGCGGAACTGGCGCTGATGGCGCCGCATGCGCATCTGATCAATGTGGCCCGCGGCGATGTGGTGGACGAGGCCGCACTGATTGACGCCCTGACCGCGGGCCGCATCGGGGGCGCCGGGCTTGACGTCTACGAACGCGAGCCGAGCGTCCCCCCTGCCCTGATCGCGCTTGAAAATGTCACGCTCCTGCCGCATCTGGGCACCGCGACCGAGGAGGTCCGCGACGCGATGGGGATGATGGCCGTGGCAAATCTGCGTGCTTTCCGTGACGGCATCCCGCTGCCAAACCCCGTTTGAAGGCTTGACGGCGGCGCCGCGCAGTCGGAATTTGACCCCGACCCTGGGGGAGCTTTCATGTATCAGCCAGCCATCACCGCAACCGGCGTCTTCGTGCCGCCCGATGCGATTTCGAACGACGACCTTGTGGCCGCCTTCAACGCCTTTGCCGACCGGTTCAACGCCGACCATGCCGACCGGATCGCCGAGGGCGAGTTGAGCCCGATCGAGCATTCCTCCTCCGAGTTCATCCTCAAGGCTTCGGGGATCGAGAACCGCTATGTGATGGATCGCAAAGGGGTTCTCGACCCGAACAGGATGTATCCGGCGCTGCGACAGCGCTCGGATGACGAGCCCGGGATCATGGCGGAAATGGCCGTCGATGCCTGCCAGAAGGCGCTGGCGAAAGCCGGGCGCACCGGGGTCGAGGTCGATCTGGTGATCTGTGCCGCGTCGAACATGGAGCGCGCCTATCCGGCCATTGCCATTGAAATTCAAAAGCTTCTGGGCGCGACCGGCTTTGCCTTCGACATGAACGTCGCCTGTTCCTCGGCCACCTTCGGGATTCAGGCCGCCGCCGACATGATCCGCGCGGGCTCGGTGCGCCGGGCGCTCGTCGTGAACCCGGAAATCACCTCGGGGCATCTCGAATGGCGCGACCGCGATTGCCATTTCATCTTCGGCGATGTGGCGACGGCGGTGCTGATCGAGCGGCAGGAGGATGCGGCGCAGGGCTTCGCCATCCGGTCGGTGAAATGCGCGACCGAGTTTTCCAACAACATCCGCAACAACAACGGCTTTCTGCGCCGCACCCGGCCCGACGGGCTGGCGGATCGGCGCGACATGCAATTCGTGCAAGAGGGCCGCAAGGTCTTCAAGGAAGTGCTGCCGCTGGTGTCGGCGCATATCCTGCACCACCTCGAGGCCGAGGGCGTGGCGGCCAGCGATCTGAAGCGGCTCTGGCTGCATCAGGCGAACAAGACGATGAACGATTTCATCGGCCGCAAGGTGCTGGGGCGTGACCCCGCGCCGGGCGAACAGCCGAACATCCTGCAGGAGTTTGCGAATACCTCGTCGGCCGGGTCGATCATCGCCTTTGACCGGTTCTCGGACGACATGGCCGCGGGCGAGCGCGGGCTGATCTGCTCGTTTGGCGCGGGCTATTCGGTCGGCTCGGTGATCGTCGAGCGGTTCTGAAACGGCTCTGTCGGGCGGATCAGGACAGGCACGACCTGTCCCTTTCCGCCCGAACCAATCGTTTTACTCTGCCGCCCAGGCCTCCACCGGCGGGCAGGTGCAGACCAGATTGCGGTCGCCATAGACGTTGTCGACGCGCCCGACCGGCGGCCAGTATTTGTCGACCCGGAAGGCGCCCGGCGGGAAACAGCCCTGCTCGCGGCTGTATTTCCGGTCCCACTCGGCCACCAGATCCTCGACCGTATGCGGGGCGTGATGCAGCGGGCTGTCCTCGGCGGCAATCCGGCCCTCGGCCACGTCGCGCACTTCTTCCCGAATGGCCAGCATCGCGGTGATGAAGCGGTCGATCTCGGCCTTGGTTTCGCTTTCCGTCGGCTCCACCATCAGCGTGCCTGCCACCGGCCAGGACATGGTCGGCGCATGGAAACCGTTGTCGATCAACCGCTTGGCGATGTCATCCACACTCACCCCCACCTCTGCGAAGGGGCGGGTATCAAGGATGCATTCATGCGCCACCCGGCCGCGGTTGCCCATGAAGAGGATCGGATACTCGGATTTCAGCCGCGCCGCGATGTAGTTGGCATTGAGGATCGCCACCCGCGTCGCCTGCGCCAGACCCTCGCCCCCCATCATAAGGCAATAGGCCCATGAAATCAGCAAGATGGAGGCCGATCCATAGGGCGCGGCCGAGACCGCCCCCTCGCGCCCGTTGGTCTCCACATGCCCCGGCAGATAGGGCGCCAGATGCGCCTTGACGCCGATCGGCCCCATGCCGGGACCGCCACCGCCATGCGGAATGGCAAAGGTCTTGTGCAGGTTCAAATGGCTCACGTCCGAGCCGCATTCGCCCGGCTTCACCAGCCCCACGAGCGCGTTCATATTCGCGCCGTCCATATAGACCTGCCCGCCATGCCGATGGGTGATCGCGCAGATTTCCTTCACCGTCTCCTCGAAAACGCCATGCGTCGAAGGATATGTGATCATGCAGGCCGCCAGCCGGTCGCCCGCCTGTGCCGCCTTGTCGGCGAAATCTTCCAGATCCACGTCACCATTCGGCGCGGATTTGACCACGACCACCTTCATCCCCGCCATCGCCGCCGAGGCCGGGTTGGTGCCATGCGCCGAGACCGGGATCAGGCAGATATCGCGTTGCCCTTCACCGCGGGCGCGGTGATAGGCGGCGATGGTCATCAGGCCCGCATATTCGCCCTGCGCGCCGGAATTGGGCTGCATCGAGAACGCATCATAGCCGGTGATTTCGCACAGCTTCGCCGTCAGATCCTCGATCATCTCGGCATAACCGCCCGCCTGATCGGCGGGAACGAAGGGGTGCAGCGAGTTGTAGCGATGCCAGGTCAGCGGCGCCATTTCCGCCGCGGCATTCAGCTTCATCGTGCACGACCCAAGCGGGATCATCGCGCGGTCAAGCGCCAGATCGCGGTCGGACAGGCGACGCATGTAGCGCATCATCTCCGACTCGGCGCGGTTCATGTGAAAGACCGGATGCGTCAGATACTCGGTTTCGCGCAGCATTTCGGGCGGAAAACCAAGGGCTTCGCCCTTCGGCGGCACGGTCTTGATGCCGAAGCTGTCCAGCAGACGCACCAGCACATCCTCGTCCGTCACCTCGTCGATCGAGATGCCGACGCGCCCCTCGCCCACCTTGCGCAGGTTGATCCCGTGCTGGCGCGCGGCGGCCATGATGCCCTGTTGCCCCACGCCCACCCGCACGGTGATCGTGTCGAAAAACGCCTGCGGCGCCACGTCGGCCCCGGCGGCGACCAGCGCATCGCGCACCCGCACGGCGTTCAGATGCACCCGCTCGGCAATCGCGCGCAGCCCCTTCGGCCCGTGGAAAACGGCGTAGAAACTGGCGATGACCGCAAGAAGCGCCTGCGCCGTGCAGACGTTCGAGGTCGCCTTTTCGCGCCGGATGTGCTGCTCGCGCGTTTGCAACGACAAGCGGTAAGCCTTGTTGCCACGCGCATCGATCGAGACACCGACAATCCGCCCCGGCATCGTGCGTTTCAGGCTGTCGCGGCAGGACATGAAGGCGGCATGCGGGCCGCCAAAGCCCATCGGCACGCCGAACCTTTGCGCCGAGCCGACCGCAATATCGGCCCCCATCGCGCCCGGTTCCTTGAGCAGACACAGCGCCAGAAGATCCGTCGCCACCACCGCAATCGCCCCCGCCGCATGCAGCATCGCGATGTAATCGGTGAAGTCGCGGACATGGCCGTAGGTGCCCGGATACTGGAAAATCGCCCCAAAGACCGCATCGGGCACGAGGTCATCGGGCTGGCCCTTGACGATCTCGATGCCAAAGGGCGCGGCCCGGGTTTCGAGCACCGCCACCGTCTGCGGATGCAGGTTCAGGTCCACGAAAAACGCCCGCGCCTTCGATTTGGCCGAGCGTTCGGCCATCATCATCGCCTCGGCCGCCGCGGTGGCCTCATCGAGCAGCGAGGCATTCGCTACCGGCAGCCCGGTCAGATCGGCGACCATGGTCTGATAGTTCAACAGCGCTTCCAGACGGCCCTGCGCGATTTCCGGCTGATAGGGCGTGTAAGCGGTATACCAGGCCGGATTTTCCAGCACGTTGCGCTGGATCGCGGGCGGCGTCGCGGTGCCGTAATAGCCCTGCCCAATGAGCGAGGTCATCACCGCATTCTTCTTTTGCACCTCGCGCAGCTTGTCGTGCAGTTCGTGCTCGGTCATCGGCGGCCAGGACAAAGGCGCAGCCTGCCGGATCGCCTGCGGCACCGTCTCGTCGATCAGCGCGTCGAGGGTCGGCACCCCCACCACCTTGAGCATTTCCGCCATCTCGGACGGGCTCGGCCCGATGTGGCGGCGGTTGGCGAAATCGTAAGGGTCGTAATCGGTGGGGGTGAAGCTCATGATCTTGCTCGATTTATCCGATGAAATCCTCGTAGGCGCCCGCGGACATGTAGTCGTCGACCGCCGCCAGATTCGGCACCTTCATCTTGAAGAACCAGGCCTGCATCGGCTTTTCATTCACCAACGCGGGGGTCTCCGGCAGGGCCTCGTTCACTTCGACGATCTCGCCCGCAAGCGGCGCCAGAATGTCGGAGGCGGCCTTGACCGATTCGATCACCGAGACCTCGTCGCCCTTTTCCACCTTGCGGCCCACCTCGGGCAGCTCGACGAAAACGACATCGCCCAGCTGCTCGCTGGCGTGTTCGGTGATGCCGACAACGACAAGGTCGCCCTCGACGCGCAGCCATTCGTGTTCGGGGGTGTAACGGATCGGCATCGTTGGCTCCTATCGTTTGTAGCTGGTGGGATGGAAAGGCAGGTCGGTCACGCGGGCGGGCAGCCGCTTGCCGCGGACCTCGCCGTAGACGGTGGCGCCGGGGGCGAGGGTCGCGGGCAGATAGGCCATCGCCATCGGCCCGTCGATCGAGGGGCCAAAGCCGCCCGAAGTGACCCGGCCAATCGGGCTGCCGCCCTCGGCTTCGGCATAAATTTCAACGCCTTCGCGCATCGGCGCCCGGCCCTCGGGGCGCAGGCCCATGCGTTTGCGGGCGGGGCCTTCGGTCAGCTCGCGCAGGATGCGCGCGGCTCCCGGGGGAAACCGCCTTCGCGCGCGCCGCCACTGCGGCGGGCCTTCTGGATCGCCCAGGCCAGACCCGCCTCGACCGGCGAGGTCTCGGTGTCGATGTCATGGCCGTAAAGCGGCATCCCGGCTTCGAGCCGCAGGCTGTCGCGCGCGCCAAGACCGATCGGCGCCACCTCCGGCATCGCCAGAAGCGCGCGGGCGAACCCCCTCGATCACGCCCTCGGGGACCGAGATTTCGAAGCCATCCTCGCCGGTATAGCCAGACCGGGACACCCAAAGATCGGCCCCCTCCCACAGGAAGGTCGCGGTGTCCATGAAGCGCATCGCGGTGACGCCCGGCAAAAGCCGCGCCAAAGCCACCTCGGCCTGCGGCCCCTGCAGCGCCAGAAGCCCGCGGCACGCGACCACGGTCACGCCCGGCACATGGGCGCGCAGATGCGCGATATCGGCCTCGGCGCAGGCGGCATTGACGACAAGGAACAGATGATCGCCGCGGTTCGCCACCATCAGGTCATCCAGAATGCCGCCCGCGTCATTGGTGAACATCGCATAGCGCTGCCGATTGAGCCCCAGCCCCGCGATATCGACCGGCACCAGCGCCTCGAGCGCCGCCACCGCGCCCGCGGGCAGGATCACCTGCCCCATGTGGCTGACATCAAACAGCCCCGCCGCGGCACGGGTGTGAAGATGCTCCTTGAGCACCCCCATCGGATATTGCACGGGCATGTCCCAGCCCGCAAAGGGGACCATCTTCGCCCCCAATTCCACATGCAGATTGAAAAGCGCCGTGCGCTTCAAGCCCGTATCCCCGGCCATCGCATCCCCCAAGCCGGAAACCCGGCACCGAATCCCTGGGCTTTCGCCCGCTCGATGCCCCCCCTGTCCCTGCCTGTCGGCGCCTGAGATCGTTATCCCTTCGGCGGACCCGTTTCGGGGTCACTCTCCAGAGTTCTTTGTCAGAACGGTCCTTTTGCCTGAGAGTTTACCGGGGCGGTTGCTCCTTCGGCCCTGACCTTGCGGCCAGTGTCTCCCGATCCTGACGCCCCTGATCTAGCCCGTCGTGCGACACTCTGGCAAGAGGGAAAAACAAATCCGACGCTTTCGAGAGAAAATCCGACACCTTCGCGCCCGGACAACAAAAAAGGGCCGGAAAACCGGCCCTGCTTTTTCTTGGTTCAAAGACGCCGGGGGTCTGGGGGCAGCGCCCCCAGCGCTCAGCCCTTGGCACGGACCTTCTGCATCAGCGGCATCAGATCCGCCATCTCCGGCCCATGCGCCTGACCGGTCAAGGCCTTGCGCAGCGGCATGAAGAGCCCCTTGCCCTTGCGGCCGGTGGCTTCCTTCACCGCCGCGGTCCAGCTTGCCCAAGTGTCCTTGGCAAAGGGCGCGTCGGGCAGCAGCGCCAGCGCCACGGCGACGAATTCGGCATCTTCCGGGTCGATCACCGCCTCGGCGCCCTCGATCACCAGCTCGGCCCAATGCGCCAGATCCGAGAGCTTGTCGATGTTCTTCGAGGCCACGGCCCAGAAATCCCGCGCCAGATGCGGCGGAATGCCAAGCTTGCGGATCTCGTCCTCGACCTTTTCGAACGGCAGATGCTGGTTGCGCGCGCGGGTCAGCGGGATCAGATCTTCGGGGTCGAATTTCGTCGGCGCCGCGCCGAACTGGCTCAGATCGAAGCCCTCGGCGATCTCGTCGAGGCTCATCCGCAGCTCGACCGGCTGGCTGGAGCCCAGCCGCGCCATCAGGCTCAGCAGCGCCTCGGGGGCGATGCCATTCGCCCGCAGATCGCGGATCGACAGCGTGCCCAGACGCTTCGACAGTTCCTCGCCCTTCGCGCCGGTGAGCAAGCTGTGGTGCGCGAAGCTCGGCGGCGTGCCGCCCAGCGCTTCCATGATCTGGATCTGCGTCGCGGTGTTCGTCACGTGGTCGGCGCCGCGCACGATATGGGTCACGCCCATCTGGATGTCGTCGACCGACGAGGCGAAGGTGTAAAGCACCTGCCCATCGGCCTTGATCAGCACCGGGTCCGACACCGAAGCCGCGTCGATCGAGATGTCGCCGATGATGCCATCGTGCCATTCGATCCGGGTCTGGTTCAGCAGGAAGCGCCAGTAGCCATCGCGGCCTTCCTCGCGGAAACGCGCCTTGTCGGCGGCGGTCAGCTTCAGCGCCGCGCGGTCATAGACCGGGGGCTTGTGCATGTTCAGCAATTTCTTGCGCTTGAGGTCCAGCTCGGTCGGACTTTCGAAGCATTCGTAGAACCGCCCCACCCCGCGCAGGCTTTCCGCCGCGGCCTCGTAGCGGTCGAAGCGCAGCGACTGGCGTTCCTCGCGGTCCCAGGTCAGGCCGAGCCATTCCAGATCCGCCTTCAGCGCATCCACATATTCCTGCTTCGAGCGTTCCTGGTCGGTATCGTCGATGCGCAGAATGAAGGTGCCGCCAGCCTTGCGGGCGACGAGGTAGTTCATCAGCGCGGTGCGCAGGTTGCCGACATGGATGTAGCCGGTCGGCGAAGGGGCGAAGCGGGTAACGACGGTCATCGGGCTCTCCTGTAGGTCTTCTGCTCTTTCACAGGCAGGAGCTTTTGTCCATATCTGGCAGGGCAAACCCTGCGCCGCCAGGGATGAAGGAGCCGTGAAGATGACCCTCTGGAAAGGCCGCGAGGCGCCGAGCCTTGCCGAAATCGAAGCGATGGCCGAGGCCGCCCGGGCGGCGCTGCCGGTGCGATTCCGCGGCCCGGCGGCCGAGGTGGTGCTGCGGGTCGAGGATTTCGCCCCCGAGGCGGTGCTTGACGAGATGGGGATCGAGGATCCGTTCGAACTGACCGGGCTTTACGAGGGCGTGCCGCTGACGCAGAAATCGGTCTTCGACCCGTCCGGCCCGGATGTGATCTGGCTCTTCCGCCGCCCGATCCTGGATGAATGGGTCGGGCGGGGGGATGTGGCGCTTGATGCACTGGTCGCGCATGTCTTCGTGCACGAGTTGGCGCATCATTTCGGCTGGTCGGATGACGACATCGCCAGCATCGACCGCTGGTGGGAGTGAGCGGGGCCGCCCAAGCGGACTGCCCTGCTGTCATCTTTGCCCTGCTCAGGCGGCGTCGGTAATCTCCATGCGCACGAGTGTCTGGTTGAGCAGGATATAGGCGATTTCGCCGAAGGTGACCGGGCCGGTGAAGCCACCGGTGTGCTGGCCTTCCAGCTCGCCGTAAAGGTAGTTCAGGATGCAGTTGCAGGAATACTGCCCCGCGCCCGTCTCGCCCGCGCCTTGCGCGAAGGCCTGCGCATAGGAGCCGAGCGCATTCGCCATGCGATACTCCACCCCGGCCACGACCGGCGCATAGAACTTTACTTCGCCCGCCGCGACATCAACCGACTGGATCGACACATTGACCAGCGCGCCCGCGTAGTTCGCGACCAGCGGCAGACGGGTGTCGAGGCCGTTTTCGCTGATGTAGCTGGCCAGATCGACCTCGGCCCCGTTCACCGTCGCGGTCTTCGCGGTAAAGCCACCCTCGTGGAAAGTGAAGGTCAGCTTGGCGTCATTGCCCTGCGCAAAGATGTTGAGGATGTCGAGATCGATCGCGACGCCCTCGGGCAGGGCGACATGCAGCAGCACCGCGCCCTCGTCATGGCCCTTGCCGGTGGCGCCGTCGAAGACCTTCGGGGCTTTCTTGCCGATGTCATCGAGATGCACGCCGGTGATCCAGCCCGCGAGCGGCTGATCGAAGAGCCCCGGATAGGTCTGGCCCTCGACCGCGAATTGCGAATGCGCGACCGAGAAGGCCGGGATCATGATCATGGTGATGCCGCCGGACTTGTAGCCTTCGGCGATGCGGGGCAGCTCGTCCACCCACAGATGGCGCGGGCTGGCGCCCGTGGCCTTCGAGATGGTGGTGCAAAAGAGCCGGTCGCGCACGACGGCGCCGCCAGTTTCGGTGACGAAATAGACGGTGGTGCCGCCGATCCACGCCCCGCGCGGCAGTTGCGCCAGAAGCGATTCGTCCCCCGCGATGACCATGACGTCACCCGCTTCAATTCGTTTGGCCGCGTCGGCGACAGTGAGCATTTCATTCTTCATCGGTTCTCTCCGTTCAGAATTTCGCCGCATCGGCCACGGCAAAGGGGTTCTTCGCCACGAAATCGCGCAATTCACCGATCTTGCCTGCCAAGGCGGCAGGTGCCTCCGCCACCTCGCGTCGCAGGCGTGCGATCAGGATGCGCGTCGCCAAAGATGACGCAGACAAATCGGAATTGCTGGTCAAAACCCGCTTCCAGCGCGGGTCGGACAGGTCGGGTATCATGATTCTCCTCCTCAGGATTATGAGATCAGGCCAGCAATGCGTTAAAGTCCGGTTTCCACCCTTCCCCCCTGCGCGCGAACCTGCAATGTTAGCGCCAAAGACCCAGAACCGGCCACGATCCGGCCGCAGGAAAGGCCCGGCATGACTGCCATTTTGACCGTCACCCTGAACCCCACCGTCGATCTTTCGATCCATGCCGATCAGGTCGCCCCCGAACGCAAGCTGCGCTGCACCCGCCCCGAGACCGATCCGGGCGGCGGCGGGCTGAACGTCAGCCGCGCGATTTCGGCGCTTGGCGGGCATTCGACCGCTTTCGTGGCACTTGGCGGGCCGACCGGCGACAAGGTCATGCATCTTCTGGCCGAACAGGGGATCGGCCTTGCCCCCTTCCCAGCCCCGGGCGAGACGCGGCAAAGCCTGACCGTCACCGATGCGGCGACGGGCGAGCAATATCGCTTCGTCATGCCCGGGCCGACCTGGTCGACAAGCGACGTGACGAAGGTGCTCGACCGGATCGCGAAAGCGGCGCCCGAAAACGGCATCGTCGTGCTTTCGGGCAGCCAGCCGCCGGGCGTGCCCGACGATTTCCCGGCACGGCTGGCGACGAAAATCTCGCGCACCCGGGCGCGGTTCTTTCTCGATACCTCGGGCAAGGCGCTGCACCAGCTGCTGACCGCCGGGGCGAAGCCGGTCGACGTGCTGCGCATGGATGATCTTGAAGCCGAGGATCTGGCGGGCCGCGCCCTGCCGACCCGCGTCGACAGCGCCGATTTCGCGCAGGAACTGGTGAAACGCGGCATCGCCCGCGCCGTCGTCGTCGCGCGCGGCGCCGATGGCAACGTGCTCGCGACCGAGACCGAACGCTGGGTGGCACAGGCGGTGCCGGACAAGGTGGTGTCGAAAGTCGGCGCGGGCGACAGTTTCGTGGCCGCCTTCACGCTCAGCCTTGGCCGCGGGCTGGCCCTGCCCGAGGCGCTGCGCTGGGGCGCGGCGGCGGCGGCGGCGGCGGTGATGACGCCGGCCACCGACCTTTGCACGCTCGCCGATGTGAAACGGCTGCTGCGCGCGTCAACGCTCGAAAAAGATCTGAGGGGATGGGGGGCACGCCCCCCCTTTTCAACCTAGGCCTTGCGCCGCAAGACGAGGGGACAGCGCAAAGATCGCCGCTGCCACCGCCACGATCGACGGGCCTGCGGGCGTGTCCCAGGTGAGCGAGGCCTGCAACCCGCCCAGCACCGCCAAGGCACCGATCGCGGTGGCGCCCAGCGCCATCGTCTCGGGGCCGCGGGCCAGTTGCCGGGCCGCCGCGGCGGGCACGATCAGCAGCGCCGCGATCAGAAGCGCGCCGACAATCTTGATCGCCACCGCCACCGTCAGCGCCAGCGCCACCGTCAGCACCAGCCGCTCGGCCCGCGGGTTCAGGCCCGAGGCCTGCGCCAGTTCCTCGTTCACGGTCGCGGTCAAAAGCCCCTGCCAGCGCCAGATCAGCACGGCCGCCACCACCCCCGCGCCGCCCCAGATCACGGCAAGATCGGCACGGCTGACCGCCAGAATGTCGCCAAAGAGAAAGGCCGAGAGATCGACCCTGAGCCCCGAAAAGAACGAGGCCGCAACCAGACCGAAGGCCAGCGCCGAATGGGCGAGCACACCCAGAACCGTATCCATCGCATGGCCGCGGCCCGAGAGGCTCGCCACCGTCAGCGCCATGGCGAGCGCCACCGTGAGCGTGCCAAGATAGACCGAGACGCCAAAGCCATAGGCCAGCGCGACGCCAAGGATCGCCGCATGCGCCGTGGCATCGCCGAAATAGGCCATCCGGCGCCAGATCACGAATGACCCCAAAGGCCCGGTGGCCAGTGTCAGCCCCACGCCCCCCAGAGCGGCGCGGATCAGGAAATCGTCAAGCATCGTGGCGGCACTCCGGTCCATGCACATGCGCGTGCGTGCCATGCGGATGCGCCCCGTGCGGATGCGCCCGGTGCGGCGCGGCGGGATCGTGACCGTGGCCCTCGTCGCCCTCGTGGTCATGGTCGTGGATATGACGGTAAAGCGCGAAGGCCCCGCCGGTGCCCAGCCCGAAAAGCGCGCGATATTCCGGCGCGGCGGACACCACCTTGGGCGTGCCCTCGCAGCAGACATGACCATTGAGGCAGACCACCCGATCCGAAGCCGCCATCACCACATGCAGATCGTGGCTGACCATCAGCACTGCGGCGCCGGTCTCGGCCCGGACCTCGTCGATCAGGCGGTAAAAGGCGGCGGTACCGGGTTGATCAAGCCCCTGCGTCGGCTCGTCAAGGATCAGCACCTGCGGAGCGCCCAAGAGCGCGCGTGCCAGCAGAACGCGCTGGAACTGCCCGCCCGACAGCCGGGCCAGCGGGCGCGCCCCCAGACCCGGAACGCCGACGCGGGCCAGCGCCGCCTCGGCCTGCGCATCGCTGACGCGCTTGGGCAGCGACAGGAACCGGCGCACAGTCATCGGCAGACCGGCATCGATGTGAAGCTTCTGCGGCACGTAGCCGATGCGCAGGCCCGTCGCGCGGGTCACCTGGCCCGTCGCGGCGGGCTCAAGCCCGATCAGCGCCCGAATGAGCGTCGATTTCCCCGAGCCATTCGGCCCGACGACTGTGACGATCTCGCCCGGGGCAAGGGTGAAATCCACCCCCGCCAGCACCACCGCCTCGCCATGCCGCACCGACAGATTTTCAGCCGTAATCAGCATGTTCAAGCTCGACCTTCAGCGCGCGCCCGGCAGGCGGGGCACAGGCCCACCGCCTCGAAACTGGCGCGCTCGATGGCAAAGCCAAGCGCCCCCGCGACCTCGTCCAGAGCCGAGCGCACCGGCGCGGCCGCCGCCTCGGCCACGGCATCGCAGTCGCGGCAGATCAGGAAGACCGGCGCATGGACCTCGCCCGGATGCATGCAGGCGGCAAAGGCATTCAGCCCCTGCACCCGATGCGCCAGCCCCGCCTCGACCAAAAATTCCAGCGCGCGATAGGCCACGGGCGGCTGATTGCCGAAGCCCTCGGCCGAGAGCCGGTCGAGCACCTCATAGGCCCCCATCGCCCGATGCGCCTCGAGCAGGATCTGCAGCACCCGCTTGCGCACCGGAGTAAAGCGCAGCCCGCGCCGCGCGGTTTCCGCCTCGGCCCGCGCCAGCGTATCTCCCGCACAATGCGCATGGTCATGATGCGCAAAGGCGCAGCCCGGATCTTTCTCGCCGCCCATGTTACTCTATCACATTTTGCTTGACTTGTTATCTCATAACATAGAGAACCACCTCCCGACCCGCAAGCCTTGCCGAGGACATGATGAAGACACCCGCTATTGCCGCCCTGCTGCTGCTCCCCCTGCCCGCCCTGGCCGAGGTGCCGACGGTGGTGACCGACATTCCGCCGGTGCAATCTCTGGCGGCGATGGTGATGGGCGATCTGGGCAGCCCCTCGGTCCTGCTCGAACAGGGCGGGAATGCGCATTCCTATCAGCTCAAGCCCAGTCAGGCGGCGGCGCTACAAGACGCCGATCTGGTGCTTTGGGTCGGCCCCGAGATGACGCCCTGGCTCGATCGCGCGATCGACGGGCTGCAGGACCGCGGCACGGCGGTGACGCTGCTTGATGCGCCCGGAACGCTGCTGCAGGACTTTGGCGGCAAGCCGCATGTCGGCGGGCATGGGCATGATCATGCGCATGACGACCACGATGAAGGCGAAGGCGAGGAGCACCACCACCACGAGGGCCTTGACCCCCATGCCTGGCTCGCGCCCGCGAATGCCGAAACCTGGCTCACGCTGATCGGCGCGGAACTGGCGCGGCGCGACCCCGAACATGCCACCACTTACATCACCAACGCGGCGCAGGCGCGGATGCGGATCGCGATGCTCGATGCGAAGCTGATGGCAGATCTGGCGCCGCTGAAGGGCCGCCCCTTCGTCACCTTCCACGATGCCTATGGCTATTTTACTGCCCATTACGGGCTGAGCGCGGCCGGTGCCGTGTCGATGGGCGATGCCGCCGATCCGGGTGCCGCGCATCTGGCTGAGCTGCGGGACGGGCTCGCCGCCAAATCGATCGTCTGCGCCTTTCCCGAGGCGAACCACGATCCGAAACAGATCGACATCCTGCTGGAGGGCACCGGGGTGAGCCGCGGCGCGCCGCTCGATCCCGAGGGGTCGACCCTGACCTATGGGCCTGCGCTTTACGAAGATGTGCTGGCGGGACTTGCCCAAGCGATGCACGACTGTCTGGCACCGTAATCCCTTGTTCTTTTGGGCCTTCCGTGCTGGAGTATCGCCACGCGGGAGGCCCCATGACATCGACGATCCGCCGTTTCGGCACCACTTCCCTTGGCCAGACGGTCGAGGCGATCACGCTGCGCGCGGGCGAAGTAACCGCCCGCGTTCTGACCCTTGGCGCGACGCTGCAGGATCTGCGGCTGGCGGGCACGCCCTGGCCGCTGGTGCTGGGCTCGGACCTGCTTGGCGCCTATGAGCAGCGCCTGCATTGGTGCGGCGCGGTCGTCGGGCCGGTGGCGAACCGGCTGTTCCGGGCGCAGGTGACGCTTGAGGGCCAGCTGTGGCAGGCAGAGCCGAATGACGGCGCAAACCTGCTGCATTCGGGGGCCGAGGGGATCTCGCAGCAGGTCTGGACGATCGAAGACGCTTCCGAGGCGGCGGTGACCCTGCGCCTCGATCTGCCGCATGGCGCGGCGGCGCTGCCCGGCAATCGGGTGATCCGCGCCCTGTTTGCGCTCTCGCCTCCGGCGACGCTCGAGATCACGCTCTCGGCCGAGACCGATGCGCTGACGCTGATGAACCTCGCCCATCACCCCTATTGGAACCTTGACGGCACCGCGACGACGGCGGGGCATCGGCTGCAGGTGATGGCCGATCATGTCCTGCCGACCGATGCCGAGAACCTGCCGCTGCCGCCGGTGCCGGTTGTGCAACTTGACCTTGATCTGCGCAGCCCGCGCGCGCTGCCGGATCTGCCGCCCGTCGATCACAACTTCTGCCTGAGCGGCAGCGGGCTGCGCCCGGCGGCGCGGCTCACCGGCGCGAAAGGCGTGACACTCGATCTGCACACCGACGCGCCGGGGGTGCAGGTCTATGATGGCCGGGCGCTCAATTCCGGCCCCTTCCCCGGGCTGATGGGCGCACCTTACGCCGCCCATGCGGGCGTGGCGCTCGAGCCGCAGCTTTGGCCCGATGCACCCCGGCATGCGGATTTCCCGTCGATCCTGCTTGCGCCCGCAACCCCTTGGCGCCAACGTAGTCTTGTGCATCTGACGCGCGCGCCCGCAGAATGAACGAGGCCCCATGACCGCACCCGTCCCTTCGGAGCTGACGCAGCTCTTTGCCGATCTGGCCACCGCCTTCGGCCTGAGTCGCGCCGCCGGGCAATGCCTCGCCGCGATCTGGCGCGCGACCGACACCCCCTCGGCCGAGGATCTGGCAACGGGGCTGGGCCTCTCGCGCTCGAATGTCTCGGTGGCGCTGAAGGAATTGCGGCAGGCGGGGCTGGTTCAGGTCAGTCGCAAGCCCGGGCTGCGGCGCGACTTCTTTGTCGCCGATCCGAACCCCTGGGCGCTTCTGCGCGCGGGTCTGGCGGAACGGCACCGGCGCGAAATCGCGCCCTTGGTCGATAGGCTGACGACGCTCGCCAATGCCGAAGACGACGCCCGGATGCAGGATCTGGCCGAGACGGCCGGGGCGGCCTCGCAGTGGTTTTCCAAGCTGATCCGACGCGATCCGGCCGAGCTCATGCAGGTGATGGGCGCCGACCGGATCGAGAAAAAAGCGAAGAAAAAGCACAATCGCGAGAAATGAACCGGCTCAGCCCCGTTCGCGCAACCGCGCGACGCGGTCGGCAAAGGGGATCGCCGGCTCGGCCGGGTTGCGGCGCTCGGGCTCTGGCAGGCCGATCAGCAGTTCCTCGATGAACACCGACAGAAGCTGTGCGCGCCCCATCACATCGGCCTTGCGATAGATCGCCGCCGTCTGCGCCTTGACCGTGCCTTCCGAAGTCTTGCGCAGCCCGGCAATCTCGCCCGTGGTGAAGCCCTTGATCACGAACAGCGCCACGTCGCGTTCGGCCGCGGTCAGGCCCCATTCGGTGAAGCGCTCCTGCAGCAACGCCCCGAAATCACCCGCAACGCGGCGCAGCCGAGCCTCGGCCAGATGACGCGAGCGCACCGCATCGGCCAACAACCAGGCCGCAAGCCCAAGTCCGCCCAACAGACCGCAGGCGGCGCCGAGTTCCAGCATCTCGCGCACCGACCAGCTGATCGGGGTCGAGCGGAAATCAAAAAGCGACGACAGCATGTCGACCAGAAAGACGGCGGCACAGACGAGCTGGAACAGGAACAGGGCCAGCGTCCAGATCCAGCGGAGGCGAACCCGCGCAGGCAACCGCGCCGCAGCAAGATTCGGGTCGGCGCTCGGGCCGAAACCGGGGCTCATTCCCCCGCTCCGGTTGTCGATGTGCCGTCCAGACCGGACAGATCCGAGGTGCCAACCGAGGCACCGGCATCAACCGCAGCCGAGGTGCCGACATCGGGCGGGCTGGTCAGGCCGCTGTCCACCGACACCGAGCCAGAGGACGTTGTCCGATCCGATCCGGCATAGCGGCTGTCGCTGTCGGCGGCATCCGTATAGTCGCGCAAGATCTCGCCCGTTTTCGGATTCAAAACTATTTCCCTATGCAGATTAGGAGCTTGCGCCTCAATCTTCACGCGCCCCAGAAAGGTGCGGCTGACGTTGATCTGGCTGAAACCCTGGGCGCGCAGCTGCGCCACGATGTCATCCGCCTCGACCGCAAAAGCCGGCAGCGGCACCAGCAAGATCACGATCAGCATGAAGGATCGGATGCGTCCCATATTTCCCTCCTGCCCCGATCGGGGCTTCGTCGACAGGGGGCCGCACTGGCCCCCTGCGCAGTGTGACAGGATCATTTGCAGTTGCCACGGTCGAAGAACGACTTGCAGCCCTCGCGGCCCCAATCGGCGGCGGCGCCATTACGATGGACCTGAGCCTCGTCCCCCGAGATTGGCCCCGAAGCAACGCCGGTCGTGGTCATGTCCACCTGCGCCCCGCCGGTCATCGTCTGCACCTCGCCCAGCTCCGGATCGACCAGATCGCCCGGCATCGGATCATCGACAACGACATCGGGCGCCGAGGGCTCGTCGACCGGGGTGTCGCTCGGCGCGTCGATCGGGTCATCGATCGAGATCACACCGTCATCAGGAGAGGATCCGTTATCGGGGGGCGCATTGTCGGCGTCGCCCGAACCATCGTCCGAACCGCCATCGCTGCCATCTTCGGAGCCGTCGCCGGTGCCGCCAGCGTCGCCCGAGCCGTCATCGGTCGCCCCGTCGTCGCCATTGCCACCGTCGTCGGTCCCATCAGCGTCTGCCCCGCCATCCGCGCCATCATCCGACCCGCCAGCAGATCCGTCATCGTTCGCATCGCTGGCATCGGCAAGACGCAACAGTCCATCGCTCTCTTGCACCGCGGTCGCACGGGCGGGTTCGGACCAGATCGACACGTCAAGCGTCCGGGCCTCGGCCCGCGCCCCGAGCGCGACCAGCGCAAGGCCGATCGCAACGCTCGTCAGGTAGTCTCTGCGCATGAAACTCTCCGCTTCCATGGGTTGGTATCCGCCCGAACTCCGGCACGCGCCGCCGGGCGCCGAAAGGAGAGACCCAACCAAAGCAGGATAGCCATTTGCCTGCGGTTTATCCCCCTAAACTTCATGCGAAGCGGGGGTATAAACCACAGTTTAGGCAGAAACAGCGGGAAATGCTTGCGAAAACGGGGCGGCTCGGCTCAGCGGCCGCCCTGCACCGCCCGTTTCGGACTTTGCACCTCTGCGGTGCGAACCTCGGTAAAGCGGCTCGTCGGCTCGTCCATCAGATCCTCGATGAAGATCGACACCAGCTGGCTGCGCGTCGACACTCCGGCCTTGCGGTAGATCGAGGCCGTCTGCGCCTTGACCGTGCCTTCCGAAGTGGAGCGCAACCCGGCAATCTCGGCCAGCGTCAGGCCCTTGATCGCGAAAAGCGCCACTTCGCGTTCGGCGGCCGTCAGACGCCATTCGGCAAAGCGTTCGGACAGAAGCTCGGCAAAGGCGGTCGAGGCCCGACGCAGCTTTTCCGTCGCCACATGTGCCTCGTGCCGGGCCGACAATAGCGCCTGAGCCCCAAAGCCAAGGCCAAGCACCAGCCCAAGCGCCGCAGCGATTTCCAGCGCCTCGCGCAGTTTCCAGTTGATCGGCGTGACCTCGATTCCAAGCACCGAAAACACGATATCGGACACGAAGAACAGCGCCGCCACCGCCTGCACAAGGAAGAGCGGAACAAGCGCGACGCGCAGTGTCAGCCACCGCGGGCGCAGCAATCTTGCGGGAGAGGCGGGCGCGCTCGGCTTGTCGGTCGGATCGATCAGGGCCATGCTGGATCAGTTCCTGCCTGCATCGGGACCACCGCGGCCGCCGCCTGGCCCCCCGCCCCCCCCCGGTCCACCCGGATGATCATGCCCGCCGTGACCACCCGGATGGTCACGCCCGCCGGGACCGCCCGGATGATCACGCCCGCCGGGACCGCCCGGATGATCACGCCCGCCGGGACCGCCCGGATGATCACGCCCGTCGGGACCGCCGGGCGGCTCGCGCCCCGGAGATCCGGGGACGCCCTCCGAAACACGGGCCGGGGCGTTCCAGTCGGGCGGAGTCGGGCGGCTGAAGTCGCGCAAAACCTCGCCATTGCGGGGATCGATCACAACCTCGCGCGAGCCCGGGGCCCCCTCACCGACGATCCGCACCCGGCGCAGCCAGGTGGTCGAAACATCAATCGAGTTGTAGCCTTCGGCTTTCATCTGCGCCACGACCTCGTCCTGTGTCTCGGCAAGGCTGGCCGAAGCGGAGCAGACGAGGGCCCCAAGGGCCAGCGGGACAAAGCGGGCAAGACGGCGGGGAGATCGCATGATCCTACTCCGGAAAAAGCGCCCCCGACCCTTCACACGGATCAGGGGCGCGCAAAGTGACGCCTTGGCGCTGGCGCCGACAGCGTAGCAGTATAACGGTCCGATTTTCTCGACAACGGGCCAGATCGCATCGTGAGTGGCGGCTCGGTCCGGGGCCGCGTTCGAGGTCAGTCCGAAGCGGCCATCCGGCACGGGCGAGACGCCCGACACCGGAAGGCCTGCCACGTCTGGGGAACGTGACAGGGAAGAAATCACCCGTCGAAGCGCGAAAAACAATTGAGCGAAAGACATAAACCGTATCGAATTTGCCTGTCTTTTCACGCATAAACTTTGGTGTATGTGCAATTCCAGACGAGTTTTGGTCTGAAACGACAAGGCGGCGCCCTTCCCGGCGCCGCCCCATTCGGTCTTGCGGCAAGTCCTGCCGCGGCGACGGGTCAGACCTTCATCGTCACGCCAAGGTGCTTGGCCACAGTGAAGATGTCCTTGTCGCCGCGCCCCGAAAGGTTGACCACGATGATGTGGTCCTTCGGCAGGGTCGGCGCGATCTTCATCACATGGGCGAGCGCATGGCTGCTTTCCAAGGCCGGAATAATCCCCTCGGTGCGGCAGCAGAACTGGAAGGCGTCGAGCGCCTCCATGTCGGTGATCGACACATATTCCGCGCGCTTGATGTCATGGAGCCAGCTGTGCTCCGGCCCGATCCCCGGGTAATCAAGCCCGGCCGAGATCGAATGACCTTCGAGAATCTGCCCGTCTTCGTCCTGCAGCAGGTAGGTGCGGTTGCCATGCAGCACGCCCGGCCGCCCGCCGGTGAGCGAGGCGCAATGCTGCATCCGGTCGTCAACGCCAAGGCCCCCGGCCTCGACCCCGATGATGCGCACCGAAGCGTCGTCCAGGAACGGATGGAAAAGCCCCATCGCATTCGAGCCACCGCCCACGGCCGCAATGATCGTGTCGGGCAGACGGCCCTCGCCTTCCTGCTCTTCCAGCTGCCAGCGGGTTTCCTTGCCGATGATCGACTGGAAGTCGCGCACCATCGCCGGATAGGGCGCAGGGCCAGCCACCGTGCCGATGCAGTAGAAGGTGTCGCGCACATTGGTCACCCAATCGCGCAGCGCGTCGTTCATCGCGTCCTTCAGCGTGCCGCGCCCCGAGGTGACCGGCACAACTTCAGCGCCGAGCAACTTCATCCGGAACACGTTCGGCGCCTGCCGTTCAACGTCGGTGGCGCCCATGTAAACAATGCATTGCAGCCCGAACTTCGCGCAGACGGTGGCCGTGGCGACGCCATGCTGGCCCGCGCCGGTCTCTGCGATGATCCGGGTCTTGCCCATGCGCCGGGCGAGCAGGATCTGCCCCAGCACGTTGTTGATCTTGTGCGCGCCGGTGTGGTTCAGCTCCTCGCGCTTGAGGTAGACCTTCGCCCCTCCCAGCTCCTCGGTCATCCGCGGCGCGAAATAGAGCGGCGAAGGACGGCCGACGTAATGCTTCCAGAGCGCGTCCATCTCGGCCCAGAAGCTCGGGTCGGTCTTGGCATGCTCATACTGCGCCTCAAGCTCGAGGATCAGCGGCATCAGCGTCTCGGACACGAAGCGCCCGCCGTGAATGCCGAACCGGCCATTGTCATCCGGAGCCGTCCTGAAACTGTTGAGCCGATCTTCCGCCATCGCCATCCCCTTTGTCCGTCGCGCGCCCCCAGCAGATAGCGCGCCCCCCCCTCGGGGTAAAGTTCCTGTTTTTTCTTGGCACAAATACGCTCGGGGCGTGGGGGTGAAGCCCCCACCCTACCCCTGCGCCGCCGCGATAAAGGCGGCAATCCGGGCCGCCTCCTTGACGCCGGGCGCAGCTTCCACCCCCGAAGACACATCGACCTGACGCGCCCCTGTCAGCCGCACCGCCTCGGCCACGTTCTCGGGCGTCAGCCCACCGGCCAGCATCCAAGGCCGGTGCCACACCCGCCCGGCAATCAGCCGCCAGTCGAAGGCAAGCCCGTTGCCGCCCGGCAGCACCGCGCCCTTCGGCGCCTTCGCATCGACAAGGATCTGATCGGCCACGGCTTCATAGTCCGCAATCGCCGCCAGATCCGAGGCCTCGGCCACGCCCACGGCCTTCATCACCGGCAGGCCGAAGCGGGCCTTCACCTCGGCAACACGGGCCGGGCTTTCGCGCCCATGAAGTTGCAGCAGATCGAGCGGCACCGCATCGGTGATCGCCTGCAAGGTCGCATCGTCGGCATCGACGACCAGCGCCACCTTGGCCAGCCCGACCGGCGCCAGCAGCGCCAATTCGCGGGCCTGAACGATGTCCAGATGCCTTGGCGAACGCGGAAAAAAGACAAGGCCGATGTAGCCTGCCCCCGCTTGCGCGGCAGCCTCCACATCGGCCGGTGTCTTCAGCCCGCAGATCTTGCAGCGCACCCCGCCGGGGCGACCGCGATTGACGGCGACAGTGACCACGACGCCCTCAGGCGCGGGGCTTGTCGAGCAGCGCCAGGACCTCGTCCTTCGGGCCCTGCGTCTTTTCCTTCAGACGACCCAACTCGCGCTCCAGCGTCGCTGCCTGCTTGGTCGCCTTGCGGGCGGTCTTGCGGAAGCGATGCTCGCGCAGATATTCCCACACGAAGCCTACCGCCAGCCCCAGCACCATGCCGCCGAAGAAGACGAAGAACAGCGGCACCTTCACGGCCAGATTGAAGCCGACGAAGGCCTCGACCTCGGCGGTGAGCAGGCTCAGCGTCACCACCTCGCGGTTGGACATCGCCAGCGTCACCAGAATGACGATCAGGCAGAGCAGGAATAGGTAGCGGATCGCGCGGAACATCGGGTCTTACTCCTCTACCCCGTTCAGCCGGTCACGCAGAAGCTTGCCGGTCTTGAAAAAGGGCACGTGTTTTTCATCGACCGCGACCGATGTGCCGGTGCGCGGGTTGCGACCGGTTCTAGCGTCCCGTTTCTTCACCGAAAAGGCGCCAAAGCCGCGCAGCTCGACCCGATCACCGCGGGCCATCGCCTCGATGATCTCGTCGAAGATCGTGTTCACGATCTTCTCAACGTCACGCTGAAACAGATGCGGATTCTCTTCGGCGATCTTGGCGATCAATTCAGAGCGGATCATGCGTCATCTCCCCCGACATCCGGCTCGACCCGGACTGGTTCTTGCACCGACTATAGGGGGAAATCTTCACGACACAAACAGCAATGGCTTGGAAAGGCGGGAAATTATCGCTTGCCGTCACGGTTTCGCGACGGTTCTGCGGCGCTCGGACGCAGTCCCCCATCGGCTTACCCTGCGGAAAGCCCCTTGCCCGTGCGGAAATGACCCCTGCGGCGAATCGCACAAACGAAAAGGCCCCGCAAAAGCGGGGCCTTTCGCATCCCTTGCGGGATGGATTATTCGCGGCCCTTGAGGGCGGCGCCGAGGATGTCGCCGAGCGACGCGCCCGAGTCGGACGAACCGTATTGTTCCACGGCTTCCTTCTCTTCGGCGATTTCGCGCGCCTTGATCGACACGCCCAGCTTGCGGGTCTTGCTGTCGATGTTGACGACGCGGACGTCGACGTGATCGCCAACCTGGAAGCGCTCGGGGCGCTGGTCGGCGCGGTCACGGGCCAGATCCGAACGGCGGATGAAGGACTTCATGCCGTTGTATTCGACCTCGATGCCGCCGTCTTCGATCGCGGTGACGTTCACGGTGATGACCGAGCCACGTTTCACGCCATCAACCGCATCCGAGAAGGTGTCGGCATCGAGCGCCTTGATCGAGAGCGAGATGCGTTCCTTGTCGGTGTCGACTTCGGTGACCGCAGCGCGCACGACGTCGCCCTTGCGGTATTCCTGGATCGCTTCTTCGCCGCGCTTGTCCCACGACAGGTCGGACAGGTGCACCATGCCGTCGATGTCGTTTTCGAGGCCGATGAACAGACCGAATTCGGTGATGTTCTTGACTTCACCCTCGATCACGCTGCCGACCGGATGGGCATCCGCAAAGGCTTCCCACGGGTTGCGCAGGCACTGCTTGAGACCGAGCGACACGCGGCGTTTCGCGGTGTCGATCTCGAGCACCATGACGTCGACTTCTTGCGAGGTCGAAACGATCTTGCCGGGGTGCACGTTTTTCTTGGTCCAGGACATTTCCGAGACGTGAACCAGACCCTCGACACCGGCTTCCAGCTCCACGAAGGCGCCGTAATCGGTGATGTTGGTGACGCGGCCCTTGTGCACCGACCCGAGCGAGAACTTGGTCTCGACCGAATCCCACGGGTCGTTCAGCAGCTGTTTCATGCCGAGCGAGATGCGGTGGGTGTCCTTGTTGATCTTGACGACCTGGACCTTGACGGTCTCGCCAATCGTGAGGATCTCCGACGGGTGGTTGACGCGGCGCCAGGCCATGTCGGTGACGTGCAGCAGGCCGTCCACGCCGCCGAGGTCGACGAAGGCACCGTATTCGGTGATGTTCTTCACGACGCCGTCGACGATCTGACCTTCGGTCAGGTTGCCGATGACTTCGGCGCGCTGTTCGGCACGCGATTCTTCAAGGATGGCACGACGCGACACGACGATGTTGCCGCGACGACGGTCCATCTTGAGGATCTGGAACGGCTGCTTGAGACCCATGAGCGGGCCAGCGTCGCGGACCGGACGGACGTCGACTTGCGAGCCCGGCAGGAAGGCCACGGCGCCGCCCAGATCGACGGTGAAGCCGCCCTTGACGCGACCGAAGATGGCGCCATCGACGCGCTCTTCCGAGGCATAGGCTTTTTCGAGACGATCCCAGGCTTCTTCGCGACGGGCTTTCTCACGCGAGATGACGGCTTCGCCACGGGCGTTTTCGACGCGATCGAGGTAAACTTCGACCTCGTCGCCAACGGCGATCGAGGGAGCTTCACCGGGATTCGCGAATTCTTTCAGATCAACGCGGCCTTCCATCTTGTAGCCGACGTCGATGATGGCCTGGCCCGCCTCGATGGCGATGACCTTGCCCTTGACGACAGACCCTTCCTGGGGGGTGTCGATCTCGAAGCTTTCCTTCAGGAGGGCTTCGAATTCTTCCATGCTAGCTTTGGCGCACATGCGGTCTAGTTTCCTTTATGTGGGTTTTCTGGCCATGCGGTTGGCTCCGCCGGTCTTTCGTTGCGTATGTCGAAAGGGGCAGACCTGCGTCTGCCCCCCTCGGACGTGGCCCCTATAGGCGGGAATCGCCTGTGGGGCAAGGGTTTTCGGCCAAAGACCTCAGTCGATGCGGGTCACCAGCTCCGAAAGCGGCTTGCGCACCTTCTTCATGCCGGCGAGCCAGTCGCCCTCATTGGCGCGGTAGCCCAGCGGCATCAGCGTGACCGAGCGCAGGCCCTTGGCGCGCAGGCCGAGGATTTCGTCGACTTGCGCCGGATCGAAGCCTTCCATCGGGGTGGCGTCGACTTCCAGCTCGGCGGCCTGAGCCAGCGCGATCCCGAAGGCGATATAGGCCTGATGCGCGGCGTGGGCGGCGTTCACCTCTTCGGTGCGGGCCAGATACATGCCCTTGAGGTTGTCATAATAGCCCGCCAGCATCTCGCGCGGAATGCCACGTTCGTTGACATGCAGATCGACGACCGCATCAATGCGCTCGGCAGTGTAGTTGTCCCAGGCCGCGAAAACGACCAGATGCGAGGCATCTACGATCTGCGTCTGACCGAAAGCCGCCGCCGAGATCTGGGCGCGCAGGTCCTTGTTGGTGATCACCAGAATCTCGAAGGGCTGCAGCCCCGAGGAGGTCGGCGCCATCTGCGCCGCGGTCAGGATCTTTTCGACCTTGTCTTCGGACACGGTCTTGGCCGGGTCCATCTTCTTCGTCGCATAGCGCCAGTTCAGGGTATCAAGCAGCATCAGAGGCATCCTTTCGCGGTTGAGCGTATGGCGCCAAGATATGCGCACAGCCGCACGAAGCAACGAAAGCTTCTGCGCTTATCTGCACAGCCTTTCGGCCACCACCGCGCAAGCCGCCGCAACCGCCTCGTCAATGCTCAGTTCCGAAGTATCGATCACAACCGCATCCACCGCCGGTTTCAGCGGTGCGTCGGCGCGGTTCATGTCGCGATCGTCGCGTTCCTTCACCTCGGCCAGCACCTTTGCCGCGTCACCACCGACTTCCAGCCAACGGCGATGCGCCCGAACCTCGGGGCTGGCGGTGACGAAAAGCTTCACTTCGGCCGCGGGGCAAATGACGGTGCCGATGTCACGACCATCCAGCACCGCACCGCCTGCGCGCCGGGCAAACTCGCGCTGGAATTCCAGAAGCGCCTGCCGGACCTCGGGGATGACGGCGACCTTCGAGGCCGCCTGCCCGGCTTCCAGCGTGCGCAGATCGTCCCGCGCAAGATCCTCGGGCGTCAGGTTGCGGGCGGCCGCGACCGGATCGCCGCCCTTCACGCCAACGGCGCGATAAAGCGCCCCGGTATCCAGATGCGCAAAGCCGAACCGCGCGGCCACGGCGCGGGAAATCGTGCCCTTGCCGGCGGCAGCAGGCCCGTCGATCGCCACGGTGAACATCATCTTGAACCTCGCGCGGGTGTCAGCGTTGCAGTTGCGTATTTGAGCCAAGAAAAAACGGCGGGCTTTTTCTTGGCTCAAATACGCTCTTTCGTCCTCAGTCTCGGGTGATGGTGGCGCCAAGCTGGCGCATCAGATCCTCGAAGACCGGGAAAGAGGTGGCGATGGGCGAGCCATCATCGACCGAGATCGGCTGTTGCGAGGCAAGTCCAAGGACCAGGAAACTCATCGCGATGCGGTGGTCGATATGGGTGGCGACGGTGGCGCCGCCGGGGACACCCTCGCCACCAAGCCCGTGCACGATCAGCGTGTCGTCGTCTTCCTCGACGCGGACGCCGCAGGCTTCAAGGCCGCGCGCCATCGCCGCGATGCGGTCGCTTTCCTTGACGCGAAGTTCATGCACGCCGCGCATCACGGTGGTGCCGGTGGCGCAGGCGGCCAAAGCGGCCAGCACCGGATATTCGTCGATCTGGGATGCCGCACGTTCGGGCGGAACCTCGATGCCGGTCAGGGCCGAATGACGCACGCGCAGATCGGCGACGGGTTCGCCGCCCTCTTCGCGTTCATTCAGAAACTCGATATCGGCGCCCATCTCGCGGAGCGTCAGGAACAGCCCGTTGCGGGTCGGGTTCTGGCTGACGCCGGGCACAAGGATGTCCGAGCCCGGCACCAGAAGCGCCGCACAAACCGGGAAGGCGGCCGAGGACGGATCCCGCGGCACCGCTACCTTTTGCGCCTTCAGCTCGGGCTGGCCCTGAAGGGTGATCCGGTTGCCCTCGGGCGTGGCTTCCACCGTCACCTCGGCGCCAAAGCCGCGCAGCATCCGTTCAGTGTGATCGCGGGTCGGCGTCTTCTCGATCACCACGGTCTGCCCGGGCGCATTGAGGCCCGCGAGCAGCACCGCCGATTTCACCTGCGCCGAGGCCATCGGCGTCGTGTAGGTCACCGGCACCGGCTCGGCCGCACCGATCACCGTCATCGGCAACCGCCCCCCGGCCCGACCGTAAGAGCGCGCCCCGAAAAGCGCGAGCGGATCGGTCACCCGCCCCATCGGACGCTTCCGGAGCGAGGCATCGCCGGTGAAGGTCGCGGTGATCGGGCTCGTCGCCATGCAGCCCATGATCAGCCGCACGCCCGTGCCCGAGTTGCCGCAATCGATCACGTCGGCGGGTTCCGCAAAGCCGCCCACGCCGACGCCCTCGACCGTCCATTCGCCCTCGTCGGTGCGGGTCACGGTCGCGCCAAAGGCCCGCATCGCCTTGGCGGTATCGAGCACGTCCTGCCCTTCGAGCAGGCCCGAGATCTCGGTCTTGCCCACCGAAAGAGCACCAAGGATCAGCGCGCGATGCGAGATCGACTTGTCGCCCGGCACCTCGGCCCGACCCGAAAGCGGGCCGCCCTTGCGCGACGTCATGCGGATGGGGGAACCGTGACCGGACATGAAAGCCTCCCTGAATGTCAGCGCCCTGTTAGCGCACCGCGACCGAAGCGAAAAGCCCCTGCTTTTTCCTGGCGCAAATACGCCCTTGTGCCCTCAGGGCTTGCGGAAGGTGGCGTAATCGGGCACCCGCCCCTCGCGCAGCGCCTTTTGTTCGTAGCGGGTCGACAGCCAGTCGTCCCAAGGCGTGCCCGTGTGCGCGATCAGGGTGAAGCCCGCCTTCGGCGCCTCGATCAGCGCCTGTTCCATGTAATTCGGGATGTCGGTGGCGACGCGGAATTCGGCGCCCGGCGACAGGATGCGATGCAGCGCCTGCAGATAGCCCGGCGTGACGAAGCGGCGGCGATGGTGGCGGCGCTTGTGCCAGGGGTCGGGGTAATTCAGGAAGGCCTTGGCGATGCAGCCGTCGGGCAACACCTCCATCACGTCGCGCACATCGCCCGGCCAGATCGCGACATTCGAAACGCCCGCGGTGCGGATCTTGCCCAGAAGCATCGCGACGCCATTGATGAAGGGCTCGCAGCCAAGGATATTCACCCCCGGATTGCGGGCGGCCATATGCACCATGTGCTCGCCGCCGCCAAAGCCGACCTCAAGCCACAAAGGCGCGTCATTGCCGAAGATCGTGCCGGGATCGATGATTTCGCGGCCCGGGTTTTCCTCTTTCGAGATGCCCCCCGGCGTGAGCGAGCCCAGATCCTCGCTGATATAGGTCTTTTGCGAGGCCCGCATCGTCTTGCCCGAGCGGCGGCCATAGAAATTGCGCCACTCCGGTTGCGGGGCGGGCGCGGTGGTCTCGGGGGTGTCGGGGCTCTCGGTCATGGGGCTGCGCCTTAGGGCGCAAAGGGGCTCCCGGTCAAGGGGGGATGGGCTGCGATGATGTCGCCTCGGACAAGCCCGAGGCGACCCGCCGGGGGCTCCGCCCCCGGACCCCCGGGATATTTTAGGCAAGGCAAAAGGAGGGCAAACAAGGCCAGCAGACTAACCGCCGAGAGGGCCGCGATACATCGTGATCCGGCGAGAATCCTTGAAACCGAACTTCTCGTAAAATGCCGTAAGGTTCTGATCTCGCTGAGCTTGCGGCGTGATCACCAGAATGACTTCGGTTGCCCCCTGTTCAGAGGCCCAAGCCAGAACCGCCGCCACAAGATGCCGCGCCCAGCCCGCGCCACGCTTTGGGGGGATCACGTAAAGGTCTTCGAGTTCGGCCGCACAGCCGAACTCAACTCCGCGCGTCAGTGTTCCCGACGAAAATCCGATCACATGACCGCCGTCTTCGGCGATGAAGACGGCCGCGCGCGGATCGTCGAGCATGGCCTGCAGGTTTGCACGGATGGCGGCGGGTGGGGTTGCGATGTCATCTTCCTTGAAGAACGCAACGTAAAGGGGAACGAGGCTTTCAATGTCGCTCTGCGTTGCTTTCCGAATGGTCATCAATTTCCCCGAATAACATAGCAATGACTTCAAAGCGCAGGATTGTCGGCGCACCGCTCGTTGTCCAGCAGGGGGTTGTTTGACGCGAGCGAAATTGCGCCCATGGATGGGGATCAAGACCGAACGCGCGTCAGTCTTCCGCCCGAGCCATGTCCGGAGCACCGGGGTCGGGGGGTGCGGGGGGCCGAGCCCCCCGTCGGGTCGTCCCGGCGTAGCCGGGACGAAACACCTCTCCCGGAAAGAAAAAGGGGGCCCAAAGGCCCCCTTCCCTGTCATCTTTCGAAACCGGCTCAGACCGCTTTCTTGATCGCTTCGACCAGATCGGTGCGCTCCCACGAGAAGCCGCCATCGGCTTCCGGGGCGCGGCCGAAGTGGCCATAGGCCGAGGTGCGCGCATAGATCGGGCGGTTCAGATCCAGCTGCGTGCGGATGCCGCGCGGCGTCAGGTCCATGCATTCGGCCACGATGCGTTCGATTTCCGCATCCGGAACCTCGCCCGTGCCATAGGTGTCGGCATAGATCGACAGCGGTTTCGCCACGCCGATCGCATAGGACACCTGAATGAGGCAGCGCTTCGCCAGACCCGCGGCCACCACGTTCTTCGCCAGATAGCGCGCGGCATAAGCGGCCGAGCGGTCCACCTTGGTCGGGTCCTTGCCCGAGAACGCCCCGCCGCCGTGCGGCGCCGCGCCACCATAGGTGTCGACGATGATCTTGCGGCCGGTCAGACCGGCGTCGCCATCCGGGCCGCCGATCACGAAGGTCCCGGTCGGGTTCACCCACCATTCGGTCTTTTCGTCGATCCAGCCCGCCGGCAGCACCGCGCGGATGTGGGGTTCGACGATCGCCCGGATGTCATCCGAGGTCTGGGATTCGTATTTGTGCTGCGTCGAGAGCACGATCGAGGTGACGCCGACCGGCTTGCCATCCTCGTAGCGCACCGAGAGCTGCGATTTCGCATCCGGGCCAAGCGTCGGCTCGGCGCCCGATTTGCGCACCTCGGCCAGACGGCGCAGGATTGCATGGGCATACTGGATCGGCGCGGGCATCAGCTCGGGCGTTTCGTCGGTCGCATAACCGAACATGATCCCCTGGTCGCCAGCCCCGTCCTTGTCGACGCCTTGCGAGATATGCGCCGATTGCGGGTGCAGGTAGTTGGCGAAGTTCAGCGTCGCCCAGTGGAAGGCGTCCTGCTCGTAGCCGATATCCTTGACGCAATCGCGAACGATCCCGTCGATACGGCCCATGAACTCGGCCAGTTTGGCTTTGTCGGAAAGACCCACTTCCCCGCCGACGACCACTTGATTGGTGGTGGCAAAGGTCTCGCAGGCGACGCGGGCATTCGGCTCTTCGGCAAGGAAGGCATCCAGAACGGCATCGGAGATGCGGTCGCAGACCTTGTCGGGGTGACCCTCCGAGACGGACTCGGAAGTGAAGACATAGTTAGAACGTGACATGGGGAAGTGCTCCATTGATGTGTTCCCACCCCGCCAGGAAGCCGTTGGAGTGGTGAGCGGACGCTAGCCCCCGATTCTATGGCGGTCAACGCGCGATTTGCGCCCAAGCCCCCAAACGAGGGCCCCTGCGGCGATAAGACCTGCCAGAAGCGGTCCATCCCCCCAGCGGGCGTAAGGCGGCGTGGGAAGCGAGCCGGGCAGGAGCGCGTCGATCACACCCTGCTGGCCCATGGGCAGGCTTTCAAGCACCTGTCCGCGCGCGTCGATCAGCGCAGAAATCCCGGTATTGGCAGAGCGCGCCAAGGGCAGGCCGAATTCGATGGCGCGGAAGCGTGCTTGCGCCAGATGCTGCACAGGGCCCGACATCTCGCCGAACCAGGCGTCGTTGGTGATCTGCAGCAGCCAGTCGGGGCGGCGATCGGCGTGCATATCTTGCGGGAAAACCGCCTCGTAGCAAATGAGCGGCTGCACGAGACCCGCCTTGCCCAGATCCAGAAGCTTGCGCGTTTCGCCCGCGGAATAGCCGTTGCCCGCGCGCGCGGCAAAGGCGGTGATGCCGAACCGCGCCAGCTGATCGCCAAAGGGGATATATTCGCCAAAGGGCACCAGATGCACCTTGTCATAGACCGGGCCGATCTTGCCCCCGGCCCCGATCATCGCCAGCGAATTGAAATAGCGCGGGCCGTCCTCGCGCTGGATGCCGACGGCGACCGGCACGTCATGGGCCGCCTCGGCGATCATCGTCAGACCATCGCCGGGGCGGTCGAGCAGGAACGGCACCGCGGTTTCGGGCCAGAGGATCAGATCGGGCGCGGGCTTGCCGGGCGCGGGCGGCTGGGCGGTCAGATCAAGGTGGCGGAAGAAGAATTCCTCGGCATATTCGGGGCGCCACTTCAGATCCTGCGGCGCGTTCGGCTGCACGATGCGCAGATTGACCGGCGTGGCCCGGGGTGGAACCGGCTCGGCCAGCCGCAACGAGCCGCCGCCCCAGAGCGCCGCGACAATTGCCACGGAAACGCCCGCCGCAGGCAGACGCCATTTCGCCCGGGGCATAAGCCAGGGCAGCGCGGCGAGCGCCAGCGTCAGCGCGCTCAGCCCCATCGCGCCCACGAAAGCCGCGCCCTGCGCCAGCGGCGTGTCGATCCAGATATGGCCGAAAAGCACCCAGGGCAGCCCGGTGAAGATGTAGCTGCGGGCAAGATCGGCGCCGAAAAGCCCGACCGCTACGCCCGCCGAGCGCGAGATCACAGCCCCGCCCAGACGCGCGCCAAGGCTCATGCCCAGCGCCCAGAAGAGCCCCATGCCCAAAGCCATGAAGATCAGCGCGAAAGGCGCCATCCAGCCATAGACCTCGGGCTCGACGAAGAAGGGTTCGACGATCCAGAACATCGCAAGCGCCGCATAGCCGGTGCCCGCCGCCAGACCGACGCGGAAGGGCGAGGTCGCCTGCCCGAGCACGATCAGCAGCGAGAGCGCGACCAGCGCGATCCACCACAGCCCGAACGGCGCCTGACCCAGCGCCACCCCCAACCCCAGAAGCGCGGCCAGACCCCAGACAAGGAATTTGACCGCAGGATTGTAAAGCGGGGGCACGCGCATAGTATTTCCGTTCTGTTTATTCGGCGGCGACGCCCGGCAGCCGCACCCGCAGCCGCTTGACCCGGCGCGGATCGGCATCGACGACCTCGAATTCGACGCCGTTTTCCGCCACGATCACCTCGCCCCGGGTGGGCACGCGGTCGATCTGCATGAAGACAAGCCCGCCCAAAGTGTCAATCTCGGCGCCCTCTTCGGCATCAGCCAGCTTGACGCCGATCTCCGCCTCGAATTCGGTCAGCGGCGCGCGGGCCTGCACCAGCCATTGGCCGGGCTTTTCGAGCTTCCAGAGGCCGTCTTCTTCCTCGTCATGCTCGTCCTCGATCTCGCCGATCACCTGCTCGATCAGGTCTTCGAGCGTCACAAGGCCATCGACCCCGCCATATTCGTCAATGACCAGCGCCATGTGGATGCGCTGCACCTGCATCTTTTGCAACAGCACGCCAATCGGCATCGAGGGCGGCACATAAAGCAGCGGGCGCAACAGCTTGCGCAGCGAGAACCGGCCCGCGGCAGAGCCGAACCCATGCGCCAGCGCCAGATCCTTGAGCAGGACCAGCCCCATCGGACTGTCGAGCGTATCCTTGAACACCGGCAGGCGGGAATAGCCCTGGGTGCGGAAGACCTCGACCAGCTCGTCGCGGGTGGTGGTGACCGGAACGGCGACGATCTCGGCCTTCGGCACGGCGACATCGCCCACCCGCATCTTGCGCAGGTTGCCCAGCCCCGGCAGGCCCGCGGGGGCTGCGGCAGCGCCGGCAGATTGTGCCTCGGCGGGATCGGCCTCGCCCGGAGAAGCCCCGAGCGCGCCAAAAATGCGCCCGAAAAAGCCTCTAGGCTGAGGTTCGTTGCTACTCTCGCCGACTTCGGGGTCCGAAGCGGGCGCGGCGGCGGCGGAATTGCTTCCGTCTGCGACTTGTCCCATCTGTCCTTTCCAGTTGCGCCCCTGCGGGGCTAGACCTCGTAGGGATTTGCGATCCCCAGAGCGGCCAAGATACGCACTTCAATGCTTTCCATCAACTGCGCGTCTGCGTCGCGCACATGGTCATAGCCCAGAAGATGCAAAACGCCATGTATCACCAGATGTGTGACATGATCGTGAACAGACTTGCCCGAAGCTTCCGCTTCGCGCGCACAGGTCTGGAAGGAAATCGCGATGTCGCCGAGGGAATCGCGCTCGCCCGGCACGAAGGGCTCGGGGAAATACGGCTCGTCGCCATCGTCCTCGGCCGCCAGATCCTGCGCGGGCCAAGAGAGCACATTCGTCGGCGTGGGCTTGCCGCGGAAATCGGCGTTCAGTTCGGCGATGCGGGCATCATCGCAGCCCATCAGACTGATTTCCCAGTCTTTCGCCTCCATCTCCTGATCGGCGAGCACGGCCTGCGCCGCGCGTTCCGAAAGCCCGGCAAGGTCGATCCCCTGCCAGGCCGGTTCCTCGATCAGACAGTCAACCAGCGGTTCCTTCATCCGCCCGTTCATAAGCCCCAATGATCCGCGCCACAAGCGGGTGACGCACCACATCCTCGGCGGTGAAGTAGTTGAAGGAAATCCCCTTCACCCCGGCAAGGATGCGCTCGGCATCGGCCAGACCCGAGGCGGTGCCGCGCGGCAGGTCGATCTGCGTGCGGTCCCCGGTGATCACCATCCGGCTCCCCTGCCCCAGACGGGTCAGGAACATCTTCATCTGCATCGTCGTGGCGTTCTGCGCTTCATCGAGCACGACAAAGGCATTCGAGAGCGTCCGCCCGCGCATGAAGGCGAGGGGCGCGATTTCGATGCGCTTTTCCTCCATCAGCTTCGCCATCTGCTTGGCGGGCAGGAAGTCATTCAGCGCGTCGTAAAGCGGCTGCATGTAGGGATCGACCTTGTCCTTCATGTCGCCCGGCAGAAAGCCCAGACGCTCGCCCGCCTCGACCGCGGGACGCGACAGGATGATCTTGTCGACCAGCCCACCGATCAACATCGTCACGCCGACAGCGACGGCCAGATAGGTTTTCCCGGTGCCCGCCGGACCGATGCCGAAGGCCATCTCGTTTTCAAACAGCGCGCGCACATAGGCCTTTTGCGCATCCGTCCGCGGCTCAACCTGTTTCTTGCGGGTGCGGATTTCGTATTTGCCCGCCGCAAACATTTCGAGTTGCTCATCGACCGAGACCCCGTCA
Organism: Rhodobacter capsulatus; assembly: GCF_052363175.1. Lineage (GTDB taxonomy): Bacteria > Pseudomonadota > Alphaproteobacteria > Rhodobacterales > Rhodobacteraceae > Rhodobacter > Rhodobacter capsulatus_D. The sequence continues at coordinate 2,671,535 of NZ_CP198946.1, forward strand.
TGGCCCAGATCCGACATCCGGATGGCCGCGTCGATCTCGCCCGCATCGATCGCCTTGCCCGCCTCAAGCCGCGCGTAAAGCGCATTCAACACCGAGGCCGCCTGCCCCTGCGCCTCGGCCGTGCCCACCACCGCCAGCTGATTGCCGCGGCGGATGATATGGACCGACAGCTTGTGCTCGATCTGGGCGAGGTTACGGTCGAATTCTCCGCAAAGATCGATCAGCAACCGGTTGTCAGGATATTCGAGAAGCGTCTCGTAAGCGTCCTGAGTGCGAGGCGGGGGTGTGATCGCGCTGAAGCCCAATAACGTCTCCCTTGGCTGGCGTGGGTCAAAGATATGGTGCACCCCACCCCCGGGCGACGCAAGCGCTGGTTTGCATCAAACGACGGCGGCGATAAAAAATTCATCTGAGTGACATGAAAGCAGCCGCGCAGTGCACCGCGCGGCTGCTTTGCTTAAAAATTAAGCAGGTGCTGCCTTCCCGATCAGAGGTAGTCGGGAACCGGCGAGCCTTCCTTGAACGGGCCGACGGCCGTGTTCGGCGGCGCCGCGCCCGAACAGATCGGCTTGCCGTAATCATCGACGCGCTCGGACATGTAGCCTTCGACGCCGTCATCGATGATCCAGTGATCGCAGCCCTCGGGATCAACCCAGATCCCGGCCTTGAGCGTGCTCAGATGGTGGGCGTTGATGCCGCGGTCGATCGACTTGTCGGGACCATAGCTGCCGGTGATCGGGCTGGCATATCCGCCAGCCTCTTCGCATCCGGCCAGCGCCAGAGCAGCCACTCCCAGAAGCAGAAGTTTCGTTCCGTTCATTCTCTGGCCCCTCACTTCACACAGATCACTTCGACGCGGCGGTTCTGCGCCATGCCCGCGGCCGTGGCATTGGTGGCTTTGGGCCAACGCTCGCCATACCAGTTCACCGCCAGCACCGGCGCCCCGATCGACTGCGCCACACCGGCAACAGCCTCGGCGCGACCTTTCGACAGGCGCATGTTGTATTCGTCCGAGGCGCGGCTGTCGGTATGACCGGTGATGATGAAGCTGCGCGCCTGCGCGGTGGAGAAGAACTGCCGCAGGTAGCTGCGCCCCGAGGCAGTCAGTTTCGCGCTGTCGGTGGCAAAAAGCGTGTCGGTCTGCAGCACGCCACAGACGTTGCGGTGACAGACCGGGCGGCCGTCGCGGGTCTTGCGCGCGTCCATATAGCCTTCGGTGCCGTCATCCATCGCCCAGTGTTCACAGCCATCGGGGTCGATCCAGATCGCCGGGATATAGGTTTCGGACCTTTGTTGCGCCGCAACGGGCCCCATCGACGCCGCAAGAGCGAGGGTCACCGCCCCAAGACCAGCCGCCACCGGTTTCAATCCTCGGGTCAATCTTGTCATCCCCACACAAGCCTCCTCGAATGGAACCACACCGGCGAACCGGCGCGTTAATGAATTTGGCACAGAGTAACAAACCCTTGAGACAAGGAAAGGGTTTTCACCCCGTTATTGTGGCGGAACCAAGAACAAACAGGGCGATAAATCGCGCGAATGGCCGGGGCATTGCCATAATTTCCCGAAGTTCGGGACTGCCCGAAGAGGTTTTCGCCCTGACCCAACGGGTCAGAGCAATTCGCCCGCCAGCGAGTTCGGCGCCGAGGCGGTGATTCTCACCTGCGCGAGCGTGCCCGGTCCGATCCCCTCGCCTTTCACATGCACGGCATGCAGGTAATCGGATTTGCCGACCCATTGCCCGGGCAGGCGGCCGGGTTTCTCGAACAGAACGCCAACGGTGCGGCCGACCATCGAGAGCTGGGTGGCCTTCTGCTGGGCGGTGATCAGCGCCTGTAATTCCTGCAGCCGGGCATCGGCCACTTCGGACGCGACGCCTTCGCGACCCGCCGCAGGCGTGCCCGGACGCGGGGAATATTTGAACGAGAACGCGGCGCCAAAGCCCACGGCGCGGATCAGATCAAGGCTCGCTTGATGATCGGCATCGGTCTCGCCGGGGAAACCGACGATGAAATCCGAAGAAATCAGGATGTCGGGCCGCGCGGCGCGGATGCGCTCGATCAGCCGCAGATAATCCTTGGCAGTATGCTTGCGGTTCATCGCCTTGAGCACCGGATCGGCGCCCGATTGCACCGGCAGATGCAGGTAGGGCATCAGCTTCGGCTCTTCGCCATGCGCGGCGATCAGGTCGTCGGCCATGTCGTTCGGGTGGCTCGTGGTGTAGCGGATGCGCTCGAGCCCCTCGATCCGGGCGAGTTCGCGCACCAGACGGCCAAGACCCCAGACCCCGCCCTGCCCTTCGCCGTGGTAACCGTTCACATTCTGCCCGAGCAGGGTGATTTCCTTCACGCCTTTCGCAACCAGCTTTTCCGCCTCGGTCAGGATGCGGGCCACGGGGCGCGAGTTTTCGGCGCCGCGCGTATAGGGGACGACGCAGAAGGCACAGAACTTGTCGCAGCCCTCCTGCACGGTCAGAAAGGCGGTCGGGCGCGCCTGCACCGGGCGCTCGGGCAGCTTGTCGAACTTGTCCTCGGCCGGGAATTCGGTGTCGACCGGACGCTCGCCGCGCGCTACCGCCGCCACCATCTCGGGCAGACGGTGGTAATTCTGCGAGCCCACGACCAGATCGACGAGCGGCATCCGCCGCATGATTTCCTCGCCCTCGGCCTGCGCGACGCAGCCCGCGACACCGATGGTCAGACCCGGCTTCGCCTCCTTAAAGGGGCGCAGACGACCCAGATCGGAATAGACCTTTTCGGCGGCCTTTTCGCGGATGTGGCAAGTGTTGAGCAGCACCATGTCCGCCTCGGCCGGATCATCGGTCAGGGTATAGCCCTGCACGCCCATCGCCTCGGCCATGCGCTCGCTGTCATAGACGTTCATCTGACAGCCATAGGTCTTGATATGCAGCTTTTTCGGCGCGTCGGACATGGGGGCCTCCCGGGGTTGGCGCCCGATACCGCAAACGGGCCGATGCCGCAAGTTTTGCGGGCTTGCGGGGCGGGATTTCGCGCGACAGGATGAGGGCCAGTGCAGTCCCCCCTTGCGTGGATCTCTGATGCTGACCCCGGAAGAGTTTTTGAAAGCCGACACGCCGCCCCGTTTCGAGATTGCGGTGGACAAGCTGCGCATTCGTGATCGCGACGTGGGGGCGGCCCGTATTCCGGTCAGCTATGACGCGGACTGGACCCCGGTCTTTCATCTGGGGGAGTTCGTCGAGTGGAGGGAGGCGTTCAATGTCGACGGCAACACCGACTTCAGTTTCGAGTGCGGCGGATACATCACCACGCTGTTTTTGAAGCGCTGCACCTTCCCTTTCCATGGCGAACCAAGCACAGTGGAAGCCCGGGCAAGGCGAATACCGATCCACCTTGGACAGGCGGCAATCTGCAGCAGCTTTTCCGCCGTCCTGCTGTCACCACCCGAGTTCCTCTCCCGCACTATCCGCCTTGTCCAGCCCGAAGGTGTAATCTTCGAAATCGTCCCATCCGGGGTTATGGGAAACCCCTGCCTGATTTCTTCAACGCTTGGGACAGGCTCAGATGATGTGGTTTCAGACATGGGGTGCCTTCACGGTTTCCTGACCTTCGTAAAAGGGAGCCATTGCGGGGTTGGCAATCTGATCGCGCATGACGCCAACGGCGCCGTTGCCTTCAGCCTGCTTGGCTTCACGCCGAACGACTCTGGCAAGATCGAACCGAACTGGCTTGATCGGGGCCTGCAGCAGGACTTGCCAACGATTTTCCTGGCCTTCTGCAGTGCTCATGCTGACAACCTCACCCGACGCGCACTGCTTCAAGGGATAGAGTATTATCGTGCGTCGAATGTTCTGCGATCGGCCTCGATCGAAATGGCGATCATCGCGGCCCACACCGCGCTTGAGGCGTTGGTGAACTACATTCTGGAACATCGCGCCGGATGGTCGAAAAGTCTGATGGCCGAAAAAGGGATCAAGTTCAGCGACAAGATGCGCGCGGCGGCAACCTTCCTGCGCATCGACTGTGATCTGCTCGAACAAAGCCCCGAACTGAGGGCGCTGTCAAAATCACGCAACAACATGGATGCCTTTGACCTGATCTCGTTCATCCGCAACAAGCTCGTGCATCAGGACGCCGCCTACCAGCCGCAGGGCCTTCAGATGCACGAAGCCTGGCTTCTGGCCCAATGGCTGGTCGAGGTGCTTATCTTCGGCATCATCGGATACCGGGGCAAGATCCGGGACCGACGCCTCTACAAAGGCTGGGGTGGTACGATGGAGCTTCCCTTCAAAGCGTGACAGAAAGGCCCCGCTTGCATTTGCCCGACCGTTCCGCGACGTTGCGCAAAAAGGGGCAGCAGGCATGGATTACGCGTCGCAGACCGAGTTCCTGAGCGTGGCAAAAGAGGTGCTGGCCAAGGCGCCGGTGGCGGTGATCCTGGTCGAGGATCTGGTCGAGGTCGACAGCACGATCCGCCATCATCTGAAGCTTGGCTTTCGCACCGTTCTGGTCTGCGCCCCCCCGACGCTCGAGCCGCCCGCCGATCTTGCCCCGCTGATCCACCGCATTCCCTGGATTGCCAATGGCCCCGAGGCTTTCCTTGATGCAGTGAACCCGCTGATTGCCGCTGCGCCGCCCGGCACCTGGATGTATTACGGCTTCAACGCCGAATATCTCTTCTACCCCTTTTGCGAGACCCGCTCGGTGCGCGAACTGCTGGCCTTCCACAGCGAGGAACGCCGCTTCGGGATGCTGAGCTATGTGATCGATCTTTATGCGGCTGATCTGGGCAAGAACCCCGACGGGGTGAACCTCGCCGAGGCGATGCTGGACCGCGCGGGCTATTATGCGCTTGGCCGCCCCGATCCGGCGAACCACAACCACCCGCGCGAGCGGCAACTGGATTTCTTTGGCGGGTTGCGCTGGCGCTTTGAAGAACACATCCCCCCGGCGCGACGCAAGATCGACCGGATCGCGCTTTTTCGCACCGCGCCGGGGCTGATGCTGCGGGCCAATCACACGCTTTCGGACGAGGAGATGAACACCTACGCTTGTCCCTGGCACCACAATCTGACGGCGGCCATCGCCTCGTTCCGGGTGGCCAAGGCGCTCAAGCGCAATCCGGGCTCGACCTATGACATTGCGACCTTCCGGTGGCACAATTCGGTGCCCTTCGCGTGGTCGAGCCGACAGCTGCTCGATCTGGGTCTGATGGAGCCGGGGCAGTGGTTCTGAGGGGCACGGGGTTTGATATTGAGCTGTGCCATTGAGACTTGCCGCAATGACAACGAAACGCCGCAAAATTGACACTTGCAGCTTCCGCAAGTGCGTCGAGAGGGTTTCTTGAGCCATATCCCCCGGTTTTGAAGCGGTTTTGGCCAAAGTACCTCGCCTGATCCGATCCTTCGGGCCCCTGACTTTCAGGATCGCTGCCCCGACGTTTTCAAGGCAAAGCAAGGAACCCAGAATTCCTCGCCGAACCCTGCCTTCAGCCCTTCCCCGCCTCCCCCTCAGGTTCGACCCCGCACCCGGCGAAGCGCCGGTCTCGTATCTGTCGCGCCTCGCCATGCGGAATGGCACAAATCTCGAAAGCTTTGCTGCCCTGATCCGGCTGGACCTTGGCCCGCTGACCCGCATCGAAGGTGCGGTCTTGTCCGATCTGGTCGATCATCACCTCCGCCTCGCCAAGGCGAAGATAACAAAATCCTTCCTCCGCGCGCTCATAGACGCAGTCGAAACCGAGCACGTCACAGTAAAACGACTTCGATTTATGAAGCGAACTGCGGGCGACAGCCCGTTCGCGCCACGCTGCAGCGCGTGAGAGGATGATGCCAATGTCGCGGCATGCGTGTTCGGTCAATGACGGACGTTCGGCGAGCGCGCGCAGAAAAGAAGATGTCACACCTCGACCCGACTGAAGACCAAGGCTGCATTGACCCCGCCAAAGCCGAAGGCATTCGACAGAACATGGCTCACCTCGGAGGCTCGCGCCTTGCCGCGCACCAGGTCAAAACCGGCGGCGGCCTGCATCGGATCCGCGATGTTGAGCCCGGCCGGCAACAATTGATCGCGCAGCGCCAGGACGGAGAATACCGCCTCGATCGCCCCGGCGGCCCCCAGCATGTGCCCGGTCGCCGATTTCGTCGAGCTGACCGGCACACCGCCGCCGTTCTGGCCGAAGACCTTCGTCAGCGCCGCGAGTTCCGCCGCGTCTCCCACCGGCGTCGAGGTGGCATGGGCATTCACATAACCGATCTGCTCCGGCTTCAGCCCGGCCATCGCCAGCGCCATCTCGATCGCGCGGGCGGCCTCACGACCGTCCTCCCAGCCGGCGGTGACGTGATGCGCGTCGGTGCTGGTGCCATAGCCGGAGAGCACGGCAAGCGGGGTCGCGCCGCGGGCCGTTGCATGGCTCAACCGCTCGATCACCAGCATCGCGGCCCCTTCGGACAGAACAAATCCGTCATGCGCCGTATCGAAGGGGCGCGAAGCCCGTGCGGGATCGTCATTGAAGCCGAAAGACAGCGCCCGCGCGGCCGTGAACCCGCCGATTGCGACCGGATCCACGCAGGCCTCGGCGCCGCCGCAAAGCGCAATATCGGCTTCGCCGCTGCGGATCAGGCGCATGGCATCGCCGATCGCCTGAGCCGAGGCGGCACAGGCCGTGACGGGCGCGCCCGAGGGCCCGTGGAAGCCGTAGCGGATGGCGACCTGTCCCGCCGCGAGGTTGGGCAGGAAAGACGGCACGACAAAAGGCGAAAGCCTGCGCACCCCTGCGGTCCGGATGGTTTCGGTGGCGCCGGTAATCGCGGGAATGCCCCCGACCCCGGTGCCGATCAGCGTCGCCGTGCGCGAGCGGGCCGTCTGATCCTGCGGGGCCCATCCCGCCTGACGCAGCGCCTCATCGGCGGCGGCCATGGCGTAATGGATGAACAGATCGGTCTTGCGCAGGTCCTGCGGTGACATCGCCGCCTCCGGGTCGAAGCCATCTTCCCGTTCGGCCTTTGACGGCACCTGCCCGGCGATCCGGCATTTCCAACCCTCGGTCTCGAAGCGGCGATTGCGCCGGATCCCGCTTTCGCCTGCCAGCAGACGCCGCCAAGTGGCTTCAACGCCGCAAGCAAGCGGCGTGACAGCCCCAAGACCGGTGACAACAATCGGATCCATCATGGCGAGCGCCCTTTTATGTGCATCTGCACAGTGCATATACACATAATTTGGTCGACACAACAGGTCTGTGTCGGCATCACTCCTCGGAAAGCGCTTTGGCCACGCGCAGATAGGTATCTGCATCGGCCTTTGTCACCCGAGTGAACATCTCCTCCTGCGCCGCCAGCCATTCGCCCTGCAACACCTCAAGCAACGCGCTTCCGGCCTCGGTCAGGGCGCAAAGTCGGGCATTGCCACTGCCCGCCACCCGGCCCACAAGGCCCTTCTTCTCCAGCAGATCGAGACTGCGGGTCAGGCTGGTGCGATCCAGCGCCACCTTTTGCGCGAAGGCCGCCACAGGTTCGGAGGGGGTATGCCTGATCGCGGCGAGCAGGGCGAATTGCTGCACCGTCACGCCATGGGGCTTCAGCCGCTGGTCATACCGGCGCAACAGCACGCGGGCGGCCGAGACGGTGTTCAGAACGAGGCATTTCGAAAGGGTATCGTCGCTGTCCATGGCGCCGGACCATGAAGAGCGACGGGGCCCCCGTCAAGAATGGAAGATCCTGCCGCTGAGAGACGGGGCACCGCAAGCCGGTGTGCCGCGTTACTCTGCGGCGAGGGGATCATGGACCTGCCGTTCTTCATCTTGCATCGGCGTCCCCCCGACAGATTGCGGGACAGGCCCGATGCGGAACCAGGCGGCATAAAGCGCGGGCAGGAACAGCAAGATCAGCACGGTTCCGGCCGCCGTCCCGCCGATCAAGGTATAGGCCATCGAGCCCCAGAACACCGAATGCGTCAGCGGGATGAAGGCCAGCACCGCGGCAAGGGCCGTCAGGATCACCGGCCTTGTGCGCTGCACCGTGGCTTCGATGACGGCCTGATAGGCGTCAAGGCCTGCGGCCCGGTTCTCCTTGATCTGTTCGGTCAGGATCAGCGTGTTGCGCATCAGGATGCCCGCCAAGCCGATCAGGCCAAGGATCGCGTTGAACCCGAACGGCTGGTTGAAGGCAAGCAGCGCGGGCACGGCGCCGACAAGGCCGAGCGGCGCGGTCAGCAGCACCATCGCCATCATCGAGAAGGACCGCACCTGCACCATCACGATGATGAGCGTCGCCGCGATCATCGCCGGAAAGATCTTGGCCAAGGCGGCATTGGCCTTGCCAGCTTCCTCGATCGATCCGCCCATCTCGATGCGATACCCGGCCGGAAGCGCGGCGATCAGCGGCGCAAGGGCCGTCATGACCTGCGTCGACACCTCCGGCGGCTGCATGGTCTCGTCGATGTCCGATCGCACGGTGATGACCGACATGCGGTCCCGGCGCTTCAGGATCGGTTCTTCCAGCCGGATCTCCGCATGCCCGATCTGGTCGAGCGGGATCTGCCGACCCTCGCGGCTGATCAGCGAGAAATCCCCCAGCCGCGCCGGATCCAGCCGCTCGGGCCCGGCGCTGCGGGCCACGACAGGGACGTTGCGGATGTCTTCGCGGACCTCGGTCACGGGAATGCCGGAGAGAAGGAACTGGAGTTGCTGGCTCACCTCTGCCGGAGACAGTCCAAGAAGGCTCAGCCGGTCCTGATCGGGCACGAAGCGCAGCACGGGCGCACGGTTGCCCCAGTCGCGGTTCGCGTCCCGCACCTCGGGGATCGTCCGCATGAGGTCGAGCGCCTGCCCGGAAAGCGCGTAAAGCTGCGCCGGATCCGGCCCGATGATCCGGAACTCGACCGGAAAGACCGAGGGCGGACCGAAGACGAACTGGGTGGCGCGGACATGGGCCTCGGGCGCCAGCCCCTCTGCCACGGCCGCGCGCAGTCGCAGCTTGAGCGCGTCGCGCGCGGCGGCATCGGGTGTCAGCACCACGATCTTGGCAAAGGCGGGATCGGGCAGTTCCGGGGACAGCGCCAGATAGAACCGCGGCGCCCCCTGACCGATATAGCTGGTGACGATCTGCGCTTCGGCCTGCCGATCCAGCCAGTGTTCGATCTTTTCAACCGCCGCAGTCGTCGCCGCGATGCTGGTCCCTTCGGGCATGCGGACTTCGACGAGGACCTCTGGGCGGTCGGATGTCGGGAAGAACTGCTGCTTGACACCGCCGAGGCCGACAACCGAAGCGGCAAATGCGAGCCCGATCACCGCACAGGTCAGGAATTTGTGGCGCACGGCCAGAACGATGAGCCGCCGCAGGCGCCGGTAGTTCGGGGTGTCGTAGATCGCGGCATGACCACCCGCGACCGGCCTGATCTCGGGCAGCAGCTTCACCCCGACATAGGGCGTGAAGACCACCGCGACCACCCAGGACACGATCAGCGCAAAGCCCACGACCCAGAAGATGTTGCCCGCATATTCCCCCGCCGTCGAGGGCGCAAAGCCGACCGGCAGGAAGCCCGCGACCGTCACCAGCGTGCCCGAGAGCATCGGCGCCGCGGTGTGGCTCCACGCATAGGCCGCGGCCTTCACCCGGTCCATGCCCTCTTCCATCTTCACCACCATCACCTCGATGGCGATGATCGCATCGTCGACAAGCAGCCCAAGCGCAAGGATCAGCGCGCCCAGCGTGATCCGGTCGAAGAACCGCCCCGTCTCCAGCATCACGAAGAACACCGCGGCGAGCGTCAACGGGACCGCCGCCGCCACGACGATGCCGACGCGCCATCCCATGCTGACAAGGCTCACCAGCAGCACGACCCCCAGCGCCATGGCGAATTTCAGCATGAACTCGTCCACGGCCGTGTGGATGTTCACCGCCTGATCGGTGACCTTCTCGAGCGACATCCCAAGCGGCAGGGCCGCGGCGATGGTCCCGGTCCGGGCTTCCAGCGCCTCGCCGAGCGTGAGACCGTTCCAGCCGTCCTGCATCACCGCCGCCAGCATCAGCACAGGCGCGCCCTGATGCCGGATCAAATAGGTGGGCGGATCCTCATACCCGCGGCGCAGCTCGGCGATGTCGGACAGCTTCAGCACCCGCCCGCCTGCGGCGATCGGCGTATCGGCGATCGTCTGCAAGCTGTCATAGGCGCCGTCCATCCGGATGAAGACCTGCGGGCCACGCGTCTCGATCGACCCGGCAGAGGTGACGTTGTTCTGTCGTTGCAGCGCCGAAACGATGTCCTGCACCGAGATGCCAAGGGTCGCCAGCCGCGCAAACGAGAACTCGACAAAGATCTGTTCCGGGCGCTCGCCCAGAATATTGACCTTCTTCACGCCGGGCACATGCAGCAGATCCTGTCGGATGACCTCGGCCTGCCGGGCCAGATCCCGCATCGGCAATCCCTTGGCCTTGAGCGCATAAAGCGCGAAACTGACATCGGCATATTCGTCGTTGATGAACGGGCCATGTACACCCGGCGGCAGGCTGCGGGCCTCGTCGCCCAGCTTCTTGCGCGCCTGATAGAACTGCTCCTGCACCTCCGAGGGCGGCGTGTCGTCCTTCAGCGCCAGCGTCATCAGCGCCAGACCCGGGCGCGAGGTGGTATCGACCCGGTCGTACCAAGTCAGCTCCTGCAGCCGTTTTTCGAGCGGTTCGGCGACAAGATCCTGCATCTCGCGCGCCGTCGCGCCCGGCCAGACCACCGTGAGCGTCAGGGTCTTGATGGTGAAGCTCGGATCTTCGGCCCGCCCGAGATTGAGAAAGGCAAAGACCCCGGCGGCCACGATCAGGCAGATGAAGAACAGGGTGACGGCGCGTTCGCGCACCGCAAGGGCGGAGAGATTGAGGCTCATGGCGTGACGCCCTTGCCGAAGGCGGGGACGACGGCCGCGCCGTCCCGCAGCAGATGGGCGCCAAGCGCCACCACCGGCTCCCCGGGGGCGAGACCCGACACGACTGCGGTTTCGCCGTCCAGACCGACCAGCGTGACGGGCCGCAGATGCACGGTCGAGCTGGCGCGATCCAGACCCCAGACCCCGGTTTGCGTTCCGTCATCCAGCACCGCCCCAAGCGGCACGGCAACCTCGGATGTGCCGGGATCAAGGGGGATCCGGACGGTGACCGTCGCGCCAAGGGGCGCAGAGGCCGCCGGACCGTCCATCACGAAGCGCGCCTCGTAGGTGCGGGTCTGTGGGTCAGCTGCGTCGGAGAGTTGCCGCAGATGCGCCGTCTGGCGGCGATCCCCGTCCCCGAAGACCGAGACCTCTGCCCGTTGACCGATCCGGGGCCGTACCGTCTCGGGCAGCGCGACCACCGCCTCCCGCGGGCCGGAGCGGGCGATGCGAACAACCGGCTGACCGGCCGAAACGACCTGCCCGGGCTCACCCAGCGTCTCGATCACCGTGCCTTCTGCATCGGCGGTCAGGACGGAATAGGCGGTTTCGTTTCCGGCAAAGCGCGCGTCCGCTTCGGCGGCGGCAAGATTGGCCAAGGCGGCATCACGGGCGGACCGGGCCTGTTCGTAGCGCTGCCGGGTGACCCAGCCCGCCGCGAGCAATTCGGCGTAACGCTTTTCATCGGGCGCAAGCTGCGCGACGGCGGCCCGTGCGGCCTTGACGGCATTCTGCCGTGCCGCAAGTGCAAGGCGCAGGTCGGTGTCGTCGATCCGCATCAGAGGTTGGTCGGCGCGGACCTGCTGGCCGATATCGACCAGCCGTTCGGTGATCTTGCCCGCAACGCGAAACCCCAGATCGCTTTGCACCCGCGCCCCGATGACGCCGGTAAAGCGCCGCTCGCGCCCCTGCACTGGCGCGGCCTGCGCAATCAGGACGCGCGGCGGGCTCTGCCTCGGGTCGGCTGGCGCCTCGGCACCCTGAGGTGCGGGCAGGAAGGTCGCCAGGGCCGCCACGCCCGAGGCGGTGACAAGCCCCCCCGCCACCAGCACGGCGCGTCTGATTTTCATGCCTGACCCCTCCAATTTGGATTGCACTCGAACGCTATCTAGCGTATTTAGATTTCATCTGCAATCCAAATGGAGGCCCTCAATGCGTGTGAGCCGTGTGCAAGCCGAACAGAACCGCCAGTCCGTGATCACGGCGGCCAGCCGCCTGTTTCGCGAACACGGGTTTGACGGGATTGGCCTGAAAGACCTGATGAAGGGCGCGGGGCTGACCCAGGGGGCGTTCTACAAGCAGTTCGACTCCAAGGAGGATCTTGAGGCGCAGGCCTCTCGTCGTGCTTTCGAGAGCGCCGCGCAGCGGTGGCGGGGGGCGATCGGGGCGTATCCCGATGACCCGCTCGGGGCGGTGCTGTCGCACTATCTCAGCATGGAACATTGCGCGCAGACGATGGACGGTTGCCCGATCGTGGCGCTTGCGGCGGATGCGGCGCGGCAGGGGGAAACCGTCAAGGCCGAGTTCGAAGCGGGCATCCGGGCGAGCCTTGCAGCAGTTGGCGACCTGCTATCGGGGGTGCGCGCGGCGCCGCGCGACACCGAGGCGATGGCGGCGCTTTCGATGATGGTGGGGGCGATGCTGTTGTCGCGTGCGGTCAACGACCGGGAGCTGTCGCGCCAGATCCTGACGGCGGCGGCCGACGGCGTGCGGAGCCTGTCCGCAGCCGATCAGACCGACGGGGGGCCCCGTGCAATGACCGCGGAGGCACGGACAGAAGCCGGGGACGCAGGCCCCCGGATCGCGGATCTCTCCGGTTTCGAGATCGTTTCGGCGCTGGCGGCGGGGCGGTTGCCACCCCCGCCGATGGCGCAGATCCTTCCCCTTCACCCTCTTGCCGCCGGACATGGGCCGGGTGGAGTTGATCGCCCTGCCAGAGGCGCGGTTCCTGAACCCCGCGCAAACCCTTCATGGCGGCTGGATCATGACCCTGCTCGACACCGCCATGGCGCTGGCGGCGCAAACCACCTTGCCGCCCGGAGAAATCTGCCCCTCGCACGAGAGCTCGGCCAAGTTCGTCCGTCCGATCACGGTGCAATCCGGCCGGATGCACATCCATGGCCATGTGCTGTCGCGCGGCCGGACGGTGATCACGCTGGAGGGCCGGATCGAAGACGACAGCGGCAGGCTGCATGCCCATGGCACATCGACCTGCCTGATCCTGCGCCGAAGCGCCTGAGCGCCTGGGCCGCGCCGCAAATGCCCCTTTTGCCCCGTGCCGCCGCAGACTGCGGTGCGGCCGGACCCACACCGCGCCTGCACGAAGGAGAAACGACATGTCCGACACATCCCCCAGGGTTGCCCTGATCACCGGCGCCTCCTCCGGCATCGGCAGGGCTGCGGCCCTGGCCCTCGCCAAACAGGGGTTTCGCGTCTTCGGGACCAGCCGCCGCCCGGACGCGCCCGCGCTTCCGGGGGTCACGATGCGCAGCTGCGACGTCACCGACGACGCCTCGGTGGCGGATCTGGTCAGCGGCCTTCTCGCCGAGGCCGGTCGCATCGACCTTCTTGTCAACAATGCGGGGGTCGGCCTTTTCGGCGCCGCAGAGGAGACGTCGCTGGAGCAGGCAAAAGCGCTGTTCGAGGTGAACCTCTTTGGCGTGATCCGCATGACCAATGCGGTCTTGCCCACCATGCGCCAGCAGCGACAGGGCAGGATCATCAACCTGAGCTCGGTCATGGGGTTTGTTCCGGCGCCGTTTTCCACGCTTTATGCGGCCAGCAAACATGCCGTGGAGGGCTATTCCCAATCGCTGGATCATGAACTCCGCACCCTGGGGATCCGGGTCAGTCTGGTTGAGCCGGGCTTCACCCGGACCGCTTTCGAAGAGAATCTGATCCGGTCGGACCGGCCGATCGCGCAATACGCGCCCGCGCGCTCCGAGGTTGAAGCGGCCACCGCCCAAGGGTTGCAAACCGGCGATGCGCCGGAGATCGTTGCGGACTGCATCGTCCGGGTGGCCACCGCCGCAAAGCCCCGGCTGCGGTATCCCGCCGGGGGCACGGCTCGCCGGGTCGATCTGCTGCGCCGCTTTGCCCCCGTCGCGGCCTTCGACGCGAACCTGCGCAAGATGTTCCGCCTGCCGGTCTGAGCACCGCGCCTGCATCCAAGATGCCCTTTCGAGAAGGATGGTCCCATGACCTCCCCAACCCGCGCGCCGCTTTCTCGCGGCCCTGCATCGGAGCGCAAGCTGTCCGTCCTGCTGTCAGGGCCGATCCTTCCGACCCTGCTGCGTCTCGCGGTGCCGACCGTTCTGGTGCTGCTCGTCCAGACCTTCGTGGGGGTGGCCGAGACCTATTTCGTCAGTTTTCTCGGAACGGAGGCGCTTGCCGGGGTGACCCTGGTGTTTCCGGTGCTGATGCTGATGCAGATGATGGCGAACGGCGGGATCGGCGGCGGGGTCAGCGCGGCCATCGCCCGGGCCGTGGGGGCTGGCCGCAGGCGCGAGGCCGATGCCCTGCTCTGGCATGCGCTGGTGCTGGCCTGCGGGTTGGGAGCCGTCTTCATGGTCATCGCCCTGCTTTGGGGCCCGGCCCTTTATCGCGCGATGGGCGGCACGGGGGAGGCGCTGACAGCCGCCATAGCCTATTCGGGCGTCGTGTTCGCGGGGGCGATCCCGATCTGGATCACGGCGCTGCTGGCCTCGGCCTTGCGCGGCGCGGGGAACACGACGGTGCCGGCCCTTGTCGTGCTCGGCGCAACCGCCATTCTGCTGCCGCTGTCACCCGCGCTGATCTTCGGATGGGGGCCCTTGCCGCGGCTCGGCGCCGCGGGCGGCGGGGCTGCCGTGCTCGTCTATTATGCCATCGCGATGCTTGCGTTCATCGGCTATCTGCGATCCCCGCGCAGCCCCCTCACGCTCCGCGCCGCCCCGCTGCAGGCCGATCATTTCAAGGACATTCTCGGCGTCGGGCTGCTGTCCGCGGTGGGCACGGTGCAGGCCAATCTCACGATCCTCCTGATTACCGTCGCGGTGGGCCATTTTGGCACCGATGCCATCGCAGGCTACGGCATCGCCTCCCGGCTTGATACCCTCCAGATCCCGCTCCTGTTCGGCCTTGGAACCGCAGTCGTGACGATGGTCGGGATCAACATCGGCGCCGGAAACGCCGCGCGGGCGCGCCGTGTCGCCTGGGCGGGCGCGTTTCTCGCCCTTGCTCTGAGCGAGATCATCGGCCTCGCTGCGGCGCTCTTTCCGCAGCTCTGGATCGGTCTGTTCAGCAAGGATCCCGAGGTGATCCGGTTGGGGGCGCTTTATCTTCACATCGTTGCGCCGACCTATGGGGCGGCCGGGCTGGGTCTCGTTCTCTACTTTGCGAGCCAGGGGGCGAACCATGTCCTGTTTCCCGTTCTGGCGGGCACGGCGCGCATGATCATTGCCGCCTTGGTGGGCTGGTCGGCGGTCATCCTGTTCGGCGCGCCGCTTCATGCCCTGTTCGCGATCGTGGCCCTTTCGGCTTTGGTCTACGGCGCCCTTACGGCCGCAGCGATGCAGGGCACCTGGGGAAAGGCATGATTTCAGCAGGATCCGCTGGTGGCCGCCTCGCAGCACGGCAGGGACCCGAACAGCCCCGGGAAAGTCACACCCATACTGATTGAAAGGTTTCTCCGGTGCCCCGTCGCGCTGGCAAAACCCCTCTCGGGGTGCCAGACGCGACCTGAGAAACCCTGACGCCGACAGGGCCGAACGGTGCTTATTGCAGGCGATTCTTGCCGTTCCGGTTTACCGCCCGGGTTGAAGGTCGACAACGACCTTACCCTTCGCCCGCCCGGTCTCGAGATAGGCGAAAGCCTCGTTCGTCTGGTCGAACGGAAAGATGCGGTCCATCACCGGGCGGATGGCACCCGCCTCGATCAACGCGCCGAGTTGTGCCAACTGCCCGCCATCGGCGCGCATGAACATGAAATCATAGCGGATACCTTTTGCCCGCGCCCTCCGGCGGATGCCGAGGCTCAAGACCCGCATCACCTGCTGCAGGACCCAGTTCAGCCCCTGCGCCCTGGCAAATTCGACCGTCGGCGGGCCAGAGATCGAGATCAGCCTGCCGCCGGGCTTCAGCACCGTCAACGATCTGGCCAGCGTATCGGCATCCTGACCGCAGATGACAAGGTCGTAGTCGGAAAGGATCGTCTCGAACCTCTGGCTACGGTAGTCGATGACCACGTCGGCCCCAAGCGCGCGCACCATGTCGGTACTGGCGCCGCTTGCCGTTGTGGCCACAGTTGCACCCAGATGCTTGGCCAGCTGGATTGCCACGCTGCCAAATCCGCCCGAACCGGCATGGATGAGCACCTTCGCGCCCGGCTGCACGGCGGCCAGTTCGACCAGCGCCTGCCATGCGGTCAGCGCGACAAGCGGCATCCCGGCGGCCTCGGCCATGGTCAGGCCGACGGGTTTGAGGGCAAGATCGGCCTCGTCCACCGCGATGCGCTCTGCCAAGGTGCCGATGCGGCCGTCGCGGGGCCGGGCGAAGACAGCATCGCCGGGGGCAAAGCGGGTGACCGCGCTGCCGACGGCCTCGACCACACCGGCCAGATCGTGACCGAGGATCAGGGGCGGCTTGTAAGGCAGCAGCGGTCTGAAGGCGCCGTTGCGGATCTTGCTGTCGAGCAGGTTCAGCCCTGCCGCATGGATCCGCACCAGCACGTCGCGCGGGCCGGGCTGCGGGTCGGGCAGGTCTGCAAAGCGTAGCTTTGTGCCCTTGCCATAGGCGTCAAGAAGGAAGGCTTTCATCGCGATGTCCTCGGGCGCGATGGGGTCAGGCGCGATAGCGCGCAGCGGGTCGGGTATTGCCAAACTCGGGCAGCATGGCGCGGCGGGCGGCCTGATAGGCGTCCCACAGACCCGCGTCGCGCAGAGCGGGGATGGTGATCGCCTCGCGCGCGTCAAACCCAGCGAGGGCCGCATCGACCAGATCGCCCACCTCCATCATCGGCGGCAGCTCGGCAGCTTCTGCGCCCGCGCGTTCCCAGATCTCGGTCCGGGTCGCGGCGGGCAGAACCGCCTGCACATAAACCCCTTTGGGACCAAGCTCGAAGGCCAGACCCTGCGACAGGAAGATCGCAAAGGCCTTTGTGGCGCCATAGGCGGTCTGGCCGAACTCGGGCACCAGCCCCACGACCGAAGCGATGTTGATGATCGCGCCAGCTCCTTCGCGGGCAAATCGGGCCGCGGCGGCATGGGCCAGCAGGGCAAGGCTGGTGGTGTTCAGGGCGATCAGCCGGGCCACGTCGGCACTGTCCTGTTCGGCATAGGCCCCCTTCAGCGCCGCCCCGGCGTTGTTCACAAGGATGCTGATGTCGGCGTCGTCGCGCAGCCGGGCAGCGACCTTGGCCACATCGGTCTCCCGCGTCAGATCGGCGGGCAGGATCTCGATCGCCACGCCTGTTTCGGACCGCAGCCGGGCGGCCAGCGTCTCCATCCGGGCGGCATCGCGCGCCACCAGCACCAGATCGTGCCCGCGCCGGGCAAGCCGATCTGCATAGGTGGCGCCGATGCCCGATGAGGCGCCGGTGATCAGGGTTTTCGGGGTCATCTGCTTGTTCTCCTGCCAGATGTCGCTATTATCATGATGGCCGTCATCATTGCTGTGGATATATGATGGCCATCATGATTGAGTCAAGCCCCCGGGCATGAGGTGCAGAAATGAAGGTTTCGCGTGAGCAAATGGCCGAAAACCGCGGTCGTATCCTGTCCGAAGCGGCGCGGCTGTTTCGCGACAAGGGGTTCGAGGCGGTCTCGGTGGCCGAGGTGATGAAGGCCGCCGGTCTGACGCATGGCGGCTTTTACGGGCATTTCGCGTCAAAGGATGACCTGATTGCACAGACGCTGGCCCATGCGCTTGCCGATGACCGGAGCACGGGCGATCTTGACGCCTTCCTGTCGGCCTATCTGTCGCCCGCCCACCGCGATGCACCGGCGACGGGGTGCCCGACGGCGGCCTTCGCTTCGGATGCGCGCCGTCAGACGCCCGAGGCGCGGGCCGCGATGGCCGCAGGGCTTGCGGCGCAGATTGACCGGCTGACGGCGACCCTGCAAAGCGAGGGCGTGCCGGAGGCCCGAGGCGCCGCCATCGGGTGCTGGTCTGCGGCGGTGGGCGCGATGATCCTGGCGCGTGCGGTCGAGGATCCGGCGCTGTCGGACGACATTCTGGCCCAGACCAAGACCTGGATATCGGCGTCTTTGAAGCCCTGACGCGCGCGACCGGATGTCTGGCAAAAGATGTATATGCATCACGTTCGCAATGATGCATATACATCTAAAGCCTGATTCCTTCTTTCGCCGACAGGACGCCGCATGCCAACCGACAGCGACCGCCATCGCATCCTGTGCGCGGGCACCAATCTGAAGATCGCCGCCCGCGCGACGGGGCGGCTTTATGACCGCGCGTTTGCGCCGTTCGACCTCAACACCATGCAATACGCGATCCTTGCCAATATCGCGCGAGCGGGCAGCATCCCGACCATGGCGCTGTCGGACAAGCTTTCGATCGAGCGCACGGCCCTTTACCGCGCGCTGGCCGTGCTGGAACGGCGCGGTCTGATCCGCACCGAGGCCGGGCGGGGGCGAGAGCAGATCCTGTCCCTGACCGACACGGGCGATGCCCTGCGCCTGCGGGCGAAGGCCGCATGGGCGCTCACGCAGGAGGCCTTCGTGGAGGCGTTCGGTGAGGACTGGCCAAAGTTTCTGGGGATGCTGGAGCGCGCCCGGGCGATTTCGGAGCGCCTGAGCGAGCAAGGGGAGTGTGCGCCATGAGAAATGCCTATCTTGAGGACCTGTCGGTTGGCCAGCGCTTCGGCTCCGGCACTGTCCGGGTCAGCGCAGAAGACATCGTCCGCTTTGCCCAAGACTTCGATCCGCAGCCCTTCCACCTCGACCCCGCCTTGGCAGGGCAGACCCTGTTCGGCGGTCTCGCGGCCAGCGGATGGCACACCGCCGCACTGACCATGCGCCTTCTGGTCGACGGAGAGTTCGTGCCTGCAGGTGGGTTCATCGGCGCGGGCTTCGACGAACTGGCCTGGCCCGTTCCGGTGCGCCCGGGCGACGAGTTGCATGTGACGTCCGAGATTCTGGCGCTGCGCCGATCCCAAAGCCGCCCGATGCAAGGCGTGATCAAGGTGCGCAATCTGACGATCAACCAAAACGGCGAGACGGTCCAGCGCGCGGTCGGCAATCTGATCGTCCAGGCGCGCTCGGCCTAATCCTGAAACAGGGCCGCGACCGGTTGCGGCCTGTTGCCAAGCACTGATTTCCGCCCCACGAAAGGCCGCCCCATGCTTTCCGACCGCCTCGCCCAAAACCTGGCCTCTCGAAACATCCATTACGGCTGGCTGATGGCGGCCGTCACCTTCCTGACGATGCTCGCAACGGCGGGCGTCATGGGGTCTGCAGGCGTCCTCATGGGACCGCTGGAACAGGAATTCGGCTGGACGACGGAACAGATTTCCAGCGCCATCGCCATTCGCCTGGTCTTCTACGGTGTCTTCGCCCCCTTCGCCGCGGCATTCATGAATTATTGGGGCGTGCGCAAAGTGACGCTTTGCGCCCTGGTGATGATCCTTGTCGGCATTGTCGCCTCGTATTTCATGACGGAACTCTGGCATCTTGTCGCGCTGTGGGGCGTCATCATCGGCATGGGCACAGGGATGACCGCGCTGGTGCTGGGGGCCACGGTCGCCACCCGCTGGTTCGCGGCGCGGCGCGGACTCGTCGTGGGCTTCATGACGGCTGCCAACGCAACGGGATCCTTGCTCTTCCTGCCGCTGCTGGCACGCCTGGCCGAGACCTTCGGTTGGCGATCCGCCCTGATCCTGCTGATCTGCGTGCTGGTGTTCACTTTGCTGTTGATCCTGATGCTTATGCGCGACCGTCCGGCGGACGTTGGCCTGCCCCGCTTTGGTGAAGATCAAATCGCTCCCACACCGCCGCGCGCCGCCAATGTCGGCAAGTTGCTCGTGCAACCGCTGCAGACCTTGCGGGCCGCTGCGACCGAACCGGTGTTCTGGATCCTGTTCGGAACGTTCTTCATCTGCGGCTTCAGCACCAACGGGTTGATCCAGATGCACTGGGTCTCGATCTGTGGCGACTTTGGCATCGCGGCGGTAACGGCTGCCAGCATTCTCGCGCTGATCGGCGTGTTCGACCTGGTGGGCACCATCGGGTCGGGCTGGTTGTCGGACCGCTTCGACAATCGCCACTTGTTGTTCGTCTTCTATGCCCTGCGCGGCCTCTCGTTGATGTATCTGCCGTTCAGCACCTTCTCGATCTATGAACTGTCGGTGTTTGCGATCTTCTATGGGCTGGATTGGGTGGCCACAGTGCCGCCGACAGTGAAACTGGCGGCCGAGAAGTTCGGGGCCGAACGCGCGCCGATGGTGTTTGGCTGGGTGTTCATGGGCCACCAGATCGGGGCGGCGCTGGCGGCTTACTTTGCGGGTGCGGTCCGGACAGGGCTCGACACATACATGCCAGCGCTCTTCACGGCCGGGGTGTTGTGCATCATGGCTGCGCTGTCCGTTCTGGCCATCGGACCGAGGCCAATCAAATCCTCAAGCGCGACGACGCTGGCTTGAAGGCCGCAAAGTGTCCGGCCTTGCGGCTCTGCTAAACCCGATAATGCAGGCCCCTTATTCGCGAGACTTGCAGCAAGGCCGCTCAGCTTTCTGCTCACGCCAAACGGGTTCGCCGCCATGCCGCCGGAGATCGGATTCGGTCTTTTTCCAAGGGATCGTGACGCGGCGGGACCCGGGCGCTATGGAAGGTCGTGTTACCTTTGCGCGGCGGAGGCCCGAACCCGATGCAGTGGATCTTGCAGCCCTTCGACGACATGGAGAAACTGGCCCACGCGCTACCGAAAGCGGCTTGAACCTGCTAGAGACGAATTGCATCAATGCGGCCGGGTTATATGCGGCCGATGTGATGAAGCTGGCGGCGGCGATCGACGCGCTTGGCTGAGCGGTCCGGGAGGGGCGAGATGAGCTTTGTCTTGCGGCATCTGCTGCTGTTCTTCCTGCCGATCGCGCTTGGGTTTGCGCTCCATTTCGCCACTTTCCCGCTCAGGGCCGAGTTTCATCGGCAGTCGGCCGAGTTTTTGGGCGCCTTTCTCTCCGGCGATCCGGAAGATGCACGGGTGGGCCTGCGCCGGGTGTTTGAAAGCGCCGCGACCTTGCCGGGCGGTCTGGACTGGATGTCGAGGGCCACGGTTGCGGCGGGCCTTGGCAGTTTTTCGCTACTCATCCCCAAAA
Source organism: Rhodobacter capsulatus (assembly GCF_052363175.1). Lineage (GTDB taxonomy): Bacteria > Pseudomonadota > Alphaproteobacteria > Rhodobacterales > Rhodobacteraceae > Rhodobacter > Rhodobacter capsulatus_D. The sequence goes on from NZ_CP198946.1 coordinate 2,692,731, forward strand.
CGGCGCCGCAACAGCGCGCTGTCCATCTGTTGACGACACTTTGCGTCGGGTTCGGCTTCGCAAAGACGCTTGGCCTCTTTTTCGGACTTGATTGGGCGGACTTCGCCCTTTGCCTGATCGTCGGGCTGTTTCTTGTCATCGTGGTTCTGAGCCTGCGGCTGAAATCGCTGGCGAAGCCCGAGAGCTGAGCACAAGCGGCAAACGGGCCTCACAACTGGATGTGGATGTGATCGTCATGCCGGGCGGCGGCGCAGCCCTGAAAGCGGATCTTGAACGCGCCCGCGCCGAATTTCGCCGCCAGATGCGGTTCCAGGAAGATCTTGCCGATCCGGGGATCGCGCGAAAGCAACCGCAGTGCAAGGCGCATCCGGTCGGGGTCTGGCGCGTAATCGGGCCAGAGCGGTTGCGCCCAAGTCAGATCCCAGCGCAGGGTCGGAAAGCGCGGCGGACAGGCGCTTGGCCCCGGCTCGAAGGCGAAATAGCCCAAGGGCGACCGGGTCTGCCCGGGCAGGTAGCGGCCGTGATCCGCATAATAAAGCGCAAGGTCAAGCTTGCGGCCGTCCTTGTGCGACAGATGCGGCAGAAGCGGAAAGCCGTTCAGAAACGGGAAGTTGCCATCAAGCGCAAGGGTCACGGTGCCGGGATGGGTCCGGGCCATTTCGGTCGCCATGTCTTCGGCGGCGGCTTTGAGCTCGGGGGCGACGTAATTGCGGTTCGCAAGGCAGAAGACCCAGGACCGCATCACCAGCGGCCCCTCGCCGTAACAGGCGATCGGCACCCGTCCAAGCTGCGGCGCGATCATCAGCGCCCCCAGCCAAAGCCCGGCATAAAGCAGCGCAAAGGCGAAAAGCTTGCGCCGAAACAGCCGACTGAGCAGCCACGCCAGCCCGCCCAGCTGCGTCAGCACGGCAGCCAGCGCCAGATGCAGGGCGGCGCGTCCGAGGCTCATGCGCCCCTCAGCCCGTTCGGCACAAGGGGGGCGTGCATCCAGTGCGTCTCGCTTTGCACATGGCCCGCGCGGACATATTTGCCCATCCGGCGCGGCATCTCGGCCAGGGCGAAGGCCGCGGCCACGCGCGCGACGAAGCCCTCCTGCCGGTCGGGGTCAAGCCCCGCCGCGATGGTCTCGAAGAGCCCCGGCCGGAACGGTCCGCGCCAGAGCACCGGCACCGGGGTGATGCCCAGCTCTTCGAACCGCAAGAGCGTCAGATCCCAGGGCTGCACCTCGTCGCCCAATATCCAGGCAAAGCCCAGAAACCACGCGGGCAGCGCGTCGTAGCCCACCGAATGGCGGGCATAAAGGTTCTCGCCGACGATCCGTTCGCCCTCGGCCAGCTGCGGCGTGATGCCCGCCGCAAAGGCCTTGAGCCAATCGCGCGAAGGGTGGTTGCGGCTGTCGGGGCTGCGCGCATGGCAGCCGCCGTGGTGGAGCGTGGTGTTCTCGCCGTCCATCTTCTCAGAAATCACCAGATCGTCGACGGCCAGCCCTTCGAGGGAGGTCATGATCTTGTCGTCGCTGGTGGCACCGGGAGAGATCGGCAGATGAAAGGTGCGGGGATATTTCTTCGTCATGCGGCCAGACTATCCGGGCCCTGTGCGGGGGGAAAGGGGCGTCAAAGCGACAGGCGGCGCCGGGGCGGTCACAGCATCCGGAGCGCGGCAAAGGCGGTTGCGCCGCCAAGCGTCCAAAGGTCAAAGGCAAGCATCGGAGAGAGGGTGAAAATTGGCCAAGCCGGCACGAAGCGGGGCGTGGCGCCCTCGGCAGCGATGAGGCGGCGGATGCGCCAGCCGCACCAGAGCCCGACCGCCGCGGGCAGGATGAGAAGCACCGGGCGATGGAACACCACGAAGGCGGCCATCGCCGGGAAGATCAGGAAGAGATGCGGGATCAGGCGCCGGAGATCCGCTTCGGGCAGCTTGCCAAAAGGCCGGTAAAGGGGCGGAAATCCGCCCAAGAGCTGGAGGGAAAGGATCAGGACCATCATCCCGAACATCAGGGCCGTTCCGAACATCGCACGCCTTTTCAATCCGGTACAGTTCGTGAAACCTCCTACGCCCCGCGCCAAAGTGCAATGCGGCTGATGCGATCGCGGATTGGCTTGTGGCCCGACCCTGCGGAGGGTCGGGCCTCCGGGACGTTTCACAGGCCATTGTGCAAAGAAACCGAGCGATGACACATTACGCCGCCTGTCTGCTCTCGACGTTTTTAGACCCCTATGGCTGGGCGTCTTTCCTGATCGGCCTGGCCTTTGCTGTCGGATTGGCCAGACGCGGCAGAGGGACGCTTTCGCTGATCTCGGTGCTTCTCGGGGCCGTCGTAGGGGCGTTGCTTGCAGCATTTCATTACAATCTCAACTGCGTGGAACTGTATCCCGGTTAGGGGCAAGCCCGGCTTCGGTCGCTTTGCACGAAGGCGCGCTCGTGCTGCCGCAGACAGCGCGCGGTTTGGAAACTGCTTGTCGCGCAGGCAGGATCGGGTGATCCTCGCGTCCATCAGAACGCCCTGTGCGGCACGTGATTTCAACAGGTCTTTTTGCAATGTCCCCCGCGCCCCTGTTCTGGATCGTCGCCCTGTGCCTGCTGTCGGGCCTGCTCGGCCTTTCGATAGCGGGCTGGCGCCATGCAAAGGCGGTGCAACAGATCGTGCTTGGCAGCACCGGGCTTCTGGGCGTGTTGCTGAGCCTGACGTTCTTCCTGGCCCCGCTTGGCCTGCCGATGGCAGCCTGTGCGTCGGTCACTTATGTCGCCTGCCGCTTCGTCGCGGGGCTGGCCTCGCTTCCCACGCGGCTTGTGGCGGCACTGGTTGCCTTTGGCCTGATCACGGCCCCCTTCGCCGACCGGATCGGCTTCGAGATCCGCACCGCAAGCGAGCGCGCGGCCCATGCGCGGGGCTGGCCGAGGGGCGGATCACCGCCTTCGACAGGGTGCCGTCTTTCCGGTTCGGACGCCGGTTCAGCTATGCGGTCTATGCACCCGAAGATCTGATCGCGCTGCGCATTGCACAAGAGAGGCTTGCGGAACCGGTTGGGGGGCGCTGATCCTTCCGGCGGTCAAAACGCATCGGAGGGCGGAATCGTGGGCAGAAACCGCCCCTCGAGCGCGGTGATCGTCTGCCAGACGCGCAGTGCAACCGGGCGGGGCGCTTCTCCCTCGGGACGGACCATGAACCAATGACGCACGATCGGCAGGCCGGGGGCGTCCAGCGCCACCAGCCTGCCCAGAGTCAACTCATCCGTCACCGTATGCTGACTGAGAAAGGCCATCCCCAGCCCCGCAATCACCGCCTGCTTGATCGTCTCGTTGCTGTCCATCTCGAGCCGGGCGCAGGCATGGCCGTCGAGCACGCGATCAAGCCAACGCTCCATCAAGATCCGGGTGCCCGAGCCCGGTTCCCGGGTCAGAAACCGCTCGCTGCGCAGCGCCTCCATGGCAATCTGGCCCCCCGCAAGCCGGTGATCGGGCGCAGCCACCAGAAGATGCGGATGCGGGCCCAGCGGCTCGGCCACCACCGCAGGCCGCCGCGGCGGCCGACCGGTGATCGCCAGATCGAACGCCCCGCGGTCCAGCCCGTCCATGATCTCCGCCCGGTTGCCGACGCGCAGGGCGATCTCGATTTCGGGATGGGTATCGCCGAGCATCTTGACCAGCCGTGGCGCGAAATACTTGCCGGTGGACACGACGCCGAGCGTGACCTGCCCCGATTTGCCGCGCGACAACGCCTCCAGATCGGCTTCGACCCGACCGAGCACCGCCTCGATACGGTGCGCGGCCTCGACCATGGCCTGCCCGGCCTCGGTCAGTTCCGACCCGCTGCCATCGCTGGCGCGTTGCAGCATGCGCGTCTCGAAAACGTCTTCGAGCCCCCGGATCTGGGTGTGGATCGCGGGCGTGGTCAGGCCGAGCGCCTGTCCCGCCGCCGTCAGCGATCCGCCCTGCGCCACCGCCCGAAGCGCGCGCAACTGCTTGAACGTGATGCTGTCGCGTCTGAACATGCGCGGCCCCGCACCCGGTCCGGTCAACTGAAGATGCAGGATGCGCCGCCCTGCGGCCCCGCCTCGATCAGGGTCGAGAGGCTGCCCATCGCCGCCCAGTCGATGCCCCGCAGCGGCACCAGCCCGGCCCGATGGCGAAACAGCGCCAACCTTTCCGCACATTCGCCCAGCGGCCCGGAGGAGAGACCACCTTGCAGGATCAGCCGATCGGGAAACGCCCGCTGCAACGCCTCGACAAGCCGCGTGGCCCGCCCGCCAGACGTTTCGGCACGTATCCTCGGGCCAGAGACGATCACCGGCGCGTCGGCCTCGTGCCGCAGGCTTTCCAGGATGTCACCTGTCTCTGCGTCAAGGATCACCCGCACCGAAAGCCCCGCGAGGCGCAACAGATCCGCCGTCACGATCGTGCCGATCATCTCGGTCTCGCCCGGCGGCAGCACGATGCAGACGCGCCCGCGCGGATGCAGCGGCTGCGACGGTCGCCCCGCCCGCTGCAGCAGGCTGTTGAGACGGGTCTGCGCCAGAGCCACCTCGGCAAGGCCGATCACCGCGGCGTCCTGCATCTGACCAAGCCGCTGCAGGCAGGCCTCGGCAAACCCGGCCCGCGCCTGCAGATCGTCGCGGGCTGTCACGGGCAAGGTCGGCTCCGCGTCACACTCCAGCAGCCGTTCGACGAAATCGGGCACCCGGTGCAACAGATCGGATTGCGCAAAAGATCCCAAGGCATGGTCTTGCGCCAGATCGTCGAAGACGCGCTGCGCCAGAGCCAGCAGATCTTGCTCCGACCGCCACGCCGTCCCGGCGCGCAGGCGGGCCTCCTGCCGATGCAGGACGGCCTGCCGCAGCGGCCAGCGGCCAAACCGGCGCCCGTCGGTCCAGCCGACCGAAAGCAGCCGTGCCTCGGCCAGCCGGGGGTCGGGCGCGATCTGCGCCATCGCGGCGCAAAGCTGCGGGCCCGGCCCTTCGATCCAGTGCAGCCAGCCGTCGTCGACCGCGACCGTCGCGCCGCACAGATCAAGCGCGCCCGGCAGGGCCGCAAGATCGTGCCGGATCGGGGCACCGGTCTGCGGCGGGTCCGCCGCGCACGCCGCGCCGATCAGAACCAGGCGCAACAGCCGTTGCCTGCCGAGCAAAGAAGTTTCCATCGCGTCCATTCTCACCGCCATGCGCGCATCCCTGAACAGGGGCGGGAAAACGGCGACACGAACCAAGGCTGCTGCCTTTCGCTTCACGTCCACCCGGTTCACCCCGCCCGAAACGTCTGCGATGGCAGGTCTCCTGGCTTGCGGGTCATCGCGCCCCCGGACCTTCCCGGGCGCGGGCCCAGTGGCATTTCCGGCGGAGCTCGTCGCTCACAGTTGCGGGGGCAGCCGCGGCCTTGCCCCGAAAGGCGCACCGCATTCCCTTTTCAGGCGCAGCCCCGAAGACCGCGCCACCATCGCCGCAAGGATGAAAGCAACCGGCGGCGCTGTAAAGCGGGTTTGCGCCCCCGAAGGGCCGCTGCGCGGCACTCGGTCGCAGGCGGCACCGGCCACTCGCCTGTCTGCATGGGCTCCGGCGGGCCTTGGGCGGGGCGGCGGTGGCAGGTCGGAGGCCGCGAAAGGGAAACTACATATTGACAGGAAGCGGCAATTGATTGCTATATCGTGACGCTCTGGGTCTTGCGGTTGTGCCGCGAGCCAAGAGGGAAGCCGGTGCAAATCCGGCGCTGCCCCCGCAACTGTAAGCGGCGAGCGCGGCTGATCATGCCACTGGGCCTTGGCCCGGGAAGGCCAGCCAAGCTGTGACCCGCAAAGCCAGGAGACCTGCCCGGACTCTGTTTGACCACCGCTGGCGGAGGGCCTGGCGGGGCGCTTTCGGACCCGCATCCGCGGGGCCGTCCGGCGTTCCCATCCCTGCAAAGGCCCGAGAACGAGGACTGCGATGCCGATCGCCGTGAAGACTCTGACCGTCCCTGCCGGTTTCGAAACCGTGCGCACCCGAGATGGCCGCACGGTGCCATTCGAGGCGCGCCGCATCGCGCTCGCGCTGGCGCGTGCCGGGGAGGCCAGCGGCGAATTCGGCACCGCAGAGGCGCTGCGCCTGACGCAGGCGGTCCTGGATCGACTGGCGCTGTTGTCCCTGCTGGCCACCCCGGATGTCGAGACGATCCAGAACACGGTCGAGGCGGTTCTGGCCGATACCGCCCATGTCGCCACCGCCCGCGCCTATGCGGTCTATCGCGACCAGCACGCCCGCCTGCGCGAGGACAACCGGGTGCTGATCGATGTCGAACGCTCGGTCAGCGAATATCTGGAACGCTCCGACTGGCGGGTGAATGCCAATGCCAATCAGGGCTATTCTCTGGGCGGGATGATCCTGAACATCTCGGGCAAGGTGACGGCGAATTACTGGCTGAGCCATGTCTATCCGCCCGAAGTGGGCGTGGCGCATCGGGAAGGCGACATCCATATCCACGATCTGGATATGTTCGCGGGCTATTGCGCGGGCTGGTCGCTGCGCACGCTTCTGCACGAGGGGCTGAACGGCGTGCCGGGCGCGATCGAATCCGCCCCGCCCGCGCATCTGTCCAGCGCGCTTGGCCAGATCGTCAACTTTCTGGGCACGTTGCAGAACGAATGGGCGGGCGCGCAGGCGTTTTCCTCCTTCGACACCTATCTGGCGCCCTATGTGCGGCTGGACGGGCTAAGCTACGCGCAGGTGCGTCAGGCGATGCAGGAATTCATCTACAACCTGAATGTCCCCTCGCGCTGGGGCACGCAGACGCCCTTCACCAACCTGACCTTTGACTGGACCTGCCCCGAGGATCTGCGCGATCAGGTGCCCGTGGTGCAGGGCCGCGAGCTGGGCTTCACCTATGGCGATCTGCAGGCCGAGATGGACCTGATCAACCGCGCCTATATCGAGGTGATGACCGCGGGCGATGCCAAGGGCCGGGTTTTCACCTTCCCGATCCCGACCTACAACATCACCCCCGACTTTCCCTGGGAAAGCGAAAACGCCGAGGCGCTGTTCGAGATGACGGCGAAATACGGCCTGCCCTATTTCCAGAATTTCGTGAATTCGGAATTGCAGCCGCATATGGTGCGCTCGATGTGCTGCCGGTTGCAGCTGGACCTGACCGAGCTGCTCAAGCGCGGCAACGGGTTGTTCGGCTCGGCGGAGCAGACCGGCTCGCTCGGCGTCGTCACGCTGAACTGTGCGCGGCTCGGTCATCTGCACCGCGGCGACGAGGGCGAACTGATAGTGGCGCTTGACCATCTGGCGCGGCTCGCGCGCACCAGCCTTGAGATCAAGCGCAAGGTGATCCAGCGCCATATCGACGCCGGGCTGTTCCCCTATACCAAGCGCTACCTTGGCACGCTCAGGAACCATTTCTCGACGCTCGGCGTGAACGGGCTGAACGAGATGGTGCGCAATTTCACCGCCGACGCCGAGGATATCACCACCGAAGCGGGCAAGGCGCTGGCCTTGCGGTTGCTCGACCGGCTGCGGGCGCAGATGGTGGCGTTTCAGGAGGAAACCGGCCATCTTTACAACCTTGAAGCCACCCCGGCCGAGGGCACGACCTATCGCTTTGCCCGCGAAGATCGCAAGCGCTTCCCCGGCATCCTGCAGGCAGGCACGGCCGAACAGCCCTATTACACCAATTCCTCGCAGCTACCGGTGGGCTTCACCGATGACCCGTTCGAAGCGCTTGCGCATCAGGAGGCGTTGCAGGCGAAATACACCGGCGGCACGGTGCTGCATCTTTACATGGGCAGCCGGATTTCCTCGGCCGCGGCCTGCCGCAAGCTGGTGCGCCGGGCGTTGACTAACTTCCGCCTGCCCTATATCACCGTCACCCCCACCTTCTCGATCTGCCCGAAACACGGCTACATCGCGGGCGAACACGAATTCTGCCCGAAATGCGATGCCGAACTGATCGCGCAGAAACGCGCCTGCACCTGCTGACCCCGAAGGAGAAACCGATGAACAAGCCGCTGGACCTGACCGAGCTGGACACCGCGATGGTGCTGGACGATGCCGAACGCACCCGTTGCGAGATCTGGACGCGGGTGATGGGCTATCACCGGCCGATGGCGTCTTTCAATACCGGCAAGAAGGGCGAGGCCGCCGAGCGGGTCTATTTTTCCGAAGCGCGGGTGCATCTTGGCTGAGCTGGCGGTCTCGGGCCTGGTGCGGCACTCGGCCTGCGACTGGCCGGGGGAGCTGGTGGCGGTGCTCTTCACCCAGGGCTGCCCCTGGTCCTGCCGCTATTGCCACAACCCCGACCTGATCCCGGCCGGGCCCGGAACCCTGCCCTGGTCCGAGGTGCGGGCCTTTCTGGAAAGCCGCCGCGGGCTTCTGGACGGGGTGGTGATCTCGGGCGGCGAGCCGACCTTGCAGGCCGCCCTGCCCGCCGCGCTGGCCGAGATCCGTTCGATGGGCTTTCGCATCGGGCTGCACAGCGCGGGCCCCTACCCCGAGCGGCTGGCGCGCGTGCTGCCGCTTCTGGACTGGGTGGGCTTTGACGTGAAGGCGCCCTTTGCCGATTATCCGCGCATCACCGGCGTGCCCGGGTCAGGGCTGCGGGCCCATGAAAGCCTGCGGCTCCTGCAAGTAAGCAGCGTCGCTTATGCGCTGCGCACGACGGTGCATCCGCTTTTGCTGGGCGCCGCGGATCTGGACCGGATCGGCGCCGATCTGGCCGAGCTGGGCCTGCCGATGGCAGAGCTGCAACCCTTCCGCGCCGAGGGCTGCATCGACACCGAGCTTTGCGCGACCTGACCGCTTCGCCCCTCACTCCGAGCCGGAATAGGGGGCGAAGCGGGTTTCCTCGGGGCGCAGCCGCAAGGGCTTGCCCAGCGTCGGAAAGGCGCGCTGCGGGCAATCGGCGCGCTCGCAGAGCTTGCAGCCCGGGCCGATCTTCGTCGCCAGATCGGGCGCGCGCAGGTTCAGCCCGCGCGCATAGACAAGCCGGTCGGCATGCGCCAGATCGCAGCCAAGCGCCACGGCGAAGCGCTTTTCCGCGGCGCCGAACCCGCCGCCGCCCTGCCGCAGCTGCCGCGCGATCCACAGATAGCTGCGGCCATCGGGCATCTGCGCCACCTGCCGCAAGATCTCGTCCGGGCGGGAAAACGCCTCGTAGATGTTCCAAAGCGGGCAAGAGCCGCCGATGCGGGAAAAGTGGAAATCGGTGGCCGATTGCCGCTTCGAGATGTTCCCCGCCCGATCCACCCGGATGAAAAAGAACGGCACGCCGCGCGCCTCGGGCCGTTGCAGGGTCGAAAGCCGGTGGCAGACGGTTTCGAAGCCGACGCCGAAGCGGTGCGCCAGAAGCTCGATGTCATATGACAGCGCTTCGGCCGAGGCCAGAAAGGCGCGGTACGGCATGATCAGCGCCCCGGCAAAATAGTTCGCCAGCCCCACCCGCAAGAGCGCCTGCGCCTCGGGGTCAAGCTGCGTCGTCGCGCAAAGCCGCGCCATCAACCCGCCCTGCTCCAGAAGCGCCAGCTGCGTCGCGATCTGAAAAGCCTGCTGACCGGGCGTCAGATGCGCGCCCAGATGCAACAGCCCCGCCCCGGGCTCGAACCGGCGCAGGGTGCCGCCCTCGACATGGACGATGCGGATGCCGTGCAGCGTGGCCAGACGCTCGGCCAGCGGCTGCGCCATCCTTCCTGCGGGCAGATCCGCCCCCACCGCCTCGGCCGCGGTATCCAGATCGGGGACATGATTGCGCCGTTCGTAAAACCAGTCCCGCACCGCCTCGAAGGCGGCGGGGGTCGAGGTGGTGGGCGTGCTGATCTGCCCCGCCAGTGCATCGGCGCGATCCGCGAGATCACGCAGCCGCGCCTGCATCGCCACGATCGTGCGCGCGACGGCGGGCATGTTCGCCGCGATCTCCCGCACCTCAGCCAGGCTTGCCCCCGCGCCCTGATCGGCCAGCGCCCCGCGCAACTCGGCAATCAGCCGCGCCTCGTCGGCGTCTGAAAACAGCTGCACATCCAGCCCGAAGGCCGCGTTGAGCTTGAGCAGCACCGGCACCGTCAAGGGCCGCTGGTTGTTCTCGATCTGATTGAGATAGCTCGGCGAGATTTCCAGCGCGCGGGCGAGGTCCGCTTGCGTGATGCCGCGATCCTCGCGCAGGCGTTTCAGCCGCACCCCCATGAATGTCTTTGCCATCTTCGCAACCTTCGCAATTCGCCGCGCCAGCCTTCACAATATAACGCATTATCAATACTTTATCGAAATGCCGAAAGCAAGGAAAGCTGCCTTTGCCAATCTTGCAAAGGTTTCCCATGTCCCTCTCCTCTGCCCCGCCCACCGTTCTGGTCGAGATGATCTTTCCCGATCAGGCAAACCATTACGGCACGCTGTTTGGCGGCAATGCGCTGGCGCTGATGGCGCGGGCGGCCTTTGTCGCCGCCTGCCGCCGCGCCGCGGGGCCGGTGGTGATGGCGCGCTCGGAACGGGTCGACTTTACCACCCCGATCCGCGTCGGCGAGATGCTGGAGCTGCGCGCCGAAATCCTGCGCGAGGGACGCAGCTCGCTGACCGTGGGGGTGCAGGGCATCGCCCAGCCGATCGGCCCGGGCGCCCCCCGCCCCGCATTGGGCGGGCAATTCGTGATGGTCGCCGTCGATGCCGACGGCCGCCCCCGCCCGCTGGTTTCTGAAAATTGACGACAAGACAAGGAAAGACCCGATGAAGACCCACGATCTGCGCAGCTATCGCTCGGCCGAGATCCTGCCGCGTTCCGAACAGCTGGCCTGGAAAATCGCCGAAGTCGCCGCCGACCCGGTGCCGGTGCTGCCCGAAGTGACCGAGATGATCATCAACCGCGTCATCGACAATGCCGCCGTGGCCGCCGCCTCGGTCGGGCGCCGCCCCGTCGCCTCGGCCCGGGCGCAGGCGCTTTGCCACCCGATGCGGCGCGGCGCGACGATCTTCGGGATGCCGCATGGCACCCGGGTCTCGCCGGAATGGGCCGCCTGGGCGAATGGCACGGCGGTGCGGGAGCTGGATTTCCACGACACCTTTCTGGCCGCCGATTACAGCCATCCGGGCGATAATATCCCGCCGATTCTTGCGGTAGCGCAGCACACTGGTCGCTCGGGCGCCGAGCTGATCCGGGCGATCGCCACGGGCTACGAAATCCAGGTCGAGCTGGTGCGCGGGATCTGCCTTCACGAACACAAGATCGACCATATCGCCCATCTCGGGCCCTCGGCGGCGGCGGGGATCGGAACGCTGCTGAACCTGCCCGCAGAGGTAATCTATCAGGCGGTGCAACAGGCGCTGCATGTGACGACCACCACCCGCCAAAGCCGCAAGGGCGAGATTTCCAGCTGGAAAGCCTTTGCCCCGGCCTTTGCGGGCAAGATGGCGATCGAGGCGGTGGACCGTGCGATGCGCGGCGAGGGTGCCCCCAGCCCCGCCTGGGAAGGCGAAGACGGCTTCATTGCCTGGATGCTGTCCGGGCCCGAAGCACGCTATACCGTGCGCCTGCCCGGTCGCGGCGAAGCGAAGCGCGCGATCCTCGACACCTACACCAAGGAATACTCGGCGGAATATCAAAGTCAGGCCCTGATTGATCTCGCCCGCCGCCTTGGCCCGCAGATCGGTGATCTGGCGCAGGTCGACAGCATCGTCATTCACACCTCGCATCACACCCATCACGTCATCGGCACCGGCGCCAATGATCCGCAGAAGATGGACCCCGATGCCAGCCGCGAGACGCTTGACCATTCGATCATGTATATCTTTGCCGTCGCGCTGGAAGATGGCGGCTGGCACCATGTCCGCAGCTATGTCCCTGAACGCGCGCACCGACCCGAGACGGGGACGCTCTGGCACAAGATCTCGACCGTCGAAGATCCGGACTGGACGCGCCGCTATCATGCCCGTGACCCGAAGGAAAAGGCCTTTGGGGGGCGCGTTGTGGTGACGCTGAAGAACGGGCGGCAGATCGTCGACGAATTGGCGCTGGCCGATGCGCACCCCGATGGCGCCCGCCCCTTTGGCAGGGCCGATTACATCCGCAAGTTCATGACGCTTTCGGAGGGCATTCTGACCGCAGCCGAGCAGACGCGCTTTCTCGATGCGGCGCAGAACCTTGCCGACATTCCGTCGGACAGCCTGGGTCTTCTGAACTTCACCGTGCGGCCCGAGGAATTGGGCGCGCCGCGTCCGCGTGGCATCTTCGATTGGGACTGAGGAGGAAACCATGTCCGGTTCGATCATGAAACCGAAGAAATCCGTTGCCCTCTCCGGCGTGGTGGCAGGCAACACCGCGCTGTGCAGCGTGGGGCAGACCGGCAACGACCTGCACTATCGCGGCTTCGACATTCTCGACATCGCCGAGGCCTGCGACTTCGAGGAGGTGGCGCATCTTCTGATCCATGGCACCCTGCCGACGCTGGCGGAACTGGCCACCTATCGCGCCAAGCTGCGGGCGCTGCGCGGGCTGCCCTTGGCCGTGCGCCAGACGCTCGAGGCGATCCCGGCCGCCGCGCATCCGATGGATGTGCTGCGCTCGGGCGTCTCGGCCTTGGGCTGCGTGCTGCCCGAGGCGGTCGATCACAACACGCCCGGCGCGCGCGACATTGCCGACCGGCTGATCGCGGTGCAGGGCTCGATGCTGCTGTACTGGTATCACTTCGCGCAGAACGGTCGCCGCATCGAGGTCGAGACCGAAGACGACAGCATCGCCGGGCATTTCCTGCATCTGCTGCATGGCCGTCCGGCGGGCGAAGAAGCCGTGCGGGCGCTGCACACCACGCTCAACCTTTATGCCGAGCACGAGTTCAACGCCTCGACCTTCACCGCGCGCACCATCGCGGGGACGGGATCGGATCTTTATTCCTGCATCGCGGGCGCCATCGGCGCGTTGCGCGGGCCGAAACACGGCGGCGCGAATGAACAGGCTTTCGAGATCCAGAAGCGTTACACCAGCCCCGACGAGGCCGAGGCCGATATCCGCGCAAGGGTGGCCGCGAAAGAGGTGATCATCGGCTTTGGCCATCCGGTCTATACGATCGCCGATCCGCGCAATGTGGTGATCAAGCAGGTGGCGCGGCGGCTGGCGCTGCATCACGGCGCACTGCGGATGTTCGATATCGCCGAGCGGATCGAACAGGTGATGGCCGAGACGAAGGCGATGTTTCCGAACCTCGACTGGTATTCGGCGGTCTCCTATCATCAGCTTGGGGTGCCGACGATGCTGTTCACACCGATCTTCGTCATTGCCCGCAGCGCGGGTTGGGGCGCGCATGTGATCGAGCAACGGCTGGACGGCAAGATCATCCGCCCCTCGGCCCATTACACCGGCCCCGAAACCCGGGCCTTCCTGCCCCTTGAAGCCCGCGGCGGCCTTTTGACCGCGCCCAACCGGACGGAGTGAGACATGCCCTATCTGATCGGTTCCGATCATCCCGAGGCCCCGGCGGGGGCGCGGTTTCGCGCCGCCCTGGCCCGGCCCGGCATCCTGCGCCTGCCCGGGGCGCATAACGGCATGGCCGCGCTGCAAGCCAAGGCCGCAGGGTTCGAGGCGCTGTATCTGTCCGGCGCGGCGATGTCGGCCTCGATGGGGCTGCCCGATCTGGGCATCCTGACGGTGGACGAAGTCGCCTTCTTCATCCGCCAGATCGCCCGCGCCTCGGGTCTGCCGCTTCTGGTCGATGGCGACACCGGCTATGGCGAGGCGCTGAACGTCATGCACATGGTCCGGGTGTTCGAAGAGGCCGGGGCGGCGGCGGTGCATCTGGAAGACCAGCTCTTGCCGAAGAAATGCGGTCATCTGAACGACAAGAAACTGGCAAGTCCGGCCGAGATGGCGGCCAAGGTGGCGGCGGCGGTGCGGGCGCGGCGGCATCTGGTGGTGATCGCCCGCACCGATGCGGCCGCCGCCGAGGGGATCGAGGGGGCGGTGGCCCGGGCGCAGCTTTATGTCGAAGCGGGCGCCGATGCGATCTTCCCCGAGGCGCTGACCTCGGTCGAGATGTTCCGCGCCTTCCGCGCCCGGCTGCCCGGGGTCAAGCTTCTGGCGAACATGACCGAATTCGGTCGCACCCCGGCCCTGACCGCGACCGAGTTCGAGGAGCTGGGCTATCAGATGGTGATCTGGCCGGTGTCGTCCTTGCGGGTGGCGAACCGCGCGCAGGAACGGCTTTTCACCGCGCTTGCCCGCGACGGCGCCACCACCGCGCTTCTGCCCGAGATGCAGACCCGGGCAGAGCTTTACGCCACGCTGGGCCTTGCGGCTTTCGAGGCGCTGGACGCCTCGATCGCGCAAAGCGTGCTGCCCACGACGGGTTGAAGGGGGGCGGTCAGATCTCGACCGCCACCTTGCCCGAGGGCCGCGAACAGCAGGCCAGGATATAGCCCGCGGCGATGTCGTCTTCGGAAATCCCGCCGTTGTGCAGCATCTGCACCTCGCCCGCGGTTTTCTTCACCTTGCAGGTGCCGCACAGGCCGAAGTTGCACCCCGAAGGGATGTTCAGCCCCGCCCGTTTCGCCGCGGCGAGCACCGTTTCGCCGGGCGCGCAGGCGGTGCTGACGCCCGAGGCGGTGAAGCTGATCTCGGCCGCCTCGGGCGCTTCCACCTCCGGCGCGGGGGCGGTTTCGGGCGGGCCGAAGCTTTCCTGATGATAGCGGGTCAGATCAAACCCCAACGCCGCAAGGCTGTCCTTCACCCCGCGCATGAAGGGTTCGGGGCCGCAGCAGAACACTTCGCGGTCCAGATAATCGGGCGCCATCAGCCCCAGCATGATCTGGTTGAGCCGCCCACGAAAGCCGTGCCAGACGCTGAAGGGCTCGACCTCCTCGACCGTGAAGCGCAGCTGCAAGCCGGGCACCCGGGCGGCGAATTGTTCCAGCCGGGGGCGGAAGATGATGTCCGAGGGCCGCCGCGCCGCATGGACAAAGACGATATCGGGCATCTCGCCGCTGTCCCAGGCCCAGGTCGTCATCGACATCATCGGCGTGATCCCCGAGCCCGCCGAGATGAAGAGATATTTCCGCGCCGGATGCTGGCGCAGGCTGAACACCCCCGCGGGCCCATGCGCCTTGAGCCGCATCCCCGGTTTCAGCTGCTCGATCAGCCAGCGCGAGCCCACCGACCCGGGTTGCGCCTTCACCGTCACCGAAAGCGACAGGGGCCGCGAGGGCGAGGAAGAGATCGTATAGGTCCGGCTGACCGGCTGACCCGGCACCGGCAGATCCAGCGTCAGGAACTGCCCGGGCAGGTAGTCGAACCACGCGCCCGAAGGCGCGCGGAAGGTGATCGTGGCGGTATCGGCGGTTTCGGGCACCACCATCGCGCATTCCAGCGGCTCGGCGTCACTCCACGGCGCGCTGGCCCAGTTGATCCGGTCCATCGGTCACTCCGCCGCCAGCGGCGGGGCCAGCCGCGCGTCCAAAGTGCCGCAATACCAGTCGACGAACTGGATCACGCCCTCTTCCTGCAGCGTCGAATAGGGGCCGGGCTCATAGGCGGGCGAGAGAATCCCGGCCTGATTTTCCTCGACCACCTGCCGGTCCTCGTCATTCGTCGCCACCCAGACCTCGGTCAGCTCGGTCAGGTCGTAATCGACCCCCTCGACAGCCTCGCCGGGGACAAGCCAGGTCGTCGTCACCTCGGTCTCGGTGGCAGAGATCGGCAGCACCCGGAAGACGATCGCATGATCGGCCAGAAAATGGTTCCAGGTGTTCGGATAGTGGAAGAAAAGCAGGCTTCCGGCATCGTTGAAGGGCATCTCGCCCAGCCGCTTGCCCTTGACCGCGGCCTTGGTGCTCATCGTGTAGCTTTCGGCGCCATTCAGCAGCGGGATCCGCGCCAGCCGCCATTGCATCTGCGGGTGATGCACGAAGCGCGAGGGCAGACCCGCCGCCTCGCAGCGCGCCCAATGCGTCAGGATGTCGGGGCTTGCCGCCTCGGGGCCTTCCATCGCGGTCATGCGCGGATTGTCGGAATAGGTCCGGCAGAGCGAGGGATGCGCGCCGCCGCAATGATAGCATTCGCGGTTGTTCTCGATGACCAGCTTCCAGTTCCCCTTCTCGACGATGGTCGAGGTGTGAGCAACGCGGGCCTGTTTCAGCCCGGCAGGCGCCAGATACCGGCCCAGCGTGCCCGCCAGATCGGCGATGGCGGGTGGCACCTCGGCCAGACAGATGAACACCATGCCGCCGATATCGACGCAATGGACCTTTTTCAGCCCATGCACGGCGGGGTTGAAATCCGCCTGCATGTCCTTGGCCCAGAGCAGTTTTCCGTCAAGGTCATAGGTCCATTGGTGATAGGGGCAGACAAGTTTCGGGCTGTTGCCCGTCGTCTTGGAGCAAAGCCGCTGGCCGCGATGGCGGCAGACGTTGTGAAAGGCGCGGATCATGCCGTCGGCGCCGCGCACGAGGATCACCGGATAGGCGCCCACCTGCAGCGTGGCGTAATCGCCGGGCTTGACCAGTTGGCAGGCGGGAATGGCAAAGAGCCATTCGCGGTAGAAGACCTGCGTCAGATCGGTCTGAAAGATCCCCGGATCGCAATAAAAGAGTTGCGGCAGGGAATGGTCCTTGCGCCGTGCGGCAAGCTGCGCACGGATGTCGGATGCGTCTGGCATCGGCACCTCACTTGCCCCTGCCTCCCCGCAAGGGCTGGTTGGATGGATGGGCCCGGGGGCCCGGCGGTCACAGGGCTGGTTTCCGGGCTTGCAATGCGTGCTTTCGCACCCGGGCGCAGCGCCTTCCCGAACCCCGGGGTCCAGTGGCCTTGCCGTCCCTCATTGCTGACCGTTGCGGGGGCAGCGCCGGTGTTGCACCGGCTTCCCAATTCTCCCGGCCTTGCGGACGGGCACCCTGAGGCCTTCAGATTGACAGATTGTCGCACAAGCCGCGCGTCAAAAACGACGCGCCGCCCGCAATTTCAGACAGGATCACGCGGCAACGGCCGGGGCAGAGGGCGAGGCCGAGCCCAGCACCGGGGCCAGCCAGCGTTGCACCTCGGACAAAGCCATGCCCTTGCGCACGGCGTAATCGGCGGCCTGATCCTGTTCGATCCGGGCCAGACCGAAATAATAGGCCTCCGGATGGCCGATATAGAGCCCCGAAACCGAGGAGCCCGGCCACATCGCCATGCTTTCGGTCAGCGTCACCCCGGTCGCGGCCTCGGCATCGAGCAGCCGGAACAGGGTCAGCTTTTCGGTATGGTCGGGCTGGGCCGGATAGCCGGGCGCGGGGCGGATGCCGCGATAGGGCTCGCTCGCGAGCTGATCGGGGGCGAAACTTTCCTCGGGCGCATAGCCCCAATAGTGCCGCCGCACCTGCTGATGCAGGGCTTCGGCCAGCGCCTCGGCAAAGCGGTCGGCCAGCGCCTTGACCATGATCGCGGAATAATGGTCATGGGCGGCTTCGAACCTTGCGGCGATTTCGGCCTCTTCGGGGCCTGCGGTGACCACGAAGCCGCCCAAGTAATCAGGCACCGTGCCCGCGGGCCCAACGAAATCGGCCAGCGCCACGTTCGGGCGGCCTTCGCGCTTGCCGGTCTGCTGGCGCAGGGTGAAGAAGGTGGCCAATTCCTCGGACCGGGTCTCGTCGCTGTAAAGCCGGATATCGTCCCCCACCGCATTCGCGGGCCAAAAGCCCACCACGGCGCGGGGGCTGAACCAGCGTTCCGCGATGATCTGCGCCAGCATCGCCTGCGCATCGGCGAAGAGCGCCCGGGCGGCTGCGCCCTTTTCGGCGTCGTCGAAAATCCGCGGATAGACCCCCTTCAATTCCCAGGCATGGAAGAAGGGCGTCCAGTCGATGAACTTCGCTACCTCGGCCAGATCCCAGTCGTCGATCACCCGGGGGCCGAAAAACTGTGGCGCGGGCACGGCATAGCCCGACCAGTCGAGCCGAAGCGCATTGGCCCGGGCAGCAGCCAGCGGCAGCCGCACTTTCGCCGCCTCATCCCGGGCATGGCGTGTCGCGATCTGGGCATAGTCTTCGCGGATGCCCGCCACATAGCCGGCCTTTTGCGTGGCGCTCAATAGCGCCCCCACCACGCCCACGGCACGGCTGGCATCCAGCACATAGACGGCTTGCCCGCGGCGATAGGCCGGGGCGATCTTCACCGCCGTATGCACTTTCGACGTGGTCGCGCCGCCGATCAGCAGCGGAATGTCGAAGCCCTCGCGCTCCATTTCCGCGGCCAGATGCACCATCTCGTCCAGACTTGGCGTGATCAACCCGGAAAGCCCGATCGCGTCGACCTTTTCGGCCCGCGCCACCTCAAGGATCTTTTGCGGCGGCACCATCACGCCCAGATCGACGATCTCGTAATTGTTGCAGGCCAGAACGACGCCGACGATGTTCTTGCCGATGTCATGCACATCGCCCTTGACCGTGGCCATCAGGATCTTGCCCGCGGTCTCGCGCCCCGTGCCGCCGCGCGCGGCTTTTTCGGCATCCATATAGGGCAACCGCCCACATCTTCAGGCCATTGACCGGATCGATTTCCGTGGTGACGATGCCTTGCGAAGGCGTCGAGACAACGGCCGTCACGAAGTCAGCGTAAGTGTCGCCCCGCGCCTCGGTCAGCCCGAGCGGATCACCCTGCCCTTTGATGTTCGCAGCCATCTCGTCGTATTCGTCCACGATGCCCAGCGCGAGAGGGTCAGATTTCAGGGATGCCGAAGACCCGGCCGAACCGAGCTTGACTTTGACCCCGGCGACGATCTTCTGCGTCTTCTTCGACTTCTTGCCGCGAGAGACTTTCGCCCGGAGCGCCTTTGCCTGATTCAGCAGCTCCATAAGTCGCGGTTCAAACTGGTCGCTCACGAAGTCTTTTGACGGGCCGACGTAAAGGATCGGCGCCGGGCGCTGGTCGAGCCGCGCCCCCATGATGTCAAGGATCGTATCCGTCTTTCCGCTTTGGGCGGCGGTAACGGCGACAGCGCGGCGATGGGTCGCCGCCTGGACCCGCCGAGCGAACGGGATCATGTAGCCGGTCAGGTTCGGGTTGCGTTTCCCAGGGACGCCAGCGGTTTTCGGATAGACGCGGTTCTCCCGCGCCCACTCGTCGGGCTCAGTCCTCGGCGTCGGCTTCAGAAGCGTCGACGCCCGTGCGAGCAAGGCCCGCGCTTTTGGCGAGAGCTTCCGCGATGCGTTTTTTCGCGCCATGCACGTCTGCATCGATCGTTCGACGCAGGTTCATGTCGCGGGTGATCCGCGCCGCAATGCCGTCCATTTCCTCGTTGACCGTCCCAGCCAGCAGATCGATCGCCAGCATCGCATCATCGATCGGGATCAGCGTGCGCTCGGTCTGCGCGATCCGCAGCTCGATCTCTCTCGCGCGCATCTCCTGCGCCTTCGACTGCGCCTCGACCTTCGTGCCCTTCCGTTCCTCGTCTTTCAGGAACCGGATGTAGCCCTGAACCGCCCCGGCGATGGTCGTGTAGCCGCGCTTCGGGATCGGGATATAGCCCGCCTTGCTCAGTTGGCGGATGCGCTCGGCGCTGATCATCAGCAGCGCACCGGCCTCGTGAAGGCTGATCTGAACAGCCGCGATCTGAGCCACTTCGACCGGCGTTTCCGGCATGTCGTCGCCCTCCGTTTGGCCCGAGGCCTTTCAAAATCAAAACCGTTTTTCCAAACGGCAAAAAACGCTCAAAAGCCGGGCCACCGAGGTGCCGCTCCTGAGGGTGGCCGGGATACGGTCCCTTGAGGGGGGGGCGCGGTGTGGCAAGAACGCAACACATGGCGAAGCATGTTGCAATGTAGCAACACATCGCGATGCCCTCATGGGGTGCTGGGTGGGGTGTAGGTCGGCGGGCGCGGTGAGGCGCCCGCCTGTGCCTGCCCGTTGCGCGACAGGGAGGAGACGATGGTCCGGGCAGGTATGGGGGTTATGCGTTCAGGAGGCGCCCGAGCTCGTGCATGGCACGCTCTGGGAGCTTGGATCTCACGAGGTCTTCGAAGACGCGCAGGCTTTCGTTCTTGACCAGTTCGTCTGGGACGGCCGGTCCTCTCTGCATTTCGATGGGCAGGCTTTTCGTGGATGTGCGCTGCCAGACATGTCCATTCGCTACGGCCTTCGTGCCTTTGAATGTCCCTGCCCAGATGAATGTTCCGGGGAATCGTTTCCAGCTTCCCCAGATCATTGCTTTGACGCCGAAGGAGAATTGCTTGGCGCGGAAGTGTTTCAGGGAGATATCATCACCGATCGCTGAAACGACGCCCTCGATCGGACTGACCTGCCCCCCGGAAGATCCCTCGCTGTGATGTAGAGTCTGCCCAACCTGAGAAGGAGCAGACGACATGAGGAAAAGCCGTTTCACCGAGGCGCAGATTATCGGGATACTCAAAGAGCAGGAGTCGGGTTTGCCGACTTCCGAGCTTTGCCGGAAGCACGGGTTGAGCCCGGCGACGTTCTACAAGCTCAAGGCCAAGTATGGCGGGATGGACCTGTCGGACGCCAAGCGGCTCAAGCAGCTCGAGGACGAGAACGCGAAGCTGAAGCGGCTGCTGGCGGATGCGATGCTGGACAACGTGGTTCTGAAGGACCTCTTGGGAAAGCCCTGACGACACCGATGGCGCGGCGGGACGCGGTGCTGCGGGCGATGAAGGATCATCCGATCTCTCAACGCCGTGCCTGCGTCCTGATCGGTGTCGATCCGAAGACGGTGCGGCGCGAGAGGCCGCCCGATAACCCGGAAATCCGTGAGGCGATGCACGAGATCGTCGAGAAGCGCCGTCGCTTCGGCTACCGGCGCGTGGGCATCCTGCTGGAGCGCAAGGGCATGATCATGAACGAGAAGAAGCTCTACCGCATCTACCGGGAAGAGGGCCTGTCGGTGCGCCGACGCCGTGGCCGCAAACGCGCGCGGGGCAGCCGCACCCCCGATGCCGGTGCCATTGCGCCCGAACCAGCGGTGGTCCTTGGACTTCCTGTCCGACACGTTCGGGGCCTGCCGGAAGTTCCGCATCCTGGCAGTCAGCGACGACTGCTGCCGCGAGAACCTTGCCCTGATTGCCGACACCAGCATCTCGGGGGGCCAGAGTGGCGCGGGAACTCGATGCGCTGGTCTGGATCTACGGCAAACCGGCTTGCATCGTTTCCGACAATGGCACCGAGTTCACCAGCAAGGCGATCTTGAAATGGGCCAGCGCCAACAAGGTGGAGTGGCACTACATCGACCCCGGCAAGCCGCAGCAGAACGGCTTCATCGAGTCATTCAACGGCAGCCTGCGAGATGAATGCCTCAACGAGGAGATCTTCGACAGCCTCGCCCAATCGTCGGGAAAACAGCGCCCCGCGCTGTTTTCTGATCCTCCTCATACCCGCCGCACCCTGGCCCTGTGGCGCTACGACTACAACCACGTCAGGCCGCATTCCTCGCTGGGCAATCAAACCCCGGCAGAAGCGCGCCGGGCGCTTGAGCAATCTGGGGGCTCCGCGCCCGGCGCGCTTGCCCAACCCGAAACCGACAACTATCAACCCCAAGGACTCTCGTTATGAACGAGGGACGAACCGGGGGCAGGTCAAGAGGAAGTCGCGGACCGGAAAGCCAGCGCCATAGTCCTCGATGTCGAACGCGTCGACCGAGGCAAAGGCCTCGCGCAACAGCCTGGTTACGCTGCACCCTGCCGCTCTCGCCATGATGTGCAGGACGCTCGAAATCCTGCGGGTCCACTTGCCGAACATCGATTCAGACGAGGACAAGGCGATGTTCGATGCTTTCCGCAGCCTGATCGACCACATCAACATCATCGAACATGACGACGGGCGCATCGAAGCCGAAGTTTTCGGCTACTTCTCTGCCTTTTGCGGGTCTGATGCTGGTGATAGTTGGGGGGGTCCGGTGGTGGCGAGGGGGGGACTCGAACCCCCGACCCCGTGATTATGAGTCACGTGCTCTAACCTGCTGAGCTACCTAGCCACTGGCGGCGTCACTAAGGGATGGCGGCGGGGGCGTCAAGGGCGAAATCGGCAAAAAATCCGGCTCAGCGCACCAACCGCTCCGCCGCGGCCATGACATCGCGGGCAATCGCCCCCAAAGCCTCGGGCGCAAGGGTCGGTGCTGCGACCTCGATCACCGGGCGTTCCTGCCGCGCGCGGTGCTTGTCGTAGCGCGGATCGTAATGGCGCTGCATCAGCTCGGCCGCGAGGGCGACGAAATCCGCCGCTTCGGCCAGCGCGTGCCAGCCATGAATCACCTCGGCCGCATGATAGGGGCGCAGTTGGTCGATCAGCCGCGTCAACCGCAGCGGATCGGCGACGATATCGGCATAAGCGCGCGCCAGATAGGCAGCGCGCTCGGGCAGCGGCGCCACGAGCCGCACCCGCGGCGCGGCGCGCAGCGCGTTCCAGACGCATTTCGGCAGCTGGATCTCGCCCACCTTCGAGCTTTCGCCCTCCAGAATCACCGGCCGCGCCGGATCAAGCTGCGCCAGCGCCACCGCGAGCTTGCCCTCGAAGCCGGTCTGCGCCGGTTGCCCCCCGGCCATGGCGCCAAAGATCGAACCGCGGTGATTGGCGAGCCCCTCGAGGTCGATCACCTGCGCGCCCTGCGCCACCGCGGCCTGCAGCACGGCGGTCTTGGCCGAGCCGGTATTGCCATCGAGCACCACCACCGGCGACCGGATCGGCTGATCGAGTGCCTCGATCACCAGCCGCCGCCAGGTCTTGTAGCCGCCTTCGACCAGATCGGTGCGCCAGCCCACCGCGCGCAGGATCGTCGCAAACGACCCCGAGCGCTGCCCGCCGCGCCAGCAATAGACGAGCGGCCGCCAGCCCCCGGTCATCTCGGACAGCGGGCCTTCCAGATGCCGGGCGACATTCTTCGCCACCAGCGCCGCGCCGATCTTGCGGGCGTCGAAGGGCGAGACCTGTTTGTAGATCGTGCCGACCCGGGCCCGTTCCTCGTTGTCGAGCGCAGGCAGGTTGATCGCGCCCGGAATATGGTCGATCGCATATTCCGCAGGCGACCGGACGTCGATGATCGTGTCGAAATCGAGTGCCGCCGCCTGCGCGACCGAGGCCAGCTGCATCAGTAGACCGTGACGGGCGTTCCGATCTCGACGGCCTTGTAAAGCTCGATCACGTGCTCGTTCTCCATCCGAAGGCAGCCGTTCGAGACCGCATGGCCGATCGACGACGGCTCGATCGTGCCGTGGATGCGGATGCCGGTGTCATGGCCGTTCTGAAAGAGATACATCGCCCGCGCGCCAAGCGGGTTGCCGGGGCCGCCCGGCATGCCGGTCTCGGCATATTTCGCGTAATGGCTGGGGCTGCGCTTGACCATTTCGGGCGTCGGCTTCCAGCTCGGCCATTCGACCTTGCGCGCCACTGTCGCCTGACCGCGGAATTGCAGCTCCGAGCGGCCGACAGCCACGCCGTAGCGCATCGCCTTGCCCGGCGCGATGATGTGGTAAAGGAAGAACTTGTCCGAGACGACGATGATCGAGCCCACCGGCAGGTCGGGCTTCACCGCAACCTCGGTCGGGTAGAATTGCGGCGCAATCGGCCAGCTCTGTTTCGGCGCCCCCACCGGCGCCGCGGGGGCAGCCGCCCGAGCCGCCGTCGGTTGGCTCTGGGCAAAGAGCGGCTCAGAAGCCACGCCCAGCGCGACAAGACTCGTCAGAAAAGTGCGGCGATGCATTGGGGTCTCCCGGTTCGGTTGCGGGCAGGCTAGCAAAGCGCCCGCAACCACTCAACGTCAAAAGGAAGTTTCGGTTCCGAAGGGCTTGCGGGACAGCAACGCCGCCCCCTTTCCCCCGCTTCCGTGTCACTCGGCCTTGCCCTGTGCGGCGGCTTCCATCTGCTCTTCATGCGCGCGCCGCAACGCCTTGCGCAGTTCGGCCGCCTTCCAGCGCAGTTTTTCGCTTTCGGTCTCGGGGACGAGCATCGGCACCGGCACGGTCTTGCCGGTCTCGTCCACCGCCACCATGGTGAAATAGCAGCTGTTGGTGTGCCGCCGCGTGCCTTCGCGGATGTTCTCGGCCTCGACCCGAATCCCGATCTCCATCGAAGACCGGCCGGTGTGGTTCACGCTGGCGCGAAACCGCACCAGCTCGCCCACATGGATCGGCTCCTTGAAGATCACCTGGTCGACCGAGATCGTCACCGCGTAGCGGCCCGAATAGCGCGAGGCGAGCGAAAACGCGACGCGATCGAGCCAGTTCAAAAGCGCGCCGCCATGCACCTTGCCGGAAAAGTTCGCCAGATCCGGCGTCATCAGCACGGTCATTTCCAGCGTCTTGCGTTCTTCGGCGGAAAGCGGGTTCATCATCGGCGGCCTCGTGAAAATCGACATCGTGGCAAGAGGCGTATTTCAGCCAGGAAAAAACTGCCACAGCTTCTTGGCACATTTGCGCGATCGGAGAATTGGCCGCAGCCTCTACTTTATCTTGCGAAAAATATCTCGGGGGGCGGCGCAGCCGGGGGGCAGAGCCCCCTACCCGGTCAGATGCCGCAGGCCTTGCGTCACATCGGTGCGCACGGCCAGCCGCAGCCCCGGCTCGTCGCCCGCCCGCAGCGCCGCCAGAATCAGCCGGTGATGCCGCGGCGGCTCGGTGCGGGGGAACTTGCCGTGCAGCTGCCGCATGGTGGGACCAAGTTGCAGCCAGACCGTTTCCAGCACGGCGAGCATCGCGGGCGCCTGGGCGCGCAGGTATAACGTGCGGTGAAACTCCAGATTGGTGCGGATATAGGCCACCGCATCGCGCCGCGCGACCGCCTCGGCATTCGCGGTGTTGATCGCCGACAGCCGGTCGATCAGGGCAAGGTGCGCCCGCGGCAGCGCCCGCGAGGCCAGTTCCGGCTCGATCAGCGCGCGCAGCGCCGCCAGTTCCTCGATCCGCTCGTGCGTCAGTTCGGGAGTCGAGACCCGGCCCGAGGAAGACAGCGTCAGCGCCCCCTCGGCCACCAGCCGGCGCAGCGCCTCGCGCACCGGGGTCATCGAGACGCCGAACTGCTTGCCAAGGCCGCGCAGGGTCAGCGCCTGTCCGGGCAGCATCTCGCCGGTCAGGATCTGCTGACGCAGGCTGCGGTAAAGCCGGTCATGCGCGGCGGTCTCGGTCGGGCGGGTTGCAGGTTGGGCCATGCCCCTTTGTGATCACGAACGGGGCCGCGGTCAATCCGTCAGTCGGATCGCCTGCAAGGTCGCGCCGTGACGTTTCAGCCAAGCGCGATGGGTGGCGTAATCGGGGCAGAGCCGCGCCACTACGGCCCAGAAGGCCGGGGAGTGGTTCATCTCGGCCAGATGCGCGACCTCGTGGGCGGCGACGTAATCGAGCACCTCGGGCGGGGCCATGATCAGCCGCCAGGAATAGGAAAGCGAGCCGTCCGGCGCACAGGACCCCCAGCGCGAGCGGGTATCGCGCAGCGTGATGCGCTTGAACGGGCGGCCGAGCGCCTTGGCATATGTCTCGGTCGCGGCCTGCAACCGGATACGCGCACAGTGGCGCAGGAAGGTCTCAAGCCTTGCACCAAGCCGATCGGCGCCCGCGGGGACCAAAAGCCGGTCGCCCTCGCGCTTCGGCGCGCGCAGCGTCGCCGCCTCGATCCGCAGCGCCTGCCCCTCGAAGGGAAGCGTGTCGCCAAAACCCGGGCGGCTTTGCGCGGGCAATTGCGCCAGCGCGCCGCGCAGCCAGTCGGATTGTGCCTCGGCAAAGGCCACGGCCTCGGCCAGACGGGCGCGGGCGGGCAGCGTCAGCGTCACCGCGCCGTCGATCCGGCTGACGCGCAGCGAAAACCGCCGCGCCCTTGCCGAGCGGCGCAGATGCACGGCCACACCGGGCAGATCGGACAGGATCAGGGGGCTTTCCGTCATATCGGGCTGTGGTCCGGCTGGAAGCGACAGGTTGCACGCGAAAAGGCTTTGACACCCCGCGGCGGTTGTGGCAGTTGGCTGCGACTCTGTGCGATAGAGCTTGCCAGGAGACTTCCATGCCGAAAGAGGAATGGGGCGTCAAGCGCCTCTGCCCGCATTGCGCGAGCCGGTTCTATGATCTGGCCAAAGACCCGATGACCTGCCCGGTCTGCTCGAACAGCTTCTCGCTCGAGAGCCTGACGGCCGCGGGCCGCAGCCGTGTGATGGTGTCGGACAAAGTGGCCCCGCGCGCGGCCGATCTCGATGTCGATGATCTGGCCGATGACGATCTGGACGAAGACGGCGGCGACGTCGATCTGGACGATGATCTGCTCGAGGATGACGAGGACGACAACGTTTCGCTGGACGACATCGCGGATGTCGCAGGCGGCGAAGACGAGGCCTGAGTCGGCCCGAAAGGGTCGGATCACTGCCGAAACGGGAACCAGGCGCGAGGGCAACTTCGCGCCTTTTCCTTTGTTTCCTCAGGATTTTCGCGGTGCCGAATTTTTTTGCCGTGCGGTGTGTTTTTTCCTCTTGCACCCGCCGCTGGGGGCCCGTAATAAGCCCCCACGCAAGACGGAAACGTCGAGCGGAACCCGGTGGGGTCATAGCTCAGATGGGAGAGCGCTTGAATGGCATTCAAGAGGTCCGGGGTTCGATTCCCCGTGGCTCCACCAAATAAACCAAAGACTTGAACGACAGTCGCCCCGCCCCGTGCGGGGCGTCGTCGTTTTCGGGCCTCTGTTTTGCAAGCCGATTCCCCCGCGACCGAAGCCGCAGGGGGAGTGCCGCGCCCGGACCTTACGGCAGGCGGTAAGCGCGCAGTTCGTGCCCGGCCAGCCAGGCCTCGCCGACCTCGGAGCCGGTCTCGGGCGCGTCGCGCGCGCTCAGGATCAGCCCGCCCGGATGCCCGGCCACCCAGCCCGTCACATCGTCCTGTGCCAGCACCTGAATCGGGGCGGTCAACCGCGCAGTGAAGCCGAATTCGCCCTGATAGGGATAGCCGACGATGGCGACCCCCGCCTCGGGCGCGCGGGAGAGTTCCGTGGCGAAGCGGGCCGAGTCGAAATGCTCGAAAAGCGCGGGGCGGAGCGCGAGGTGCAGGGTCAGCAGCGCGACCGGCGCGACGAGCGCCCAGGCGAGATGCGGCGTCCGGCGCGCGGCCAGATGAATCGCCCCAAGGCCCAGAAGCGCCACAGCCGTGGCGAGAAGCAGCGTCAGCGGCCCAAGCGCGGTCACTGCGCCGCCGTCGATCTTGGCCCGGCCCGCGGCGAGCAGCCCCGCCCAGATCAGCACCGGAACAGTGACGAGCGCGCAGGCGGCAAGCGCCCCAGCCGCGGCGCGGCGCGGGGGCCGCGGCCAGCGCCAGGGCCGCGGCGGGCAGCGCCGGAAGCAGGTAATGCACCTGCTTGCACGAGATCAGCGAGAACAGAAGAAGCGTGCTGAGCCCCCAGATCGCCAGCAGCCGCGCGCGCGGGTCAGCCCAGGTTCCGGCATGGAAAAGCCCGCCGAGCGTCGGCAGGCGCCATGCCCAGGGCCAGAGCAGCACCGGCAGCGCCGCCACGAAGAACCAGACCGGGCGGGCATGATCGAATGCATTCACCATCCGCCCCGCGCTTTGCCGCCACAGGATCTCGGCGCGGTAATCGGCGCCGCCAAGCCAGAGCGCGGGCAGAAGCCAAGCGGCGAGCAGCAGCAGCGCGACGCCGATCGAGCTCGCGATGCGGCGATACCAGCCCCCTGCCCTGACAGGCGACTCGGGCGCGGCCCAAAGCGGACGGGCCAGCGCCAGTGGCATCAGATGCACCAGAATCACCGGTCCCTTCGCCAGCACGCCAAAGGCGAGCGCCGCGCCAAGGCCCAGCACCGCAGGCCAGCGCCCGCCGCGATCGAGCTGCAAAAGCGCCAGAAGGCCCAGCAGCGTCGCCACCGTCAGCATCGTGTCGAACATCGTCAGCGTGGCGAAGATCGCAAAGACCCCGGTCGAGGCAAGGATCAGCGCCGCCCGCGCCCCAAGGCCGGGGCGTTCGGGGAAGAGCCGGTTGCCCAGCCCCCAGGTCAGCGCGACGGCCAGCACGCCAAAGGCGGGGGCGACAAGCCGCGCAGCAACCTCGCTCACCCCTGTCACCGACCAGACAAGGTTGATCAGCCAGAACAGCAGCGGCGGCTTGTGGCCGTAAATCTCGCCGTTCAGATGCGGCACGATGAAGGTGCCGTCGCGATGCATCTCCCAGGCGACGGTCAGATAGCGCGTCTCATCCACCGGCAGCACCGGGCGCAAAAGCGGCAATACGAGCGCAAGGCCGAGGGCAAGCGCAAGCGCGCTCAGACCGAGGCTGCGGGAGGATGTGGCGGGCGGTGAGGTCATGGGCGGGAACTCAAGGCTGGAGGGAAAAGCATCGGCGCGCGGGCGCAGCAGGCAGGCAAGGCCAAGGCCGAGCGCGACGATCAGAAGAGCGGCAAAGATCACGTCGGAGAGGAAATGGCGGCCGCTGCCGATCCGCTCGATCGCGGTCAGAACCAGCAGGACGAAGGACAGCCATGACAGGCCGCGCCAAAGCCGCGCGCCCGGTCGGGCGGCGAACCAGAGCGCGCCAAGCATCAGCCCGAAAGAGAGGATGACGGCGGCACCGACCTCGGCCGAGACGAAGGAGCAGGCCGAATGGCAATAATCCGACACCTGCCACGCCGGGATGAAGGGGGCATCCCCACCGAAGGCCTCGATCTGTGCCGGGCGCGGTCTGCCGAAGCCCCGCTTCATCAGCCCGTTCACCAGAACGCCAAGGCCAAGGCCGTACAGCAGAATGACAAGGCCCCAGAACCGCGCGGCCAGCACGTCGCGCCCACCCCGGCGCCAGAGGCTGAGCGGCAACAGCCCCAGCGCCGCCACGGCAAACCCGCCCGCGGCGAGTTTTTCGAGCATCAGGACACCCTGCCAGACCGGTTGTCCCGCCAGAATCATGCCGGTTGCGGGATCGTGGAAGAGCCGCGCCACTGTCAGATCGAGACCGGGCCAGAGCCGGAACAGCAGCGTGAAAACAACGATCAGCGCCAGCACGACGGCCAGCGCACGACCACAGGCGACGGGAGCAAGCTCAGTTCTGCCGGGCGGCATGGATCAGCCAGAGATTGCGGGAATAGATCACCACGCCCAGCGCTTGGCCCAGCACGAAGACCGGATCCTGACGGTAAAGCGCATAGGCCAGCAGCATCACCCCGCCCAGAAGCGAGAAATACCAGAACGCGATCGGCATCACCGAGGAACGCGCCCGCTCGGAGGCGATCCATTGCACAAGAAAGCGCGCGGTGAACATCAGCTGCGCGCAAAAGCCGAAGATCACCCAGGCGAGTTCGGTCTCGCTGGTGACGTGAAGTGCCTGCATGAGCCAGGTCATGGCTGCCTTTCCGGTATGGGGCCCGTGATCGGGCTGATTTCGGTCGCGCGGACCTTCTTGCGGCGGTGTAACAGCCATGCGACAGCCATCAGATCGACGATGCCGACCAGCCCGCGCTGCAGGTTTGAATAATGCGACTGCCCGGCGCCACGCGGCCGATGCGCGACATCGACATGGGCGATCTGCCAGCCGTCGCGGGCGAAAAGCGCGGGCAGATAGCGGTGCATGTGATCGAAATAGGGCAGCGCCAGATAAGCGTCGCGGCGGAAGCCTTTCAGCCCGCAGCCGGTGTCGCGAGTGCCGTCCCGCAGCACACGCGCCCGCAGCCCGTTCGCAAAGCGCGAGGCAAGGCGGCGGGCCAGCGTATCCTTGCGCCCGACGCGTTGCCCCGCAACCAGACCGATCAAAGCCACCCCCGGCGCGCGCAGGCCCGCGATCAGCCGCGGCAGTTCTGCGGGTGGGTTCTGCCCGTCGCCATCAAGCGTGCAGATCAGATCCGCCCGCGCGGCCAGCACGCCGGAATGGATCGCCGCCGATTGCCCGCCGGGGCGGTCATGGCGCAGCACCCGCAGCATCGGCCATTGGCCCCGCGCCGCCTCAAGCCGCGCGGCCATGCCGTCATTGGAGCCGTCATCGACGACGATGATCTCGAACGGCCCCTGCCCCGCCATCGCCGTCACGATTTCCGCGATCAGGGGCAGGATGTTCAATGCCTCGTTACGGCAGGGCACGACGATCGTCGTCTGCGGCCGCACCGCCGAACCAGGATCAGTTCCGGACTGTTGCACCTTGTCTTCCCCGCTCCAAGGAAGCCGCCACACCCTCTCAGGGGTGCGTGATCACCCTTCCGGCGTCGTCCGGACGTGACGGCGGCCCCGCTCCGGCGCGGATCTAGCACAGGCAATATTACGCGATCCTGACAGCTTCGCCGCGCCGAACAGTTTCGGCCCCCCTGGCGCGACGGAAAACCGACGCTCCTCCGTTCATATTGCAATATCGGAACGAAAGGAGCCTCCGATGACACGCGTTCTTCCTCTCACCGCGACACTGGCCCTGCTGGCAACCGGACCGGCGTTTGCGCAGACGACGCCCGAGACCGCACAGGTGGTCCCCGGACAGGAGTTCATGACGCAATGGGATCTCGACAGCGACGGCAAGGTGACGCTGGACGAGGCCCGCACGCATCGCGCCGATCTGTTTGCGATGTTCGACAGCGACGGGAACGGGCAGTTCACCCCCGACGAGTTGAAGGGCATCGACGAGTTCAAGGCGGCGCAGCTGGAAGCGGGCATGGGCCCCGGCCATCAACGCCCCGAAGGCATGCAGCCCGGAAGCGGCCCCGGGCGCACCATGGGTCAGGGCCGCGGCATGGGTGGCGGTCAGGGCGCAGGCTTTTTCGCCTCGGCCGAGGATCAGATGCGCCGGTTTGACAGCAATGGCGATGGTACGATCACCCAGGCCGAATTCGTCGCCGGAACCGATCAGTGGTTCGCAATGCGCGAGCGCACCGGCGATGGCGTCGTAACGACCGCCGATTTCGGCCCGCGCCGCAAGTTCTGAAGCCGCCTCGCCAATGAAAACGGGGGGCCCAAGCCCCCCGTCAACGCCCGGAAGATCCGGGCAATAGTGTCTTGATCAGACCTTCAGCGCCGGAATGATCTGCTTCTTGCGGCTCATGATGCCCGGCAGAACGACGGTGTCGCCGGTCACGGTGCAGGGGAACGAAGCCTCGGCGATGCGCTTGACGAAGTCGTTCGGCACCAGCAGGGTCGCTTCTTCCTTCAGGATGTCGACGACGAACAGCAGCACCTGATCGGCGCCGTCTTCTTTCGCCACGTCGACCATCGAAGCCATCAGGCTGTCCTTGCGGTCAAGGATCAGCTTCGGCGCGGTGGTTTCGAGCACCGAGACGCGCAGTTCCTTGCCGTCGACGGTGTATTCCTTGCTGTCCATGCGCAGCAGTTCGGCGTCCGAGAATTCCGACACGTCCGACTTGGCTTCGAACATCGCGGTGGCAAGCTCGCCCATGTTCACGCCCAGATCGGCGGCGAGTTTCTCGCAGACGGCCTTGTCATGCGCCGTGGTGGTCGGCGAGCGGAATTCCAGCGTGTCGGACAGGATGCACGACAACATCGCGCCCTTGATGCCGCGCGGCGCTTTCGCCACGGCGTCGCCCATCAGGTCGAACATGATCGTCGCGGTGCAGGCCAGTGGACGGATGGTGATGTCGATCGGGCCCTTGGTTTCCAGACCGCCGACCAGCTTGTGGTGGTCGATGATCGCGGTGATGTCGGCCTTGTTGATGCCCTCGGGCAGTTCGGCCGGGTTGTTGGTGTCGACGATGACGACTTTCTCGCCCGCTTCGATGCCCGAGATGATTTCCGGCTTCGGCAGATCCCAGTGTTTCAGCACGAAGGCCGCTTCGGTGTTGGGCTCGCCAAGCAGGACAGCTTTGGCGGGCTGCCCCAGCACCTCGGTCATGTACCAGGCCCAGACGATGGGCGAACCGGTCGAGTCGGTGTCAGGGGATTTGTGGCCGAAAACCTTGGTGGTCATGCGTTCCTCGGAAGGTTTGGATGGGGATTTGAGCGCCTTATAGGGCCTCGCCCCCTGCTTGTCACGCTTTGCGCAATGGATTTTGCACCCGCAGCATCACGCGCGCGTGATCGCGAGGCCCGCAAAATTTTCACATCCCGGGTGTTGACAGGCCGGGGGGGCGATGACTAACTCCCCCGTCGTTAGCACTCGCCACCTGTGAGTGCTGAAAGCATGAACCTGGAACCTTAGGGAGTGACCCAGATGGCATTCAAACCGCTGCATGACCGCGTGCTGGTCAAACGCGTTCAAAGCGAAGAAAAAACCAAGGGCGGCCTGATCATCCCCGATACGGCGAAGGAAAAACCGGCCGAGGGCGAAGTTGTCGCTGTGGGCGCGGGCGCGCGCAAGGATTCGGGCGAACTGATCGCCCCGTCGGTCGCCGTGGGCGATCGCATCCTGTTCGGCAAATGGTCCGGCACCGAAGTGACGCTCGACGGCGTCGAGATGCTGATCATGAAAGAGTCGGACATCATGGGGATCATCTCGTAATCGACGAGACGACCCTGATCCCCAACGATATTTGAAGGAGCCGAAAGAATGGCAGCCAAAGAAGTCAAATTCTCGACCGACGCCCGCGACCGGATGCTGCGCGGCGTGAACATCCTCGCCGATGCGGTCAAGGTCACGCTCGGCCCGAAAGGCCGCAACGTGGTCATCGAAAAGTCGTTCGGTGCGCCGCGCATCACCAAGGACGGTGTTTCGGTCGCCAAGGAAATCGAACTCGCCGACAAGTTCGAGAACATGGGCGCGCAGATGGTGAAGGAAGTCGCTTCCCGCACCAACGACGAAGCCGGTGACGGCACCACCACCGCGACCGTTCTGGCGCAAGCCATCGTCCGCGAAGGCATGAAAGCCGTCGCCGCGGGCATGAACCCGATGGATCTGAAGCGCGGCGTCGACATGGCCACCGCCACGGTCGTCGAAGCGATCAAGGCCGCCGCCCGCCCGGTGAAAGACAGCGACGAAGTCGCGCAAGTCGGCACCATCTCGGCCAACGGCGAAGCCCAGATCGGCCGCTTCATCGCTGACGCGATGCAGAAAGTCGGCAACGAGGGTGTGATCACCGTCGAAGAAAACAAGGGCATGGACACCGAAGTCGAAGTCGTAGAAGGGATGCAATTCGACCGCGGCTACCTGTCGCCCTACTTCGTCACCAACCCCGACAAGATGATCGCGGATCTCGAAGACGCCTACATCTTGCTGCACGAGAAAAAACTCAGCTCGCTGCAACCGATGGTGCCGCTGCTCGAAGCCGTGATCCAGTCGACCCGTCCGCTGATCATCGTCGCGGAAGACGTCGAAGGCGAAGCGCTGGCGACCCTCGTGGTCAACAAGCTGCGTGGCGGGCTGAAGATCGCTGCCGTCAAGGCTCCGGGCTTCGGTGATCGTCGCAAGGCGATGCTGCAAGACCTCGCGATCCTGACCGGCGGTCAGGTGATCTCGGACGATCTCGGCATGAAGCTGGAAAACGTCACGCTCGACATGCTCGGCCGTGCGAAGAAAGTGACGATCTCGAAAGAGAACACCACCATCGTCGACGGCCATGGCGACAAGGCGGAAATCAACGCCCGCGTGTCGCAGATCCGCACCCAGATCGAGGAAACCACCTCGGACTACGACCGCGAAAAACTGCAAGAGCGCGTGGCGAAACTGGCCGGTGGCGTTGCGGTGATCCGCGTCGGCGGCATGACCGAAGTCGAAGTGAAAGAGCGCAAGGACCGTGTCGATGACGCGCTGAACGCCACCCGTGCGGCCGTTCAGGAAGGCATCATCGTCGGCGGCGGCGTGGCTCTGGTTCAGGCAGCGAAGAAGCTGCATGACCTGACCGGCGCCAACTCGGATCAGGATGCGGGCATCTCGATCGTGCGTCGCGCGCTGGAAGCGCCGCTGCGTCAGATCGCCGAAAACGCGGGCGTCGATGGCGCCGTCGTGGCGGGCAAGGTGCGTGAATCGACCGATCCGGCCTTCGGCTTCAACGCCCAGACCGAAGAATATGGCGACATGTTCGGTTTCGGCGTCATCGACCCGGCCAAAGTCACCCGCACCGCGCTGGAAGATGCGGCCTCGATCGCGGGCCTGCTGATCACCACCGAATGCATGATCGCCGAAAAGCCCGAGCCGAAAGCGGCCCCGGCTGGTGGCATGGGCGGCATGGGCGGCATGGACATGATGTAATCTTCCCCAAGCGGGAAGATCGAAGGGCGCCCGCAAGGGCGCCCTTTTTCGCTACTGCTGCATGCCCTTGATGTATTCCATCAGCCGCACCAGCCGCACCGGCGTCGGCGTCGCGATGCCGTCGCCACTGTCGTAAAGCACCGTCGGCCCCTCGGTCAGCACTTCGAAGGGCGGCATCTGCCCGGGCACGGCGCCGACCATCTGCCCATGCTCGCGGTAACCGACGATCTTCGACATCACCCGCGCCTCGGGGAAATTGCCGTCGTTCATCATCGTCAGATCGGCCAGCGAGACCGGGTGCAGCTTGAGTTCCTTGGCGATCGGGCCCGGATCGCCCCCCGTTCCATGACAGCCCGCGCAATAGTCGGCATAGTCCTTGGCGGCCGAAGGCGCTCCGAAATCCGCGGACCCGACACAGGCCGCAAGCCCCAGAGCCATCCCGAAACCGATCAGCATTGCACGCATGGCAGTCCTCCCTTTGCCCCAGTCAAGCACGGTCCGGAAAGGCCCGCCCTGATGCAGCGCAAATGGCGGGGCTCAATGCGCCTCGGCCCAGCTTGCCCCCTGCCCCGCATCGACGACAAGCGGCACCGAAAGCGACACCGCCGGATCGGCCGCGCCTTCCATCGTTGCCCGCGCCGCGGCGATGAGCCGGTCGACGGCGCTTTCTTCGACTTCGAAGATCAATTCGTCATGCACCTGCAAGAGCATCGTCGCGGGCAGATCGGCGATGGCCGCGGGCATGCGGATCATCGCGCGGCGGATGATGTCGGCCGCCGCCCCCTGAATCGGCGCGTTGATCGCGGCGCGTTTGGCAAAGCCCGCCCCCGGCCCCTTGGCGTTGATCTCGGGGGTGTGGATCTTGCGCCCGAACAGCGTCTGCACGAAGCCGTTCGCCTTTGCAAAAGCCACAGTCTCGTCCATATAGGCGCGGATGCCGGGGAAGCGCTCGAAATAGCGGTCGATGAAGCCCTGCGCCTCCGCCCGCGGGATGCGCAGGTTCCGCGCGAGGCCAAAGCCCGAGATGCCATAGATGACGCCGAAGTTGATTGCCTTGGCGCGGCGGCGCACCATCGGGTCCATCCCCTCGACCGGCACGCCGAACATCTCGGACGCCGTCATCGCGTGAATGTCGATGCCCTTGGCGAAGGCCGCCTTCATCTCGGGCAGGTTCGCGACATGGGCGAGGATGCGCAACTCGATCTGCGAATAGTCGAGCGAGACGATCTTGTGCCCCGGTGTCGCCACGAAAGCCTCGCGGATGCGGCGGCCCTCGTCAGAGCGCACGGGGATGTTTTGCAGGTTCGGATCGGTCGAGGCAAGGCGGCCCGTGTTCGCCCCCGCGATGCTGTAAGAGGTATGCACCCGCCCGGTGTCCGGGTTCACATGGGTTTGCAGCGCATCCGTGTAGGTGGATTTCAGCTTCGCGATCTGGCGCCAATCGAGCACCTTTGACGCCAGTTCCGCCGCCTGCTTGTGGTCGTCCATCGTCGTGATGTCTTCCAGCACATCCGCCCCGGTCGCATAGGCACCGGTCTTGCCCTTTTCGCCGCCCGGCACGCCAAGCTTGTCGAACAGGATTTCTCCAAGCTGCTTGGGGCTGCCCACGTTGAAGGGCTGCCCGGCAAGGGCTTGAATTTCCTCCTCGAGCCCTGCCATGCGCTGCGCAAAGACATTCGACATCCGCGCCAGAACCGTGGGATCGACCTTCACCCCGGCCATTTCCATCTCGGCCAGAACCGGCACCAGCGGGCGTTCCAGCGTTTCGTAGACCGTCGTCACCTTGGCGCGGTGCAGAAGCGGCTTGAAGGCCGCCCAAAGCCGGAAAGTGATCTCGGCATCCTCGGCGGCATAGGCGGTGGCCTTGTCGATCGCCACCTTGTCGAAGGTCACCTGCGCCTTGCCGGTGCCGATCAGCTCCTTGATCGGAATGGGCCGGTGATGCAGATATTCCTCGGAAAGCGCGTCCATGCCGTGCCCGTGCAGACCCGAGAACATCGCGTAAGACATCAGCATCGTGTCGTCGAAGGGCGCGACGCGGATGCCGCGCCGGGCGAAGATCTTCCAGTCATATTTCATGTTCTGGCCGATCTTCAGGATCGCCGGGTCTTCCAGAACCGGCTTCAGGATCGCCAGAGCCTCGTCCATCGGCATCTGCCCCGCCGCCCGCGCGGTGGTGCCGAACAGATCATCGCCCCCCGTGATATGGCCAAGCGGCACATAACAGGCCCGCCCCGGCCCGGTGGAAAGCGAGACGCCGACCAGATCCGCCTGCATCTCGTCAAGCGACGTGGTCTCGGTATCGACGGCCAGCACCCCGGTTGCCTGCGCCGCGGCCAGAAAGTCCCGCAGCGCCGCGGGATCGGTGATGCGCTGATAGCGGGCGGTGTCGATCGGCGCGACATCCTCGGCCTGCGGCGCCAAGCGGGCTTGCGGCGCCGCCCCCTCGGCCCAGCGCGCGGCGGCATCGGACTTCGGCGCGGGGGCGCCCACCGGCACCGCGCGGCCGAATTTCTCGGCCACACGCTTCGTCAGGCTGCGAAACTCCATCGCCTCAAGGAAGGCGATCAGCGCCTCGGGTTCGGGCTCCTTCACCTCGAGCGCCTCCAGCCCGAAGTCGAGCGGCACATGATCTTCGAGTGTGACGAGCCGCTTCGAGACCCGGATCTGATCGGCGAAATTGACCAGCGTCTCGCGGCGCTTGGGTTGCTTGATCTCGCCCGCGCGGGCGAGCAGCGTTTCCAGATCGCCATAGTCCGCAATGAGTTGCGCGGCGGTCTTGATGCCAATGCCCGGCGCGCCGGGCACGTTGTCGACGGAATCGCCCGCCAGCGCCTGCACGTCGATCACCCGGTTCGGGCGCACGCCAAATTTCGCCTCGACCTCATCGGGGCCGATCACGATGTTCTTCATGGCGTCCAGCATCACCACGCCATCGCCGACGAGCTGCATCAGATCCTTGTCCGAGGAAATGATCGTGACCTTGCCCCCGGCCTCGCGCGCCTGCCGGGCGAGCGTCGCGATGATGTCATCGGCCTCAAACCCCTCGATCTCCAGACAGGCGAGGTTGAAGGCGCGGGTGGCGTCGCGGGTCAGCGGAAATTGCGGCCGCAGATCCTCGGGCGCGGGGGGGCGGTTTTCCTTGTAGGCGGGATAGATCTCGTTGCGAAAGGTCTTCGAGCTGTAGTCGAAGATCACCGCCGCATGGGTCGGCGCATCGGCGCCCTTGGCGTCTTCGATGTAGCGGAAGATCATGTTGGTGAAGCCCGCCACGGCGCCGACGGGCAGACCGTCGGATTTGCGCGTCAGCGGCGGCAGCGCGTGATAGGCGCGGAAGATGAAGGCCGAGCCGTCGATCAGATGCAGATGGCAGCCTTTGCCGAAACTCATGTGCGCCTCCCCTTTTGGTCTGTTGTGCCACAGCCCCCCGCAAACGAAAAGGCGGCCGCGGGGGCCGCCTTCGAAACGCGCGCGGGGCGCGGAGTGTCAGTGGTCTTCGACGGCGTTGGCGCGGTCGATGATGAATTTCTTGCCGCAATAGGGGCAGCAGATCTCGCCGGTCTCGCGCGGGATCGTCAGATAGACCTTGGGATGGCCCAGCGCGCCCTCGCCGCCATCGCAGGCGCCTTTCCAATGGGTGACGACCTTGATTTCGGGGGCGTTCGGCATGGCTGGCTCCTGAGCGAGGCAAATGGGTCGGGCGGAGTTATGCGAAATAACGCCGCAGCGCGCAAGCTTTCCGCGCGCTTCCCCCGGCAGGCGGCCGGGGGCTTTGCCCGCCACAACGCAAAGGCCGGGGGGCTTTGCCCCCCGGGGCCCCCAGCGTATTTGCACCAAGAAAAAGCAGATGCCGTTTTTTCTTGGCTCAAATACGCCCTGTCGCGGCTGGGGCCGGGAGAAAGATCAGTCGGTGCAGATCATCGGGCCGATGCAGCGCCCGGCCAGAATGTGCAGGTGGAAATGCGGCACTTCCTGCACGCCGTTCTCGCCCGCATTGGTAATGGCGCGGAACCCCTTGCCCCCGGAATGCGCCTCGGCGCCGATCAGCTTCACCACCGCGGCGACGGTGCGGGTGAAATCGACAATCTCGGCCTCAGACGCTTCGGCGCAGAAATGATCGTAGGTGACATAGGGCCCCTTCGGGATCACCAGCACATGATCGGGCGCTTTCGGCGCGATGTCGCGAAAGGCGAGCGTGTGCTCGGTTTCCAGAACCGTGCGGTTGGGGATCTCGCCGCGCAGGATGCGGGCGAAGATGTTCGTTGTGTCATAGACATAGGCCAAGGGCGTTCTCCTCAATCGACGAACAGATAATCGGTTGCCGCGATCTCCTGCGCAAGCCAGAGGTCGATGCCGAGGAAGGCCGCCAGCGGGGCCGCGTTCTCCTCGGGGCTTGCCGCTTGCCGGATGCGGTGAAAGACCGGGAAGCCCGCATCCCGCATCTGCTCGCTTTCATGCGCCAGATCGTTGCGGATCGTCGGCAGGAGCCGCGCCAGCACCTCGGGCGGGGTGTGCTCGCCCGCCAGACCGACGCGGCGGGCATGGCCGATCAGATAGTCGTCGGAAAAGTCGCATTCGATTTCCAGAACCCGCGTCGCACATTTGTCGGCGGCGAAATCCAGCATCAGATCGATCGCCGCCGGATCAAGGCACAGCACGAGCCGGTTGCTCTGGTAATAGTCGAACATCATTCGCAACAGCGCGCGCCGGTGCCGGTTGCGCTTGTCCAACGTGCGCTCGATCCCGCCCAGATCGGGCAGCCCCCCCGCTTCGTTGAAGATGTAGTCGAGCGTGGGCAGGTCGGTGCGGTGGCGCACCTGTTCGACCAGTCGCTTCGCCACATGCCATTTCTTGCTGACGACCAGCATCAGCGTGCGCTCGCGACCAAGCGAGGCCTCGCGCTCCCAGAACCGTGGTGCGAAGCGGCGCCCCTCGCGGCCGCGGCCCGTCAGGAAGCTGAAGAGCGAGCGCCCCTCGTTCGAGACGTTGAACGAGACCCCGCGCTGCGCCCAAAGAACGCCGAGCCGGTCTTTCAGTTCCAGCGCATCCGGGCTGATCTTGCGGGCAAAGAGGTAATCCTGCGCCAGCAGCAGGTCGTAATGGTCGTTGTAGAAGGTCACCGGCATGCCGTAATCGGTGAACATCAGGAAAGTGAGCGTGCGGCGCCGGATCTCGCGTTCCGGCACCAGATGCGGCACGATGGTCTGGAAAAAGGTCTCGTCCGGAATCCAGGTGGTGCGGAAGAAGCGCACGACATCGCGGCGCGCGGCGCAGAACTCCAGCACCGCCTCGATCGTGCGCCGCCGCAGGCACCACCATTGCGAGCCGATCATCATCTGCAGATCGTCGGGCACCTTGCGGGTCAGGCCAAGCCGCTTTTGCCACTCGAAGGAGGTGTAGAAGAGCTTGCGTTGCGTGCGCTCGTTGAACCAGTGCCGATAGCTCAGCCGCTCTTCCTTGAAGCCGGTCTTGATCCAGTCCGAGGTGAAGAAGTCGAAACATTCGATGTAATCGGCATCGCTGGCATCCAGAAAGTGATGCGCGAATTCCGCCGTCTTCACCGGCATGCAATCGCCTGACAGCATGTAGAAATGTGTCGCCTGCGGAAAGGCCTCGAGTGCGGCGCGGACCGCCTGCAGCGTCGCCTCGACAAGGCTCCATTCGCCCCAGCCGCATTTGCGCCGCTTGCGCGCGAAGGTGACCGCAGGATTGGTCGCGAGCGCCTCGCGGATCAGCGCGTAATCCGCCGTCGAAGCGCGGGCGTCGAAGTGGATCGAGACGAAATCCCCCGCCGAGGTCAGCCGCTCGGCCTGCGCGATGATCCCCTCGGGATCCTTGTGCGTCAGCAGGATGAAGGCGATTTTTGCCATACTGGAAACAAGCCACCCGCTCTTTTGCCTTATTCGCCTAGATACTGCCAAAGGACATTGAAAAAACAGAGGTTCTTTGCTTCATAGGAA
The DNA here is from genome assembly GCF_052363175.1 of Rhodobacter capsulatus. GTDB lineage: Bacteria > Pseudomonadota > Alphaproteobacteria > Rhodobacterales > Rhodobacteraceae > Rhodobacter > Rhodobacter capsulatus_D. Next base: position 2,732,687 of record NZ_CP198946.1, read on the forward strand.
GGAATTCTTGAAGAGTGGTGTGACAGGGTTGGCGCACTGCGACTGGAGGTTCACTTCATGGGTTTTCCCGGCACCTGGATGACCGAGAGCGAGAGCGTCGTCTATCGGGTCGTTCCGAAATGCGCCTGCTCGTCGATCGGGCAGATCATGTTTTATTCCGATCACGGCAAGTTCTTCGACGGCGACATTCACGACTCGACCAAGGGCCTGCACAAGTGGTCGCAAGATGAAAGCCAGAAGGCGATCGAGGCGAACGTCAAGGCGCACAAGTCCTATGCCTTCACCTGCGTTCGCAACCCCTATGCGCGGATCCTGTCGTCGTTCTTCGACAAGATCGCGGGCATTCAGCGGAACGGCAAACGCTATCGCGGCGCACTGGTGCCGCAACTGATCCAAAAATACGGCATCGATGTCGGCAGCCCGGAGAACGGCTTCGACTTCGATCAGGTGGCCTCGTTCCGCCGGTTCCTGCTGTTTGCGCGCGACACCATCCGCTGGCGCCGCCCGATGGAGCCCGACATTCACTGGTCGGCGATGTCGGGGCATATCTCGACCTTCATCGTCAACGGCGGGCGTTATGACCACATCTTCTTCACCGAGAAATTCGACGAGGGGATGCAGGTCGTTCTGAACAACATCCAGACGCCGCATCCGGTCGATCTGAAGAAAGTGCCGAAGTTCAACGAAAGCGAAGGCCACGGGCCGAAGCGGGCGCATCCGGTTTCCGCCTATTTCGACGATCTGTCGCGGCATCTCGTGTGGGAAATCTACCGCAAGGATTTCCAGCTCTTCAAATACGACTTCGACAATCCCGACAACAAGATGCCGATCGGCGAGATCGATCTCGACGAGGTGCATGTGAAGCTGGGCGATTGAGGTCCGCCGCGCAGGGGGCGCTGCCCCCGCCGAGGCGATGCCTCGGCCCCCCGGGATATTTGGGGCAAGATAAAGGGGAAGGTCAGGCGGGGCGCTTGCGCGCCTCGAAAAGCACCTGACCGCGCGGCAGCATCCGGTCGTGTTTCGTCAAGTCCCAGCCCTTGGCCGCCGTCTGAACATCCGCTTCCAGCATGTGCCGGGGCGGACGATCCGGGTGAGTCACGACGCCATCGGGCTGACGGTATGGCTGCTGCGCCTTCCCTTCGGGCGCCAGAAACACCGTGAAAAGAAACACCTCCAGCCGCAGAAACCGGGTCAGATTGGTCAGCGCCTGCGCCAGACAGTCGTTCGGCAGATGCGGAAAGACGGCAAAGGCGATGGCGTGGGTGATCGTCTCGGGGACGCCCGGAAAGGCGAAGGCGTCATCCTCGATCAGCTGCGCCGGGTCGAGCCGCGCGGGATCGGCCAGTTCGGCCGCATGGCCCGCGAGCATCAGATCACGCGAGGCATCGGTGCCCCAGTAATGCCCAGGTTCCAGATAGGCGACGGCCTTGCAGCCCAGCCGCAACGCCCCCGCCCCGATATCGAGAAGATGGTGGTGGGGCGCCAGCCCCCCCACCTCGGTCAAGGCCGCCATCTGCGCCCGCCCGGTCTCGTCCCAGCGGCCGCCGACGATGGCGCGGTGTCGCCCCTCGGCCAGCGCCTTGCCATAGAAATCCGGCGCCAGATAGGGCGAGCGGCCCATGGATCAGAGCAGCCCGGCCTGTTTGAACAGCGCCAGAATGTCGGATTCGGGTCGTGCGCCATAATGGCTGATGACTTCGGCGGCCGCGACGCAGCCCATCTTGCCCGCGATCTCGAGGCTTTGCCCGGTCGCGATGCCATAGAGGAAGCCGGCCGCGAATTGATCGCCCGCCCCGGTCGCATCGACCGGCACGACGCGGGTGACCGGCACTTCCACCCGCTCCGCGCCACGGATCACCACCACATCGGCGCCCGACCGGGTGCAGACCACCAGCCCGCATTCGGTGGCCGCCTGTTGCAGCGCGTTCTCCAGATCGGTCTGGTAGAGCGAGGCCCATTCATGCTCGTTGCCCAGCGCGAAATCCATCTCGTCCTTCACCAGACGGCGGAAGCTGTCGCGGTGCCGATCGACGCAGAACGGGTCCGACAGCGAAATGCCCGCGCGCCCGCCGCCGCGGTGGCAGCCCTGCGCCGCTTTCAGGAACCCGGCCTTGCCGTGATCCTTGTCGAAAAGATAGCCCTCAAGGAACAGGATTTCGGTGTTTTCAACGACGTCAAGCGGCACGTCCTCGGTCGAGAGTTCCGCCGAAATCCCCAGATAGGTGTTCATCGACCGCTCGCCATCGGGCGTGACGAAGATCATCGAGCGCGAGGTCGGCAGATCGGCGCTCTTCACCGGCGGGTTCGGGAAATCCGTGCCCTCGGCCTTCAGCGCGGCCTGATAGAAATGCCCGAGCGTGTCATCGGCGACGCGGCCGATATAAGCCGCCGTCAGGCCAAGATTGCCAAGCCCCGCAATGGTGTTGCCGACCGAGCCGCCGGGGGCCTCGGTGCGTTCGTGCATCGCGGCATAAAGCTTTTCGGCGCGGTCGCGCTCGATCAGCTGCATGATGCCCTTTTCGATGCCCATCGCGGCGAGGAATTCGTCGTCACATTGCGCGATCACATCGACGATGGCGTTGCCGATGCCAACGACCTGATATTTCTTCATGCGGTTTTCTCCTCGAAACGGCACAGATCGCGGATCAGGCAATCGGCGCAGCGGGGTTTGCGGGCGGTGCAGATGTAGCGCCCGTGCAGGATCAGCCAGTGATGCGCGTGGCGCTGATATTCCACCGGCACATTGTCTTCGATGGCGCGCTCGACCACGTCCACATCCTTGCCCGGACAGATGCCCGAGCGGTTGCCGACGCGGAAGATATGGGTGTCGACCGCCTGCGCCGGATGGCCCCAGCCCATGTTGAGGACCACATTCGCCGTCTTGCGCCCGACCCCGGGCAGGCTGACCAGCGCCGCGCGCGAGGACGGCACCTGACCGCCGAAGCGTTCGACCAGCAGGCGCGACAGCGCGATCACGTTCTTCGCCTTGGTGCGGTAAAGCCCGATCGACTTGATATGCTCGATCAGCCCTTCCTCGCCCAAGGCCAGCATCTTTTGCGGCGTGTCGGCGACGGGCCAAAGGCTGCGCGTGGCCTTGTTCACCCCCACATCGGTCGCCTGCGCCGAAAGCGCGACGGCGACAAGCAGGGTGAAGGCGTTCACATGTTCCAGCTCGCCCTCGGGATGCGGGTTCGCCTCCGCGAAACGGCGGAAGATCTCCTTCATCGTCGGGTAATCGAGTTGCGCAACCATGGCCCCCTTCTGCCCGCCGATCCTGCACGGGGCAAGAGGAAGCGCGCAGGATTAACCGAAATCGACAATTTACGGACAATTCGCCGCCGTTCTTAACCTTTCGTTTGCCGTGATGCGAAAGGATGGTGGGGGGCTGAACGGACAGGAGGCAACATGGACTACGGATATCCGGTTTCAGTGCTTGGCCGCAACGCCGAGCAGGGGCTCTGGTCGCTGGACCATGATTTCGATGCCGCCACGATGCTTTGGCAGATCACCCATGGCGACGCCGGGGCAGAGCTGCGCAATGCGATGGACCATGTGATCTTGCAAGGCACGATGACAGCCGATGTGCCGCTCGTGCTGCAAAAGCCCGATGGCGGAACGATCCGTCTCGACCGGATCGAGATCGACGGGGTGCTGTGCCTTTACGTGCCAACGGAACTTCTGACCCCCGGCATCGATTATGCCGAGGCAGAGCCCTTTGCCTTGCCCGCCCGCGCTGCCAGCCCCGAGGAAATCGCCGCCCTGCCCTGCCTTGGCGGCGGCACGATGATCGCCACCTCTGAAGGTCCGGCGCCGATCGACTGGCTGCGTCCGGGCGACCGCGTGCTGACGCGCGACAATGGCTATCAGCCGCTTCTCTGGGTCGGTCAGCACACGATGCCGCGCCGTGCGCCCAGTGATACCCGCCCGCTGCTGCTGGCCACCGCCTGTTTCGGTGACGCGCTGCCCGAGCGCGACGTGCTGCTGTCGCCCGGAACCGGGGTGCTGCTGGCGGGTCACGAACTCGAACTCTGGTTCGGCGAATCCGAGATGTTCGCCAAGGCCAGCCATGCCCTGCCCAAGGCAGAGGCGGGCGCGGGGCCGCAGAAGCTTTACTCGATGCTGCTCGCCACGCCCGAGGTGGTTCTGGCCGAGGGGATGTGGGTCAGCTCGGTTCATGCCGATGCCGCCTATCTGTCGCTTCTGCCCGACCGTATCCGCGGCGTGATCGCGCCGCGCGTCAAGGCGGGTCATGCCCATCCGATCCGCGCCTGGCTGGACGATTGGGAAGTGGCGATGTTCCGCCGCGAACGGCTGGCGCGCGCCCGTCGCGTTGCCGCCTGAACCGCGGCTCCGCCACGCCGAAACCGCAGCTTTCGGGTCGCCTTGCTGCCCCTCTCCGCCTAAGCTGAGGGGCAGAAAGGCGTCCCCATGTCCGAAGATACCCCGCTCGAAGATCGCTACCATTATCGCGTGATCGCCCGCGCCATCGCCGAGATCGACGCCGCGCAGGCCGAGGCTCAGGCGGCAGGCCGCCCGACACGGATCGCGCTTGAAGAGCTTGCAGCACGGCTCGGCCTCTCGGCGGCGCATTTCCAGCGCATCTTTTCCGTCTGGGTCGGGGTCTCGCCGAAGCGCTACACACAATATCTCTCCTTGGGTCTTGCCCGCGAGCTGCTGGCGCAGAAACTGCCGCTTGACCAGGTGGCCGCAGCGGCAGGGCTTTCGACCCCGTCACGGCTGCACGATCTGATCCTGCGCTGGGAGGCGATGACCCCGGGCGAGTTGGCGACGGGCGGCACCGGGCTGGTGATCCGCTGGGGCCGCTTCCCCTCGCCCTTCGGCCCGGTGCTGGGCTTTGGCACGCCGCGCGGGCTGTGCGGCCTCGCCTTCACCGAGGAGATGGGCGAGGCCACCGCCTTTACCGACATGATCGCGCGCTGGCCCGGCGCCCAGCTGATCGAGGACCCGGCCCCGCTGGCCGACTGGGTCGCCGCGGCCTTTGGCGGCACGGGCGAGGCCCGGCTCTCCGTCATCGGCGCGCCGTTCCAGATCAAGGTCTGGGAGGCGCTTCTGGCTATCCCCTCGGGCGAGGTCTGCACCTATTCCGACATTGCCAACCGCATTGGCAGCCCGCGCGCGGTGCGGGCCGTCGGCACGGCCATCGGACGCAATCCGGTCGCGGTGCTGATCCCCTGCCACCGGGTGCTGCGCGCCTCGGGCGGGCTGGGCGGCTATCACTGGGGGCTACCGCTCAAACGGGCGCTTCTGGCGCGCGAAGCCGCCCGGCGCGAGGCGGGACCGGGGGCAGCCACCGCCCTTGCCTGACAGTCTCGCCTGAAGTTGATGCGCAAAATTCCGCCAAGATTTCACAGGGCATGGAACCGGGGCGAAAATCTGGCGTAGAATAGGGGCAACGGCCAGGATGGCCGCAAGCACAAGGGCAGTTCCATGACCAAGACTTCTACCCTCCTTCTCGCCTGCACCGGCCTGTTCGCGCTGAGCGCCTGCACCGACCCCTATGATCAGGGCTACAGCGACTCCTCGAGTGCCGACCCCTATGCCAACACGAAAAGCGCCGCGATCACCGGGGCGATCATCGGCGGTGTCTTCGGGGCGACCCGAGGCGGCGACGAGAAGCTGGAAAAGGCCGCGGCCGGGGCGATCGTGGGCGGGGCGATCGGCGGGCTGATCGGCAACCAGCTCGACAAACAGGCGCAGGAGCTGCGCCGCGATCTGGATACCAATGGCGTGTCGGTCGTGCGTCAGGGTGACCGTCTGGTCGTGACGATGCCGCAAGACGTGCTGTTCGCCGTCGACAGCGCGGCCGTGCGCCCGGACCTGCAGCGCGATCTTTATACGCTCGCAGGCAGCCTGAACCGCTATCCCGACACCACCGTCGATGTCGTCGGCCACACCGATTCGGATGGCGATGCCGCCTACAACCAGCGCCTGTCGCAAGACCGCGCCCGCTCGGTGGCGAATATCCTGATCGGCGCGGGCGTGCCGGGCTATCGCGTCGTCGCCTATGGCCGCGGCGAGGAACAGCCGGTCGCCTCGAACCTGACCGCGCAGGGCAAGGCACAGAACCGCCGCGTCGAGTTCATCATCCGCCCGAACCGCTGAGACGATCGGGCAACGCACGCAAAACGGCCGGGCCTCGTGCCCGGCCTTACCATTTCCCATTGCCGGGCATTTCCATTGGTCATAGTTTCTGACCACGGGAGAGAGAAATGCCATTCCAGAAGATCGAATCCGAGAAACTCGCCTCGGCCGTGGTGCGTCAGATCGAAAGTCTGATCGTCGAGGGCGTGCTGCGCCCGGGCGAACGCCTGCCCTCTGAACGCGAATTGTCCGAACGGCTTGCGGTCTCGCGGCCGTCCCTGCGCGAGGCCGTGGCCGAGTTGCAGGAAGAGGGTCTGCTGACCACCCGCGCCGGCTCGGGGATCTTCGTCGCCGAAGTGCTCGGCTCGGCCTTTTCGCCCGCGCTGATCCGGCTCTTTGCCCGCAATGATCAGGCGGTCTTCGACTATCTCGCGTTCCGGCGCGACCTCGAAGGCATGGCCGCGGAACGGGCGGCCAAGATGGGCTCGGACACCGATCTGAAGGTGATCGACGCGATCATGGCGAAGATGGAAATCGCCCATACGAAGCGCAATCCGGCTGACGAGGCGACGCTGGATGCGCAGTTCCACATGGCGATCGTCGAGGCCAGCCACAACATCATCATGCTGCACATGATGCGGTCGATGTTCGACCTGCTGTCCGAGGGCGTGTTCTACAACCGCCAGATCATGTTCCGGAACCGCTCGACGCGGGAATCGCTGCTGGAGCAGCACCGCGCGATCAACGCGGCGATTCAGGCACGCGACGGCGGCGCGGCCCGGGCCGCGGTGGCGGTGCATATGGAATTCGTGGAAGTGGCGCTGACCGAGTCGCGCAAGGCGGAAAAGCACGAGGCGCTGGCGCGACTGCGGTTGCAGCACCAGAACGGCAAGGCGCTCTGACGGCTGTCAGTCGCGGGGGGGCGGCGGCAGGGCCGGATCGCGCAGGCATTTCGACAACGGCAGCGCCCGCAGCCTGTCGATGAACCAGACCTCGCCTTCAGCCGCATTGCCGTAATCGCCCGAGGCGCAGGCACAGCCATAGCCGTAAGAGCCGTTCGTCTCGACCCATTCGTCGCCGAACTCCGCGTCGGACCAATCCAGATTTTCCCAACCGCCCACTTCCAGCGAGCCCTGCGAGGCAAACCACCAATCGCCATCTGCATCGGTCAGGTAAAAATTGCCGGGCGTCGGATTGACGAACCAGCCGCAGCGGGTTTCCGACCGCGCCTCGGCTTGCGCCGCGCTTGCGAGCAGTCCGAAGGCCAGCGCAAGTGCCAGAGCCTTAGCCAATCAGCCCCCCGTCGCTGTCCTCGCCCGCCTCGATCAAGAGCCGGTCCATGTCGGGCACCGTGACGTGACGTTTCCCCTCCAGCTCGATCACACCATCACGCTTGAGGGCGGAAATCTGCCGACTGACCGTCTCAAGGGTGAGGCCAAGATAGTCGGCCATCGCCTCCCGCGTCAGCGGCAGATCGAAGGTCAGCTGCCCCCTCAGTTTGCGGTGACGAATCGACGCATCGCGACGTGCGACAATCGACAGAAGCGAGGCGATCTTCTCGCGCGCGGTCTTGCGACCAAGCAGAAGCATCCACTCGCGGGCCGCATCAAGCTCGTCCAAAGTCATCTGCAAAAGCCGCTGCGCAAGGTGCGGCGTGCGCTCCATCAGCTCTTCAAACGGCTTCCGGCGGAAGCAGCACATCAGGATATCAGTCGTCGCCGTGACGTTGTAAGCGGCGCGATCACGGCCAGGTCTTCCAACAAAATCAGAGGGTAAGAGAAGACCGACCATCTGCGTGCGACCATCTTCCAGGGTCTGGGTCAGGGTCGCAATCCCCGACACGACCGAGGCCACGAAGTCCATCTTGTCCCCCGACCAGATCACCGTCTGACCGGCCTCGAAGCTTCGGTAATACTTCACGGACTCGAGTTCATCGAGCTCGGAACTCTCGCATCTTGCACAGACGGCCCGGTGCCTGATCGGGCAGTCTCCGCATTGCAGCGAGACCGGATGAGCGTCGTCGTGAGACATTGCCTTGCTTGATTTGGGACAATACTTTGTTCGCGTCGTGAAGGATACAATACGCCCATGAAACATGAATCGCAACTCGCCCGGCTCGGTCTCTTCGATGCCAAGGTGCCCCGCTACACCAGCTACCCGACTGCACCCCATTTCTCCAAGGATATCGGCCCCTCGCAGTTCATCGAGTGGATCGAGGCGATTCCGGCGGGGGCGTCGATCTCGCTTTACATGCACGTGCCCTTCTGTCGGCGCCTGTGCTGGTTCTGCGCCTGCCGCACCCAGGGCACGCAGACCGATGCGCCGGTGAAAACCTATGCCGAGACGCTGATCAAGGAAGTCGAACTTCTGAAATCGCATCTCGCGCCCGGCGTGAAGCTGTCGCGTCTGCATTGGGGCGGCGGCACCGCGACGCTTCTGCCGGCCGATTCGATGCGCAAGATCTGCGACGCCGTCTTCGAGGCGGTGCCGCTGGGCGAGAAAGGCGAATTCTCGGTCGAGATCGACCCGAACGAGATTGACGACGAGCGCATGGATGCGCTGGCGCAATCGGGCATGAACCGGGCCTCGGTGGGCATTCAGGACTTCGACCCCTTCATCCAGTCGGTGATCGGGCGCGAACAGACCTTCGAAGTGACGAAGATGGTCGTCGACATGATCCGCGACCGCGGCATCAACAGCCTGAACGCCGACATCCTTTACGGCCTGCCGCATCAGACGCCGCAGAAGATGACCGAAAGCGTCGAGAAGGTGCTGTCGCTGAAACCCGACCGCGTCGCCTTCTACGGCTATGCGCACGTGCCGTGGATGTCGCGTCGTCAGTCGCTGATCCCGTCGGAAAACCTTCCCACCCCGCCCGAGCGGCTGGAACTCTTCCACCTCTCGCGCGAGCTCTTCACCAAGGCGGGCTATGACGTGATCGGCATCGACCACTTCGCGCTGCCGCATGACGGTCTGGCCACCGCGCTGAAAGCAGGCAAGCTGCGCCGCAACTTCCAGGGCTATACCGACGATCAGGCGGAAGCTCTGGTCGGTCTCGGGGCCTCGTCGATCTCGCGCTTCCCGCAAGGCTATGCGCAAAACGAAAGCCCGACCGGCACCTATACGGCGGCGATCCGCGACGGCAAGTTCTCGACCCACCGCGGCTTCGTCTTCTCGAAGGAAGACCTGATGCGCGGCCGTCTGATCGAGATGCTGATGTGCGACTTCAAGGCCGACAAGGCGGAACTGGTGAACGAATGGGGTGCCGATCCGGTGGCTCTTGAGGCCGAATTCGCCTCCTGCGTCGCGAAATTCGAAGACATGGTGACGGTGACCGAAGCGGGGCTGGAAATCCCCGAGCATGGCCGCCCGCTGACGCGGATGATCGCGCGTCACTTCGATGGCTATGACCTCTCGAAAGCCGGGCACAGCTCGGCGATCTGAGAGCACTTCCATAACAAGGGAAGGGCAGACTGGGCGCCGCAAGGCGCCCATTTCTTTGCGCCGTCCCCGGTTCAATCGGGGGAGGCGCCCACCGGATTGACGGGCAAGATCCTCCACCCCCGGCGACCTGGTGTTCGAACCCTTCTGCGGCTCCGGCACCCAGCTGATCGCCGCCGAACGCACCGGGCGGCGCTGCTGCGCTGTGGAACTGGACCCGGTCTATTGCGACGTGGCGGTGCGGCGGTGGGAGATGGCGACGGGGCGGACAGCCAGCCGCGATTGACCAGTTGGTTCGAACTTGCGAATGTTCGCCCAGAAGGAGAATGGGAAACCGGCCTACCGCCTTCGGTATGCGACCGAGGCGATCCGCAAGGGCGAGGCCGGGGCGCAAGTGGCCGAGAACCTGAACGCGGTTTCCGACACCGCCGACATGTTGGTGGCGCTCGACCGACTGCAGGCTCTGGCGCCTGCGGTCGAAAGCGTCAGCCTCGTCGTCGCCTGGTTCGGCAATGATCTGCGCGCGGGCAATTGCGCGATCAAGCCGGGCGTCGAAGTGGCGGAGAAGGCGACCAGCCCCAAGGTCTGGACGGTAAATGGGGTCTCCCGCGCTGCGGCTCATCTGGTCAAGGTGCTGCCCGCCCGTCTCGTGTTTGCATCTAATCTGCTGCCCCGGTTCAATGACAGCGCGGGGGCTGTGGCTGGTCAGATGCTTCTGCTGCAATATCCCAACTCTTACCTTGGGCGCGAAGACAAGCTTCTGCCAATGAAGCTCAAGGCAGAGATGGCGGGCATTCTGAACCGGGCGCTGGATGGGCTGGACCGCCTCAAGAAGCGTGGGACGTTTGTTCAACCAAGGTCCGCTGCCCCTCTGTTCAAGAATGTGCGGGTTAGGACCATGCCCACAAAGACCTTCGTCGAAGATCAGATGGTTGTGGACGCGAACAGCGTGCTTCCAAAGGATGAGGTCTTCATGGCTTTCGAAGCGTGGCTCGAAGGGTTCAGCACGACAGTTGCTGTCCATTACGACCACTTCTTCAGCCAACTCTATGACAACTACCCGGACGTGGTGACCACTAAGCCTCGGGTGAATGGCGAACAGGTGCCTTCGATCCGTGGCCTTGCCTGGAAGGGTCCGCTTGACTGACAGGCTGGCTGGCTGATTGGTGGTGAATGCTAGAGGCAGGGCTTAGGTCCTGCCTTTTTCTTGTTTCCTGTTGATCCTGTTGATCCTGTTGATCCGGCTGAAAACTGCGGGGCGAGGTGGCGCTGAGTGTGGCGGGTCCCGTTGGGGAAGAGCATCTACGATGAGGAGTATCGGACGCTCATCGACGCCTTGAAGGTGGCGAGGAAGGCCGCTGGCCTGACCCAACAAGACTTGGCTGACAAACTTGGTCGCCCCCAGTCCTTCGTCGCGAAGGTGGAAGGCTACGAACGGCGCCTGGACGTGGTGGAATTCTTGCACCTTTGCAGGGCGGTAGACGTGGAACCCGCGTCGTTCATCTCGTGAATGGGTGCTTGCCTGTCAGCCCTAGAATGCACACTATGGTGAAATTTGAGACGTTGAAAGTGAGTCAAGATGCCTGTTCGAACCATCTATTTCGATGAAGCTGGATACACCGGCTACAATCTTCTTGATCCCATCCAACCGGTTTTTGCCATTGCAAGTATGGATATTGAAGAGCAGCTGTGACCTGCCCCCCGGAAGATCCCTCGCTGTGATGTAGAGTCTGCTCAACCTGAGAAGGAGCAGACGACATGAGGAAAAGCCGTTTCACCGAGGCGCAGATTATCGGGATACTCAAAGAGCGGGAGGCGGGTTTGCCGACCTCGGAGCTTTGCCGGAAACACGGTTTGAGCCCGGCGACGTTCTACAAGCTCAAGGCCAAGTATGGCGGGATGGACCTGTCGGACGCCAAGCGGCTCAAGCAGCTCGAGAACGCGAAGCTGAAGCGGCTGCTGGCGGATGCGATGCTGGACAACGTGGTTCTGAAGGACCTCTTGGGAAAGCCCTGACGACGCCGGTGCAACGGCGGGATGCAGTGCTGCGGGCGATGAAGGATCATCCGATCTCTCAACGCCGTGCCTGCGTTCTGATCGGTGTCGATCCGAAGACGGTGCGGCGCGAGAGGCCGCCCGATAACCCGGAAATCCGTGAGGCGATGCACGAGATCGTCGAGAAGCGCCGTCGCTTCGGCTACCGGCGCGTGGGCATCCTGCTGGAGCGCAAGGGCATGATCATGAACGAGAAGAAGCTCTACCGCATCTACCGGGAAGAGGGCCTGTCGGTGCGCCGACGCCGTGGCCGCAAACGCGCGCGGGGCAGCCGCACCCCGATGCCGGTGCCATTGCGCCCGAACCAGCGGTGGTCCTTGGACTTCCTGTCCGACACGTTCGGGGCCTGCCGGAAGTTCCGCATCCTGGCAGTCAACGACGACTGTTGCCGCGAGAACCTTGCCCTGATTGCCGACACCAGCATCTCGGGGGCCAGAGTGGCGCGGGAACTCGATGCGCTGGTCTGGATCTACGGCAAACCGGCTTGCATCGTTTCCGACAATGGCACCGAGTTCACCAGCAAGGCCATCCTGAAGTGGGCGAACGACAACAAGGTCGAGTGGCATTACATCGATCCGGGCAAGCCGCAGCAGAACGGCTTCATCGAGTCTTTCAACGGCAGCCTGCGAGATGAATGCCTCAACGAGGAGATCTTCGACAGCCTCGCCCAATCGTCGGGAAAACAGCGCCCCGCGCTGTTTTCTGATCCTCCTCATACCCGCCGCACCCTGGCCCTGTGGCGCTACGACTACAACCACGTCAGGCCGCATTCCTCGCTGGGCAATCAAACCCCGGCAGAAGCGCGCCGGGCGCTTGAGCAATCTGAGGGCTCCGCGCCCGGCGCGCTTGCCCCATCCGAAACCGACAACTATCAACCCCAAGGACTCTCGTTATGAACGAGGGACGAACCGGGGGCAGGTCATATGTCTTGAGGTGCGCCAGCATTGCGCTGGCTTGTCGGACCTTTGGGGTCAGCGAGACCTGCTATCGCTACAGCCCGAAGCTGAAGGACGAGAACGAAGAGATCGCCGATCTGCTGGTCGGCCTGACCGATGCCCGCAAGACCTGGGGCTTCGGCCTGTGCTTCCTGCACCTGCGCAACGTGAAGGGGCAGCCGTGGAACCACAAACGCGTCTATCGTATCTATTGCGCCTTGGAACTGAACCTGCGGATTAAGCCGCGCAAGCGGCTGAAGCGGAACAAACCCGACGCGCTGGCTGTGCCGGACGCGCCGAACATGACCTGGTCGATGGACTTCATGGCTGACCGGCTCGGCGATGGCCGCCAGTTCCGGCTGCTCAACGTTCTGGATGACTTCAACCGCGAAGGGCTGGGCATCGAGGTCGACTTTTCTTTGCCAGCGGAACGGGTCATCCGGAGCCTGGATCGGATAATTGAATGGCGCGGCAAGCCGGGAACCATAAGGGTCGACAACGGCCCGGAATACATCAGTGGCAAGTTGCTGATCTGGGCAGAGAAACAGGGCATCACGATCCAGCACATCCAACCCGGTCAGCCGCAGCAGAACGCCTATATCGAGCGCTACAACCGCACCGTCAGGCATGAGTGGCTCGATCAATACATCATCGAAACCATAGAGGAAGCTCAGGATCGCGCCACGCAATGGCTATGGACATACAACAACGACCGCCCGAACATGGGCATCGGCGGCATCACACCCGCCATGAAACTGAAAATGGCCGCGTGAATTCTACGAATGCACCCCGTTAAAAATGGGGAGATTACCAGCACGCCGCCGTCGAAGGCGTGCAGGATGTTGGGCGCCTTTCCTGCCAAGCGCGCTCTTCTGCGGTTTTCGCGCGTTCCTGATCCTGCGGCGCTACTATCCCACTGATCTTTCACGCGGTTTCCGTCCGTTTGTTGACCTATTGTTGACCCGCCGGGGGGAACGCAAAAAGCCCCGCTTGATGGCAGGGCGTATATTCTTGATAACACAAGAGGATTTTGGTTGCGGGGGCAGGATCACAAACTTGTTTCGCGTTCGTCCAAGCACTCAACCTAAAACCAATTCTGAAGGCAGCGTGACTCAACTCACCGGCGCCATCGTCCCTAATTGCGAGGACCCGCGGCGACCCAACCAAAATTGTTCACAACCAAGATGAGGATGACATCTCCTATCATCCCCAGTCAAAAGGCCGTCCAGTTTCCCACGCTACACTTCCCCATGCTTGGCCGTCGTCTTATTTTCTGACTTCCTCTTGTTCACTGGGCACCGCGATCTGAAGCAGCCCTTGCTGATCAATGATCGCTCCACGGCTGATAGCCAATTCGATACCCTCGACCAAGCGCCCTCGTAAGACTTCGCTGGTCGCCTTGAAGCCCAGCGATCTTGCGATCTCAGTTACAAGCTGATCCTTGGTTGCGCCGAAGTTGGCACGAACAATGGCTTCCGCACCGGCCGCAACTTCATCAACGGGAATTGCTTCTGGTTTCCGTAACCCGATTGAACTGGCTTCCGCCCGGTCACGCAAGAAAGGCTGACGCCCAGGAACAGAAAGAAAGTCGCCACAACGAACAACAGTGCCCTTCCGCTCTGCGACATCAGCGGCCGCGTGAATTGCATCACGGATGCGACTGCCTGCGCGCTTCAGACCCCACGCTTCTCTTATGCGTGTCACTACCTCATCGAAGTGAACTGGTCCTTCTGCCTCAACCGCGGCCTCGACCAAAGCGACAAGCACCCCCCGCGGAACCTCATGAAGTTCCTCCTGATGATGGCTGGGTCGGAGCAAGACAGCTTCGACATAAGCTGGTGTCTTGGCAGCTGCAGGCGGTTGTTCATCTGGCACGCCAGATTCAACACCCATGTAGGTCCAATCCCCAACCTCCTCGGCGGTTATCCTGACCTGTGGCGCCACACGCTTCGCCGCGCGAACCTCGTCCTCGGCTTTTGCAGCCTCAATTGCCGCGACGAGACGGGTCATTTCCTGCTGCGGGCGCTGGAACCAATCGGTGCTCCAAATCCGGTGGATATGCCAACCATGGCTTTCCAGAACGGATTGCCTAAGTCTGTCTCGGTCGCGCGCCGACAGTGCGTCATGGTAAGCTGCGCCATCGCATTCGATCCCGAGGAGATATCGACCGGGGCGCTCTGTATCTGCAATCGCTAGGTCGATGAAAAAGCCCGCCAGGCCCACTTGGCGATGAACGTTGAAGCCGCGCTCCTGCAACGCATTGGCCACCTGTTCCTCGAAGACACTGTCATGCCCGCGACCGGTCGACTCTGCCAACGTTAGCTGGCCCGTTCGTGCATAGTGCAGAAAAAGGCGAAATGCGAACACGCCCTTTCGGCTTTGCGCAAAGTCAGGATCAATGTCTTCGTCAGTCATTGACGCAAAGACCTCGCACCGTTGTTTAGCCCGGCTGATCAGAACATTGAGGCGTCGCTCACCACCTTCGGTTCCCAGTGGACCGAAGCGCATGGGGACCCTTCCCCCCGGAACTGTCGGTCCATAGCCCACGGAAATGTAGATCACATCGCGTTCGTCGCCCTGCACGTTCTCCAAGTTCTTCACGAAGAACGGCTCAGAAGGATGCGCGTGGAAATACCCCTCGGTCTCGGGGTGAGCACGCCGCAGGAGTTCGAGTTCGTCGAGGATCGCCCGTCGTTGCGCCACCGAGAACGCAGCGACGCCAAGCGACAAGTCGGGATAGTCCAACGCATGCTGGATGATTGCTTTGGCGACGATCTTCGCTTCGAGGGAGTTGCAGCGCTTGCCGCCGGCGTCGAATATACCATCGGGAATATGGTGAAAGCGCAGGCCCACTCCGGCTTCGGCAGTATAGGGGCTCGGGACAACGAAAAGCTTGCTTTCGTAGAACTGTCGGTTGCTGACGGCGATGAGAGATTGGTGCTTGCTGCGGTAATGCCAACGCAGCATCCGCATCGGCAAGCCTCGCGCAGTGAACAGGCCTAGGATGCTCTCGATGTCGGCGACACGGCTGCCATCGTCTTCGTCCTCGTCAGCAGAACCAGTCATCCGCGCAAAGAAAGATGTCGGGGGAAGTTGCCTCGGATCGCCTACGACCACAACCTGACGAGCCCGCGCCACGGCCCCCAAAGCATCGACTGGCTGTATCTGACTGGCTTCATCCATCACGAGCAGATCAAAGTCGATTGCACCCGGCGTCAGGAACTGCGCGACACTGAGGGGACTCATCATGAAAACAGGCTTCAACGCCTGAAGGGCTGGCGCTGCCCGCTCCACCAATTTGCGGATTGGCATATGGCCACGCTTCTTCTGCAACTCGTTTCGCAAAATTCCGAGGGGGCCGACCGCCCCGCCGTCGCGCGGCGGAATGCGCTTGCTATGCGCCCGCACAATTTCGTCGGCGGATACGTGGATCCTCTGAAGATCGAGATCGGAAAACTCCACCACCTTTCGGGAATGCAGCGTTCCGTCAAATTTGCTGATCTCAGGATCAGTCGCGCACATGATCGAGAAAATGGCTTCGTAATATGCCATTTCAAATGCCGGAACGGCACGCTCAGGGGACAGCCGACCATCGGAAAGGCGATTCACAATGTCGGCGCAGCCCAGTGCGCGGCCACGTTCCGCGCGATCCCGGTAGGATGTCCATTGGTACAGGCCCTCGCCGGACTGGCTCCAAGTGTTGAAAAGTGAAACCGCTTTGTCGAATGCCAGACATTCCAGATTGCACCCGGCGGCCGCCTCGATGTCGAGGTCAAGCAAGGAGAGGACCTGCGTAGTGTCACGCAAAATCGATTGCCAGTGGCTATCTATCCGTTCTGCACGGTCCGCCAACTGGAGGTGATCGGCCACACTTCTCGCAAGCTCAAGAATGTCCTGGTTGGCCACCGCCCAGCCGCATGCGGCCTGAAGATCTGGCCAGGACGATTCATTGCCCCTCCACAGACTTCCGAATGCGCGCTTTGCCCAGCCATCCGCAAGCGCGACCTCCTTCTCGGCCTCCTGAACCGCGCTTATCTTGGCAAGAATATCCAGCCGTTCACCCATTGTGTCCGGGGGTGTCCTGAACAGACGGCGTGAACTTTGCTCGGCATTAACGACGGATGTCGCGTCCGCAATCAGTTCCGTCAGCCGCATTGCTTCAAGAGGACGGTCTGAAAGCTTTGCAAAGAGCTCTGCGGCTGCGCGCAGATTATCGACGCCGGCCAAGCGATTCATGTGCTTTTCGACCGCTGTGCGATCCGGCTCGCGCAACGCGATCTGCCGCATCGAACTCCCCAAATTTCCCAGCGACAGCATCCAGTCCACAACTGCGGCCAATTGCGACACGTCTGATCGCTCACCGCGCCAAAGCGGGCCGAATGCCGCACTTGCCGTTGGCTCAGACCGCGCGAGGAGTTCCTTGGCCACCTTGCCCTTTCGCAGCAGGTCAAGCTGCGCAAGGGTTTCGTCGAGAGATTGGTCTGGGTCAACCAAGCAGGATCGAACCAAGCGGTTCGCCTTGCGCCAATCACCGTTCAAGCTCTTTAGGAGCCCCGTGCCATGGGAGGCAAGAACAAAGCGGGCCGGAGCGAGATCGGTATCCCAAGCAGAATCTGCGAGCTTCCCATCCAATGCCGCTAGGACTTCGCGGTAAGCTCGCACCGCGTCAACCGCGTCCTGCAAAACGCCGGGATTGCGCTCCCAGCTTTGGTCGGCCAAGGCCGAGATGATCGCGACCGGAGCAGATGCAATCTTGTCTGCCAGTCGGCTCAGATGCTCAAGATCCGAAAAAAGCTCAGGAACGGTTTCGCCCAGAACATTGGCGATATCACAAGCGGCCTCGAACTTCGGCAGCAATTCAGAAGCCAGCGATTCAATTTGGGCGAGGTCGTCATTCGTCGTGACCGGAGAAATCTTGGTCAGGATTGGCGACAAGCCATGCAGATCTGAGTGGAAAGCATCCTCGAAAACCGTGTCTTCAAGGGAACGTTTCATTTCCGCATGGCTGGCGCAGAACTCAACAAAATGATTGACTTCTGTCAGATTGGTCAGCCATTGCGGCGCCGAGAACGCGTCGGCGGAGAGGGGCGATGACGCAAGCCTGCGGGCAAGTGCTGTCATTATTCCCGTATCGAGCCAACAGGTCGGCGGCTCTTTGCCAAGCGTAGCGGCAAGCTCGTTGATTGGCCCGGCAACGGTGCGCCATTGATCTGCCACCTGCACAAGCCTGGCCGTCAGTCGCTCGACATCCATCGGTGTAATGCTGGACAGTTTTACGCCGAACCAGAGATGGTCAGCCGGATTACCGATTTCTCTGACCCTTTCGGCAAGTTCCGAAACGATGCGGTGGCGCAGGTCAAATTCGTCTTTCGTCCAGGAGCCGGGTTCGGTCAGGACAATGTCATTTGGTTGCTCCCCGGCGTTACGCAGACGGACAAGCTGACCGATGACGAGATAAGGAGTGAGCCCAGAGGGACGATGTTTGCGATGAATTCGCGCGACATGACCATTCAGTTCATCGCGAAGCTCGGTCAATTTTGTATTCAGTGAACCGAGGTCGCCGATGCGCGGCGATCCGCTTTCCCAGGTGCGACGAAGATCTTCCAGGACAGACTTCTTGTTGGCGCGGTGACTGTGCAACTCAAGGCACGCGGCCCCTACCCCTGTGACATCGAGGCGCCGCTTCACGACCTCCAAGGCAGCCATCTTTTCCGCCACGAACAAAACCGTGCGCCCATCTGCCACAGCCGAAGCAATCAAATTTGCAATCGTCTGGCTTTTGCCCGTGCCAGGCGGGCCCTGAATGACCAGGTTACGACCGTTCCTGACCTCGTGGATGGCAAGCGTCTGAGAACTGTCGGCATCGAGGATGTGAAGCATGTCTGCCGGCGCGATCAACGGATCGATCGGTGCGTCTTCGTGCAGCAATGCCTCACCCGCAGAAAACCCATCCTCCAACAAACCTGTAAGCAAGGGTCGTGAGGTAAGCGTCGCGCCATTCGGCCATATCGAAGGATCGAGGTCGCGGTACATCATGAATTTGGCGAAGGAGAAAAGCCCCAAAATGATGACATCACGGTCGACGCCCCAGCCCTCCTTAGCGTCGATAGCCTGCTCCACGCCGTCGAAGTAAGAGGACAAATCGAAAGTCTCACCGACCTCGAATTCCGGCAGCCGGATACCATGAAGGCGATCCAGGAAGTTCTCCAGCGACAAGTTCCCGGCGAAATCTTCTGGACGAGACCTGAGTTTGAACCTCTCGCCTGCTGTCCCGCGTTCCAAGGTGACGGGGATAAGAAGCAAAGGCGCATGCCGGATGTTCTTCTTGTCCAGAGGATCTACCCACCGAAGGACGCCAAGCGTTAGGTAAAGGACGTTGACGCCCTGCTCATCTTCGAGCGTACGTGCGTCATAATACAGGTCGAGCAGGCGCTTTTGCAGACCTTCTGGCGTGAATTTTGTCTGGAGCCGCGTGTCGCTATGGCGCGCCGCAACGCCTCGCTCATCGAAATCCTGATCCTCAGGCAATGCAAGCGCTTCGATGACATCGGCGTCTTCGTCTATCGGGTCGGCTTCTGGCGGAGTGCTCCCGTCTGCATCTTTGGCCGCCTTGCGAGATGGTGACCCGGGCACAAAGGTGAAAGCTTTGCCTTCATCAACCAGCAGACGAAAGACTTCGTTGCTTTTCTCATCGACGATCTCGATTGTTTTGGTGCCTTTGCCCGACCGAGGCATGTTCAGGAGGCGATTTCGGGCTGAAAGGTCGAGAAGTTCCGTCCGCGCCTTCTCGAGCTTTTCGCTGATAGACCCTTTGCCGGAAAAAATGGATTCCTCGGCGCCAGAATGCAAATCGTCCAAAATATCCTCCTAGCGTATTCACGCGTTCGCGGTCGTCATTGGATATCGAATTGTCGTGTGAGCCGTCGCTCGCGATGAGTGCATGTCGATTCATTATTTCTCGCCCGCCCCGAACCAGTTTTCCAGCCTGAATTTCATCGCGGTGCAGATACTTTGTTCGGTCGGTAGAACCTTGTCCGGCCGCCAGTATAGCCTGAGCGCGGCATCCTCTGGCAAGCCGTGAGGATCGACGCAACGAGACGCGACAATAAAGCCCTCAGTCATGCCTGGACCCTGCGGATATCATGAAGCACTCAACCCTACCTGTCAGGGCAAATGCGGACCAGAACTTCGCTCCAGAGGCGGCGAAAACATTTATTGTCAGTGGGTTAGCGAAAGCCATATTGTAGCCAACGAGTCCACCGTCATAGTTTAGGCCTGTGAAACGACCCACGGGTTGATGATCGTCGGGCCGCAGCCCTCGAAATCCTTGGTGTTGCGGGTCGCTACGGCGGCGCCGGTGGCCGCGGCTATGGCGGCGATCTGGCAATCGGCCTCGGCGACCGGCCGGCCCGCCGCGCGGCGGGTGGCGGCGATGCGCGCATAGGCGCGGGCGGCGGGGCTGTCGAAGGGCAGCACCCGGCCCGCGAAATCCTCGGCGATCATCGCGTCAAGCGCGACCTGCAGCCGGTCACGGCGCTGGCCTTCCGGCAAGATGGCGATGCCCGTGCGCAATTCCGCCTCGGTCACCGCGGTCAGGAACAGATCAGCCGCATCGCGGGCCGCGAACCACGCGAGCACCTCGGGCGAAGGTTCCGCCCGCATCAGTTCAGAGATGACATTGGTGTCGAGCAGGATCATCGCTCAGCCGAAATCCGGCAGATCCCGCATCGGACCACGCGATGGCGGTTGCAGATCGACGCCGCCCAGTGCCGCGAAACGGGCGTGGACGGCCTGCCCAAGGTTCCGCGGCATCTCGGGCGCGGCGACGCTCAGGCGCAGGATGTCACGCACCTCTTCCTCCATCGAACGGCCATGCTCGGCCGCGCGCACCCGCAGGCGGCGCTTCACGTCATCATCAAGATTGCGGATCGTAATGCTGGCCATCGGACCCTCCGGTTACGCTGCAAAGGTAAGAGATGATTGCACTGCAATCAAGATCAAGCCTCACCTGATGCCTTTGTCAAAGCCATGCCGATCTCCGATTCCGGACAATCTTTCCGCCTGCGCCTCGCTCAATTGCGCCCGCAGCCCCGAGACAAACGCGAGATCCCCCCGCAGCCGCTCCCGCTCCACCGCCAGAAGTTTTTTCACCACCCGCGCGGCCATGGCCGCGATCTTGGTGATCAGTGGCAGACCCGGTTTCAGCCGCAAGCCCACTTGCTTACGCTCTTCAACGTCCTGAGGCGCGTTTTCACCCCAGTTCACCTTATTCTCTTGTTCAGAGAAAGCCAAAGTCCCAGCGCAAACCGCCTCAAGCCCCTCTTCGACTGCGGCAACCACGACCTTGGTCGCCTCCACCTGGCGCCGCGCCTCTGCCAATCGCTTTTCTCCTTCCTTCCGGTCGTTCACGACCGCCCGAAGCGTGTTTTTTTCCTCCGTCATCCGGTCGGTGATGGCCCCGACCTCCCTCCGGACCATTGCCAGATTTTTTTCTTCCTTCACCACAAGAGCCTGGACCGACCGCAGTTTTTCTTCCTCCAACGCCAGTTCTGATCCCACCCGTTCCCGTTTCAGCTCCCAGCCCCGTTCTTCCTCCAACGCCCGTTCTTGAACCAACCTCAGTTTTTCGCGCAACTCCCGTGCCATTTCCGTCTTCTTCACGGAATCACCCTCAGCCACCAGCGCCTCGGCCCGGGCCTTGTCTCGCGCCCTCTCCGCCTCCTCTTTCTCTTTCCGGAATCGTTCCCGGTATTCCCTCTCTTCCGCAATCTCCGACCGCACCAGCCGCAATTCCGCAGTCGTCCCCTCGACTTCCTCGGCGATTTCCGCAGCCCTGTCGCGCAGCGCCGCCACCTCTCCCCAAGTCTGCTCACATGCGTCCCGCGCCGCGTCGGCCTCGTCGCGCAGATGCGTCACCATTTCGGTCAACGCCACCTTGCCCCGCTCCAGCCGCTTCACGTCACGATCCGCCGCTTCTCTCCGGAACCTCGCCTCCTTGATCGCCCGTTTGCGCGACTTCCGGATCACCTTTCCCCCAAGATCCCGCGCCTCACTGACCGCTTCTCTCGCCCCATCTTGCGCGACAGAAAGCAGCTGTGCGGCTTCTGCCTGCGCATCCGCCAAAAGCTTCTCCCGCCATTGTGAGGGCGGAACATGCGCCCGCTTTTCCGGCGGCTGTTGTCCCGCCGCTTTCGCCGCACGGGCAGCCTCGGCCCGACGCTACCCCCGCGTGATGCCAAGCGGCGCGAAAGCTTCGCCCGCCAGATCCTGCGCCGTCTCGTACCGCGCGATCAGAGGATTGGCCGATGCCTGCAGCAAGAGCTGCCGCCCGCTGTGTTTCGAGACCTTTTCGCGCCAGACCGCCACGACGAAATGAATGTGAAACGCCTCCTCATCCGCATGCCCCGAGGCATAGCGCAGCTGCCCATTCGGAAAACTCTCCTGCAGAAAATCCATGGCCCTGGCTTTGAATTCCGCAACCTTGCCCTTGTCCCATTTCGCAATCCCGGCGCCGCCGAACCAATCCTTGTTGACCGTGATAATCCCTTCCCGGAGTGGCCGCTCGCTGCAAGAATTCCACGGATCGGAAAGGCCCAGCACTTTGACTTTTTCGGCTTCTTTTTTGCGAGATTTCGCCTCCAGTGCGCGGATTTTTTCCGCAAAATTTCCTTCCTGAGCCGCTCGGATTTCATATTTGAGCCTATCATCCCAGTCAGGCTCTCCGAACAGCACGCCATTCAAGTGTGTCACCATCGGATCAATGTGTAGCAGATCTCCGCCGCGTCGACGATCGTGCATCAGGAAGCGCGAGATATTCCGCGGATGCATCCCTTTGAAACGCAGGACAATCGGGAAACCCTTTTCCGTAACCGGAAATACATTTTCAAATTTTGGCTGGACGGACATGATTTCCTCGTGCATCTTGTGGCAAGAAAACTGTCCAACCTTCCCCCGAAAATCAGCTCACCCTTTTCAATCACAAGCTCGTGAATATTTCACGTGCTTTACTCACTAGGCATTTTGCAATCCGCTGACGCAGATTTCAAAATACCCGTTCGCTCAGGGGATACCCCCGAGACCCCTTCTCGCACTCCCGGACAGGCCGGAAGTGCTGCGACCAGCATGCTGCTGGACCCGGACTCACTTTCCCGAATCAGGTTTTCCTGTTTTCTTCGGATGTGCCTTTTTCGGATTTTGGGACGCCAATCTTTTCACTGAGACGGCCTTGTTCCCGCCCTTGCCGCCCGCCCTGGCCTCGGGCAAAGTCGCCTGACCCGTTTTTCCGGACGCTCGACATGGCCCGCAAACCGACCCTTTCCCCCGATGCCCTCGAGGCGCTTGGCGCCGCGAAGCTCGCCGCGCTCGTCTTCGATGAGGCGACCACGAACGCCGCCTTCAAGCGGCGCGTCGCGGCGGCGCTGGCCGGTCAATCCGGCCCCGAGGCCATCGCCAAGCTGATCGACCGCCGACTTGCCGGACTCGAACGCGCCCGTGCCTTTGTCGATTGGGAAAAGGCCCGGGCGTTTCGCGACGATCTCGCCGCCCTTCTGGCCAGCATTCGCAATGAGCTTGCCCCCGCCGATCCCGACCTCGGCGCCGACCGGCTGTTGCGTTTTGTGGCCACGCACAAATCCGTCTTTGAGCGGATCGACGATTCCTCGGGCAAGCTTCAGGACGTTTACGAAGACGGCATCGTCGCCCTTGGCCCGATCGCGGCCCGGCTTTCGCCCGAGGCGGCCCGCCATCTGCCCGACCGGATCATGGACCGGCTGGGCGAGCTTGAGCATGGCTACCTGCCGCGCGTCGCCGATCAGGTCATCCCGCATCTGCCCCCCGACGTGCTCTCCGCCTGGGAGGAGGATCTGGCCCGCCGTTCGGCCGACCGCCATGCCGAGGAGGCGCCGCAACGCGCAACCGGCCGGTGGTTCTATTCGATGACCGATCAGTGGCGGCAGATCCGGCAGTCGATCGCGCGAGCTCGGGGCGACCTCGACCACCTCATCGCGCTGGAAAGCGAAAAATCGGAACGCGGGCAAGACACGCTAGGCCTCGCCGAGACGTTGCGCGATGCCGGTCGGCTCGAAGAGGCGCTCGATTGGGTGCGCAAGGGCGGGCCGCACGCACAGTCCACCCTGCTCGATTTTCTCGACGACGCGGACGACAGCGACAGCCCCGCGGTGCGGCAGGCGTTGTTGGAGGCCGACATCCTGAAGCGGCTCGACCGACGGGAAGAGGCGCGCGGGATCCTTTGGGATCGGTTTCGCGACACCCTCGCGCCGCCGATCCTGCGCGCCTATCTGCGGGCACTGCCGGATTTCGAGGATGTTGCGGCCGAGGAAAAGGCGATGGCCGTGGCGCTCGACCACCCCGTGCCGCTCGTGGCGCTGCAGTTCTTCCTCGACTGGAAGCGGCCCGATCTGGCCGCCCGGGTGGTGATCGCGCATCGGGGCGCCTGGTCAGGGTCGGACTGGCACATCCTGCCCGTTATCGCCGAGACGCTGGAGGCCGAGCAACCGCTAGCGGCGACGCTGCTTTATCGGGTGCTTCTTGATGACATCCTCGCCCGTGCCCGGTCGAAAGCCTATCCGCATGGCGCGAAATACCTGCACATCCTCGACCGCCTTGGCCCGGCCAGCGATGCTGACCCAGCGCGGCAGCAGGATATGGAGGTGCATGCGACCTACCGTGCGGGGGTGAAGACGAAGCATGGCCGGAAATCCGGGTTCTGGGGTCTGGTCGAGGGGCGCGTCACCCGCGAACCGGAGCTGACCTTCATCGGCCGCCGCCCGTTGTGGCGCGAGATTTGACGGGGAAGGTCAAGCCAGGCGGGCCAATTGGAGAAAACGGCCACTCGCAAGGTGCGCAGGGTGCAGACGCTACGGTCTGGCCGTCGCGTCTCGCGCGGAAGACCTACCCGGCCCATTACTGCCGGTCGTCATCTCGGCCATGCGGCAGCGTGGCTTCCCCGAAGCGGCCGTTCGTGGCTTGGCGCAGCAAAATCTGGAGCGAACATCTCGGCGGACCACTTCAGCCAGAACTTACGCCACGCCCCGGGATAGCATCTTGCATGTCGTCCGGAGAGCCGAAAAGAACATGCTTCCTGTCTTAACAGCGTTGCTATATTTGAAGATAAAGGGCAAATGATGCTGATTAGGACGAGAACGCCTGCAAGGGGTCAAGATGCATAAACATGATCCAGCTCGTCAAATCAGCTTTATTCAGCAAGCTCTTTCGCAGAACCGAAAACCGATCGGCTTCTTCCTCGGTGCAGGCTGCCCCCTGTCGATCCGCGTCAATCAACGCGAGGAGGATGGGAGCACCGTTACCGACCCGCTGATCTGGGATGTTGCCGGATTGACGAAGGTAATCTCCAAGGCCCTGTCGAGCGGTGACCCCGAAAATCCCAAAAGCTGGGACAAGATCGTTCGGATCGTCAAAGAAGATGGCGGCGACAGCGGCAATATTGAGCTCCTGCTCAGCCGCATTCGCGTGTTCGCTAGCGTTGCCGGCAGCGGGAATGTGCGCGGTCTTACACGGGCCGAACTTACAGCGCTTGATGCTGAGGTCTGCAAGGTCATCTCGCAAGAGGTCACTCGCTCGCTGCCGACCAAGGACACCCCTTATCATAATCTCGCCATCTGGAGTCGATCGATCCGCCGCGAGCGCCCCGTTCACCTCTTTACTACCAACTATGACCTGCTGATGGAGCAGGCGCTTGAGGAGAGTTCGGCACCCTATTTCGACGGCTTCATCGGTGCGCGAAAGGCGTTCTTCGATTTGGGCGCGGTCGAGGATGAGGATCTGTTGCCTCCGCGGTGGACCCGGCTCTGGAAGATCCATGGCTCGCTCAACTGGCGGCTTGAAAATGAGACCGACGTTGTTCGAACCGATGAAAAGACCGACAAGCAGAGCTATCTAATATACCCGTCGCATCTGAAATATGACCAGAGCCGCAAGATGCCCTATCTCGCGATGCTCGATCGGCTGAAGGCCTTCCTGCTCGCGCCGTCTTCGCTGCTCTTCATCTGTGGTTATTCCTTCGCAGACGAGCATATCAACGACGTCATATGCCGTAGTCTGGATGCGAACCCGACCGCGCATGTTTTTGCCTTTATTTATGGTGACCTAGAGACAGACAGCTACAAGCTAGCGCGCCAGTGTGCGCTAGCGACCCCGAATCTGAGCCTGCTGGGCTTCGACAAAGCTATCGTCGGACGCACACCGGGTGGCTGGACAGGCGACGGTGCGGATGACCTTGTATTGCCGCCTAGCATCCTCGTGAAGGATGGCGACAAGGTCACCGTGCGGCTCGGCGACTTTGCCGCGCTCGGAGCGCTGCTGCGTGGTCTCTCCGGCGACAGGATGAGCGATGGTCCAGCCTGATCTGGCCAGCCGGGCAACAATTATCGGCACTGTCCAAGACGTCAGCGGCACGTCGGTCAGCGTCACATTGACGTCGGACCGCTTCTCGGGCCTGAGCTTCGTCCACGGCCAGGGCCATAAAATCGGCCAGATCGGTAGCTTTGTTAAAATTCCGATCGGTTATGTCGACCTCTATGGGATCGTGTCGCAGGTAGGCGCCAGTGCGGTTCCCGAGAAGGCCGCACTTTCGATGCCTAACGGGCTGCGCTGGATGACGGTCCAGCTGATCGGCGAGGGCTACAGGACAGGCCGGTTCCAGCGTGGCATCTCGCAATATCCGACCTTCGAGGACGAGGTCCATCTCGTCTCTGAAGCAGATCTCCAAGCGATCTATGGCCGGTCGGACAAGCAGAATCATCTGGTCCGGGTCGGTCACGTTGCAGGCAGCGAGTCGATTGACGCACTTGTCGACGTCAACAAACTCGTGACGCGCCACAGCGCGGTCGTTGGAACGACCGGCTCAGGCAAGTCGACGACAGTCGCGGGGCTGTTGAACGTCCTGTCGGATGAAAGACGCTTCCCGTCGGCGCGGATCGTCGTGCTTGATCTCCACGGCGAATATGGCAAGGCACTCGGCGACCGAGCGAATATCTTCAAGATCAGCCCGGATGCCCGCAACGCCAATGAGCATCGGCTATGCATCCCTTTCTGGGCGCTTAGCTTCGATGAGCTAATGCGGGTGACGTTCGGAAGCCTCCCGCCCGATGGAAAAGCTCGCAACATCATCCTCGAGCAGATACTCGAGGCCAAGATCGCAAGCCTAACGGTGCAGCCGATCGCCGGTGTCGATTCCGCCAGCATCACCGCCGATAGCCCGGTACCTTTCTCGCTCAACAAGCTCTGGCATGACCTCTATTGCCGCGAGTTCGGAACCTATTTCAGCGCCGGCGGCGCAAATCCGTCAGATCAGGCGACTTGGGCCTACGAATGCGATCATTTGGGCGCGAAGATCGTGGGGGATGCGCAGGCCGCGGTTCCACCGCGCTTTCGCAAGGTCAAGAATGTCGCCTCTGATCCGGAAAAGATCAATTGGCTCCCGGACGTCCTCAACATCCGGGGGGCGCTTGAAGCGCTCGGCGCCCGGCTTCGGGTCGCGCGCTACGACTTCCTGCTGAAGGCTGGCGAATGGCATCCCGAGCTCGACGGCACGACGACCAAGACGCTTGCCGATCTCGTCGGTCAATGGCTCGGCAGTGACAAGCCGATCACGATCCTCGACCTGTCAGGCATTCCCTCGACGGTGACGAACGATATCATCGGCAACATCTTGCGCGTCCTTTACGATGGTCTCTTCTGGGCGCGTAACCTCTCGGAGGGCGGGCGCGAACGCCCGCTGCTCGTCGTGATGGAGGAAGCGCACAGCTATCTTGGCGACAATGGCAGCAGCGCCGCCTCGATCGCCACCCAGCGCATCGTCAAAGAAGGGCGCAAATATGGGATCGGCGCGATGATCGTCAGCCAGCGCCCGGCAGAGATCAATCCCACGATCCTGTCACAATGCGGGACCTTCTTTGCGATGCGGTTGAGCAACGCCACCGATCGCTCACATGTGACCAGCGCGCTCTCCGACAACCTTGAAGGTTTGACGAGCATGTTGCCGGTGCTGCGCACCGGCGAGGCTATCATTCTCGGCGAAGCAGTGAGGCTCCCGATGCGGACAATGATCCAAGCGCCGCCTCGCGATCGTCGCCCCGACAGTCAAGATCCGCTGATCTGTGACGAAACCGCGCCCGAGAACTCGATGACGCCAGGCGGTTGGAACCTGAAAATGCACATCGCCGCAGACTATCGCTATTTTGTCGAAACCTGGCTCCAGCAGAACCCGGTCCCCACCCCACCCAACAAGGAATAACACATATGGCCTGGCACGATTTCGCTCCCTTCACCTCGTCAAACATCGCCGCAATCCGCTACGATGAAGAGCACCTGCTTCTTGAGGTCGAGTTTCTCAATAGCACCCGCTATCATTATTATGAGGTGCCGCCGCAAATTGCCCTGGCCTTCGATCAAGCCGGATCGAAGGGGACTTTCCTCGCGTCGACCATAAAGGGTCATTATCGCTATAGTCGGGTCTGATATGCCACTTGTCGGCCTCGATCAGAAAAATTCTCGCGTTCAGTTTGGTGCCTTCGAGGTCGATAACAAGATATTATTCGAGTTCTTCAACAAGGTTCCAGTAGCCGATCGCGACGAGCAGCTTCACAAAGCTCTCTATATCGGCGTCCTGGCGCTAATGGAGGACCGACTCTCGAGCTTCCTTTCGAGAACCGCGAACGAGCTCGGCACCGAGCTCGAAAGTCTGAAGCTCATCTTCGACATGAAGAAAGAGCTATTCTATCGGTCCGCGGTCAAGGGTGTGCTCGCTGAAACTGAAATCGCCGACTTCCTGTCCGAGTTTTTCGGTCGCCAGAAGATCGCTGACCGGATCGAGCTTACCGGCGATCGTGCGGGTGCGATCCGTCGGAATAAGACGGGCGACATCGTCTGCCATCTGGCCGGTGACAGCGGAAAACGGATCGCGATCGAGTGCAAGTTCGACAAGAGCATCCGCCTTGGCGACATTCAGACCAAGGACATCTTCACGAAGAAAGCGGACACGGCCTGGAGCCAACTCCTCGAAGCTCAGGCGAATCGCGAGAGCCAGGCTGGGATCATCGTGTTCGATGCCTCGCTCGTCGATAACAGCATCCTGGTTGCGGTGCAGGATCTGAAGTTCTTGCCCGGTATCGGGCTGATCGCGATCATCGATTCCCAAAAGGGTGATTATCGCAACCTCGCCATCGCCTACATGCTCGCGCGCGACATCGCTCTCAATGCAAAGACGATCGAGCTCGACACAGATGTCCTCAAGATCATCGTCAATCGGCTGATCAAGGATGCGCGCGACATGGCGCTGGTGAAGCACCTTGTCACCGCCAATATCGACAATATGAAGCAGATCCTCGCGCAGATCGAGAAAGGCATCCTCCTTGCCGAATTCAATCAGCGCTACCTCATCAAGTTTCTCGCCGAGGGGACACTCACAAAGGAGGATATGCTGGCCTTCTATGCGGGCGAAGAGATCAAGGAACGCTTCCGCTTGGTCGAGCGGGAAATAGGAGATCTTTGCTCTTGACGTGGAGAGCTCGCCTTATCGCGGACGCCCTCATCGAGGGGTTTCCGCCCCTCACGTCGATCCGAGGCCGGAAAAGCGGCGCAGTGAATGAACGGCTGCTTTTGCCCGACGCTGCAATCGCGCTGCCGCACATGCATCGGGCGGCTCTCCGCCCATTAATACTTCTTTGGCTTCATCTGCGGCCTCGCCGTCTCAGCTGCGAGGCTTTCCGCCTTGAGGTCCAAGACGAGCTTTTCCAGCGCTGCGATATCAGCCTCGAAATCCTCCGGCTTGGGAACCGGGACAGTATCCGCGGCGGGATTGTCGTGGCTGTGGGTGTTCGCCCGCGTCATGCCCTCATGGAACCGGATCGCGAGCTCATCCGACAAGGTGACGTAACGCAGCAGTTGCGTCTGGATGACGTCGGTGCCTCTACGCACGATGTCCCTGAAGATGACTTCTTCGACCACGCGCTCATAGGTGTCGCGCATCCGGCCATAGAGGTGCTTAACCTTATACTCGTAGTCGGCCGGACTACTCGCGAGCAACTTGGGCAGTGGCGCGAAGTCGCTCCTGATCTTGCCTATGCGCTTGGCGACGTTGAGACCCTTCCAGACCATGCCAGCGGCATCGATTTTTCCGGCTGCGTCTTTATCCCCGAAGAGCGCGATTGTCACCGGTTCGACACCCTGGCTCTCGGCAGCGCAGCACAATTCGTTGAAGAAAATAATATCATGGGTGAACACGATCACCTGCCGCTGGCAAGCCTCCGCGGCGAGCCGTTTTGCAACCCGCGCGCTCCGGTCACGGTCGAGCGATGATACCGGATCGTCGACGATGATCGGCCCGGATCCGTCGGTCAGCGCCACTTCAGTGAGGAAGCCCGCGAGCGCGAGCGCCCGCTGCTCGCCTTCACTGAGAATTTCTGAGGTGACCTTGGTGAGTTTTGTCTGCGGATCGACCTCGAATTCGGCCTTGGTCTGACCACTTTTTCGCGAGAGGCCGACCTTGAGGTGCATGATGTCGAACCCTTCGCGCTCAGCGTCGAAACGCGTCACCACCGCCGATGTGAGATGCGTATCAACCAGTTCATTTGCGCGCTGCGTGATCCCCTTGGTCTGCACTTCGGCGAGCGCTTTTGCATATGCCGCATCGGTTACGAGTAGATCCCGCCGGGTAACTAGCTTGGCACGATTGGAAGCAAGGATCTTCTTGTCTTCGAGTTCGGCCTTCTCACTGGCCAGCTTTTCGCGCTCGTGAGCCTCGCCAGCCTTGGCGAGCGCGTCCTTATCGTCCCTGAGTTTCTTCGCTAGTTCCTTCATCGAAGCATGCGGCGAATCGAGCGCCGGAACTGACGCGCTGTCTTCACCCGCCAACCTAGCAATAGCGTCGTTGCGCCGCTGCGTTGCCGACATTTGGAAACTCAATAAGACGTCGGCGAGCTTCGGGTCGCGCTGTCGAATCTGCTCGCCCCGATCAGCAAATCCTTCCGAGCTCAGCTGTGTCAACGCCGGAAGCGCGTCGAGGGCATCGGCGACCGCCTGCTCGGCCTTCGTCGCGGCGAGATCGAGCGTATCGTCCATGTATTTCTGGAAGCGTTGCATCCGCGCGGCGCCGTCGGGAAGCAGCGGTTGCTGACATAGCACGCAGGCCGCCGGACCGGCTTTGCTCGGCATGACTGGAAAGTCGGCACCGACATACGCCTCGCTCACCGAATAGTCGCGCGCTGCGGCCCATAACGCGCGCCAGCTCTCGCTTCCCACGCCGGGAAGTGGTTCGTCCGTGAACAAAGCGCCTGCCGACAATTGCGCCGTCTGGCGCGCGGTGACGGCACTCTTGCGCAAGGTCGAGAAACCGGACAAGGCGGTGTCCGAAAAGGCAGTCGCAGCGGTTTCGCATTCGCCTGCGATCGACTCGATCCATCCGATAAGTGCGGTCAGGTCGGCGACGACCGCGGCACCTGCCGACAGGATCGCCGTGACCTCGTCGAGGCGTTCCTGATCCGTTGCCGAGAATTTGGCTGCCTCGTCAAGCTTGGCGTCGGTTGTGGCCTTGTCGAGCGCGCGATCAAATAGCTGGGCCTTTGTGGCACGCGGGACTGGGAAGCTGATCGCCGTGAGACTGACCTTGTTCCCCACGGCCATCGCCCGCTCGGCTTCGAGGCTTTCTTTTAGCTTGAGACAGATGGCATTGAGCCGGTAGGGCAGCGCAAGGCCAAAGGGTAGGTAGCGTATTTGGTTACCGCCATCGACATAGAGCTGCGCGGAAAGTGTATCGAATACCGCGATCTGCATGAGTTCTGGTGCGGCTGTCATTCCAGTCGTCCAGGCTACCGGCGTGTCACCTTTGCCCGCATCGATGATGATATCGGCCGACTGCGGCTCTGTGCCGCCGCCATAAACGTCCGAGAGGACCTTTAGCTTGGCGGGATTTTCAATGCGGGTCCGGCACGCGGTGCGCAAGATGCGTACAAAGCCGCTTTTGCCACTGCCGTTGCGGCCATAGATTACGGTCAGCGCCTTGGGGCAAAAATCAAGTCCGGCGTTCGCGACGAGCCGATTAACATTCTGCACATTGGCAATGCCCTTTAGCACGATCGGCTTTTGCTTTCCTCCACCAAAATGCGCCTTGGCGAAAGGCACGGGCGCCGAAGCTGGCGTGGTGAGCTCAAAACCGGCCGCTTGCTTGATCATCGCCAGCAGTTCGTCGATATCTTTACCGGATAGTTCATTGCAGACGGCGAGCCGACGCAGGGCATCCTGCCGCCACGGCGCCAGCTTATTCGACCAAACTTCGACTTCGTCGATCGGTTCTGCTATCATGCTTCCCTCGCATCTTCAGACCGGTTTTTCTACTATTGGGTCGCTCGACGTTACATTGAAATACTAATCTTTCGAAATGGCAGAGTTTCGGTCAGACAGTTGCGCAATTTAGGATCATCAATTTCGCGGAAGATCCGGATCAGCTTTTCATCATGCGCTTAGATAACTGCCAGCCGGGAATCAGCCAAGACCTTACATTCGCAGGCTGAACAGCGAACGTCCACTGTCTGCCCTCTGCTACGGCGCTAGGCTTCGTGCTGCTCCACACACGATCGACAGCAAAGATTTGGGCGCAATCTCCATAGCACGCTCCAACGGCGGTATTGGCGGGGAGTGGTCGCGGCTTTCCGTTGGCCCAGATCACCCCTGCCGATCTGGCATTTCGCGCAGCCCCGGACCTTCGTGACAGCCGAAAGGGAGACGCTGTTACTGTCCCGAAGGGCGATCTTTTTCGACCGCCTCTAGACCCAGCTCTATCAACCGTCGGATTGCCTCGTTCTCAGACTGCAAACGTTGATCGAACCGGAAATCGGATATGCGTTTCGCTTGCTCGTCCGTGAGGTTGACAAGTTTTTTGACGGGGTATGCGGTTTCTCTAGCCATAAAAACCACATAGTCGATATGTCTCATATTGACAATACCGGGAATACCGCATATATCCGATATGCGGATCAAGGAGGCGCTACCAACACCTCCTCAATCCTGACCACAACTGATCTTACGAGGAGATCACTCATGGCTACCCATTTCCCTACCACGGCGCGCGCCGTGATGAAACCCGCAGCTGATCCGTCGCGGATCGCGCGGATGTTCCCCCGCTTCATCGTCGCTCTCGCGGCTTACATCGAGGCGGAGCGCGACGCCGAGAGCGATTGGGCCACCGACCCCGCCTGCCTGGAATGGCTGCGAGATGCCGAACGGGCGCGCAGCACCGTTCTGTGCCAGATCCAGAGTATCACGGATCAGACCCTGCATGGCCACGGGGATTTTGCGCTCAAGGCGATGGCGATGCTGGCGGGCATCCTGATCCGGGCCTCGTCCACCGCGGAATTTTTGCAGGCGTACGAACTGCTTGGCTCTTATCCCGGCGCGTTCGCGGCTCCGACGGGCAGTTCGGCACGGGTGCAACAGATGCTGCAAACCGCCCGCGAGAGGCTCGCCGATCTGGCAACGCTTTCCGCTTGCGTCGATCCCTATGAAGCTGCGTTCGAGGCGGAGATCGCCACGGCGAGCTGAGCGCCAACCCCGAACACATCTCTTCCCGTCTTCGGTTTTTCCGCCATGGCTCCGACGTGATGGCGCAGCGCGCAACCTGCGCGGCCGACAGCGCATGTTTCCCCGGCCTTTGGCCGGGGCCCATCCCATATTGCTGAGGTGACCGATGTCCCAAATGCTCCTTCCCGGGCTTCTGCCCGCCGTCGAACCGCCGCCGCTGCGTGCCTTCAGCGCGCCGACGGAGATGATCGACTATCCCGACATTCCGGGAACCATCCGCGCCACCCATGCAAAAAGGATCGGTGCCGCCGGGGAGCGGCTCACCGACTCCCTTCTGCTCCGCTGGGGATTTCACCCGCTCGAGGCGCCCGAGTCCGAGCCATATGATCGCCTGCTGTTCGTGGGGGATGACCCGATCAAGGTTCAGGTCAAGACCGTGACGCACCCGCGCGGCGGGTTCTTCACCTTCACCCTGGAACAGGGCTATCGGCGCAGTCCGGGCGGACGACACAGGTATCGGCACGGGGCCTATGACATCGCGGCCCTGGTCGTCCTAGCGGAGAACGTGATCTTTTTCAGTGCCGACCTCCGCCGTGTCCAGCGCGTGGCAACCACAGAGATCGCTTATCTCCGGCGAAAACCGCAGGCCAGTTTTCTCGACGCGATAGCGGCCCATCGGGAACGCCGCGCCCTCGGCGCCTGATCTCACGCTCCCAGTTCGCACAGCCATTCCCCGACCGCCGCGGTCGGGGCCAGTTTCCGCATGCCTCGAGGTGCGCCATGACCACCAGCCAGAACCACGCCATCCCGCCCGTCGCCGCTGACAAGATTACGGAATTTCTGAAGGTGTATTTGTCCCTGGATTTTCCTTCAGAAGACGATCTGCCCGAATTTCAACCCGCCGAGAGCGATTATCCGGATTTCACGGGCTCGCAAGGGCTGACAAATCCGGATATCTCGCCCGATCCGTTGCTCGAACTGATGCGCCAGGGCATCGCAGAGGCCGAGGCTGAGATCGCCCTGCGGGAGGCGGCAGAAGCTGGGACGCAACGGCGCCGCCCGAGCCGATCGGAGGCACCCGCGCTCCTGTCTCTCGCCGCGTTCGCCACCGCCCTGCCCGAGGACGCATGCCTGGACCGCCTCTATTGGCCGGGCACCGTGACTGTCCTGCAGACGCCGCCCGGCTATGAAACCGCCGTTGAGCAGGCCCTGTCAAAGCCGGTGTTGCGTCATTTGCGCGCCGCGGCTGCTGTCCGCCCCGATCGGGCCGATCCGAAATTGCGGGTTTTCACGTCAGGGGCCAGCGCATCCAGAGATCGCACGGCGGATCAGCGCAATTTCCGCGCGAAGCTGGAGCCAGCGCTGGAGCACGGCGCGTCGATCCTGCTCGTGACCGCCGACCGTGACGTGATCGACAGCGAGCTTGCCGAAGTTACCGTGCTGACTCTGGTGTTGCCGCGCCCCACGCCCGAGGCCGTGCTTGCCGTGTTGCACCTGACGCACCCCGAGGATTTTGACGCAACCGACCTCGCCACACTTCTGCCGTCGCCCGCCGATCTGGCGCGACTCTCCACCCGGTCGATCGGCGCGGCGTTCCATGCCGACACCGCCGCCGAAGTCGCGCGTCGTCTGACGGATCTCGCGCGGTCGTCCGCCGCGGCGACTGGCGTCACGCTCGATGACGTCTACGGCCAACCCGAGGCCGTGCGAACCCTGCGCCTGCTGGCAACCGATCTTTCGCGCTGGGAGCGGGGCAGCCTCGATTGGTCACAGGTGACGGCCTCGGCATTGCTGTTCGGGCCTCCGGGCACCGGCAAATCGATGATGGCCCAGGCACTTGCGGGCACGGCGGGCATCCCGCTGATCAGCACGTCGTATGCCGATTGCCAGCGCCACGGCCATCAGGGAGATATGCTCGCGGCCCTGAGCGCGAAGGTCACTGAGGCAATCAGGCGAGCGCCAGCCGTCTTTTTCCTTGATGAAATCGACTCGTTCGCGAAGCGCGGCGGCAACGGGCAAACGGATCGCTATCTCCGCGGTGTCGTCAACGGCTTGCTGACTGAACTCACCCGATTGGCGGAGACGCCCGGCGTGATTGTATTGGCGGCCACAAATTACCCAGACCAGGTCGATGACGCGGTCGTGCGCAGCGGCCGTATCGACCTGCGGATCAGCCTCACGGCGCCCGATCTTGCCGGGATTTCCGCACAAATCACAGCCTCGCTGGCAAAGCTGCAGCCGCGCCCCCGGATCTCGGCTCAATCAATTGGGGAGATCTCGCGCCAGATCCTCGGCTGTTCCGGCGCCGACGTCGCCGCCCTGTTGCGGGCCGCCGCAACGCGCGCCCGCGAGGCGGGGCGCAGGCTGTCTGCGGCGGATCTTCAGGCCGCGGCGGACAGAATTTCTCCGAAGCCCGATCTTGAGCAGGAAGAGCGCATCGCAATTCACGAGGCGGGGCATGTCGTGGCCGCCTGGGCGACGCGCCGTCCGGTGCCGCATCTTGTCCGCCTGACCCGGCAGGGCGGGTTCGTCGAGTCGCGGCGTACGCCATTCCACACGCTGCGGAGCGCGAATGACGAACTCGTGGCGCTTTTCGGAGGCAGGGTGGCGGAAAAGTTATTCTTCGGCAACGCATCCAGCGGGGCGGGCGAAGGGCGCCGAAGCGACCTTGCACTTGCAACCCGGCTCGCCCTGCAGATCGAACGGGAGTGGTGCCTGACCGACAGCGGACTCGCCTGGCACGACACCGAAAACACGCCGCTCCTGTTGGCCGATCCGCTTCTGAGAGATCGTGTGGAAGCCCGGCTGCATGCCGCCGAAGCCGAGGCCACGCACCTTCTGTCCCGGCGTCTGCCGTATGTGCAGCGCATTGCGCAAGCCCTGATGCGGGAGCGGGAACTCAATGCTGACGGGATCCTCAAAATGCTGGAGGGGACTGAATATGAGGACGCGCCCGATTCCGGTGCAGAAATCATTCCGTTTCCGATTTTGTCGGGGGAGTAACAGAACATGGTGGAAGGCATCAAAGAGTTTCTGTTGCGTCACGCAACGCACCAAAGCCTGTATGTGAAATTCTTTTTCGCAAACCAAGGAAATATGCGGGAAAATATTACCCGAAAGCCATTCCGGCAAAATAATACCCTCACATCTTTTCAAGAATTTATGGCAGCCGAATTTCCAGCAATACGGTTATCCACATACTTGGCAACCCGCAATTCCGATCGGGCATTTCAAAATTTCAGCTTAAAGATTATGTTTTGCGGGAAGGACGCGGATTTAAAACCCCACCCCTACCGAAAACAAATCGAAGCTGCGAATGATTTTTCGTTCGCGACAACGGAGAAACTCGGCCAATGGCGCGAGAACGAAAAAGGCATGTCAGCAAGGGGGCCGCCGCGGAGCCTCCTGATATCGGCACTGTTTCCGCGCTGCGGGTCGATTTTCTCGCGACAACGGCAACCGGCGCACTGATCACGCGACCGATTTCGCACGCCGAGAGGGAGATGCTGAGAGAACAGTATCTCCACTTCATCCGGATCTTGGCGCGGGAAGCCGCACGGTTGGACCATCAAAGCGCGATGACGGGCAACACATCCCACAGGGGCATTTCCACGAAGCTTGGGAGCCCGAAGCGGAGGCGGTAAGGACCGCGCTCTTCCCTGGCCGTATTTCTTTCTTGCGCGGGGGCCGCAGCCCGCGGATCATCGTGGCGTTCCTATGGGCGCCCTATTTTGGAGGAGACACCCATGACCCAGCCCCAGCGCGTTGCGCTCTATGCGCGGTTTTCAACGGACAAGCAGCGTGACGCCTCGATCGAGGACCAACTGGATTCGTGCCGCGAGCATGCGCTTCGGATGGGCTGGCAGATCGCTGGCGAATACAGCGACAAGGCGGTTTCCGGGGCGTCGATGTTCCGCACCGGCATCAAGGCGTTGCTGCGGGATGCAAAGGCAAGGAAGTTCGATATCGTTTTGTCGGAAGCGCTGGACCGACTGTCGCGCAAGCTGGCCGACATCGCAGGATTTCACGATGACCTCGAGTTCGGCAAGGTCGAACTTCACACCCTGACCGAGGGCAAGATCGACAAGATGCTGATCGGTATGAAGGGGACAATGAACGAGATCCAATTGCGCGACATCGCGCTGAAGACCCGCCGCGGCCAGAAGGGTCGGATCAAGGCGGGCAAGAACGCTGGCGGCAAGAGTTACGGCTACAAGGTGCTGCCCCCTGCAGAGGTGCTGGGGAAAGAGGAACGCGGCGATCTTGAGATCGATCCAATGGAAGCGGTGGTGGTGCGGCGGATCTTTGAGGATTACGCGATCAAAGGGCTCTCGCCGAAGAAGATCGCGGAGACCTTGAACCTAGAGGGGGTCCCTGCCCCGCGCGGCAAGTATTGGAGCGCCTCGACGCTGCACGGCAATCGGGAGCGCGGCACCGGGCTCCTGAACAACCCGCTCTATGCCGGGGTCAGGGTCTGGAACCGGCTCAATTACGCCAAGGATCCGGATACCGGCAAAAGAGTGTCGCGCCAGAACCCGGCAGAGATCGTCGAAAAGATCGACGTGCCGCACCTGCGGATCGTCGATGAGGCGCTTTGGGAAGCCGTCAGAACCCGTCAGGGGTCGCTGAAGTCGAAGGGAACCAATGTGCCGATCTATGATCGTCGTCGGCCGAAGTTTCTGCTTTCTTACCTGCTCAAATGCGGCTGCTGCGGCTCGGGATTTTCGAAGGTTGGTCAAGATGGGTTCGGCTGCACGTCGGCGCGCACGAAGGGCAAGGCAGTCTGCACGAACATGACGGTGATCAAGAAGGACGACATCGAGGGACGGGTTCTGCATGCGCTGGAGCATCATCTGATGGACGACGAGGCGGTGCGGGTCTTCTGCGAGGAATATGCGGCAGAACGGAACCGGCTGGAGAAGGCGGCGGACACCTTTCGGTCAACCAGAGAGGCGGAACTGCGCCAGGTGCAGCGCGACCACGACAAGCTGGTCGATGCTCTTCTGGAAGGCGTTCCTGCCGCACGGGTGAAGTCGAAGATGGATGCGCTTGCGGTGCGTCAGGCGGAGCTTGAGGCGTTGCTTGCGGCCTCCCCTGCCCCGTCGGTGGTGCGGTTTCACCCGTCGATGGCAGGGACGTATCGGAGGCGGATCCGGGAGCTGATCGCGGCGCTGACGGAGCCTGCGCATGCGAGCGAGGCGAAGGATGCGATCCGAGGCCTGATCGAGAAGATCGTGCTGCATCCTGTGCCGTCAGCGACGGCGAAGGGGGGCGTGGAACTTGTGGCAGATCTTCACGGGTCTCTGGCAGGGCTGTTGCGTCTGGCGACGGGTCAGCCCGTGCATGTGGTGACGCGCGTTGCCGCGGGAACTGGGGCCACGGAGATGCAACTTCTGTCGAACGGCGCGGCGGTGCGTTCGCAAGTTACTGATATTATGGAAGAATTAGTGTTGGTTGCGGGGGCAGGATTTGAACCTGCGGCCTTCAGGTTATGAGCCGAAATCGCAGCGATTCCAATAACTTAGAAAAACCAAGGCATTGCGCCGCAAGCGTTTGTTTTGGCGCAATTTTCATCTGCGCACACATCAACGTTCACACGGATTCACAAGCAAAAGCAGCGTCATGCGCGCAGTCGCAGGTTGATGTGGTGTTGACGTAGCCCACGCGCCTCTCCCGCAGATCATCATCGCAGACCGTCTTGTCGGCCTTCATTTCCGATGATCCTGGAGCCCGAGCTCAACCCACATCCAGCCAAAATCGTACTCGGCGATGGGCCCCTCGCCATGCCCGGCGCTGCGGTTTTCCAGCATCTTCAGCCAGTCGATCACCTTCTCGCGCCCAGCAGTCGTCCGGACAGCCTGACGTGGTGACTTTCCGCCCAGCGCCGGGATCGGCGCATCCAGCGTTTCGCGATAATGCTTGTCGAGATGATCCCGCATCAGTTGGCGCGCGATCTCTGGCGGGATTTCGTCGGCGGCTTCGCGTGGCCCGTCACGCCGTTGGTCGGCCCGCATCTGCTCCACCGTCCGGATCGTGGTCAACGGTGCCCTCAGCAGATCCCCGGCGGCCGCGCCGATCAACGTCTGGACCTTCGCCGCCCGCTCGGCCGAGTTGACGGTCACGAGCAGCGTCTTTCCCTTCAGTTCCACGGAGCCCAGAACCGTGGCCCCCTCCATCTGCGCGTCCAGCATGATGCCACCGCCTGCCTTGCCGCCGCGCCCCTTCCGCGCAGCCAGCCAGTTCCAGAACTTCGGTCCCTCAGGCATGAAGCCCTTCACCCGGTCAAGCCGCTCGGCCACCGCCTTCTGCGTGACGCCGCTGGCAAGCGGGTAGCGCAGGTCGTGGAACAGCACATCATCGCCGTCCGAATTGGTGAACTGCGGTTGCGCCGGGGTGAGGGCGCGGTCGATCTCGATGAATAGCCAGGCGGAGGTAAAGATGGGTGCGCAACCCAGAAGCTGGTCGCGGGTGAGCCGCAGCGCATCTCGCTTCTTCAGCTTCAAGGCATCCCGCAGCCCGGCAAACAGGAAATCCACCGCTTCGGTGCGGAAGGGCAGCAGCGCGCCGGAGATTACATGGTGATCGTGTTCGGGCACCACCCGCACAGCGATCCGGTCCCATTGTTTCAGCGTGCGCGTGGCGGATTTCTCGCGCACCGTGACCGGTGCGGCATCCGACAACATATCACGCAGCACCATCGATATGCCCGGCTGGACATCGCTGACCTCGTACAGGCTGACCGGCGCATCCCGCAGCGCGCTGAAGTAGGCCCGGTTCAAGGCCGTTTCCTTCCAACCGCGCCGCTTCAGATAGAGATCGACGATGTTGCCGTCCTCATAGTGCTGGCCAAGGAAATCCTCGAACCCGCACCCCCAGAGGACGCCCGACCACTGGTCGCCCAGCAGATCAGCCAAGCTGTCCTGGTCGATCTCGAATTCCTCCAGCGCGGGCATCAGGTGTTCGGCGACCACATCCTGCAGCCGGTCGCGCCAGCCCCCTTCCCGGCTGACGAAGGCCAGAAGGCCGGAAATATCGTTGCGTTCGGCCATTGCCCTTCACTCACCTGATCGCCCGGAACTAAGCCGCGGGACTCTGCCTAAGACGGGAATCCCGCAGCTTGGCATCCATGTCTAGGAAATACGCCGCTGGAGCGCCACACGGTAACTATCCACAGCTTCCTTTGTGCCCCCCTCTTGCGCCGAATCGGAAGTCCATGCAGCTTGCCTGTCCGAGGTGAGCAGCCCTCAGCCAAAAGCAAAAGAAACCATCGATACGGCATTCATGACACACCACCCAGCAGGGGCACGATCGGCTTGATTCCGCCGTATTGGTGACCCTCTCGCCCAGAACGAAGGTTGCCAGACGGTTTGGAGCTGATCCCCTCCCTTGATCTGATCGAGGATGGTGCATCATGGCCTTGCCGCCGCGTGTCTATTTTACCCTGCACGAAGTTTCAGCCCGCTGGGGCTGCAACATCGCGGACATTGCAGGCTGGTCAGACGCAGGCCGGTTCCGGATTCTGACAGGCATCTTCCCGGTGCGCTGCGGTCAGGACATCATCGCGGGCAAGGTCGCGCTGTCGCCCATGGACCTGCTCCCCTTGTTCCGCCGTTGCGGGACCGGGCCGACAGAGGGCATTGTCCGGCGCATTCTGCCCCTCGAAAAGAGCGATTGGCTGCTGATCACCGATCCCGCCGGTGGTATCCCGGTCGCGATTGCCGACATGATGATCCTCGCCGAGGAGGTGCACGCCTTCGAGGAAGAAAACGACATGGTGCGGCGCGTCGCAACAACTGCGGGCGCCTCGACCAATTACGACTGGGAGGGCATGACCATCGCCCTGATCGTGCGCATCCATGATCGCGGCCTGCCTGCCACGCAAGCCGAGTTGGTCGCCGAGATGCAGGACTGGTTCGCGGATCGGTCGGACGGCAAGAAGATGCCCGATGAGCGCAGCATTCGTCGAAAGGTTACGCCGATCTGGCGGGCGCTGCGGCGGGAGGACGCCTGAACTCGTTGCGCACGGGGAGGTGTCAGGCCGATTTCCACTCGGCCTGGTCTTCGGCATCATGAACCAGCCGGGGCTTCGGCCGGAAGGCGCTGGCCACGGCATCGACCCCGGCGCGCAGCGGCGAATCCATCAGGTGGGCATAGCGCAGGGTCGTCTGCATCTGGCTGTGGCCCAAGAGCTTGCCGATCATTTCGAGCGAGGCGCCGCCGCTGACTAGGAGCGAGGCGAAGGTGTGGCGCAGGTCATGGATGCGGACATCCTGCAGCCCGCATTGCTTCTGCACCCGCGCCCAGAACCGGCGCACCTCCTGCACGGGCTGGCCCGGCGTGTCGCCCGGAAACAGCCACGGCGAGCCCTTCGGCACGAGCAGCAGCCGCTGGCGCACGATCGCAGCAGTCTCATCCGAAATCGGCACGCGGTGGGCACGGCGCTGTTTCGTCATGGTGGGCGGCTTAGACCAGCTCAGGTGTTCGAGGTTGAACTGTTCAAACCGGGCCTGACGCACCTCGCCCAGCCGAGCGCCCGTCAGCATGCACATCCGGATGACATCGGCCGCGCGCCGATCCTCGGCCGCATCCAGCGCCGCAGCGAGGCTCGCGATCTCTTCCTTCGACAGGAAGCGCTCGCGCGGGGTTTCGGTGCGGCGGTAGAAGCGCTGGGCAGGATTGTCCTCGCACCAGCCCCACTGGACCGCCAGCGTGAACATCTTGCGCAGCATCTCCCCGATCCGGTTGGCGCGCACCGGGGTGGGTTTGGCGCCCTGCAACTTGCGCGCACGGTTGTTGGGCTTTTCCTTGTGCGGCCGCGCTCGACCTTCGGCAATTTGCGCCAGCAGCTTGTCGACGTCGCTCGGCGTGATTTCAGTTACAAGCTTGCGCGCCCAGACCGGTGCCACCAACTTCGTCAGCGACGACCGCTGATCCGCCGCATTGTGCGCCGAGAGTTTCGGCAGATGCTCGGCGCAGTAGCGTTCGACCAGATCGGCCACGCGCGGGGCTTCGCGCTTTGCGACGCGCTGGCCCAAGGGATCGCCCCCGGCGTCGATTTCGCGCCGGAGCTCCTTGGCCCGTTCCCGGGCGGCGGCCACCGACCATTCCGGCCAGCGGCCAAAGGTCATACGCCGTTGCCGCCCGGCATGGCGGTAGTCGATGGTGAAGGCCCGCCCCCCACCACGGTAGATGCAGACGGCAAAACCGCGCAGGTCGGTGTCGAAAATCTGGTAATCGCGGCCGGGCGTGGGCTCGGCCTCGCGAAGGACTTTTTCCGTGAGCTTGATGCGTTGCGGCATGCGTCTCGTCCTGGTTGCCACCGACATGAGGCGTGGTTTCGCCTGAATTGCAAGCCAAGCATGCGGGCCGGAGCGGCGCATAGGCGCTGACCGGCGTAGAGATCGCCAGATGCGTGCCACTCCTTGTTTTGTTGGTGTTCCCGCATCGCGTCGTCGCCCAGCGCGCAGAACCTTAGGCGCCTGATGCTCCCGATTTCCACGGGAATGACCGAGGCGACCTGAAACAACGCCGGTTCCCACGGGCGCAATTCTGAAAATCCCCAAGGAAATCAGAGGGTGGCAAGGGGCTCATGCCGGGTGCCGCCCCCTCTTTGCCCATCAATGCCGGTAAATCACCTGTAAATCCGACTGTTCGCAGCCGAATGCAGTTTCGACACCGTTCGGCCCCTTGCACGTATCTTCGCCGCTCTCCGCCGCTTCTTCGGCAAAATCCCGTTTCAGCCAATAAAACAAGGGGTGGCACGCGTGCGGCGGTTTCAACGCCGGTCAGCGCCTATGCGCCACCCTTCCGGCTCTGCCCTGATGGTTCTCGCAACCGGCCCCCACCCCGGGAGCCAGAAATGGGAGAGCCCGATGTCGCACCTCGGATCAATGCCAGACCCGAAGGAAAAGCCCCGCACGCTGCTGGTTGGCTGGATCAGCCGTCTCGACCTCGCGCTGGAACTCGGCCTTTCGGTCGATACCCTGCGCCGCTGGGAGGCGATGCGCACGGGGCCGCCCTGTGTCCGCGCTGGGCGCAAAGTCTATTACCGCCGCGCCGCCGTCGAGGAATGGCTGGAGGAACAGGAACAGGCCGCCCCGCGCCGCCGTCGCAGCGGGGGGCGCCGGTGATGACAACCCTCCCCCGCAATGCCGCCTGGCCCGCCGATCGCGTGGCCGAGGCCCGCGCCGTCATCGCCGATGTCGCGCATCACAGCGACCAGCTGCTCCGCCTCGCCTGCACGGTCCTTGCCACCCATGGCGAGAGCGCCAACGAACGGGCCGACGCCCGGCGCCTCCAGCTGGTGATCGACGCGCGGCGCCCCATCGCCCGCGCCCAGCGCGAAGATCAAGGGAGGGCCGCGCAATGAAACGCCGTGGCACCCCCGAGGCCGATCTGCAGCGTGCCGTCGTGCAGGCGCTGCGCATCGCCCTGCCCCGCTCGGCCATCATCCACCACTGCGCCAACGAGGTGACGGAGGCCGGGCCGCGCGGTGCGAAGCGCCAGGCGATCCTCGTCGGCATGGGCGTTCATGCCGGGTTCGCCGATCTGATGGTCCTTTCCGGCGGCCGCATCCTGTTCCTTGAACTGAAGGCGCCGAAGGGGTGGCTTCGGCCGGAACAGGAGGCTTTCCGCGACGCGGTGCAGGAGCAGGGGTTCGGTTGGGCGCTGGTCCGCAGCCTCGACGACGCGCTGGGCGCTCTGGCCGATCATGGCTTCACCACACGCATCGCCCCTGCCCCACGGAGGCCCGCGCCATGAGCCACGAGGCCACCAACTGGGCCATCCAGCAGCGCGGGCTGAAGCCGACGACCAAGATCGTGCTCTGGCACCTCTGCGACCGGTTCAACCCCGACTACGGCTGCTTCCCCTCGCAGGACCGGCTGGCGCATGACTGCGAGATCAGCCGCTCGACGCTGAACGATCACCTTGGCCGCCTCGAAGCGGTGGGCCTGCTGCGGCGCGTGCCGCGGCTGGATCCAGTGACCAAGCGCCAGCTGCCCACCCGCTACATTCTGGGGTTCGAGCCGGGCTTCACACCCGTGGCTGTGGTGCCGTGTCCGGAAATCGGACACGGAGAGGATGAGGGCAAAGAAAGGCTCGACGAAGCCGAGGGTTATGACGCCGACGGCATGGCCGCTGACCTACCGTGTCTGGATTTCGGACACGGGATTGGCGCGGAAGCCGTGTTCGATTTTCCGGCCGAGCCGTGTCCGGAAAATCCCGAAAGCCGTGTCCGAAATCCGGACACTAACCCTGTAAGAGAACCTTTAAGAGAACCAGTAAAGGAGGAGGAGGGCGCGCAAGCGCGCGCGGCGATTTCCGATGAGGTTTTCGGGGATCTGCTCGACGCGCTGGGCCTCGATCTCGCCGCCCT
Source organism: Rhodobacter capsulatus (assembly GCF_052363175.1). GTDB lineage: Bacteria > Pseudomonadota > Alphaproteobacteria > Rhodobacterales > Rhodobacteraceae > Rhodobacter > Rhodobacter capsulatus_D. Next base: position 2,777,150 of record NZ_CP198946.1, read on the forward strand.
GCCCGGCTGGTGGCAAGGCTGGCCGCCGCGGCTGCACGTCCAGCGCTGGCGCGACGAGCTCGGGCTGACCGAGGCTGAGATCATCGCCACGGCCGAAGCCTCCCGCCAGGAGCACCCCGAACCGCCCGATGGCCCGAAGGCGCTCGACCGGGCGATGCAGCGCGCAGCAGGGCGCAAGGCCGAGAATGTTGGTCGGCAGCGGGGCAAGCCCAAGGCGCCCCCTGCCCCGCCCGCACCCCCGATCACCGATCCGGCCGCCTTCTACGCCGATCTGATCAACTCCAACCGCTATCTGCCGATCAGCGCGATCAGCAACACCATGCGCGACGCCATGCTGGCCCGAGGCCTGGTAACGCCCGAACGCCTGCGCGAACGGGGCGTGCGATGACCCTGCATCGACCGGTAGGCCACACAGGCGGCAAACGCGCGAAACGCGCGCTGGGCGTGCAGGCAGCACTGGAATGGGCATTCAGGATCGAGAAGGCCCAGTTGGAGCTTCCCCTGCCCAAGGACGTCACCGAGGAGGGCTTTGGCTTCGGCCTCGAATATGTCCTCCTCCAACGCGCCGCGCTGGGCTGCAAGATCGACGGCGGCCAGCACAAGATCGGCGGCTACACCCACGAGGATGCCGAGGTGATCGCCGCCACCGTCGCCGGGATCCCCGATAACCTCGGCGGCAAACGCATGGCGATCCGCGTCGCCGAACTGGCCCGCGCCGGGCTGACTCCCGACTGGATGCCCGGCGCCGTGCCCCGCTGCGTGCCGGTTGAGGTCAGGCGCAACCAACATGGCGAGCGCGCGACGACCATCGTGGTGGGCACCGAACGTGTCCTGACCCGCGGCAAATGGCGCACGGTCGAGGTGCTGGCATGCCGCGTAACCTTCTCGCCCCATCCGCAGCAGATCGCTTCGGCGCGACAGGCTTATGAGGACTGGCGGCAGGCGCTGGGCTGGGTGCGCGAGGGGTTGATCGTTGGCGGAATGCTGCGGGAAGTCGAAGTGACGGCGGCGCTGCCGAGGGAGAGACCTTGGGGCGCTGAGATGCCACGAGCAAAGGCTTCGATTGCTGTTGCCAAAGGCCGTTGAGACGGTTGTCGAGGCAGAGATCAAAGGGCCCCTTGGTGCGCATGCCCGTAACCGCGGTATGCGGCCCCAGCAGCACCACGACTACTCCCGATACCGCCGGTCTTGTACCGGTTAGCTTCAGCTAATCCAGAGCAGCAAACGTATGGCAAGAGGCGAGGATGGTCGAACGACGCCAGATGAAGGATTGCGTTTCGCGCCAGATACCAGCTATCGTGAAGGTGCCGCCTCGGTTTTCGTCCTGCCGAACCATTCATACAGCGTAAAGAATCATCGGAACAAAGACATGCCCTCGAAGCAAGCCGTTGCCCTTGTGCACTCTGACCACAACGATAGTGCCAAGATTCACCGCTTGGAACGGGATGCGAAAGCCGAAATCGCTTGCGAGCACAATCTTAAGTTCATGCGTCGTCTGCCTGACGAGTCCATGAGCTTGATCGTGACGTCACCGCCTTACAACATTGGAAAGTCTTACGAAAAGCGCACCTCGCAAGAAAAATATGTTGAGGATCAGGCTGCGTGCATTGCCGAAGCAGTACGTTTGCTCGCGCCAAACGGATCCATCTGCTGGCAAGTTGGCAACCACGTTGACTCAGGCGAGATATTCCCGCTAGACATCCTGCTATACCCGCTCTTCAAGCACCATGGCCTGCAGCTTCGCAATCGGGTTGTATGGACATTTGGTCATGGGCTGCACTGTCAGAAGCGCTTTTCAGGTCGGCACGAAACAATTCTTTGGTTCACCAAATCTGAGGACTATACGTTCAATCTAGATCCCGTCCGCATCCCCTCCAAGTATCCAGATAAAAAGCACTTCAAAGGTCCGAACAAGGGCGAGCTTTCCAGTAATCCTCTTGGCAAGAACCCTTCCGATGTTTGGGATATTCCCAACGTCAAATCCAACCACGTTGAAAAAACCGATCATCCCTGCCAGTTCCCTATCGGCCTGGTGGAGAGATTGGTGCTGGCTTTAACAAACGAAGGAGAGAGCGTCCTCGATCCATATCTTGGCGTTGGCTCTTCCGCGATTGCTGCGTTGAAGCACGGAAGACATGCCTACGGATGCGACCTGGATAAAGCCTATGTCGACATTGCATGGGATCGCATTCACCAACTCCGTGCAGGTACGCTCCGAACCCGCCCGATGAACAAACCCGTCTATGACCCCAATGCTTAGTAGTATCCATGAAGCTCGCATATACCTACGAAGATCATCACAGCGCGGGTGCCGAATGGAATCGGCGTGACCTGAAAGAATGGCTCACGGACGTTTTTGAGGCACCCGCAGTCAGGATCGCGCCGCGATGCACGACCGAAATTCGAAAGCATGTCGAAACCGAGTTCCTGAAGGAGGGTTGGGCGCTCAACGTCAACCTCGACCAAGCGCATGGCCTCAGTGTCTTCGCCATGCAAGACGATCTCGCGTTCCAGCTTCAAACGGGCAACATGAGCCGTGCGCCCTACGATCTCCTGAAGCTCCAATACCTATTTCAAAGCCAGAAGATCGAAGCCGCAGGAATAGCCCTGCCGACAAGAGAAGCTGCAAAAATCATTGGCGATAATATCGCCAACGCCGAGCGCGTCATCAAAGAGCTTGAGCTCTTCGACCGTGTTATCACCGTGCCCATCCTAGTGGTAGCGTTTGAGTAAGAAGGGGGACGCCAGTGACGTACAATATCAATCTGACACCCCGAGCGGAGCGCGAGGCCATGATCGCCAAGCGACGAGAAGCCTCGGATGAATTCGGCGAAACCATCTATGATTTTCGCAGCGACAAGTTCACGCCTAAAGTCATTTCTTTGCCGATAGACGTCCCTGTCTATCGCATGGAAAACTGCCGCACGTTCAGCGCGCAGCAGACAGAGATCGCCCGTGAAGGCCTGGCCAAGGACTTCTTCGAGAAGGGCCAGGAGCTGACCACCGCCCAGCAGGCGCAGCATGAAATCCTCGCGCGGCTCGCCAAGCAGGGCACCGACTCTGTAACCCCGATAATCTCTGTTCTGGAAAAGGACGGTCAGCGCGAGACGATCCTCATCACCAGCACAGGTGTTGTCGTCAACGGCAACCGACGACTTGCTGCTATGCGCGAGCTTGTGACGCGCAAGGATGGATCAGTCGATGATCGCTTCACCAACATCAAGTGTGCCGTTCTACCGCCAGACGTTACGCGAGACGAAATCGACGATATCGAAGCCGATCTGCAAGCGCGACCTCAAACGAAGCTCGACTATGACTGGATCGGCGATGCAAGGCTGATCCGCCGCCAAGTCGGGAAAAACAGATCCACAAAGGAGGTCGCAGACCGCCTTCGCCGCAGCAAGACCGACATCGAAAACGTCCTGCAAGCGCTCGATGAGGCAGACTTGTACCTCAGCGAGTGGGTCAAGAAGCCTGGCGAGTACGACTTGCTTCAGGACGGGCAGCAGATATTTGGGGATCTACCGAAGGCTATCGCCAAGAAGGACGCGAACCTTCAGAACGCAAGCCGCGCAATTGCATGGTCTCTCTACGAGAACCGCGACAGGATAAGTGGGCGTGTCTACCGCTTTAATGCGGCGTTCGGCAAGCTGGCACCCCAGGTGCTGGAAATTCTCGCAGATCAACTTGAGCTGCCCGCCGACGATTATGACCATCAGGTCGATGATGACGAATTCGCCATCGACATCGACATTGACGACGATAGCAAAGACTACACGCCAATCATCGAGGCACTACGGGACGAAGACACCAAGGACGAAGCGATCACCACTTTGATCGAGGCCTGCGAGAACGCTATCGAGCTGGACAAAGGTCAGAAGAACGAAGAAGCGGCGCTTAAGGCGCTGGCGCAGGTCAACTCCAAGATCACGGGCATCGACATCAGTTCCGCAGGAACGCCGACTTTGCCAGCTATCCTCAAGCAGATTGGATCGATCCGCAAAGGACTCGACAAGATCGAGGCCGCGATCCAAGCGCGCCAGGACGGTGTTTCGGCTGATGATAACGGGGAGGAGTAAGCCTGCGTGAGTGACACCCCGACAGCTGTAACCGTTCGATATAATCTTGATCACACAGGCACTTTCACAGTGCCCCACGATGCCCTGGAGACCCCCATCTGGTCGCGCCTGAAACTGGCGATCCGTACGAAGAAACTCGATCACACCGTTGCAGGTGGGGCGATCAATCTATCTTGGCCAGACACGCTTGGCGTAGTGAGAGAGCTTGGCAGCAAGACCAGTCAGATAAGCCTGAATTTCCGCTTCCGACCCGAGGGTGAGGCAGAGAGAAAATTGCGTGCGTTCGCTGCGCAAATACGCAAGACACGCGAGCTGCGCAGCCAGATCACCGAAGTCCTAACCACGGATGAGATCAAAGCGCGGCTCAAAGACGTGGGCTTTACAAAGCGGGAGCTCCGCGACTTCCAGCTTCGAGACCTTTCTCACCTTCTCGCACTAAGCAACGGTGCAAACTTTTCCGTTCCTGGCGCTGGGAAGACCACGGTCACATTCGCGCTGCATATGCTAACGCGGCAATTTGGACATCACATCATCGTCGTCGCGCCGAAGGCGGCCTTCCAGGCGTGGATGGACATTGTTGACGAGTGCATGGTTGAAGATGCTCCAAACGGTGGCTCCGAACCATTCACGCTCTTGGTCGGCTCTGAAGATGAGACCCGCAAAGCGCTTCGGTCGGGGGCAACGCGGTTCATCATCTCTTATGACTTGGTGATCCGTCAGCAGGGTTTGCTGGCTTCGCACTTCGCCACCACGCCGACCCACCTTGTTCTTGATGAAGCGCACCGCATGAAGGCGGGTTGGCAGTCTCAGCGCGGTGCGTTCTTTCTCCGAACGGCAGATGACCCTGTACGGCGCGATATCCTTACAGGAACGCCAATGCCGCAGGCGGCATCCGATATGGAGTCGCAGCTCGATTTTCTGTGGCCTGGACACGGCTACGGTCTCGAACTCTCGCATGGAAAATCTCCGCGTGAAGTTCTCAGTAATCTCTATGTTCGCACGACCAAGACCGAGCTAGGCCTTCCGCCAGCCGAGCGGCATTTCATCGACGTCAGTATGGATTCGGGGCAGCTCGCCCTTTACTCCATCGTGCGCAATGAATTCCTGCGCAACTATTCGAAACAGATATCGCGCGGCATGGGTGACGCGCAATTCCTGAAAGCACGGCGGTCTGTTATGCGCCTGCTTCAGCTCTCCGTTAATCCAACCCTTGCGCTTAGCGCCATGGCGAATGATGACGTTAAAGTGGACTCCGCTATTGTCGAACAGGTACTCGATGAAGGCCACTCCGCGAAGATGCGGGCAGTCATGGATCACGCCTATGCCCTGGCGAAGGACGGCAAGAAGTGCGTGATCTGGACGATATTCACCGACACGATCCACAGCTTCGTCTCCGCGCTTGCAGACCTTAACCCCGTCTATATCCATGGCGGAGTTCCGTCAGGCCTGCCAAGCGATCCTGAAACCAGAGAGGGACGCATTCGGCGCTTCCATAAAGACCCAGGATGCTTCGTCCTCGTGGCAAATCCAGCCGCAGCGGGTGAGGGCATAAGCCTGCACACCGTCTGCCACAATGCTATCTACGCCGACCGCAGCTATGTCTCGACTCATTACCTTCAGTCCATCGACCGCATTCACCGCCTCGGTCTGGCTCCCGACGAAGAAACCCACATTCATATTTATCGCTCCAAAGCACCGCCCGTCATCGGCAGCATCGACATGTCGGTCAGTCGCCGCCTTGTTGAGAAAATCCGGAACATGCAGCAGCTCCTGGACGATCCAGATCTCCACGAGATTGCATTTGACGAAGAAGAGGCCGCAGATCCGCTCGACTACGATGTCGAGCTAAAGGACATCATCGATCTCATCGCAGAGATGGAGGGTACAGCACCGGGCGTTCCGCCGGAGGTCGAATGACCGCGGCGATTTCTACCGAACGTGTCTTCTCGCTGCCGTGCTTCGAAGGGCTTCGCCTATTTCGCAAGTATCGGGCAAGTCATCCAGAACTTCCGCTCACCGATCTGCTTGCGCTGATCGAAAGAGTTGAAGCAGACGCACACAGCCTGGATATGGAGGCATCTGTCTACCTTTCCGGGCTCGTCGAGAAGGACTGCCCGCTCGACGGCCATCTTTTCTACCAGACCTGCATTAGGGGTGTCTTGATAAAGCACCAACCGATTTGGGCAAAGCTCATGCGCCAAGGCCGTAAGCGCTTTGTCAAAAGGCTTGACCGCAACGATCAAGATATCTTCGCTGCCGCCGGTCTGATGGAGAACCCGACGCCACTCCATGTTGTTACTTGGTGGGACTCGGTTTCAGGCTACGCACGCCTCCTCACAGATCACGAAAAGATGGAGCAGGGACGCGCTGCAGAAATCCTTTCGCTGGAACATGAGCGCAAGCGCCTTAAAGACATCGGCATCAATCTGGAACCAGAATGGCCAGGTTTTGATGACAACTTTGCAGGTTACGATGTGCTTTCCTACGACAACAGCAAGGGTAACATTGCGAACAGGCTCATTGAAGTCAAGTCCACTACGATCTCTCCCATGCGCTTCATTGTGACTCGCAATGAGTGGAACAAGGCAGTTCAGGCTGCCGACGCTTACATTTTTCATATTTGGGATATGAATCACGCACCACCAGTGTTGCACACCCGCACAGTCGCGCAGGTTGCCCCTCACATCCCGACAGATAGCGGAAAGGGAACGTGGAAGAACGCAGAAGTTCCTGTCCTCAACCAAACATAAATCATCCAGCACAGATCGAATACGGAAAGCACGGCATACAGACACTCTGAAACACATCACTTCCCGACATGTATTCAGTCTGTATCGGGCACACATCCCCCTTCTATGGTTCCTCCCCAGCCTACATCGTATGCGGGGGGGCGCAGCGCGGCGGTTCGCCAGCGTGGGGCATTTCCACCGGGGAAACCAGGCGGAAGCCACCTCGCGATCTGACGCCGGAATTTGTGAGTCAGATCAGCGGTTTGCGAAATCACGATCTGGCCGGGGTGGATTCCCAGCGGGAAGCCAGGGAAGCCACCTCCGGGGAAGCCAGATGGCGGGAAGCCACCCCTGGAAGCCAATTCGTCAGAAGCTGTTGAACCCACTTTACTTTTTTAGTTGACAGACCTGCCCCCATTGACCTACCCCTTGATCATCGAAGAATTGCGCCCGGAGGAACCCCCTCGCGGGCGCTTTTCATTTCCCCTCCCGCAAATCCCGAGCCCCACCCCATGGACCTCGTCTTCGCGCCGAGCCAGATCGAAACCTGGCCGATCGCCCGGCTGCGCCCCTACGCCCGCAATGCCAAGATGCACGGCGACGACCAGGTGGCGAAGATCGCCGCCAGCATGGCCAAGTTCGGCTGGACCGTCCCCTGCATGGTCGCTGACGACGGCGAACTGATCGCGGGCCATGGCCGGGTTCTGGCCGCGACGATGCTCGGCCTGACCGAGGTGCCGGTGATCCGGCTCAGCCATCTCGATGAGGCCGAGCGCCGCGCCTACCGGATCGCCGACAACAAGCTGACCGAACTGGGCGAATGGGACGAGGCGCTGTTGCGCGACGAGATCGCGGGGCTCTTGGCCGAGGATTTCGACCTGACGCTCTTGGGCATCAGCGACGACGATCTGGATGCGCTCCTGCGGGATCCCGAGGCGCTGGGCGGGGATGGCCCGGTCGAAGGCGAGGACGAGGTTCCGGACCTGCCGGTCACGGCGACCTCAGTGCCGGGCGACCTATGGCAGCTGGGTGCGCACCGGCTGATCTGCGGCGACAGCACCGCTCCCGATGTGGTCGGGCGGCTCTTGGGCGATGTGCGTCCCCTGCTGATGGTGACCGACCCGCCCTATGGCGTGGAGTATGATCCCTCCTGGCGTAACGCCGCAGGCGCGGCCAAGACCAAGCGCACCGGCAAGGTGCTGAACGACGACCGCGCCGACTGGCGCGAGGCATGGGCGCTGTTCCCCGGCGACGTCGCCTATGTCTGGCACGGCGCCCTGCATGCCGCGACTGTGGCCGACAGCCTCGTGGCCGCGGGGTTCGCGATCCGGTCACAGATCATCTGGGCCAAGGACCGACTGGTGCTGAGCCGCGGCGACTATCACTGGCAGCATGAACCCTGCTGGTATGCGGTGCGCGCCAAGGGCAAAGGCCATTGGGCCGGGGACCGCAAGCAGACGACGCTGTGGCAGATCGCCAACCGGGATCAGGACGCCGACACCGTCCACGGCACGCAAAAGCCGGTCGAGTGCATGCGGCGGCCGATCCTGAACAACTCGAGCCCCGGCCAAGCTGTCTACGAGCCCTTCATGGGATCCGGCACCACGCTGATTGCGGCAGAAACCACGGGCCGGATCTGCTTCGGCGTGGAACTGAACCCGGCCTATATCGATGTCGCCATCGAACGCTGGCAGTCGTTCACGGGCCAGGAGGCGGTGCTGACGGAAACCGGCGAAACCTTTGCCGCCCTCAAGGCACGGCGGCTCGCGGCGTGAACGCGCCCCTCCTGCCCGGCCAGATCGAGCACTGGCCCCTTGCACGCCTGAGTCCCTATGCCCGGAACGCCAAGACCCATGACGCCGACCAGGTGGCGAAGATCGCCGCGAGCATGGCCGAATTCGGCTGGACCGTTCCCTGCCTTGTCGCCGCAGACGGCGAGTTGATCGCGGGCCATGGGCGCATCCTGGCCGCAGCCCAGCTGGGGCTGGCCGAGGCGCCGGTGATCGTGCTGTGTCACTTGACCGAGGCCCAGCGCCGCGCCTACCGGATCGCCGACAACAAGCTGACCGAACTGGGCGGGTGGGACGAGGCCCTTCTGCTCGAGGAACTGCGGGGCCTGATGGCCGAGGATTTCGACCTCGGGCTGATCGGGATCCCCGAAGATGAACTGGATGCGCTCCTGCACGATGCCGACGATCGCGCGCCCATCGACAATGACACGGCCGATACCATCCCGGAGGCCCCGACCGACCCGATCACCCGGCCGGGAGACATCTGGCGGCTCGGGCATCACCGGCTGATTTGCGGCGATGCCACCGACCCGGCCGTGGTGGCGCGGCTGATGGGCGGGGCGCAGGCGTCGCTGTTGTTCACCTCCCCGCCCTACGCCCAGCAGCGCGACTATGGCGCGGCGAAGGAAAAGGTCGGCGATTGGGACGCGCTGATGCAGGGCGTCTTCGCCGCGGCGCCCGTCACCGCCGATGCTCAGCTGCTGGTGAACCTCGGCCTCGTGCATCGCGATGGCGAGTGGATCCCGTATTGGGAAGGCTGGGTCGACTGGATGCGCGCGCAGGGCTGGCGGCGCTTCGGCTGGTATGTCTGGGACCAGGGGCCGGGCCTGCCCGGCGACTGGAACGGACGTCTCGCCCCGTCGCACGAGTTCATCTTCCACTTCAACCGCCACCCGCGAAAGCCGAACAAAACGGTCGAAAGCAAACATGCGGGCGAAACCCTCGGCGGCGGGGGCTTGCGCGGGACCGACGGCACGGTCCATCGCAAGACCGGCTCCGGAAACGCGATCCAGAGCCACCGCATCCCCGACAGCGTCTTCCGCATCATGCGCCACAAGGGCGGGCTGGGCGCCGCCGGATCGCACCCGGCCGTGTTCCCGGTGGCGCTGGTCGAGGCGGCGCTGGAGGCATTCACCGATCCCAGCGACCTCGTGTTCGAACCCTTCTCCGGCTCCGGCACCCAGCTGATCGCAGCCGAACGCACCGAGCGTCGCTGCTTCGCGGTGGAACTGGACCCGGCCTATTGCGATGTTGCGGTGCGGCGGTGGGAGATGGCGACGGGGCGAAAGGCCATACGAGTTAACTTGAAAAATGGCTATTTCTGTGTTTAGCCCGCAGTCATTGATTGTTCGGCCGATACGTCCGGTTCATCTCCTATGATGTCCAAGCACATGCGGCAAAAGTCTTTGTCGTACCCACGGTTACCTTTTAGAATTGAAATCGCAATACGCCTTTGAGCACGAAGCAGGGCAATCATCTCGCGCGAATTTGCTTCAAGGTGCCCATTCGGAGTATCAGAAAGGCGGTTTGCGTTGTATGCATCGTGGGCGACATTCAAATGCATAAATGTCAGGTAGCGCAGTTGAAACTCCCCTTCGCTGCCCTGCCAGTCCTCAAAGGCCATTGCAGCTTGTCTAAAGCTGGTATCAGACACAACAAGGCTATTGTACTGTTGCCACTTTTCGTTCACCTGCCGAGAAGCGAGAGTTTTTCGCTTTTCTCTGACGCCAATCGAATTGACCGCGCGATAAGATAAGCAACGACTACCTGCGCGATTGTCGCAACCATCACAACCGCCGAAATAATTGTTCCCCAGATTTGGATGGTCTCAGAAACTGTGTAGCCGGGCCCAAACATGGTCAGGTCACCTCTTTGACGTGTGACGAATCTGTTTCTGAAGCACGGTAACACGTGCTCAACTGGAAACGTAAGGACCACGAACATTAATGATCCGATATACCGTCCCCCTGCCCTCGACCTTCTCGGCGGTGATGGGCAGGCCCAGCTTCTTCTTCAGCGCCCCCGAGATCGAGCCCCTGACCGTATGGGCCAACCATCCGGTAGCCTCGACCATATCGGCGACTGTCGCACCCTCGGGTCGCTGAAGCATCGCGATGATCTGCGCCTGCTTGGTTCCAGCGCGGATGGCGACGTGTTTTGCCGTTTCGGTGTCGTCGGGCGTCTGTTGCGCTTCCTGCTTCGGCTTCGCCTTCCGCGCGCTGGCGACGGCGCTGGCCACCAGCGGCTCGATGCCGATGGCCTCCAGCCCGGACTCGGTGGCGATCAGCGTGGTGCCGTGGCAGTCGCCGGTCTCGCGCCACATAGGCTCGCCGCGGCGCAGGTTAGCCTCGACCTCCTCGAGCCAGCCGCGGGCGATCATCTTGCCGACCACCATCTTGGCGGCAGCGCCCACCAGCCCATTGGGCAGCGGCAGGGCGAGGTTCCCCGGCCGGGTCGCGGCGCGGGACAGGATCAGGGATTGGGTGTCGAACGGGGTGGTCATCGGGGCCTCCGGGCGCTTAGGCGCGCGCAGTGCGCGCCTTCTACGGAGGCAAGCCCCGTCGTTGGACGGGGCGGCCGTCGCGCCACGTGGGCGCGTCAGGCGGCGTGTTCGCCTTCCTTGAAGGCGCTGTCGGTGACCTGGCGCAGCAGGCCCGCGTAGTGCTTCAGCGTGCCCACATGCCCCCAATGGACCTCGTCGGGGTGGGTCTCGAAGTGGTCGTCGCTGAGGGCCGTCAGGCGCTCCAGCATCACGTCGATCTCGGCCTTGGCGGCGATGAAGGCGTCGAGGGCTTTGTCGGTGTTGCAGCGGTTGGTCATCGCGCAGCCCTCGCTCAGCGGCGGGCCGCGGCGAGGCCCGCGGCATAGGCTTCAGCGAGCGCCGCGCGCATCGCCCAGACGGCAACGTCGTGGAAATCAAGTCCATCGCTCATGCGCGTATCCAGTGTCTCGACGAAGAAGTGGCGCTTGGCGATGTCGAGAAGGAGCGCTTCGGGGGCGGTGTGGGGGAGGGTCTGGGTCATGATCCGGTCTCCGATCCGGGGTGAAGTCCTGATCCGAGAGTCGCTCTTGCGGGAAGTATAATCAACGAAAACCGCACAGCATTCCCATTTATATTCAATATCTTGATCAGGATTCCCGCGCCATGAAGGGCATGAGCGAACGCGAGTATGCGGCGCATTCCGGCCTCTCGCGCGGCGGGGTGCAGAAGGCGCGCAAGAACGGGCGGCTGGTGGTTTATGACGACGGGTCGATCAACGCGGCGGCCTCGGATGTGCGGCGGGCGGAGATGACGGATCCCGACCAGCAGCGCCGGTCGCTTGGTGGTGACGGGTTGGCCAGCGGCCCCGGCGACACGACATCCTACATCAAGGCCCGCACGGCGCTCACGGTCTATGCAGCACAGGAACGCCAGCTGGCCGTGCAGAAGAAGAAGGGCACGCTGGTCGACCGCGCACGGGCGGAAACGCTGGTGTTTCGGCTGGCGCGGCAGGAACGGGACGCGTGGGTGACCTGGCCCGGACGGGTGGCGGCGCTGATGGCGGCGCAGATCATGGCGGAGGTGGAACGACAATCCGGGGCATCGGTGATGATCGAGACCGCGATCCTGCAGAGGGTGCTGGAAGCCCATGTCAGAGAGCAGCTCGACGCCCTCGCCGATCTTCGGGTCTCGCTCGGATGATGACAACGACCTGACGGAGGGTCTCGACCTCGGCTTCGACGGCGCCGAGGATCTGCTCCGGGTCTGGCGGCAGGGGTTGCGTCCCGATCCGGACCTGACGGTGTCGGAATGGGCGGATGCGCATCGCTGGCTCGGCTCGCGCGCGTCGGCCGAACCGGGGCGGTATCGCACCGCGCGCACACCCTATCTGCGCGAGATCATGGATGCGCTGTCGCCCAGCCATCCCGCACAGCGCATCAGCTTCATGAAAGCGGCGCAGGTGGGCGCGACCGAGGCCGGGAACAACTGGATCGGCTTCGTGATCCACCATGCGCCGGGGCCGATGCTGGCGGTGCTCCCCACGGTCGAGATGGCAAAGCGGTCGTCGCGCGGCAGGATCGACCCGCTGATCGCGGAAAGCCCGGCGCTCCGCGAACGGGTCAGCCCTGCCCGGTCGCGGGACGCCGGGAACTCGATGCTCTCAAAAGAGTTCCCGGGCGGCATCCTCGTGCTGACCGGGGCGAATTCGGCGACGGGCCTGCGCTCGATGCCCGCGCGCTATGTGTTTCTCGACGAGGTCGATGCCTATCCGGCCTCGGCTGACGAGGAAGGCGACCCGGTTACGCTGGCCGAGGCCCGGACCACCACCTTCGCGCACCGGCGCAAGGTGTTCATGGTCTCGACCCCCACGATCCGAGGGCTGAGCCGGATCGAGCGGGAGTTCGAGGCCTCCGACCAGCGGCGTTACTTCGTGCCCTGCCCGCATTGCGGCGCGATGCAGTGGCTGCAGTTCGACCGGCTGCGCTGGGCGAAGGGGAAGCCTGAAACCGCTGCCTACCACTGCGAGGGGTGTGAACGGCCCATCGCCGAGCACCACAAGACGGAGATGCTGGCCAAGGGCGAATGGCGCGCGACAGCGGTTTCCAAGGATCCGAAGGCCATCGGCTTCCACCTGTCGGCGCTCTATTCGCCCTTGGGCTGGAAAAGCTGGTCCGACGTCGCACGGGAATGGCTGGCGGCCCAAGGTTCGGACGAGACGCTGCGCGCGGCGCGCAACACGCTTCTGGGCGAGACATGGGTAGAGTCTGGTGATGCGCCGGAATGGCAGCGACTGGCGGATCGGCGCGAGGCCTGGAAGCCGGGCACCGTGCCGATGGCCGGGCTGTTCCTGACCGCGGGCGCTGACGTCCAGAGGGACCGGATCGAGGTCGATGTCTGGGCCTGGGGCCGAGGCCTCGAGTCCTGGCTCGTCGATCATATCGTCATTCCGGGCGGGCCCGACGATCCGGCGGCCTGGGACAAGCTGACGGCGTTACTTGGCCGGTCGTGGCAACATGCCAACGGCGCCTTCATGACAGTGGCGCGGCTCGGCATCGACACCGGCTACGAGGCGGCAGCGGTCTATGCCTGGTCGCGCAAGGTCGGGTTCGAACAGGTCGCGCCCCTGAAGGGGCTTGAGGGCTTCAACCGGGCGGCCCCAGTCTCTGGCCCGACCTTCGTCGATGCGACGATCGGTGGCAAACGCCTGCGCCGCGGCGCGCGGCTTTGGTCGGTGGCCACGGCGACGTTCAAGACGGAGACCTATCGCTTCCTGCGGATCGAGCGGCCGTCGGACGAGGACCGCGCGGCCGGGGTTCCGGATGCCCCCGGCACGATCCACCTGCCCGGCTGGGCCGACACCGAATGGCTGAAGCAGCTGGTGGCCGAGCAGCTGGTCACGATCCGCAACAAGCGCGGCTATGCCCATCAGGAATGGCAGAAGATGCGCGAACGGAACGAGGCGCTCGACTGCCGGGTCTATGCCCGCGCCGCCGCGTGGATCCTCGGCGCAGATCGCTGGGACGAGGCGACCTGGCGGCGGCTTGAGGCTCAGGCAGGCGTGGAAACGCGCCTGCCGGTGGCCGTGGCGGCCGAAACCGCACAGGACCCGGCCCAGCCCAAGGCTGGAACCCTGACCGCGCCGCGCCGGAAACGGCGGGCCTACACGCCCAACTTCATGAGGGACTGATGGATCTCGACCGCATGCAGGCCCTGCTCACGGCACTGCAGGAGGCCCGCTTCGCCGGGCTGCGCAGCGTCAGCTACGACGGCAAGACCGTGACCTATGGCTCAGACGCCGAACTGGCGGCGGCCATCCGCGATCTGGAAGCCCGAATTGCCACCGCCGCAGCCACGCCACGGCGTCGTCGCTGGGGCACCGTCGCGACCAAGGGGCTTTGACCATGGTCTTCGACGCCTTCCGCACGCGGCTCGGCTCGATCATCGGCGGGTTTGATGCGGCACAGTCCCATCGGCGCATGCGCGGGTTCCGCGCCACCCGCGCCCATGTGAACACGCTGATCGCAGCCTCGGGCGAAACCATCACCGCCCGAGCGCGCTGGCTCGTGCGCAACAACGGCTATGCCGCGAACGCCGTCGATGCCTTCGCGAACCATGTCGTCGGCGACGGGATCAAGCCCTCGTCGAAGATTGCGGACGCGGCGAAGAAGGAGGAGCTGCAAAAGCTCTGGCTCGCTTGGACGGATGAAGCCGATGCAGAGGGGCTGACCGACTTCTTCGGTCTGCAGCGCCGGGCGGCGCGCGAGGTGTTTCTGGCAGGCGAGGTCTTCCTGCGGATCCGCATGCGGCGGGTGGAGGACGGGCTGACCGTGCCACTGCAGCTGCAGATGCTGCCGTCAGAAATGCTGCCCCAGGACATGACCCGCGTCCTGCCCGGGGCGGGATCGATCCGGCAGGGCATCGAGTTCGACGGCATCGGGCGGCGCGTGGCCTACCACTTCCTGCGCCGCCATCCGGGCGACATGACCGACCCGGGACTGGCGGGAGAAACCGTGCGCGTGCCCGCATCGGAGGTGATCCACATTCTCGACCCGGTCGAGGCGGGCCAGCTGCGGGGCGTGTCGCGCTTCGCCGCCGCCGTGGTGAAGCTCTTCACGCTGGACCTCTACGACGACGCGGAACTGGAGCGCAAAAAGACCGCGGCGATGTTCGCGATGTTCATCACCTCCCCTGCCCCGGAAACCGCCCTCGATCCGGCCGAGGACGATCTGGAGGTGGAACCCGGCCAGGTGGTGCGACTGGATCCGGGTGAAGACGTCACGACGCCATCGACGCCGGATTCCGGGTCCACCTATGAGCCGTTCCAGTACCGCACGCTCCTGCAGATCGGCGCGGCGCTGGGCGTGCCCTATGGCTACCTGACGGGCGACACGGCGAAGGGGAACTTCTCGAACACGCGGATCGCCTTGGTCGACTTCCGCCGCCGCATCTCTGCCTTCCAGCACTCGGTGATGGTCTATCAGCTCTGCCGCGCGATCTGGATGCGCTGGATGGACATGGCGGTGCTGGCGGGGGCCATTGATCTGCCGGGCTATGCTACCGACCGGCGCGCATACCTTGCCTGTGACTGGCTCCCCACCAAGTGGGACTGGATCGATCCGGCCAAGGATGCTGCGGCCGAGATCCTGCAGATCGAGGCGGGCCTGAAATCCCGCACGCAGGCCATCGCCGAACGCGGCTATGACGCTGAACAGGTCGACCGCGAGATCGCTGCCGAACGCAAACGCGAGGCGGAGCTGGGTCTGGACTTCCGGCGGCCCGGGTCGCCTGCGCAGGCGGCGGGTGGCAGCGCAGGACAGAGCGAAGCCGAAAACCCGCAGCAGGATCAGCAGAATGCCAGTGATCAGGAAGATGATGGCGAGGACCGGCCCCCCCGGCCCGCGGAGGAGGGATGATGCACCACACCCAGATCGCGCAGCGCGTGTTCAACACTCCCCTGATGGTCGATCCCGCCAAGGCGCTGGCCTTCCTGACCGGGCTGGGGCCCCGGATCACCGGGCGGGAGATCAGCATCGAGGGGCTGGCTGTGGATCCCGACGATCAGGCCACCGCCACCCTGCCCGCCCGCGCCTCGCTCTTCGGCGATGACCTGACCAGCCGCCAGGCTCGGAACGGCGGCCAGCCCTTCGCCGTGGTGGATGGGATCGCGGTCATCGAAATCGCCGGAACCCTTGTGCATCGCGGCGCCTGGATCGGGCAATCCTCGGGGCTGACCTCCTACGAGGGGATCGCCGCCCAGCTGCAAGCAGCGCTTGCCGATCCGGCCATCCGCGGCATTGCCCTCGACATCGACAGCTTCGGTGGCGAGGTCGCAGGCGCCTTTGACCTCGCCGACCGCATCCGGGCGGCGCGTCAGGTCAAACCCGTGCAGGCTTTCGTCGCCGATCATGCCCTCTCGGCCGCCTATGCGCTGGCCTCGCAGGCCGACCGGATCGTCTTGCCGCGCACTGGCGCCGTCGGAAGCATCGGCGTGGTCGCCATGCACAGCGACATGAGCGGGGCGCTGGACCAGAAGGGGATTGCTGTCACGCTGATCCACGCCGGGGCCCGCAAGGTCGATGCGAACCCCTATCAGCCCCTGCCCGAGGCGGTCCGCGACCGGATCGCGGGTGAACTCGAGGATTTGCGCCAGCTCTTCGCCGAAACCGTTGCCGAAGGGCGCGGCCGCCGCCTCGACACAAGCCAGGCGCTCGCCACCGAGGCGGCCGTGTTCCGTGGCGAGGCGGCGGTCTTCGCCGGTCTTGCCGACGAGGTGGCCGATCCGGTCACCGCCTTCCGCGCTTTCGCCGCCGCACCCCGCGGCACAACCACCCCCAGAGGAAAGGGCCCGATGATGACCACCGCCCCCGAAGATCATGCGCAGCCTGCGGCCGCACCTGCCGCCAGCACCCCGCCGGAACCGGCCCCGCCCACGGCAGTCGCACCGCCGCAGATGGCGGCGCCCTCCGTCGAGGCCATCCGTGCCGAAGCGGCCGAAGTTGCGCAGGTCTGCGCGCAGGCCGCCCGGCTTGGTGTGCAGATCGACGCCGCCGATGCCGTCGCCAAGGGGGTGAAGCCCGAGGCTCTGCGCGCCAAGGTGCTCGCCGATCTCGCCGCCCGCAGCGATGCCGCGGGAATCATCGCCACCGCCCCGGCGGCGGGCGCGAAGGAAAGCCCCATCGTGGCGGCCGCGAAGAAATCGGCCGCCGCCTCGCGCTGACGCGCACCGCCCTGACCGGGCGCCCCCATCCCCCGAAACCGTGGAGACTGAACCATGCCCGTCCTGACGGATCCGCCCAGCATGGGCGACGTTCTCAAATATGAGGTCAACCCGAACTACACCCGCGAAACCGTGACGCTGCTGATGGGCATGCCCTATCCGGTCGGCTCGGTGCTGGGCAAAATCACCGTGAACAGCAAATACAAGCTCGCGACGGCCAGCGGCTCAGACGGGGCGCAGGTCGCAACCGCCGTACTCCTTTATGCCGTCGATGCGACGCTCGCCGATGCGGTGGGGGTCATCCTCACCCGCGGCCCGGCCATCGTCTCGCGTGCAGGCCTCGCCTATGACGCCAGCGTCGATGACGCCGCCAAGATCACCACGAAGCTCACCCAGCTCGCCGCCGTCGGCATCATCGCCCGCGACGGCGTCTGATCCTCGTCCGCCCCCGTCCCCTCACCCCCGGAGCATCCCATGACTCTCGTGCGCAATCCTTTCGACGCTGGCGGCTATTCGCTGGCCGAGATGACGCAGGCCATCAACATCCTGCCCAACCTCTACACCCGCCTCGGCCAGATCGGCCTCTTCCGCTTCGAAGGGGTCAGCCAGCGGGCGGTGATCATCGAGCAATACGAAGGTGTGCTGAGCCTTCTGCCCTCCGTCCCCCTCGGCGGCCCCGCCACTGTGGGCACCCGCGAGGGCCGCTCGATGCGCTCCTTCGCCCTGCCTTGGATCCCGCATGACGACGTGATCCTGCCCGCCGACATCCAGGGGCAACCTGCGCTCGGCGCTTTCGACGCGGCCGATCCGCTCGTCGAGGTGATGAACCGCAAGCTGCTGCTCATGCGCCGCAAGCATGCCCAGACGCGGGAATATATGGAGATGAACGCGCTGCGCGGCATCGTGAAGGATGGGGCCGGAACCACCCTCTACAACTACTTCACCGAATTTGGCCTCGCCCAGATCTCGGTCGACTTCGTGCTGGGCACCGCGGGCACGAACGTGCAGGCCAAGGTCCGCGAGGTGCTGCGCGCCATCGAGGACAACCTGCTGGGCGAGGCGATGACCTCGGTCCATGCGCTGGTCAGCCGCGAGTTCTTCGACAAGCTGATCGCGCATCCCAAGACCGAAGATGCCTACAAGTTCTACGCTGCCACCGGCGCCCAGCCGCTGCGCGAGGATGTGCGGCGCAACTTCCCCTTCGGCGGGATCCTGTTCGAGGAATATTCCGGCACCGTCACCCTCTCGACCAAGGCGACCGAACGGCTGGTCCCGGCAAACGAAGGCATCGCCTTCCCGCTCGGCACCATGGACACCTTCACCACCTATGGCGGCCCCGCGAATCTGCTCGAAACCGCCAACACCATCGGCCTGCCGCTTTATGCCCGCCAGCATCTCGACGAGAAGGGCCGCTGGATCGACGTGATGACCGAAGCCTCGATCCTGCCGGTGAACAAGCGCCCCCGCCTCGCCGTCCGGATCCACAGCTCGAACTGAGGTCGCCATGCCCAGCCTGACCCGGCAGATCACCCTCTCCCCCGACACCTACACCGCGATCGCCACCGGCGTGGCGCAGTGCCGGATCGCGCCGATCGGGGTGGGCGCCTTCCGGCTCCATGTGGGCTCCGCCCAGCCTGCCCCCGGCACGCCCGACCATGTCGCGGCCCGGATCGAGCCCCTGTGTCTCACAAATCTTGCGCGTGCCGACATCGTCTATGCCCGCGCCGAGACCGAGCCGGTGGTGATCGCCGTTCTCACCGGCAGCGGTGGCGCCCTGGAACTTGCGGGCTATGACGCGCTCGACGACATGCTCAAGGTGAAGTCGGTGCAAAAGAAGATGCGCGACAGCTTCACCCGGCCGCTGGCCGATCTGTGGCAGGTCACGGCGGCCGATGGTGCCAGCGCCACCATCGCGGGCGGCACGCTGACCATCGCCTCGGGCACCACGGCGGGCGCGGTCGTGGAACTTCTGTCGAAAGACAGCTTCACCATCCCGTTTCGCGCCATGGCCGGGGTGGTGAACACGCGCCATGCGAACAACCACCAGATCCTTGAAGCCGTCTCGATCGATGCGCTCACCGGCCTGCCCGATGGCAAGCACTGCTTTGGCATCGACATCGGCGGCGCGGCCAGCACCACCGCCACGCTGATGCGATACTTCAGCCAGAACGGCGGCCTGACGCCGCTTGAAAGTGCCACGGTGACAATCCTTACCACCGCGAGCGCCAGCATTCTGGAGATCGAACCCTTCTCGGACGAGGCCTATGTGCATTCCCGTGCGCTCGATGCGACCTCGGGGCGGGCCAATTCCTATGTCCGTCACCAGCAGATCCCGGACCCCTCGGCGCTTTACAAGCTGCGGCTGCGCAGCCTGAACCATGCTGCCTGGAAGGCTGTGACCGGGGCGGTTGCGGGCACGGGCGGGGTGATCCGGCTCGCCGTCGCCGCGCATGGGCTTGCGACCGGCAACCTTGTCTGGGTCGAATATCTGAACGGGGTGAGCAATGCCGGGGCGGAGCTGCGCGGCAACTTTACCGTGACGGTGATCGACGCGAACCAGATCGACCTGCAGGGCACGGTCTTCGCAGGGGCCTACATCGCGGGCTCGGGCCGGGTTGCGCTCGCCGCTGCGCCGACGGCGGTCAGCCTGCAGATGTCCTTCATCAACTGCCAGGACTATGCCGAGCTTACCGCGGAAATCACCGCCGGGCGCGGCCAGATCGTCGAGGGACAGGCGATTGCCGCGCGCACGGTCGCGGGATCGGTGGTGACGGCAACGGCGGTCGGCCCCGTCGCCCATGACGGCGCGCGCGGTTCGACCGCACCGGTGATCGTCGCCGCCCGCGCGGTGACGGCGGCCTATGCGAGCGTCGCCAGCGGCGATGTGGCCGATCTGATCACCACGGTGCAGGGCGTGCAGGTGGTGCGCCCCTGGCAGATCCCCGAACTGGAATGGAGCTCGGCCGCCGCGGCGGGCGGGATCACCAACACCACCGATGTGGTTCTGGGCGCCGCAGCCGGGGCCGGGCTGCGGCGGTTCGTGACCGCGTTGCAGCTGAAGAATGCGGGGACGGTGGCGACGGAAGTCGTGCTGAAGGATGGCTCCACTGTGATCTGGCGCGGGCATCTTGGCGCTTCGATGACGCTTTCGGAAAGCCACCAGTTCGCCGATCCGCTGCGCACGACGGCCAACACGGCGCTGAACGTCGCCTGCATCACCACCGGGGCGCAGGTCTATGTGAATGCGCAGGGCTTCATCGCGCCATGACGGTCTTTGCAGCGGCCGTCGATCGGCTCTTCGAGCACCCTGCCCTTGCGGCATCGGCGCTCTGGATCTCAGCCACGAGCGCCGAAGAGCGCCAGATCAGGGTCATCGCCCGAGCGCCCGACCGGTTGACCGACTTCGGCGCGGGGCGGTTTGTCAGCGACACGACCGTGGTAGATGTGCGGGTGAGCGATCTGCCCGCGCCGCGGCCCGGCGATCTGATCGTGATCGGCGCCGAGCGGTTCGTGATCCAGGGCGAGCCGCTGCGCGACCGCGAGCGGCTGATCTGGACGCTGGACCTGCGGCCGGAGTGAGCCCGATGAAACTGAAACTCGACATCCGGCCCGATCTGGTCGCGCTGATGCAGGAGGAAATCCGCGCGGGCGAAACGGCGGTGAGCGCGGCGATGCACGACGCAGGCGCCCGCCTGAAATCAGCCTGGCGCGGGCAGATCGTGCAAGCGGGGCTTGGTACAAGGCTTGGCAATTCGATCCGGCTTGCGACCTATCCGAAGGGCAGCGAGAGCCTGAACGCGGCAGCGCTCGTATGGTCGAACGCCCCGATAATCATCGGCGCGCATGACACGGGTCCACTGATCCGCTCGAAAGACGGGTTCTGGCTCGCGATCCCCACCCCGGCCGCGGGCAAATCCACCCGCGGCGGACGCATTACCCCGGGCGAATGGGAACGCCGCACCGGGCTGCGGCTGCGGTTCATCTATCGCCGCAGCGGCCCGAGCCTGCTCGTGGCCGAGGGTCGGTTGAACTCCAAGGGGCGCGCCGTTGCGTCGCGCTCGAAAACCGGTCGTGGGATGGCGACGATGCCGGTGTTCCTCCTCGTGCCGCAGGTCAGGCTCCGCAAGCGGCTCGATCTGGCGCGGGAGGCCAAGCGGGTGATGGAGGGCGTGGAGGGGCGGATCGTGGCGGGGTGGGTGAAGGCGAAACTCTAATGGTTATCAAGGAGGTACAATCTTCGAAGCCAAATCCCGAAAGAAATCACAGTAGGCAATGAAGTGGGTCTTGTTTTGCTGAATCGCTTGTTGTCCGAAGTGCCGCTGCACAGGCGCTTGCAGGAGGGAAGCAGCACCGTAGCCTTGCTTTAGCTGCCCATTGGCTGGTTGAATGAAATGGACCGCTGTCGCCTTGAAATCGACCTTGCACTTCTTTGAGTCGTGCGCAACGCGATTTCTGATGGCGTTCGCGTGCTTTACCAGATCCGATGTGTTCTGGAGAGCTGAGAAAGAGTGCGCTGAGAAATAGAAGTCTGCGACCTTGCGAACCCACTTTGGATCTGAAACCTTCAAGTATGACCTGTCTGGTTTGTAGTCTGGATCGAGAGAGAGAAGCTCGTAGGCGTGTTGGATGGTATCCGCCTTACCTGCCTTGAGCGTCGGTCTGTAACCATTGTTTGTCCTCGCCCCTGTCAGAAACCTGACGAGAGAGCGTTCAATGAACTCCTCCCAGCTTGCCACGACGCCCATAAATGCCAGTTCAACGACCTGGCCGACGTACTTTGGGTGTATTCCAGGGTTGTTTGATGGACGGACTTTCGTTGGCAATGCTTGCATGGCAGCGACAAGAGAAGTCGCCGCTGCGATTTCTGAAAGAAACGCATCTCGGACGTGATCAACCTTGGCAGGACGGCCGCTTGGCACCTGAACCTCTCCTTCTGGTCCGCCATTTCTCACTTTGTAACGCCAGTAGGTCTAGTATTTTCTCGATTCTCGCAGAGTAGAGTTCAATGCCCACCACCCGCGAAACCATCCTCACCGCGCTGCACGCGCGGCTCTCGCCTCTTGCCGCCCTCACCCTGCGCGACGAGGTTCTGCCCGAACGGATCCCCGCAGCCGGGCTGATCATCCTGCGCGATGGTGAACCCGGCGAGCCCGAGGTGACGCTCTCGCCGCTGCGCTACCACTACCAGCACCGGGCCGAGCTGGAGGTCGTCGTTCAGGCTGGCCCCGGCCGGGCGAGCGCCTTCGACGATCTGATCGCCGCCATCGGCGCGGCGCTGGCCGCCGACCGGACGCTCGGCGACCTGTGCGACTGGGTCGAACCCGAGGCCCCGAGCCCGGTCGATCTGCCCGTCGAGGGTGCCGCGGCGCTGAAGGCGGCGGTGATCGCTGTCGTTCTGCACTACACTACCGCCGATCCCCTCGGCTGACACCACTCACCACAGGAGAACACGATGGCACGAGCCCAAGGGGCGCGGGCGCAGATGGCGCTTGCGTTCGAATCCGTCTATGGCACCGCCCCCGCCACCGGCTTTCGCACGGTGCCTTTCGCCAGCACCTCGCTGGGCTCCGAACAGCCGCTGCTTGCCTCGGAGTTGCTGGGCCAGGGGCGCGACCCGGTGGCGCCGATCAAGGATGCCCTCACCGCCGATGGCGATGTCGTGGTGCCGATCGACGTCGAGAACTTCGGCCTTTGGCTGAAGGGCACCTTCGGGGCGCCGACCACCACCGGCACCACGCCCAAGACCCACACGTTTCAGTCGGGCAACTGGACCCTGCCCTCGATGGCGATCGAAGTGGCGATGCCCGAAGTGCCGCGCTACGCGATGTACACCGGCTGCATGGTCGACCAACTGAGCTGGCAGATGAGCCGCTCCGGGCTGCTCACCGCTACCGCCCGGCTGATCGCGCAGGGCGAGGCCATCGACACGGTCACGGCCGCGGGCACGCCGACCACGCTCGCCCTGCAGCGGTTTGGCCATTTCAACGGCGCGGTGAAGCGCAACGGGGCGGCGCTTGGCAATGTCGTCTCGGCCGAGGTCACCTATGCCAACGGCCTCGACCGGATCGAGACGATCCGCAACGACGGCAAGATCGAGGGCGCCGATCCCGGCATGGCGGCGCTGACCGGCAAGATCGAGGTGCGCTTTGCCGACAGCACGCTGGTGACCCAAGCCATCGACGGCACGCCTTGCGAGCTCGAATTCGCCTGGAGCCTTGGCGCGAATGCGAGCTTCACCTTCACCGCCCATGCCGTCTATCTGCCGCGGCCGCGCATCGAAATCCCCGGCCCGCAGGGCATTCATGCGAGCTTCGAGTGGCGGGCGGCGAAGGCCACGAGCCCGGCCCGCATGTGCACCGCCGTCCTTGTCAACACTGTCACGGGATACTGACGATGATCCGTCTGAACCTCTCGAGCCAGCCCGAATGGCTGGACCTTGCCCCGGGCCTGCGGCTGAAGCTTGCGCCGTTGACCACAGCTCTGATGGTGGCCGCCCGCGCCGATCCCGACCTTGCCGCTCTGCCCGAGGGCGCCGCGCAGGAAGAGCTGGCGCTGGCCATGGCGAAAGCCGTGGCGCGTCTGGCCATTCTCGACTGGGAGGGCGTGGGTGACGCTGAAGGCACTCCGCTGCCGGTGACGCCCGAGGGCATCGACGCCCTTCTCGACATCTGGCCGGTGTTCGAGGCGTTGCAGACCCGCTACGTCGCGCGCGGCCTGATACTAGATGCGGAAAAAAACGCCTTTGCGCCCTCGCCGACTGGTCCTTCGGTGGGGGCGAAGGCTATTGCGCCGCCTGCCAAGGCTCCTGCCCCGACTGCCCCGCAAGAGTGAACCGACCGCAAACGGTCGAGGGTGCGCAGGTCTGGGATCTGGTGCAACGCCTTGGCGGGCAGCTGCGCCTCGTCCCCGGCGCGGTGCTCGGCTGGGACATGGGCGCGGCCTTGTCGCTCGCCGAGGCGCTGGGCGTGAACAGGCTCATCGCCGCCGAAACCCTCCCCGAGATCGAGGCGGTGATGGTGCGCAGGCTCAACGAACAGATCGCCGCTCGGGCGGGCCCCTGAACGCCCCGCAGGGTTCAGGGCGCCAGCGTCCGCTGGACGATGTCGGGATCCTTGTCGATCAGCGCAAGCAGCACCCGCGCCGGACCTTCCGGGCTGCGGCGGCGCTGCTCCCAGTTCAGGAGCGTGCCCTTCTTCACCCCGATGCTGCGCGCGAAATCGGTTTGCGACAGCCCCGTGCGCGACCGGATCGATTGCACATCAGGCTCGGGCAAGTCGATCTCATGCACCCGTCCCCGCCCTTCGCCGCGGGCCTGCGCAAGCGCCTCCTTCAAGCCCTGTTCGATGCTCGCAAATGCCTCGGTCATCTCGTCCTCCTGTAACTCGCCGCCAGCGCAGCCCCGAGTTCGCGCACGATGGCCGTTTCCGAAGCCGTCAGGTTTGCCTTATCGTTCTTGGCAAAGACGGTGATCAGGAAAATCGGCGTCCCGTCGTCGGGGCTGTAGAAATGGATCACGCGATAGCCGCCGCTCTTGCCTCCGCCGGGGCGGGCGAAGCGGAATTTCCGCACCCCGCCGCCAATCGCAACGCCGGTCATCGGGTTGCGGGCGACGAAATCGATCACCTCAAGCCGCTCCGCTTCCGACATGAGGCTGCGGGCGCGACGCTCGAATTCCGGGGTTTCGACGACTGTAACGATGGCCATGGCACAATATGTGCGCCATTGGCGCATAAGTCAATGACGCATTTCCTTTGGGAGTCACACGATGGCTGAAAAACGCGTTTCCGTCCGCCTTGTGGCGGAGGGCGGCCGCCAGGTGCGCGCCGAGCTGGAAGGGATCGGCGCGGCCGGGGCCTGTGGCTTCGGGCGGCTTTCGTCGGAGATGGAGCTTGCCAACACGCGGCTCGCGGGCTTCGCGCGCAAGGCCGGGGTGGCGCTCGCGGCGGTGACGGCTGCGGCCGCCGCTGCGGGCGTGGCGATGGTGCGCTCGGGGCTGGAGACGATCGGCGCGCAGGCGGACCTGGCCGCGTCGCTCAAGACCACGGTCGAGAGCCTGCAGGTGCTGACCTGGGCGGGCGAATTGGCCGGGGTCTCGATGGGCGAGATCGAGCAGGCGACGAAGAAGCTCACGACGCGGCTGTCCGAAGCGGCGGCAGGATCGGGAACGGCGGTCAGCGCGCTGGCACGGCTGCACCTGACGGCGTCCGCGTTGCAGGCGCTGCCGCTCGATCAGCGCATCATCGCCATCCAGGACGCACTCAATCGCTTCGTGCCCGAGGCCGAGCGCGCGGCTGTGGCCTCGGACCTCTTTGGCGATCGGGCGGTGATTGCCTTTCTGCGGATCGACAGCGCGACGCTGCGCGATGCCGCAACGGACGTGCGCGATTTCGGGGTGGCGGTCAGCGCGGCCGATGCGGCGCAGATCGAACGCACCGGCGATGCGCTGGATCGGCTGAGCCTGATCTGGCTTGGCCTGACGAACCGGCTGACCGCCGCCGTCGCTCCCGCGCTTGAGACCGTGGCGACTGCGCTCGCAGATGCCGCGCGCGCCAGCGGCCCACTTGGACGGGCGATCGACCTCGTCTTCGACAACCTCGGGCGGCTCGCCACCACTGCCGCGACCTTCGCGGCCTTCATGGGCGCGCGCTGGGTCGCGGGCCTTGCCGCAGCAGCGCTTTCCGTGCGCGGCCTTGCCACCGCGCTCGTCGTCCTACGCGGCGCGCTGATCCGCACCAGCATCGGGGCGATGATCGTCGGCGTGGGCGAGCTTGTCTATCAGTTCTCCGAATTCGCGGCCCGGGTCGGCGGCGTGGGCGAGGCGTTCCGGCTGCTTGCCGATCTGGCGCGCGAAGTCTGGTCGCGCATCGGCCTCGCGTTCGATGCGGCGCTCGCCCGGATGGCGGCAGGCTGGCAGGACCTGAAGGCCGACAGCCTTGTGGCACTGGAAGGGGTGATTTCCGGCGTCGTCAGCTTTGGCGACCGCACGGCAGCGGTGTTTAAGGGCGCCTATGACGCGGCGGTGGCGATCTGGGGCAAGCTGCCGGGGGCGATCGGCGATTTTGCGTTTCAGGCGGCGAACGGGCTGATCTCGGGCGTCGAGGCGATGCTGAACGGCGTCGTCACCCGCATCAACCGCTTCATCACCGCGCTGAACGCCGCCCTGGACCTTCTGCCCGATTGGGCGGTGGGCGAAGGCGGGGTGACGATCGGCACGCTCGATCCGGTGGAATTGGGGCGCATCGGCAATCCGTTCGAAGGCGCGGCATCCGCTGCGGGGACGGCGGCGGCCGATGCGTTTTCGGCAGCGCTTGGGCGGAGTTACATCGAACCGCCCGGTCTTGGCCTCGGCGCCGTGGCCGACGACGCCCGCACCCGCGCCGAAGCCTATCGCGAGGCCTCGGGCATGCTTTCTGACGCGGCCGGGCGCCCGCTCGCTTCCTGGCAGGCACTGAAGGATGCCGTGACGCGCACCGGCACCGATGCGGAAACGGCGCTGACCGGAGCAACCGGTGCCGCTGACGGGCTGGCCTCCGGCCTCGACGAGACCGCCGAGGCAGCGCGGGGCGCGGGCGAGGCCGCGCGCGCAGCAGGCGCTGCCGCCGCTGAAGGGGCGGAGCGCGCCGTGCCGCTCTGGCGTGCTGCGAGTGATGCGCTCGCCGATTATGCCGCCAAGGCGCGCGACATCGGCGGCGATATCGGCAACGCCCTCGTCGGCGCCTTCTCCTCGGCCGAGGAAGCCGTGGGCAGCTTCGTGAAGACCGGCAAGCTCGATTTCCGCGATCTCGTCACCTCGATGATCGCCGATCTCGCCAAACTCGCGGCGCGGCGCTTCGTCCTTGGCCCCCTCGCCTATGTGCTCTCCGGTGCGCTGGGCGGTGCGGGCGGGATATTCTCCAGCATCCTGCACGCGGGCGGCACTGTCGGCGCCGCGGGCCCGGGCCGGTTGGTTCCGGCGCTCGCATTTGCCAATGCCCCTCGGATGCATTCCGGCGGCTGGGCCGGTCTGCGCCCCGACGAGGTGCCTACAATCCTGCAGCGCGGCGAGCGGGTGTTGTCTCGGCGCGAGGCGGCGGCGACCGGCAGCGCCGCCGCACCAACCGTCAACGTCACGATCATGGCGCGCGACGCGGAGAGCTTCCGCCAATCGCGCACACAGGTCGCCGCCGATATCGCCCGGGCCGTCTCGCTTGGGCGACGGGGCATGTGAGGATCAACCATGGCCTTTCACGACGTCCGGTTTCCGGACAACATCAGCCGCGGGGCGCGGGGCGGCCCGGAGCGGCGCACGCAGATCGTCGAACTTGCCTCGGGCGCCGAGGAGCGCAATGCCAGCTGGGCCAATTCGCGCCGCCGCTATGACGTCGCCTACGGCATCCGCCGCGCCGATGATCTGGCGGCGGTCGTGGCGTTTTTCGAAGCGCGGAACGGCCGTCTTTACGGCTTCCGCTTCAAGGATTGGGCCGATTTCAAGTCCTGCCTGCCCTCGCAAATCCCGGGCCCGACCGATCAGCTGATCGGCACCGGCGACGGCAGCACGACACAGTTTCAGCTGACGAAGCGCTACACCTCCGGCGCGCAAAGCTGGACGCGCGCGATCACCAAGCCCGTCGCCGGGACCGTGACCCTTGCCCTGAACGGCACCCCGCAGCCCTCCGGCTGGTCGGTCTCACCCGCAACCGGCCTTGTCACTTTCGCCACCGCACCCGCCGCAGGCGTCGCCCTCACCGCGGGCTTCGACTTCGACGTCCCCGTCCGCTTCGACACCGACACGCTCGACATCACCCTCGATCTCGAGCGGCTCGGCTCGATCCCCTCCATTCCCCTCACGGAGATCCGCCCATGAATGACGACACGAGCTTTGTCGGCGCCGCGCTGCGCGATCTGCTCACCTCGACGGCGGTGATCCTCGCCGCCTGGGGGGCGCTCGGCGGCGCCACGAACGCGCTGACCACGCGCATGCGCCTGCGCGACGCGCTGCGCCACATCCTGCTGGGCGGGCTGATCGCCGCGGGCATGGGAAGCCTCTCGATGGCGCTCATCACCGCCTGGCTTGCCCTGCCGCCCGAGGCGATCCCGGCAGGGGGCGCAGCAGGCTCGGCGGCCTATCTCGTCGGCGTCTTCGGCCCGGCCTTCATCGAGGTCGCCCTCGCCCGGCTGCGCGCCCGGAAGGGAGACGACGCCGATGCATGAGCTCCTCCGCCGCGCCCGCGTTCTTCGCTGCGATGCCGCCGATCCGGGCCAGGCCTTTCGCCATCGCCTGCGCATCGGCGTGATCGTCGCGGCGCTGATCTTCCTCGTCTCCACACTCGGGTGATCCCATGCACATGACCAACCGGGGGCTTCTGGCCCTCGCCCGGCACGAGGGCATCGTGCCCGGGCCCTATCTCGATGTCCGCAAGATCTGGACCTTCGGCATCGGCCACACCACCGCGGCGGGCCCGCCCGACCCAGCACAGATGCCGCGCGGCCTGCCCGCGGATGTCACCGCCGCGATCCGCGAGGCGTTTCGGCTCTTCCGCACCGACATCACAACCTACGAGGCCGCGGTCTTACGCGCGGTGCAGGTGCCGCTTGCCCCGCATGAGTTCGATGCGCTGGTCAGCTTCCACTACAACACCGGCGGCATCGCCAAGGCGGCTCTCACCCGCCATCTGAACGCGGGCAATCGCGGCGCCGCGGCCGAAGCCTTCATGGGCTGGCTGCGACCCGCCGCGATCCGGCCCCGGCGCGAGGCCGAACGCGATCTCTTCGGCGACGGCCGCTATCCCACCGGCGCGCTCACCGTCTGGTCCGTCGATCGCAACGGAAGGGTGGATTTCGCCCGCCCGCTGCGACGGTTGAGCGAGGTGGACGCCCTCGCGCTGCTTTCCCCCCTCTGACCCAAGGAGACCTCCGATGCGTTACCTTCGCCCCAAATCCCTGACCTGGTGGGCGGGCTGTCTCGCCCTTGCCACCGGCACCGGTGCCCTCTTTCTGCCCGATCAGGGCCAGCTGGCCGCTCTGGCCCGCCTCGTCGCCCTGCTCTCGGGCTCGGGCGATGCCGCGCCGATGACGCTGATCAGCCTCGGTCTCGGCCTCATCGGCCTGCGCGACCGGATCGAGCGCGGCTTTTCCGGGCAGGACAAATGAAGTCCCTCCCGCCAGACCTCCAGTCTCACCTCGACGAGGGCACGACGACCCTCGCCTGGTGCTGGCGCATCACCCGCGCCGATGGCGTAAGTTTCGGCTTCACCGACCACGACCGGAGCCTGTGGTTCGACGGCACCGCGTTCGAGCCCGAAAGCGGACTGTCGGCGTCTGAGGTGCGATCCGGCTCTGACCTTTCCGTCGACGCGCAGGACGCGCAAGGGGTGCTGACCTCCGACCGGATCACCGAGACCGACATTCTCGATGGCCGTTGGGACAATGCCACCGTCGAAGTCTGGCGGGTGAACTGGTCGGCGCCCGCGCAGCGCGTGCTTTTGCGCCGCGGCGCCATCGGCCAGATCCGGCGTGGGCGGCTGGCTTTCGTCGCTGAGGTTCGGAGCCTTGCCCATGTCCTCGGCCAGACGGTCGGGCGCACGTTTCAGGCGAATTGCGATGCTGCACTGGGCGATACGCGCTGTGGCATCAATGCCGAAACGCCGATCTACACCGGTACCGGCACGGTGGTCGCGCGGCAGCGCGATCGCGCCTTTGCGACCGAGGGGCTGCAAGCCTATGCCGCGGGCTGGTTTTCCTATGGACGGATCCAATGGACGAGCGGTGCCAATGCCGGGCGGCAGGTTGAGGTGCTGTCGCATGTCATCGTCGATGGGGTAGTAATCCTGACCCTGCTCGAAGCCCCGGTGCGGCCGATCACGGAAACGGACGCGTTCACGGTGCGCGCGGGCTGCGACAAGAGCCTCGCAACCTGCCGGACAAAGTTCGCCAATGTCGCGAACTTCCGGGGCTTCCCGCATATCCCCGGCCAGGACGCGGTCCTGCGTTACGCAACCAAGGACGGTGGCCACGCGGGAACGGTGCTGTGATGAACGCGTCGGACGAGAAACAAGCGTTATCCCTCTGCCCGGCCGCCGAGCTACCGCAAGGGAAACTTGATGTCTTTTCCGAAAGTCAAACTCGACATCTCACAGGTTTTGCGCAGTGCCAGCTTCAGTTGGCCTTGGCTTATATTCTTGCTGAGCCACCAGCCGGAAGCGCTCCGAAGCACTGGCAGATGTGGGCTGTAAGGATGGATCTGATGAGGATCCTTGGAAACGAGCCGCCGTCCGCGAGTGCGGATTTCGGAAAGCGAGACCAAGACCTCCGGCGCGACATCCGCCATCATGTCCACCACCCGGCAAAACACCTCCGCAAGCGTGGCTGCCGCGAAACGAACACCGAGAAACTCTGCAGCGTACTTCCCGCGGTCATTGACCGCAAAACTTGGCGAAGGCGGGTTCAACGGAGGCGCGATCCGCGTTCGAGCGTCTGCGAGGCTTTTCGCGAGGGCCGAGGCAACATCTTGATCAAGCGAGGATCGCAACGAAATGATTGTCTCAATGAAGGTAATGGGCAAGGAGACAACCACCTCATTGGCACGGCAATCGTTGCTCATGACAATCTCCCACTTTTCCTGCTCTGGGCCCGAGCCGCTCTCCTGTCAGAGTGGTAGATCGTTACGAAGCTTTCGCCCTCAAGGATGACCTTGGTGCCGCGCAGACGTTCAAGCTGCTGAATTTCATGGCGACGACGCTCGATTTCGCGGGAGGCGTCCTTGTCACTGAGAAAGAACGCGTCCTCCGCCACACGGGTCGCGACACTGAGGACGAAGCCAATGTCCGCGTCACGATAGCCGCGCTGCCGCATCCTTGCCTCGGCATGCGCCGTGAAACGAAGGTCATTCATCGTCATTCTCCTTTGCTTCATCAATCCCGAGTGCCGCCAAGACGGAGTCCAGGTCGCCGAGTGAGGAAAGACGTGCCGCACGTTCCGACCTGCGTTTTTCAAGTTCAGCCTCCGGAATTCGACCGACAATCCAGGTGATCCGATCGGCCAAATGGTCCTCGCCGAGCAAGTCGGTCGGGATATCCTTGACCTTGGTGTGCCCTCGCAACAGGGCGTACTCGGCATCAGGATCGTCTCCCGTCAGATCGCTGATCAATTCAGCTCCGATCCGATACTCGGGCATGCCCTCGCTGGTTTTCCAGCCGGTCGTTGACCAGTCGCCGTTGAAGGAGACAATCTGCGCTCCAACCTTGCGCGCGAAGTGCTTGAGGAAATCCGCAAAAGGATTGTTGCGCGACGGGTCGTATCCGAGGTCATACACGTCGTCTGGGATATCATCGCCAAACAGATCACGCTTTTCGATGCATTTCCGCTCCTGCTTAGCGCCGTCCACCGCCCTGTAAGCGGAATTCGCGAAAGCAAAATGGCCACCGCCAAGCGACATCAGCCTGCCTGCCGCTTCCTCGATCTCGGCAACCCGCTCACGGCGCCAGGCAAGGCTGCCCTCAGCGAGAAGCGCAGCAAACAGCGGTGCCATCACAATCTGCGAATGAACGGGTATGCCGTAGATGTGCTGGACCATGTTGAAGGCCAAGGCGGTCTCTGCATCCACCATGGTGCGCAACGGTCGATAGCCAAACTGCTTGAGCGATGCCTCGCGTTCTGCCTCGTTGGTAGGTGGCTTCGAGAGAGCATCAACCGTGACACCGAGGGCTTTCGCCAAACCTTCAGCAATACGACCTTCGGCGCGATAGAAGGCACTCTTGGTGCTTTCTATCCGCTTGATCGTCGGAAGACTGACTCGGTTCTTGCCTTTGGTCGCTTCGGCAAGCTGCTCCTGCGTCCAGCGATTTTTGTCTCGGTAGTGCTTGAGCGCAGCGGGATGGATTTTCGTGGTCATTGGCAACCTCCTGGATCACGCGGCCAAAATGATACCTTGGGCAGATCAAATCTAGGATCATCTTTGGTCAATGATACTCACGAACAGACGGGCTCTCGCTCGCCACCTCAGGCGGGATAGGACTGAAAGGATACTATTGATGCCAAGTTCGCGCGCATTGAATGGGCGACGGCAACCCGGTGATGCTTCTGGGTATCACTCGGCCGAATCATCGAGCGAAGTGACTGTGTCCGATCCTGCCCGCGTCATCGCCGTCGCGCGGTCGTGGCTGGGCACGCCGTACCACGACCAGGCCAGTTTGCGCGGGGTCGGCTGCGACTGCCTCGGCCTTGCGCGCGGCGTCTGGCGCGATGTCGTCGGGCCGGAGCCGTTCCCGATCCCGCCCTACAGCCGGGATTGGGGCGAGATTGGCCCGCGCGAGGCGCTGGCCGAGGGCGCAAGGGCGATGATGCCAGAGATTGCAGCCGTCAACGCCCCGCCCGGCGCGCTCGTCCTGTTTCGCATGAGGCCGCGCGCCATAGCCAAGCATGTGGGCATCCTCACCAGCCCGGACACCTTCCTCCACGCCTATGAACGCCTCGGCGTGATTGAGGAACCGCTGACGTCGACATGGCGGCGGCGCATCGCGTTCGCTTTCCTGTTCCCGGCACCCTGACTCTTCCCTCGAACCCAGAGATTTCGTCATGGCAACGCTTGTCCTCGGCGCCGTCGGCTCCGCCATCGGCGGGGCTTTCGGCGGCACGATCCTCGGCCTTTCCGGCGCCGTCATCGGCGGCTTCGTCGGCTCGACCGTGGGCTCGGTCGTCGACAGCTGGATCGTCTCCCTCGCTCGCGCCCGCGCAACGGATCGAGGGTCAGCGGCTCGACACGCTGCGCATCACCTCCTCCACCGAAGGCGCCGCGATCCCCCGCCTTTACGGGCGGATGCGGATCGGCGGCAACATCCTCTGGGCCACCGATTTCCGCGAAGAGACGAAGACCACGACGCAGGGGGGCGGAAAGGGGGGCGGGGGTGGCAAGGTCAAGACCACCGAGTATCTGTACTATGCGTCCTTTGCCGTGGCGCTCTGCGAAGGCCCGATCACCGGCATTGGTCGCATCTGGGCTGATGGGAAGCCGCTCGACACGACTGGTCTCTCCTGGCGCTGGTATCCGGGCAGCGAGACCCAGACCGCCGATCCGTTCATCGCCGCGAAGATGGGTGCGGCCAACACCCCCGCCTATCGCGGCATGGCCTATGTCGTCTTCGAGGAGCTGCCGCTTGCCACCTTCGGCAACCGCCTGCCGCAGCTCAGCTTCGAGGTGTTCCGGCCCCTGGCCGATGCCGACACCGCGGAGGGTCTGGTGAAAGCGGTGACGATGATCCCCGCCTCGGGCGAGTTCGCCTATGCGACCGAGGCGATCCGCAAGGGCGCGACCGGGGCGCAATTGGCCGAGAACCTGAACGCGGTTTCCGACACCGCCGACATGGTGGTGGCGCTCGACCGGCTGCAGGCCCTAGCGCCTGCGGTCGAAAGCGTCAGCCTCGTCGTCGCCTGGTTCGGCAATGACCTGCGCGCCGGGAACTGCGCGATCAAACCCGGCGTCGAGGTGGCGACCAAGACGACCAGCCCGAAGGTCTGGACGGTCAATGGGGTCTCCCGCGCGGCGGCTCATCTGGTCAGCCGCGATACTGAGGATCGCCCGGTCTATGGCGGCACGCCCGCGGATTTCGCGGTGGTTGAGGCAATCCGCGAGATGAAAGCGCGCGGGCTGCGGGTCACCTTCTATCCGTTCCTGCTGTTGGATGCGCCGCCCGGAAACACGCTGCCCGATCCCTATTCCGACAACGCCGCAACGCTCGGCCAGCCGAGCTTCCCTTGGCGCGGCCGGATCACCTGCTCCCCGGCCGCAGGTTCTGCGGGAACCGTGGACAAGACCGCGGCTGCGGCCACGCATGTTTCCGCTTTCTTTGGCCCGGCCACCCCGGCACAGTTTTCTATTTCCGGAGACGCGGTAACCTTCACCGGCGCGCCCGGTGATTGGGGCCTGCGCCGGATGGTGCTGCATTACGCCCATCTCTGCGCCGCCGCGGGCGGGGTCGATGCCTTCCTGATCGGCTCGGAGATGCGTGGGGTGACCACCATCCGCTCGGGCGCCAGCACCTATCCGGCCGTGACGGCCTTCAAGGCACTGGCGGCCGACGTGCGATCCATCCTCGGGCTGGGCACGAAGATCGGCTACGCCGCCGACTGGTCGGAATACTTCGGCCACCAGCCCTCTGACGGCACGGGGGACGTGTTCTTCCATCTTGACCCGCTCTGGTCGGACGCCAACATCGACTTCATCGGCATCGACAATTACATGCCGCTCTCGGACTGGCGCGACGGGTTTGACCATGCCGATGCCCTCCAAGGCTGGCCCGCGATTTATGACCGGGGCTACCTGCAATCGAACATCGCTGCTGGCGAGGGTTTTGAGTGGTTCTATGCCTCGGCCTCCGACAGGTCGGCGCAGGTCCGCACGCCGATCACCGACGGAGCCGCTGGCAAGCCGTGGGTCTTCCGCTTCAAGGATCTCCGCGCCTGGTGGTCGAACCCGCATGTCAACCGCCCGGGCGGGATCGAGAGCGGCACGCCCACTGCATGGGTGCCGCAATCCAAACCCATCTGGTTCAACGAACTCGGCTGTCCCGCCATCGACCGGGGCACGAACCAGCCGAACGTCTTCTTCGACCCGAAGTCGTCCGAGAGCGCCACGCCCCATTTTTCCCGCGGCTGGCGCGACGATGCCATCCAGCGCGCCTATCTCGAAGCGAGCTATCTCTGGTGGGGAACCCCGGCCAACAACCCGACGTCGTCCGTCTTCGGTGGCCGGATGGTGCATGTGCCGGAATGCGCTGCCTGGACCTGGGACGCGCGGCCTTATCCGTTCTTTCCCGAACTGACCGGCGTCTGGACCGATGGCGCGAACTGGCGACTCGGGCACTGGCTCACCGGACGGCTCGGTGCGGTCTCGCTCGCCGCCCTCGTGCGCCACCTCTGCCTGCGCGCCGGGCTCGCGGAAAGCCTGATCGACGTCTCGGACCTCTGGGGCGCGGTCGAGGGCTATGTGATCGGGGCGCTGGAAAGCCCGCGGGCCTCGATTTCCACGCTGGCCCG
The DNA here is from genome assembly GCF_052363175.1 of Rhodobacter capsulatus. Lineage (GTDB taxonomy): Bacteria > Pseudomonadota > Alphaproteobacteria > Rhodobacterales > Rhodobacteraceae > Rhodobacter > Rhodobacter capsulatus_D. Next base: position 2,812,456 of record NZ_CP198946.1, read on the forward strand.
GCATTTCGGGTTCGACGCCATCGAGACGGAGGGCGTGATCCGCTTTGTCATGCGCGGCCGCGCGTCGGTAGCCACGCTGGCCATCGACGATCTGGTCGCGAGCCGCGAGGGCGAGGCGTTCGAACTGACGCGTGGTCAGGAGACCGAACTGCCGCAGGCCCTGAAGTGGCAGGTCGCCCGCGCAGATGAGGATTACGACGCAGCACAGGTCGAGGCCCGCCGCATCACCGTCGACACCACCCGCATCGCCTCGGAAAGCTTCCCGATGGCAATCCCGCCCGAGGAGGCCGAACGCCGTTGCCGCCGCGCGCTGATGGAGGCGTGGATCGGTCGCGAGAGCGCCACTTTCCGCCTGCCGCCGTCAAAGCTGGTCCTCGATCCGGCCGACGTGATCCGCCTCGCACATGACGGCCGCGAGATGGAATTCCGCCTCACATCCATCGCCGATGCCGAAGCGCGCGGCATCGAGGCGGTGCGCCAGGACCGCGCGGCCTATGACCTGCCGCCGGGCGATCCCCGCCCGGCTTCGCTCGCCAGCCCCGTCGTCTTTGGCACACCGGACGTGGTGATGCTGGATCTGCCGCAGATCAGCGAGGATGTGGCCACGCATCGCCCCTGGATCGCGGCCCATGCCAGCCCCTGGCCGGGCGAGATCGCCGTGTTCCGCAGTGCCTCGATGGACGGGTTTAACCTCCTGACGACCTTCGGCAGTCGCGCGCAGATCGGCTCGCTGGCCTTCGATTTCTTTCCGGGGCCGACCTCCCGCTTCGATCTAGGCAACGCGCTGGTGGTCGATCTCCTCTCTGGGACGCTGGAAAGCGTGACGGATGTCGCCCTGTTTGGCGGCGCAAACGCTCTGGCGATCGAGACCGCAGTGGGCGTCTGGGAGATCGTCCAAGCTGGCCAAGCCGAGCTGATCGCCCCCGGCCGCTATCGCCTGACCCGCCTCTTGCGCGGCCAGCGCGGGACGGAACACGCGATGGGCAACCCCACCCCGGCCGGAGCGCGAGTGGTGGTGCTCGACGCGGCGCTGACATCGCTGCCGATCGCCGAGGCGGACCTTGGCCTGCCCTGGAACTGGGGGGTTGGCCCGGCCGCGCGTGCCGTCAGCGACGATAGCTACACCGCGCTGGGCTTCACGCCCGAAGGTCGGGGCCTCATGCCCTTTGCTCCGGTGCATGTCGAACAGCCATGGCGAGCGGCACGCAGCCCGGGCGATCTGACGATCCGCTGGACGCGCCGGTCCCGTGCGCTGGTCGCCGATGCCTGGGAACAGGTCGAAGTGCCACTCGCCGAAGACCTGGAAAGCTACGATGTGCTGATCCTCGACGGGACGACCGTCAAGCGCACGCTGACGAGCTCCACGACCTCCGTCCTTTACACCGCCGCCCAGCAGACCGCGGATTGGGGCGCGCTGCTCGGCCCCGGTCAGACGCTGGCGCTGCGCATCTACCAGCTTTCGAACCGCCTCGGCCGCGGAACGCCCGCCGCGGTCACGCTGCAATTCTGATCCCAATCCACGGGAATTCCCATGTCCGACACATCGACCCATCTGGGCCTGCCGTATCTCCTGGCAGCCCAAGCCCAGAAGCACGTCACCCACAACGAGGCGCTGCGCCTGCTCGATGCCATGGTGCAGCTCTCGGTTCTCGATCGCACGCGCACCGCACCGCCCGCGAGCCCAGCTGACGGTAATCGGCATCTGGTCGCCTCCGGCGCGACCGGCCCCTGGGCCGGGTGGGATCTGAATGTGGCCTTCTGGGTGGACGGCGCATGGATCCGCCTCGTGCCGCGCCCCGGCTGGCTCACTTGGGTCGCGGCCGAGGGCCTGTTCCTCGTCTGGACCGGTGCGGCTTGGGAGCTGGTGGGCGAGCCGAGCAACGTGTCGGATGCGGTCTTCAGCCTGGTGAACGATGCCGATCCGACGAAGAAGGCAACCTTTTCGCTGTCGGGAATCGCAACGGGCACCACGCGCAGCTACACCCTGCCGAACACCTCGTCGGAGCTGGCGATCCTTGCGGGCACGCAGACCTTTACCGGCAACAAGACCTTCTCCGGCACCCTGACGGCGTCCGGAACCGTGACGGTCTCGGCCGCCAGCGCCACCATCGGCACAGCGACGACCACCGCCACCTACGGGATGGGCACTGGGGCCACGACCACCGGCGTCACAAAGACGGTGAACCTTGGCACCGGCGGCACGTCCGGATCGACCACCGTCGTGAACATCGGCTCGGCCACGGCTGGCGCGGGCGGCACGACCGTCGTCAACACTCCGACTGTCACTTTCGCCAATGCGGTCACGCAGGTCGGCATGCCGCAAGCGAACCTGACAGCGCAGCTTCTGGGTCTCGGTGGGGCGACAGCAGACAGCACCAACCGGCTCTCGGTCAACACCCCGGCAGTGCTGCTGAACAACGCCGGGGCCGGGATCGAGGCGACGGTCAACAAGGCAGCCGCCGCAAATGACGCGGCCTGTGCCTTCAAGACCGGGTTTTCAGCACGGGCGCTGATCGGATTGCTCGGCAACGACGACTTCAGCTTCAAGGTCAGCCCGGACGGGTCGGCCTTTTATGACGCCATCAGGATCGACCGCGCCAGCGGCCAAGTGGAACTGCCGCAGCCGACGGTCCTGCCCGGCCTCAGCGCCGCGCCGACACCACCGCCTGCGGGTAAGGCCGCCGTCTATGCCCGCAGCCGCGCAGGCGCCCCATGGATCGACGTGATGCGCCCCTCGGGCCGCGACTTCCCGCTCCAGCCACACTTCGGGGTCAACCGCATCGCCAACTGGTCGCCCTCGACGAGCACCACGATCACCACCGAGGGGCTGCCGCTCACCTCGGTCGGGACCGTTTCGCATCCGACATTGGCCTCGACCAACCTCGCCGCTTCAATGCGGCGCTGGAGGCTGACCTCGGCCGCAGTGGCGGACTCGGTCGCCGACCAGCGCTCCGCAGGCTGGGCCTGCTGGCGCGGCAACTCGGCTGGCCTCGGCGGCTGGACCTTCGTCACGCGGATTTCGCTCGCAACCCTGCAGGCGACCGGCATGGGGTTCTTTGGGCTTTACGGATCGACGGCCGCTCTCGCCACCACCTTGACGCTCGCCACCGCCGTCACCTGCATCGGCATCGGTTTCCAGCGCGGGACGCACACCCGCTGGCAGATGGTCACGAATGATGCATCGGGGGCACCGGCGCTCACCGATATGGGCGCGAGCTTCGCCATCGCCACGGGTGGGGTGTTGACCCTGTTCATTGCCGCCGCGCCGAATGGCAGCTCGGTCTGGGTGCGGGTGGTCGACGAGGTGTCAGGCGCGGTCTTCGAGCAGGAGATCACCGCGGACCTGCCTGCGAACACGCAATTCCTCTCGCCGCGGCTCTTCCTGAACACCGGCGCCACGGCCGCCGCCGTCGCCTATGACTGTGCCGGGGTCTATCTGGAAACAGATTACTGAGGACGATCTTGCAAGGCGGGCCGGGCAGCGCCGGTCGGGAAGCGCCAACGCCTCGACCGACCGGGCGCACCCGGCCCGCCTCGCGGGTTCACGGTTTCAAGGAGCTGCAGGGAATCGCTGCCCGGATACAGTGGCACATATCCACCGCCGCTGTCGCGCGCCGAAATGGGCACAAATGTGCACTCGTCTCGCTTTTCGAAGGAACCAAGTTCGTGAGACGACCAGACAACAATGATCTCTGAGGTTGGCGCGTCAACTCGGCAACGCCATTGCATCAAGCTGGCACAGGACCCGTCTCAGAATGCGATCCACCAGTTCGGCGCCGTTGGAGATATCGAAGCTGGCCGTTTCCAACACCGTTTCCTGATCCGTCACCCGGAACCGCGCGCGGATCCCCTCTGCGCCGCCCAAGCCCACATAGTGGGGGTAGAGCAGCGTCAGCCGCGGTGCCTTGTAGAGGTGGGCATAGGCCATCATCTGATAGACATCCGCTTGGGACACGCCCTGCTTCGGATCGTCGATCCGGTCGGAAATCCGCTTCCACTTTGTGTCGATCACATGGACGACCTGGCCAGCGCGCCAGATCAGGATGTCGGGCTTGGTCTGGAACACCGCACGATCGTCATCAAGCGATCTCAGGCAGAACAAGCGGCCGCCCTGCAATGTCACGCGGAACTCGGACCCCGCCAGCGCCCGCGTCACCAGACGGCCGATGTACTCCTCGAACAGTGCGTTCATCTCGAACAGCAGGGCCGATCCCTGACCTGACCCGGCGCTGGTCGTCTGGTATCGGTTGCGCAGGAACAGTTGCGCCATTCCAAAGAGTTCCTGCCAGGCGTTGTTCGTGCGGTCGATGACAACATCGTCCCACCGCAGGGCGGGGATCTGCACCTCAGCCACGTCGGCATAGACGAAGGACAGTTCGCGCAGCCGCTGCACGTTCGTCGCGTTTCGCGACATGCGCGCCAAATGCGCGATGGTCGCCTTGATGATGCGGTTGAGGGCGATATCCTCGGACAACTCGCCAAAGCGGCAGGCCAGACGGCCCGGGTTTGCGAGATGGCGGGTGAACTGGCGCGGAATGTCGAGCGACCCGCGCAAGGTCGGCAGGTCATCGTCGTGGAGGGTGTAGCGCCGCGGCATGCCTCGGCGAACCGCCTCGGTCAGCTTGTCGCAAAAGATGCGGATCAGGATTTCCAGCAGCGTTTCGCGCTGCCAGTCGAGGTCGGTCATGCGTCCGGTCTGTATTTTCAGGTCGAGGGCCACCGCGAGCATGTGGACAAGTCGCTTGCGGATTTCGCGCTTCTCTTCGGCCGAGCCTTCCTTTTCACCGACGTCGATCTTCGGCAGGATTTCGAGGGTGCAGCCCGGCACCGCCAAAACGCCAACCACCCCGCGCGCCCGCAGGTCATCGCGGCGATCCTCCAAAACGCCACCGCCGCCACGCCCGGCGAAGGGGGATGCCTTGGCCAGTGCCACAAGGCGCTGGGCAAGATGCGGTGGAATACACCCTTCCCCATCACCATGGGGCACAGACTCCCATTCGCGAACGGAGTAGGCGGGCATCAGGCCGCGAACTCGGAGAAGTCGAACTGGTCCTTCACCCGCCAGCGCAGTCGCTCGCCGCTGAAATCATCAGCGGCAATTCCGGGCGGCGCGTTCAAGCGGCGCGCCTCAAGAAACCGGGACGCCCCCTGCGGGCCATCGCCCAGAACGGCGGCAACCTTCGACCAATCCTCGTAGAAATACTCGGACAGGAGGGGAATGACCTTGTGCCGCATGACGTCCTCGACGTCCCCGGGTGATTTGCAGCCGGTGAAATAGGCGTGCCCGATCTGGTGTTCGCGGTCGAAGAGATACTCAATACGGTCGTTGATCGTGGCCAGCAGTTTCTGCAGGTTGATCCCCCCGACATTCGGGGACAGGACTGAGGGGTTCGGCATCAGTTCCTTGAAGGTGAACCGGCGGCGCAGGGCCGTGTCCAGCAGCGCAATCGAGCGGTCAGCCGTGTTCATGGTGCCGATGATGTGCAGATTGGGCGGCACCCCAAAGCGCTTCTTCGAGTAGGGCAAGGCCAGCTGGATTTCGTCGCGCCGCCCGAGGCGCTTGTCAGGTTCCAGGAGCGTGATCAGTTCGCCGAAGACCTTCGAGATATTGGCCCGGTTGATCTCGTCGATGATCAGGACATGCGCAGCTGCGGTATTTTGCTCGACCCTGACCGTGGCGCCCGACCTCTGCAAGCCGCCATTTATTGGAGGAGTCTGCATCGCCGCAGTTGCGGAAGCCGCGGCTGCGGGCACCAGCCAGGCTTGGTCAGGATGGCTGGCCCAAGTGGGCATGTTGTGTTTCTCCCAACCACCGGTCGGCTCAACACCCGTCTCGCGACCGGCGCGCACGAGGCTTTCACGGTAGTGGTTGAGAGAGAAGCCCTGCGGGTGTGTTTCTGCCAGTTGCAGCGCGACGTCCTGGGCAAGCTTTCGGAAAGTGCCTTCGCGCACAGGCGGAAGTTGACCGACTGTAAACAGCTCTTCCGCAAATGCCGGTTGGGGCTGAAGGTCATTGTTGTCCGCGCCTTCGGCCGCGGCCAACGGAAACACCTCCGCATCAGGCTCCGGGGCATCCGGCGTCGCTTGCGTTGCATCTGCATACTGCCCGTGGATACCGACGGCTTGTGCAATGGCCTCTGCACGCCGAGCAACTCGCTGGAATATCCCGGCGACCGGTTCAAGGCGGAAGCCTGCACCATTTTCAGACGGATCCTCCCCGTCGATGGCAGGCCTCAGCCCCTCGACAAATTCCTCGTATGACATCGACTGGTGGAAGGTGACGAACTCGATCCGGCCCTCGGACATCAAGCGCCGGTATTCGGCCATCAATCGATCACGGTTCTCCTCGCCGGTGAGGTCGACAGCGGCGGCATCGCCCAAGCAGAGACGAACCGCCTCCCACGCCGTCTGGTAGGTCTTGCCGGTGCCCGGGGGACCGTAGAGGATAAGGTTGGTCGTCGATGTTTGAACGGCATGCGGCATGGACGGGTCCTTCGCCTTTCCGTCCTGCGTCAGGACAAAGGTGTACTCGGTCGTGGTGCTGCGCTCTGGCCCGGATCGCGCGGGCGCCGGGACCGAGGCCAGCTTCTGGAACATATCGCCTTCCAGCGCCTGACAGACATTCGCCCAGTTCTTCACCAGGCCCGACATATCGTGCAGGTCGCCTGCGCGGATGATTACCGAGGCAAGTCCGGCCTCTCGGGCGGGCTCGATGAAGTAGTTGAGAGCCACAAGACGCGCGCGTTCCGCCCCGCGCATCAGATGTGTGTGCTGGTCGGGTAGCGGCAACGGCGCGTCATGCTGGTCGACGATGACGTAACCCGCCGCATGCAGTCTTGCGGCCGCGTCCGTCGGTTGGCTCCATCCGCCGTTGAATGTGCTGGCGGCCTTGCCCAAAAGGTACCCGACAATCGGCTTCGTCGGAAAGCGCTTGTCCTCGCGCGGGCGGGTCGACCGCACCCAATACTCTGATGGCGCGCCGAAGCTTGAGAACGCATCAGCATGGGCACCGGAGTTGCGGAACCTTTCGAAGGCGTCCATCGCGCCTTCGATCCGGTCGCGAGAGAAGGCGTCATCCTTGCCGTTGGCCCCCTTGCGCACGATCTGGTACCCGAGAGCCTCAAGTTTGGCGAAGGCCTGCGGCTCTCCGAAACCGTTGAAGAATTCCTTCGCAGCGAGGGCGCGGCCATCGGGAAGATGCCCCAAGGCTGCTGCGACGGAGGCTTTCGCGGGATAGGACTGATCCTTGCCCTCGTCGCTGACCCAGACCTGTGGGCTGGCAAAGCCACCACGAGCGAGGAACGCCTTCAGGCCTAACTGATCGCATTCCCGCATCGCCGCCTCGACTTCCTTGCGGGTGAGGCGGTCGACCAATGCCTGGTGCTCTGCCTTGTCGGGCACATTGGACTGTTCGGTGAGAAAGGAATGGTACAGCTTCAGGGCCTGCTGGAGGGTGGCGAGCCCCGTGCGCAAGACACCGTCGATGGGGACAGGCGAGGGATTTGGGCGTTCAGCGCGTTCATCCTCGGCCGAATAGGCAAACCGGTTCAGGATGCTGTCCCGATCCTCCTGCGCGAACAACTGGTCGAGATCACCCAGATACTGCTCCACGCGCCTGGCGCTGCTCGCCCTCGACGAGGCGGTTGCCTCCGTCTGGCCCTGAGCGACAAGCCACTTCCGGAATTCGTCCTGTTGCATCGTATAGCCGCCTGCCTCGCCGAATGGTGACGTTCCAAGGTCAGGAAGCCGAAGGCAAAGTCCGTCGTCGTCAATTCACCGTCTGGAACTACGGGCCGATGATGGCCGTAAGCAAGGATGTGCGCAACTGCGAGTTGCCCGCCAGTGCCTGCGCCTGCGCGCTTATGCGTGCTGGTGCGGTTTTTCTTGGGTGGTGTTGATGTGGCGTTGATGTAGGTGGGAACGGCAAAAACCCGACGTTTTGCGTCGGGTTTCAACTATTTGATATATTTGAGATTTTTTGGTTGCGGGGGCAGGATTTGAACCTGCGGCCTTCAGGTTATGAGCCTGACGAGCTACCGGGCTGCTCCACCCCGCGCCATTTCCCCGAGGGCGATATTTTGCGATCGGGAGTATTTGTCATCGAGTATGAGAGAACATGGCTTCTTTCTAGGTTTGGCGGTGACCTACTCTCCCACGTCTTGAGACGCAGTACCATCGGCGTGTTGGCCCTTAACGGCCGAGTTCGGGATGGGATCGGGTGTTTAGCCAACGCTATGACCACCAAACCGAGGAAGAAGCCATCTGTCCAAGTCAAGTTTCACATCAGAAGCGCACCTGCCGCGACTGCGGCCTCCGGCATTGCGCCGGCGCGGAGCGTTCTTCTTACTAACCTCGTGTATACTTGCTTTTGATCATGAGCCTTGCTGCTACTGGATCAAATCAAGCCAATCGGGCAATTAGTACCGGTCAACTGAATGCATTGCTGCACTTACATCTCCGGCCTATCGACGTGGTGGTCTTCCACGGCCCTCAAGGGATACCTGGTTTTGAGGGGGGCTTCACGCTTAGATGCCTTCAGCGTTTATCCTGTCCGTTCATAGCTACCCAGCACTACCGTTGGCACGATAACTGGTCCACCAGTGGAACGTTCACCCCGGTCCTCTCGTACTAGGGGCAACTCCTCTCAAGTATCCTACACCCACGGCAGATAGGGACCGAACTGTCTCACGACGTTCTAAACCCAGCTCACGTACCTCTTTAAATGGCGAACAGCCATACCCTTGGGACCTGCTCCAGCCCCAGGATGAGATGAGCCGACATCGAGGTGCCAAACGATGCCGTCGATATGGACTCTTGGGCATCATCAGCCTGTTATCCCCAGAGTACCTTTTATCCGTTGAGCGATGGCCCTCCCACTTGGGACCACCGGATCACTATGACCGACTTTCGTCTCTGCTCGACTTGTCAGTCTTGCAGTCAGGCAGGCTTTTGCCATTGCACTCAACGACCGATTTCCGACCGGTCTGAGCCTACCTTCGCGCGCCTCCGTTACGATTTGGGAGGCGACCGCCCCAGTCAAACTCCCCACCATGCAGGGTCCCGGACCCGGATAACGGGCCGCGGTTAGACATCAAGAGTGCGAAGGGTGGTATCTCAAGGGAGCCTCCACCGAAACTGGCGTCTCGGTTTCAAAGGCTACCACCTATCCTGCACATCACAATCCTGATGCCAGTGCAAAGCTGGAGTAAAGGTTCATGGGGTCTTTCCGTCTAACCGCGGGTAGTGTGCATCTTGACACACAGTTCAATTTCGCTGAGTCCACGTTTGAGACAGCGGGAGATCGTTACGCCATTCGTGCAGGTCGGAACTTACCCGACAAGGAATTTCGCTACCTTAGGACCGTTATAGTTACGGCCGCCGTTTACTGGGGCTTCAATTCGGAGCTTGCACCCCTCCTTTTAACCTTCCAGCACCGGGCAGGCGTCAGACCCTATACGTCGCCTTACGGCTTCGCAGAGCCCTGTGTTTTAAGTAAACAGTCGCCACCCCCTAGTTTGTGCCCCCCACCGATAGTTGCCTATCAATGGGGCCTCCTTCTCGCGAACTTACGGAGGCATTTTGCCGAGTTCCTTAAACGTGGTTCTCTCAAGCGCCTTGGTATACTCTACCTGTCCACCTGTGTCGGTTTAGGGTACGGTCATATGGAGGGCTATTTCCAGGGACACCGCAGCTGCCCGACCAATCCGATAAGGTCGAACAACAGTAAGCATCCGTCACATCCTCCTGGCCCAGGAATATTAACCTGGTTCCCATCGACTACGCCTTTCGGCCTCGCCTTAGGGTACACCCTGCTCAGATTAGCTTTAAGCAGGAACCCTTGGACTTTCGGCGAGAGGGTCTCTCACCCTCTTTGTCGCTACTCATGTCAACATTCTCGCTTCTGATCACTCCACCGGATCCTCACAGGTAAGCTTCACAGTCAACACCGCTCCGACCAAGACTTTCCCGAAGGAAAGCTAAAGTCGGAAGGTGCTATATCACAGAACGCTCCGCTACCACGTGCATTGCTGCACATCCAAAGCTT
>NZ_CP198946.1:2827500-3550000 GCF_052363175.1 Rhodobacter capsulatus
GAGGCGGTCTCGACCGCAAGCCCGTTGCGTTCGTTGTCCATCGAGGCCTTGTCGAGCGAGGCGTTCAGGAACAGCCCCTTGTGATAGGCGACCTTGGTGATGCGGCCTGCGAGCGGCAGACGGTTCACATGGCAGTTGAAGACCGACATGAAGACCGAAACGCGGGTCATCGGCGCATCGCCAAGGCCCAGCTCGGCCGGCGGCACCGCGGGTTGCAGCAGCGACACGACGCCATCGGCGGGCGAGATCATCAGCCCGTCGCGCGCCGGCGTCACCCGCGGCGGATCGCGGAAGAAGTAATACACCCAGATCGTCAGCCCGGTGCCGATCCAGCCGAGCGGCTCCCACAGCAGAAACAGCATCACCGTGATCGCCGCCGCGATGGCGACGAACTTGCGCCCCTCGGGGTGCATCGGCTTGACGAAGGTGGAAAGCATGGAAACGGACATTGCGAGCCTTTCTCGTTGGTCTTTCCGTTGCCGCTTCCTAGCGCAAGTTTCGCCAGAAGGAAACGCCCCCGCCGCCGCAGCGCAGCGGGGCGGAGTGGCAGGTCAGGCGTCTCGTGGTCGATGGTGCTTTCCACCTGATCCAGATCGATGTGCAACAGATCCTTGCCCGGAATGAAATCGATGATCGTGACAAGGCTGTTTCGCACCGCAGGCGTCACCGCTGCCACTCCACGGGCAAGTAGGAGAGATCGTTGGCGCAAAGCGCACCGATCTTTGTCAGATCGCCCCCGCTTCCTGCGCCAGGCAAAACCAGTGGCAAGGTGAACATCACACAGACGAGGCCCATGAGCGTCTGCAAAACGCAGATCCATCAAGTTCATGCAATTTGCGCGCATCAGCCATTCCGCAAATAGTTTCAGCAGCTTGCGGCTAGGGGCTGCGTGGAACGCCTTGCCCGCGTCGGGATGCGTCATGGCAGACCTGAAAACAAAAGACCCGCCCCTTGCGAGGCGGGTCTTGTCCGGAAACCGCGGTGGATCAGATGAGATCGGCGGCGGCCGCCCCGAAGGCGTAATCCTCGACGATCTGATCAAGGGTCACCCCCGTCACATCCAGAAGGGTGACCGCATCGTGGCTCGTGCCCGCACCGTCGGTGACCACGATGATAGTGTCGCCATCCTCGGTCCGCAGCGAAAGCGTCAGCGCATTCTCGACGCCGCCGTTCGAAAGGTCGAACTGCAGCACATCGCGCCCGGCCAGAAAATCGGTGACCGTCACATCGGCGCTCAGCGCCAGCGTCGTCTCGCCCGCCGCGCCGATCACGATCACATCCAGGCCCGCACCACCGGTGATCGTATCCGCCCCCGAGGCAAAGATCGTGTCATGCCCCGCGCCCGCATCGATCAGCGCCGCATCATCGGCCACCAGAGTGCCCGAGGCATCCGCAACCCAGACATCACGGATCACGTCATTGCCGTAGCCGCCGACCAGCGTATCGGCCCCATTGCCACCGATCAGCGTATCGGCTCCGGCATCGCCATTCATCCAGTCATTGCCCGCGCTCTCGCCATCATCGGTCAGCACATCATTGCCATCGCCCCCCCGGGCAAAGTCGTTGCCGCGCCCGACGATCAGGCTGTCAGCCCCGGCCCCGCCGAACATGCGGTCATCGCCACCACCTCCGATCAGCGTGTCCTTGCCCGCGCCACCGGTCAACTGGTCGTTCTGTTCGCCCCCGTCCAGAAGATCGTTGCCCTCGTCACCGAACAGGCGGTCGAAGCCGTAACCGCCATGCAGCTCATCGCCATAAGCGCCCCCCATGAGCTGATCCGCGCCAAGATCGCCCCAGATCGTGTCGGCGCCAATTCCGCCCGTCAGGACGTCCCCGCCGTCGCCGCCCCGCAGCAGATCATTGCCGAGACCGCCATCGATCGTATCGGCGCCTTCACGCCCGAAAAGATGATCCGCCTTGTCGGTTCCCGTCAGCTTGTCATCCAGCTTCGTGCCCCATTGCGTGACAATCGCAGCAGCCAGGGCGGCTTTCGCCGTGGCCGCGATTGCATCGGTCCGCGCGTCAACTGCGTCAGACGTCATCTCCTTAAGGGACAAGACAAATTGATTACGCATGGCCACCCCAGTTGCCGTTAAGAAATATTAACGAATTAGCATGTTCAACCGGGAAGAGAAAATGAAAAGGCGGCCCCTGATTGGGACCGCCCGGAAACGGATTGTTTCGAAGATCAGCGCTTCGAGAACTGGAAGGAGCGACGGGCCTTGGCCTTGCCGTATTTCTTCCGTTCGACGACGCGCGAGTCACGGGTCAGGAAGCCAGCGGCTTTCAGCGCCGCGCGCAGGCTCGGCTCGTGCAGTTGCAGCGCCTTCGAGATGCCGTGCTTCACCGCACCGGCCTGACCCGAAAGACCGCCACCCACAACCGTCGCCATCACGTCGTACTGGCCTTCGACGCCAGCAACGCCGAACGGCTGGTTCACGATCAGCTGCAGCACCGGACGCGCGAAGTAAACCGGCATCTCCTTGCCGTTCACCGTGATCTTGCCCGTGCCGGGCTTCACCCAGACCCGCGCAATCGCGTTCTTGCGCTTGCCCGTCGCATAGGCGCGGCCCTGCGCGTCACGCACCGGGGTGCGCTCCACCACAGCAGCCACCGCCGCCGCCGGGGTGCCAGAGACGGCCGACTTCAGATCGTCGAGGGATTTGATATCGGACATGATCAGGCGCTCCGGGTGTTCTTCTTGTTCAGGACTTTCACGTCCAGAACTTCGGGCTGTTGGGCTTCATGCGGATGGGCGGCCCCGGCGTAAACGCGCAGGTTCGACATTTGCGCACGGCCCAGACGGTTGCGCGAGATCATGCGTTCGACCGCCTTGATCACCACGCGCTCGGGATGCGCCCCTTCCAGAACCTGACGCGCGGTGCGGAACTTGATCCCGCCCGGGTGGTTCGTGTGCCAGTAGTAGCGCTTGTCTTCGCGCTTGGCACCGGTCATCTGCACCTTGTCGGCGTTGATGATGATCACGTTGTCACCCATGTCCATGTGGGGGGTGAAGGTCGGCTTGTGCTTGCCACGCAGGCGCATGGCAACGATCGTCGCGAGGCGGCCCAGAACGACGCCTTCGGCATCGATCAGGATCCACTTCTTCTCGATCTCCGCAGGTTTCGCGGTATAGGTTTTCATTGTCGATCGCCCTTTGAAGGGTTGGGAAACTGGATGCGGGCTTATCCGCGCTTTCCAAAAACAAATCAAGCAAACAAAGCGGAATTATTCCAAACAATTCCAATGGTTTATAAAATAGGTATCTAAATACCTCATGCCGAGGCGCTAAACCTGCCGCTTCGGCGGGATCGCATAGGTCATCGAGGCCCGCGCGACGGGTTCCCCCTGACCTTCGGAAAAGATCAGGCACTCGCCCACCGCCAGACTGCGGCCCAGCTTCAGCACCCGCACCCGCGCCATGAGATCAACGCCCGCCAGCGGCTTGCGCAGGAAATCGATCGTCGCATTCGTCGTCACGGCCAGCGCCACCGGCCCGATGCGCGCAAGGATCGCCAGATAGATGCCGACATCGGCCAGCGCGAACATCGTCGGCCCCGAGACCGTGCCGCCCGGACGCAGGTGGCTCTCGTCGACCTTCAGGCGGATCACCGTCTCCTCGCCCAGCGCGACGATCTCGAACATCCCGGCGACCTGCGGAAATTCGGCGCGCAAAAAGGCAGTCAACGCCGCCACATCCATCTTCAGTTGCATCTTTCCTCCCGGCCTCTCCCGAGCCTAGACTTCGGCTACAGGGGAGGAATTGCAATGAGCGAGCTTGTCGAGATCGAAAAACGTGGCGTCATCGCACATCTGACGTTGAACAGCCCGGGGACGCTGAATGCGCTCTCGGATGCGATGCTGGCGGCACTAGACGCGCGGTTCACGGCGCTGGCCAAGGATGCGAGCGTGAAGGTCGTGGTGCTGAAGGGCGCGGGCAAGGCCTTTTGCGCGGGCCATGACCTGAAGGAAATGCAGGCCGGACGGGCGGCAAAGGATGGCGGCCGGGCCTATTTCGCCGATCTGTTCGCCCGCTGCGCGGCGGTGATGCAGAAGATCCCCGCCCTGCCGCAGCCGGTCATCGCCCAGGTGCATGGCATCGCCACCGCCGCGGGCTGTCAGCTGGTGGCGAGTTGCGATCTGGCCGTCGCGGCCGAGGGCACGCGCTTTGGCGTGAACGGCGTCAACATCGGGCTGTTCTGCTCGACGCCGATGGTGGCGCTCAGCCGTGTCGTGCCCCGCAAGGTCGCCTTCGAGATGCTGACGACAGGCGAATTCATCGACGCCGCCCGCGCGCGCGAGGTCGGGCTGGTGAACCGTGTCGTGCCCCATGACGGGCTGGACGCGGCCACGACGGCGCTCGCCGAAACGATCGGGGCGAAACTCGGCGCGGCGGTGAAGGTCGGCAAGCGTGCCTTCTACGAACAGATCGAGATGGATCAGGCCGCCGCCTATGCCCATGCGGGCGCGGTGATGGTGGAAAACATGCTTTTCCGCGATACCGCCGAGGGCGTGCAGGCCTTTCTGGAGAAACGCAAACCGGATTGGGCCTGAGGGACCAACGCCTCAGCGCAACCGCCGCGTGATCGCCGCCGCCTGCCGCGCGCGTTTGACCGCCTGACGCGCCGATTTCGCGGCCTTGCGCTCGGCGGGCGTCATCTGCGACGCGGGTTTGCCCTTGCCCGCCGCCAGCTCGATGCCCTTGTTGACGCCAAGGCGCAGCAGGCGGCGCAGGATCGTATTCCAGACCATCTGCAAGAGCTTCATCGGATCCATCTTACTCCTCCTCGAACAGTTCGGTCTGACCGACCATGTCGCCCTCGTCGTCCTCGGCCCCGGGCATCGGCCGGTTGTCGAGAAGCCCCGCAGCACGCAATTCCTTGATGCCGGGCAGGTCGCGCGCGGATTCAAGGCCGAAATGATCCAGGAAAGTCTCGGTCACGACAAAGGTCACCGGCCGCCCCGGCGTCATCCGCCGCCGCCCGAGCCGGATCCATTCCAGCTCCAAAAGCTGGTCGATGGTGCCGCGACTGACCGCAACGCCCCGGATTTCCTCGATTTCCGCCCGCGTCACCGGCTGGTGATAAGCGATGATCGCCAAGGTCTCGATCGCGGCCCGGGACAGTTTCCGTTGCTCGACCGTTTCCTTTTGCATCAGGAAGCCGAGATCCGGCGCGGTGCGAAAGGCCCAGGCGTCGCCGATCTTCACCAGATGCACACCGCGCCCCTCGTAACGGCGGCGCAGATAGGCGAGCGCCTCGGCCGCGTCCGAGCCATGCGGCATCCGGTCCTGCATCTCGCGCACCGTCACCGGCTCGGCCGCGGCAAAGAGGATCGCCTCGATCATGCGCTCCTGCTCCGCCAAGGGCGGCGCGTCGAAAAGCGACTTTTCATTCGGATCGTAGCGGCTGTCACTCATGAGCTGGCACGCGGCGTGGTTCGGGCGCGGATGGTGATCGGCGCAAAGGTTTCGGTCTGGCGGATCTCGATCTGGCCCTGTTTCGCCAGCTCCAGAGACGCCGCAAAGGTCGCCGCCGTGGCGGAGCGGCGCCGCTTCGGGTCTGCCCCCCAGCCATCGGGCAGATAATCGGTCAGATCGGTCCAGGCCCCGGCATAGCCGATCAGCGGCCGCATCCGTTCCAGCGCCTCTTCCATGGTGAAGATGTTCTTGCGATCAAAGGCATAGGGGCGGAATTCGTCGCGGGTGCGAATCCGCGCATAGGCCTGCATCAGTTCCAGCAGCGTCGCGGAATATTTCACCTTGCGGACCCGCTCGACAGTCTCGCTGTAACCGCGGGCAAAGAAGTTGCGCCCCAGCTGATCGCGCCCCATCAGCGTCGCCGCCGCCTCGCGCATCGCCGAAAGCCGTTCCAGCTGAAAGGCCAGATGCGCCGCCAGATCCTCGGCCGAGGGGCCCGCCTCGCCCGGTTCGGGCGGCAGCAGCAGACGCGATTTCAAAAACGCAAGCCAAGCCGCCATCACCAGATAATCGGCCGCCAGTTCGATGCGCAGCGCCTTGGCCTCGTTGACGAATTTCAGATATTGCTCGGCCAGCGCCAGAACCGAGATGCGGCGCAGATCGACCTTTTGCGTGCGCGACAGCGTCAGCAAAAGATCGAGCGGCCCCTCGAACCCGTCGACATCGACAATCAGCGCCTCGGCCGCAAGCCGTTCGCTGACACTCGTGCTTTCAAAGAGGCTTGCCGTTTCCTCAGCCATCCGACCCGCCGCCGCCCGCAGCGTCAAATTCCGCCGCCAGCGCCGCCAAGTCAACCGCGCCGGGGGCTTGGCGCAAGCGCAGCGCCGCCGCGGCGCGCAGGCTGGCCGCGGGCGAAAGCCGCCCCGCCGCCGCCACGGTTTCCGCAAATTCCGCGCGCGTGCCGTTGCAATGCAGGATCACGTCGCAGCCGGCGGCGCGCGAGGCCGCCGCGCGCTCGGCATAGCTGCCCGACAGCGCCTGCATCCCGATATCGTCGGTCATCAAAAGCCCGGCAAAGCCGATCTCCTGCCGGATCAGATCGATCATCTTCGCGCTTTGCGTGGCAGGCGCGGCGTCAAAGGCGGTGAAGCGGATATGCGCGGTCATGCCAAGCGGCAGATCGGCCAGCGCCGCGAAGGGGGCGAAGTCGTGGGCGCGCAGATCCTCGGCCGCGGCCGTGACCACGGGCAGATCCTTGTGGCTGTCGGCCTCGGCCCGGCCATGGCCCGGCATGTGCTTGAGCACCGGCAGCACCCCGCCCGCCAGCAGGCCCTCGGCCGTCGCACGGGCGTTTTTCACCACCGCAGCAACAGTTTCGCCCAGGCAGCGGTTGCGCAGAAACGGATGCGTCTGCCCGCCCGCGATGTCACAGGTCGGCGCGCAATTGCCGTCGATGCCGACGGCGCGCAACTCGGCCGCCTGAAGCCGCGCGCGCAGCCACATCCCCCGCGGGCCGCGCAGAAGCGCATCCTCAAGCGGCGTCGCCCAGTCGCGCCAATGGGGCGGCCGCAGGCGCTGCACCCGTCCGCCCTCCTGATCGACAAAGATCGGCGCATCCCGCCCCAGGGCCGTGCGCAGATCGGCGGTCAGGCGGGAAAGCTGCGCGGGATCTTCGACGTTGCGGGCAAACAGGATCAGCCCCCAAGGGTCGGCCGCGCGCAGAAACGCCGCTTCATCGGCGCCCAGCACCGTCCCCTCGACGCCCAGAATCGTGGCGCCACAGGGGGTTACTTGATCACGGTCGGAATGCAATTTGCCCCCTCGGCCACCAGCGCGGCACAGAACTGACGCGCGTCCTCGACGCCCTTGAAGCCCGAGACGCGCAACCGCCAGAAGTTGCGCCCACCCGAGGCCGCCTCCTGCACGATGCGTTTCTTGCCCGCCATCAGCGCCTCGAACCGGCCCGCGATGCGGCCCCATTCGGCGCGGGCCTCGTCGGGGCTGTCAAAGGCGCCCAGCTGCACGACGCGGGTGCCCGAGGGCAGATCGGCCGCCTTGACCTCGACGGATTCGGGGCCAGCCATCGCGGCGGCAACGGCCTGCGCGGCGGCTTCCGCTTCGATATCGGCGGCCGGGCGCGGCAGTGGCCGCGGCGATTTCGCAATGCCCGGCACATCGGCAGGGATCGCCGGCTCGGCCGGTGCGGCCGCGATAGCCGGCGCGTCTTGCACCGCCGCGGTCGTTTCCTGTCCCGGCTCGACCGGAGCTTCTGGATCGATCGGCGGCTCGGCCGTCGGCTCGGGTGCGGCAACCGCCTCGGGCGCAGGCTTTTGCGGCAAGGCACTGTCGGGCACCGGCACCGGAGGGCCTTCCATCGCCAGATCCTCGGCCTCGGGCGCGGAGGCGACCTCGGGCAGCGGCTTGAGTTCGGACATCGGCGCGTCATCGGGCGAGAGCCCGGTGGGCGGCGGCGCCAGCACAACACGGTTCGGCCCCGGGGCGGCCAAGCCAGAGCCAGCCACCTCGTTCACCGCCAAGCCGACATGGGCGGCCATGTCGCCGCCCGGATCGGCGGGCGCAATCCGCGCCGGACCGGCAATCGCATGGATCACCGGCACACCGGACACATCGCGCACGGCCAGACGATAGCCCCAGATGATCACGCCAAGGATCAGCGCGCCGGAAACGGCAGCGCCCGCCCATTGCACCCAGCGCGCTGCCGGGGCGGCAGGCGCACCAGGACCGGAGGCATAATCGCCCCCGCCCTGCCTGCCAAAACCCCCGCCAACGCGGGTGTCGGGATCGGTCATGCTCGCCCCATCTCCGGTTTTCGGGCCGATCCGGCCCTGCCCCCCGGTGGTGCCTTAGCGCATCTCTTCGGCCGGGGTGACGCCAAGAATACCAAGACCGGCCGAAATCACAACGGCCGAGGCCCGGGCAAGGGCGATTTTCGCCGATGAGGCCGCCACATCGCCGTCCTGAATGAAGCGCAGGGACGGCTCGTCATTGCCGCGATTCCACAGCGCATGCAGGTCCGAGGCGATCTCGTAAAGGAAGAACGCGACCCGATGCGGCTCGTTCGCGCGGGCGGCGATTTCGACCTGACGCGGCCATTCGGCAATCTTCTTCGCCAGCGCGCGCTCGGCCTCGTGGCCGTTGCGGTCAAGATCGGCGGCAGCCAGCGCCGCATCCGACACGTCGATCCCCAGATCGCGCGCCTTGCGCAGCACCGAAGCAACCCGGGCATGGGCATATTGCACGTAGAAGACCGGGTTGTCCTTCGACTGCTCGAGCACCTTGTCGAAGTCGAAATCCAAAGGCGCATCGTTCTTGCGCGTCAGCATGTGGAAGCGCGTCACGCCCGCCCCCGCCTGTTCGACCACGTCGCGCAGCGTGACAAAGGTGCCCGCGCGTTTGCTCATCTTGAAGGGCTCGCCGTTCTTGAACAGCTTCACCAGCTGGATCAGCTTGATATCCAGCGAAACCTTGTTTTCCGACAGCGCCGCGACGGCGGCCTTCATGCGCTTGACGTAGCCACCGTGATCGGCGCCGAAGACGTCGATCAGCTGATCGAAGCCGCGCTCGATCTTGGTCCAGTGATAGGCGATGTCGGGAGCGAAATAGGTCCAGCTGCCGTCCGACTTCTTCACCGGCCGGTCAACGTCGTCGCCATAGTTGGTGGAGCGGAACAGCGTCTGTTCGCGCTCTTCCCAATCCTCGGGGAGCTTGCCCTTCGGCGGCTCCAGCACGCCTTCGTAGATCAGCCCGAGATCCTGCAGCCGCTGCAGCGCCGCCTCGATCTGGCCGGTGCCATAGAGCGACTTTTCGGAATAGAAGACATCCATCTTCACGCCGAGCAGCGCCAGATCCTCGCGGATCATCGCCATCATCGCCTCGGTCGCGAAAACGCGCACCTCGGCCAGCCAGTCGCTTTCCGGCTTGTCGATCAGGCTGGCACCGTATTTTTCTTTCAGCGCCTCGCCCACCGGGATCAGGTAATCGCCCGGATAAAGCCCTTCGCGGATTTCGGGCTCGAGCCCGTTCGCCTCGCGGTAGCGCTCATAGGCCGAGCGCGCCAGCACATCGACCTGCGCGCCGCCGTCGTTGATATAGTATTCGCGCGTCACATCGTAGCCCGCGAAGTCGAGCAGCGAGGCCAGCGCATCGCCGAAGACCGCGCCGCGGGTATGGCCCACATGCATCGGCCCGGTCGGGTTCGCGGACACATATTCGACGTTGACCTTGATGCCCTTGCCCAGATCCGAGCGGCCAAAATCCGCGCCCGCTTTCAGCGCCGCGCGCACCACATCGGTCCAAAGACCGGGCGCCAGCCGCAGGTTGATGAAGCCCGGCCCGGCCACTTCGGCCGAGACGATCCGGGCATCGGCGGCAAGCTTCGCCACCAGCCCCTCGGCCAGCGCGCGCGGGTTCATCCCCGCCGGTTTCGCCAGCACCATCGCGGCGTTGGTCGCCATGTCGCCGTGGGCGGCATCGCGCGGCGGCTCGACCGCCACGGCAGAGGTATCAAGGCCCGCAGGCAGCGCGCCTTCGGCCACCATCGCATCCAGCGCGGCAAGCACGACCGCGCGCATATCGGCAAAGAGGTTCATGATCTGATCGCTTCCTTCGTTGCCTCACCCCTGCCAGAGCGGCGCCGTGTCGTCAACTCTGCGCCACCGTTGACACCCCGCAGCACGCCCTGCCCCCCTGAGAAAGCGCGTCGCACCCCGTGCAGATTGACGCATCCGCATTTTTCCGCTAACGCGACCTCACCCGCAATCCGGCGGGCAGACGGGACGCCCGGTTTCATCGCGTCCCCCCCACCCCGCGCGCGGGGCCTTCCCGACGCGCTACAGGACGCCAATGACGAAGTTTTCCGATCTCAATCTTGACCCTGCCGTGCTGCGTGCCATCGCGGATTCGGGCTATGAAACGCCCACCCCGATCCAGGCGGGCGCCATTCCCCCCGCCCTCGAAGGCAAGGACGTGCTGGGCATCGCCCAGACCGGCACCGGCAAGACCGCCTCTTTCACCCTGCCGATGGTCACCATGCTGTCCTCGGGCCGCGCCCGGGCGCGGATGCCGCGCTCGCTCGTGCTGTGCCCGACCCGCGAACTGGCCGCGCAGGTGGCCGAGAACTTCGACACCTATGCGAAATACACCAAGCTGACCAAGGCGCTGCTGATCGGCGGCGTTTCCTTTGGCGAACAGGACAAGCTGATCGACCGTGGCGTCGACGTGCTGATCGCGACGCCGGGCCGCCTGCTCGACCATTTCGAGCGCGGCAAGCTTTTGCTGACCGGCGTGCAGATCATGGTGGTCGACGAAGCCGACCGGATGCTCGACATGGGCTTCATTCCGGATATCGAGCGCATCTTCCAGCTGACCCCCTTCACCCGGCAAACGCTGTTCTTCAGCGCGACGATGGCGCCCGAGATCGAGCGCATCACCAACACCTTCCTGCACGCCCCCGCCCGCATCGAGGTGGCGCGTCAGGCGACGACCTCGGAAACGATCACGCAAAAGCTGATCCAGATCACGCCGCCGCGCCGCGACCAGTCGGCCAAGGCGAAACGCGAACTGCTGCGCGCGATCATCAAGGCCGAGGGCGACAGCTGCACCAACGCCATCATCTTCTGCAACCGCAAGACCGATGTGGACATCGTGGCGAAGTCGCTGAAAACACACGGGTTCAACGCGGCGCCGATCCATGGCGATCTTGACCAGAGCCAGCGCATGCGCACGCTTGACAGCTTCCGCGACGGCTCGCTGCAACTTCTGATCGCTTCGGATGTCGCCGCGCGCGGCCTTGACATTCCGGCCGTCAGCCACGTTTTCAACTACGATCTGCCCAGCCACGCCGAAGATTACGTCCACCGCATCGGCCGCACCGGCCGCGCGGGGCGTCTGGGCACGGCCTATTCGATCGGCACGCCTGCGGATGCGAAATATCTCGCCGCGATCGAGGCGCTGGTGAAGCAGGAAATCCCCCGCGCCGATCCGCCCGAGGGCTTCACCCTCTCGGATGCTGCGCATCGCGAGCCGCGCAAATATGACGACGACAAGGGCCCGCGGTCGCGCTCGTCGCGGTCGCGCTCGGGTCGGGGTCGTGATGAAAAACGCGCGCCGCGGGAAGACCGCGCGCCGGTGATTGCCGCTGTGGAAGAAGACGAGTCGCATATCGTCGACGTGCCCGAGGCGAAGCGCCCCGACAGAAGCCGCTCCGAGCCGCGCCACAACGAACCGCGTCGCGCCGAAAGCCCGCGCTCCGAGCCGATCCGCCCGGAAAGCGCCCGCGAAGATCGCCGCACCGAACTGCATCGCGACAGCCGTCGCGGCCGCGACGGTGGCCCGGCTGTCGTCGGCATGGGCGATCACGTGCCGGACTTCCTGCTGCGCTCGTTCCGCACCACGAAACCGGTGATCGAAGACAAGGACACCGAGGCCGAAGACAGCACCGAGGCCGAGGCGCAAACCCCGGTCGAGGAAACCTCGGAAAGCTGAGCGGTTCCGCTGCAAAGGACAAAGCCCCGGTTTCCCGGGGCTTTTTCTTTTCGTTCAGGCGCCGAAGGTGCGTTCGAGTACGCCCAGCCAGTTTTCATGCGCGATCTTGCGGATCAGCTCCTCGCCCCAGCCATGATCGCGCATCGCGCCGATGAAGCCCTGCAACCCCGCGACATCGCCCAGCACCGCGGGGATTTCCGCCCCGTCGAAATCCGAGCCAAGGCCGACATGATCTTCGCCCAGCCGCTCGATCAGATGGTCGAGATGGCGCAGCATCGGCTCCCAGCCACAGGCCGGATTCTTGAGGCCATCGGGCGTCAGGAAGCTGACCGCATAGTTCAGCCCCACCATGCCGCGGCTTTCGCGGATGATGTTCAATTGCCGATCCGTCAGGTTGCGCGAGGACGGGCACAGCGCATGGGCATTCGAATGGGTGGCCACAAGCGGCGCATCCGACAGCGCCGCCACATCGTCAAAGCCCTTTTCGTTCAGGTGGCTCAGGTCGATCATCACCTTCAGCTTGTTGCATTCGCGGACCAGACGCTTGCCCGCCTCGGTCAGCCCCGGCCCGGTGTCGGGGCTGGAGGGGAAGGCAAAGGGCACGCCATGGCCAAAGATCGTCGGGCGCGACCAGACCGGCCCGAGCGAGCGCAGACCCATCGCATGGAAGGCGTGCAACATGTCGAGATCGGCGTCGATCGCCTCGGCCCCCTCCATATGCATGATGCCGGCGATGACATTTTCCGCCATCGCGGCGCGAACCTCACCCGCGGTACGGCAAATACGGAAGGCGCCCTCGGACGCGCGCTCCATCCAGAGCATCAGGCTCGCCGCCCGCAGCGCCGGATCGGCCGCCTCGGCAGCGTCCATCAACGCGGGCAGCGGCAGGCGATAGGGCGGATTGGCCATCTGCGCCATCAGATCGGCATCGTCATGCGCCGTGGGCGACGGCAGATAGATCGCGAAGAAACCGCCCGCGAACCCGCCCGCACGCATCCGCGGCAGGTCAAGCTGCCCCCTGCCCTCGCCCGTGAGCCAGATTTCATTGCGCTTTTCAGGGGCTTCCAGAAGCCGCAACAACAGATCGTTGTGGCCGTCAAAGACGGGGATCATCGGGTTTCCTTTCCGGCGGGGTCCAGCATCCGGTCCGCGGAGGCCGCGAACAAGCTTTGCGCATAGGCGGTCGTCATCCTTGCATGGGCCAGGTCGTCGCGCGCCAGTTCCTCGACCGCGCGGCCGCCCTGCATCACCAGCACGCGGTCGCACATATGGTCGATCACGGCGAGATCGTGGCTGACCATCAGGAAGGTCAGCCCGCGTTCCGCCCGCAGCCGGTTGAGCAGGTTCAGCACCTCGGCCTGCACCGAGGCATCCAGCGCCGAGGTGGGTTCATCGAGCAGCAAGATTTCCGGTTCCAGCATCAGCGCCCGGGCAATGGCGACGCGCTGGCGCTGCCCGCCCGACAGCTGGTGCGGATAGCGAAAGCGAAACCCGGTCGGCAGGCCGACATCGGTCAGCGCCCGCATCACCCGCGCGTCGGTATCGCCGATGCCGTGAATGGCGAGCGGCTCGGACAGCGTGCGGTCGATGGTGTGGCGCGGATGCAGGCTGGCGTAGGGGTCCTGAAACACCATCTGCACGCGCGCGGCAAAGGCCTTGTCGCGCGGCGATTTCAGCTTTTCCCCGCCGATGCGGATCGCGCCGGAGGAGATCGGCGCCAGCCCGCAGATTGCTCGCAGGATCGTCGATTTGCCGGAGCCGCTTTCGCCGACCAGACCGAAACTGGCCTTGGCGGGCACGCGCAGACTGACCCCTTCGACCGCATGAACAGCGCGGCCATGCGCGCGGAAGGTGACCGAAAGGTCTTCGATTTCAATCAGATCAGACATTGGCCCAAGCCCCCGTGCGATCAAGCCCCGGCAGCGGCGCGCGTGGCCCCCCGATCCGCGGCAGGCAGTTCAACAGCCCCTGCGTATAGGGGTGCTTCGCCGCCATCAGGTCATGCGCTGCCAGTTCCTCGACGATGCGCCCACGATACATCACCAGCACCCGATCGCAGAACCGCGCCACAAGCCGCAGATCGTGGCTGATGAAGATCAGCCCCATGCCGCGGCTTTTCACCAGACCATCAAGGATCGACAGAACCTCGGCCTGCACGGTCACATCGAGCGCCGAGGTCGGTTCATCGGCGATCAGCAGGTCGGGTTCCGGGATCAGCATCATCGCGATCATCACCCGCTGGCCCATGCCGCCCGACAGCTCATGCGGCCAAGCCTCCATCACCCGTTCCGGGTCGCGGATCTGCACGGCTTCGAGCGCCGCAATGGCTTTCTTGCGCGCCTCGGCCCGGCTGATCCTGTCCCGGCGCAGCAAGCCCTCGGTCAGCTGCGCACCGATCCGCATGACGGGGTTCAGCGAATATTTCGGGTCCTGCATCACCATCGCCAGACGCGGCCCGCGCAGGGCGCGCATCTGCTTTTCCGAGGCTTTCAACAGGTCGATGCCGTCGAACTCCATCCGGTCCGCCTCGATCCGCCCCGGAGGGCGGATCAGACGCAGCACCGAGCGTCCGGTGATCGTCTTGCCCGAGCCGCTTTCGCCGACGATCCCAAGCCGTTCGCGGCCAAGGGAAAAACTGACCCCGCGCACCGCCTCGACCGGGCCGGTCTCGGTGGCAAAGGTGACGCGCAGGTTTTCGATCTGCAACAGGCTCATCGGGCGGCACTCCGCGGGTCGAGGACATCGCGCAGACCATCCCCCAGAAGGTTGAAGCCAAGCGAGACGGTGAAAATCGCAAGGCCGGGCATGGTCGCGACCCACCATTGCTCGAACAGGAACTTGCGCCCCGAGGAAATCATCAGCCCCCATTCCGGCAAGGGCGGCTGCACGCCAAGACCAAGGAAGCCAAGCCCCGCCGCGATCAGGATCACCCCCGCCATGTCCAGCGTCACCCGGATGATCACCGAGGGCAGGCACATCGGCACGACATGGCCCCAAATGATCCGCCCCGCCCCCGCGCCCTGCAGGCGAACGGCGGCGATATAATCCGAATTGCGCACGGTCAGGGTTTCCGCCCGCGCGACGCGGGCATAGGGCGGCCAGGCCGTCAGCGCGATGGCAAGCACCGCATTCTCGATCCCCGGGCCGAGCACGGCAACCAGCGCCAGCGCCAGAATGAGCTTCGGGAAAGCGAGGAAAATGTCGGTGATCCGCATCAGCACGGTGTCGATCCAGCCACCGAAATAGCCCGCGACGGTGCCGATCAAAAGCCCGATCAGCGGCGCGGTGACGGCGACAAGGGCGACGATGGTCAGCGTGATCCGGGCGCCGTAGACGATCCGGCTCCAGATATCGCGGCCGAAATCATCGGTGCCAAGCCAGTGCCCGGGCGTGCCGGGCGGCAACAGCCGCTGCGCGAGATCCTGCACAAAGGGGTCATGCGTGGCAAAGACCGACGCCGCGGCGGCCAGAAGGCAGAGCACCGCGATGATGAAAAGCCCGAGCATCGCCAGCGGGTTGCGGCGCAGTCTGAGCCAGGCGAGCCAGGCTTGACCAAGGCGCGCCTGACGGCGCGAGCTGGGGTTCGGATCGGTGAGCCAAAGGGTCAACGCGGTCATCAGCGGGCCCTCGGATCGACAAGGCGGTAGAGGATGTCGGAAAGCATGTTCAGCGTCACGAAGACGACGCCCACGACCACGGTTCCGCCCAGAACGGCGGGCATGTCGGCGGCGAAAAGCGCGTCAGTTATGTAAAGGCCAAGCCCCGGCCAGGCGAAGATGGTCTCGGTCAGCACCGAACCTTCGAGCAGATAGGCGTAAGAGAGCGCGATCACCGTGATCAGCGGCACCGAGACGTTGCGCATCGCATGCACCCAGATCACCCGCCATTCCGGCATCCCCTTGACGCGGGCGGTGGTGATATATTCCTGGCTCAGCTCCGTCATCATGAAGCTGCGCGTCATGCGACTGATGTAAGCCATGGACACATAACCCAAAATCCCGGCAGGCAGGATGATGTGCGACAGCGCATTGGCAAAGATGTCCCAGGCGCCATTGATCGCGGAATCGATCAGGATCGCCCCGGTGTAACGGGTCAGGGTGAATTCGAGCATCATGTCATAGGCGGCATCGAGCCGCCCCGGACCGCCGACCCAACCGAGTTCGCCGTAAAAGATCAAAAGGCCGATCAGGCCGAGCCAGAACACCGGCATCGAATAGCCGACGAGCCCCACCAGACGCACCACCTGATCGGCCAGCGTCCCGGGCCGCGTCGCAGCAAGCACACCGGCCGGCACGCCCATCGCAATCCCGATCACCGTGCCAAGCGTCGCCAGCTCCAGCGTTGCCGGGAAAAACCGCGCGACATCCTCGATCACCGGAGTATGGGTGCGGATCGACTGCCCCAGATCGCCATGGAAGGCGTCGCGGACATAGATCCAGAATTGCAGCCAGAGCGGTTGATCAAGACCAAGCGCGGTGCGGGCGGCCTCGTATTGCTCGGTCGTGGCGCGTTCGCCGATGATCGACAGCACCGGATCGATCGGCACGACCCGCCCGATGACGAAGGTCACCAAGAGCAGGCCCAGAAGCGTGATGGCAAGGGAGAGAAGACCCCCGGCAGCATGGCGCGCAAGCGCAGGCAGACGGGAGGGCGGGGCCGGGGAAGCGTCGGATGTGGTCATGGGCAAAGGCCCCGCCGCGTGAGGGTCGGCCCCACGCGGCGGGATCGTCTTACTTGGTCACGGTCCAGTAGCTGGCCTGGTCGGTCGCGCCGCCCGCGTGGAAGCCCTTGATATTCGAGCGCAGCGCATCTTGCCGCGCCATCTGGAACATCGTCACGAAAGCCGAGGTGTCGCGGTGCACGCGCTGCATGTCTTCATACATCGCGGCGCGCTTGGCGGCATCGGGCTCGGCCACGGCGGCCTCGGCCTGCGCGCCCATCGCACCCGGATCCCAGGCCGTGCGCCAGGCCAGATAGCCGGTCGCCTTCGCCTCGTCCGAGTTGTCGGGGTTTTCGGCGAAGGTCGAGGCGTTGGTATGCGGATCGGGATAATCCGGGCCCCAGGTCTGCAGGGTGATCTGGTGCTGACGGCCGCGGAATTTTTCCAGCACCTGCTTGCCGTCGCCGACATCCAGCGTGACGTTGATGCCGATCTGCCCGAAGGTGTTCTGCACCGATTGCGCGATGTTCATCCGCTCGGGGTTGTTGCGCACGGTCATGCTGACTTCGAGCGGCAGCTTGACGCCCGATTCCGCCAAAGCCGCCTTGGCCTTCGCCAGATCGAGGCTGTAGGGCGTGTCGTCCAGCGCGCCAAGGAAGCCCTTGGGCAGGAAGGCCTGATGCACGACCCACTGGCCTTTCAGGATGCTGTCGGCCATGCCCTGATAATCGACCGCCCACCGCATCGCCTCGAGCACTTTCGGGTTCGCCAGATCCGCCACCTTCTGGTTCATCGCCAGATAATAGATCTGCCCGCCAACGTCGTTCTGCACGGTGATGTCGGGATTGCCCTCGACGCCCGCGATATCGGTCGGCGTCATTTCGCGGGCGATGTCGATGTCCCCCTTTTCCAGCATCAGCCGCTGGGTCGCGCCCTCGGGAATATGCCGCATCAGCACGTTCTTGATCGGCGCATCGCCGCGCCAATGGCCTTCGCGGGCCTGCAGGACATAGCCTTCGTTCGGCTTGAACGAGCGCAGCACATAGGCGCCGGTGCCTTCGGAATGCGCCTTGAGCCAGTCGTTGCCCATGTCGCCATTCACTTCATGCTCCATCGCTGCCTTGACGTCGACGATATAGGCGGGCGTCGCGGTCAGGCAGTTGTAGATGAAGCTCGGCGCATAGGCCTTGTCGGTCTTCAGGATCAGCGTGTCGCCGTCGAAGCTGACCATCTGATCGACGTTGTCCTTGCTCAGACCGAACTGGGTCAGGATGAAGGCCGGGGTCTTGTCCATCTTGACGACACGGCGCAGCGATTGCGCAGCGGCCTCGGCGGTCACGGGATTGCCGCTCGAAAAGGTCACGCCCGCGCGCATCTTGAAGCGATAGGTGACGCCATCGGCATCGACCGACCAGCTTTCGGCCAGGCCCGGCACCAGCTCGCCCGGTTTCGCCGGATCGAGTTCGACGAGCGAATCGTAAAGGTTGTTGTTCAAGTCCGCGCCCGAGAATTCAAAGCCTTCGGCCGGATCGATGGAGACGATATCGTCGATCGCATCGGCCAGAACCAGCGTGTCGGCGGGCGTCTGCGCGAAAAGCGCCGCGGGCGCGACACAAGCAAGAAGGGCGGCGAAAGCGGCCGCCGGGCGAAGGCTGCGGAGTGATGTCATATGCGGACTCCCTGTCCTGTCTGTTCTTGGCGCGAAGCGGCCCAAAGCGGGCCGCCCCAGTCAGACGAAGCTGGCCCGTTCCTTGCGGAAGATCAAGCGCGCCTGAACGCAAAGGCGTCCTGCAAAACCAAAAGCGCGAAAGATTGCCCGTTCGGAAGGCAGAGGAGCACCGCCACAGCGCCGAAAAATCGAGCCGCGAAAACCACATAGGCAAGATGGACGGCAGATCAGTGCGCGTGTCGTCAGGCATGCAATGGCGCCGGGCGCCCCAACCCGCCGCCCTCCGTGGCGGTTCGCGGCGGGAACTGGAGCGCAACCGTTTCCGACATGTCACCATAGCCCTTGCGCCGCCCCGCGCCGGATCCGGAGAATCAGCAATGCCGACACGTCAAGACCCCCGTCCCGGCTGTGTCCCGCTGGTTCCGAAAACCGGGGCCGCTTCGTGGCAGTTGCAGCGAAATCGCAAAATTTTGACACAATTGGCGAAGATCGAAGGTTGCACGGCAACGATCCCTGCGACCGCAAAACGGGAATTATTGCCGCGTGGTTAACAATTTCTTGCTTGTTTTCATGGGTCTCAACGCGAATTAAGGATTCATTAAGGTTTCTTAGCGCCGTCAAGACGTCGTTAACCTTTTGTTTCCATTTTAGGCGACAATTCCGAAAAGCTTCCTCACTGATGCCTCAGCCCGGGGGGATTATGGTCTCATCAAGCAGGTGCCCAAAGGGTACTGAGAGCCGAGGAGAACCAACATGGCGTTCACGTTCCGCAAGAAGCACGAGATGAAAGAAGCCCAGCCGGTTGCGGTCGCCGCGGCGGTTGAACAGCAAGAGCAACTGGGCCTGTCCGAGAAGATCGCCCAATACGATTACCTCGAACATCTGCTCGAAGATCTGATCGTCGAGCAGGAAACCCTGTCGCGCAACTTCTACGCCAAACAGCGCGAAGCCGAGGCCAACGGCGACAGCGTCGCGCTTGCCTCGGGCGAGATGGTGGCCCGCGACGAGATGACGATCACCGACATTTCCTTCCCCGATTTCAAGCAATTGAGCGATCTGGCCAAGCGCGTCGTGCCGAATGGCCTGCCGAATGCGCATCGCCGCTTCGTGCTCAAGGCTTGCAGCCCCGAGATGGTGGCGATCGAGGATCTGGAAGAGATGATCAAGCTCTACCGTTACCGCATGGGCGCGGCCGAGCAGGACATCCTCGATCACCGTCCGAAGACGGTCCTCGAAGCCACCGCGAAGCTGCGTTTCATGTCGAGCCTGATGCTCGACGGCCTCGACATCAAGCATGACTACTTCTTCTACCTGGTCGAGGAATGCGCGATGATCATCGAAAAGATCGAGCGTCGCCGCATCGCCTGACTTCCGTCAGCCCAGCCTGCCGAACGGGGAGCAGCAGGCCGGGCGAACCCCGCAGCAAGGGCTTTGCAGCCCGGTCGGCACCGGATCGATGCAAATCGACATCTTCGGGAGCCTATTTTCCTCAACTCTGAGGAGAGGCCGGACCTTTTAACTCTTTCTTAACCATTCCTGCGCGAATCTTCGAAAAAACAAGGACGTCGGGGCGGATCATCGCGATCGACGGACATGAGGCAAAGGAAGATCGAAATGTCCCCCGAAGACCACAGCCACGAGCCGCCCCGCTTCTGGGAGCGCCTGCGCCGTCGGCTCAGCCCCGCCGCCGCCCGCCGCGAGGCCCGTCTGGCGGAACTGCGCCAGCAGATCGACCGGGTGCGCGACAAGGCGCTGCAGGTCGTCGCCCATGCGGGCGAAGGGCGCGAGCGCTGGCTGCTGCTTCAGGAAGAAGACCTCGATCTGGCCGTAAGCGAAATGCGGATCCTCGCGGCGGTGACCATGCAGGCCGAATTCATTCTGCGCGCGCAATCGCAGCGCACGCGGCATGACACCCTCCCCGAGGCGCAGCTGATCGCGCTGTCGGAACAACTCGCCCACACGCTGGCCGCGCTCGAAGACCTGCGCACCGCGGCGGCGCTGTCGGCGCTGAAGGCGCGGCACGGTCTGCTGATGGCACACCCCGAGCCGCTCGGCCCCGAGGGACGCCGACCGGAAGCCCCCCGCCCTGCCCCGCAACGTGCGGGCAAGACCCGGGTGCTGAACGGCGTTCCCGCCGGGGCGCGGCCGCTGACGACGGCAGTCTGATCAGCCGCGCAGGCGGCCGATCAGACGGATCAGCGGATCGACGATGAACATCGCGAGCGGGATCAGCATCAGGCCGAAGATCAGCCCCAGCACGCCATCGCAGGCGGCGGTGACCAGCCATTCGGTGAACCCGCCCGCGGGCACCAGATGCCCCGCCCCCTCGGCCAGATGGTGGATCGTGTCATTGGCACCGGGCCAGCCAAGCTCCGCCGCACCATGCAGCAGGATCGCGCCGCCAACCCAGATCATCGCCGCCGTGCCGAGGATCGACAGCGCGGTCAGCAACGGCGGCATCGCCCGCACCAGCCCCCGCCCGAGCCAGCGGATCGGCGCGATCGCCCCCTTGCGCGCCAGCCACAGCCCGACGTCATCGGCCTTCACGATCAGCGCAACGCCGCCATAGACCAGCACGGTGATCCCCACCGCCACCACCGCCAGCGCCAGCGCCTGCATCCAGAGCGGCTCGCCAGCGGGCAGCGAGGCCATCGCGATGGTCATGATCTCGGCCGAGAGGATGAAATCGGTCTTCACCGCCCCCGAGACCTTTTCGCGCTCCAGATGCGCGGGATCACCCGCCGGATCATCATCGGGATCGATATGGCTGTCGGCATGCGGCGCATGCGGGAAGAGGACGTGAAAGACCTTCTCGGCGCCCTCGAAACACAGATAGGCGCCGCCGAGCATCAACAGCGGCGTGATCACCCCGGGCGCGAAGGCCGACAGGATCAGCGCGATGGGCAAAAGGAAAACGATCTTGTTGCGGATCGAGCCCATGGCGATCTTGCCGACGATCGGCAACTCGCGGCTGGCTTCAAACCCATGCACATAGCGCGGCGTGACGGCGGCATCGTCGATGACAACGCCCGCGGCCTTGGCCCCGGCCTTGGCAGCACCCGCGGCGACATCATCCACCGAGGCAGCCGCAATCTTGGCGATCCCCGCCACGTCATCGAGAAGGGCGAGAAGGCCGCTCATTCAAATCTCCCATGGGTTTCGCGGGAAAGTAGGGGCTGGGGGGGGGCGAGGTGCAAGGGGGGGACAACAAGCTTGATTTCTATGGAAGGCGCATTCTCCAAAGATAGATTATATAAGCCTTTCGTGCGCCAAAATAATTCATCATGGATATCCTTAGAGATATATCCAAATTTAGCCAAAGCATGCACATAATAGCGCAACAATGTCTCATAATGGGATTCGCTGACGCAATCTTCGCGCCGCGGAATCTGCGAGCAGTCAAGACGAGGCTCTCTTCCATAAGCACCCTCAACGACTTCACAGATTATTCTAGTAGCCCCAATACTCAATTCAGAGTTATAGGCATCGCACTCAGCCAAAGTCGGCCGATAAGCCCATAGGTTTCCTTGCGCCTCGTAAGCCACCTTTTTCACTGCTCCAGCAGCTGTCACGGCCTTATAAACCGAGGCATACAGCACCTTATGTGACCTCAAAGCATTCTCTTTAAGACGCTCCGCTCGCGCATCAAAGACATCTCGATCCGTCGAGAGATCTACATCACACCTCTTATTGTATAGTAACGAAGGCTCATCTTTTATCACCCAATGATCACGCGCGCCTTCAATGTACCATTTTCGCGACTGGCCAAACTTGTGAACAAAAAAATCCACATCGGCCAAACATAGACAGTAGAACCTTCTCGCAATCACCTATCTTACCTCTGCTCCCAGCCTTCATTCGCAGTAATAACACTTATGAAATTCGCCATATACTCAAAATGATCAACCGGCTTATCGCAAAAAAAACCGACGGACAAAAGTCATCAACTAATAAAATCACTAAATATTCGAAAAAATTTTCCAAGTCGGCATCCGAATAACCGCACCTGATGCCTCGAGGCATAAAAAGCTTCCACGCAAGAGTACCCCCAAAAAAAGGCGCCCCCGCAGGAGCGCCTTTTTCTCTTACAGCCCGAGCTTCTTCGCGACGATCTCGTTCACCGCCGCGGGGTTGGCCTTGCCCCCCCGAGGCCTTGATCACCTGCCCCACGAACCACCCCGCCAGCTTCGGATTGGCCTTCGCCTTCTCCACCTGCGCCGGGTTCGCGGCGATGATCTCGTCCACCGCCGTCTCGATCGCGCCCATGTCGGTGACCTGCTTCATGCCGCGGGCCTCGACGATCGCGGCCGGATCGCCGCCCTCGGTATAGACGATCTCGAACAGATCCTTGGCGATCTTGCCCGAAATGTCGCCCGAACGGATCAGCCGGATGATGCCACCGAGCTGCGCCGGGCTGACCGGGCTCTGGCCGATCTCGTGGCCTTCCTTCTTCAGACGGCCAAACAGCTCGTTGATCACCCAGTTCGCGGCCAGCTTGCCATCTTCGGCCACGGCCACCACGGCTTCGAAATACTCGGCATCCGCAACTTCCGCCGTCAGCACCGAGGCGTCATATTCCGACAGCCCCAGATCCTTGACGAAGCGGGCCTTCTTCTCATCCGGCAGTTCCGGCATCGTCGCGCCGATGTCATCGACCCAACCCTGCTCGATTTCGAGCGGCAGCAGATCCGGGCAGGGGAAATAGCGGTAGTCATGCGCCTCTTCCTTGGAGCGCATCGAGCGGGTCTCGCCCTTGTCCGGGTCGTAAAGCCGGGTTTCCTGCACGATCGACCCGCCGTCCTCCAGAATGGCGATCTGGCGGCGGGCTTCGTAATCGATCGCCTGCTGGATGAAGCGCATCGAGTTCATGTTCTTGATCTCGCAGCGCGTGCCGAGATGGCTGAAATCCTGGCTTTCCTGATATTTCTCATACTGCCCGGGACGGCAGACCGAGACGTTCACATCGGCGCGCAGGTTGCCGTTCTGCATGTTGCCATCGCAGGTGCCGATATAGCGCAGGATCTGCCGCAGCTTGGCGATATAGGCGGCGGCTTCTTCCGGGCCGCGAATGTCGGGACGCGAAACGATTTCCATCAGCGCCACGCCGGTGCGGTTGAAATCGACAAAGGACATCGTCGGGTCCATGTCATGGATCGACTTGCCCGCGTCCTGTTCCAGGTGAATGCGCTCGATGCGGACCTTGCGGGCGATGCCCGGGCCCATGTCGACGATGATCTCGCCCTCGCCCACGATCGGGTGGTAAAGCTGCGAAATCTGATAGCCCTGCGGCAGGTCGGGGTAGAAGTAATTCTTACGGTCAAAGGCCGAGCGCAGGTTGATCCCCGCCTTCAGCGCGAGCCCGGTGCGCACGGCTTGGGCAACGCAGAATTCGTTGATCACCGGCAGCATGCCGGGCATCGCCGCATCGACGAAGGCGACGTTGGCGTTCGGCTCATTGCCAAAGGTCGTGGACGCGCCCGAGAACAGCTTCGCATTCGAGGCCACCTGCGCGTGCACCTCCATCCCGATCACAAGCTCCCAGTCGCTTTTCGCGCCGGCAATGACTTTCGGTTCGGGGGCGGTGAAGGCAAGGTGATCAAGCATTGCGGGTTCCCTTTCTCGGCTTCGGCCCTTCTAGGACAGCCGCGCGCGCGGGGCAAGACGAACCACCCGCGCGGCGGCCGGGATGTCGACAGGGCGTATTTGCACCAAGAAAAAGCCGATGTGTTTTTTCCTGGCGCAAATACGTCGGGGTCCGGGGCAGCGCCCCGGCGCTCTCAGCCCGCAAGCCGCCCGACCATCTCGGCCAGATCGCGGCTGAGCCCGGGGGTGGCGGCGATGCGGGCAAGGGCCGTTTTCGCATGCGCTTGCCGCGTGGTGTCATAGCGCCGCCAAGTCTCGAAGGCCGTCGACATCCGCGCCGCGGTCTGCGGGTTGAGCGGATCGAGGCGCAGCAGCCAATCGGCGTAAAGCGCATAGCCCGCGCCATCAACCCGGTGGAAGCCCGCGTGGTTGGCCGCGAACCCGCCCAGCAGGCTGCGGAAGCGGTTCGGGTTCTTCCAGTCGAACTCGGGCGCCGTGCCCAGCCGGGTCACGGTTTCCGCCGCATCCTCGGGCGGGGTCAGCGCGCCCTGCGCCATCCGCCACTTGTCCATGACAAGCGGATCTTTCGACCATCGCGCCGCGAAAGCAGCAAGCTGCCCCTGCCCTTTGCCCTCGGCCACCAGAAGGTTGAGCGCGCCGATGCTTTCGGTCATGTTCGTGGCTTCGGCGAAAAGCGCCGCCGCCCGGGCGCCGCCATCTTCGGTCGTGAGCAGGGCGAGGACGGCCAGCCGCAGCGCGCGCCGCCCGGCGGGACCGGCATCGGGGCTGTAGGGACCGGTGACCGCGCAGCTGTCATAGACCCGCGTCAGCGCCGCGCCGTGGCGGGTGGCGAGCATCTTCATCAGCTTGCGCCGCGCCGCGCGGATCGCGTCGGGATCGGGGGTATCGCCCCGTGCAAACAGCGCCGCGGCAATCTCGTCTTCGCCCGGCAGGCGCAGACAGGCGGCACGGAAGCCCGGATCGGCCTCTTCGTCGGCAATGAGCCGCCCCACCGCGTCAAGGTAGTCAAGCTGCGCCCCCTCGCCACGCGCCATCGCCATCAGCGTCTGCCGCGCCAGCGTCCGTCCCGCTTCCCAGCGGTTGAAGGGATCGGTGTCATGGGCGAGCAGGAAAGCCTGTTCGGCGGGCGTCGTCGCCCGATCGAGGATCACCGGCGCCGAGAACCCGCGCAGCAGCGAGGGCACCGGCCGCGCCGCAAGCCCCTCGAAGCGGAAGCTTTGTCGCGCCTCGGTCAGTTCGAGCACCGTCGTCGGCACCACCTCGTCGCCATTGGGCGACAAGAGCCCCACCGCCAGCGGAATATGCCGCGGCGGCTTGACCTCCTCGCCCGGGGTGGGTGGGGTCGTCTGGCTCACCTCCAGCGTATAGGTGCCGTTTTCGTAAGCCTCGGTCACCGTCAGTTTCGGCGTGCCCGCCTGGGTATACCAGAGCTTGAACTGGCTCAGATCGCGGCCCGAGGTGTCCTCGAACACCTTGATCCAGTCCTCGATCGTGCAGGCCTGCCCGTCGTGGCGGTCGAAATAGAGATCAAGTGCCGCCCGATAGCCCTCGGGCCCAAGCAGGCTGGCCAGCATGCCGACCACCTCGGCGCCCTTTTCATAGACGGTCGCGGTGTAGAAGTTGTTGATTTCCTTGTAGCGATCGGGCCGCGGCGGATGGGCAAGCGGGCCTGCATCCTCGCGGAACTGGCGCGCGCGCAGGGCCGCCACATCCTCGATCCGCTTCAGGCCGCCCAACCGCACGTCGCGGGTAAAGCTTTGGTCGCGATAGACCGTCAGCCCCTCCTTGAGACAGAGCTGGAACCAGTCGCGGCAGGTGATGCGGTTGCCGGTCCAGTTGTGGAAATATTCATGCGCGATCACCGCCTCGATGCGTTCGTAATCGGTGTCGGTCGCGGTTTCGGGGCTTGCCAGGACCAGCTTCGAATTGAAGATGTTCAACCCCTTGTTTTCCATCGCCCCCATGTTGAAATCATCGACCGCGACGATGTTGAACAGATCCAGATCGTATTCGCGCCCATAGGCCTCTTCGTCCCATGTCATCGACCGGGCGAGCGCCCCCAGCGCGAAATCGCAGCGGTCCTCGTCGCCCGGGCGCACCCAGATATTGAGATCGACCTTGCGCCCCGAGCGCGTGGTGAAGCTGCCCGAAGTGGCGCGCAGATCCCCCGCCACCAGCGCGAACAGATAGGCGGGCTTCGGCCAGGGATCGTCCCATTCCGCCCAGCCCGGCCCCTGCCCGACCGGGTTGCCGTTCGACAAAAGCACCGGCAGATCGCTCTCGATGCGGACATGAAAGCGGCTCATCACATCGGGACGGTCGGGGTAAAAGGTGATGTGGCGAAAGCCCTCGGCCTCGCATTGGGTGCAATACATGCCGTTCGACATGTAAAGCCCCTCAAGCGCGGTATTGGCCGCGGGGGCGATCTCGACCTCGGTCTGCAGCCGGAACGGGCCCGCGGGCAGCCCCGCGGCAGGCAGCGTCAGGCCGGTCTCGTCCAGAAGATAGTCGCCCGGGACCAGCGCCCGCCCGTCAAGGGAAAGTGAGATCAGCGTGAGGTCCTCGCCCTGCAACACCATGTCGGCGCCCGGCTGCCGCGGTGTCACGTCGAGCGTCGCAAGAACCCGCGTCGCCGCCGGATCGAGCCGGAAGGTCAGGGAAACGGAGGCAATCTCAAAGGGATAGGGCTTGTAATCCGACAAAAGGGTGACGCCGTCCATGACTTTCCTCGCACTGGGCTTGCACTGGGCTTTCGCGCAAGCTAGGCGCTTCCCGCCCCCCCGGCAAGGCATCGCCGACAGTCGGCGCGGATGCGAATTTCGCTGGACAGGGGCGGCGTCAGGGCCAAGATACCGGCCAAAGCTTGGGAGGAGCCGATGACGGAACGCGTGGAACGCGAGGGGCTGCAGGTTGCGGCCGAACTGGCGACCTTCATCGAAACGGAGGCGCTGCCCGGCACCGGGGTCGATCCGGCGCGGTTCTGGGCCGGATTTTCGGCGCTGATTCATGAATTCGGCCCGAAGAACCGCGCGCTGCTCGACAAGCGCGACCAGCTGCAGGCGCGCATCGACGCCTGGCACCTGCACCATCGCGGTCAGGGCCATGACGCCACCGCCTACCGCGCCTTTCTGGACGAGATCGGCTATCTGGCACCCGAAGGCCCCGATTTTGCCATCGAAACCGGCCCGACCGATGCCGAGATCGCAAGCGTGTGCGGCCCGCAGCTTGTCGTGCCGATCACCAATGCGCGCTATGCGCTCAATGCCGCGAATGCGCGCTGGGGCAGCCTTTACGATGCGCTTTACGGCACCGATGCGCTGGGAACGCCGCCCGCCGCGCCGGGCTATGACCCCGTCCGCGGCGCGAAGGTGATCACTTGGGCGAAGGAGTTCCTCGATACCGCCTGCCCGCTGGTGGCGGGCTCCTGGGCGCAGGCGACGCGGCTTTGGCTGCAGGATGGGGGCTTGTTCGCCGAGGTAGCGGGCGAGGAAACCGGGCTGAAAGACCCCGCCCAATTCGCGGGCAGTCGTGGCCCGGCCGACGCTCCCGCCGAAATCTTGCTGCGCAACAACGGGTTGCATCTGATCCTGAAACGCGACCCCGCCCATCCGATCGGCGCCAGCGATCCGCTGGCTCTGGCCGATCTGGTGCTCGAATCCGCGCTGTCCTCGATCATGGATTGCGAGGATTCGGTGGCCACCGTCGATGCCGCCGACAAGGTTCTGGCCTATCGCAACTGGCTCGGCCTGATGCGGGGCGATCTGACCGAGACGGTCACCAAGGGCGATCGCAGCTTCACCCGTGCTCTGGCGCCGGACCTGAGCTTTACCGCGCCCGAGGGCGGCACCGTCACGCTCAAGGGCCGGGCGCTGATGCTGGTGCGCAATGTCGGGCCGCTGATGACCACCCCCGCGATCCTCACCCGCGCGGGCGCCGAGGCGCCCGAGGGGCTGATGGATGCGATGGTCACCACGCTCTGCGCGCTGCATGATCTGAAGCGTGGGGCCAATTCCACCACCGGCTCGGTCTATGTGGTGAAGCCGAAGCTGCACGGCCCCGAAGAAGTCGCCTTCACCTGTGCCACCTTCGCCCATGTCGAAGAGGTGCTGGGTCTGCCCGCGAACACGGTCAAACTAGGCATCATGGACGAGGAACGCCGGACCTCGGCGAACCTCAAGGAATGCATCCGCGCCGCCAAGGATAGGCTCGCCTTCATCAACTCGGGCTTCCTTGACCGCACCGGGGACGAGATCTTCACCTCGATGGAAGCCGGGCCGATGGTGACCAAGGCCGAGATGAAATCGCAGCCGTGGATTTCGGCTTACGAGGATCGCAACGTCGATATCGGCCTGCGGTGCGGGCTGCCCGGCAAGGCGCAGATCGGCAAGGGCATGTGGGCCGCGCCCGACAACATGGCCGAGATGCTGGCGCAGAAGATCGCCCATCCGATGGCCGGGGCGAATTGCGCCTGGGTGCCCTCGCCCACCGCGGCGGTGCTGCATGCGACGCATTACCACCGCGTCGATGTGAAGGCGCGCCAACGCGAGATCGCGCAGTTGCAACGGCCGCTGCGGCTGTTTGATCTGCTGACGATCCCGCTGGCCGTCGGGCGCACCTATTCCGAGGCCGAGATCACCGCGGAAATCGAGAACAACGCGCAGGGCATTTTGGGCTACGTCGTGCGCTGGGTCGATCAGGGCATCGGCTGCTCGAAAGTGCCCGACATCCATGATGTGGGCCTGATGGAAGACCGCGCGACGCTGCGGATCAGCTCGCAGGCGCTGGCGAACTGGCTGCATCACGGCATCTGTGGCGAGCCGCAGGTGATGAAGGCGTTCCGCAAGATGGCGGCGGTGGTCGACCGGCAGAATGCGGGCGATCCGGCCTATCAGCCGATGGCGCCGAATTTCGACGGGCTCGCCTTTCAGGCCGCCTGCGATCTGGTCTTCCTCGCCCGGATCCAGTCCTCGGGCTACACCGAACCCGTGCTGCACCAGCGCCGGGCGCAGGTGAAGGCCGCCAAGGCCTGAAAAAAGGGGGGCTCTGCCCCCGTCCGCAAGCGGACTCCCCCCGGGATATTTGGGGCAAGATAAAAGGGCGCTCCGCGATGGGCGCCCTTTATCTTGCCGAACATATCTTGAGGGCCGCGCCCCCGCCGCCTCACTTGAAGTTGCGGCTGTCCTTGATCTGATCCCAAGCCCAGACGACCTGCTGCAGCATCTCCTCCTGAGAACGGTCGCCGCCGTTCATGTCGGGGTGCAGCACCTTGATCAGCGCCTTGTAGCAGCCGCGGATCTCGGTCTTCGTCATCGTGTCCCGGGCATCGAGCAGCTCAAGCGCGCGCCGTTCGGTCGGCGGCAGCTTGCGCCCCACCGCGGTCCGGCCGGGGTTTTGCGTCGCATTCGCGCCCAGCAATTCCATCGGGTCGGTGATGCCGTGCCGCGCCCAGCCCTTTTCCTCTTTCGAGCGGCCAAAGGGTTTCGTCGGCCGTTCCCAGACATTGGCACTGTCCAGAAACTGCTGGAATTCCTCGTCCGACTGGCCCTGGAAATAGTTCCAGCGCAGGTTGTATTCGCGCACATGGTCCTTGCAGAACCAGAAATAGTCGTCGAGCACCTTCGGGCTCTTCGGCGCGCGGTACTGGCCCGGCTCGCTGCACTCGGGGTGATCGCATTGCCGCGTCGAGGTTTCAAAGGCGCCGGACATGCCGCGCTTGCCTTTGGTCCGACTTTTCTTGTCGGCTGCGGCAGAGATGTTGAAGCCGAAAGGGTCAGTCTTGCTCATGGGGCCTCGCAAATCACGTCCGCAAGTCGGGCGCGGTCAGGGTCTCGGCACGGTTTCTGCGTCCGTTGCCGACTCGGGTGCCAGAGGATAGAGGTTTTCGCGGCCAAGCCAAGGGCAAGCGGGCAGATTGAGAAACGAGCCGTTGATCAGAAGGTCTCGTCGGCCGCCGGACCCAGCCGCGGCGCCCGTCCCTCGGGGGCAAAGGCGGTCAGACGGCCGCGGCGTTCCGACGAAAACGTCAGACCATCCTCGTCCTCGCCGTCCGCGTCCGAAACTTCTTCGTCTTCAAGGGCGCGGCGGAACACCAGCAGGTGGTGAATCACCGTCGTCTTCGAGGCAAGCCCGGCGCGTTCCTCGGCGGGCAGCGTCTCGGCGCGCCAGTATTCCCAGCCGTCGCGCGCCAGCTCGTTCATCACCTCGCTCAGCGCAAGGGCAAAGCGCTCGGCCCCGGTCAGCCCGCGGTCCTTTTCGCCCCGCACCGGCGCGGGAACCACCTTGTATTCGTAAAGCTGCATGGCGCTCCTCGTTTTGGCGCGACAGATACGCCTCCTGCGCCGGGGGTCAAGCAACGATGGGGTGAACGCGGCCTTCACCCCGCCTTGGCAAAAGCGCCCGCAGCCTTGTCCCCCGCACAATCCGCCTCTTGCGCAGCCCTGCCCCTTCGGCCACAAATTGGCGGATTGCCCAAAGAGGACCCAAGATGCTCGACCTGACCGCCAAGCCCACCGAGGAAATCGACCTGCGCGAGGTCTTCGGCATCGACAGCGACATGAAGGTGAAAGCCTTCGCCGAGCGCACCGACCGCGTGCCGGACCTTGATCCGACCTACAAGTTCGACCCTGACACCACGCAGGCGATTCTGGCGGGCTTTGCCTACAATCGCCGCGTGATGATCCAAGGCTATCACGGCACCGGCAAATCGACCCATATCGAGCAGGTCGCGGCGCGGCTGAACTGGCCCTGCGTGCGGGTGAACCTTGACAGCCACGTCAGCCGGATCGACCTGATCGGCAAGGACGCGATCAAGCTCGTTGACGGCAAGCAGGTGACCGTGTTCCACGAGGGGATTCTTCCCTGGGCTTTGCGCAACCCGACCGCGATCGTCTTTGACGAATATGACGCGGGCCGCGCCGATGTGATGTTCGTGATCCAGCGCGTTCTGGAAGCCGACGGGAAACTCACCCTGCTCGACCAGAACGAGGTGATCACGCCGAACCCCTATTTCCGGCTGTTCGCCACCGCGAACACCGTGGGTCTGGGCGACACGACCGGGCTTTACCACGGCACGCAACAGATCAACCAAGGCCAGATGGACCGCTGGTCGCTCGTCGCGACGCTGAACTATCTCAGCCACGACGCCGAGGCCGCGATCGTTCTCTCGAAGGTGCCGCATTACAACACCGAAAAGGGCCGCAAGGTGATCTCGCAGATGGTCACCGTGGCCGATCTGACCCGAACCGCCTTCATGGCCGGGAACCTGTCCACGGTGATGTCGCCCCGGACGGTGATCGCCTGGGCGCAGAACGCCGATATCTTCCGCAACGTGGGCTATGCCTTCCGGCTGACCTTCCTGAACAAATGCGACGAGCTGGAACGCGCCACCGTGGCCGAGTTCTACCAGCGCCTGTTCGACGAGGAACTGCCCGAAAGCGCCGCCGTCATCGCGGGGCGGTAAGGGGGGGCGATGAGCAAGCCCACCGACAACCCCGCCGATCCGTTCAAGAAGGCGCTCGCCGAGGCCACCCGGACCTTGGCCGATGCGCCCGAGCTGAACGTCAGTTTCTCGGTCGATCCGCCCGGCGTGGCGGGCGATCAGATGCGCCTGCCGCAGGTCTCGCGTCGGATGACCCGCGACGAGATCATGATGGCGCGCGGCACCGGCGATGCGCTGGCCCTGCGCCAGCGTCACCACGATACCGCCGTGGCCGCCCGCTATGCGCCCTCGGGCGACATGGCGAAATCGCTGTACGAGGCGATGGAAACCGCCCGCTGCGAGGCCTTGGGCGCGCGCGACATGCCCGGCACGCTGACCAACATCGACTTCAAGATCGGCCACGAGGCCGAGCGCAAGGGCTATGGCCAGATCCGCACGCAAGCCGAGGCGCCGCTTGCGGTGGCCGCGGGTTACATGGTGCGCGAAATGGCGACGGGGCGGAAACTGCCGCAGGCCGCGAACCATGTGCTCGACCTCTGGCGCGGCTTCCTTGACGATCAGGCGGGCGAGGATTTTCAGGGCATCGAGGCCGCCTTGGCCGATCAGGCGGCCTTTGCGCGGCTCGCGCGCAAGGTGATTGCCGATCTCGGCTATGGCGATCAGCTGGGCGAAGATCCCGACGCGCAGCAAAACGACGAGGCCGATCAGGAGAGCGAGGAAGACCCCGAGGCGGATCAGGACAACGGCTCGGACGAGGAACAGCAGGACGACGACGGCGAAGCGACGCCCGAGCAAAGTCAGGAACAGCAGCAGGATCAGCGTCAGACCACCGTCAGCCAAGACGATCTCGCCGATGACGAGACCGGCGACGAAATCGACATGCCGCAGGCCGACGCCCCGCCCGAGCCGCCGCCGCCCGCGCCGCATTCCTCGGCCGATCCGAATTACACCGTCTTCACCACCGAGTTCGACGAGGAAATCCGCGCCGAAGATCTGGCGGAACCGGCCGAACTCGAACGGCTGCGCGCCTACCTCGACACCCAGCTTGAACCGCTCAAGGGCGCGGTGGCGCGGCTCGCGAACAAGCTGCAACGACGGCTGCAGGCGCAGCAGAACCGGTCGTGGGAATTCGACCGCGAGGAAGGCACGCTCGATGCCGGGCGGCTCGCCCGCGTCGTCGCGAACCCGACGATGCCGCTGTCGTTCAAGGTCGAAAAGGACACCGAGTTCCGCGACACCTGCGTGACGCTGCTTCTGGACAACTCCGGCTCGATGCGGGGCCGCCCGATTTCCATTGCCGCGATCTGTGCCGACGTGCTGGCCCGCACGCTCGAACGCTGCTCGGTCAAGGTCGAGATCCTCGGCTTCACCACCCGGGCGTGGAAGGGCGGCCAATGCCGCGAGAAATGGCTGGCCGAGGGCCGCCCGCAGGGACCGGGGCGGCTCAACGACCTGCGCCATATCATCTACAAATCGGCCGATGCGCCGTGGCGGCGCGTGCGCTCGAACCTTGGCCTGATGATGAAGGAAGGCCTGCTGAAGGAAAACATCGACGGCGAGGCGCTGGAATGGGCGTGGAAGCGCTCGATGGCGCGGCCCGAGGCGCGGAAAATCCTGATGGTGATTTCCGATGGCGCCCCGGTCGACGATTCCACCTTGTCGGTCAACCCCGCGATTTATCTCGAAAAACACCTGCGCGACGTGATCGCGATGGTCGAGCGCAAGCGGGCGGTCGAACTTCTGGCCATCGGCATCGGCCATGACGTGACGCGCTACTATTCGCGCGCCGTCACCATCACCGATGTCGAACAGCTGGCGGGCGCGATGACCGAACAGCTGGCGGCGCTTTTCGACAGCGATCCGCGGGCGCGGGCACGGGTGCTGGGGATGAAGAAAACGGGGTAAGCGGGCATGTTTCAGGATTTCACCACCCGCTCGACCCGCACGAACGGCCCGGCCCGGCTGGCAGCGCTGCGGCAGGCGATCCGCGGCGCCGGGCTGACCGGCTTCCTGATCCCGCGCGCCGACGTGCATCAGGGCGAATATGTCGCCGAGAGCGACGCGCGGCTGGGCTGGCTGACCGGCTTCACCGGCTCGGCCGGGTTCTGCATCGTTCTGCCCGAGATCGCCGGGGTCTTCATCGACGGCCGCTACCGCGTGCAGGTGAAATCCGAAGTCGATCAGACCGCCTTCACCCCCGTCCCCTGGCCCGAGGTGAAGGCCGGGCCGTGGCTTTTGGAAAACCTGCCCGAGGGTGGCCGGATCGGCTTCGATCCCTGGCTGCACACCCGCAAGGAGGTGGAAGATCTGCGCAAGGCGCTCGATGGCTCGGGCATTGAGCTCGTCGAGACGGCGAACCTGATCGATGCGGTCTGGACCGACCGCCCTGCCCCGCCGATGCAGCCCGCGCGGGTGCATCCCGCTCAATTCGCGGGAGAGCCGAGCGCGGAAAAGCGCCAGCGTCTGGGGGCCGGAGTGGTCAAGCAGGGCGCGCAGGCGGCGGTGCTGACGCTGCCCGATTCCATCGCCTGGCTTTTGAACATCCGCGGCGCCGACATTCCGCGCAATCCGGTGATGCAGGCCTTCGCCGTGCTGCATGGCAATGGCCATCTGACGCTCTTCACCGAGGCGGC
This sequence comes from Rhodobacter capsulatus, assembly GCF_052363175.1. Lineage (GTDB taxonomy): Bacteria > Pseudomonadota > Alphaproteobacteria > Rhodobacterales > Rhodobacteraceae > Rhodobacter > Rhodobacter capsulatus_D. The sequence continues at coordinate 2,861,428 of NZ_CP198946.1, forward strand.
GAAGCTTTCGCCAGAGCTGCGCGTGCATCTGGGCAACGAGGTGACGCTGCGCCCGGTTTCGGCCTTTGACGCCGCGCTGCGCAGCCTGAAAGGCCCGGTTCTGGTCGATCCCGCCTCGGCGCCGCATCAGGTCGGCCGCGAGCTGGAGGAGGCGGGCACGCTCGTCCTTTGGGCCGAAGATCCCTGCATCCTGCCGAAGGCCCGCAAGACCGCGGCCGAGGTGGCGGGGATGCAGGCCGCCCACATCCGCGACGGTGCGGCCGTGGTGGAGTTCTTGGCTTGGCTCGACACCGAAGCGCCAAAAGGCAAGCTGACCGAAATCGACGTGGTGGAGCGGCTCGAAAACCACCGCCGCGCCACCGGGCAACTGCTCGACATCAGCTTCGACACGATCTGCGGCGCCGGACCGAATGGCGCCATCGTGCATTACCGGGTGACCGAGGCGACGAACCGCAAGGTCACCCCCGGCGAACTCTTGCTGATCGACAGCGGCGCGCAATACCCCGACGGCACCACCGACATCACTCGCACCGTCGCCGTCGGCCCCGTGCCCGAGGGCGCGGCCGAGGCCTTCACCCGCGTGCTGCAAGGCATGATCGCGATTTCCCGCGCCCGCTTCCCGCGCGGCCTTGCCGGGCGTGACCTTGATGCACTCGCCCGCATCGCGCTCTGGCAGGCGGGGATGGATTACGACCACGGCACCGGCCACGGCGTCGGCGCGGCGCTTTGCGTGCACGAAGGCCCGGCCCGGATCTCGCGCATCTCGGACGTGCCGCTTGCGCCGGGCATGATCCTCTCGAACGAACCCGGCCATTACCGCGAAGGCCAATGGGGCATCCGGATCGAGAACCTGATCCTTGTCGAAGAGGCCCCGAAGATCGGCGACGGCCGCGATCATCTCTGTTTCGCCACCCTGACCTGGGTGCCGATGGATCGCCGCCTGATCGTCGTCGGCATGCTGTCGCAGGCGGAACGCGACTGGCTCGATGCCTATCATGCGGGTGTGCTCGAACGCATCGGTCCGCTTGTGGGGCCCACCGCGCATGACTGGCTGACGGCGGCCTGCGCCCCCCTTTAAGGAAAGGGCGTATTTGCGCCAAGGAAAAGCAGGACCGGATCGACCGGCCCTGCCCTTGGTTTTCCTTGGCAAAATACGCCGCGGGGTGAATTGCCGCAGGCAAGAGGGGGGCGCGCAGCCCCCCTTGCTGCGGGGGTCCGGGGGCAGCGCCCCCGGCCTTGCTCAGATATGCAGCGCGTCTTTCGCCGCGCGCGCGATCACCACTTCCTCGTTCGTCGGGATCACTCGCACCGCCACGCGGCCGGTCGAGATCTCGCGCGCATGCGCCAGGTTCGCCGCCTCGTCGATCGTGATACCGGACCAGTCAAGCCCCTCGCAAACCGCTGCCCGCACATGCGAGGAGTTCTCGCCGACACCACCGCAGAAGACGAGCGCATCGATCCCGCCCATCGCCGCCGCAAGCGAAGCGATTTCGCGTTTCACGCGATGGCAGAAATAATCGATCGCTTCCTTCGCATGCGGATTCTTCGAAGCTTCGAGCGTGCGCATGTCGTTCGACACGCCCGACATCCCGATCAGCCCGGAGCGGCGGAACAGCAGATCGGTGATGTCTTCGGCGTTCATCTTTTCCTGGTCCATCAGATAGACCACAACGCCAGCGTCCAACTCGCCAGCGCGGGTGCCCATCGGCAGACCCGACAGCGTCGAGAAGCCCATGGTGCAGGCAATCGATTGGCCATTGTGCACGGCGCAGAGCGAGGCGCCCGAGCCAAGGTGCGCAATCACCACGCGACCCGCGCGCAGTTCCGGCTCCTCGGCCGCCAGCACGCCGTCGATATAGGTGTAGCTGAGGCCGTGGAACCCATACCGCCGCACGCCCTTTTCGTAATAGTGCCGCGGCAGCGCATAGGTGTCATCGACAAAGGGATGGCCGCGGTGGAAGGCGGTGTCGAAACAGGCGACGTTCGGCACGCCCGGGAAAGCCTCGATCGCCGCACGCACGCCAGCAAGGTTGTGCGGCTGGTGCAACGGCGCAAAGGGGTTCAGCCGTTCGAGGTGGTCCATCAGCACGTCCGTCACCTTCTCGGGTTCGGCATGCGCGGTGCCGCCATGCACGATCCGGTGCCCGATCGCCACGATCTCCAGTTCGGGCATGTCGGAGCGGAACGCGCCAAGCGCCGAGCGCAGGGCGAGCGTGTGAGTGGCGAAGTCATCCGGGCCAAGATGCGGCACCGGCATCGCATTGCCGTCAGCATCCTTCAGCTTGAGCGAGCCCTCGGGCGCGCCCAGACGATCGACGTGGGCTGTGGCCAGAGGCGCCAGCGCCTCGTCGAACAGACCAAGTTTCAGCGAAGATGACCCGGCATTCAGGGTCAGAATGGCTCTCGTCATCAGCGGCTCCCTTCGCGAATGCGGTTCCAGTGGATCGAGGCGACAGCGGCCGAGGCGAGCCGCGCCATCGCGCTGTCAGAGCGCGAGTTCAGGATCACCGGCACCCGGGCGCCCAAGACCACCCCCGCCGCTTCCGCGTGGGAAATATAGGCCAGCTGTTTCGCCAGCATGTTGCCCGCATCGATCCCCGGCACCACGAGCACATCGGCCTGTCCGGCGACCGGCCCGCGCAGCCCCTTGGTGCGCGCCGCGCCAATATCGACCGCGTTGTCCATGGCGAGCGGACCATCCACGACACCACCCTTGATCTGTCCGCGCTCGGCCATCTTCGACAAAAGCGCCGCGTCGATCGAGCTGGGCATCGCCGGGTTCACCGTCTCGACCGCGCTCAGGACGCCCACTTTCGGCGTTTCCATGCCGAGCGAAATCGCCAGATCGATGGCGTTCTGCACGATGTCGACCTTGGTCGCGAGATCGGGGGCGATGTTGATCGCCGCATCGGTCACCAGCAGCGGATGGCTGACGCCGGGCACGTCCATCACGAAGACATGGGTGAAGCGCCGCCCGATCCGCAGCCCCTTCTCCTTGTCGAGCATCGGCCGCAACAGGTCATCGGTGTGCAGATGCCCCTTCATGATCGCCTGCGCACGGCCCTCGCGCACCAGATCGACGGCCGAACGCGCGGCCTCGCGGTGGCTCAGCATCTCGACGATCTCGTAATCCGCAAGCGACTTGCCCATCGCCTTGGCGGTGGCCTCGATCTTGCCCGGGTTGCCGATCAGGATCGGCTTGATCAGCCCGCGTTCGGCCGCGAGCAGCGCGCCTTCCAGCGCCGATTGCTCCTCGGGGCAGACGACGGCCGTGCCGATCGCCGGCAACGCTTCGGCCCGCTCGAGCAGCGCCTCGAAATGGCGGTGGCGCTGCACGATCAGGCCGGGAGCGTCGATTTCTTCATAGCGGATGTAGGTCTTGGGGGCGAGCACGCGCGCGGTGCCCGAACAGATCAGCGCCCCACCTTCGACCCGGCGCACCTCGGTCTCCATCACGATCACGCCGTCGGCTTCCTTCGCCGTCACCGTAACCTTGGCCACCAGTTCTTCGCCCGCGGTGACATAGTCATGAAAGGCCAGATGCTGGTCGCGGTAACGCGTCCCCGGCCCGGGCAGGATCGAGCCCAGAAGCGACGAGATCAGCGAGGCCACGAACAGGCCCGGCGCCAGCGGCTTTTCCTTTTGTCCATCTTCATCGACATGCTCGAGGTGCATCGGGTTGTGGTTCCCCGAGGCAGCGACGAAGGCATAAATGTCATCAGCAGTGCAGAGTCGGCGCAGCTCTGCGCTCATGCCTGGCTCGATTTCGTGATACATGCGGCTTTCGAAAATCATCGCGGACTCCCTCCATCGCCGCGACTCTGCGGCTGTCTCCTGTCCGAGCGGATTGGTGCATCCGCGAGAGATATTGTTCAACGCCTGATGCTGCGGTTTTTCGCCCCTTTCGGGACGCCGCCGATCCGCTTAAGACGAGGCAACATCGGGAGGGGCACATGGCAGACGCAACATTCTGGCAAGAGGCGCAGGTAATTTTCGGCAATCGGATCAGCAAAAAAAGGACAGATTGCGAAACCCATGGCCAATCCGAGACCTGGTTTCCCCTGACCCCGCCCGAGGCGGTGGTCTTCCCCGAAAGCACGGAAGAGGTCGCCGCCCTCACGAAAATTTGCGCCGCCCATCGCGTGCCGCTGGTCGGTTGGGGGGCGGGCACCTCGCTGGAAGGGCACGCGCTGGCGGTTGCGGGCGGGATCGTGGTCGATTTCAGCCGCATGAACCGGGTGTTGGAGATCCGCGCCGAAGACCGTCTGGTGCGAGTCGAGCCCGGCATCACCCGCGAGGCGCTGAATGCGGATTTGCGCGCGACGGGGCTGTTCTTTCCGGTCGATCCGGGGGCGAATGCGTCTCTGGGCGGGATGGCCGCGACGCGGGCCTCTGGCACGACGACGGTGCGCTATGGCTCGATGCGTGACAATGTGGCGGGGCTGACCGTGGTTCTGGCTGACGGGCGGGTGATCCGCACCGGCTCCGGCGCGGCGAAATCGGCCTCGGGCTATGATCTCACCGCGCTGATGCTCGGCTCGGAAGGGACGCTTGGCCTGATCACGGAACTGACGCTGCGGCTGCATGGCCAGCCCGAGGCGATCTCTTCGGCGGTCTGCGCCTTTGACCGCTTCGAAGCGGCGGTGGAAACCGTGCAGCATGTCATCCAGCTGGGCATCGAGGTCGCGCGGATCGAATTCGTCGACGAGGAAATCGCCCGCGTCTTCAACAAGATGAACGGCACCTCCCTGCCCGAGACGCCGCATCTGATGATCGAATTCCACGGCTCCGAGGCCTCGGTCGCCGAAGCCTCGCAGCGCTTCGGCGAGGTGGTGGCCGAGATGGGCGGCGCCGATTTCCAGTGGGCAACGACGACGGAAGAGCGCACGAAGCTCTGGAAGATGCGGCACGGCGCCTATTCCGCCTGCATCGCCTCGCGGCCGGGCTGCATGGGGCTCGTCACCGATGTCTGCGTGCCGATCTCGCGGCTGGCCGAGGCAGTGGCGCGGGCGCGGGCGATGATCGACGCGGCGGGGCTTCTTGGCCCGATCCTTGGCCATGTCGGCGACGGCAATTTCCACGCCATCCTGCTTCTCGACCGCGAGAACTCCGCAGAACTGGCGAAGGCGAAGACGGTCGCGCATGATCTGGCAGCGATGGCGCTCACGATGGGCGGCACGATCACCGGCGAGCACGGGATCGGTATGGGCAAGCGAGGCATGATGATCGAGGAACATGGAGAGGCCTGGGCGGTGATGGGCGCGATCAAGGCCGCGCTCGATCCGCTGAACATCCTCAACCCCGGCAAAGTCGTGCCGCAAGCCGGAGAAACACCGTGAGCCTGAGCCAACCGGCGGACCTGCCGCGGACCTTTGCGATGCTCTGGGGCGCACGCGATGCGCTTGGCATGGCGCAGCTTTTTGCCGAAGACGGCGAGATCCTGAGCCTCACCGGCGGCGCGGCGCAGGGGCGCACGGCGATTGCGGAGCTTGTTGCGGGCGAATTCGCGGGCGCCTTCCAGCGCGCGCGTCTGGTGACCGGCCGCACCCGGCTGCGCCCGATCGGCACCGAAGTGACGGTGCTGATGCAACGCTTCGTGCTGTCGGGGCTGGTCGATGAAACCGGACAGGATGCGGGCCGGATCGGCGCCGTCCTTTGCGCCACGCTCGAACGCACCGGCCCCGAAGGCTGGCAGATCGTCACCGCGCAATTCGTGGTGGAATCATAAGGGGAAGCGGGGGGCGCTGCCCCCCTCTTTGCGCTGACGCGCAAATTCACCCCCCGAGATATTTGCAGCAAGGTAAGACCAAGCCCGGAGGGAAAGCCCCGCCCTTTTATCTTGCTTCAAATATCTCGGGGGGAGTCCGCTTGCGGACGGGGGGCAGAGCCCCCCCCTGCCTCAGCTGTGCAAGAGCGACTGCGCCGCGGCCCGGGCGGCATCGGTGACCTCGGCGCCCGAGATCATCCGGGCGATTTCATCCACCCGTTCGGGCGGCGGCAACGCCTCGACGCGCGAGGTGGTCATGCCGTCACTGACCGATTTCGCGACGCGGAAATGATGCGATCCGCGCGCGGCCACCTGCGGGCTGTGGGTGACCACCAGCACCTGCGCGGTTTCCGAGAGCTGCGCCAGACGCCGCCCGACCGCATCGGCCGTGGCCCCGCCGACACCGCGGTCGATCTCGTCGAAGATCAGCACAAGCGCATCGGCGCCCCGCGCCAGCACCACCTTCAGCGCCAGCAGAAACCGCGAGAGTTCCCCGCCCGAGGCGATCTTGTCCAAAGGCCCGGCAGGCGCGCCCGGGTTCGTCGCCACGGTGAAGGCGACCGTATCCCAGCCCTCGGGGCCGGGATCGCCCTTGCTGAGTTTCGTCGCGAAAACAGCGCGTTCAAGCTTCAGCGGCGCCAGTTCAGCCGCCATCGCCGTATCAAGCTGCCCCGCCGCCTGCGCCCGCGCGGCCGACAGTTTCTCGGCCGCCGCCGCGAAAGCCGCCTCGGCCGCCGCAACATCGGCTTCGAGCCGCGCAATCCCCTCTTCGCCCGCATCGAGCGCATGCAGCCGCGTCGAGAGCTTGCCAGTCAGGTCGGCCAGCGCGTCGGGTTGCACCCCATGCTTGCGCGCCGCCGCCCGCAGGGCGAAGAGCCGCTCCTCGCAGGCCTCCAAAGCGCGGGGATCGAAGGCCATCGCATCAAGCGCCGCCTCGACGCCCGACACCGCCTCGCCAAGCTCGATCAGCGCCCGTTCGAGCGAGGCCATCGCGCCATCGAGCGCCCCTTCGGCCTTGTCGGCCGCGCCCGAAAGCCAGCGGTCGGCATCGCGCATCGCGCCCTCTGCGCCCTCGGGACCAAGGATCTGATGCGCGCGGACCACATCGGCCCGGATCCGCTCGGCCGCCTGCATCAGGCGCCGACGGGTGTCGAGATCAGCTTCCTCGCCCGGCTGGGGGGCAAGCTTCTCAAGTTCCGCCACCGCATGGCGCAGGAAATCTTCTTCACCCTTGACCGCCGCCAGCGCCGCACGCGCCTCCGCCAGCCGCTTCGCGGCCGCCGAACGCGCCGCCCAGGCCGACCGGACCGCCGCCAGCAGATCATCGTGGCCCGCAAAGGCATCCAGCGCCGCCCGGTGACCGCGGGCGTTCAGAAGCCCGCCGTCATCTTGCTGCCCGTGCAGCTCGACAAGCGTGTCAGAGACCGCCCGCAGCACCTCTCCGCTCGCGCGGCGATCATTGATGAAAGCGGTCTTGCGGCCATCGAGCGCATTCACCCGGCGCAGGATCAGCTCGTCCTCGGCCGGGATGCCAGCCTCTTCCAGAACCGTCCGCGCCGGATGGCCCGCGGGCAGATCGAAGACCGCCACCACCTCGCCCTGCGCCGCGCCCTTGCGCACCAGTTCCGCCCGGCCGCGCCAACCCAGCACGAATCCCAGACAATCAAGCAGGATCGACTTGCCCGCCCCGGTCTCGCCGGTGAGCACGTTCAGACCGGCGCCGAAATCAAGTTCGAGCCGGTCAATCAGCAGCATGTCACGAATGTCGAGCGTGCGCAGCATCTCAGCCCCCTGCCCCGGTCCCCGAAAGGATCAGAGCCATTCGCCCTTGATGACCTGCCGGTAAATCGCCGAAAGCCAGCTCGACCCTTTCGCCTCGGGCTCCAGCCCTTGCTTCTTCAGGCGCTTGTAGGCGTCTTCATAGAAGGGCGAGGACTGGAAGTTGTGGCCAAGAATCGCCCCCGCCGTCTGCGCTTCATCGGTCAGGCCGAGCGAGAGATAGCATTCCACCAGCCGCTCCAGCGCCTCGGGCGTGTGGGTGGTGGTCTGATATTGCTCGACCACGACGCGGAAACGGTTGATCGCGGCGGTGTAATGGCCCTGCTTCAGATAGAAACGGCCGATTTCCATTTCCTTCGACGCCAGATGGTCGAAGGCCAGATCGAATTTCAGCGCCGCCGAGCGGGCGTAATCGCTGTCGGGATATTCCTCGATCACCGCGCGCAGCGCCTGCAGCGCCTGGAAAGTCAGGCCCTGATCCCGGCCGACCTCATCGATCTGGTCGTAATACGAGAGCGCCAGCAGATACTTGGCATAGGCCGCATCCTCGGACCCCGGATAGGTATCCAGATAGCGCTGCGCCGAGGACCGGGCGTCTTCATATTTCTTCGCCTTGTGCTGGGCGAAGGCCTCCATGATCAGCGCGCGCTTGGCATATTCGGAATAGGGGTAAAGCCGCTCGACTTCCGAGAAATAGCGCAACGCATCCGAGGGGCGGCGCGGGTTGCCGACCTCAAGCTCATACTCGCCGCGCTTGTAGATTTCCTCGGCGGTGAAATTTTCGAGCGGCGGCTCCTTTTGCGACGGACCGCAAGCCGCCAATGCCGCGAGCAGCGCAAGACTGCCGACTCGTAGCGCCGCCGTTTTGCCCGTTGCCATTGCTGCCTCTTCCGTTCGTCACCGGAACTGCGTCCGGTCTGCCGCCTGAGACCCCGCGAGGGGCCGCTGTTTCGCCCGTCCTAGCACAGAAAAAACGGCGGCGCAAAACGCCTTTCGCTCTTGCGGGGGGTGACTGTCGCAGCCGTGAAGCCTCAGCGCGCGGCCAGCGATCCCCGCAGCACGCCCGCTCCGGGCAGACGATGCGCCTGTTCGGGCGAGCAGTTTTCCCAGATCCAGGCATCCGGATCGGCGAAAAGCGCGCGCAGAAGCTTGTTCGTCAGGGCGTGACCGGCGCGATTGCCGACATAACGCGCCATCAGCGGTGCCCCGGCCAGCGCCAGATCGCCCATCGCGTCGAGCATCTTGTGCCGCACGGCTTCATCTGCATGGCGCAGACCGCCGGGCGACAGCACTTCGGCGCCATCAACGACGACAGCGTTTTCATAGGTGCCACCCAGCGCCAGACCATTGGCGCGCATGAAATCGACATCGGCCTGACGGCAGAAGGTGCGGCTGTCCATCAACTCGCGCACGAAGGCGCCATTGGCCATTTTCAGGCTTTTCGCCTGTTTGCCGATCGCTTCATCGGCGAAGTCGATGGCGAAATCAATTTCCAGCGTCCCAGCGGGTTCGAGCCGGGCCACTGCCTCGCCCTCGCGCACTTCGACCGGATGCAGAACGCGGATCGCGCGCAGCTCGGCGTCAAGACGCCGCAGGCCGACGCGGCGGATCGCCTTCACGAAGGGCGCCGCGGAGCCGTCGAGAATCGGCACTTCCGGCCCGTCGATCTCGATCAGCGCATTGCCGATGCCCAGACCAGCCAGCGCCGCCATGACATGTTCGATCGTCGAGACCGAAACGCCATCGGCGTTCACGATCAGCGTGCAGAGTTTCGAGGGCGTGACATGATCCCAGGCCGCCGGGATGCGCGGATCGACGCCGTTCACATCGGTGCGGCGGAAGACGATGCCGTGATCGGCGGGGGCAGGATGCGCGATCATCCGCACCGGCTTGCCCGAATGCAGGCCGATCCCGGTGAAGGTGACAGATGCGCCAAGCGTGGTTTGCACGGTCGTGCTTGCCTTTCTTTTTCCCCACCGATCGTGGCGGGGAGTTCCGAGCCTCAGTTAAGAACCGTTGACCAAACACTCAATTCACCTTTTGCAACAAACTGAAACAGAAGGCGGAGAGCTGGGCGAATCCCTGCCGACTTCGCATTAAGCAATTGATTCACAAAAGAAAAGGGCCGGTTTTGACCGGCCCTTCCGCGACATGTTGTGATGCGTCAATTCGCCTGACGACGCAGGAAAGCCGGGATCTCGATGCGATCCTGATCGGGATCCTGCTCGTCGTCATAGGGCTGATGCTGCGGCGCGGCAGGCATGTGGCGCTGAGTCGGGGCGACGGCGGCCGCCTCGGCATGGCCGGTCATCCGGTTGATCAGCGAGTTGATGCCGAAACGCGGCTTTTCGGCCGTGGCCTGTTGCGGCGCGACAGCGCGGGTCGCGCTGACAGCGCCTTGCGCCACCGGGCGGTGATAGCCCGCGGCCGGAGCCTGCGTGCCGCCCGGAACCTTGCTCACCGCCGCTTGCAGACGGGCCAGCGCTTCGGGCGAGGGTTGGCCGGGCGCGCGCGGACGCGGCGCAACGAAGCTCGCCTCGTCGTCCTGCATCATCATCTCGCGCGCAGCGGGGCGCGGTTGATAGGCGGGGGGCGGCAGCTCGTCCGACATCTGCTGCGCCACGGGTTGCGGCGCGGGCGCGGCCACCGGTTGCGGCGCCGGGGCGGTAGCGACCGGGGTTTCGAACAGGTTGCGATCATAGACCGGCTGCGCGGCGGGTTGCGACGCGGCCATCGGCTGTTGTTGCACCGGCTGCGGCGCGGGTTGCGGCGCCACCGGCTGCGCAGCCGGTTGGCTCATCACCAGCGGTTGCGCCGAAGCCACGGCCTGCGCCGGACGGGCGGGTTCGACCGCAGCGGGGGCGGCTTTCAGCGGCTCGGCCATCGAGCGGCGCGGCACCGGGATTTCCTGCGCCACCACCGCATCAATGCCAGTCGCAACGACCGACACACGCATCATGCCTTCCATCGACGGATCAAGCGTCGAGCCAACGATGATGTTGGCGTCCGGGTCCACTTCCTCGCGGATGCGGTTCGCGGCTTCGTCGAGTTCGAACAGCGTCAGATCATAGCCGCCGGTGATGTTGATCAGCACACCCTTGGCACCACGCAGGCTGATTTCGTCCAGCAGCGGGTTCGAGATCGCCTTTTCGGCGGCCTGAACGGCACGGTCATCGCCCGCGGCCTCGCCCGTGCCCATCATCGCCTTGCCCATCTCGTCCATCACCGCGCGCACGTCGGCGAAGTCGAGGTTGATCAGGCCCGGACGGACCATCAGATCGGTCACGCCCTTGACGCCCTGATAAAGCACATCATCGGCCAGCGCGAAGGCTTCGGTGAAGGTGGTCTTTTCGTTCGCGAGCCGGAACAGGTTCTGGTTCGGAATGATGATCAGCGTGTCGACGACCTTTTGCAGGGCTTCGATGCCCGCTTCGGCCTGACGCATCCGCTTCGGCCCTTCGAACTGGAAGGGCTTGGTGACCACGCCCACCGTCAGAACGCCCAGCTCACGCGCCGCCTGTGCGATGATCGGGGCCGCACCGGTGCCGGTGCCACCGCCCATGCCGGCCGTGATGAAGCACATATGCGCGCCGACCAGATGATCGACGATCTCTTCGATGGTTTCTTCGGCCGCCGCTGCGCCGACAGACGGACGCGCGCCCGCGCCGAGACCCTCGGTCACCTTCACACCCATCTGGATGCGGTCGCGCGAGCGCGATTGCTGCAGCGCCTGAGCATCGGTATTGGCCACGACGAACTCGACGCCTTCCAGCGCCTTGTCGATCATGTTGTTGACCGCGTTACCACCCGCACCGCCCACACCGAAAACGGTGATGCGCGGCTTGAGGTCTTCATGCTCTGACATGCTCAGATTCAAGGTCATTGGAGTCCGCCTGTGTTCACGCGGCCTTCGACGGCCGACTGTCCCCGAAATTACCGCCAAGTGTAGCCAGCTTTGCAGGTTCCGTCACTCAAAAAACACGAAGATTCCACAAAATGTGGACGCCAACCTGACGCATTAAGCGGTATTTCGCGCAAACATCATCATCTGGGGGACGCAAACCACGTCTCCCCTTTTGATAGCCTCACCAATTATCGCGGAACCAGCGGATGGCCCGCTTGAAAGAGCGTCCACCCATCCGGTCCAAAGGAATCTCGAAGTCCCACCATTCGTCCTGCGGGCAGGCGGCGAAAAGCGCGAGCCCCACCATCGCGGCGAATCCGGGGCCGCGCATCGCCTCGGGCATGCCCTGCACGCGCATCGGTCGACCCAGACGCACATTCTGGCCCAGAATCTTCGCCGCCAGCATGTCGAGACCGGGGATCTGGCTTGCCCCACCCGTCAGCACGATCTGCTGGCTGGGCAGGTGATCGAAGCCCGCCGCATCCAGACTGGCGCGGACCTCTTCGAGGATCTCCTCGACCCGCGGACGCATGATGCCGATCAGTTCGGTGCGGCTGATTTGGCGACGGTCCTTTTCCCAATCCCCCGGATCGGCCGAGAGCTCGATCATCTCGCGGTCGTCCATGCCGGTCGCGTGCACGCCGCCGTGGAAGGTCTTGATGCGCTCGGCCAACTGCGTGCCGATCTGCAGCCCGGCCGCGATGTCGCGGGTGACGGTATCGCCGCCCATGCGCACCGTATCGGCGAAAATCATGTGCTTCTTCAGGAAGATCGACACGCCTGTGGCACCGCCGCCCATATCGATGCAGGCCGCGCCGAGCTCCTGCTCGTCTTCGACCAGGGCCGACAGCCCCGCGACATAGGCCGACGAAGCAATCCCCGCCAGCTCCAGATCGCAGCGACGGATGCAATTGATGATATTCTGCACCGAGGCCGCATCGACCGTCAGCATGTGCATGTCGGTGGCCAGTTTCGCGCCGACATGGCCGCGCGGATCGGAGAGCCCCGAACGATGGTCCAGCGCGAAGTTCACCGGATGGGCATGCAGCACCTCGCGGCCATAGCCGATATCGGGCAGATCGCAGGCCGCCAGAACCCGCGCCACATCCTGCTCGTCAACATGACCGCCCGCCACCTCAACCTCGCCCGCGAGCCCGTAGCTGCGCGGATCACCGCCGGCAAAGCAGGCGATGACGTGATCGACACGGGTGTTGGCCATCTTCTGCGCCGCCTGCACCGCGGTGCGGATCGCGCGCTCAGTCTCGGCCATCGCATCGATCTCACCGTAGCGCACGCCTTGCGAGGCGATGGTCTTCGCCCCGATCACCCGCATCGCGGATTGCCGGAACAGCGGCGTCACCACGTCATTCGCCGCTTCGGGATTTTCGAAGCGCAGCACCAGACAGGACACTTTCGAGGTGCCGATATCAAGCAAAGCGATCACACCCCGCGCCATGGCGGTGGTCCGCATCGTGCGCATGGCACGCTGAGTCTTGTGAAACTCGGTCATTGCGAGGCCTCTGGAGTGGGTTGCGCGGCCGTCTGCTGGAACGCCACCAGCGCTTGCGCGCTGAGACGGATCGTCGGCCGGGTTGCGTTGCGAAGGTCGAGCCGCGTGAAATCGCGGCTCAGCAGATCTTCGGCGGCATTGAGGGCAAGCGCGCGGTCGATCGCCTGCACCGGGTCGTTTTCCGGCAGCATGATGCGCCGGTCGTTATCAAGCACAATGTCCCAGCGCCGCTCGCCGATGCGGATCAGCCCGCGCGCCCGCGGCAGGATCGGCTTCGCAGCGGCAAGGATCGCCAGCGCCTCGGGCACGGCCTTGTCGGCCCCCTCGCCCGCAATCAACGGCAGATCCGGCCGGGCATCGCGGCGCTTGAGCGAGGCGGTGCGATGCCCGCTTTCATCGAGCATCTGCAGGCCGAGAGCGGTGCGCCACAGGATCACCGGCTCCCGCTCGGTCACGCGCACGCTCAGCGTGCCGCCGGGCTGCACGATCAGCGAGACGGATTTCACCGCATCCAGACGCAGGATCGCCGCCCGGTAGCCATCAAGATCCAGCGCAAACCGCGACGCGGGCAGCCGCACCGGCAACAGCGCCTGAACCGCCGCTTCAACCTCGGGCGAGGCGCCCTCGATCGCCAGCGTCGACAGCTGGAATTCCGGCCGGTTCTCGATCTGCGTGCGCAGATCCTGATAGCTCTCGATCAATTCGGCGCGGCGATCACCATCGCCCAGCCAGAGCCCCAGCCCCAAGGTGACGCAAAAGACCGGGACGCCAACGCGGGTAACGATACGCACAACGGGCGTGAGCCAGAGCCGTTCGAGCCGGAACGCCAGACGGGTCGGCGCCACGGTGCGGCGCGGTGCCTTTTGCGGCTTCAGCGCCAGCGCGGGCTTTTGCGGCGCCGTTCCCTGCGGCTGCGGATAGCGGGGCTCGGCGATCAACGGTCGCATGAGGCATCCTCCACCATCCAGCGGCAGAGATCGGCAAAGGACATCCCCTCGGCCGCCGCTTGTTCGGGCGCGAGCGAGGTGGGCGTCATGCCGGGCTGCGTGTTGGTCTCAAGCAGGATCAGACCCGCCACGCCGCGGCTTTCGTCCCAGCGGAAATCGGTGCGGCTGACGCCGCGGCAGCCAAGCGCCTTGTGGGCACGCAAGGCATAGTCGCGGATCGTTTCCGCGATCTCGGCGGGCAAATCCGCCGGGCAGACATGCCGCGAGCCGCCCGCCGTGTATTTCGCCGCATAGTCATACCAGCCGGTGGTGATGATCTCGGTCACGCACAGCGCGCGCTCGCCCATCACCGTGCAGGTGAGTTCGCGCCCCGGGGCATAGGTTTCCACCATCACCACCTCGGGCATCTCGTCCGAGAGCTGCGGCGGCTGATTGGCACCCTCAAGCACCAGATAGACGCCGACCGAGGAGCCCTCGTTGTTGGGCTTGACCACATAGGGCGCGGGCAGGACGTGATGCGCCATCACCTCGGCCTTGCAGGCGAGACGGCTTTCGACGACCGGCAGCCCGGCTGCCTTGTAGGCCGCCTTGGCCCGGGTTTTGTCCATCGCAAGGGCCGAGGCCAGCAGGCCGGAATGGGTATAGGGAAGCCGCAGCCATTCCAGGATACCCTGCACGCAGCCATCTTCACCCCAGCGGCCATGCAGCGCGTTGAAGACAACATCGGGACGCAGCGCCCGAAGACGCTCCGCGAGGTCCGCCCCCGCATCGATTTCAGCTACGTCGTATCCCGCCGCCCGCAGTGCCTTGGCGCATTCACGCCCGGAGGACAATGACACCTCGCGCTCGGCCGAGGGTCCGCCCATGAGTACCGCGACGAGGGGGACCGTCCTGCTCGACATGCCCGCCACTTTCGTCCCTGCCGGGGTTCTCCCCCGGGCTGTTCTTGCCGTATCTTGTTATGGATTGCGCGACGACCTCAATATTCGCCCACGCGCATGATTTCCCATTCTAGCGAAATTCCCTGCGTCTGCAAAACCTTTTTGCGCACCTCCTCGCCCAAAGTTTCCAGATCACGGGCCGTTGCACCGCCCGCATTGATCAGGAAATTCGAATGCATCGGGCTGATCTGCGCGCCGCCGAGCGTCGCCCCGCGCATCCCCGCATCATCGATCACCTTCCAGGCCTTCAGCTCCTGACTGTCATCGGCCCGGCCGGTGGAGGAGGCGCCCGAGGGATTGCGGAAGGTCGATCCCGCCGAGCGGTCCTTCGTCGGCTGGCTCGCATCGCGTTTGGCGATCTGATCGGCCATCCGCGCCGCCAGAGCCTCGGGATCGCCCGGCTCGGCCCGGAAGGTCGCGGCAACGATCACCGCCTGCTCGGGCAGGGTCGAGGAGCGATAGGCGAGATGCAGATCATCGGCAGGGATTTCAACGACTTCGCCCGAGCGCAGCACGACCCGGGCGGAGATCAGGGCATCGGCGACATAGGCGCCGTAGCAGCCCGCATTCATCCGCACCGCCCCGCCGATCGCCCCCGGAATGGTGCGCAGGAAGGTCAGATCACGCCCGGCCTCAGCCGCCTTGCGCGCGACATGGGCATCCAGCGCCGCCGCGCCCGCAGTGACGGTGTCGCCGTCGACCGAGATCGCATTGAAGCCGCGGCCCAGCCGGATCACCACGGCGCGGATACCGCCATCGCGCACGATCAGGTTTGACCCCACCCCCATCGGAAAGACCGCCACATCGGCGGGCAGCGCCGCGAGAAAGGCGCTCAGATCCGCCTCGTCGGCGGGCTGAAACAGCCAATCCGCCGGACCGCCGACGCGCAGCCAGGTCAGATCGGCAAGCGGGTAATTCGGCGTCAGCGCGCCGCGCGGGGTGTAGCTCAGGTTTTCCATGACCCTGCCTTAGCGAGAGTGCCCCAGTGGGGCAAGGGGGGCGCTGCCCCCCGTCCGCAAGCGGACTCCCCCGGCGTATTTCGGCCAAGAAAAAACGGCGGGCTTTTTCTTGGTGCAAATACGCCGGGGGTGAATTTTGGCGCAGCCAAAAGAGGGGGCGGCGCCCCCTGCCCCGCCCGTCAGTCGCGCGGATGCATCGCGGCAAAGAGCCGCCGCACCGGCCAGCGCAGCACGCTGAGCCCCCCCGCCAGCACCACCAGACCCCAGACCGGGCCGTTCTCATAGGTGACCCAACCCAGGATAGGCACGCCCGCCGCGATCAGCCCCCAAGCGGCGGGCCAGTGAAACCGGCGCGGACCAAGGGCAATGAGCGATGCGATCACCGCCCAGAGACAAGCGGTGGCAAGCGAGAGGGTCATGGCTGTCCTCCGTTATCCGAGTTTGGCCGGCAGGCCGTTCGCCCAGGTCGAGATCGTCCCTGCCCCGAGGCAAACGACGATATCGCCGGGCCGCGCCTGTTCCTTGACCAGCCGGGCGAGGTCTTCCTCGTTCAAGAGCGCCCGGGCGTGGCGGTGGCCGTGGCGAATGAGCCCCGAGACCAGATCATCGCGCGAGGCGCCCGGGATCGGTTCTTCGCCCGCGGCATAGACATCGGCGATGGCGACGACATCGGCCTCGTTGAAGCAGGTGCAGAAGTCGTCGAAAAGGTTCTTCAACCGGGTGTAGCGGTGCGGCTGATGCGCCGCGATCACGCGGGCGCCCGGCGTGGCCGAGACCGCCTGCCGCGCCGCTTTCAGAACGGCCGCGATTTCGACCGGATGGTGGCCGTAATCATCGATCACGGTGACGCCGCCCAGCACTTCGCCGACCTTGGTAAAACGTCGGTTCACGCCCGCAAACTTCGCCAGCGCCTCGCGGATCTCGTCCTTCTTCATGCCCAGATGGCGGGCGACGGCGACAGCGGCGAGCGCGTTCGAGACGTTGTGATTGCCCGGCATCGGCAGGGTGCAGCCCTCGATCACCGCGCCCTCGGCCTGCAGCTGGATGTCGAAGCAGTTGCGGCCATTTTCAAAGCGCAGGTTCGTCGCGCGCACATCGGCCTGGGCGTTGAAGCCGAAGGTCACGACGCGGCGGTCGGTGATCTTGCCCACCAGCGCCTGCACCTCGGGGTGGTCGGTGCAGCAGACGGCCAGACCATAGAACGGGATGCCGGAGACGAAATCGTAAAAGCCCTTGCGCAGGTTTTCGATCGTGCCCCAGTGCTCCATGTGCTCGGGGTCGATGTTCGTCACGATGGCGATCGTCGCGGGCAGCCGGTTGAACGAGCCATCGCTTTCATCCGCCTCGACCACCATCCATTCGCCCGCCCCGGCCCGCGCATTCGAGCCGTAAGCGTGGATGATGCCGCCGTTGATCACGGTGGGGTCAAAGCCGCCCTTGTCGAGAAGCGTCGCCACCATCGTCGTCGTGGTGGTCTTGCCATGCGTGCCCGCGATCGCGATGTTCGAGCGCAGCCGCATCAGCTCGGCCAGCATCTCGGCGCGGCGCACGACGGGCAGATGGCGGCGGCGGGCTTCTTCAAGCTCCGGGTTGCCGGGCTTGATCGCCGAGGAAATCACCACCACGGCGGCTTCGCCGATGTTCGAGGCGCGTTGGCCCTCGAAAACCGTCGCGCCCAGTTCCACCAGTCGGTCGGTGATCTTCGAGGCCTTCGCATCCGAGCCCTGCACCGCGAAGCCCTGCGTCATCAGCACTTCGGCAATGCCCGACATGCCGATGCCGCCGATGCCGATAAAATGGATGGGGCCCAGCTCTCCGGGCAGTTTGGTCGCGTTCATGGGCGGGGTCCTGCAAGCTTTTCGACGATGGTGACGAGCCGCGCCGTGGCATCGGGGATGCCTTCGGCCAGCGCTGCCCGCGCCATTTGCACCGCGCCCTCGGGATTGTCCAGCACGAGCGCGATCTGTGTCGCCAGCGCCGCAGCGGTGGCGGCGGTTTCGGGGATCATCACGGCGGCGCCCGCACGGGTCAGACCGCGGGCATTGGCGGTCTGATGGTCGCCCGTGGCGGCGGCAAAGGGAATGAGGATGGCAGGCCGCCCGATCACCGAGATGTCGGCGACGGAGGAGGCGCCCGAGCGCGAGATCACCAGCTGGCATTCCGCCAAGCGACGCGGCACATCGGTAAAGAAGGGCTCGACCTCGGCCTCGATGCCCGCGCGTTCATAGGCTTCGGTGACACGGGCGGCATCTTCGGGGCGCGCCTGATGGGCGATGCGCAGATGGCGGCGCAGGCCCTCGGGCAGCGCGGCAAAGGCGGCGGGCACGATATCCGAGAGGGATCCGGGCGCCCTGCGAGCCGCCGATCACGAGAACCGACATCGGATACTCGCCCGGCGGGATATAAGCTGCGCCCGCCCGTTCGACGACAGCGGCGCGAACCGGATTGCCGGTGTGCACGCCCTGCACGCCGGGGGGGCAGATCGGTCGGCCAGGTGCCGCAGGCAAAGGCATGAACGCGGCGCGCAAAGACGCGGTTAACCTTGCCCATCACGCCGTTTTGTTCGTGGATCGCGCGCGGCACCCCCAGAACCAGCGCCGAGGCCAGCGCCGGGATCGTCGGATAGCCGCCAAAGCCCACCACGACGGCGGGCCGGTCCACAAGATTACGTGCGATCGCCGAGACCATCCCCCCCGCCAGCCGGAACGGCACGGCGAGTTTCGCCACCACACCGCCGCGCGCAAAGGTGGCCGAGGCGACCTGCTCGACCGGCACCTGCGCCGGAAAGGCGCCCGCATAGCGCGCGCCGCGCGCATCGGTCGAGAGCTTCACCCGCCAGCCGCGGCGGACCATCGCTTCTGCAAGCGCCTGGGCCGGGAACATATGTCCCCCGGTCCCCCCGGCAGCGATCAGAAGCAGCGGCGGTTTGGTCTGGCCCATGTCACCCTCCATCAGGCGGCGGGACGATTGCCGAGAATGCGGGCGATCTCGTTTTGCGGCCGGGTGCGGGTCAGCGCGAGCAGGAAGCCCAGCGCGATCCCCGAAGCGATCACCGAAGAGCCGCCATAGCTGACGAAGGGCAGCGTCATCCCCTTGGCGGGCAGAAGCCGCACCGCCACGCCCATGTTGATCAGCGCCTGCACGCCGAAGGCAAAGGCGAGACCCGCCCCCGCGATCCGGGCAAAATGGTCGCGTTCCCCCATCGAGCGATAGAGCGAGCGCAGCACGACCGTGGCATAAAGCAGGATGATGCCGATCACGAGGACGAGGCCGTATTCCTCGGCCGCGACGGCGACGATGAAGTCGGTATGCGCGTCGGGCAGCGACCATTTCACTGTGCCCTCGCCGACGCCGACGCCGAAGAAGCCGCCCTCTTGGATCGCGTTCGTCGCATAGCCGATCTGGGTGCGTGGATCGACCTCGGCCGACAGGAACCCGTTGATCCGCCGCGCCACGTGCTCGGAGACGTTATAGGCGAAGACGACGCCCGCGGCGCTCAGACCGCCCGCCGCGACAAGCGGCAGGATCGGCGCGCCGGAGACGAAATACATCACCATCCACGAGAACAGGATCAGCGAGGCCTGCCCGAAGTCGGGCTGCAACGCCAGCGTGACCACGATCAGCGCGGTCAGGCAGAAGGAATAAAGCCGTCCGGGCGGGCCAGCGACCTCCATCGCCGCCGACATGAACCAGGCGGTGACGATGACGAAACCGGGCTTGAGGAATTCCGACGGCTGGAACGAGGCGAAGCCGAGCGAGATCCAGCGCACCGCGCCCTTGCCGAAATCGGTGCCGATCACCGGCAGGACCATCAGCGTGAAGAAGGCCATGGCAAAGCCGATGACCCCGATGCGGCGCACCTGTTGCGGGCTCATCATCGAGAGCGCAACCATCACCACGAGACCCACGCCGCCGAAGAGCGCCTGCCGCTTGACGTAATAGAAGGGTTCAAGCCCGTTCTTTTCGGCCAGCGGCACCGAGGCCGCAAGACCGAGCAGCATGCCGACACCAAAAAGCGCGAAGACCGCGGTCAGCGCCCATTTGTCGATCGTGCGCCACCAGCGGGGGAGCACGGGATCCGTCGCCCGCAAGGGGACGGTGCCGAAAACCATTTCCGTCATCGCGAAAACCGCTCGTTTGCCTGTATCTGCCGAGAGACGCCCGGTCACCGGGTCTTGAGGGGCGACTCTAGCCCAAGTTGCGCGCTCTGGCCAGAGCTTTTGCCGGACAACGTCGCGCGGGGGGCTTTCGCCCCGGCAAGGCCGGGGCGACCCGCGGGGGCTCTGCCCCCGCCCCCCCGGGCGTATTTGGCCAAGGAAAACCGGGGCCGGATCGGGGCGAGGCGCGACACGAAACAGGGTTGCGCCTCGCCGCTGGCGTGACATGGTAGCGCCATCAATCGGAAGGAGTCGGGCGATGAAGGTCGGAATCGTGGGAGCAGGCATGGTCGGCTCGG
This sequence comes from Rhodobacter capsulatus, assembly GCF_052363175.1. Taxonomy (GTDB): domain Bacteria; phylum Pseudomonadota; class Alphaproteobacteria; order Rhodobacterales; family Rhodobacteraceae; genus Rhodobacter; species Rhodobacter capsulatus_D. Next base: position 2,881,691 of record NZ_CP198946.1, read on the forward strand.
CGGCGGGATTTGCCATCGCGATGCGCGGGGGCGCCTCGGAGGTGGTCTTTGTCGATCGCAATGCGGCGCTGGCGCAGGCGCAGGCCGAGGACATCGGCCATGCCGTGCCCTTTGCCCATCCGGTGAAGCTGGGCGCGGGGGATTACGAGGTGCTGGCGGGCGCGGGCATCGTGATTCTGGCTGCAGGCGTGGCGCAAAAGCCGGGCGAAAGCCGTCTGAGCCTTTTGTCGCGCAACGCAGAAGTGTTTTCCGAGGTCATCGCCCGGGTGCGCCAGTATGCGCCCGATGCGCTGCTCATCGTCGCCTCGAACCCGGTCGACATCATGACCGAGGTGGCGCAGCGCGCCTCGGGCCTGCCGCCGGAACGGGTGATCGGCACCGGCACCTTGCTCGATTCCGCCCGCTTCCGCGCGCTTCTGGCCGGGCATCTGGGAGTTGCGGCACATTCGGTGCATGGTTTCGTGCTGGGCGAGCATGGCGACAGCGAGGTTCTGGCCTGGTCGAGCGCGCGGGTCGGGGCCGAGCCTTTGGACCGGATCGCCTCGCAGCTTGGAGTCGCGATCACCGAGGAGGTGCGCGCGAAGATCGATGCCGGGGTGCGGCAGGCGGCTTACCGGATCATCGCGGGCAAGGGGGCGACCTGGTATGGCATCGGCGCCGGGCTCGCGCGGCTCGTGCAGGCGATCCGCGACGATCAGCGCGCGGTGATGTCGGTCTCGATCCGCTCGCCCGAGGTGGCGGGGATCGCCGATGTGGCGCTGTCGCTGCCGCGGGTGATCGGCGCGGCCGGGGTGGTGTCGACGCTGGTGCCCTCACTCGATACCGGCGAATGGGCGGCGCTGAAACGCTCGGCCGAGGTGCTGAAGGAAAGCACGGCGGGGCTCTGGTAACCCCTGAAACGGTGAAAACCCCCGGGCCTTGCGGACCGGGGGCCGTTTCTTGAAAGAGCTCAGAACAGGAAGTCGGTCTCGGTCAGCGTGCCCACACCGGCGAGCGCATCGATCTGAAACACCAGATCCGGGGCGCCGTCGGCATCGGTGAAAACGCTGACCACGGTGGCGCCATTGACCACGTTCGTCACCACCGCCCCGGCGCCATCGGCCACCAGCGCCAGATGGAAATCGGCGGCAGGCGACAGCGCCGAAAGGTCGATTTTGTCCACGCCGAGCTCGAAGCGGGTGATGTGATCGCTGCCCCCCACTGTGTTGAGCGAGTCGACAGTGGTCACGAAGACGAAAGTATCCGCCCCGGCCCCGCCATCCATCGTATCGGCCCCGGTGCCACCGATCAGCACGTCGGCCCCGTCGTCACCGCGCAGCAGGTCATTCTCGGTGCCGCCATCAAGCCGGTCATTGTCCGTGCCGCCCGACAGCTGGTCTGCCCCACCATCTCCGAAAATCGTGTCGGCACCGCTGTCGCCCGTCACCGTGTCATTGCCCGCATCGCCATGCGCCAGATCGTTGCCGGAGCCACCCGAGACCAAATCGTTCTCGCTGCCGCCCGAAACCGTGTCATTGTCGAGCCCGCCAAAGACCGTGTCATTGCCCGCATCGCCATTCACCCGGTCGGCCCCGGCCTCGCCGTCGACCCGGTCGCCATCATTGCCACCCGACAGCTGGTCGCCCCCGGTGCCGCCGAAAAGCCCGTCCGTGCCATTGCCGCCCGAAACCGTATCGGCGCCGCTGCCGCCGATCAACGTGTCGATGCCGTCGCGGCCATCGATCCGGTCCGAGCCCGAACTGCCGTCCAGCCGGTTGCCCAGCGCATCGCCCGAGATCGCATCAGCCTGCGCCGAACCGATGACATTTTCAAAGCCGTGGAAGGTGGAGGCAAAGGCGCGGCCGGTGACCAGATCGATGCCGTTGAAGACGCCCGGCGGCTGGAAGATATTCGGCAGGGTCGAAAAGCTGAGCGTGTCGATCCCGGCGCCACCTTCCAGACGATCGGCATCGGTGCGGCTTTCGAAACGAACGAAGTCACTGCCGTCGCCGCCATCGACAGTGTCATTGCCCGTGCCACCTGCCAGCGTGTCGGCATCGGCGCCGCCCGTCAGCACATCGTTGCCGCTGCCCCCCAAGAGGTTGTCATTGCCCGCATCGCCCGAAAGCCGGTCGTCATTGTCGCCGCCATCCATCTGGTCGTTACCCGTGCCGCCTGACATCAGGTCATTGCCGGTGCCGCCCGACAGCGTGTCGGTGCCATCGCCCCCCGAAAGCGTGTCATTGCCGCTCTCGCCGCTCAGGCTGTCATTGCCGGTCGAACCGACCAGACTGTCGTTGCCGTCGCCGCCCAGCAGCGTGTCATTGCCGCTGCCGCCTTCCAGAACGTCATTGCCGCCCAGACCCGAAACCCGGTCATTGCCGCCCGAGGCGAGGATCCGGTTGGCGGCAGACGAACCAAACAGGCTGTCGCTGAAGTTGCTGGCGATCAGGTTTTCGATGCTGACCAGGCGATCGCCCGAGGCCATGCCGCCCGATTGTGCCGAACTGGACCCCAGGTTGACAGTGATCGCCGCGCCCGAGCGGCTGTAATCGACGGTGTCGATATCGGCGCCGCCATTGATCGTGTCGCGGCCCTCGCCGGCAACGATCGTGTCATTGCCCGCCTCGCCGAAGATCTGATCATCGCCCGAGATGAAGCCGATCAGCGTCGCATCCACGATCCGGTCATTGCCGCTGCCGCCGAAGACCGTGTCGTTGCCGTCGTTGATCGTGATCGTGTCGTTGCCGCCCAGCGCCGCGACGCGGTCGTTGCGAAAGCCCGGGATCCCCAGCGAGAACGCGTCGTCGAGGGTGTTGGAGCCGTTGGTGCCGATGATGTCCGCCATGGAAGTGACCTTTCGGTTGGGGTGTTGCGATGGGATCACCTTGCCCGTTCGCGGGCGCTGGCGCTGTTCCGCAGGGAACAGGCTTGCCAGACGGCCGCGGCCCGGCCAGCATGGGGCTAGGGAAAAGGGGCCGAACATGCGGGATCTGGCGGGAAAACCGGCCTTCTGGCGCTCTTTCGCGCTCTTCGAGGGGCTGGATGCGGCGGCGCTTTCGGCGCTGGCGGGGCTCGCCCGGCTGCGGCAGTGGGCGCCCGGAGAGGTGCTGTTTCAGCGCGACGATCCGGGCGACTGGATGGTGGCGCTGGCGGCTGGGCGGGTGAAGCTGACGCTGCTCGCCCCCGGTGGGCGCGAGCTGATCTTGCGCCATGCCGAGGCGGGCGACACTTTGGGCGAATTCGCGCTCGTCGATGGCGAGCCGCGCTCGGCCGATGCGACGGCGGTCACGGCGACGACGGGGTTCGTGCTCGACCGGGCGCGATTTGCGACGCTGGCCGCGGCGCATCCGGCGCTTGGCCTGTCCGTCGCGCGCTATTTCTGCCGCCGCCTGCGCGAGACGACCGAGCAGCTGGAGGGCATCGCGCTTTACCAGCTCGAAGCCCGGCTGGCGCGGTTTCTGCTCTTCAGCCTGCGGCAGCTGAATGGCCCCGATCTGCCGCCGACGGCGGTCTTGCGGCTCGAAATCTCGCAAGGCGAATTGGCCGCGGTGCTTGGCGCGAGCCGTCCCAAGGTTAACCGCGCCCTGCAGACCCTGGAAGCCGCGGGGGCGATCTTGCGCAAGGACGGGGCCTGGACGCTCGACATGGCGGCGCTGTCGGCTGCCGCCGAGCCGGAGGCGTGATGGCCTGGCGCGGCGCGGTTCTGGCGGCAACGGCGGCGCTTGGCCTGCTGCTGGCGCTGCCGCCCGCGCCCTTGCGGGGCCTGCAGGAGCGGATTTTCGACCCCCTGCCCCGCCCGGCGGACAGTCGCGGCATCGTGGTGATCGACATTGACGCCGAGGACGAGGCCGGGCAGGTCTGGACCCGGGCGGCGACGGCGCGGCTTGTGGCGCGGCTGGCGCAGGCGAAACCCCGGGTGATCGGGATCGACATGCTGATCGCGGGCGACTGCGACGGCCCGGCCGCCCGTGATCTGGCCAAGGCGTTGCAGGACCAGCCCGCGGTGATGGGGCTTTTGCTCTCCGACACCCCCGGCCCAAGCCTGCCGCCCGCGCGGCTCGGTCAGACCGGGCCGCTGCCGCTTTGGCCCGCGGCCGGGGCCGAGCCCCCCTGCCCGCAATTCGCCGCGCAGGATTGGGCGGTGATGGCGCTGATGGGCGACCCTGACGCCACGGTGCGCCATGTTCCCGTCGCGGTGGCGGTGGGGGCAGAGGCTCTGCCCGGTCTCGCCGTCGCCATCGCCGCCCGGGCCGAGCGGGTTCTGCCGCTGATCGGCCCCGCAGGCCTGCGGCTTGGCGCCAAAACCTTCCCGCTTGAGGCGGGCAGCCTGCGCTTTGCCCCCTCTCGACCCGCGGACTGGCCCCTTCGCACCCTGCCCGCCGCCGCCGTGCTGGCCGGGCAGGCGTTGCCGCCCAAAGACGCGGTGGTGCTGATCGGATCGAGCCTGCCCGAGCGTGGCGGGCTCAGGCCCAGTGCGACCAGCCCGGTGATGCCCTCGGTGCAGATCCTCGCCGATGCGGTGGCGGGGCTGCGGGCGGGGCAGATGCCGCAGCGCCCCGGCTGGGCCCCGGTGGTGGAGGGCGGCTTTGTCGGGCTGGCGGGGCTTTTGACGCTGCTGATGCTCTTGCGCCTCAGCCCGTCGCGCGCGACCGCCGCGGCCGGAATGCTTGCCGCGCTCTGGGCCGGGGCGGCCACATTTCTGACGCGCGGCGGGCTGCTCATCGACCCCGTCCTGCCCGTCGTCGCGCTGGCGCTGATCCTGCTCACCGCGCTTCTGGGCCGCGCCGCAGCGCTCGCGCGGGCCGAGCGGGTGCTGCGCGACCGGATGGGGCAACTGCTGCCCCCCACCCTCGTCAGCCGCTTGGCCGCGCAACCGCGCCTGATGCGGCTCGAAGGCGAAACCCGCGAGGTCACCGCGCTTTTCACCGATATCGAGGGCTTCTCCGCCGCCACCTCGGCGATGGGCGCGGTCGAGATGGTGGCGCGGCTCGACGCCTATTTCGCGCTGACCTGCGCGATCGTGCTGCGCCACGGCGGGATGATCGACAAGCTGGTGGGCGACAGCGTCCATGCGCTGTTCAACGCCCCACTGGATCAGCCGGGCCACGAGGCGGCAGCGCTGGCCTGCGCCGCCGAAATCCTCGCCGCAACCAAGGTTTTCGCGCGCGAAAACAACGGCTTCGGCATCACGCGGATCGGCGTCGAATGCGGCCCGGCGGTCTTGGGCGATGTCGGCTTTGGAACCCGCATCGACTACACCGCGCATGGGCCCGCGGTGAACCTTGCCGCCCGCCTGCAAGAGGCGAACAAGGCGCTTGGCACAAGAATCTGCATCGGCCCGGCGCTCGCCGCGCGGGTGCCCGGCCTTGTGCCCTTGGGCGAGACCGAGCTGCGCAGCTTCGGGCGGCTTGCCCTTTACACGCTCAAGGCGTGAGCCCGACCGAGGCGAAGGCAGCGGCAATCCGTGGCGCCTTCCACTGGGCCACGGCACTCGGCGCGACCCCGGGGCGGGCGATGTCGATGCCGTCGCCCGGTCCCAGACGCCGGGTCTCACCGCCCGCCACCACCTCGATCGCGCCGCGCGCGACGAAGATGCCGTAAACCCCTTTCGACGGGCCGCAGAAGAACCGCGTGCCGCGCACGCCGATACGGGCAAAGGCGCTTTGCACCGTCAGATCGAGTTTCGGCAGATCCTCGGGGCGATCAAAGACCATCGCGCCGCCGATGCTGACCACCCCGCCCAGATCGGCGGTGAAGCGATCAAGGGTAAAACGGGTCTCGGGACCAAGGTTGATCTGCGTCGCGGTGAAAAGCTCCAGCGCCGCGGTCGAGGCGGCCATGGTCGCGATCTCGTCCCCCTCCATCAGCGGGTCGCGTTCATGCAGATAAGCGCGGCTGCCAGCGCGGGTCAGGCTGGCCTGACCGGTGAGCGCCCGAGTGGTGCCAATCGCGGATTGCGCAAGCGCACTGCGCGGCACAAACGCAAGGGCTGCGGGCAAGGAGAGCAGAAGACGTCGGCTTATGGTCATGTGACACCCGTTCGGAATTTCCCTGCGGGCCTCCGCCGGTGCCGCGCTTGCCCCCGCGGTGCCGCCCCCTTTTTCGGATGTTCCGAAGTCCGTGCGTCGAGTATGACGCGAAACCGCCCCGGATCAAGCGCCGTGTCTGAGCCTCGGATCAGCGCGCCGCACGCAAGATCGCCCCGGGCAATTGCGTCAGCGACATCTCCTGCCCGACGGCCCCGCGCGCCATCGCCTCTTTCGGCATGCCGTAAACGACACAGCTTTCCTCGTCCTGACCGAGCGTCGTGGCCCCGGTGTCGCGCATCTCGCGCAGACCGCGGGCGCCATCGTCGCCCATGCCGGTCATGATCACACCCACCGCATTGCGCCCGGCAAACCGTGCGACCGACCGAAACAGCACATCGACCGAGGGGCGGTGCCGCGAGACGAGCGGCCCTTCGCGAACCTCGACATGATATTGCGCCCCGCTGCGGGCCAGAAGCGTGTGCTTGTTGCCCGGCGCGATCAGCGCATGACCGCGCAAGAGCCGGTCACCCGGTTTCGCTTCGCTCACCGTGATTGCGCAGAGCCCGTCAAGGCGCTTGGCAAAAGCGCCAGTGAACAGTTCCGGCATGTGTTGCACGATCACGATTGGCGGGCAGTCGAGCGGCATCGCCTGCAGCAATTCGCGCAAGGCCTCGGTCCCGCCGGTCGAGGCGCCGATCGCCACGATCTTTTCCGTCGTGCGCAGCATCGCCCCACTTTCGCGCGGCGGCGCCAGCATCGCATCGGCGCTCAGCTTCGGCTGCACCGGGCGCTCGCGCATCGGCTGTACTTTGGCCGAAGCGGCATTCACCAGAACATCGCGGATCCGCTGCGCGCTTTCGGACAGATATTGCTTCACCCCGATCTCGGGCTTGGCGATCACATCGACCGCGCCCGCCGACATCGCAGCCAGATAGGTCTCGGACCGATCTGAAACGAGCGAGGAACAGATCACCACCGGCAGCGGATGTTGCGCCATCAGCTTGCGCAGGAAGGTCAGCCCATCCATGCGCGGCATCTCGACATCGAGGATGATCACGTCGGGCACCATCGATTTCAGCCGCTCCGCAGCCGCAAAGGGGTCGCTGGCGGTCGCCAGCACCTCAAGACGCGGATCGGAACCGATGATATCTGCAAGCGCCTGGCGCACCACCGCACTGTCATCGACGATGAAGACCCGGACCGGGCGGCCCTCGGGCGGCAGTCGGGTGGATTTCGGATCGGGCATCGCCGTCATTGCCTAGTCCTTTCGAAAGATCGCGGTCCCCGCGGGGGTCAGACCCTCGGGCAGGCTGCGCAGGTTGTCGGAATGCCCCAGAAGCAGAAAGCCCCCCGGCCGCATGCATTGCATGACATTGCGGATCGCCCGGATCCGATCCTCAGCGTTGAAGTAGATCAAGACGTTGCGCAGGAAGACCACATCGGCGAGCGGCACCTGCCCCTCAAGCTTCCCAAGCAGGTTGGCGGTGCTGAAATGGGCGCGATTGCGCAAGGCCGGGGCAATCCGGTACACGCGCTGCTTGGGCGAGATCCGGGCACCGGGCTTCGAACGCAGCAGATAATCCGAGCGCAGATCGAACGACAGGCCCGATAGCTCCGACGAGGAATAGATGCCAAGACGGGCCTTGCGCAGGATTGCGGCAGAAATGTCGGTGCCGACAAGCCCCCAGCGCAGACCGCCATGGACCTTGTGACTGTAGCGATCCAGCACGATTCCCGCGGACCAGAGTTCAAGCCCGGAGGAGCAGGCCGCGCTCCAGACGACGAGCGGGTGGGCTCGCCCCGCCCCGTTCTCGATCAGTTTTGGCAGGCCAACCGTTTCCAGCCAGTCGTAATGCGCCTTTTCGCGAAAGAAACTGGTGGTGTGGGTCGCAAGACTTTCGACCAGCCGCTTGATTTCTGCCGGCCCCTCGGGGCTTTGCAGATGCAGCAGATATTGATCGTAATCGTCCATCCCCAAGGCCGTCACCCGCCGATCGAGCCGGTAGGAAATGAACTGGGTATTCGACGGATCGATCCGGATTCCAGCTTCCGCTTTCAGAATCGTCACGATCTCGCGCGCGGCAGCCGAACTCATCGGCACCGAGGGCTGCGTCAGCATTTCGGCATAGTCGGCAGAAGCCAGGGCGGTTCGGCGCAAGAGAACCTCCGTCAGTCGAAGTCGAACGGTCCGGGCAAGCCGACCGAACCCGACTGACCGAGGGCTGCGCGCAGATCGATCAGGTAAACGAGTTCCCCCTCGACCCGGGTCAACCCGAACATCGCACCAGCGTTCCAGCCGCCGGGGACCGAGGGCACCGGATCGACATCGGCCTCGTCAACCTCAACCACAGTCCGGACCCGATCGACAACGATCGCAATCGCCGCCTCTCGGTCGGTCTGAAGGTCAAGTACGATGATCCGGCCATCGTAATCCTCGACCTGCCGCGACAAGCCCAGCGACAGCGCGACATCCATAACCGCAATCCCCTCGCCACGCAGGTCGATCATACCCAGAAGCGCCGCGGTGGCGTTGGGCAAGGGGGCAATCACCTGATGATCAAGGATTTCGCGGACATCGGCGACATCTGCCGCCAGGATCTGGCTGCCGATGTCGAAGGTCACATAGGCCCGCCGTGTTTCGACGATATCGGCTTCGACCGGGTGGCCGAAAGACGATGGTTCCTTGAGAAGCTGGGCGGAAGTCATCCGGGGGTCCCTTTCGGTGCTGAACGATCCCGCGGCGGGTTAACCCGCTCCGGGGGAAGCCCCGCCCGGGGCCATAGAGGCCGGGCGGAGCACTGGGTCAAGGCACTGCAGATCAGATCTTCTCGAAGTCCGAGTCGTCGATATCATCTTCCGACATGTCGAGCGCGAAGCCGCCATTGCGGGTGCCGCTGGCCGCGGCGCGCGCTTTGCGACGGCTGGCCGGGGGCGCAGCGGGCGACTCCTGCCGTGCGGTGCGCGCCCAAGCGGCATCCTTGACCCGTTCCGCCCGATCGGAGCGGCCGGGTTCGCCCTGCACCTTGAAGAAGCCGATCACGTCATGCAGCTGCTCGGACTGGCTCGCCAGTTCCTCGGAGACCGAGGCGGCTTCGGTCGAGGCCGAGGCGTTGCGCTGGATCACCGTGTCGAGCTGGCGGATTGCCAGGTTGATCTGGTCGGCACCGGTATTCTGCTCGCGCATCGCAGCCGAGATTTCCTGCACCAGATCGGCGGTGCGCTGGATCGCCGGGACCAGTTCGCCGAGCATGTCACCCGCATTGCGGCTGACTTCGACCGAACGGCTCGACAGTTCGTTGATCTCGCGCGCCGCCTGCTGACTGCGCTCGGCAAGTTTGCGCACCTCGGAGGCCACCACCGCGAAGCCGCGGCCGTGCTGACCGGCCCGCGCCGCTTCCACCGCGGCGTTCAGCGCCAGCAGGTCGGTTTGACGGGCGATTTCCTGGATGATGGTGATCTTGTCGGCGATCGTCTTCATCGCACCGACCGCCTCGTCCACCGCCTTGCCGGTGTCGAGGGCACGGCTCGAAGCCTGGGTCGCGATCTTTTCGGTCTGCGCGGCATTGTCGGCCGATTGACGGATGTTCGCCGTCATCTCTTCCATCGCCGAGCTCGCCTGTTCGGCAGCCGCCGCCTGTTCGGTGGCCCCCGAGGACAGATCTTCGGCGGTCGCGCTCATCGCATGGGCACCAGCCGAGACGCTTTGCGATGAGACATGCATGTCGATCACGATTTCCTGCAGCTTGCCGATCATGGTTTCCAGCGCGATCCCAAGCGAGTCGGCTTCCGAACGACGCTTGATGTTCACCGTCAGATCGCCACGCGAAATCGACTCGGCCACGTTGGCCATGCCGTCGAGCGCCACAGTCATCTCGCCCAGCGCCGTCATCAGCTCGCCGATCTCGTCGTTCGAGGTGACGCGGGTGTCGACCTTCAGATCCCCTTCGGCGACCTTGCGGGCGACGCTGACGGCACGGTTCATGCCCCGGGTGATACCGATCAGGATCAGCGTCGCGGCAATCAGCGCGCCAATGATCGCGACCCCGGCAATCGTCAGGATCAGGGTCCGGCTGTTGGCGTAGCTCGCATTCAGATTGCTCTGCGAGGCGGTCATGGCAACGCCCGCCTTTTCGTCAATCAGGTCGAGCTGGGCAGCGACGGCATCTTCTGCGGCCTTGAACGGACCGCTAATGAGCGCGCTGGCACGCGGTTCGGAATTCGCCAGCGTTTTCGCTTCAAGGTCGTCGTTGATCTTGAAATAATCAGTCAGGATCGCCTGCACACCGGCCACTTCTTCCGGGAACTGCGCACCGAGCATGGCGTCAAGCTTGTCCATGTGCGTCGTCACGGCACCGCGCAGGTCCTTGACCTTGGCCAGGAATTCTGCGGTGCCCGCGTCGCTTTCCTCCATGATGGCGCGGGCGTTCATCGAGCTCACTTCCATCAGCGCGCGTTCCAGTTCAAGGATCTGCACCCGGGCGGCATCAATCGAATAGGGCAGCATCGTGGTCTTTTCCAGCGCCGCCTCAAGCTTGGCGATCTGCGCGTCCATCTTCTCGAGTTCGGCATAGGACGGATAGATGAAAAGCTGCCGCGCCTTGGCCATGCTGCCCTCGCGCGAGAGTTTCAGGGCATCATTCCGCAGATCCCTCGCCGTGGCGAGGATCTCGTCATAGCGCGCGAAATCTTCGCGCAGCGTGCCGTCGTCGAGATCCTTGATCTCGGCGATCAGCGCCTCGCGCTTGGCGCGATCGGCGGCGATCCCGTCCTCGGCCGCCTGCATGTCGGTGTCGCTGCTGGCGGCGATATGCTGAAACGTCCGGATGTCGGAGAGCGCGAGGCTTTCCTTCAGACTGCTCACGAGGGTCTGCATTCGCGCGCTCACATTGGCCATCTTGTTCGCATCGACATTGGCCGATTGCAACGAGGACAGGCCGATCCAGGAAATGGCGGCCAAAAGCGCCAGAACCACCCCGAAGGTGGCCATCAGCTTGGCCTTGATCGTCAGCTTCATGGTTGTCTCACTTTGTTCAGTTCAAGCCGCCTGTTCGGGACGGAAGAGGTTTTCGGGATCGAGGAGGAGGATGAGGTCGTCGCCACGCCTGAGCGCGCCGGTGACATAATTTGAAGGCCAGGGAGAGCCGTTTTCCGGCAACGATTCGATGGCGGCGGGGTCGATGTCGACCACCTCCTGCACCTCGTCGGCGAGCATCGCGAGACGGAAAGCTTCCACCCCGAGCGCGATGTCGAGAACGACGATGCGGCCCTGATTGACATGGCTGACCGGCATCCGGAGACGCTGGCGCACGTCGACAAGAGGCACAACAGCGCCGCGCACGTTGATCAACCAAGGCGCAAAGGCCGATGCCCGGGGCACGCGGGTGCGGGGGATCGGGTCGATCACCTCGTGAACATGGCTCACGGGAATGGCGAGGGCTTCGCCACAGACGCGGATGATCAGGGCAATGGAATTCGCCTCATCTTCCGCAAAGGCACTGGCATTGGGCATCTGTGTCATGACGATCTCCTCAGGCGGCAAGGCCGATTCCGCCGCTGCCCAAACGGCGCAGCAGCATCGCCACATCCAGGATCAGCGCCACAGTGCCATCGGCCAGGATCGTCGCCCCGGCGAAATCGTCGAGATCGGCATGATAGGCGCTCATCGGTTTGATCACGGTCTGGTGCTGACCAAGAATATCATCGACCACGAGCCCCATCCGCTCGCCCTCGGCGCGCACGATCACCACGCGGCGGCGGCCATCATTTTCCACCGTGCCGTCCAGCGCATCGGCGAGATCGACAAAGGGCACCAGATGGTCGCGGATGCGCAGCATGCGTCGCCCACTGTTGCGGGTCAGTTCCGCGACGTCGAATTCGACGCATTCCTCAACCGCAATGAGCGGCAGTACGAACACATCGGGGCCGAGTCGCACCAGAAGCCCATCGATGATGGCAAGGCTCAGCGGCAGGCGCAGCGTCAACCGCGTGCCCTCGCCCCTGCGCGAGGTGACCTCGACATTGCCACGCAGCGCGGTGATGGCCGAGAGCACGGCATCCATCCCGACCCCGCGGCCGGAGACCGACGAAACTTTGTCGGCAGTGGAGAAGCCGGGCGCGAAAATCATCTGTGCCAAGGCTGCTTCGCTTGGGCGGGCGTCGGCGGCCAGCAGACCGCGTTCAATCGCCTTGAGGCGGATTTTTTCATGATCCAGTCCGCGGCCGTCGTCCTCGATCACGATGACGATCTCGCCCGCGTCCTGCGAGGCGGCAAGCCGCACCCGACCCTGGGCCGGTTTGCCTGCGGCCACACGATCCGCGGCGGCTTCGATGCCGTGATCGGCCGAATTGCGGATCATATGCACGAGCGGTTCGCTGAGCCGGTCGAGCACGTTCTTGTCGATCTCGGTCTCGCCGCCGTCGGTAACAAGGACGACGTCCTTGCCAAGCTCCGTCGAAAGATCGCGGACAACGCGGCGGAATTTGCCGAAAACCGTCTCGATCGGCAGCATGCGCACCGAAAGAGTGGTATCACGCAGCCCGGTGACGAGGCGATGCACCTCTTCCACCAGACCTTCGAGCGTCGAGTCACCCAGCCGCGCCGCGGTCTGGTTCAGTCTGGCCTGAGCGATGACCAGTTCGCCCAGCTGATCAAGGATTGAATCGAGCTTGGCCGAGGGCACGCGGACAGTGTCTTGCGCGGCAAGGCTCTGGGTCCTGCTCCCGGTCCGTGCGGCGGGCGCCGCGGAGGCCGACGTTGCTGGGCCGGTCGTGGCGTTTGCCGTCGGCGACGTATCCGCCTCGATCCCCGGCGCAACCACCGGCTGCACAGCCTTGGTCGCCGGTTCTTCCTCAAGATCCAGCTGCACGATGCGCGGATCGGCATCATCCGCGAAGACGAAAACCGTCTCGATCGCCGAGCGCGGCTGCGCGGTGGTCAGTTCGACCACCCAACCCAGATGCGATTGCGTCGGATCAAGGCTCTCGAGCGGCGGCAGGTCGGAAACATCGCAGCGAATGCGGCAATCGCCCAGTTCGCGCAGCTCTTCAAGCAGCAGATCGGGGCGCATGCCACAGCGCAGCGCCCCTTTCGACGGGCGGAACGACACCTCCCAGCGGTGCAGATGCACCACCGCAGCCGGGGCACCCGCCACGGCCCCCTCAAGGGCAGCCAAAATCCGGCGCGCCTGATCAGACCCCACGAGTTCCGCCGTCGCAGCCTCGTCTCCCCCGGCATCGAGCAGCGCGATCACATGGTCGCGGCCTTCCAGCGCCGCATCGAGCAGCGGCTTGGAAATGCCGATTTTGCCCTCGCGCACACGATCGAAGGCATCTTCGAAGTGGTGCACGAACGCCGAAAGCGCCGGAAAGCCGAACATGCTCCCCCCGCCCTTCAGCGTATGCAGGGCTCGGAACACCGAGTCGATCGCCTCGGGTGACGCGTCGGTCTCAAGATCCAGAAGCATCTGCTCGAGCTGCGTCAGCAAATCCCGGGCTTCGTGAATGTAACTTTGGGCGGCGGGGTTCATGGGGAGGGTCCCTTCTGTCCGTCAGCCGACCAGCTTGCGCGCGACCGCGACCAGCATGGCGGCATCGAAAGGCTTGTTCAGCCAGCCGGTGGCGCCAAGCGCCTTGCCCTCCGCCTTGGCTTCGGGCTTCGTCTCGGTGGTCAGCATCAGGATCGGCACGCCCGAGCCCTTCGGCTCCTGCCGCGCCTTGCGGATGAATTCGAAACCGTTCATCACCGGCATGTTGAGGTCGACCACGACGAGCGACACGGGCTCGCTTTTCAGCTTGTTCAGACCTTCAAGGCCGTTCTCCGCCTCGACCACACGGTATCCGACCCCTGAAAGGGTAAAGGAAACCATGTCGCGGATCGCCTTGCTGTCGTCGATCGTCAATACCGTTTTCGCCATATTCAACCTTCCCATCCCAATTGCGCCAGAGCCGCGCGGCTGTCGGCGTCAAAGCTTGCGGCACGTCCTGCGGCTCCGGCGGCAGCGCTTGCAGACAAGGCAAGCTGCATCGCCACCACGCCCAGACGTTCCTCGCCCTCGAACCGCACGACCACCGGACCCGTGCCCCCCGCGAGGAGGGCCAGCATGCTCTGGCGGCACCCTTCGGCATCGGCTACGGCCAGATCGGCCGGGATCGCCAATGTCAGCATTTCGTCGTCGGTCACGCCCGCCACTCCTTGCGTCCAAGTGTCTCAGAGCCATCTGTTACGCCGAATCCCTTGCGCGCCGGTTAATCGCCGACAGTCGCCCCGTAAAAACGGTTTCAGAGAATTCTTCGTATCTCCTTGCGGAGCTAGAGAGTTTCTTAATCACCCTCGCTGAAAGTGGCCGGAACTTGCGGCGTTCTGCCGCCGTCCGGGGTCAGGCAGGATCAGGCAGAAATGGACAGGCTATCTTCCGTGCAGTCCGTACGACGCGACATGATCGCATCGCTCGATGCGCTCTCGGCACTGCTGGGCGATGTTCGCGGGCATCTGATGACCGTGAATGATCGCACCAGCGCGCTGGTCGCCGCGCAGCAAGAGCCGATCGAAGGCGTCACGCATATCCCAGAGCTGGCCAGCGATCTGTCCCGGGCGATGCGGCACTGGTCGGGCAGCATGACGAATGGCACAAGCCGCATGCTCTTGCGCGAAACCCGCACGCTTCTGAACGGGCTGACGCGGATTCGCATCTTCTTTCAGTTTCTTGCCACGATCACCTCGATTCAGATCTCGCGCAGCCGCTCGGGTCAGCTCAGCGCGTTCGTCGGCGCCCTGCGGGGGGTTTCGGCACAGATCGAAACCGAACTTGCGCAGGCACAAAGTGGCCTTGACGCCTTCGAGCAATCCTTCGAGTCGATCCTCGTCGTCGCGAACGAGGGGGCCGATCATCTCGATCCCGCCGCGCGCCGTCTGACCGAAATTCTCGCGCCGATCGTCGCCGGGCAAGCGCAGATGACCACGCGTCGGCAACGGGTGACGGTTCAGGCACAAGAGCTTTCGGGGCGGATCGAGCAGGTCATCGCCCGTCTGGTCAGCACCTTCCAGTTCTCGGATTCGGCGGCGCAACGGCTGGAACATGTCGAAACAATCCTGGCACGCGCCGTTTCTCGCGACCCTGGACCGGAACGCGCCGCCTTCGAGCGGCTGGCTTCGGCACAGTTGCAGGCGCTGGAGCGGGACACCCTCGACATCCTGACGCTGCTCGACGAGAGCTTCCAGACGATCGAGGGGCTTGGCGGGGGCTTCGTGGCCGAACTTGCCGCCCAGCGGGCCGAGGTGGAGCCGCTTCTGGCGGCGCAGGACCGGGCCTTTGGCCAACTCAACGAGGCGCTTGGCACGGTGATGCCGACGCTTCAGGGGATCATCGCCCGCTCTGCCGGGTTCGAGGGGCAGATCGACCTGCTGCATGAGCGGCTCGACAATCTTTCGGGCATCGGCCAGACGATCGGGCTCGCGGGGGTGAACTCGCATCTTGAAGCCGCGCGCGCCGAGGTCGGGCAGAAGGAACTGACCTATATCGCCATGTCGGTGAAGGAGACGGCGCAACAGGCGCTGAAGACCTTTGCCGATACCGGGCGCACCCTCGACAAGCTGCGCACCAGTTTCGACACCGGGGAATTTTCCGCTCTGCAAGACGGGATGAACAGGCTCAAGGGAGATCTGGGGCAAATCGCCGAAGGGCTGGAAACCGCACGGGCGCGGCAGGCCTTATTGTCGAAACTGGAAGACGAAACACGGACGGAAACGACGGCGTTGGCACGGCTGGCGGTGTCCGGGCGGCAGATGACTTCGGGGCTCGTGCAGACGATCCTGCGGATCGAAGCTCTGGGCGCGCTCTTGCGCGAGGGGCTTGCGGCCACGCCCGATCTGTCCTGTCTTGCCGAGATCGCGCCGATCTACACAATGGACCGCGAACGCGAAGTGCATGCAGAGGTGCTGGGGCTTCCGCCGGAATCGGCCGGCTTCGGCGTGATGGATATGTCAGCGACCGCGGCGCAGGATACACTCGACTCGATCCTGTTCTGACCGCCCGATCCGCCACGTTTTGTCAGCGACGCGCAAGTTTCGACGCGGTAGAACCGGGTCATGATCTTGCGAAGCGCCTTTCTTTTGCTGCTTCTGACCGTTCCGGCGCTGGCCGAGGACGATCATGATCGCGCGCATTCCGCCTTGGCGCAGGGCGCGATCCTGCCGCTGTCTGCCATCCTTCCGGGGCTTGAGTCGCAGTATGGTGCGCGGTTGCTCAGCGTCGAGCTGGACGAGGAACACGACCGGCTCGTTTACGAATTCGAGCTGATCACCCCGCGCGGCCAGATCGTCGATGTGAATGTCGATGCCGCGACCGGCGCGGTGATCACGACAGAACCCGGGCACCATGACGAGGATGACGACTGATGCGGGTGCTTCTGATCGAAGACGATCCGCGCATCGGCGCCGATCTGGCCGTCGCGCTTGAAACCGTGGGCTATCGGGTCGAGCGCTGCGCGGATGGCGAAGAGGCCTGGTTTCTGGGCGATACCGAGGATTATGACCTGATCGTGCTCGATCTGGGCCTGCCGCGGCTCGATGGTCTGACCGTGCTCAAGCGCTGGCGGGCGAACGGGCGCGAGATGCCGGTTCTGGTGCTGACCGCACGCGGTACCTGGTCGGAGCGGGTCGAGGGGATCGATGCCGGAGCCGATGATTACCTGCCCAAACCCTTCCGGATGGAGGAACTGGTCGCCCGCGCCCGCGCGCTGGTGCGCCGCTCGGCCGGGCGGGGCAGCGCGCTGCAGAAGGTGGGCGATCTGAGCCTTGACGCAAACCGGATGACGGTCGCCGTGCGCGGCCTGCCCGTCGCGGTGACGGCGCTCGAATATCGGCTGCTCGCCTATCTGATGCTCAACCGCGACCGGGTGGTGGCGCCGACGGAACTGCTCGAACACCTCTACGGCGACGAGGATTCGCGCGAGGCCAATGCGCTCGAGGCGCTGGTGGCACGTCTGCGGCGCAAGCTCGGCGCGGGCATCATCGGCACAAGGCGCGGCTTTGGCTATTATCTCGAAAGCGCCGCGGCATGAGACGCCTGTCTCTGCGGCTGCGCCTTGTGGCGGCCGGGGCCGCGGCGGTGACGCTGACGATTGCCACCGCCTCCTTCGGCTTGGCCGCGCTGTTCTCGGCCCATGTCGAGCGCCGCGCCGTGGCCGAGCTTTCGGTGCAGCTCGATCAGGTGCTTGCGGGGATCGAACGCAATGGGGATGGCAAGCTGATCCTGTCGACCACCCCCGCCGATCCGCGGTTTCAGCGTCCCTATGGCGGGCTTTACTGGCAGATTTCGGCCGAGGGGCGGCTGATGCGCTCGCGCTCGCTATGGGATGTCGAAATCCCGCTGCCCCCCGATGATCTGAAGGATGGCGCCGAGCATATCCATGCGCTGCCGGGTCCGGCAAACACCGCGCTTCTGGTGGTCGAGCGCTCGGTCACCCTGCCCGCCCGGCTCGGCGCGGCCTCGATGCGGGCGGCGGTGGCGATGGACCGCGCCGAACTCACGCAGGCGCGGGCCGATTTCCTGCGCGATCTGGCACCGTGGTCGGCGGGACTGGCCTTTGTCCTCGTGATGGCGGGCTGGGGCCAGATCGCCGTCGGGCTGCGGCCGCTCTCAGACATCCGTGCCCGCATCGCGGCGCTGCGGGCCGGGCGCGCGCGGCGTCTGGGCGAGGAACTGCCGCGCGAGCTTCTGCCGCTAGCGGCCGAGGTCGATGCCCTTCTCGATGCCCGCGAAACTGAACTGGCCCGCGCCCGCACCCGCGCGGGCGATCTGGCGCATGGCTTGAAGACGCCGCTGCAAGCGCTTCTGGGCGAGGCCGGGCGGCTGCGCGCCGCGGGCCGCCCCGAGGCCGCCGCGATCGAGGACATCGCCTCGGCGATGCGCGCGCATGTCGAGCGCGAGCTGGCCCGGACCCGCGTCGCGATGAAGGGGCCGCAGGCGCGGGCCGATGTGGCGCAGGTGGTGGCGGGGCTGATCCGGGTGATCCGGCGCACCGAAACCGGGGCCGCCCGCGACTGGGTCACCGAGATCGCGCCCGGCCTCGTGCTTGCCGCCGAGCCGGAGGATCTGGCCGAAGCCCTTGGTGCGCTTGTCGAAAACGCCGCCCGCCACGCCCGCACCCGGGTTCTGGTCCGCGCCCAACCCGGCGCCGAGGGCACGCGGATTTCGGTGATCGACGATGGTCCGGGCATTCCGCCCGACCGCATCGCCACGCTGATCGAACGCGGCACCCGCGCCGATCTGCTCGGGCCGGGCACCGGCCTTGGACTTGCGATTGCCCATGACATCGCCGAGGCTCTGGGCGGCCAGCTGACCCTTCACCCCACCGAGCCGGGGCTCGAAGCACGGCTGACGCTGCCCGCGGCTCCCTGACAAAACGCTGACGCTCGCTGTCAGAACCCTGTCAGCAGCCCTGTGCGAAACGCTCCTCACCCGCCCAATCGGAGAGGATCGCATGACCGAAGCCACCACAAATCAACCGACCCTGACCCCCGTCTGGGATCTTGGCGTGCGGCTCTTTCATTGGGCGCTGGCGCTGACCGTTGGCCTCGCCGCCCTGACCGGGTTTCTGGGAGAGGCCGACACGCTCAAGATCCATATCACCGCCGGGCTGATCGCGGCGGCGCTGGTGATCGCCCGCATCGTCTGGGGCTTCTTCGGCCCGACCCATGCGCGCTTTGCCGATTTCCTGCCCGATCCGGTCGCGATCCGGGCGCATCTGGCTGGCGCCGATGCCCGGCATCTGGGCCATAACCCGCTCGGCGCACTGATGGTCTTCGCCATGCTTGCAGCGGTGCTTGTGCTTGCCGGAACCGGGCTTGTCGTTCTGGGCGGAGTCTTGCGCCTTGGGCCGCTCGCCGCCAGTTTCGGCCCCGATGCGGGCTTTGGCGCCCGCGAACTGCATGAGATGATTGCTTTTTGCGTCGTCGGGTTGATCGCGGCGCATCTCGCTGGGGTGGTTTTCGAAAGCCGCCGCTCGCGCGAGAATCTGGCTCGGGCGATGATGACCGGGGTCAAGGAAAGCCGTCCGGGCGATGTGCCGGTGCGCGAGACGAAGGCGCAAGTGCTGATGGCGCTGCTCCTGATCGCCGCGCTCGGCGCAAGCTTCCTCACCGCCAATGCCACGCTCTCGCGCCGCCCGGTCCCGGGCCTGCCGGTGACGCAGATCGACGCCACCACCGCGGCCGAATGCGGCGCCTGCCACATGGCCTACCCGCCCTCGCTGCTACCCGCCGCCTCGTGGCAGGCGCTGATGGCGGGCCTGTCCGATCACTTCGGCGAGGATGCCTCGCTGCCGCCCGCGACCGCGGCGCAGATCGAAAGCTGGCTCACCGCGAATGCCGCCGAGACCGTGCAGACCCTGCCCGCCCGGATCTTTGCCCGCACCGACGCGAAAGCCCCCTTCACCCTGACCGAAACCCCGGCCTGGAAACGCATTCACGGCGATCTGCCGGAGGCGCTTTTCGCCCGAAAGCCGATCGGCAGCCGCGCCAATTGCGCCGCCTGCCACCACGACGCCGCGACGGGCCGCTTCAGCCCCTTCGCCATCGCCATCCCCAAGGAGTGACCTGATGAAACCGCTCTCTCTGACCCTTGCGCTCTGCGCCTTCGCCCTGCCCGCCGTGGCACAAGACACCACCCCCGCCGCGCTGATCGCGGGCTACGAGGCGGCCGCGGGCGCCAAGGCCGATCCGGCCGCCGGGCGTGATCTGTTCCTGGCCAACCACACCGGCGGCAAGCCCGACACGCCGTCCTGCACCACTTGCCACACCAATGATCCGACGAAAGCCGGTCAGGCCCGCACCGGCAAGGCGATCGATCCGCTCGCCCCCTCTGCCACCCCCGCGCGCTTCACCGACAGCGCCAAGGTCGAGAAATGGTTCGGGCGCAATTGCGATTCTGTCCTCGGCCGCGCCTGCACCGATGCCGAGAAAGCCAATCTCATCGCCTGGCTTTCGTCCCTCTGACCTCTGGAGATCCTGATGATCCGTCCTGCAAGCCTGATCCTCTGCCTGGCCCTTGCCGCCACCCCCGTCTTCGCCGAATCCGAGGAGGAGGAAGAGGGCGAAGGCGGGTTCCGCACCGCCGTCGCCGCGAACCCGACGTTCCAGACCGAATGCGGCAGCTGCCATATCGCCTATCCGGCGGGCTTCCTGCCGGCGCGGTCGTGGAGCGCGATCATGGCCGGGCTTGACGACCATTTCGGCGAGAACGCGACGCTTGACGACAAGACCCGTGCCGAGATCGAAACCTACCTGACGCAGAACGCCGCCGATGTGCAGACGGGCTGGGGACGGCGGGATCCGGCCCAGGGGACGACGCCGCTGCGGATCAGCGAATTGTCGTGGTTCGTGCGTGAACACGGCCGCGAGGTCTCGGACCGGATGAAGACGAAGGCGAAATCGATGTCGAACTGCTCCGCTTGCCATCAGGGCGCCGCACAGGGCTATTTCGAAGACGACTGAGCCTGCGGGCAGCACAGAGGACAGGCCCCGGTGCAGCACCTGCGCCGGGGTTTCGGCGTGAAGGAAGGAACGGAAGAATGAAGATCGACGAAGAACTGCAGCGGCTGATCCTGACAGTACTGACCATTCTGGGCATGGGCGTCGGGGGCTTTGTCCACTGGGTCTTTCCCGGCCTTGGTGCGGGCTGGGTCGAGGGTCTTGCGATGCTCTCGGTCTTCCTGACGGGCGGCGTTCCGGCGGCGATCCGGGCGGGCGGCGCGCTGATCGAGGAGCGCCAGCTCGACATCGACCTGCTGATGGTCGTCGCGGCCCTTGCCGCCGCCGCCGTTGGCGCCGCGCTTGAAGGGGCGGTGCTGCTGACCCTTTTCAGCCTGTCGACCACGCTCGAACACCGCGCCATGGGCCGCACCCGCCGCGCCATCGAGGCGCTGATGGACCTGCGCCCCGACCGCGCGCTGAAGCGCGTGGGCGAGACCGTCACCGAAGTCGCCGTCGAAGAGCTGCATCCGGGCGATGTCGTCATCCTGCGCCCGGGCGCGCGCGTGCCCGTCGATGGCGTCATTATCGAGGGCGAGGGATCGATCGACGAAAGCACGATCACCGGCGAATCCGTCCCCGTGCACAAGGCGCCCGGCGCGCAAGTCTTTGAAGCGACGGTCAATCTTCACGGCGTCCTCGCCATCGAAGTGCGGCGCGAACTCGGCGAATCCACCGTCGCGCGGATGATCGCGCTGGTGACCGAGGCGCAGGCGGCCCGTGCGCCCTCCGAGCGCTTCTCGGAATGGTTCGGGCAGCGCTACACCATCGCCGTGCTTGCGGGCGCGATCCTCGCCTTTGCCGTCTTTGCCGCGATGGGCCTTGGCTGGCAGGCGGCGCTTTACAAGGCGGCAACGCTGCTCGTCGCCGCAAGCCCTTGCGCCATCGTGATTTCCGTCCCGGCCGCGATCCTCTCGGCGCTCTCGGTCGCGGCCCGCGGCGGGGTGCTGTTCAAGGGCGGCGCGGCCTTGGAAACCTTGGCGCAGGTCGAGACCTTCGCCTTCGACAAGACCGGCACGCTGACGACCGGGCGGCAGGAGATCGTCGACATTCATTGCGAGGGGTCCGAGGACGCCTTCCTCGCCCGGCTGGCGGGCATCGAGGCGCAGTCCGAACATCCGATCGCCGAGGCGATCCGGCGTCTGGCCGAGACCCGCGGGCTGACCCCCGTGCCGGTGCGCGAGGCGAAGGCGGTGCCGGGCGAAGGCATGGTGGCCGTCGATGACGCGGGGGTGATCTGGGCGGGCAATGCGCGGCTTGCGGCGCGGATGGGGGCGCGGGCGGGCGCGGATCTGGCGCTGCCGCCGGTTCTGGAAAACGCGCCGCGGACGCTGGTTCTGCTGGGGCGGGGCGCGAAGATCCTCGGCGGGGTGACCTGCGAGGATCGCCCGCGCGCGACGACGCCTGCGGGGCTGGCGGCGCTGCGGGCGGGCGGCGTGGGTCACATCGCGATGCTGACCGGCGATCGCCGCCCGGTGGCGGAGCGGATCGGGGCGGAGCTGGGCATCGGCGCGGAGGAGATCCACGCCGATCTGCGCCCCGAGGACAAGGTGCGTCTGGTCGCCGATCTGACCGCGAAGGGCCGGGTGGCTTTCGTGGGCGACGGGGTGAACGACGCGGCGGCGCTGGCGCGGGCGGATGTGGGGATCGCGATGGGCGCGGCGGGCTCGGAGGTTGCGTTGCAGGCGGCCGATGTGGCGCTTCTGGCCGATGACATCGCGCGTCTGGCCGAGGCGCATCGGCTGGCGCGGCGCACGGTACGGATCATCCGGCAAAACCTGATCTTCGCGATGGGGGCGATGACGGTCCTTGTGACGACGGGTCTCTTCTTCCACCTGCCGCTGCCGATCGCGGTGATCGGCCACGAGGGCGGCACGGTGCTTGTCGTGCTCAACGGCCTGCGGCTGCTCACCGACCCGATCCGAAAGGGAAAGGACGGCTGAGCGGGGGCCTCAGCCCAGCAGATCCTCGACGAAGAGGGCCGCGAATTGCGCGCGGCCCGACACGCCCGCCTTGGCATAAACCCGTGTCATCTGCGCCCGCACCGTGCCCGCGGCGGCACCGCGCAGCGTGGCGATCTCGGCCACGTCGAGCCCCTTGAGAGCGAAAAGCGCCACGTCCCGCTCGGCCGGGGTCAGGGCCCAGCGGGTGAATTGCGCCTCGATCACCTCGGCCAGAGCGCCACGCGCGACCTCCAGCGCCTGCGCCTGGCTCTGCACCGTCTCAAGCGTGCGGCGCAGCTGCCAGCCGCTCGTGACGATGCCAAGGATCAGCGCGAGCGAGACCAGCGCCTCGACCGCGGATTCCGGGCCGAGCCCGTCCAGATCGATATCGGCCGCCGCATCGCCCATGAAGAAAAGCGCCGCCACCGCCTGCACCAGCACCACAGCCGCAAGGGCGGCAGACTGCCGCCGCCCCGCATCCTTCGCAAAACCGGGCAGCTTCATGCCTTGCCCCGGCCCAGCATCGGCCGCACCAGATTGCGGCCAAGCGCGCGGCTTTCCACCACCACCCCGCCCACATGCAGGGCGGCAAGGATCAAAAGCAGATTGGCCGCGGTCTCGTGGATCGCTCCCACGATCTTTCCTCCGTCGCTGTCGCGCTCATCATCCTCTGCGGGCGCCTGTTTCACAAGGGCCGACCAGTCGCCCGAATTGACCGCGGCCTGATCGGCGGCAATCGTCATCGGGCTGCGGCCCCCGGTCATCACGAGCCCGGTCAGCGTCACGGTCAAAAGCAGCGCCCAGAGCGTGTAGACCATCATCGCACCAGCCGGATTGTGCGAGGGATATTCGCGCGGTCGTTCCCGGCGCACCAGCCCGCCCAGATGCGACAGGGCCTTGAAGGGCGCAGGCGGAAAGCTCGCGAACCGCGCCGTGGCCGGACCGACAAAGCCCCAGCCCAACCGCACCAGCACGATTGCCAGCACCGCCCAGCCAAGCCCGACATGCAGCGCGGCCCCCGGCTTGTCGATCAGCCCGTTCACCAGCACGGCCAGCGCGACGAGCCAGTGCGAGAGCCGCACCAGCGGGTCCCAGACGGGGGGCGTCACGCCCCCCGCGGGATCCGTCTTGAGAGACGGAGCGCGCCCCATCAGTCGCCCGCCTTGATCTCGGTGACGACGCCCGATTTCGGATCGATCACCACTTCGAAGGTCTTGCCGTCCTCGTCCTTGCAGATCGCCTCGACCTTGCCGTCTTCGGCTTCGAATTCGGACACCGCACAGCCCTTGGCGGCGATGGCGGCCTTGGCATCATCGGGGTTGGTGCCGACGACATCCCCCACGACGGGCATGGCGAAGGCGGCGAAAGGCGAAAACGCGAGGGCGCTGGCAAGCAGGATCTTTTTCATCGGTCACTCCATCGGTGGATCAGCCCGGATTGGGCAAGCCGTTGTGGCTGAACCGAAATTGACCGGCAAAAACGGCGCGGTCGATCAGCCTGAAGCTGATTTTGGCGGGCGTAAGCGGCTGCTTACGCCCGTTCAAAGCCTTGGAAACCGGGCCTCAGCGCGGATGGAAGACAAAGGAGCGCATGGAAATCGACCCCAGATCGATCGAGTCGGTCATGAAGGTCAGATCGTCGCGCGCATCGGAGGCGCCCGCGATGGTGAGCGTCGGCAGATAGTGATCGATGCTCGGATGGGCGATCGGCAAGAGCGGCCCAAGCCCGGCGCGGTCGGACAGCGCGGCGAAGTCGCGGGCCTGCAGCCGGTCGGTGAAGAGCCGGTCGAACTCCAGCGCGAAGTCATGCGGTTTCGCGTTCTTGCCCCAGGTCACCGCGCGCAGGTTATGCACCACATTGCCCGAGCCAATGATCAGCACGCCACGGTCGCGCAGTTCGGACAGCGTCCGGCCGATCTCAAGCTGATGCGCCAGATCGCGGCCCATGTCGATCGAGACCTGAAACACCGGCACATCCGCATCGGGGTAGAGAAACTTCAACAGCGTCCAGGCGCCGTGATCGAGCCCCCAGGTGTCGTCGCCCTCGGCATGGTGGCTGGCGAGCAGCGAAACCACCTCGCGCGCGAGGGTCGGATCGCCCTTCGCCGGATATTGCTGATCGAAGAGCGCCTGCGGAAAGCCGTAGAAATCGTGGATCGTGCGCGGCACCGCCGAGACATCGACCAGCGTCGTGCCGCGGGTCATCCAATGCGCCGAGACGACAAGGATCGCTTTCGGACGCGGCAGGCTGCGCCCAAGCTCGGTCCAGGCGCGGCTGAACGCCGTGTCCTCGATCGCATTCATCGGGCTGCCGTGACCCAGAAAGACCAGCGGCATCCGGTCGGAGGGGGAAAGCCGGTCGCGCAGCGCCGACAGAGAGGAAACGGGGGGCATGGCAGTCTCCTTGTCAGGGGGCCGCCCGCGCCGGACGCGGGCGGCGTTGCGGTCAGGCGAATTGGCCCAGTTTGCGTTGCAGAACCGGCACGCGCAGGGCAAAGGCCCCGGCGCCCAGAAGCGCGATCACCACCTGGATGATGGCCCAGAACAGCGGGAATTCCCAGCCGCCACCCTCGCCCGAGAAAAGCCAGCCATTGCCCGAATGCACCCAGGTCGCGCCGAGCAGCACCGGGATCTGCGCCAGCGCCACAAGCCGCGTCGCGACGCCGAGGATCAGCGCAAGGCCGCCCACAAGTTCGGCCAGAATGGTCAGATAGGCAAAGGCGCCCGGCAAGCCGAGGCTTTCGAAATAGCCGACCGTGCCGGCGATGGTGAAGACATTAACCTTCAGCAGGCCGTGGGCAAGGAAGGTCACACCCGAAGTGACGCGCAGCAGCGTGGCGGCATAATCGGAAACGGCGGGGGTCTTGATCATCTTGATCTCCTGTGCAGGGCCGCCCGACGCGGCCTTTCTCTGCATCTGAAATACGCCTTGCAGACCATCCATGAAATGACGAACATCCGGAATGACTTTCGCCGATTTGTTCCGAATGAGGAGCCGATGGACATCACCGAAGAATTGCGCGCCTTCGTCGCCACGGCGCAGACCGGGTCTTTCACCGCCGCGGCCGATCAGCTCGGGGTATCGAACCGGCTGACCTCGAAATATGTGGCCGAGCTTGAGGCGCGGCTGGGCGTGCGGCTTTTGCAGCGCACCACCCGGCGCGTCGGCCTGACCCCCGCGGGCGAGGATCTTCTGGCCCGCGCCCCTGCCCTTCTCGACGATCTGCAGGATCTTCTGGCCGAAGTCTCGGAAGGCTCGCGCGGGTTTTCCGGGGTGATCCGGATCTCGGCCCCGGTGACCCTGGGCGAGATCTATGTCGGCGGGATGCTGGCGCGGTTTGCCAAGGCGCATCCGGGGTTGAGCTTCGATCTGCGGCTGAGCGACAGTTTCGCCGATCTCGCGCGCGAGGGGATCGACGTCGCCTTTCGCATCGGCCGCTCGGACATGCTGTCGCTGAAGGCGCGGCGTCTGGGCGAGAGCCATGCGGTCGTCGTCGCCAGCCCCGCCTATATCGCCGCGCATGGCACCCCCGCGCGCCCCGAGGATCTGGCCGACCATGCCTGCATCGTCGACACGAACCGGCAAAACCCGCGCCGCTGGGCGTTTCAATCGGACGGTGGCGCACATGTCGTGACGGTTCAGGGGCGCTTTCACGTCAACTCGGCGCGGGCGGCGGCAGAACTGGCGGCGGCGGGCTTCGGCATCGCCCATGCACCGCGGTTTGCCCTGTTCGACGCGCTGGCAACGGGGGCGCTGGTGCCGCTTTTGACCGCGTTCGACAGCGCCCCGAGCCCGGTCAGCGCAGTCTATCTGGAAGGCCGGGTGCTGCCGCGCAAGCTGCGCGCCTTGATCGATTTCGCCGCGGACGACATCCGCCACGCCGGAATTCTCTAGCTGTCCGATCCCGGGCCTGGCGGGCCAGATGCCTTGTCGCCGCCAGTCACCCGCTGTAATCCTGCCGCATGCGCCTCCTTGAGAACATCATCAGCGACCGCGGTTCGAAATATGCGGTGTCGGGTGGCCCCTGCGCAACCGAGGATGACGCAAGAGCCTTCGTCAAGGCTTTGTGCCGCGACAAGAAATTCGCCAAGGCGACGCACAACAGCTGGGCGCTTCTCTGTGCCGGGGCCGCGCTGAAGAACGACGATGGCGAGGCCGGGGCCGGCATGGTGATCCTGCGCATGCTGGAGCGCGAGGGCCTGCGCGATCACATCATCGTCGTGACGCGATGGTTTGGCGGCAAGCATCTGGGCGGCGATCGCTTCCGCCATGTGCAGGAGGCGGTACGGATCTACCTTGCGGATCTGCAGCAGGACCGCCCCTGAGCCCCCGCGGCCAACGCCCGCCCGAAGCGGGCCGGGCGCGGCCAAAGGGGATCTCAGCCCCGTTGCGCGGCAAAGGGGGCGCGATATTGCGCCTGCCGCTCCAGCATCCAGCCCGGATATTCCGCCGGAAGCTTCGTCACGGCATCCAGCGCCAGCAGATCTTCGGTGGACAGGCTGACCTCGGTCGCGCGGATGTTGTCGGCCAGCTGCTCGATCCGCTTTGCGCCCACGATCACCGAGGTTACCACCGGCTGATGCAGAAGCCAGGCCAGCGCCACCTGTGCCACAGTGCAGCCCTTCGCCGAAGCGATCTCGCGCAGCACCGCAATCGTGGCATCGCCCCGCGCCAGATCGACGGGCGGGAAGTTGAAGCTGGCCCGCCGCCCCTCGGTCGCCGTGCCATCGCTGTATTTGCCCGAGAGGAACCCACCGGCCAGCGGGCTCCAGACCATCAGCCCGATGCCCTCGCTTTGCAGCATCGGCACGATCTCGCGTTCCAGATCGCGGCCGACGAGCGTGTAATAGGCCTGCAGCGACAGGATCGGCGCCAGCTGCCGCGCCTCGGCGATGCCCACCGCCTTGACGATCTGCCAAGCCGCCCAGTTCGACAGGCCGATGTAGCGCACATGCCCCTGCCGCACGAGCGTATCGAGCGCCTCGAGCGTTTCGGAGATCGGCGTCAGCGGGTCGAAGCCGTGGATCTGATACAGGTCGATGTGATCCATCTGCAGCCGGGAAAGGCTCGCCTTCGCCTGCGCCAGAATGTGCGCGCGCGACGCCCCGCGGGCATTCGGCCCCTCGCCCATCGGGCCGAGCACCTTGGTCGCGATCACCACATCATCGCGGGCAAGGCCAAGATTGCGGATCGACTGACCGAGAATCCGCTCGCTCTCGCCGCCCGCATAGACATTCGCGGTGTCGATGAAATTGATCCCGGCGTCGAGCGCGGTCTTCACCAGCGCATCGGCCTCGGGCTGGCGCAGCTGGCCGATCTGGCCCCACATGCCGTCAGCGCCGCCAAAGGTCATCGTGCCAAGGCAAAGTTCGGAAACCAGAAGGCCGCTCGGGCCAAGAGTGCGATAGCGCATGATCTTTCCTTTCGTGACAAAAACCCGGGGCGATGGCCGCCCGGTTGTGGCGAAGATAGGACCACCCTGCTCCGGTCCGCGACGCCGATCCTCGCGAATTCTTGCACGATCCTCTCATTCGGGGCGATTGCGGGATGCGCTGCCGGGCAAGGGCGGTTAGCGTGACGGACATGGACACCGAGAGCCTTGCCCCGCTGAAAGACACGGTCACCCGCCTGTGGCAGGCGCATGGCCGCGAAACGCCGCTCGACGGGCTGTATCTGACCGCGGTTTCGGCCCCGACCGGACCGATCCATGCGGTTTACCGCCCCTCGCTCTGCGTCGTGGTGCAGGGCGCCAAGATCAGCATGCTGGGAGATCGGGCTTTTCGCTATGATGCGGGGAAATGCCTGATCGCCTCGATGGAGGTGCCGATCCGCGCCGAGATCACGCAGGCCAGCCCGGATCACCCCTATCTCGCCTTCAGCCTGGCCCTCGACCCGACCACGATCACGGAACTGCTTTTGGAAACGAGTGCCGCTCCCGTTCTTCCAGTCAGCCCGGCATTGTCGGTTCAGAGCCTCGGCGCGGAACTTCTGGATCCGCTTGACCGGCTCCTGCGCCTGTGCGACCGCCCACGCGACCTTGCGATCCTTGCCCCGCTCGTGCGGCGCGAGATCACCTGGCTGCTTCTGAACAGTCCGATGGGATCGGTTCTGCGCCAGATCGGGCTTGCAGGCAGTCTGACGGCCCGCATCGGCCGCAGCATCGCCCGCATCCGCGAGAATTTCGCCGACCCGCTGAGCATCGGCCAACTTGCCGATGTGGCGGGCATGAGCCCGGCCACTTTTCACCGCCATTTCAAGGCGGTCACCGCGATGACGCCGGTGCAATATCAAAAACAGCTGCGGTTGCAGGAAGCGCGGCGGCTGCTTTTGTCCGACGCCGCCGATGTCGCGCGCGTGGGATACGCGATCGGCTATGAAAGCGCCTCGCAATTCAGCCGCGAATATCGTCGCATGTTCGGCGCTCCGCCCGGCCGTGATGGGCTCGCGATCCGCAAAGGGCTCGCCACACAGCCGGATCTGTGAGGGACGTCATCGCACGACCGGTTGCGGTGCCGCGGCGTATTCCCGGCAGGGTGTGGTGAATCGCCGGGTTGATCTTTGATCCGGCACGACCGTAGGAGAGCGCCGCGAACAACAGCACAAGATCCCAGCGATGCAACCAGCGTCGCACACCTGCCCGTCTTCCCGGTGAAGACGAAGGTGCGAGGGACACAGAGGAGACTGGCGTTTGGAACTGATTCATAACTTCTTCGAGTGGCTGAACGGGATCGTCTGGGGCGTTCCGATGATCGTCCTGATCATCGGAACCGGCTTCTACCTGCAGATCCGTCTGGGCTTCATGCCGATCCGCAAGCTGATCTACGGCTTCCGGATGATCTGGAAAAGCCGCACCCCCGGCGCGGATTCTGAGGGGGAAATCACCCCCTATGCGGCGCTGATGACCGCGCTTTCGGCCACCATCGGCACCGGCAACATCGCCGGGGTCGCGACCGCCATCGCGGTTGGCGGCCCGGGAGCGCTTTTCTGGATGTGGGTCACCGCCTTTGTCGGCATGGCGACGAAATACGCCGAAGTGGTGGTCGCGGTGAAATATCGCGAAGTGGACGACAAGGGCGAACACGTCGGGGGCCCGATGTTCGCGATCAAGAACGGGTTGGGCCGGAACTGGGGCTGGCTCGCCACCGCTTTTGCCTTCTTCGGCGGGCTGGCGGGCTTTGGCATCGGCAACATGGTGCAAGCGAACGGCATCGCCAGCGCGGTGCAGAACGCCTTCGGCATCGAGACCTGGATCTCTGGCGTCGTGATGACGGTGCTCACCGGTCTGGTCGTTCTGGGCGGGATCAAGCGCATCGGCGCGGTGGCCGAACGGGTCGTGCCCTTCATGGCGATCGTCTATCTGGTCTGCGTCAGCATCGTGCTGATCGTCTTTGCCGAAAACATCCCCTCGGCCTTTGCGACCATCATCTCCGATGCCTTCACCGGCACGGCCGCCGCGGGCGGGTTCCTTGGCTCGACCATCCTGATGGCGATGCAAAAAGGCGTGGCCCGTGGCATCTTCTCGAACGAGGCAGGGCTTGGCACCGCCGGGATCGCGCAGGCTTCGGGGGCGACCTCGAACCCGGTGTTCTCGGGCGTGATCGGGATGATGGGGACCTTCATCGACACGATCATCATCTGCACGCTGACGGGTCTGGCGATCATGGTCACCGGCGTCTGGACGAGCGGCGAGACCGGGGCGATGCTGTCCTCCTCGGCCTTCGAAGCGGCGATGCCGGGCTATGGCAAATACCTGCTGACGATCTCTCTGGCGCTCTTTGCCTTCACCACGATCCTCGGCTGGGCCTATTATGCCGAGAAATGCTGGGAATTCCTGCTGGGCACGATCAGCGAAAAGCCGTTCCGGGTGCTTTGGACCATCGCGGTCTTCTTCGGGGCGACGCTGAGCCTCGATTTCGCCTGGTTGGTGGCGGATACGCTCAATGCGCTGATGGCGATCCCGAACCTGATTTCGTTGCTGCTGCTCTCGCCGATCATCGTCAAGCTGACGCGCGAGTATTTCGCCCCGGGTGGCGAAGGCGGGAACTGACCTGCAATTGGCCGGGGCGTCTGGTTGGATGCCCCGGTCCCCATAGGCACCGGCGGCAAGCCCCTCAATGCGTCCAGTTCGCGCGCCGGTTCGTGGCGAAATTCTCGCCATAGCCCATCGGACGGATATTGACCGAACGCTTATGCCCCTCGGTCACGGTATACTCCAGCCCCTGTGCCTTCGCGAAAGCTTCCGCAGCCTCACGGCTTTCGAACTTCAGACGGACCTGCGCCTGAGTGTCATCGGTTCCGGTCCAGCCCATCAGAGGATCGAGATCACGGGCATCGGCTTGCAGGAAATCGAGATACCAGAGTTTCGTTTTCGCCTGACCGGATTGCATGGCGTTGCGGGCCGGTTGGTAGATGCGTGCGCGCATGGGATCCCCCTTTTCTTGTGCAAAGTCCTAGGCCGATCCGAAGAAAAATTCAAGCTCTGCATACAATGGTGTGCAGAGATGGCATCCGAGCTTGGTCGCCCCGAGCGCGTCTCAGATTTTCAGGAGGGGGTACTACCGGCCGGGCTTGGGGAGCGAGGGGTGGGGGTGGTGCCCCGGCCGGTAGCCAATCGCTGCTTGCCTGAACAATATGAGAACAAACCACGTCAATAGCAAGCACAAAATCACCGTAAGGCTATGTTTTGCATTATAAAAATGGAAATTCGCCTTAACCTTCGCTTAACACCTGCAGCAATCCCTTGAAAGAGAACGAAAAGGGACCGACATTGGAGCGGATCAAGGAGGCCCCATGCCCCACAATACCAATGACCGCCCGACCCCGCGCCCCGAAGTTCTGACCCGTCCGAAGCTCGAAGGCGGCAAACGATTCGTGATGAAGAGCGAATTTTCCCCCGCAGGCGACCAACCCACGGCGATTGCGGAACTGTCTGCTGGCGTTCTTGCGGGCGAGCGCGATCAGGTGCTTTTGGGCGCCACCGGCACCGGCAAAACCTATACGATGGCCAAGGTGATCGAGACGACGCAGCGCCCCGCCATCATCCTTGCGCCCAACAAGACTTTGGCTGCACAATTATACGGCGAATTCAAAGGCTTCTTCCCCGAAAACTCGGTCGAATATTTCGTCTCCTACTACGATTATTACCAGCCCGAGGCCTATGTCGCCCGCACCGACACCTATATCGAGAAGGAATCGATGATCAACGAGCAGATCGACCGGATGCGCCACTCGGCCACCCGGGCGCTTCTGGAACGCGACGACGTGATCATCGTCGCCTCGGTGTCGTGCATCTACGGCATCGGCTCGGTCGAGACCTATTCGGCGATGACGCAGGATCTGACCGTCGGCAGCCTGTATGACCAGCGCAAGTTCCTCGCCGATCTGGTGGCGCAACAATACAAGCGCCTCGACGCCGCCTTCCAGCGCGGGGCGTTTCGGGTCAAGGGCGATACCGTCGATCTCTGGCCCGCCCACCTTGAGGACCGCGCCTGGCGATTCTCGTTTTTTGGTGAGGAATTGGAGGCAATCACCGAGTTTGACCCCCTCACAGGTTCGAAAACGGATAGTTTCCAGCAAATCCGCATCTACGCGAACAGCCACTATGTGACCCCCCGCCCTACCCTGCAGCAGGCGACGAAGTCGATCCGGATCGAACTGGCGCAGCGGCTGAAGCAGTTGAACGACGAGGGCAAGCTGCTCGAGGCGCAGCGGCTTGAACAACGCACGAATTTCGACCTCGAGATGCTTGAGGCGACTGGCGTTTGCAGCGGCATCGAGAATTATTCGCGCTATCTGACCGGCCGCGCCCCGGGCGAGCCGCCGCCGACGCTGTTTGAATTCATCCCCGACAATGCGATCGTCTTTGCCGACGAGTCGCATGTGACCGTGCCGCAGATCGGCGGCATGTATCGCGGTGACTATCGGCGCAAGTTCACCCTCGCCGAGCACGGCTTCCGGCTGCCAAGCTGCATGGACAACCGGCCGCTGAAATTCGAGGAATGGGATGCGATGCGGCCGCAATCGGTCTTTGTCTCCGCCACGCCCGCACCCTGGGAGCTTGAACAGACCGGCGGCGTCTTTGCCGAACAGGTGATCCGGCCGACAGGGCTTCTCGACCCGGAGGTCGAAATCAGACCGGTCGAGACGCAAGTCGATGATCTTCTGGATGAAATCCGCAAGGTCGCGGCGCGGGGGCTGCGCGTTCTGGTGACGACGCTAACCAAGCGCATGGCCGAGGATCTGACCGAATACCTGCATGAACAGGGCATCCGGGTGCGCTACATGCATTCCGACATCGATACGATCGAGCGCATCGAGATCTTGCGCGACCTGCGGCTGGGGGCTTTCGACGTGCTGATCGGCATCAACCTTCTGCGTGAGGGGCTCGACATTCCCGAATGCGGGCTGGTGGCCATTCTCGATGCCGACAAGGAGGGGTTCCTGCGCTCGGAAACCTCGCTGATCCAGACGATCGGGCGGGCCGCGCGGAACGCCGATGGCCGCGTGATCATGTATGCCGACCGGATCACCGGTTCGATGCAACGCGCGTTGAACGAAACCAACCGGCGGCGCGAAAAGCAGATCGCCTACAACCTCGAACACGGGATCACACCGCAAACGGTGCGCAAGAATGTCGAGGATGTTCTGGCCGGTCTGTGGCAGGGCGACACGGATATGTCCCGCGTCACCGCCAAGGTTGAAAATGTGCAAGTCGGATCGAACCTGTCGGCCCATCTTGAGGCGCTCAGGTTGAAAATGCGCAAGGCGGCCGAGAACCTCGAATTCGAGGAAGCGGCCCGTCTGCGCGACGAGGTGCGGCGGTTGGAGGCCGTCGAACTGGCCGTGGCCGATGATCCGCTGGCGCGGCAATCGGCGGTCGAGGAAGCGGTCGAGGCCGCCACGCAGGCCAAGGGCCGCTCCACCGCCGGGCGGCCGGGGCAGCGCGGCGGGGTGAAGCGGCCGAAGAAACGGTAAGGGCCCTGCCCTTACCGACCGACGCTGACGTAGCCCTCGAAGCCCGCCTTCTTCGCATCCTTGGCGGAATAGATGTTGCGCAGATCGGCCATCCGGGCCGTCGTCATCTTCTTCGCCAGTTTCTTCAGATCGAGGGCGCGGAATTCGTTCCACTCGGTCAAAAGCACGACGCAATCGGCTTTCTGCGCCGCCTTGTAGGCATCGTCCATCCAGCTCACACCGGGCAGCAGATGCTGCGCTTCGCGCATCCCCTGCGGATCGACGGCGCGCACCTTGGCCCCTGCCCCGATCAGCGCAGGCACGATGGTCAGAGACGGCGCATCGCGCATGTCATCAGTGTTAGGCTTGAAGGTAACCCCAAGCACCGTAATGGTTTTTCCATTCACAGAGCCATCGCAGAGGTCGACGATCTTGTCGATCATCCGCCGTTTCACCTCGTCATTGACCTTGATCACCGTCTCGGTGATCTGCATCGGAACGGCATGATCCTGCCCCATCCGCGCCAGCGCCTGCGTATCCTTGGGGAAGCACGACCCGCCATAGCCCGGCCCGGCATGCAGGAACTTGTTGCCGATCCGGCCATCCAGCCCCATGCCGCGCGCCACTTCCTTGACGTCGGCACCGACCTTTTCGCACAGCCGCGCAATTTCGTTGATGAAGGTGATCTTCGTCGCCAGGAAGGCATTGGCCGCGTATTTGATCATCTCGGCGGTTTCGAGATCCGTATAGAGGATCGGGAATTCACGCAGGAAGAGCGGCCGGTAGATCTCGCCCATCACCTCTTTCGCGCGCTCTGAGGAAACGCCGACCACCACCCGGTCGGGGCGCATGAAATCGTCGATCGCGGCCCCTTCGCGCAGGAACTCCGGGTTCGAGGCGACATCGAACTCGGCCTCCGGACGCGCCTTGCGGATCACCTGCTTGACCTGCCGGTTCGTGCCCACAGGCACTGTGGATTTCGTCACCACGACGGTGTAGCCCGTCAGGGACGCCGCAATTTCCTCGGCCGCCGCCATCACATAGCTCAGATCGGCGTGACCATCCCCACGCCGGGTCGGCGTGCCGACGGCGATGAAAACCGCATCCGCGCCATCGACCGCAGCGGCAAGGTCACCGGTGAACGACAGCCGCCCCGCCGCCACGTTCTTCGCCATCAGCGCATCAAGTCCCGGTTCGTAGATCGGCACTTCACCCCGGCTCAGCCGTTCGATCTTGCCGGGGTCCTTGTCAACGCAAATGACGTCATGGCCAAAGTCGGAGAAACACACACCCGAAACCAAACCGACATAGCCCGTGCCGATCATTGCAATCTTCATCGCCAATCCTTTCGCAGTTTGGGCAGAATTTCGATCCCCCGCCCCATGAAGTCAATCCAAGCCTTACACGAGGCGAATAAAAGCTGTGCAACCATCTTAAAAATGGCGATTATTCCCGTGACGCGCCAAAGCGGCGAAAACGATGCCGCTTTGCAGCATCGCAAGAACTCAAACGAGTGCCAAACTGCAACACCTTGCGAGACCCTTGCAGAACCCTCTCCGAATTCCCCTTTGCATTTAGCGGTTCATATGCTTTTCTCGCCATGATGCTGCCGGGCTTGGCGGCTCTCTACAGCAATGACGGAGATTGACATGAAAAAGATCGCTACCATCGCCCTGGCCCTCGGCCTCTCGGCTTCGACCGCTTTCGCTGGCGGCTACACTGCTCCGGTCGTCGAAGCGACCCCGGTTGTCGCCGGCACCTCGTCGTCGAACGCCGGCATCCTGATCCCGGCTCTGCTGCTCGTCGGCGTGGCCGTGGCCGCTTCGTCGAACTAATCTCGACGATCGAGCACGCTCGATTTGGCCGGAAAGCGCAAGCTTTCCGGTCTTATTTTTTTTTGGAAAGTCGTAAAGACACGAGAGCCCGAAAACCGGGGCCCAAAATCGCGGCACGAACGACAAGGGGCACCCCGCGGGGGTGCCCCTGTTCATTTGCCCTGTGGTCACGCTCAGTTGCGCAGCGACTGGAGGGTCAGATAGCCGAGCCGCGGCCCGATCCACTGCCGCGAGGCAAGGATCGTCCCCGAATTCGCGACGATGTAGCTGTTGTCGAAGCTGAAGCCGTAGCCCTCGCAATGGACGGCAACGGGCGTGCCCGAAAACTGCATCCCCGCGAAATCGTAGCCGGTCGCGGCCGCCGTGCCCGAGCTGCAGTCAAGCGGCAGCGGGCGTTCCTTGCCAAGCCCATCGAGATAGCGCAGCTCGATCTTGAGCTTCTGCGCCCGGCGCCCCTGCACCGCGGCGATCATCGGGCCGATGTCGGAGGACATCATATCGTTGCCGAAGCCCCGCGTTCCGGCCAGCACGCCGCCGCGGGTAATCACCCCCTGCCCCGCGGGCGAGAGCCAGGTCCGCATGCCGTTGTTCTCGCCGCGAAGAGCAAAGACGGAGGTGGATTTCGTCGCCTCCAGCGAGACAAGGATCAACGGCCCCGCATTCGCATTCAGCGCCTCGCGCGCGATCACTTGCGGATCGGGCGCCGCCACTTTCGGCCCGCGATGGAAAAGCCCCGTCAGCAAGGTCTTGACTTCGGCCGTGGCCTCGCGCCCGGTCTCCAGCCGGGTCTGATCCGTGCCGCAAGCCGCAAGCACGGAGGCGAGGACCAGCGCGGCCAAAGCGGCCCGACGCTGTCCTGTCATCGCCAGAATCTCCCCCATTCATTGTAGAGCGCCCCGGTCTGCGCACCATGAACGGTGTCGAACAGACGCCCGTCGATATCAAGCCGCGCGCCGCCGTCGCGTTGCAGCGGACGGATCGTCGTCTTGAGCGTGTTGACCGAGGGCTTGCCAGTGCTCCAGGCCACCGGAATGGTCAGGCGGATACCCTTGTCGAAGGAGCCCTCGCCATACTCTTCGGAGGACATGTCGGTGACCGTCGCAAAGGCGCCAACCTTCCAGCCGTTTTCGAATTCGCGATCAAGCTCGACGGTTCCGCCCCAGTCCTGCGCCAGATAACGGCCCAGATGCACCTCGCCGACATACCCCTTGCCGAAGTCGTAATAGGCCGAGACATGGCCGGTGGTGGTCGAATAGTCCTGAAAGCCGAAATGCTGGTCGAAATCGCGCTGCTTGACCCAGTTCGCTTCCAGCCCCAGCGCCAGACGGCTGTCGACCGGTTTCCAGAGCACTTCGCCCGAAACCCCGCCATACATCCGCTCCAGATAGCCCACCGTCACCCGCGAAAACACGTTCGGCATCGGCTGGCCGTAATGGCTGACGGTCAGATATTGCAGCGCCAGATCACCGTTGCGCTGATATTCGACCAGATCCGAGCGCACATGTTGCACCACGGAATCCGACACGCGGGTGGAGGCGTCAAGGTTGCCGACAACCTTCTGCCGCACGAGGCCCGACATCACGAAGCCCGGCGCCAGTTCGTATTTCGCCGAAAGCTGGGCCCCGAAATCGGCACGCAGCGGGTTGTCGGGGTCGAAGATCGAGGCCTCGGCATAGGGCGTCAGGCCCCAGCGGAAGCGCGGATAAAGACCTGCAGTGCGGACCTGCGCCGGATCATGGGCATCCGCGGCGCTGATCGTCGTCGTGGGCAGGATGTCGAGCGCCCGGGTGTTTTCCAACCGCTCCAGATCGCGGCGATGGAAGGTGACCGAGGAAATCGCCAGCCCCCGCTCGACCGAGGTGATGGTGATCGTCTCGACCGAGGGCGGCAGCGCGCGGGTGGCGACACGGGCGGCGTGGCCGATCGCTTGCGGCTGCGCGCCATAGGTCATGTTGCGGATGCGCAGCTCGGCCCGGGTCGCGGTCAGCGACATCGACTCGAGCACCTGCCCGTCCTTTGAAAGCGACTCTGCCAGCGCGCCCTGAATCGCGGGCTGTGCGGTCGGGTCCTTGCTCCAGTCCCCGGACCAGCCCAGCCGATCGGCCGAGATCGAGGGGCGCGGCTGCACCGGCAGCGGTGCCTTTTCGATGCCCGAGGCAAAAGGCGGTTCGTGCGGATCGATCGCGCGGGAAATCTGGAAGCCGATCTTGTCGCCATGCATCAGGAACAGCTGCATATGGGTAAAGGCGCCAAGCTGGTAATCCGCGCCAATGTTGACAGCGGTCTTCTGGTCCCAATCCCCGAGCTCGGTTTCCTTCACATAGGCATCCGAGGAATATTCGGCCTTGAAGGTGAGACGATCGTTCATCGCCCAGGACACGCCCAGAAACGGCGCCACATCGCCCCGGAACCAGGACTTGCCGTTGAACTGACCACCGTTCGAACCGTAGTCGTAGTCTGGCCGCGTTCCGATCGAGCCGATCGAACCGTTCGAGCCCAGCCGCCCCCAGCCCAGACCCGCCGACACCCGCAGCCGGTCGCCAATCCCCTTGGTTGCGACGATATATTCCGAGGAATAGACACCGGTGCCGACAAAATCGTTCAGACCGATCGCAAGCGCGGGACGATAGCGCCCCTCCTCGAACATCTGCCAGCGGATATCGAAGGAGCGGTCATAAAGCGCAGTGTAGGCGCCGGTCGGAAGATCGTCGTCGCCCTTCACCGGCATCAACCCCGGCACGCGGGAATAGCGGAAGGCGCCCACAAGATGCGGCGCGATCTGGAAGGTCAGCGTGGCCCGGGTGGTGCCATCTTCGAGCGCCGTCATGCCGATGCCAAGCTCGCCATCCGAGAACATCTCGGCGCTTGGCATGTCGAGCACACCGGGCATCCCGTAGGTGTTGCGCGTCTTGCCCACCAGCGGATCAGCAGGCACCGGCCCGGCACTCATCGCGGCGGCAAGGACGGCGAGGCTCGTGGCAGAAAGCCAGCGGCCAAAGCCGGATTTTCCCTGTTGCGTCACGGGCGCAATGGCAGTCTGCACGAGGACCTCCCCAGTCTTTTCCCCGTTATACCCGTTTTCCTTGTGGAGACGAGAGTGAAACGCAGTCTTTTGGGCCGTAATGTGGGGAAATGGCCGCAAAGTCGCAACAGGTGGTGGTTGGGCCCGACGGCGGAGGCACCGCCGGGCCGCCCCCTCACATGCAGGTGTCGAAGAGCGCGCGGGTGTTGTCGCGCGTCATTTCGATCGGGTTGCCGCCACAGGACGGATCTTCCAGCGCCATCTCGGTCAGCATGTCGAGATCCTCGGGCTTCACGCCCATCTTCGTCAGCGTCTCGGGGATGTTGAGCTCCTTGTTCAACGCCACCACCGCGGCGCGGAAGCCATCAAAGCCCCCCGCGATGCCGATATAGGCGGCGGCTTTCTCGATCCGCTCTTCGATGGCGGCGCGGTTGTAGTCGAGCACCATCGGCATCACGCAGGCATTCGTCGTGCCATGGTGAGTGCCATAGACGGCACCGACCGGGTGGCTGAGCGAGTGAATCGCGCCCAGCCCCTTCTGGAAGGCAACGGCACCCATCGCGGCGGCCGACATCATATGCGCGCGGGCCTCGATGTCCTGCGGGTTCTTGTAAACCTTGGGCAGGTTTTCAAAGACAAGCCGCATCCCTTCCAGCGCGATGCCCTGCGACATCGGGTGGTAGAAGGGGCTGCAATAGGCCTCGAGGCAATGGGCCAGCGCATCCATGCCGGTGCCCGCGGTGATGAAGGCGGGCATGCCCACCGTCAGCTCCGGGTCGCAGATGGTGACCGAAGGCATCAGTTTCGGGTGGAAGATGATCTTCTTCTTGTGGGTGACCGAATTCGTCAGCACCCCGGCGCGGCCGACTTCCGAGCCCGTCCCCGCGGTGGTCGGCACGGCGACGATCGGCGCGATCTTCGTGGCGTCTGCCCGGGTGTACCAGTCGTCCACATCCTCCAGATCCCAGACCGACAGATCCGCGCGCTGATCGGCCATCAGCGCGATCATCTTGCCCAGATCGAGCGCCGAGCCGCCGCCAAAACAGATCACCCCGTCATGGCCGCCCGCCTTGTAGACGGCGATGCCCGCGGCCATGTTGCCCTCGTTCGGGTTCGGGTCCACGTCCGAGAACACCGCCCGGCCAAGTCCGCCTTTTTCCATCACATCCAGCGCTGCCGCGGTGATCGGCAAGCTGGCCAGCGCTTTGTCGGTGACCAGAAGCGGTTTCTGGATACCGACCGACTTGCAATGCTCGGCAAGCTCCGCGATCCGGCCGCAGCCGAATTTGATAGGCGTCGGGTAGTTCCAGTTTCTGTTCGGAACGCTCATTTCGTCACCTTCTTCAGATGGTAGGATTTCGGCCGGGTGACCGAGTAATAGCCCAGGGTCGAGAGCGCGGCGCCGCGGCCGGTGTCCTTGCAGCCGGTCCAGCACAGCGCCGGGTCGAGATAGTCGCAGCGGTTCATGAAGACGGTGCCGGTCTCGATCCGCGCGCCAATGGCAGCCGCGCGCTCGACATCCTTGGTCCAGAGCGAGCAGGTCAGGCCGTAAGGGCTGTCATTCATCGCGGCGATGGCTTCTTCGTCGCTCGACACCGGCATGATGCCGACGACGGGGCCGAAGCTCTCCTCGCGCATCACCCGCATTTCGTGGTTCACGTTCACGAGGATCTGCGGGGCGAGGTAAGCGCCGCCGTCGTCTTCGGGGAAGAGCGCGGGATCGATCAGCGCCGTCGCGCCCTCGGCGATGGCTTCTGCCACTTGCTCGCGCACGACATGGGCAAAGCGCTTGTTCGCCATCGGGCCAAGCGTCGTCGCCTGATCGAACGGATTGCCCAGCTTCAGCGCCTTGACCCAGGCGACCGCCTTTTCGACGAAAGCATCGTAAAGGCTTTCATGCACATAGATCCGCTCGATGCCGCAGCAGCACTGACCGGCATTGAACATCGCGCCATCCATCAGGCTGTCGACGGCGGCGTCCAGATCGGCGTCGTCCATCACATAGCCCGGGTCCTTGCCGCCCAGTTCCAGCCCAAGCCCGGTAAAGGTGCCCGCCGCCGCGCGCTCGATCGCCGCGCCCCCCCCGACCGAGCCGGTGAAGTTGACGAAGTTGAAGGCACGGTTTTGCAGCAGCGTTTCCGTAACGTCATGGGTCAGATAGACGTTCTGGAACACATCCTCGGGGATGCCCGCTTCGACAAAGGCCTCGACCAGACGCTCGCCCACCAGCATGGTTTGCGTCGCGTGTTTCAGAACGACCGTGTTGCCCGCGATCAGCGCCGGAACCAGCGTGTTGATCGTGGTCAGATAGGGATAGTTCCACGGCGCGATGATGAAGACGACGCCCACGGGTTCGCGCGCCAGATACCGGCGGAACTTCTCGCTGTCCTCGACCACGGTCGGCGCCAGCGTCTTTTCCGCGATCTCGGCCATGTAATTGGTGCGGTCATTGACGCCGCCGAATTCCCCGCCAAAGCGCGTCGGACGGCCCATCTGCCAGGCCAGTTCCTCGACGACGCGGTCTTTCATCTCGTTCAGCTTCGCCACCCCGGCCTTGACCAGCGCGATGCGGTCCGCCAGCGGGCGCGCCGCCCAGTCCACCTGCGCAGCCCGGGCGCGCGCGGCGACCTCTTCGGCCTCAGCCAGCGTCAGCGCCGGGCGCTCCGCATAGACCCGCCCATCCACCGGCGAGATACATTGGATCATCTTCGTCATGTCGACCTTCCTTTGGGGCGCCTTCGCCCCCGTGAACCCGTTACGCCCGCTCGAAGCCGCGGTGCCGTTCCCAATCGGTCACGACGCGCAGGCTTTCCTCGATTTCCCAGCGCGCGGCGTGATAATAGTGTTCCACCACCTCTGCCCCCAGCACGCGCGAGAGGAAAGAGGAATCCTTCAGCGCCTCGGCCGCCTCGATCAGCGAGCGCGGCACCTCGGGCGCGGTCTCGGACTGATAGAGATCGCCATTCACCGGATGCCCCGGATCGAGCATCTGTTCAATCCCCTCAAGCCCCGCCGCCAGAAGCGCCGCGCAGGCCAGATAGGGGTTCAGATCAGCGCCCCCGATCCGGCATTCGACGCGGACGGATTTCGTGTTCTCGCCACAGATCCGATAGCCAGCGGTGCGGTTGTCCAGTGACCAGACCGCCTTCGTAGGCGCGAACATGCCGACGCAGAAGCGCTTGTAGCTGTTCACATAGGGCGCAAGAAAGACCGAAATATCGCGCGAAAAGGCCAGCTGCCCGGCCAGATAATGCCGCATCACCGCGCTCATGCCGTGCTCGGCCGCGGCGTCGTGAAAGGCGTTCTTGCCATCCTTCCAGAGCGACTGGTGGATATGGCTTGAAGACCCCGCCTTGCGGTGATCGTATTTCGCCATGAAGGTCACGCTCGCCCCGTGCTGCTGCGCAATTTCCTTCACGCCAAGCTTGATCAGGCTGTGCATGTCGGCGGTGTCGAGCGCGTCCGAGTATTTGGCGTTGATCTCTTCCTGACCGGCCTCGGCCTCGCCTTTCGAGCATTCAACCGGGATCCCCGCGCCGTAAAGCTTGTTGCGAATGTCGCGCATGATCTTTTCGTCGCGTGCCGACCCCATCAGGTTGTAATCGACATTGTAGCGCGCCATCGGGGTCGGCAGCGGATAGCCCGCGTCAAACAGCGCCGGGAAGCTTTCCTCGAACAGGAAGAACTCCAGCTCGGTCGCCATCATCACGTCAAAGCCCATGGCTTTCGCGCGTTCGATCTGCCGTTTTAGCACCGTGCGCGGCGCATGCGGCACAAGCTCATGCGTGTGATGATCCAGCACATCGCACATCACCAAAGCGGTTCCCGGCGCCCAGGGGATCGTGCGCAGCGTCGCGAGATCCGGCTTCATGACGTAATCGCCATAGCCGCGCGACCACGAAGACGACTTGTAGCCCGGCACGGTGATCATCTCCATGTCGGTCGCCAGCAGATAGTTGCAGCAATGCGTCTCTTCATGCGCGCTTTCAAGGAAATGCGCGGCGTGGAAACGCTTGCCCTGCAAGCGGCCCTGCATGTCGCAGATGCAGGTGATGACGGTGTCGATCTCGCCCTTCGCGACGGCCTCTTTCAGCGCGGCAAAGGTCAGGTTTGCGGGCATCTCTCTCTCCTATTCGGGCGGGGAAAGGGCCGGGGATGCCCCGGCCCCACCGATCAGTAGCGATAGGGCACGCCGACCTTGACCATCGTGTCGTTGTATTTCTTGATGATTTCGACCACCTTCGCCTTGAGCGGGCTTTCGGCGGCGATCTCGTCCCAGAATTTATGCGCGGCCTCCTCGATCTTCGCATAATCCTCGGGCGGAAGCGAGGTCAGCGTCATGTCGGCGCCCTCGACACGCAATTTCGCCTCGCCCGCCCAATACCACCACTGACGGCGGTAATGCGACTGGTCGAAACAGGTCTGCATGAGCTGCTGCAGATGCGGCGGCACGGCGTTCCAGCGGTCCATGTTGGCGAAGAAATGCCCGATCCAGGCGCCCGAGATGTTGTTTGTCAGGAAGTAGGGTGCGACCTTCGACCAGCCCGAGGTGTAATCCTCGGTGATGCCCGACCAGGCCAGACCGTCCAGCTCGCCGGTTTGCAGCGCCACTTCCACATCTTCCCAGGGCAGCGTGACG
Organism: Rhodobacter capsulatus; assembly: GCF_052363175.1. Classification (GTDB taxonomy): domain Bacteria; phylum Pseudomonadota; class Alphaproteobacteria; order Rhodobacterales; family Rhodobacteraceae; genus Rhodobacter; species Rhodobacter capsulatus_D. The sequence goes on from NZ_CP198946.1 coordinate 2,924,621, forward strand.
GGAATCACACCGAACTGCGCCAGGAACCGCCCGGCGGTCGGGAAGGTGAAAACGCGCTTGCCCGACAGGTCAGCGAGCGATTTCACCGGCTCCTTCATGTTGAAGTTGCAAGGGTCCCACGACCCCGCCGAGATATGCTTGATGCCGACCTTGGCGTATTCTTCCTTCCAGATCTGATCGAGACCCCATTCGTTGAAGAGCGCGGGCACGTCGAGCGAATAACGCAGCGCGAGCGGGAAATAGCCGCCGAAGACCGTCACTTCGGTGGGCGAGGCCATGCTGTCATCATCCGACTGCACCGCGTCGATCGTGCCGTTCTGCATCGCCCGGAACAGCTCGCCCGTCGGAACCAGCTGGTCCGAGGTGTAAAGCTCGATCTCCATCTGGCCATTCGCGATGGTGTTGAAGGCGTCGATCGCGGGCTTGACCACCTGCTCGGCCAGAACCGTGCCGGCATAGGTCTGCAACCGCCACTTGATCGGCGCCGCTTGCGCCAGCGCCGGGGTCGCAAGACCCGCCGCAACGCCCACCGCGCCGGTGGTGAGGAACTTCCGTCTCGTCGTCGTCATTTCTCTCTCCTTGTCGGTTGATGCCCCATTTTCGGGGTCGTTCGTGTCAGCGCCCGAGCATCACCTGCGGCAGCCAGAGCGCGATTTGCGGAAACACCATGATCAGAACAAGCGTCAGCAGCATCACCAGAACGAAGGGCCAGACCGAGCGGTAGATCACCGGAAGCGTATATTCGGGTGGCGCCAGCGCTTTCATCAGGAACAGGTTATAGCCAAATGGCGGGGTCAGATAGGCGATCTGGCAGGTGATGGTATAAAGCACCCCATACCAGATCAGATCGAAGCCCAAAGCCTTGGCAAGACTGACGTAAACGGGCGCGACGATGACCAGCATCGCGGTATCGTCAAGAAACATCCCCATGATCAGGAAGCTGACCTGCATCAGGACAAGGATCTGCCAGGGCTCCAGCGCCAGATCCCGGGTGAAAAAGGTCTGGATCGAGCGGCCCGCCCCCAGCCCGTCGAAAACCGCCCCGAAAGACAGCGCCGCGGTGATGATCATCATGAACATCACGGTGATCATCAGCGTCTGCTTCGTCGCGGTTTCCAGCACATACCAGTTCATGCGGCCCTTGGCCCATGCGACCAGAACGGTGGCCGCAACCCCCACCACAGAGGTTTCGGTCAGCGAGGCCCAGCCCTTGATAAAGGGCAGCATCATCGCGACGAAGATGAAGACCGGCAGCAGCCCGGCGCGCAGAAGCTGGAACTTTTCGGCCCGGGTGATGGCGGCGCGTTCCTCGGCCGACATCCGCGGCGCAAGGCTCGGGTTCGCCCAGGTGCGGATCACGATGTAAAGGATGAACATCGCCGCCATCAGCAGGCCCGGCATGATCCCGGCGAGCCAGAGGTTCGACACCGGCTGACGCGCGATCATCGCGTAAAGCACGAGCACGACCGAAGGCGGAATCAGGATCCCAAGCGAAGATCCCGCCTGAATGACACCTGAAATCATCAGCTTGTCATAACCGCGCCGCTGCAGTTCCGGCAAAGCGATGGTGGCGCCGATCGCCATGCCCGCAACGGAAAGCCCGTTCATTGCCGAAATCAGCACCATCAGCATCACCGTGCCGATGGCAAGCCCCCCCGGCAGCGGCCCCATCCAGACGTGAAACATCCGGTAGAGATCCTCGGCCAGACGCGTTTCGCTCATCACATAGCCCATGAAGACGAACATCGGCAGCGTCAGCAGCGCGTTCCACTTCATCAGCTTCATCACGGCCGAAAAGCCCATGTCGGTGCCGCCATCGCCCCAAAGCGTCAGCGCGGCCGCGACGGCGACGATCCCGATCGCACCAAAGACGCGCTGCCCCGTCAGCATCATCAGCAGCATCGTCGAGAACATCAGGGCCGCAATGGTGTTGTAATCCATCAGATCTTCTCCCCGCGCAGGGTGGCCACGTCACGGATCAGAAGCGAGACGGATTGCAGAAGCATCAGCCCGAAGCTGAGCGTGATGATCGTCTTGATCGGCCACAGCACCGGGCGCCAAGCGGTCGGATTTCGTTCTGACATTTCAAAGGAATAGACCGTGCTGTCGAAGGCGCCGTAAAGCATCACGGCCAGATAGAACATCAGGCAGAAGACGGTGAAGACATCCGTCAGCGCCTGTCCCTTGTGCGTCAGCCGACCATAGATCAGGTCCATGCGCACATTCACATCGGTCTGCAGCGCCCAAGGAGCGCCCAGCATGTAATAGGCGACCAGCGTGAACTGCGCCATCTCCAGCGTCCAGAGCGCCGGGATATGCGCCGCCTTGGTGATCATCGAGATGATCATGATCGCCATGATGACATAAAGCAGATACATGGCGAAGCGGCCAACGCGGCGGTTCAGCCCGTCGATCGCATGGACATAGGCAACAAGGACACGTGGCATCAGGCGGCCTCCCCGGCGGCGTGCAATCTGGCCAGCGCGGCCAGCAGCACCGGAGCGAGGCGCTCGGCCATCGCCTCCTGCGCGGACGTGTCGGCGATCAGATCGTTGCGGATCTCCAGCATCGCATTCCTCAGCCCCATCGGCGTGGCCTGAAGCGCCAGCGTGTGGGTGACTTCGTCCGCGGCAGAGTAAGGCTCGTTCAGCCGCACGTCGAGCGTGGTCTGGGCCCGGGCTTCATCGAAAATTGCCTCGGCCAGCGCCGGATCGGCGTCATGGATGATACCGAATTCGACGGCGCGGGGCTGGCCGTGCCAGAGCGGCGTGAAGGAATGGATGGTGATCACGACCGGGCTTTGCCCCTGCGCCAGCCGCTCGGCCAGAAGCCCGCGCAGGGCGGCGTGAAACGGCAGATAAAGCACCCGGGTGCGGTCGAGCCGCGCTGTGGGCGACAGGTTTTCATTGCCCGGGATCGCGTAGATTTCGGACCGCGCCGCCATCGCGCCTTGCGACTGCGGCGGCCGGTTCAGATCATAGATCAGCCGCGAAGTGGTGGCGCGCACCAACACGGCGCCAAGCCGCCGCGCCAGCCCGCGGGCCAGCCCCAGCGCGCCCGGGTCCCAGGCGATATGGGCCGCGCGCGCGGCCGGGCTCAGCCCCAGATCGCCCCAGCGGGCGGGAAAGGCATTGGCGGCATGTTCGCATACAAGGACGAACGGGCTTGCGGCCGCGTCCCCCTCGATGACGACCGCCCCTTCGGTCGGATCTTCCACCTTGGCTCCCTGGTCTTGCTGGCGATTCTGCGACCGCCTGTCATGCAGGCTTGACCGGACGCACGAAAGTGTCAACATTATTTCAAGGGGAGCAATTCTGTTACAATCTGTTCGGCGGGGCAGGACGGCCTTGCCGCAGCGAGGTGCCCGTTTTGACAGCAGGCAAGGCCACGATCGAGGAGCAGCTGCGCGGCGCCATCGAGACGATGACCCGCGCCGAGCGGCAGCTGGCGGGGCATGTGCTGCGGCACTATCCGGTGGCGCTTCTGGGCTCGGTCACGCAGCTGGCGAAGGCCGCGCAGGTCAGCTCGCCCACGGTGGTGCGGCTGGCGCAAAAGATGGGCTTTGGCGGCTATCCGGGGTTGCAGGCGGCAGTGCGCGACGAGCTGGAGGCGCGGCTCGAAGGGCCCTTGTCAAAGCACGACCGCTGGTCGGCGCAGGCGCCGAAAGCCCATGTTCTCAACCGTTTCGCCGATGCAGTTCTGGGCAATCTGCAGGCAACACTCGCCCAGATCGACCAGCAGGACTTCGATGCCACGGCGGCGCTGATGGCCGATCCCGCGCGCAAGGTCTTTGCCACGGGGGGCCGGATCACGCTCGCCATGGCGGAATATTTCGTCACCCACATGAAGGTGATCCGCCCCGAGGTCGAGCTTCTGATGCCGGTCTCGAACGCCTGGCCGCCCGCGCTTCTGGAGATGCGCCGCGGCGATGTGCTGCTGGTCTTCGACATCCGCCGCTATGAAAACAACGTGCTGCAGCTGGTCGAGATGGCCGCCGAACAGGGGGCCGAGGTGGTGCTGGTCACCGACCCCTGGGTGAGCCCAGCGGCGGCGCATGCGCGCTACCGGTTCTCGGTGCAGGTCGAGGTGCCCTCGGCCTGGGACAGCACGGTGGCGATTCAACTGCTTGTCGAGACGCTGATGGCGGCGGTGCAGGATCTGACCTGGCAGAGCACGGCCGAACGTATGGCGCGGCTTGAAGCGCTTTACGAACGCGCCCGGTTCTTTCGCGGACGGAAGTAGGGGGGGCAGAGCCCCCGCCCTTATGCGCCGATGACCAGCAGATCCGCCGCATTGAGGCCGAGCGTGACTTCGGAGCCCACTTCCGGCGGCGCGGCGTGGCTGTTGTTGAACGTGTCGAACGCGATCGGCTGACCTGCCAGATCGGCGCGCAGCCGGATCACCGAGCCGAGGAAATCAACCTCGCGGATCGTGGCAGAGAGCCGCGTGTCGTGGTTCCCCTGCCCCAGCGTCACAGCCTCGGGGCGCAGCCCCAGCGTCGCTGCGCCCGCAGGCAGCGGGCGGCCCAGCACAATCTCCGTCGCGCCCAGCTTCACCCTGCCCGTCGTGGCATCGAGCACCTGCACATTGAGCGTGTTCAGCGTGCCGACGAAGCTGGCGACAAAGCGAGTCGAGGGACGGTTGTAGATGTCAAAGGGCGTGCCGACCTGATCGGCGATGCCTTCGTGCATCACCACGACGCGGTCCGACATCGACAGCGCCTCTTCCTGATCATGGGTCACGAAGATCGTGGTGATGCCCAGCTCGCGCTGGATCGCCCGGATCTCGTTGCGAAGCGACACCCGCACTTTGGCATCCAGCGCCGAGAGCGGTTCATCAAGCAGCAGCACCGAGGGTTTCGGTGCCAGCGCCCGCGCCAGCGCCACGCGCTGCTGTTGCCCGCCCGAAAGCTGGAACGGATAGCGGTTGCCCAGATCGGGCAGGCCGATCAGCGAAAGCATCTCTTCGACGCGCGGGCCGATCTGCGCCTTGGGCGTGCCCTTGACCTTGAGCCCGAAGCCGACGTTCTGCGCCACGGTCAGGTTCGGAAACAGCGCATAGGCCTGAAACACCATGCCGATATTGCGCTGGTTCGGCTTCAGCTCCGTCACGTCCTTGCCGGCGATGGTGATCGTGCCGGTGGTGGGCGTCTCGAACCCGGCCACCATGCGCAGCACGGTGGTCTTGCCGCAGCCCGAAGGGCCGAGCAGCGAGATGAACTCGCCCTTTTCGACGGTCAGGTTGAAGTCCTTCACCACGCGCAGCGTGCCGAAGCTCTTTTCCAGATGGGTCAGCGAAAGATAGCTCATCTCGGGGCCTTGTCGTGTTTGGTGAACCGGGTGACGAGCTGGATCAGCCCCATGCAGGCCCAGGTGATGATGAAAGTCAGGGTCGAAAGTGCCGAGGGTTCATAGGCGCGGTTCGCCCCCATCAGCTGCAGATAAGGCCCGAAGGCGGGCCGGTCGAGCAGCGCCGCCAGCGTGAACTCGCCCATGACGATGGCGAAGGTGACGAAGGCGCCCGAGAGCACGGACACCAGCACGTTAGGCAAGATCACCCGCGCGAGGATCGTCACCCAGCCAGCCCCCAAGGACTGCGCGGCCTCGGTCAGCGTCGCCACGTCGATAGTGCGCAGCCCGGTATCGATCGAGCGATACATGTAAGGCAGGCTCAGCGTCGCATAGCCGAAGAGAAGCAGCAGGTTGGTTCCGGTCGTCGATCCGGTCAGCGGCAGCCAGCTCGAGGTGTTGTAAAGCCGGATGTAGCCGAAGACGATGACGATGGCCGGGATGACGAGCGGCAGCAGGGTGACGAATTCGATCACCGGCCGCCACTCGGGCAGTTTCAGACGCACCCAGAACGCCGTCGGCACCACCAGAAGCGCGCCGAAGACGATGGTCAGAAGCGCCATCAGCACGGAATAGCTGAGCGTCTGGCTGAAGCGCGGATCGGCAAAGACGACGCGATAGGCCTCAAGGCTGTATTGGCCGCGCAGCATCGAGAGCGAGAATTCCACCATGCCGATCAGCGGCAGGATGAAATAGGCCATCCCGAAGATGAAGATGGCCCAGGCGGCAAGGCGCTTCATTTCAGCCACCTTTCCGACCGCATCCGCAGCCAGATGTAAAGGATGTTGGCGAAGGCGGTGATCAGGATCATGCCAAAGGCCATCGCATAGCCCAGATGCGGATTGCCGAGCACGTCCCCCCGGATCTGCGCGAAGAGCATGATCGGCACGATGTTGAGACTCGACCCGGTCAGCGCGATGGCGGTGGCGACGGCGCCGAAGGCATTGGCGAAGAGAAGCGCGAAGGTGCCCAGAAGCGAGGGGAACAGGATCGGCAGCGCGACCGAGGTCCAGTATTGCACGGCGTTGGCACCCAGGCTTTGCGCCGCCTCGCGCCATTCCCGCTTCAGCCCGTCCAGCGCCGGGGTGATGATCAGGATCATCAGCGGGATCTGGAAGAAGATATAGGTGATCGTCAGGCCCCAGAAGCTGAGGATATTGAAGCCATAGGCGCGCAGGTTGATGCCGAATTCGGTGCGCAGCCAGACGGTCACGAGGCCCAGCGGCCCGAGCGTCGCCAAAAAGGCGAAGGCGAGCGGCACGCCCGCGAAGTTCGAGGCGACGCCGGAAAAGGTGAGCAAAGGCGCGCGGATGAAGCGCGGCAGCCCGCCCAGCACCATCGCGGCGGCCATCAGGAACCCGATCAGCGCGCCAAGCGCGGCGGAAGCCACGGAAATCTTGATCGAGATCCAGTAGCTCGCAAGGATCGAGGGGGTGAAAAGTCCGGCCAGATTTTCCAGCGTGAAGCTGCCATCGGCGCGTTGGAAGGCGCCGATCACGATCTTCATCGTCGGCGCGATCAGGAACAGACCGACGAACAGCGCGAAGGGAACCAAGCCAAGCCAGGCAAAGCTCAACCGTCGGCGCGGCGCGATCGGCGGGGCGGCGGGGGGGGATATGTCTGTCACGGGAGCCCTTGGTCCGGATCGGGAAAGCCGCCCCCGGGATCCCCGGAGGCGGCGCAGATTTTTTCGAGCCGATTACTGGACGTTGGCGCCCACGACCTTGTCCCAGCCCTCGGTGACGGCGGCCTTGTTGGCGGCTTGCTCATCGAGGCTCGGGAAATAGGCCTTGGCATAGGCGTCGGCCGGGGGCAGCGCCGCCAGCAGTTCCGCCGGAACCTTGCCCGCCGCCGACATCGCATTGAAGCGCGCCGGGTGGCAGTAGCCCTTCAGCCAGAGGTTCTGACCTTCATCCGAATAGATGTATTCCATCCAGAGTTTCGCGGCATTCGGGTGCGGCGCATAGGCCGAAATCGCCTGCACATAGACGCCCGCAAGCACACCCGTTTTCGGCACGATCACGTCCACCGGCGGGTTGCCCTTGAGGGTGTCGCGCGCCGAAAGCGCGTTGTAGTCCCACATCACCACGATGGGCGTCGCGCCCTGCGCCAGCGTGCCCGCCTTGCCGATGACCGGAACGAAGTTGCCCGCGTCGTTCATCGACTTGAAGTAGTCGAGACCCTTGGCCCCGGCTTCCGCGCCCGCCTTGCCGCCATTGGCCAGACCCGCAGCCAGAACCGCCAGAATCGCCTGGTTCGAAGCGCGCGGATCGCCCGCCAGCGCCACTTGGCCCGCGTAATCCGCTTTCAGCAGATCGGCCCAGTCGGTGGGCGGGGTCGGCACCAGATCCTTGTTCACCATGAAGGACATCACGCCGTAGTAGTCACCATACCAGTAACCATCGGCATCCTTCACCTCGGCCGGGATCTCGTCCCAGGTCGAAACCTTGTAAGGCTGGATCAGGCCTTCTTCCTTGGCCTGCGGGCCAAACGAGAGGCCAACGTCGATCACGTCGGGCGCCTGCGGGCCGGTGTTGCCCTTGTTGGCGCGAATCGCTTCGAGCTCGTCAGCCGAGCCCGCGTCAGGGTTCAACTCGTTAATCTTGATGTCGGGATACTTGGCCTTGAAGCCTTCGATCACCGCCCCGTAACCACACCAGTCATGCGGCAGAGCGATCGTCGTCAGCTGGCCTTCGGCCTTGGCGGCGGCTTCGAGTGCGGCCAGATCTTCGGCGTGAACAAGCGCCGTGCTGGCCATCAGCAGAGCGGCGCCTGCAAGGACGTGCATCGGTTTCATCTGTCTCTACTCCCCGTTATCGGAAGGTTGGGCCCACTATGGGCACCAGCCAGCACCTAGGCGCGTTCTGTGACAGTCTGTTGACAGTCAGGCCCCCGGCGGTCGGTCGTGGCCGACAAGGGAAGACTTGCCCGAAAACCAGCCGCTTGCAACATTTCTGTTATCATTCCGTCACATTCAGCCGGAACGCGAGCTTGCCGCTGCGGCAGGTCGCGCGCTTGACGTCGCGAGGGGTGGATTTTTCGGACAACTGCGTCATTCTGATCCTGAGGAGACCGAAAGGGAGGATGAAATGGCCGAGATTACCAAGGACTTCACCGGTCAGACGGTGATCTGCACTTTCGAGATGACGCCTGCGACGGCGATGGAGCTGATGGAGGCGCTGAAGTCGGCCTATACCGACTGCATCAGCAAATCCGAGGGCTTCATCGGCGCCGGGCTTCACATGAACGACGCCCACACCCGCATCGCCACCTATTCGAAATGGGGAAAACGCGGCGATTATCAGGCAATGCTGCGCAGCCCCGAGATGATCACGCGCAACCGCCACATCGCCACGCTCTGCCGCAGCTTCGAGCCGGTGATGTATGAGGTCGCGGCCGATTTCTAGGTCCGATTCGGACGGATTCAGGGTTCATTAACCCTGCAGGCGCAGGATCGGTGCATGAGCATCATGGACCGATTCCCGCTTCCGGGGCAGACCCGGTTCTTCACTCTGCGCCTGGCGCGGACGGGGAGCAGTCTGCTTGTGGATCACATCAAAGACCTGCGGGCCGCCTGGGCCGCGATGGTCGCGGAACATCCCACGGTCTGCGTGGCGATGGTGGTTCTGCCCGATCACCTGCACGCGGTGCTGACGCTGCCGCAGGGGCCGCGGGCGGTGTCGGCGCGCTAGTCGCAGTTTCGGCGCGATTTCGCGCAGCGAGTCGCGCCCGAGGCCCCCGAGACGATCTGGCAGCCGGAAATCCTGATCCAACCGCTGCGCGACAGTGCCGAGGTGAACCGGGCCTTGGCCGCCTGCTGGGAGGCGCCGGTGCGTCTGGGGCTGGCAAAGCATCCCGAGGATTGGCCCTATTCCTCGCTGCATCGCGACATGCGGATCGCGGCACGGCGGCGGGTGGGGGTGTAGGGCCCCTGCCCCTTTCTGCGCCTCGGTTTTCGGGCGGAACAGGAAAGGTACCGCCTTTCCCCGCCCGCATCGGCACGGAGTCACAGGACCGTTTCCCCAAGCACGACAGAGGTCAGCGCCTGACCCGGCGGGCGAGAAGCGCCCGCCGAGGGCAGGGCGGGCGCTGGCCGAGTGCCTTTGGGCCCCCGGCGGTCACGAGGCATCTCTCCCAAGTGACCTCGGCGATAGCCTCGGTCAGGGCAACCGCGGGCGAAGCCCCCGCTTAGATGGTATCCCGCCAGCGGTTCACCATCGGATAGCGCCGATCGAGCCAGAAGGCCCGCGTCGTCAGCCGCGGCCCCGGCGCGGATTGGAAGCGCTTCCATTCCGAGATGTAGAGCAGATGCTCGATCCGCTTCACCGTGGCGCGCTCGAACCCGGCCGCGACGATCTCTTCGACCGATTGATCACCCTCGACCAGCCGCTCCAGAATCGCATCCAGCACTTCGTAGGGCGGCAGGCTGTCCTGATCCTTCTGGTTCTCGCGCAGCTCGGCACTCGGCGGCTTGTCGATGATCGCGACCGGAATGATCTCGCCCGCGGGCGCCTTCATCCACGGCCGATGCGTGGCGTTGCGCCACCGGCAGGTCTCGAAGACACGAGTTTTATAAAGGTCCTTCAGCGGGTTATAGCCCCCCGCCATGTCGCCGTAGATGGTGCAGTAGCCCACCGCCACCTCCGACTTGTTGCCGGTGGTCAAGAGCATCGCGCCGAACTTGTTCGAGATCGCCATCAAGATCACGCCGCGCAGACGCGACTGGATGTTCTCCTCGGTCACGTCGGGCGCGGTGCCCGCAAGCACATGGGCCAGAGCGCCCTCAACCGCCGCGCGCGGCCCCTCGATCTCGACGGTATCAAGCCGCGCCCCCACGCGGCGCGCCAGATCGGCGGCATCGTCAAGCGACCCTTGCGAGGTGTAACGCGAGGGCAGCATCACGCAATGCACGTTCTCGGCGCCCAAGGCATCGGCGGCGACGACCGCGACCAGCGCCGAGTCGATCCCGCCCGAGAGCCCCAGAACCACCTTGGAAAACCCGGATTTGCGCAGGTAATCATGCAGACCCAGCACCATCGCGCGGTAATCCTGCTCGATGTCCCCCGGCTGCGCGACAATCGCGCCCGGCACGGCCCGCCAACCCGCCGCGGTCTTTTCCAGATCCAGATGCACCACCGCTTCTTCGAAAGCGGGCAGCTGAAGCGCCACCGTGCCATCGGGGTTCAGAACGAAACTGGCGCCATCGAACAGCTGATCATCCTGCCCGCCCACCATGTTCAGATAAACAAGCGGCAGGCCGGTTTCCGCAACCCGCGCCCGCGTCACCTCAAGCCGCAGATCCAGCTTGCCGCGGCGATAGGGCGAGCCATTCGGCACCATCAGCACCTCGGCCCCGGCCTTGGCCAGCGTGCCCGCAACATCCGGGTGCCAGGCATCTTCGCAAACAGGGATGCCCAGCGCCACCGGACCAAGGCGCAGGGGATCGGAAACCGGTCCCTGATCAAAGAGCCGCATCTCGTCAAAGACATCGTCATGCGGCAGGTGGTGCTTCAGCGCGCGGGCAATCACCTTGCCGTCTTTCAGCACCCACCAGGCATTGTAACTGCCGGTCTCATCGACATAAGGACCACCAATCCCAAGCGCCGGACCGTCGGTCACCTGCGCGGCCAAGGCGTGCATCGCCGCCATCGCATCGCGCAGGAAGGCCGGTTTCAGCACCAGATCCTGGGTCTGATAGCCGGTCAGAAACATCTCGGGCAGCGCCACCAGATCGGCCCCCGCCGCCCGTCCGGCCTGCCATGCCGCCAGCGCCTGCTCGGCATTGGCAGCCAGCGCCCCCACGGTCGGGTTCAGTTGCGCAAGGGTGATGCGGAAACTCTCGGTCATGCTGGATCCTGTCTGTTGTCCCTGATGTAACGCCAAGGGCGGGCGGGGAAAAGCACCCGGACGCGAAAACCGGGGCGGCCGGGCGCTTGTCACGCATTTTGCGTATCATTAGGTTTGCGCCGTTCAGACAGTCCGAGTCAGGGGAAGCGCATGGGGCAGGCAGGCAGACGGGGACTGACATTGGCGGCAGCGCTGGTGCTGGCCGGGGCGGCGGCGCAGGCGCAGGAGGTCGTCTCGAAGCAATACGAAGACGGCGGCATCTACGAAGGCACGTTCAAGGATGGCAAGCAGGACGGCACCGGCAAATATCGCCTGCCCTCGGGCTACGAATATGAAGGCGCGTGGAAAGCAGGCGAAATCGCCGGACAAGGCCGCGCCCGTTTCCCCGACGGCTCGATCTACGAAGGCCATTTCGCCCGCGGCAAACCCGATGGCCGCGGCAAGATCACCTTTGCCGATGGCGGCACCTACGAGGGCGACTGGGTCGCGGGGCAGATCACCGGCAAGGGCGTCGCGCATTACGCGAACGGCACCAGCTACGAGGGCACCTTCACCAATGCGCTGCATGACGGCGCGGGTGTGCTGACCGGCCCTGACGGCTACCGCTACGAAGGCGGCTGGGTGCAGGGGATGAAACAGGGCAAGGGCAAGATCACCTATCCCGATGGCGCCACCTACGAGGGCGACATGGTCAAGGGCCAGCGCGAAGGCAAGGGCAAGCTGATCCTGAAGACCGGCGTGACCTACGAGGGCGACTGGAAAAGCGGCCAGATGGAGGGTCAGGGCCTCCTGATCCAACCCAATGGCGATCGCTACGAGGGCCAGATGGTGGCGGGCAAGCGGCAGGGCAAAGGCCACGTCACCTATGCCAATGGCGATGTCTATGACGGCGTTTTTTTCGCCGACAAGCCGCAGGGTCAGGGCAGCTTCCATGGCGCGGACGGCTACGACTATGCCGGCGGCTGGGTCGAGGGCCGGATCGAAGGCAAGGGCCGGGCGAAATTCCCCGATGGCTCGGTCTACGAGGGCGATTTCAGGAACGACATGCCCGAGGGTCAGGGCAAGATCACCTATCCCGATGGCGCCACTTATGACGGCAGCTGGGTCGCGGGCGGCATCGCCGGTCGCGGCGTGGCGCGTTACGCCAACGGCCTTGTTTACGAAGGCGAATTTCTGGCCGCCCGGCAGCATGGCAAAGGCAAGATGACCTACCCCGACGGCTATGTCTACGAGGGCGACTGGGCCGACGGCACCCGTCAGGGTCAGGGCAAGGCCACCCATCCCGATGGCACGGTCTATGAAGGCGGCTTCGAGGCCGGACAGCGCTCGGGACAGGGCAAGCTCGTCATGCCGGACGGCTTCACTTACGAGGGCATGTGGCGCGACGGCGAGATCGACGGGCCGGGAACGGCCACCTATGCCAATGGCGACGTCTACGAGGGCAATTTCGTGCATGGCCGACGGCAGGGCAAGGGCGTGATGCGCTATGCCTCGGGCAAGATTACGGGCGGCACCTGGTCGGAGGATCGCCTGACGCAACCGGCCGAACTGCTGCCCCCTGCCCCCACGACGCCTGCCGCTCCGGCAAATTGACCTGCGCCCTGGCACGGCACTCCGTTTTTGCATGAGGTCTCTTTCGCAACTGGCTTTGGCAGTGCGATTGTGGTGAAATGGTAAGAAATCGGTAGGGAAAGCTGGGGTATTCGTTGGCTGGCGGGACTCGGCAAAGGCGGCTTGTCCGCGCGGGGTAACCCGGAGCAATCGGGTCAGGTGAGTGCGTTGGCAAGTCAGCAGTCAGACATTGATGGCATCGACTGTCGCAAGGAAATCGACCGGCTGTTCGATCTCGAATACGGGCGTCGTCTCGATGCCCTGTTCCGTTTCAGCCTGATCGTCGGCGTGGGCGTTGTCCTGCATTACTACATCAACACGACCCTGACGCTGTGGTGGCTGGCCGGTCAGCTGCTTGGTCATGCGGTGCATTTTGCCTTCCTGCGCACCCGTGGCGAGACCTGCTCGCGCCGCGAGGTGATGATCGCCGGGGCGATGTTCTGGTATCTCATCGCCGCCTTCATCTGGCTGCCCGCAGAGCTGATCACCTCGACCGATCCGGCACTGCGGATCGGCGGCGCCGCAGGGATCGGGGCGATGCTGGTGTTTCTGATCTACCGATCCGACCGCGTGCTGGCGATCATGCTGGGCGAGATCGTGGTGATCGGTGGCGCCATCGCCTGGGTCGTCTTTCGCACCATCCAGGAGGTCGATCACCCGGGGGCAATCCTCGGCACCATACTCGCCGCCGTCGGATTGCACATCTATTTCACCCTCACCCTGCTCGCCCATCGCCGCGTCCGGATCGAGGCGGAACGCGCCGTGCTGCGCTCGGTTCAGGCACAAAAGATGGAGGCGATCGGTCAGCTTGCCGGTGGGGTTGCCCATGATTTCAACAACATCCTGACCGCAGTGATCGGCAATCTCGATCTTTACGACGCGATGGACACCGATGCAGAACGGCTCAATGCGGTGACCGAAGCGAAGACGGCGGCGCTGCGCGCGGCGGAGCTGGTGAAGCAGCTTCTGGCCTATGCGCGCCGCACGCCGATGCAGATTGCGCGCCGCGATGTCAGCAGCCTGCTCGAACAGCTGCAACTGCTGACGCGGCGGCTCTTGCCGGCCTCGATCACCCAGGATTTCGAGGCGCCGAATACCCCGCTCTGGGTCGCGCTTGACGAAAACCAGTTCATCACCGCGCTGGTCAATCTGGTCGTCAACGCCCGCGATGCGATGCCGAATGGTGGCACTCTGACGGTTTCGGCCCGCCCCGTGCATCTTTTCACCGATGACGTGCAGCCCGATGGCACGGTGTTGAATGCTGGCGACTATGCCGAGGTGACAGTGGCCGATACCGGCACCGGCATCCCGCCCGAGATCATCCGTCGCGTCACCGAGCCCTTCTTCACCACCAAGGCGGTGGGACAAGGCTCGGGACTTGGTCTGAGCATGGTCGACGGATTCGCGCGTCAGTCGGGGGGGCTTCTGACCATCGACAGCTCGCCCGAGGGCACGGCGATGCACCTTCTGCTGCCGATCGCCCCCGCCGAAGAGACGTGGCGCGACACTGCGCAGGACGCGCCGCCCTCGGAATCTCCGCCCCCGCCGCAGGCCCCGAACCGGCCGCAATCGGGCGCGCCGCGCATGGTGCCGGGCCTGCGCACCTCGCAGGCCTGAGCCTGCGGCCCCCCGCCGCGCATTTTCGGGCTTTTCATTTCCCCGCGGCCCCGCCATAGTCCGCCGCATGGCACGGAACAGCATCAGTTCGTTCGGCATGCGCGGGGCTTTCGCCCCCCTCCTCTCCGTGCGCGGTCTCCTTCTTCTTAGCAGCCTCTGAGCGTGCCCAAGGGCGCGACCGCTCGGAGGTATCAGCGCCCACCCCCCGAAGGACCAGGCGAGACGCTGGCATTCGGGAGCCCGCAACGCTAAGAAACCGACATCCCACAGTTCAGGCCCAGACCATGACCGACAAATCCCGCGTTCTGATTTTTGACACCACCCTGCGTGACGGCGAGCAATCGCCCGGCGCCACCATGACCCACGACGAGAAGCTGGAAATCGCCATGCTGCTCGACGAAATGGGCGTCGACATCATCGAAGCCGGCTTCCCGATCGCCTCGGAAGGCGATTTCGAAGCCGTTTCGGCGATTGCCAAAGCCTCGAAGAACTCGGTGATCGCCGGGCTTTCGCGCGCCAATTACAAGGACATCGACCGCTGCTGGGAGGCGGTGAAACACGCCGCCCGTCCGCGCATCCACACCTTCATCGGCACCTCGCCCCTGCACCGCGGCATCACCAACCTCGGCACCGAGGAAATGCTCGAGCGCATCCACGACACCGTGAGCCATGCGCGCAACCTCTGCGAAGACGTGCAATGGTCGGCGATGGACGCGATCCGCACCGAGCGCGACTATCTGTGCCGCGTCGTCGAATGCGCGATCAAGGCGGGCGCCACCACGATCAACATTCCCGACACCGTGGGCTACACCCTTCCCTCGGAATCCTCGGACATCATCTCGATGCTGCTCGAAAAAGTCCCGGGCGCCGACGAGGTGATCTTCGCCACGCACTGCCACAACGACCTTGGCATGGCGACGGCGAACGCGCTGGCCGCGGTCTCGGCGGGCGCACGGCAGATCGAATGCACGATCAACGGCTTGAGTGAGCGCGCGGGCAACACCGCGCTCGAGGAAGTCGTGATGGCGATCAAGGTCCGCAAGGATCTGATGCCCTTCACCACCGCGATCGACACCACGAAGATCATGCATCTGAGCCGCCGCGTCGCGCAGGTCTCGGGCTTCCCGGTGCAGTTCAACAAGGCCGTCGTCGGCAAGAACGCCTTCCTGCATGAATCGGGCATCCATCAGGATGGCGTGCTGAAGAACGTCGAAACCTTTGAAATCATGCGCCCGGCCGATATCGGCCTGACCGAAACCAACATCGCGATG
This sequence comes from Rhodobacter capsulatus, assembly GCF_052363175.1. GTDB lineage: Bacteria > Pseudomonadota > Alphaproteobacteria > Rhodobacterales > Rhodobacteraceae > Rhodobacter > Rhodobacter capsulatus_D. The sequence continues at coordinate 2,940,315 of NZ_CP198946.1, forward strand.
GGCAAGCATTCGGGCCGCGCGGCGCTGCGGACCAAGATGCGCGATCTGGGGTTCGAACTGGCCGACAACCAGCTCAACGACGTGTTCGTGCGCTTCAAGGCCTTGGCCGACCGCAAGAAGGAAGTCTATGACGACGACCTGATCGCGCTTCTGACCGACAGCACGGCGAACACCGACCATGACTTCCTGCAGGTGAAATGGCTGCGCGTGATCTGCGGCAGCGACGGGCAGGAAGCCGAACTGAAGATGCTCGTCGATGGCATTGAAAAGACGGCGAAATGCGCGGGCGATGGTCCGGTCGACGCCTGCTTCAAGGCGGTGCAGGCGATCTATCCGACCAAGGCCGAGCTGAAGATCTATCAGGTCCATGCCGTGACTGAAGGCACCGACGCGCAGGCCACCGTTTCGGTGCGCCTGGCCGAGGACGGACGCATCGTCACCGGCTCGGCCGCCGATACCGACACGATCCTCGCCTCGGTCAAGGCCTATGTCGGGGCGCTGAACCGTCTGCGCGTGCGGAGCCAGAAGACCGCGCCGGATGCCGATGTGAAGTCGGTCAGCTACAAGCTCTGAGCGTTCGGGGCGCTCCCATCTGCATGGGGGCGCCTCTTTCGAGGTCGCGAAGGGCGTATTTGCACCAAGAAAAAGCGGCAGTGCAGCATTTTCTGACGGATTCGTGAAATGTTCGATTTGTGCTATTTCAGGGGCGAAATCCTGACCTCAAACCGCTGAAAAATCGCATTATTGTTAGCGCTCTGCGGAATCTCGCACAGGGGTCCCGACTGGCTCGGGAATCGTCTTCCCCCGCACGGGGCCTTTGCCTATATGGGCTGAAACCGGGCTCGAAGCCGAGTCGCGGCAGCTTCATCATGGGAACGTGTATATGGGCGGGTTGGGCGGAATCTTCTCTTCCGACATGGCAATCGACCTCGGGACGGCGAACACGCTTGTCTATGTCAAGGGCAAGGGCATCGTTCTGAACGAGCCTTCGGTGGTGGCCTATCACGTCAAGGACGGCAAGAAGCAGGTTCTGGCGGTGGGCGAAGATGCCAAGCTGATGCTCGGCCGCACCCCCGGCTCGATCGAGGCGATCCGGCCGATGCGCGATGGTGTCATCGCCGATTTCGACAGCGCCGAGGAAATGATCAAGACCTTCATCCGCAAGGTCCACAAGCATTCGACCTTCTCGAAGCCGAAGATCCTTGTTTGCGTGCCGCATGGCGCGACGCCGGTGGAAAAGCGGGCGATCCGGCAGTCGGTCCTGTCGGCGGGCGCCCGGCGCGCGGGTCTGGTGGCAGAGCCGATCGCGGCCGCCATCGGCGCGGGCATGCCGATCACCGATCCGACGGGGAACATGGTCGTCGACATCGGCGGCGGCACCACCGAGGTGGCGGTCCTGTCGCTCGGCGACATCGTTTACGCCCGCTCGGTCCGCGTCGGCGGTGACCGCATGGACGAGGCGATCATCTCTTATCTGCGCCGCAACCTGAACCTTCTGATCGGTGAATCCACCGCCGAGCGGATCAAGACCACCATCGGCACCGCCCGCATGCCCGACGATGGCCGCGGCACCAGCCTTCTGGTGCGGGGCCGTGACCTGCTCAACGGCGTGCCGAAGGAAATGGAAATCAATCAGGCGCAGGTCGCCGAAGCGCTGGCCGAGCCGGTGCAGCAGATCTGCGATGCGGTGATGCAGGCGCTCGAGACCACCCCGCCCGATCTGGCTGCCGATATCGTCGACCGCGGCGTAATGCTGACCGGCGGCGGCGCGCTTCTGGGCGAGCTCGACCTGTCGCTTCGCGAGCAGACCGGGCTGTCGATTTCCATCGCCGACCAGCCGCTCAACTGCGTGGCTCTGGGTACCGGCAAGGCGCTGGAATACGAAAAGCAACTGCGGCATGTGATCGACTACGACAGCTGAGGCCCCCGCCCAGTTTCAGTCGTGACCGGAGGCTTGCGTGGCGAGAGACCGCGACGAGGACTATGCCGGACCGCTGCGCCGCATCCTGATTGCGGCGTTGGCGATCGGCCTTGCCCTTTCCTTCCTGCTCTGGCGCATCGACGGCCCGCGGGTCGAACGGATGCGCTCGGCCTTTGTCGACCGCTTCGTGCCGACCTTCGACTGGGCGATGGTGCCGGTGTCGAAAGCCCTCGGCATGGTCGAGGGGTTCCAGAGCTACGCCCGGATCTATGCACAAAATCAGGAGCTTCGCCGCGAACTTCAGCAGATGAAGGCGTGGAAGGAAGCGGCGGTTCAGCTGGAACAGCAAAACGCCAAGCTGCTGGCGCAGAACCAGGTGCGGCTGGACCCGAAGCTGACCTCGGTGTCGGGCGTGGTGCTGGCGGACAGCGGCTCGCCCTTCCGGCAATCGGTGCTGCTCAATGTCGGCTCGCGCGACGGCATCGTCGATGGCTGGGCGACGATGGACGGACTCGGGCTTGTCGGGCGCATTTCGGGCGTCGGCAAGACGACGAGCCGGGTGGTACTCTTGACCGATACCGCCTCGCGCGTGCCGGTGACGATCCAGCCTGCCGGGCAGCGCGCGCTGCTGGCGGGCGACAACTCCACCCTGCCGCCGCTCGACTTTCTGGAAAACCCTGACCTCGTGCGGCCGGGCGACCGGGTCGTGACTTCGGGCGATGGCGGGGTGTTCCCGGCCGGGTTGCTTGTCGGTCAGGTCGTGCAGGGGCAGGACCGCCGCCTGCGCGTTCTTCTGGCCGCAGATTACCAACGCCTTGATTTCCTGCGCGTGCTGCGCTCGCATCCGGCCGAGCAGATCACCGATGTCGGCCCGCTGGTGCCACCGCCCGCGGTCGAGCCGCTGCCGCCCCCGGCGCCGGAGGGGGACGATGGTTGACCCGGTCACCTCGCGTCGCCTGATCCATGCAGCGCTTTACATCGGCCTTGTGCTGGTCGTCCTGTTCCTGCGAATGCTGCCGATCAACCCGGTCTCGGACGGATTTCCCGGCCCGGACCTGACGCTGGCGCTGACGCTCGCCTGGGTGATGCGCCGCCCCGATTATCTGCCCGCGCCGCTGATCGTCGCCGCCTTCCTGCTCGAAGACTTCATGTATTGGCGCCCGATCGGGCTCTGGACGCTGATCGTGCTTGGCGGCACCGAATTCCTGCGTGCGCGCGAGGAAAGCTCGCGCGATCTGCCCTTCGTGCTGGAGGCCGTGCTGATCGGCACGGTGATGATCGGCATGCTGATTGCCAACCGCTTCATTCTGGGTCTGGTCATGGTCGAACAGCCGCCGCTCGGGCGCGAGCTTTTGCGGATGCTGGCAACCTTTGTCGCCTATCCTTTCGTCGTGGCCCTGTCGGCGCTGGCTTTCGGGCTGCGCCGGGCCGCGCCGGGCGAGGTCGACGACCTCGGGCGGCCGTTGTGAGCGGAGGGCTTTGAGATGCTGAAGGGGCTCAGACAGCGCAATCAGGCCAATGCGCAGGCCAGCCGCACCTCGATCACCCGCCGCGCGCTGCTGCTCGGTGGCGCACAGGTCGCGGTCGTCGCCGCGCTGGGGCTGCGGATGCGCCACATGCAGCTGGAACGCGCGGACGAGTTCCGCATGCTGGCCGATGGCAACTCGATCAAGATCCGGCTGATTCCGCCCGCACGTGGCCTGATCTATGACCGCAACGGCCTGCTTCTGGCGGGCAATGAACAGAATTACCGCGTGACGATGACGCGCGAGGATGCCGAGGACGTACCGGGCGAACTGGCCGCGCTGCGCCGCCTGATCCCGATGACGGATGAGGAAGCGGCCGCGCTGCTCGAAGAAATCGACCGCCGTCCGGCCAATGCGCCGATCACCCTCGCCGATCGGCTGAGCTGGGAGCAATTCTGCTCGGTCTCGATCAACACCCCTGCCCTGCCCGGGATCACACCTGAGGTTGGCCTGTCGCGGCATTACCCGCATGGCGCCGATTTCGCGCATGTGCTGGGCTATGTCGGGCCGGTGTCGGATTACGACCTCTCGAAGCTCGAAAACCCCGATCCGCTGTTGCGCATTCCGCGCTTCCAGCTGGGCAAATCGGGGATCGAGGCGAAGCTGGAAGACGAGCTGCGCGGCAAGGCCGGGCAGCGCCGCGTCGAGGTGAATTCCGCCGGGCGCGAGATGCGCGAACTCAGCCGTCGCGAGGGCGATCCGGGCGTGGCGTTGCAGCTGACGCTGGATGCGCGGCTGCAGAATTTCGCCATGCAGCGGCTGGCGGGCGAAAGCGCCGCAACCGTGGTGATGGATGTGACGAATGGCGACATCATGGCCATCGCCTCGGCGCCGTCCTTCGATCCGAACCTGTTCGTGCGCGGCATTTCGGGCGCGGATTACAGCGCGCTGATGGAAAACGACCACCGGCCGCTCGCCGACAAGACGGTGCAGGGGGTCTATCCGCCGGGCTCGACCTTCAAGCTGGTGACGCTGCTTGCCGCGCTTGAGGCGGGTGTCATCGGCCCCGAAGAGACTGTCTATTGCCCGGGCTATGTGACCGTGGGCGGGCGCCGTTTCAACTGCTGGAAGCACTCCGGCCACGGCCGGGTGAATTCGGTCTACAGTCTCGAGCAGAGCTGCGACAGCTATTACTACGAGGTCTCGCAGCGCGTCGGCATCGAGGCGATCGCGGCGATGGCGAAGCGGCTGGGCATCGGCGTCAAGCATGATCTGCCAATGTCGGCGGTGGCCGAGGGCAATGCGCCGACCAAGGACTGGAAGCTGAAGCGCTATGGCAAGGACTGGCTGATCGGCGACACGATCAACGCCTCGATCGGTCAGGGCTATGTGCTGGCCTCGCCGCTGCAGCTGGCGGTGATGGCCTCGCGCGTGGCCTCGGGCCGGGCCATCGCGCCGCGGCTGGTGCGCGCGCGCGACGGGGTCGAGGTGCCTGCGCCCGAGGCCCCTGCCCTCGACATCGATCCGCGGCATCTGGCCGTGGCGCGGCGCGGCATGTGGGCGGTGGTGAACGGTTCGCACGGCACGGCGGGCGGCTCGAAAGTCGTGGCCGAGGAATGGCTGATGGCGGGCAAGACCGGCACGTCGCAGGTGCGCTCGGCCGTCGTCAACAACAAGGTGGTGCCGTGGATTCAACGTGACCACGCGCTTTTCATCTGCTTCGCGCCCTATGAGGCGCCGAAATATGCCGTTTCGCTGATCGTCGAACATGGCGGCGGGGGCTCGGCCGCCGCGGCGCCGATCGCGCGCGATATCCTGCTGTTTGCCCTCGCGGGCGGGCTGCCGCCGCTCTCGGCCTATCCATCGGCGCAGCGCGAGACGGTGAAGACCCGCTTCGAGGCGCTGGATCTGATCGATCCGGCCCAGTTCGCGGCACCGACCCGCGGCCGGGCGTAAGGGGGGGCGATGAGCTATCTCGAGAACAACCTCAAGACGATCCCGACCGGGCCGACGAAGATCCTGTTCCTGAACTGGCCGCTGATCTTCCTGCTGACCGCGGTGGCGGGCGCCGGGTTCCTGATGCTCTACTCGGTGGCGGGGGGCAATCTCGAAACCTGGGCCGAGCCGCAGATGAAACGCTTCGGCGTCGGCATCGTCGCGATGATCGCCGTCGGCATGACGCCGATCTGGTTCTGGCGCAACGTCTCGGGCGTGATCTACACGGTGGCGCTGCTGCTGCTGCTCGCCGTCGAGTTCTTCGGCGATATCGGCATGGGGGCGCAGCGCTGGCTCGATCTGGGGCCGGTGCGGTTGCAACCCTCTGAAATCATGAAGATCGGGTTGGTGATGCTGCTCGCCGCCTATTACGACTGGCTGCCCACCGAAAAGGTCTCGAGCCCGATCTGGGTTCTGGTCCCGGTGACGCTGATCCTGATGCCGACCTTTCTGGTGCTGACCCAGCCCGACCTTGGCACGGCGGTGATGCTGACGCTCGGCGGTGGCTTCGTGATGTTCGCGGCGGGCGTCAGCCTTTGGTATTTCGGCACCGTCATCGCGCTCGTTGTAGGGCTGGTGGCGACGGTGCTCGAAAGCCGTGGCACCTCCTGGCAGCTTCTGCACGACTATCAGTTCAAGCGCATCGACACCTTCCTTGACCCTGCCGCCGATCCGCTGGGCGCGGGCTACAACATCATGCAGGCGCAGATCGCGCTTGGCTCGGGCGGCTGGTCGGGGCGCGGCTTCATGCAGGGCACGCAAAGCCATCTGAACTTCCTGCCCGAGAAACACACCGACTTCATCTTCACCACGCTGGCCGAGGAATTCGGCTTCGTCGGCGCCTTTGGCCTGCTGGTGCTTTACGCCGGTATCATCGCCTTCGCGACCTATACGGCGCTCTCGACCAAGGACCGCTATGCCTCGCTCGTGTCGCTGGGCGTGGCCGGAACCTTCTTTTTCTTCTTTGCGATCAACATGGGGATGGTGATGGGGCTGATGCCCGTCGTCGGCGTGCCCTTGCCGATGGTCAGCTACGGCGGCACGGCGATGATGATCCTGCTTGCCGCCTTTGGGCTTGTCCAAAGCGCCCATGTCCACCGCCCGAGGTAAATCATGCTGACCGTCCTCTTCGCCGACCGCATCGAGAATTGGCCCGCCTATGAGCAGGCGCTGACCGCCGCGCTGGCCGAAGCCGGGATCGCCGCCCGGCTGGTGCTGCCGCCCACCGAGCCGGCGACGGTCGATTACATCGTCTACAGCCCGCGCGGCCCGGTGCAGGATTTCAGCGCCTACACGCGGGCCAAGGCGGTGCTGAACCTCTGGGCCGGGGTCGAGCGGGTGGTGGGCAACCCGACGCTGACCCAGCCCTTGTGCCGGATGGTCGACGAGGGGCTTGAGCGCGGCATGGTCGAATGGGTGACGGGCCATGCCCTGCGCGCTCATCTCAACATCGATTTTTTCCTGTCGCATCAGGATGGTGTCTGGCGGCAGGAGGGCAACGTGCCGCCCCTTGCCCGTGATCGCTCGGTCGTGGTTCTGGGGCTTGGCGCGCTGGGGGGGGCCTGCGCGGAAACGCTGGCCGGGCTCGGGTTTCAGGTCACCGGCTGGAGCCGGACGCAGAAGACACTGCCAGGCGTCACCTGCCTGTCCGGCGCCGAGGGGCTGCGCGCGGCGCTCTCGCGGGCCGAAATCCTCGTCACCGTGCTGCCGAACACGCCCGAGACCACCGATCTGCTGAACGCCGACACGCTGGCGCTTTTGCCGAAGGGCGCGGTGATCCTGAACCCCGGGCGCGGCAATCTGATCGACGACGACGCGCTTCTGGCCGCGCTCGACAGCAGGCAGGTCGGCCATGCGACGCTCGATGTCTTCCGCGTCGAACCGCTGCCGCCCGAGCACCCCTATTGGGCGCATCCAAAGGTCACCGTCACCCCGCATATCGCGGCGGAAACCCGCCCCGCCTCGGCCGCGCGGGTGATCGCCGAGAACATCCGCCGGTTCGAGGCGGGCGAGACGCCGCTGCATCTGGTGGATCGCAGCCGCGGGTATTGAGGCCGCGGCTCAGAGGACGGGCTTCGCGACCCCAAGCTGCGCACAAAGCGCCGCGAAAGGCGCTTCAAGGCCCGCCCAATCCGCAGAACGCGCGGCAAACAGCGTCGCCTGCGACTGGTGGATCATGCCGTCCGACAGGATCTTCAGGTGGTTCGCCCGCAGCGTTTCCCCCGACGAGGTGATATCGGCCACAGCCTCGGCGGTGAGGTTCTTCACCGTGCCTTCGGTCGCGCCCTGACTGTCGACCGACTGCCAGTCGGCCACGCCTTCACGCGCCAGAAACTCGCGCAGCAGACGATGATATTTCGTCGCGATCCGCATCCGGTGCCCATGCGCGGCCCGGAAGGCATGCGCCGCAGCATCAAGGTCTTCGAGCGTGTCGACATCGCTCCAGCAGGCAGGCACGGCGATGATCAGATCGGCATGGCCAAAGCCCATCGGCGCCAGATCGGCCACCTGCGTCTGCCAATCGGCCAGTTTCTCGCGCACGAGATCCGAGCCGGTGACCCCCAGATGGATCCGCCCCGCAGCCAGTTCACGCGGGATCTCGCCCGCCGAAAGCAGAACCAGTTCAACGGCTTCCGCGCCTTCGACCGCGCCCGCATATTCCCGATCCGAGCCCGTGCGTTTCAGGGTCAGGCCGCGCGCCGCGAACCAGTCGAAGCATTGCTCCATCAGCCGCCCTTTCGAGGGCACGCCCAGTTTGATCGCGCTCATGCCAGCCCCCCCAGATCGGCGACAAGACCCGGACGGATCACACCGCCCACCGCCGGAATTTCGCGCCCGCCACCCAGAACCCGGGTCAGCGCATCGTAGCGCCCGCCCGAGGCGATTGGCGGGAAGCCCGGATCGGCGGTCTCGAAGCTGAAGACGAAGCCGTCGTAATATTCCATCGTCGCACGCCCGTGGCTGGCCTCGAAAGCGAGCGCCGTCAGGTCGATGCCGCGCGCATCAAGCGCCGCGAGCCGCCGTTCGAGCCGCGCAATCGCCGGGGCCAGCGCCGCGATGCCAAGGTCGCTCAGCTGCGCGGGCGCCCGGTCGGCGGTGCAGCGCAGCGCAAAAAGTGCATCGAGCCGGGCCACATCCTCGGCCGCGATCGGCGCGGTCTCGGCATCGGCTTGCAGCACGGCGATGCGGGCGGTCATCTCTTCGGGCGTGCGCAGACCGATCCAGGGCGCGTCCGTCGTCGCCCCCGCCAGCAGCGCCGCGCGGCTTTCCGTCACGGGAACAAGCCCCGCGTAGCGTTCCATCAGCCGATGGAAGCGTTTGGGGCGCCAGATGTGCCGGGCGAGCGCCGCCTTGCGCGCGGGCAGCGTATCGAGCCCCTCAACCGCGGCGCGCAGCAGACCGATATCGCCGATGGTCGCGGAAAGCGCGAGCGGTTTCAGAAGCTTGGCGAAAAGCGCAAAGACTTCGGCATCGGCAGCCTCGGGGTCTTCGCGGTCAAAGACCTCGTAACCGGCTTGGAAATATTCGGCCACCCGCGCCGCGCCGCGATGATCCTGTTTGCGGAAGACCTCGCCCATATAGGCGTAGCGGGCGGGTTCCGCCCCCTCGGCCATGTGGGCCTGCACGACGGGCACGGTGAAGTCGGGGCGCAACATCATCTCGCCGCGCAAGGGGTCGGCGGTGACATAGGCGCGGGCGCGGATATCCTCGCCGTAAAGGTCCAGAAGCGCCTCAGCCGGTTGCAGGATGTCGGGGGTGACTTCCACCGCCCCCGCAGCTTCAAAGGCGGCCAGAAGACGTTGCCCGATCGATCGCGCTTCGGCCTTGGACGCCATCACTTCACCCCGTAACGCGCAAGAACCTCTTGCACTTTTGCAACCATTTCCCCGGTTGAAACCTCGAATTGCGCCGGTTGCGCTTTCCATTCTTCAACACTGGCGGAAGCGGCGATCTTTGCGCCCAGGATCAGGTCCTTGATCTGCACGACACCGCGGGCAGCCTCGTCGGCGCCCTGGATGATCGCCACCGGGCTTGCGCGCTTGTCGGCATATTTGAGCTGGTTGCCGAAGTTTTTCGGGTTGCCCAGATAAACCTCGGCGCGGATCCCGGCCCGGCGCAGCGTCGCCGCCATGGCGAGATACTCGCCCATCCGGTCGCGATCCATCACGGTGACGACGACCGGGCCTTGTGCCGTGCCGCCGATCCGTCCCTTGGCCCGCAGCGCCGCCAGCAGTCGGTCGACGCCAATCGAAACACCGGTCGCAGGTACTTCCTGTCCGGTGAAGCGCTTCACCAGATCATCATAGCGCCCGCCCCCCGCAACCGAGCCGAAGCTGCGTTTGCGGCCCTTTTCGTCCAGGATTTCAAAGGTCAGTTCGGCTTCGAAGACCGGGCCGGTGTAGTAGCCAAGGCCGCGCACAACGGAAGGGTCGATCACGATCCGGTCCGGGCCATAACCTTGGGATTCAAGAAGGGTGGCGATGATGCTTAGCTCATCAACACCTTCGTTGCCGACCTCGCTCTCCCCAACGATGCTTCGGAGGTAACCGATGGTTGCCTGATTTCTTGTCCATCCTGCAATTGGGTCTATCCCCAAGATCGACCGCACATCTGGATCGCTCGAATTTCTGGCTCGGGACAAATCGTCAGCCACATCAGACGCGCCATGATCCCGAACCCTTGCTTCTAATTGCAGCAAACGTCGGCTTATTGCTTTGTCTGCACCCACAAAGTTCATAATTACATCGGCTTGCGCGTCCGACAGCCCCGCGCCCTTGGTAAAATCGCCCGACTCGTCGAGCCGCCCCTTGCCCATCAGCGCGCGCACGCCCGCCTCGCCGAACTTGTCGAACTTGTCGATGGCGCGCAGCACGATGCCGCGTTCCTCGGCAAAGCGGTCGGAGTCCGAGGGGTCGAGCACCCCCGCCACTTCCATCACGCCGTTCAGCACCTTGCGGTTGTTCACCCGCACGATGTAATCGCCGCGATCGATGCCCACGGCCTCGAGCGCATCGGAAAGCATGCCGCAGATCTCGGCGTCAGCCGCCACCGAAGCCGCCCCAACTGTATCAGCATCGCATTGATAGAATTGACGAAACCGGCCCGGACCGGGCTTCTCGTTGCGCCAGACCGGCCCCATCGTATAGCGCCGATAGGGCGAGGGCAGGTCGTTGCGGAACTGCGCCGCAACGCGCGCGAGCGGCGCCGTCATGTCGTAGCGCAGCGCCAGCCAATCGCCGCCCTCGTCCTGCCAGGCAAAGACGCCCTCGTTCGGGCGGTCGACATCGGGCAGGAACTTGCCCAGCGCCTCGACCGTTTCGACGGCCGAGGTTTCCAGCGGGTCGAAGCCATGCGCGCGATAGACCTCGGCGATCTTGCCAAGCATCGCGGCCCTCTCGGTCACCTCGGCGCCGAAATAGTCGCGGAACCCCTTGGGCGTCTCGGCCTTCGGACGGCGCGGTTTCTTCTCGCTGGACATGGTCTTGCACCCGATCGTTTCTCGGGCGAGGGTGTAGCGGATGGGGGCCACCCCGGCAAGCACGAGAGGGCAAATGAGCGACAGGATCGAGCGCGCCGAGGAAGAACTGGCGCATCTGCGCAAGACCGTGGACGAACTCAGCGACGTTCTGGCGGCGCAGGGCCGCGACATTGAGCGGATGTCGCGGCTTTTGGGCATGCTGGTGGAGCGCGAGGCCGAGCGCGAATTTGCCGCAGGCGGAGCTATTCCCCTTGCGGATCAGAAGCCGCCGCACTGGTGAGCAGGCTCAGACCTCTTCCACCTGCACGACGCCGCGCAGGCTGCGCAGCGCGCCCTTGACCTGCGGGTTCACCGGCAGTTCGCGCCCGGCGGCAATCTGGTAGCGACGGCGCTTTTCCGGATCGAAGACGGAAAAGGTCACTTGTCCGCGCGATTTCACCCGCCCTTCGGCGGCAATACGTTCGAAAAGTGCTGCCACGGCCGAAACCGCCTCGGGCGTTTCGAGATGGATCAAAAGCCCCGATCCGGCCCCGGCATCGCTTGCCACGGTGTCGATCGGCGCCGCGGTCTGGCACAGCATCTTCACCGTCTCGCCCTCGACATCGACCTTGACCGTCAGCACCACGGCCAGCCCGGGTTCCAGATGCGCGCGACAGGCTTCGAGCGTGTCGGAAAAGACCGTGACCTCGTAAGGCCCGGTGGGGTCAGATAGCGACACGAAGGCAAAGCGGTTGCCCTTGGCCGATTTGCGTTCCGACCGCGCCGCGACCTGCCCGGCGATCTTGCCGATGAAAGGCCCCTGCCCCAGCGCCTTGGCCGTGACATCGGCCAAAGTCAGCACCTTTTTGCGTTTCAAAGCAGGCAGATAGTCGTCGAGCGGATGGCCCGAGAGGTAAAAGCCGATCGCCTTGTGTTCCTCGGCCAGACGTTCGCCCGGCAGCCAGTCGTCGGTATCGGCAAGCCGTGGCGGCGGCAGATCGTCGCCCGCCTCGCCGAAAAGCGACACCTGCGCCGAGGACTTCGCCTCGGTCACCGCCGCCGACCAGGCCATCAGCGATTCGAGGCTTTCGAACACGCGTTTCCGGTTCGGGTCGAGCTTGTCGAAGGCCCCCGCCCGCGCCAGCATCTCAAGCGGCCGCTTGCCGATCCGCTTGAGGTCACAGCGCCGCGCGAAGTCGACCAGATCGCGGAAGGGCTTGTCCTCGCGGGCTTTTTCGATGAGCCGCATGGCCTCGACGCCGACGTTCTTCAAGGCACCCAAGGCGTAGATCAGCTTCTGATCGACGACGTCAAAGGTCGCCAGCGAGCGGTTGACGCAAGGCGGCACCACCTCGATCCCCAGCCCCCGCCGCGCCTCGGCCGTGTAGATGGCGAGCTTGTCGGTCAGATGGATATCGCAGTTCATCACCCCGGCCATGAATTCGACAGGGTGGTTCGCCTTCAGCCAGGCGGTCTGATAGCTGACAATCGCATAGGCGGCCGCGTGCGATTTATTGAACCCGTAGTTCGCGAATTTCTCAAGCAGGTCAAAGACTTCGCCCGCCTTTTTCGCGTCGATGCCATGCGTGGCCTTGGCGCCCTCGATGAATTTCGGACGCTCTTTCGCCATTTCCTCGGCGATCTTTTTCCCCATCGCGCGACGCAGAAGGTCGGCACCGCCCAGGGAATACCCCCCCATGACCTGCGCGATCTGCATCACCTGTTCCTGATAAACGATGATGCCCTGCGTTTCCTTCAGGATCGGATCGATGGTCGGATGCAGCGATTCGAGCGGCCTCAGCCCGTGCTTCACCTCGCAATAGGTCGGGATATTCTCCATCGGGCCGGGGCGATAAAGCGCCACAAGCGCCACGATATCCTCGATGCAGGTCGGTTTCATCCGCCGCAGCGCATCCATCATGCCGGTGGATTCGACCTGGAACACCGCGACCGTCTTCGCCGCCGCGTAAAGCTCATAGGTCTTCGCATCGTCGATCGGGATCAGGTTGATCTCGTTCGCGGCCCCCTCGGCGGGCGTATAAAGCGTTTCCCCCAAGGGGTTTACATGCAGCGGACGGCCGGATTTGAGGATCAGGTTGACGGCGTTCTGAATCACCGTCAGCGTCTTCAGCCCCAGAAAGTCGAACTTCACCAGCCCCGCCTGTTCGACCCATTTCATGTTGAACTGCGTCGCGGGCATGTCGGACCGCGGATCCTGATAGAGCGGCACCAGCGCATCGAGCGGCCGGTCGCCGATCACCACCCCCGCGGCGTGGGTCGAGGCGTTGCGCAACAGCCCCTCGATCGCTTGGGCGTAGTTCAAGAGCCGCGCCACCACCTCTTCGGATTTCGCCGCTTCGCGCAAACGCGGCTCGTCCGCCAGCGCCTTTTCGATCGAGACCGGCTTCACCCCCTCGACCGGGATCATTTTCGACAATTTGTCGACATGTCCGTAAGACATCTGCAACACCCGGCCGACGTCGCGCACCGCAGCCTTGGACAAAAGCGCCCCGAAGGTGATGATCTGCCCCACCTTGTCACGACCATATTTGCCCTGCACATATTTGATCACCTCCTCGCGGCGATCCATGCAGAAGTCGATGTCGAAGTCGGGCATCGAGACCCGCTCGGGGTTTAGAAACCGTTCGAAAAGCAGCGAGTAGCGCAGCGGGTCAAGGTCGGTGATCGTCAGCGCATAGGCGACGAGCGACCCCGGCCCCGAACCCCGCCCCGGCCCCACCGGAATCCCCTGCGACTTGCCCCATTTGATGAAGTCGGCCACGATCAGGAAGTAGCCGGGGAAGCCCATCTGCTCGATGATGCCAAGTTCGAATTTCAATCTTTCTTCGTATTCGGCCACCGGCACCGCATGGGGGATCACGGCGAGCCTTGCGCTCAGCCCTTCCCAGGCCTGACGGCGGAGTTCCTCCACCTCATCATCGGCGAAGCGCGGCAGGATCGGCTTGCGCTTGAACGCGGCAAAGGCACAGCGTTTGGCGATTTCGACCGTATTTTCAAGCGCCTCGGGCAGATCGGCAAACAGCGCCGCCATCTCGGCTTCGGTCTTGAGATAATGCTGCGGCGTCAGACGGCGACGGGGCTCGATCTGGTCGACATAGGCACCCTCGGCGATGCAGATCATCGCGTCATGCGCCTCGTACATGTCCGATTTTGGAAAGTAGACGTCGTTCGTCGCAACGATCGGCAGGCCTAGGTCATAGGCCATTTCAAGGAACGGACGCTCGGTCATCCGCTCGCCCTCGGTCAGCTGCCCGCCCTCGCCCGGATGGCGTTGCAGCTCGACATAAAGCCGGGTCGGATAGCAGGCGGCAAGCCGCTCCATCAAGAGCCGGGCCTTGCCCGCCTGAGAATGCTGCAAGAGCTTGCCCACCGGCCCCTCGGCCCCGCCGCTCAGACAGATCAGACCCTCCGCATGGCGCTCCAGATCTTCGAGCGTCACCTGCGGCAGCTGCCCGCCCTTGTCGACGTAAAGACACGACGAGAGCTTCATCAGGTTCATGTAACCCGCTTCGTTCTGCGCAAGCAGCACAAGCGGCGCAGGCAGCCGTGGCTTCTCGCCGGGGGCAGCAATCTCATAGGCGACCGAGACCTGGCAGCCGACGATCGGCTGCAGCCCAGCCCCTTGTGCCAGAACGGAAAATTCAAGCGCCGCGAACATCGCATTGGTGTCGGTCACGGCAACGGCGGGCATGTTCATCGCGTCGCAAAGCTTGATCAGCTTCTTCACCGGAACCGCGCCCTCGAGCAGCGAATATTCGGTGTGCACACGCAGATGGATGAATCGGGGATCACTCATTGCGGCAGACTACGGGCCGCAAAGGGGCTGGGCAAGGGTGCGCGCGAACGCCCAAATATTGACCATCCGGTGCATTTTCATGCACCCCCACATCGAAATTCTTGCCAGAACCCGAAGCTTACGCAAAGCTGGTCTCAGGGAGAGCCCCTCGCTCTACGCCGCATCGGGTGGGGGAAGCCGAAAATCGGTATCGCGGCGGAACAAGCCATGGAAATTGCGTTTCTTCTCAATGGAGAAACCCGGCGGGTCAGGGTCGAGGACCCGCTGCAAAGCCTGCTCGACTGGCTGCGCGCCGAGGGTCTGACCGGCACCAAGGAAGGCTGCAACGAGGGCGATTGCGGCGCCTGCACGGTGATGGTGAGCGATGCGGCGGGCCGCCGGGCGGTGAACGCCTGCCTGACGATGCTGCCGCAGATCGCGGGCAAGGCGCTGCGCACCATCGAGGGGATCGCCGCGCCCGACGGCACCTTGCACCCGGTGCAGCAGGCGATGATCGACCATCACGGCAGCCAATGCGGCTTTTGCACGCCCGGTTTCATCGCGTCGATGGCCACTGCGCATGAGAACCGCCGCACGGATTACGACGATCTTCTGGCGGGCAACCTCTGTCGCTGCACCGGCTACGTGCCGATCCTGCGCGCGGCCGAAGCCGCCGCGCTGGAACAGCCTGCAGCGTGGCTGCGAACCGATGCCTCTTTCCCCTTGGCGGAAATGGCCACGGGGGGTCTGGGGCAGACAGACCCCGCCTTCCTGCCCGAAACTGGGGATGAGCTTGCACAGTGGTATCTTGCCCATCCCGAAGCGACGCTGATTGCGGGGGGAACCGATGTCAGCCTGTGGGTGACGAAAGCCCTGCGTGACCTGCCCGAAGTGGCGTTTCTAAGCCATTGCAAGGACTTGGCGCAAATCCGCGAAACCCCGGACGGCTTCGTGATCGGCGCAGGCGTCACCATCGCGGCCCTGCGCGCCTGGGCCGAGGGGCCGCATCCGGCGCTGGCCGGTTTTTTGCGCCGCTTTGCCTCGGAACAGGTGCGGCAGATGGCCACGATCGGCGGCAATATCGCCAATGGCTCGCCGATCGGGGATGGGCCGCCCGCGCTGATCGCGATGGGGGCCAGCCTGACACTGCGTCGGGGACAGGACCGCCGCAGGATGCCGCTGGAAGAGTTCTTCCTTGACTATCGCAAGCAAGACCGACGCCCGGGCGAGTTTGTCGAAAGCGTAAGCCTGCCGAAATCCGCACCGGGGCTACGCTGCTACAAACTGTCAAAAAGGTTCGATCAGGACATTTCTGCGGTCTGTGGCGCGTTTAATTTGACGATAAAAGGTTCGAAAATTGAAACTGCCCGCATAGCCTTTGGTGGCATGGCGGGGATCCCGAAACGGGCTTCTCGGTTCGAAACGGCGCTGATCGGGCAGCCCTTAACGGAAGAGTCGATGGCCGCCGCCTTGCCGCTGCTGGAACAGGATTTCACGCCCCTGTCCGACATGCGCGCCTCGGCCGCCTATCGGATGAATGCCGCGCAGGCGATGGCCCTGCGCCATGTGCGCGCGCTTTCGGGCGCGGCCGTTTCGGTGCTGGAGGTCACGCCATGAGCGTCGGAACATCCCTTCCGCATGACTCGGCGCGGGCGCATGTGACCGGACAGGCCCGCTACCTGGACGATCTGCCCTGCCCGGCAAACACCTTGCACCTGGCCTTCGGTCTTTCGACCGAGGCGTCGGCCGGGATCACCGCGCTTGACCTTGACCCGGTGCGGCAAAGCCCCGGCGTGGTGGCGGTTTTCACCGCGGCCGACCTGCCGCATGACAACGACGCCTCGCCCGCGCCCAGCCCCGAGCCGGTTCTGGCCACGGACGCGGTGCATTACCATGGCCAACCGATCTTTCTGGTCGCGGCAACCAGCCACCGCGCCGCCCGCATTGCGGCTCGGAAGGCGCGCATCACCTATGCCGCCCGCCCGGCGATCTTGACTCTGGATCAGGCGCTTGCCGCGAACAGCAGGTTCGAGGGCGGCCCAGTAATCTGGGCGCGCGGCGACGTAGAGACCGCCTTGGCCGGGGCCCTGCATCTGGCCGAAGGCACGCTCGAAATCGGTGGGCAGGAACATTTTTATCTGGAAGGCCAGGCGGCGATGGCGCTGCCCGCCGAGGGCGGTGTGGTCATCCACTGCTCGAGCCAGCATCCATCCGAGATCCAGCACAAGGTGGCCCATGCGCTGGGGCTCGCCTTCCACGATGTGCGTGTCGAGATGCGGCGGATGGGCGGGGGGTTTGGCGGCAAGGAAAGTCAGGGCAATCATCTGGCGATTGCCTGCGCCGTCGCCGCGCAGGCGACGGGCCGACCCTGCAAGATGCGCTACGACCGCGACGACGACATGGTGATCACCGGCAAGCGGCACGATTTCCGCATTCGCTACCGGATCGGCGCCGATGCCTCGGGCAAGCTGGTGGGGGCAGATTTCGTGCATCTGGCGCGTTGCGGCTGGTCAGCAGATCTGAGCCTGCCGGTCTGCGACCGCGCCATGCTGCATGCCGACAGCAGTTATTTCGTGCCTGCCCTGCGCATCGAAAGCCATCGGCTGCGCACGAACACGCAATCGAACACCGCCTTTCGGGGTTTTGGCGGCCCGCAAGGGATGCTGGGAATGGAACGCGCCATTGAGCATCTGGCGCGGGTGATGGGCTGCGATCCGGCCGAATTGAGGGCACGGAATTTCTACGCTCCGCCGATCATCAAGAATAGTCAGACCAAAGCACAAACCACCCATTACGGGCAGGAGGTTGAGGATTGCGTGCTGTCCGAGCTTGCCGCTCGCTTGCAGAAATCTGCGAATTTCGAGGCCCGGAAGGCCGATATCACCGAATGGAATAGCACAAATCGAACCTTGGCGCGGGGCATCGCGCTGTCGCCGGTGAAGTTTGGGATCTCCTTCACGCTGACCCATCTCAATCAGGCGGGAGCGCTGGTGCAGATCTATACTGATGGCTCGGTGGCGCTCAATCATGGCGGCACCGAGATGGGCCAGGGTCTTCATGCGAAGATGGTGCAGGTCGCGGCGGCAGTGCTGGGCATTGATGCGGCACAGGTGCGGATCACCGCGACCGACACCTCGAAAGTGCCCAATACCTCGGCCACGGCGGCGTCCTCTGGCGCGGACATGAACGGGATGGCGGTAAAGGACGCTTGCGAAACGCTGCGCGGGCGTCTGGCCGATTTCGTTGCCGCACGCGAGGGCTGTGCACCGGGCGAGGTGATCTTCGAGGGCGGCAAGGTGCAGGCGAAAGGCCAAAGCTGGCCCTTTGCCGAGATCGTCGCGGCCGCCTATATGGCGCGGATTTCGCTTTCCGCAACAGGGTATTACGCGACACCGAAACTCTCGTGGGATCGGTTGCGCGGTCAGGGGCGGCCGTTCCTGTATTTCGCTTATGGCGCCGCGATCACCGAGGTCGTCATCGATCGGCTGACCGGTGAAAACCGCATCCTGCGCGCCGATATCCTGCATGATGCCGGGGCGAGCCTGAACCCGGCGCTCGATATCGGGCAGATCGAGGGCGCCTATGTGCAGGGGGCGGGCTGGCTCACGACCGAGGAACTGGTCTGGGACGGTCGCGGGCGGCTGCTGACCCACGCGCCGTCGACCTACAAGATCCCGGCCTTTTCCGACCGGCCGCGCATCTTCAACGTCGCGCTTTGGGATCAACCGAACCGCGAGGACACGATCTTCCGCTCGAAAGCCGTGGGCGAGCCGCCCTTCATGCTGGGGATTTCGGCCTTTCTGGCGCTGACGGATGCCTGCGCCGCCTGCGGGCCGCAGTGGCCCGATCTGCAGGCCCCCGCCACGCCCGAGGCGGTGTTGGCGGCCGTCAGACGCGCCGAGGGGCGGGCATGAGTCTGCATCTTCAGGCCCTTGGACAGGCGGCGACCAAAGGGCCTTTCGTGCGCGTGCTGGTGGTCGAGACGAAGGGCTCGACCCCGCGCGAGGTGGGAGCCGAGATGCGGATCTGGCCGGACCAGACCGAAGGCACGATCGGCGGCGGCACGCTGGAAGCCGAGGCGATCACGATCGCCCGGGGCCTAAGCGGCCCCGCCCTGCGCCGTTTTGCACTGGGCCCGACGCTGGGTCAGTGCTGTGGCGGGTCGGTGACACTCGCGTTCGAACCGCTTGATACGGGAAAACTGGCACAAATCCGCGGGCCGATCCATGCCCGCCCGCTGATCTGCTCCGAAATGCCGCTCTCGGTGCAAAGGGCCCTCGCAAAAGCACGCAACAGCGGCGAGACCCCGCCGCTGCTTCTGGACGGCTGGTTGATCGAGCCGCTCTCAGCCCCGGCGCAGGAGCTTTGGATCTGGGGGGCGGGCCATGTCGGGCGCGCGCTGGTCACCACGCTGGCCCCGCTGCCGCATTGGTCGATCCGCTGGGCTGACATCGACCCGAGCCGATTCCCCGAGGCGATTCCCGACAGTGTCACCCCGGTCATCGCAAGCAATCCCGCCGATCTGGTTCCGCTTGCCGCTTCGTCAGCACACCATCTGATCCTGACCTTCTCGCACGCGCTCGACCTTGAGTTGTGCCACCAGATTCTGCGTCAGGACTTTGCCGCCTGCGGGCTGATCGGCTCCGCGACCAAATGGTCAAGATTTCAGCACCGACTGCACGATCTGGGGCATTCCCCCGCGCAAATTTCGCGCATTGCCTGCCCGATAGGCGATCCGGCGCTTGG
The DNA here is from genome assembly GCF_052363175.1 of Rhodobacter capsulatus. Taxonomy (GTDB): domain Bacteria; phylum Pseudomonadota; class Alphaproteobacteria; order Rhodobacterales; family Rhodobacteraceae; genus Rhodobacter; species Rhodobacter capsulatus_D. The sequence goes on from NZ_CP198946.1 coordinate 2,959,697, forward strand.
AAAGGAGCCGCAAGCCATTGCGATTTCGGTCGCCGCCGCGCTACTGAGGGATCGGGTCAGCCGAGCCTCGCTGGCCGTCAACACGGAAGGACAGACCGGGTGACAGGGTCGCTGCTCAAGATCGAGGGCCTGACCAAGGCCTATCCCGGGGTCGTGGCGAACGACGGGGTCGGGTTCGAGGTCGCGCCGGGCAAGGTGCACGCGTTTCTGGGCGAAAACGGCGCCGGCAAGTCGACGCTCGTGAAGATGATCTACGGGCTGGTGAAACCCGATGCCGGGCGCATGGTGTTTCAGGGCCGCCCCTATACACCTGCCGAACCGCGCGCCGCGCGCGCCGCGGGCGTGGCGATGGTGTTTCAGCATTTCTCGCTTTTCGAGGCGTTGAATGTCGCGGAAAACGTCGCGCTTGGCATGGAAAATCCGCCGCCGATGCGCGATCTGGCCGAACGCATTCGCGCGATTTCAACGGCTTACGGGCTTCCCCTCGATCCCGCGCGCATCGTCGGCGATCTCTCGGCGGGTGAGCGGCAACGGGTCGAGATCATCCGCTGTCTTTTGCAGGACCCGAAGCTTCTGATCATGGACGAGCCGACCTCGGTGCTGACGCCGCAAGAGGTCGAGATCCTGTTTCACACCCTGCGCAAGCTCGCGGCCGAGGGCACGGCGATTCTTTATATCAGCCACAAGCTTGAGGAGATCCGCAGCCTGTGTGACGGCGCGACGATCCTGCGCGGCGGCAAGGTGGTGGCGAGCTGCATCCCGCGCGAGAAATCGGCGCGCGAACTGGCCGAGCTGATGGTGGGCGGCGAATTTGCCGCGACCGACCGGGCCGGGCGCGTCAGCGGCGCGACGATCCTTGAGGTTGCTCAGCTGAACCTGCCGCCGATGACGCAATTCGGCCCGGCGCTGAAGAATGTGAGCTTCAGTCTGGCCGCAGGCGAGGTGCTGGGCATCGGTGGCGTCGCGGGCAACGGGCAGGAAGAGCTGCTGGCCACCCTGTCCGGGGAACGGCCCTCGGGCGCGGGCACCGTCAGCCTGCATGGGCAGGATATTTCCGACCTTGGGCCGAACGACCGCCGCCGTCTGGGGCTGCTGGCGGCCCCCGAGGAACGGCTGGGTCATGCCGCCGTGCCGAACCTGAGTCTCACGGAAAACGCGATCCTGACCGGGACCGTGCGCCGTCCGCTGACGCGAAACGGCTTTCTGAACATGGGCGCGGCGCGGCGCTTTGCCGAGGAAATCATCAAGGGCTTTGACGTCCGCACGCCGGGGCCGCATGTGGCCGCACGCGCGCTGTCGGGGGGCAATCTGCAGAAATTCGTCATCGGCCGCGAGGTGCTGCAATCGCCCGAGGTTCTGGTGGTGAACCAGCCGACCTGGGGCGTCGATGCCGCCGCCGCCGCCGCGATCCGGCAGTCGCTCCTGGATCTGGCGGCGAAGGGCGCGGCCGTGATCGTGATCAGCCAAGACCTTGACGAGCTTATGGAAATCGCCGATCGCTTCTGTGCGCTGAACGAGGGGCGGCTGTCCGCGCCGCGCCCGACCGAGGGGCTGACAATGGAAGAGATCGGGCTGATGCTGGGCGGCGCCCATGGCATGCAGGAGGCGGCGCTGTGATAACGCTGATCAAACGCCCGACGCCCTCGCGATTCTGGTCCTTCACCACGCCGGTTCTGGCGGTCATCGCCACGATGATCGCGGGCGGCGTGCTGTTTGCGCTTCTGGGCAAGGATCCGGTCGCTGCCATCAAGGTGATCTTTTACGACCCGCTTTTTGGCGCGAATGCAGCCTATTTCCGCGGGCAACTGCTGGTGAAGGCGGGGCCCTTGATCCTGATCGCCGCGGGTCTGGCCGTCGGCTTTCGCGCGGGGATCTGGAACATCGGCGCCGAGGGGCAATACATCATGGGGGCGCTTGCGGGCGCCTCGGTCGCGCTGGCGGCCTATCCCGCGGAAAGCCATTGGCTGTTCCCGGCAATGGTGGTGGCGGGTGCGCTTGGCGGCTGGATCTGGGGGATGATCCCGGCGGTGCTGAAGGTGCTCTTTGGCACCTCGGAAATCCTTGTGTCCTTGATGCTCGTCTATGTGGCGCAGAATTTTCTGGCCTGGGCGGCGTTCGGCCCCTTGAAGAACCCCGAGGGCTACGGCTTTCCCGGCTCGCGCAACCTGCAGCAATATCCCTCCGCCCATAACCCTGAGTTGATCGCGGGAACGGGCATGCATTGGGGCGTCGTCGCGGCCCTCATCGCCGTGATCGCCACCTATGTGCTGATGCAGCGCCACATTGCGGGCTTCCGCATCCGCGTCGCGGGCGAGGCGCCGCGCGCCGCGCGCTTTGCAGGTGTTCTGCCCGCAAACCTTGTCATGTTCTGCCTTGGGCTTTCGGGCGCGCTTGCGGGCCTTGCCGGGATGTTCGAGGTCTCCGGCCCCTCGGGCCAGATCACCGACAGTTTCAACGCGGGCTATGGCTTCACCGCGATCATCGTGGCCTTCCTCGGGCGGCTGAATGCGATCGGCATTCTGCTTGCGGGGCTCCTCATGGCGCTGACCTATATCGGCGGCGACATGGCGCAGCTGATGCTGGGCCTGCCCACCGCGGCGATTCAGGTTTTCCAAGGCATGTTGTTGTTTTTCCTCTTGGGATTCGACCTGCTGACGCATTACCGTCTGCGGCTTGGAAAGGGCTCGAAATGATCGGCGGCATCGATATCGTCACCCTGATGGCGGCGCTGATGGCCGCTTCGACGCCGGTTCTGCTGGCGGCGACGGGCGAGCTCGTCGCGGAAAAGGCGGGCGTTCTGAACCTTGGCGTCGAGGGGATGATGATTGTGGGCGCCGTCGCAGGCTTTGCCACCGCCGTCACCACCGGCAGCCCGGTTCTGGGCTTCGCGGGCGGCGCCTTGGCGGCCGCGCTGATGGCCTCGCTTTTTGCCCTGCTGACGCAGGTGTTCCTGTCGAACCAGACCGCCACCGGCCTTGCGCTGACGCTGTTCGGGCTGGGGCTCTCGGCCCTTGCGGGCAAGGGCTTCGAGGGCGTGCGCCCGCCTGCGACCGGCAAGGTGCCCTTCGGCCCGCTCGCCGATCTGCCCGTCGTCGGTCCGATCGTCTTTGGCCATGACTGGATGGTCTATGTGTCGCTGGCGCTGGTGGCCGTGGTCTGGGCCTTCCTGAAATATGCCCGCCTTGGCCTGATCCTGCGCGCGGTGGGCGAGAACCACGACGCCGCCCATGCGCTTGGCTACCGGGTCATCGCCGTGCGCTTTGCCGCGCTTGCCTTCGGCGGCGCGCTGGCGGGGCTGGGCGGGGCTTACCTCAGCCTCGTGCGGGTGCCGCAATGGACCGAGGGGATGACTGCGGGCGCGGGCTGGATCGCCCTTGCCATCGTCGTCTTCGCGTCGTGGCGGGCCGAGCGCGTGCTGATCGGCGCCTATCTTTTCGGCGGCATCACCGCACTGCAATTGCAGCTGCAGGCGGCAGGCTATGCGATCCCGGTGCATTTCCTGTCGATGGCGCCTTACGTGATCACCGTCCTTGTGCTGGTGGTCCTCTCCGCAACCCACCGTCACGGAGCACCGGCCGCGCCGGCGGCGCTGGGGCGGTCGTTCCACGCCTCGAACTGAGGCCAAACCCGGGCCATTGCCCGCAACAAGGAAGCTCCCATGGACCGCAGATCCTTCCTGAAGACCACCGCCGCCACCGCGACCCTCGCCGCCGTCGGCCTGCCGGTGCGTGCCGCCGATCCGTTCAAGATCGGCTTCATCTACGTCGGCCCGGTGGGCGACATGGGCTGGTCGTATCAGCATGACGTCGCGCGCCGCGCGATGGAAGCGGAGCTGGGCGGCAAGGTCGTCACCTCGTTCATCGAGAACGTGCCCGAAGGCCCGGACGCCGAGCGCGCCCTGACCCAGCTCGCCCTTGAAGGCAACCAGCTGATCTTCGCGACCTCGTTCGGCTTCATGGAAGCCACGGTGAACATCGCCGCGAAATTCCCGAACGTGAAATTCGAGCATGCGACGGGCTACAAGCGCGCCGACAACCTCGCCACCTATGACGCGCGCTTCTACGAAGGCCGCGCGGTGCAGGGCACGATCGCGGGCCGGATGACGAAGACCAACAAGATCGGCTACATCGGCTCCTTCCCGATCCCCGAGGTGATCCAGGGCATCAACGCCGCCTATATCCACGCGAAAAAGGTGAACCCGGATGTCGAGATCAAGGTGGTCTGGGCCTACACCTGGTTCGACCCGGCCAAGGAAGCCGACGCCGCCGCCGCGCTGATCGCCGAGGGCTGCGACTTCATCCTGCAGCACACCGACTCGACCGCGCCGCAGGCGAAGGCTCAGGAAGCCGGCAACGTCTTCACCTTCGGGCAGGCCTCCGACATGGAAGCCTTCAAACCCTCGCCGCGCGTCGCCTCGACGATCGACAACTGGGCGCCCTACTACATCAAGCGCGCGCAAGCGCTGGTCGATGGCACCTGGAAATCCGAAGGCACCTGGGGCGGCATCGGCACCGGGATGGTGAAGATCGGCGAGATCACCGATGCGGTCCCCGCCGAAGTGAAGGCCGAAGCTGAAGAGCTGATCAAGAAGATCGGCGACGGCTCCTATCACCCGTTCACCGGCCCGCTGAAGAAGCAGGACGGCTCGGAATGGCTGGCCGACGGCAAGACCCCGGACGATGGCGAACTGGCTGGTCTGAACTTCTTCGTCGAGGGCATTGCGGCTGAAATGCCCAAGTGACCTGAGCATTTTTCCTGTTAAGGTTGTGGGGCGGACGCGAGTCCGCCCCCTTTCTTTTGGCCCCGGTCCAGCGGAACCGATCTTCTCGCTTGACAGGTCATAGATTCATATTCCCATATATGCATATACGGGCCTCGGCCCGACAGCCAGTTCGGGGAGGGACAGATGGCTCATATCGTGGTTCTGGGTGCCGGTTTGGGCGGTGCCATCATGGCGTACGAGTTGCGCGAACAGGTGCGCAAGGAAGACAAGGTCACCGTTATTACCAAGGACCCGATGTATCATTTCGTGCCCTCGAACCCCTGGGTGGCGGTGGGCTGGCGGTCGCGCAAGGACATCACCGTGGACCTTGCGCCGACGATGGCGCGCAAGAACATCAACTTCATCCCGGTGGCGGCCAAGCGGCTGCACCCTGACGAAAACCGGGTCGAGCTCGAAAATGGCCAGTCCGTCAGCTATGATCAGATCGTCATCGCCACCGGCCCGGAACTCGCCTTTGACGAGATCGAGGGTTTCGGCCCCGATGGCCACACGCAATCGATCTGCCACATCGATCATGCCGAAGATGCGCGCGTGGCCTTCGACCGCTTTTGCGAAAACCCGGGCCCGATCATCATCGGCGCGGCGCAAGGGGCGAGCTGCTTCGGCCCGGCCTATGAATTCGCCTTCATCCTTGATGCCGCGCTGCGCAAGCGCAAGATCCGCGACAAGGTGCCGATGACCTTCATCACTTCGGAACCCTATGTCGGCCATCTGGGCCTCGACGGCGTGGGCGACACCAAGGGGCTTTTGGAAAGCAACCTACGCGAAAAGCACATCAAATGGATGACCTCGAGCCGGATCAAGCGCGTCGAAAAGGGCAAGATGGTGGTCGAGGAGGTGAACGAGGACGGCTCGGTCAAGCCGGAAAAGGAAGTGCCCTTCGGCTATGCGATGATGCTGCCCGCCTTCCGCGGCATCAAGGCGTTGATGGGGATCGAGGGGCTGGTCAATCCGCGCGGCTTCGTCATCGTCGATCAGCACCAGCAGAACCCGAAATACAAGAATGTCTTCGCCGTCGGCGTCTGCGTCGCGATCCCGCCGATCGCCGCCACGCCCGTTCCCTGCGGCGTGCCGAAAACCGGCTTCATGATCGAAAGCATGGTCACCGCCACCGCCCATAACATCGGCCGCATCGTGCGCGGCTTCGAGGCGGACGAGGTCGGCAGCTGGAACGCCGTCTGTCTGGCCGATTTCGGCGATCAGGGCATCGCCTTCGTCGCGCAGCCGCAGATCCCGCCGCGCAACGTGAACTGGTCGAGCCAGGGCAAATGGGTGCACTGGGCGAAAGAGGGCTTCGAGCGCTATTTCATGCACAAGCTGCGCCGGGGCACCTCGGAAACTTTCTACGAGAAGGCGGCGATGAAATTCCTCGGCATCGACAAGCTGAAGGCGGTGAAGAAGGGCTAAGCCCCGTTCCGACCGGACTTGGACAGGCAGGCGCGGGATACCGCGCCTGTTTCATTTCAATTCGCCGGGGCTGCGGCCGTGCTGGCAGCAGGGGCTGGTTTCGCCGCGGCTGCAGCCGCGGCAGCTGCGGCCTGTGCCTTGGCCCGCTCCTCGTGCCGCCAGATCCCCAGAAATTCGAATCCCCCCAGAAGCAGGGCTATTCCCATCGCGATCAGATAATTCTTCGACGTGCCGAGCGGGGTCGGCGGCAGGTTCGACATCAGCATGCTCCTTTCGGATCGGCCGGAAGTGGCGCAGTCTTGATGGTAGGGCCGCCCGCGCGAAAGGACAGGGTCACAGGCCCGAACGCAGGAAACGCGCTTCGAAAGCCTGTCGCGACAGCGGCGGCGCCATCAGGAAGCCCTGCCCCATGTCGCAACCGATCTCCGCCAGCACGGCGGCCTCGGCCTCGGTCTCGATCCCCTCGGCGAGCGTGGCATAGCCGAAGCGTTTCGCCAGTCCGGTGATCGCCTCGACAATCAGCCGGGCATTGTGATCCGCCTCGATGCCGCGCACGAAATGCGCATCGATCTTCAGCATCGAGACCGGCAACCGCGCCAGATAGGCCAGCGAGGAATAGCCGGTGCCGAAATCGTCAATGGCAAGGCGCAGCCCCTGCGCCCGCAGCCGCTCCAGCGCCGCGACCGCTCCGGGCACGCGGTCGGCCAGTTGCTCTTCGGTCAGCTCGATCTGCAACCCGGCACAGCCGCAGCCGCAGCCGTGGCACCCCATCAGCACATCGGCCCAATCGGGCGCGGCCAGATCCGCCGCCGTCTGGTTGATCGACATCAGCCAATCCAGGCCGACCAGCCCCGATTTGCGCCAGCGGCACATCGTGGCCAGCGCCTCGGAAAAGACCCAGCGATCGAGCGCGGGCATCAGCCCGGCACGCTGTGCGACGGGCAGGAACTCGCCGGGCGAGATCAGCCCGCGGCCCGGCCTGTTCCAGCGGATCAGCGCCTCGCAGCCGCGCGGGACACGATCGCCAAGCCCGAAGAGCGGCTGGAAATGCAGCACCATCTCGCCCCGCTCCACCGCCCCGGCAAGGGCGTTGCGCAAATCCAGCTCGCGCGCAGCCTCGATGCCCATTTCCGGTTCGTAGACCATCACCCGATGCCGCTGGATCTTGCCCGCATACATCGCCAGATCGGCATTGCGCAACAGCACGTCGCGGCTGTCACCGTGGGCGCCGAAACAGGCGATGCCGACCGTCGCCGCAGGCCGATACTGATGCAGCCCCGGCAGATCGATCGGCGCCGCCAGCGCCTCGAGCAGGGCCTGCGCATGGGCCAGCGCCTCCGCCGCCCCGGCGTCGCCCAAAAGCAGCACGAATTCGTCGCCGCCGATGCGGGCGATGAAATGATCCGTGCCCTCGCCGATCCGCAGCCGCTGCGCCACCGCCGAAAGGAGCAGATCGCCGGTCTCGTGGCCCAGCGTGTCATTGACCGCCTTGAACTGGTCGAGGTCGATGAACAGCACCGCGAAAACCCGCCCGCTGCCGCCTGCAAGCCGGATCCAGGCGTCGATCCGCTCGGCCAGCATGTTGCGGTTCGGCAGCCCCGTCAGCAGGTCGTAATTCGCCAGCCGCAGATTGTCCGCCTGCGCCTGACGCAGCGGCGTCAGATCCGCAAACATCGCCACATGGCCCAGCATCCGTCCCGCCGAGTCGGCCAGCCGGGTGATCCGGCTCCAGCAGATGATCGTCTCTCCTTCGGAAGAGCGCACCGCCACCTCGCCGCGCCAGCTGCCCCGCTCGCGCAGTTCGGTCCGCAGCGTGCGCGAGGTGCCGGTCGGATCGCTCGGCCCTGCGGTCGCGACCAGTCCCTCGATCATCCGGCCGGCGAGCTGGGCATGCGCGAAGCCCGCGATCTGCTCGAACGCGGCATTGGCCCGCAGGATGCGCAGATCAGGATCGGTCAGCACGATGGCTTCGGTCGACTGGTCAAACACCATCTCGGCAAGTTCGCGGGCCCGCAGTTCCTCGGTCACATCGTGGCTTTGCGTCACCACACCGATCAGCTGGCCTGAAACATCAAAGAGCGGGCGCTTTTCGGTCTGATGCCGTTGCCAATTCGCGCCGATCACCCCCTCGGTCGCCATCATGACCTCCTCGGGCAAACGCCGCCGCGTCTGCTCGAAGGTAACTGCGGTCTGCGTCGCGCGCACCCTTGTATCGAGCTGCGTCGCATGCAGCGCCTCGATCAGCGGCAGGAATTCCTTCGGCATACGGCCGATCACCTCGGCCTCGGCGCGGCCCGTCTGCCGCAGATAGGCGCGGTTGGCCAGAGTGATCCGCCCCTCGGTATTGGTGACGCTCACCGGATCGGGGAACGCATCGAACAGAAGCCGCATCAGATCGGCATCGGCCGCCCCGGGCACCTGTTCGGGTTGCAGCATCAGCCACCAGGCATTGGGGCTGTCGGGATGCGGCTTGCGCGCCCGCAAGACCGAGGCCTGTGCCCCGCACTGCTGCCCGGCATCGGTGCGGAACATGAGCGGCACCACAATCTCGCCGGTCTCGGGTTCGTCGGCCTGTGTCAGCGCCGCCATCAGCCGCACGATCTGCGCGCGCGTCAACGCCCGGCGCAGCGCGGCCCCGCCATTGCGCTCAAAGCTCTCCCCCAGAAACCGCCGCGCCGCCTCGTTCGAATGTTGCAGCGCCAGATGGGCATCGATGCGCAGGACCGGCAGCGGCGCATTGCGCAAAAGCGTCCGCAACTCGTCCAGCGCTTCCTGCTGCCGTTCGCCTTCGTCGATCAGCTCCGACAGCGCGGCCGCCTGTTCCGCCACGCCCAGCCGCAGCCGGTTGAAGCCCAGCAGTGTCGTCTCGTCGAGCCCCGCCGCGATCAGCTGCTGCTCGACCAGACGGAACTGCATGTCGGTCAGGGTGACAAGATCATGGCCGAAGCCCCCCGCCAGCTCGGCGCGATCTGCATCGATCGTCGGTGCCGAAACCGAGGGGGGCGGGCTCATGAACCGGCCACCTCGTCGGTCTGACTGTGCCAGCGGGTGATCTCGATATGGCTGACCACCGCCCCGCCCTGCAGCCCGTCAAGCGGACGGGCATGCATCACGAACCAGCGCTGTTGGCCCGGGGCGTCACAGGGATATTCCATGGTGAAATGGCGCTGCTTGCCCGCCAGAACCCCCCGTATCCCCTCCACCGCACGTTTCGCATAGCTGGAATCGATCGCCGCCTCGCCGATGTCGCAACGTCCGACGTAGTTGGTGCCGACCCCGGTGTGCGCCAGCGCCGGATCGCCATTGTCGGTCGCAAACCGGGTCCAGGCGGCGTTCACCAGCAAAATATCGCCATGCCCGTCCAGCACCGCCACATGTTCCGCCAGCCCGTCGATCACGGCCTGCAACAGCTGCAGGTTGCGGGTCTGGGTGATGTCGACGAAGGTGACCACCGCGCCCTGCGCCGCCGAGGACGGCACGCGGTAAGGCAGCATCCGCACCAGATAATGCCGCCCGTTCAGCCCCGAAACCTCGCGCTCGGTGCGCGACTGGCCCTGCAGCGTGCGGCGCAGATCGTCGAGCAGCCCCGGATAATCGAGCCGATGCGTCAGATCGCCCAAGGGGCGGCCGATGTCGACATCGCGGATGCGGAACAGCTCGGCCGCATCCGGGCTGAAGCGCGTCACCGTCAGCTCGCTGTCGACGAAGATCGTGCCCATCGCCATGATCTCGGTCAGGCTGTCCAGATCGGCATTCGAACGGTTCAGAAGGTCGATCTTTTCCTGATATTCCGCATTGAGCGAGTTCAGCTCCTCGTTGACCGACTGCAATTCCTCGTTCGCCGATTGCAGTTCCTCGTTCGAGGCCATCATCTCCTCGTTCGTCGCCTGCAGCTCTTCGTTCGAGGTCTCAAGTTCCTCGATCATCGCCTGCAGGCTTTCGCGCGTCATCGCGAGTTCCGCTTCGAGCATCTCGATGCGCGCACCGACCTCGCGGTCGATGTCGATCCCCGAGATGCCATCATCGGCACCCTCATCGGGCTCGAAAGCCAGAACGTAAAGCCGCCCCTCGTCACTGTCGGTGCCCTGCTTCACTGGCACGACGCGCAGCCGCAGCCGCATCGGATCGGGGCCGATCAGCCCCTCGGCGATCGGGATCGAATCCGAGGCGGCTTCCTCGCCCAGCCGCGCCGATTTGAACAGCAGCGCCGAGGCCACGGGCAAGAGCGGCTCGACCAGCATCCGCCCGATTTCCAGCGAGGCCGCGCCTTCGCGCATCTGCATGAAACGGCTCACATCGCCATAGGAATGCAGAATCTCATGATGGCTGTTGACCAAAAGCGCGGGCGGCGGGGCATAGGCCCGCGACAGCGTGGCAAAGCCGCGCTCGACCGCGGTGACGGGGGCATTGTCGGCGCGCGTGCGCGGCGGACGCGGCGTGACGTAAAGCCCGGCGCGGCGGTCGGTGAGCGGCGCCGCCCCGGGGCGCAGCGCCTGCCAGATCCGGTGCCGCGCCGACAGGACCGAGAAATCATCTTGCACCTGCACCAGCGCCTCGGAGCCGCCAAGGAAGAGATACCCCCCCGTGCGCAGCGCGTAATGCATCCGCCGCAGCGCGCGTTCCTGCGCTTCGGGGCGGAAATAGATCAGCGTGTTGCGGCAGGTGACCAGATCCATCCGGGTGAAGGGCGGATCGGACAGCAGGTTGTGCCGGGCAAAGACGATGGTCTGCCGGATCTCCGGGCGGATCGTGTATTGGCCCCCGCGGGTGGTGAAGAACCGTTCAAGGAAGGTCGTCGGCAGGTCGGCGGCGATGGTTTCGGCAAAGAATCCGGCCGCCGCCGTCTCGATGTTCATCGGCTCGACATCGGTCGCAAAGATCTTCAGCGTCGGCCAGCGCCCGGCCCGCTCGAACGCGTCGAAGAACAACATCGCCAGCGTATAGGCCTCTTCGCCCGTCGCGCAGCCCGCCGTCCAGACCCGCAGCGTCGACCCCACCGCGGCCTGCGCCACCAGCGGGTCGATCACCTTCTCGGCCAGTTCGGCAAAGGAATCCGGGTCGCGGAAGAACGAGGTAACCGGGATCAGCATTTCGCGCCGCAGGCTCGCCAGTTCATTGCGGTCATGCGTCAGCAGTTCCAGATAGGAGGTCAGGTCCGGCACCTGCCGCACCCCCATCCGCCGTTCGATCCGACGCTGCACCGTGCCCGGCTTGTAATCGAGGAAGTTGACCTCGCCCGAAAGCGACAGGATCTCGACGATCCGGCCCAAAGCCTCGGCCGGTTCCAGCCCGTCGAACTGCCCGACCGCCAGACGGTCATCGTCCACCGCCGCGGTCCCCGCATCCGGGTGCTCGGCGCCGGTCAACTGACCAAGGCGCGGGCGGCGGATCAGGTAATCGGCGATCCAGGGGCCGATCCGCTCGATGCCCAGCGCGGAATCGATGAAGCCCGTCGCAATGGCCGAACGCGGCATGCCGTCAAAGCGCGCATCGCGCGGGTCCTGCGCGATGGCGACCCCGCCCGCCGCATGCACCGCGCCAACGCCGCGGGTGCCGTCCGACCCGGTGCCCGACAGCACGACCGCAACCGAGCGGCTGCCATAGCCCGAAGCCATCGACGTGAAGAAAGCATCGATCGGCAGCGACAGCACGCGGCGATCCTTCGGTGCCAGCCGCAGATGCCGCCCTTCCAGCGTCATGATCGTTGCGGGCGGGATCAGAAAGACCGTATCGGCGGCCAGTTCCATCTCGTCTTCGACGGTGACGACGGGCATCTTGGTATGCCGCGCCAAGAGCGAGGCCATGATCGACTTGTGGTCGGGCGACAGGTGCTGGATCACCACATAGGCCGCGCCGGTATCGGCGGGCAGCCCGTCAAAGAGACGCTCAAGCGCATCCAACCCCCCGGCCGAGGCGCCAATCGCCACCACCGCACGCGGTTCGGGCGCCGCCGACACCTCGGTCGCGCTTTGCGTCTGCAGGTCCGTCTCTTGCTCAGGAACGTCCATCATGATCGCTCCTTTCCGGGCCTCGCCCTAGCATTTTCGCCGGTTCCGGCCGCCTTCCGCGGCTCTCGCGGATTTCCTGCCCAACCACCGAAATTTCCCCGATTGAGAAGCACTTGGCCTCTCGCTGTCAACCCATTTCCTGACGAGGCCGGTCCGGCCCCGCCGTTCCGCTCCGCCGCTCAACAAATCCGCGGCAACTGCTCACCCACAAGCATGTCCACGATCCGCGCACCGCCGAAGGCCGTCCGCATACGCACCTGTCCCGCGTGCTCTGCCACCGCCCGCCCAACGACGCAAGCCCCTGCGCCCTCGGGCCGCGCCCGCATCGCCGCAAGCGCCGCCGCAGCCTCGTCTTCAGGCACGAAGACGACAAGCCGCCCCTCGTTTGCAAGGTAAAGCGGGTCAAGACCCAGGATCTCGCACAGCCCCACCACCTCGGGCCGCAGCGGCAGCGCGGTTTCGTCCAGCGTGATGCCACACCCCGCCGCTTGCGCGATCTCGTTCAGCGCCGAAGCAAGACCGCCCCGGGTCAGATCCCGCGCCGCGTGAATGCCCGGCGCCGCCGCAATCACATCGGCCATCAGATGGCCGAGCGCCGCGCAATCGCTTTCGATGTCGCTTGTCAGCGCCAGATCGCCCCGCGCCGCCAGAATGGTCGCGCCATGATCGCCCAGCACGCCATTGACGATTGCAACATCGCCGGGCTGCACCAGCCCCGCCGCCATCTCGCGGCCCGGCGGGATCACCCCCAACCCCGCGGTGGTGACGAAGACGCCATCACAGGCGCCGCGGCCGACCACCTTGGTGTCGCCGGTGACGATCCGCACCCCGGCCGCTTCGGCCTCGCGCGCCATCGTGGCAACGATCCGGCGCAACAGCGCGATCTCGGTCCCCTCTTCGATGATGAAAGCGGCCGAGAGCCAGAGCGGCCGCGCGCCCCCCACGGCCAGATCGTTCACCGTGCCGCAAACAGCGATCTTGCCGATATCGCCGCCCGGAAATTCAATCGGCGTCACCACATAGCTGTCGGTGGTAAAGGCCAGCCGCGCGCCCGGCTCGGCCAGCGCCGCCTCGGTCAGACGCGCCTGATCCTCCATGCCGGGCGGTTGAAAGACGGCAGTGAAGACCTCCTCGATCAGGTCCCGCATCGCCTTGCCGCCGCCGCCATGGGCCAGCGTCACCCGCTCATCTCTCAACGCCATTTCATCTTGCTCCAGATTTCGCAGGGGTCCGGGGGGGAGAGCGCCTCTCCCCCGGGCAGGGGGTGCGGGGGGCAGCCGCCCCCCGCCTGGGTCGGGGGCAAACGCCCCCGAGCCTATTCCGCCGCCCGCATGCCACCGTATTGCCAATATGCCGCGCAGGCCCCCTTCCGAACTCACCATCAAGGCGCCCAAGGGCATCTCGGGCGTGCAGCCCTTGCCGAATTGCGCACAGGCGACGGGCTTCATCCGCCCGGTCATCACCGCGCCGCAGGCACAGCCCTCGGCCTCCTCGACCTCGACGCGCTTGCCGGCATAACCGATGCCGAATTTCTCCTCGGCATCATAGGCGCGATATTTCGGACGGATCCGCAGCCCCGAGGCGTCGATCTCCCCCAGCCCCCGCCATTCGAACGAGGGCCGCCGCTCATAGACATCCGCGATCGCGGCGAGCGACACCTTGTTGCCATGCTCGGGCACGACGCGGGCATATTGGTTCTCGACCGCCGCGCGACCCTCGGCGATCTGGCGCAGCACCATCAGCACCGATTGCAGCAGATCCGTGGGTTCAAATCCCGCGACGACCAGCGGCTTGCCGTAGTCTTGCGCAATGAAATCATAGGGATGGATGCCGATCACCATCGACACATGCCCGGGCCCGATGAACCCGTCCAGCATCATGTAGGGGTCGTCAAGCAGCGCCTTGATCGGCTCGGGCACGGTAATGTGGTTGCAAAAGACGCTGAAATTCGTCAGCCCCTCGCGCGCCGCCTGTTGGATCGCCAAGGCGGTCGAGGGCGTCGTCGTCTCGAAGCCAAGGCCAAAGAACACCACTTCGCGCCCCGGATTGCGCCGGGCGAGTTCCAGCGCATCAAGCGGCGAATAGACCATGCGGATATCCGCCCCCGCCGCCTTCGCCTGCATGAGGCTCAGCTTCGAGCCCGGAACCCGCATCGCATCGCCGAAGGTGCAAAAGATCACCCCCGGACGCCGGGCGATCTCGATACATTCATCAACCCGCGCGCGCGGCAGCACGCAGACCGGACAGCCCGGCCCGTGGATGAATTCGATGCCCGGATGGATGAGCTTGTCGAGCCCGTAACGAAAGATCGAATGCGTATGCCCGCCGCAGATCTCCATGATGTGGACGGGCTTTTCGCGGGTGGCGCCGATCTGATCGGCGAGCCGGGCGATCTCGGCCAGCAGCCCCTTGGCCAAGGCCGGATCGCGGAATTCCGAGGCGAATTTCATCCCCGCCCCTCCAGCGCCGCGGCGCCCTCGGCCATCTGCGCCAGGGTCTCCTGCGCCTCGCCCAGATCGCGCAAAGCCTCCAGCGTGCGCGCGGCTTCGGCCTCATCGATCAGGCTCATCGCAAAACCGACATGGATCAGCGCCCAGTGCCCCAGAAGATCCTCAAGCGGCCCTTCGGCGACGCAGGCCACGTTCACCTCGCGCTTCACCCCCGACACATCGGCCAGCGCCATCATCCGACCGGCGTCGGTGATCGCCACGATCTGGCCCGGAATCCCCAGACACATCAGTCTTCCTCCTCTTCCTGCACCCGCCCCGCCGGATGCTCGATGCCGTAGCGGTCCAGCTTGGCGCGCAGGCCGACGCGGCTCAGCCCCAGCTCCGCCGCTGCCCGGCTCTTGTTCCAGCGGTTGCGGGTCAGCGTCTCGCGCAGGATCCGCATCTCGATCAGCTCGATGCGATCCTTCAGCGTGCCATCCGCCGTCATCACCTCCTCGGCCGACCGATCCGCGCCGCTTTCCGAGGGCGCGGCCTGCAGGATGTGGCGCGAAATCAGCTCGGCGCCGAGCACATTGTCCTGCGCGAAAATCAGCATGCGCGTGACTTCGTTGTGCAATTCCCGCAGGTTGCCGGGCCAGTCGTAGTTTTCCAGAAATTCGAGCGCCGCGGCATCGAAGCCAAGCGCCTGCTTGCCGTGCCGCACCGCCGCCTCGGCCAGCATCGATTGCGCCAGAAGCGCGACATCGCCCCGCCGCGCGCGCAGGGGCGGCAGCGCGATTTCCCCGGCCGAAAGTGCGTAGTAAAGATCGGATCGAAACCGTCCCTCGGCCACCATCGCACGCAAGTCGACCGCCGCCGCCGTGATCAGCCGCAGGTTGGTCGAGGCCGTTTCCTGCCCCCCCAAGGGTGTGATCGCACCATCGCCCAGCATCCGCAAAAGCGCCAGCTGCAGCGCTGGACTGGCCGCCTCGACCCCGGCCACGAAGAGCGTACCCCGGTCGGCCTTTTGCGCCAGACCGATCTTCGCCACCCCCCCCGGCAGCACGCCGCGACGCGCCCCGAACAGCTCGATCATCGCCAGATCCTCGGGCAGACCGGCAAGGTTGATCTCGTAAAACGGCTTGTCCGAGCGCAGCGAGACATAATGCATCGCCCGCGCCAGCTGTGCCCGGCCTGAGCCCGGCTCGCCGCGCAGCAGCACCGGCACGTCGAAACTGGCAAACTGCCGCGCCAACGCCACGGCCCCGTTCATCGCAGAATTCGGCGTGCGCAGGATCGTCTCGAACCCCATCCCCTCGCGCAGCGCGCGGCGGCGCTTTTCGACCCGGCTTTCCGAAGTGGAATTCAGAAGCCGCATCTCCAGCGAGAGCCGTTCGTTTTCCCGCGCCAGCGTGAACATCCGCGCCGCATTGCGGGCCGAGGACAGAAGCTGTTCGGGATGCCAGGGCTTGGTCAGAAACTGATGAATGCCCGCATCGTTGATCGCCGCCATCATCGAGGCGCTGTCGGTATAGCCGGTGATGATGATGCGCACGGTTTCCGGCCAGCGCTCGCGCACTTCGGTCAGGAAATCGACCCCGGTCCGGCCCGGCATGCGCTGGTCGCAGATGATGACCTGCACCCATTCCTCTTCCAGAATCGCGATCGCCGCCTCGGCGCCCTGCGCCGTCAGAACGTCGAAATCGTCTTCCAGCGCCAGTTTCATTGCCGCCAACGAATGCGGCTCGTCATCGACCAGAAGAATTGCGGGGGTCGAGGCGGACATCAGCGCGCCTTCCGTGCCAGACCTGCGCGCAGCCAGTCGATCCAGGCCTCCATCCCCGCCCCGGTGCGGGCCGAAACCCGCAACACCTCGATGGTCGGGTTCACGCGCCGGATATTGGCTTCGTAAAGATCAAGATCCACATCGCAATGTGGCGCCAGATCGACCTTGTTAAGGATCGCAAGCCCGGCCGCCGCGAACATGTCAGGGTATTTCAGCGGCTTGTCCTCGCCCTCCGTGACGGACAGGATCGCCACCTTGGCATCCTCGCCCAGATCGAAGGCGGCGGGGCAGACCAGATTGCCGACGTTTTCGATGAAGAGAAGCGCCCCCTCGGGCAGCGGCAGATGCGCCAGCGCCTGTTCGACCATCGCCCCGTCCAGATGGCAGCCCTTGCCGGTATTGACCTGAATCGCCGCCGCCCCCGTCGCACGGATACGGTCGGCATCGTTCGTCGTCTGCTGATCGCCTTCAATCACGGCCAGGGGCTGCGCGCCCAGCATCTGGATCGTCTTCACCAAAAGCGTCGTCTTGCCCGAACCGGGCGAGGACACGAGGTTGGTTGCAAAAACACTCTTTTGCGCCAGTCCGGCCCGGTTGCGCGCCGCATATTGGTTGTTTTTCGACAGGATGTCGGTCTCGATCTCGATCAGCCGCGCCTGCGACATGCCCGGCACTTCGGTCCCCGCAGGACCGTGGCCCAGATGAATGTCGTGCGCGCAAGCCTCATGCGAATGGCCGTGATCATGGCCATGCGCATGGGGATGATCGGTTTCCGCCTCGGCGCCATGACCGGCGTCGTGGCTGTGCGAATGGTCATGCGGGTGGCTGTGGCTCGTGCCATCGGCATGGGTGTGCCAATGGCTGTGGGAATGGCTGTGCGTGCCCTTCGCCTCGGCCAGAACGGCAAAGGGGGCGGGTTTGTGCGCCTCGGGGCCTTTGCCCTGAGCTTTGAGATGTTCCTTGAACTGGTCCTCGACGCTGTGACCGCCGCAACCGCATACCGTGCACATCAGAGCACCTCCAAGTCCTTGATCCGCATCTCCTCGCCCCCCTGCACCAGCAGACGGGCGCTGCCGCATTCCGGGCACAGATCCAGCCGATGTTCGATTTCGACAGTTTTTCCGCAGTCAAAGCACGCTGCCCGCCCCGGAATGTCGAGAATCTGCAACTCTGCCCCCTCGGCCAGAGATCCGCGCAAGACCACGTCAAAGGCGAATTCAAGCGCAGAACGCTCCACCCCGGCGAGCCGCCCGATCTCGAGCCGCACCTTCGTCACCTTTGAAAACCCGTTGGCGCGGCCAGCCTCCTCGATCGCCGTGCGAATTCCCTCGACGATCGACATTTCATGCATGCGCCAGCTCCTCCACCGAGACTGCCACACAGGGATCGAGAATGTCGATGACCAAAGCCGCAAGACCGGCTTTCGCCGCGGGCAACGTGGCCAAAGACAGCGCCAGCGCTCCGCCCGGGGCCAAGAGATGATCGGTGGGGGTCACGCGCGCGAGCGCCGTGACCATCCCGGCCTCGGCCCGGGCCGAGAGCGCATAGGTGCCACGCGCCGCCGCCACGACCGCCAGCCCCGGCTGTCGCGTCTCCGTAACCGTCGGCATTTGCGCCAAATGGTGCAGATCAAGGATGCGCCCCAGCGCCCGCCAGAACGGACCACGGCCGAAGCGCGCCTCGGCCTGACGCATCAGCGGATCCTCGGCCATGCGCCCGGCGGGAGAGTTTTCCTGTGCCGTCGCCGCCATCGGATCAGTCAACGGCGGCAGGACCGCCACCGCCTCGCCCGGAGCAAAGGCATGACCAAGGGTCGCCATCAGCGGCGCCAACCCCTGCCCCGAGGTCACGAACTGCCACAGATCCGCGGGTTTCGTGCCGCCCCAAAGCCAGTGCTGCAAGGCCGTCCCGCCCTCGGCCCAGGCGGCGGGCAAGGGCTGCGGTGCCAGACCCAGGAACTTCGGCCAGATCAGACAGAGCTTCGCCAGATGATCGCGCAGAATCTCGCGCCGCGAGGGCGCCTCGTCAACCTGCAACCCCAGCGCCAAGCGCGCCGCATGGCCCTGGGCCGCACCACAGAGGTTGAAAAGCCGCGGCAGCAGCACCGCCACCTCTTCGGGAGGCTTTCCCAGCATCAGCGCCGCCACCGGCAGCGGTTCGGGCGTATTCAGTGTCACCTCAAGCCGCTGCCCCGCGGGGCGCAGCACGACAGTCAGCGCAGCACTCATTCCGCACCCTCCTCCGCGTCATTGGCAAGACCCGCCGAGATCAACCGCCGCCGGGTCGGCTGCGCCATCGCCTCGACGCGGGCTTCGGTGGCCGTTTCTGCCGCCTCGGCCGCAGCAACTTCGGCCGTGCGCGTGGCACGGATTTCGGCGGCGCGATCGGTCTCGGCGCGGTTTTCTTCCTTGAAGAGCTCGATCATCACCGCGCGGGCCAGATCGACCGCCTGCATCTGGGTCTGGAAATCGCCCATCGTCGAATAGAGCGAACAGGCCTTGTAGCCGCCCACCATCTCGCGCCGGTTGTGAATGAATTCATAGGTGCCCGAGGGGAAATGGACGTCTTCCTTGACCCCCGGAATGAAGCCCGACCAATCTTCGCCCTCGGCGGGCAGCTGGATCAGGTTCATGAACCACGGGCTGACGAGCACGCCAAGGCCACGGCCCGCATGACTGCGAAAGCCCACGGCCTCGATCGACAGCGCCTTGTTCACCAAGGGCACGTCGCGCATTTTCGAATGCCAAATCTCGCGGAAATCGGCGACAAGGGCCGCCACCTGCGCATCGACGCGCTGCTGCTCCAGAAGCGCGGGCGCGCCGGGGTCGCTTTGCACAATGAACTGCGCTTTCGGCGCATCGCAATTCGGGCAATGCCAGTCCTCGGGCAGCTGGGTGAAGGGCGTGCCCGGCAGCACCTGCCGGAAATCATCGCCCGTCGCCGGATCGTAGGGCGTCCAGCAGATCTTGCATTCCATGATCGCCAGATCGGAAATCCGGTCATTGGCGCCAAGATAAGAGCCCTCGAACCCCGCGCGTGCCGCCCCGCTCAACGGATCGCCTCCAGCACTTCGCGGATGCGGGCGGCCGAGTCTTCAAGGTCTTCGCGCGCGGCCAAGGCCACTTCGGGCATTGTCGTCACTTCGATCGTGTCGAGGATCAGCGCATCGGTCGAATTGTAGAACTGCACGCGCCAGACATGCGGCGTCGCGGTCGCGGTGATCCGGCAATTGCCATAGCCGCGCGAGAGGATCGTCACCGCGCCCTCGCCCAGCATATAGTCGAGCAGCGTCAGGTCTTCTTCGGTATGCGGCAGGAGCGTCAGGTTGATCACATCCGCCGCACCGCCCACATAAGCCGCGGATTTGTCAAAGAGTTCCGCGATCAGCGCCGGGGCATTCACGACCCCGTCCGCAAGCGGCGGCAGCGCGGTCTGACCCTTGCGGAAGGGCTCGAACGCACGCGAGAGCGTCGCGGCGGGCACCGCCCCCACTTCGATGCGATCGACGCCCACGCCCGCCACCGACCAGACCCCGGCAAAGACCGATTCCTGCACCATCAGCGCCGGGATGCCGCGGATCTTCATCGCGACCTCGCCCTGCCCCATCGTCTCGGCGATCAGCGCGCGGTTCTGCGCATCAAGCCCTTCCAGATCGAAACTCGCCATGCCGCCCAGCGCACAGGCCTCGGCCGCCGCGGCGACGTCGGAAAGCAGTTTCAGCGCCGGGGCAACGGCGGAGGTATCCTCGACCTCGGGCAGATGCGCCGAATAGGTCCGCATGCCCGAGGGCAGCTGCATGTAGCCCAGTTCCTCATCGCCTTCGGGCTGCGAGCCGGGACCGAAACCGACGGGGGGCAGGTGGAAATTCGAAACCATGGCTCAGCCTTTCGCGGCAAGGATGTGGGACGTGCGGGCGATGTAATCGTCCCAGTCGCGGATCTTCTCGATGCCGCCAAGGAAGTCGCCGTCGCGGAAGAACAGGAACGAGGGGGTCTTCAGAACCCGGGTCGTTTCGCGCAGTTCGGCCTCGATGCCGTCACCGACCACGGCGCAGTCGAAGGCATTCTGGAAGGCCTGACGCAGCTCGGGCAGGACCACGGCCGCATCAGGGGTTTCCAGATTGCGCGCGCTGTCACCCGGCACGAACAGGCAATGCGCCCCGGGCCGCGTGGTGAATTCACGCAGGTCATGCGCATTGTCGAGCCGCGGCCAGCCGAAGTCGGTCGAAAGTCGGGCCACCAGCGGATGGGTCTTGCCCGAAGGCGCCGCCGTGTCGGGCATGTGAAAGTCGTGCATGGAAACCTCAGGCGCTGGTCTTGCCGGCGTCGAGCGCGGCTTGAAGATGGGGGGGAAGCTGGGGGCCGCGGGCTTCGAGATCGGCGAAGGCATCGCCCAGATCGCCACCTGCCATCAACGACCGCAGCCCACCAAGGGCCGCAGAAATCTGTGCCGCCTGTTCCGGCGTCAGCACTTCGCGCGCGGCGCCGAGGAAAGCCAGAACCCAGTCGCCGGGCCGCGCCTCGGGCGTCAGCGAGAGATCGACGAGACCCGGACGGCCATCCTCGATCACCTCGCCGCGGATACCCTCGACGGCGATCAGTTGCACGGGAATACCGACGCACATCAGGCGCGGACCTTCGCGGCGGAGGGGAAGAAGCGGTGATCGCCGATGCGGCAGGCCTCGTCTTCGGAGGGGCGACCGCGCTCGTAGACCTCACGGGCGAGCGAGGGATCGACGAGATCGTTGCTGACCGTCGCGCCTTTCGCCACATCGATGCCCCAGCCGTGCAGCTCGCGCACGGCCTCGAGGATCGCGTGATCGACCTGCTCGGCCACGGCCGGGCGCAGGGAGCCACCATAATCTTCAAGTTCGACCGGCTGGCACCCGATCAACGTCATGCGGCGCGGGCAATAGCCCATCAGCTGCGCCGTCGCGATCACGTCCTGAAAACCGGTCTGATGCAGCGACATCTTCTTCGCCCCCATGAAGGCGGGCACATCTTCATCACGCATCGTCACCAGCGTGCCGGGGGCGAAGCCGAAATCGACCGCATCAAAGACGATCAGCGCATCGGCCTCTTCGAGGAAGGGCAGCAGGTAAAGCCCCTGCGTGCCGCCATCAAGCAGGCGCACATTGGCCGGCAGGGCATGCGTTTCGGCCATGCGCTCGACACAGCGCACGCCAAAGCCCTCGTCGGCCCACAACACGTTGCCGATACCAAGAACAAGCACCCGTTCAGGTTGGAATGCTGGCATGGGTCCCTCCCTAAGACCGCCGCTCGCGCGGGCGTTCAGCCCCCTATGATGACCCAGCCCCCAGCCCCGGAAAACCCCGGGAAGAGAGTCGGATTATCGCAGATTTCGGAAACTAACTTATCAGTGTTTGATCAATTGCGGAAGCATAATTTCCACATCAAAACCGGGCGCAGATCGATCTGCGCCCGGCTCACAGCCTTGACCAAGGTCACTCGATACGGTCGTCCTTGAACGTCCGGTGGCCCGAGATCATCGTCGAGACCATCGACTGGCGGCTCATCACGTCCTCGCGGACCGCGGCGTAGATATGGATGATCGCGAAGATCACGATCGACCACATGCCGAGATGGTGCAGCGTATGCAGCCGTTGGCTGTTCTGCACGAGGCCCAGCACCCAACCGAAGAGCGTATCGGGAACCGAGCCTTGCCCCTCACCTTCGGCGTAAAGCGCCCAGCCCGTCACCATCATGAAGGTGATGCCGAGCGTGATGAAGGTGAACATCGCCGCCTGTGCCAACGGGTTGTGGCCGATGTACTTCTTCGGCTCTTCCTCAAGGAACAGATACCAGCGGAGTTCGAAGAAGAATTCCTGCCAGTAGCGCTTGTTGAAGACCGGGATGTAGAACATCTGCCAGGCGTGGCGGTTGCCCACGAAAGCCCAGTAGATGCGCCCGAAGAAGCCCACCGACAGCACCACGCCACAGGCGAAATGCGCAAAGCGGATGTAGCCCATGACGAACTGCTGCGTCGCCTCGCCGATCTGCATCGAGGGCAGCGGCGAGCCGATGAAGTAGCCGGTGATCACCAGAATGGTGATCGCCAGCGCGTTGACCCAGTGCCAGACCCGGACCGGGGCCTCGTAGACATAGACGGACGTGCGCCGCCGGATGCTTTCGAGGTCTTCGCGGGTGGCGTCACCGGTCAGTCGCGAGGCCTCGAAGATCTCGTCGGGGCCGCGGACTGGTGCGTTTATCCTTTCGTCGGAAACTCCCTTCATGGCGTCCCCCTTACCGGACCTTGACGGTGGTCAGGGGTTCGCCTTCGGCCGACATGACGTGGGTCGAGCAGGCCAGGCACGGGTCGAAGCTGTGCAGCGTGCGCAGGATTTCGACCGGTTCCTCGGGACGTTCCATCTTCGTGTTCAACAGCGAGGCCTCGAAGGCACCGATATTGCCCTGGCTGTCGCGGGGCGAGCCGTTCCAGGTCGTCGGCACGACGCATTGGTAGTTCTCGATGCGGCCGTCCTTGATCTTGACCCAGTGACCCAGCGCGCCGCGCGGCGCTTCGGTCATGCCGACGCCCTTGGCTTCCTTCGGCCAGGAGGACGGGTCCCACTTGTCGACATTCGCCGTCGAGCTGTCGCCGTTCTTGATGTTGGTGACGAGCTTGTCGAAGAAGTGCTTTTGCAGCCGCGTGCAGTATTCGGCCTCAAGCGCGCGCGCCGCAGTCCGGCCGAGCGTCGAGAACAGCGCCGAAACCGGCAGGTTCATGTCGCGCAGCAGGCCCTCGACCTGGTTCTTGATGTCTTCGTGACCCTTGGCATAGCCGACGATGTAGCGGGCAAGCGGCCCCACTTCCATCGCATTGCCGCGCCAGCGCGGCGCCTTGATCCACGAATATTTCGCGCCTTCGTCGATGTTCTCGATGTTGGTGCGGGTGCCCTTCAGGTTCGGGCCCAGCTCGAATTTCGGCTTGGTCTCACCATCCCAGGGGTGCAGACCCTTGCCCGGCTCGCCATACTCGTACCACGAGTGATCGACGAACTCCTGCACCTGCTCGGGGTCGGTCGTATCGACGTCATGCACCTCGTTCAGGTTGCCGTTGATGATCGCACCGCGCGGCAGATGCAGCTGCTCGGGGCTGAAATCATTCGGGTTTTCCGGGATATCGCCATAGGACAGCACCGACTTGCCCGAGAGGCCGCCGCCGTAGAGCCATTCCTTGTAGAAGCCGCCGATGGCCTTGAGGTCGGGCAGATAGACGTTGTTCGTGAATTCGATGCAGCGGTCGATGATCGAGGAGACGAGGTTCAACCGCTCCATGTTGATCGCGCCGACCGAACCCACGCCATCGACGTTGATCGGGCAGGGCACGCCGCCCACGAGCCAGTTCGGATGCGGGTTCTTGCCGCCGAAGATGGTGTGGATCTTGACGATGTCCTTTTGCAGGTCGAGCGCTTCCAGATAGTGCGTCGTCGCCATCAGATCGGCTTCGGGCGGCAGCTTGTAGGCCGGGTTGTCCCAATAGCCGTTCTTGAACAGCCCGAGCTGCCCGGATTCGACAAACTTCTTCAGACGGTTCTGCACGTCGCGGAAGTAGCCGGGGGAGGAGAGCGGATGGCTCGGGCTCACCATCTGCTGCAGTTCCGACGTCGCCTTCGGATCCGCCCGCAGCGCGTTGACCGGGTTCACCCAGTCGAGCGCATGCAGATGGTAGAAGTGCACGATGTGGTCGTGGATCTGCAGGTTCAGCTGCATGATGTTGCGGATCGAGTTCGCGTTGTCGGGGATGGTGATCCCCAGCGCGTTTTCGACCGCGCGGACCGAGGTCAGCGCATGGGTGCCGGTGCAGACGCCGCAGATGCGTTCGGTGAAGGCCCAGGCGTCGCGCGGATCGCGGCCCTTCAGGATGACTTCAAGGCCGCGCCACATCGTCCCGGTCGAGACGGCGTTGGTGATGATGCCCTGATCGTTCACGTTCACTTCGCAGCGCATGTGGCCTTCGATCCGGGTGACCGGGTCGACGACGATCCGCTTGCCTGCGTTGTCGAGGGTGAAGCCGTTCGGCGTTTGGGTCGTCATGGCTTACGCCTCCTCGTTCTTTTTCTGCGCGCGTTTCAGCACGGAGACGGCCGCATGGGCCGCGACGGCAGCACCGACCAGACCGGTCGCGGTCCAGCCGATCTTGTCAGCGGTGGCCTCGATGCCGAATTGCTTGATCGTGGTCAGCCGGTCATAGAAGCTGCCCTGATCCCAGAACCCGTCTTCCGAACAGCCGATGCAGCCGTGGCCCGACTGGATCGGGAAGCTGACGCCGCCGTTCCAGCGCACCGTCGAGCAGGCGTTGTAGGTGGTCGGGCCCTTGCAGCCCATCTTGTAAAGGCAATAGCCCTTGCGCGCGTTCTCGTCGTCCCAGTGCTCGACGAACTGACCGGCGTCGAAATGCGGGCGGCGGTAGCATTTGTCGTGGATGCGCTGGCTGTAGAACATCGCCGGGCGCCCCTGACGGTCGAGTTCCGGCATGCGTTCGAAGGTCAGCATGTAGGCGATGACGCCGGTCATGACTTCCGCGATCGGCGGGCAGCCCGGAACCTTGATGATCGGCTTGTCGGTGATCACCTTGTGCACCGGCGTCGCCTGCGTCGGGTTCGGCGCCGCGGCCTGCACGCAGCCATAAGACGCACAGGCGCCCCAGCTGATGATCGCCTTCGCGCCCTCGGCGGCATGGCGCAGTTTCTCGACGAAGGGCTTGCCGCCAGTGATGCAGAACATCCCGTCTTCGTTGAGCGGCGGGTTGCCCTCGACGGCCAGAATGTAGTTGCCCTTGTATTTCTCGATGGTTTCCTCGAACGCCGCTTCGGCGGCGTGACCGGCGGCGGCCATCAGCGTGTCGTCGTAATCGAGCGAGATCATCGACAGGACAACGTCCTTGGCCAGCGGATGCGCCGAGCGGATGAAGCTTTCCGAGCAGCAGGTGCACTCAAGCCCATGCACCCAAACGACCGGCGTGCGCGGCTTGGTTTCCATCGCTTCCGCAATCTTCGGCACGAAGGACGGGCCAAGACCCAGCGCCGCTGCGGTAAGCGAACAGAACTTCATGAAACTGCGCCGGGTGATCCCCTGACGCCGCATCACGTCATAGAAAGTTTCGATGTCCGACAATTATCCCTCCCTTGCCTCGGGATGCGTCGTGACCTGCAAGACGCGCCCATGGGTAGAGTGGAATTGTCACGGTTGGGTCGGTTTCCGCCAACGAGAAACGGCAAAATGTCGCAGAAAAAATTATCCTTCAATTTCAATCATGTGTAATTTTGTCACGCAAAAAATCTGGAAGGTTTTGGATCATTAAACCTTCCATTATGGTCAGAAGCCTTCCAATTTCACTGCCGCGACCAGCGCCTGCCCAAGGGCCAGCCCCCCATCGTTGGCGGGGATGCTGCGGTGCGTCAGAATCCTTTGCCCTGCCAGCATTTTTCGCGTCAAGGTTGCAAGTTTCGCATTCTGGAAACAGCCGCCCGACAGAGCCACCGCTTCGGCTCGACCGGTCTCGATCAGCCGTGCCGCCTCTGTGGCAAAAGCGCGGGCAAGGCTTGCATGCACCGCATGGGCGATGCGCGCGGGGCTCTCGCCTGCCGCCAAAAGTTGCAAGAGCGGCGCGGGATCGATCTCGCCCGCGACGACGGGCAGATCGGGGGCGGGTCCGGTGTCGGACGCCAGTGATTCCAACCGCATCGCCGCCTCGCCTTCGTAGCTTTGCCGCATCGGACAGAGGCCGAGACAGGCCGCAATCGCATCGAAAAGCCGCCCGGCGCTGGACGACAGCGGCGCGTTGATCCCCTTCGCTGCCATCTGCCGTGCCAGATCGCGCGGGGCATCCGGAAAAAGCCGATCCGCGAGATCGGAGAGCCCCGCCGCATCAAGCCGCACCAGCGCATTGCGCCAAGGCTCCATCTGCGCGCGATCCCCGCCGATCAGGGGCGCGGGCTTGAGCCAGGCGATGCGCTCGAAGCCGGTGTAATCGCCCAGAAGCAGCTCGCCGCCCCAGACCGTGCCATCGGGCCCAAGCCCGAGCCCGTCGAGCACGATCGCCGCCACCTTGCCGCCGTCCTTCGGCCAAAGGTTCTCGCCCAGACAGGCGGCCATATGGGCGTGGTGGTGCGCGACTTGGATCATCGGCACGCCAAGCGCCTCGGCCCGATTGGCGCCGTGGCGGGAGGCGCGGAAGTCGGGGTGCAGATCGACCGCCACCGCCTGCGGATGGTGGCCGAAAAGGCCCGCATAATCGGCATCGGCCTGCAGGAACGCCTCCCAGGTCAGGGCCTCGTCCAGCTCGCCAAGGTGATGGCCGAGCAGCGCCTGCCCGTTCTTGATCAGGCACAGCGCGGCCTTCATCTGCCCACCGTAAGCGACGACCTGCGGCGCGGTCTCGAACCCCGGCGGCAGCGGCAATGTGCCCGGCACCTGCCCGCGCGCGCGACGCAGCACCATCGGCGGATCGACCCGCACGACCGAGTCATCCAGCCGCCGGGCAATCTCGCGGTCATGCATCAGGAAGGAATCGGCAAAGGCCGACAGCTTGTCGCGCGCTTCCGCGTTGCCGATCACCTGCGGCTCGCCAGAGAGATTGCCGGAAGTCATCACCAGCACGCCGCCAAAGGCATCAAGCAACAGATGATGCAACGGCGTATAGGGCAGCATCACGCCCAGCTCGGCCACGCCGGGGGCGACGGTCTCGGGCAGCACGCCGCGCGACGGCATCAGCACGATTGGCGCGGCAGGATCGCGCAATGCGGAGAGTGCCTCGAGGCTGACGGACACGATCCGCTCCAGATCGCCTTCGCGGGCCATCAGCGCAAAGGGTTTTGCGGGGCGGCGTTTGCGCGCGCGCAATAGATCGACCGTCCCGGCATTGGCGGCATCGCAGGCCAGATGAAAGCCGCCGAGCCCTTTCACCGCAAGGATTTCCCCTGCCTTCAGCCGCTTAGCCGCCGCGGTGATGGCATCCCCCGCGACTTCGACGCCCCCGGCCTCGAGCCAAAGCCGCGGCCCGCACTCCGGGCAGGCAATCGGCTGAGCGTGAAACCTCCGGTCCGCCGGATCACCATACTCCGCGCGACAGGCCGGGCACATCGCAAAGGGGGCCATCGTCGTGCGGGAGCGATCATAGGGCAGCGATTGCAGGATGGTGAAGCGCGGCCCGCAATGGGTGCAGTTGGTGAAAGCATAGCCGCGCCGCCGCCCCTGCCCCCGGATTTCTTCCAGACAGGCCGGACAGGTCGCGGCATCGGGCGTCACCCGCGTCTCGGCCCCTGCCCCACCCGAGGCAATGATCTCGAACCCTTCGGGCAGGTCGTCAATAAAAACTGCGATCACCTCGACCGCATCAACCCGCGCCAGCGGCGGCGCCTGATCCCGCAAGGCATCGGCGAAATCGCCAAGCGCCCCGGCGATCCGCACCAGCACCCCCTCGGCGTCGTTCAGCACCACTCCGCGCAACCCGCGCGCCCGCGCCAATTGCCAGACGAAGGGCCGGAACCCGACCCCTTGCACCTGCCCGCGCACCCTGATCTGCCAACCCTGCATTTATCTTGCCTCAAATATCTCGGGGGTGTGGGGGCAGAGCCCCCACCGCGCTCAATGCACGGTGCACACCATGCAGGGATCGAAACTGCGCACGATATGCTGCACGGCGATCGGACTGTCCTCGCCCGGTTCGACCGGAGCCCCGACCAGCGCCGCCTCCAACGGCCCCGGCACGCCCGCGGCATCGCGGGGGGAAAAGTTCCAGGTCGTCGGCGCGATGATCTGATAGGAGGCGATCTTGCCGCCCTCGATCCGCAACCAATGGCCAAGACTGCCGCGCGCGGCCTCGACCAGCCCCGCGCCCGCGCCCGCCTCGGGCATCCGCCCCTGCCGCATGAAGACCGCGCCGGGGTCGAGCGCCTCGGCCCAGGCCTCCATCAGCGCCTGCGTCCGCGCCAGTTCCAGCAGCCGCCCGGCCACCCGCGCCAGCACGCCGCCGCCCGCAAGCTGCCCCGCCAGAGGATGGCCGTCGATCAGTTGTCGCGCCAGCGCGCCCACCTCGACCGGGGCGCCCTCCAGCCGCGGCGCTTTGCACCAGCTGTAGGCGCCCTCGCGCATCGTCTCGTCGGGGCGGGTCACGCCGTCGAAGGGATGCGCACTGCCGCCCAGCATCCACGAATGGCTCAGATCCTCGGCAATCGCCGCCATGTTCGGCGCCGTGACCTCGCCCGCCTGCCACAGGCCGGGGGCGAAGCCATGCCCCTCGACCAGCGGATAGGCGCCGAAACTCAGATAGCGCCCGGCGCCGCGGCCCAGCGCGTCCAGATCCAGATCGGCAGCGATTTCAAGGAAAAGCCCCGCATCGCCACGATCCCAGCGCATCAGCGCCGACCGGCTGTCGAGCGCCGCGAAGTCTTCCAGCGCGCCGCCGAAGACCTGCGTTTCCAGATGTTTGCGGAACATCCGCAGCTCGGTCTGGATGCGCAGCACGTCGCGCGCCCCCGGCGTGCGGGTGACGCCGCCCGGCTGCAGCGCCAGCGTATGCGGCCATTTCCCGGCGACAAGGCCAAGGATGTGCATCAGCCCCGCGCGCGCGGCGATGGCGGCCCGGGCCGCCTGCCCCTCGATCGCGGCGAAGCGCGCGACGGCACGCGGAGACCACGGCCGCGCGGCGTAACAGGGCCGGGTGAAATCGGGCATGAAGAACAGGTTGAAATGCACAAGATGGTCCGAGACATTCTCGACCGCATGGATCAGCGCCGCGAGCATCGCGCCCTGATCGGTCGGCACCAGCCCCATCGCCGCGCCGAGCGCCCGCGCGGCGGCGGCCGATTGCGAGATCGAGCAGATGCCGCAGATCCGCGGCGTCAGCGTCAGCGCATCGCGGGGATCACGGCCATCGAGCATGCGCTCGAACCCGCGATAGAGCGGCGCATTGACCCGGGCCGCGGTGACGCGCCCTTCGGCCACATCGAGATGCACTTCCAGATCGCCCTCGACCCGGTTGAAGGGGCCGACGACCAGACGCGGCGTCTCGCTCATCGCCGACCTCCGGGCTTGCGGATCGTCGGCGGCACGGTGATGCGCGGGGCCACGGCGTTCTTGGCGATCCGCTCGGGCGTGGCAGCTTTCGAGAGCGAGGCGAGCGCCATGAACCAGGCCTTCGGCATGTCGGCGGGCAGCCCCACCGGAATGCCTGCCACTTTCGGCGTTTCGGTGAAGGGGTGGCGGGGTTCCTCGAACTCGGGCGCGGTGCAGGCGATGCAGGGATAGCCGCCACGGGTGCACGACCCCTCGCCGTTCCAGGGGCGGATGTTGCAGTCGCCCACGGCCTGCGTGCCGACGCAGCCCAGATGTTCCATCATGCAGCCCAGATCCGACAGCTCGCGGGCCGAGGCCTTGTATTCATAGAATTCGTTGCGCGGGCAGCCGTGATGCACAAGATGCTGCGCATAAAAAAGCGGCCGCCCGAGACTGTCGAGATCGGTCTCGGTCAGCCGCGCCTTGGCCAGCAACATCAGCGTCTCGGTCACCCAGCCCGGATGGGTCGGGCAGCCCGCGACATTGACGACGGGCAGGCCCAGCCCGGCCCGGAAGCCCGCCGCCAGCACCCCGCCCGGATGCGCGCCGTCATACTGCAGCCCGACCGCATCGGACGGGTTCCCCCCGGCCGAGGTCACGCCGCCATAGGCCGCACAAGACCCCACCGCCACCACATGCGCGGCCTTCGGCGCGAGCGCCCGCACCCAGTCGAGCATCGAGCGCCCGGTGCCCGAGAGCATCTGAAACCGCCCGGTGCCCATCGGCCCGCGCGCAATCGCCCCTTCGACCGCCAAACAATCGAGCGCGATCTCGCCCGCCTCCAGCGCCTGCAGGAGCTGCGTCACCTCGCCCCCCGAGGCAAGGCTCAGCGCCGGATGCCAGAGGAACTCGACCCCCGCCGCGGCCAGCGTATCGATC
Source organism: Rhodobacter capsulatus (assembly GCF_052363175.1). Lineage (GTDB taxonomy): Bacteria > Pseudomonadota > Alphaproteobacteria > Rhodobacterales > Rhodobacteraceae > Rhodobacter > Rhodobacter capsulatus_D. Next base: position 2,990,068 of record NZ_CP198946.1, read on the forward strand.
AGATCAGGGGCCTCGGCACAAAGCGCCGACATCGTGCAGCCGCCGCAGCCCGAGGCCTGAAGCCACAGAACCTTCATTGCGGTTCCCCTGCCAGCGCCAGATCGAAGCAGAAACAGGCGCCGCCAAGCGGGCTTTCGGGCAAAAGCCTGAGCCGCCCGCCGTGTTCCTCGACGATCTTGTGACTGATCGAGAGGCCCAGCCCGGTGCCCTTGCCGACGTCCTTGGTGGTGAAGAACGGATCGAAGATCGTCGCGGCCACGTCCTCGGGCACGCCCGGCCCGGTGTCGGAGACGACGAGTTCGCCGCGGTCCCCGGCGATCCGCGCCTCGATGCGGATGCGGCCGTCCTGAAAATCGCCCATCGCATCGATGGCATTTTGCACCAGATTCATCACCACCTGCTGGATATGGCCGGGCCGCCCGATCACGTCGAGCTTCGGCAGGCCGGTGAAATCGACCGCTACCGCCGTTTTCGAGCCGCGCCGCACCCAATCGGCCGCCACCCCCGCCGTCGCCACCAGATCGAAGACGACCTGCTCGCCCGTGCCTTCGGAGGAGAGCCGGCGCAGATCTTCGACGATGGCGCGCACGCGCTCGGCCCCGTCGCGGGCGCCATTGATCGCGGTTCGCAGATTGCCGACCTCGCGTTCCAGCTTCAGATTTTCACGCAAGCTGACGAGCTCTTCGCGCGAGGCGCCCGCCTGCACCGCGGCGAAATAGGTCTCGAATTTCGCCGCGTAACGCTCCATCGCATGGGCATTGGCATAGACGAAGGAAATCGGGTTGTTCAGTTCATGCGCCACCCCCGCCAGCAACCGGCCAAGCGAGGCGAGCTTTTCATTGCGCACCAGCTGTGCCTGTGCCGCGATCAGCGCGGCATGCGAGCGTTCCAGTTCCGAATAGGCCTGCCGCAATTCGCCCAAGGGGCGACCGGTCAGCACATAGCCGATGATGCGGTCGCGCTCATCGAGCCTCGGACTGACCGAGAGTTCGAGTGGCGCGGGGCCGCGCGGACCCAGCAGCGCCGCCTCGACGGTGACCGGGGCGCGGCGGTTCGCGGCCTCGGCCATCGTCCGTTCAAGCCGCGCGCCCGAGGCCGGATCGAACATCGCCGCGAGGGGGCGACCCTGCCAGACCTCCGACCGCACGCCGGTCAGCGCCTCGACCGAGGCCGAGGTGCCCAGCACCTCCCCCGTGCGCGAGGCGACGATCAGCGCATCCGAGACCGAGGCGAAAATCGAGCCAAGATAGGACCGCAGATCCTCGAGTTCGTGGTTCTGCCGCTCAAGCCGCTCCTGATAATCGACAAGTTCGGCATAGGTGCGGTCGACGGCCGAGAGCACATCGACCCAGACGGCATCGCTGGCCTCCATGCCGGGCAGGAGGCCGCCCAGATTGGCCGGGTCGAAACGGGGCGGACTGTCCTTGACGGGCGGTCGGGGCATGATGCAGCTCCGGTATGGTCGGGGCTCAGCATATCGGGCCAAGAGCCCCGCGCAAGGGGCTGGCCCCGGCAGACCGCGCTGAAACGGGGGGCTTACTCGGCCGCCGGGCGACGGCGATCTTCGTGCAGGGGCGAAAGATCCTCAAGCGGGCCGGTCTCGGCCGCCTGCCAGCGATCCAGCCCCGGCCAGGACAGCAGCGGGATCAGAAAGCCCCAGGCCTTCGCCAGATTGGCCCGGGCGGTCTCGCTCAGGCCTTCCTCCAGCGCGAAGCTTTCCCCGCGCAGGCACAGGACGAAGGCGGGCGGCGGCTCGTCATGCATGACCTGTCGGAAGGCCTCAAGCACGCCTTCGGGGCCGATGCCGTGGCTCGTCGAATGGCCAAGGAAGCGGCGCGGCGCGGTCTGCACGAAGGCAAAGGGCGCGGGCGTGCCCATCCCGGCATCGATGAACAGTGCCATATCCTGCCCGACGAGATCGAGCGCATGTTCGACCTGCAGCTGCATATCCTCGATCAGCGTGATGTGCTGCCATCCCGCCGTCGCGATCCGGGCCGCCAGACGCGGGCCAAGCCCGTCATCGCCGCGACTTTCATTGCCCCAGGCAAAGACGACCAGACGCGGGCCTAGGATGGAACGCAGCATGATACCCCCCCGTCGGCGCCCCGGCGCAGGCCCGAGACAACCGCGCCCCCGGCGTCGATCAGTTCGACCGAGAGCGGCATCTGCCCCAGCGCATGGGTGGCGCAGGCCAGACAGGGGTCATAGGCGCGGATCGCGACCTCGATATGGCCCAAGAGCCCCTCGGTGATCTCGCTGCCGTCGAAATACTGCGCCGTAACGTTGCGGACCGCCTCGTTCATCGCCTGGGTGTTGTTCGTGGTCGAGATGATCAGCTCGCAGCGGCGCACGCGGGCGTCGTCGTCGACCTCGTAGCGGTGGAAAAGCGTGCCGCGCGGGGCTTCGATCACACCGATCGCCTCGCGTTGGGGCATGCCCCGGTCGGCCATCAGATCGTGCCCCAGCAGCTCGGGATCGTCGAGCAGGTCGCGGATCAGCTCGGCCGCATGCAGCAGCTCGACCAGCCGCGCCCCATGATAGAACAGCGTTCCATGCAACGGCTTCCCGCCACCGGCGGCGAGAAGCCGCTGCCGTTCGGTCTCGGCCTTCTCGGAGGTCAGAAGGTCGCAGACCTGCAAGCGGGCCAGCGGGCCGACGCGATACCAGCCCGTCTCGGGGCCAAGCGCGCGAATATGGGGACCGCCCGGGCCGGGCTCTTCGGCCAGAACGCCGCGATAGGCTGCGGGGGCGACACCGTCGAAGAGCGTCGCGCCCAGCGCATCGCGGGCCCGCAACCGACCGGTGTAGAAATCCAGCGCCCCACCCCGGCCGACAAGGCCGATCATGTTGCCGCCGACTTCGCCGAAATGATCGTAGAAGGCCGGGTTGGTGTCGTGCAGACGTTCGAGCACGCGCAGCGCGCCCACCGCCCAGTCGATCACCTGATCGACATCGGCGCGCAGCAGGTCACGGCTTTCCCGCGCCAGCGCCCGGCGCATGCCCCCCGGCACCGCGCCCGCCCCCGCAAGACGACGGCCCGCGACGGCGCGGACCACCTCCTGCCCGAAGCGGCGCATCAGCACGCCTTCGGTGGCGAGTTGCGGAAAGCCGCGCGCCACATCGACAAGGCCGCGCCGGTTGGTCTCGTTGTCGAAGCCCAGCAGCAGGTCGGGCTCGGTCAGATGATAGAGATGCACGGCATGGCTCTGCACGAACTGGCCGCAATGCATCAGCCGACGCAGCTTTTCCGCCGTGGGGGTGAGCCGGTCGTAGCCCGCGATCCGGTCCATCGCCTTGACGGCGGCCAGATGATGGCTGACCGGACAGATGCCGCAAAGCCGCTGCACCGCCTCTGGCACTTCGTCATAGGGACGGCCCTCGATGAATGCCTCGAAGCCGCGCAGGGCGAGGATCTGCAGATCGACCTGATGCACCCGCCCCCGCGCATCAAGCTGGATCGTGACCTTGCCACGTCCTTCGTGGCCCACCTCCTCGGACAGTGCGACCGGCTCGGGAAGCATCCGGGCCGGAAACCGGGGAACTGGGGTCGTCTCGAGGGCAAGCATCAGGGCACTCAACGGCAGTAGCGGGCGGCGGAACCGCCGAACGAGGGGAAAGGACCGGAGGGGCACGTGGCAAAGGAACAAGTCGCGCCAACGTCCGGTCGAGGGTCATGGAGAGGTCGAGCACAATCGCCCAAGGTCTTGTGGTCTGGTGCGGGTCTGTTCCGGCACCGACGCCATGTCATCAGGGGTCTTTGTGTCCGACCCGACCCCGTATCCATGTTCCAAGACCAGCGGCACCGCGCGGCTCGAACCTCTCCATCCTCCACCCTTCCCTTGGGATGAGTCAAAATTGCGCCCAACCGGGGGGGCGGGTCAAACGTTTTGCCCTGGTTGGTAAAAAGCTTTTCACCACGCCCTGACGAACCGCACCCCGCCCCGAAAAGCGCCACGCGGACAAACGTAATGCATACTGACCATTATGCCCGCGACCATTGAGACCCGGGCAGCGCCAGACAGGATTATCGGGGCGCCCCGGGCAATCCGGCTGAAAAATATAGACGAAAAGCCCTCCATCCGAAGCCCGCGCCGCGAAAACGAGCCTCAAAACACACGGAGCCGTGACTTGCGTGCGATTTTCGCACCGAAATATGGCCACATCGGCCTCATTTGCAGGCGGAGTTCGCGCGCGCAAATTTCGCCTCATGATTGATTATTTCTGAATAATACACCATCAATACGTGCATTTCCGCAAATATGCGCGGATCAGAGGACGCCCACAAAATACCCCGAGAACGGCGCGCTTGCCATCAGGGGAAAAAAATGGAAGCAAACTTTCCATTGACACCTTTTCAGCCAGAGTCACCCCTCATTCCCGGCTCCTTGCCCCCATCGGACGAAAGACACAGCCCCCAAACCAGAAGGAAAAACCGGAAAGCGACCCTTTGAAAGTCGCATGCGACATTAAGTCAACCTGAAACAACTCCAGAAATTCGAGGATTTCCGCCGATCTGTAAGGGATTATTGACAGATGGCTGCGACATTTGAGCTCCACTCCGCGATGTTTCCCAGTTTCGTCCGTAGCGTTCTGCGGCCCGGCCCGTCCAACCCTCCCAGTCTGCAAGGCCCATGAAAAACAAATTCTTCGGTATATCCGCTCGCATCTATGCGATCGTGGCCATCGCCGCGATCGCGCTGGTCATCCTGTCCGAAACCCTTGTGCATTTCGCAGTGAAAAACGCCTATGACATGAGGGAACAACACCTGAGCGACGTGGTCGATACCGCGATCGGCGTGCTGTCCGATCTCGAAGCACAGGTGCAGGCAGGCAAGCTCACCCCCGCCGAAGCAAAGGCGGAAGGGGCGCGTCGTCTGACGGGGCTGCGCTTCGACAAGTCGGGCTATTTCTTCATTCTGGACCATGACGGGGTGATTCAGGCGCATCCGACGATGCCGGCTTGGGTCGGGCAGTCGCAGCTTGATTACACCGACCCCTACGGCAAGAAGATCTTCGTCGAGATGCTCGACATCGCCAAGACCGCGGGCAGTGGCGAAGTGCATTATCATTTCAAGAAACCCGACAGCGAAACGCCGGAGGAAAAAATCGGTTTCGTGCGCGATTTCGCCCCCTGGGGCTGGATCGTCGGGACCGGATCCTATGTGGCCGATATCGCCGCAGCGTTGGCCGAATTGCGCAAGCTTTCGCTGATCTCGATGATCGTCGCCCTGCTGGCGCTGGGGGGCGCTGCAACGGCGCTGGCACGTTCGGTCACCGGGCCGTTCGGGGCCGTGCATGACCGGATGCGCAAGATGACCGAGGGGGATACCGAGACGGCGGTGCCCTGCACCACGATCCGCGGCGAAGTGGGCGAGATGGCGCGGGCGCTGGACGTGTTCCGGGCCTCGCTGGCGGAAAAAGCGGAACTGTCGCGGCAGCAGCGCGCGCAGGAAGCCGAGATGGCCCGGGCCGAGATGCAGGCGCGCGAACGCGAAGAAGCCCTGCGCAAGCGCGAGCAGGAGGCCGAAGCCGAACTGCAGCGCGCCGAGGCCGCACGTCAAGCCGAACGCGAAGCCGAACGTCAAAGGATCGAGGCCGAGCGCGAGGCGCAGATGCGCGAGCAGCTGAATGTCGTCACCGCTCTGGCGCAGGGCTTGCAGGCGCTGTCTTCGGGCGACCTGACGGCCCGAATCACCGAGATTTTCCCCCCCGCCTACGAGGGATTGCGCAAGGATTTCAACGCAGCCATCGACAAGGTCGCGGGGCTGATCACCTCGATCGTGCAAACGACCGACGTGGTCGAGACGGAAGCAGGGCAACTCGGCACGGCCTCGATGGAGCTTGGCCGACGCACGGAAACCCAGGCTGCGTCTCTTGAGGAGACCGCGGCGGCGATGAACGAGATGGCAGCCTCGGTTGCGCAATCGGTCGAAGGGGCGCGGTCTGCGGCGCAGGCGGTGAACCGCACCCGCGCCACCACCGCCACCGGGCGCGACGTGGTGCGTCAGACGCAGCGGGCGATGGACGACATTGCGCAAAGCTCGGACAAGATTTCGCGCATCACCCATGTGATCGACGACATCGCCTTCCAGACCAACCTTCTGGCGCTGAACGCCGGGGTCGAAGCGGCCCGTGCGGGCGAGACCGGGCGCGGCTTTGCCGTCGTCGCCTCCGAGGTGCGGGCGCTCGCGCAGCGTTCGTCGGAAGCGGCGCGCGAGATTGCGGCGCTGATCGACACGTCCTCGCGGCAGGTCGCGGCCGGGGTCGATCTGGCGGCACGGTCCGACACCGCTCTCGGCGAAATCGAAACGCTGGTCACCGAACTCGACACGCTGCTTGACGGGATTGCGAATGCTGCCGCCGAGCAATCCTCGGGCATTGCGGAGGTGACGGCCGCGGTGAACCAGCTCGATCAGGTGACCCAGCATAACGCCGCGATGTTCGAAGAGAATTCGGCCGCGACGCAGGGGCTTTTGCATGAGGCCCGCACGCTGAAGGAATTCAGCGCCGTCTTCCGCATCGGCACGCATGCCTCGGGAAATTCCTGGGATCATCAGATCGCTTGCTGAGGCACAGACCGCGCTGCGGCGCGGCACCTTTTCGCAAAGTCACGCAACCCCGGTCATCGCGCCGGGGTTCGTTTTGTGGCATCGGCGCCGGGGCGCCTGCGACAAAAACAACAAATTTATCAATCTGAGCGCGGCTTCACCTGCCTTTAATTCCTTTGGCGGATTTTGCGATGGCGAACTTTCGGAGCAACCGCATGGCACGCGCAGGCACGTCCCGCAGCTTCCTTTCCTACCTCACCCGCATGGGCCTCGTCATCGTCATCTGTACGGTGGCGGTCTTTGCAACTGTCTTCTATTCCGCCTTGATCGACCGGCATGCCGAACGTCAAAGCGTTGCCATTGCGGAATTGAATGCTGATCTTGCCACGCTCGAACGCACACTTGCTTCGGCGCGCGACCTCGAAGCGAAGTTCCGCATCGCGCGCGAAGAAGCGCAGATCGAGGATCATGCCCACAAGATCGCCCGGGCCTCGAACGAGCTCAAGAATCTGGTCGCCGAGGCCAATGGGCTCGGGCTGACCGATGCGGCGACACAGGCAGCCGCGATGCAAGATCTGCTCGACACTTATGAAGAGAATTTCGCGCTTTATGCGGACACCCGCAGGGTGCTTGGTCTCGATGCGGATTCGGGACTTGAGGGGCAATTGCGTGCCGCTGTCCACGCCGCAGAAAAGATGGTCAATTCGGTTTCCGTGCCGAAAGTCGAGATCACCTTGCTGAAGATGAGGCGGCACGAAAAAGACTTCATCATGCGCCTCGACCCAAAATACATCGGGAAACTCGACAAGGAGATCGAGACCTTCAAGACCTTTCCCGAATCGATGTTCCTGTCTCCACAGCACCGGGATCGGACCCTTGCCAAGCTGACGGAGTATCAGGAAGCCTTCCATCAATATGCAGATCTGGCCCTGCAGATCGACGACACCACCCGCGCCTGCGACGAAAGCTATGACACGATGCCGAAGGCGCTCGATGCCCTGCGCGCGCATTTCACCAATGACGTCGAAGAGATGCTGGCGCAGGCGGACGCGCAAAAGACCCGCGGCTACATCCTGATGGCGATTGCCGGCGTGATTGGAATGCTGGTGCTCGCCTTCTCCGCAGTGCGGCTGTTCCGGGCCACGGTGATGCCGCTGCGCGCGGTGACGGCGGCGGTGCAGGAATTGGCGGACGGCCGAACCGACATCAGCGTTCCGAACGCCCGAGTGAGCGAGGTGCGTTCGATCTCTGCAGCACTCGAAAGCTTCCGTGCGACGATTCTGGAACGGCAACGTCTCGAGGTTGAAAGTGCCGCCGCCGCCGAACGCGAGGATCAGGCGCGTGCCGCAGCCGCCGCGCAGGAGCGCGCCGAGATTGCCGAACGAGCCCGCAAGGCCGAAGAAGAGCGCGCCGCAGCCGCCGCCGCACAGGAACGCGAACATGCGGCCGCACAGGAAATTGCGGCAGTGGTCGCCGCTTGCGCCGAGGGTGACTTCTCGCGTCGGCTGCGCACCGATGACAAGACCGGGGTGTTTGCCGATCTTTGCGCCGGGATGAACCGGATCGGCGAAGCTGCGGATGAGGGTCTGACCGCAGTGCGTGTCGCGCTGGAACGTCTGGCGGAACGAGACCTGACGCATCGCATGCCGTCCCGCTTCCATGGCGTTTTTGCCGAGATCGCCGAAACGATGAACCGCACCACCGAGAGCCTGACCGGCACGCTGACCGACATTTCGGTCTCGGCCACGGCCGTGGACACCTCGGCCCGCGAAATTGCTGGCGCGGCTGACGATCTTGCCCGCCGCTCGGAACGCAATGCCGCGATGCTGGAACAGACCGCTTCGGCTCTGGAGCAGATGTCGGCGACGGTGCGGTCGGCCGCCAATTCCGCGCAGACGGCGCGCAGCGCCGTGACGGCGATTTCGACCCGGGCCGGAAAAGGGCATGAAGTCGTGAGCCGCGCGGTTTCGGCCATGGACGAGATCAAGGCCTCTTCCGAGGCGATCGGGCGAATCCTGCAGGTGATTGACGACATCGCCTTCCAGACCAACCTGCTGGCCCTGAACGCCGGGGTCGAAGCCGCGCGGGCGGGCGATGCGGGACGCGGTTTTGCCGTCGTTGCCTCGGAAGTGCGGGCGCTGGCGCAGCGGTCTTCCGAAGCCGCGCGCGAGATTGCCCGGCTGATCGAGACGGCCTCAAACAACGTGAACCACGGGGTCGGGCTCGTGCATGATTCCGGTCAGGCGCTGCGCGAAATCGTGGCCGGGGTCGAGGATGTGGCGCAAAAGATCGCCGAGATCGTCACCGCCTCGCAAGAGACAGCCACCGGCATCGGCGAGATTTCGAATGCCACGACGGAACTCGACCGCACCACACAACAGAACGCCGCCGTGTTCGAGGAAACCAATGCCGCCGTACGCTCGCTGCAGGGCGAAGCCACCTCGCTGGCAGAAGCGGTTGCGGCATTCCGGTTGAAGGGCGAGGAAATGACGCCCCGCTACGCGCCCGCAACGGAAGAGCCCGCTCCCGCGCTTTTCGTATCGCGGCGCAGCGCCTGAAACCTCGCGATCAGCTGGTCAGCGGCGTATCAAGCCAGCTGCGCAGCACCGCCGAGACCTCAAGCGGTTGCTCCAGCGGCGCCAGATGCCCGGCGCCAGGAATCAGCCTGAACTCGGCTTGCGGCATGAGTTCTGCCAGGAACTCGTGCCGCCGTGGCGGGCAGATCGTGTCATGTTCCCCGCAGATCAGCAGTGTTCGGACCCGGGTCATGCGCAGCGCACGCTGTTGGTCGGGCCGACGCATCAAGGCCCGGGATTGATTGGTGAACACCTCCGGGCCGAGCGTCCCGGCCATTTCCAGAAGCATTGCCTGCACTTCCGCCCGCCCTTCCCCCGGAGCAAGCGCACTGGCAGGAATTTCCTCGAGCATCACCTCATCGAGCCGCCCGGTCCGAGCGCGGATGATCCGTGGTTCGCGGCTCGCGGCCGTCGCCGGGGTCTCGGACAGATGCGAAACGTCGCTCATCACAAGGCCCGAGACCCGCTCGGGCACGCGGCGCAAAACTTCCATCGCAACAAGCGCGCCAAGCCAATGTCCAACGAGACAGAACCGCGGCGGGGCGACGGCGATGACAGCTTCCGCCATCTCCTCGATCGTCGCCCCGACCAGCGGCACGGCCATCACGGTTCGATCGGCGGAAAAATCGATGATCTGATGCCAGAACAGCCGCGCATCACACATGAAGCCCGGCAGAAAGATCAACGGATCGGCAGACATGCTCACCCCAGCCCCGCGCAGTTTCGCGCTTTTCCGCCAAGCTAGCGCGAAGGCCGAGTGAGGGCAAACCCCCGCCGCGCAAAGATCCGCGACCGGGGATCAGATCGGCGAAATCTCGTCGATCGTCGCCTTGATCAGGTCCAGATTCTCGGGCGCCGAGAAGTTGTGATCCGCGCCCTTCACCATCGTCAGCCGGATATCAGGACCCGAGGCATGGTGGAAGAGCTTCACCGCCCAATCGGGCGGCACGGCGCGGTCCTCGGACCCCTGCAACAGCCGCGTCGGGAAAGGCAACGGCAGAGGCTGGCGCAGCACGAAGTGATCACGGCCATCGACGATGAACTTGCGGCTGATGCGATAGGGCACCGGCCCGCCGTGGTGCAGATCAAGATAGCCTTGTTCCATCAGCTGCGCCTGCTGTTCGGGAGAGAGGCTGGCCCAATAGCCGTCCTCGGTAAAATCGGCAGCCGCTGCGATCGTCACCAGACCGGCGACCTTTTCCGGGCACTCCCGCGCCAGAAGCAACGCCAGCCAGCCGCCCATCGAGGAGCCCACCAGCACCTGCGGCCCCTCGGCCAGATGCAGCAGCACCGAGCGCGCATCCTGATACCACTCCGCGATCGAGGTTTCGGCATAAACCCCCGAGGATTGCCCGTGCCCCGAACAGTCAAAGCGCAGAAATGCCCGGCCGGTATCCCCCGCCCAGGCATCAAGCGCGGTGGCCTTGGTGCCGGTCATGTCGGAATGCAGCCCGTGCAGGAACATCACCCCCGGCCCCTTGCCCGGACGGCGGTCATAGGCGATGCGGTGGCCCTCGGGGCTGTCGAAGAAATCGGTCATGGCTCTCTCCTGTGACGTCGGGCCTGAAGCTTCGAGCCAGCCTAATCCGCAAGCCCGGCCCGGCTCAACCCGGCAATGCGGGTCGCGGCAAATCGCCCGCCGCCGGTCGCTTTCGGGATGGACGCCCCCTGCCCCGCAGGCTAGGCGAAAGCATGAGCCATCAAGACCGTATCCTGCCCGGCATCCTGCTGATGCTCGGCTTTTGCATCATCGCGCCGCTGATCGACGTCGCCTCGAAACTGGCTGCCCAAGCCGTGCCGGTCGGCACGGTCACGCTGGGCCGCTATGTCGCGCAGCTGCTCCTGATGGTGCCGATCGTCGCGCTTCTAGGACATCCCTGGGGGATGAGCCGCCGCGCCCTTGGCCTGACATTCGCCCGCGCCGCGGTTTCTGTCATGTCGACCTATTCCTTTGTCGCGGCCGTGCAGCACATGCCGATCGCCGATGCGCTGGCCATCGCCTTCGTCGAGCCCTTCGTCATCCTGTTCATCGGCCGCTTCTTCATGGGCGAAGAGGTCGGACCGCGCCGCATCGGTGCCTCGGTCGTGGGCTTCATCGGCGCGCTCTTCGTGATTCAGCCCTCGTTTGCGGTTTTTGGCGCCGTCGCGCTTTACCCCTTGGGCACGGCGGTCGGCTTTGCACTTTACATCCTGCTGACGCGGGCGCTGTCGCGCCACATGCATCCGGTGCCGATGAACCTGCACACCGCCTGGGCCGCGATCGTGATCCTGGTCCCGATCCTGGCCCTTGGCGGCAGCCTCGACATCGGACAGGTCCGGTTCGAGATGCCGGAGGGGATCTTCTGGCTCTGGTGCTTCTGCGTCGGCCTGGCCTCGACCGTCAGCCACATGTCGATGAGCTATGCGCTGAAATACGCCCCCTCCTCGACGCTGGCGCCGCTGCATTACTTCGAGATGCTGACCGCGACGCTGTTCGGCTATCTGGTCTTCGGGGATTTCCCGAATGCGCTGACCTGGGTCGGCATCGGGATCATCACCGTCTCGGGACTTTACATCATTCACCGCGAGCGGCTGGCGGCAAAAGCGCGTGCAGCACGGGCGTAAGCTGATCCTTCGGCACCAGCACCAGCATCGGGCCGTCGATCTGCACCTCGACCGGCCCGACCGCTTCATTGGAGGTGCCGGTACGGGTTTCAGGCGCGAAAGCGAGCCCGTCTATCGGCCAGCGCAACCCGGTCGAGCGCCCGGATGCTGGCCCCATCGGATGCAACGACACCCGCGTACCGACCGGCAGATCGAGGCAAAGCCGCGGCGGCGCGCGAAAGATCACCTCATCCTCGGCGATCAGGATCACGATCTGATCGGGGCGCGAGGTCAGCTCGGTCAACGCCGCCAGCGTGTGATCAAGGCGAAGCCCGGTGAAACCAAGGCACAGATAGAACCGCGCCGCGACATGCCGCAGGCATTTGCCGAAATCGGTGCTGTCCTGCTCGCCCACCGGATGGAGCCGCCCGGCCAGCGCCGCACGGCCCGCCGCCGACAGGCTGTCCATGTCGCCGATCACCGCCGCAGGCGTCAGACCCAAGGCAAGCGCCCGATCTCCGCCGCCATCCGCGGCCACCAGCACGGGCGCGATCGTTAACGAAATCGCAACATCCGTTGCAGAGGCGATTCCCCCGCCAAGGAGCGTTACCCCCGCTTCGCAATGGACAATTTCATCGTTCATGGCATGATTGATTACGATTAAGGCAAAGCCATGCAACCGATATCGCTAAAATTCCCTGCATTTGCCCTTTTTCGTTCACCGGAAAGAACCAGTTCTCGAAGATGGTGAATGCAATGAGGATCAGTAGAGGCGAAAGGCCCATGGTTGGAGCGAGCAAGATCTTAACCGTGTCCTACGGCACCTTCTCGTGCACGCTTGAGGGGTTCGACGAACCTTTCACCACGATGAAGGCGATTGCGGAATATTTCCGCGATCTGGCCGCAGAGGACCGGTATTTCGGCGCCGAGCCGCCGCAGCCCGATGCGGAGATGCTGCATCGCATCGCCGAGCGCGAAATGGCGCGTCGGGTCGAGGCGAAAATACAGAAAAATGGCGTGATCTTGCGGCCGGGCGATGCGGTGGCGCTGGAACAGGTGCAGGCCGCGCCTGCCCCCGTGGCGGTGACCGCTCCGACCAGCGTGCCGGGCACGGCGGCGCCCGTCGCCGACGCCCCTGCCGCAACGTCGCGGCCCGAACCGGCCAGTGATCCGATCAGCGAATCGGTGGCGGCGAAATTGCAGCGCATCCGCTCGGCCGTGGCGCAGGCCCGCGCCGCGCAGGCGGTCGCCGAACCGGAGCCCGATCCCGAGCCCGAAATCCGCACCGCCGCGGAACCCGCCACCGCGGCGCCCGAAGATTTCGGTTTTGCGCTCGATATTTCGGGGCCGCTCAGCGCCGATGAAGCCGAGGACATCGAGACCGATCTGCCCGCGCAAGACGAGGCGCCCGAGCACGACGACGAGGAGGAGGCGACGGCCTCGGGCATGGACCCGGAAAAGATCGAGCGCATGCGCCGTCGCGCCGAACGTCGCGCCGCACGTGTGCTGCAGGCCGACCCGGAGACGCCGACTGCAGAGGCGGCCGAAGCCGCTTTTGATGTCAGCGCCGATCCGGTTGAATCCACCCCGGCTCCCGTCGCCGAAACCGCCCCCGCCCCTGTAGAGGCCTCGCGGCCGGTGATCCGTGCCCGGGTCATCAAGCTGCGCCGCTCCGACGCGGCTGCGGATGGCACGCGCGCTGCCGAACGCATCGTGGAAGTTGCGCTGCCGCAAGTCGCCCCCGTGGCCGAACCAGTGGCCGAACCCGTCGCGGAAGCGACCTCGGCAGATGACGAGCTTGCGCAGATGATCGCCGCCGTTTCGGCAACGGTCGCCGCGCCGGGCAGCGACTCGGCCGAAGAGACCGCACCCGGGCTGAGCCCTGAGGCAGAAGCCGAGCTGATGGCAGAACTGGCGGCGCTGACGGAAAATCTGGACGATACCGATTGGGGCATCGAGGGCTGGAACACCGAACGCGCCGCAGAGACGCCCGAAGTCGCGGCCGCCCCCCTCGAAACCGAGGCCGCCCCCGTCACGACGGCGGAACGGGCCGAGGTGATCGAAGACCCCGAGGTCGCGCTCGAAGCGCTGGTGGTGGAGCTTGATGCCGAGCCGGAAGCCGCGGCCGAAGAAATCAGCACCCCGGTTGCTGCGCCCGAAGCGGCCGCTCCGACCATGTCCGAGATCGATATCGACGCGCTTTTTGCCGAAGATGAACCGGAACCCGAGTCGAAAGCGCCCCCCGCGCCGGAGGCCGCGCCCGCGGCCTCGATGGTGATCACTGCCGAACCCGAAGAGCTGCCCCCCGGCTTCGTGGATCGGCGCACCCATCCGACCGAGCCAGTCATCGTGCCCGTGCGCACGGCCTCGAAAGTGCCGCCGCTGCCCGAAGGCGACCTGCCGCGGCTTCTGGAAAAGGCCGATGCGCAGATGGCGGGCAACGAGAACCGGCGCCGGATCTCGGCAATCGCGCATCTCAAGGCCGCCGTTGCCGCCACCGTGGCCGAGCGCCGCGTGACGGGCGAAGGCGTCGAAAAGGATGAGACCGCACCCTACCGTCAGGATCTGACGCAAGCGGTGCGGCCGCGTCGGCCGGTGCTGCCCTCGGTCGGCGAAAGCCACCACCAGACCGCGGCCCGCCCCGAAGTGCGCCCCGCGCCGCTGGTGCTGGTGTCGGAACAGCGCGTCGACCGCGCCCCTGCCGAAACCGCAGCCAAGGCGCAGGCGGTCCGTCCGCGCCGGATCAGCGCTGCGAGCCTCGCGCAGGACACGGCGACCGAGAGCCTCGACGAGGATGAGGTGGAAGTGCCGCTGAGCCCCGAAGAGGCCTCGAGCTTTGCCGAATTCGCGCAAAGCCGGTCGCCGCAGGGTCTGGCCGAACTGCTCGAAGCCGCCGCTGCCTATACCGCGCAGGTCGAGGGGCGGCCGCATTTCTCGCCGCCGCAGATCATGAGCAAGGTCTCGGCGATCGGCGATGCCAGCTTCAGCCGCGAAGATCGGTTGCGGATGTTCGGCACGCTGCTGCGTCAGGGCAAGATCGCCAAGGTGAAACGCGGTCAATATGCGATCACCGAGGCGAGCCGGTTCTTCAAGGCCCGGGCCTGAAACCACGACCGAGAGAAAAGCAAAACGGAGGGGCAAGCCCCTCCGTTTTCATTTGTCATTCGTCTGCGGCGCGTCCGGGTCGGGTTTGCCGACGCCGATGAAGATCGGCTTCATCGGCGCGATCCAGAGGAAGCCGAGCACAACATAAACGAGCACCGATCCCCACCAAGGCATCGCCCCCCAGCGCCCTTCGGCCCAGGCCACGGCGCTGACCGCCACAACGATATAGGCGGGCAGGCCCACGACCAGAACGAACAGCGCAAGGCGGCGGCGGGTCTTGTAGGGGATCACCGGATCAATCCTCGAAGGGGTCGGTCACAAGGATGGTGTCGTCGCGCTCGGGGCTGGTGGAGAGCATCGCCACCGGGCACTGGATCAGCTCCTCGATGCGGCGGACATATTTCACCGCCGCGCCCGGCAGGTCGTTCCACGACCGCGCGCCCTGGGTGCTTTCCGACCAGCCCGCCATTTCTTCGTAGATCGGCTTCGCCTTCGCCTGCAGCGCGGCCTGCGTCGGCAGATAGTCGTAGCGCACACCATCGACATCGTAAGCGACACAGATCTTCAGCGTCTCGAAGCCGTCGAGCACGTCGAGCTTGGTCAACGCGATGCCCTTCATGCCCGAGATCGCACAGGTCTGGCGCACCAGCACCGCATCGAACCAGCCGCAGCGGCGCTTGCGCCCGGTGACGGTGCCGAATTCATGGCCGCGCGTGCCCAGACGCTCGCCGTCGTCGTCTTTCAGCTCGGTCGGGAACGGGCCTTCGCCGACGCGGGTGGTGTAAGCCTTGACGATGCCCAGCGAGTAATCGACCGCATTCGGCCCAAGGCCGACGCCCGTCGCCGCCTGCCCCGCGATCACGTTCGACGAGGTGACGAAGGGATAGGTGCCGAAATCGATGTCGAGCAGCGAGCCCTGCGCGCCTTCGAACAGGATGCGCTTGCCGGCCTTGCGCAGCTCGTTGAGCACTTTCCAGACCGGCTTCGCATATTGCAGGATCTCGGGGGCAATCTCGCGCAGCTGCGCCAGAAGCGCCTCGCGGTCGATCGGGCCAAGCCCGAGACCGGCGCGCAGCGCATTGTGGTGCACGAGCGCGCGATCGACGCGCAGTTGCAGGGTTTCGTCATCGGCCAGATCGGCAACGCGGATGACGCGACGGCCGACCTTGTCTTCGTAGCAGGGGCCGATGCCGCGGCCGGTGGTGCCGATCTTGGCGACCGAGGCCTGCGCCTCGCGGGCGCGGTCAAGCTCGCCGTGGAACGGCATGATGAGGGGGGTGTTTTCCGCGATCATCAGGTTCTCGGGGTTGATCGCGACGCCCTGCTCGCGGATCGCCGCGACTTCCTTGACCAGATGCCACGGGTCGAGCACGACGCCGTTGCCGATCACCGACAGCTTGCCGCCCCGCACGACCCCCGAGGGCAGCGCGTTCAGCTTGTAGACCTTGCCACCGATGACGAGCGTGTGGCCCGCATTATGGCCGCCCTGAAAGCGGGCGATCACGTCGGCCCGTTCCGAGAGCCAGTCCACGATCTTGCCCTTGCCCTCGTCGCCCCATTGGGCGCCGACAACCACCACGTTGGCCATTCGATTTCTCCGCTGGTCTGAAAACCGCGCGACATATAGCGGGGTGAGCGCCCGGGGGAAACCGATTTTTCGCCGCAATCGCCCGGGCCGCGGCTCTGCGCGGCAGAAAACCGGGTTGCGCGCAGACGGCCAAGCGCCTAGATAGGCGCGTCGATTGAAAAAAGGCGCGGCCCCCCTCATGGAAAACGTCCAAAACGTCATCCTCGTCGTCCACCTCGTGCTGGCGCTCCTCCTGATCGGGGTGGTGCTGCTGCAGCGCTCGGAAGGTGGCGGCCTTGGCATGGGCGGCGGTGGCGGTGGCGGCGTGATGACCGGGCGGCAAGCGGCCAATGCGCTGACCAAGCTGACCTGGGTCTTTGCCATCGCCTTTCTGACAACCTCGATCACGCTCACGGTGCTTTCGGCCCGGGCGGGCAAGGAAGCCTCGGTCGTCGACACCACCCCGGCGGAAGCGCCCGCCGCCCCGGGCGGCACCGGGACTGCGCCGCTGATCTCGGCGCCGCCGCCCTCGACCGATGAACCCGTCGTGCCGCCGGTGACGCCGCCCGCCGCGACCGAAGCACCGGCCCCGAGTGAGGCGCCCGTGCAGCCGGAAACCCCGGCGTCGGGCATGCCGGCACTGCCGGGCGGTGTGTCGCCCTATTCGCAGGCGCCCGCCTCGAACTGAGCCCACAACTACTGGGCGTTCGGCTCTTAGTTTACTCCAAGTCTTGCGGTCTGGTTGCGGGCAGGCTGCGAATCGTGTAACAGTCAAATCCCGTGGTTCCGGTCGATCCCGACCGGAACAAGCCTTTCTTTTGCTTGTCACGGGGGTCTCATGGCGCGTTATGTCTTCATCACCGGGGGCGTGGTTTCCTCGCTGGGCAAGGGCTTGGCTTCGGCCGCCCTCGGCGCCCTTCTGCAGGCCCGCGGCTTCTCGGTGCGACTGCGCAAGCTCGATCCCTATCTGAACGTCGATCCGGGCACGATGTCGCCCTTCGAGCATGGCGAAGTCTTCGTCACCGATGACGGCGCCGAGACCGACCTCGATCTGGGTCACTACGAGCGCTTCACCGGCGTCAGCGCCCGCAAGACGGATTCGGTGTCCTCGGGGCGGATCTATTCGAACGTGCTGGAGAAAGAGCGCCGCGGCGCATACTTGGGAAAAACCATTCAGGTGATCCCGCACGTGACCAATGAAATCAAGGACTTCATTGCCGTCGGTGATGACGAGGTCGATTTCATGCTCTGCGAGATCGGCGGCACCGTCGGCGATATCGAGGGCCTGCCCTTCTTCGAAGCGATCCGCCAATTCGCGCAGGAACGCCCGCGCGGGCAATGCATCTTCATGCACCTGACGCTGCTGCCCTATCTGGCGGCCTCCGGCGAATTGAAGACGAAACCGACGCAGCACTCGGTCAAGGAACTGCGCTCGATCGGCTTGCAGCCCGACGTGCTGGTGTGCCGCTCGGAGCATCCGATCCCGGACAAGGAACGCGCGAAGATCGCGCTCTTTTGCAACGTGCGGCCCGACAGCGTGATCCCGGCCTATGACCTGCGCTCGATCTACGAGGCGCCCTTGGCCTATCACCGCGCCGGGCTGGATCAGGCCGTGCTGAACGCCTTTGGCATCTCGCCCGCGCCGCGGCCCGACATGAGCCGCTGGGAAGACGTGATGGACCGGCTGACCCATGCCGAAGGCGAGGTCCGCGTCGCCATCGTCGGCAAATATGTGCAGCTCGAGGACGCCTACAAGTCGATCGCCGAGGCGCTGACACATGGCGGCATGGCGAACCGGGTCCGCGTGAAGGCGGAATGGATCGACGCCGAGATCTTCGAACGCGAAGACCCGGCGCCGCATCTGGAGCCCTTCCACGCGATCCTCGTGCCCGGCGGCTTTGGCGAGCGCGGCACCGAGGGCAAGATCCGCGCGGCGCAATTCGCGCGTGAAAAGGGCGTGCCCTATCTCGGCATCTGCCTTGGCATGCAGATGGCGGTGATCGAAGCGGCGCGCAACATGGCAGGCGTGACGAATGCCGGGTCCGAGGAATTCGACCATGAGGCGGGCGAAAAGCGTTTCACCCCCGTGGTTTACCACCTCAAGGAATGGGTGCAGGGCAACCACCGGGTCGAGCGGAAAGTGACCGACGACAAGGGCGGCACGATGCGGCTTGGCGCCTATTCGGCGCATCTGACCGAGGGCTCGAAAGTCGCCGAGGTCTACGGCAAGACCGAGATCGAGGAACGCCACCGCCACCGCTACGAGGTCGACATCACCTATCGCGAGGCGCTGGAAAACTGCGGTCTGGTGTTCTCGGGCATGAGCCCCGATGGCCGCCTGCCCGAGATCGTCGAGCACAAGGACCATCCGTGGTTCATCGGCGTGCAGTTCCACCCGGAACTGAAGTCGAAGCCCTTCGCGCCGCATCCGCTCTTTGCCGGTTTCGTGAAAGCCGCGCTGGCGCAAAGCCGTCTGGTCTGAACGCGCACGTCTGATCTGATACGAACAAGGCGCCCGCGACAGCGGGCGTTTTCATTCGACGCGTAGCGCCGCCGCAAGCCACGGCGCCTCGATCAGCGCGGGCGCCACGATCCGCTCGGCCAGGAGCCCCCGCAACCGCAAGGCCACCGCGCCGGGCAGATCGCCCATAGTTCCCGCCCGCGCGCTCAGCACGATACGGCGGCTCATCCCCGGCCCTGTCAGCGGCGCCAGCGCCACGCCCGCGCGCTTGCCATGCAGCACGCCCGAGGGGGTCAGGATCGACCAGCCCTGCCCCGCCGCCACCATCGCCAGAATCGCCGGGGTGCTGTCGATTTCGAACCGGTGCCCCGGGCTCTCGCCGATCCGCCCCAGATAGGCCGCGATCTGCTGGCCCATCAGCGTGCGGCGCGAATAATGCAGAAGCGGCAGATCGGCGCCCACCTGCCCCTCCGGCCAGACCGCCACGAAAGGCTCGGACAGAAGCGGATGCAGCTCCAGCCCCTCCTGCGCGCCTTCGATCTCGGCCGCCACCACCATGTCGAGCGCCCGCGCCTCGAGCTGCGCCGCCAGCCGATGGCTCGGCCCGGTTTCCAGCAGGAAGCGGCAGGCGGTCAGCTCCGCCCCCATGCCCGCGAGCAGAAGCGGCGTCACCTCGGCCTCGAAATCCTCGATCATGCCAAGACGAAAACTGCGCAGACCGGCGGGATCGGCGAGCCCCACCCCGGCACGCCCGCGCGCCAGTTCATCGAGCATCGCCTCGGCATGGGGCAAAAAGGCCCGGCCCGCGGCGGTCAATCCAAAGGGCCGCGCGGTGCGATCGACCAGTTCCGCCCCCAGCGCGGTTTCCAGCGCCACGATCTGCTGACTGACCGCCGAGGCCGAAACGCCCAGCCGCCGCGCGGCGGCGGTGATCGCGCCTTCCTCGGCCGTCGCCACCAGCATTTCGACCGCCCAGAGGCTGATCTTCTCGCCCCGCCCTTTCGCCTTGCCCGTCATCCGCGCCCCCCTGTCCGGGCCAGAATGACGGCCCCGGTCTTGCTTTGGCAAGCCCGCACCCATCGAAGCCCCTGCAATTTCAAGAAAAAAGGCCCGGATCAGGGCCGGGGGTCTCGGGGGCACGCCCCCGAGCGGGGGACCGGGGGGCAGCGCCCCCCCCGCCCTGCTCAAAGTTTCGACAGCTTCGACTGCAGATCGGCCAGTTGCTTCTTGATCGCGTCAAGCTCTTCGCGCCCACCGGCGGTATCACCGCCGCCCGCTTCGGGCGTGGTGCCGACCGCGGCGCCCCAGCCCGCCATCATCGTCTTCAGGAACGCTTCCTGCTGCCGCTGCAGCGCCTCGAAACCGGGAACCGCCGGGAAGGTGGCCAGATTCTCCATCATTTTCGACTGGCCTTCGCGCAGCATCTCGAAGCTCGCGGCCAGGAATTGCGGCACCACCGATTGCGCCTGCGTCGTGTAACTGCGCACCAGATCGGTCAGCACATCCACCGGCAGCACGTTCTCGCCCCGGCTTTCATGTTCCGCGATGATCTGCAGCAGATATTGCCGCGTCAGGTCGTCGCCCGATTTCAGATCGACGATCTGCACCTCGCGCCCCTGGCGGATGAAGGATGCGATGTCCTCAAGCGTGACGTAATCGCTCGTCTCGGTGTTGTAGAGCCGCCGGCTCGCATACCGCTTGATGAGCAAGGGTTTCGCCTCTTCGGCCATGGACTCTCCTCCCCGTGGTTTTTATTGGCGCTGCAGCAATGTTTAGGCCGCGCCGCGGCAAAAGCAACAAAAGGAAAGGGCGCACCGAAGTGCGCCCATGGTCAACCCGGCAGGGAGGAGAGAACCGGGTGGTTCCAATCACTTCGCCGCGACGGTCTTCTTGGCGGCGGCGGTCACTTCCTCGGTCGCTTTCTTCACGGCAGCGGTGGTTTCCTCGGTCATTTCCTTGCCAGCGGCCAGCATCAGCTCGACGGTGTCCATCTGAACCTTCTTCGCCACTTCGGCGAAGGCGGCGAGGTTTTCCGTCGCCATTTCGACCGAGGCCGAGGCGAAATCGCTCATCACCTTGGCGTAATCGGCCGGCTCGACTTTCGACGAGGTCAGCGCGCCGACTTTGGCCAGCGAGTCCTTGGCCCATTTCGCCGAGATGTCGGTCGATTTTTCAGCGGCGTCGATGGCAACCTTGGCCATCTTTTCGGTCAGCACGGTCTGCGCCTTGAACGCATCCTGCATCTTCGACATGTCCATCGGCATCGAAGCCATCATGTCTTGCATCATCTTGGTGAAATCTTGGGTCTTGGCCATTTCTGTCGCTCCGGTCAGGGGGGCCCTTCGAGGCGGCGGGGCCCGTTCGCTTGACTCAGATATAAATGCTGCAGCGCAGCATTGCAAGAAATAATTTCTGCATCGCAGCGCGTTTTTTCGCGCCCAGGTTGATTTGCATCAAGGTGTCTCACCAAAAGGAAAGGGGGCCGAAGCCCCCCTTTCGGGATCCTCCCGGCATCAAAGCACGACGACCTCGGCCACATAGGTGCCGGGCGCGGGGGCAAGCGGCGGATGGCGAGCGTCGCCCGGTTCGCGCGCGGCGACCATCTTGCCCGAATGGCCGGAGAGCCAGGCCCCCCAGCGCGGCCACCAGCTGCCCTTGGTATAGGTCGCACCAGCCCGCCATTCCTCCGGGTCCTCGATCGGCACCTCGGAGGTGTAATGGCCGTATTTCTCCTTCGTCGGCGGGTTCACGATCCCGGCGATATGGCCCGATTCCGACAGGATGAAGGTCTTGTCACTCGACCCCATCTGCGCGACGCCATTGAACGACGCGACCCATGGCGCGATATGGTCGGTCTCGCAGGCAATGGCGCAGAGCGGCACCTTGACCCCCGAGACATGCAGCACCTCGCCCATCAGATCGAAGCCGTCGGTGGTGAAGGCATCGGCCTGACAAAGCCCACGCAGATATTCCACCGCCATCTTGCCCGGCAGGTTCGTGCTGTCGCCGTTCCAGTAGAGCAGGTCAAAGGCTGGGGGTGATTCCCCCATCATGTAGCTGCGGATCGCGGGCTGATAGATCAGGTCATTCGCCCGCAGATAGGAGAAGGTGCGCGTCATGTAATAGCTCGACAGCACCCCGTCCATGCGCACCTGACGCTCGATCCCGTCGACGAAATCATCCTGCAGGAACGGGGTGAACTCGCCCTGATCGGAGAAATCCGTCAGCGTGGTAAAGAAGGTCGCGGTCTTGATCGAGCGGTCCTTGCGCTTCTCCAGCAGCGCCAGAACCAGGCTCAGCGTCGTTCCGGCGATGCAATAGCCCACCGCATTGACCTGCTTCTCGCCGGTGATCGCCTTCACCTCGTCGATCGCGGTCAGATAGCCGTCGCGGATGTAATCCTCCATCCCCACATCGGCGTAAGACCGGTCCGGGTTCTTCCAGCTGACGACGAAAAGGGTGAAGCCCTGATCGACGATCCAGCGGATCAGGCTGTTTTGCGGCTTCAGATCGAGGATGTAGAACTTGTTGATCCACGGCGGGAAGATGATCAGCGGTGTCTTGTGCACGGTGGGCGTCGTCGGCGTGTACTGGATCAGCTCCATCAGCCGGTTGCGATAGACCACCTGCCCCTTCGCCGTGCCGATGTTGTGCCCGACACTGAAAGCGTTCTTGTCCGCGAGCGTGATCACCAGATCGCCCCGGTTCGCCTCGATGTCGCGGACCAGGTTCTCCAGCCCGCGCACCAGGCTTTCCCCTTCTGTCGCAACGGCTTTTTCCAGCGCATCGGGGTTCGTCGCCAGAAAATTCGTCGGCGCCATCATGTCGATGATCTGCTTCGAGAACATCTCGAGGCGCCGGCGATCGACGGGATCAAGCCCCTCGATCTTCGCCAGCGCCTCTTCGATCGACGAGGAGGCAATCAGATATTGCTGCTTGATGAAGTTGAAATAGGGATGTGTATCCCAAAGCGGATTGGAAAAGCGGCGATCCTTCGGCCCCGGGTCGGCCGGCGGTTTGAACGTGCCTTGCGCGAAAGCATGGGTGGCGTCGATGTAATGCGTCATCGCCTGCGCCCAATAGTTCACCTGCGCCTCGAAGATCTTCGCGGGATTCGCCGTCATCTCGCGCATCAGCGCGGTCGAGGACGACACGTAAAGATCCAGCCCCGGCCCTTCCAGGGCCGGATTCAACGGGCGCTTTTGCGCGATGGCTTCTACCATGCGTTGCGTGAGTGTCTCAATTCGCGCCAGATTGTCCCGCATTTGCTGCGATGCAGCAGATTCGACCTTTTCAGGCGTTGTCATAACTATATTTCCTCCCTATCCTTGACTAAGAAACATAACGTCCGCTTGGACAGGGACAAGCGGCGATTGAGCGGTTTCTTGGGGAGCGCCAATGAAGGGCATGATGAGCTATGACCTGATGGAGACCATCAGGAACACGAATGAGTGGATGGGCGCCTCGGCCCGGGCCATGGCGTCCTACCCTGTCTGGGGGCTGACGCCACACCCGATGTTCAAGCTGATGTCGGCCTGGGGCCGCGTGACCGAGCGCAGCTTCGCGCGCATGGTCATCAAGCCCGACTGGGGCATCCGCTCGATTCCGGCCGCCGACGGCAAGGATCACCTGATCGAGATCGAGACGCTGGTCGACAAGCCCTTTGGCGCTCTGATCCATTTCAAGGTGCAGGGCCGGGCGCCGATGGCGCGGCGCATCCTTCTGGTGGCGCCGATGTCGGGCCATTATGCGACGCTCCTCCGCTCGACCGTGGCGAGCCTGCTGCCCGATGCTGACGTCTATGTGACGGATTGGCATAACGCGCGTGACATCCCTGTTTCCGCGGGCAAATTCGACATCGAGGATTACACGCTTTACCTTGTCGAGTTCATGCGCCTGCTTGGCCCCGACATCAACGTGATCGCGGTCTGTCAACCCGCGCCGCTGACGCTGGCCGCGACCGCCTATCTGGCCGAGGAAGAGCCCGAGGCGCAGCCGCGCACGCTGACGCTGATCGGCGGGCCGATCGACCCCGATGCCGCCGCGACCGAGGTGACCGATTTCGGCCGCCGCGTCACCATGGGGCAGCTGGAACACATGGTGATCCAGCGCGTCGGCTTCAAATACAAGGGCGCCGGGCGGCTGGTCTATCCGGGGCTGATGCAGCTTGCCTCGTTCATCTCGATGAACATGGACAAGCACACCAAGGCCTTCTCGGACAAGATCCTGATGGAGTCGAAGGGCGAAGGCTCTGAACATGACCATCACAACATCTTCTATGATGAATATCTGGCGGTGATGGACATGACCGCGGAATTCTACCTGTCCACGGTGGAACGGATCTTCAAGGGGCTCGAAATCGCGCAGAACCGCTTCGAGGTCGAGGGCAAGCGCGTCGATATCGGCAAGATCACCCGCGTTGCGGTGAAGACGGTCGAGGGCTCGAACGACGACATCTCGGCGCCCGGGCAATGCGTGGCGGCGCTGCGGCTTCTCACCGGCCTGCCCGAGGAGAAGAAGGCGCAGCATCTGGAACCGGGCGCGGGCCATTACGGCATCTTCGCGGGCTCGTCCTGGCGCAACAACATCCGGCCGCTGGTGCTGAATTTCATCGATGCGAATGCGGCTCCGCCGAAGGCGAACGTGACCGCAATCCGCGCCGTCTGAGTCCCCTGCCCCGTTCAATGCAAGACGCGCGCCTTCGGGCGCGCGTTTTATTTTGCCCTGCGCCTTTGCGACAAGGCCAAAAGCAAAAACCCGGCCGCGAGGCCGGGTTTTCGATCTGGTCTGGAAATCGGCTCAGTTCAGCCGGGTTTCCACTTCCGCGATCGAGGCGTCGATCATCTTCGACTTCTCGGCCGCCGACATCTGGTTCGCCAGAACCTCGGCCGCAGCGGCAACCGCCACTTGCACAGCGCGGTCCTTCACGTCCTTCAGCGCAGCGGCTTCCGCCGAGGCGATCCGGTCTTCGGCACCCTTCAGGCGGCGCGCGATGGCCTCCTTCAGGTCCGCCTTGGCTTGCTCGGCCGCCAGTTGCGCGTCGCGCTTGGCAGCGGCGACGATCTCGTCGGCCTGCCCTTGCACTTCGCGCGCCTTGCGCTCGTAGCTCGCCAGGATCTTCTGCGCTTCGTCACGCAGCGCCTTGGCCTCGTCCAGCTCCGACTTGATGCCTTCGGCACGCTTGTCAAGCATGGCCATCAGCATCGACGGAACCTTGAACTTGATCAGGACGCCGATGAAGATGAGGAACGCGGTGAGGATCACGAAATGCGCGTTGCGCAGCGAGACGAACGGGCCTTCTTCCGAAGCGAAAGCCGGGTTCGCCGCCAGAGCAACGAGCAGGAACGTCAGTTTCTTCATCGCGTTACCCCTTCACCCGCTGATCGACCGCGGCAGTGACCGCGCTCGTATCGGCTTTGCCGCCCAGCGCCGTGACGATGGCCGTGGCCGTGTCGGTGGCGACGATCTGCACCGCCTCCAGCGCACCGGCGCGGATTTCGGCGATCTTCACTTCCGACTGCGCGACCCGGGCCCCGATATCCGCATCGGCTTTCGCCGCGGCGGCATCGAGGTCCTTCTGGATCGCCGCACGAGTCTCGGCGATGATCTTTTGCGCTTGCGCACGGGCGTCGGCCAGCGCCTTGGCATAGGCCGCTTCCGCGTCCTTGGCCTTCAGCTTGTACTGTTCCGCCGCTTCGATATCACCGGTGATGGTGCCCGCGCGGTCCGCAAGGATCCCCGCGATGCGCGGAATGGCGATGTTGGTCAGAAGCCAGTAGATGGCGCCCAGAGCCAGCAGAAGCCAGAAGATCTGGTTCGGGAAGGTCGAGAAGTCGAGTTGCGGCATCCCGCCTTTTTCCGCAGCCTCGGCAGCGTGTCCGGCGACAGCAGCAGCGGCTTCGACCGCTTGAGTTTCGTTTGCCATGTCGTCCCCCTGGACCCCTCAGTTACCGGGTGGGTGCAGAACACCCACCCGACCGCAAGGATAGGTAGCAGGGATCAGACGGCGAACATCAGCAGAAGCGCGACGAGGAACGAGAAGATCCCCAGCGCTTCGGCGAACGCGATACCGATGAACATGGTGGCGGTTTGCGAAGCGGCCGCCGACGGGTTACGCAGCGCGCCCGAGATGAAGTTGCCGACGACGTGGCCCACACCGACGGCGGCGCCGCCCATGCCGGTGCACGCGAGACCAGCACCGATGTAGGCACCCATTTGAACGATATCGCCTTCCATGATGGACACTCCTTGAGGTTGGAATTGGCTGAATTGAGGTTGTTTCGAAGACCTGTCTGCGGTCCGGGCCTCAGTGGCCCGGATGCAGCGCGTCTTTCAGGTAGACGCAGGTCAGGATGGTGAAGACGTAGGCCTGCACGAAGGCCACGAGGATTTCGAGCGCATACATCGCCACGATCGCCAGCACCGACAAGGGCGTCACGATCACGCCGACGAAGGAGAACAGGATCAGCGGAGCGAAGGCCGCGAACACTTCCATCACCGCGTGGCCAGCCATCATGTTGCCGGCAAGACGAATGGAGTGGCTGACGGGACGCACGAAGTAGGAGATGACCTCGATCACGGCCAGGATCGGGCGCAGCGCCAGCGGCGCGGCCGAGACCCAGAACAGGCCGAGGAAGTGGCTGCCGTGCTTCATGAAACCAAGCGCGGTGACGCCGATGAACACACCCATCGCCATGACCGCGGTAACCGCGATGTGCGAGGTGGGGGTGAAGGCGCCGGGGATCAGGCCGAGGAAGTTCGAGAAGACGATGAACAGGAAGAGCGTGAAGATATAGGGGAAGTAGGCCAGCCCCTCTTTACCCGCAACGTCTTCGACCATCTTGTGGATGAAGCTGTAGGCCAGTTCCGCCACCGACTGGATGCGGCCCGGAACGATGGCGCGACGCAGCGTGCCCACGACCATCAGCAGCGCGATCATCAGAACGCCGATCGCCATCCACAGGGTGGTGTTGGTGGGAACGAAAAATTCGTACCAGCTGATCGGCTCGCCGCTGAACAGCGAGTGAATCTTGAACGGTTCCATCGGGTGGAACACAAGGCCGGTGCCAGCTTCTTCTGCCACGACTATTTCCCCTCTTTGCCAGCTGCGGCCGCAGCTGCCTGTGCCTTTGTCAAGTCCGCGGCCGAGCGAAGCATCACCTTCACCCCCGCCGCGAGACCGAGGAAGACGAAGATCAGCATCAGGAGAGGCTTGGTGCCGAAAACAGCGTCGAGCCCAAATCCGATGCCGAAGCCGATCCCCAGCCCCGAAACCAGTTCGATGACCATCCGCCAGGCCATGTCGGCCATCCGCAGATCCCCATCCGCTGCGCGTTTGGGCGCCTCCTCCGTCTTCTTCAGTTGCGAAATCCGTTTCTCAAGCGCCGCCAGGCGCTCGGGATCGGGTTCTTCCGCACTTTCATCGGACATGGATGCTCCCCGCAGGTTGAGGCTGTGTCTAACGGCGCAAGCCCGATGAGTCAACGCCGTTGACAGAGTCTTTCCGGCGCTGCAAGCTCATGTTTTCAAATACGTTTGCGCAACCATCCCCGCGCGGCGGACCGGGTTTTCGCACGGGTCGGGCCAAAGTGATATTCAACCGATCGGTTGACGTTTTGCCGCAGCATGCGCAAAGTCGGCGCATGACCCATGACCCTTCCTCTGCGCTTGATGCCGTCTTTGCGGCGCTTGCCGACCCGACGCGGCGGGCGATCCTGACCATGCTGCTCGAAGACGACATGGCGGTGACCGACGTGGCCGAGCCGTTTCAGATGTCGCTTGCGGCGATCTCGAAACATCTGTCGATCCTCGCCGAGGCTGGTCTGATCTCGCAGGAAAAGCGCGGCCGGGTGAAGTGGTGCAAGCTCGAACCGGCGGCGATGGAGGGGGCGATCGTCTGGATCCAGAGCTTCGGGCAGTTCGAGCCGCTCGATCTGGAAGCCTTCGAGCGGTTTCTGGAAACCGAACTGCACGCGCCGCAGGCGGAGTAAGGGGGCCAGCGCCCCCTGCCCCATCAGTCGAGATCGCAGCCATGCGTGCGATCGTAGCCATTGCGCGCAGGCGATACCCAGCCCGCGGGCGGGGCTTTCGGAGTAAACACTTCGACCAGCAGCGGATAGCAGGCCGCCGCATCCGAGGAATGCTCAGACGAGCAATCCCCGCCCGGGCAGGCCGAGAGCGCGCCGCCCAGATCGATCTCGGCGAAGAATTCCAGATAATCGCCCGGCCGCACCGGCGAGGCCTTCATGAAATACTGCCCGGTATCGCGGGTGAAGCCCGTGCACATGAAGACATTGAGCACGTCATGCACATGGAATTCGCAGGCGTGTTTCATCAGCCCCGTCGCCTCGGTCAGCGCGCGGGTCAGGTTCGAATGGCAGCAGTGGTGGTAAGTGTCGCCGCCCGACAGCATGTGATGCGTATAGGGGTCGCAGCGCGTGCCGATCACGTCATGCACCGAGCCGCCGTGCTCGTCGATGCCATACCAGTCGAGCGTGTCATCGGTGATCGTCGCCATCGGCCGCAGATAGGGGATCGAGGACCAGAGCTGATCTCCCGTCGACAGATGCGTGCCGTGCAGCGCCCGGGTCTTGCCGGAAAAGAAGCGCTCGTTCAGATCCTCGGCCGCCCAGAGGTTCAGGTCACCGACCTGCGGCCCCTCGATGGAGGTGATGCGGAAGAAGCACCCGGCCGGGACTTCGAAATATTTCGCCTCGCGCGCAGGGACGATCACCTCGGCGGTCTTCGTCCAGCTGTCGCGGGCGGCGCGCAGCGCGGCAAGATCGGGGCGCGGCAGCGTCTCGACCGGATAGCAGATCACCGGCTTGATCGCGCGCGCGTGCGCGGCATCGGCGGGCGGGGCATGTTCGGGATGGGTCAGTTTCACGGGGCGCGGTCTCCTTTACCCCAGTCTCACCCGGCTTTGGCGCAAAAGCAAAGCCCCCGCCGACCGGCAGGGGCGCTTTTGCGGCACGCGTGGCTCAGGCCGCGTAATATTCGAACATCTGTTCGATTTCGGTCTCTTCGATCAGGTCGGCCTTGCCACGGGCGGGCGTGTAATAGGCCCAGGCATCGGCCAGAATTCGCAGCGCTTCAGCGGCTTTTTCCTGCTCGGATTTCTTCCGGAAGGTGACGATCTTCGACATGGGATGCTCCTGTAGGTCGCTGGTCTCCCCTGCGACAATATATCCCACGTGCTCCCCGCCCGACAGCACAAATGCTGCAACCGCGATATGCATTTTCTGCAACGCAGCAAAAAGGCCCCTGCAGTACGGGGGCCTTTTGCGGGTCGAGACCGGATCAGACGTGCCGGTTGATCATCAGTTTCTTGATCTCGGCAATCGCTTTCGCCGGGTTCAGCCCCTTCGGGCAGGTCTTGGCGCAGTTCATGATCGTGTGGCAGCGATACAGCTTGAACGGGTCTTCAAGCGCATCGAGACGCTCGGCCGTGGCCTCGTCGCGGCTGTCGATGATCCAGCGATAGGCATGCAGCAGCGCCGCCGGACCAAGGTAGCGGTCGGAGTTCCACCAGTAGCTCGGGCACGAGGTCGAGCACGAGGCACACATCACGCATTCATAAAGACCATCGAGTTTCTTGCGGTCCTCGATCGACTGCAGCCATTCTTTCTCCGGCTTGTTCGTCGTCGTTTGCAGGAACGGCATGATCGAGGCGTGCTGCGCGTAGAACAGCGTCAGGTCGGGCACGAGATCCTTGACCACAGGCATGTGCGGCA
Organism: Rhodobacter capsulatus; assembly: GCF_052363175.1. Lineage (GTDB taxonomy): Bacteria > Pseudomonadota > Alphaproteobacteria > Rhodobacterales > Rhodobacteraceae > Rhodobacter > Rhodobacter capsulatus_D. The sequence continues at coordinate 3,019,641 of NZ_CP198946.1, forward strand.
GCGGGTAGATGCGGACATCGCCCTTGATCTCGTCGAGGCCGTAGATGCAGGCCAGCGTGTTGATCCCGTCGATGTTCATCGCGCAGGAACCGCAGATCCCCTCGCGGCAGGAGCGCCGGAAGGTCAGCGTCGGGTCGATCTCGTTTTTGATCTTCAGAAGCGCATCAAGAACCATCGGCCCGCAACGGTCCATGTCGAGGAAATAGGTGTCGACCCGCGGGTTTTCACCGGTATCCGGGTCCCAGCGGTAGATCTTGAACTTGCGCACGTTTTTGGCGCCCTCGGGCCGCGGCCAGGTCTTGCCGACGCGGATCTTGGAGTTTTTCGGAAGCGTGAACTGAACCATTGGGCGTCCTTTCAGTGCGAAGCGGACCGGGCCGGGGGCGGCTCGGCCAAGTCGAGAAGCTCGTCGGGCGTGGAAATCTGCTCGAGGAGGCGGATGAGATTGAGAACGGCCTGATCGACCGGGGCGGCCTGCGCCACAAGCCAGCGCAGGGCATCGTCGAGTACGGCCGCGCGCCAGGCCTCGTGGTCCCAGTGCCGGGCCAGCGGCACGCCCAGATCGGCGAAGGCGGCAAAGAGCGCGGGCAGGTCGTAGAAGGCCGCGTAAAGATGGCGGAATTCGCGCGGGGTCGTGTGCTCGGGCCCCTTGAACGTGCCCGAAACCGTCAGATGCCCGGCGACGACGTCGTGATAGTGCAGACTGCGGCAGCGCGGCGTCAGCACGGCCTTGCTGACATCCAGCCCCGAGCGGCGGCGCAGGATGTGAATGTCCTGATCGAGACGGCCCAGCAGCTGGCGGCCATGCAGCGCCGAGCCTTCGGCGAAGACCAGCACCTCGGCCTGCGCATAGCACTGCATCTGCGCGCGGATCGGCATCCGGCCCGGGTCGATCACGGTCACGCCCAGCTGCCCCAGCAGCCCGGCCAGATAGCCCTCGCCCAGATGGCCGCCACGGCCCGCTGCCACCATCCCGGCGCGGCTGACATAGACCAGCGGCAAGCGCTTTTGCCGGTCCAGCCCGTGATGGGTGGGCAGCCCGTCGAGCAGGTCCAGATAGGCCGGATCGGGGGCGATATCGCCCATCATCTCGCCCTGGGCGCAGACGCGCAATTCGGGGGCGAGGCTCGGCTCGGTGACAAAGCGCGCGCGACGTGGCGGCATCGTCAGCCAAGCGAAGATATCCTGCACCCAAAGCGCAAGCCCCTCGGGCGCAACGCCGGTGGGCAGGGTGAACAGCACCACGTCATCGGTGCGCTGATTGATGGCAGGCAACAGCCGGGTGATGTGTTCGGCAACGAGATGGCCGAATTCATGGCTGAGATAGCCGCCCCAAAGCGCCGGGCGGTGGAACTGCCGCACCGGCTTGCGCAGCGGCGGCGCGCTGTCGAGCGGGCGCCCGCCACGGCAAAAGCGCGGCGCGGTCTGACGCTCGAAATCGGGCCAGATCGGCCCGCCCAGCGGCACATGTTCGGAAATCCGGGTCACGGGCATCACGGGCACGTCGCTGAAGCAGAGCATCTCCATCTCAGCGCCTCCCCCCCACGTCGTAATAGGGGCGGCTCGGCGCCTGCCCGGCCCGGGCGCGGACGCAATTCGCATAGGCGACGCCGGGGTCTCCGGCAGCGCCCAGATGGAAGGTCAGATCGATATCCGAATGGAAGTTGCCATCCGAAGCAACGCCCATCCGGCCTTCGCCGGAAAGGGGCGCTTGCGGGGCAACGGCTTCGGCGCACAGCTCTTCGGCTTCGGGCAGGGCCATGGGGCCGCAACCGGCAAGGGCAAGCCCTGCCGCCGCGATCCCATATGCCCAGACCCGTGCCATCTCAGAACGTCCGCGCTTTCGGGGCGATCTTGGCGAGACTGATGCCGCCTTCGGCTTCGGTGGTCAGCGGTTCGGTGATCACCGGGCGGTAGGTCAGCTCGACCTTGTTGCCTTCGACCCGCATGATCGAGTGCTTGCGCCAGTTCACGTCGTCGCGCGTCGCATGGTCTTCCGAGGCATGGGCGCCGCGGCTTTCCTTGCGGGCTTCGGCACCGACGATGGTGGCCAGCGCGTTCGGCATCAGGTTCGTCAGTTCCAGCGTTTCCATCAGGTCGCTGTTCCAGACGAGCGAGCGGTCGGTGACTTTCAGATCCGACACTTTCGCCGCGATCTCGGTCATCTTCGCCTTGCCTTCGGCCAGCGTCTTGTCGGTGCGGAAGACGGCCGCATCGGCCTGCATCGTGCGCTGCATCTGCAGACGCAGATCCGCCGTGGGCGTGCCGCCCTTGGCATGGCGCAGCCCGTCGAAGCGATCGAAGCACTTGTCGACCGAGGCCTGATTGTAGGCCGCCGGACGCGCCTTCGGATCGACGATCTCACCGGCGCGGATCGCGGCGGCACGGCCGAAGACCACGAGGTCGATCAGCGAGTTCGAGCCAAGGCGGTTCGCCCCGTGCACCGAGGCGCAACCAGCCTCGCCCACGGCCATCAGGCCCGGAACGACGGCGTTCGGATTGTCCTTGGTCGGGTTCAGCGCTTCGCCCCAGTAGTTCGTCGGAATGCCGCCCATGTTGTAATGCACCGTCGGCAGAACCGGGATCGGCTCCTTGGTCACGTCGACACCGGCGAAGATCTTCGCCGATTCCGAGATGCCCGGCAGACGTTCGGCCAGCGCTTCTTTCGGCAGGTGGCTCAGGTTCAGGTGGATGTGGTCCTTGTGCTCGCCCACACCGCGGCCTTCGCGGATTTCCAGCGTCATGCAGCGCGAGACGTAATCGCGCGGCGCCAGATCCTTGTAGTGCGGCGCATAGCGTTCCATGAACCGCTCGCCTTGCGAGTTCGTCAGGTAACCACCCTCGCCGCGCGCGCCTTCGGTGATCAGGCAGCCCGAGCCATAGATGCCGGTCGGGTGGAACTGCACGAATTCCATGTCCTGCAGCGCAAGACCCGCCCGCGCCACCATCCCGCCGCCGTCGCCGGTGCAGGTATGCGCCGAAGTGGCCGAGAAATAGGCGCGGCCATAGCCGCCCGTCGCCAGCACGACCATCTTCGCGTTGAAGACGTGGAAGGTGCCGTCATCGAGTTTCCAGCAGACGACGCCCTGACAGACGCCATCGTCCGACATGATCAGATCGAGCGCGAAATATTCGATGAAGAATTCCGCGTTGTTCTTCAGCGACTGGCCATAGAGCGTGTGCAGGATGGCGTGGCCGGTGCGGTCGGCGGCGGCACAGGTGCGCTGCACCGGCGGGCCGTCGCCGAATTCGGTGGTGTGACCGCCGAACGGGCGCTGGTAGATCTTGCCCGCCTCGGTGCGGGAAAACGGCACGCCGTAATGTTCCAGCTCATAGACCGCCGCCGGGGCGGAGCGGGCCAGATATTCCATCGCATCGGTGTCGCCCAGCCAGTCCGAGCCCTTGACGGTATCGAACATGTGCCATTGCCAGCTGTCCGGGCCCATGTTGCCCAAGGAGGCCGCGATGCCGCCCTGCGCCGCCACGGTATGCGAGCGGGTCGGGAAGACCTTGGTCACGCAGGCGGTGCGCAGCCCCTGTTCGGCCATGCCCAGCGTTGCCCGCAGGCCCGCGCCACCGGCACCGACCACCACCACGTCATAGTTGTGGGTTTCATAAGTATAGGAAGCCATTGTCCGGGTATCCCTGTCAGTTCGCCGAGTTCAGCACGATGCTGAGGAAAGTCATTTTCGCCAGAGCGTAAAGCACGAGGGCCGTGATCACGTAGGACAGCGAATAGACGAGGATCACCAGACCCTTGCGCAGGCTGCCCTGGGTGTAGTCTTCCAGCATGACCTGCGCGCCCTTGGCGAAGTGGCGCATACCCACCAGCGTGACGAGGCCGGTCAGGATCGCCGGGAAGGGCCGGGCGAAATGCGCGATCACCTCTTCCTGCGTGCCGCCGATGGCCGAGCCGAAGACGAAGATGAAGGTCGGAACGAGGAAGGCGAGCGCCACCGAGGACATCGTCATCCACCAGAAATGCTCGGTCCCGGACCCCGAGGCCCCCTTGCCGACGGCGCGTTTGCGATCGGTCAGATAGCGCATGGTTGCCTCCTCAGAAAATCGCCAGAATGATCAGGGTCAGGAGCGTCAGCACGACCGAGCCGATGATCGCCCCCCAGCCGAGTTTCTCGGCGGTTTCGATATCGAGCCCCTTGCCGGTGTCCCACAGCAGGTGCCGCAGCCCGGTCAGGTAGTGATACCACATCGACCAAGCCATCCCCGCAAAGACGAGATAGCCCAGCCACGAGGTGACGATCCAGTTCACGAAGGCAAAATAGCCGGGGCTCGAAGCGGCGGCGATCAGCCACCACGCGCCGAGCACGAAGCCCGCAATGAGCGCGTTGCCGGTGATCCGGGTCAGGATCGAGCTCATCGACGTCATTTGCGGACGGTAATACGGGCCGATCATGAAGGGGGAAAGGGGTCGCTCGACCCGTTTCGGTTCAGCCATTTGGGGTCCCTCACTCGCTGGGCCGTCTGCGCGGGCCAGAGAGTGGAGGCAGACGGGTTGGCCGGAATTGTGAAACCTGAATAGGCGGTCACGGCGCCCAAGTCACGCATCCAGATCAAATTTCACCCGCGCAGTTGCAAAAAAACGCACGAAATTTCGCTTTGTGATCACAAAAATGAACAACCGGCAATTGTCGTCCGGTAACATTCAAATGCCGTTTTTCATCCCGGGCAAGGCGGCTTCCAGCCCGACGCATGGCAGCGCAAACAGATGGGGCGGAAACCGTGACCCGGTTTCCGCCCCGTTTGTCCGACTCACCCGCCACGCGGACGAATTTGCGATCACACCGGCATCAGCGCCCAGTAATCGAGATCAAGCAGCACCTCGGGCGCGTATTTTCCGTCCTCGCCCTTGAGCGCAAACGGCGCCGCGCCCTGCTTCACGGCGACAAGCCGCAGCCGGATCGCGCCGACGCCGGGGGCCTCGGTCTCGGCCTTGTCGAGAACCTCGGACCAGGCCTTGACGGTATCGCCCGCAAAGCAGGGATTCGCATGCGCGCCGCCGTTCAGCGCCACGATCATCTGCGCATTGGCGAGCCCGTTGAACGAAAGCGCCCGCGCCATCGAGATCACATGACCGCCGTAGATCAGCCGCTTGCCATCCTCGCGGAAGGTGGCGTCGAAATGCACCTTGGCGGTGTTCTGCCACAGCCGGGTGGCCAGCATGTGCTCGGCTTCCTCGATCGTCACGCCATCGACGTGGTCGATCTTTTCGCCGATCTCGTAATCGCCCCAGCGATGCGGCTCGCCCGACAGGATGAAGTCGTAATCCTCGAAGGTCAGCCCCTCGGGGATCACCAGATCCTCGGCGGGCACGACCTTGCGCAGCTCGGGCAGCACGGCCTCGGGCGCGGGGCTGGCGGCATCGCGTTTGCGCACCATCACCCAGCGGACATATTCCAGCACGACCTCGTCATTCTGGTTCAAGCCCTGCGTGCGGACATAGACATTGCCCGACTTGCCGTTCGAGTTTTCCTTGACGCCGATCACTTCCGAGACCGAGCGCAAAGTATCCCCCGAGTAGACCGGCAGCAGCCAGCGCCCCTCCGCATAGCCAAGGTTGGCGACGGCATTCAGCGAGACATCGGGAACGGTCTTGCCGAAAACGACATGGAAGGCCACGAGGTCATCGAGCGGCGAGCCGTCCAGACCAGAATTCGCGGCGAAGACATCGCTCGAATAGAGCGCATGCCGGGCCGGATAGAGCGCGTGATACAGCGCGCGCTCGCCTTCCGCCACGGTGCGGGGGACAGCGTGTTCGATCACCTGCCCCACCTTGTAATCCTCGAAGAACCGTCCGGGGTTCGTCTTCGCTGCCATTCACTGCTCTCCCAGTTTCAGATCGGGGTGGTAGTCGCCCGGCACATCCTTCACCACCGCCTGCGCACAGCGCATCACGCCGCGCGCGGCGTCGAAGCCATAGGCCGGGTCGCCATGCAGCGCCCAGCCTTTCGAGAGCGCCAGCGAGACCTTGTGACAGAAGGCCGACGTGTCATCCTCGGTCAGGAGCCGGTAGAGTTTCATGGATAGGTTCCCAGAAAGAGGCCGTGGCCGATGACGAGCTGGTGCACCCAGACGATGATGCCATAGAACATCAGCGTGCCGATCAGGTTCTTCAGATCGCCCTTGAGCGAGCCGGGTTTCGGTTTCTTCCACGGGCCGGCGCGGTTGATCAGCACCATCTCGGCCACCGCCCAGAGGCCCAGCGCGCCAAACAGCACGACCGAGGCCGGATCACCATTCACCAGCAGGTGCGCGACCGACCACAGAAGCATGCCCGTAAGCATCGGATGGCGCATCTTGTCGATCAGGATCGACCGCGACCCGCCGACGCCGAACAGATAGATCGCGATCAGCATCAGCGTATTGTTCGCATGCCCCATGCCCGGCAGCGGGTCGTAAAGGTTCGGCATCGCCTCGGTCGCGCGATAGCCGATCACCATCAGCGCAGTGCCGATCAGGATCAGCGCAGCGTCGATCGCCTTGATCTGCGGCATCAGCATGAGGTGCTTGCGCGGCGCAAGGCGCTTGAAGGAATGGGGCAGCACCCAAAGCAGGATGCCGAGGATCATCAATGACATGGCTTGCCTCTCAACTTGCGAGTGCGGCAATCGCCTCCGCTTTCGCAAGGACCTGCCGCGCCGTCACGATATGCAGGTTTTCGACAATCTTTCCATCCACAACCGCGACCCCCTGGCCTGCCGCTTGCGCCTCGTCAAAGGCGGCAATCTGGCGCCGGGCGAGGTCGATCTCGGCCTCGGAGGGCGCAAAGGCCGCGTTGGCAATCTCCAGCTGCGCCGGGTGGATCAGCGTCTTGCCGTCAAAGCCCATGTCGCGGCCCTGATCGCATTCGGCCTTCAGCCCCGCGTCATCCTTGAAGGCATTGTAGACGCCATCGACGATGATCTTGCCGAAGGCTTTCGCAGCGAGCAGGCACAGGCCCAGCCCGGTTTGCAGCGCCAGACGATCGGGGCGGAAGCGGCTTTGCAGCTCTTTCGCAAGGTCGTTCGTCCCCATCACCATGCCTTCAAGACGCGGATGCGCGGCGATGTCGGCCGCATTCAGCATGCCGAGCGCCGTCTCCATCATCGCCCAGAGCGGCACGGTCGGGATCAGGTTCGCCACCGCATCAAGGTCGGATTTGGTCGAAACCTTGGGGATCAGCACGGCGTCGATCTTCACGCCGTCCTTCAACGCCGCGGCCATGGCCAGCGCATCCTCGCGACCCCAGTCGCTGTCGAGCCCGTTGATCCGCACGATCCGCATCCGCGCGCCGAAATCGGCCTCGCGCAGCGCCGTGATCAGAATGGCACGCGCATTGACCTTTTCCTCGACCGCCACGGCATCCTCAAGGTCGAAGATGATCGCGTCGCAGGCCAGACCCGTGGCCTTTTCCAGCGCGCGCTCTTTCGAGCCGGGGATATAGAGCACCGAACGGGTGGGGCGGGCAGCGGTCATGATTCTCTCCTCGCAACAATCTTGCGCGATGAAGCACAAAGCGGACAGATTCAGCAAGTCCGGATTTGCCGCAGCGCAGAATAACGTCGCGAAATCGGGTCAGATCGGGGCCTGCGGCGCATTAACCTTATTTTGAATGAGTCGGGCGCAGCCTTTTTGCATCCCCAACCGCAAGAGGCATCCGATGCGCCCGCTTCTGTTCACGCTGTTCTCCGGCTTCGCGGCGCTTCTGGCCGCGGCCCTGCCCGCTGCCGCCGAAGGCCCGGCTTGCGGCACCCGTGCAGAAATCGTCCAGCAACTGGAAAACCGCTACGCCGAAAGCCGTCACGGCATGGGCATCGCCTCGAACGATTCCGTGCTGGAGATCTTCGCCTCTGATGCGAGCGGCACGTTTTCGGTGCTGGTCACTCTGCCCTCCGGCCAGACCTGCCTGATCGCTTCGGGCAATGACTATCAGAGCTTGGCAGAACCGCTGCCCGCCAAGGGCAAGGGCGCCTGACGCGGTCCGGCCCAAAGGGGGCTCTGCCCCCCGTCCCTGCGGGACTCCCCCCGGGATATTTGCGGCAAGGTAAAACAGCTCTCATTTATCTTGCCGCAAATATCCCGGGGTGCGGGGCAGCGCCCCGCTCGACGTGTCAGACAAGCACATCCCACAAAAGCTTGAGCGAGATCAGCAACAGCGCCCAGGTGACAAGCTTGTAGAAGATCTCGTGCGGCAGGATCCGCACCAGTTTCACGCCCAGAAAGACCGACAGCGCCGCCACCGGGGCCAGTTTCAGCGCGATGCCGAGGCTGCCAAGGTTGATCTGCCCCAGCGCCGCATAGGGGATGAGCTTGATCGCATTCACCCAGGCAAAGAGGATCGTCGAGGTTCCGGCAAAGACCGTGCGCGGCAGGTTGAGCGGGATCGTATAGGCCTGAAACGGCGGGCCGCCCGAATGGCTGACGAAGCTGGTGAAGCCGGTGATCGTGCCCCAGAAGATCCCCGGCGCCAGTCGCGCCTCACGCGCCGCGCCAAGGTTCGGGCGCACCAGCGCGTTCAGGGCAAAGACCACGCCGATCACGCCGACCAGCGCCGTCACCGCGGCTTCGGGCACGATCGAGGCCGTGGCCCAGCCCAGCCCCACGCCCACCGCCGTCGCGGGCACCATGATCTTCAGCACCCGCGCGTCGAACTCGCGCCGATAGGCGATCAGCCCGAACACATCCGACACGATATAGACCGGCAAAAGCAGCCCCGCCGCCGCGACCGGGTTCATCACCCCCGCCAGAAGCGGCACCGACAGCGACGAGATCATCGGCAAGCCCCCCTTCGCCATGCCGACGCTGACCGCCGCCAACACCGCCATGAGCCAGCCGAAAGCATCCAGTTCCATCGCCCCTCCGAGAATCACCTGCGCGCCCGCCCGGCTCTCCCCGATCAGGGGCCGCGCCGCAAGGAAATGTTTAGCGCAAACAGCAGGCAGATAGCGGTATGCAATCGCATACTATGCGAAGGAAGCGGCTTTGCTGCCCTGCAGCGCCCTTGCCAGACCTGCCCCGAGACGCTAGTCCTTCGCCACGCTTACACCATTCCCGACCTGTGGAGGAACCCATGGCCCGACCCAAGATCGCCCTTATCGGCGCCGGTCAGATCGGTGGCACGCTTGCCCACCTCGCCGCGATCAAAGAACTGGGGGACGTCGTCCTCTTCGACATCGCCGAGGGCACGCCGCAGGGCAAGGCGCTCGACATCGCCGAATCCGGTCCCTCCGAGGGCTTCGACGGCTGCTTCAAGGGCACCAACACCTATGAAGACATCGCGGGCGCCGATGTCTGCATCGTCACCGCCGGGGTTCCGCGCAAGCCGGGCATGTCGCGCGACGACCTGCTGGGCATCAACCTGAAAGTCATGAAATCGGTCGGCGAAGGCATCGCCAAATACGCGCCGAACGCTTTCGTGATCTGCATCACCAACCCGCTCGATGCGATGGTCTGGGCGCTGCAACAATTCTCGGGCCTGCCGGCCGAAAAAGTCGTCGGCATGGCCTGCGTGCTCGACTCGGCGCGCTTCCGTCACTTCCTCTCGGTCGAATTCGGCGTCTCGATGCGCGATGTCACCGCCTTTGTGCTGGGCGGCCATGGCGACACGATGGTGCCGCTGGCCCGTTACTCGACCGTCGCGGGCATCCCGCTGCCCGATCTGGTCTCGATGGGCTGGACCACGCAGGACAAGCTCGACGCGATCATCCAGCGCACCCGTGACGGCGGCGCCGAGATCGTCGGCCTCTTGAAAACCGGCTCGGCCTTCTACGCCCCGGCCACCTCGGCGATCGAGATGGCGGAAGCTTACCTCAACGACCAGAAACGCCTGCTGCCCTGCGCGGCCTGGGTGGATGGCGCCTTCGGCCTGGATGGCATGTATGTCGGCGTGCCGACGATCATCGGCGCCGGTGGCATCGAGAAAGTCATCGACATCAAGCTGAACGACGCCGAACAGGCGATGTTCGACAAGTCGGTCGACGCGGTCAAAGGTCTGGTCGCGGCCTGCAAGGCGATCGATCCGACGCTCGCCTGAGCGATCTGACATCTCTCGAAAGGGCGGGGTTTTCCCCGCCCTTTTTCGTTCGTCACGCAAGGCTTTCCGGGTCAAAGCCGAACTCGGCCCGAAGGCTTGCCAGCAAGTCCTGCTCGCGCGCGATCAGCGCCCGGTCAAAGGCGGCAGGGCTGAGGTCGGGGCAAAAGCCGAGCCGCGCCTCGAGACTTTGCGCGATGCCGGGCGCGTCGTGGCTCAGCACCCCGCGCGCCTCGAGCGCCGCCGCCTGCGGGCGGTCGAGCGTCTTTGCCAGTCGCCAGATCCGATGCAGCCGCTGCGCATCGCCCGCCCGGCCTGCAACCGCCGCAATCTGCACCAGACGCGCCGCGCTGTGGCGCGAGGGGGCGCCCGGAACAACCCCCTGCGCCCGGCGCAAGATCTTGAGAAGATAGTGCAATTCGGTCAGCCCGTCGAAATGCAGCAGACGCAGCCCCGGCAGCGACCCGTGCGCGGGCGCGCGCTCGCCCGCCCAGGTCTTCAGCCCGTGATGCACGCCCACGAACAGCCCCCGCCCGGCCCGCGCGCAGCATTTGCCGTTGTGATGCCCGGCGATGCCGTGATGCAGATACTCGCGCGCCGGCGCGGCGAAGACCTCGGCGCCCTCGGTGGCAAAGGCGCGCCAGGGCTTGCGGAAGGCACCCGCGAAAATATCGGCACCGGCGCGCCCGCCGATCTGCACCCGCTCGGCCACATCGACCGCGCCCCAATCGAGCGCCGCGGGGGCGGCGGCCAGCGCCTCGGCCACGCTGCCGCCCGATGCGGTCAGGAACTCGTCGGCGTCGCAATGCATCACCCAGTCGAGCCGGGTCTCGGCGAGCGTCTTCGAGGCGATATACTTCTGCCGCGCGGTATGCAGTTTCGGGCGCGGCCCGCCGCCCTGAAATGCCCAGCCATCCTCGCCCGTGTGGTGCAGATGCACCCCCGCCACCGCGCCCAGAAGATCGGCGGCCTCCGGGTCGGGCCGGTCAAGCCACAGGTGCACCTCGGCCGCCCCCGCCGCAAGATGATGCGCCGCATGAGCCGCCAGCAACACCGCCGGTTCATCGACCAGCGCAACCACGCCCCAACTTGCCATAGCGACCCCGGTTTTGAAATTTCCTTGCGAAAACCAAAGCCGATTCCGTTAACGCAATCAAGTTCGCTGCTCCGCGGCATATTGTGATCACACATTTGCGGGGCGTGATCACAAAGCCGATTTTTCTGCCCGGATGCCCTGTCTTTGCGCGATTTTGGGTTTGTGCCCGGGTCGGAATGTGCCAAACCACGCCAAACACATCAGCATGGGATAAATGCCATGAATATCCACGAATACCAGGCCAAGCAGTTGCTCAAGAGCTACGGCTGCCCGGTCTCGAACGGTCGCATCGTGCTCAAGGCAGATGAGGTCAAGGCAGCTGCCAGCGAACTCGACGGCCCGCTCTGGGTGGTCAAGGCGCAGATCCACGCCGGTGGTCGCGGCAAGGGCCATTTCAAGGAAGCCGAAGCGGGCGAAAAGGGCGGCGTGCGTCTGGCCCGTTCGGTGGCCGAGGCCGAAACGCTGGCCCGCCAGATGCTGGGCCGCACCCTTGTGACCCACCAGACCGGCCCGGCCGGCAAGCAGGTCAACCGCATCTATATCGAGGAAGGCTCGGACATCTCGCGCGAGCTTTACCTCGCGCTGCTCATCGACCGCAAATCCTCGCGCGTGTCCTTTGTCTGCTCGACCGAGGGCGGCATGGACATCGAGGAAGTCGCGGCCCACACGCCCGAAAAGATCCTCTCCTTCTCGGTCGATCCGGCGACGGGTCTGAGCGATTTCCACGGCCGCCGCATCGCCTTTGCGCTGGGTCTGGACGGCAACCTCGTCAAGCAATGCGTGGCGCTGATCAAGAAGCTCTACAAGGCCTTCCTCGAGAAGGACATGGAGATGCTGGAGATCAACCCGCTGATCGTCACCACCGACGGTCACCTGAAGGTTCTCGATGCGAAGCTCGGCTTCGACAACAACGCGCTTTACCGTCAGCCCGACGTGATGGACCTGCGCGACGTGACCGAGGAAGACCCGAAAGAACTCGAAGCCTCGCGGTTCGACCTGAACTACATCGCGCTCGATGGCGAGATCGGCTGCATGGTGAACGGCGCGGGTCTGGCGATGGCCACGATGGACATCATCAAGCTTTACGGCGCCGAACCGGCCAACTTCCTCGACGTGGGCGGTGGCGCCACCAAGGAAAAGGTGACCGAGGCGTTCAAGATCATCACCTCGGATCCGAAGGTGAAGGGCATTCTGGTCAACATCTTCGGCGGCATCATGCGCTGCGACATCATCGCGGAAGGCGTGCTGGCGGCGGTGAAGGAAGTCGGTCTGAAGGTGCCGCTGGTCGTGCGTCTTGAGGGCACGAACGTCGAGCTTGGCAAGGACATCATCGCCAAGTCGGGGCTCAATGTGATTGCCGCGGACGATCTCGCCGACGGCGCGAAGAAGATCGTGGCAGCGGTGAAAGGCTAAGAAGATGGCAGTCCTCGTCAACGAAAACACCAAGGTCATCTGCCAGGGCTTCACCGGCTCTCAGGGCACCTTCCACTCTGAACAAGCCATCGCCTATGGCACGAAAATGGTCGGCGGCGTGACCCCGGGCAAGGGCGGCACCGAACATCTCGGCCTGCCGGTCTTCAACTCGGTCCACGAGGCGAAACATGTCACCGGCGCCCATGCGACGGCGATCTACGTGCCGCCGCCCTTCGCCGCGGACAGCATCCTTGAAGCGATCGACGCCGAGATGGAGCTGATCGTCTGCATCACCGAAGGCATCCCGGTTCTGGACATGATGCGAGTGAAACGCGCGCTGATCGACAGCAAATCGCGCCTGATCGGGCCGAACTGCCCCGGCGTGATGACGCCGGATGCGTGCAAGATCGGCATCATGCCGGGCTCGATCTTCAAGCGCGGCTCGGTGGGCGTCGTCTCGCGCTCGGGCACGCTGACCTATGAAGCGGTGAAACAGACGACCGACGTGGGCCTTGGCCAGTCCTCGGCCGTGGGAATCGGCGGCGACCCGATCAAGGGCACCGAGCATATCGACGTGCTCGAGATGTTCCTCGCCGACCCGGAAACCACCTCGATCATCATGATCGGCGAAATCGGCGGGTCTGCCGAAGAAGAAGCCGCCGAATTCCTGATGGCGGAAAAGAAAAAAGGCCGCTGGAAACCGACCGCCGGTTTCATCGCGGGCCGCACCGCGCCTCCCGGGCGTCGCATGGGCCATGCCGGCGCCATCGTCTCGGGTGGCAAGGGTGATGCGGAAAGCAAGATCGAAGCGATGAAACGCGCGGGCATCGTGGTGGCGGACAGCCCCGCCCACCTCGGCGAAGCCGTGCTGAAAGCGATCAAGGGCTGAGGCCCCGCGGGGCCGCGGCAGAGGAGGCCGCGGCTCCACCCACTGGTAAGACGGGGTGTCGGGCCCCGAAAGACGAGTGCCACAGCGGCCGAAAGGCCAGAACGGGAGGTTCGAATGATGCTGAAACCTACGGCGGGGGCGATAGTCCTTGGGGCGCTGGCCCTCTCGGGCTGCGGCAATCCGACCGTGATCGACCCCTCGGCTTCGGGTCCGATCACCACCTATCCGATCGTGACGACGCAAAAGGTCCCTGCCGGCATGACCCCCACCGGTTCGACCGGCTATGCGGTGGCGAATTCAGCGCGCACGAATGGCACGATCGTCGATGGCACCGCCGCGACCTGCGGCCCGGAAAACACTGGTGGCAATTACGACATCGCCTGCAACGCTGCCGCCGGGCTTCCCGGCGTCGCTTCCCCCTACCGTCGCTAACCTGCCAGAGGCACAGAATGCTCCGTTCCGCGTCGGCCCTTCCGGCCGTCTTCCTGATGTTCACCCTTTCCGCCTGCATGCAGGTTGATCTTGCGCCGTCCTCGACCGGACAAGAGCTCGCGCCGCCGATCCCGGTGGACAACCGGCCCAAGGCGGATTTCGCGAAGATGACCGGCATCAACAGCGATGCCGTCGCGGCGATCTCGGGCGATGCGAAACGGTCCTATGTCTATTTCGACCTGTTCGCGGCCGACAAGGCGGCGGTGAAAGGCGCACCGGAACGACTTTGCAACCATTATGGCAGCAGTCTCAAGTCGTCCCATATCGCCGAGCCCGGGGACCATGTCCCGGGGATGAAGACCCTTGTGGTGGAGTGCAACTAGGCTCGCAAGGCCTCAGTCCTGAAAGGAAAGACGATGCGTCCCCTCACGCTCGCTCCGATCCTCCTCCTGCCGCGCGATGCGGCCCGCACCGGGGTGACCGCCCCGGTGCCCCGGGTTCTCTCGGCCCCCGCCCGCGGACGACCGCACCGGGCAAAGCGCCGCCTTTCCGTCAGCCCTTGAAGTAACCCGTGCCGGCGCGTCCCTCGCGCGCCGGAACCCCGTATCCCTCCGGCCTCCGGCCGTCCCGCAGCCGATCTCGCAAGGATCATCCCATGAACGACCACACACCGAACGACCAGTTCCACGCTTCGTCCTTCCTGCAAGGGGCGAACGCGGATTATGTCGAGCAGCTTTACGCCCGTTACGCCGCCGATCCGACCTCAGTCGATCCGAACTGGGCCTCTTTCTTCGAAAGCCTTGGCGACACCGAGCTTGACGCCAAGCGCTCGGCCCACGGGCCGAGCTGGGCGCGTGCCGACTGGCCGCCCTCCCCCACTGACGACCTGACCGCCGCGATGACCGGCGAATGGCCGATGCCCGTCGCGCCGAAGGAAAACAAGGCCGCGGCCGAGAAACTGGCCGCGGCGGTGAAGGCCGCGGGGGTGCAGGTCTCGGACGAGGCGATCAAGCGCGCCGTGCTCGATTCCATCCGCGCGCTGATGATCATCCGCGCCTACCGTATCCGGGGCCACCTGATCGCCGATCTCGACCCGCTTGGCATGCGCTCGGGCGAGTCGCACCCGGAACTTGACCCGCGCTCCTACGGCTTCACCGAAGCCGACATGGACCGGATGATCTTCATCGACAACGTGCTGGGCCTGCAGGTCGCCTCGATGCGGCAGATCCTCGACGTGCTCAAGCGCACCTATTGCGGCACCTTTGCGCTGCAATACATGCATATCTCGAACCCCGAGGAAGCCGCCTGGCTCAAGGAACGGATCGAGGGCTACGGCAAGGAAATCCAGTTCACCCGCGAAGGCCGCCGCGCCATCCTGAACAAGCTGGTAGAGGCCGAAGGCTTCGAGAAATTCCTGCATGTCAAATACACCGGCACCAAGCGCTTCGGCCTTGATGGGGCCGAGGCGCTGATCCCGGCGATGGAACAGATCATCAAGCGCGGCGGTGCGCTTGGGCTCAAGGAAGTCGTCGTCGGCATGCCGCACCGCGGCCGTCTGAACATTCTGGCGACGGTGCTGGCGAAACCCTACCGCGCGATCTTCCACGAATTCCAGGGCGGCTCCTACAAGCCCGAAGATGTGGACGGCTCGGGCGACGTGAAGTACCACCTCGGCGCGTCATCGGACCGCGCCTTTGACGGCCATACCGTCCACCTGTCGCTGACCGCGAACCCGTCGCACCTTGAGGCGGTGAACCCGGTCGTTCTGGGCAAGGTCCGCGCCAAGCAGGATCAGGCGCATGACGAAGACCGCACGCAGGTTCTGTCGATCCTGCTGCACGGCGATGCGGCCTTTGCGGGTCAGGGCATCGTCGCTGAATGTCTGCAGCTTTCCGGCATCAAGGGGCACCGCACCGGCGGCTGCATCCATATCGTCGTGAACAACCAGATCGGCTTCACCACGGCACCGCACTTCTCGCGGACCTCGCCCTATCCGACCGATATCGCCCTGATGGTGGAAGCGCCGATCTTCCACGTCAACGGCGATGACCCGGAGGCCGTCGTGCATGCCGCCAAGGTCGCGACCGAGTTCCGGCAGAAATTCCACAAGGACGTGGTCATCGACATCTTCTGCTACCGCCGCTTCGGTCACAACGAAGGCGACGAACCGATGTTCACCAACCCGGCGATGTATAAAAACATCAAGGGCCACAAGACCACGCTGCAGCTTTACACCGAACGTCTGGTCGCCGACGGCCTCATCCCCGAGGGTGAGATCGAGGATATGAAAGCCGCCTTCCAGGCGAAGCTGAACGAGGAATACGAAGCGGGCAAGACCTTCCGCCCGAACAAGGCGGACTGGCTGGATGGCCGCTGGAAGCACCTTGACCGGCAAAGCTCGGATTACGACGCGGGGGTGACCCCGATCTCGCCCGAACTCATGGCCGAGGTGGGCAAGGCGCTGACCTCCTATCCGGACGATTTCGACATCCACAAGACCGTCGCCCGCCAGCTTGAGGCGAAAAAGGCGATGTTCGAAACCGGCAAGGGCTTCGACTGGGCCACGGCCGAGGCGATGGCCTTCGGCTCGCTTCTGGCCGAGGGCTTCCCGGTGCGTCTGGCCGGACAGGACTGCACGCGCGGCACCTTCAGCCAGCGCCATTCGGGGCTGATCGATCAGGCGACCGAAGAACGCTACTACCCGCTCAACCACATCAAGCCCGGTCAGGCGAAATACGAAGTCATCGACTCGATGCTGTCGGAATATGCGGTGCTTGGCTTCGAATATGGCTATTCGCTGGCCGAACCGAACGCGCTGACGCTGTGGGAAGCGCAGTTCGGCGACTTTGCCAACGGCGCGCAGATCATGTTCGACCAGTTCATCAACTCGGGCGAACGGAAATGGCTGCGGATGTCGGGCCTTGTCTGCCTCTTGCCGCATGGCTTCGAGGGTCAGGGGCCGGAACACTCCTCCGCCCGTCTTGAGCGCTATCTGCAACTCTCGGCCGAGGATAACTGGATCGTCGCGAACTGCTCGACGCCCGCGAACTACTTCCACATCCTGCGCCGTCAGATCCACCGCAACTTCCGCAAGCCGTTGATCCTGATGACGCCGAAATCGCTTCTGCGCCATCCGCTCTGCGTGTCGAAAGCCGAGGAGTTCACCACCGGCTCGTTCTTCCGGCGCGTGATGTGGGACGATGCCGATGCGCAGCATCACGGCAATTCGGAAATGACGACCAAACCCGATGCCGAGATCAGCCGCGTCGTGATGTGTTCGGGCAAGGTCTACTATGACCTGCTCGCCGAGCGCGACAAGCGGGGTCTGGAAGACGTCTACATCCTGCGTGTCGAGCAGCTTTACCCCTTCCCGGCGCATTCGCTGGTGACCGAGCTTGGCCGCTTCAAGGACGCCCAGATCATCTGGTGTCAGGAAGAGCCGAAGAACCAGGGCGCCTGGAGCTTCATCGAGCCGAACCTCGAATGGGTGCTCTCGAAGATCGGGGCGAAGCATGGCCGCGCGCGCTATGCGGGCCGCGCCGCGTCCGCCTCGCCTGCCACGGGCCTCGCCTCGCGCCACAAGGCCGAGCAGGACGCCCTCGTGAACGACGCGCTGGAGGGCTGAGATGACCGAGATCCGCGTTCCCGGGCTTGGGGAAAGCGTCTCGGAAGCCACTGTCGCCACCTGGTTCGTGAAACCGGGCGAAATGGTCGTGGCCGATGCGATGCTCTGCGAGCTTGAAACCGACAAGGTGACGGTCGAGGTCCGCGCCCCCTCTGCGGGGGTGCTGAGCGAGATCGTCGCCAAGGAAGGCGAGACGGTGGCGGTGAACGCCCTGCTGGCCGTGCTTTTGTCCGCAGGCGCGATGGCGCCCGCGCAACCCAAACTCGACGGCCCGGCAGCCCCTCAAAAAGCCGCGCCGCAGATTCAAGAGGTCAAGATGACGGATGTCATGGTCCCCGCGCTGGGCGAAAGCGTTGCCGAAGCCACCGTTTCCACCTGGTTCAAGAAACCGGGCGATGCTGTCGCGCAGGACGAGATCCTGTGCGAGCTGGAAACCGACAAGGTCTCGGTCGAGGTTCCGGCGCCGGTCGCGGGCGTGCTGAGCGAGATCCTCGCCCCCGAGGGCGCCTCGGTCGCCGCGGGCGGGCGTCTGGCGATCATGGCCGCGGGGGCCGGTGCTGCTGCCGCTCCGGCCGCTGCCGCCCCTGCCCCGGCCGCGGCGCCTGCTGCCGCGCCCGCGAAGGACGTGGAACATGCGCCCTCGGCGAAAAAGGCGATGGCCGAAGCCGGTCTGTCTCCCGATCAGGTCGCGGGTTCGGGCCGCGATGGCCGGATCATGAAGGAAGACGTGGCGGCCGCCGCTGCCGCCCCGGCCCCGGCGGCGCCCGCTCCGGTCGCCACGGCGCAAGTCTCGATCGCGCCGCCGCCCGCCACCGTGCCGCGCGCGCCCGTCCCGGCCGAGGATGCGATGCGCGAAGAACGGGTCAAGATGACCCGCCTGCGCGCCACCATCGCGCGCCGCCTGAAGGATGCGCAGAACACCGCCGCGATGCTGACCACCTACAACGAGGTGGACATGTCGGGCGTGATGGACCTGCGCAACGTCTACAAGGACCAGTTCGAGAAGAAACACGGCGTCAAGCTTGGCTTCATGGGCTTCTTCGTGAAGGCCTGCTGCCACGCGCTGAAGGAAATCCCGGAAGTGAACGCCGAGATCGACGGCGGCGACATCATCTACAAGAACTACGTCCACATGGGCGTGGCCGTGGGCACGCCCTCGGGCCTTGTGGTGCCGGTGGTGCGTGACGCCGATCAGAAAGGCTTCGCCCATATCGAGCGCGAGATCGCCGAGCTGGGCAAGCGCGGCCGCGACGGCAAGCTGACGATGCAGGAAATGCAGGGCGGCTCGTTCACGATCTCGAACGGCGGGGTTTACGGTTCGCTGATGTCCTCGCCGATCCTGAACCCGCCGCAATCGGGCATCCTTGGCATGCACAAGATCCAGGATCGCCCGGTCGTCGTGAACGGTCAGATCGTGATCCGCCCGATGATGTATCTGGCGCTCTCCTACGATCACCGCATCGTCGACGGCAAGGGCGCGGTGACCTTCCTTGTGCGCGTGAAAGAAGCGCTGGAAGATCCGCGCCGTCTGCTGATGGATCTCTGATCCGGTCCGATGCCGCAGGGGGCGGTCCACCCGCCCCCTTCCTGCAAACCGCTCCCCTTTATCTTGCTGAAAATATCCCGGGGGGCTCGGGGGGCAGCGCCCCCCGCCATTCGACAGGGGAATGACCATGGCAGAATTCGACGTCATCATCATCGGCGGCGGCCCGGGCGGCTATGTCTGCGCCATCCGCTGCGCGCAACTGGGCTTGAAAACGGCCTGCGTCGAAGGGCGCGGCGCGCTCGGCGGCACTTGCCTCAACGTGGGCTGCATCCCCTCGAAGGCGCTGCTTCATGCCACGCATGAACTGCACGAGGTCCACGAGAACTTCGAAAAGATGGGCCTGATGGGCGCCAAGGTGAAGGTCGACTGGGCGAAGATGCAGTCCTACAAGCAGGACGTCATCGACGGCAACACCAAGGGCATCGAGTTCCTGTTCAAGAAGAACAAGGTGACCTACCTGCAGGGCTGGGGCTCGATCCCGGCGCCGGGTCAGGTGAAGGTCGGCGACGAGGTCCACTCGGCGAAGAACATCGTCATCGCCACCGGCTCGGAATCTTCGGGCCTGCCGGGCATCGAGATCGACGAGCAGACTGTCGTCACCTCGACCGGGGCGCTGTCGCTGGCGAAGGTGCCGAAGTCGATGGTAGTGATCGGCGCGGGGGTGATCGGGCTGGAACTCGGCTCGGTCTATGCGCGGCTCGGCGCCGAGGTGACGGTGGTCGAATATCTCGACGCGATCACGCCCGGCATGGATGGTGAAGTGGCCAAGGGCCTGCAGCGCATCCTGTCGAAACAGGGGCTGAAATTCGTGCTGGGCGCTGCCGTGCAGGGCGTAGACAAGGCGAAGGGCAAGAACACCGTGCGCTATAGCCTGCGCAAGGACGAGAGCGCCCATGCGATCGAGGCCGAGGTGGTGCTGGTCGCGACCGGCCGCAAACCTTTCACCAAGGGTCTGGGGCTTGAGGCACTTGGCGTCGAGATGCTGCCGCGTGGTCAGGTGAAGACTGACAGCCATTGGGCGACGACCGTGCCGGGCCTCTATGCGATCGGCGATGCGATCGTGGGCCCGATGCTCGCGCACAAGGCCGAGGACGAAGGCATGGCGGTGGCCGAAGTGATCGCGGGCAAGCATGGCCATGTGAATTACGACGTCATCCCCGGCGTGATCTACACCACGCCCGAGGTGGCCTGCGTCGGCAAGACCGAGGAAACGCTGAAGCAGGAAGGCCGGGCCTACAAGGTCGGCAAGTTCTCCTTCATGGGCAACGGCCGGGCGAAAGCGGTGTTTCAGGCCGAGGGTTTCGTGAAGATCCTCGCCGATGCGGCGACCGACCGGGTTCTGGGCTGCCACATCATCGGGCCCTCGGCGGGCGACATGATCCACGAGATCTGCGTGGCGATGGAATTCGGCGCCTCAGCGCAGGATATCGCGCTGACCTGTCACGCGCATCCGACCTATTCGGAAGCGGTGCGCGAAGCCGCGCTCGCCTGCGGTGACGGGGCGATCCACGCCTGATATATTTCGCCTCGCTTGCGCGAGGCGACCCGCGGGGGGCTCCGCCCCCCGCACCCCCCGGCGTATTTTACCAAGGAAAAGCTGAAGGCTCGGCTTTGACCTTTGCGGGATGGCTCCATCCGAGTCTTCGGAAGCCTGCCCTTCCCCCCAAAACCGACCCATCAAGCGTTCGACGCATTCGCCGGGCGCTCTTTTATCTTGCTCAAATACCTTGGGGTGAGACGGGATCGAAAAGCCTTCCAGTGGAAGGCTTTCCCGTCGAACGGGCTGCCCGTGGCAGCCCAGGGGAGCGAAGCCCCCGGCGGGTCGCAGAGGCCACACCGGGGCGAAATGAAAAACCCCGCCGTTTCCGGCGGGGCTTGTCTTGGGTTCTGATCCTAATCAGTGCCGGATCAGATGCAGCAGTTCTTCCAGCGATTTCTTCGCATCGCCGTAGAACATGCGGGTGTTTTCCTTGTAGAACAGCGGGTTCTCGATCCCCGAATAGCCCGTGCCCTGACCGCGCTTCGACACGAAGACCTGTTTCGCCTTCCAGCATTCCAGCACCGGCATCCCGGCGATCGGCGAGTTCGGATCTTCCTGCGCCGCCGGGTTCACGATGTCGTTCGAGCCGATGACGATCGCCACGTCGGTGCTCGGGAAGTCCTCGTTGATCTCGTCCATCTCCAGAACGATGTCGTAAGGCACCTTCGCCTCGGCCAGAAGCACGTTCATGTGCCCGGGCAGACGGCCCGCGACCGGGTGGATGGCGAAGCGCACGGTCTTGCCACGGCCCCGCAGCACCGAGGTCAGTTCCGACACCGCCATCTGCGCCTGCGCCACCGCCATGCCATAGCCCGGGATGATGATGATGCTGTCAGCCTCGTTCAGCGCATCGGCCACGCCCTGCGCGTCAATCGCGATCTGCTCGCCCTCGACGGCCATCGCCGGGCCCGAAGTGTTGCCGAAGCCGCCCAGGATCACCGAGATGAACGACCGATTCATCGCCTTGCACATGATGTAGCTCAGGATCGCGCCCGAGGAACCCACCAGCGCGCCGGTGACGATCAGAAGATCGTTGCCAAGCGAGAAGCCGATCGCCGCCGCGGCCCAGCCCGAGTAGCTGTTCAGCATCGACACCACCACCGGCATGTCGGCGCCGCCGATGCCCATGATCAGGTGATAGCCGATGAAGAAGGCCAGCAGCGTCATGCCGATCAGCGGCAGCGAGCCATAGCCGAGCATGAAGAACACGAGCATCGCGATCGAGGCCAGCGCCGCCGTCGCGTTCAGGAAGTGACCACCCGGCAGTTTCTTCGCCTTGGTGTCGACCTTGCCCGCGAGCTTGCCGAAGGCGATGATCGAACCCGTGAAGGTCACGGCCCCGATGAAGACGCCCAGGAACAGCTCGACGCGCAGGATCGCAAGCTCGGTCGGCGTCTTGTGGGCGACGAGCGCCGCAAAGCCCTCGAGCGCCGCTTTCGCGGCATCGTCCATGCCCGGCACGCGCACCGATTCAATATAGGCGTTGTAGCCGACCAGAACGGCCGCCAGACCGACGAGCGAGTGCATCGCAGCCACAAGCTGCGGCATCTCGGTCATCTGGACCTTTTTCGCGACCTTCATGCCATAAAAGCCGCCCGCGCCCAAGAGGATCAGCGACAGGACCCAAAGCCCCTGCCCCGGCCCGACGAGCGTCGCCGCCACGGCCAGCGCCATGCCGACGATGCCGTACCAGACGGCGCGTTTCGCGCTTTCCTGACCAGACAGGCCGCCCAGCGAGAGGATGAACAGAACTGCCGCAACGACGTAAGCGGCCGTGGTGAAACCGAAATCCATTGTTCTTTCCTCCGCTTACGACTTCTGGAACATCGCCAGCATGCGCCGGGTGACCATGAAACCGCCGAAGATGTTGATGCCCGCCATGAAGACCGAGATGCCCGAGAGCAGGATGACGAGGAACGAGCTCGACCCCACCTGCAGCAGCGCGCCGAGGATGATGATCGAGGAAATCGCGTTCGTCACCGCCATCAGCGGCGTGTGCAGCGAGTGGCTGACGTTCCAGATCACCTGGAAGCCGACGAAGCACGACAGCGCGAAGACGATGAAGTGCGCCATGAACGAGGCCGGAGCCACGAGCCCGATCGACAGCAGCAGCGCGCCGCCGATGCCCAGCATCAGGATCTGGTTGCGGGTTTCGCGGCGGAAGGCGGCTTTCTCGGCGGCCCGGATTTCTTCGGGCGTCAGGACCTTGGCCTTTTCCTTCGGCTTTTGCGCCGCGATGGCCGCGATTTTCGGCGGCGGCGGCGGGAAGGTGATCGCGCCTTCAAAGGCCACGGTCGCGCCGCGGATCACGTCATCTTCCATGTTGTGCACGACGACGCCATCCTTGCCGGGCGTCAGGTCGGTCATCATGTGACGGATGTTGGTCGAGTAAAGCTGCGACGACTGTTGCGCCATGCGCGACGGGAAGTCGGTGTAGCCGATCACGGTCACGCCGTTCTCGGTGACGACTTTCTCGTCCTTCTTCGTCAGTTCGCAGTTGCCGCCACGCTCGGCCGCCAGATCGACGATGACCGAGCCGCGTTTCATCTTCTCGACCATGTCCTTGGTCCAGAGGATCGGCGCATCCCGGCCGGGGATCAGCGCCGTGGTGATGACGATGTCCATCTCCGGCGCGAGTTCGCGGAATTTCTTCAGCTGAGCTTCGCGGAATTCCGGCGACGAGGGCGCTGCGTAACCACCGGTGGCGGCGCCATCCTGGGCCTGTTCCTCGAAATCGAGATAGACGAATTCGGCGCCCATCGATTCGATCTGTTCGGCCACTTCCGGGCGCACGTCAAAGGCATAGGTGATCGCGCCCAGCGCCGTCGAAGCGCCGATCGCGGCCAGACCCGCAACCCCGGCGCCAACGATCAGCACCTTGGCCGGGGGCACCTTGCCCGCCGCCGTCACCTGACCGGTGAAGAAGCGGCCGAAGTTGTTGCCCGCCTCGATCACCGCGCGGTAGCCCGAGATGTTCGCCATCGAGGACAGCGCATCCATCTTTTGCGCGCGCGAGATCCGCGGCACCATGTCCATCGCGATGACATTCGCCCCGGTGGCCTTGGCGGCCTCGAGCAGATCCTTGTTCTGCGCCGGATAGAAGAAGGAAATCAGCGTCTTGCCAGACTTCAGGCGGGCCACTTCGGCGTCAACCGGCGGGCGCACCTTGGCCACGACGTCCACCGCGTCGAAAAGCGCCTCGGCGCCCTTCACGACGGTCACGCCGACGGCCTCGTAGGCGGCATCCGCAAAGCCCGCGGCATGACCCGCGCCCGCTTCCACGAAACAAGTGTGCCCCAGCTTCTGAAGCTGGACCGCAGAGTCGGGGGTCAACGCAACACGCGCCTCTCCCTCGAAAATCTCCTTCGGAGCGCCGATTTTCACTTCTGTCTCTCCCAATGCTGCCCCGGGACGATTTCAGCCCGGGGACAAAACGTGGCGAGACCTCTTAACACTGCGTAAGAAAGTTTCACAAGCGCTTGGTCACACGTAAGAGTCGCAAAACTGGTTCCGGGTCGGGCCACCCCCGCAGTATACCTTTGCATACCATGTTACCGCTGACAATTTTGGCACGGATTCAAGGGTTTGGCAGGGGTCCCCTTCCCCGCCGCAGCGCGGATTTGGCACAAGGATTCCGAGGGGGTGCGACGATTTTTCTGCAATGCAGCAAATAGGTCACAGCCAGCGGCGGACGCGGGCACGATAGGCCTGATATTCGGGGCCAAAGAGGGTGGCGATGGCGACTTCCTCGCCGCGGATATAGCGCCGGGTGATCAGCGCCATGAAGGCCGGAACCAGCGGCGCGGCAAGGGCGGCATCCCAGACAAGGATCAGCCCGGCAAGGATCATCGCATCGGCCAGATAGATCGGATTGCGCGAAACCGCGAAAACGCCCGAAGTCACCAGCCGGCAGGGCTCGCGGCGTGGAATGACCGTCGTGCGCATCAGCACCATCTGCCCGGCGGCGACCAGCGTCAGCACGACGCCTGCCAGCACCAGCACATAGCCAACCGGATGCGTATAGGGCAGCGCCAGCGGCACGACGCTCCCGGTGATCCAGACCACGGCCGCGAAAGCGGCAAGCCAGAGCGGCGGCAGGTCGATGTCCCTCAGCGCGTCTTTCACGGTCATGATGGCCCCCCTGCCCCAAGGTGACGTCGGATCAGGCGCGGCGCACCCCCCCTTGCGGCGGCCGGGCGCCCGCGCCAGTTTGGTCGAAAGGAGACCGCGATGAGCACCGATTTTACCGCCACCAAGGCGCTTTTCGACCTGCCCCCGGACGTGATCTATCTGGACGGCAATTCGCTTGGCCCGCTGCCGCGCGCCGTGCCCGCCCGGGTCGAGGCCGCGATCCGCGCCGAATGGGGCGCGATGCTGATCACCGCCTGGAACAAGGCCGGGTGGATGGACCTGCCCGAGCGTCTGGGCAACCGGATCGGGCGGCTGATCGGGGCGGAGCCGGGCTCGGTGACGCTGGGCGATACGCTGTCGATCAAGGTGTTTCAGGCGCTTGATGCGGCGCTGCAACTGCGCCCCGAGCGTCGGGTGATCCTGTCCGACAGCGGCAACTTCCCGACCGATCTTTACATGGCGCAGGGGCTGACCGGGCTCTTGGGTCAGGGCTACGAGCTGCGCGTCGTCGCACCGGAGGAGGTCGAAGCCGCGATCGACGAGACCATCGCCGTCACCATGCTGACCGAGGTCGATTACCGCACCGGGCGCAAGCACGACATGAAAGCGCTGACCGCCAAGGCCCATGCAGCCGGGGCGCTGGCGTTCTGGGATCTCGCCCATTCGGCGGGCGCGGTGCCGGTCGATCTGGCCGGTGCGGGCGCCGATTTCGCGGCAGGCTGCACCTATAAATACCTGAACTCCGGCCCCGGCGGCCCGGCTTTCATCTATGTTGCCCCCCGCCATGCGGCGCAGGTGCAGCCGGTGCTCTCGGGCTGGCTCGGCCATGACGCGCCCTTTGCCTTTGAAGCCGGCTACCGCCCCGCCCCTGGCACCGCACGGATGCGCGTCGGCACGCCGCCGGTGCTGCAACTCGCCGCCCTCGACGCGGCGCTTGATGTCTGGGACGGCGTCTCGATGGCCGAGATCCGCGCCCGCTCGATCGAATTGACCGCGCGCTTCATCGCCGCGGTCGAAGCCGCCTGCCCCGATCTGACCCTTGTCACCCCGCGTGATCCGCAAACCCGCGGCAGCCAGGTCAGCTTCGCCCATCCGCAAGGTTACGCGATCATGCAGGCGCTGATCGCCCGCGGCGTCATCGGCGATTTCCGGGCACCGGACATCCTGCGCTTCGGCGTCACACCGCTTTACATCTGCGAGGCCGAGATCGACCGCGCCGCCGCGATCCTGACCGAGGTGATGGCGACCCGCGCCTGGGACCGGCCCGAATTCCACGCCCGGGCGAAAGTCACCTGAGGTCGCAAGACCGCGACAAGCCGCCGCAGCCGGGTCTTGCCGGGCGGCGGCACATCGCCTAATTTCAAGGCATGGAACGCCTGACCGACCCTTTTGCGCGGGCCATCACCTACCTGCGGGTTTCGGTGACGGATCGCTGCGATTTTCGCTGCAGCTATTGCATGGACGAGGGCACGCGGTTCCTGCCGCGCCGCGATCTGCTTTCGCTCGAAGAACTCGACCGGCTCTGCACCGCTTTTGTCGGGCTGGGCGTGAAGAAGCTGCGCATCACCGGCGGCGAGCCGCTCTTGCGGCGCAACGTGATGAGCCTGTTTCGGGCGCTTGCGCGGCATCTGGAAACGGGCGCGCTGCGCGAGCTGACGCTGACCACGAATGGCGCGACGCTCCCCACCCATGCCGCCGATCTGGCCGCCTGCGGGGTGAAACGGGTGAATGTCTCGCTCGACAGCCTGCGCCCGGATCGCTTCGCCGCGATCACAAGGCGCGGTGATCTGGCCGCCGTTCTGGCAGGCATCGCCGCCGCGAAAACGGCAGGGCTGCGGGTGAAGATCAACACCGTCGCCCTGCGCGGCGTGAACGAGGACGAGCTGCGCGATCTGGCCAGCTGGGCCGGGGCCGAGGGCCATGATCTGAGCTTCATCGAGGTGATGCCGGTGGGCGAAATGCCGATGACCGACCGCGCCGCCACCTTCCTGTCACTGGCCGAAGTGCGGGCGCGGCTCTCCGAGCATCTGACGCTGAGCGATTTGCCCGAAACGACCGGGGGGCCTGCGCGCTATGCACGGGCCGCCGAGACGGGGCAGAAGATCGGCTTCATCACGCCGCTCAGCCACGGATTTTGCGAGAGCTGCAACCGGGTGCGGATCAGCGCCACGGGCACACTTTACCCCTGTCTGGGGCAAGAGGGCGGCACCGATCTGCGCGGCCCCCTGCGCGGCTCCGAGAGCGATACGACCCTGATCACGGCCATCCGCGCCGCGATCGCGCGCAAGCCGCAGGGCCATGATTTCGGCTATGGCGCGACGGGCATCTCGGGCCGGGTCGGGCGCGGCATGAACCATACCGGGGGGTAAGTCCGGAACCGGACAGAAATCGTGACCTGTATCAAGGCGCCCGCCTGTTTATCGGGCAGAATGAAAACATCCGAAACGACGCCTTCAAAGGAGTCCGCCATGTATTCCAACATCATCGTGCCCGTCGCCTTCGACGCGGAACATAATCCCGACACCGCGCTGAATGTCGCGCGCACACTGGCCGCCCAGGGGGCGCGCATCACCATCGTGCATGTGATGGCCGATGTGCCCGGCTATGCGATCTCCTACATGCCCGAGGGCTATGACGCCGACCTGCGCCAGACGTTGCAAAACCAGCTCGACGCGCTGGCAAACGACTTCGAGAACGGCGCGGGCGTGCTGCGCCAAGGCCATGCGGCGAACGAGATCCTCGATCTGGTCGACGAGATCGGCGCCGACTGCATCGTGATCGCCGGACATCGGCCCGGCTTTGGCGATTTCCTGATCGGCTCGACCGCCGCCCGCGTCGTGCGCCATGCGCCCTGCTCGGTCATGGTGCTGAGGTAAGGAAAAGGGGGCTCCGCCCCCACGGCCTTGCGGCCGTCCCCCCGGCGTATTTGCGCCAAGAAAAAACCGATGATCTTTTTCTTGGCGCAAATATGCCGGGGGGTGAATTTGCCGACAGGCAAAGAGGGGGGCAGCGCCCCCCTTTCGCGTCTCAGGCGGCGGGCATCCGGCTTTCGACCATCCCGGCATACCAGCTCGATCCGAAGGGAATCGCGCTGTCGTCGAAATCATAGGCCGGGTGGTGCACCATCGCGCTGTCGCCATTGCCCAGGAAGATATAGGCCCCCGGCCGCGCGTTCAGCATGTAGGAGAAATCCTCGCCCCCCATCATCGGCGCCACCGTCGTATCGACATGGCCCGAAACCGCCTGCGCCACTTCGATGGCATAATCGGTGTTTTCGGGCGTGTTCATCGTCACCGGATAGCCGCGGATATAGCTGATCTCGGCCGTCGCCCCATGCGCGGCGGCGATGCCCTCGGCCACCGCCTTCACCCGCGCCTCGGCCAGATCGCGCACGGCGGGGTCAAGCGAGCGGACCGTGCCTTTCAGCGCCACCGTCTGCGGAATGACGTTATAGGCCTCGCTCTCGGTCCGGAACGTGCAGATCGAGACCACGACCTGTTTCAGAGGATCGACATTGCGCGAGGCGATCTGCTGCATCGCGACGACGATATGCGACGCCACAAGGGTCGTATCGATGCAGTCATGCGGTTTCGCCGCGTGCCCGCCCTTGCCGGTCACCACGATGTCGAACTGATCGGTGGCGGCCATCATCGGGCCCGGGCGGATCGCGAAGCTGCCGACCGGGAAGCCCGGCATGTTGTGCATGCCGTAGACTTCCTGAATGCCCCAGCGCTCCATCATGCCATCGTCGACCATCGCCTTGCCGCCGCCGCCGCCCTCCTCCGCCGGTTGGAAGATGACGACCGCCGTGCCGTCGAAATTCCGCGTCTCGGCCAGATATTTCGCGGCGCCAAGCAGCATCGCAGTGTGGCCGTCATGGCCGCAGGCATGCATCTTGCCCGGCACTTTCGAGGCATGCGCCGCCCCGGTCTGTTCCACGATCGGCAGCGCATCCATGTCGGCCCGCAAGCCCACCACCCGGCCCGCCGTATCCGTGCGGCCCTTGATCACGCCGACGACGCCGGTCTGGCCGATGCCCTCGACCACCTCGTCGCAGCCGAACTCGCGCAGAAGTCCCGCGACCTTGGCGGCGGTGCGGTGCACTTCATAGAGAAGTTCCGGGTTTTCGTGAATGTCGCGCCGCCAGGCAGTGATCTCGGGCAGCAATTCGGCGAAGCGGTTCTTGACAGGCATGTGCTTGCTCTTCCTATGGAAAACGGCAGGATCGCCTGGGCAGGCTGGCAGGGACGCCCGCCCTTGGCAAGGTCAGAAGGTGGGGCCGAGGTCGATTTTTGATCCGTCGGTAAAACGACCCCAGCGGAAGCGGGTCAGATCATGACCGGGGGCTTGACCGGTCATCAGGCTGGCCATCACCCGCCCGACGCCCGGCCCGATGCCGAAGCCGTGCCCCGAAAGCCCGGTGGCGACGTAAAGCCCGGAGATCGGCGCGGCATCGAGCACGGGCACGGTGTCGGGCATCACGTCGATCATCCCCGCCCAGTCGCGCACCAGTTTCGGTTCGCCCAGAGACGGGAAGGCCCGACCGAAAGCGCGCTGGACGTTGTGCAGGAACACCCGGTTCGGCGCAGGGTCGAGAATGCGGCAGCGCTCGAACGGGCTTTCGCGATCCTCCGACCAGCTGCGTGCCGTCGTCCAGCCATCAGGCCAGCCCGGCTCGGGCGCGCGCGGATGGATCGAGGTCTTCGACAGGTCGCGGGCCATCTGCGGCATGTATTTACGGAAATGCCGCAGCCCATCCGGCCCCATGTAGAAGTCGTGCGAGGTCCCGGGCGCAACCGTGTAGCTGCCATCGAGCCGCCGCCGCCAGGCAAAGACATCATCGACGCCCGACACTTGCGTGATCTCGGGCAGGGGCGCGGTCTGCGCCACGGTCGAGCGGACAAGCAGCTGCGGCAGGCTCAGCCCGTGCCGACGCAGGAACAGCGAGGACCAGGCCCCCGCCGCGACCAAAACCTGCTCGCAGCGGATGCGGCCATTTTCGGTGACGACGCCCGCCACCTGCCCGGCCGCGATATCCAGCGCCCGCACCGCGCAATGCTCGATCACCGTCACACCGGCCCGCCGCGCGCGCTCGGCCAGCATCGGCACGGCGACAAAGGGCTCGGCCCGCGCATCCGACGGCGTGATGAGGCCCGCCACCCAGGTCGTCGCATGGGGAATCGCTGCGGCCAGTTGCGCCCGGCCGAGCAGGTGACTTTCGAGCCCATGCGCCCGCGCCAAATCGACCCAGGCCGCGAAGCCCTCTGCCGCGGCGGGCTTGTCCGACAGATAGGCGACACCGCAGCGGCGGAAGCCAAGCTCGGGGCCAAGCTCGGCCGCGATCTCCTCCCAAAGCCGGATCGACTCCTGCATGATCGGCAATTCCGCCGGATCGCGGCCCTGTTGCCGGATCCAGCCCCAGTTTCGCGAAGATTGCTCGCCCGCCACCCGGCCCTTTTCCAAAATCACCACCCGACGCCCGGCGCGCGCAAGATAATGAGCCGCCATCACACCGGCGACACCTGCGCCCACGATCACGACATCGGTGGTTTCAGGCAGTGCCGCAGAAAAACGGACGGGATCATTGAGCGAAATCACAAACGGCATCGGGCGCTCCTTCGGGTCGGGACAAGGCAGGCTTGACCGCGAACCGACCAAGGTCAAGCCCGGACAGACGCCAAAGGGACATGCGCAGGCCGCAGGGCTTCCCCAGCGTTAGCGCTTGCACTGGCCGTGAAAATCTCTAACACTCGGTCAAATTCGATCACCGATTGGTGAGCGGCAAGAAAAACCAGCGCAAAAAACGCTGCAAATACAAAGACTGGGGGACGCCATGCGCGATGGGGCGCAGCCCGTGCTTGAGGTGACGAACCTCAAGACGATTTTTCGCACCCGTGGCGGCGAGGTGCATGCGGTCAACTCTGTCTCGTTCGATCTGAAGCCCGGCGAATTGCTGGGCGTCGTTGGCGAGTCGGGGTCCGGCAAATCCGTCACCATGATGTCGCTGATCGGGCTTCTGCCCTCGCCCCCCGCCGAGGTGCGGGACGGGCGGGTGATGTTCGACGGGCTTGATCTGCTCAAATGCACCCCGGCCCAGCTGCGCGCGGTGCGCGGCCCGGGCGTCGGCTTCATCTTCCAAGACCCGATGACCTCGCTCAACCCGGTCTTCACCGTGGGCTATCAACTGCGCGAGCCGCTGATGAAGCATATGGGGATGACGAAAGCGCAGGCGCAGGTCCGGGCCAAGGAGCTGCTGGAGCTTGTCGGCATTCCCGATGCGGAACGGCGATTGAAGGATTTCCCGCACCAGTTCTCGGGCGGGATGCGGCAGCGGGTGATGATCGCCATCGCGCTCGCCTGCGATCCGAAAGTGCTGATCGCCGACGAGCCGACGACCGCGCTTGATGTGACGATTCAGGCGCAAATCCTTGAACTGGTGAAGGATCTTCGCCAGAAGCTCGGCATGGCGATCATCTGGATCACCCATGATCTGGGCGTGATCGCGGGCATCGCTGACCGGATCATGGTCATGTATGGCGGCCAGATCGTCGAACATGGCACGGTGAAGGAAGTCTTCGCCAAACCCCGCCACCCCTACACGCGCGCGCTGTTGCAAACGGTGCCCTCCGTGCGTGGCGAGCGTGCCGAGAAACTGAACGTGATCGAGGGCCAGCCGCCGATCCTGCGCGCCGCGCCCGCCGCCTGTCCGTTCCGCGACCGCTGCAGCTTGCGCTTTTCGGCTTGCGACGCGGCCAACCCGGCGCGTTATGATGTCGGCCCGGGCCATGATGCGGCCTGTTTCTGGGATTTCGACGCGAATGCCCCGCGCAAGGAAGTGACGGAGAAAGCCCATGTTTGACGGCGGCAAGCGGCCTCTGGTCGAGGTCGAAGGGCTGAAGATGTATTTTCCGATCACGGCGGGGCTGTTCCGCACCAAGGTCGGCGATGTGAAGGCCGTCGATGACGTGACCTTCACCATTTACGAAGGCGAGACGCTGGGTCTGGTGGGCGAATCGGGCTGCGGGAAATCGACCTGCGGCCGGGCGATCCTGCGGCTTTACGAACCGACCGCGGGCTCGGTGACGATCGATGGCGAGGATGTTCTGGCGGCACCGCCGTCCGAATTGCGCGCGATGCGGCCGAAGATGCAGATGGTGTTTCAGGACCCGCAGGCGTCGCTCAACCCGCGCATGACGGTGGCCGGGATCATCGGCGAGCCGCTTGACGAGCACACGACGCTCTCGAAGGCGCAAAAGCTCGCCCGGATCTACGAGCTGATGGACAAGGTCGGGCTGAACCGCGATTTTGCCAACCGTTATCCGCACGAGTTTTCCGGCGGCCAGCGCCAGCGCATCGGCATTGCCCGGGCGCTTGCGCTCAACCCGCGCTTCATCGTTTGCGACGAGCCGATTGCCGCGCTTGACGTGTCGATTCAGGCGCAGGTGGTGAACCTGCTCGAAGAGCTGCAGGACAGCCTTGGGCTGACCTATCTGTTCATCAGCCACGATCTGTCGATGGTGCGCCACATCGCCGACCGCGTGGCGGTGATGTATCTGGGGCGGATCGTCGAGCTTGCCTCGCGCGATGCGCTTTACGAAGCGCCGCTGCATCCCTACACGCAGGCGCTGCTCTCGGCCGTGCCCGAACCTGATCCGAATGCGGAAAAGACGCGGCAGCGGATCATCCTGACGGGCGACGTGCCCTCGCCTGCCAATCCGCCCAAGGGCTGCAACTTCTGCACCCGCTGCCCGAAGGTGATGGATCTGTGCCGGTCGGTGGAACCCGAGTTCCGCGAAGTGGCCCCCGGTCACTTCACCGCCTGCCATCTGCACAATCAGACCGCCGGGCAAACGGCGGCATGACACGCGGGCAAGAGCCCGAGCAAACGTGATCTCTGCATCCATGAAGGAGAGGACGCATGAAACTCAAGACCGCATTGATGGGGGCCGCCGCCGTGCTGGCCTTTGCGCCCGCCGCGTTCGCCGAACGCGGTTCGGACGGTGAACTGAAGATCATCCAGTCGCAGGCCGCCTCGACGATGAACCAGTATCTGTCCTCGGGCACCAAGGACATCAACGCCTCCTCGATGGTCTCGGAACCGCTGGCCTCCTACAAGCCCGATGGCACGCTGATGGCCCGCCTCGCCTCGGAAATCCCGACGCTGGACAATGGCGGCGTCTCGGCCGATGGCAAGACCATCACCTGGAAACTGCTGCCGGGCGTGAAATGGTCGGATGGCACCGATTTCACCGCCGATGACGTGGTCTTCACCGGCCAATACTGCATGGACCCGGCGGGCGGCTGCGCGCAGCTGTCGAAATTCGAAGGCATCGAGAAGATCGAAGCCGTCGATCCGCTGACCGTGAAGATCACCTTCCTGAAGCCGAAGACGAACCCCTATTCGGCTTTCGTCGGCGCGCTGGCGCCGATCCTGCAGAAGAAACAGTTCGAGAAATGCCTCGGCGCGAATGCCTCGAGCTGCACCGATGCGAACTTCAAGCCGATCGGCACCGGCCCGTTCGCGGTCACCGACTTCAAGACCAACGACGTGGCCGTCTTCGTGGCGAACCCCTATTACCGCGACCCGGCGAAACCGGCCTTCGCCACCGCCACGCTGAAGGGCGGCAACGACGCGATGTCGACCGCGCGCGCCGTGATGGAAACCGGCGAATACGACTACGGCTGGAACACCCAGATCGAGCCGGAAGTGCAGGCGCAGATGGTTGCCGCCGGCAAGGGCAAGTTCATGACCGCTTACGGCGGCCTTGTCGAACGGCTCGAGCTGAACATGACCGACCCGTCTTCGGCCCTGCCCGAGGGCGAGCGCTCGACCGCCAAGCATCCGCATCCGATCTTCTCGGACATCCGCGTGCGCGAAGCGCTGTCGAAAGCGATCGACCGTGGCCTGCTCGTTGAAATCGGCTACGGCGAGGCCGCCCGTCCGACTTGCAACCTGGTGCCCGCGCCCGAGATGTTCGCGTCGGACAACACCGGCTGCCTGACGCAGGACGTGGAAGGCGCCAAGAAGCTTCTGGATGAAGCGGGCTGGACCGACAGCGACGGCGACGGCATCCGCGACAAGGACGGCAAGAAGCTGAGCCTGGTGTTCCAGACCTCGGTCAACCCGATCCGCCAGAACTTCCAGGCGATGATCAAGCAATGGTGGAACGATGTCGGCGTGGAAGTCGAGCTGAAACAGATCGACCCGTCCGTGTTCTTCGGCGGCGATGCGGGCTCGCCCGACACGTTCCAGAAGTTCTACGCCGACGTGCAGATGTTCGCGAACGAATGGGACGGGACCGACCCGCAAGCCTATCTGGCGCAGCTGACCTGTGAAAAGGCGCCGAAGCCGGAAGACCAGTGGCAGGGCGAGAACATCCCGCGCTTCTGCAACCCGGATTATGACGCGCTGATCAAGGAAATGCTGACCACCGCCGATCCGGCCAAGCGCGCCGACCAGATCAAGCAGCTGAACGACATGGTCACCAAGGATGCGATGGTCACCGTGCCGCTGGCGAACCGCGCGCGCTTCTCGGCCGTGTCGAACACCCTCGTGGGCGTCGACATGAACGCCTGGGACAGCGAATACTGGAACGTGGCCGACTGGTCGCGGGCGAAGTGATCGCAGCATAAGAGACCGTGAGGTCGGACCGGCAGGGCCGGTCCGACCCGGGCGGGGGGGACGCCGGGCCGTTGGCCCGGCGTCCCCCGCCACCCCCCGAGAGACAAGAGAGACGAGCCGAGGCGCCGATGTTCCAGTATACCCTGCGACGATTGCTGATCGCGATCCCGACGCTTCTGATCATCTCTCTGGTGATCTTCCTGCTTCTGGAGGCCGCGCCCGGCGACCCTCTGGGCGAGGTTCCGCTGACCGTGCCGCCGGAAGTGAAGGCGAAGATGCGCACCGCGCTTGGCCTCGATGCGTCCTGGTATGTGCGCTATTTCCTCTGGCTCAAGCAGATGTTCTGGATCGAGCCGATGCATCTGTGGGACAATTTGTTCGGCACCCACATGGCCGATGACATGCAGCGCGTGATCTCGTTCCAGTCGCGCCAGCCGGTGATGGACATCATTGCGCAGCGCATGCCGCAAACCCTGATCGTCGTCGGCTCTGCCTATGTGATCGGCGTGCTGATCGCGGTGCCCATCGGCATCCTGTCCGCCTACCGGCAATATTCGTGGTTCGACAACCTTGGCACCTTCATCTCGATGATCGGCTTTTCGGTGCCGACCTTCTTTACCGGCGTCGTCCTGATCGTGATCTTCGCGGTCAAGCTGCAATGGTTCCCGATGGTCTACGACACCACCTTGCAGGTCACCGACTGGGAAAGCTTCACCAAGCAGCTCCGGCAGATGGTGATGCCGGTCACGGTGCTCTCGCTGTTCAACGCGGCGCAGATCTCGCGGTTCATGCGCTCGTCCATGCTCGACAACCTCGGCCAGGACTACGTCCGCACCGCCCGCGCCAAGGGCCTGACCGAGCGCGTCGTCGTGCTGATCCACGTGCTGCGCAACTCGCTCATCCCCGTCGTCACCGTGATCGCGCTTGGCGTGCCCTCGATCTTCGGCGGGGCGATCATCACCGAGCAGGTGTTCAAGGTGAACGGGCTCGGCCAGCAGCTGATCCTTGCCATCCACGCGAACGACCTGCCGATGGTGATGACGCTGACCTTCATCTTTGCCGTGCTGATCGTGCTCTTCAACCTGATCGCCGACCTGCTTTATGGCATCCTCGACCCGCGGATCCGTTATGACTGACACCACCGTTAAAATCCGCCCGCCCCGCAACCAGTGGTGGGATGTCTGGGACCAGTTCAAGACCCACAAGGGGGCGCTGGTCGGCCTGACGATCTTTGTCGCGATCCTCGCGCTGATCCTGGTCGGGCCGATGATCTGGCACATGGACCCGACCTATGTCGACTTCCGCGCCCGAAACAAGGGCTTCTCGTTCGCCCATCCCTTGGGCACCGACCAGCTGGGCCGCGATCTCTTGGCGCGGATGATGGCGGGGGGCAAGGTCTCGATCTCGGTCGGGCTGACGGCGATGTCGCTCTCGATCTTCCTTGGCGCCGCGATCGGCGTGCTGGCGGGCTATTTCAAGCGGCTCGACGGGCATCTGATGCGGCTGACCGACCTGTTCCTTGCCCTGCCGCTGCTGCCGCTGCTGCTGCTGATGGTGACGCTCTTCCGCGATCCGCTGTCGAAAGGCTTCGGCCCCGAGGGCGGGATTTTCCTGCTGATCGTCACCGCGATCGGGGCGACCTCGTGGATGCAGACCGCGCGGATCGTGCGCGGCGAGGTGCTGGCACTTAAGGAACGCGAATTCGTTCTGGCGGCGCGCTCGATCGGCACGCCCGCGCATCGGCTCGTGTTGCGCCACATCCTGCCCAACGTCATGTCGCCGATCATGGTCTCGGCCACGCTCGGCATCGCCTCGGCGATCATCACGGAATCGGCGCTGTCGTTCCTTGGCCTCGGCTTCCCGCCGGACTTCCCGACCTGGGGTCGGCTCTTGTTCGATGCCGTCGATCAGATCCAGCTTTACCCGATGCGGGTGATCCTGCCCGGCATCGCGATTTCGCTGACGGTGCTCTCGGTCAACTACATCGGCGATGGTCTGCGTGACGCGCTTGATCCGCGCATTCGCGGCCGCTGATCACCACGGCATCGAGATCTGCGCCGGAGGCTCTGCCTCCGGCGTTTTCATTTTGGCAAGGAACGCCTCGGCCTCGGCGGTGATCGCGGCCCGCTCCCCCTTCCCCATCGCCGCCAGCGCCTTGTAGGGCAGGGCCATGCGCGGGTTCTTTCCGAACCGCGCCTGATGGGTGATCAGGAAATTCCAGTAAAGGAAATTCATCGGACAGGCATTCCGTCCGGTCCGCGCTTTCGCATCATAGCCACAGCCGCGGCAGTAATCCGACATCCGCCCGATATAGGCCGCCGCCGCCGCATAGGGCTTCGAGCCGAGCCGCCCGCCATCGGCATGGGCCACCATGCCATGCACATTCGGCAGCTCGACCCATTCGAAGGCATCGGCATAGACGGCCAGATACCACGCCTCGATCTCGGCAGGGGCAATCCCAGCCAAAAGCGCGAAATTCCCCGTCACCATCAGGCGCTGAATGTGATGAGCATAGGCATTCTCGCGCGTGCCCCGGACCACCTCGGCGATGCAGCGCATCCGCGTGTCGCCGGTCCAGTAGAACGACGGGAGCGGCCGCGTCGCGTTCAAGGCATTCGTTTGCGCATAGCCGGGCATCTCGGTCCAATAGATCCCGCGCACGAATTCGCGCCAGCCGATCACCTGCCGGATGAAGCCCTCGACCGCATTGAGGGGCGCCCTGCCCTCAAGGTATTCCCGTTCCGCCGCTGCCGCGACCTCGAGCGCGGTCAGCAACCCGATGTTCAGCGCGGGCGCGATCAGGGAATGATAGAGGAAATCCTCCCCCGCCTGCATCGCATCCTGCCAATCGCCAAAAGACGGCAGAGCGACGCGCAGGAAATCATCAAGCGCCAGAAGCGCCTCGGTGCGCGTCACCGGCCAGCCGAATTGGTCGAGCGTGCCGAAGTGATCGGCAAAGCGCGTCTCGACCAAGGTCATCACCTCGGCCGTCACGGCATCGGGGGCAAAGCGCTTGCGCTTCGGTGCGCGATGGCCGCGCGGCAGCGCCTTGCGGTTCTCGGCGTCGTAATTCCACTTGCCGCCGACGGGCTTGGCCCCCTCCATCAAGAGCCCGGTGCGACGGCGCATCTCGCGGTAGAAATATTCCATCCGCCCGGTCTTGCCCGCCGTGGTCAGGCGCGCAAATTCCGCGGGCTGGCACAGGAAGCGATCGTCGTCGCGGATCTCGACCGGAAGTCCCAAAGCCTCGGACCAACCCTGCATCAGTTGCAGCACCCGCCATTCACCGGGATGCGTCACCACCACCGCCTCGGGCAGATGCCGGGCGACAGCGCGGGCGAGTTCCGCGCAGAAATCCTGCCGGTTTTCGGGGGCGTCCAGACGGACGTAATCGACCCTGATCCCTTCGGCCCGCAGCTCCTCGGCAAAGTGGCGCATGGCCGAGAGGATCAGCACCAGCTTCTGCTTGTGATGGCGGACATAGGTCGCTTCGGCCGCGACCTCGACCATCAGCACCACATCGCGCGCAGGGTCGATCCCGTCGAGCGACGAGATCCCCCGCGTCAGCTGATCGCCCAAGATGAAAACCAGCCTCATCGCGCGCGGCGGCAGCGGTCCGAGCAGAACCGGACGTTTTCCCACTCCCGCGCCCATTTCTTGCGCCAGGTGAACGGGCGACCGCAGCAGGCACAAAGCTTTTGCGGCAGATCGCCCTTGCGCAGCATCTTCGCCAAATCAGGCCCCCGGCAAAAGCGGCTCGAACGCGCCGCGGATCGCGCTGCCTTCGGGCTTCGTCATCGAGCCCCAGGTGGCCACAACCTTGCCATTCCCATCCAGCAGCACCTTGTTGAAGTTCCAGCGCGGCACGAAGCCCTGCGTTTCCTTCAGCCATTTGTAGAACGGATGCGCCTCGTCGCCGAGCACATGGGTGATGTCGGCCATCGGGAAGGTGATGCCATAGGTCACGGTGCAGAACTCGGACACTTCCTTGCCGTTGTCCAGCTCCTGCTTGAAATCGTCCGAGGGCACGGCGAGCACGATCAGCCCCTTCGGCCCCCAGACCTTGTGCAGCGCCTGCAACCCTTCGAGCTGCGAGGTGAAGCCGCAGAGCGAGGCGGTGTTGACGACCAGCACCGGATGGCCGCGATAGGCGGCCGTGTCGATCACGCCCCCCTCGATCGAGGGGAAGGTGAAGGTCGGGGCCTCGGCCTCGTCCGCGCGCGCTGCGGGGCTGGAAAGCGCCCCGAAGCCGGTCAGGACCGCGGCCGCCATCAGCTTGAGATTCATTGCAGTTTCCTCCTGCGCAAAAGAAGCGTTGCCGTCACGAGCGAAAGCCCGACAGCGGCGAGTGAGAGCACCGGCCAGTCCCCCGCCCGGGCATTCGACACGATCACCCCAAAGAGCGCCCAGCCCGCGCCAAAGGCGTAGCTGGGCACCTCGGGGCGGCGCCAGACGATGATCAGCGCGGCAAGAATGACCCCCGTCAGCGACAGATAGGCCGCCTGCGCGCCGGTCAACACCCCTTGCCCGCCCAGCGTGATCGCGATGGCGACGCCACAGGCCGCCGTCACCCAGCCCGCATAAAGCCCGACCGGCCCCGCCGCCCAAAGCCCGGCCCCGCCTTTGCCGGTCGGCGCGCGCAGAAAGGCGGCAATCGCGGTCGCGGCCATGAAGATCAGCATCACCGTCGCCAGCACCGGTTGCAGGTTCGCCACCGTGATCCAGAAACTGCCCACGGCCAGCGACAGGATCAGCGCAAGCCGCATCTCCTGCCAGTCCGGGTTGCGCCATGCCCGGACGAGCCCGTAACCCGCGCCCACGATCAGCCACAGATAGATCGCCCCCCAGATCGAGAAGGCCCAGCCCACCGGCTGCACCGGCCAGCGATCGGCGACGACCGGGAATTGCGACGGCGTGAAGCCGCGAAAACCGTCGGACAGGAAGGGCGATCCGGCAAAGGTCAACGCCACGATCAGCGTCAGCGGGGCAAGCAGCTTGCGGTCCATCCTCGTCCTCCCTTTGCAGCCATCCTGCGGGCCCGCGCCGCCAAGTGCAACCGCGGCGGTTGTCATCGCGGCGGGCCTCGTGGCATTCTCCTCTCGACAAGACGCAACCGGCGGGCAAAAGGTTGCGTCCGAAACGACAAAAGCGGCGAAAGGCAACCGGATCAGATGGCGGATGCAGGACAGGATCTGGGCGAATTGCTCGCGCGGGTGGCGTTGGCCGACCGTGCCGCCTTCGAGCGGCTTT
The DNA here is from genome assembly GCF_052363175.1 of Rhodobacter capsulatus. Taxonomy (GTDB): domain Bacteria; phylum Pseudomonadota; class Alphaproteobacteria; order Rhodobacterales; family Rhodobacteraceae; genus Rhodobacter; species Rhodobacter capsulatus_D. The sequence continues at coordinate 3,059,212 of NZ_CP198946.1, forward strand.
ATTCCGTGCAGGGCGCGAAACTTTTTGGCCTCTGCCTGCGTCTCCTCAAGGACCGCCGGGAAGCGGAGGATGCCTTGCAGGATGTGTTCGTGAAGATCTGGATGAATGCCGACCGTTATGTGCCGGAGGTGGCGAGCCCCGCCGCCTGGCTCAATTCGGTCACGCGCAACCTGTGCATCGACCGGCTGCGGCGGCGCAAGGGCGGCGAGATCGGCGTCGAGGCGCTGGAAGAGCTGCCCGCCGAGGCCCCCGGCCCCGAGGCGGCGGCGATCCGCGCCTCGGAAGGGCGGCGGATTGACGATTGCATGACGCGCCTTGACACCACCCGCGCCGAAGCCGTGCGAAGGGCCTATGTGGAGGGCGAAAGCTATCTGGAACTGGCCGAGCGCTTTGCCGTGCCGCTCAACACGATGCGGTCCTGGCTGCGCCGGTCGCTGATCTCGCTGCGGGAGTGTCTGGAAGGATGAGCGGGTTGCGGCAGGACGATATTGCGCTCGCGGGCGAATATGTGCTGGGCACACTGCCCGGCACGGAACGGCAGGCGGCGACGCGGCGGATCGCCACCGATCCGGATTTCGCGCGCGAGGTGGCCCGCTGGGAAAGCCGCTTCGATCCGCTGGCCGACGAGGTGACGCCGGTGGCCCCGCCCGGTCGGGTCTGGGGCGGTGTCGAGACGCGAGTCTTCGGGCGCCCCGAGCGGACGGGCGCCGGGCTCTGGCGCTGGCTCGCCGGGGCTTCGGGGCTGTCGGTCGCGTTTCTGGCGGCGCTGCTGACGCTTGGCGAGCCGATCTTGCCCGCGCGCGGGCCCCTGCTGGTGTCGGACATGGTGTCTCAGGATGGCGCGGTGCGGCTGGCGGCGCTTTATGACAGCGAGACGGGCGAGATGCGGGTCTCGATGGGCGGCGATGCGCCCGCGCCGGGGCATGATTTCGAGCTTTGGGTGATCGCGGGCAACGCCGCGCCGATCTCGCTTGGCGTGATGCCGCGGCAGGGCAAGGCGGCGATGCCGATCCCCGAGGCGATCCGGCCGATGCTGGCCGATGCGACGCTCGCCATCACCGAGGAACCTTTGGGCGGCTCCCCCGAAGGCGTGGCGACCGGACCGCTGGTGGCCAAGGCGGCGCTGCGGCGGATCTAGCCTTCCACGCCGGGACCAAAGCCACCCGTCATCGGGGTGCTGGGCGCGCGGCGCTGGTGCAGGCTTGTCACCACTTCGTCGATCTGCGCGCGGCATCCCGGGCAGATGACGTAATCCACCGCCGCGGGGTGATCCGCGCCCAGATCCTCGGCAAAATTCCAGCCCTGTCCGGGCTGATGCACCGCGCCGCAGAACGAGCATTTCCGCGCCTCGGCCGCTTCGTCGGCGTGCCAGCGCGGCAGCGCCTCCTCGAAACTGCGGGCATCGCGCAGGTCATGCACCATCAGCACGCGCCCGTCCTTCATCGGCTGGATCGTCATCTGGAAACGCCGCAACAGCGTCGGGCTGTCACAGCGATAATCGATGCGCAGCGGCCCCTGCGTCTCGCGCACGGCGTCGATCATCCGCGCCAGCGCCGCCCGCGTTTCTGCCCCCACCACATGATGGGCAAGCGGCGTGGCCAGCACGGCGTTCGAGCGCGCGCCCGAGCCACCATTCGCCAGCGCAAACTCGTCCCACTCGCCGCCGATCCACAGAATCCGGCTCTCGGGGTCAAGGACATAGTAAACCTGTTGGAATTTCAAGAGCTTCGTCCGACTTCAGGCGCCGCCCGACCGCGACACCCTGTCAGACTGTCTCACGTGCACCTTGTCGCAGGCAAGACAAATGCACGGACGCGGCAAATTAATGCCTTGTCCGTGCATCTTTGCGGGATTGCGCAGCGCTTATGCGCTGTGCACGATCCGCACCGATTTCGACGGCCGCGCGGCGGCCATCGCCGTATCACGGATGTCATTCGCGGTCAGACCGGCCCAAGCATACATTTCCTCGGGCGAACCGTGGTCGATGTAGCGATCGGGCAGCGTCATCGTGCGGATGGCCCGGCCCTTCTCGAGCTGCCCGGTGCGGGCCAGATGGTGCAGCACCATCGCCCCGAAACCGCCCATCGCGCCCTGCTCGACGGTGATCAGCGCCGCGTGGTTGTCGAGCAGCCGGTCGATCAGATCGGTGTCGAGCGGACGGCAGAAGCGCGCATCGGCAACGGTGGTCGAGACGCCTTCGGCTTCCAGCATCTCGGCCGCCTTCAGCGCCTGCGAAAGATGCGCGCCAAAGGACAGGATCGCGACCTCGGTGCCTTCTTTCAGCACCCGGCCCTTGCCGATTTCCAGCACTTCGCCGCGTTCGGGCATCTCGACGCCGCGACCCTCGCCACGCGGATAGCGCAGCGCGATCGGGCCGCTGTCATGCGCCGCCGCGGTGACAACCATGTGGCACAGCTCCGCTTCGTCGGCGGCGGCCATGACGGTGAAGTTCGGCAGGTTCGCCAGCATCGAGACGTCAAACGCCCCGGCATGGGTCGCCCCGTCTTGCCCCACCAGACCCGCGCGGTCGATCATCAGCCGCACCGGCAGGTTTTGCAGCGCAACGTCATGCACGATCTGGTCATAGCCGCGCTGCACGAAACTGGAATAAAGCGCGAGGAAGGGTTTCAGCCCGGCAGCCGCCATCCCGGCGGCAAAGGTCACCGCATGTTGCTCCGCGATACCCACGTCGAAAACGCGGCGCGGGAAGCGTTTTTGCATGATGTCGAGGCCGGTGCCGGTGGGCATCGCCGCCGTCACCGCCACGATCGACTGATCGCGCGCGGCTTCCTCGGTCAGGCGCTCGCCGAAGACGGCGGTATAGTTCGGGGCGTTCGGGATCGATTTCTTCTGCTTGCCGGTCTCGATGTCGAATTTCGACACGCCATGCAGCTTGTCCTCGGCGCCTTCGGCGGGGGCATAACCCTTGCCCTTGGTGGTGCAGACATGGATCAGCACCGGGCCCGAAGCGCGGGCGCGGGTGACGCGCAGCGTTTCGACGAGTTCCGCCATGTCGTGCCCGTCGACCGGACCGATGTAGTCGAAGCCAAGCTCTTCAAACAGCGTCGCGCCGCCGGGCATCGCCGTCACCATCTGCCGCGCGCGTCGGGCGCCATCGCGCACCGGGCCGGGCAGATGCATCTCGATCCCCTCGGCCGCGGCCTTCAGCGCCGCGAAGGGTTTTTGCCGCGCGATCGTGTTCAGATAGTGCTGCAGCGCGCCCACCGGCGGCGCGATCGACATGTCGTTGTCGTTCAGGATGACGAACATGCGCGATTTCAAGTGGCCCGCGTGGTTCAGCGCCTCGTAGGCCATGCCCGCGGTGATCGAGCCGTCCCCGATGATGGCAATCGTGTCACCGACCGGCTGGCCCAGTTCCCGACCGACTGCAAAGCCCAAAGCGGCCGAGATCGAGGTCGAGGAATGGCCCGCGCCAAAGGCGTCATGCGGGCTTTCCGACCGTTTCGGAAAGCCCGAGATCCCGCCCGCCTGACGCAGCGTCAGCATGCGCGCGCGGCGACCGGTCAGGATCTTGTGCGGATAGCATTGGTGCCCCACGTCCCAGATCAGCTTGTCGCCGGGCGAGTTGAAGACCGCATGCAGCGCGACCGTCAGTTCGACGACGCCAAGCGAGGAGCCAAGATGCCCCCCGGTCTGGCTGACCACTTCGACGATCTCGCGCCGGACTTCGGAGGCGAGCGCCGTCAGATCGGCAATGCTCATCGCCTTCAGGTCGGCGGGACCGGTCACACGGTCAAGATGGGGGGTGCGGGATGGCGTGGCGCTCATGGCTGCGTCCTCCGATGAGCCTTCTGGTCTAAAAGGGTGCCGCGGGGGTCGGACCTGCGGCACCAGGTGCCTGAATTAACAGGGAAGGGATTCGGGGCTGTGGGCCCCGGAGTTTCCGGAGCCTTGGCCCGGAACGGAATACCCCGGCCGCGCGCATCGACGCGCGGCCGGGGGAAGGGGTCTTACACGACTTCGGTCGTGTGCATCACCACGATTTCGCTGGTGTTCGGGTAGGGCGTCGGCGTCTGGTGCGACCGCTCGGGAAGCATCAGGCCGAGACCGTAGGAACCCATCACCAGGCCGAGGCCGAGCAGGAAGGGGATCGAGCCAAGGAAGGCACCATAGGCCATCTGACGACCGATCCAGAGTCCCATCTCGAACTTGGAACCGTTTTCGTAGTCGAAGGGTTTGTCGAACATGGACATGGTCTCTTCTCCTTACGGGGTCACGGGGGCATAGCCGTGGACTTGCGCCCAGACATACCAGTTGTCGACAACGGTGCCCGAGAGCAGGATGCCGATACCACCGGTCAGCGTCACCATCACGGCCATCCAGATCGCCCAGCGGTGGATGCCTTCCATGGTGGCGTTGAAGCCCATCGTCCAGCGCCAGAACAGGGCGGCGCGTTCCGAAGCAGTCCCGCGGTCGACGATCTGTTCGAGTTCGCGGTCACCACCGAAGCGGGTCACCGCAAGGATGGTCGCGCCGTGCATGGCAAACAGGAGCGCCGAGCCGTAGAGCGAAGCGATCGAGAGGCCGTGGAACGGGTTGTAGAACAGGTTGCCGTGGTCGAGCGAGAACTGGTTGGTCCAGTCGAGGTGCGAGAAGATGCCGTAGGGCGGAGCCACCGACCACGACCCCATCAGGATCGGGCGCCAGAAGCCGAGGACCGACCACAGCCAGATCGCCGAGAGGAAAGCCCAGGCCATGTGCTTGCCCATGCCGAGCTGGTCGGCGCGGGTATAGACACGGACCCACCAGGCGATGACCGAGATCGCCATGAACAGCGAGGCGATCTGCCACACACCACCTTCACGCAGCGGAGCAAGCGCAAGGCCATATTCGGCTGGCGGCGGCTCCAGGCTGAAGAAGAACAGGTCGCGCATGAAGATGAAGGGATCGAAACCGGCTTGATACCAGTACCACACCCCGATCGTCATGAACCAGGCCGCGCCGAACACCAGAGAGGTGATGCCCGCGATGCCGAGATAGATCGGCCCGAGCTGGGCGTTCCCCATCCAGCCAAGCAGGCTGAAGAAGGTGGCGGGGGTACGTTCGAACGTGTCGACCCCTTCCTTGAGCCCCATTTCGGGCTCGCCCTTCACCTGCACCTGGGTAAAGAAGTTCTGATACTCAGCCATTGATGCCTCCTGCCATGTCAGCCCAGAACGGCATGTTCACCCACCAGTACCACCAGTCACTCCACAGATCGAAGTAGATGGTGCCAGAGACGAGCATGCACATGGCCGACCAGAACACCGCGTTCAGCGCGAGCAGCAGACCGAGGCGGTGGATGCCGAGCGTGCCGAGCGAATAGCCGATGAGGTCACGGAAGTAGGTGTCCTCGTGGTCCGGCGTCCGCATCGTCTTGCCTTTGACGGGGTTGGCCGCCGAAAGGATCAGAGCCCCGTGCATCGCCAGCGCCCAGGCGGTGGTGAAGAACAGGCTGATGCCCAGCATGTGGAACGGGTTGTAGTGGAAGTTGCCGTAGGTGTAGCCGGTGTTCGACACCCAGTCGAGGTGCGTCCAGATACCATAGGGGAAGGCGTAGCCCCACGACCCCATCAGCATCGGACGGATGACGACGAGGACCAGATAGGCGAAGATCGCCATCGAGAAGGCGGCCGGAATGTGGAAGCCAATCCCGAGTTTGCGGCAGATTTCGACTTCACGCAGCGCCCAGCTGCAGAAAGCCCCCGTCGCGCAGACGGTGATAACCTGCCAAAGACCGCCCTTGTCGAGCGCGGCCACGTTCAGACCATTTTCCACCGGCGGCGGAACGATGGAGATCAGTTGGGGGTTCCACGTGCCCTGCATCGCGGCTCCCCAAAGGATAAGCAAAAAGCCGAGCGTGGCGAAGAAGATGGTGGTGACCCCGAAGAACCCGACATAGAAGGGTCCGACCCAGAAGTCGAAAAGGCTCCCGCCAATCAAGGTGCCGCCCGGCACACGGTATTTTCGTTCGAAGCTGAGCAAAGCCATGCCCGTGTCTCCGCTGTTGCGGGACGGTCCTTGGCCCGGCAAAAGGCCTCAGATCGTGCCGATGGGTTGCGTCTTGCGGTATGGTCGCGGGCGGGGCGAGGGTCTCGCCCCGCCCGCAACGCTCAGTAACGCTTACTGGGCAGCAGCCACGTAGCCATGCTTGGCAGTGGCAACGGTCAGCCAGTTGAAAGCGGGGGTCGAGAGCAGGATCAGGTGGATCAGCACCGCGAGCAGGAACAGGAACACGCCCTGAGCCACGAACACGCGACGGGGGTCGAAAACGAGCCAGATTTTGTAGAACTTGGACATTTTCAGTTTCTCCTCAGAACCACGGACGCCAGATCATGACCGCCAGATGGGCGAGCACCGCGACGGCGATGAACGCCGACAGCCCGCTCATGTAGACGGCATGCAGTTCTTGCGCTTGCTCGTCGGTAAGACCTGTGAAGCTCAGGTCGTTCTTATCAGCCATAACAACCTCCGGATTGGCAGACTGACGCCGCATTCCCTGCGGCTGGGCAAACGAAATGGCACCTGCCATCCCGCATTTCCACCACGAGGGGCTCATCCCACCCGTGGAGAACTTGACCCGACGGGGCTATGGCCCCCGCCGGAATTCCGTACCGGCTCAGGGCCGGAAAATCTCGGGCGTGATCTCGCCTGCCTCGCGCCAGGCGCGGGCGAAGGGCCCGCACTCGGGAAGACGGCGCTCGCGCACCAGGGACATGACCCAGCCGACCAGCGCGAAGGGCACCGCGACGATCAGGATCAGCGAAAAGTAAAGCGCGAACTCGGGACGCGGCACACGGTCGACATGTTGGACCCCATGAGCGCGAAGACGCTGGCTTTGCATTTCAGTTCCCCCCCTTCCGATCCATGGTCGCATCCCCAAGGGCTTCGACCATTTCAAGAACCACTCTTTCAGCCCCCTGATCGAGAGCCACCTTCTCGGCCGCGTCACGCAGCGACTTGGCCGCCGAAATCCGTGTCAGAACCGGGTGTTGCGACACGATCCGGTCCAGAGCCGCCTGCGCATCCGCATCCCAGGGCATGTCACGACGCAAGGTTGCCGGTGTTGCCGCAGCGCTGTCCATTTCGGAAGCAAGCGGCAGGATATTGAACAGCGCGTCGAACAGTCCGTTACAGATTTCTTGCAGCAGGTAGACGCTACCCATGTAACCCATGAAGGGGGTGCCCGTCGCGCGGCGGATCGCCGCGCCGGGGAAGGAAGCGGGCACGAACGAGGCCGCAGGGCCGTGGCCTGCCTTGGTTTCGGCCAGATAAATCTTCTCGTTGATCGAGCCGAACACAACCAAGGGGCGAGTTTGGCGGATCAAACCGCGAACTTCGTCGCTTTTCGTCTTCTCTCCGGCCTTTCGGGCCACCGCAAAGGCGCAAGGCAGGCCCAGATCGCCCTCGAGATAGGCTTTTATGCCGCGGGCATAGGTCTCGGTGGCGCAGATTCCGAAGCTCGCCGTCGCAAAGAAGTCTTGCGTGACAGATCGCCACAGATCCCACAAGGGCTTCAAAGTTGCATGTTTTTCGCGCTCGATGAAGGGCTCGGGGTCCAATCCGAGCAGTTCGCCAAGGCTGCGCAGGAACTTTGTCGTGCTCTCAAGCCCGATCGGCGCCTGCAGATAGGGTTTGCCGAGAATCTCTGCCAGGTTCCGGCCGAATTCGCGGTACATGACGACGTTCACATCGGCATTCACGAGGTTGCGGACCTCGCTCAGGTGAGTCCCGAGCGGGAAGACCATGTTCACCTCGGCGCCGATTCCCTCAACCAGACGGCGAATCTCGTGCAGGTCCGAGGCCATGTTGAAGGCGCCATACATCGGCCCCAGGATGTTGACCCGCGGCTTCGCCCCTTCGGGCCGCAAACGCTCGCCCGGCATCCGGCCTTTGGTCATGCCGTATTCGGTGAAAAGCCAGGTCATCGCGCGGTCGGCGCATTGCCACTGGTCTTCGTCGATGGTGCGGGCAAGGAAGCGTTGCAGGTTCGTGCCCTGCGGCGTCACGCCGCCGCCGATCATCTCGGCGATCGAGCCGGTGACGACGACCGAGGGCAGCAGCGGATCGAGCGTCTTCCACGCCCGACTCATCGCGCCTTCGGTGCCGTCGCGACCCAGCTCGGCCTCACCGAGACCGGTGACGACGATCGGCAATTCATGCGGCGGCAGCCCGTCGGTGTAATGCAGCACCGAGGTCACCGGCAGGTTTTCGCAGCCCACCGGACCATCGATGACCACTTGCAGGCCCTTGACGGCGCAGAACGTATAAACCGCGCCCCAATAGCCCCCTGCCCTGTCGTGATCGAGGAGAAACATCAGATCATCTCCTCGGCTTTGGCCAGTTTGGCGGCTTTTTCCATCTTCTTGCGCTGTTGTTCGCGGAAGTCGGGGTAAAGCTTCGGCGTATCCTGCCAGATCCCGGCCGTGTCACCCTCGCCCACGCCCTCGAAGAAGGCCTTCATCTTGCCCATGCGTTCACGGTTGCCCATGGCGGCATTCATCACCTGCGCCAGCGATCCGGCGCCCGCAGGCCCCATCAGCGGCCGGGCCGAGATCAGGTTGGTGAAGTAAAGCGCGGGAATGCCGAGCGATTTCGCCTTTTGCACCAAGGGCGTCGTGCCGATGGCCAGATCGGGTTCAAACCCCTCCATCGCGGCACAGTCGTCTTCGAGGCTGGCACGGTATTTGACCACCACGCCCCGCGCCTCGAGCCAGTCCTTGTCCCAGGCGCTCCAGGGCGTCCGGGGGGCGGCGGTGCCGACATAGGGCACTTCGGCGCCGGATTCGATCAGAAGACGCGCCACCAGCAGTTCCGAACCCTCATAGCCCGAAACGGTGATCCGCCCCTTGATCGGCGCGCCCGCAATGGCGCCCTTGATCGCAGGACCAAAGGCATTCTGCGCGGCGGCAATCTTGTCAGCCGAGACGTCATAGGCACGGCCGATATTGGCGAGCCATTCCATCGTGCCGTCGTGACCGACAGGCGCCGAGCCGACGATGGCGCGGCCTGCGGTTTCGAACTGCCGAATGGCCGAGGTGTAGAACGGGTGGATCGCCGCGATGACCTTGCTGTCGAGCGCGGCATAAAGCTCGCGCCAGTCGCGCATCGGCACGGTCGGACCGACAGCCAGCCCCATCGGTGCCAGCATCGCCCCAATCACCATCGGATCGGCGGGGAACATCTCGCCCAAAAGCGTGACAGTCGGACGGTCGGACCGGCCCGAGACCGGCGCAGGCACCGGTCCGGCCATGATTTCCTGCCGCGCATAGGCGAGCATCGCGCCCGAAAGCACGTCCTTGGCTTCCGCATGGGTCGGAACGCCAAAGCCCGGCACGTCGATGCCCACAACGCGGACACCGTTGATTTCGTTCGGCAACAGCTGCAGCGGCACGCCCGAAGCGGTGGGCACACAGAGGTTGATGACGACAATCGCATCATAGCGCGCGGGATCGGCCAGATCATGGACCGAGGCGCGGACATCCTCGAACAGTTTCCCGGTGACGAGCGTTTCGGAATCGAAGGGCACATAGCCCACCGAACGCCGCGCGCCATAGAAGTGCGAGATGAACGACAGCCCGTAGACGCAGCAGGCCGAGCCGCAAAGCACGGTGGCGACACGGCGCATCCGCAGCCCGACGCGCAGCGCGCCGAAGGCCGGACACATCGTCTGCGGCTTGTCATGCGGGCCGACCGGATAGTCGGCCTTGAAACGCGCCATCAGCTCGGCATTGCCCGAAGCGGCGGCTTGCGCTGCCAGACGTTCGGCCCCCGCGCCACAGCCGCCTTCGGCTTGAGGAAGATCGGTCATGCCCGGCCCTCCTTGCAAGCGGCCCGGACTTCAACGGCAGTGCAGTCAGACATCGTCGTAGATCACTTCCAGAGATTTCTTCGGCGCGGCGTTCGAGCCACGCAGGTCTTCGTCGGTCGCCGGAACCAGATCGACGATCCGGTATTCCTCGTCGGTGTCGAAGAGGCCCAGCAGCCCGTCGGGCGTCAGCGGACGCGGCCGCAGCGGCGGCGCATCGGCGACATTGCCCGCGAGCTCCTCGAAGAGCTTGCCCCAGGGCGTCGCATGGGTGCCGACGATCTGATAGGCGGCCGACTTGCGGCGCAGCTCCTCGTCGGCCGGGATCGCGGCAAGAACCGGAATACCCACGGCTTCCGCAAAAGCATGCGCCTCGCCGGTGCCGTCGTCCTTGTTGATCACGATCCCCGCCACGCCGACGTTGCCGCCGAGCTTGCGGAAATATTCCACCGCGTTGCAGACGTTGTTCGCCACATAGAGCGACTGCAAGTCGTTCGAGCCGACCACGATCACCTTTTGCGCCATGTCGCGGGCGATCGGCAGACCGAAGCCGCCGCAAACCACGTCGCCCAGGAAGTCGAGCAGGACGAAGTCGAAATCCCAGTCATGGAAGCCGAGCTTTTCCAGAAGCTCGAAGCCGTGGATGATGCCCCGGCCGCCGCAGCCGCGACCGACTTCCGGCCCGCCGAGTTCCATCGCGAAGACGCCGCCCGATTTGAAGCAGACGTCGCCGACTTTCACCTCTTCGCCCGCAAGTTTCTTCTTCGTCGCGGTCTCGATGATCGTCGGGCAGTTCTTGCCGCCAAACAGCAGCGAAGTGGTGTCCGATTTCGGATCGCAGCCGATCAGCAGCACGCGCTTGCCCATTTCGGCCATCATGTGGCTGAGGTTGGCAAGGGTGAACGACTTGCCCGAACCGCCCTTGCCGTAGATCGCGATGATCTGCGTTTTCTTGGTCGGCGGATGCTCGGGGATTTCGAGCGTCGGATCTTCGGCGGCTTCTTCCCGCAGGCGGGCGTCAAATCCCTTCAGGTTGGGTGCGTCAGTCATTATTTTGCATCTTTCCAGTCAAGGATCATCTTCAGGCAGTCAGGGTTTTCGAAAGCGGTCTGATAGGCCTCGGCCGCCTCCGCCGCGGGGCGGCGATGCGTGATGAGACCATCCAGCGAGAGTGCCCCGCTTTCGATCAGCGCGCGCGTCGCCGAAAGGTCGGCTGGCTGCCATTCGGCAGCGATGCGCAGGCGCATTTCCTTCATGAAGGCAGGGACGAAGGCGAAGCTGACCGGCACGGTATAGAAGCCGCACAGCACCAGTTCGCCACCCTTGCCCAGACGCCCGACGAGCTGGTCGATCAGACCGGGCGCGCCCGAAGCGTCATAGATGGCCTTGTAGTCGCGACGGGGGTCGGCTTCGGGGTCCAGAACCTCGTAGCCCACCGCACCCGAGCGACGCGCAGGATTGGTTTCCCACACCATCGGCGGCTTGCCACCGGCAGCAAGGGTCAGACGCGCGAGCAAACGGCCAAGGGTGCCGTGGCCCACGATCAGATCGGGAAGAGCATTGTCGAAACCGGCCAGCGCATGACGCGCGGTCGCGGCGAGTGCCAGCAGGGCCCCCTCTGGCCCCATCGCGGCATCGAGGCGGCAGACCCGCGACGCAGCCGTGACAAGACGTTTGGAGGCCCCACCGAACAACCCGCGCACACCGCCGGTAAAGCAGTTTGCGCCGGGTACGAAGACGTGATCGCCCGGTCGGAAGCCGGTGTCGGGGGCGGCTTGAACGACCTCTCCGAAGCTTTCGTAGCCAGGAACAAGCGGGTATCCCATGCCCGGGAAGGGTGGCATGGTGCCGAGCCAGAACAATTTCTCGGTGCCAGTCGAAATGCCAGAGTAGGCGATGTCTACGACGAGATCCCCCGGTCCGGGGTCGGTCAGACCGGCGATGCCCGTCGAGATGGCCTTGGGCCCGGACATTATGACGACTTGCGTTTCCATTTCTTGCTCCCGGTATGATCGAGCCGGAGAGTCGGGCTGATCACGCCTGTGTGTATCATTGAACTTACACGCCCGACTGTCAATTTGATTAGACACTTTTGCGACAGACGGATGTGCGACTTTCTGCCCCTCGAACACCGGAAGGGGTCAGAACGCGGCCATCTCAGCCGCGTTCGGCCTCGATCACGGAGGTGATGAAGGGACGCAGGGCACGCGGCTTCGAAACCTTCGAGAACCCAGCCTTTTCAAGCATTTGCTTGATCTCTTCGGGGGATCGCGTGCGCCCCGAGCTCATCGCCATCGTGTAGAAGGCGAAGTAGACATCGCAGGCGCGATCGGGCTTTGCGCCGCCCGCCATCGCTTCCGAAATAATTAGACGCCCGCCCGGCGGCAACGCGGCATGCACCTTGGCCAGAAGCGGCTCGACCACGCTGTCAGGATGGTCATACAGCACGCGCACCAAAGTGATGACATCGGCGCCCTGCGGGATCGGATCGTCACGGAAACTGCCCGGCGCGAAGTCGAGCTTCGGGCTGAAGCGGTCCGCCACGGCCAGCACATGCGGCAGGTCGAACAGCGTCAGCGGCAGCTCGGGATATTGCTTGGCGACCGAGCGCAAGAAGGCCCCGGTGCCGCCGCCCACATCCATCACCCGCTTGGCGCGGCGCAGATCGACCATGCGCAGCGTGTCATCGGCGACGACGCGCTGACTGTCAGCCATCAGCTGCGAATAGCGTTCGGCCAGCCCCGCGTCTTCCTGCGCCAGCGGCCCGAAGACATAGGGCCAGAAACCCGCCAGCTCCGGCTCGGTGTCGCCCTTCAGGAAGGCCACCGGATCGGCCAGATCGCGGTAAAGGACGGGGTGATGGCGCACCATCGCCTCAAGCCCCGGCACGGTGATGAAGGCAGCCCCGCGCGGGGCGAGCTGCCACATACCGCGGCGGCATTTCACCAGCTTCAAGGCAGCAGCGGCTTGCATCAGCACCGCCAGCCGGTTTTCCGGCAGGCCCGTGCGCTCGGCCAGTTGCGGCAGCGGCCACGATGCCCCGGCCAGAATGTGCAGCACCCGGAATTCGACGACGGCCAGAAGAACCTGACTTTGCACGAAGCCCGAGACGACATCGAACAGCGCTTCGCCCTCGCGCCGGGTGACCCGGCGCATCAGCGGCATGCGTTCGAAAATCTCATGCAGTCGCGGCGACAGCGCGATGCGGGTGAAGAAATTCACCCGGCCCGGCTGCACCGGCACGGCCCCGGGCTGGCCCGGAACCAGAGGTTGTTTTCCCGTCGCTGTCGGCGCCGAGGCCCGCTCGGACGTCGCGCCTTTGTGGTCGTCCTTCGGCACGATCAGCCCCTCTCGGCGCTGGCCGGGATGTCCATGATCTTGTGCGCGTAAAGCTGCACCATCTGGGCGAGCTTCGCCTCACCCGGGCAGGACGGGATCGAGGCGATCGCCCCGGCCAGAACATCCTGCAGATGCTTGCGCGCCCCCTCGATGCCCATGGTCTTCACGGCATTCGGGCGCTCGTTCGCGATGTCCTGCCCGGCGGGTTTGCCCATCGCCTCGGCCGACATCAGCGCGTCTTTCAGATCATCGGCAATCTGGAAGGCGGAGCCGATCCGCATGCCGAGATCGAACCACGGCTCGGCCTCATAGCCCGCCGCAATCGCGCCCATCTGGGTCGCGGCAATGAACAGCGCCCCGGTCTTCGCCTGATGATAGGCGGCCAGATCGACCTTGGATTCGCTTTCCCAGGCCTGCCCGGCGCAGATGCCGCCACGGGCGCCCGAAAGCTGACCGAGTTTCGAAATCAGTTTCAGCGCGCGGTCGGGGTTGACGTGCCCCACATCGGCCAAAACTTCGAAGCCGCGGATCAGCAGGCTGTCGCCCGCCAGAACCGCCAGCGGCTCGTTGTAGGCCTTGTGCAGGCTCGGCTTGCCGCGCCGGATGTCGGCATTGTCGAAGGCGGGCAGGTCGTCATGCACGAGGCTCGCGCAGTGCATCAGCTCCAGCGCCACGGCCGCGGCATCGGTGACGGCCGGGCAATCGTCACCACAGGCGAGCGCGACCGACACAAGGATCGTCGGCCGGATCCGCGCCCCGCCGGGGAACACGCCATAGGGCAGCGCAGTGGCAAGCAGAGGCGGACATTCGCCCAAAGCTTCGGGCGACAGCGCCTTAAGCAGCGCCGACTCGATACGTTTATCCAGAGACATGACAGAGCCCTCCGCTGCGTCACGACGCACATTGGCATTCGCACCTACCTGTGTAAACTGAAACTTACACCCAAGAATATGGGACAAAATTGCACTCCCGAGGGGGTGCGGATGGCGGTGCGTGCGGGAGCGAGCGATGCGGAGTGAAACGGACGTCGTGGTGATCGGCGCCGGAATGGGCGGCCTTGCGGCGGCCATCGGTGCGGCGGCGGCGGGCCTGCGGGTAACGGTTGTTGAGGCGGGCGACGCGCCCGGAGGCAAGGCGCGGGCGGTTCCGACCCCCGGCGGGCCTGCGGATACGGGGCCCACGGTCTTGACGATGCGGCATGTTCTGGATGCGCTCTTTGCCGCCTGCGGCACCCGCACCGATGAACATCTGACGCTGATCCCCCTGCCCCGACTCGCCCGGCATTTCTGGCCCGATGGCTCCTCGCTCGACCTCTTCACAGATACCGAGGCCAATATCGAGGCGATCCGCGCCTTTGCAGGCGACAAGGAAGCTGCGGCATTCCGCCGCTTCGATCGACTGACACTCGGGCTCTGGGAGGCGTTCCACAAGTCCGTCATCGCGGCGCCGAAGCCGGATCTGCTGCGAATCGCTGCGGCAACGGTGACGCGCCCGCAGCTTTGGCCGGCGCTGCGGCCCGGCCTGACGATGCGCGATCTGCTCGGCGCGACCTTCAAGGACCCGCGGCTGGCGCAGCTCTTCGGTCGCTATGCCACCTATGTCGGCGGCCGTCCGGGGGCGACGCCCGCGGTGCTGTCGCTGATCTGGCAGGCCGAGGTTCAGGGCGTCTGGGCGATCCGCGAAGGGATGCATGGCGTTGCCGCCGCCCTTGCCCGCGTCGCCGAGGCGAAGGGGGTCCGGTTCCATTACGGCGCCAAGGCCAAGCGCATCGTGCGCAAGGAAGGCCGGGTGACCGCGGTCGAGATCGAGACCGGGGCCTCGATCCCCTGCAACGCCTGCATCTTCAACGGCGATCCGGGCGCGTTGCGCGACGGGCTTCTGGGCGATGCCGCCCGCGCCTCGATGGAGAAATCCGCCCGCCCCGATCCGAGCTTGTCCGCCTGGGTCTGGGCCTTCGGCGCGACGCCCATTGGCGTTGATCTGGCGCATCACAACGTCTTCTTCACCGCCGATCCGGAACTGGAATTCGGCCCGATCGGCGCGGGCGAGATGCCCGAGGAACCCACGCTCTACATCTGTGCCCAGGACCGCGAGATGGCCGCCCCGGTGCCGGAGATCGAGCGCTTCGAGATCATCATGAACGGCCCCGCAGGCCATCAACCCTTTCCTCAGGAGGAGGCACAATGCAGGGCACGCACCTTCCCGATGCTCGCCGCGATGGGACTGACCTTCAGCCCGGACCCGGAAAGCAAGGCGCTGACAACCCCGGCGCTGCTGTCACGGCGGTTCCCGGGCTCGCTGGGGGCGATCTACGGCGGCTCGCCGGAGGGGACGCTGGCGACGTTCCGGCGGCCCTTGGCGCGGACGGGGCTCAAGGGGCTTTATCTGGCGGGTGGGGGAACGCACCCGGGTGCCGGGGTGCCCATGGCGCTGACTTCCGGGACGCATGCAGCACGGGCCTTGCTGGCGGACCGGACTTCCGCCGCGAAGTAGGGCCGAACGGCTACGCCTGGTGGTATTGCGACGGCATTTCCGACGACGGCGAAAAGGCCTTCTCGATGATCGCCTTTATCGGCTCGGTCTTCAGCCCGTGGTATCGCTGGTCGGGGCGGCGCGAGCCGCAAAACCATTGCTGCATCAACATGGTGACGACCGGCACGGACGGGCGCTTCACGATGACCGACCGCGGCCGGTCTGCCCTGCGGCAGTCGCGCGATGTGTTTCAGGTCGGGCCGTCGAAGCTGACCTGGACCGGCAAGGAACTCGTCATCGACGTCGATGAATGGGGGGCGCTGCCGAAGCTGGGCAAGCTCAAGGGCCGGGTCGTGCTGACACCGCGCGCGGTGACCGGGGTCGAAGTGCGGCTTACGCCCGATGCAGGCCACACCTGGCGCCCCTTTGCCCCCATCGCCGATGTCGAGGTCGATCTGGCGCCGGGGCACAAATGGACCGGGCATGGCTATTTCGACGCCAATTTCGGCACTCGGGCGCTGGAGGAAGATTTCTCGTTCTGGACCTGGGGGCGGTTCCCGCTGAAAGACCGGACAGTGTGCTTCTACGATGCGACGCGGCTCGACCGGTCCAAAGTGGCGCTCGCCGTGCAGATCAACCCCGATGGCTCGGTCTGCGAGATCGACAGCCCTCCCCCGCTCGTCAAGATGAAGCGCACGCCCTGGTTCGTGCGCCGTGAAACCCGCTGCGATCCGGGCGCGCATCCGGCAGGCGTTTATTCGCTGCTCGAAGCGCCGTTCTATTCGCGCGCGCTGATGCGGACGACGATCGACGGCGAGGAAACGGTGGGGATGCACGAGGCGCTGGATCTGGTGCGGTTCCGCCAGCCGGTGCTGAAACCGATGCTCGCCGTGCGGGTGCCGCGCCGGGCCGGATGGACCCACAGGGACTAAACAAAAGGCCCCGCCGGTCATCCCGGCGGGGCCTTTGCAAGCTTGGGTCAGGTCAAAGCTCGATCGGCTTTTCGCCCGGGTTGAGCCGCCAGACGCTGAAGTTCAGCGCGCCCGCGGCGGTGACCCAGGCCACATAGGGCACGAACATCAGCCCCGAAACCCAGTCGACCATCCAGAACAGGACGCAGGTGGCAAAGACGCTCAGCCACAGCAGCACCAGAACCAGCATCCCGCCCGCAAGACGGTGCAGGCCGAAGAAGATCGGCGTCCAGAGCGTGTTGACCGCGATCTGCACCGCCCAGAGGCCGAGCCCCAGCACGGCCAATTCATTTTCCATCGCCAGCCCGGAGATGCGGGCAGCCGAAATCGACATCAGGATGTAAAGCGTGGACCAGGCAACGGGAAACAGCCAGTTCGGCGGGATCCAGCTCGGCTTCTTCAGGCTGTCATACCAAGCGCCCGGGCGAAAGATCGCGCCGGTCGCGCCCGCACAGGCGCAGGCGACGAAATAGACGGCAAACAGGGTCAGGCTCATGATGGCCTCCGGTTGTGAACACGCCCCGTTGTGGACCCGGGGCGCGCACACGTCCAGTGACTTTCCGTCGCGGTCGCTCACGAAGCCCCGCGTCAGGACGCCCTGTCGACCACCAGCCCCCGGTCCCGCGCCTTCAGCGCCATCAGCGCCGAGATCAGAACCTCGGACCGTTCGGGGTTCAGGTTGCGATGCGCCGCGGCATCGACCAGATAGGCCACCTCGGGTTCGGGCTTGGCATGAACCCGAGGCGAGAGCGGCAGCATCGAGGTCGCCGTCGCCGACATGGCGGAATTCGCCAGAAGCCACATCTTGCGGCCCTTGGTGGTATGGGCGCGTTGGGTGATGTTGTCGTATTTCGCCTTGGCCACTTCCGTACCGATCGCGGCATAGATCTTGCCCGCGGCCAGAATCCCCGGACGGCAATCGAAGGGCAGAAGCCTCACCCCCGTCGCCGCACGCCAGTAAAGCCGGTCGGCGCGGTTCAACAACCGCTCGGTCACCCGGCGGATCCCCTTGGTGGGTTGCGGATCGCGCAGGAAGTCGTGCGGATCGATCCCCTCCTCAAGCATCCAGTCAACCGGCAGGAAAAGACGCCCGGCGCGGGCATCCTCGCCCACGTCGCGGGCGATGTTCGACATCTGCATGGCAAGACCGAGATCGCAGGCCCGCGCCAGCGCATCGGGGTCGCGCACCCGCATCAGCACGCACATCATCGCGCCCACGGCGGCGGCGACGCGCGCCGAATAGGCCTGCACGTCCGAAAGCGTGTGATACCACCGCCCCTCGGCATCCCAGGCGAGACCCTCCAGCAGTGCCTCGGGCAGTTCCCGCGGCATCTCGAATTCCTCGACCACCGCCGCAAAGGCGCGGTCGCAAGGGGTGTTGCGCGGACGGCCGGAATAGATGTCCTCCAGCCGGTCGCCCAGTTTGCACACCGCAGCCGCCTTGTCGCGATGACCGACCTCGTCGACCTCGTCATCGGCGATCCGGCAAAAGGCGTAAAGCGCCAGCGCGGGGTTTCGCACCCGCTCCGGCAGAACTTTGGACGCCGCATGGAAGGAGTAACTGCCGGTGCGGATCAGCTCCCGGCAGATCTCCATATCCTCGGTCGAGATCATTGCGCCGCCTTGGCCCGGGGCGTCCGGGCCTTGGGCGCAGCCGCCGCGGGGGTCTCGGGCTTCGGCGCATCGGGGATCATCTGCGCGACGATCTCGCCCGAACCGATCACCGAGGGCACACCGGCGCCCGGATGGGTGCCCGCGCCGACGAGATAAAGCCCGTCCACCTCTTCCGAGGCATTGTGCGGACGGAACCAGGCCGATTGCAGGATCCGCGGTTCGAGCGAGAACCCGGCGCCCAGCGGCGACAGATAGCGGTCGCGGAAGGTTTCGGGCGTGAACACCACTTCCTCGGTGATCTTGTCGGCAACGCCCGGCAGCAGCCGTTCTTCGATCACTTTCAAGACTTTGGCCTTGTATTTCTCGGCCTCGACCGACCAATCCACGCCATTGTCGAAGCCAAGGTTCGGCACCGGCGAGAGCACATAGAAGGTGTCGTCGCCCTTCGGCGCCGCGGTCGGATCAGTGACCGAGGGACGGTGGACATAAAGGCTCATGTCCTCGGCCAACTCGCCCTTGATGAAGATGTCCTGCACATGTTCCTTGTAGCGCGGCCCGACGACGACGGTGTGGTGCCCCACATCCTTCCACATCTTGGCCGTGCCTTTGGTGCCAAAATACCAGACGAAAAGCCCCATCGACCAGCGCTTCTTGTCGAGCTTCTCGTCGGTCCAGCGCCAGCGGTCACGGTTGCGCAACAGGCGCTTGTAGGTGTGGCCCGCATCGGCGTTCGATACGACAACCTGCGCCGGAAGCTCGGTGCCGTCCATCAGACGGATGCCGGTCGCCTTGCCGTCGCGCGACACCAGAATCTCGTCGACCTCGGTCGACATCCGCATTTCGCCGCCCTGCTCGGTGATCACCTTGGCCATCGCATCGGCAATCGCCTGCACGCCGCCGATCGCGTAATGCACACCGAATTTCTTTTCGAGCTGGCTGACGAGGATATACATCGACGTCACATGGAAGGGGTCGCCGCCGATGAAGAGCGGGTGGAACGACAGCGCGAAACGCAGATGTTCGTCCTTCACCATCTTCTTGGCATGGCCATAGACCGAGCGGTCGGCGCGCAGCCAGCCAAAGGTCGGCAGAACCTTGATCAGGTCCCACAGCTTGCTCATCGGCTTGCGGCCGAGATTTTCATAGCCGAATTCATAGCGGGCCTTGGCGTCCCACATGAAATGGCGGAAGCCCTCGACATCGCCGGGGCTGATCCGCGCCACTTCGGCCTTGACCTTGGCGTCATCGCCGTAAGCGGTGTATTTCTCACCATCGGGGAAATCGATGGTGTAAAAGGGCTCCATCGGCACAAGGCTCACGTCCTTGTCGAAATCACGCCCGCAATCGGCCCAAAGCTCGCGCAAGCGGTCCGGCACCGTGACGATGGTCGGCCCAAGGTCGAATCGATGCCCGCCCTTGGTGATCGAAGAGCCACGCCCGCCGGGCCGATCAAGACGATCGACGACCGTCACCTTGTAACCTTTTGCGCCAAGCCGCATCGCCGCAGCAAGACCGCCAAGGCTGGCACCGATAACAACGGCGCGACCCATACCTTCTGTGTTCTTGGACATGGTTTCTTCGGTAGTTTCAGGTTTCATTGTGGGGATGATAGGTCGTCAATTCCGATTTACAACTGTCGACGCCGTCTCGCGACAAAACGTCTGAGGCCTTCCATTACAAGGGTGCCAGATGTAAATATCGCGTTACACTTCATAGGGGAGGACGTAGATGCCTGTCGCCTCACTCAGCCTGTTCCGTTTTGACGGCACAAGCTCGCTGCCCTGGGTCATCAGCCAGATGATCCTGTCCCGTCGCCCCCTGAACGACGAGCCGCGGGTGAAGTTCTACAAGCTTTGCGGATCGGGCACCGGCGAGGGCTTCACGCCGAAGCCGAACTGGCGCGTCTGGGCGATCATGGCGGCTTTCGATACCGAAGCCGATGCCCGCGACGTGACAACGAACCACCCGGTCTGGAAGCGCTGGCGCGCGCATGCGGCCGAAACGCTGGTGCTGCATCTGCAACCGCTGTCCGCGCGCGGCACCTGGGGCGGTGTGAACCCGTTCCTGCCCGAAAAGGCCGCCGAGCCGAGTGGCGACGAACCCGTCGTCGCGCTGACCCGCGCCGCGATCAAACCGCACAAGGCCAATGCCTTCTGGTCGCGCGTGCCCAATATTTCCGAGAAAGTCGGCGAGGATCAGAACCTGATGTTCAAGATCGGGATCGGGGAAATTCCCCTTTTCCATCAAGTGACTTTCTCGATCTGGCCGGATGTGGCAAAGATGAATGCCTTTGCCCGCGGCGACACGCCGCATGGCAAGGCGATCCGCGCTGCGCGTGAAGAAGGTTGGTTCACCGAAGAACTCTATGCCCGGTTCCGTCTGCTTGGGACCGAGGGGAGCTGGATGGGCAAGGACCCGCTCGCCAGCCAAGTCTTGGAAAGGGAAACTGCATGACTACCGCCGTCGCTCGACTTCAACCCTCCGCCTCCGGGGCGAAGACGAGACCCGTATTTCCCTTTTCCGCCATCGTCGGTCAGGAAGACATGAAACTGGCGCTGCTGTTGACCGCGGTTGATCCCGGCATCGGCGGCGTTCTGGTCTTTGGCGACCGCGGCACCGGCAAATCGACCGCCGTGCGCGCGCTGGCTGCCCTGCTGCCCGAAATCGAGGCGGTCGCGGGCTGCCCGGTGTCCTCGCCCAATGTGGACATGATCCCCGACTGGGCCACCGTGCTTTCGACCGAGGTGGTGCGCAAGCCGACCCCGGTGGTCGACCTGCCGCTGGGTGTGTCCGAAGACCGCGTGGTGGGCGCGCTCGATATCGAACGCGCGATCTCGAAGGGCGAGAAAGCCTTCGAACCGGGTCTTCTGGCCCGCGCCAACCGCGGCTATCTCTACATCGACGAATGCAACCTGCTTGAAGATCACATCGTCGACCTGCTGCTCGACGTGGCGCAATCGGGTGAAAACGTGGTGGAACGCGATGGTCTGTCGATCCGTCACCCGGCCCGTTTCGTTCTGGTAGGTTCGGGCAACCCGGAAGAGGGCGACCTGCGGCCGCAGCTGCTGGACCGTTTCGGCCTTTCGGTCGAGGTTCTGTCCCCCCGCGACGTCGAAACCCGGGTCGAGGTGATCCGGCGCCGCGACACCTATGACGCCGATCCGAAAGCCTTCCTGGAAGAATGGCGTCCGAAAGACATGGACATCCGCAACCAGATCCTGGAAGCGCGCGAACGTCTGCCGAAGGTCGAGGCGCCCAATACTGCGCTTTATGACTGCGCTGCGCTCTGCATCGCGCTGGGGTCGGACGGTCTACGGGGCGAACTGACGCTTCTGCGCTCGGCCCGTGCTCTTGCGGCGCTCGAAGGGGCAACGGCGGTTGGTCGTGATCACCTGAAGCGGGTGGCGACGATGGCGCTGTCGCACCGTCTGCGCCGCGATCCCCTTGATGAAGCTGGCTCGACGGCCCGCGTGGCCCGGACGGTCGAAGAAACGTTGCCGTAACATGGACCACGAACGCCTGAAGTCGGCCCTTGCGGTGCTGACGGTCGACCCCGCCGCGGTCGGAGGATTGTGGCTGCGCTCGCGCGCCGGTCCCATTCGGCTGGCCTTCACCGACACGCTGGCCAAGCTGCCCTTCCCGATGGCGCTGCGCCGTCTGCCGCCGAACGTGGATGATTCCGCGCTTTATGGTGGCCTCGACGTGGCCGAGACGCTGCATTCCGGCAAACCCGTCCTGAAGGGCGGGATGCTGGACCGGCCGAGCGTCTTCATCCTGCCGATGGCGGAACGCTGCACGGCGAAGCTGGGCGCGCGCTTGGCGCAGGCGCTGGATGTGCGCCAGCATGCACTGATCGCGCTGGATGAAGCCGCCGAACCCGACGAGGCGCTGCCGCATGCGGTGGCCGACCGGCTCGGGCTGTTCGTCGATCTCTCCGAGGTCCGCTCGATCGACGGGCCGGGGCTTCTGCCAGACACCGCGCAGATCGAGCGCGCGCGCGAGCTGCTGCCCCAGGTCACGATGCCCGCGGAGCGCGTCAGCGAGATTGTCGAGGGCTGTCGGCAGCTCGGCATCGCCAGCCTGCGTGCGCCGATGCTGGCGCTGACCGCGGCGCGGATCCTGACCGCTTTGGCAGGCCGCACCACCGTCGAGGCCGAGGATGTGCTGCACGCCGCGGAACTGACGCTGGCGCATCGGGCGCTGCCGCTGCAAGACGCGCCGCCGCCCCCTCCCCCGCCGCCGCCGGAACCGCCGGAACAGAACGAGGGCGAGAACCAGCAGGACGAACAGGATCAGATCGACCCGCTCGACGGCATCCCGCCCGAGATCGTGGTCGAGGCCGTCCGGGCGATGCTGCCCGACAACATCTTGCAAACGCTGAACATGGGCAGCCGGTTGCGCGCGGCCTCGGGCGGTCAGGGTGCCGGGCAAGAGCAGATCGGCAACCGTCGCGGTCGCCCCCTGCCTGCGCGCAAGGGCAAGCTGGAAGACGATGCCAAGATCGATCTGGTGGCGACGCTGCGCTCGGCCGCGCCGTGGCAGGGCCTGCGGCGCCGTCAAGCGCCCGCGGGCACCGAACGGGTGCTGCTGGTCGAAAGCTCCGACATCCACATCAAGCGCCGCAAGGAAATGTCCGACCGCGTGCTGATCTTTGCCGTCGACGCCTCGGGCTCGGCGGCGGTGGCGCGGCTTTCCGAAGCCAAGGGCGCGGTTGAACTGCTGCTGGGCCGGGCCTATGCGGCGCGGGACCATGTGTCGTTGATCACCTTCCGGGGCACGGCGGCGCAAGTTCTGCTGCAACCGTCCCGCTCGCTGACGCAGACGAAGCGGCAGCTGCAGGGCCTGCCGGGCGGCGGTGGCACGCCGCTCGCAAGCGGGCTTGAAATGGCGATGGTGACGGCGAAACAGGCGCGCTCGCGCGGCATGACGCCGACGATCGCGGTGCTGACCGACGGTCGCGGAAACATCGCGCTGGATGGCACGGCGAACCGCGAACTCGCAGGCGAGCAGGCGACCAAGGTCGCCCGTGCGATCCGGGCCAGCGGCATGCCGGCGGTGATCATCGACACGGCGATGCGGCCCAATCCGGCGCTGGTCGACCTTGCCCGCAACATGGACGCCCACTACATTGCCCTCCCAAGGGCGACGGCGCACAAGATGGCCGACGTTCTGGGAGCGGCTCTGGAGGCGTAACGATGGACCCACGCGTGCTGCCGGCAAACTGGCCCTATCGGTCGGCCGCAGCGCGCCACAGGGTCGGGCCCATCGACTGGTGGGTGATAGACACCGGCCCTGCTGACGGGCCGGTGTTGCTTTTGCTGCATGGGCTTGGCGCCTCGGGCCACAGTTTCCGCAAGATGATCCCGGGGCTTGTGGCCGCGGGCTATCGGGTGATCGTGCCCGATCTGCCGGGGCATGGCTGTTCGCGTTCGACCGCGCGCAACCGCTTTGGCCTCAAGCCGATGGCCGAGGATGTCTGGAAGCTCTGTCAGCAGATGGCAATCAAGCCTGCGGCGGTGATCGGCCATTCCGCGGGCGGCGCGATCGCGCTGCAGCTCGCGCTCGACACCCCGGTGCCGCGGGTGGTGGGGGTCAACGCCGCGCTCGATCACTTCGAGGGCGTGGCGGGAGTGATCTTCCCGATGATGGCGCGGGGCCTCGCCGCCCTGCCCTTCACCGCGCCGCTGGTGACGCGGTTCGGCGCCTCTCGCCAAAGGATCGGGCAGCTCCTCGACATGACCGGCAGCACGATCGACGCGGCGGGCAAGGCGCAATACACGTTCCTGATCCAGAACCCCGAGCATGTGGATGGCGGGCTGCGAATGATGGCGCAATGGGAGCTCGGCCCGCTGATCGGCGCCCTGCCCCGAATCGCCAAGCCGGTATTCCTGATTGCGGGGAATGGCGACAAGGCGGTGCCCGCCCATGTTTCCGCCGATGCGGCGCGGTTTCTGCCGTTGCCCACACTCAGGCGGATCGACGGCGGACACCTGATCCACGAGGTGGCACCGGACGGGCTGTCGGGGATGATCCTGGACTGGCTCGAGAGGTGAGATTTCGCCTTGGCTGCGCCAAGGCGACTCGCCGGTGGCTCCGCCCCCCGGACCCCCGAGATATTTGGAGCAAGATAAAGAGGAACCCGGGGGATCCGCCCCGCGAAGCGATCAAACGCTCAACCCACTCCGGCTTTTTCCTTGGCAAAATACGCCTTGGGGGGTGCGGGGGGCGGAGCCCCCCGCGGGTTGCCCGGGGCGCAAGCCCCCCGGGCGAAATCTTACGCCACGACCGGCGGAAAGATCATGTCGCGGTGTTGCTCGATGTAGATCTTCAGCCAGGGCGTGAAGCGCTCCGGATTGGCGTGGATCTCCGAGCGCAGCGCGTCGATGCGGACCCATTCGGTATCGGCGACCTCTTCCGGATCGGGCTGCGGCTCGACGCCTTCGGGCGCTTCGGCGGTGAAGACCTCCACCACCTCATGCTCGATCATGCCGTTGTTCACATCGGCCCGGTATTCGAGCTGCCCCATGTGGCGCAGCTTCAGCCCGACGATGCCCAGCTCCTGCCCCAGACGCCGCGCAGCGCAGGTCGGCGCGTCCTCGCCCCAATAGGGATGGGTGCAGCAGGTGTTCGCCCAAAGCCCCGGCGTGTGATATTTCGACAGCGCGCGTTGTTGCAGCAGCACCTTGTTGCCGCGTGTCACGAAGACCGAGATCGCCAGATGCCGCAGGCCCTTCCTGTGGGCCTCCAGCTTCTCGACGGGTTGCAGCACGCCCTCGACCCAGGCGGGGATCATTTCCTCGGCCATGATCAGGTCCACTGCGGCGACACGAGGCCCGACAGGTGCGCCAGGTTCTTGAAGCCGATCTTCAGGTTCTTCATCGGCTGGAACTTGGTCATCTTCTTGTTCATGTAGCTCTCGAACGTCATGCGCTGCACGTCGACGTCATGGCAGAGCGACACGAAGCGCTCGCGGCGCTCATCGCTGTGGTAATACTTGTCCTGCATCATCCGCAGCACCTTGAAGACGGTGCCATGCTCTTTCATGAACCCGGCCCGCGCCAATTTCAGATCGGCAGGCTTGCCCGATTTCAGAAAGGCCATCGCGGCTTCCGCCGCATAGCGGCCACCGGCATGGGCGTAATAGATCCCCTCGCCCGAGGAGGGTGCCACGACGCCCGCGGCATCGCCCGAAAGCACCACGTCCTTGCCGTTGTCCCAGACATCGAGCGGTTGCAGCGGGATCGGCGCGCCTTCCTTGCGGATGGTTTCCTCGCCCGCCAGACCCGACATCTCGCGCAGAAGCGCGGTGCAATCCTTCAGGCTGACATCGGGAAGCTCGGTCCCCATGCCGATCGAGGCGGTCTTGCCATGCGGGAAGACCCAGCCGTAGAAATCCGGGCTGATCCGGCCGTCATAATAGACATCGCAGCGCGTCGGGTCGTAGTTCGCAACATTGGTCGGCGCCTTGATGATCTCGTGATAGGCGAAAACCAGCGGGATCTTCGTCGCGGGCACTTCGTTGCGCACCTGCGAGTTTGCGCCGTCGGCACCGATCACCACGCGGGTCTCGGCCTTCATTTCCTCGCCCGTGACCTTGTCGCGCCAGACGACGACGGTCTTGCCGCTGTCGCGCTCGATCCGCAGCCAGGTGCCGGTGATCCGGTCCGCCCCCGCCTTGCCCGCGCGCTCGCGCAGCCATTCGTCATAATCCTCGCGGTCGACCATGCCGACGAAGCCGTTCTCGATCGGAATGTCGACGAAGCGGCCCGTGGGCGAGATCATCCGCGCCGAGGTGATCTTGGCCACCAGCAGGTGATCGGGAATGTCGAAGTCGCGGATCAGCCGCGGCGGGATCGCGCCGCCGCAGGGCTTGATGCGACCGGCCCGGTCAAGCAGAGCCACCTTGAGACCCGCGCGGGCCATATCCCATGCGGCAGTAGACCCGGCAGGGCCGCCACCAACCACGAAAGCATCGTATTTCATTTCATTCACCCGCCATGACCGTGGGAACCCGTGCCGCGCCCCGTGCTGCGACCGTGCCGGTCGCCATCATGGCCGCGACGATGAACAGGAGCGCCTGCGCCCCGAAAACCACCCCGAACGCCGTGGCGTCGGGCAAAACCAGCCGCATCACATCGGCCGCTCCAGCGCCCATCAGACCGCCGAACCCGGCCGCAATCCCCTGTGCCGCGCCCCAAAGGCCCATCCGCGTGCCTTCGCGGGCCGAGCGCCCCTCGCCCGCCAGCGACATCATCGCGCCAACGGCAGACACGGCGAAGACGCCGTTGAAATATCCAAGCGCCCAGACCGCGGGCAGGATGCGTCCGCCCTCGACCTGCCCCATCGCGGCAACCCCGGCGATGGCGGCGGCAGAGCCGATGCAACCCGCCACGACCCAGCCGCGCAGGGTGCCGATCTTCAGCCCCGACAGCGCCAGCCCGACCGTGGCCATCCCCAGAAACACGCCCTGATGCTGCACCGAGGTCAGCTTCGTCGTCTCGCCCGCGGTGAAGCCGAAGACGAGCCCCGCATAGGGTTCAAGGATCAGCTCCTGCAGGAAATAGGCGGTCATCGACAGGAAGATGAAGAGGGTGAAACGTCGCGCCTGCGGTTCCGCCCAGACCTCGCGCAGACCGTCGATGAGCTTGACCGAGGCTTCCTCGGTCGCGGGGGCGCCAAGCTTGCGCTCGATCCCCCAGACGGCGGCGGTGGTCACGGTAACGGCGATCAGCGCCACGGCGGCGACGATCCAGAGAAGCCGCACGGGCGAATAGGGGTCGAGCAGGCTGCCCACCACACCCGCGGTGACGGCAATGCCGAAGATCATCATCAGCCAGGTGATCGTCGCGGCCGCGGCGCGGCGGCGCGGGTCGGTGCCCGAGGCGAGCAGCGCCAGAAGCGACGTGCCCGAGGCGCCAACCCCGAAGCCGATCAGCACATAGGCCAAGACCGAAAGCACCAGCGCCTGCCATCCGGCAAGCGGATAGATCGCAACGGCCAGCGCGGCAAGGAAGGTGCCAAGACCAAGCGCCGCCATGCCGCCGATGATGAAGGCGGTGCGGTTGCCCTTGGTGTCCGAGCGCAGGCCAAAGGCCGGGCGGCTCATCTGCAGCGCATAGTGAAGCGCGACGAGCGCGCCCGGAAGAATCGCAGGCAGGGCCAGTTCCACGACCATCAGCCGGTTCAGGGTCGAGGTGGTCAGCACCACGACCGAACCGATGCACAGCTGGACAAGACCCAGCCGGACGATCTGGCCCCAGCCCAAGGTCATGACGGCAGGCCCGTGAAGCCCCGCAGCGCAAAGGCGGTGATCATCATGCCCGAGACATACATCACGACGCCGGTGCCGTTATACCAGGGCGCCTTGCCCTCGGGGTCGCGCATCCAGACCGCCATCGCCCAGAACTGACCGAAGAGCAGGAACAGAACGGCCGTGGCATGGTAGGGCTTCGAGAACAGGAAGAGCATGGTGATGACCAGCGACTGCGCCAGCCCCATCACCGTGCAGGCAATCTTCGCCGCGATCTCCGGGCCGTAGACGGCGGGCAGCGATTTGATGCCAAGCTTGCGGTCGCCCTCGATCGCCTTGAAATCGTTGATCGTCATGATGCCATGCGCGCCAAGCGCATAAAGCGTCGCCATCATCACGATCGGGAAGCCGGGCGAGCTGTCCGTGGTCGCCAGCAGCACGGCGGCGCCGGTGATCCAGGGCAGGCCTTCATAGGCCAGACCCACCAGCCCCGGCCCCCACCAGCCCGAGCGTTTCAGCCGGACCGGCTCGACCGAATAGGCCCAGGCGGCGGCGACGCCCAGAAGCGTCGCGACAAAGCCCCAGCTGCCCAGTTGCCAGCCGACGACGAGCGACAGAAGCGACATGGCGATGGCGATATAAAGCCCCCAGAGGCCCGGGATGCGCCCGGACGGGATCGGCCGGTGCGGCTCGTTGATCGCGTCGACATGGCGGTCGCACCAGTCATTCGCGGCCTGGCTCATGCCACAGACGATCGGACCGGCCAGAACGATGCCCAGCACGACGACGCCCTTGTTCTCCCAGATCGGCACGTTCGACGAGACCGCACCGCAGAGATAGGCCCACATCGGCGGGAACCACGTCACCGGCTTGATCAGTTCCAGCATCGCCCGCGGTTCGGGGATGCTGCGGCGGCTGGGCGAAAGGTCTTGGGCGCTCATGGGGTCAGGTCACCGGAAGTTGCGGGGCATGGGCCCGAAGGGGCCTCAGCCGGAGTGGACAGAGCTGGGCATAGCCGCTTTCTTGCCATGCGGATGCAGGACAAAAAGGCACGGCCCCCCGCTGACCGAGGCGCAGGAGATTTCCTCCACCGCCACCTCGGGCCAGACAAGCGTGCCGAAAAGCCGTTCGAACACAGCCGCATGCCAGAAGCACGAGGGGCGTTCAGCCGCGTCGGCGCGCAGCGGATTGTCATCGATGCGGAAGGTCAGCGGGCGAAAACTTTCCACCCGGAACCGCCCGGAGCCGACAAAGGTCCAGGCGTGTTTGGTGATCGCAGAGGCAAGGAAGCGCGCGCCGAGGAACCCCGGCAGCGCGCGGATGATCGCCTTGGCGAACCCCGGAATGCGGTTGGCAAGGATATAGTCGCCGGTCGCAAGCCCCGAGAGCCACAAGAGACCCTCGGAGGCTTCGCCCTGATCGACACGCAGCGCCTGATGCACGGCCCGGCACTGGCTTTCCGGCAGCATGCCCGAGTCAGGCGGCGGGACGGGCACGCCCGCCAGCCGCATGATCCGGTCGCGCTCGGCACGGCCAAGGTGGCGGTCGAGCACGCCGATCGTTTGCAGGATGGCATTGGGCCCGATCCGGGGCTCGTCATCCTGCGGCGCATGCTCGGCACCGCTCATGGCCGTCTCTCCTTCTTATTCCGCGGCGTCGACCATCTGGTCTTTGCCGCCACCGCAGGCCATCGCCGCATGTTCGGCGCTGCGTGCTTCGTGCGTTTCGGCCGAGAGGTCGAACTCGTCTTCCGCATCCGCGGGCATCACGAAGTTCGCGGTATTGCGGTCGGCGGCGCGGTCCTTCATCTGGGCGCGCAGCGCTTCCTGCCGTTCCTTGTGCTTGCGCGACCGATCCGCGGCAGCTTCCCAGTCGGCCACCTGCGCCTCGGCGATCTGCCGGGTGGTGTCGAAGTGGAAATCGACCGTATCCTTGGTCTGCGGGCCCCAATAGCCGGCCTTGCCGAGGTCATAGAAGGTGCGCCCCACCCCGGCCTTGAGGAAGGCCTTGAGGCAGCCGAGCAGATAGCGGCGGCGGAAGCCGGTGCCGCGCCACGGATAGTGGAACAGCGCCTTGCGCATGTAGAAGCGGCGGTAGTTCTTCATCACGCCGTCCAGAAGCTCGCCGCGGGTCAGCGCCTTGGGCTTCATGATCGGGGTCACGAAGTTGTATTTCGAGAAGTCGAAGACCTCGACCTGATCGCGCAGCTCCTGGAAGAGCGGCGTGAAGGGCCAGGGCGTGTACATCGACCAGTTCGCCAGATCCGGCTGCCAGTCCCAGGCCATCTGGAAGGTTTCTTCCAGCGTTTCCTTGGTCTCGTTGTCGAGGCCAACGATGAACTGCGCTTCAGTGAAGATGTCGGCCTCGCGCAGAAGGCGGATCGCCTCCTTGTTCTCGGCGACGGTGGTTTCCTTGTTGAACAGGTCGAGCTTCAGCTGCGCCGCGGCTTCGGTGCCGAGCGAGATGTGCACGAGGCCCGCTTCACGGTAGAACTTGAGCAGGTCGCGGTCGCGGTAGATGTCGGTCACGCGGGTGTTGATGCCCCATTTGACCTTGTGGTTCAGACCGCGGTCGATCATCTCCTGGCAGAATTCGACGAATTTCTTCTTGTTGATCGTCGGTTCTTCGTCGGCCAGGATGAAGAAGCCGACATCGTGGTTCGTCACCAGATCTTCGATTTCATCCACCACCGCCTTGGGCGAACGAACGCGGTAGTCGCGCCAGAATTTCCATTGCGAGCAGAACGAGCAGGTGAAGGGGCAGCCCCGCGCCATGTTCGGGATCGCCACGCGCACACCCAGCGGGATGTAGATGTAGTGTTTCCAGTCGATCAGCGACCAGTCGGGTTTCAGGCTGTCGATGTCCTTGACCGTCGGCGCGGCTTGCGTCGCAACGATCTCGGTGCCGTCATGATAGGCCAGACCCTTGATCGAGGCGCGATCTTCCGGCCAGCGGCCTTCGGAGACGCATTTGGCCAGCTCGACCATGATTTCTTCGCCCTCGCCGCGGACGATCGCATCGACCCAGGGCGCTTCCGACAGCACCTGACGGAACATGAAGGTCGCATGCACGCCGCCCAGAACGCGCACCGCATTCGGCACGACTTCCTTGGCGATCTTCAGCGTCTCTTCCGCCTCGTAGATCGAGGGGGTGATCGAGGTCACGCCGATCAGGTCGGGCTGCAGTTCGGCAAATTTCTTGCGCAGTTCATCGTGGGACACGTTGAGCGTCATCGCATCGATGAAATGGATGTCGTCGAAACCCGCTTTTTTCAGGTGACCGGCAAGATAGGGGACCCATGACGGGGGCCAGTTCCCCGCGATCTCGGCCCCGCCGGAGTGGTAATTGGGGTGGACGAAAAGGATGCGCATGGCTGACCCTCCAGGGCGTAGGTGTAAACCTCAGTTGACATGTATCCCAACCATATTAAATCGCACAGGTCAAATGCAGAAAATTGCCGCACCCCTGTCGCGGCGGTCAATCAGTGCTCGCAAGTTTTTGATATTCCTTGATTCTGTTTGAGCCCCCTTCCCCACCCGGGGGACCTGCGACGGGGTGGCGCAGCCGGAAATGGACAGGGGGAAAGGGTGAACAGCGACCCCGGAAAAAGGGGCCACGCGGCCCTCGCGGGCAGCGATGTTTTCAAAGGTGAATCAGGTATGGGGAATTTAGGGCCTGAAGGATCAGAGTCTCGGGCAGATCGGGCAAGGCCCCGCCTTTCCCGCCCCGATCCGATCTTCAGCGGTGGTCTTATTCCGCGTCCTTCGACAGCAGCCCGAACTTGCGCAGCTTCACGTAAAGCGACTGGCGCGACAGAGACAGCAGCTCGGCCGCCGCCACCCGGTTGTTGCCGGTCAGCTCCAGCGCGGTCTCGATGCACATCTTCTCGATGATCTCGGTGGTTTCCGAAACGATATCGCGCAGCGTCGCATAGCCGACCATCTGCATGACATTGCGCAGCCCCTCGTTGCTGGCCATGCCGGGCATGATCCGCGTCGCATCGGCCAGGTTGCTGTCGCGGATCACCAACGCGATCGTCGGCGTCGCCCGATCATGGAACAGCGTCGCCGAAAGCTCGACCGTGACCTGCCCCGAGAAATCGGTGTTCAGCCGCGTCACGTAATGGCGCAGGTGACCGATGCGCTTGACGTTGTCCAGAAGCACGTTGAGGTCGATCGCGCCGCGCGACATGAATTCCGCAAAGGACCGCCCCTGCACCAGCGCCGCCGAGCCCGCATCGGTCAGATACAGAAAGGCGTCGTTCGCCGCCCGGATCGTGCCGTCGGCGTCCAGAAACACCATCGCATCGATGCCCTTGAGGAAGAGCCGTTCGCTCAGCTCGACCGTGTCATCGACGCGGGTGCGTTGCGCCTCGGCCTCGCCCAGACGGCACAGCAGCAGACGGTCGCCCGCCGCGCGGAACAGCGTCGCCGTCACCGTCACCTTGCGGCGCGAGCGACGGATCGTCAGCTCGATCCCGCCAAGCGGGTCGGACCCGGCCAGCTTCGCCAGATTCTCAAGGAATTCGCCGCGCCGACGGCCGTCCAGCTCCTGCCCCACCGGCGCATCGATCAGCTCGGCCCGGGTGGCGCCGATCATCTCGGCAGCGGCAATGTTCAGATCGGCAATCCGCCCGGTCGACATCGATACGATCAGAAGCGGCGACGGATGCGCCTCAAGCAGAACACGATAGCGGGTCTCGATCTCGCGCTGTGCCTCGTAATCGCGTTCCAGCGCCAACTGCGCCTTGACCAGCTGCTGCTGCACCTCGGCCAAGGGCTGCATGTCCCGCCCGATCATCAGAAGCGTGCCATCATCGCCGGAACGGGTGATCGAATAGCGGATCGGCAAGGTGAAGGTGTCGCCGCAATGGGTCAGCTCCAACTGCAACGTCCGACCGGGCTCCGGCCCGTCGGCAAGACGGCTGTCCAGCTTCTGCGCGCTTTCGGGGCTGAAGAGCGCGCCAAGACGCGCGCCTTGCCACTGCGAAAAGCGCTCGGACGGACCAAGATTTGGGCTGACCATGACGGATTCGATGACCCGCCCGGGCGACACGACCAAAGCGATATCACAGGCTGATGTCACGATGTCAGACAACAGCTCGGGGGCGACCCTTTGCAGGGCCTCCCGGCGCATCAAGAAGCTTCCATCAGATGTCACGGCCGCAACCTTTCCACAACCCGTGTCTCTTCGTCAGCCTTCCCTCGTCATCCTCGACCCACAACCGTTTTCAGTCATACCAGAGAAAATTCCGAAATGACGAGCGAAAGATCGTTCGTCACCAGATCCGCTCCGGTTCTTGCGAGTGCTTCCGCGCGTTGCGATACGATGGCCCCACCTACCGCAACCCGCATCCGCCCCTTTGTCAGGCTGGAAAGGGTTTTGACAAGTTTAGCGCAGATTTCAACCCTGTCCATGCTGCCAACCGTGATCAAAGCCGCATCGAACCGGGTTGTCGCCATCAAACGCGACAAATCACTCAACCCCGGGGCGAAAAGCATCCGTACGGACACCCCCCTGCGGCGGAGTTCCGTCGCCACGATCAGCGACCCGAGGGTATGCTGCTCGCCCGGCGGCACGATCAGAAGCACCGTCGCACCGTTAGCGCAACCAACTGAGTCGGCCGTCACCAGCGTCTGCGCGGCATGCACCAACTCCTGCAGGCGCGAAATCGCGATTGTCACCTGCGCAAAACCGATCCGGTCTGCATCCCAGGCGGCGCCGACCTGACGGGCCGCCTCAGGGATGTATTGAGTGATCATCTCATCGACCGAAACGTGTGCAACGCGGAATTCATCGAACAGCAGGTCCATCGCACCAAGCTCCGGTCCCGTTGCAAGCTCGACCATCCTGTTCACAAGCACGGCCTGCAGTTCCGACACTCCATTCATGCGACGCGCGACAAGCCGCCCGATCGCTTCGAGCGCAAGACCGACGAAACCATCAAGGCATCCCGTCGAGCCATGCTCGAGTTCAACACTTATATCCCGCATTCGAGTCCCCGAAACCCAACGTCGTCAAGGATCGTTCCTCATCCTCGACGAGCGGAACATGACATGGGTCAATAAACCCACATCTTTTACACATCAACTCGCTGTTCCTGTCCATCCGAAGCCGCAAATTTCGACGATGTTCCCATCGCCGCGCCGCAAGGCTCGGGCCAGACTTGGAAAAGCGCGTCCCGCCCCGCCCGGACTTCTGCACGGACGAGTCGTGGCACGGGTTTAGCCGGGGGGGGGCCGCTGCATCAAGGCGGCCCGGCGCGCAAGGGCAGCGGCGTTTCGTCCCGCCCCTGAGTGTAAGTTTTCATTGACACTTTCTTGTGACAAGCCCAGTTTTACAGCAGAGTGCGCTCACGAAGAAAGGCTGGCTGCCACTATGCCAAACTCCCCCCAAAACCCGTCGCGAAAAGCACTCTACACCGACGAAGAACGCGCCCGCAGGGACGCGACGCCGTGGACGCTGGTGCAGGCCATCCTTGCCCCCTTGCAGTTCCTGGCCTTCGGTGTCTCGCTCGTGCTCGTGGTCAGATTTCTTTTGACCGGAGAGGGTTACGAGGCTGCGACAATCTCGATCCTGATCAAGACGCTCTTGCTCTACACGATCATGGTGACCGGAGCGATCTGGGAAAAAGTCGTGTTCGGGCAGTATCTTTTCGCCCCCGCCTTCTTCTGGGAAGACGTGTTTTCCTTCGGGGTGATCGCGCTGCACACGGCCTATCTCTGGGCGCTTTTCACCGACCAGCCCGATACCACGCAGATGTTCATCGCGCTGGCCGCCTACGCAACTTATGTCATCAACGCCGGACAGTTCCTGTGGAAATTGCGTCAGGCGCGGCTTCAGGCAGCTTCCGAAGCGGCCGGGTCCCTGGTGATGGAACGGGGGACGCGATGAGTCTCGATTCGCCGACTTTCGGCTGCACCGATTCTCCGGTGCGGCGCGAGCGTGGTCAAAAAGCCGTCTTCTGCGGCCTGACCTCGATCGTCTGGCTGCACCGCAAGATGCAGGACGCCTTCTTTCTGGTCGTCGGCTCGCGCACCTGCGCGCATCTGCTGCAGGCCGCCGCGGGCGTGATGATCTTCGCCGAACCGCGCTTCGGCACCGCCGTTCTGGAAGAACAGGATCTGGCGGGTCTGGCCGATGCGCACAAGGAGCTCGACCGCGAGGTCGCGAAGCTTCTGGAGCGCCGCCC
Source organism: Rhodobacter capsulatus (assembly GCF_052363175.1). Taxonomy (GTDB): domain Bacteria; phylum Pseudomonadota; class Alphaproteobacteria; order Rhodobacterales; family Rhodobacteraceae; genus Rhodobacter; species Rhodobacter capsulatus_D. Next base: position 3,093,858 of record NZ_CP198946.1, read on the forward strand.
CGATATCCGGCAGCTGTTCCTTGTCGGCTCCTGCCCCTCGGAAGTGCTGAAGCTCGACCTCGACCGCGCCGCCGAGCGGCTGAGCGGCATCCACGCGCCGCATGTGCGGGTGTACAGCTACACCGGCTCGGGTCTGGACACGACCTTCACGCAAGGCGAGGACACCTGTCTGGCCGCGATGGTGCCGACGCTTGAGGCCACCGATGCGGCCGAGCTGCTGGTCGTCGGCGCGCTGCCCGATGTGGTCGAAGATCAGTGCCTTTCGCTTCTGACGCAACTGGGCGTCGGCCCGGTGCGGATGCTACCCGCGCGGCGCTCCGACATCGAGCCCGCCGTCGGGCCGAACACCCGGTTCATTCTGGCGCAGCCCTTCCTTGGCGAAACCACCGGGGCGCTGGAGCGGCGTGGGGCGAAACGGATCGTGGCGCCCTTCCCCTTTGGCGAAGAAGGCACGACGCTGTGGCTGAAAGCCGTGGCCGATGCCTATGGCGTCTCGGCTGAAAAGTTCGAAGCCGTCACCGCTGCCCCCCGGGCGCGGGCGAAAAAAGCGATTGCCGCGCATCTGGACACGCTTTCCGGCAAGTCGCTCTTCATGTTCCCCGACAGTCAGCTGGAAATTCCGCTGGCGCGGTTCCTCGCACGCGAATGCGGGATGAAGACGACCGAGATTGCCACCCCCTTCCTGCACAAGGCGATCATGGCGCCTGACCTGGCCCTGCTGCCCTCGAACACCGCGCTGACCGAGGGTCAGGATCTGGAAGCCCAGCTCGACCGTCACGAGGCGATCAACCCCGATCTGACCGTCTGCGGTCTGGGTCTGGCGAACCCGCTCGAGGCGAAAGGTCATGCGACGAAGTGGGCAATCGAACTGGTGTTCACGCCGGTGCATTTCTACGAGCAGGCGGGGGATCTGGCCGGGCTGTTCTCGCGCCCGTTGCGCCGTCGTGCATTGCTGAACGGAGGCGCGGCATGAAGCTGACGCTCTGGACCTATGAGGGCCCGCCGCATGTCGGCGCGATGCGTGTTGCCACGGCAATGAAGGACCTGCAGCTGGTGCTGCACGGGCCTCAGGGCGACACTTACGCCGATCTTCTGTTCACGATGATCGAGCGCCGCAACGCCCGCCCGCCGGTGAGCTTCTCGACCTTCGAGGCCTCGCATATGGGGACCGACACGGCGATCCTGCTGAAGGATGCGCTGGCCGCCGCCCATGCGCGCTACAAGCCACAGGCGATGGCCGTGGCGCTGACCTGCACGGCGGAACTGCTGCAAGACGATCCGAACGGGATCTCGCGGGCGCTGAACCTGCCCATCCCGGTCGTGCCGCTGGAACTGCCGAGCTATTCGCGCAAAGAAAACTACGGCGCGGACGAGACCTTCCGGGCGCTTGTCCGCGCCCTCGCCGTGCCGATGGAGCGCACGCCCGAGGTGACCTGCAACCTGCTCGGCGCGACCGCGCTTGGCTTCCGTCATCGCGACGACGTGGCCGAGGTGACGAAGCTTTTGGCCACGATGGGGATCAAGGTCAATGTCTGCGCGCCGCTCGGTGCCAGCCCCGATGACCTGCGCAAGCTCGGTCAGGCGCATTTCAACGTGCTGATGTATCCCGAAACCGGGGAATCGGCGGCGCGGCATCTGGAACGGGCCTGCAAGCAGCCCTTCACCAAGGTTGTCCCGATCGGCGTCGGCGCCACCCGCGATTTCCTGGCCGAAGTCAGCAAGATCACCGGCCTGCCGGTCGTCACCGACGAATCGACGCTGCGCCAGCCGTGGTGGTCGGCCTCGGTCGACTCCACCTACCTCACCGGCAAGCGTGTCTTCATCTTTGGCGACGGCACCCATGTGATCGCCGCGGCGCGGATCGCCGCGAAGGAAGTCGGTTTCGAAGTCGTCGGCATGGGCTGCTACAACCGCGAGATGGCCCGCCCCCTGCGCACGGCGGCGGCCGAATACGGGCTCGAGGCGCTCGTCACCGACGATTATCTGGAAGTGGAAAAGGCCATCGAGGCCGCAGCACCGGAACTGATCCTCGGCACGCAGATGGAACGCAACATCGCCAAGAAGCTGGGCCTGCCCTGCGCGGTGATCTCGGCGCCCGTCCATGTGCAGGACTTCCCCGCCCGCTATGCCCCGCAGATGGGCTTTGAGGGCGCGAACGTCCTTTTTGACACCTGGGTGCATCCGCTGGTGATGGGCCTTGAGGAACATCTGCTGACGATGTTCCGCGAAGATTTCGAATTCCACGACGCGGCCGGGGCCAGCCATCATGGCGGCAAGGCGGTCGCCCGGGAAGAAACCCCTGTTGCCCCGGCCGCAGAAGCGGCCCCAGCGGCGACCTCCGACACCCCGGCAGCGCCCTCGCCGGTAGTCGACACCCCCGCCAGCGGCGAAATCCGCTGGATGCCCGAGGCCGAGCGCGAATTGCGCAAGATCCCGTTCTTTGTGCGGGGCAAGGCCAAGCGCAACACCGAACTGTATGCCGCGCACAAAGGCGTGTGCGACATCACCGTCGAAACCCTCTATGAGGCCAAGGCCCATTATGCACGATGAGTCGATGAGCGGAACCATGCCGCTGCCGCCGCACCGTCCGGGCGGCTATAACGTCGTGATCATCACGCTCGACCAGCATGCCGCCGGTCCGGCTGCCCGCGCTTTGCCGCGGCTGCAACACGACTTTCCCGACATCCATGTTTCCGTCCACGCCGCCGCCGAATGGTCGGAAAACCCGGCCAAGCTGGCGGCTGCGAAAGCGGCCGTCCTTGGCGCGAATATCGTCGTCGCGAACCTTCTGTTCATCGACGAGCATCTGCAGATGATCCTGCCCGAGATGCAGGCGGTCCGTGACGGGCTGGATGCCTTCGTCGGCATGGTCGCCGATCCGCAGATCGTCCGTCTGACGAAGATGGGCGATCTGGACATGACCAAGCCCGCTTCGGGGCCGATGGCGCTTTTGAAAAAGCTGCGCGGCAAGAACGAACCCGGTGCCGGCTCTGCCGAAAAGCAGATGTCGATGCTGCGGACGATCCCGAAGATGCTGAAGTTCATCCCGGGCAAGGCGCAGGATCTGCGGGCCTGGTTCCTGTGCATGCAGTATTGGCTGGGCGGGTCCGAGGACAACATCGAATCGATGGTCCGCTATCTTGTGGGCCGCTATGCCGACAACCGCGACTGGCGCGGCATCAAGGCGGCGGCGCCGATCGACTACCCCGAGGTCGGGCTTTATCACCCCGACATGCCGGGCCGGATCACCACCGATCCGAAGAAACTGCCGCAGCCTGCGAACCCGGTCGCCACGATCGGCATCCTGATGCTGCGCAGCTACATCCTCGCCAATGACACCGCGCATTATGATGCGGTGATCCGCGAATTGCAGGCGCATGGCGTCGCCGTTCTGCCCGCCTTTGCCGGTGGCCTGGATGGCCGCCCGGCGATCGAGGAATTCCTGCACGGCAAGATCGACACGCTTCTGTCGCTCTCCGGCTTCTCGCTGGTCGGTGGCCCCGCCTATAACGACAGCGACGCGGCGGTCGAAACGCTGAAAGCGCTCGACGTGCCCTATGTCACCGCGCAACCGCTCGAATTCCAGACGCTCGGCCAATGGCGGGCGTCGGGGGGCGGGCTTGGTCCGGTGGAAACCACCATGCTGATCGCGCTGCCCGAAATCGACGGCGCGACGAACCCGACCGTCTTTGCGGGCCGCCATGATCCGGCGGGCTGCCTGACCTGTGCGCGCGGCTGCAAACCCGATCCCGAGGCCGAAAGCCACGCCATGGCCCCCTGCCCCGAGCGGATCGAGACGCTGGTGGACAAGGTCGTGCGGATGGCGAAGCTGCGCCGCTCGAAAGTCGCGGAACGCAAGGTCGGCATCGTGCTTTACGGCTTCCCGCCGAACGCGGGCGCGGCCGGGACCGCGGCTTACCTGTCGGTTTTCGAGAGCCTTTTCAACGTGATGCACGCGATGAAGGCGAACGGCTACCAGATGGGCGAGCTGCCCGCTTCGGTGCAGGAGCTGCGCGACGCGGTGCTCTGCGGTCCGAACACGACGCATGGCCAGCCCGCGCAGATCGCGGCCCGCATCCCCGCGGCCGAGTTCGTGGCGCGCACGAAATGGCTCAAGGACATCGAAGCTGCCTGGGGTTCCAGCCCCGGCAAGCACCAGACCGACGGGCGCGACGTCTTCGTGCTCGGCCGTCAGTTCGGCAATGTCTTCGTCGGCCTGCAGCCGGTCTTCGGCTACGAGGGCGACCCGATGCGGTTGCTTTTCGAAAAGGGCTTCGCCCCGACCCATGCCTTCGCGGCCTTCTACCGCTGGCTGCGCGAGGACTTCGCCGCCGACACGCTGCTGCATTTCGGGATGCACGGGGCGCTTGAGTTCATGCCCGGCAAACAGGCGGGCATGTGCGAAAGCTGCTGGCCGGATCGGCTGATCGGCAACCTGCCGAACGTCTATCTTTATGCCGCCAACAACCCCTCCGAAGCGACGCTGGCGAAACGCCGCTCGAACGCGGTGATCGTTTCGCACCTGACGCCGCCCTTGGCGCAATCGGGGCTTTACAAGGGGCTGTCGGAAATCAAGGAAAGCCTTGGCCGTCTGCGCGCCCTGCCCCCCGACTCGCCCGAGGCCGAAGACCTCGAAGCGCTCGTGCGCGAACAGGCCAAGGGCGTGAACATGGACGCCTCGGACCTCTCGACGCTTTGGGAAAAACTCCTTGAGACCGAGGGCGCGCTGATCACCGAAGGCCTGCATGTCGTCGGCAAGGTGATGACGCCCGAGGCGCGCGCCGAGATGCTGGCCCTGATGCCGGAAAATGCCGATCGCGCGCGGGCGGACAAGTTCCTGCAAGAAGAGCATGAAATCGCTGGGCTTTTGCGGGCGCTTGACGGCCGATTCACGCCACCGGTGCCGGGGGGCGATCTGGTGCGCTCGCCCGAGATCCTGCCGACGGGGCGCAACATCCACGCCTTCGACCCGTTCCGCATGCCGACCGCTTTCGCGATCAAGGACGGCGCGGCGCAGGCGGCGCGGCTTCTGGCCACCCACCCCACCCTGCCGCGCTCGATCGCGCTGGTTCTGTGGGGCTCGGACAACATCAAGTCGGACGGCGGCCCGATCGGTCAGGCCCTCGCCCTGATGGGCGCGCGGCCGCGGTTTGACAACTACGGGCGCCTGGCCGGGGCGGAGCTGATCCCGCTGGCCGAACTTGGCCGTCCGCGGATCGACGTGGTGATGACGCTTTCGGGCATCTTCCGCGACCTGCTGCCGTTGCAAACCAAACTGCTGGCCGAAGCCGCCTATCTGTGCGCCTCGGCGGAAAACGAGCCGCTGGCGCAGAACTTCATCCGCGCCAACGTGCTGGCCACGATGCAGGACACCGGAATGGACTTCGAGACGGCCTCGCTCCGGGTCTTCTCGAATGCCGAAGGGGCTTACGGCTCGAACGTCAACACGCTGGTCGGCTCGGCCGGCTTTGGCGATGAAGACGAACTCGCCGATGCCTATGAGGCGCGCAAGTCCTTTGCCTATGGGCGCGACGGCAAGTCGACCAAGCAGGTGAACCTGCTGCAAAACGTGCTGTCCAAGGTCGATCTGGCCTACCAGAACCTTGAGTCCGTGGAACTCGGTGTCACCACCGTCGACCACTATTTCGACACGCTGGGCGGCATCGCGCGGGCGACGAAACGGGCGCAGGGCGGCAAGGAAACTGCCGTATACATCGGCGACCAGACCCGCGGCGCGGGCACGGTGCGCACGCTGCAAGACCAGATCGCGCTGGAGACCCGGGCGCGAAGCCTCAACCCGAAATTCTACGAAGGGTTGTTGAAGCACGGCGCCGAAGGCGTGCGGCAGATCGAAGCGCAGGTCACGAACACCCTTGGCTGGTCTGCCACGACAGGGCAGGTTGAACCGTGGGTCTATCAACGGCTTTCGGAAACCTTTGTCCTTGACGACGAGATGCGCGAGCGGCTTGCCAGCCTGAACTCGGCAGCCTCGAGCCGGATGGCGCAACGGCTTCTGGAAGCTTCGGACCGCAACTACTGGCAACCGGACCCGGCGACGCTGGCGGCTTTGCAAGCCGCGGCGGACGAGCTGGAAGACCGGATGGAAGGCGTTGCGGCAGAATGACATGGACGACGACGAAAAGGAGGGCCGCATGAGCCCGCGCGACGATATTCCCGACCTGAAGGGCTTCGACGGTGACGGCGAAGGCTCGGTGCAGGTGCACGACAGCGAAGACATCGGCCTCGATGTCGGCGGCGCGCGCGTGTTTTCGGTCTATGGCAAGGGGGGGATCGGCAAATCGACGACCTCCTCGAACCTCTCGGCCGCTTTCTCGCTTCTGGGCAAGCGCGTGCTGCAGATCGGCTGCGATCCGAAGCATGACAGCACCTTCACCCTGACGGGTCGGCTGCAGGAAACCGTGATCGACATCCTCAAGCAGGTGAACTTCCACCCGGAAGAACTGCGCCCCGAGGATTACGTGACCGAGGGCTTCAACGGCGTGATGTGCGTCGAAGCTGGCGGCCCGCCCGCGGGGACCGGTTGTGGCGGCTATGTCGTCGGTCAGACGGTGAAACTGCTCAAGCAGCACCACCTGCTGGAAGATACCGACGTGGTGGTGTTCGACGTTCTGGGCGACGTGGTCTGCGGCGGCTTTGCGGCCCCCCTGCAGCATGCTGACCGGGCGCTGATCGTGACCGCGAACGACTTCGACAGCATCTATGCGATGAACCGCATCATCGCGGCCGTGCAGGCGAAAGCGGTGAACTACAAGGTCCGCTTAGCGGGCTGCGTGGCCAACCGCTCGCGCGAAACGAACGAGGTGGACCGCTACTGCGAGGCCGCCAACTTCAAGCGCATCGCCCATATGCCGGATCTCGACTCGATCCGCCGCTCGCGGCTGAAGAAGCGCACCCTGTTCGAAATGGACGATGCCGAGGATGTGGTGATGGCGCGCGCCGAATACATCCGTCTGGCCGAGACGCTCTGGCGTTCGACTGGCGAGCCGGGCCTGACGCCCGAGCCGCTGACCGATCGCCATATCTTCGAACTTCTGGGATTCGATTGAGATGGCCTCCGATTACGCAGAGATCCGCAACCGCGTCGAACACTATTTCGACCGCACCGCGACCCGGGCCTGGGAACGGCTGACGACCGCGGATGCGAAGGTGAGCAAGGTTCGCCAGACCGTCCGCGAGGGCCGCGACACGATGCGCGCCGTCATGCTGTCGCGGCTGCCCGACGATCTGACCGGCTGCCGTGTCATGGACGCGGGCTGCGGCACGGGTCTGACGACGGCCGAACTGGCCAAGCGCGGCGCCGAGGTGGTGGCGGTGGATATCTCGCCCCAGCTGATCGACATCGCGAAAGGGCGCCTTGCGCCCGAATTGCAGGGCAAGGTCAGCTTCCATGTCGGTGACATGGCGGACCCGGCTCTGGGCCAGTTCGACTATGTCGTGGCGATGGACAGCTTGATCTACTACCGCGCGCCGGACATCGGCCGGGTGCTGACCGAGCTGGGCAAGCGCACGCATAGCGCTATCGTCTTCACCGTCGCGCCGAAAACGGCCTTCCTGATGGCGTTCTGGTGGCTGGGCAAACTCTTCCCGCGCTCGAACCGCTCGCCGGTGATGATCCCGCATGCGCTCGACAAGTTGCAGCGCCATGCGGGCGACAGCCTGATCAAGATCGACCGCGTCGCGCGCGGTTTCTACATCTCGGAATGCCTGGAGTATCGGCCATGATACTCTCCCGCCGCATGATCGGTTCGCTGGCGATGACCTGGCTGCCCTTCGCCGATGCGGCGTCCGAAACCCTGCCGCTGCGGCAATTGCTGCGGCTCTCGCTGTTCCAGGTTTCCGTCGGCATGGCGCAGGTTCTGCTTCTGGGCACGCTCAACCGGGTGATGATCCTGGAGCTGGGCGTGCCCGCGCTTGTCGTCGCCGCGATGATCTCGATTCCGGTGCTGGTGGCGCCCTTCCGGGCCATCCTCGGGCACCGTTCTGACACCTACCGGTCCGCCCTTGGCTGGAAGCGCGTGCCCTACCTGTGGTTCGGATCGCTGTGGCAGATGGGCGGGCTGGCGCTGATGCCGTTCTCGCTCATTCTGCTTTCGGGCGATCAGACGATGGGACCCGACTGGGCGGGCGAGGCCTTTGCGGCCGTTGCCTTCCTGATGGCGGGTCTTGGCATGCACATGACCCAGACCGCGGGTCTGGCACTCGCCGCCGACCGCGCGACCGAGGAAACCCGGCCGCAGGTGGTGGCGCTGCTTTACGTCATGTTCCTTGTCGGCATGGGCATTTCGGCCGTGATCGTCGGCTGGCTGCTGCGCGACTTCGACCAGATCACCCTGATCCGCGTCGTGCAGGGCTGCGGGGCGATGACGCTGGTGCTGAACGTCATCGCGCTGTGGAAACAGGAAGTGATGCGGCCGATGACCAAGGCCGAACGCGAAGCGCCCCGGCAAAGCTTCCGCGAGGCCTGGAGCCTGCTCGCCGCCGAGACCGGAGCCCTGCGGCTTCTGGCCACGGTGATGGTTGGCACACTTGCCTTTTCTATGCAGGACGTGCTTCTCGAACCCTATGGCGGGCAGGTGCTTGGCTTGAAGGTGGGGCAGACGACCTGGCTCACCGCAGGCTGGAGCTTCGGCGCGCTTGTCGGTTTCATCTGGTCGGCACGGCGCCTTGCACAGGGTGCCGTGGCGCATCGCATCGCTGCGCGCGGGCTTCTGGTCGGCATCGTCGCCTTCACGACGGTGCTGTTCTCGGCGCTTTTCGCCAGCAAGGTGCTGTTCTTCGCTTCTGCCATGGGCATCGGCCTTGGCAGCGGCATGTTCGGAATTGCCACGCTCACCGTGGCGATGATGGTGGTCGTGCGGGGTGCCTCGGGCATCGCGCTCGGCGCCTGGGGTGCTGCGCAGGCCACGGCGGCGGGGCTTGCGGTGTTCATCGGGGGTGCGACGCGTGACCTCGTTGCCCACGCCGCCGCAGCGGGGTATTTGGGGTCACTCCATAGCCCGGCGCTCGGCTACACGGTGGTCTATGTGACCGAAATCGGACTGCTCTTCATCACTCTTGCCGTGCTCGGACCGCTCGTTCGCCCCGGCAGCCTTTTCCCCAAGAAGCCGGAAGCCTGCGAGGCTCGGATCGGCCTTGCCGAATTTCCAACCTGACAAAGGAGGACCAACATGGTCGGTGTCAATTTCTTCGGAGACTTCGATCTGGCCAGTCTTGCAATCTGGTCGTTCTGGGCGTTCCTCGCCTATCTGATCTACTATCTGCAAACCGAGAACATGCGCGAAGGCTATCCGCTCGAAAATGACGATGGTCTGGAATCGGTGAACCAGGGTCCGTTCCCGGTGCCCTCGCCGAAGACCTTCGAGCTGGCCAACGGCCGCAAGGTTGTCGTTCCCTCGGTCGAGAACGAAGAAGCCCACCGTCGCACCGACCTCGCGCTCGAGCGCACCTCGGTCAACGAAGGCTACCCGTTCCGCCCGACCGGCGACCCGATGAAAGACGGCGTGGGCCCGGCTTCGTGGGTGCCGCGGCGGGACGAACCCGAGGTTGACGCGCATGGTCACAACAAGATCCAGCCGATGCGCAAGACCGAGATGACGGTTTCGGCCGGTCGCGATCCGCGCGGTCTTCCGGTGCAGGCGGGTGATACCGAAGTTGTCGGCAAGATCACCGACATGTGGGTCGACGTTCCGGAACAGCTGGTGCGCTACCTCGAAGTCGAGCTGAACTCGGGCAAGAAAAAACTTCTCCCGATGACCATGCTCAAGATCTGGTCGGACCGTGTTCGCGTCAATGCGATCACCTCGGACCTGTTCGACGCCATCCCCGACATCAAGTCGCCGGATGTCGTCACCAAGCTCGAAGAAGAAAAGATCTCGGCCTATATCGCCGGGGGCTACATGTACGCCAAGGGTGTCAAACCCTACGCGCTCTGATGCGAGCCTACGGGGACGGCGCGCGCCCGCGCCGTCCCGTCTGACCGCACTACTGGAATACGGAGGTCTGCATGTCAGACCATGACTTCGACTTCGAACCCCAACCGGGGATCCCTGCCCCTCTGCCCGAGGGCGAAGAGATTCTCTGGCAGGGCAAGCCCGACATGTGGACGCTGGCGCGTGACGCCTACAAGATCCGCTGGATGACGGGCATCATGCTTTTCGTGGCCGCATGGCGGACCGTGCTTTACTGGCACGATGAAGGCGCCCGGGTGGCGCTGCCGACCGCGGTCCTTTTCCTTCTGATGGCCGCTGCGATCTACGGGCTGATGCTTCTGCTCGCCTGGGTGCAGGCCCGTGCCACGATCTACACCATCACCTCGGCGCGCGCGATTCTGCGGGTCGGCGCGGCGCTTCAGGTGACCTTCACCGTGCCCTTCACCGTGATCGAAGCGATGTCGCTGGCCAAGGTCGGCCGCCGCGGCATGGGCACGATCGCGCTGCAGACGCGCTCGGACATGCGTCTCTCCTATGGCGTCCTTTGGCCGCACGCGCGTCCGTGGCACTTCCGCACGCCGCAACCCGCCTTCCGCTGCATCCCCGAGGCCGAAAAGGTCGCCCGCATCCTCGCCGAGGCCGCACAGGCGAAACTGAACGAGCCGCAGATCAGCGCCGCGCCGCAGGCCGGGGCCGGTCTCGCAGTGGCGCAGTAAACGAGGGCAGACATGGCACAACATCCCGTCTCCCCTGCCCCGCAGCGTCCCGACCTCAAGGCCGGTCGCAAGCCCGAGCCCGAGCTGATTCCGAAACCGCTTCTGCGGGCGATGATCGGCATCGCGCTGCTGTCGCTCGCCCTGACCACCTATTCCGTGCTGACCAAGCGTCCGCATGAAGGCGTGCCCCCCGCGGGCAAGGTGGTGGCCGAGAAGCTCGTGGTGCTGAAAGATATCGACGCCCGTCATGCGACGGTGGCCGATGCCGATGGCAAGATCCTGCTGGATCTGCCCGAAGGCGGCTTCGTCGACGTGATGGCCGCCGCCGTGCGCCGCTCGCGCGCCGTGGCGCGGATCACCGACAACCCGCCGGTGCGGATCGTGCGTTACGACAACGGCCGTCTGACGATGGAAGACCCGGCCACCGGCTGGTCCACCGAACTTTACGCCTTTGGCGCCGACAGCAAGGCCGCCTTTGAGCGTATTCTCGACATGAAGTGAGGAACCCATGCCCGCTTTGACCGCCCATTGCCTCCCGAGATCCGCCGCAGCCAAGGCGCGGCGGGAGGTGCGGTCTTGCGGGTCTTGCGTTACCGCCCCCGTGGCGGTCCGGATCGGGGCGATGGGCGCGTCCCCCGGTCCAGCGCGGCGCCCCCGTGATCGGGGGTGCCGCGCATGAACAATCCGTCGCTCGTGGCGCTGACGACGATCTTCGTGTGGTGGTTCTCCACCGGCGCGATCCTGTGGCGCATCCGCCGTGCCGACCTGTCGGGCCGCGCCGCGCATATGCGCTCGGTCGTCGGCGGGTTGCCGCTTCTGATTGGCGGCTATATCGCCATGTCGAACTCGGCCGATGACACTTCGGTGCGGGGCGCCCATGTGGCGTTCCTCTCGGCCGTTTCGGTCTGGGGCTGGTTCGAGCTTGCCTTCCTCTCGGGCGTCGTCGCCGGACCGAATCGCGACCATTGCCCGCCCTTCGCCTCGATGACCGAACGCTTCATCCGCTCGGTCGGCACGCTGTTGTGGCATGAAATCGGCCTGATCTCGGCATTGATCCTGTGCGCGGTGCTGGTCTGGGACGGCGAGAATCGCTTCGGTCTCTGGACCTTCGGCACGCTCTTCCTCGCCCGCGTTTCGGCGAAGCTGAACCTCTTCTTCGGCGTGCCGCGGATCAACGTGCAATTCCTGCCGAAGCCGCTGGCCCATCTGGCGAGCCACTTCCGCCATGCGCGTATGAACTTCCTGTTCCCGGTCTCGATCACCGTTCTGACCTTTGCCACCGGCTGCTGGATGGAGCGCGCCGTCGCCGCCGAAACCGACGGTATCTTCATCGGCTTCGTCTTGCTGACCGTGCTGACCGCGCTCGCGCTGCTCGAACACTGGTTCATGGTCCTGCCGCTGCCCGATCAGAAGCTCTGGACCTGGATGCTGCCCTCGGTCGACGAGACCGAAGACGACGCGATGATCGACACCATTCCGGTGCGGATTCCCGCGGGCGAGTGACGCATCCAATCTGACGCGCGCAATCGTGAACGCGGGCCCCGGCGAAATGTGACGAGGTCACAGACGCCCCCTTCCCTGCCCGCTTATCTGCCCGCATTCGCTCCTTTCACAAGGTTTTCGCCGATGCGCGCTGCGACCTTCTCTCTTCTGATTGCGCTTGCCTGCCCGACCGCCGTCCTTGCGGGCAATGAAACCGCCCAATGCATGGCCGATGCCACGACGCCCGAGGCGCAGCTGGCCTGCGTCGGCAAATCCTCGGATGCCTGCCGCGCGCATCTGGTCGATGCCCAGCCCTCGCTGGTGGCAGGCTGCATCACCGACGAGGTGGGCTGGTGGCGCCATCGCATGATGGATGCCGAAGCGGCGATGCAGGCGCGGGCCGAGAAACTCGACGTGCCCTATACGAAACAGATCGCCGATGGCGCGCCGCGGCTGACCGACGATTTCGACACCATGCGCAAGGCCTGGACCAACTGGGCCGAGAAGCGCTGCACCTTCGAGGCGATGCTGCATCGCAATTCGCCGCGGCGGATGGTATATGCCATCGACTGCCACCTGCACCTGACGGCCGAACAGGCGCTTTATCTCGAAGCCGCGGCCAAGGGCCAGTAATCCAAGGAACCTTCCATGCTCATCGCTGTTGCCAGCCAGAATTTCCGCACCATTTCCGGCCGCGCCGGAGAGACCGGCCCGTTCCTGATCTACGAGGTCGAAGCGGGCGGCAAGGCGCAGGAAGTGGCGCGGATCGATCTGCCCGAGGCGCTGCAGATGCCCGCCGAGGATGCGGGCTCCCCGCATCCGTTCGACGACATGACCGCGGTGATTTCGTCGACGGCGATCGAGGCCTTCGGCGACCGGATGGCGGCGCGCGGCGTTCTGGCCGTGGTGAGCGAGGAAGAGACCGATCCCGCCACCGCTGCGGGTTCGCTTGCCGTGGCCATCGTCGAGGCGCTTTCGGCGGCGGGGATGCGGCTGGAGGATCTGGAGGGCTGCGGCTGCGGCTGCGGTTGTGGCGATCACGGCCGCGAAGGCTGCGACGGTCAGGGCGGCTGCGGCGGCCATGACCACGATCACGACCATGATCACGGGCACGACCATGATCACGGCGGTTGCGGCTGTGGCGGCGGCGGGCATCGTCACGGGCACGGCGGGCACGGGCACGGGGGGCACGGCCACGGGCGCCGTCGCGGTGGTGGCGGCTGTGGCTGTGGCGGCCACGATCATGCGGCCGAGGCGGTTCCGGTTCTGCGCGATGCGCCGCGCCAAAGCGGCGGCGGCTGTGGCTGCGGGGGCGGCGGTGGCGGCTCTTGCCGGGGCTGACCCCCGCCCTATCTGACCGAAACCCAAATCCGGAGCGATCATGACCGAGCGAAAGCCCGAAATGAAACCTTTGCCCGTGCCGTCCTCGCGCTTCGTGCGCGCGGCGAAGCTCGGGGGGCTGGCGTCAAGCATTGCGGGCTCGGTGATGGCCGAGGGGGCGAAAAGCCTTGCCCGCGGGCAGCGCCCGGTGATGAGCGATCTGCTGCTGACGCCGCAAAACGCGCTCAAGGTCGCCGACAAGCTGGCGCAGATGCGCGGCGCGGCGATGAAGATGGGGCAGCTGATGTCGATGGACGCGGGCGAGATGCTGCCGCCTGAGCTCGCCCAGATCATGGCCCGGCTGCGCGCCGAGGCGCATTTCATGCCGCCCGCACAGCTGAAAAAGGTGCTGATCACCGCCTGGGGGCCGGATTTCCTGAAGCATTTCAAGAAATTCGACGTGCATCCCATCGCCGCCGCTTCGATCGGGCAGGTGCACCGCGCCTGGACCAAGGACGGCCGCGATCTGGCGATCAAGGTGCAATATCCGGGCGTGCGCAAGTCGATCGATTCGGATGTCGACAATGTCGCGACGCTGATGAAGATTTCCGGGCTGGTGCCGAAGGGGCTCGACATTTCGCCGATGCTCGACGAGGCGAAGCGACAGCTGCACGAGGAAGCCGATTACGAACGCGAGGGGCGGTATCTGGCGCTCTTCGGGCAGCTGAAATCGCAAAGCGCCGATTTCACCGTGCCCGCGCTGCATGCAGATCTGACCACACGCGAGGTTCTGGCGATGTCCTTCGTCGAGGGCATGCCGATCGAAAGCCTTGAAACCGCGCCGCAGGCCGAGCGCGACCGGGTGATGCGGCTGATCGTCGATCTGATCTTCCGCGAGCTTTTCGACTACCGGCTGATGCAGACCGACCCGAATTTCGCGAATTTCCGCTACGATCCGGCGACGGGCCGGGTGATCCTGCTCGATTTCGGCGCGACCCGCGAATTCCCCGAGGAATTTGCCGCGCGCTATCGGCGGCTTCTGCGCGCGGGGCTCGACGACGACATGACCGGCGTGCGCGATGCTGCGCGCGAGATCGGCTTCCTGCATGCCGAAATGCCCGCGGATCTGGAGGCGATGCTGCTTGAAGTGTTCCGCATGTCGGTCGAGCCGCTTCGGCAGCCCGGGCTTTACGATTTTGGCCAGAACGATCTGGCGCTGCGGATGCGCGACGAAAGCATGGCACTGCAATCGCATCGGCATCACTTCCGCTTCCCGCCAGTGGACAGCCTGTTCCTGCAACGCAAGTTCGGCGGCGTCTATCTGCTGGCGACGAAGCTGCGCGCCCGGATCGACCTGCGCAACGTCGTCGAGAGCTGGCTCTGACCCTGTCAGGGGCAGAGCCGAAGCCCGGTCATTCTCCGAACGTCACCACCACCCGTGCCTGACCGGCGCGGATCGATTTCTCGACCGTGGCCCCCATCGCGGCCGCCAAGGCCGCGACGATCGACAGGCCAAGCCCAAGGCCGCGAGATCCCGGGCCCTTGCGGAAGGCCTCCTCGACAAAGCCCGTCTGCGCGGTCGGGTTCTCGATCATCAGCGCCGGTCCCTGCCCCGCCTGCGCCGGACGGATGACCACGCGGACCGGCCCGGTGCCATGCTCAAGCGCGTTTTCCAGAAGATTGCGGATCAGGATCGCCAAAGCATCGGCATCGACGGCCAGGCTCAGGCGTTCCAGATCGGCATCGTCGAAGCGGATCGCCACTCCGGGGCGCCGGGCATCTTCGACCAGAAGACGCACCACCTGCACCAGATCGGCCGGGCCACGGCCAAGCCCCAGACCGGCTTCCGAGCGCGACAGCTGCAGCAGCCGTTCCACCCGGCGGGTGAGATCGTCGAGCATCGGCAGCGCCGCCTCGGCCCCGGCCCCGCCTCCCAGATCCAGCCGCGCACGGATCGCTGCGATCGGCGTGCGCAGCTCATGCGCCGCATTGGCGATGAACCGGCGTTCGATCGCGCGCAGATCGTCGATCCGGGCCAGATAGCTGTTCAGACCATGTGCCAATGGGTGCAGCTCGCGCGGCAGCCCGGCCTCGGGCACCGGCGACAGATCGTCGGGACTGCGTCCGGCAATCGCCCCCGCCAGAGCATCGAGCGGCCGAAGCGCCCGCGCCAGCGCCCGCATCAGCCCCCAGATCAGCAACCCCACCACGGGCCCGACAAGGATCAGCAACGAGACCGCCGCCTCGGCCATCTCCTTGTGCCGCCAGCCGCGGTTATGCGCCACCTCGACCACCTCGTGATCGCCGGTGCGTCGCAGCGCCCGCCAGCCCATCGAGTCGAAATAACCATCCTCGGTGGGCGAGACCCAGGGCACCTGCGGCTCGGGCACCCCGGGCCGGATGATCCGCAACAGCCGTTCGTTCTCTTTTGCGGTCACCGCCACAAGCCGCGGCACGATGCGATCGGCCCCGGTTTCAAGCGCCACCAGCGTCGTTTCGGCAACCAGTTCCAGTTCTTCATCGAACCCCTCGTTCATCTCGCGGTCGATGAAGAGAACGGTCAGCGCCACCGTGCCAAGCCAGCCCAGCGCCACAATCCCGAGCACCGCCCGCAGCAGTCGGTTCCGGATCGAGCGGGGGGCAGGCTGGCGGCTCATGGCAGCACGTAGCCCAGACCGCGCCGGGTCTCGATCACCTCGGAGCCCAATTTGCCGCGCAGCCGCGAGACATAGACTTCAATCGCATTGCCCTCGATCCGGTCGTCAAAGGCGTAAAGCGCCTCTTCCAGCGCGGATTTGCCCAGAACCCTGCCACGCGCGCCCAAAAGCGCCTCGAAAAGCGCCCATTCCCGCGCCGTCAGCCGCACCTCGACCCCGTCCCGCCAGACCCGCGCCAGCGCGCGATCGACCTCAAGCCGCCCCAGCACAATCCGCGCCTCGGGCACGCCCTGCGCGCGCCGGGCATGGGCCCGGATCCGCGCCGACAGCTCGTTCAGATCGAAGGGCTTGACGACGTAATCATCGGCCCCGGCATCAAGCCCGGCAATGCGGTCGGAAATCTGGTCCCGCGCGGTGGCGATGATGACGGGCGTGCGGTCGCCCCGGTCGCGCCGGTCGCGCAGCACCGCCAGCCCCGATCCGTCCGGCAGCCCAAGATCAAGGATCACGCAGGCATATTCGGTAACCGCCAGCGCCGCGAGGGCGCCTTCGACATCTTCCGCCAGATCGACGGCATGGCCCTCGGCGCGCAGATGGCGCGCAAGGGTCTCGGCCAGATCGGCAGTATCTTCGACAAGCAGCAGACGCATGGACCCGGCATAGCCCCGCGCGGCGGCTTTGACGAGGATTTTCCATGTCGAAGATTTTACCTTGCAGTCGGCAATCGTAAGCTTGGCGCAAGGCAGCACGACGACATGGGCCGCAAGACCCCAAGGAGAGCAGCATGTCGACCCCACCCCTTCCCTTCCCGCCGTCGCCCCCCGATCAGACCCCGGGCAAAGGCCGGTTCGAACTGACCCCCTTGGGGCTCAATCTGATCGTTGCGGCCTATCTGCTTGCAGTGCTGAACGGCGGGATGTGGACGTCGATCTTCAAGGTCTTCGCCGCGGACCCGGTGGCGCTGGTGGCCTTCAGCGTCTCGGTCAGCCTGCTCCTGCTCGTGCTGATGTCCTTCATCACCCTGCCCTGGCTGCAACGCCCGGCGCTGGCCTTCATGATCCTCACCGCCGCGGTGGCCGAGCATTTCCGCCATGCCTACGGCGTGCTGATCGACCGCGACATGATCCAGAATGCGATGCTGACCACGCCCACGGAAAGCAAGCATCTGTTCACCGCGCAATTCCTCCGTGACATCGGGCTTCTGGGCCTGCTGCCCGCCGCGCTCGTCTTCGTGCCGCGGCTGCGCGTGACCCCGCTGCGCCATCTGCTCTGGCGCTGGCCGCTGGGCATCGCGCTTTCGCTTGCGGTGGTGGTGGCGATGGTTGCTGCCAACTACCGCTCGTTCGCGCCTGCGGTGCGCAACCACCACGAAATGCTCGCCTCCTTCCAGCCCGGCGCGCCGATCCGCGCCATGGCCCGGTATGGCGCGCTGCGCTTTGCCACCGCTGACATCACCGCTGCCCCCTATGGCCGCGATGCCGTTCAGGGGCCGCTGCTGAAAGCGGCGAAAAAGCCGGTGCTCTTCGTGCTCTTTGTCGGCGAAACCGCCCGGGCAAAGAACTTCGGGCTGAACGGCTATGCCCGCGACACCACGCCGGAACTATCCAAGCTTGATCTGGTGAATTTCCCCGACACTTGGTCCTGCGGCACCTCTACGGCCGTCTCGGTACCCTGCATGTTCTCGGGGCTTGGCACCGACGATTATTCGCAAAAACGCTTCCTTGGACGCGAAAATCTGGTCGATATCCTGGTTCATGCCGGGCTGAAGGTCGAATGGATCGACAACAACACCGGCGATCAGCAGGTGGCGAAGCGGCTGAACGGCATCACCCGGATCGACGCGACCATCGATCCCGCCGCCTGTGCTGGCGGCGAATGCACCGACGCGGCCTTCCTGCCGATCCTCAAGGCACGGATGGAGACGATCACCGAAAATACCGTGCTCGTGTTTCACATGATCGGCAGCCACGGCCCGGCCTATTACCTGCGCTACCCGGCCGATCAGGCGGTCTTCACCCCCGATTGCCGCTCCTCCGCCTTTGCCGATTGCGCACAGGAGACGATCGTCAATTCCTATGACAATTCGCTGCGCATGACCGACCATGTTCTGGCCGAGACGATCCGGATGATGGCGGCACAGGACCGCGTGATCCCGGCCATGTATTTCGTCTCGGATCACGGCGAGAGCCTTGGCGAAAACGGGCTTTACCTGCATGCGGCGCCGATGTTCATGGCCCCCGACGAACAGCGCAAGGTGCCCTTCGTGATCTGGATGTCGCAAGCCTTCCAGGACACGCTCGACGTGCCGCAATCCTGCCTTGCCGCCAAGGCCGGGCAGCCCGCTTCGCAGGACAACCTGTTCCATTCGGTGCTGGGCCTGCTCGACATCCAGACCGCGGTGCGAGAGGATGCGCTGGATCTCAGCCACGGGTGCCGCAAGGGAGGGGCGTGATGGCCAAGGAAGACAAACCCGCGCCGCAGGTGGTGCCACCACGGCCGGGGCTTGGGCATCTGATTGATGCGACGGGATATTCGATGGCCGGAACGGTGCGCCTTTGGCACGAGACCGCGGCCCGGCAAGAGCTGATCCTCGGTCTGGTGATGCTGATCCTGCTGGCCGTTTTCGGCGCGGACGCGGGGCATTACCTGACCTATGGGGTGCTTTTCGCGCTGATGATCGCGGTCGAGGCCCTGAACACAGCGATCGAGGTGCTGACCGACCGGGTCTCGCCCGAATGGTCGAAGGCGGCGAAGGACGCCAAGGATCTCGGATCGCTCGCGGTCGGGCTGATGGTGGTGTGCAACCTCGGCTTCGTCGGTGCCGTGGGGCTTGGCCTTCTCTGATCCCGTCCGGATGGACAAATGCGCCGCGCGGCCCTAGGGTCCGCGCGGTTTTTGCTGCCCCGATGGAGAGGAGCGCCGTGACATCCCCCCGCCCCAAGCCTGACGGCTGGCAGCTGCGCGCCTATCTGGCCGCGCGACCGCTCTTGCAGCCGCTGATGCGCGCCGTGCTGGCGCGGCGGCTCAAGCAGGGCAAGGAAGATCCGGCCCGCCTGCCCGAAAAGCTGGGCCAGCCGACTGCCGTGCGGCCTGAAGGACGGCTTGTCTGGCTGCATGCGGTGGGGCTGGGCGAGGTGCTGGCGCTGCGCCCGCTGATCACCGCGCTGCAGGCCGAAGATCCGGGACTGTCGGTGCTGATCACCTCGACCGCGCGATCTTCGGCGCAGGTGCTGGGGGCGAACCTGCCGCCGCGCTGCATGCATCAGTTCCTGCCGCTCGACGGGCCGGACTTCCTGCGCCGGTTCCTCGATCACTGGCGCCCGGATCTGTCGATCTGGTCCGAGCAGGATCTCTGGCCCGGGGCGATCTGCGACACTGCCGCGCGCGGCGTGCCGCTGGCCTATGTGAACGCGCGGATCGGCGCCAAGGCCGCGGCAAAACGGGCGCGGCTTCGCGGGCTTTACCGCGACGTGCTCGCCCGTTTCGCGCTGATCGCGGCACAGGATGCGGGTTCGGCCGAGCATCTGCGCGCCCTTGGGGCAACCGAAGTGCGGGTGATGCGCTCGCTCAAACCCGCGGCCGCGCCGCTCGGCGTCGATGCGGCGGAGCTCGCCCGGTTTCAGACCGCTCTGGCCGGGCGCAAAGTCTGGGTCGCCGCCTCGACCCATGCCGCAGATGAAGTGGTGGCGATTGACGCCGCCCGGCGGCTTGCGGCGCAAGATCAAAGCTGGCTGATGATCCTTGCCCCGCGGGTGCCCGCCCGGTCCGACACGATCCTTGCGGCGCTGACGCAAGCGGGCCTTGCGACGGCGCGGCGCAGCGCGGGCGAAATGCCGGGACCGCAGGTGCAAGTCTATCTGGCCGACAGTTTCGGCGAGCTGGGCCTCTGGTATCGGCTGGCCCGCATCGCCTGCGTCGGCGGCAGTTTCGGCAGCACCGGCGGGCATAACCCGTGGGAGCCGGTCTGCCTTGGCCTGCCCGTGCTCTTCGGCCCCGTCACCCATAATTTCGCCGCCGATTACGCCGATCTGACCGCAGCAGGCCTTGCGCAGCGTATCGAGATCGGACCGGAGGCGGGCGCAACCCTCGCCCGCGCCGTCGCCGAGACCGAGCCCGCCGCCCGCGACCGCGCCCGCGCGCTGGTCGAGGCCGCCCGGGCCGACTTGACCCCGCTTGCCCGCGACTTGCGCGCGCTGATGGAGACGCGTCGATGATCCTGCGGCTGTTCCTGATCGCCTATCGGCTGCTCTGGCTCGTCGGCCTGCCCTTGGTGCTGGTCTATCTGTGGCGCCGCGGCCGTCGCGACCCGGCCTATCTGCAGGCGCTGCCCGAACGCTTCGGCTTTTATGGCCGCCCACTGCCGCAGGGCGCGATCTGGCTGCATGCGGTCTCCCTGGGCGAGATGCGCTCGGCGATTGCGCTGGTGCGACTGCTGCTCGATCGCGGCGAAACCGTCGTGCTGACCCATTTCACCCCGGCCGGGCGCAGCGAATCCGCCCGCGCCTTCGGCCCCGAGATCGCCGCGGGTCGGGTCACGGTGGTCTGGGTGCCGCTCGACATGGGCTGGTGCTGGCGGCGCTTCCTGCGGGCCTGCCGTCCGCGCCTTGGCCTGACGCTCGAAGTCGAGATCTGGCCCGCGATGATCATGGCCAGCCGCGCCGCGGGGGTGCCACTTTACGCTGCAAACGCGATCTATACGCAGGGCCGCTTTGCCCGCGATCGCAAGGGCTTGCGGCTACGCCAGCGGGTGATTGCGCAACTTTCCGGGGCCTTCGTCAAATCGCGCCTTCAAGCCGAGCGGTTTGCCACAACGGGGCTGGCGAACATCACCGTCACCGGCGAATTGCGCTTTGACCAGCCGGTGCCCCCGGCGTTTCTGACGGCCGCCGAACGCCTGCGCCCCGCCCTTGCCGCGGGCCGCGAGGTGATCACCATCGCCAGCTGCGTCGAAGCCGAAGAGCCGCTTTTCGCGGGCGTCATCGCCGAAATCACCGCGAAAGCCCGCAGCGAAAACCGCCCCGCGCCGCTCTTCGTGCATGTCCCCCGCGCCCCCGAACGCTTCGAGGCGGTGGCGGCGGGGCTTGAAGCCGCGGGGCTCACTGTCCTGCGCCGCAGCCGCGTGCTTGACCGCGATCTGGCCCCGACCGGCCCGCTTGCCGCGCCCGATGTGCTTCTGGGCGACAGTCTGGGCGAGATGTTCTTCTACCTTGCGCTGGCTGATCGGGTGATCGTCGGTGGCGGCTTCAGCCCGAAGGGCGCGCATAACGTGATCGAGCCGCTGATGCTGGGCAAACCCGTGCTGACCGGCCCGCATGTGCACACGATCGAATATCCCTTTGCCGAGGCCGCAGCGGCCGGGGTGGCACAAAGCCTGCCCGACCGGGCGGCGCTGCTCGCGGCGCTGGCGAAACCGGCGCCCGACAACCGCGCCGCCATCGCGGCCTTTCTGGCCGAGCACACCGGGGCAAGCGCCCGCACCCTTGCCGCCATTGACCACGCGACCGCCCGCCGCTGAGCTTGCCGCGACGCAAAGTCCCGCTCTGCCGCACCGGTCCCGACCGACTGGACTTGGCCCAAGGATCGGGTCACAACGGGCGGGTATTCACGCAAGAGGTTGAGGATGAACGGCAAGGCATTTCTGGCAGGCGCAGCCGTGATTGCGGTCGCAGCGGGCGGATATTGGTGGATCGCCACGCCCCATGTGACACAGGCCGAGGTCGAGCGGCTGCGCGGCGAACTTGAGGCGACGCTGGGACCGGCGGCAAAGGCCGTGACCCTCACCCCGCAAGGCGATCACTACACCGTCGTCATCGACCCCACCCCCGTTCTGGCGCCACGGCTCGCGGGCACCGCGGCCAAGGCAACGATCACCCCCTACACGATGCGCCTGACCCCCGAGGGCAAGGGCTTCTGGCATCTGGAAGGTGACCCGCAAACGGTCGATCTGCACCTGCAGATCCCGCGACCCCAGGGCTTGCCGCCCACACGTCTCGACTACCGGCTGGAGGGCATGCAGGTCTCCGGGCGGATCGACGAAAGCCTGCACGCGATGACAGAGGTCGACAGCAAGGTGCTCCGGATCATCATGCATCAGATCGATCCCCAAGGGGCTGCGGGCACGGTCGAAACCACCACGACGCAGGGTCCGATGACCTCGCAAACCCGGGCGAAACAGGGGGCGACGGGGCTGGAGCTGAGCGGGCACGCGACGGTCGGCACCGTCGAGCAGACCATCGCGCTGCCCACGCCGCAAAGGCAGGGCGGCGCCGGAACGCTGGCCCCCGCCCCGGTCCCGCAGAAGATCGTGATCCGGATGCATGACGTGCAAAGCGACGGCACGCTCACCGGGCTGCGTTGGGACGAGATCCTGACCCTTGTGCGCAAGCTCGTCGCGCTGCGGCCCGATGGCCAGCCGGTGCCGACAGCGGCGCGGCCGGAAGTCGTGCAGCTGATGCGCGACGCCTTGCCGCTCTTCGACGGCGTGACCAGCACGACTTCGATGACCAACGTGACAATCGACGCCTTCGGCAAGAGCTTCGCACTTGCCCGTGCCGAAGCCTCACTGGAGAGCTCCGGCATGACCGATCGCGCGCATCTGCGTGAGGTTGTCACTCTGGAGGGGCTGAGCCTGCCGCCCGGCCTTGGCGCGGACTGGGCGCTGCCAATCGTGCCGAAACAGCTGCGGGTCGATATCTCGGCGGCCGATCTCGATCTGAAGGCGGCGGCGGGTCTGGTGCTTGACGCGACCAAGACCGGAGAGACGACGAACACGCCCGCCTTCAATGCGAAGCTCGCCGCGGCGCTGATGCCCGAAGGCACGATCGCGCTGGCGCTGGGGCCAAGCCATATCCAGGGCGAGGGATATCGGTTCGAGGCCGAGGCGGAAAAACGGGTCGGCCCCAACACAGGGGCCCCGCAACCCTTCTCGGCGAAACTGCGTCTTGCCGGGCTCGACACGCTGTTGACGGTGCTGCAAAAGGCGCCCGAGGATGTGCGGCAGGTCTCGATGGCGCTGATGATGACGCGCGGCTTTGCCAAGGTGGCGCCCGATGGCGCCCTCAGCTGGGCGCTGACAACCACCCCTGAGGGGATTCTGACGGTAAACGGCACGCCGCTGAGCGGGCTGAAGGGAATGATGCCATGATCGAGATTACATTGTCGTCACCGCTCGCCCCCGAGCTGGCGCTTTTGCACGAACGCCATACGGTGGCGATGCATGCGGATACCCCGCCCGAGTCGATCCACATGCTGCCCGCTTCGGCGCTGGCGGCGCCGGGGATCTGGTTTTACGTGTTGCGGTTCGAGGGCCGACCCGTCGGCATGGGGGCGCTGAAGCGGATCAGCGCGCATCATGCCGAGGTGAAATCGATGCATGTGCTGTCGGAGATGCGCGGCCGCGGACTGGCGCGGGCGCTGCTTTTGCACCTCGTCGCCGAGGCGCGGCGTCTGGGCTTTGACCGCGTCAGCCTTGAAACCGGCTCGCAAGACAGTTTCGGCCCGGCCCGCGCGCTCTATCTGGCCGAAGGGTTCGTCGAATGCGGCCCCTTCGAGGGCTATGGGCACGATCCGAATTCGGTGTTCATGACCTGCGTGCTCTGAATGCTTGCATGCCCTCCGCGCTTGTCGCAAAAGGGGGGCGTGCGGTCCCGTAGCTCAGCTGGATAGAGCAGCTGCCTTCTAAGCAGCGGGTCAGGGGTTCGAATCCTCTCGGGATCGCCACCCTAATAAAACAGCGTTGTTTTATATGGATTATTTCGCGTTTTTTACAGGATGGACCGGACGTTTTACAGAGTTCCGGCCTTGTTCTGTTCCCGTCACCGCTGCGCGGCGGTTGGCAGACTCGGTATAGTGCTGCACCTCGGACAGGCTCTGGTGACCGGTCCAAGCGGCAATCTGATGCGTCGTGGCCCCCGCCTCGGCCAGTTGCTGGGCGCGAGATTTGCGCAGCCCGTGCGCGCTGCGCCCGCTGATTTCCGCCGATCTGGCGGCCTCGGCGATAACCGTGCCGAGCGCCTTGTGCGACCGCGTCCGGCCACCATGCGTCGCCAAAAATGTCATCTGCCCGGAGAGGCACGCCAGTGCCTGGTGCATCGTGTCTCGATCCTCGAGCATATCCTCGGCATAGGCCGGTAACTGGCAGTGCCATGGCACGAATGCCTCATCGCCCGTTTTTTGTTGCCGGAACGCCAGAACCCCGTCGCGGCCGACCATGCCCGGGCCGATCCGCACCGCATCAGAGATGCGCGCACCGGTCCAGAAAAGCAGCTCGAAACAGGCCCGCGGCACGGTGCCGATGGGCCAGCGGACGCGGAACCGCTCGATCTCGGCGGCGGACCATGGCGGATGGCCATCTGTTTTTGGGGCCTTTGGCTTGATCACCGCGTGCGACGGATCGGATTTCAGCAGCCGCCTTTCGACGCCAAATTTGCAGACTGCCCGCCACGTTTTGAGGCGCGCGCCTGCGACGTTTGGCTTTAGGGGCGCGAGGTCGTCGGCAATGTCATCGGCGCGCAGGTGGCTGGCCAAGGCGTCCTCGGCCTGCTCGCGGATTGCCTCAATGTGGCGGCGCAGGGTCGCACGGTAGCTGACTGAGTGGGCGAGGTAGGAGTCCGACCGCAGATAGGCCTCGCAAAGCGCGGCGATGGTGCCGGTGGTGGCGCGTATCTGTTTCGGCGCTGCGGCGCGGGCGGCGGCATAGGCCGCCAAAAACTCTGGGTGGTCAAGCGGCAGATCTGGCAGTTTTACGCGCGGCTGGCCCGGGATGCGCAGGTAGCGGTAGACCTTGCCTCCGGCGCGGATGGTCTGGATATGCTCCAGCGTCACCGTGCTCTCCCGAATTTGCCGGCGCATGTGTTGACGGCCTCCGATTCGATCGCCTCGCCCTCAATGGGCAGCGCCGAGGCGAAGGCGTCAAGGTCGTAGCGATCGTAGAGGCGCTTGGCTCCGAGCATCCGGCGCGGGATGTCGAGGCCGCGCAGTGTCGTCTGGCTGACGCCGAGATAAAGCGCCGCCTCTGGCGCGGGCAGCAAGCGCGGCACAAAATGGGGCTCGTGACGGCTCATAGAGGCTCCAGCGGCGGCAGGGATCGAAGAAACTCATTGGCCTCATCGGCAAAAGGACGGCCAGTCTTGACTGTCTGTGACGCCTTGCGCGGCGCTTCATGGCCGCGCCATTGTATTTCGCGCGCTACCGCAATCAGGCGCACGCACTCAGACACCAGGCCAGCCTTTCGACCGGGCCATGACTGGCCTGTTGCGTTGCTCTGCTTGGTCAGGTCGAGATAGATGGGGACAAGATCTTTCATGGTCATGCGCTCAAGCTGTGAGCGCGTGAGCAGCAGTACCGGACTAGGCGGCATTGCGCCCTCCCGGCATTTCGTCCCAAGTGCGCCCGTCGAGAAGGCGGCCAGCCGCGCGCTTGCCGCGCTTGTCCATCAGCCAAGCATCAGGCCCATAGGCGAGCAAGCCAGATGTGGTGCCTCCGTCTGCCTTGATGATCAGAGATTTGCGTGCGTCCAGAAGATCGGTTTCATGGGCCGCGCGTCGCGGCGCCCACTCTCCCCACTGCTTGAAATGGAATGCCACGCCCGCGCTTACGCACTGGTCGCGCAGGCTGCGGACCCAATCCGGGTGCATGGGCCGGGCGCGAGGGCCGCTCTCGCCGCCGACGATCACGAGATCGAGGCATGGCGTGTCTGGGTGATGCTGAACCATGTAGTGGTTGCAGTCAGGGCAGACCGGCTCCCATTCCGACGATCCGCACGCCGGGCAAAACTCGACCGCGCCGCTTTCCTGCCCATATTCCTCTTGGCACGGCACGCAACGATCGATGGCCGGGTGTTGCGCGAGGCGAGTGCCGCAACCGCCTCCGCACTCGTAACAGCCAGGCATGTATGCGCGCAGATCCAACGCCCCCAGCAGCGGCTCGGCAGAGACGAATTTGATCGCGGCAGGCGTTTGCAGCAGATGCGGGATGCGCGCGTCAGCGGTGAACTGATCTTCGATCGAGGTGCCAAGCCAGACGTTCGGCAGTGGCCAGCCGCGAGCAAGGCCACGATTTTCGAGTTTCGGGACAATGTCGGCATGCTCGAAATCCTCGACCAAGCCGATGCGATCGCAGGCAATGTCAAACGCGGTGAGGCTTTTGCATTCCCCGTGCCCGCGTGACCGCAGGCGTTTTGCATAGGCGCGAACGATCCGCGAAACCGCATC
Source organism: Rhodobacter capsulatus (assembly GCF_052363175.1). Taxonomy (GTDB): domain Bacteria; phylum Pseudomonadota; class Alphaproteobacteria; order Rhodobacterales; family Rhodobacteraceae; genus Rhodobacter; species Rhodobacter capsulatus_D. Next base: position 3,120,194 of record NZ_CP198946.1, read on the forward strand.
GCCCGTCACATATTCCCGCATCCTCTCGGGCCGTTTGGTCAGCACCTGAAACGTATGCTGCGGGCAAAGCGCCATGACCGCGAAAACCCGGTCGATCCATTCGTCTGGCACCGACTCGTGAAACAGGTCGCCATGCGCGCAGACGAAGATCCTGCGCGGCGCGCGCCAGCGCAGCGGCTGGTCGAGCCAGCCCTCGTTGAACCGCACCTCGCCCGTCCAGACCGCCCGCCCGCCCGTTTCGCGGGTCAGCCCGGCCCGGCTGGGGTGATGTTGCAGCCGAGACGCCGCCAGCCCCATGGCGTAGCAGTTGGTGCAGCCCGCGCTGACCATGCTGCAGCCGGTGATGATGTTCCAGGTCGCGTCGGTCCAGCCGATCAGGGATTTGTCAGCCATCAGAAATCCTCCGGACGCACGATCCCCGGACCAGCCTCGCAGGGAATCAGATGGGGGCGACCATCGTAGGTGCCGCAGGTGCAACAGGCGCCGCGTGGCTGGCGCTTTGTCGTCTCGGCCTGCTCGATCTCGCGCAAGGTGTGCGGGGCGGTGATATTGGCGGCGTCCCAGATCATCACAGCCCTGCCCCGGTTCCGGCCGCGATCAGCCACAGACCAAGCGCGGCCATCGCGCAGAGCGCATAAGCGGGCAGGAAGATTGCCAGCCCACCGGTCACATGGTCCGGCCCGTCGTCGGCCATGTCGGCAATGGTGGCGCGGCGCAGCGCCCAGATGCCGATCGCAGCGATGACGATCAGCGCGACCCCAGCGAACGCGGTCATTGCGCGGCCTCGGCGGTCAGGTGCGGCCAGCTGGCGCGGAGTTCCGCGGGCAGCCAAGCGTCGATCGCGGCGGCCTGATCGCGCGAGAGGCCAAGGGCCTCGCGGAAATCGTCGTCGCCGAACAGCTGCCCGAGGTCGCGGGCTTTGTCGGCTTTTTTCATCGACCGGAAGTCGCCTGCCCGGTCGAGATCGGCAGGGACCAGCTTGCTCCAGATCGCATCGAGCTGACCCGGCTTGAGGCGCTTGAAAAACTCGGCATCCGGCGTCCAGACGGTGCGCGGATTGGCGCCTGCAAGCGCGGCCACCTCGGCCGAGAGGTGGCAAGACCAGCCAGAGACGGACCGGATCAGGGCGCGGGTGACCTCAAGCTCAAGCGCTTTCTTGCTGCGCGCAAGAGTGGCGGTCAGCACCTCGGAGGGGTTCGACAGGTGATCCTGCTCGCGGTCGCCGCCGGTCAGCTGCTCGCTGACGCGCACCTCGCCTTTTTCTGGCTTGATCAAAGTTTGCACAGCAGTGACGCCCATCGGGTGCTTGTAGGGTGCAAGGCCGGAGGTAAGCGCGATATGCTGCAGCGCCAGCACCAGATCATGGCGGGTCATCAGCGCGGTCTGCAGCGTCAGCGACTGGATGCGGCGCAAATCGTCAAGCACCGACTGCGGCAGTTTCTCGACGCTGGTCACGACGGCGCCCGTGGTGTCATCGGCCTGCGTTTTAGCCTCGCGCGGCCGATAGACGCAACCGAGCGTGAGCTTTCCCGCCTTGTCGACCACGTAAAACGCGATCCCGGTTTCCCGGTCGGCGTCGGTGTAATCGCCTGCCGCTCTGGCTTCCAGCTCCTCAAGCCGCGCGAGTTCGGTGTCGGTCAGTTCTTCGACTTCGGCCCGGGCTGTCAGCTCTTCGAGCTCGTCGCGGTCAGCCTCGGGCAAATCAACCGGGGTCGGGTGGATATCGTCCATGTCCTCCGTTGCGGGATAGGGCACATAGGTCTCGGTGCAGACGCGCACTTGCGCCCATCCGGTCCCGGCGCGCAAGCGATCGGCGGCCTCGGCGCAGCAGCGCTCAAAGAGGGTATCGAGGAGTTGCGAGTCGAGCAGCTGGGCTTCGTCCAGGAACAGGCTTTCGGCCACCTGCCCGCCCTCGGCGCAGTAGAGGTCGAGGCCGACAAAGATGGCGCGGCGATCGGTGGCGGGCACGGCGCCCGGTTGCAGGGCGCGTTTGATGGCGAGCGCACTGCGCATCTGCCAGTCATTTTGCGCGATGCGGGGCAGAAGATCCAGCACCTGCGCCTCGGTGCCAAGGGTCAGCGCCGCAGCCTGATCGAGCGACAACGAGCCAGTGCGCAGCAGGTCGAGCGCGGCATCTGGCAGGGTCGCAAGTTTCAGGCGCCCGCGAACATGGCGAGCAGTGGTCGCAAAGGCCTTGGCGATGCGCTCGGGGTCAGCGCCCGCCGCGCCCATGCGGCGATAGGCCAGCACCTCGTCGGCCGGGTTGAGGGCGGCGCGGGCGGTGTTTTCTGTCAGGGCCCATTCGCGCGCCGTGGCCTCGTCGTCGGTGACCAGCACCGGAATATCGTCGATTGCATCGGCGCCGTGGATCAGCTGCAGTGCCCGCAAGCGGCGACCGCCGCCGACGATGCCGGTGCCGTCGCGTTTGCGGGCGGGATCGCGAAACCCCAGCAGGTTTTGCAGCAGGCCCGCGGTTTTCAGCGACTCGGCCAGCGCGGCAATTTCGTCATCGGAGGGTGCGGGGCGGGCGTTGAGCGGGTGGAGGTAAAGGTCACTCAGTGGGAGATCGAGCAGCTCAGCCATGGGTGACCGCCCCGAGCGCAAGCCCGACAATCACGCCCGCCGCGAAGGCAACCAGCACGATGCCCGCGCCGTTCAGGGCGCTGCTGATGCCCCAAAGGGACCAGGTGATATCTGTTTGCCAAAAGTCCTTGAGCGGCATCTTGCATCCTTTCGTTGATCGTGGATCTGGTCGGGGTGGCGGGGTTCGAACCCGCGACCTGCTGTACCCAAAACAGCCGCGCTACCTGGCTGCGCTACGCCCCGAGGTGAGACGGCGGGCGAGGCCATGAGAGCCGGGAACCACGATCCCCGCCCGCATCAGCGCCACCGCGGCGCCGATTGGTGTTTGATCCCCGCCGCGCTGGCGGCTCTGGCCGGGGAGCGGCCCGTTTCCGATGCTTGCGCCCTCACTCGATTGCGCCGCGCGTCAGCATCGGCATCTGCCGGGATCTGCGACCCGGTTGCACTGGCGCTGTCAGTGGCTCCCGCCGCGGGGCGCCGGAAGGATCTCGAGCTTGATGCCTGCACCGGCGAGCCGCGCAACGGCGCCGATGCGGTTGGCCGCGCCAAGTTTGGTGGTGATGGCGCGAAAGGTTTGTTTGGCGGCGCTGTCGGACACGCCCAACCGGTGCGCCGCGATGCTGATGGGTAGCGCGATCAGTGGCAGGGCCCGGCGCTCGGCCGGGGTGAAATGCGCGGCGCCGTCAAGCATGGGCGGCCCCGGTGCGACGGCGCAGCGCGGCGCGCAGCAATTCGGCCCGCATGTGGTCGATCCAGTCTCCGTGGGCCATCAGGGTGTCAATCGCCTCCGACAAATCGTCGGCCGTGGCGTCGGCGGCAAAGAGCGCGAAGCGTGCCGCCTCAAGGCGCTGAGCGCGTGAGGCAAGGATTTCGCGCAGATCGACGGCCGAGAAGACCTGAGAAGCCGCGGCGGCCAGAGCGGCGGGGTTGGGTGTGAAGGTCATCGTTGCCTCCGTGGTTGATGGGAGGCAAACTAGTGGACATTTTGTCCATCAGTCAAGAAGCAAAATGGACAAAAGGTCCATTGCGCGCAGTCGGAATCGTTGCCATAACCCCCATGAAGGGGGTTAACCTATGTATTCACTCACAGATTTTCTTGTTCTGGCAGCTGCAACTTTGACCGGGCGCCCGGTTTCCCAGATTTATCGGGTGCGGTCCAGGCTCGCAGCGACAGTCAAGCGGGCGTGGCGATCTGTCAGGTAGCCTTTGCTTCGGCGTCATCCTTGGCTTTCTTCAAGCGAACGGCTTGAAGGTTGGCAGCGACAGCTGAACGCAAATCGGGCGGGGTATCAGAAAGTACGCCGCGATATATGAAGTCCAATCCAAAGCCGTAAAAATCGGCAATCCTGGCCCCGACAATGATGTCGAGGCCTTTAGTGCCGCTTTCGACTTTGCTCATGGTGCTGCGATCCAACTCCAAGGAGTCTGCGAACTCTGCCTTGGACATGTTCAGGGTCTGGCGGATCGCAGCAACGCGCTCGCCGACCCTGTCGGGGTGCATTTCCGGTGAGAGGACGGCCGCGGCGATGAGCTTCTTCATTGGCGCAGATTGGGCGGCGTTGGAAAAAACGTCCATCGACTTTATTTCCACCGTTGACTAGTGGACCTTTTGTCCATTATCGAATGTGCATGTCCACTTTCAGCGCAGTCAAAGACCTCATCGATCTGTGGCCAATCCGGAGGGATTTGGCATCCGACATCGGGGTGTCCGTCGACAGGGTCAACAAGTGGGTTCGGGGGGGATCGATCCCGGCAAAGTATCACGGGCCAATTCTGCGGGCCGCAGTCATCCGCGGGTTTTCTGTTTCGGCAAATGACTTGGTGGAGCTGCACGACTGCTCGAGTGATCTTGGAGGAGCGCAATGATGTCATGGGGCTATCCAGAAAAGCAGGGCGCCATCGCCGACAGCGCTGGCGTTGCCGACATCGGAGAGGGTGATTTTCACGGTGCCGCGGCGCTTGATTTCCGTGACGTGTTCAAGCTGGTAGGGCTCGCCGTCGATGAAGGCGCCATGCATTCCGACGCGGGCGGGTTCTGTGGCGTCGTTTTGCACGATGATGGTGATTTGCGGTTCAAGCGGCTGATCGGCGCCCGCGCGAATGTCTCGCGGCAAAGCCGCCTTGATCATGTCGATCCGGGTTTTGTCGGACCGCATGACTGCGGCTGTGCGACCGTCGACATTTCCAGCCTCGATCTGCAGCGCAGAGCCAGATTTCGAGCCGAGGGCTACAACAGGCAAGTCGGCCCGGACGATAGCGAATTGGCTCATGCCATTCTGGGTGCAGCCGACAAACGTGGCGCCGGGAATTCCGGCGGCAATCGCTGTCGCAATGGCTGGGCCATGCTTGGCGCAGTTTTCCGCGGAGATGGTGTCGATGCCGATGTCCGCGGAGGCGACAAGCGCCCCGCCTCCGGCTGCGACGGTCTCGATGTCGGAGGTGTAGATGGTCGCGGTGATTGGCGCCTTGCAGCCGCTAAGCGCAGCAATCGCGATCAGGCAGAGAGATCGTTTCATCGGGCAATGTCCTTTCGGGGTGATGCAATGCCCGAAAGCGTATCTCCGCACGCAGCCCTCAATCAACCGGAGACCTGACATGCGCCTGCTGTCCCGCCTGATCCTGACGCTGATCCCCCGGGCCGTGCTGGCCGAGGTGCTGGATCGCGCCGTTGCCGATGACATCGCCGAAATCCGCCGCCGGGCCGAGGTGCTGACGTTTCGCATCGGCGCGGTCGAGCGGCAGTTGGGGCAGCACCAGCGCGCGCTGTTCCGGCGCACTGGCGCGGCCGTCGCCGATGCGAGTTTTGCCGAGAGCGCGCCCGAGGGGGCGATGTTCGGGCCGCTGGTGCCCGGCAAACCGGTTTGGCGCGGCAACGGCATCTGAGGGTTCTGCCCCGTCCGGTCGCGCGGCCGGGGCAGATCAAGCGCGGCATGCATGGGCCCCTCCTCCTCCCTGCTCATGTGTGTCGATCCCGGGCGGCGGAGGCGTTGCCGTCGCCCGGGGGCCTTCGATGGGGAGAGATTGGCCCGAGGGGTGGGCCGATGCAACGAAACGGGGTTTTCCATGTCGGATCTGTTGAGACGCATCCATGAGACGGCGCGGGCGCTGGTGCAGGGTCACGGCTGTCTCGACAGCGTGTCGGCGTTGATCGAGGCGCGGTTCGGGCGCGGCCCGGGCAAGGGGACGTTGTCAAAGCGGATGTCGGGCGAGCTGGACTGGACGCTGCCCGATATCATCGCGCTCGAAGACGCAGCGGGCCGGTATCCGGTGACCGATCTGCTGTGTCGGCGCCGGGCGGACCTGGACGCGCGGGCGGTGCGGGTCGATCTGATCGCGCAGGCCGGGGCGATCTCGAAGGAGCATGGCGAGGCGATGGGCGCGATGATGCGCGCCATAGGCTCGCAGGATGCCGGGGACCGAGCGCGCGCCGCCGTCGAAATGCGCGAAGCGATCGAGGCGATGACCAAGGCGCTGCACGCGCTGGAGGGCGCGTGATGGGCCGTTTTTTTGATCGCGCCAAACAGATCGCGCCGAACTCGCCAGAGAGCGACAACCGTTTGGTGATGGCGCTCAACATGCGTCATCGCGGCTGCAGCACGGGTGAGATTGCGGCGGCGCTTGGGATGTCGAGGGGCGCGGTCTCGCGCGACCTGCGTGCGATTGTTGAGGCGGACCGGGCTGCAGCGGCCAGTGGCGACGCCGGGGCACCCTGTCTGTCGATCGCTGAGGCCTATCCGTGGGCCTGAGATGAGACACCGGACCGGGTCTTGCCTGCGGTCCGGCAACCTGGCGCGGCGGGACTGCTCGCCTGCCGCGCCTCTTTTCCGGGGATCGAGCGTGAAGCCCATTGGCAAAGTCGCGGCGAAGATGGTGGCGGACCGGGTTTCGGTGGCGCGGCGCGTCGATCTGCCGGTGGGCGATTGCGTGGCCTCGGTGCTGGAGGCCGAGGGCGCGGTGCAGGTGATCTAGGGCCGGTTTGATCCGGCCGAGCCCGGGCGGGCGCTGATGAACGATTTCACGACGCCGGAAATGGCGGGGCAACTGCGGCGGCTGGCCGATGCGGTCGAGGCGGCGGAACAGCGGAGGGAAAGATGATGGATCTTGGATCGATGACGCTGAGCGATCTGTGCCTGCTGCGCGATCGGCTCGGTGTGCTAGTCGAGGCGGGCGCCCTTTTGCAGCGCTTGCCGGGTGATGGCGGGGCGATGCGGTTTGACCTGACCCCGGATGAGCTTGTGGTGATCACGACGCATTGGCGCGCGCCGTCCGCCACGGTATCGGACGCCGCGCCGGATTTCGAGCTTGTCGATCCCGAAACGCCGCAGACCGAGGTCGAGGCGCAGGGGGTGCGCGAGCGGATCGTGGAAATGTTTGCGGGCGTGGTTCCGCCCTGTGCCGCGGCGATCATTGATCCGGCGATGCAGGGCGCTGATGCCTGGGCTACGGCGGCGGCACTGGCCGTGGCCGATCTGGATGCGGCGCGTCCGGGCAACGATATGTCGACCGAGTCCGCCGAAGTGGGCGGCGGTGAGGGCGTGACGGTGCAGGCCGTTGCGTCTGATCCGTCGCCTGCGCCGAGTGAGATCATTTCCGCCGCACCCACCCCGGCGGCGGAAACCGTGGCGCCCGCATCCCCAGCGGAGGCGCCGCAACCCACCCCGGCCGAGGCTGCCCCCGAAGCGGCACCGGCCGGGGATCGGGCTGGGATGCCCTGGAGCGCTGAGGACGATCAGCGCCTGGCGCAGCTACGGGCTTCTGGAAAGACGGTGCGAGACTGTGCCGAGGCTCTGGGTCGGCCGGTACCTGCGACGCAGATGCGTCTGTCGCGGCTGCGCAAGCCGGATGCGGACACGCGGCTGACGAAGACAAAGCGAGATACCAGCGGGCCCGCGGCGGCTGCGCCGAAGCCGGTCAAACCGGCGGTGCAGGCGATAGCCCCGAAAGGATCGGCTGAGGCGGCCGATCCGGTGACGGCGAAAAGAGACCCGGCGCAGGGCGCGCAAGCGGGCAAGGCTGTTTCCAAACCGGCGGCGGTCGCGGGCGCCGCCGGGGATCATTCGAAGCTGGCCAGCGGTGGCACGGTTCTTGGCGGTGGCGGTCTCGTTGGGGAGCGCGCGACGCAGGAGGCTGCCCCGCGTCCGGCATGGTTTCGCGAGATCGACGCGATGCTGACGGCGCTGGGATACAAGGGCGGGTTCGCGCCCGCGATCGATCTGGCGATCGTCGAATGCATCGCCGGGCAGAACGCGCCCGAGGTCGTGGCCGATGAGCTGGGCATGGAAGTCCGCACGATGCGCGAGCGGTTCGTGCAGCTGACGCCGGACTGCGTCGATCGGAATGGCCGCCGCAAGGTCACGGTCGAGGATCAGGCGCGCCTGCTGACGGTGCTGCGCGCCCGGGCGGAAGGCGGTGCGAAATGAGCGAAAACATTGAATTCATTCGGGCTCAGTACGAAGGCATGCTCGCGGCAGCGAATAACATCATCGATGGTCTGGGCGTCGAAAATGACCGGATGCGCGCAGCCCTTACTGCCGCAGATGGCTATCTTGATCGCGGCCTGTATGAAATGGCGCGCAATGTCACTCGTGCGGCCATTGCTGAGACCCCGATCACCCCGGATGAGGCGCACACAGCAACCAATCGCATCCGCGCCGATGAGTGCGAGCAGGTAATGGCGGTTGCAAAAGGTGCGATCACCGACTTGATGGCAGCCGCACTTGATGCGGGTCTTATAAACCGTCGTGAAGGCCTGCGTGATGCTCTGGATGTCGTGAACGAGATCGCCGCCGCCCGGAAAGGCGGTGTGCTGTGAAGATCACCATCACCGAAAATCTGGCCTGCGATCCGCGCGTGCGGTTCCGCTGCGCGATTGACGAGGGCGCGGGCTTCGAGGGGCGCGGCGAAACCCGGGCGGACGCGCTTTATCAGACGGCGTTTTCGATGCGGCGCCAGGAGCTGGCGGATGCCGTGCTGCAGGGGCGCGACGGGGGTGAGGGATGAGCGAGGCGCTGCAGTTCGAAAAGCAGATGGGTGTGGATGTGTCGCCATCGGATGTGGCCCAGGCCATCCGTCTGATGCACGCCGTTGGTGGGCAAGGGCGCATTGTCCTCAAGCTGAACGACAATACCGCGATGGCCGTCGCGCGCGCTATCGAGGCGGGCCTGGCGCGGCCTGTCGTTCCCCACCAGCGCCTGATGGCGGATCTGCGCGCGGCGTCGCCCGCGCGGACCTTTGCGCTGATTGCCACGATCTGGATGGCCGTAGCGCTGTTCGTGAGGTCGTGGGGATGAGCGGCAGCGCGATCAATTGGGGCCCGGTGCTGGATCCGGAGGGCGCTTGGTCGCCGCCGGTGCATGTCGGCGCCTCGCCCGAGGTGGTGGCACGGCACAATTCGGGGCTCGCCTATCTGGCGACGCCCTACACCAAAGAGGTGCTGGTCAAGGGCAAGTGGTCGTTCGAGCGGTCGGTAATGCTGTCGACGCTCGCCTCGCGCCATGTGCTGCTGCTGATGCGGGCAGGCGCAACGGCGGTCAGCCCGATCGTGCTGGCGGCCGAGGCGCTGCACGCGCAGCCGTCGGTGCCGGGGCGCAAGGTTTCGCCGCTTGACCGTGCGCGCTGGACCGAGTGGTGCCGCCCGATGTTCTGCGCGGCGCAGTTGGTCGTGGTCCCGAATATCCCGGGCTGGGACCGGTCGGAGGGTATCTGGGCCGATGTGCAGGCGGCGCTGGCGCATAACACGCCCGTTTTCATCTACGGGGGCGGGCGATGAGCGGATTTCCGAATGATCCGCGCCCGGCCGAGGCGAATGCGCGGCCGATCTTCGAGGTCGCTGATCTGCTGTCGATCGAGGTCGGGCGCGGGTCTGTCGAGCGGCAAGGCCCCTGCCCCCGCTGTGGCGGCGCGGACCGGTTCGGGCTCAACGCCCGCAAAAACGTGTTCCTGTGCCGCCACTGCGAGCATGACGGCGGCAAGGGCGGTCCGCTCGATCTGGTGATGTTCGTGCGCGGCTGCACCTTTCCCGAGGCGCTGGATTGGCTGTGCGGGCCGAAGCCCGAGCTGAGCGCGGCCGAGCTGGCCGAGCGGGAACGCAAGGCAGCCGAGCGCAAGGCGGCCCAGGCGCGGGCCGCGGCGAAATTCCGGGCCGAGGCGATCGAGGATGCGCAGCGCATCTGGTCGGATACGATCCCGGCCGAGGGCACGGTGGTCGTCGATTACCTCGATCGGCGCGGGATCAGCCGCGAGCTGCTGCCCCGCACCCCGGCTGCGCTGCGGTTCCAGCTGGCGGCGCGCTACATGATCCCTGACGGCAATCACGGATGGCGCGAGATTCACCGGGGCCCGGCGATGGTGGCCGGGGTGCTTGACCGCAATGGCGTGTTGACCGCGGTGCATCGCACCTGGATCGATCTGGATCAGCCTAAGGGCAAGGTGGTGTTGCCGCGGCTTGATAAGCCGGGCGAGACCTGGCCCGCGAAAAAGGTGCTGGGCGCGAAAAAGGGCGGCGCGATCCGGCTGGTTACCCCGCAGGGCGCCGACACGCTGGTGATGGGCGAGGGTCTGGAGACGACGTTTTCGGCGCTGGTCGCTGATCGCGGCCGGGGCGCGGCCTATTGGTGCGGCGTCGATCTGGGCAACATGGCCGGGCAGCGGATGCACGGCAAGGGCCTGAAATATGCAGGCATCCCCGACATGGAGGATGCCGAGGCTTTCGTGCCGCCGGAATGGGTCAAGCGGCTGGTCTATCTGCAGGACGGTGACAGCGAACCGCGGTTGACGCGGGCGCAGCTGCTGGCGGGGATCAGGCGCGCGATGGTGCTGCGGCCCGGGTTGCGGGGCTGGATTGTTCCATGCCCCACCGGCGCCGATCTGAACGACGTGCTGTTGGGACATGTGCCGATCGATCCGACCGAAGGGGGCGGCGATGACGCATGAGCCGGTGCGCTGGACGCGGGGCCGCAACACCCAGGACGGGGCCGAAGTCTGGCTGGGGACGGTCGACGGGCGGCGGTTCGCGATCACCGTCCACAAGGTCGGCGGCGTGAAGATCTGGAATGCGGATGACGAGGGGCGGTTGGGCGAGCTGGTCTCGCTCAATCTGCGCGACCTCGAGGCGGCCAAGAGGGCCTGTTTGAGACGGATGGGGAGGGTGGAGTGATCATTCGGGAGGAGCGCATCGGCGGGCAGCGGCTGATCCTTGGCGATTGCCGGGAGGTTATGCCGTTGCTGGGGCGGTTTGATGCCGTGGTGACGGATCCGCCTTATGGTATTGGAGCTGCGGCCGGAATTGGCGGCGGCGGAACTGACGCTACTGGTCGATGGAAACGCAGGCCGCGCCAATATCATGGCTCGTGGGACGACGAGAGGCCGTCTGCTGACGCGTTTTTCGCGATGGCTCAATTGGCGTCCGAGCATATAATCTGGGGAGGGAACTTCTTCGCGGACATTCTCCCTATCGGCGGTCGTTGGCTGATCTGGGACAAAATGAACTCGATGCCGAGTTATTCCGATGCGGAACTGGCTTGGACAAGCATAGCTGGCTCATCCGTGAAAAAATTTACACAGTGCGCCAGCGGCCCTGCGGCGAACAGGGATGGTCGCGCGCACCCAACGCAAAAACCTGTTGCCCTCATGGAATGGTGCCTCGGCTTCATTCCCGCCGCGCAAATCATTCTTGACCCGTACATGGGCAGCGGTACCACCTTGGTCGCATGCCAGCGCACGGGGCGGAATGGCACCGGGATTGAGCTGGACCCGGAGTATTTTGAGATTGCCTGTCGCCGCGTCGATGAAGCCGGGCGCCAGCCGGATCTGCTGATCAAGGCGCCGCAGCCGCAACCAGTGCAGCGGGGGTTTGACCTGTGACCGCCGTCGATCGCGTGGCCGCGGTGATGCGGCAGGCCGAAGAGGTCGATCTGCCCGAGGATCTGGCGGGCGCCTCGGCCGCGCCGGGCGAGGATGCGGGCGGCTGGGACGGGTTCGAGCCGGATTTCGGGCCGCCGCCCGGCAGTGACGGCCCCGCACCCCCGATCGGTGGCGATGGGGAGGAAGAGCCGCCCGAGGCGCGCTGCGCCAAGCTGCCGTTGAACGATTTCGGCAACGGCCAGCGGCTGTTGGAGCATTTCGGCGCGGATATCTGCAATGTGCCCCGCGTCGGCTGGCATCTGTGGACCGGAACGCGCTGGCAGGTCGATCCCGACGATATCGCGGTGCGGCGGCTGGCGCAGGGCATTTCGGCGCTGATCGCGAAGGAGACGCGCTATCTGGTGCTGGGCGAGCGGCAACAGGAGATCATCGCCGCGGCCGAGGGCGCAGAGGCCGAGATCGAGGATCTGCTGGCGATTCCGAAGGGCAAGCGCACACCGGAACAGGCCGATCAGCTGAAGGCGGCGCAGGCGCGGCTTGGCGCGGCGGCCGAGGTGCTGGACGGGCACAAGACCTCGGTCGCGCGGCGTCTGACGCATGCGAAGAATGCGGGCAACACGAACGCGATCAAGAACATGCTGACCGAGGCGGCGGTGCAGAAGGTGGTTGAGCTGGACGCGCTGGACGCTGACCCGCTGGTGATCAATACCGAAATCGCAGTGCTGCGCTTTGTCGTGACCGAGGAACAGGACGGGCGCCGTTTTGCCGAGCTGGTGACCGAGCCGCATGATCGCGCCCAGATGCTGTCGAAGATCATGCCGGTGCGCTGGGACCCGGGCGCGCGCTGCCCGACCTTTGACGCTTTCATTGAACGCATCCAGCCGATTCCGGAAATGCGGCGCTTCCTGCAGCGATGGCTTGGGCTGAGCATGACGGGCCTGACCGGAGAGCAGAAATTCGCGTTTTTCTATGGGACCGGCGCGAACGGCAAATCGGTGCTGATGGACCTGATTTTGCGCCTTATGGGGGATTATGCCGCCTCGGCCAAGATCGAGAGCCTGACCGGGTCGAACCGGCGCGGCGGCGGCGATGCGACGCCGGACCTGATGCAGCTGATCGGCGCGCGGTTTGTGCGGGCATCAGAGCCGGACGAGGGCATGCGGTTCCAAGAGGCGCTGATCAAGGAGCTGACCGGGGGCGAGGTGATGCTGGTGCGGGCGCTGCACACCAACTTTGTCGAGTTCCGGCCGCGCTTCAAGCTCTCGATCAGCGGCAACCACAAGCCCGAGATCAGGGGCGGTGATGACGGGATCTGGCGGCGCGTGCTGCTGGTGCCGTTTGATATCCAGATCCCGCCCGAGGAGCGGGATGCGAAGCTGGGCGACAAGCTCTGGGCCGAGCGGGACGGGATCTTCCGCTGGCTGGTCAACGGGCTGCTGGAATACTTAGAGCTGGGGTTGATGGTGCCCTCAATCGTCAGCGACGCGACCAAGGACTATCGCGAGGAAAGCGATCCCTATGGCGCGTTCCTGTCGGGCTGTTGCCATGTGTCTGGAGATCCGCAGGACACGCTTTGGGCGCGCGATCTGTGTGAGGCGTTCAACTTCTGGCTAGATGAGAACGGCAAGGGTGCGTTCAAGCCGATGACCGTGTCGAAGAAGATGGCGGGTCTGGCGGGGCGCTGGAAGCACCCGGAAACCGGGCGGACGTTTGCTAAGGGCAAGGCCTCGATCAGCCAGTATCTGGGCATCCGGTTTGCCGAGCCGTTCGGATCGCGGTTCCGCGGCATGCCGCGCGATGCGCAGGGGCGCATCCTGCGCAATGGCTCGATGTCCTCCGATGAGTGACGCCCCGCACCCCGCTATCGCCGCATCGTGGGAGGCTAGGGAGGCTGGCGGCGTTGGAGTGGGAGGCTGCGATGACTCGGGGTCCGGGGGGATTGGTGCGCGTTATCATGGCCTTGCGGCGCATCGTGGGAGGCTAGGGAGGCTAGGGAGGGTAAATGCAGGTAACGCGTATACGCGCGCGAAACAAAGGGTGCGGGGCTGATTTGAAGGCATCTCTTACACGTTACTTTGGAATACCCTCCCTAGCCTCCCCAGCCTCCCATGAAGGAAGGCAACCAGCGGAAAAGATTAAAGAAAGACGGCAGTGAATGTGTGGGAGGGTAGTGGTTTTGAAGGTGCGTAGCCTCCCTAGCCTCCCATAGAGAAAAGCGGAAGCGCAACGGATAGCTAAAACCAGAACGAAAGGCACAAGATATGGCAATAGAAACGAACGGGCGGGAATTTGAGGCGGCGGTGGCGCGGTCTGTGGCGGCGAAGATGCGGGTGATCGGGCAGCTGGCGCGGGGCTATGGGCTGCCGGACCCGTTCGAGGGTGATGCGGACCGGCTGGCGCAGATCAAGGCGTCGGCCGAGCCGCCGGTCAGCTGCGGGCCGGAGATGATCCCTGCCCCGGCGCGCGGGCCGATGGTGCGCTTTGCCCCGATTGCCGTGACGCCTGTGGGCGCGGATGGGTTCGAGGTCAGCCATGTCGGGTTCCGCGGCCGGGATGCGGCGCGGGCTGCTGATGCGTTCGACGTTATGGAAGCACAGTCCCGGCGCAAAAAGGGTGAGGCGTATCAGGCCCTGTTCACCCGTGCGCAGGTGCTTGCTGGCCGTCGCTATGCCGAGCTTGTCGAGCGCCATTCGGCGGTCGGGATGCGTTGCGCATCGGCCGAGGCGCTCGCGGCTGGATCTGGCGGCGGGCGCAACGATGGCGGCTATATCGATGCCGTGATCCATGAGGGCGACTGCATTCGCCGGATCGAGGCTGCGATCGGTGCGTGGGTCGCTCTTGCACCCCGGCGCGGCCGGATCGGTATCCGACGGGTAATCACGAATCTCGAACTGGTACAGCTGGTGTGCTTGCGCGGCCTGACGCTCTCCCAGGTGCTGAAAGCGCGAGGATGGACGGTCAATCGGTCCGCATTGGAGAGGGCGCACAAGGCGCTGTGCGCCGCGCTGGATCGGATGGTTTAGGAGCAGTTAAGAAAGGGGATTGACGGCTAAACAATCCGCGGGCAGATTACTTGACATCATCTACAGCTGCGCCCGGGGGAAACCTCGGGCGCTTTGCATTGGAGGTTTCGGTGCAGCCAGTGCGGATCGATCTGGATGATCGGTTGCTGCGCCGACAGCTGACGAACCTGGAGCGTGCGCAGTTGCCCTATGCTGGGGCGATGGCGCTGAACGACACGGCCAAGGATGCGCTTAAGCACATTCAGGACCGGATGAAGGTCGAGTTCGATCGCCCGACGCGCTTCACCCTGAACGCCTTCATGGTCTGGAGAGCGACAAAGAAAACCCTCGAAGCGCAGGTAAAAGAGCGCCCAGACGTTGGCCCGCGACATTACCTCAAGGTGCAAGAGGCTGGGGGGCAGCGACCTAAAACCGGTATCGAACGGGCGCTGGAGGCCAATTTGGCCTATGATGGCATCCTTGCTGCCATTGTCCCGGCAGCGAAGGCGCGGCTGGACGGATATGGAAACTGGTCGCCTGGCGAGCGTAACCAAGTTCTTTCAGCACTTGGAGCGCAGCGGGATAAGGCCGCGAACGAAACCGAGAGGTCCCGCAAACGGGCACCGAAACGCGCCAGCTATTTCGTCGAAGGACATGGCGTCTACAGGCGGAGCACCGACGGCAAAGTTGATCGTGTCCTGCATCTTCTTGACGCGATGCCGAGTTATTCGCCGCGTCTTGGATTTCACGACGGCGTCGACGAGGTATGGCGCAAGCGGATGCCTGAGCACCTGCAGAGATGGCTCGCAAAGGCGGTGGCATCGGCCAGATAAGTGCGGGTCCTTCCCCCGCCACAGCGCCGCGCGGGTAATTCGCACCCCGGTGGTTGTGCGCGGCTTAACACTTGGAAAAGCCTAAACAATTGGCTGCTTAACACCTCTGAAAGGGGGCAATCTGAGAGGTGTAAAATGGACCTGAGCGCGTCGCAACTTGCGCAGCAGCTGAACCTGTCACGAGCGCGGATCTCACAACTGGTAAGCGAAGGAAAGCTCGAAGGCTGTTACGTCGGCGAAAACCGTCAGCGACGGTTTGACCTGGGGAAAGCTCGGGCCGCTTTGCTCGGCCGGCTCGATCCTGGTCAGATGATGGGAAACGGTGCAGAGACCAAGCGCGCGCTGCGAGAGATTGCAGAGACGCCGATTGCGCCCGCATCTGCGCGATCGCAGCGCGACGGCGTGCTGCCGCCAGCTGACCCAGATCGATACGAGCTGGCGCGGATCGAAAGTGCGGAACAGGATGCGCGGCGTAAGCGCCGTGACAATGAGCGAGACGAGGGCAAGTGGGTGCTGGCCGAGGCGGCCGAGCGCGAGGCTGCCAGACTGCTGGCGCGTGAGATTGCGCAGTTCGAAACCGTGCTGCGCGATGCGGCCCGCGATGTCGCAGACAAATTCGGCGCGGATTTTCGCGAGGTGCGCGCGGTGTTGCTGACGCGTTGGCGTACCTACCGCCTGGAGCGCTCCAGCGCATTGGCCGATGAGGCGTCTGCCGCGACGTTGACGGACGACGAACGGACGGCAGACGCCTAAGATGGGATTTCTCAGCCCGGCCAGTGCGGCAGTTCTGCGGGGGACGTCTAGGGCGATGGCGCCGCCGCCGCCGCCGGATATCACCCGCTGGTGCTTCGAAAACGTCGAGTTCGACGACCGCTCGCCGTTCCCGGGAAAATTCCGGATCGAGAGGTTTCCGTTCCTGCGGAAAATTCATGAGGTCCTGTCGCCAGAACATCCGGCGCGTGAGGTGACGATCAGGGGATCGGCGCAATGGGGAAAGACGATCTCGATCGTCAATCCGACCGTGGCTGCTTGGCATGAGTATGGGCCACTCGACAGTCTGGTTGTGCATCCGACCACATCGTCAGCGACCGAATGGGTACGCGCAAAATGGATGCCGCTGCGCCGTTCTGCGCCATCGCTGATTGCCCTCTTCGGAGACGGGGGGCGCGGGGAGCAAACCGACACGCTGCACAATCAGGAAACCGTGGCGCGCAATGGCACGCTCAAGGTCACCTCGGCAGGGTCACCGGACGATCTCGCCGGTACTACCCGCAAACTTGTGGTGATGGACGACGTCTCGAAATTCGAGATGCACCAGAAGGGCGATCCGGAAATGATGGCGGTCAGCCGCGCTTCCGGGTTTGAGGACGCGAAAATTCTGCGGGTGTCGACGCCGCAGATTGCCGGGGCGTGTCGCGTAAGCCGGGCGTTCGCGCGCTCAACGCAGCTGCACTACCATGTGCCGTGCCCGCATTGCGGAAACATGGCGCCGCTCACATGGGATAATTTTCGCCGCAACATCGACCCGGAGCGGTTGCATGCGGCGCACTTCAGCTGCGATGCCTGCGGCTGCCGGATCGATCACGCAGATAAGGTGCGGATCGTTGCGGCAGGGGATTGGGTGGCGCACAACCCGGCCGGGGATCACCCTGGGTTTCACCTATGGCGGGCCTATGTACCGCAACGGGACTGGGCTTCGATCGCAGTCGAATATGCGCAGGTCATGGGCTGGACAACTGGGCACGCGATCAGCACCGAGGGCGGTGAGCCAACCGATGCGCAGACAGAGCAAACGTTTTATAACGACGTGCTGGGTCTGCCATACGAGCAGGCGAGCAAAGGGCCGGACTGGGAAAAGCTGCGCGACCGCGTCGAGAGGGCAGATCCGGAGCAGCGGCCCCTGCCGCGCGGGGTATTACCCGCCGAGGGGTTTATCTTTTCGGCCGGGGTGGACTGTCAGGGCGACCGGATCGAAGTGCATTTGGCGGCTTTCGGGCGTAACTATCGCCGCTGGGCAATCGACTATCAGGTGATACCGCATCACATTTCCTCGGATGAGGGCCGAGCGGCGCTGAACCAGTTGTTAAAATCGACATGGCGCACCGAGACCGGACGCCGCGTCGGGCTGGATGTGCTGGCAATCGACGGCGGGGCCTATACCGAGGATGTCTGGGATTGGGCGCTGCGCCACCCCTATACCCGGGTAATCGTAGTCAAAGGCGCGACAAGTTCGGCGGCTCCGGGCTTGAAGCGGATGGAGTTCGACAAGCGGTCGGACCGGATGGCACGGCGCAAGCGCAAGCAGGGATTCGTGGTTGGTGTGAGCCAGCTCAAGGCCGATTTCTATGGCTGGCTGGACAAGGGGGACCCAGCAGAGCGCGGGCATTGCGCTTTCGCCGTTGGCCTAGGTGACGAATATTACCGACAGCTGACAGCTGAGGTGCGGGTGCTCAAGCGCGCCAGTTCTGGGGCGATGGTTAGTCGGTGGATCATCGCCGAGGCAGGGCGGCGAAACGAGGGCCTTGATACGATGCTCTATGCCGAGGCTGGGGCACGGTTCAAAACATGGACCTACATGAGCGAGGGCGCGTGGGACGTGCTCGATCTCGAGCGAGGTGGCGCTCCAGAGGAGGTTCAGGGAGATCTGTTTTCGTCGCAGGTGGCGGTCATCGCTGAACCGTCTCCCGCCGCCGCGAGCGACAGTCCTGCATCTGCCCAAGTGCCGCAGGTTGGAGCTGCGAAACGACCAGCGGTAGCGGCCGCAAAAACGGATGACGACTGGATACCGCCGCGGGAGGAATGGCTGTGAGCTACACACCGGAACAAGTGGCCGCGCTGCGCGCCGCGATCGCGACCGGAGCGACGCGGGTGCGGATGAATGGTGAGGAAGTGCAGTATCGCAGCCTCGGGGAAATGGAGCGGATCCTTGCATTGGCAGAGGCGTCTCTTGGCGGATCTGCTGCGCGGCGCCCGACGCATTTTCACCCGACCTTCGATCGGGGTGTGTGAGGTCCGATGAACATCTTTGACAAGGCCCTGAGCGTCATCGCCCCGATGGCGGCGCTGCGCCGTGCGCGGGCCCGGCTCGCGCTCGGAGCAGTCATGCGCTACGAGGCAGCGACAAGCGGCCGACGCGGATCAGCGTGGCGCCCGGTGGGGAGCGATGCCGATACGGCGTCGGACAGTGCGCGGCGTCGGCTGGCCTATGTGGCCAGGGACATGGTGCGCAACACCGCATTCGCCGCGCGGGCGCAGCAGGTGGTGACGGCCGCCGTGATCGGGGATGGGATCATCCCGAAAATCATCGGCACAGATGCCGCGCAGAAAGCGGCGTTGCTTGCCGCAATCGAGGCCCATTGTGATACGGTGGCGATCGACGCGGACGGTCGGCAAAACCTGTATGGTCTGCAGCGTTTGGCGATGAATACAATCGTCGATTCCGGCGAGGTGCTGATCCGATACCGGGCGCGGGACAGATCCGACGGCTTGCCGCTGCCGTTCCAGCTGCAAATCCTCGAGCCGGACTATCTGGATGACAGCCGCGACGGGGTTTTGCCTGGCGGCAACATGGTGCGCGACGGCATCGAATACGACCTGATTGGTCGGCGCGTTGCCTATTACCTGTTCACCGAGCACCCGGGAGCAAATGGTCCGCGGCTGCGCGCGCCGGAAAGCCGCCGCGTGCCAGCCGAGAGTGTGCTGCATATCTACCGGCAGGACCGTCCCGGGCAGATGCGCGGTGTGAGCTGGTATGCCCCGATCGCGCTGCGGCTGCAGGATTTCGCAGATGCGCAGGATGCCCACCTGATGCGCCAGAAAATCGCCGCCTGTTTCGTCGGGTTTCGTGTGTCGCCCGAGGCCGATCCTGTCGGTGCCGATCCAGCCGATCCGGCGGGACTGATTGCTGACAAGATGATGCCGGGACGGATCCAGAACCTCGCGCCCGGAGAGGACATCAAATTCGGAGATCCGCCCGGCGTGAACGGCGTCGAGGATTTCTACCGCTGGGTGATGCGCGGGGCGGCGGCGGACATCGGGATCACCTATGAGGCGCTGACCGGGGACCTGACCGGCGTCAACTGGGCGAGCTACAAGGCCGGACACCTTTACATGGAGCGCAATGTCTCGTCGTGGCAGTGGCTGACGATGGTGACACAGATGATGCAGCCGATCGGGCGATGGATCCTGCGCGACTGGGCGATGGTTTCGCAGGTGCTGCGGCCGAAGGTTTCGCTCGATTGGGTGCCGCCGCCACGCTTCATCGTCGACCCGACACGGGAAATTCCAGCCATGGCAGACCAGGTGCGCGCCGGATTCACGAGCCGCTCCGAACAGATCCGACGCCTTGGCTATGATCCCGAGCGGGTGCGGGCAGAGATCGAAGCGGAGCGCGCCGAAGATCACGCTGCAGGCGTGGTGTTTGATAGCGACGCGGGCGCAATCGCCGGGTTGCGGGCATATCCGGCCGATGCCGGAGCAAATCAAGGGAGTTCGAAATGAACGAAATCCGGCTTTACGGCTCGGTGGGCATGAGCTTCTGGGATGAGGATTACTTCACCGCCGAGCAAGTTCGCGCCCAGATCTCCGGCATGTCTGGCCCGCTGACGGTACGGATCAACTCAGCTGGCGGGATCGCCGTGGAGGGCAATGCGATCTACACGATGCTGGTCGATTACCCAGGCGAAGTGCACGTCATCATCGATGCCGTCGCGATGTCGGCGGCGAGTCTCATCGCTATGGCTGGCGACACCATCACCATGCGGCTCGGAAGTTATTTGCTGATCCACGATCCGGCGCAGGGGTATCTCGACGGCCGCGGCACCTCTGAAGAACACCGCCGAGCCGCCGCGCAACTTGACGTCATCGCGGGCGCCTATGCCGCGGTCTATGCGAAGCGCGCGGGGATCAGCATCGACGAAGCACGGCAGATCATGCGCGACGAGACGGTGATGGACGGGCCGATGGCGTTGCAGATGGGGTTTGCGACGGCCACTGACGACACCCCGGCCGATCCTGTGGCGCGGTTCAACTACGGTATCTACGCCCATGCGCCGGAAGCGTTGCGCGCGGCGTGCAAGTATCTCGGGCAGGCCCCGGGCAAGGCGGCCGTTCTGGCCATGATGGCGGGGCTGCGGCCCAACATTCCCAAAAAGGAGACGATGATGACGGTGAAACCCACCGATGACCCGGCGGTGGAGACCGCCGTTGAAACCAAAACGCCCACCGCCCAGACGGTGGACGATTCTGCGCCGGGGGGTGCTGCCCCGGTTGCGCATGCGATGTCGCAGACCGCGATCGCGAAAATCCGCAACACCGTCGCCCTGGGCGGGTTCGCTCCCGAGATGGCGCTGGACATGATTGCCCGCGGGCTGACGCCGGATCAGGCGCTGACCGAGGTGCTGGCGAAACGCAAACAGGAGGACATCGAGATGAGCGGCGCGCCGCACTCGGGCCATGCCCCGGCCCGCATTACCGCCGACGCGCGGGACAAGTTCAAGACCGGCGCGCAACTTGCGCTGATGGCGAAATGCGGTCTCGGCGGCGAGCGCAACGAGTTTTCGTCGCTGACGCTGTCCGAGGTTGCTCGTGCCTCGATCGAAATGGCGGGCGAGCGTGCGTCGTTTACCGATCGGCGCGCGATGGTCGGCCGTGCGTTCACGATGGCCGGCACGCATACCACGTCCGATTTCGGAACGATCCTGTCGAACGTCATGGGCAAGGCGGTGCTGAAGGGCTGGGAAGAGGCCGAGGAAACCTATCACCTCTGGACCTCGAAGGGCGCGCTGCCGGATTTCAAGGACGCGAAGCGCGTCGGCCTGGGCGGTTTTGATGCGCTGCGCAAGGTGTCCGAGGGAGCCGACTACAAGTATGTGACGATCGGTGAGCGCGGCGAGACCATCGCGCTGGCGACCTATGGCGAGCTGATCCGGATTTCGCGGCAGGCGATCATCAACGATGATCTCGACATGTTCGGCAAGATCCCGATGAAGATGGGCCGCGCCGCGCGGCGTACCATCGGTGATCTGGTCTATGCGGTGCTGACCTCGAACCCGAACATGTCGGACGGCGTGGCGCTGTTCCACGCGACCCACGCGAACCTTGCGGGTACCGCGGCGGCGCCGAACGTCACCAGCCTTTCGCAGGCCCGGGCGGCGATGAAGACGCAGAAAGAGAAAGCGGGTGGCACGGCTCTCAACATCAGCCCGTCGTATCTGATCGTTCCGGCCGCGCTGGAAACCGTTGCGCAACAGCACATGGTTTCGACGGTCGACCCGACCGCGAACAAGGGGCACGCCTCCAACCCGGTGGCCGGGATGGCCGAGGTGGTCGCCGATGGCCGCCTTGATGCTGCGTCGTCGACGGCCTGGTATCTGGCCGCCAATCCCGGTGCCTTCGATACGATCGAGGTTGCCTATCTGGACGGTGTCGAGGCGCCGATGCTCGAGGAGCAGGCGGGCTGGACCAGCGACGGGACCGAGATGAAAGTCCGGATCGACGCCGGAGTTGCGCCGCTCGATTTCCGGACGCTCTACAAGAACGCCGGCGCCTGACGCTTTGCTGAAATGATCTGACGAAAGGGCGCCGCAGGGCGCCCTTCGTCGTTCTGGAAACCCTTTCGGGAGATCACGATGAAAAACTATGTCGATTATGGCGATACCGCGAAAGTCGCCGCGCCGTATGCCGTCGCGTCTGGCGGCGGCGCCCTGGTCGGGACGCTGTTCGGTGTCGCTCAAGCCGCTGCCGCCTCTGGCGCGGATGTTGTGCTGTCATTGCGCGGCACTTTCGATCTGGCAAAAACTGCCTCGCAGGCCTGGACGGTCGGCGCGGCCATCTACTGGGACGACACCAACAAGGTCTGCACCACGACGGCGAGCGACAATACGCTCATTGGCAAGGCGCTCGCCGCAGTGGGCAGCGGCGCCGGTGAAACGATCGGCCGCGTCCGCCTGAACGGCTGACATGGCATCGATTTTCGACGGACTTGCCGGGGTGCTGAACGCAACGTTGGGCGCCTCGGTTACCTATCTGCCCATGGGCGGCGCGGAGCTCGCCGTGCAATCTGTGTTCCGTGAGGAGCCGATCACTGTCACCGGCGACAATGGGCAGGATGTACTGATCGAGGCGCCCAGTTGGAGGGTGCCGAAATCTGTGCTGACCGATGTCCGGCGCGGTGATCGGATCCGGGTGGCGGATGGGCGCGTCTTCCGCATCCTGAACAGCATCGGGACCGGTTCCCCCGCGGTCGATGCGTTCGTGCTTTACGAGCTCGAGCCCGTCACATGAGTGGATCCGACAGAGCTGCAGTCCGAGCACAGGCGGCAACGGCACTGGCGAGTGTTCCCGGGCTTGATGAAGCGACCAGGATTTCGGCGTGGGCGCAATCCGTCGATGCCAAGGCCTTGCCAGCCTATGCCGTCGCCACGCCGTCCGAGCGCAGCAGTCCAGAAACCTTCGACACGGAGCAGCGCGATCTGACGCTGATCGCGGTGCTGAAGCGTCTGGGCGGCGACGATATCGAAGACGTTTTGGACGGCGATGCCGATCTGATCGAGGCGGCAATCTATGACGCGATCAGATCTGAAAACCGACTTTGCGCGCTGGTGCAGAGCGATACCAGAGTCGATGGCGACGGCGGTCAGCGCGTCGGCACGATCACCATGACATTCACCGTCACCTATTGGACGCAGGTCCGATAGGGCAAAGCAGCAAAGGAGAGAGACATGTCGAGTGTTGGCGTGCGGATTGGGCACGGCACCATCGTTCGGATCGGGCGCGGATCGACGCCGGTGTGGACGACGCTGAGCGGCTGCGAGGATGTGACGTTCCCGGCGCAAAAACGGGCCGATGAAGACGTGACGTCGATGGACAGCCCGAATGAAACCGAAGAGTCGATCGGTGGCCTGAAAGCCGCGGCGGACTGGAAGGTGACCAAGCATTACGTTCCGGACGATGCGGAGGATGAGCTGCTGACCGATCTGGTCGAAACCCGCGAGAAAGTCATCCTGGAGATCACCCCGCCCGGATCGACCATCCCGCGGAAATGGCTTGGCTACGTGCAGGGCTGGACCCCGACGATGCCGGTTAAGGGCGCGATGAAGGGCGATCTGGAAATGCGCATCATGGCGGCGGTGTCCTGATGGCGCGGCGGGGAGAAGGGCGGTCGACGTTCGTCGTCGGGGAAAAGCTTTATTCTGTCGTTGTCGATTTCAACACGCTCGCAGATTTCGAGGCAGAAGCGAAATGCAATGCGATGCAGCGCTTCACCGAACTCGACACGAAACCGCTGAGCGCCGGAGAAACGCGCGCGCTGTTCTGGGCGGCGTTGCGCGATGGCCATCCGGATATCTCCATTCGCGATGCCGGTTCGCTGCTCGTGTCTGGGCAGGATGCGCTCAAAACGGCAATGCAGAGCGCGATGGACGCAGATGAGATGCAAGAGCCAGACCAGGGAAACGTCTGAGCCCGGACACAGAGCCGGGTTGGTCGACGATCACAGATCTCGCCGTGCGTTTTGTCGCGGCGGGTTTTGATGAAACAGAGTTCTGGCACCTATCCCCTGCCGCCTACGCTCGGAGAATGCGCGGGGCGCGAGATCGAGCCACTGGCGAAATGCTCCGGACGGCGGAAGCGGTGCGCGCCGGTATGCATCTGTCCAGTGACGACTATGCGCGTTGGGCGGAGCAGGTCGCTGGGCGCGACACACGCTTGCCCGAGGTTGCCCTGACCGGGTTGCTACGCCAGTCGAGCGCGGGACTGGAAAGCATCAGTTTGGAAGAAGCGCTGAGGAGAATGTCCTGATGGCTGGTGGTTTGCAGGATCTGGTCGCCAAACTGCGGCTGGACACGACGGGATTTTCCAAAGGCCTGCGCAATGTTCAGACGACGATCCGCAATATCGGTGTCGGGCTTACCGCGGCGAGCACCGGGATTGCGCTGGCGATCAAGGGGCAACTGGACGCTGCCGATGACCTGTCGAAAATGTCCCAGAAATTCGGGATCTCGATCGAGGATCTGAGCCGCCTTGGATATGCAGCCGATCTTTCTGGCGTGTCGATGGATAGCATGGCCGCGTCGCTGAAAAAGTTGTCGCGAAACATGTCTGATGCTGCTTCTGGCCAAAAGGCGCAGGTCGAGCTGTTCAAGCGTCTCGGAATTTCCGTAACCGATTCCGAGGGACGAATGCGCAGCACGGAAGCGGTTATGAAAGATATCGCCGACGTGATGGCGAAACTCCCCGACGGCGCAGAGAAAACTGCGCTGGCGCTTGATCTGTTCGGGAAGTCCGGGGCGGAAATGATCCCGATGCTCAATGGCGGATCGAGCTCCTTGGCGGAATTGACCGCCGAGGCGCAGTCGATGGGCATTGTGATTACGGCGGAAACTGGACGTTCGGCCGAGGCGTTCAACGACAACATCAGCCGCATTCAGACCGCCGTGAGCGGCCTTGTCGTGCAGTTGTCCGCATCACTGGCGCCGACGCTGGCGTCGATCAGCGCCAGCGTGGTCGAGATTACCAAGTCGTTTCAGAACCTTTCACCGCAAACGCAAGAACTTGGTGCGAAAATCGCGGTGATCGGCATGGTGATCGGACCCGTGATGCTGGGTGTGGCATGGGCGATTTCGACGATCGGGACGGCCGTAGCCACAATAAGCGCAGTTGCCACGTCGCTGTGGAGCATCGTGACCGCGGCAGCGGCGGCTGGTGCAGCGATTGTCGCGGCGGTCGGGTGGCCGGTGACCCTGACCGTTGCGGCAATCGCCGCTGCAGTTACTGGCATCGTCGTCTATTGGGATGAGATCAAGGCCGGGGCAACCGCGGCGGGAGCCTATATCAAGGCCGAGGTGATGACCTGGCCGGATGGGTTTCGCGCAGCATGGCAATACATCAAGGCGGAAATTGCAACTTGGCCGCAAGCGTTCATCGACACCGGGCGCTACATCGTTGAGGGGCTTAAGCAGGGCATCCAGGAGCAATGGGATGCGATGATTGAGTGGTTCAGGGGGAAAGTCCAAGCCCTCAAGGACCTTGTACCCGATATGTTCACGGTCAAATCCCCGTCTCGCTACATGATGGATGTTGGCGGCCATATTACGGACGGCCTGCGGATTGGCTTGGAAAATGGGACGCCTGCTGCTGCGGCCGCGATGACCGGGCTCGGGCAAGAGGTGAAAGCTGCAGCACAGGGAATCGGCGATCTATGGGGAGATGCTGGTGACAGCGCCAAAAGCGCCTTCCGGTCGATGGCTCTCGAAGGCACGAGCGCGGCAGATGCGCTGCGAAATGCCTTTGGCAATTTCTTGATGAGCAAAGGTGGCCAGCTTTTCGACCTTGGCTTTGATGCGCTTTGGTCTGGGCTGGGAGGCCTGCTTGGTTTCGCAAATGGCGGGATATTCGTAGGCGGTCGCCCCATGGCGTTCGCCAATGGCGGTGTGGTCACGGGGCCCACGGTTTTTCCGATGGCGCGAGGTATTGGCCTGATGGGCGAAGCTGGGCCTGAGGCAATCATGCCATTGACCCGAGGGACGGACGGAAAACTTGGTGTGCGCGCAGCAGGTCGGGCTGGTGATGGTGGGTCCGCATTGCAGGTGCATGTCACGGCATCGTTTGATGAAAGCGGAAATCTCTACGTCAAGGATGTCGCAAGCCGAACCATGGCGCAGGGCATTGCGGCCTATGATGCCAACCTTCCAGCCCGCGTCGGTCAGGTAAATCGCAGCCCGAGGAAGCGCTGATGGCACTGAGTTTCCCATACCCGCTCGAATTCCTATCGGCGGATCTTCGCATGGCCTCAATCCCTCTGACCCTTCGCAGATTTGACGAAAAATCAGGATCTGCAGACGGCCGCTTTTGGTCTGCCCAGATGGCCGCGCCTTTATGGTCTGCGGTTGTTCCTCTGGTCACTCGCACATCAGTCGCAGCGCGCGAGATTGATGCAAAAATCATTGCGCTCGGTGGTATGGCGAAAACATTTCTATGGTCTGATCCGTCGTATGCTCCCGCGGGTGGCGGCGCTCCCGGGACCGGTGTCACGCTGAGCGAGATCTCCCAAGATCGCACATCTGTTGCATTGGCTGGTCTGCCTGCGGGCTACCATATTGCCGTTGGGGATCGTCTGAGCATTTCATATTCTGGGCGCGTTTGGATGGCGACGTTTTCCGAGGCGCGAACGGCGAACGGATCTGGCGCAGTCGCATCGACAGCGGTTTATCCATATGTGCCACTGTCGGTTGATATCGGCGCATCCGTGGAAATGGCGGTGCCATATTTCCGCGCTATGGTCGAAAGCTACACAGGCTTTGTCGCAGTTCCGGGAAAGATTTCGCGGTCGGCGACCCTCACTCTCCTGCAAAAGCCCTGACCCATGCAGACACTTGACGCCTCTCTGATCGCGAGCCTGTCGGCTGCGCGCGACACGGGCATTGCCCCGGCGTGGTTTGTCTCGATCATCGCCAAGGACCGCGACACCGGCGCCGCCCAGCGTGTCGGCCTCTGGTCCGGTGACGAGGACATCACGCTCAACGTGCCGATGCCGGGCGGGTTGACCGAGAGCCGCGTCTATATCGGCGGCTGCAATCTCGATGTGTCCGGCATCCAGTACGTGGCCGATCTGACCGACAATGCCGTGACCGTTACCATGAGCCAGATTGCCCCTGCGGCACAGGAGATCGTGCGCGGGCTGGATGTGCGCATGGCCTATGTCGAGATCCATGCCACGACCTGGACCGGCGGGGCGCTGACCTCGGCACCGCAGTTGCAGTGGATCGGCATCGTGGATACGGGCCCGATCAGCACGCCAGCCGCAGGCAGTGAGGGCGGGATCTCGTTGTCTGTGCGCTCCGAAATCATGGTGCAGTTGCAGGCTGTCAACCCCGCGAAATCGTCGGACAGCCACCAGCGGCGGCGGCTCTCGACAGATCGGTTTTGCGAATATGGCGGCGTGATCGGATCGAGGGATGTGCAGTGGTATCAGACCTGAAACGCCTGCCCGGCTGGCGGGCCCGGTTGCACGCCGAGATCGAGGCGCACCGTCACGAGCCATTTACATGGGGAGCATGGGACTGCGCGCTCGGGCTGGCGGCTGGCGTGGTCGAGGCGATCACGGGCGCCGATCTGCGGCCGGCGGTGAGCTACGACACTGCAGCGGGGGCGCTGCGCGCGCTGCGCGCCGCGGGGCATGCCAGCCTTGGCGATGCGGTGGCGGCTGTGCTGCCGGAAATCCATCCCGCGATGGCGCGCGACGGGGATATTGCGCTTGTCGATGAGGGCGAGATCGGGGGGCTGGCGGTGTTTTCGGGTGGCACGCTGATCGTGCTGACGCTGGACGGTCTGGGTGTGCGCGAGCGCGCGGCGGCGAAACGGGCGTATCGGGTCGGGTAATCGATGAAAAAGCTTCTGATCATTACCACGGCGCTGGTCGCGTTCGGGGCCGGTCCAGCGCACGCTGATCCTGTCACTGGCTGGCTGGCCGGATCGGTTTTCGCATGGGCAGGTGGCGCCGCGATGGCGCTGTCTCAGCTTGTTGTCGGCATCGGCACGAGCTTCATCGGCACCGCAATCCAGAAGGCGACGATGAAATCCCCGGAGGTCTCGGTCAAAACCGAGATCGACCTCGGCGACGACACGCCACTGAGCTTCGTCGTCGGCGACTATGTGACCGCCGGGAAGCGCAAATACGCCGGATCGTGGGGCCGCAATACCCGCTTTATCACGGAGGTCATCGAGGTCTCATGCCTGCCGCAGGGGCTGGCCGGGCTCTGGGTCGATGATGAGGCGGGCGAATGGGCAACCGGAGAGGATGCACATGCGTTTGTGACGGCAGCTGGTGCCCCTGGTGATGTGCGAGAGCTGACCTATGCCGCATCGGCTACGCCCGGCGTGGGGCAGATCTATGTCGGTCGGTGCCTTGCGAACAATATCGACGACCATCCGGTTTTGGCGGTGCGCTACTACGACGGTACGCAGACCACGGCTGACCCTTACTTGCTGTGGGCATTTGGCGCGGACCCGGATTACCCGTGGACTGCCGATCACATCGGGACAGGCAAATCCTACGTCGTGGTCACCGCCTATTACAGCTCCGAGACGCAGACGAGCTACCCGCAATTTCTATGGCAGCTCGATCCGCTGCCGCTTTACGACCCGCGCAAGGACAGCACCAACGGCGGCTCCGGCGCGCACCGCTGGGGCAATCGCGCCACCTATGAGCCAAGCCGCAATCCTGCCGTGATCGCCTACAACCTCGCCCGCGGCATCTACTGGGGCGACGAGTGGATTTTCGGCGGGCGCAATCTCGCAGCATGGCGCCTTTCGGTGGCCGAATGGTTCGCGGCGATGAACGCCGCCGACGCGACCGTGACGCTGGCAGCGGGTGGCACCGAGCCAGCCTATCGCGCAGGGGCCGAGATCACTGTGGACATGGATCCCGCGGGCGTGCTCGAAGAGATCGCCAAGGCCGCGAACATGCGCTTCGCCGAGGTCGGTGGGCTGCTGAAGCCGCAGATCGAGGTGCCATCGGCAGCGGTGCTGCACATCACGGATGACGACGTCATCATCACCGAGGGGCAGAGCTATTCGCCTTTCCTCGCGGTCGGAGACACCTACAACGCGCTTGCCGCGACCTATCCAGACCCGAAAGAGAAATGGGCCAGCAAAGACGCGCGGGAGTATGTCGATGCCGATGCCACTGCCGAGGATGGCCAGTGGGTGCCGAACGCTACCGGCGCGCTGGTCTGGGTGCCGCGCTATCTGCCGACCTCCGTAACCTACGGCGCCGCTCCCTATCGTAGTCAGGTCCAGCGCCTCATGCGCGCGCAGATGCGCGATTACCGTCGGATGCGGCAGCACGAATTCCAACTGCCGCCGATGGCCTATGCGCTTGAGCCGCTGGTGGACAAAATCACATGGACCTCGGCGCGAAATGGCTATGTGGCGAAAGAGTTTTTGATCGAAAAGGTCCGGAAGCTACCGGGCATGTGCGTCCCTATCGCCATCCGCGAAGTGGACGCCGGCGATTACGACTGGTCGAGCGATTTCGAGCTGCCGACGACTGATGTGACGCCGGTCAATCCGACACTGCCGCTGCAGCCAATCAGCGGATTTACTGCGGTCGGCGTGACGATCCTCGATACAGACGGCATTGCGCGCCGCCCCGCGATCAGATGCGAATGTGCGAGCGGCGAAAATGCGAGCGCGATTCGAATTCAGGCGCGGAGATCAGGGGCGACGGATGCCGAGATCGACGTGACGCGCCCGTATGATGCACCCTATCGCTGGTTCGTGCTCGATGTCGTCGGTGGCGTCCCCTATCAAGTGCGGGGCAAGCTGGACGCACGCCGGGCCGAATGGTCTGCGTGGGTCTCGGCCACTGCTCCGGTCGTCGCTACCGAGACGGCAGATGTGTCAGCCGAGGTTGCGGCCGCGATACAGACGGCCCAGGACCAAGCCGCAGCCGCAGTCGCAGCTGCAAACACCGCGACCGCGATCGTCGCTGATCTGCAGGACCAAACGGCAACCCTTCTTGCCGATGTCGACGCCGCCTTGGCCGATGTGCCGACGCCTGCGGAGGTCGACGCCGCCATCGGTGCCGCCATTACCACAGAGGCCACGACGCGGGCGTCCGCCGACAGTTCGCTCTCGGCGCAGATCACGTCGGTCTCGGCAATTGCGGCGCGGTCGCGCACCTATCGGCAGGCGGCGGCTCCGGCTACTGGAATGGTGACGGGTGATCTGTGGTTCGACACCGACGATAATAACCGGGCTTATCGATATTCTGGGACGGCGTGGGTCCATGTCGATGATGCACGGATCGACAGCAATGCGGCGGCGATTACCGCTGAATCGGTTGCGCGGGCCAACGCCGACAGTTCGCTGGCTGCTCAGATCACCACCGTCTCGGCCACCGCCAGCCGCGCGCGGACCTATCGGCAGGCAGCTGCCCCGGCGACCGGCATGGCGACGGGGGACCTATGGTTCGACAGCGACAATGGCAATCGCGCTTATCGCTGGTCTGGTACGGCATGGGTGGAGACGGATGACGCGCGGATTGCCGACACCGCCGCCGCCGTCAGTGCCGAGGCTGCAGCTCGTGCAGATGCAGACGGGGCATTGGCGTCGCAGATCATGACCGTGTCGGCGGCTGCAGCCAGGTCGCGCACCTATCGTCAGGGAACCGCTCCGGCGTCTGGCATGGTTGCAGGTGACCTATGGTTTGACACCAAAAACGGCAACCGCGCCTATCGTTACAGCGGATCGGCATGGGTGGCGACCTCCGACACACGGATCGATAGCCTGACTGCATCGGTAACCACCCAGGCGACCGCAATTGCTGACCTGACGGCTGGCGCGTCGGCTGGGTACCTGATCCGGGTGCAGGCTGGCGGGGCGGTGTCGCTGCTCGATCTGGTCGCGGCGGATGGATCTGGTGATGTCCCGGCATCGGTGGCGCGCATCGCGGCAACCGACATCCTGCTCGACGGATCGGTTGCAGCGTCGCAGCTCACCGTCACCGACCTGACCGGAAACCTGATCGGCAACGGTGATTTCGCAGCTGGTGATTTGCGCGGCTGGACCGCTACCGGATATGACGGTGCCTCCGTCATTGTGGGTGCTGATGTATCTGCACCATCCGAATATGTCCTGCGGTTTGCGGCAAATAACGGGCAGGCCGGTATCACGCTATCCCGCCAGACGCAGCACTGCGTCGCTGGTGAGCGGTTTTCGTTGGGCTATCAGTATTATGCGCCAACCGGGGCGTCTGGGCAAATATACCTGCAGGCGCTTTGGTACGATGCCACCGGAACGATGTTATCCGCGTCATCGGTCAGGGCTGACATCACGGGCAACACTGGTGGGTGGCAGGCAGCCGCTGGTGTGCTCGTGGCCCCATCTGGAGCAGTGCGCATGGTGCTGCGTTTGGTGCGCGCGGCGCCAAGCGGGTCGTATACCGGTGCGGGGATTATCCGGATTGCATTGGCCTATGTCCGCCGCCAGCAATCTGGCGCGGTGCTGATCACTCCGACATCCATCACCGGCGAACTGGTGCAGGCGCGGACGCTGCGTGGCGAGCATCTAGAGGCTGGAACAATCACGGCGGCGAGCGGGGTCATCGGTGATCTTGCCGTCGATACATTGCAGATTGCAGGCAATGCGGTCACGATCCCGACCAGCGCGTTTGCCGCATCTGAGCTGGCTCTGCCGGTAACGATCGGTCCCTATAACGTGGTGCAGAGCGTATCCTACACCTCGACTGGGGCTCCTGTTCTGATCAGTTTCGGGTTTTCGTTTTTCGGTACAGGGACGACCGACTCTGACAGCATCACGATCCGGGTGCGGCGCGGCGCCACCACGCTGTACAGCGCCACATGTTCTCTTCTGGCTGACATCCCGATCTCCGGAACGCTGATCGATGCCAATGCCGCGACGGGCGCGCGCACCTACACGCTGGAGATTGCGATCAACACGACGGTCTCGTCGCTGTCGATCCGGAACCGGTCCCTTACAGCAATCGAGGTCAAAAAATGACGCAGTTTGCAGTTATCGATGCGGGTGGGCGCATTGTCCGCACCGGCCATTGTGTGGCCGCGGATGTGCCGCTGCAGGCCCGCGCCGGGGAAACGGCGATCGAGACGGATGGCGCGATCGGCGACGACACCCACTATTTCGCGGGCGGCGAATTTCGCGAGCTGCCGCCGCGTCCATCGGAGGCCTGCGTTTTCGACGTCGCGTCCGAGTCATGGATTGACCCGCGCACTGAGGCAGATATGGCTGCAGAGCTGGCGGCCGCACAGGTGACTGCAGTCGCGGCGGTCAATGCGGCGGCAGAGGCGGCGCGGTCGCGGTTTGTCACTCCTGGCTCGGGTCAGGCGATGGTCTATCTCGAAAAACAGGCCGAGGCGCGGGCGTGGCTTGCAGCTGGTGAGCCTGATGATCTGACCGGCTACCCGCACCTCGCGGCAGAGGTCGGCATCACGGCCCCGACGGCATATCAGCTGGCCACGATCTGGCTCGCACTCGCTGGCATCTGGCTTACAGCATCGGCGAGGATCGAGCCAATTCGGCTGTCGGCCAGCGCTGTGATCGAGACTGCGCAGACCATCTCGGACATCACTGCCGCGCGGGACGCTGCCGTCGTCATGCTCGGAGCGATCATGCCAGCAGCAATTTGAGGCGGGATGTCCGCCAGCCTAGAAAGGGAAAATAATGAGCGAAACCCGCGGCCTCGTTGAGGTCATCGATGCCCTATGGGGAGGAGCCATCACGACGCTGGCAGCGGCGCTGGCCGGGCGGCTGATGTGGCACTCGACCGAGGTGCGGGCGCGGCGGCGGCGGTTTTTCGGGCGCGAGCTGCTGTGGGAGCTGCCGGTGGCCATCGGCATGGCGATCATCGGCGAGGCCGTGGCGGCCTATTTCGGGCTCTCGCGCACCGTGACGACCGGGGTGATTGCCTCGCTGTCCTATCTCGGGCCGCGCGGCGCCGAGGCGCTGCTGAGGCAGATCTTCGCCAAGGACAAGGAGGGGTGATGCTGACAGTCGATCATCTTGACCAGATCACCGGCAACGGCGGCAACGCCGGACGCAAGGTCGCTCTGGTCGACCGGCTAGCGCGCTTCGGTGGGCCGATCTGCGCGCCCCCGGTGCTGGCCCAATGTCTCGCGCAGATGATGCACGAGAGCGGTGCCCTGCGTTATGTCCGCGAAATCTGGGGGCCTACCAAAGCGCAGCGCGGGTATGATGGGCGGCTCGATCTGGGCAATATCATCCCAGGTGACGGCAAGCGCTACCTCGGCCGCGATCTGCTGCAGGTGACCGGTCGAAGCAATTATCGAGCGCTGACAGCATGGGTGCGCGAGGAATTCGGTGACGGCCCGGATTTCGAGGCAGTTCCGGATCTGCTTGAGGATGGTCGGTGGCTCGGCATCGGGGCGATCTGGTATCTGCGCACGCGTCCCGGGCTGCTGGGCTATGCCGTCGCGGGCAATATCGAAATGGTCACGCGACGGATCAACGGCGGGCTGAATGGCTATGCCGACCGGCTTGAATGGTATCGGCGCACTGCGCTGGTGCTACTCGGTTACGGCCGCGATGAGGTGGCGCGATTCCAGTGTGACCATGGCCTGACGGCTGACGGCATCTGCGGCCCTGCCACCCGGGCAACGCTGCACCACGAACTCAACGATATCTGAGGAGACCACGAAAATGACCGACGCCATCACCGCGATGGTCGTACAGCAGATCGTGCTGCCGATCGTCGCCACCATTGTCACCGCCATCATCGGCTGGGCAGCCGCGCAGGCCCGGGCTCGCTGGGGGATCGAGATCGAGGCGAAGCAGCGCGAGGCCTTGCATCAGGCCCTGATGACCGGCGCGCAGCTCGCCGTGACGCGGCTCGGAGCCCGCGCGACACCCACGGCGCTTGAGGTCTCGGCGATCGAATACGCGCAGCGGTCTGTGCCTGGCGCGATTGCCGCTCTCAAACCCCGCGCGTCCACCCTGCACGATCTGGCTGCGGCCAAGATCGCCACCATCGCCAAGTGAGGCCGCTATGACCGACCAATTCCAGTACCACACGCCCGGCCTCGACGCCCCGTCTCTCGGCGGCAATGCCATCACCCCGAGCGATACTGTCGATCTTCCTGCGCCCATCCGTGCGGTGACGATCGGCACTGCGGGCGGCACGATCCGCTATACTCATGCGCGCACGGGCAAGATTTGCACCACTGGCCCGCTGCCGGTTAACTCGTACTCGATCTGGGCCAGCCGCATCTGGGCGACGGGCACCACGGCAACCGGCCTGACGGGGTGGGAATGATGGGGCTCGGTCTCTCGATCATGTTCGGCGGTGGCGGCGGTGCTGGTATCCCCGGTCCCGCGGCGCCGACACTGTCTGGCCTGCCTGATCTGACCGCGCCGGTTGGCACGGGCGTGACCGTCAACTGCGCAGGCTATGCCACGGGCAGCGGCCTGCTGTGGTCGCTGAGCGGGCTGGACTGGGCGACGATCAATCCGACGACAGGGCAGATTACGGGCACGCCGGATGTGGCGGGGTCGGCCACAGGCGTGGTCACGGTGAGCAATGGTGGCGGGAGCGCCAGCGACAGTTTCGCGGTGACGATCACGGCGGGATCTGGCGCGACCGCCCCCGGACAGGTCACCGGCCTGACGGCTACCGCTGGCGACGCGCAGGTTGCGCTTGCGTGGACCGCCCCCAGCGATGGCGGATCGGCAATCACCGACTATGTGATCGAGCGGCAGGCTGGCGGCGGATCATGGGTGACCGTCTCAGATGGCGTCGGCACCGGCACCAGTTACATCGACACTGGGCTTACAAACGGCACGGCCTACAGCTACCGGGTGTCTGCGATCAACGCGATCGGAACCGGCGCGGCCAGTGCGACGGCCAGCGCGACGCCTGCCGCGGCTGTTGGGGACGTCGCTGGCTACGATGTTTTCATCCTCGCCGGTCAGTCGAATATGGTCGGGATCGGTACCGGCATCGACGCGGTGCTGGATGCTACCGATCCGCGCATCCTGCAGTTCGGGTATTCGTCGCAGACCGTGACGTTGGCCTCTGACCCGTTGGAACATTACGACCAATTCGCCAACTCTGTCGGCATGGGCATGACATTCGCCAAGCAGCATCTTGCGAACATGCCCGCCAATCGGAAAGTCCTGCTGGTTCCTGTGGCGCGCGGCAGCACGACGTTCTCGGGTGGGTTCTGGACCGCTGGCGGGTCGTGCGATACCAACGCCATCGCTCGCGCCAATGCGGCCATGACACAGGTTCTGGAGGCTGGCGGCGTCAACCGCATCGTCGGTATCCTGTGGCATCAGGGCGAGTACGATTATTCGCTCACCGAGGCGCAGTATGCTGCACATCTTGATGCGCTGATCGCTCGGTGGCGCGCGTCCATCACTGGGGCAGCGAACGCGCCGTTCATCTGCGGGCAGTTGGTCGACGGCGGCTATTACAGCACGCTATCGGTCGGGCGCGCGCTGGAGAAAACGCCGCTTCGCGTGGCCAAAGCCGGGTTTGCAAAATCCGATTTCCTGCCCGCCGTGGCAGGAAATATCCATTTCACCGCCGCATCTGAGCGAGAGCTGGGCCGTCGCTATTACGCTGAGTTCCGGCGCATCGTGACAGGTGCCCCAATCTCGCGGGTTTCCCCTGCGATCAGCGGGAATTGTGCGGTTGGTCAGACGCTCACGGCAACCGCTGGCACGTGGGACGGCGACACGCCCTCTCTGGCCTATCAATGGGCGCGCGATGGCGTCGCGATCAGCGGGGCCACCGCCTCGACCTATGCTCTGCAGGCCGCTGACGTCGCCGCGAGCATCACGGTTGCGGTCACCGCGACAAACTCGGCAGGGGGCGCGACGGCGACTTCCGCTGCAGTTGGGCCGATCGCGGCGGCGCTGGCGGCACCTGCGCAGGTCACTGGCCTGACGGCGACGGCAGGAGACGGCAAAGTGTCTCTCGGGTGGCTCGCTCCGGCCAGTAACGGCAGCCCCATCACGGATTACGTGATCGAGCGGCAGTCTGGCGGCGGATCGTGGGTGACCGTTTCGGATGGGGTCGGCACCGGCACCAGTTACATCGACACTGGGCTTACAAACGGCACGGCCTACAGCTACCGGGTGTCGGCGATCAACGCGATCGGAACCGGCGCGGCCAGTGCGACGGCCAGCGCGACGGCGAGCGCGACGCGCGAAACTCACGTGTTCATCGTGGCAGGGGCTGGCAACGCCACAGAGACTGCGACATGGGATAATGGCGCAGATTGGCCGACTGGTGTCTATCAGTTGGAGCGCTGGTCAGCCCCGATTGTGGACGATATGATCGCATCCGGCGCAACGCAGATCGCGGCGACGTCGGCGCAGATCATTTCGAACATGCTGCCGCTGCATAACCACTACAAAACCCCGGTTTCGGCCAGAAAACTGAGCTCTGCGCAGCAGTTCGTGGTGGACTATCGGGCCGCAAACCCAGACGTCGATATCGTGCTGATCCCGTGCGCCTACGCCGGGGCGTCGTTCAACGCATCGAAATGGGGCACTGCCGGGACACTCTACGCCGACATGATTGCGCGCACGAATGCAGTCATGGCCGCGCATCCGACATGGCAGCTCTCGGGCGTGCTCTGGCATCAGGGCGAGGATGATAGCGCGTATCCGTCCTACGCCTATGCCTATGTGGCGGGGGCGGCTTTGGACGCCCAGATCGCGGCGTTCAGGACCGCGGTCTCCGCGCCCAACCTGCCGTGGGTCTGTATCGGGTATGCCTCTCGCTATGCCAAGGCCTCCCCCGCGGCGGCATACACGATGTCCGTGCAAGAGCGCGTGGGGGACCGCATCCCGTACGCCGCTTTCGTCTCGTCTGAGGGAACAGATGGTGATATCGGGAACGCGTATGCCGGTTTTGTGGCCGCCGATGCACGTTTGATTGGCAGCAGGTCTGTTCCGGCTCTGCGGATGGCGGCGGCGAATGCCCCCGGCGTCCCGTCTCAGGTCAAGAAGCTCTATGCCGTCGCGGCTCCGGGCTCAGTCACGCTCTACTGGGACCGCGCTGGCGGTGTCGGCAGCGCCGTCACTGACTATCTGATTGAGGTCAGCACAGACGGCGGGGCCAACTGGTCAACCGTCACCAAATCCGTCTCGACCGCGACGAGCTACACGCACACTGGTCTGACGAACGGCACCAACTACACCTATCGGGTCAGCGCGGTGAATGGAGTTGGCGCCGGGCCTGCCAGCGCAACCGCCAATGCAACTCCTGTCGCGGCTGGGTCGATGGGCCTGATCTTGCTCGACACATTTTCGGGCGAAGCCACGACAAAAGCGCTGGAACTCCATACCGGGGAAATCGGCGCGACGTGGGCGAAGCATCCGCTGAACACCGCGACCATCAACGTCAAGGCGGACGGAAGGGCCTATGTCACCGGCGCGGGGGCGTCGCCGTTCTATTTGGCCTCTGCCGCGCCGCCGACCGCGGACTATGAAATCCGGGCGTCGTTTCTGGTGAACGGTTTCGACGCCGTCAGCAACAACAACAGTTTTGGGGTGACGGGCCGTTCGGACAGCACTGCGCGCACTTACTATGCGGTGTCGCTGGCGTTCAACTCCGGAAGCGGCGGTACGGCAATTGCCCCAACGATCAGTATCTCAAAAGTCGTTGCCGGGACGACCACAATCCTCGGATATCGTCTGCTCGCCTACACGGCGGCGTCCGAATACGAACTGGGCCTGCGGATGCTCGGCGGCGTGCTGACCTGCGTCCTCAATGGGGCCGATCTGTTCTCTGTGTATGACACAGAAATCACCGATGCAGGGAAAATCGGACTGCGTGGATACCTCAACACGGCGGCAAAAGAGGGTCAGGGATACGTCCTGTCGTCGGTGAAGGCGTGGGCGGCATGACCGTCACCTCAATAAAGCAGGTGCGGGCACGATTAGAGCGGGCGCACAGGTTGATGCACCCGCTCGACGCTCTTGAGCCTGCCCAGATCACGGGCCTGCTGATCGACGCCGGATACAGTCCGCGCACTGCGGCGGATGCGGCCGAGATCGCCTATTCCGTGGCGGCAACCTTGAGAACCGGACGGCCGGTCCCGCCGCGATGGGGGTTGGGAGATTAATCGGGCACTATGCAGATTGCGCATAGTGCCCAGCATAATGCACATAGTGCAGATTATACTTTCGGTAGGCTCTTGTCGCATAGTTCGATATGACCCAATCAATTTTACAATGTCGCCTGCAAGCCATTGAAATCTAATGAGCATCAATTTTGCAGATTTACAGGCTATCCTGCTGATATCGCAAAATTTGCGCCGTCCTCTCGGGATCGCCACATCTGCACAAATCAAACGCAACGGGTGCGGCGGGACCGATCCCCGACGCTGCTGCACCGGGTGCTCTGCCCCTTGCGCGGACCGACGATCACGACTCGGCCCCCCTTTGGGCGCAGCCTAGGGGGCGCCCCCCCAGGGCCCTTGCAGCGGCGCGCCGCAAACCGGAGCCATCCGGGCGTTGCAATCCTGCGCTTGCCCTCTACATCCTGAGATGGATCCCCGCCCCCGTGGCCGCAAGGCAGGAGCAGCGCATGCCCGAGCATACCCCCCGCGGAACGCCTGTTACGGGCTGTCTACATGATGCTTGGCCTGATCTTTACCGCCGTTGCCTTCGTCGGGATTTTCCTGCCGGTCCTGCCAACCGTGCCCTTTCTGATCCTCGCCGCAGCGTTTTTCGCCCGATCCTCCGAACGGCTGGAGGGATGGCTGATGACACATCCCCGCTTCGGGCCAATGCTGCGAGACTGGCGAGACCGCGGCGCCATTCCGCTGCGCGGCAAGGTGATGGCCCTGTGCGGCTCCACATTCGGGCTGGGCCTGTTCATCGGCCTGCGCCATCCGCCGCTGTGGCAAGCGGCGACGGTGGCTGCGGTCATGGTCACGGGAATCGTCTATGTCTTCACCCGCCCGACGGCCTGAGCGCTTCGCGGCGAGGGCCGGATTTCGGCGGAAAAATTCCGTCGCAGATTTCGCGATTTTTCCTCTTGCGCCCCCCCGCAGCCTTGGCTAAACACCGCCGCACAGCGTTGGGGTATCGCCAAGCGGTAAGGCAGCGGTTTTTGGTACCGCCATTCCTAGGTTCGAATCCTAGTACCCCAGCCAAACCTCCAGATCAGCCTTGAAAAACAGACACCTTGCCCCTGCGGCTTGGGAATTCTGGGGGCAGGTTACACAAGAGGTTGCACACCGGGTTACACAAACACCCCGTGCATCCCTCTAGAACCCGAAGCGGCCAGGACCTCGTCAGCGACTTTGAGAAGAGGTCGTCATGAGGGTCACGCCCTATCTTTGCCAGCGTCGAGGGCGCTTCTATTTTCGTCGTCGCGTCCCGGGGTTTTCCCCAAAAATGCGACCGGTGATGGTCTCGGCTTGCGACGACAGACGCCCGGACAGCGTTTAAATTATGCGTGCAGCTCACTGCGCACATGGACCTTATGCTGACGGACACCCTCCATAGCCCCCTGTCGGACGCGGACATCACCGCCTTCTTTCATGCAGAATTGCTCAGCTATCTGGGCAGCCTGCGTGAACAGCGCCTGCATGAACGCATCGACGGCTCGCTCACCTCCGAGAAAGCCCGCAAGAACCGGCTGGAGGCCTTGGTGTTGCGCGGGATGGTCGAAGATGGCCTGCGCGAAGAAATGCCGACCGAAAGATCGAACGCGCTCGAGGCCGGAGAGAGCGAAACCGCCCGGAGCCTGTACGACGCCCATCTCCAGCATTTCCTGCGCCCGGCCTTCAATGACGATATCCAACGCCGGGCCATCGCCCTTCTCGGAAACCGCGATCTGACCGCCTTCGACAAGCTGCAGCTGCGCTGGGCCGCCGTCGAGGCCAGCGCGGCGGCACATGAGGCCGTCGAGGCGGTGCCGCTGCACAGGGCCGAAGCCGCGCGCGGCGCAGCAATCGCGCTCTTGCACGACATGCTTGGCGCGGCACGCCCCCAGTCGCCGTTGCGGACCCTCTCCCGAAGACGACGCCCCCTGTCGCAGCGCCGATACCCTTCCCCTCCGGCCCCGCGCCCGATCCTGTCGCACCGCTCACCCCGGGCGTTGAGCTGATCACAGGCCGCTTCACGGCGACGACCCTCAAAGCGCAAAGAGAGCAGGCGGAAAACCAGCCCGAAATCGGTCCATTCGACGGGCACGCCTCCGCGCCCCAAACCGAGGCGATTTTCGGCACCGATCTCTTCGGCACCACCGTGCGCATGAACCGCCGGTCGCGGGCCAAGGACGAAAGCTGCACGCAAAAGCTCAAGACCGTCACGCTGTTCATCTATCTGACCGGTGTGCAGCGGGTGACCGAGATCCGGCAGCATCACCTCGACCTGTTCGGGCGGGAGATGGAGCACAACCTGCCAAAGTATTACTGGAAATCACCTTCGCAACAGGATCTGACCTATCGCGAATTGCTCGACACCTGTCGCAACCTGCCCCGCGACGCGATCGGCGTGTCGCGCGGAACGATCAAGCGTCATGTGACGGTGATGAAGGAGATCATCGGCTACGCCGCTCAAGAAGGCCATGGCGCCGCCTTCGCCCCGGCAACCGCACATCTGTTGCCGCCCGAAGAGCGCACCGACGCGGAGAAGCGCCCGGTTTTCACTGCTGAACAGGTCCGCAAGGTCTTCAGCCACCCGCTTTGGACCGGGTGCAAATCGGAATACCGGCGCCACACGCCCGGCAAGAAGGTGGTCAAGGATCACCATTTCTGGGTCAACCTGCTGCTTGTCTACACCGGCGCCCGCCGCAGCGAGATTGCAGGGTTGCAGGCCACCGACCTGAGCGAGGAAAACGGCATCCCGTTCATCTCGGTGCGCCCCAACCACCTGCGCGGCCTGAAGAATCGCCATTCCAAGCGGCGCATCCCCCTGCATCCGCACCTGATCGAAGAGGGATTTCTGGAGTTCGTCGAAAAGGCGCGCAACCGCGGCGCGCC
The DNA here is from genome assembly GCF_052363175.1 of Rhodobacter capsulatus. Classification (GTDB taxonomy): domain Bacteria; phylum Pseudomonadota; class Alphaproteobacteria; order Rhodobacterales; family Rhodobacteraceae; genus Rhodobacter; species Rhodobacter capsulatus_D. Next base: position 3,160,976 of record NZ_CP198946.1, read on the forward strand.
AATCCTCTTCCCCGAGGCGATCCCCGCCAATAAACGCGCCGCGGTCTTGCGCGACACGGATGCGCGGCCGAGTTATGACCCGAAATTCGGCCCCGAGACGTCATTGGGCGCTTGATCATGTCTGGCGCGAATGCCTTGAGCGAAGCCTTCCGGACGCCCCGAAAGGCCTGTGCCTGCACAGCCTGCGCGGGTATGTCAACGATACGCTGATCAACCTGCGCGAAGCCGATGGGCGCACACAGATGGTGCCCGACATCGATCGTCGCGATCTGATGGGCCATGTGGCGACCGACACCAACGAGGCCAACTATCGCCGCGACGAGAAGCCGCTTGGCCCCCTTTATGAAGCCGTGAAACTCCTGCCGCAGGTATTTTAGCAGGTTTTATGTCGTAGTTGATGAAGAAGGGGGAGAGGAGATGAGGAAAAGATCGGAAAGAGAGAAATGGCACAGATCGTGAACGAGAAATGGAACTCAGAAAATAGTTGAAGTGGCCTTGAAAATAAATAGGAGAAAAAGCGAAAAAGCTCCACCTATATCAACAAGAAAGACAAGACTTATATCAGGCGTTCACAATTGATCTCCAGCTTAGCGGGCCGCTTCTTTGGTTGCCGCCCGTAATGTAAGAGGATTTTGGCCTTGTTGGCGAGTGAGCGAGTGCGGTCTTCGTATAGGCCTCGTTTCGCGGCACTTCGAGAAGCCGCAGCATTTATTTCCACCCAGAACTGAGCCGGGCTTTCCATCGAGAATTGAGCCACCCCTGATTATGGATATTTCGTCAGTCGTGGGGCAAGGGTGGGTTTCACTCCTTCTTTTTGCGGGTTGCGGCGGCTGAGCACGCCTTGAAGCGGAAGCTGTCGTTTCCGGTTTCAAGGATGTGACAGGGGTGGGTCAGGCGGTCGAGCAATGCGGTAGCAATGCGGTGGTCATCTTGGCATCGCCGAAGACCGTATGGGCCGGGCTCGCCCGGATGGGTCGACGCGTGTGGACCAGGCGCGATGTCCCCTGTCTTGAGGGGGTTCGACGTGGACTGCCACCACCCGGCGGCGACCGTCGCGCCACGAACCGCAGGCAAGGGCGTGCTCGCCTTTGGGCAAAGATCCCGGACTTTCGAGCATGTGAGGTCGGCCGATCCGTCAGAGCGGGTTTCCAGAACGCTGAGCGATCATTCTGCGGTATCGGCCCGGAAAAACCGGGTCATTTCCTCGACGAAGGCGCGCACCGCCGGGCGGACCAGATGGCCGGGCGGATGCAGCACCCAGGCGCCGATATTGGCCTCGCCGATCTGCCCCCAGGACACAAGCCGACCTGCCGCCAGATCCGGGGCAACCAGCGACAAGGGCAGGATGCCCGCGCCCGCGCCTGCCAGCACCGCCTCGTGGACGAGCAGCATCGACGAGGATCGCACCACCGGGCGGTGACGCAGGCGCCGCTCCGCCCCCTCAAAGAGCAGCGTCCAGATCTCCGGCGCGGGCCGGGAGGAGAGCACGACAGCGGGCACCTCGGCCTCGGGCGCCTCGGGCCGCGGCAGATCCGGCACCGCCGCGACGATCCCGCGCGTGCGCAGGAAAAGCCGCCCGACAAGCTCGGACTCGGGCGCAGGATTGGCCCGGATCACCAGATCATAGCCGTCGCGCAGCGGATCGACGAACCGGTCGTCGACGTCGATCTCCAGCGTCACCTCGGGGTGATGGCGCAGGAAATCGGTGGCGAAGGCGGCGATCCCGAACCGCGCCAGCAGCGCCGGAACCGAGATCCGCAACACCCCGCGCACCGCCCCCCGGCCCCCGCGCAACTCTGCCCCCGCCGCCAGAAGGGCCGCCAGATGCGGCGCCGTGCGCTCGTAAAGCGCGCGGCCTTCCTCGGTCAAGACAAACGTGAGGGGCGGAAAGCGGACGGTGGCCGCGCCGTGCGGTTCCGCGATCGCGTCCCGAAAGCAGTCATTCGATGGAGGGGGTGGGCCTGCCGTCGAACGTTCTCCAGCCTGGCTCAGCCTTCGAATTCGGGATAAGGTCCGTTCAAAAAAAGAAAATCACGCAGCGCCTCGACGTACGCAAACAGCGCTTCGTCGTTTTCGAATTCGATGTCCGTTCTGCGCGCGTAATCGTCAGCGGTCAGAGACCGGTTTCCCAAGACATAATCGAAATTCCGACGCAGGCGCTCAGACCATTCGCTCGACCACCCGAGTTCTTCTTTCAATTTGTCCGGGCCATACACGTTCGCCCCGCAATAGAGGAACATGTCATCCAGCCAAGCCTGGGTCCGCAGGTCGAGAGATTTCATTGTCGCGCTTCCATCGGATACATCGTGACCAGCACAGGCTCGTCGCCAATCCCGGCCAATGCCGCCAAAAAAGTCATTCCGGAAATGGTCCGCGTTGGAAAAGAAAGTCGAACATCGCCCGAAGGTAGCCGTACATCTCTTCGTCATTGTCAAAATGGAACCCGATATCCTTTTCGTATTCGTCGGCAGTCAACGGCCTGTACCGCAAGACCGCCTCGAAGCGTTCCCGGAATCGGCGCGAGTCATCAGGGTCAATCTCAAGACCCGCCTTCAAGGCGTCGGGATCGTAGGTCTCCGGCCCACAAAGCAGGAACATAGTCCTTTTCCAACTGTCTAGGCTGACCATTTTCTACCTCGTGATCGGGTACATGGTGACGAGCGCAGGTTCACTGCCCTGCACATGGCGGAATACAGCCAGCAGGTTGCCACGATCGAAATCTGCGCTGATGGCGCCTCCGCCGGCAGTCCTGACTCCCTCTACGAGGCGCAGGTAGTCCGGGCCAAGCGCGTCCTCCAAAGGAAGAACGACGAGGAAGCTGCCGCGCTGATATGCCGGTTCGAATTGCGCAGCGTCTCGAGCCGCGCGATATTCGGGCGTTCGCCGCACGAAGCGCTCGGCGGCAACGAATGCCTCAGGCGACGTGATACGGCTGGCAATCGGTGGCGCGCGGTGCGGTCTCCCGGTCACGCCGTCTCTCGAAGTCCCGGTCATCGGATCTATGCCGAGCAACACGCGGTCGATCAGCATCTGTCGAGTGACCGCGCCTTCGTGACGCTGCGGGCCGTGCCCCTGCGTTGCCAACTCGGCAAATCTGCGCGCGACGAAGCTGTCGACCGTGGCGCTCCGCATGGCGATCATGCCGTCGATGCGCAGGGCAGCCGAGCGCAAGCCGACGATTGCTGCCCGCGGTGAGAGCCGTGCTACCCCTACCCCAAGCCGTGCGAGCGTCGTCGTAAGGACCACGCCCCCGAGCGTTGTCGCTGCGTCCAGATAGGCGACGTCGCGATAGGCCTTGAGCAATGCGTCTTCCGAGGCGAGCCCGAGACGGAATTCGAGGTCGAGCAGACGCAGGTCCGCGTGTCTGGCGTCGAAATAGTCGACGAAGGCTTCGCTCAGTTGGCGGACGGTCTCGGCGTCGAGATCGGCGAGCGCTCGAATGGCGCTGGCCAGGCTTTCGCGCATGGCGAGGCGCTCGGCCTCCTCCTCAGGCGTGATCACACCGAACAGGCGCCGGTAACCAAGCCACGAAAAGCGGAACAGATTGTAGACCGAAATCGCACCGCCTGCTGCTGCATCTGCCGCTGCGTCGGTGAGCCCGTCGGCTTGCGCCTGGGCTATCCTCTCGCTGAGGTCTGGAGATGTCGGGAAATCTGTGAGCAGGATCGTTCCGTCGACGATCGCCGGTTCGGCGACGCATCGGCAGTTGTAGCCGTGACCGGGCGGACCATCGGGGAATTCGTCTTGCCAGGAATAGACCCTGTCATCGCGTTCGGCGTGCGCCGCGCGGACCTTCTCATCGTCCTGCGTCCGCCAGACAAAATGGGTCACGCCCAACCGTCGTTGGCGCCATTCGTTGATCTGGGTCAGAAATCGACGCGCGAGCCAATCGGAAAGTGTCGAAACATCGGCGTCAGCAACGCTCGGGTCAGTGGTTGCCATGATCGCTGAAGCCTGTTCCGAAAAGTCAGCCCGCTCGCGGGAAATCTCGGTCTCTACGTCTTCGACAGTCGGATCAGCGACGATGCCTGCACGCGCGAACGCTCCCGTCAAGGCGGACCAATTCTCTGCCGCAAGCTCGCGCAGCCGCTGTTCAAATGCATCCGTAACGGTACTGTCCAGTCGCGCGTGCTTTAGCTCCATCGCAAGTTCAATCGCACGAAGGCCGAGGACAATGGTCGCGTGGCCGCCGTGTCGTACGAACTGGTTGAAGCTGACAAATGAACTCATGGTTCCCCCTGCAGATGTCGGGGAACCTACCTCACTTTGGGCCTAGAAGCGTTAACGAACCGTTCGGTCCCAGAGAAGGTTGGATTTGGGTGGCGTTCGGTCGTGCTTGGCGGAGTGAGGTGCCCCTAGTTTATTGACACTGACTTGCCCCCAGCGATAGCCGGCTCGGGATTTTTCTGCACCACACCATAAACGGCCGCTTCGGGGCAACCGCACCGCCGCATGAAGCCCGTTTCGACCGACCGCAATGGGCCGCACGCGTAGGCCACTTGCGCGGCACGAGAATGGGAGGTGACGCTCATCAGGGCCTCTCGGGGTGTGCAGCAAAGTATTTTTTGATGCACAGCGCGATCTTTGGGAAGGCGTCCCTTCGCATCAAAGGGCCAACGACCGCGCAATGGCAGCATTCCTCTGACCTCGGGCCTGTCGCCGGGAAGCGGACAAACACCCGGCGGCAGTGCATACCTCGCACTTGCGCTTGACAGAAAGGCCGTGGCGAGGTTGCATGGGGACGAGCATCCGTGGTTGCACATATGCTGATGCGGTCTTTGCGGCGCGCCCTCAAGGCACTGGTTCAAAAGAGGAATCAGACCATCTGTTTTGGTTTGTGGGCATCCTAGTACCCCAGCCACTTCTTCCGCATCCGAGTTGAAGAGAGACCGCAAACCGGAACGGTTTGAGGTTCAACGCATTTGAGACAGCGCTCCTTTCCTTGCCCGTGGGAAGGCTCCTGCCTTGGCGCGGCCTCTGAAGTTTCCGCAAGATGCGACCGGCGATGATCTTTCCTTGAAACGACAGACGGCCGCAGCCCCTGCATCTTTGGGCCGCCTGCTCCCGTCATCATTTTCTTATCCGAAACAGGATTTTAGCCTCGTTCTTCGCCCGAAAAGTCACGATTGGCGCGGGGGCGCGCGCCCCGGATTTCCAGTAGCCCTTCGCGCCGCCCCGATCTAGGCTGGCGCAAACCGCAGGAGTGCCCCCGTGTCGCAAACCATCTTCATCCTCAACGGCCCGAACCTGAACCTTCTGGGCAAGCGCCAACCGGAAATCTACGGCGCCGACACGCTCGCCGATGTCGAGAACCGCTGCCGCGCCCTTGCCGAAAGCCTTGGCTTCAAGATCGAACTGTTCCAGTCGAACCACGAGGGCGTGATCATCGACACGATCCACCGCGCCCGCGAGGAAGCCGCTGCGATCGTCATCAACCCCGGCGCTTTCACCCATACCTCGGTCGCCATTCTGGATGCGCTCAATGCCTATGACGGTCTCGTCTTCGAATGCCATATCTCGAACGTCCACAAGCGCGAGACCTTCCGCCACCACAGCTTTGTCTCGGGGCGTGCCGATGGCGTGATGGCGGGCTTCGGCACCGAAGGGTACGAGTTGTGCGTGCGCCGCGCTTGTTCGCTCCTTGCGCAAAAGTGAGGTCGGCCCATCCCGCGCCCGGGCGCCACGTGCAGGCGAGCTTCCGGCAACCGGGGGCGCAGATAGATCTGTGACCCCGGTCGCAGCGCGTGCAGGGACGCCGTCACCGACAAGACGAGACGCCCCGCATCGGGTTGATCCCCCGACACGACCGGCCCGAAACGTCTTTCCGCGATGCTGCTGGCCGAGTTGAAATCACACCGCGCGCGCCCTATACCTTGCACAATGTCCATCTCTCAAAATTCCACCACACCGCGCGCGGGCCGACGGTCTTCGGGCGAAGGCGCCGCACCTTTCCTGCCGATGAGCCGGGCCGAAATGACGGCCTTGGGCTGGGACGAGTGCGATATCGTCCTTGTCACCGGCGATGCCTATGTCGATCACCCGAGCTTCGGCATGGCGATCATCGGCCGCCTGCTTGAATCGAAGGGCTTCCGCGTCGGGATCCTGTCGCAGCCCGACTGGCAATCGGCCGAGCCGTTCAAGGCGCTCGGCAAGCCGCGGCTCTTCTTCGGCGTGACCGGCGGCAACATGGATTCGATGGTGAACCGCTACACCTCGGACCGGCGCCTGCGCAGCGACGACGCCTATACCGCGGGCGGCGAAGGCGGCAAGCGGCCCGACCGCTCGACCATCGTCTACACCCAGCGCTGCCGCGAGGCGTTCAAGGACGTGCCGGTGATCCTTGGCGGGATCGAGGCGTCGCTGCGCCGCATCGCCCATTACGACTACTGGTCGGACAAGGTCCGCCGCTCGATCCTCGCCGATGCCAAGGCCGATCTGCTGCTTTACGGCAATGCCGAGCGCGCCGTGGTCGAGGTGGCGCAACGTCTGGCCGCCGGGGAAAGCCCCCGCGCGCTTTGTGACATCCGCGGCGTCGCGCTGTTCCGCCCGGTGCCCGAAGGCTACACCGAACTGCCCGCCGACGATCTCGACAGCGCCGACGAGGGCGCAAGCCGCACGACGGGCGACACGGTGATCCGCCTGCCCTCCTTCGAGCAGGTCGAAACCGACCGCGAGGCCTACGCCCGCGCCTCGCGCGTGCTGCACCGCGAGGCCAATCCGGGCAATGCCCGGCCGCTGGTGCAACGGCACGGCGACCGCGATCTGTGGCTGAACCCGCCGCCGATCCCGCTGTCGTCCGAGGAGATGGACGCGGTCTATGACCTGCCCTATGCCCGCGCGCCGCACCCGTCCTATGGCGAGGCGAAGATCCCGGCCTGGGACATGATCAAGACCTCGGTCACGGTGATGCGCGGCTGCTTTGGCGGCTGCACCTTCTGCTCGATCACCGAGCACGAGGGGCGGGTGATCCAGAGCCGCTCGGAAGCCTCGATCCTGCGCGAAATCGAGCATATCCGCGACAAGACCCCGGGCTTTGCGGGGGTGATCTCGGATATTGGCGGCCCGACCGCGAACATGTACCGGATGGCCTGCAAGGACCCGAAGATTCAGGCCGCCTGCCGCCTGCCCTCCTGCGTCTTCCCGGACATCTGCCCGAACCTTGATACCTCGCATGACGATCTGATCCGGCTTTATCGCAAGGTCCGCGAGGTGAAGGGGATCAAGAAGGTGATGGTGGCCTCGGGCGTGCGCTATGATCTGGCGGTGAAGAGCCCGGACTACATCAAGGAACTGGTGACCCATCACGTCGGCGGTTACCTCAAGATCGCGCCGGAGCATACCGAGCGCGGGCCGCTTGACGTGATGATGAAGCCCGGCATCGGCACCTATGACCGGTTCAAGGAAATGTTCGACGCCGCGGCGAAACAGGCGGGCAAGAAGTATTTCCTGATCCCCTATTTCATCGCCGCCCATCCCGGCACCACCGACGAGGACATGCTGAACCTCGCGCTGTGGCTGAAGAAGAACCGCTATCGGGCCGATCAGGTGCAGACCTTCCTGCCCTCGCCGATGGCGACCTCGACGGCGATGTATCACACCGGCATCAACCCGCTGAAAGGCGTGCGGCGCGGCGCCTCGGAGCCCGTGGGCACGGTGCGCGGCACACGGCAGCGGCGGCTGCACAAGGCCTTCCTGCGCTATCACGACCCGGAGAACTGGCCGGTTCTGCGCGAGGCGCTGAAGGACATGGGCCGGGCCGATCTGATCGGCACCGGGGTGAACCATCTGGTGCCCGGGCATCAGCCGCCCGGAACCGGCAAGACCGTGGCGGGCAAAGCGGCGCCGAAGCGCAGCTCCTCGCGACCGGGGCCGGGGGCGAAGACCTTCACCACCAAGGGCGTGCCGTTTCCGAAATTCCCGAAGAAATGAGCCGGGCTCAGGCCTCGTCTTCGGACGGGGCCGGGGTCGCGGCGCGTTGCAGCACCGCGGCAAAGAAGCCGTCGGTGTCATGGCGCGCAGGCGTCAGCGACAGATAGTCGGGATGGGCCGAACCGGTCAGCTGCGGCGCCACTTCGGCGAGCGGCACGACCGAGAAATCGGGATGCGCCGCAAGGAAGGCCGCCACCCGATCCTCGTTTTCCTCAGCAAGCAGCGAGCAGGTCGCATAGACGAGCCGCCCGCCCGGCTTCACCAGCCGCGCCGCGCTGGCCAGGATCCGGCCCTGCAGCGCCGCCAGATTGTCCACGCCCTGCTCCTGCGGCGAGCGCCAGCGCGCATCGGGATTGCGCCGCCAGGTGCCGGTGCCGCTGCACGGCGCATCGACCAGCACGCGGTCGAAACTGGCCTTGTGGCGCTTCACCCAGCGGTCGGTTTCGCTGGCCAGAAGCCGGGTCTCGGCATTCTGCAGCCCGGCCCGGCGCGCGCGTTCGGCGCAGCGTTTCAGCCGCCCCTCGTTCACGTCGCAAGCGATGATCCGGCCCTTGTTCTGCATCTGCGCCGCGATCGCCAGCGTCTTGCCGCCTGCGCCCGCGCAGAAATCGACGACACGATCGCCCGGCCGCGCCGCCACCAGCAGCGCAACAAGCTGCGAGCCCTCGTCCTGAATCTCGATCGCGCCGTCCTTCAGCCCCGGCAGCCGCCCCAGCGACAGCCGCGCGGTGACCCGGATGCCCGAAGGCGCCACCGCCGAAGGCTCGGCCGGAAGACCGATGTCGCGCAGCGCCCGCAGCGCCGTCTCGCGCGTGGATTTGAGCGTGTTCACCCGCAGATCGAGCGGCGGCACCGTCAGCATCGCCGCCATCTCGGTCGCGAATTCCGCCCCGAAGCGGCGCCGCAGCGCCTCGGCCGCCCAATCCGGGCATTCCAGCCGCACATCCTCGGGCATGGCGGGGCTGTCGACCGTGCCGCCATGCAGCTTGACCACCAGCGTGTGTTCCGCCTCGGTCAGGATCGAGGGCGCATATTTCGCACCGCTGAACAGCCGCTTCATCTGATCCGGTGTGCGCCGCTCGACCAGCGTCAGAAAGGCCAGCAGCCGGTTGCGGTGGGTGTCCTTGCGCCCGTGCCGATCGAGCCACCAGCCCAGCCGGGCCTGATGGCGCAAGAGCGCATGCAGCGTGGCGATGATCTCGCCCCGGTCTTCTTCGCCGATCTGACGGCGGGCACGAAACCAGGCGGACACGACCGCATCCGCGGGGCGCGCGACGCTGTCGACTTCGGACATGAGCTCAAGGATGGCTTGCAGACGGGCAGCAGGGGTCACGGTCAGACGATCTGGATGAGAAGCGATGGCAGGTGCGAGAGCGATGCCCGGTCACTGTTCGCACCTGTTGGCCAGCCACCAGCGGCCTTGCGGCCGGATCGGCAACTTATCGGTTAGATCGGCGTTTGGAAACCTGCATTTGCGGGCGAAACGACCAATGTCGCGGCAGGAGTCGTTTGACACGGCAGTCTGCGGGAAATCGAAGGAGGCCGTCGGTGGAAAAGGTTCGATGCCGCAAATCTGGATCATGCTATCCCGCCTTTGCCAGTCGATGGGCAGCAAGCATCAGTTGGTGCGATCGTGTTGCCGACCGAAACGTCATTTCAGGCAATCAAGCGATCGATCGTATCGAAGACTTCGAGAAACATGGCGGACGGGATGAGCCCAAGGCGGTTTCCGGAGCCTCAATTATCACTTATAAGTCAATACCTTACAAGCCCCCGAAGATCAGAGTGAGCACTGCGTGGCGGATTTGTGTAACCTCTGTGGGTCGCCATGAAAGCAACACAATGTGACCTATATTTAGCTTTGCGGCCTGACGAATCCACAAAATAGAGCCGACTTCGATGAACTTATCATCCGACTACGTCGACAGGATAAGGTCGGTCAGACCATCGGGAACCAAACTTTATTAGTTCGCGCGGCGTATTACCGCGAGCCAGGAGCCGGGATCTGCATTGGGCTGGTCCCCTGGGTAGTCGTTGAATTTTGCATTGTTAATCAGATCGATCGAGCTGGCGACGTGTGAGACGGCGCCCTCTCATTATGTTACCTAGCATTAACAGCGATTGGTGCTTCAATAGGCAAAACTCGTGCGCTAGCGTCCTTAATTCCAGACATAAAAAAACCACAACATGAGGCGCGCATAACGCAGGCATCGCACTCCGCAGGGTATTCATTCTTCCAGTCGCTGATCGATTGGCACGCATAAGGCCAAATGGATTTTTCGATCATACAGGCGGGAAGATTGTAGACCGATACATTCATGCCATAGTCTCTGAGCTTCAGAACTGCTGAAGCGAGCTCTGACCTATACTCGGTTGGATCGATCGCGAGGACGGAGTCATTGGCTTTCGCAAAGCCTTCTCGCTCAAGTCCCATGAATGCAACATGCTCAACAAAGGTAAGGTTGCGAAAGATGAAATCTGCAAAGAGCGATAGATGCGAGGCAGATTGACGGCTTAGAACGATCCGTAATTCGGTACGAATACCGCGTTCTCCGAGCGCACAGAGCCCCATCATCGTGTCGCGAAATGCCCCCTGCGCCTGAGCAATATAGTCGTGCTGCCATGGCACCGGCGCGTGAAGCGGAATCCCGATGCTCAATCGCCTATGCCCTACCTCTGCAAGTGCGTTCGCTAGTATGCCATCGCGAAAACCTCGCCCATTGGAGAGCACATGCAGATCGGTATGCGGAAGCCATGCCTTAGCCGATCGCACCAGATCGACGAAACGCTCTCCAAGAATTGTCGGTTCACCGCCAGTGAAGCCGATGGCCTTGGTTGATGGCGGCAACATCTGCAAAATTTGGCTAATCTCGTCCACGTATCGTTCGTTTGCCACATTCCGGGGCGGCTGTGAGCACATCAGGCAGAGATTGTCGCACTGCTCCGTCAACAGGAAATGATTCACCGGAGCGTTACTGCGAAATAGGACGCGCAACGCACCATGTTCGTCAAGCCTCACGATATCTCCATCCGCGAGGTAAGAAAAATGCTCGGGGCAAAGAAACATGGCGTTATGGCCATCGCAATCTCTTGGCGATACAAGAGAGATGCAGGCACCAAACTGATGTGGGTAGCTTCCGTCGCGCGATAGGAAGCACTCTTCTCGCGCCAGAATGGAGGGCCTGTCCGACTGCTCGCTGAGGCGATAAAGCTTCGGCCCCGGTTGTTTAGGCGGAGATTTAACGGTCAAATGTCCTGCGAGAGGGATCACTGAATGCTCCAACGGCGAAGGGTACGCGCATCTTCACCATCCGCTTCGACAATATCGATCAGTCGACGAATGACATGCATGTTCCTCTGGCAAAAACCAGAGCGCGGCTTGAAGCCGACGAAGTCTCCCTGCGTGGCGTGATGGTATACCGGTTCAGAACCGCAATATGGTAAATAGGCGCAATCTGAACACATCGGAACAGAGGCCGCGAAGGATTCCTCAATTGGCGTGAGTAGTGCATCCGAGCCAAATAGCTCTTCGAAACTGTTCTCGTGAACGTTGCCTAGGCGAAACGTGTAATCGTTCATCTCCGCTCGCATACGTCCCTCGTCGGACGCATAAACTGTACCGTCATGGTTGTAGATCACCCCGGCCAGACCGATGCCCGAGGGGGTCATGAGATCAACATATCCTGGAGAAAATGGTGTAAGGATCTTCTTAAGTATCATGCCGCTGTAGAACTCGCTGAAAGGAGTTCCTTTCCGATTGAGCTCAAGAATGTAATCTAGACCTTCGTCGAAGAATTCTAGCCAGCGTGTGGTGTCGTATTTCTGGTACGTTCTTGTCTTAACAGCAAAGCCGTAAGGCGAGAGCGGGCGGAGAAATATTCCTGGAAAGCCGTTTTCAACATAGGTGTCGATTATGTCGCGAACACGGCCAAGCCCTGCCTCGGTAGTCGTCATGAGCGCGCTTACGGAGTATCTGCCAAGATGGTGCCGCGCCAGTTCGACACCTCGCAAAGTAGCGTCAAAGCTGCTTCCTCCCGTCAAAGGGCGGTTAGCATCATGCAGATCGCGCGGACCGTCTAGAGAGGTCGAAATGGATATTCCATGAGCCTTACAGAAGCGCGCAATTCGGTCATCTATTTGACTGAGATTGGTGGCAATCACGAAAGATAACCGCCGCGACATCCTCCGCGCGACATCTTCAGCATAAAGTACGATATCCTCCACCGCCTCGAAGTTGAGAAGTGGTTCCCCCCCCTGGAATTCTATTTTGATGTCTGGATTGGGGGAACGAAATATCATATCGACGACTTTTCGCCCGGTCTCCGTTGAGATGTTGAACGCATCCTTATTCGCACTCTGTCGCGACACTTGACAATAGATGCAAGAATGGTCGCAGCGCTGCGAAATTACGATCATGTGCAGGCCGGTGAACCAAGCAAGGTTTTTTAGCTTAGTTCGCAGCTTCAGAGCGGTAATTTCGAGCGGCAACGGATCCGCACCAACGCGAAGAAAACCACGCGCGTAGAGCTGCGCAAAACTCGGCGTCTCCAAGCCGAGAGAGCAAGATACAAACGCTTGGAAATCCGCCTCAGAGAGTATCACATATTCTCCCGACATACTGGTCAGGATGCGTTTCCCAGCTGAGTAGCGATCGAAGCGAAAGGGCAGGAGTGTGTAGGCGTTCGCCTCTTCGCGAAAGGTAGAACTATCTCGAAAGATACTCAAGACATCAGGCCTGTGCGTGAAAATGTATAGGCAAGGATGGTGTTGCGGAGGGGCGCGGTTTGCTCAGCGATCCGCTCACGCAGATCGTAATCCACCGCGTCCAACCGCAGTTGCTCGGCAACTATCTCAAGATCAACACCAGCGGGTGCATCAGAGCGCAGCCGCAACGCGACGCATAGCTCATTTGCCAAAATGGAGACCTCGAAGGTGACAACATCCCCGTGCCGGTAGAGCGCCTTCTTTATGGCATCCTTGGAGATGAAACCCGCATCGAAACGGATCTCAACTCCAGGATCAAGCGAATCCTTCACTGGCAATAGCTGTATCCCGAACAATGGCTGCCATGACTTGCATGACTAGCGTGGCTCGCATGGCTTGAGTGCCAAACATAGCTGACGCCTTCATCAGAATGCCGCTCCAGAACCATGTTCCTAGAGAGCTCAGGAATGGGCGCGACAAAGTTTTGCTGAACCGGCGCCGTAGCGGCACTCTCGACGACAGCCCCATCTGTGGAGGCGAACGCAGTCCCGTCAAGCATCGCGACTGCGGCCGCGAGCGGGATGAGAAAATCTCTTTTCGACATCTTAAACTTCTCCCTTGCTACGATGCGTAAGCTATAGCTGTCGCTCAAAAAAAACTCAATTTCCCACGCTGAATGCGGCCGACCCCGAGCCCGCGACCGATTGCCGCGACACTTCAGCCCCGGCGCTAAGTTTGGCATTGTCGAGATCGGGCCGACGAAAGATCGATGTGACGCTGGCTTCGATATTTTCGAGTGTCTTCTTGCGGCGCGAGGCGGCGGCCCCACCGCATGGGCCAGGGCCAGGAACAACCCGCACCAGGCGAAGAAGACGATGCGGTAAAGGGTGATCAGTTTGCGAAGCATGATGCTCTCCTGTGTCATGATGTCTGCGTGATGTCTGGGGGGATGCTCAGGCCGCAGCCGAGAGGACGCGGTAGACCGAGCGCTCGGAGATGCCGAGCTTGCGGGCGATCTCTCGCTTCGGTGTCCCTGCCGCCAGCAAGGCCAGAGCTTCGGCCTGCTTGAACTGCGCCGTGGGCTTGCGGCCTTTGTACCTGCCATCAGCCTTGGCCTTGGCGATGCCTTCCCGTTGCCGCTCCAGCATCATCTCACGCTCGAACTGCGCCACGGCCCCGAGCACATTCAGCATCAGCTTGCCGGTGGCATTGGCCGTATCCAGCCCCAGGTCGAGCACCCTCAGCCCCACTTTCTTGCGCTCCAGGGCCTCCACGATCTCGCCCAGGTGACGCACCGAGCGGGCCAGGCGGTCGAGCTTCGTCACCACCAGAGTGTCCCCTTCCCGAACGAACTCCAGCGCCGCAGAGAGGGCGTCTCGCTGCCCCACCGAACTGACCTGCTCCTCGAACAGCTTCTCGCACCCGAGGGCCTGCAGGGCCTTCCTCTGGGCCACAAAGCCCGCGATCTGGTCCAGGGTCGAGGTGCGGGCATAACCGATCAGCATGTGATCCTCCTTTGCTGCCAATAGGGTCAAAGAGGTGGGGGAGAGGCGTCTGCCAAAACTCCGAACCCACTTCCATGACGGGGCTATCCCGCCACCTTTGCACCTGCCTCTGGGGCAAGCTTCAGTGGCAGAGGGGATCGGCTGGGGTCTGGACCTGGGATGGCCCTGGGAGACTCGGAGAGGGCCCCAGAATGGCCTTCCTGGGCTCTCCCGTGGGTGAGACTCGGGACGGCAGGAGGCGACTCCACGGCCTTCCCAGGGACTCTGGCGAGGCGCTGGGCTTTGGGACTTTTTCAATCCGTCAGAGGGGGGTTGGGGGTTTTGGAAGCGACTTCAAAAAGAGGGGTTATATTATTACTCTTATTGTTCTTCTTGATGCTGAGCCCTCACCTCTGACCGAAGGGGCAACCTTGGGCACTCTTACGTTTCCAAGTAATGCCTTGGTGGTCGTAAGTGAACCCGAGCCTCCAAAGCCCATCAAGTATCTGATGAGTAGGGGATAATAGCCCAGATACCTACCTTGGACCATCCAAGGACACCCCCCCAATGATCAGCCTTGGAGGGCCAAGGGGCAACCGAGGGGAAGGCCTATTTGCATCTGACCTCAGGCAGGCAGCCAAAGCGGTTCCCGTAAGCTTCCACCAGACAGGTGAGGGCCACGTCCTGATGCTGTTTGGCGATGATCAAGCTGTCAAAGACGGGCAAAGCGGCAACACCGTGATGGCGCCCAAGGCGGCTCAGGCATTCCATGAAGCACTCGGATTCCTCGTATTGCAGCCGAGCCCAATCCATCGAGCCCTTTTTGAGCTTGCTCAGGACCGGATGCTTCGCGATCAGGGCGTCCAGAACCTTCCTGAGCTTGTATACGGCACCGATCTTTCGCCCTGTGCGCTTCACGTAGTCCTCGCTTAGCGTCATCGGAAAGCGGGTCAGGCGCGATCCTTTCCCCGTCATCGCCACAAAGAGCCCCTTCACCACGTCCCGCTCGACACCAGGCAGGAAATAAGGGTCGTCGTCGCTGTCCAACTCCAGATCGTGCAGGGCGTAGAGAATAAAGAGATGGCTTCCCCTTACGTCAAGCTCGACTGTGGGTTCACCCCGGCAGGTGATCAGGGCGCGGTCTTCTTTCGACCTCTGCTGCCAATCATCCTCGGAACAGCAATAGAGCCTTCCGCCCATGTTGAAGTCGAAGTTGTGGAAGTTGCCCCGGTTGAACAGCCGATAGACCCGAGGTGTTTCCGCGAGGTCGAAGCCTCCTTGGGCCAGCGTGGTGTTGATCTCCCTGACCCTTTTGACCTCAGCATCATACTTTGCCCCGACCAAGCGCATATTGGCCGAGGTGACGCCTGTGCCATGCCGATTGGCAACTTCAGAGCGCACCGTGACCGGAGACAGGCGCCCCGTTTCCTTCAGGAAGTGATCCTTGAGCGTGTCCGGGGTGATGCCGAAGCCCTCCGCCAAGCTCAGCAGCTCTGCCGTTGCCCGAAAGCGTCTAGCCCTGCCAAAGCCAATCCCCGTGTCGTCTCCCTCCCAAGTCTCCCTGACCCGAAAGAAGCTGGTGACCTCCATCAGCCCCATCTCGGGCCAGAACTGCAGCAATTGCTCGAAGCTTCGCACCGAGACCAGGGTTTGCCCCAGCGCCTCCTTGTCGCTTGAGCGATAGAAGAACCCTCTCGCCTCCTGAAACCTGGCATGGTGGATCAGATCGGCAGCGAAAGCAGACACGGCCCCTGTAAAGCTCCTCTGGGCCTCGGCCTGCCGTGTGCGCTTCCTCGGCTGCGCCTTAGCTTCATGGTCAAGCGTGATGGCCGTCAGATGCGCCACCAGAGCCTTTGCCGCATCGGTCTTCGGAGCAAAGACGAATTCCGCCATGCGGGCCGCTTCGAGGTGATCCCGGCAATGCCCCAGCGCCGTGACGAGGGGAGTGTCCGTGTTCATGTCATTCATGTGCCGTAACCTGAGATTCGAGGCGAGTCTGACCCCGCCTCAGCGTTGCGCTGTGACCTTTGGATGAGATTCAAAGGAGATTCAGGCCGCTGATACGTGCTCAGCGGGGCCTTCTCCCGGCAACGGCAGCACCGTCTTCAGCATGTATCGCTGCATCAGTTCCAGGCTGTGCCCCTTGCCGTAAGTCTCTCCGACACCCTTGGTGACCCAACCACCGATCCGGTCAATCAAATCGGGCGGAGCTTCCACGTTGCGAAGACGATCCCGCATCGTGTGCCGGAAGCTGTGGAGCGTCTGGCCTTGTCGCGCCAACTTGTTTTCCTTGAGCCACTTGTTCAGGGCAGCTGAGGCCGCCCCGGAGTGAAACTCATCTTTCGGGACATCCTTGGCAATGCTCGGGAAGAGGAACTTTCCTTCGGTCGTCATGGCGCGCTGGGCTGCCCAGAGAGCAGCACCGACGAGGGGGACCGACCTCGCAGAGAGTCCCGTCTTCAGGTTACGAACATCGGTCACGCGAAGCCTGATATGGGGGACCGGATCGTTCAGCCTGACATCCTCTTTCATGATCTGCTGCAGTTCCGCCAAGCGTGTCATCGTGTCCGAGAGCATCGCAATCAGCCACCGGCGCTCGTCATCCTTTTCGTGGCAGGCAGCCTGAATTGCGATCAGTTCTCCGACCTCAAAGGTATCTCGGGGTTTGCGTGGCCCCTCATCACGGTTGGGAATCGTCAGCTTCTCGAAGGGATTGGCCTTGGTCATTTCGAACTCAAGCAGACCCGTTTGGATCACGGGGCGCACCTGAGCCAAGTAACGCTTCACGGTTTCGGGGCCGACACCCCTTTGCACCAACTTGCGCACGAATGCATTGGCATGATCGCGGCTGAGATGGTCGAGGGGAATGTCCCCGGCGATCTCAAGAAGATGGCCCCAAGCTCGCTCGAACTGCTTGTCCGCTACGGTGTTCTTCGGCCCCTTGCCCAACTCGAAATGCTTCTCCCTGGCATCACTCAGAAGCTTCGGCACCGGGGCACCGTAGAGGATGTCCAGGGTCAACTGGTCCTGTGGCGTGATCTCGGGCGGCGGCTCATGCGGCTCATGTTGCCCGATCAGTCGATCCACGAAGGTAGAAATCGCGGGATTGTCGCGGTATTTGATGGCATCCCCAGGCGACATTCCGGCAGCCGCAAGTGTTGCAAGAGCGACATGAGGATCAACCGCCGTCTTGTTCCCCTCTCTGTGCGATTTCCATAACGCATCAAGACGCCGAGTGTGTGCATCGGCAAGGCGACAGGCTTCCATCTTGTCGGTGGTCTTCAGGCTGAAGAACATTTGCTCCTCTGCCCTTCGACCAAGATCCTTGTAGATCGAGCGCACATCCTCGGGGATGCGACGGCGGTAGTAGAAGGTATTACCCTTTTGTTGGAGGTGCTTGCACATGACCCGAAAGGCCCCCGCATCGAAGATCAGTATCATGCCTTGTGTAACCTCGTGTGTTACCTCAGGCAACCCACGGATCACACCTAAGCCATTGATATTCAAGGGGAATGTCATGGTTTGGTGGCGGAGGAAGTGCCCTTCCAACTGGACCGTCTCCTGTGACCCCTGAGGAAGCTCCGGCAGGATGACGAGTCTTAAGATGTTCTGACGGAAATTGCGTGATCTGACATGGCGTTGGCCTGAAGCTCGCTGCTGCGCCGACTGTCCGAAGAACCCAGAGCGCAACGCGCAGAACCCCGCAACACACTGACTTGAATACGTTTTCTTTCTACGCATTCGTTGTCGTGCGACCACGGTGGTCGTTCGAAAGGAAACGAAAATGCGAGAAATTTGCCTCAGTCAAATCGATCTGGCTGCCCGATGGAGGATTAGCCCGAGGACACTTGAACGGTGGCGGTGGACTGGTGAAGGACCGAGCTTCATGAAGCTCGGCGGGCGCGTAATCTACCGCCTCGAAGATGTGCTTGCGTTCGAAAATCAAGAGCGCCGCGACTTGGAGGAGATGAAAGCCGGGCGCTGAACTGGCCCGGGTATCGTCAGAAAAACCCTGCGCGAAGCATTGTGTTGGACGCGCAGGGAATTTTCATTTCGGCCGTTAAGGTCGCACGAAAGGAAACGAAAATGCTTGACTTACGTCTGACCCAAATTGAGCTGGCAGCACGATGGAGGATCAGCCACAGGACCCTCGAATACTGGCGCTCCACTGGTGACGGGCCGCGCTTCATCAAGATCGGACGCCGCGTCATCTACCGGATGGAGGATGTCCTAGCATTCGAAGACCGAGAGCTCAGCGAGATCGCACTGGACGAGACCGGTGGCTGAACCGCGCCCGCTTAGTCCACTTTCATTCGGTGGCCGTTAAGCCGGGAGAAATTTCGGTAGCAACATGGCTCCAACCGTGGTCGAAGGTGAACGTTTTCGAATTTCCCGCCGGATCTTGTATTCCGAGAATGCGAGCTGTTGAAGCGTTCCTGGCGCTTTCGACGATATACAGCCAGTAGGATTTTCCTTTCTCGCGCGCGAAATCAAACTGCGTGCGAGAAAGTCCGACGGGGCGCTCCATCAACGTCCCAGTCATGGACTTCACTTCGACCCATCTTACCTGAATGTCGTTCTCATCGACCTCGTAAAGATCGAAGCCTGGATTACCTGCTGGTGTTCTGCAGAGTGCGGGCTCTGCCGCGAGTATCAGGTCGATTGCATCCGCCTCGAGCTGCATGCGCTGCTCTTGGTCAAGACCATCTGGATCCTGCTCCTCGTCATCCACATGTGCTCCGACATAGGATATGAACGGGCGTCCGGCAGCGTGCCCCGCAGAGCTCTTGCCAGCCCCACCAGCGCTTCTGCCGCCACCTCCGCTCGCGGCATCCCTGACGCCATTGCCCCGACCGTCGCCACCGTTGGCATCGAGGTTACCGCGCTTGTCGCCTTTTCCTGGCCCTTTGCTCCCGCCGGTAGAACCAGTGCGCACATCGTCACCCGCATCTGGGTCAGGGGTTCCAGGCGCAATATCAGGCATATCGTCCCCATAAAGGTCCTTGGCTTCGTCATAGACGTCACCGTCGGAAGAAATCTCGGCGGCTGCTTCTGTGGAGGCCGGGGACATGGGCTCTGGGCTAGCATCCTGCACCCCTAACCGCGAAGTTAAATCGGCGACACTGGTGATGCCAAGCCTCCGCAGCAGATCAAGCGCTGCCGGATCGATCCCAGCCTCTCTGGCAAGCTGGTCGATAATCGGTGGCTTGAATGCAATGACAGATTGAAGGAATGGATTGCTCTTCCAGCCAAGATCATCGAACACCACAAGACTCGGGACGACGAGCTCACCGCTTTCCGTTGGCACCCAAGACGTCCGGACAAGCTCTCGAACGAAAGAAGCGCTAAACCGAGCAAGTTTCACTTCATGGGAGTAGCCCCATTTGTACGTGCCGTAGAACGCTCCTGTGCCGCGCGCTTCCAGATCGGCTAATGCATCCCACAAGACTTTGGCTCTTATCGCCGACTCTTCAGCTGCCAGCTTTGGAAAGTGCTTTAGCAACTGCGATAGTCCTCGCAGCGTGAAATCTTCCGGTACTTGCTCCCAGCTGGCGCGCTCAAGGCCCGCATCGCGGCGAATCCGTTCTTTCTCGGAATACCCTAGTGTGGACTCAACTTGCTCCACGACCAAATACCGGCTTGCGCCGCATGACACTAACAGGTCGCGAATATCTTCGCCGCGCAAGCCTTCGTACTCGTTATTAACCAGCAGGACGTTTGCTACGCCTTCGAAAAGCTGCTGAAGTCGGTCGGTGGCAATATAAGTTTCGCCGGGTTTTGCAATGTACCTCTTGTCGCTGCCAGCATCGATAACCATCACAAAATGCGTGTCGCGAAGCGCTGCGCGCAGCTTCTCTTTTTGATTGGCTGAGTCGGTGTTAAATGCTGCGAGTATCCGCCTAATATCCTCGTTGTAGGCCTCATCGCCCACATCGATCTCGTCTTGCTGATATTTAGGCAGAATATTCCAAATGACATCGTCTACGGGGTCTGGCTCGGTGATTCCGAGCGAAGTCAAAAACTGACGCGCTTCCGGTGTGGCACATACTGCGCGGCGCACAGTCGGGAAGCTCGTAACGATGGAGCTTGGCAAGAAAGCGTTTGCTTTACCATTTTCACGGACGGCGACATGGGAGCCATCATCCAATCTGATGATCGGGATCGCATCAAGGTGACGGCGGATAATTTTCTCCTGTCCGCTTAGAAAATCGTACAATCGCACCACCCACGGATCGGACTGCGCCGCAAGGAAATCCTTCGTCAGGCTTGGTATGAGGGTCTCCGGTCTAACTTCATCAATACCTAGCTCGCGCATGAGGTATTGGCGTATGTCTGGCGCTCGATCCTGAGTTATGTCTCCTGAGAGCCAAGCTTGCACATTTGCCCCGAACAGCCCTTCAACCTGATTGGGACCGAGTAGATCTCGAATATCCTGAGTCCGCGCGAGTTTTGCTTGTGCCGCCGCAACATACGTCCCGTCGCTGGTCGGTAGTAATTCCTCATTTTGCAGCAGATTTTTTACCGCATCAAACACCGGCCGAAACCTACTGCTGGCTGGGAATTTCTCCCTGTCGAAGGGCAAACAGCGGAGCACTGAGACATCGAGCATAGACGCGTCGCGCAACCAGCTCATGGCCTCGCCAAGCAGCTCGGATGTCTGGATCACCAAGTGCTGGTTCCAAGGGTCGCCAGGAGGGATGTTTTCACGGCTTGGCGTGGTTCGAAACGGTCCTTGTACAAGGAAGCCAAGGTGTGTCTCGACGACCGTTGGAAAAAAGACCACCAAGGGCGACGTGGACAGGGGTTGAACTGCCCAACGCTCCGACCGCGCCTTTGGGGGCTGGACCTTAAATGCGATCTCCACACGACCGACTGACTTCTGACTGTCGGAAAAGACGTCCCGGTGGAATACGAGCCAGCTTTGGTCGACTTCTTCTTGACCGGTCTCGTGACCGATTAGGCTAACGCGCCGCACATTAGGTCCGAGCACATCAGGCGGATTGCGCATGTAAAACCCAGATGCGCCCCCTTCAACGTTCCAATTGATCTCTTCTATATTACGAAGAAACAGAAGCGCACTCGGTCCGAGCCTCTGGAATCCGTCCGTGATATCCGAGCCTGCGGTTGAATCTCCCGATTTCAACGGAAGGACGATCTGCGTCTCGTCAGCGCGCCGAGAAGATTGCGCCACCCTCTTGGGAAACACATACTCTTCTATTGCAAAGTCTTCATCGCCTGAATGAATTTCCGGGAGATCGGTGACAGTATAGACAGATTTGAAGCCTAACCCAAATCGACCGATTGCCGACTCGTTCTTTGTGCTTTCTGCTATGTCGCAGACGCTCCTGACATCATCTTCATCGAACGGCTTGCCAAAATGTGCGACAGTCAGCTTTTCTTCATCCAAATTGAATGAAACGGTGCGCGGCCCTGTCCATGCTCCACGTTTGCCAAGTGCGTCTTCTGCATTCTGAAGTAGCTCGAAGATAAAGTGCGTCCGATCATCGTAGAGGCCTGCAGCGAGACCGCCAGATTTCTTGGCGCCCTCTGTGCCGTATCGAGACCGGTTCTCTTCACAAATCAATTCGTAATTTGATGCCACGGCGAATGCCCTCAACAGAATTTATCACTCAGCATCCCACGGACGCCGAAGCAGCAAGATCGAGACGCCACCAACGCTTGTTAGCAGTGTCTGGATGGTGAGACCTTTCATCTAGCCGCACCCGCACCCGCACCCGCACCCGCACCCGCACCCGAGCTTTGCGAAGTAAGCAAGAAACGTGAAGCAATTTCAATGCAATCTCCGCTCATTTTCGATTGCCCCCGCAGAACCCGTCCGCTAGCGTGGATATGAGCACAGAAAGTGGGTGCACATAGTTATCGTGCGGTTCGCACTGATGTCGGGAGGGCGTGATGGATAGCGAAAGGTTAGAACTTCGCTGGGGCGTCGAGCAGCGCCTCGAGTTCATCGAGTTCCGCCTGTTCTGGGAGGGGCATGTGAACCGCAGCGATCTGATGGACCAGTTCGGGGTCTCGGTGAACCAGGCGTCCACCGACCTGAACCGCTACATCGGCTTCGCGCCGGACAACATGGCCTACGACAAGAGTGCGCGAACCTATGTGCGAGGCTCCAAGTTCAAGCCGCAGTTTCTCGAGCCTGACGCGAGCCGCTATCTTGCACAGCTGCGATCGGTCGCTGACGGTATCCTCGACCGCGAGGACGCCTGGATCGCCAACCTGCCGCCCTACGCTGCCGCCCCTACGCCAGTTCGTGGGGTCAATCCGGCAACGCTTCGTTCGGTCGTTGGCGCAATCCGCCGGTCCGAGGCGATTGAAGTAAAGTACCAGTCCCTGTCCAGCCCCGAGCCGCGCTGGCGCTGGATCGCCCCCCATGCCATCGCGTTTGACGGTTTCCGGTGGCACACTCGGGCGTTCTGCCAAACCGACGATTGCTTCAAGGACTTCCTGTTGTCGCGGATGCTCGAGATCCGAGGCTCGGGCGAAAGCAACAAATCGGCTAACGATGATCAGGACTGGCTTTCCGAGGTTACGCTTGAAGTCGGGCCCCATCCGGAGCTCTCCGAAACGCAGGCTAAAGTCATTGCGCTCGACTACGGCATGCAAGGCGGTAAAGCAAAAATTACGGTTCGGCGGGCGCTACTCTACTATGCGCTAAGGCGTTTGGGTCTCGACACTGAGCCGACCGCTAGGCCGCCCCAAGATCAGCAGATTATACTTCTCAATGCTGACGCGGTATTCGGTGCCCCGAAATATCTGGCGAGGTCGGCAATCCAATGAAGGATCATCGCTCCAGCGCAAACCCCCAACAGCTCGCGGCTATTAACGCGTCGGAAGGGCCTGTTCTGATCATCGCGGGCCCAGGTTCCGGTAAGACCTTCACACTCGTTGAACGCATTGTACACTTGATCACCGTGAAGAAGGTCACCCCGGAAAGCCTTCTTGTGGTCACATTCACCGACAAGGCGGCCCGTGAGCTCACCACTCGGGTTTCAAATCGCCTCACGGAACTGGATATCCGCTTCAACCTAAATGAAATGTACCTCGGTACATTTCATTCGATCTGCCTGCGCGTTCTCGAAGAGTTTCGGGAATTCACCCGCCTCAGGCGCAGCTTCACGCTGTTTGACCAATTTGATCAGCAATACTTCCTCTACCAGCGGATCAAGGACTTTCGGGAGCTTGCAGACGCGCAACTCGTCATGGGAGATGATCAGACCGGCCGGTGGGCACAGTCAGAACAGCTCATGAAATGGCTCAACAAGGTCAGCGAAGAGGCTCTGGACCCGGTTGCGCTTGAGGCGGCGCCAGATCCTGAGGTGCGCGCCCTCGCACGCTGCTTCTTGAAATATCAAGAGCTTCTCAACGAAAACAATTGCTTGGACTTCTCGGGAATCCAGTACGAGGCCTTGCAGCTGCTGCGTCAACATCCGGACGTCCTCGCCCAGCTGCGAGACAAGATTACGTACTTGATGGTCGACGAGTATCAGGACACCAACACTATCCAAGAGCAGATCCTGCTCCTGCTGGCGGGCGAAAAAAGCAACCTGTGTGTCGTCGGTGACGATGACCAAGGTCTCTATCGATTTCGTGGCGCCACAATTCGTAACATTCTGGAATTCCCACAGCTCTTCGCGCCCGCAAGTTGTACGCAGGTGCGCCTGACGGTAAACTATCGCTCTCACCCAAGCATCATCGACTTCTACAACGATTGGATGGAACGACTTGACTGGGAAGATCAAGGCAAGACATTTCGCTTTCCAAAACAGATCCTTCCGCGAGAGGACGATTTCCCGCACGTACCCGCCGCGGCACGGCTGAGCGCCTCCGACGAAAAAGGGGAGAATGACAACTGGCACGCAGAGGTACTGTCATTTCTGACAGCGCTGCGCGAGTCAGGTCGCCTTACCGACTGGAACCAGGTCGCCTTCCTGTTCCGATCGGTCAAGAACGACCGCGTGCTCAACCTCGCGCGTTTCCTCGAAGGTCACGGTGTCCCCGTCTATTCACCGCGCTCCAACATGTTCTTCGAGCGGGAGGAAATCCGGTTGATGATCGGGGCCATGATCTTCCTGTTTCCGCAGTTCCCCAAGGTCCGTCAGTGGGCCGAAGGTGCCCAGCTCGCCATCTGGGACTACTACGACCACGAGTGCTTCAAGGCCTTCGCGGATGAGCTCCGCAAGCCAGAGAACCGCCGCATGCTTGAGTGGGCCCGGCCACTCGCCAAGCGACATGCGGTGCTTACACAAACCGCCGACTATGCCTTCTCTGGGCTGTTCTATCAGCTGCTCCAGTTCCCCCTGTTCTCCCGGTTCCTGGACGAGGACGCGATGCAGGGCGTGGACAAGGGTCGCGCCGCCCGCAACCTGGCGACCTTCTCGAAGCTGATCACCAAGTTCGAATACCTTCACTACGTCACGGTCCTTAACCCCGAATACCTCGAACGGGACCTTCGGAACCTGTTCAACCAGTTCTTCCGCTTCCTCAAGGAAGGCGGCATCGGGGAGTATGAGGATGAGGCGGAATACGCGCCGAGGGGCTGCGTCTCGTTCCTGACCATCCACCAGTCCAAGGGGCTCGAGTTCCCCGTGGTCGTGTGCGGATCGCTGGAGGCAGTGCCGCGCAAGCAGCACACCGATCTGGACGAGATCCTCGAAGACGGCGGTTACCTGTCGAAGGCGCGGTTTGAGCCGCTGGACAGCATCAAGCACTTCGACTTCTGGCGTCTCTACTACACCGCGTTCTCGCGGGCGCAGAATCTGCTGATCCTCGCCGCGCAGGAGCGGCACGGGCACGGCCGGTCGCCATCGAAATATTTCGAGGATGTCTTCCGCGCCCTGCCAGAGTGGCGGGGAGTCGACCTGACCCGGTTCACCTTCGAAAAGGTGAAGGAAATCAACCTCAAGCGCGAGTATTCCTTCACCTCGCACATCACGCTCTTCGAAAACTGTGCAGAGCAGTATCGCTTCTTCAAGGAGCTGGAGTTCGCCGCCATCCGCGTCAGCCCGATGCTGTTCGGCACGCTAGTTCACCAGACCATCGAGGACATCCACAAGGCCGTCCTGCGGGGCGAAGAACACGCGGTCACGCCCGACGCCATCGATGGCTGGTTCTCCACCAACTATGCCATGCTGTCGAAGAAGGAGCGCGTCTTCCTGGCCCCGATCACCCTCGAGGCCGCCCGCAGGCACGTCATGCGCTACTACGAGCGCGAGAACGGCAACTGGGACCGGATCAAGGAAACCGAGGTCGAGATCTCGCTGGTCAAGGACGACTACATTTTGAAGGGCAATGTTGACCTGATCCGGGGCGAAGGTGGCACGGTCGAAGTGGTGGACTTCAAGTCGGAAAAGAAACCCGACATGGAGAAGGACCGCGACCGCCTGCGCCAGTACCAGAGCCAGCTCGAGGTCTACGCCCACCTCATCGAAGAGCGGACCGGCCAGAAGGTTAGCCGGATGCACCTCTATTACACCGGCGAGCAGGACGGGAACCCTTATGTCAGCTTCGCCAAGGATGACCGTGCGATCGGCAAGACGATCTCCCGCTTTGATGAAATCGTCCACCGCATCGAATGCTCGGACTACCGAATAGCCGCGCGCCCCGATAGGTTGTGCGAGAACTGTGACATGCGCGCCTATTGTGACGCGAAAAACTGGAATTTCAGGAAAGACGACCGATGAGTGATGTGAAAGACGACCAAACCGCCATGAGCCTTGGTGCCGATACGGGCAACCTGGAGAGCGTGGAGAAATTCCAGTTCGCGCCCATCAAGGGCTACCCGATGCTGAACTGGCGCGGGAAGCGGCCGTTTACGTCCACGCAGTTCTACCCAGCCCAGTTGAAAGAGGTGCATGGCGAAGAGGTCGATGGCTGGCGCAACAAGATTTTCTGGGGCGACAACCTCCAGGTCATGAGCCACCTACTAAAAGAGTTCCGTGGCAAGGTCGATTTGATTTACATAGACCCGCCATACGACTCTAAGGCCGAATATAAGAAGACCGTAAAACTGAAGGGGGGAACTGCCGCCTCCGACACAAGTTCTTTTGAGGAAAAGCAGTATAGCGACATTTGGACAAATGACGAATACCTTCAGTTCATCTACGAAAGGCTCGTACTTTGCCGCGAACTAATCTCGGATCGTGGGAGTATTTATGTTCACTGCGACTGGCATAAAAATCATTACATCCGCGCAATTATGGATGAAATTTTCGGAATTGGTCGATTCAGAAACGAGATCATTTGGAGCTATTTCGGCTTCAAGCGCTCTACGACGCGCAAATTTCCACAGAAGCACGACACCATATTCTCCTATGCGATGTCAGACGACTACAAGTGGAAAGTTCAATTTCGACCTCACGGTGAGGATTATATCAAGCGCTTCAAGAAAGATGCAAATGGACGCTTTTTCCGAGACGACGTGAACCCCACAGGCGGTGGCGCGCGCGTGATTTATCTAGATGAAGTCGAAGGTGACATCATTGATTCAGTTTGGGATGACATCCCCCCGGTTAACCCAGTTGCCAAAGAACGCCAGGACTATCCAACGCAAAAACCAGAGGCCCTTTTGAACAGGATTATATCGGCATCCACTGAGCCAGGAGATCTTGTCTTTGATTGCTTCATGGGGGCGGGAACAACGCAAGCGTCAGCGATGAAGTTGGGAAGAAGATTCATCGGCGCAGACATCAATCTCGGAGCGATCCAAACGACCACAAAGCGTCTTTGTGGCGTCGCTGAGGAACTTGGAAGCCGCCTACCTGACCCGGATCTTCCGCTATTCACAGGTTTTGAGGTTTACAACGTTAACCAGTATGACGTCTTCCGCAATCCAGTTCAGGCCAAAGAGCTACTCCTTGAGGCGCTTGAAGTGCAGCCCATTGAAATGAATGCACTCTTTGATGGCGAAAAAAGATGGGCGCTTGGTCAAGATCATGCCGGTCAATCGCATCGCCACGCGAGCGGATTTGAACGAGTTGACAGCGGGCTTTGACTACAAGGCTTGGGAACGTCGTCAGGGGGAAGCCCCCTAACAGACCTGTAGAAAAGATCACGTTGATTTGCATGGGCCATGAACCTGACCTTGCCGCCCAGTTGAAGTTGGCCGCATCGCCCTACAAAATCGATGTCGAGGTGGTCGACATCCTGCGCGACAAGGCGAACCTCGAGTTCCGCCGCGATTCCGAGGCGAAGGTCGTCATCAAGGATGGCGAGCTGGTGGTGGACCGCTTCTACCCCATGAACCTGCTGCAGAAGCTGTCGATGCAGAAAGAGACGGTCGAGGACTGGCGCGAACTGGTCGAGAGCATCCTCATCGATTGGAACTACGACGGGGCCATTTTGCAGCCGACGGTGGTGGACATTCCGGGCAAGACTGACCTCGTCGCGGGCCGCTACAAGGTTCCGGCCGACGCCGGGACGATCCGGGTGAAGATCACCGACCTCCTCTCCGAGTCCTGGGAAGGGAGCGTGACCAATGGCTAAGCGCGCCAAAGCGGTCAGCGCGTCGCTGGACTTCGCCTTCTTCCAGTTCCTGTGGGAATTCTACCGCGGCAATCGCGGCACGATCCGCACGCACTACAAGGAGCTGACGCGCAAGTTCCTGGACTTCAACAACCCCGACAAGAACCCCAAGGCCTTCCTGCGCCAGCCGCAGTTCGAGGCGCTGGAGATCTATGTTTTCCTGAAGGAATTCATGGACAACGCGAAGGTCGAGGAGGTTTTCAAGGCCTGGTTTGAAAAGTCCGGCGCCTTCGCAGGCCGCCAAGAAGGCGGGCTCATCGGTGGTGACACGCGCCAAGGGTCGATGTTCGATGCCGTGACGCAGGAGCAATACAAGGCCGTCTTCGCGGCGATGCGGAAGAACTCTCGCATCTACCCGAACTACATCTTTGCCCTGACCATGGGGACCGGCAAGACGATCCTCATGGCGACCTGCATCTTCTACGAGTTCCTGCTGGGGAACAAATTCGAGAAGGACAAGCGGTACTGCCACAACGCGCTGGTCTTCGCCCCGGACAAGACGGTGCTGCAGTCCTTGAAGGAAATCGAGTCCTTCGACCTCGCGCTGGTCGTGCCGCCGGAATACGTGAACTTCCTGACCACCCACCTGCGCTTTCACTACCTGGAGGAGGCTGGCACCTCGCTGAGCACGCTAGACCGGTCGCGCTTCAACATCGTGGTGTCGAACACGCAAAAGATTATCCTGAAGCGGCAGCACAAGCAAAAGACCCCGATGGATGCGCTTTTCGGCGCAACGCCCGAAACCGTGACGGCACCAGGCGTGTACGGCGATGCAGCCGACCTGTACGATTGGGATCAACCCGAGGAAGAGGCCGAACTGACCACAAACCAGCGGTTCGAAAAGCTGTGCCGCCTCGAGCAGCTGGGCATCTATGTGGATGAGGCCCACCACGCCTTCGGCAAGACCCTCGCCAAGGACATGGGGATCGGCGCCAAGGAGACGGACACCAGCCTGCGCACCACCATCGACCAGCTCGCCGCCAACCTGAACCGCGCAGGAACCCGCGTTGTGGCCTGCTACAACTACACCGGCACGCCGTACGTCGGGAAAGAAGTGCTGCCTGAGGTGGTCTACGCGTACGGGCTCAAGGAGGCCATCGACAAGGGCTTCCTCAAGAAGGTCGTGCTGCACGGATACCGAAACACCCGCACCGACGAATTCATCGACATCGCCGTGGATCAATTCCTCGATGAGACCGGAGATCTGAAACCGGAAGGCATGCTGCCCAAGCTGGCCTTCTTCGCGGCAACGATCGACGAGCTCACCAAGGAACTGCGACCTGCGGTCGAGAGAGCTCTTACCAAAAGGGGACTTCCGACGTCCCGCATATTGGTCAACGTCGGCGACGACAAACTGACCTCGAATGACGATATTCGCGAGTTCAATCGGCTGGACACGCCGGCCTCCGAGAAGCAATTCATCCTGCTCGTAAACAAGGGCCGTGAAGGTTGGAACTGCCGGTCACTGTTTGGGGTCGGCCTGTTCCGAGAGCCCAAGTCCAAAGTTTTCGTTCTCCAAGCCACGATGCGCTGCCTTCGTGCCATCGGCCAAGGCCAGCATACGGGACATGTGTTCCTTTCCGACGACAACATGGAAATCCTGAACGACGAACTGCAGCAGAATTTCAGGATCAGCGCCGCAGACCTGCAGAAGGTTGCGAGCGACAAAGAGCGAGTTCAGGTCAAGGTCGTCGAGCCCCCAGTCAAGATCAAGCTTGTTCGGGTGCGGAAGCAATACCAGGTCCGGGAGAAGACCGTGATGCCAGGCCAAGCTCTGTTTCCTGAGTTGGCTGCGCGAGACAAATGGAGCGAGCTTATCGAAAAATATCGCCTGGTAGAGACACAGCAAGAAGGCCTGTCTCCCACCCAGGCATCTCGCGCTTCATCCAGCCGCACATTTGACCTTACCGAGCGAAGGGAAAAGCAGACGTTTTCACGTCTCAGCTTGGTGGGTGAGGTATCTAGATATCTGAACCAGTCACCACTGCATTCCGAAAGCCTTTTGGACGCAACAAAAGAAGGCCTAGATAGGCTCGTTGAGATCACAAATGAGTTCAACGAACTTCTCTATGATGAGGTAATACCCCGTCTATTCCGAATGCTTTTTGATCTCGATGAAGATCAGCAAAAAGAAGAGCATGAAGTCGAGCTCATCAAATTGCCCTCCAGCGGCTACTACGAAGTTACGGCTGCCAAGGATAAGATCGTGCGCAGTACCGACGAGGTGCTGAAGGCAGCTGAGCGCGACAAGAGCTTCCACCTCGACACCTATTGCTTCGATTCAAACTCCGAACGAACGCTGTTCTGGGACTTGCTCAGAGAAAAGCGGGTGAAGAAAATTTACTTCACCGGAATGCTGACGCACGGGCAATCCGATTTCTTCGTCCAGTATATCGACCCGGATTCGCATACCGTACGCAGCTACTACCCAGATTTTGTTTTCTTGCGGGAAGAGGCTGACGGAAGCGAAAAATACGTCGTTGTTGAGGTAAAGGGCGATCATCAAATCGATAATGCAGTAGTGCAGGCGAAGAAGGAATTTGCCGAACAAATAGCCGTCGCAAGCGGAATGGAATACCAGATAATAAAGTCGACAGATGCAGATTCACGAAACTACCGAGTTCTCCTGTAAACCTGGGTCAGCTGACGAGGATTTACGCGTCGCAATAGGTAGGTGTAACTGCCATCGGCGAGGCATGGTTTCTTGAACAGTCTTCGTCGACGCCCCTTCGTCGGATTTCTTTGTGACCCGTTCGGCAAAGGCGCCCGCAAGATGGAGCTTGAAGCGGATGGGATAAGGATTGGGTATGGCAACCAAACATCGTCCATTTCTTTGGAGAACATGGCCAATCCGCCTGCGCTGAAGAAGGGAAGACTTGGAACCTCACTGACAATCCGTTCGGGCGACGACCTCGGTATCACGCTGAGGGGCGCGGGCCACAAAGAAGCACAAGACTTCTCGGAAGCGGTCAAAACGGCCTGGACCCGTTTCAATCTTTCGGCCCTCGAGAAGGAAGCAGCGCTACTGGACACGGTCCTGGCGGGTGTGCTGTCTCTGGCCGCGCCATCCCAATACCCCGCCGCGTGCCAGATCGCGCCGCTGCTGGATGACGCCCAGGCTCTGGATACATCGCTTCTTTCGAAGCTGAATGCCGAGGCCATCGGTCCCGAGGTCGTCGCGCGCATCGCGCCCGTCCGCAAGTTCGCCGCTGACCCTCAAACCGCACGGGCAAATGCCATCGCTACCTTCGTCTCGGCTGAACTGGACCGCTGGAAGGATTTCTTCGACACCATCGAGAGCAAGCCGCTGACACCGGAACAGCGTCTTTCGGTCGTCGTCGATGAGGACGCGACACTCGTCTTGGCCGGTGCAGGATCGGGGAAGACCAGCGTCATCACCGCAAAGGCGGCCTATCTGGTCACGGCGGGCATTCGTCAGCCGGAGGAAATCCTGCTGCTGGCCTTTGCAAAGAATGCGGCCGAGGAAATGTCGGAACGGGTCGAGGCCCGATCCGGCGTGCCCATCGTCGCGAGGACCTTCCACGCGATTGCCTACGACATCATCGGGATCGTCGAAGGGTCCAAGCCCGCCTTGGCCGACCATGCCACTGACGAAATGGCCTTCAGCAACCTGATCAAGCAGATCCTGAAGGACCTCGTTTACCGCTTATCTGAGGTGTCGAGGGCGATCATCCAGTTCTTCGCGCATTTCCTGGTCGAGCCGAAAACCGAATGGGATTTCAAGACCAAGCACGACTTCTACACGCACATGGAGAGCCAGGACCTGCGGACGCTGCAGGGCGAAAAGGTCAAGAGCTACGAAGAACTGCAGATCGCCAACTGGCTCTACGAAAACGGCGTCGAATACGAGTACGAGCCCGTCTATGAGCACAAGATCGCGGAAACTGGCAGGCGTGATTACCAGCCGGATTTCCGGCTGACCGAAAGCGGAATTTACATTGAGCATTTCGGGGTGCGCCGCCAGAAGGTGGCCGATGGCAGCGAGCGGCTGATCACGGCGCCCTTCGTGGACCGCGACGAATACCTGGCGGGCATGGACTGGAAGCGGAAGGTCCACGCCGAGCACGAAACCACGCTTATCGAGACCTACAGCTATGAACGGCAGGAGGGCCGCTTGCTTACCGGCCTCGCCGAAAAGCTGGCACCGCACGTAACCTTAAAGCCCCGCTCGCCCGACACGATCTACGACCGGATCGTCGAGATGAAGCAGGTCGACGACTTCTCCAAGCTGCTTGGAACCTTCCTGCGCAAGTTCAAGAGCGGCGGCTACAGCTTGCAGGACTGCGAGACCAAGTCCGATCAGATGAAGCTGGGCAAGCGCGCCCAGGCGTTCCTGGACGTCTTCGCGCCGGTCTTTGAGGAATACCAAAAGCGCCTCGGTGGCCGGATCGACTTCGAGGACATGATCCTGCGTGCCGCGCACTATGCCGAGACCGGCCGCTATGTCAGCCCCTTCCGGCACATCCTGGTCGACGAGTTCCAGGACATCTCGCAAAGCCGGGCCCGGCTGGTGAAGGCGCTGAAGGCCCAGCATCCGGATGTCCGCGTCTTTGCCGTAGGTGACGACTGGCAATCGATCTTCCGCTTCGCCGGGTCCGACATCCACCTGATGCGCCATTTCGGGCGGGAGTTCGGGGGCCGCTTCGATGGCGAGGCTGGCGTGCACAGGACCGTCGACCTCGGCCGCACCTTCCGGTCGGTCGACCAGATTGCCTTTGCCGCCCGAACCTTCGTTCTGCGAAACCCCGCCCAGATCGACAAGAAGATCGTCCCGGCCGGGACAGCGACCGACCCGGCGATCAGGGTCGTGACCGTGTCCAAAGGCGAGGATGAAGGGAAACTGAGCGAGGTACTTGCGGCCCTGTCCGCCGCAGCGGCCTTGGAAGGCAAGTCCACAACGGTGCTGCTCCTCGGGCGTTATCGCTTCAACGAGCCAGACATGCAGGGTCTGCGCCGCCGGTTTCAGCGGATCAAAATCAGCTTCAAGACCATCCATGCCTCGAAGGGGCTGGAAGCTGACCACGTTATCCTGCTGAACGCTGACAGCGGGCGCATGGGGTTCCCGTCAGAGATCGTAGACGACCCCCTCTTGTCTCTGGTCTCGCCAGAAGAGGAGGCGTTCCAGAACGCAGAGGAGCGGCGCGTCATGTATGTGGCGATGACGCGGGCCCGACATACCCTGACGATCCTTGCCTCGAATGCCCGGCCATCGTCCTTCGTGACCGAGCTTCGCAAAGACCCCGCCTACGGGATTTCGACAGCCCCCGGTGCTGAACCAGAGGCCCACGTCTGCGGCGAATGCTGCGGGCGATTGCTGGGCGTGACCGGGCAGGATGGCCGCATCTGGTACCGCTGCGAGCACGTCCAGCACTGCGGAAACCTGCTGCCCGCCTGCCCATCCTGCGGCACGGCCCTGCCTCGTCATGCGGAAGGGACGAGTGAGGTTCGCTGTGGGTGTGGTGCCAGCTACCCGACTTGCCCGGATTGCGAAGATGGCTGGCTGGTCGAGCGAAGCGGCAGCTTTGGCAAGTTCCTCGGCTGCGTTCGTTACCCTACCTGCACCGGGAAAGCGAAGATTTCAGGTGGTGACCGGCCAACGATCACCAAACCACGACGACGAACCAAGGCTTGATCCAAGGTGCACAATTGTGCCCACCGCCGCGCGGGACAGATGCCGCTTAGCTGTGCCACTATTCCGCCGCAGCGAATCCCTGCCGCCCTTTGAAACCGTGAACCTGTGATCCGGGCCGGGCGATGCGCCACGGTTGCGCCGTGTAGCATTTCCCGTAATGGGGTCGCGTGGCCCAGAACTCGCCCGCGTCTGTTCGCATCATTCCCCGCTCAATAATCCGTCTCGACATAGACCCCCGAGCAATCATAGGCGACCGCCGCCGCCGTCGCGCCGTTGTTCATGTAGTTCCGGGGGCTCAGGAGCTGCGTCGCGGCGGGGATGTCGGTGTCGAGCATGGTCTCGACCACCGCCCCGCTGACCTCCTCGACCACCCGGACGCCGATCTCGCTGCTGTTCGGGGCGGCGAGGAGCGTGAGGGTCAGGACGTTCGTTGTGCTTGAGATCGGGAAACTCGCTCCGAGATCGGTGAGCGTTGGCGCGCCGGAGGCGTCGTTCTGGACCAGTTGCCAGTTCGTGTGGGTGCCGCGTTGGAAGCCGATGCCGATGCAGTTCACCACGGCCGACAACGTCAGGGTCGTGGCCAGCGCTGTTGTCGATCCGTAGAGGCCGAAGAAGCCCATGCCTGTCGCCTGCAGGGTGACGAGCGAAAGCCGGTTCACATAGGTGAAACCGCCCAGCCCATCCGCATTTCCGCGCCAGCATACCCAGCCGGCCGAGCGTTCCTCGGCCGCCGCGTCGGCGGTGGCGGCGCTGGTCACGCGCCAGCGGCGCATCGAGGTCGAGAGATTTGTGGTGGCGAACGTCGGCGTGGACACGGTGCCGACGGCCGTGCGCGGCATGCCGTTGGTGTTGACAGTCGTGCCGGTGGACGGCGCCCAGGTCGCGATCCGGTTCACCCCGAAATGCGGCTGCAGCGGAAAGAACCGCCCCGAGGGGCGCTGGACGTCGAGCCATCCGGCCCCGGCGCGGTCGCGCGCGTAGAGCGCGAGCTTGCCGGTGGGCGGCGGCGCGGGAACGGCGCTCACCGCCGGGAGCACCACGGGTTCGGGCATCTCGACCCGGCCGCTCGAGCGGTCGATGCGGAGCGCCTCGTAAAAGGCCGAGCCGTCCGGGCTGACCTTGAAGCTGAAATCGTCGCTGCCCAGAAGCCCGATCAGCGCCCGGGCCGACCAGTTCGTCTTGAAGGCGAAGCTCGCGTCGTTGGCGGGCGCGGCCTTGTTGACGGTCGCCTCGATCCCGGCGCCCGCGTTATTCAGAAGCACTGCGGGCGTGTTGACCGACAGCCGGTTGTAGCTGTCAGCCGTCGCACCGCCTAGGCCCAGAAGTTGCGCGGTCAGGTTCGCCTGGGGCATGCCGACCTGGGTCACGGCATTGGCGAAGGTTACAGTCGGCGTGTTGATGACCGTGGTTCCGTTCGCGCCCGAGGTCACGGGGCCGATGTTGACGACCGTGCTCGACCCCGATGCACCTCCGGTGCCGAGGTTCACAGTCTTGATGAGCCCGGTGGTCGTCGCTCCGGTGCCCATCCCGTAGGTCGCGGTTCCCGTCGCCGTGCCAATGGTCGCGGTCACTGCCGAGACCGTGACGGTGCCCGACGCGGTCAGCGTACCCGAGAAGGTCTTATTGCCGGTGAAGGTCTGGGTGCCGGCCAGGATCGCCAGTTCCGAAGACGTGTTCGGCAGCGTGTAGCTGCGGATTGTGGCGGTGGAGATGCCCGACAGCGAGAAGACCGCCTTTTTGGTGGGATCGGCGTCGTTCACGAGGCTGAAGACCGCATCCGAGATGTCGCTGGGCTCGCCCACGACCTCCCAGGCAGCGCCGGTCCAGACGAGTAGTACGGCCTCGTCCTCGACCCATGCCCGCCAGCCGGTGCGCGGCGGAAGGCGCAGCCAGGCGCCGTCGGTCCAGAAGGCGATGTTCAGGTCCCAACCGGCCCAATCGCCGGTGGCGCCGGAAGCGACGAGATAGCGGTCGCCTTCGGCAGGGCTTCCCGGCGGCGCGGTCAGGTCCCGGTCGAGGACCGAGAGCTGGACGAGTCCGTCCAGGATCCGCAGCGCCTCGTTATGGGTGACGTGCTTCTGGGCCTGCGCCGCCAGGATGTAGGGCAGCAGCAGGTGGGTCGTGGCGTCGGACATGGGATGGCCTCAGAAGATCAGCGCAACGGTTTTCGCCGCGCCCCGCCCCACGAGGGCGGAGAGTTGGTAGATGCGGATGGTGAGCGTGTCGCCGTGGCTGAGCAGCGCGCCCCAGTCGGTGATCTGGGCGGCGGCGGTGTAGACCGCACTGGTGGTGGCAGTGGTCAAGGATCGCTTGACAACTGCACCGTCGAGGATCTCGACGTCGTAAGCCTCCAGTTCCTCGGCGACTGGCACCTCTAGCCCGCCCCAGGTGTCGGCAGCGAGCGCGCGGGATCGCCGGGTCCAGCGGATCGTCAGATCGCCTGGTGCGCGCGGTCTGCGCCACGGCTGCTCGACATGCGCGACGGAAAACGGCCGCAGCCCCACGCCTTCGGGCGTAAAGGCCCGCGCCATATAGGTCTCGTCGCTGACCGGACGGCTCGCGGGCCCAATACGCCAGTTCCAGGGGATGCCAAGATCGGCCTCGGCGATCGGCAGCGATGCGAGCGCGGTGTCCAGCACGACGACCCGCGCGCCGGCGGGCGCAGGGTTGCCTATGGCGCCCTCTGTCCCCCGCTGGCCGCGCAGGAGACGGGTCAGTCGATACCGGCCGGGGGCGATCAGTTCGGCTGCGCCTGCCTGTACGATCTCCCAGGCACCCGGCGCACTCTCGATGGCGAGCGCATTGGCTCCGCCAAACAGGGTCAGGTCGGTGACGCTTTCGAGCGTGCCGGTGAGCAGATCGACCACCAGCGCATTGCCGAGGTCGAAGCGCGACGTCGGTCCCGCGTAAAAGTCAGTGACCAGCGCGCCGATCCTGGCGCGTGTGCCAAACGTGGTCAGCAGGTCGAAACCATCCGTCGAGGGGCTGCGGTAGACCGCGATCTCACCGGGCCATGGTGCGGCGTACGCCGCCGCGAAGGGCCGATGCGCGGCTTGGTCCTCGGTCAGCTGCGGCAGATCGAGGAGGACCGCGTCCGGCGCGCCGAAGACGACGGCCTGCGACAGCGCCGAGGGTCTCGGCGCGCCAAGCGGCAGGTCGTAGGCCTCTCGGTCCTGGCGGATGGCCTCGATGCCGCGTGCGTCGGCATCGGCAATCGAGATGAGCCGCAGCGGGACGAACCGGCCGTCATGGGCGAGCGTCACCACATCGGCCGGGTCGAGCGCCAGCCGCGAGGGCGGCAAGCGGAAGGCTGCGCTCTCCCGGCCGGTCCAGGCTTCCATCAGCGCGCGACGGCAACGGCGCTCGGCCTCCTCAGGCGGCACCGCCATCGGGAAGCTCTCGGAGGCGATGCGCGTCGTGTCGACGGTGATCCGCCGGGCCTCGACCTGAGCCGCCTCGTAATCCTCGTCGGCCCGGGCGACCTGCCACTTCAAGGCCTGCGGCAGTTCGGTCTCCTGTCCGCGCGTCAGTTCCAGTACGTCGCCTTCGCGGGCTGCGACCAGATCGTCGGGTGCGACGCTTGCCACCGCCGCCCTCCCGCGCATGACGAAGCGGATAACGCCTTCGGTCTCGACAGCATCGAAGCCGAAGTGCCGCGCGAGCGTGGTGATCGAGGCGCGCGCGCTTTCCAGCGCGCCGATGGCATAGCCCTCGACCGCGCCCCAGAGGCCGGTGACGTCGATGCGGGTCTCCGGCATCCCGGCGCGCAGGCAGAGTTGCCGCACAAGCGCGGCGAGCGACACCGCCCCGAGGCGGCCGGTCAGCCAATGGCCGAGCCGCCAGTTGGGTCCATCGGTCCAGACATCGGTCAGTTCGGGGAAGAACGGGTATGGCCGCGCGTCCCAGGTCCAGGCCGCGCATTCTGGCACATCGATCATCCGGCCGCCGTAGACCGAGGACAACGGGTTGTTCGCGGCCTCACCCCAGAAGAGATAGGTGGCCTCGAGATAGGCGCGCTGGATGGTATCGTCGCGCCAGCCCCGCGAGAAATACGGCGTTAAGCTCTCGGAGGATTTCGGGTCGAAGAAGACGTTGGGCTGGTTGGTGCCCCGGTCGATGGCCGGGCAGCCGAGTTCGGTGAAGCGGATCGGCTTCGATTCCGGCACCCATGCCGTCGGCGTGCCGCTCTCAACCCCGCCCGGGCGGTTGTAATGCGGGTTCGCCCACCAGCTGCGCAGATCCTTGTAGCGGAAGACCCATGGCTTGCCGGCACTCCCGTCGGTGATCGGCGTGCGCACCTGCGCCGACCGATCCGCCGCGCCGGCATAGAACCAGTCGAAGCCCTCGCGGCCCGCGATGTTCGCCTGCAGATAGGCCCGGTCGTAGATCGCGGGCCAGCCCTCGGCAGTGTCCGCGTGCCCGAAGCCGTCGCGCCAATCCGAGAGCGGCATGTAATTGTCGACGCCGACGAAATCGATGTTGGCGTCCGA
Organism: Rhodobacter capsulatus; assembly: GCF_052363175.1. Lineage (GTDB taxonomy): Bacteria > Pseudomonadota > Alphaproteobacteria > Rhodobacterales > Rhodobacteraceae > Rhodobacter > Rhodobacter capsulatus_D. The sequence continues at coordinate 3,198,778 of NZ_CP198946.1, forward strand.
CCAGAGCGGGTCGAGGTGGAAATAGACGTCGCCGCTGCCGTCGCCCGGGTGGTGGCCGAAGTATTCCGACCAGTCGGCAGCATAGCCGATATCGGTGCCTGCCCCGAGAATGGCGCGCACATCGGTGGCGAGCGCCTTGAACGCGGTGACGGCGGGATAGGTGCTGGCAGCCGCGCGGATGGTGGTCAGGCCGCGCATCTCTGAGCCGATCAGGAAAGCATCGACCCCGCCCGCCACGGTGCAGAGATGCGCGTAATGCAGCATCATGCGGCGCAGACCCCAGTCGCCGGACGGGCCGGTCCAGGAGACGGTGTCGCCCGAAATCGCGAAGTCGGAGGGGCTGGCGGTGCCGAAGAAGGCCGCGACCTGGCTCGACGCCGTGGCCGTCTTGTCCACGCTCCCGGCATAGCCTGCCGCCGACGAACAGGTGATCCGACCACGCCAGGGAAATGTGGGCTGACCGACCTCGACGGAATTGTCCGAATACGGGTTCGGCAGCGTGTTGCCGGGCGGGACGTCCATCAGGATGAAGGGATAGAAAGTGACTCGCAGCCCGCGCGCATTCATCTCCCGGATCGCCTGCACCACCGCGAAATCGGCGGGCGTGCCGCCATAGACGGGTCGATCCTGATCGTCGCGGCTGACGAGGAAGGCATTCGCCCGGCTGACGCCATTGACCGACCAGCCGACCGGCGTCGTCGACTTGACCGTGACCTCGACGCCGGGGCGCAGTTTGCAGGATCCCGCGCGCAGGTCGTCACCGAACCAGGCCACGACGAGGCTGACGCTTTCGACGGCCGGTGCCATGGCCTGCAGGCGGTCGAGCGCCACGACCATGTCGGAGGTGTCGGGCAGCGCGTTCAGGTTCTCAGAAACCGTCGCGCCGCCTGAGGATTTGCGGATAACTTGGGTGGCGTAGGTGAACTCGCCCGAAGCCGGGATCAGGGTGACAGCGCGGGTCAGCCCCTCGGCGGTGTCTGGATCGGCGAGCGGCCGGAAGACCTCGAAGGACAACTGCGGCAGGCGGTTGCCGTAACTCGACAGCGGCAGTTCCTCGAAGACAACATAGGCCGTGCCGCGATAGGCTGGCGTGTTGGCCGCGCCCATCTTGGCCGAAATGAACGGGTCCGCCGCCTGCGCCTCATCGCCCGGATACCAGCGCCAGACGACGCCGGAGAGGTCCATCGGCTTGCCGTCGGCCCAGACCCGCCCGATGCCGGTGATCGGTCCCTCGCAGAGCGCGACGGCGAAGGACGCGTAGTAGAGATATTCGGTGGTCTTGACCTTGCCGCCCCCGCCGCCCTTGCCCCCGCCCTGTGTGGTGGCCTTGGTCTCTTCCCGAAAATCGGTGGCCCAGATGATGTTGCCGCCGATCCGCATCCTACCGTAGAGCCGCGGGATGACCGCCCCTTCGGTGGAGGACGTGATGCGCAAGCTGTCGAGCCGCGCGCCTTCGATCCGCTGCGTCGGTGCGAGCGAGGACACGATCCAGTTGTCGACGACCGAGCCGATGGTGGACCCGATGAAGCCACCGATGGTCGCCGCGCTGACGCCGAGGATCGCGCCACCGATCGAGCCGCCGATGGCGGCACCGGCAGCGCCAAGAATGAGGGTGGCCATGTCGGGGTCTCAGCGTTGCGGAAACAGGAAGGCGAAGGCGATACGCCGGCGCCAGGCTGCCGTGAGCGGCTCCTCGATCACGCCGAGCCGCTCGTAGGCATGGAGGAAGCTGTCCGGCCCGGTCACGATGCCGACATGCTTGGCGATGGCGCGGCTATCCATGCGAAAGAGGACCAGCGCACCGGGACCGGCATTTGCCGGGGCGATCTCGGGCATCATGCGGCGCGCGCCCTCGGCCAGCACCTCGCGAGGGCCGGTCTCGCCCCAGTCCCGGCTGTAGGGCGGGATCGGAAACGGCTCGGGACCGACAACCTCGCGCCAGACGCCTCGGGCCAGCCCGAGGCAGTCGCAGCCGACGCCCTTGAGGCTCGCCTGGTCGTGATACGGCGTGCCGAGCCAAGACCGGGCTGCCGCGATTACCTTGTCAGGATCGGCGGTGTTCACAGCACGCCTCCGTCGTGCCCGCCATCCTTGGTGGCGTAGCGCAGAACGGCGTCTTGGCCGGGGATATGCGGAAAGCCCCGGAAACTGGCGGTTTTGGCAAACTTGGCCCCGCAGGTCTCGATCCGCTTGTCGCAGCCCGCACGGATCGTGAAGTCGTCGCCCTCGGCAATCGCGCGCACTGGCGCCTCAAGCAGGGTGAGGATCGCCACACCGTCCGTGACGCCATACCCCAGCACCTCGGTGCGCCGCCCCGCATTCGCGCCGCTGGTCCAGTCCAGCGTACCAAAGGTGAACCAGCCGGAGGTGAAGCCGCCTAGCCCCGAGGCGGTGAACGCCCGGTCGCGCAGGAGATCGATGACTGCGCCGGTCCCCTTGTAGGCCGGGTCCTCCAGATCGACGCCGCAGCGGGCATCGCCGAGCGCAGCATCGCAACTCGCCTGGAAGGTTCGCCCGACCGTCTGCCCGAGGACATGTGCCAGCGAGCGGACCTCGGCGACGAAAGCGAGCCGCCCGCGCCGGATCTGGCCGATGGCCCCGCGCCGCATCAGCACGCGCTGCGCGGTGTCGGCCCAGTTCACCCGCCAGACCTCCACCGCCGCGTTGTCCCATCGGCCATCGAGGATGTCAGTCTCGGTGATCCGGTCGGAGGTCAGAACGCCCTCGGCGTCCTGCGCATCGACGGACAGGTCCGAGCCCGAGCGCACTTCGGAGGCCGTCAGCCCGCTCTCGGGCTCGAAGTCAGTCCCGTCAAAGGTCAGCGTCCTGTCGTGGTCGGTGAAGCCAAAGGTCACGCCGTCCGCGCGGGCGATCCGCCAGCACCAGGCGAGCGTCGTCGTGCCGTCGTCGAGATGGGCCTGCAGGGCGGGATCGAGGGTCTTCATCGGCATGTTCCTGTCATGCGGTCGTCGAGATCGGCGATCCAAGTCGCCCATTGCGGGGGCACGGCGGCGACGGCAGTGGCCGATGGTCGGGCGAGACGCGCCTCGGCGTAGGAGGCGCAGCCCGCGTCACCAGCGCCCGTCGTTGCGGCGCAGCCGGTCAGCAGGATCGCCTGCGCCGCGGCCGTCGCGAACCGCCTCGCGCCCGCGCGCGACGCGCTCGTTCTTATCTTCAATCGCATCGCGTTCCGCCTCCCGTTTGCCCATGCGCTTCCCTTCCGCGCGGCCCCGGATGCGGCCGAGGACGATGCCTCCGAACGCACCCAAGGCCGCAACCAGCCAGAACAGGAACTCAGCCATCGTCGTGATCCCCGCGCGCCGTGGCGACGCAGAGCGCGACGACGAAAACGCCGAGACCCCCGCCCACGATCATCCCTGCGAGAGACTCAAGCATCGCGGCGGAACCCGCGTTCGATCCGATCCCGCAGGCCGATGAGGCCGAGCCCGAGGAACATCAGCCCCGCAGGCGAGGCATCGCCCGAGCCCGCGAGCAGCGCGACGAGGCGAGATAGGTCGGCAAACGGGCCTGTGGCGGGCAGCGCAAGCGACGCGATGCCGGTGAGCATGGCGAGGCACCCCGCCCACCAAGTGAGCGAGGTCGGACGGATGTAGCGCATGGGGATCAGGCCCTCCGGGTCAGGGTGGAAAAGAAAGCGGTCAGCCGGACGAGCCAGCCGGTCGGGGTGCCGGGTTCAGGCTCGGGGACCGGCGGTGTCGGCGCCGGCCGAAGCAGCGCCAACGCCTCGCCCTCGGTCAGGCGCCGGATCGGTCGCGAGAAATCGACCTTTCCGCTACTGTCGACCGACCAGACCGGGATGGTTCCGGTTGGATAGCGGCCCGTAGCAAAGAGGTCGCGCTCGGCCTCGCGGCGCGGGCGGATCGCGGCGGGCTTGAGCCAGCCCATGAAGGCTGTTGCCGCCGCAGCCCGGTCGCCCGCGTTCAGATGTCGGGTGAGCGCCGCCTTGGCGATGCCGCCGGTGTTGTAATGAAACGAGACCAGCGCATCGAACTCGTGCGGTTCGAGCGGCACCTTCACGGCACGCAGGACGGCAGCCTCGTAGCGCGAGAGATCGGACCGGAAGGCCCGGAACGCCTCGCGGATCCCGGGATCGAGATCGGTGGGCATGCCGCGCGGCATCGTGGCGGGATCGGGCAGACCGGCTGCGGCCGTGTGGCCGATGCCGAAGGTCCAGACCTGTTTCACATCACGGTAGGGTCCGGGCACGATGCCTTCGTGTCGGACGAGGGCCAGCAGCCCCCGGTCAGTCATCTGCATGGAAGTCACCCCAGAAGCGATAGGATCAGGATCAGCGCGGCGACGGCGATGCCGACGCCCAGCCGATGGCGGAAGGCCTGACCGGGATCGGTCGGGTCGCAGCGCAGCGAGCGCGCGAGGCGGAGAAGGTCATGCATCGCCACCGCCTTTCCCGGCATGGCGCAGTCGGGCGAGCAGCACCTCGATGAAGGCCGGTCCGAAGACGCCGACGAGATAGGCGGCCGATCCGGCCGCGCCCCCGGCTGGGATCGCTTCGGGCGGCAGGCCAAGCCAGCGGGTGATGATCGCCATCGAGAGGCTGCCCATGCCGGCGGCGATCAGACCGCCGAGCAGGATGTGGCGCAGCGCGTCGCGCAGCCGCATCTTCGTCGTCAGAGCGTTGGTCGCACCCCCAAGCGCGCCCCAGGCGGCGAGGATCACGGCGGTGGAGGCGAGCAGTTCCTTCAGCGCCGCCGCCAGAAATCCGGTTTCGTCGTTCATCGTCGGATCTCCAGAAGCGGGATGGAGGTGATGGAGCCCAGCCGCTCGAGGTCAAGCGTCACGTCGAGCGCGTCGGTATCGAAGCGGACGGGCACGTCGAATTCGAAGCCTACGGTGATCGGGACGCCAGCGCCCGGCGCGGCAGCGAAGGTGATGACACCGGTCGTCGTGTCGACCGACCAGCCGGAGGCCTGCAGGGCGCCATTTAAGGCGACGGCGACTGAGCCCGCGACCGGCTTGGTGATGGTCCGCACCCATGTCTGGCTGCCCGAAGCGTAGCGCTTCACCAGCTGGAAGGTGGTCGTCGCGCCATTGCCGGTGCCGATCGACTGATCGTTCGGCGAAGGCGTGCCCGAGGGAAGGCAGGATTTGTGATCGCCCCAGTCCTTGAACCGGAAGCCATGGAGGCGACCATTGCGCGCCTCGAAGAAGGCGACGACTGCCGCCAGATCGTCGGCGCGGCGGATGCCGTAGGCCACATCATAGCGGCGGCGCGAGTTGGCCCAGCTGGCGTTTCGCTCCTCGTCACCCGATGCCAGCTCGACGACCTGGGTGCGTCGCTCTGGCCCGCCACGCGCACCTCGGCTGACGTTGTCGGGAAACCGGACCTCGTGAAACGTCATCACATGCCCCTCCGTCCCAGCGAGACGGCCCGGGCGATGTCCGCCGCGACCTGCGTGCGGGACTGGCGGAAACTCTCGGCGTCGCGGGCCATGATGGTGACGTTGATCCCGCCGCCCGCGCCGTAGCTCTGCGCCTCGCGCCGGGAGAGCACACGCTCGCCGCGCTGCAGGATCGCAGGCACTTCGTCGTGGCGTAGGCCGACGGCGCCGCCAGAATGCATCCGAGGCGCCGCGGCGAAAGCCATGGCCGGGACCATGCGCGAGGGTCCGGACAATCCGACCATGCCGCCAGCGTGCAGGATATTGGCGAAGATCCCGCCCGCGCCACCGAGCGCGCCCGAAAGCGCGTTGGCGATGGGGCCGAGGATGAAGCGCCGCGCCGCCAGTTTCGCCAGGTCCGCGATGAGCGAGGTCACGAGATCGCGGAAGTTCAGCTTGCCGGTCTTCACGAACTCACCGACCGCGTCCTCGGCCGACTGGAACGCGCTGACGAGGCTCTGGCCGATATCGCCGCCGATCTCGCGGGCGCGGCTCGCGTAGTCCGACAGCGCGGCCGTCACCGCCTGCCAGCCGGTCAGCGCACGCTCGGCCCCTTCGCCTGCGGCGGTTCCGGCATCGCGGGCCGCACCTCCGGCGCCATTGGCAGCGGCTGCAGTGTCGTCGAGCCCGGCCGCCAGCGCATCGGCGGAAGTCGCGGCGTCCGTCAGCGCAGTCTCGGCCTCCGTGCCGGACCCAGCCACGGCATCCTTCAGAGCCTGCCAGGCAGCAAGCGGCCGGGCTGCGGCATCGGTCAACATGCCAGCGGCCTCGCGATAGGCGTCGGCCCGGGCACGCGCATCATCCGCCATGGCACCGAGACCGAGATCGGGCGGTGCGATATAGGTCCGGGCGAGTGCGGCGGAGAACGCATCGGCTGCCGCCGTGCCCGCCGCCGTTGCGGCCCCCTCGAACGGGTTGTCGATCCGGCTCAGGTCCACTGCATCGAGCGTGCCGATCCGCACGCCACCTTCGCCGGTCGCCCATTCGGGCAACAGGGCCAGCGCGGCGTTCAGGGTCTCGATGAAGCTGTTGATGCGGGTGACGACGCCGTTCAGCATCGCCTCCACGCCGCCGATCAACCCGTTCGCGGCTTGGTAGGCGAAGTCACCGATGGCGCCCGGCAGGCTGCCCCAGATCGCCACCGCGCCGTCATAGGCCCCTTGGAAGATCGCGACGGTGCGGTCTCCGAACCCGTTGAGCCCCGCGACGGTGCCGTCGAGCGCCGAGAGTGCGGCGGCCTTCAATCCCTCCCATCCGGCGGCCATGCGGGCAAGTGCGGCGTCGAGCGCGAGCCCGATGCGCGACCAGACCGCAGAGGCCAGATCGGAGAGCAGCCGGAAGGCTTCGCCGACCCCGCCCACGCGGGCAACGAATTGCGACAGCTGATAGATCAACTCGCCGACGCCGACGATCATAGCGCCGATACCGGTACGGATCAGCGCCCCACGCAGAACGACCAGCGCCGTAGCGAGGCCCCGGACCGAGAGCGCGGCAGCGGCCAACCCCGCGACCCAGCGGCCCGCGAGGAAGGTTGCAAAGGTCACGGCATAGGTGGTCAGGCGGCCGATATTGTCGAAGAGCCCGCGAATGGCGATGCCGAGCGGCCCGGTGCGGCTGGCAATAGCGGCCATCGCGTTGGCGACCGCCTCGAGCGCGGGAGCCGCGGCGACGGCGAGCTGGTTCGACAAACCGCGCCAGATCAGCCCGAGGCGCGAGATTGCGTCGTTCGTGCGCTCGATCTGGTCGGCGTCCTGTTCGGAGACCACCACCCCAAAGGCGAGGACATCCTCCGTCGCCTGGCGCAGCGTCGCGGTGTCGATGCGCGACATGGCGATGGAGCCTTCCTCGCCGAAGAGCTGACCCGCGACGGCCGCACGCTCGGCGGCCGGCACGAAATTCTCGATGGCAGCGTTGATCGCGCCGACGCGCTGATCGAGCGGCAGCGCGATCAGGTCAGAGGCCGAAAGACCCAACCGGTCGAGCGCGTCGGCAGCCGGGCCTGTCCCGGCCGCTGCCTGGCTGAGACGGCGCGTCAAATCCTTGGTGGCCTGCTCGATGCCGGACATCGAAACGCCCGCCAGCTCGCCCGCGCGCTCCAGCGTCTGGATCGAGGCGACGGTAGTCCCGAGCGACTGCGCGAGCTTCGCCTGCGCATCGACGGTCTGGAGGCCCGAGCGGACCATCGCCACGCCAGCGGCGGCGGCTGCAGCCACGGCGGCTGCGGCGGCCACATGGACCCGTCGCGAGAAGGCTGCGAGCCGGGTGTTCGCCGCTTCCATCTCGCGGCTGAGCCGTCCGAAGCCACGCGACCCGGCCTCACCGACACCTTCCAGCTCGGCGCGCACTTGCCGACCACCGACCGCCGCGAGGCGGACGCTGACGCGTTTTTCAGCCATTGGGGCGTTCCATCTGTTCGTTGAGTTTGGCGACCATCACCGCTTCGATGACGGGCAGAAGTTCGGCCATGGCGAGCGGCGGCACGCCGAGCGCGTCACCGAGCGCCAGCGCCGCCGACATGTCCCAGCCGATCACCGCGCCAGGCAGGACGCGGAGTTGGCCGCCGAGGCGGCCGACCAGGTCCCAGACCTGCCAGCCCTCCGGAGTTTCTGGACGGTTCAGCCGCGCCGGGCAGTCCGGGCAGGCTTGCGCGCAGGCTTGGCAATATCGTTCGCCCCCGCCGAAGGACCATTCGGCGAGAGCGCGGAGGCGTTTTTTTCCTGCTCCAGCAGCAGGCCCTTGGAGACGTAGGTCAGTTGGAAGGCCTCGAAGATCGGCCAGACGTCGAGCAGCGCATCGATGGCCTCGGGGCTCGGCTCGATGGGGTTGCCGTCCGCATCGCCGATACCGTCCCAGGCAAGCACCGCCCGCCGCGCCAGCGCCTTGGCGAAGGCCACTGCGCGTTCCTCGTCGGAGGCATCTTCTGGAACAGCTTCCACGGCCGGATCGCTGCGCGTCGCGACCATCAGCGCGGTGGTCAGCGGGCGCAGCTGCACCCGCACGCCGGGGGCGAGGTCGTGCCAACGCGGCGCGTTCGTCAAGTCGAGCGTCAGCATCAGTAGGTCTCCACATCGTTCACAAGGGTTGCCGTGCACATCCGGCCGACGACGCTGTCGCGCGCGGCCTGCCAGTCGAAGGTCGCCTGCACGCCCTGCGGCCCTGAAATCTCGATCCGGGGGCGCGGCAGGTAGACGGCATGCACGGTGAAGGTGAAGCTCTCGCCCGAGGGCAGGACGTAGGCGAACTCGAGCTCGCAGGGATCGCCGTTGATCGCCTGCGTCACCAGTGTGCTGTCGGAGAAACGGACTTCGATGGAGCCGGTCAGCGCGGCGATGGACGGGTCCGCGCCATCGATGCGGCCGTCCGAACGGATGGTTTCGATGCGGTCGAGGTTGTTGGCGTAGGTGATGTCGGCCGAGACCACGTTTCCGAGGGCCGAACCGTTTCGGGTGATCGACCCGTTGAAGTGTCCGAAGCGCTTCAGCTCCAGCGTCGCGGGTGTGCCTGCGCTGGTCGTCGTGCCCACCGTCTCCCCCTGCGCCACCAGCCGGGCGGTCGCGGTCAGCAGGCCAGACCGCTGCATCTGCCAGGTGATCTGGTCGAGCACGCAGCCGGAGTACATGGCAAAGCGCGGCACCTCGGGCATGCCGGTCTCGATAGAGAGGCTCGGCAGCGTCCACGCACCGGACCGGAACTCGTGTGTCCAGGGGCCGGTGCCGGTCGTGGTCGGGTCGCCGAAGGCGGCCTTCAGCCAGAAGCCAAAGGCCTCCGCGTCGAGCGGGACGACGACGTCCCCGTCGGCCGTCACCGCGTCCTTGATCGGCGCGAGCGGATCGCGGCCGTAGCCCAGCAGCTTGGAGTTCAGCAGTGGCTGCTCCGCGCCGAGCGAGGTGCTGGCGAAGGGCATCTTCGTGAAGCCGCCGACGGGCGGCGTGCCATAGACGGTCTCGAACGCAAACGCCATCTGCGCCCGCGCCCCTTGGGCTCGTGCCATGTTCTTCTCCTGTTGTCGGTTGGGTCAGGCCAGCGGGTCGGCCGTGGAATAGTGCAGCACCACCGGGATGACCGCGACCTTCAGGCTCGCCGCGCCCTCGACCGGCAGATCGACGGACCGTGGCGCTTCCGCCTCGACCCAGTCGCAGAGCCCACCCAGCGTCCTGTCCGTGGCGAGCGCCGCGCCGACGCTGGCGGTCAGCGTGTCAAAGGCGACGTCACGGTCGGCGCCCTGCACGACCGCCTCGATCTCGGCGCGATGCTGGTAGTGGTAGCGCAGGGGCGAGAGCGTTACGTCGGGTTCTCCCGGTTCGCCGTCGCGCAGGATCAGCAGGCCTTCGGCCGGGACCCGCTCGGGCAGCACGTCGCCGCGCAGCGCGGTGGCGGGCAACCCCGAAAGCCGCGCGTGCAGCGCGGCGAGGATGGTTTCGCGAGTAGTGGGCATCTTGGAAAGCCGTTCGCTTACAGATACTTCATAGATTGTCAGCGGAGGATCGAGGTTGCAGCCTATTCTTTACCCGAAATACCAACATGTAATTGAGTCACGAGGCGCTTCGGCTTCAAATGATCCGGCACTCGTGGTGGATCAAAGCGCACGAGATACCGTCTTCTACATGCCATTCGAGTATGTAAATGAGCGCGCTAGGATCGTGATTGTCGGCATTACGCCGGGACCGAACCAAATGGCGCTCGCATACGATGAAGTTAAGGCGCTGTCCTCCAGAGGAATGAACGAGGATCAGATCCTGTATCAGGTGAAGAGCCTCGCGGCGTTTGGGGATGAATCAATGCGCCCCAACCTTGTGAAGATGCTAAATGCAATGCAGATCAACGAGTTGATAGGCATCCGAGACGCCGGTGAGCTTTGGTCAACTTCGTATGACGCACTCCATGCCACTTCCGTCATTCCGCATGCTGCGTTCAGGAATGGGAAGATGTTCGCTGGCAGCTTTGACCAAGTTCTTCGATCCGAGGCCTTCGCTGCCGGTTTCCAAAGGGATTTCCTGCCATCCTTGCAAGCCTTGCCACACAATGCCTTCTTCCTTGCGCTTGGGCCTACGCCCCTTGAAGCGCTCCAATGGTGCGTTGCGCAGGGACACATTCAGGAGGAACAACTTCTCGGAGCACTCGCGCATCCCTCACGATCCAGCGGAAGCCAGGTCGACATCTATCTTGGCCTGAAGGATCCGCAGGATCTGAACCCGAAGGATCCGGTCCGTTATCGCGTCGACTGGCTGCAACGCGCATCACAGTCGCTGAGACAGAAGCTTCGGAAACTCGCTATGTAGGCACCTGCCAAGTAACCGGCTCGTCGAAGTTTCCTACAGCTTCCCCTCCACCCAATTCGCCACGATCAGACCCGGCACGCCGTCCAACGCCCGGTCTGCATCTCGTGCGAGATCCAGCCGCTTCGGCAGCTTGACCTGCGGCACCAGCAGGAAGATCGGCGCGGTGACCTTGCCGCGTCCGGTCTTCGATCGCGACACCACCGCCTGGCCTTTAGTGTTCAGCCGTCCTTCGGCCACCAGCAGGCTCGGTCCCGTGCGGCGATAGACGAACCGCAGGCGGAGGCCACGGCGGCGCTCCCATTCGCCGGGCGTGATCCGGCCGCCGCGCAGCGACTTGCCTGCGGCAGGCAGCGGGATCGCGAGCCAGAACCCATCCTTGGAACGGATCAGCGGGCCGGTGTCATGCGCGCCGATGATGACCGGCGCCTGGGACCAGACCAGCGCGGCGGCATCAAGGCTCTCGCCAGACTTTGGAAACGTCTGGCTGCGGATCGTGTTGGCGAGGCGTGTGCCAAGCCCTGCGCCGGTGACCTGCAAGCGCCACGCGGCCTTCAGCCCGGTCCCAGCCTCGCGCATCGCGGCGGTCACCGCGCGCTCCCCCGCCGTCACCTCGGCTTGCATCATCGCGACGATGTCGGGATCGATGTTGAGCTTAAGCCTCACGCGGGCCTCAGATCGACGATCCAGACGAGCCGCTCGCGGTCGCGGACGGGCTCGCCCTGGATGAGGAAGGCGTCGCCCTCGATCTCGATCCGGTCGTCGGGGCGCGGGTTCGCCACCTCGGTCACCTGCAGATCCACGCGCGTGGTCTCGGACCAGATCCTTGCATCGCCGAAATCCGTAACCACGTCCGCGCGCCGGGTGACGGCGCGCACCAAGACGGGCGCGCCGCCCTCGGGCGTGTAGACAGCGTCCCTGCCGATGTTTGGATCGGCAAAGAGCGCACCCACGGCGGCGGCGAAGGCAGTCATCAGAAGCTGCCGTTGAGCCGCACCCGGCCGATGGTGTCGCCCGCGCCGCTGGCCACCGCCTCGATGGCGACGCCGATCAGCGTGTTCGAGGTCGCCACATTAGTGGTGCGCTTGTTAGTGTCGTCCCAGTAAATCCTGGCACCTGCGGTCCAGGCCTGCGAGCCAATCTTGGTGATGTCGAAGACGCCGGTGAGCGCGGTCTCGACGCTCTCGCCGAGGGCGGCGGTGCCGCTGGCGATGCCGAAGATGGAGCCGACGAGCAGGCCATCGCCGGAGGCGACGGCATAGGGCGCGGTCAGGGTGATGGTGTTGCCGGGCTGGACGGAGTTTTTCATGGGGGTGATCCTCGTGGAAAGACGAAGGGCGGCCCGTTAGGACCGCCCGTGTGTCAGGGTTCAGGATGTGGGCCTTACGCGCCCGGATTTTTGTAGAGGCCGCGCCAGTCGATGGCCTTGGCACCGAAGTCGAGGCGGCACTTGATCTCGACGCCATCCACATCGAAGCCGTTGCGGGTCTCGATATAGGCGCCCTGTTGTCCTTCGAGATAAGCGTATTCGATGGTGTCGATCTGGTTCGGCGAGGCCGCCAGATACCAGGCGGTGGCGCTGGCGGCATCGAGGCGCGGCTCGCTGATCGGCGAGAGCGTGCGGATCGATTGCGGTACTACGCTAGAGGTCGCGGCGGGGACGAGGTTCTGGGCGACCAGCTGCTCGGCCTTCAGTTCTAGCGCGGCGGGCACGATCAGGAAGGCGGGGCGGATGTTCAGCACCGTCTTCTTGTCGAGCCCGGTCTGCAGCGCCATCGCCGCCCGGGCCGCGCCTACCGCATCGACGGCCAGCGCTGCGCCGGTGCCCGCGAGGTTCTTGTGGTTGGCGTGGAAAAGCGCCGTGCCATCGGCCATGGCCGGGTTGGCGGTGATGATGCCCCAGACCACGTCCGACTCCAGCTGCGCGATGGAGTTGCCGTACATCGCCGGGATCCGGGTGAAGGCGTCGAGATCGTCGTTGATCAGCACCTGCCGGGTGATGGCGACCACCCGGCCATAGGTCTTGACCTTGTAGCTTTCCTTGCTCTCGCCCAGCGTGCCGCGCTTGAACTCGCCGCTCTCGCCCACTTCCAGAAGCTGCGGCGCCTCGCCGAGCTGGACGCGGTGCATCGACTTGAAATCGGTGGCCAGCACCTGGCGGCAGAAGAGCGCGAAGGTGCGGGGATAGGCGTCATAAGCCTGCCGCAGGGTCTTGTTGGTGACGGCCGAGAGGATCTCGGGGAAGTCCGAGGTCGTGTGCAGTGCGCGCGTCGCCACCTCATCACGCGACAGGCCGCGCGTGTTCACCCCGGAATTGCCAAGGCTTTCACGGGCCAGTTCCAGCAGGGTCATGCCGCGATACTGGCGCGCGGCGTCCTCCAGCGGGAACAGCGTCGGGCTGTAGCGGTGAAGGAGCGCGTTCGCCACGGCATCGCGGCGGGTGATGCGCTCGTCCCGGCCGCCAAGGGGGACCGAGACATGCGGGAAGGTCCGGGTCTCGTCGGATTTCGCGGCGACCTGGTCAAGGATCAGGCGGCGGGATTCATCCACACTGATCTCGCGCTTGACCAGATCCTCGGCAAAGCTGCGCTCGAGGTTCAGGCGGCCCGCCAGATCGTAGATGGTCGAGACGCGGTCGCGCTCGGCCTCGCGGGCGCGGGTCGCGATGGCCTCGGTGTCGGGGGCCTCGGGCTTCAGGGCATTGGGCTGGCTGCGCGTCTCAGCCGCGCGCGTCTGCGCCTCAGCCGCGCCGGTCTTGTCGTCGGGCATGGTGATCTCCTCGGTCGCTGCCGTATCGGTTGTGTCGTCGGCCGGGGCGGCCGGGGTCGTCTTGTCGGTCATCGGGGATGCTCCTTCGCTGGTTTCGGCGTCCCGGCGATGGAGGACGCAATCGTGATGTTCGCCCTTGGCGCGGAAGCCCGCGGCGGGATCGGCGCCGACCGGCACAGCCGAGATCTCGAACGGGGTCCAATCGATCGCGCGCCAAAGCTCGCGCCCGCCATCGAGTTTCGAGACGTCGAAGCGGTGGACCTGGTAGCCGATCGAGACGGCCCTGATGTGCCCGGCCTGGATGTCGCGCCAGATCGGCTCGACATCGGCGCGCTCGCTGATCCGGACCTGCGCGATGCCGCGACCATTCTCGATCCGCACCGAGCCGGGCACGACCGAGCCGATCACCGCGTCGAGCGTGTCGATCTCATGGACCTTCAGGAACGGCGCGCCCGCGTTCAGCCGGTCGAGGCGGACGTGGGCGGGGTCGAGGCTCAGTTCCTCGTCATAGGGCTCGCCGAAAAAGGTGGCGCGGCGAACGCGGGCGCCCGCCGACCAGATCACCTCGACGGTGCGCGCGCCATTGTCGACGCTGTTCGGCGCAAGCTCCGCCGACCGGCGCAGGGCCGGCAGTTCGATCATTGTATCCATGGGGTCAGTCCTGTTGGTCAGTCTGCGCTGGTGTGATTTCCGTATCGGCGGGGGCTGTCAGGTCGCCCGCCTGCGCGCTGCCGGTCTTGGTGACGCGGCGCGGGTCGCTGTCGAGCACGAGGCCGAGGTCGTCGAGCTTCGCGTTGGTCGCGGCGATTTCCGCCAGCACGGCGTCGGGGTTGCGCCCCTGCCGGGCGATGGCCTGCGCCAGCGTCATGGTGCCCGACCGGATGGCCAGCAGGTCCGCCATCGCGTCCTTCTGCGGATCGACGGCCTCGAACTTCGGCGGCTGCCATTCGACCGGGACATCGGGTGTCGGGATTTGGCCCGCCGCCCAAGCGGCTTCCGTGAACCAGCGCCAGACGGGCGCGCAGAGCATCGGAATGAAGAGCTGCCACTGGACGGCGTCGATCATCCGGCGGAACTCCACGAGCCCCGCCCGGATCGAGGAGTAATTCACCTGGGACAGGTCCCCGGTCAGCAGCTCGTAAGGCACCCGGAACCCGGCCGAGATCGTGTGCAGGCTCGCCCGCTTGTATTCGCCATAGCCGCCGGTTGCGGCGGGTTGGTTGAAGCGGATGTCCTTGCCGCCGCGTGCATAGGCGATCAACCCCGGCTCGAACTGCTCCACGCGGTTGCCATCGGCATCGACCACCGAGGGCGCGATGCCCTGCTGCGCCTCGTCATCGCCGAAGACGATGGCGGTGACGCAGGCCTCGGTCTTCTTGCGGACCAGTTCGGCAACCTCGTAGTCGTCGAGATCGCGCAAGCTGCGGATCACCGGCGCGCCCCAGGGAACGCCGCGCGCCTGCGTGCGCTGCTTCTCGTAGATGTGGGCAATCTCACTCGCAGGCACCGGGCGGCTCTGCAACCCGTTCTGCAAGGCCCCGTAGGCGTCGCCCGGGTGCTCGGCATGGAGCCAGTAGGCCCGGCGTTTGCCGACTGGGTCGAACTCGATCCCTTGGACCAGCCGTCCCGCGCCGATGGCGCCGGATTTCGTGGCGTCGAGGAAGTCGGCCTCCAGCACCTGCAGCTGCAGCGGTACTGGAAGACCGTCGCTTGCCCGCCGCAACCTTCGACGGATCAGGACTTCGCCCGCCTCGACCATCTCGCGGCAGATCAGCGTCTGCAGGCCGTAGAAGTCGAGCTGGCCGTCGGCATCGCACTCCGCCGTCCAGCGCTCGAAGAGCGCATCGACCTTCCGGTCGAGCTTGTCGTCACCGCTCGCGGCGCGCGGCATGATCCCTGCGCCGATGATATTGTTGACCAGCACCGCGACGGCTTTAGCCGCATGCGGGTTGTTGCGCACCAGATCCCGCATCCGGTCGCGCAGCAGCGCACCGGCCAGCTCGATCTCGGTATCGGCAGAGGATCCCGGCGCCCGCCAGCCCTCCGTCCGCCGGCCTTTCGCGGCCCCGTCATAGCCCCGTGTCAGGGTCTCGAAGGCATGACGGGCCAGGAAACGGCGGGCTGCAGCACGTGGGGCGACGGAGGCAATAGCCCTATCGAACCAGTTGGCCGACATCAGCGATCCCCGCGCGAAAAGCCCGTCAGCCCGGCTATGGGCAGCGGCCGTGTGGTGCCCGCGATGGCGCGCTCGATGGTGCGGATGCGCGCGAGCAGGTCCTCGGCCGAGCCGTAATCCACCGATTTGCCGTCATAGCTGACCCGGGTCGTGCCACTGGCATAGGCCCGGCGCAGCGCCGAGAGCTCGGTTTCCGTCCAGTCCGTCATCAGAACCATCCTCCGCGCCGCCCGAGCCAGTCGGAACGGCGCTTGCCCTGCGGGGCCTGTCCCGGCCGGTTGATCTGCCCGGCGGGATCGGTGTCGGTGGGGGCGGACCCGAGCTGATCCTCGAGGTTGCGCCATTTCTCGTCAGTCCAGCGGTCCGCGCCCGCGATCCAGGCGGCGGCCCGGGCATAGACCCGGCAATCCAACGCCTCGTTGCGTTCGCGCAGCTTCTGCCACTCCAGTTTCGCGAAGCCGCGCTTGGTGCGGACGGTCACCAGTTGCTCGGCCACGACCTGCTTCAGCCACTCGCTTTCGACCCATGTCGGCAGGTGGATCGTTCCAGGCGGAAAGACCGCGCCCTCGGCCATCTCCTCATCGGTCGGGCGCGCCAGCCGCAGAAAGCGGTACGTCTCGGCCTTGAAGGTCGAGACTGCCACGGTCCAGAGCCGGGCCCCGCGCCGCAGGCGTTTCCCGCCCTCGGTCGCATCGACAAAGGTCGGCCCCGACACCGGGCTCGAGCGGTTGAACCCCTCGACGCCTTTGACCGGCGACACCTGCGCGAAGCCCTGCGCCCGCGACCAGGAATAGACCGCCGGGGCCTCGTAGCCGGTGTCGATGGCGAGCCGCGCGACCCTGAGATGCGCGCCGCGTTCGTGAGGCCAGGACCGATCCAGCAGCGCGGTCAGCTCCGACCAGGCGTCATGCCGGTCCGGCCCGCCCTCGATCACGACGTGATCGACGAGCCAGCTTTCCAGCCCGCGGCCCCAGGCCCAGACGTCGACCTCGACCCGGTCCTTCTGCACGTCGGCCCCGGCCGTCAGGAACAGCCCGCCCGCGGGCACCATGCCCGGTTTCCAAGCCTCGCGCCGGTCGTAGAGCCGCTGCCAGTCTGGCGCTTCCCCGGTCTCGACCCATGTCTCGCCCAGCGACGTGTTGACGAAGGTCTTCATCGTCTCGTCCCCGCCGGAACGAGCCGAGAGAAAGGCTCGCACCATCGCCTCCAGTCTGACCCATGGCGAGTAGATCTCGTTCAGGTGGAAGCCCGCCACGCCCGCGAAGGGCTGTTCCGCCACCCAATGTCCTTTTGAAACGGCCGCCCAGCGGGTCTCGTCCCGCCAAGCCGCATCGCATTCCGCGCAGTGGTAGCGCGCCGTTTCGGGCCGGTGGTCGCCCTCGGGCCCCTTGCTCCAGCGCACCTGTGTCCAGGTCAGCACCTGTTCCGCCCCGCAGTCAGGGCATGGCACCCAGAACCGGCGCTGGTCGCTTTCCTCGAAAGCTGCCTCGATCCGGCTGGTGCCCTTGTTCGTGGGCGTCGACACCAGCACGATCTTGCGGTTCCAGAAGGTCACCGTGCGTTTCCTGGCAAGGTTGACAGGATCGCCCTCGGCACCTGCGCTGAACGGGTAGCGGTCCACCTCGTCGCACAGCAGAAGACGGATCGGTCGGCTGGCCAGACCCGAGGGCGCGTTCGCGCCCACGATGGTCAGATGCCCGCCCGGAAACCGCTTGTGCAGGATCTTGTTGTTGCCGTCGCGCGAGCGCGGATCGGCGATCTTGCCCTGAAGACAGGGCGTGTCGCGGGCCATCGGCGAGAAGCGGTCCTTCGACCAGGTTTCCGCGTCGCGCTCGGTCGGCATCACCACCATGATCGGCGCGGGATCCTGATCGATGTGATAGCCGCAGGCGTTGTTCAACACCTCGGTCTTGCCGACCTGGGCGGAGGACATGATGACCACCGTCTCGGTCGAGGCGTCCGAGATCGCCTCCATGATCCCGCGCTGATATTCGGCCCGGCTCGTGCGCCATTGCCCGGGTTCGGCGCTGGCCTCAGAGCTCAGCCGTCGGTTCTGATCCGCCCAATCGCTGATCGTCAGTTCCGGCGGCGGGCGCAGCACCTTCAGCGCCGTCTCCACCGTCCGCTTCAGGATCGGCGAGCCCGTCAATGTCAGCGCTGGCTTCGAGTTGGACATCTGGCTGCGCGAGATCATCGAGCACCTCGCGGATGGTCATTCGGATCAGGTTCCGGGTGTCTCCGACGGTTGATTGTTCAAAAACCTGCGGCGCCAACCGGTCCGGCAGCGCGAGCAAGCGGGTGCGCAGAAGCGCCAGGACGGCGATCCAGGCGGCCTCGATCTGCTCGGCCGCGATCAGCGCGCCGCGCTTTTCCTCGGCCTCCATCTCGGCGAGATCAGCCCGCGCCCGAATGAAGCGCGCCCGCTCGGCCGCGTAATCCGGCGCACCGGCCTGCGCCTTCGTGGCTTGATCGCGCAGGTAGCGGACATAGCCGCGCACCGAGCCGATCAGGTCGTACTGGCCGCGCTCGGCCTTCGGGATCACGCCCTCCCGGCTCAGCTGCTGGACCCGGCGCTCCGAGAGATCGAGGAGCCGCGCGATCACGCCGATGGGTTGCGTGGCTGACGACATGAGATGATCCGCGATCTGCGATTAAAGCCATGTAATTGCTGCGATTATACTGGATGATGTGCCCCGGCAGAGCGAAGCTGATCCTACAACAACGATGCACCCCACGGAGCCTGCCATGACCCTCGCCGAACGCTACAACCTCGAAGCCGCCCGCCTCCTTCCGCACATGGCCGCCGACCTTCAGGTCGATCCTGCCATCACCCGCGCGACCGAGATCGACGAGATCGTCTTCCGGCGCGGCGAGTTTCTGGGCGGCATGGCCTGCGCGATCCTTGCGATGATCGAGCAGAAGAACTGAGGGGGCAGGATGATGACCGAACGCCACCAACTCTGCGCCGAAAAGGCCCGCAGGAACCAAGGTGAGACCGGTTCCGCCACCGGTTCAAGAAACCGGTCGAACGCACTGGCGGCCTTCATGGAAAAGAAGGCCGACATCGACGCGATGCTCGCCCGCCTGCAAAGCCTGAGCGACGACCACTTCAACGCCCACCCCGATGAGATCAATTGGGGCCATGTCGGCACCCTCGAACACTATTCCAACCTGCTGAAGCGCATCACCGACAGCGCGTTCGGCGAAGGCGAATTCGCAGGCTGACCTCCGGCATTTCCGGACCCTTGCCGCGCGCTGGCGCGGCTTGGGGTCGTAGAAGGGATCGCGACGGCCGCGACCCAAATACGGAGACGACCCCATGACCCAGCTTTCCGACACCCAAGCCATCATCCTCAGCGCCGCCGCCCAGCGGCCCGAGCATATCGCCCTGCCGCTGCCCGAGAGCCTGCGGGGTGGCGCCGCCGCCAAGGTGGTCGGCGCGATGCTCGCCAAGGGCTTCCTGCAGGAGGTCGACGCGGACCTGCGCAAGGGAGAACCCATGTGGCGCGAGACCGGCGACAGCCACGGCGTCACACTGGTGGCCACCGACGCGGGCCTCGCCGCCATCGGCATCGAACCGGACACCTCCGCCGCCCCCGAACCCGCGCCAAAAGCGCGTACGCCGCGCGAGGGCACCAAGCAGGCCACACTGATCGCCATGCTGCGCGCGTCGGACGGCGCGACCATCGAGGAGATCATGGCGGCGACGGGCTGGCAGTCGCATACGGTGCGCGGCGCGATGGCCGGGGCGCTGAAGAAGAAGCTTGGGCTCGAGGTGACCTCAGAGAAGGTCGAGGATCGGGGGCGCGTTTACAAACTACCCGCCGCCTGACGCACCGGACTCCGAAAAGTCGATGACCGCCGTCCCTCCGGGGCGGCGGTCGATCATTTGGCGCCCCGCATCCGGTTCGCCTCAAACACCCGCCGCAAGGCGAAGGAACGCGCTATCGACACAATGGTGAAGACCGCGCCCATCTTCAGGTTCTGCGCCAGCGTCGTGTGCAGGCCGAAGATCGGAAAGATCAGGATCTGCGTGACGACCTCAACGCCGTAGCCGACGATCACGTTGGCAACGGACTCGATCAGCGACATGAGGCGGGACTGCTTCATGCCTCCACCTCATCCATCTGCCAGCAGTTCAGCTGCCAAAGTTCTGAGCGCATGCGCCGCAACCAGCGGGACCACGCCGTTGCCACAGAGGCGAAGCCGGTCCACCCGGTGGGCCAGCCCATCAGCGCCTCGACGAACAGCGGGTTCAAGGTCCGGCGCGGCTCGGAGGTATCGCTCCCAGCCATCGGCGTCACCAGGACCTGGCGGCCAAGCAGGCCGTTCACCGGCGTGTTCGCCAGCGTCGTCGCGCCATCCTTGTGATCCCGCGCCGTCGGCGTCATCCACATCCCGGCCGCGTGGGTCAGGTCCGCAGTCCGCCGGTTGCCCGCGCTCGGCTTGCATCCGTCGTTCGCCATCGGGGTCGGCCAGTCCCGCGCCAACCGGTCGAGACCTTTCTCGTCGCGCCTGTCGCCGCCCCGGCTCCGAAAGCTGTCGGTCTGCGGCGTCGGCCAAAGCGCGGCCGTCGTCGCGAGGTTCATCCCGTGCTGGCCTGCTGCCTGTGACGGCGTCGGCTTCGTCTGCCGGTTCTCGTTGGCACTGGCCCGGGGCGTCGGCCAGAGCCGCAGCAGCTCTGTCCGGTTCCCGCCACTCGAGCGGGTGCCAGAGCAGGCGCGCGGGGTCGGCCAGCTCGTCGCCCTCGCGGATGGCGAGGATGAACAGCCGCTCACGCTTGTGGGGCGCGCCAACTTCCGCCGCCGTGAAGAGGCCTGCCGCAAGGCGGTAGCCCATGCGGACCAGTCCGCTGGCGACTTCGGGGAAGCCGAGGCGGAGATGATGGGCGACGTTCTCAAGGAAGACAAAGGGTGGCTCGACCTCGCTGATGATGCGGGCGACATGCGGCCAGAGGTGGCGCGGGTCGTCCGTGCCCCGGCGCTTGCCCGCGACGGAGAACGGCTGGCACGGATAGCCCGCAGTGACGATGTCCACCGCGCCGCGCCACGGGCGGCCGTCGAAGGTGGCAACGTCGTCCCAGACAGGCGCGTGATCCAGGGCCGCGTCTTCCATCCGCGCCACGAGAGTGGCTGCGGCGTAGGTTTCCCGTTCGACATGGCCCACAGTTCGATATCCGGGCAAGGCGATGGTGAGCCCGAGGTCGATGCCACCGGCGCCGGAGCAGAGCGAGAGGCCGAAGAGGCATGCGTCGCCTGTTCCGTCAGGCAGGCCTGCGGAAGGTAAAGCCAGGTCATCCATCCCTCAGCGGTCTTTGGTCTTGAGGTCGTCGTAGGGCGTTCCATCCCCGTCGAGGACGGCCTGCTTCCCGGTGAATTTCTGCCAGCGCTGGACGGCCACATCGACATAGGCCGGGTTCAGCTCGATGCCGAGGCAGACGCGGCCCGTGGTCTCGGCCGCGATCAGCGTGGTGCCCGATCCCATGAAGGGCTCGTAGATCGCCTGACCCGGGCTCGAATTGTTGAGGATCGGCCGACGCATGCATTCCACGGGCTTCTGGGTACCGTGGACGGTTTTTTCGTCCTGATCCTTGCCCGAGATATGCCAGAGCGTCGTCTGCTTGCGGTCGCCCGCCCAATGGCCCTTGCCGGATTTGCGCACGGCATACCAGGCGGGCTCGTGCTGCCAGTGATAATCGCCCCTGCTCAGAACGAGCCGCTCCTTGGCCCAGATGATCTGGGACCGGATGGTGAAGCCCGCGACCTCGAGGCTTTCCGCCACGGTCGCCGCGTGCAGCGCGCCGTGCCAGACATAGGCGACATCGCCCGGGAACAATGCCCAGGCCTCGCGCCAATCGGCGCGGTCGTCGTTCAGCACCTTGCCAGTGCGCTTGGTCTTGGCCGCCCCCGCCTGGTTACGCCAGCCCGGGTCGTATTCCACGCCATAGGGCGGATCGGTGACCATCAGGAGAGGCTTCACCGGGCCGAGCAGCCGCTCGACATCGGTGGCGACCGTGCTGTCGCCGCAGAGGAGCCTGTGATTTCCGAGGAGCCAGAGGTCGCCGGGGCGGCTGACGGGCTCCTCCGGGGTTTCCGGGATTTCGTCTTCGCCTTCCTGCGGACCGGTGCCCGCATCGAAGCTCGACATCAGCGCGTTCACCTCGTCCTCGGTGAAGCCGGTCAGGCCGAGGTCGTAATCCGCCTCCAGCAGGTCCGCCAGTTCAAGGTTCAAGAGGTCCTTGTCCCATTCGGCATTCTCGCCGGAACGGTTGTCCATGATCCGGAAGGCGCGCGCCTGCGACGTAGTCAGCCCCTTGGCGACATGCACCGGCGCGGTCTTGAAGCCGAGCTTGCGCGCAGCCGCCAGCCTTGTGTGCCCGGCCAGCACGACCATCGCCTCGTCCACGACGATAGGCTGACGCCAGCCGAACTCCTGGATCGAGGCCGCGACCGCGGCGATGGCTTGCTCGTTGCGCCGGGGATTACGCGCATAGGGAATGATCTGCTCGAGCGGCAGGTCGACGACGTCCATGGGAATGTCCTTGGGGTGCCGGGCGGCGAAATGGGGGCGTGAGCCGAAATGACCCCGCAGGGCCGTTTCGGTTCAGGAATGGGGTTTCCGGCGGTCAGGCCCTTCGCTCATTGCCGCGTGGCCCCAAGCGAAACGAAACGGGTGTTTTTCGGGGTATCACTGGGAAACCCTCGCGCTTCGCCCGCCCGTATAGGATGGACGCCGGGAAGGACCCGCCGATTTCAGGGAAATGCGCTCCGCTGTGGCCCTGCAGTCGCGGGTCCGCGCGAACGGAAACGGGGAGAGCCGTCTTCCGACGCACTCTCCCCATCATATCCTTCAGATAGCACGGATCTGTTGCAGCTGTCGAAGACCAAAGTGTTGCAACACTTCATGCTCGCGCAGCATTCAGCCGCGCAGCGATTTTGGTGAGCGCGAGCTTGTGCTGGCGCCATGCGGTGCTGCGGTCGACGCCCAGCTCATGGGTGATCTGCTTCCACGGCCGGCGGGCAGCGCGCCACCAGATCAGGCGGCGTTCACTCTCGCCAAGCCAGAGCACCCAGTCGAAGGTCTGCTCGAGCCGCGAGATCGCGGCGGCCGAGGGCCAGACCCGCATCGGTTCGGGTTCCATGGCGAGGATCTCGCGCTCGCTGCGGATGACCTGCGGCCAGGCGTTGAAATAGCCCTGCACCTTCACCGGCGGCAGTTTGCGCAGGGTGCGGAATGCCTCCTCGAAATGATCGGCGACGTCCTCGGCGGTCCAGATGCGCTCAGCCATGGCGCAGATCCTCCGCCGGGCGCGGGCCATAGAGCCGCGTGCCCAGCTGCTCGACGAGTTCACGCTCGGGCCAGGTCAGGCGCTGGTCATCCACGCTGACCGCCAGCACGCCCTGTTCGCGCCAGCCGTCACGCTTCACCTCATCGGGTGACCGGCGGTGGCCGCCATAGCCCTTGGGATGGAACCTCATGCCGCACCTCCCCGGGCGTCGAGCGCCCAGAGCAGGATGGCGATGGCATCGGCCTCGTTGTCGTCTTCGGGGCTGAAGCCCTTCGCGCGGGCCGCATCGATCATGGCCTGCTTGGGCGCGTTGCCCTTGCCGGTGGCGTGGCGCTTGATGGTGCCCACCGGCACGCCCTCGTAAGGAATGCCCCGCAACTCGCCCCAGCTGGTGAGAGAGGCCATCAGCCCGCCATAGACATGGGCTGCATCCGTTCCGGCGTGGCGGCGGACCTCCTCGAACCAGATGGCCGCGATCGGCCCCGACAGGCGGTCCAGCTCGGTCAGCCAGTTGGTGAAGCGCAGATAGCGCATGCCGCCGCCGTCATAGCGGCCGGGCCGGAAGCTGGCGGTGCCGCTGATGATCAGCCCCTCGTGGCTGCGCAGCGCCCAGCCGGTGGTGGTACCGAGATCGAGCGCGAGGGTGGCGCAGAACCGTGGCCCCTGTGGGGCCGCGTAAGTCTGCGTCACGCGCGGGTGTTCGTTGGATTGGGTCATGAGAGACCTCCTCTTCGCGTTTGTGAGCGAGGCGAGCGGGCTGGCCGGTGAAGGCTGCGGTCTCGCCAGGCCCCGAAGGGTGGTCTGGTCAGTTCATGGGCTGGGCAGCTGGGCCGCCCGGCAAATCCTTCAGAACCTTCAGAGGGGCGTCTTGAAAGATCTCCTCCCCTAAGTGGTTGTCCTGTATATGTAATATATAATCCTTCAATTATTCAATATTTCAATAGGTACCTGTCTCTCTCTTTGAGAACGCGCGTGCACGCGTATAGGGGAAAGAGGTCCTCTTGAAAGATTGAAGGATTTGAAGGATTCCGTTTTTCCCTTTCATTTCTGCTG
Source organism: Rhodobacter capsulatus (assembly GCF_052363175.1). Taxonomy (GTDB): domain Bacteria; phylum Pseudomonadota; class Alphaproteobacteria; order Rhodobacterales; family Rhodobacteraceae; genus Rhodobacter; species Rhodobacter capsulatus_D. Next base: position 3,222,760 of record NZ_CP198946.1, read on the forward strand.
CTTGTCGGAGTTTCGGCTTCAAGGGCCGCTTCAGGCGGATTGAAGGATCTCCGGTCACCCGCCCCACTGCGCCATCCGGTAGACCATGGCCTGCTTGGTCGAGGAGCCGCGCATGCCCGTCGTGATGTCGCCGCTCTCGATCAGCGTCAGCAGGATTTCGTCGCGGTCGCGCGATTTCAGCCATTGGGAGGCCCGGGTAATCTCGGATTTGGTGATCCCCTTGGGCCCGGCCGCGCGGACGATTTCCTTCAGGCGCTTCAGATGCGCCTCGGTCTCGGTATCCGCCACATGGCGCTCGACCGCTTCCATGGTGCGCCGCGCGTAGTGGCGCACAAAGCCGATGGCCCAGTCCGCCGCGGTAAGGTCGATCTCGGGGCGCACAGGATCGCGCCCGACAGCGACGATCAGCGCCAGCTTCAGCGCGTTCTCTCCGATCCGGGCGAGAATGGCGGTAAAGGCCGTCCCGGCCGCTGCCCGCAGCTCCTCGGTCAGGGCGTCGCTGAGCTCGGCAAACCGGGCGCGCGCCGCATCCGACATCGGCACGGTCATCGGGTTCACGGCTGTGTTCTGATCGGCGGTCTTGCCGGTCAGGTTGCCCTTCACGGCCCCGCCGCCGTTTGCGACCAGCTGGAGCGCCTGGATCAGCGTGGGCGGCGCTTGCCGAATGCCGACGGCGAGGTTTTCGTCGGGATAGTCCTCGTCGCTCGGCAGGATCAGGAAACGGGCAAGCGAGCCGTCGACCACATTCGCGCCCTGCAGCGCGCCCCAGAAATGCAGCGGCGTCGTGGTGCCATAGACGCAAAGGCAGGGCTGGTTGATGTCGCGCCGCTCATTGGTGCCGTCGCGGTTCGCATATTCGGCCCCGAGGAAGATCCCGCCTGCGGCCGTGAAGAGTTCGGTCATGTTGTCGAGGATCTCGGTGATATGGCGCGGGCTGCGCTTGCGGTCGGCGGCGGCCGACAGGAACATCCCGAATTCGTCGATCTGGAACAGGATCGCGGGCTGGCGATGGAGCGCGGTCAAGAGCCCGGCGCCGGACGCGATCTTGTTGCCGCCGAGATGGTGGGCGAGACCCGCCTCGAAGAAGACCTCGTTGATGATTTCGCGGGCGTGGTTCTTGCCCGAACCGCTGTCCGCGATCCCCACGACATAGAGGTTCGAGCGCAGGTTGCTGGTCGTGCGGTACCGCCGCCCGATCAACGCCCCGATGGCGCAGAGGCTGGCCCCGAGCGACAGAAGCGGTTGCGGGCGGCGCGCGGTGGCCAGCATGTAGCCGGTCAGATCGCCGACAAGACCGTCGGGAATGGTCAGGCTAAAGATCGGTTTTTCCGGATCGGCGATGGTCGGCGCGCTCCCCTCCAGCCGGGCCAGCAGATCGGCGGCCGGATGCGGGCCGTCCGGATCGAGGCTGCCATCGAGGCGCAACGCGGCGTCGGGCTGCCAGCCGCGCTCCATGGCGAGGTGATAGATCGTGCCCGCGCCGATCCTGTCGGGCTTGAAGCTCGCCCAGGCGCGGGCGGTGGTCGCAGGCACATCCTTGGCCGCCTGCGCCGACCAGGTGGCAAAGACCTCGCCGCCCTCATCGCCAAGCGCGCCTTTCAACGCCATGCCGATGCGCATCCAGCTGTCGTAATCGAGCTCGTCATTCGGCAGCCAGTCGAGCGCTGACCGGATGGCGGGCAAGGTGCCGATCTGCCCGTGGTGGCGCAGCACGGTGGCCGGTGCTGCCGAGCGCAGCCCACGCTGGCGCAGGGCCTCGGGCAGGATCGCATATGCCTCCTCTAGAAAGGCCGCCGCCGCTTCCTCGGTGATTTCCGGAAGATCGCTGATATCGAGATCGGCCAGCCCCTCGTCGGGCCAGACATAGGGCGCGCCGGTGTCAGGGTGATCGGCATAGGCCAAGAACTGCTGCCCGAGGCAGAGCACCTCGAGCGGATGGCGTTTGATGCCCCGAAACGGTGCGGCCGAGCGATAGACCAGCATGCGCTTCGGGGCGCGGCCGATGCGCAGCGCGGGCGTGTCGCCAAGGCGCGCCCGGGCCAGCGCCTCGATCTGCAGCGCCAGTTCTGCGTCCGTCGCGATGTCGATATCGACCGCCGCCACCGCACCGCCGACGATGCCGATGCCGCAATCGGGCCAGGCAGCCCAGGTCGCGACCTCGACTTCCGTGGTCGGGCGTTCGGCATGGCGGTTCCATTCCGGGTAATCGGCCCAGCCGCCGCGCTGGAACCGGCCGGGCTTCTTGGTGCCCGGGCCGATCGGCAGGATGGCATAGCCATTGGTGACGAGCCGCGCGCCGAAGCGCGCCATCCAGGACGTGTCGGCCATCAGAACGGCACCTCCGGCGCCATCGCGTCGAGCCTGCTGCGATCCTTCGCCGTCAGCGCGCGCAGATGGTCGCAATAGCCGGTCACGACCGCATCGAGAAACCGGGCCCATTCCTCCTCGGACAGGGTCGCGAGGTCGGACTTGCCGATGGCTTCCAGATATTCGCCGCCCATTTGGCCGCCCGTGGCCATGGCCTCGGTCTCATTCGGGGTCGGATCGATCATGCCCTTCCTCCCATGGCAGAGGTCCTGACAGGCACGGCTGCAGAGCCGCTTGCGGCTGGCGTCGCGCCGCGAGTCGGTGCGCCGGAAGCCCGGTTCGAACCAGCCAAAGCCGCGAGGTTCCCGGTGGCAGACGGCGCAGAGGCCGGGGTCGGATGGGCGCATGGGGCGAACCTGTAGCCGGAGATTTCAAGATAACGGCCCGAGGGGCGGACCGAGATGGCGCTGGGGCGCGCAAGGCGGCTCGTCTGCGCGAGGGCCTCGGCCACGCTCAGCGGCACGGCGCAGCCGGGCGCGCGCTTGCGCCACCACTCGGCCGCCTTCTGGCGGGCATAGCCCTGATGCTCGAGGCAGACCCATTCGCTGTAGGTGGCAAGGCCGCTGCTATAGGTCACCTTTAGCGACGGACGCCCGCCCGCCTTGTCGTGACGGCTGTAGGACACGCCTGTGACCGGAAGCCATTGTTGCTTCGGCGAAAGCACCGGCAGCGTGGCGGCCGTCGGGGCGATCTTCACCTCGCGTGCCGGGAAGACATAGCCGCAATCCGGGCATTCGGTCGCCGAGAGCGCGATGATGCTGTCGCAGTCCGGGCAGACCTTGGTCGGCGCCTCGCCCCCGCCGCCATCACCGGGGCGCTTGGGCCGCACCAGGTCGATCGGCCCATGGCGACGGACATTGCCCGCGAAGTCCAGCACCAGGCAGTTCTCCTTGCCCGGTGCGAGGCGGGTGCCGCGCCCGACCATCTGCACATAGAGCCCGGCAGATTGCGTGGGACGCAGCAGCGCGATCAGGTCGACGCCCGGCGCGTTGAAGCCGGTGGTCAGCACGCCCATCGAGGCGAGCGCGCGGATTTCGCCGCGCTTGAAGGCGGCAAGTATCGCATCGCGCTCGTCCTTCGACGTGTCGCCGAAGATCGTGCGGCAGATGATGCCCTGGCGGCCGAATTCCTCCGCCACATGGCGCGCGTGATCGACACCCGAGCAGAAGGCAAGCCAGGATTTGCGGTCGCGGCCATGCTCGATGATTTCGGTGACGGCCGTGCGGGTGATGGCGTCCTGGTCGACCGCCGCCGCCAGATCGCGCGCGATGAAGTCGCCCGCGCGGGTGCCCACCTTCGAGACGTCGAGCCGGGTGGCGGGCTGCTTCGAGACCAGAGGGCTCAGATACCCCGCGTCGATCAGCTCGCGGACCGGGGCCTCATAGGCGATGTCGGTGAAGAGCGCGTTTTGCCCCTCGTGCAGCATACCGCAGTCGAGCCGGAACGGCGTGGCGGTCAGCCCGATCACCTTGAGCGCCGGGTTGATCGCCTTCAGCGCGTCGAGGAAACGCCGATACATCGTGCTCGACTTGCCGGGGATCAGATGCGCCTCGTCGATCAGCACCAGATCGGTATGGCCGATCTCGGCCGCGCGGCGGTGGATCGACTGGATGCCCGCAAAAAGGATCCGCGCCTGCGCCTCGCGCTTGCCGAGGCCCGCCGAATAGATGCCCGCCGGGGCATCGGGCCAGAGGCCGATCATCTCGGCATGGTTCTGGGCGATCAATTCGCGGACATGAGTCACGATCAGGATGCGCTGATCGGGCCAGGCCTTCAGCACGCCTTCGATGAAGGACGCCATGACGAGCGATTTGCCGCCCGCGGTCGGAATGACCACCAGCGGATTGCCGGTGTGGGTCTGGAAATAGCCGTAGATCGCGGTGATCGCGGCCTGTTGATAGGGGCGCAGGGTCAGCATGGCGCAGCCTCCGGAGAACGAGCGTCGTTGGTCCAGGTCGAGCCATTGGCCATGCGGTAGGTGACGACATCGTCGCCCGCATCGATGACCTCGCCCGGGATGAGATCGGGGATGAAAAGATGGCGGTCGCAGGCGGCGCGTTGCTCTGCCGGGGCCAGCATCCGGTCGCGCCGCGCGCAGTGCCAACCACCGTCGACCGGCGTCGCATGCAGGCAGGACCGGCAGGTCACCGCCGCGCCACCGTCTTCGTGGCAGGCAGCATGGTGATCGCAGAACCGGCACTCGAACCAGGCCGGATCCTCGCTTATCCGCGCGGGCGGGTGCTGGGCGAAGATGATGCGCCCGGCCTTTTCCAGCAGGCGCTCGGCCATGGCGCGGTCCGCCTCGATGCGCTCGACATGCAGCGCGTCGGTGTCCTTGCAGACGGCGACGTAGAGGGCGCGCGTGATGCCCGTCAGGTGCATGTAGATCTGCATCTGCGCGGCATGCTGAGGCTTGGCCAGAACCACGCCCTTGGCGGTCAACTCGTTGAAGCTCTTGACCGAGTGGGTCTTGAATTCCAGCACATGCCACGTCTTCGGCGCTTCGAGGAGTCCAAGGGCCACGCCGTCGAGCGATCCACCGAAATGCCCGCCATGGGCTTCGACGCGGAACTGGCGGCCGGTCTCGGGATCGACTTCGAGCACGGTCGCCCCGGTGGCACGCAGGTTGCGCACGAGCCGGTCCTCTTCCAGCTGACCCGTCTCGAACAGACGCAGCAGGCGGCCGGAATGGCGCGCGGGCGTGACCCAGCGGAAATCGTACCAGAGCGCCCGGGCGCAGGATTTGCCGATGATCGACGCCCCGAGGTGATCGCGGAAACCATCGCCCTGGCGGGCCTCGTAATCGGCATAGATCGCCGTCAGCGTCGGCGTGGGCGCTTCGGGAAGCTCTGCCATCACAGACCCTCCCGTTCGCTGCGGGCCTGGGCCTCGGCCAGAATGCGATTCCAGGTCTCGGGATCATGGTGTTCGCGCAGGATGCCGATCAGCGCGTCCTTGAGCTTTTCGCGGCGACGGCGGCCGGTGCCTTGGGCTAAGAGTTCCGCGCGCTCGCGGCACAGGTGGCGCAGGGCCGTTCGGGCCCGGTGGAACCAGTCTGGATCGATAGGCTTCTGGCCGCGCTGGCGGGCCAGATCGGCCGTCGCGATCTGCGTGCGGATCTTGGCAATGGCATCGTCGAGATCGATCAGCCGCCGCTGGTCATCAGGCAAGCCGGGGCTGGTCGCGGCCACAGGGGCCGCGTTGGTCATGTCAGTCATGGGAATTTCCTCAGATGGGGTTGCGCGCTGCCCCGTCAGTCAGGGCGCAGGGCAGCGCGAAAGCTCAGCCCTTCTTGTTCCAGGGCGCGGAGGCCATTTTCGGCGGCACCGAGGAGCCGGCCGGATCGGGCGCGGGCTTCACCAGACGGCCGGCCGGGACCGAACCCCGCTCGGGCGGCAGATAGGCAATCGCGTTGCTCTCGCCGTAGCCGTTCTTCGGCGGGCGGATCTTCACCTGGATCGTCATCGGGATCAGGTGCAGCTCCTCGCTGTCGCTGACATGCAGCCGGCCCGTGGCGTGGCAGATCGCCGAGAGCGTGCGCTGCGCGATCTCAACCGTGGTCGGGTTCGGGTTCACCAGGTTCAGCTGGTCGAAGATCTTCCGGCCCTTGTGCTCGCCCTCGAGGATGTCGAGCATCAGCCAGAGGAACTGGCCCATGCCGTTCTTCGTGACGCGCATCTCGCTCTCGACGATCTGGGCACGGTATTTGCCTGCGGGCAACAGCTCGTAGGCGGTGGTGGGCTCGACGCTGGTGGCGTCGAAGGACGTATCGAAACGTGCCATGGTCTTGTCCTTGTTCAGTTCAATGGGATTGGGGCATGGCCGCGAGGAACTCCGACCACATCAGCGGCAGGGTGTCCGGCAGGCCGTAACGGTTCTTGGCGAGGAAGGCGGGGCGCTCCTCGGTGTGCATGACACGCGCACCGGACCCGAGCGCCCGGGTCACCCGTCTGTTGAAGCCGACATCGGATTTCGCGACCGAGATCTGATAGTTGGCGAAAAGCACCACGTCCGAATGCTCCTGCAGCAGCGCCGAGGCGCGGGTTTGCAGCTTGATCACATAGCGGTCGTAGGGCTCGTGCTCGGGGCTGTCGAAACGCTTGATGTCGGTATGGGCGATCTGGATGACCACCATGCCTTTGCGGTCGCGCAGCGCGTTGAGCCGGTCGAGATATTCGCGCCAGATGGTCAGCGCCTCGGCATAGCCCTTCCCAAAACCCGGGGCCTCGATGGAGGCCCAGCCGTTACGCTTGCAGGCCTCGGCCCAGATCAGCGGCTCCAGCCAGTCGACGCTGTCGACGACGACCGTGCCGAAATCATGGTCCTCGCTCAGCAGCGCATCCAGCGCCTCGGCCACCTCCGCATAACTGGTCGCGAGCGGGAAATGCGGGACCTGCAGCTTGCCCAGACCATCCTCGGTCATGAGGAAGACAGGCCGGTCAGCATCAGCCGCAAAGGTGGATTTGCCCACCCCGGCCACGCCGTGGATCAGGATGCGCGGCGGGGTCAGCACGGAGGTCGTGCGCAGTGACGCGAGCGAAATGGCCATCAGCGCACCTCCTCGTTCAGCACGAGGCGGAACTTCGGCTTGCCGGTGCGGACCGTGCGCGCGGGCTCGAAGCCCTCGCGCCAGCTTTCCGGCAAAGCACCGTATTTGCGCTCGGACACCGACAGCTTGGTCTCGATGAACTCCGCCGGGTCCTCGCCCGCCGAGGCGATGTTCTCGGCGATCTGCGCCAGCAACGCCTGATCCCAGTCGATGCGCTTGGGCAGTTCGGCGATCACGGTGACGCCGCCATCCTCGAACCGTATCGTGCCGGTGTCCTTGCCCGCCTCCTGGCGGGTATCCTGGGCGCGGTCCGCGTATTTCAGCGAGACCGCGCCGTCGAGCCAGTCCGCGACCGACTTCGCCTGCGCCAGCTGCTCCTCCGCCGCGCCTTTCAGCAGCGCGAGCTGATCGGCGGGCAGCGCCGCGATCTGTCCCACCGGCATGCGGTGGATATCGGCCAGGGTGATGTGATTGGAGATCGTCATGTTCCGCCCCCTCACGCCGACATCGGACGATGGGGTTCGTGATCCACGCCGCGGATCTGTTCGGCCTCGAAGGCCTCGACATCCTCGAGGCGGTAGATCACCCGGCCGCCGAGCTTGATGAACTTCGGGCCTTCTCCCGTCCACCGCCAGCGCTCCAGCGTGCGGTGCGAAATGTTCCAGCGAGCCGCCAGCTCGATCTGGGAAAGGTGCCTGGTCGCCATGTGAACCTCCTTGGGATTTCTGCGAACTCTTGCGGGTTCAACATGGCGGAGGGCGTGGGAGGGCTTAGGGAGGCGAAAGGGAGGCGTTCGGGGAGGAATTGATTTCGTCAGAAAAATCCTCTATATTTCTGACAAGAAAAGCCTACGAGGACCGCTCAGATGACTGGTATTTCTGATAGAATCATGAAGCGCCTTCGCTCGAAGGGACGCGGGAAGTGGGTTTGCACCCCCAAGGACTTCCTCGACCTCGGTAGCCGTGCGGCTATCGATCAGGCATTGTCGCGCCTGGCAAAGAGTGGTGATCTCCGTCGTGTCGGCCGTGGGCTTTACGATCTTCCCCGTACCAGTGGCGTCCTGAAGCGGCCCGCACCGGTCGATATGGACAAGGCGGTTGCAGCCCTCGCGCGGCGCGACAGTGTTCGCATCATGCCCGATGGCATCGCCGCAGCGAACCAGCTGGGCCTGACCAATGCTGTCCCCGCGAAGACAAGCTATGTGACGGACGGGGCGACGCGGGACGTGAAAATCGGCAATCGGACCGTGCGGCTGCGGCATGCAGGTCCGAGTGTGATGGCATGGGCGGGTAAAACCTCCGCGCCAGTCGCGCAGGCGCTGCGCTGGCTCGGACCCCAAGCAGCTTTGGACACACGGGTTGCGACCACGCTCAAGCGCAAGCTGCCAGACGCCGTGAAAAAGGATCTCGTTCGTAACAGCGGCAGCCTGCCGAGCTGGGCAGCGCCCATCGCGCATAGCCTTGTCGACCCGCAGATCGTCACACCATGAGCGAGAGCTACACGCGGTTTCTCGCGCTTTCAGCTCGCAACCAGAAAGACGTATTCGAGGCGGCTGCTGACCGCCTCGACACGCTTCCGAGCTATGTCGAGAAGGATTTCTGGGTCTGCTTCGTGCTGGACGCGCTCTACAAACGCTTGCCGGAGGGCCACCCGCAACTCTTGTTCAAGGGTGGCACGGCGTTATCCAAGGCCTATGGGCTCATCCGCCGCTTCTCGGAGGACATCGATCTTGTCGTTTATCGGGATGGTCTCGGCTTTGCAGCCGAGCGCGACCCGACGAACCCAGAGGGAATTTCGAACAAGAAGCGCAAGGCCCTGTTCGATGACCTGAAGAACGCCTGCGGCACCTATATACGCGGTGATCTTGCTGAAGCGCTGAAGCCGCTGCTCGACGCGCGTTGCAGCATCATGCCAGACGATGAGGACAGCGATCAGCAAACTCTGCTGATCGAGTACCCGACGCTCTATCCAAGCACCGAGATATCCTACGTCCTCCCACGCGTGAAACTAGAAGCGGGCGCACGCTCGGCGCTCGATCCCAACGCCACCACCAGCGTGATGCCCTATATCGCAGAGGAACTGACCGACGGATGGTCATTCGCAGTCGACAACATCCACGTCATTGCCCCGCAGCGGACCTACCTGGAGAAACTTCTGATTTTGCACGGCGCGTTCTGCGGTCATCGTGACGAAGGACGGGTACCTGCCGACAGCGACAGGATCTCCCGCCACTACTATGACGTCGCCATGATCACCGGCACGGAGATTGGGCGCTCTGCCCTGGCCGACGACGGGCTGCTTGCGGCCGTGCGCGAACACAATCTCATCGCTTTCAGGCAGGCATGGAAGAAATTCGAAGAGGCCACGCCGGGCTCGATCTGCGTCGTGCCGGCCGCCAAGTTGCGCGCAGCAATCGAGGAGGACTATGCGGCGATGCAGGGCATGATGCTCGGCGAGGCACCGCCTTTCGACTGGATCATGGAACAACTTCAGGTCGCCGAGGACGCAATCAATCGGCGTTAGGAGTATCGGCCTCCAGAAGCTCCCTGATGCGAAGCCGACAGGATCCCCCCGTCGTCTCGATCAGATCGCGCCAATCGGGGTGGCCCTTGAAGATATCCCGCATGCGGCTCGAGACATCGTATTCGAGATCGGCAAACATGACTTCGGTGCTGACGCTCTCCTCGCCATCCTCCCATGTGTTGAAGAGGTACTCGACAATTTGCCGCCTCTTGTCGCCACCAAACTTGAATTCCCGTTCTCCCACCCAGAGATGACGGAACCCAGCGGCGTGGCGCACGGGATCGCCTGCATGGGTCGCCGCGCCGGCCTTCAGCTGGGCGGCCAGATACGTTGGCTCGACAACCAGTCCCGCACCGCTAATTTCCAGATCCCCCAGCGCGATGAACTGATGCCGGGACAGGTCAGCCTCAGCGAGACCACGGGTCACCGAAGTGGTCACCACCACCCTGAAATCTGCGGGCGGACGCCCCCCGAGGTAGTTGACGACCTGCTGCCAGATCTCCCGATCCGTCAGCCGTCTCGCATACCAGATTGGGACACGGGCACCGCGCCCGGGCAGTCTGACATCGCCCAACTCCCATAGATGACCCGGAATGCGTTCTGCCGGGCGGGCGGAGCGCGGCAGGTCAAGGCGAGATGTCAGCCGAACGAGGAACGCATTGGCATCGAAGCGGAAAACCTGAAGGCGTTCGCTGTCGACGGTCACCCATCCCGCTGCCGGGCTGAAATACCCGTAGGCGCGCTGCTCTGGAGACCATTCCAAATTTACTGGCTCGTCGTCATGGTCAGCCAGTGAGGTGGCAACCAGGACCGGCGCATCCGGCACCAAGAGACCAGCGCCGATCAAAGGGGTGGCGCTGGCCGCGTGATAGTCATGAAGAACGGCCCCGGCGATGCGCGCGCTTTTCGTCTCTACGATGCTGACGAAAAGCCGGGCAGACCGTTCGTCAATCGTCGATGAGGATCGGGTCATCGACCACAACTCCCCACCGGCGCAGATACTTCTCGCCGATCAGCTGCTCCTCTTCCGTCTGATCCTTGAGATTGCAGCCATGCGGCATGGTGATGGTCAGGGGCAGCGTGCGACCACGCCGAGCCCCAGGCTTGGGCTGGAACTTGATCACGAGCTTCGCCTGCGTCGCCACCCAGCCGCCGGTGAGGGGATTGTCGGGGCCAAGCCGAGCCTCTGCCATCGTCCAGATGTCGCGTTCAGCCTTGCTCATCGCCTCCAGCGTCACGCGCTCACCCACGGCATCGATCGGCATGAGCCTGAGCTGCCGGACTTCCACCCGCTCGATCCCGTCCTCGATGTCAGTCGGGAACGCATGGGGCGCAAGCAGCACCGCGAGATCATAGCGCCGCATGGGCACCTTCTCGTCCCGGAATTCCACGCCGAGCAGGTCGCGGGCCAGATACTGCGCCATCTCGGCGCGGCTCTCCCGATCATTGGCAACGACTTCGATGACCCCGGAGGCGGGCTCATAGGTCATCGCGGCCTCGAAGACGGGCCGATAGGCGCGGCGCACCAATTCGCCCTCGTCGAAAGCGAACTGATCGTCCGGCAGACCCTCGCGGTAAACCGTGATCTGAACCAGATCGCAGTCCTCACCTTCGAAGGTCGGACGGACGCGCTCGAAAATGTCGACATGAACATTCCGCGACGCGAACCTCTGGCACAGGGCCGCCTTGAACGCGTTGAGCGCGAGCTCGTCGCGGCGGAGGTTCAGGTTCGCTTCGCAGATGAAGCCGTCCCAGCTCCGCCCGCGGCGGCGCTCATCGGTGAAACGGACCTCTTCCGCATGGCGAAACCGGTTGAGATCGTTGATGAACAGCCACATGGCGCGGGCATGTCCATTTTCGAGCTCATCGAGGACCTCCCGGTCGTCGACAACACTGTAGAGCGCCGTCTGACCCGCGACATCGGCCATGGCGCCAACGCGCTCACCATCGTTGATGACGCGGCCTCGCGCTTCGTCATCCATCTGGTCCACCGCTTGAAGCAGCGGCCGGACGACCTCCGGCTCAGGCGCATCCCAGTTTACGGGCGTCGGAAACTCGATCCCGGCCGCAGTGAAATAGTCGCGCAGCGACGCGAGCGGGGTATTGCGGATGAAGTTGGTCACCGACGCCATGTCTTACATCTCCTCAGCCCTTGATGTTTCGGGGGTCGTTGCCGTGCGAATCCGACTGCGCGATCCGTCCGTCACGATTGTGGATCTTCAGTTCGGTATCCGCATTGCGGCTGATTTCGCGAGCACGCTGGACGGCGTCCTGCTTGGTATCAAAGTGCCCGCTCGAGCGCGCCGCACCACCGCGGCGGACATCCCAGCCGCCTTCTGCATTCGGCACGACGTGATGCGTGCCCGGGTTCTTTCCAACAGCCATTCTGGCCTCCTGGTCTTGTTTCAACGGGAATCAAAGTTCGTAGTAGCGAACCTGCGCAAAAGATAGGGATTGCGCGTATGGCGTGTCAAGGACTAGAAGTTCGTAAAAACGAACCACCAACGAAAAGGGTATTGCCGTGCCAACACCACTAGGGGAGCGCGTTCGCGAGCAGCGGCGAAAGCGCGGATTGACCCTGGAGGGACTCGCCGAGCGGGTCGGCTCCAGCAAGAGCTACATGTGGGAAATAGAGAACAAGGAAGTCGTTCGTCCCTCGGCCGAGAAGCTGGCCATGATCGCCACCGCGCTCGACACCACAGTCGAGTACTTATTGGCCGGTGACGGTGAAAAAGAAGAGGAAAACGCCGAGGACATAGCTTTCTTCAGAAAATACAAGAAGATGGCGGCGCCGGAGAAAGAACGCCTGCGACGTATACTGGATGCTTTGGACGACGATTGATGACCAACGGAAAGCGGAAATCGCCCCAGCAAGAGGCAAATCGGCTCTCGATCATGCTCCGGCACGTTCTGGGCGGAGACCGCTTTCCGGTCGACGTCGAAGCCTTGGCACGAGAAGTCTCCCGCAACAACGCAGACCCGATCGGGAAGATCGTGGGTGGCGAACTTCCGGGGTTCGAGGGAATGCTCCGACCGCACCGAAAGCGCCCGGAATGGCACATCGTCTATAACGACGACCCCCGGTATTCTGGCCGCGTTCGCTTCACCATCGCGCATGAGTTCGGTCACTACCAGCTTCATCGTCCGGTCCTGTCCGACCGGGACTATAAGGGCGGAACCCTCCAGCGCGATTGCGATTTTCAATGCAAACCGCTGCTGCCGAATGCCTGGCAGGACGCAGAACGACAACGCGAGGAAGAGGCGGACACTTTCGCCTCCTACCTGCTGATGCCGCTTGATGACTACCGTGAGCAGATGAACGGCGAAGAAATGACCGTCGATCTGCTGAACCACATCACCGATCGCTACGGCGTTTCACTGCTGGCCGCCTGCCGGAAGTGGATCGATTTCACGGACCGGCGGGCCGTCATGATCGTCGCGCGTGACGGTTTCGCAAGGTGGGGGCGTGCCAGCAAGTCTGCTCTCAAGAGCGGGATCTTCGTGCGATCGGGCATGCAGATCCCTGACGATGCGCTGGCTGCCCTCGGCGCCGACGAGAGGGGATTTGTCTCGGACCGGCCGGTCCAGCGACCGGCTGGCGTCTGGAACTTCAGTCGCGGGTCCGAGCCAGTGCGGGAACTGGCATTGGTGTCCGAGTTTCTGGACTTGTCCCTGACCATCTTGCAGTTCGACGACGCCGTCTATGGTCGGGACTTCGAGGAGGAGCCGATCCTCGACAGCTACGACAAGTTCATGGACGGGTGGACGAGTTGATTCGGCGCATCCGCCCGACCGACAGGTCAGTGCGGGGGCATTTCTGCTACGCAGATTTTCGCCACGCAGCGCAGATGTCCTCATCGACCTTAATAAACTGATTTACTTGATATTTTTATGATTTCGCGACACATTTTGCCTATCACAACAGTCGCGAAAACCCGCCATGTCCATGCCTCCCGAAGACCCGGTTTCCGGGCCCAATCCTCTATGCCCTGAACGGATGTCCCCTGATGCCCGGCTTGCCGAGCTGGGCCGTATTCTCGCTGCGGGCGTCGTTCGCCTGACTGCCGGGAAGTCCAGTTCTTTATCGCCCGCCGACGGAGACAGTTCCGTGGACTACCCGCCCCGAAAGAGCGGTGGTCGTCGCAGGAAACGCATCCGCATCGGAGGAATTTATGAAGCATCACAGTAAGATATCGCCGCCCAAGCCCGGGCAGGACGCCCGCCTGGACCAAAGCGTCCTGTCGCGCATCGCTGCGCTCAAGGCCATGTCGGTGAAAGAGCTGAAGACCGAATGGGAACGGCTCCTCGGCAGCGCCGCACCGAACAACAGCCGCGCCTTTCTGGAGGCCCGCATCGCCTATCGCCTGCAGGAACTGACCTATGGCGGCCCTGATCACGAGACTCGCCGCATGCTGGACCTGCTCGCCGACGAGGTCGAGGGCGTCTCCCGCCGCAAGAACCAGATCGCGGATCCCCGCAATCCGGTGGCAGGCACGCGGCTGATCCGGGAATGGAACGGGGTCGAGCACACCATCACCGTGCTGAAGGACGGTTTTGAGTGGCAGGGCCGCAAATACAAATCGCTCTCGGGGATTGCCCGTGAGATCACCGGCGTGCGCTGGAACGGCTATCGCTTCTTCGGGCTACAGGTCCGACCGCGGGAGGTTTGACCATGGACATGAACACGCGCCCCGGCCGCCGCCTGCGCTGCGCCATCTACACCCGGAAGTCGAGTGAGGAAGGGCTCGACATGGAGTTCAACAGCCTCGACGCCCAGCGGGAGGCCTGCGAGGCCTATATCGCCAGCCAGAAATCCGAGGGCTGGGTCGCCATCCGCGACCGCTACGACGACGGCGGCTTCTCGGGCGGCAATCTGGACCGGCCGGGGCTTAAGCAGCTGCTGGCCGACATTGACGACGGGCTGATCGACGTGGTGGTGGTCTACAAGATCGACCGGCTCAGCCGCGCCCTGATGGATTTCTCGAAGCTGGTCGAGGTCTTCGACCGCAACGGCGTCACCTTCGTCTCGGTTACGCAGTCCTTCAATACGACCACCTCGATGGGGCGGCTGACGCTCAACATTCTGCTCAGCTTCGCCCAGTTCGAACGCGAGGTCATCGGCGAACGCATCCGCGACAAGGTTGCCGCCTCGCGCAAGCGCGGGATCTGGATGGGGGGCTATGTGCCGCTCGGCTACGATGTGCAGGACCGCAAGCTGGTGATCAACGAGGCTGAGGCCGCCTCGGTGCGCCGGATTTTCGACCGGTTCGTCGAACTCGGCTCGGCCACCATGCTGGCGAAGGAGCTGCGGCGGGAGGGGTTTCGCAGCAAGCAGGGCACGCTGATCGACAAGGGCTACCTTTATCGGGTGCTCCGCAATCGCGTCTATCGCGGCGAGGCCGTCCACAAGGGGAAAGCCTACCCGGGCGAGCACGAGGCCATTGTTACCGACAAGATTTGGGATCAGGTCGACGCCATTCTGCAGGGCAACCGCCACGCCCGGTCCAGCAACAGCCGCATGCAGACGCCCGCGCCGCTGAAGGGCCTGATCTTCACCGACACCGGCGCGGCCATGACCCCGACCGCGACCAAGAAACGCGGCAAGCTCTATCGCTATTACGTGTCGATGGACGTGATCAAGAACCGCACGACAGAGGACGACAGCGCCAGCGACCTCGCTCCGACCCGCCTGCCTGCGGGCATGGTCGAGGACGCCATCGTCACCGAGGTGCGGCGCATCTTGCAGACGCCCGAGGTGGTCACGCAGGTGCTGGCGGCGCTGAAGCGCGATCAGGTGTCCGAGGCCGAGGCAATCGCGGCGCTGCATGATTTCAACACGCTCTGGGCACAACTGTTTCCGCTCGAACAGGCGCGGATCATCCAGCTTCTGGTCCGGCGCGTCACGGTCACCGCCGCCGGGCTCGAGGTCGACATCCGCCGCGAAGGTGTCGCGGGCGTCATCCGCGAGATGATCGCCCCGCGCGACATGGAGGCCGCCGAATGACCAGAGGCAATGACACTATCCGCGTGCTGATCCCCCTGAAGCTGCGCAAGAAGAATGGGCGGCCCAAGATCATGCCGCCCGCCGATTACAGCCCGAGCGAGGATCAGACGCAGGACCCGCACATCCTGCGCGCCATCGGCCGGGCATGGGGCTGGCGGCGGCGCATGGAGGCAGGTGAGTTCGCCACGATCCAGGAACTGGCCGAGGCCGTCGGTCTGGCCGAACGCCATGTCAGCCGCCAACTGCGCCTCGCCTATCTGGCACCAGATGTGCTGAAGCGCCTGACCTGCGGCCGCGAGGCGTCGGCGGTCAGTCTTTACGATCTGTGCTTTCTGGCCGGGGAGACATGGCAGGAGCAGGCTGAGCGGGCGTTTGGCAAGCCTAAACGCTGAACCACGCGCGCAGGATGCCGTGGCGACGAAAGCTGCATGACGATTGCACTCCTATTCTTGCACGACCCTTAACTGCTGATTGTCGTCATGTTCATCACGCTGGTAATGCGCGCGAAGCTGAGCCATGATCGCTAATGTTCTGCGGCCGCGTGCGGCGCTGTTTGTGAAAATTTCTTTTTGCGCTGCCGCCTTATCCGTGTCCTTCTGATGTTCAAGAAGTGAGAGCATCGTCGGCAAGCGGGTAACGGCACCTTCGGCCCGCTTTTCGATGTATCCAACTATCTGCAACAGTTCAGACAGCGGCACAACGTGATCGCCGCCCGTCTCGTGCTGTCTGAACATCCAGTCGATAAGTTCTGATCTGGCTGCAGACAAATCGTCGTCCGGCCATTCTCTCTTCGGCGCGCGGAAGCTTTTCATAGCGTATCGAACGAGCTCCGCAGCCATCTGCATCGCGACGGGAGGTGCAAGCCGAGTGCCCGTGAATTCCAGAAACTCGCCATAGTTGTTTATCGATGCTGAACGGGATTCCATGCAAGGATGCTTCGGCCAAGGTGGGCCAAGTTCATCGAACCACACCTTCCCACCATTTGGCGATTCATAATAAAAGACAGCCTCGCCGCACAGCGGGCAGCGAGCGTTCGGACTGACGAAACCGTCGGAATGCCCGAGCGACCAGTAAGAACCGGCTCGCTGACCAGCTCCGCCGCCCGTGTCGCCGCCCCACCCACAATCGCAATCAGGCGGGTGGTTCCATCCATTACAGCTCACTCTAACCTCCTGAAAAAAACGCGATCGTGCGATTTGAACGACGCTCTTTTCGTAATTTCAAGCCGTTGCAATGACGTGGTGACGATTAGGTCGTCTCTTGATCTGTCCTAGGCCCGTTTGACATCGCGCCCTTCTGGGGGCCGAAGCTGTATTTGTCAGGAGAGACTTCGCGCAAGACTCCTTAGACATACCAACGACCACGCCGCCCGTGTCGCGTCTCCGTCTGCTTTGAGACAAGCCGTAACCAGCGAAACAGGGGCGCAACGCGATCCCGCCAGTTCCTTGTAATGCATGGATGTTTTGAACCCGTCTCGCAGAGAGCGAGGGGCGGGTCGAAAGAGACGGTAGGCATTCAGAGACCGATCGCGCGCAGTTGGCCAGTCTCCGAAGGGCGGATGGCCCCTGCAAACCCCTTTGGCACATAAAGAAAAAGGCCCCGCGAGGGACCTGTTTTCAGGTTTGCAATGTGCAAGTGGCGGACGGGATGGGATTCGAACCCACGAGACGGTTCCCCGCCTACACACTTTCCAGGCGTGCGCCTTCGACCACTCGGCCACCCGTCCGCGGCCGGGTTTAGCGGCAAATCTCCCCCCTCGCAAGGGGGGAGATCATCCCGTCATGCTCTCAGCGATCGTCGCCTTCCTCGGCGCCATCATTGTCGGACAACACCGCAATCCCCTCGCCCGGTTCGGGGCGGGCCGGGGACGGCGGCGGCGCAATCGTGCCGTGGCCCACCACCATCTTCTCGGCGGGCGGCACATAGTCGGGCCGCAGCATCTCGGGGTTGCGGATCCAGACGTCGCGCTGCGGGAAGGGAATCTCGATCCCCTCGCGCCCGAAGCGTTCCGCGATCTGGTGGTTCATCTCGGAATGCACCCGCAGCTTGAAGTTCACATCCGACAGGATCGCCCGGATCTCGAAGTTCAGACTGTCCGCCCCGAAGCCGGTGAAGACCGCAAAGGGCGGCGGCGTCATCATGACCAGCGGATGGGCCTGGGCAATCTCGGTCAGGATCGCCTCGATCCGGCGGGTGTCATTGCCGTAAGCCACCCCCACCGGCACGATCAGCCGCCCGGTCTTGTTGCCACGCGTCCAGTTCGTCACCGCGCCCGAGATCAGATCGGCATTCGGCACGATCACGTCGGTGCGGTCGAAGGTCTCGATGATCGTCGCCCGCACCGAGATGTTCCGCACGATACCTTGACGGCCACCGACTTCGATCCAGTCACCTTCAGAGATGGGGCGCTCGACCAGCAGGATGATGCCCGAAACGAAGTTCTGCACGATCGTCTGCAGACCGAAGCCGATACCCACCGAGAGCGCCCCGGCAACGATGGCGAGCGAGGACAGATCAATCCCCGCGGTCGAGATCGCGATCAGCGCAGCGAGCAGGATGCCGACGTAGCCCAGCCCCGAGACGATGGCGTTCTGACCGCCCTTGTCGATCGTCGTGCGCGGCAGGATCGAGGCCTTGAGCGCGCCCTGAAAGATCCGCGTCAGCGTGTAGCCGATGGTGAAGACGACGGCGAAGGTGATGAAGGACGAGGGCGAGATCCGCACGCCGCCAACCTCGATCCCGGCCTGGAACGAGGTCCAGAGCTCGACCAGATCATCGACGCGCGCGCCCCAGATCAGCGCCAGAACCGGCATCGAGGCGAGCGCCAGCAGGAAGCCGCCCAGCACCGGCAACAGCGCGTCACGGCGGGCCTCGGGACCTGAGATGGTGACGTAAAGCTCGGCAATGAAGCTTTGCAGCGTGATCACCAGCGCAAAAAAGCCCAAGCGTCAGCACCGCCGGCCAGATCAGCGCATTGGCGGCGCTGACATAGCCGATGACGCCCAGCGCCGGCCCTGCCACGGCGATCAGCAAGAGCGCATTGCCAAGCCAGCGCAGAAGGCCAAGGCGGAAGGCGCCGTCGGCTTCCTCGGTCAGGTTCGCACCGCTGCCCTGACGGCGCAGAAGCTGCCCCATCCGGAACAGCGCCAGCGCCGCAAAGACCTGCAGCGGCACCTGCAGCACCGAGAGCGCCGCATCGGCCCTGTCGGCCACGGCCGCGGCGCGGTCCGATCCAAGCTCGCCGGCCCCGCCCAGGAAATCCTCGGCGCGGGGGGCGACCCACATTTCGATCAGACGATAGGCCATGAAGCCAAGGCCCAGCATCAACGCATAAACCCTGCCCTCGGCGCCGGGGGTGATCACCCCCTCGCCTGCCTGCGGCGGGAAGACCCGGGTGCCCAGCCAGCGCGCCGAGAGCACGACAAACAGCATCCCCGGCGCGAGCAGGTAAAGCGAGGCGAGGATCGGTCCGAACAGCGCCGTCTTGTCGAGCGCCGTCGTCGCCATCACCGCCCCCGCCGTCGGCAACAGCACCTGACCGAAGCTGACGATGCCGGAAATCAGATTGCGGCCGCGCATCGCGGTTTTCGTCAGCAACCAGCGCGTCAGCCGCGCCATCCAGGCCCCGCCGCGCGCCAGCAGCAACAGCGCGCCAAGGATCAGGCCGATGATCAGGGGGGCATTGTCGCGGGTGGTTTCGTAATTCACCGGCTGGGTGAAACGCCAGCGGGTCTCGTCATAGATCCACTCGCCCATCCAGCGCAAAAGCGAGGCCCCCGCGGGCCAGTTCACCGGGTTGGCCACCGAGGGCGAAAGCCGCAACAGCTTGTCCGCCTGACGTTCGCGGATCAGCTTGTCGATGGCACGGATGATCGCATCCGAGCGGCTTGCGGCCTCGGTCGCCGAAATCCCCGGCGCCTGCAGCTTGGACAGCTTGGCGTTCAGATCCTCGCGCCGGTTTGCGATCAGCGGATCTTCGGTCGCCCCCCTCGGCCGGTGCCGGCCCCAGCGCCGCGATCTGGCTTTTCAGCGTCTCGATCTGGCCGGCGTTGGTGTCTTGCGCCTCGGTAAAAGTGGTGCGCCATTTCACCATTTCGGCGCGCATCTCGGTCAGCCGGGCGTCGGAAATCTCGCCCTTGGCGACGGCCTCCTCGACCTGCGACGAGGCTTTGGTGAAGGCCTTGTAATTCGGTTCGCCATCGCTTTGCGCCGCCACGGGCAGCGCAAGGACCAGCGTCAGCAGAAGGATGCGCAGAAACAGGCGGGCGATCATCCCTCGAACACCTCCGGCACGGTCTGGGCGCGGCCATCGAGCCAGACCGGCACCGGCAGGCCCTTGGCCCGCAGGAATTCCGGGTTGAACAATTTCGACATGTAGCGGGTGCCGTAATCGCAAAGCACCGTGACGATGGTGTGACCCGGCCCCATCGCACGCGCCATGCGGATCGCCCCCGCGACGTTGACGCCCGAGGAACCGCCGACGCAGATGCCTTCCTCGGACAAAAGGTCAAAGACCACCGGCAGCGCCTCGGCATCGGAGATGTTGAAGCTCATGTCCGGGGTGAACCCTTCGAGGTTCGCGGTGATCCGGCCCTGCCCGATACCTTCGGTGATCGAGGAGCCTTCGGATTTCAGCGCGCCGGTGGTGTAGAAGCTGTGCAGTGCCGCCCCGTCCGGGTCGGCCAGCGCGATCTTCACGCCCTTCGGTTGCAGCGCAAGGCCCACCCCCGCCAGCGTGCCGCCCGAGCCCACGGCACAGACGAAGCCATCGACCTTGCCGCCGGTCTGTTCCCAAATTTCCGGGCCGGTGGTTTCCAGATGCGCCTGCCGGTTGGCGGTATTGTCGAACTGGTTCGCCCAGACGACGCCATTCGGCTCGGTCTCGGCCAGCGCCTCGGCCAGACGACCCGAGTAGCGGACATAGTTGTTCGGGTTGGAATAGGGCGCCGCGGGCACCTGCACCAATTCGGCGCCGGCCAGCCGCAGCATGTCCTTCTTTTCCTGGCTCTGCGTCTCGGGGATCACGATGACGGTGCGAAAGCCCATCGCCGATCCCACCAACGCCAGACCGATCCCGGTATTGCCCGCCGTGCCCTCGACGATGGTGCCGCCGGGCTTCAGCGCACCGCGCGCGATCGCGTCGCGGATGATGTAAAGCGCCGCCCGGTCCTTGACCGATTGGCCGGGGTTCATGAACTCGGCCTTGGCGAGGATCTCGCAGCCGGTCATTTCGGACGCCTTCTTCAGGCGGATGAGCGGCGTGTTGCCGATGGCGGCAGCCAGGTCCTTGCAGATCATGTCTCTCCCTCGTGCCGGGGCGTTGGGCCCGGTCGGGCAAGACTAAAGGGCAAGCGGGGGCGCCTCAAGTCCCGAGGGCGCTTTTGCGCAACTCCTCGCGCAGACGTGCCAACCAGAGCGCGATCACAATGAGCGGCCCGTTCTCGATTTCACCGCTGTCGATCAACTCCATCATCTGCGCGAAAGGAATGCGGTGGCTGCGGATATCCTCGCCCTCGGCTTCAAGGCCGCCAAGCCCGGCGCCGGTCTCGGGCAGGTCACACAGACCGATGTAGCAATAGAGATATTCGCTTTTCGCCCCGGGCGAGGGGTAATGCGCAGGCGCCGCGATCAGGCGGCCCAAGGTCACGCCCGCCTCCTCCTCGGCCTCGCGCCGCGCGGCCTCTTCGGGGGTTTCGCCCGCATCGACACGGCCTGCCACGGTTTCCAGCGACCACGGGTTCGCATCGCCGCGCGCAAACGGACCGGGGCGGAATTGCTCGACCAGAAGCACGGTGTCGCGGACGGGATCGTAAGGCAACACCACCGTCGCATCGCCCGAAATGAAGGCGGCCCGGTCGAGCACGGCGCTCATGCCGCCGCTGAAACGGCGATGACGCAGGCGGTAATCCTCGACCGCGAAGAATTTCGCGTAAGGCGTGGTCAGGCTTTCGACCTGCACATCGCCCGCGACCGTGGTCCGGCGCAGCGTGGCCGGGCGCGGCTGGGCGGCGCGCAGACGCGAGGCGGCCCGCACGCGGATCATCGGATAGCGCGCAATCGCGGCCTCGGACGACACCTGCCCGCGCAGCGCCATCACCTCGGCCACGGCGAGCGTCGCCAGATCACCCTTTTCCGCGGCCCAATCGGCCAAAGCCCAAAGCCGCCCCGGCGTCCAGCGCCGATCCTCGGGCAGATAGGCCAGCGCCTTCACCGCATTGCCCGCGGCATCGACAACCGCAAGGACATCCTTGCGATAGCCGATCTCATACCAGTCGAGCACCTCTTCCTCGGCCGCACTCACCTCGGCCAAAAAGCCCTCTGCGCCCACGGGGCCGGGCACGAGCAGCGGATAGCCGAGTTCGGCACCCGCGGGATCGCAGGCATGGCGAACCTCATAGCCGGTCGCGCGGGCGGGATGCAGGTCGGGAGAGCGGCCCAGAACCGCCGCAAGCAGCGGCTGATGGCCGAGGGTGCCATAAAAGAAATAGAGTTTGCGCAATGAACCTGCCCCGGTTTGCGGTTGGGGCGCGGCCTATTGCCAGCGTTTCCACGCCCATTCGGCAAGCATAGCGGAAAGGATCGCCCCGCAAAAGAGCGTGGCCAGCACATCCAGCTGGATCGCCTCGGTGCCCAGCCGCATCCCTTGTGCCAGAATGTCGAGAAGCGCCTCGCTCGGGCTGTCATAGCGCCCGTGCACCATCTCGCGCATCATCTGCAACGCGCCCAGAAACAGCATTGTCCAGAGCAGCAGATAGATCGCCGCATGCAGGCCACGCTCCACCGCCTTGACCAGCCCCTTGCCCGGGCGCATTCCGATCACCCGCCAGCCCAGAAGCAGCCCGAAAGAGGCCGCCATCAGCGCCAGCCCGTGGATCTCGGCGCCGGGATGGAGTTTGCCGGGGATCAGCTCCGCGGTGACAAACCCAGTGGCCGCCAGCCCCAGCGCCCCGAACAGCTTCGCTGTCGTGGGAAGGGCCACCTGGGTGTCGCGCAGCACGACTTTCTGCATCTCAGAACTCCGACCGATCCTCTGGAGGAGGCATTCATGACTTAATTTTATCGACGGAAAATGTGGCGCGAATCGGGATGCAATCATGGCGGGAACGGAAACGATCCCGCGGTTATGGCTCTTTCGTTGACCGGGCGGCATAGGCGGCCAGCGCCCGTTCCCGTCCGGCCGCCAGATCGATCAGCGGTGCGGGCAGCGCAGGGCCGGGCACCAGTTGCCACGACTTCGGCACGGCGGCAAAGAAATCGCGCGCGGTCTGCGGCGCATGGCGGTTGCCCTCGGCCAGCCAACGGCGGCGATAGGTGCCCTCGGGGTCGAATTTCTCGGCCTGCGACGCCGGGTTGAAGATGCGGAAATAGGGCGCAGCATCCGGGCCGCAGCCCGCCACCCATTGCCAGCCCATCGCATTCGCCGCAGGATCATGGTCGATCAGGCAGTCCTCGAACCAGCGCAGCCCGACGCGCCAATCGGTCAGCAGATGCTTGGTCAGATAGGAGGCGACGATCATCCGCGCCCGGTTGTGCATCCGCCCGGTTACGTAAAGCTCACGCATCGCCGCATCGACAACGGGCTCGCCGGTCTGGCCGCGCCGCCAACGCTCGGCCGCGGGACTGTCGCCCGCCCAAGGGAAGTCATCCCAGTCCGCGCGCCAATTCGCCTGAGCGAGCGTCGGATAATGAAACATCAGATGCCAGGCAAACTCGCGCCAGACCAGTTCTTTCAGGAAGGTCTCGGCGCCCGCCCGGCCTTCCTGCATCGCGCGCCATCCGGCGTGCCAGATCACCCGCGGCGAAATCTCGCCCCAGGCGAGGTTCTCCGACAGCTCCGAGGTGGCATGATCGGCGAGATGATCCCGCCGCGCCTGATAGGTCTCGATCCCGTCGCGCAGAAAGCGGTCAAGCCGGGCCTGCGCCGCGGCCTCGCCCACGCGGGCATATTTCGCGACGATCGCCCCCCCGCGCCGCATCGCGCAGCCAAGCCCCAGATCCGCAAGACTGTCGCCGCGCAGGATCGGCCCCGGGCGCAGCGCCGTAACTGGGGGCAAGGGCCTCGCCACCGGCAGGCCGCGCACGGCTTTCCAGAACGGCGTGTAGACGCGATAGGGACCGCCCTGCCCCGTCTTCACCTCCCACGGCGCGAAAAGCACCTGCCCATCGAACGAGCGCGCCTCCAGCCCCTCAGCTTTCAGCGCCGTCTTGACCGCGGTATCGCGCGCAATCGCCACCGGATCGAGATCGCGTTGCCACCAGACGGCCCCCGCCCCGCTTTCCGCGACAACCTCGCGCAGCACCGAAAGCGCCGCGCCCCGGCGCAGCACCAGCGGCACGCCGCAGCGTTCGAGCGCCGGGCCAAAAGCCGCAAGCGCTTGTTCCAGACGCCATTTCGGCGCCGCGCCATAGGCCTCGGTCACGGGATCAAGAATGAACAGCGCCAGGACCGGCCGCCCGGAGGCAGCCGCTTCGGCCAGCATCGGATGGTCATTCAGCCGGAAATCGCGGCGCAACCACAAAAGGATCGGGGTTTCACGGGTCATGCCCCCCAACTGGGGCAGCAGGGCCGGTTCGGCAAGGGGGCGCCGCGCCGCAAGAGCGGCGAAATATTCGCTTGTTCGCACGCGTTGTGCGGTCTAGCGTTTCGCCAAATCCACAATCAACGGGGAACGCCACTCATGAAGAAATCATCGCTTCTGCTTGCCTCTGCTACAGCCGCGCTGCTGCTGTCGCTGCCTTCGGCCCCGGCCCGTGCGGGCGATTCCGGCCTTCTGGTCTTCGACTGGGCCGGCTTTGAGGTCGAGGGCCTGTATCAGGCCTACAAGGACAAATACGGCGATGCGCCGACCTATTCCTTCTATGGTGACGACGACGAGGCCTATCAGAAGATCGCTTCGGGCTTCAAAGCCGACGTCGCCCACCCCTGCTCGCAGATGGTGTCGAAATACCGCGATGCCGGGCTGATCGAGCCCTGGGACCCGGCGAAGATCCCGGCCATCGCCGATATCGATCCGAAATACCTCGACTCGCCGATCTTCAAGGACGACAAGGGCGTCTGGTTCATCCCGACCGACTGGGGTGCCGCGGCCATCGCTTACAACCCCGAAGAAGTCCCGGCAGAGGATGTCGCCTCGCTGCAAGTCTTCGTGAACCCGAAATATCAGGGCCGTGTGTCGCTGCCGAACTCGTCCGATGACGTCTGGGCGCTGGCCTATCTGGCGACCGGCGTGACCGACTGGACCAAGGTGACGGATGAGCAATTCGCCGCCGCCGCCGCCTGGCTGCGCGAGGCGCACAAGAACGTGCTGAGTTACTGGGCCGACCCGGCCGAGCAGGCGCAGACCATGGCCTCGGGCGAGGTGCTGATTTCCTGGTCGTGGAACGACGGCGTCACCAACCTGCGCAACGAAAACTACCCGGTCGCCTTCCAGCGCGAGCCGAAGGAAGGGTCGTCGACCTTCTTCTGCGGCTATGTGAATCTGAAGGACGGCCCCGGCGACGAGCAGAAGGCCTATGACTTCATGAACTCGTGGCTGCGCCCCGAAGCCGCCCGCGCGCTTCTGGACAACATCGGCTATGGCCATTCGAGCCTGAAGGCGATGGCGACGATCCCGCTCGAAGAGCAGATCAAGGCGGGCATCGGCCCGGTCAACGCGCCGATCCTGCCGCAGGTGCCGAACGATCCGCAGCTGCGCGAAAAGCAGCTCGCCGAGTTCGAAAAGATCAAGGCCGGGTTCTGAGATCGCGGTTTCCGAAATGGGGCGCCTTCGGGCGCCCCTTGCTTTTGCCCGCGGCTTGACGGGTGCGGCGCGGGGTTCTATCGCCTGAGGGCGAAACCAGCGAAGGGGACAGGCCATGAAGATCGGAACGCGGGAGATCGGACCGGAGCATCCGCCGCTGGTCATTGCGGAAATCGGCATCAACCACGGCGGCTCGCTGGCGGTTGCCAAGGAAATGGTGCGTCTGGCCGCGGCCTCGGGCTGCGAATGCGTCAAGCATCAGACCCATATCCTTGAAGACGAGATGACCGACGAGGCGAAGCAGATCTTTCCGCCCAATGCCGATGTCTCGATCTGGGAGGTGATGGCGCGCTGTGCCCTGTCGCGCGAAGACGAGATCGAGCTGAAGCGCTACACCGAGAGCCTTGGGATGATTTACCTGTCGACGCCGTTTTCGCGCGCGGCGGCGGAGTTTCTCGAAAGCATCGGCGTGCTGGCCTACAAGATCGGCTCGGGCGAGGCGGACAACCTGCCGCTCATTCGCCACATCGCGCGGCTGGGCAAGCCGGTGATCCTGTCGACCGGCATGCAGACGATCGAAAGCATCCGCGCGAGTGTCGCGATCCTGCAGGCTTCGGGCGTCGAGTTTGCGCTTCTGGAATGCACGAACCTGTATCCCTCGCCGCCCGAGATCGTCTCGCTGCGTGGCGTCAAGGATCTGCAAGACGCCTTCCCGGGCGTGCCGGTCGGTTTTTCCGATCACTCGATCGGGCCGGAGATGGCGCTGGCGTCCGTGGCGCTCGGCGCCTGCATTCTGGAACGCCACTACACCGACACACGCTATCGGATCGGCCCCGACATCATCAACTCGATGGACCCGTCGGAGCTGCGCCATCTGATCGACCGCTCGAAGGAAATCTGGATCGCCTCGCGCAATCCGAAGGAACGCACCGCGGCCGAAGAGCCGGTCTATCGCTTCGCTCGCGCCTCGGTCGTCGCGGATCGCGCCCTGCCCGAAGGCCATCTGATCACCGAGGCCGACATCTGGGCCCGCCGCCCCGGCTCGGGCGAGATCGCGGGCTATGATTTCGACAAGGTGGTGGGCAAGCGCACCACCCGCGCCCTGCCCCGCAACACCCAGCTGAAATGGGAGGATCTGGCGTGACGCTCTCCCGGGCAGATCTTGGCGTCTGGCTGATCAACCTGCCGCGCGCCACCGCGCGACGGCAACGGATGGAGGCACAGCTGGCCCGGATGGATCTGGGTTACAGCGTTTTCGATGGCGTCGACGGCAAGGCCCGCAAGGACGAGCTGGTCAAGCTGATGGACCTGCCCGCTTTCGAGCGCAATCTGGGCCGCAAGGTGCTGTGGGGTGGCATCGGCTGCTACACCTCGCATCTGGGGGTCTGGCGCGAATTTCTGGCCTCGGGCAAGCCTGTCGCGCTGATCATGGAAGACGACGTGGTGTTTCACGACGACTTCCTCGCGGCCGTCGATCTGGCGCTGGCCAATGATCACGCCTGGGACATGCTGAAACTGAACCGGATCCGGGCGAAGCTGCCGATCTGTCAGGGGCGGCTCGGGCCCTATCGGGTCAATGCCTATCTGGGCTCGGCCACCGGCACCGGCACCTATCTGATCCACCGCGCCACGGTCGAGAAGCTTCTGCCCGCGATGATCCCGATCACCCGCGCCACCGACCACGAGATCAACCGCTTCTTCCGCCACGATTTCCGCCTGTTCGGGCTGGAGCCCTTCCCGAGCCATGTCGATGACGGCGGCGAAAGCCTGATCACCGGCACCGGCTTTGGCGATGTGGCGAAGTTCAAATGGTATCGGCGCCTGCCGCATTACCGGCTGAAGGCCGCGAATTACTTCCGCCGCGGCTGGTGGCTGGCGAAAAAGGGCTTCCTGATCCCGCGCTGCGACCGCGATCTGAGTCTGGAGATCGAAGAATGACAATTCGGCTGGTGGTCGATGGCCGCGGCGCGCATCGGCGCGAGATGATCGAAACGCTGATCCGCAAATCGAACGGCGGCATCGAACTGGCATTCCACTCCGGCGACGTCGGGGCGGACCTGTCCGGGCCGGACCTGTATCGCATGCGCCCCGCGCGCAACGGGCAGGACGATCTGATGCAGGGCTTCAAGGCGCGCGGCGTGGATCTTCCGCTGCTGGCGTCGGAAGACTATCGGCGCATGGTGGAAACCGCCGTCGATCAGCTGCACCGGTTCGACCCGACCTTTCGCTACAGATCGCACAACCTGCGCAACCTGCAGGATTATCTCGACTATTATCACATCCTGGCCGAAGCCTTGGCGGCCAAGCTGGTCGAGACGCGCGCGACGCATGTGCTGTTTCTGAACGTCCCGCATCTGGGCTATGACACCATCCTTTATCATGTCGCGCGGGCGCTTGGCCTGAAGACGCTGGTGCTTTACCAGACGCTGTTTCCCAATCGCTTCTTCTCGATGGAGCGGGTCGAGGATCTTGGCCTTGCCGATCTTGAGACCAGCACCGCAGCGCCGATGCCGATCGAAAAGGGCTCGGCGCCGGATCTGTTCTACATGGACCCGCGCTGGCAGGATCAGGGCCCGCGCGGAAAGATCAGCCGCCATGCGATTGCGCGTTTCATCAAGCACATGGCCCTGCGCAGCCCCGGCAAGCTGCTGAACCCGGCCTATATCCGCCGCACCCTTGGGCGCATCTCCGCGATCTACGAGAAGCTGCCGGATTGGCGCGATCCCTTTGCGCGGTTCTTTCACGACAATGAGCTGGCCTATTTCGAACATCTGGCGGAATACGAAACCGGCAAGGTCGATTGGGACGCGGATTTCATCTACGCGCCGCTGCACAATCAACCGGAGCTTTCGACCTCTGCCCTGGGCGGTGTCTGGCGCGACCAGCTGCTGATGATCGAAGCTCTGGCGCATGACCTGCCCCCGGGCTGGAAGATCTACGTCAAGGAAAACCCGCGGCAGGGGGCCTTTGCCCGGGGACCGCTGTTCTTTCATCGGCTCAAGCGGATCGAGGGGGTGCAATTGCTGCCCTCGCACAGCAACACCGCGCTGCTTTCGGCGAAGGCGAAGTTCACCGCCACCGTCACCGGAACCGCCGGTTGGGAGGCGATCCGCAAGGGGCGCCCGGCGGTCGTCTTCGGTGGCGCCTGGTATCGCGCCTTGCCCGGCGTCATCAACTGGAAGCCCGGCCTGGACTTCAAGGCGATCTCGCAGCTCGGCTTTGCCCACGAGGAGCTGGAACGGAAAACCGGCGCCCTTTGGGCGCGTGGCCACGAGGGCGTTCTGGAGACGATCTATACGGAAATCGCCAAGGATTACGATGCCAACGCCAATGTGGAGCGGGTCTCCGACACGCTTCTGGCGCTGCTGACCGGCAAGACGGAAGTCTCTTTCCCGCCGCCGTCACCGCAAAAGGACATGCCCGATGCCTGACCATCGGACCGCCCCCCCGCGCGCCCGCAAGATCGCGAGGTTCTAGGCCATGGCCGGGGCTTTCCTGCATCTGCGCGACACCTGGAACCTCGGCGACCGGTGGTGCTCGCCCTTCGACTGGTTCGACTGGCCCGAGGACGCTTTCGCCGCCGATATCCGCAAGCCGGTCGCGGCCTATGACTGGGCCGTTCTGGGCGGCGGCAAGATATTTGGCGGGGTCAGCACCTACCCCGGCGTGAATCAGGACCTTCGCGGGCGTCACATCGCCTGGGGCGTCAGCACGGTGCAGATGTTCCCGTTTTCGCTGCGCTACGCGCGGGCCCGCCGCCTGTGCAGGCTGGTCGGCAGTCGGGACTATGGCGATCGCGACTACCCCTGGGCGCCCTGCCCCAGCTGCATGTCGCCAGAGTTCGACGCCCCCGCCGCGCCCGAACATGACCTCGTCTTTTATGCCCACGCGGGCAAGACCGGCAAACAGGGCCTGTCGATCCCGGACTCGATTCCGGTACTGACGAATGCCGCCACCGCCTTGCCCGAGGCGCTTCGCTTCATCGCGAGCGGGCGGACGGTGGTGACCAACTCCTACCATGGCACCTATTGGGCGCTGCTCATGGGGCGGAACGTCTTGTGCATTCCGTTTTCCGGGAAATTCGCCCGGTTCCGGCTGCCGCCCGCCTATGCAACGCCCAAGAACTGGCTGTCGCAGCGGCACACGGCGCAAGCCCAGCCGGAGATGCTGGCCCTCTGCCGTGCCCGCACGCGGGAGTTCAAGGATCAGGTGGTTGCGGAAATCAATCTCATGAAGGGCGGGCGGACATGAAATCCATCCTTTTCGTCACCGGCACCCGTGCCGATTTCGGCAAGATCGAGCCGCTGGCCATCGCCGCCCGCGATGCGGGGTTTGTCGTCTCCTTCCTGGTCACCGGCATGCATATGCTCGAGCGCTACGGGCTGACCAAGATCGAGGTCCACCGCGTGCAGGGCGCCACCGTGCATGAGTTCCTCAACCAGCGCGAAGGCGACCCGCAGGATCTGATCCTGGCGAAATCGATCACCGGCTTTTCCGACATCTTCGCCGAGCTGCGCCCCGATCTGGTGGTCTTCCACGGCGACCGGATCGAGGCTCTGGCCTGCGCGCTCGTCTGTGCCACGAATTACATCCGCTCGGCCCATATCGAGGGCGGCGAGGTCTCGGGCACGATCGACGAGGTGTTCCGGCACTGCAACACCAAGCTGGCCGCCTGCCATTTCGTGTCCTCGGAAGCGGCGGCGAAGCGGGTGATGACCTTGGGCGAACCGGCCGACAAGATCCATGTCATCGGCTCGCCCGAGCTTGATTTCCACGCCCGGCCTTCGGGGGTGACCCTGCCCGACGTGCTGCGCCGCTACGACATCCCGTTTGACGATTACGGCGTGACGACCTTTCACCCGGTCACCTCGGAAGCCGCGACGATGGGGCGGCAGGCGGCGGATCTGTTCGGGGCGCTCGACGCCTCGGGGCGGAACTTCGTCGTCATCGCGCCGAACAACGATCCCGGCTCACGCGATATCTTTGCGGTGCTGGAAAAGCTGCCGCGGGAGCGGTTCCGGCTGATCCCCTCGATGCGGTTTGCGCATTTTTCCGAGCTGATGAAGAATGCCGCCTGCCTCGTCGGCAATTCGAGCGCCGGGGTGCGCGAGGCGCCGTTTCTTGGCATCCCCTCGCTCGATATCGGCTCGCGGCAGACGAACCGGGCCGAGGCGCCGTCGCTGTTTTCCGCCGATGCGGCGGATCGGGGAAAGATCGACGGGTTCCTGACCCGCGAATGGGGCAAGCGCTACCCGCCCCATACCGCCTTTGGCGAGGGCCGCGCGGCCGAGCGATTCATCGATGTGCTGCGCGACGAAGGCTTCTGGCAAGGCGGGTTGCAGAAGACCTTCGCCGATCACGGCTGAGCTCAGCCCATCTCCATCTCGACCTGCCCGGTGAAGCGCCGGGCAGACCAGGCTGTGGCGACCATCTCGTTCACCGGCCGCATCGTGGTGAAGCGCGGCGCGAGCGGTTGCAGATCCGCCCCCGGCCCTTCGGCGATGAGGCGCAGGAAGTCGCGCATCGCGCCCATGAACATGTCGTTGCGTTCGAAGACGTAAGCTTGGCTGGTGCGGCGGCCGGGCGTCAGGAACGTGATCTCGGGCGTCAGGAAATCGACCTCGATCAGGCGCTTGAGCCCCACCAGCCGGGCGCGGCGGATGAAGACGGGCGAGAGGTAATCCATCGAGACAGTGCCGACCGGCCCGCCCGTCGCTGCAAGCATCAAGGTGGTGGCGAAATCGACGCCGGGGAACGACGGATGGC
Organism: Rhodobacter capsulatus; assembly: GCF_052363175.1. GTDB lineage: Bacteria > Pseudomonadota > Alphaproteobacteria > Rhodobacterales > Rhodobacteraceae > Rhodobacter > Rhodobacter capsulatus_D. Next base: position 3,253,709 of record NZ_CP198946.1, read on the forward strand.
CCAGGCTTTCCGCCCCGCGCAGCGCGAGGTCGGGGAAAAGCACCATCGCCAGATCGACCTCGTGCGAGAGGTCGAGAAGCACCCCGCCCCCCTCGGGCCGGGCGGCGTAGCTGTCAGCGAACCGCCAGTTCGCCCGCCATTGCCGCACGTCATGGCCGATCTCGAAGGAGAAGCGGTAGATGTCGGAGAGGTCTTCCGCCGCCAGCGCCTGCAGCGCCGGGTTGTAGCGCATCATGAAACCGATCAGGCTGCGATCGACGACCGGCGCCGCGGCGGCATAGATCGCCGCCACCTGCTCGGGCGTGTAGGCCAAGGGCTTTTCGACGTAGAAGGGCAGGCCCATTCGAGCGCAGGTCTCGATCAACTCAAGCCGGATCTGGGTTTCGGTGGCGATCACCACCCCGTCCAGATCACTCCGCGCGGCGAAGGCGGCAGCGTCGAAGCTGCGCCATGGCAGATGCGAGACGGTGCAGCCGAGCGCGCCCAAGTTGGCCGCATGCCGCCGCCCGATCGAGCCTGCACCGATGACGGCGATCCGGGCGCTTACCACGCCGAGAACCCGCCATCGACATTGACCAGTTGCCCGGTCATGTAGCCCGCCCCTGCCGAGCACAGGAACAGCATCGCATCGGCGATTTCATCCGGTTTTGCCATGCGGTTGAGCATGATCAGCTCGCCCACGCGGCGCTGGAATTCCTCGGAATGGTTGTTGAAGACCGCGCCCGGGGCGATGGTGTTGACCGTGGCGCCGCGCGGCGCCCAGTAGCCCGCAAGCCACACCGTCAGCCCGTGGATGCCCGCCTTGGTCACACCGTAAGCCGAGAAATTCTTGAACGGCATGCCCTCGTAAATCGGGTGATGCGCGCCATTGAGCGCATACATCGAGGCGACGTTGATCAGCGTCGCAGGCCAACGGCCGACGATATCGCGGTCCATCTGCCGGGCGATCATGAAGGCGCCTGTGAGGTTCGTGCGGAGGGTGCGCTCGAAATCGGCGACCGAGGTATCGGCGAAATCCGGGAACGGCTTGCCCGCGCCCATCAGCATCTCGCCGGTGATGGCGGCATTGTTCAGAACCACATTGGGCTCCCAGCCATCGGCCAGAACGCGCTTGAAGATCTCGGTCACCTGCGCCTCGTCGCCCACGTCCAGATCGTAGAAGCGGAAGGCCTCGTTGCCCGCGTGGGCGGCTTGCAGCGCCTCGGCCCGGTGGCCGGGCAGATCGGTCGCCACGACGCGGGCGCCCTGGTCGAGCATCCGGCGCACATAGGTCGAGCCCAGCACGCCGCCCGAGCCGGTGATGAAAATGGTGCGGCCCGAAAGTTGGTTCGTCATCTCAGTTTCCTTCCGCGATGCGGTCGTTCATCAGCATTTCGACCAGCCGGAAATCAAACGGCGTGTCGATATCAAGGCAGCGCTCGGGCGGCATCTCGAAGGGGATCACCCGGCCTTCGTAGATCGTCTTGGCCCGGCGCAGATAGTCCGAGGACAGCACATAGGTCGAGGCCGCATGTTCCCAGACCTTGGGCGCCGATTGCCGCGACCAGACCCCGCCCGGCAGCGGTTTCGAGACATGCAGCGCCCCGGTCTCATCGGCCTCGACAAGGTTGAAATAGGGGTTCTTGCGCGCCTCGCAGACGCTCATCACCATGTCGGGTTTTTCCCGGGCGAACAGATCCAGCGCGCCCTCAAGGTCTTCGGGCAGCCGCAGCGGCGAGGTGCAGTCGAGATCGACGAAGGTGGTCACGGGACTGCCCAAAGCCCCCTGCCCGGCCTCGAGCGCATGTTGCCAGACCCCCCATTTCGGCGCCGCATCGGTGGCCAGATGGTCTGGCCGCAGCCCGATATCGAGCGCGCCTTTCGCCACCGCATGGTCATAGATGCGTTCGTCATCGGTCGAGACGACAACGGCATCGATGCGCGGATTGGCAAAAAGCTGGTCGAGCGACCAGTCGATCAGCGGCTTGCCCGCGATCAGCCGGAAGTTCTTGCCGGGCACGCCTTTCGAGCCCTTGCGTGCGCCGATATGGCCCAGAATCATGGTTGTTCCCCTTGCCGGTTTCCGGCGGTCAGGATGGTGTGACGGATGACGCTTGGGGCGCAGACCAGCCCCTGCCCGCGCGCCGCGGCGCGGATGTGATCGGGCTTATCCACGCGCTGCCAGATGTCGGCAAGGTGTTGCACGGGCGGGCCTCGCAGGCTGGAGAAGTCGCGCGCACCATCAGGGAGAGGGCGGCGAAAGTCAAGTTGAGGGGCGGCTCCAAAGCCCCGCCGCACCCGCGCGTGACGGGACGGTGAAAGCCATTCGGGGTTCAGCCCACGTCCCAATCGTCGTCATGGGCGCAGCCGCCGATCGCCAGCCAATCGGCGCGGACGCGGGCGACGCGGGTGTCACCCCAGGTGCGGAAGACGATGACGAAGCCCTCGGCCGTGATCATGTCAGAGGTGATGTCCATGCGTGGATTGTGCTTCTGGTCGATATCCCACATCGACAGCGAGACCTGCACCGCTGGCGCCTCGCGGAAGGGCTCGTCGAAAACGACCACGCGGCGCAATTCGCGCGGGCCCTCGCCGGTCCACATCACGCCGCCATCCTGATAATCGGAAAACAGCACCAGCGAGCCCTGCGCCACGCCGATCCGGGTCGAGGAATACTTCTTCATCTGCCTTTACCGCTCACTCCGGCCTTCCACTCGGCTCAGGCTAATCCGCGGCACCAAAAGGAAAAAGCGAAAAGCAAAGGCCCCGGCACGAAGACCGGGGCCCAAACTCGCCTGAGAGGTGATCCCTCAGAGGTTGATGTGCGTGCCAAGCGCTTCCATGTCGGCGAGCATCTTGGCGGCGGCATCGGCCACCGTCGGATGCGCGGCGTCCGCGACTTTCTTGGCTTCGGCCAGCATCTCGGCATGAACCGCGGCGGTCAGTTCCGCCCGGGTCAGACCGCGCTCGGCCAGAACGGTCACCTTGTCGCCCGAAACCTCGGCGAAGCCGCCCGTCACGGCGTATTCCGCCGTGCCTTCGGCGCTGACCACGGTCAGGATGCCCGGCCGCAGCGAAAGGATGACGGGCGCATGGCCCGGCATCGCCGTCAGGTCGCCTTCCACGCCGGGAAGACGGACCTCGCGGGCCTGAACGGAAGCGAGCTTCCGTTCGGGCGAGACGAGGTCGAACTGCATCGTATCGGCCATGATGCCCCCTTACGCCGCAGCGGCGAGGCGCTGGGCTTTCGCGATCACTTCGTCGATGCCGCCAACCATGTAGAAGGCCGCTTCCGGCAGGTGGTCGTATTCACCGGCAACCACCGCCTTGAACGACTTGATGGTGTCTTCGAGCGGAACCTGCACACCGTCAGAGCCGGTGAACACTTTCGCCACGTCGAAGGGCTGCGACAGGAAGCGCTGGATCTTCCGGGCGCGGGTCACCGTCAGTTTGTCTTCTTCCGACAGTTCGTCCATGCCGAGGATGGCGATGATGTCCTGCAGCGACTTGTAGCGTTGCAGCATGCCCTGCACGTCACGCGCCACCTGGTAGTGCTCTTCGCCGACGACTTGCGGGTCGAGGATCCGCGAGGTCGAGTCGAGCGGGTCCACGGCCGGGTAGATGCCGAGTTCCGAGATCGCACGCGACAGAACGGTCGTGGCGTCGAGGTGGGCGAAGGACGTGGCCGGGGCCGGGTCGGTAAGGTCGTCGGCCGGCACGTAGATGGCCTGCACCGAGGTGATCGAACCGGCTTTGGTCGAGGTGATGCGTTCTTGCAGCGCGCCCATGTCGGTGGCGAGCGTCGGCTGGTAGCCCACGGCCGACGGGATACGGCCGAGGAGCGCCGACACTTCCGAACCCGCTTGGGTGAAGCGGAAGATGTTGTCGACGAAGAACAGCACGTCGGTCCCCGACTGGTCACGGAACTGTTCCGCAAGGGTCAGACCGGTCAGCGCCACGCGGGCACGGGCCCCCGGGGGTTCGTTCATCTGGCCATAGACCAGCGCCACTTTCGACTCTTCGAGCTTGTCGAGGTTGATAACGCCCGATTCGATCATCTCGTGGTAGAGGTCGTTCCCTTCACGGGTCCGTTCGCCAACGCCCGCGAACACCGAGAAGCCCGAGTGCACTTTCGCGATGTTGTTGATCAGTTCCATGATCAGAACGGTCTTGCCCACACCGGCGCCGCCGAAGAGACCGATCTTGCCGCCCTTGGAATAGGGGGCGAGCAGGTCGATCACCTTGATGCCGGTGACGAGGATCTGGCTCTCGGTCGACTGAGCGGCGAAGTCCGGGGCCGGCTGGTGGATCGCACGGGCTTCGGTTTTCGCAACTTCGCCGCGCTCGTCCACCGGCTCGCCGATGACGTTCAGGATGCGGCCGAGGGTGGCGTTGCCCACCGGAACGGTGATCGGGCCGCCGGTGTCGGACACGGCAGCGCCGCGCACGAGGCCTTCGGTCGCGTCCATGGCGATGGTACGGACGGTGTTTTCACCAAGGTGCTGCGCCACTTCGAGAACGAGGCGCTTGCCGTTGTTGGTGGTTTCAAGGGCGTTCAGAATCGCCGGGAGGCCGCCTTCGAACTGCACGTCGACGACGGCGCCGATGACCTGGGTCACTTTGCCTTTGCTTGCCATTCTCTTCTATCTCCGGTTCCGTCAGAGCGCCTCGGCGCCCGAGATGATTTCGATGAGCTCTTTGGTGATGGCGGCCTGACGCGAACGGTTGAACTCGATGGTCAAACGATCGATCATGTCACCCGCGTTGCGGGTGGCGTTGTCCATGGCCGACATCTGCGCCCCGTTGAAGGACGCATTGTTTTCCAGCAGCGCGGCGAAGATCGCCGTGGCCACCGCACGCGGCAGAAGCGCGGTCAGGATTTCCTGATCGCCCGGTTCGTAGTCGTAGACCGCCGAGGCCGAGGCCGCTTCGGTTTCGAACTGCGCCGGGATCACCTGCTTGGCGGTCGGCACCTGGCTGATCACGCTCTCGAAGGTCGAGAAGAAGATCGTCGCGACATCGTATTCGCCCGCGTCGAAGCGGTCGAGGATGTTCTGGGCAATCTTCTGCGCCACCGGGTAGCTCAGCTTCTTCACTTCGCTCAGGTCGATGTGGTCGATGTAGTACTGGCCCAGATCGCGACGCAGGGCGTCGCGACCTTTCTTGCCGACGGTGAGGATCTTCACCGTCTTGCCGGCCGCCAGCAGTTCATTCGCCTTCGCCTTCGCGAGCTTCGCGATGTTGGCGTTGAAGCCGCCGCAAAGCCCGCGCTCGCCCGTCATGACGACGAGGAGATGGACCTTGTCGGAGCCCGTACCAGCCAGCAGGCGGGGAGCGCCTTCGGTCGAGCCCACCGCAGAGGCAAGGCTCGACATCACGGCGTTCATCCGCTCGGCATAGGGCCGGGCAGCTTCGGCGCTTTCCTGGGCGCGGCGAAGTTTCGCCGCCGCGACCATCTGCATCGCTTTCGTGATCTTGCGAGTGTTCTTGACACTCACGATCCGGTTTTTCAGGTCCTTAAGGCTGGGCATCTCCCTGTCCTTTCAGGCCGTCAAGCGAAGGTCTTGGCGAACTCGGCGATCGCGTCTTTGAGCTTCTTCTCGGCGTCGCCCTTGATCTTGGGGTCTTCCTTGGTGAGCCACTCAAGCACGTCCTTGCGGGTCGAGCGCAGATAGGCCAGCAGGCCTTTCTCGAACCGGCCGACTTCTTTCACCGGAACGGTGTCGAGGAAGCCGTTCGTCCCCGCGAAGATCACCGCCACGATTTCGGCGTTGGTCAGCGGCGAGTATTGCGGCTGCTTCATCAGCTCGGTCAGACGGGCACCGCGGTTCAGCAGCTTTTGCGTCGCGGCATCGAGGTCCGAGCCGAACTGCGCAAAGGCGGCCATTTCGCGATACTGCGCGAGTTCCAGTTTCACCGGACCGGCAACCGATTTCATCGAGTTGGTCTGAGCCGACGAACCGACGCGCGACACCGAGAGACCGGTGTTCACGGCCGGGCGGATGCCCTGGTAGAACAGTTCGGTTTCAAGGAAGATCTGGCCGTCGGTGATCGAGATCACGTTGGTCGGGATGAAGGCCGACACGTCGCCGCCTTGGGTTTCGATGACCGGCAGAGCGGTCAGCGAACCGGCGCCGAAGTCTTCGTTCAGTTTCGCCGAACGTTCCAGCAGACGGCTGTGGAGATAGAACACGTCGCCCGGATAAGCTTCACGCCCCGGCGGACGGCGCAGAAGCAGCGACATCTGACGGTAGGCCACGGCTTGCTTCGACAGGTCATCATAGATGATCAGGGCGTGCTTGCCGTTGTCGCGGAAGTATTCCGCCATCGCGGTCGCCGAATAGGGGGCGAGGAACTGCATCGGAGCCGGGTCCGAAGCGGTCGCGGCGACGACGGTGGTGTATTCCATCGCGCCGGCTTCTTCGAGTTTCTTCACCAGCTGGGCAACGGTCGAACGCTTCTGGCCGATGGCGACGTAGAAGCAATGCAGCTTGTTGCCCGGGTTGGCGTCGTTGTACGACTTCTGGTTCAGAATGGTGTCGAGCGCGATCGCGGTCTTGCCGGTCTGACGGTCGCCGATGATCAGCTCGCGCTGGCCACGGCCGATCGGGATCATCGCGTCAACCGACTTGAGGCCGGTCGCCATCGGCTCGTGCACCGATTTCCGCGGAATGATGCCCGGGGCTTTCACGTCGGCGATGCGACGCTCTTTCGACACGATCGGGCCTTTGCCGTCGATCGGGTTGCCAAGACCATCGACGACGCGGCCGAGCAGGCCTTCGCCCGCCGGAACGTCCACGATCGAGTTGGTGCGCTTGACGGTGTCGCCTTCCTTGATGTCGCGGTCCGACCCGAAGATAACGATACCGACGTTGTCGACTTCGAGGTTCAGCGCCATCCCGCGGATGCCGCCGGGGAATTCGACCATTTCGCCCGCCTGGACGTTGTCGAGCCCGTGAACGCGCGCGATACCGTCACCGACCGAGAGCACGCGGCCCACTTCGGCGACTTGGGCATCCTGCCCGAAGTTCTTGATCTGCTCCTTGAGGATCGCAGAGATTTCAGCAGCCTGGATGCCCATTATCCAACCTCTTTCATGGCGTTCTGGAGGGAAGCGAGTTTGGCTTTGACCGTGGTGTCGATCATGCGCGAACCCAGCTTGACGATCATGCCACCGATGAGGCTCTCATCGACGGCGACGTTCAGTTTGACGGTCTTGCCCGTCTGTTTCGCCAGCGTCGCCGCCAGCTTGTCGACCTGCGCCGTGGACAGCGCGGTGGCCGACGTGACGTCGGCGGTCATCTCGCCCTTGGCTTCGGCAATCGCGGCCGCAAGCCCGCTCAGCAGTTGCGGCAGCGCGAACAGCCGGCGTTTGCCCGCCATCAGCTTGAGCCCGTTGGCAAGCGGCGCCGACAGGCCCATCTTCGCGGCCACCGCGGCAATCGCGGCACCCTGTTCGTCGCGGGTGTAAACCGGCGACGAAATCAGGTCGCGCAGCTCGGCCGACGCGGCCAGAGCCGCCGTCAGCGCGTCCACGTCGGCCGAGAGCGCGTCGATGCCCTTGGCGTCCTGCGCGAGGTCGAAGATGGCCGTGGCATAACGCCCGGCAATGGCTGCGGAAATCGAAGCTGGTTCGGACACGTCCACCCTTCCGATGCTTTTGCCTCCGCACGCCGACGACAGGAACCAATCGTTCCGTCACCGATTCAGAGGCCCCCCTCGGCGCCCAAGTATCTCCCGCGCGCCGCATTCGGGGTTGCGTCTAGCAGAGCCTAAAGACCCTCGCAACCATCTTGGCGGCATGAATCTACATCAGGCTGGCACATTTTCTGCACAGGCACGGAGTGTTAGCGCAAAGGGTCGGACGCACCCGTTCTGCGTCCCCCAACCGCGGGACGAAGTGACGCGGAAACGCACATTTTCGCGATGGCGATTCTCTGCGGCGATCGAGGCGTTCAGGTCCGCCCGACGACCGGCTTCGCCGCCCCTTCGAGGATCGAAAGCGGCTTGCGCACCGCGGCCCCCAGCCCCGTTCGGCGCGGCGAATGCACCTGCTTGATCACTTCCAGCATCACCACCCCCGCCGCAAGGTAGCCCGCCGCCCTTGTGCCGAGCCGTTCCCAGACCTCGGAAGAGCGCAACCAGAACCGCCGTTGCGAGGGCGGAATGTAGAGCGCGGCCGCCTGACGCTCGGGGGCGAACCCCACCCGTCGTGCCTGCGCCTCGAGTTGGCCCATCGTATAGGGGCGACCGAAACCGAAAGGCGTGGTTTCGCGCGGCGCCCAAAGCCCGACCCGGTTCGGCACGATGAACAGCGCCCGCCCCCCGGGGCCAAGCGCGCGCCAGCATTCATCCATCAACGCATCGGGGTCGTCCGAGACTTCAAGCCCGTGCAGCACCACCAGCCGGTCGATCATCCCGGTCTCGACCGGCCAGCTCGTTTCGGCGCAGAGGACCGAGACATTCGGCTCGCCCGCAGGCCAGGGCATCACGCCTTGCTGCGCGGGCATCAGCCCGATCACCCGGCGCGCCTGCCCGAGGTAGGGCCGCAGCAGCGGCACCGCGAAACCGTAGCCCGCCACCGTCAGCCCGGCCACGCTGGCGGGGGTGTCGGGCCACAGCTCCACCACCTTGTCGCGGATCGCCTTTTGCGCCGTGCGGCCAAGCTGGGTCCGGTAGTAGAAATCACGCAGGTCGAGCACGTCGAGATGCATTGCAGGTTGGCCTTCCTTCGGCGAAGCTGGGTCAGGATAGCGAAAGATGCGCAAAAGACCATGACCCTCGAACTGATCCCGATCCCCTGTCTGAAAGACAATTACGCCTGGCTCTGGCATGACACCGCCACCGATACCGTCGTCGTGGTCGATGTCCCCGAAGCCGCCCCTGTTCTGAACGCGCTGGCCGAGCGGAACTGGCAGCTGCATCACATCCTGATCACGCATCACCATGCCGACCACATCGCGGGGGTCGAGGCCTTGGCTCAGGCGACCGGGGCAAAAGTGGCCGGGGCGGCGGCCGATGCGCATCGCCTGCCGCCGCTCGATCATCCGGTGGCACCCGGCGACACCCTGCATCTGGGGATGGAGGCGGCACAGGTTCTGGCGGCGGATGGTCATACCGTCGGGCATATCGCCTGGTATCTGCCCGGCGCCGGGCTGCTCTTTTCCGGCGACAGCCTGATGAGCTGGGGCTGCGGGCGGCTCTTCGAGGGCACGCCTGCGCAGATGTTCGACACGCTCACCCGTCTGGCCGCCCTGCCCCCCGAGACGCTGGTCTGTTCCGGGCATGAATACACCGCCGCGAACGGCCGTTTCGCGCTGTCGCTTGAGCCCGGCAACGGGCGACTGCATGACCGGATGGACCGGGTGACGGCGCTGCGGCTGGCGGGAGAACCGAGCCTGCCGGTGCCTCTGGGCGAGGAATTGGCGACGAATCCCTTCCTGCGCAGCGATGACGCCGCGTTGCGGGTGGCACTTGGCATGGTCGAGGACGCGGATCCGCTTGCAGTCTTCACCGAGGCCCGGGCCCGCAAAGACAAGTTCTGAAAGCATTTTTGCAAGATGCCTGCGGATCGCGCGAAGCCTTCATCCTTTGGTCAGATTTGCAACACAGCGTGGAGAGGTGGAAAAAACACGCAAGCGGCCCTTGAAGCGCGGCGAAATCCACCGAAACTTAATCACATGAGGCCAGTATCGGGAGACCCGAGGAAAGGAGCGCCGCATGCCTTCGTTTTCGACCACGCTCGAGCAAGCAATCCACGCCGCACTGGCGCTGGCCAACACGCGCAAGCATGAACTGGCCACGCTCGAACACCTCTTGCTCGCGCTGATCGACGAGCCCGATGCCAGCCGCGTGATGCGCGCCTGCGGCGTCGATCTCGACGAGCTGCGCCAGACGCTCACCGAATTCATCGACGATGATCTGTCGACCCTCATCACCGAGGTCGAGGGGTCCGAGGCCGTCCCGACCGCCGCCTTCCAGCGGGTGATCCAGCGCGCCGCGATCCATGTGCAAAGCTCGGGCCGGACCGAGGTGACGGGGGCCAACGTCCTCGTCGCGATCTTCGCAGAGCGGGAATCGAACGCGGCCTTCTTCCTGCAAGAACAGGACATGACCCGCTACGACGCAGTCAACTTCATTGCCCATGGCGTGGCCAAGGACCCGGCCTTCGGCGAAAGCCGTCCGGTCGTCGGCGCCGAGGAAGAGACCGCCAAGGCCGAACCCGCGCAACCGGGCGAGGCGAAGGAATCCGCGCTTGGCAAATACTGCGTGAACCTGAACCAAAAATCGCAAAAGGGCGATATCGACCCGCTGATCGGCCGCGCCGAAGAGGTCGAGCGCTGCATTCAGGTGCTCTGCCGCCGCCGCAAGAACAACCCGCTGCTGGTGGGCGATCCGGGCGTCGGCAAGACCGCCATCGCCGAAGGTCTGGCGCTGAAGATCACCCGTGGCGAGACGCCCGACATTCTGGCGCGCTCGACGATCTATTCGCTCGACATGGGGGCGCTGCTCGCTGGCACCCGCTATCGCGGCGATTTCGAAGAGCGTCTGAAAGCGGTAATGAAGGAGCTCGAGGAACACCCCGACGCGATCCTCTTCATCGACGAGATCCACACCGTGATCGGCGCCGGGGCGACCTCGGGCGGGGCGATGGATGCCTCGAACCTGCTCAAACCCGCGCTGCAGGGCGGCAAGCTGCGTTGCATGGGCTCGACCACCTACAAGGAATTCCGCCAGCACTTCGAAAAGGACCGCGCCCTGAGCCGCCGGTTCCAGAAGATCGACGTGAACGAACCCTCGGTCGGCGACAGCATCAAGATCCTGATGGGGCTGAAACCCTATTTCGAGGAACATCACGACGTGCGCTACACCAACGACGCGATCAAGTCGGCGGTGGAACTGGCGGCGCGCTACATCCATGACCGCAAGCTGCCCGACAAGGCGATCGACGTGATCGACGAAGCGGGCGCGGCGCAGCACCTGCTGCCCGACAGCAAGAAGCGCAAGACTTTGGGCGCGAAAGAGATCGAGGCCGTCGTGGCGAAGATCGCCCGCATCCCCCCGAAGAGCGTGTCGAAAGACGATGCTGCGATCCTGCGCGATCTGGAAAAGACGCTCAAGCGCGTGGTCTTCGGTCAGGACAAGGCGATCGAGACGCTGGCCTCGGCGATCAAGCTGGCCCGGGCCGGTCTGCGCGAACCGGAAAAGCCGATCGGCAACTATCTCTTTGCCGGTCCGACCGGCGTCGGCAAGACCGAGGTCGCGAAACAGCTGGCGAATACGCTCGGCGTGGAACTGCTGCGCTTCGACATGTCGGAATATATGGAGAAACACGCGGTCAGCCGTCTGATCGGCGCGCCTCCGGGCTATGTCGGCTTCGATCAGGGCGGGCTTCTGACCGATGGCGTCGATCAGCATCCGCATTGCGTGCTGCTGCTCGATGAAATCGAGAAGGCGCATTCGGACGTGTTCAACATCCTGCTGCAGGTGATGGACCACGGGAAACTGACCGACCACAACGGTCGTCAGGTCGATTTCCGCAACGTGATCCTGATCATGACCTCGAACGCGGGCGCGGCCGAACAGGCGAAATCGGCGATCGGCTTCGGCCGCGAGCGCCGCGAGGGCGAGGATACGGCGGCGATCGAACGCACCTTCACGCCGGAATTCCGCAACCGTCTGGATGCGGTGGTCAGCTTCGCGCCGCTGCCGCGCGACACGATCCTGCAGGTGGTCGACAAGTTCGTGCTGCAACTCGAAGCGCAGCTGATCGACCGCAACGTCCATATCGAGCTGACGCCCGAAGCCGCCGAATGGCTGGCGGTCAAAGGCTACGACGACAAGATGGGCGCGCGTCCGCTCGGCCGGGTCATTCAGGAGCACATCAAGAAGCCTCTGGCGGAAGAACTGCTGTTCGGCCGCCTGATCAAGGGCGGGGTGGTCCGGGTGACGGTGCGCGACGATGCGATCGCGCTCGATGTCGAAGAGCCCGGCAAACCGCGCATCGCGGGAGCGAAGCCGCGGCTTCTGCCCGCGGGCTGAGCTTCGACCGCTGCGGATCGGCGCTGCCGGTCACATGCGCAGGAGCGCGCCCAAGGACGCGTGACCGGGGCGACATCGCTGTGCTACGCTTTTCAGGCGCTCCCTCGGGGGCGCCTGATCATTTGTGGGGAAGTTTCGATGCCTCTGGTCTCTTTTCGCCAGTCTGACCCCCGCGCCGTCTTTCTGGCGCTCGCCCTTGGCTTCGCCGCTCTGCCCGGCGCCGTCCGGGCGCAGGACATCGTGCTGAAACAGCCGATCGCCTGCACCCTGGGCGAAACCTGTTACATCCAGCATTACGTCGATCACGACCCCGGCCCGGAGCTGCGCGATTTCGGCTGCGGCACCGCCACCTATCAGGGCCATGACGGCACCGATTTCGCCCTGCCGACCCTGGCCGCAATGCAGGCGGGCGTCGATGTACTGGCCGCGGCGCCGGGCCGTGTCCGGGCCGTCCGCGACGGCGAGACGGATGGCGCCTTTGCCGCCGGGGCCAGCGTCCAGGACAAGGAATGCGGCAATGGCGTGCTGATCGACCATGGCGGCGGCTGGCAGACGCAATATTGCCATCTGAAACAGGGCTCGGTCGCGGTGCAGCCGGGCACGAAGGTCGCCGCGGGCGCAAGGCTTGGCCAGGTCGGCATGTCCGGCAAGGCGGAATTCCCGCATCTGCATCTGGCCGTGCGCCACGACGGGGCTGATCTTGACCCGTTCCTGCCCGACACCGCGGCCGCCTGCGGCCCCGCGCCCACCCGCACGCTCTGGCAAGACCCGCCCGCCTATGTCGGCGGCGGCCTGCTGCTGGCGGCGCTGACCGATGCCCCGCCGAGCTTCGAGGCGGTCAAGGCGGGCTTGCCCAAGCAAGACACGCTTCCGGCCAATGCCCCGGCGCTGGTGCTTTGGGCTTACGGTTACGACAGCCGCAAGGGCGATGAGATCAAGCTGACGATTGCAGGCCCCGGGGGCTTTGCCTTCGCGCATGACGAGGTGCTGGAAAAACCGCAGGCGCTGTTTTTCCGCTATGCGGGCAAGCGCGCCCCCGCGGGCGGTTTCGCCCCCGGCGGCTATACCGCCACCGTCACCCAAAGCCGCGACGGCACCGAAATCAGCCGCAAGGAAGTTTTCGTGACCCTTGCCGCGCCTTGACCCACGAAAGCCGCCGCGGGGGCGTTGACTCTGCCCGCGCCGCCTGTATAAGCCCCCCATCCCGGCAGCGGCGACGCTTGCCGGGGCTTTCATTGGTGTTGGTGGACCCCGCAAGGGGAAGCCTGTCGCCCGAACCGCAAGGGGAGGGAAAGGACAACGCCCTTCACAGTCAAGAAGGAGATCAGCGATGACCAAACGCACCGCTGCCAAGTACAAAATCGACCGCCGCATGGGCGAGAACATCTGGGGCCGCGCCAAGTCGCCGCTGAACAAGCGTGACTACGGTCCGGGCCAGCACGGCCAGCGCCGCAAGAACAAGCTGTCGGACTTCGGGACCCAGCTGCGCGCCAAGCAAAAACTCAAAGGCTACTACGGCGATCTGACCGAGAAGCAATTCCGCAAGATCTACGGCGAAGCCGAACGCGTCAAGGGCGACACCGGTGAAAACCTGATCGGTCTGCTCGAGCGCCGTCTCGACGCGATCGTCTACCGCGCCAAGTTCGTTCCGACGATCTTCGCCGCGCGTCAGTTCGTGAACCACGGCCACGTCACCGTGAACGGCGCCCGCGTCAACATCGCGTCGTACCGCGTCAAGGAAGGCGACGTGATCGCCGTTCGTGACCGTTCGAAGCAACTGGCGATCGTCCTCGAAGCCGCCCAGTCAGGCGAGCGCGACGTGCCGGATTACCTCGAAGTCGATCACTCGAAAATGACCGCGACCTTCGTGCGCACCCCGGGCCTGAGCGATGTGCCCTATCCGGTGCACATGGAACCGAACCTGGTCGTCGAATTCTACGCGAAGAACTGATCCGGTTCTTTGCCTCCCAAACGAAAGGCCGCCCTTCGGGGCGGCCTTTTGCGTTTCATGGCGTGTTGCGGAGGGGGCGGTGTCCCCCGGCCCTGAGGGGGTCAGCCGCCCAGATGGATCTTGCGCAGGAAGGCGCTGCCCGCCGAATAGTCGCCGGGGCGCAGGTAGGTGGAATAAGACCCCTCGGCCAGCGCCTCGAGATAGGTTTGCATCGACTGGGTGGTTTTCAGCTTCGGATGCACCCGATCGCCGGAGTTCAGCGCGATCGTTTCGACCGACCGCAGCACCGCGCGTTCGGTCGCGGCACTCCAATCCCCATCGGGATCAGCGAGATAGAGATCGACTTCCGCCAATTCCGACTGAATGGCGACGCGGGTATCAATCGGAAGCGCATGGAACGCGGCGCCCAGATCCCCGGCCGCGGCCGCAGAACCGAAAAGCGCACCGAAGACGCAGCAGACACAGGTAAACAGGGCAGTACGAGAGGGGTGTTTCATCAGGACCTTCCAGCTTTTACCAACCGTCATCCAATCGGCCCGAAATGTGGCACCAAACGGCGGCTACGGAGGCGGTATGAAGCACATGTTCTAAAAATTTCCTAAAATTTGATCTGCAGGTTGCGGTCTTGCGGCATCACTGCCGCTTTCAGGCGGATTTCGGGTTGAAACAGCGCTTCCCATGCGGCTTTGCCCCGGCTATTGAGGCATCCAGGACAAGGACCTCAGCATGACAGACCCCATCCGCCCCCAGCCCGGCATCCTCGACATCGCCCTTTACGAAGGCGGCGCTTCGCATGTGGCTGGCATCAGCGATGCGATCAAGCTCAGCTCGAACGAGAACCCGCATGGCGCCTCGGACCGGGCCAAGGAGGCGTTCTCGCGCACGGTGCACAAGCTGCACCGCTATCCCTCGACCGACCATGCTGCGCTGCGTCAGGCGATTGGCGACGTGCATGGGCTTGAGCCCTCGCGCATCATCTGCGGTGTCGGCTCGGATGAGATCATCCGCATGATCGTCAACGCCTATGCCGGGCCGAAGGACGAGGTGGTGCACAGCGAACACGGGTTCCTGATGTATCGCATCGCGGCTTTGGGCGCGGGGGCGACGCCGGTTTCGGTGCCCGAACGCGAACGCACGCTGGATGTGGACGCGATCCTGAAGGCTTGCGGCAAGAAGACGAAGCTCGTCTTCATCGCCAACCCGAACAACCCGACCGGCACGATGGTCGGTCTGGCGGAACTGGAACGGCTGGCGGCGGGGATTCCGAAACAGGCGATGCTGATCATCGACAGCGCCTATGCGGAATATGTCGAGGGCTATGACGGCGGCGCAGACCTGGCCTCGCGGCTGCCCAACGTAGTGATGACGCGCACCTTTTCCAAGATCTACGGTCTTGGCGGGCTGCGCATCGGCTGGGGTTACGGCCCGAAGGACATCATCGATGTGCTCAACCGCATCCGCGATCCGTTCAACCTCTCGACCTCGCAGCTGGAAACCGCCGAGGCCGCGGTGCGCGATCAGGATTGGGTGGCGCAGTCGCGCTCGGAAAACGCCCGGCTGCGGCACTGGCTGTCGGAGGCTCTCGCCGAACGCGGCGTGCCCAATGACACCTCGATGGCGAATTTCGTGCTGGCGCGCTTCGGTTCGGAAGCCGAGGCCGAGGCCTGCGACGAGTTCCTGAAAAAGGACGGGCTGATCGTGCGGCGCGTGGCCAGCTACGGCCTGCCGCATTGCCTGCGCATCACCGTGGGCGACGAGCCCTCGTGTCGGCGCGTGGCGCATATGATCGGCCTGTTCAAGGCGGGCGCCTCGGCATGACACACTACAAGCGCGTCGCCCTGATCGGGCTGGGGCTCATTGCCTCCTCGATGGCGCATGCGATGCGCGAAAAGGGTCTGGCGGGCGAGATCATCGGCCATGCGAAATCCCCCGAGACCCGGGCGACGGCGCTGGAAATAGGCCTGTGCGACCGGGTTTTCGACACGGCGGCCGAAGCGGTCGAGGGCGCCGATCTGGTGGTGCTCTGCGTGCCGGTCGGCGCGATGGCGGCGATTGCCGCCGAAATCGCGCCCCATCTGGCGCCGGGCGCGACCGTGACCGATGTCGGCTCGGTGAAACAGGCGGTGGTCGAAGCTGTGGCCCCGCACATGCCCGATCATGTGCAGTTCATCCCCGGTCACCCTTTGGCCGGGACCGAACATTCCGGGCCGCGCTCGGGTTTTGCGACGCTGTTCGTCAACCGCTGGTGGCTGCTGACGCCGCTCGAGGGCAACGATCCCGCGGCGGTGGCGCGGCTGAAAGCCTTCCTGACCGCGCTTGGCGCCAATGTCGACGAGATGGAGGTGGCCCGGCACGATCTGGTGCTGGCCGTCGTCTCGCACACGCCTCACCTGATCGCCTATACGATGGTGGGCGTCGCCGACCATCTGCGCCGGGTGACGCAGGAAGAAGTGATCAAATACTCGGCCTCGGGCTTTCGCGATTTCACCCGGATCGCCGCCTCGGACCCGACGATGTGGCGCGACGTGTTCCTGACCAACAGGGAGGCGACGCTCGACATTCTGGGCCGCTTCACCGAGGAACTGTTCATGCTGCAACGCGCCATCCGCATGGGTGACGGGCAGATGCTGTTCGACTATTTCACCGAGACCCGCGCGATCCGCCGCGGCATCATCGAGGCCGGTCAGGACACCGCCGCCCCCGACTTCGGCCGCGTGCCGCCCCCCAAGGCGGAGACGCGCTGATGCGCGCCAACCGGAGCCTTGCGCTGGCGCTGATCACGGCGCTGGCGTGTGGGCCCGTCGCGGCCGAAAGCCTGAAAAAGTCTCCGCTGCCCCTGCCCCGTCCGAAATCGGCCGCCACCGCAACGCCAACACCGAAGCCCGAGGCGCCAAAGGCCACGCCGGGCGGTGTCGCGCTGCCCACAAGCGCCGGACAATCGCCGATCGGCACGCCCGAGGCGCGCGCGGCCGAAACCGCTCCCCTCTCCGATCCGGCGCTGGCAGGCTACCGCCCGCATCCGCGCCCCGCCTCGATCGAGACCAGCGCGCCCACAGACAGCCTGCCGCCGCCCGCCGATCCGCGCCTAGCCAATGCCCATCCGAAACCCCGGCCTGAGGGGCTGGTGACGCTCTCCCCCGCGGACGCCGCCCCCGGTCCCGCCCCCAAGGCGGACCCGCGGCTGGCGGGCTACCGTCCGAAACCGCGCCCCGAAGCGCTGGCCGTTCAACCGCCCGCCGAGGGCGAGGAGACGGCCGCGCAGCCGATCGTTCCTGTTGCCCCGGTCGCGCCCGAGGAACCCGTCGAACCGGCAGCACAGAAACCGCCGCCGGGCGGCGTGCTGTCACGGCTTTTCGGCTCGCGCAAGCGCAACGCCCCCAAGCCCGAGGCGCAGGCCACAGCCCCCGGCCCCGAACAAAACCTGCGCGGCTCGGTCTGCGGCGTCCCCGGTCTGATCGGACAGGAGTTGCCCCCGATCGGCAATGGTGGGCGCGGCACGGGCTGCGGCATCGCAGAACCGGTGCGGATCACCTCGGTCTCGGGCATCAAGCTGACGCAACCGATGACCGTCGATTGCCAGACCGCCGCCACCTTCAAGCGCTGGGTCGATCGCGGCATCGTTCCGGCGGTGGGCGGCAAGGGCGGCGGGATCGCGAAACTGGACGTCGGGCCGGGCTATGTCTGCCGTCCGCGCAATGGTGTGCGCGGAGCGAAGCTGTCGGAGCACGGCCACGGCAAGGCGATCGACCTGATGGGGCTGATCCTGAAGAACGGCCAGAACCTTGACGTGCTGCAAGGCTGGAGAAGCCAGCCGCGGCTCTTCAAGTCGATTCACTCTTCGGCCTGCGGGCTTTTCGGCACGGTGCTCGGACCAAAGGCCGACCGCTACCACCAGAACCACATCCATGTGGACACGATCCACTACCGCTCGGGCACCTACTGCCGTTAACGCAGCTGCGGCGCGGGGCCAAGCGGGATCGCGGCAAGGGTCATCCGGCCGTTGGCGAAGCTGAGCGGCAGCTGTACCGACCCATCCGGGCTTTGCTTGCCCAGATACTCCCCCATCGCAGCCAGCATCGCCTTGCGCTCGCGCGGCACCAGCCCCGCGGCCAGACCGAGATCGAGCCAGACCGGAAAATCACTGAGCGCGATCGTCAGCGTGCCCTCGGGCGTGCCGTCGGGGCGGAGGGTCAGACGGCCCGAAACGCTGATCCGATGGCCGCCCCAAACCAGTTCGGCCCGGCGCAGATCAAGCGCGCTCAGGGCCACAGGCGCGGGGGACAGCAGCATCAGAGGCTGCGCAAGCCCCACCCCCGCGTCGAGAGAAACGTGTTCAAGCCGATCCGGCAAGGACTGGGTCAGCCCGGCCTGACGGCTGAGCGCGGCGGCCAGACCGGGCGGCAGCGCAGCCCCGACGATCGCCCCCGCGAGCGTGTAAGTCTGCGGATCCTCCGTCGGCTGCAGCGCCAGATCGACGCTTTCGGCCGCCAGCGAGGGGGCCTTGGTCGCCTCAAGCTGCAGCGCGGGGGCCTGCATCCGCAGCGTGATCCCCGCCAGCGGCAGATCGGGCGCCGGGGCCGACGCAACCGTCAGCGCCGCCGCCTTGCCCGTCAGGGCAAAGGGCAGACCCTGCAGCTCGACCTTTTGCGGCAGGGGCAGATCAAGCGTCCAGGCCAGCGGGTTCCAGACCGGCGCGGTGATCGTCGCCCGATCAAGCGCCACCGCCCGCATACCCGCATTCGCACCCCAGGGCGCGTCCAGCTGCACGCCGATCCGGGCCGGAAAGCCGGTCGCCGTCACTTGCGCCGCCCCGGCAGCATCGGACCCGTCCAACGCCCCGCGCAGCCAAAGCGCCATCCCCTGCCCCGCGCCCCAATCGGCCAGCACCGCGCCGCCTGCCACAACCGCCGCCCAAACGAGACCCCGCATCGCGCCCCCTTCCCAAACCCCGGTCTTCCTTTTATCCCCCGTCCGAAAGGAGAGCCAGCCATGCCCGAGGCGCTTTGGATTTTCGGCTACGGATCGCTGATCTGGGACCCGGGCTTTGCCCCAGCCGAAACGGCTGCGGCACGGCTTGACGGCTGGCACCGCAGCTTCTGCATGCATTCGATCCATTTCCGCGGCACACCCGAGGCGCCGGGGCTGGTGCTGGCGCTTGACGCGGCCGAGGGCGCACACTGCAAGGGCCTTGCCCTGCGCGTGGCCGAGGCCGAGGCCGACCGCGTTCTGGCCGAGATCCGTGCCCGCGAGCTGGTGACGGATGCCTATCTGGAACGCGTGCTTCCGGTAACTTTGGCCGACGGACGGCAGATCACTGCGATCACCTACGTCATCGATCGCGCCGGGCCGCAATATTGCGCCCTCGATTTCGAGACTCAGGCGCAGACCATCGCCCATGCCGTGGGCGCGCGCGGGCCGAACCGCGATTACCTGTTCAACACCGCCGCGCATCTGGCCAGCCTTGGCCTTTCCGATCCCGATCTGGAAGCGCTGGCCGCAAGGGTGCGTGTGCTGCTGGCTTGAGGCTTGGCAGGGGGGCGAACGCGTCATATCCTCGCAGCAACGAGCAGAGAGGCAAAACATGCGCGCACCGGTCCGGGTCCAACCCCCGCAGTTTTCGCAACCCGTCCGACAGATCGTCTCGATGCTGGTCGTGCTGGCGCTTGTCGGCGCGGGCGGGTTTCTGGCCTATGCCCGTATCTACCCGATCTTCCAGACCAATCCGCTGCTGAACGGGCTGATCGGCGCGGTCTTCGTGCTCGGCGTTCTGGGCTGTTTCTGGCAGGTGGTGCAGCTGGTGAAAGCCGTGAGCTGGATCGAAAGCTTCGCCGCCGACCGCCCCGGTCGGCCGATGTATCGCCCGCCGCAGATGCTGGTGCCCTTGGCGGCCCTTCTGGGCCGCGGTGGCGCCAGCCGCACCATCGCCACGACCGCCGCCCGCTCGATCCTCGAATCGGTCGCGGCGCGGATCGACGAGGCCCGCGACATCACCCGCTACTTCTCGAACCTTCTGATCTTCCTCGGTCTTCTGGGCACGTTCTACGGCCTTGCCACCACGGTCCCGGGCGTCGTCGACACGATCCGCGCTCTTGCCCCGCAACAAGGCGAAGCGGCCACGGCGGTCTTTTCGCGCCTGATGTCGGGGCTGGAAGGTCAGCTCGGCGGCATGGGCACGGCGTTTTCCTCCTCGCTCCTTGGCCTTGCCGGATCGCTCGTCGTTGGACTTCTCGAACTTTTCGCCACGCATGGGCAGAACCGCTTTTACGGCGAGCTGGAGGACTGGATTTCCTCGATCACCCGGCTGTCCTTTGCCTCGGCCGAGGTCGAAGGCGCGGGCGAGGCTTCGGCCGTGGCAGGCGTGCTTGACCACATGGCCGAGCAGATGGACGCGCTGCAGACGCTGTTCATCCGGGCCGAACAGGCGCGCAGCCAGACCGAGACGCGGCTGGCGCAGCTGACCCAGGGCTTTGCCGATCTGGCGCAGCGGCTGGGGTCAGAGGTCGATGCCCGCGCCGGGCAGGCCGAGGCCTTGGCGCAGATGGCCGAGGGACAGGAAAGGCTGATCGCGGCCCTTGATCGGCTGGCGGAACAGAGTGCCGCCGACCGCCATGCCGATCTGGATGTCGATGCCGAGATGCGGATGCGGCTGCGCTCGATCGATCTGCAGATGTCGCGAATGCTGGAAGAGATGTCCGCTGGGCGGCAGGAAAGCATGGCTGATATTCGCAACGATTTCGCGGCCTTGACGCGTGCGCTGCTGACCCGCGCCCGCGGCGGGGAGGGCTGAGATGGCGCTCTCGGGCCGCCGCGGGCAGCGCTTCACCACCACCAATGTCTGGCCGGGCTTCGTCGATGCGATGGGCGCCCTGCTGATGGTGCTGATCTTCGTCTTGTCGATCTTCATGATGGTGCAGTCGATGCTGCGCGACACGATCACGACGAAGGATCACGAACTGGACGCGCTGTCGGCGCAGGTCGCCGGGCTGGCGCAGGCGCTGTCGCTGGAACAGGCGAAGACCGACACCCTGACCGGGCGGCTCGATGCCGCGGGCGCGCGGATCACCGCCTTCGAGGCGCAGGTGGCGGGGCTTCTGGCCGACAAGGCGGCGCAGGAGGCGACGATTTCCAGCCTGCAGGGCAATCTGAAAACCTCGGACGAGGCTCTGGCGGCGGCCCGGTTGCAGCTTGAGGAGGCACGCAAAAAGGCCGAGGAAACCCTGACGCTTCTGGCTGCGGCCGAGGCGGCAAAGAAGGATCTGCAGGGCAAGCTTGAGGTGCAGCTGAGCGAGGCTGAGAAGCAGGCGGCGCTGAAGGCATTGGCGGAAAAGACCCTGACCGAGACGCGGGCCGAAGGCGATCGCAAGGCGGAACAGGTGACGCTGCTCAACCAGCAGGTGGCGGCTTTGCGCACGCAACTGGCCGATCTGCAAGCGGTTCTGGACGCGGCCAAGGCCAAGGATGCCGATGCCAAGGTGCAGGTCGAAGCGCTGGGAAGCCAGCTCAATTCGGCGCTCGCGCAGGTCGCGGCGGAACAGAAACGCCGCGCTGCGCTGGAGGAGGAGGCCCGCAAGAAGGCCGAGGCCGAGGCGAAGGATCTGGCCCGGTATCGCTCCGAATTCTTCGGTCGGATGTCGCAACTGCTGGACGGGCGCGCGGGCGTTCGGGTCGTCGGCGATCGCTTCGTCTTTTCCTCCGAAGTGCTTTTCGAACTCGGCTCGGCCGATCTTTCGCCCGAGGGGCAGGCGCAGATTTCGCGCGTGGCCGAGACCTTCCGTGAACTGGCCGCCGAGATCCCGCCCGAGATCGACTGGGTGCTGGAGGTGGACGGTTTCACCGATGACACGCCGCTCTCGGGTCAGGGGGAATTCAAGGACAACTGGCAGCTGTCACAAGCCCGCGCGCTCTCGGTGGTGAAATATCTGATCGACGCACAGGGCTTCGCGCCCAAGCGGCTGGCGGCGGCGGGCTTTGGCGAATTCCGCCCGGTGGCCGCGGGCAACAGCGCAGAAGCGCGGGCACAAAACCGCCGGATCGAGTTGAAACTGACCGAGCGTTAAGCCGCCAGATCGTGGCGCAGGATCGCGGCTTCCGAGGCGCTTAGAATGCGCCGCGCGAACGGCCCGTAGCGCATCGGATCGGCGTCAATCCCGGGCAGAAGCCGCAGCAGCGCCCGCCGCTGATCTTCGGCGATACCCTCGATTTCGGTCGCGGCGGGGTGGAAGCTCTCGGTCTCGACCCCGTTCGCGCGCAGCACCTGATGGCGCTCGAACAGCAGATGCAGATAGGTGACCTCGGGCAGGGTCGTCTCGACCCGGACGGACGTGCCATTCACCAGATCGATCGCCTGCACCAGCACCTCGGCCTCGTTGAACAGCGCCCGCGCCGCGGGGCCAGTCACCAAAAGCCGATGCTGCGGCGAAACGCGCAACTCGCCCCCAGATTGCAAAATCCCGAACGCCCCTGCCCGCAGCCGCACCGGGCGCAGATGTGGCAGCGCGTAAAGCCGGGCCCCGCTCATCCGCCGCGATCCGATCCAAAGCAGCTCCTGCGCGCCCTCGTCGCGGGTCCAGACCCGGTCGCCGGGCCGCAAAGCCTCGACCGGGCGCGGCCCGCGCGGCGTGTCGATCAGCGTGCCCGGCGTGAAACAGATGACCCCGGGCTCGGGCAGGCGCTGGCTCTCGGGGCGCAGATCGACGTTGCTCTCGACCAGCCACAGATCGGTGTCGCGCGGCGGCATGCGCCCGGCAAACATCAACAGACGCGCCCGCGCCTCGGGCAGCTCGACCAGTGTGATGACATAAGAGGCGATGCCGTCGGTCACGGTAAAGCTTTGATCCGGAAGCTCGGGCAGATCGGCTGCGGCGCGAAAGGCGGCACTGCCACCGCCGTCGACCGCCACGCCCAGAAGTCGGCGCACCACCCGCGCCGCGCGCTGGCGCAGCGCCTCGCTGCCCTCGGCCCCGCTCAGGATCAGAACGTCGCTCGGGCCATCAACCCGGACCGCCTCGCCGGTCCAGCGCCAACATGCCCCCGTCGAAAGGCTTGAGACCGGAGCGCCAAGAGCGCCATCAATCTCTGTCTGGACCCACGATATGACGAAGGTGCCCAGATAGCCCGGCTTCATTGCCTGTATGTCCTGCCTCGAAGTATGGACCCTTCGGTCCTTGATTAAGGCAAACCTAACACGGGTGATTCGGCTTGTGAATCCCCTTTGATCCAGATCAAGAAAAAGACAACTTCAGGCTGAATTTTTCAGAACTTCATCCGCAGCCGAAGCGAGCCGACACATTGCCCCTCGGGCTGGCCGATGAATTCGCGCGACAACCAGGTGACACCGTAAAACACCCCGACCCGACCAAGCCGCGTGGAAAGACCCGCGCGCAACCGGGCGCGGTTGGGCTCGGGCTGGACGTCCCAGCCTCCCGGGAGATAAGCGCTGTCGAAAACATGGGTGAGATCGGCGCCGACGACAAACGACGTGCCCTCGCCCCCGGTGCCGGAAATGCCGACATAGCGCTGCCCGGTCACCTCGTCGCGCAGCCAAAGCGCCCCGGTCTCGCGCTTGCCAAAGGCCAGATCGGCGCCCACACGCAGCAGGCTTTCGTCTCCGGCCCGGGCTTCGGCAAAGGGACGCACCTCGGCCCGGCCCAAGGCCACAGGCCGCGCGATTTCGCCGCTGATCACCGGATAAAGATGGTTCGGCAACTGGCTGTCGGCGGCGCGGGGGGTGGGCTGGTTCAGCCAGTCGTGCAGATCGCCCTGCAGCTCGGAAATCCCGTTCGCCGGGCCAGTCCAGACCAGACCAAGGCCCAGATCCGCCTCGGTCGTGGCGGTGGGGGCGAAGGGCGTGTGGATCGCATAGCTCGCCTTGCCGACATAGCGCCGATCGCCATGCAGGCTTTTCAACCGCGACGGCGCAATCACCGCGCCACTCAGCCGGTATTCGAGGATCTCGAAGGGACGCCCCGGCAACGTGCCATTCCAACCCGGGCCGCGCAGCCAGGACATCGTGTAAGAGCCGGTTTGCCAGCGATCCTTGCCGTCGCCCAGAAGGTCGTTGTTCAGAAAATGGCCAAAGCCCAACGGCTTTGCAGCCGTGCTTTCCGCCTGAACGGAGGGGACAAGGGCCAGAAGGCCGCAAAGGGCAAAGACGAGCGAAATCAGGCGCGGCATGGTTTCCTGTCGGTCGAAACGTTTCGATGCGATCACATTAACCACGCTTTCACGTCCGATCCCGGCGAAAATGCGGCCCCGCCGCGGTATCTGCAGGACGCGACTTTGCCGCCACACGAACGCGCCGCCGCCTCAACCGCAGAAGCGCGCTGACACGGGCATCCTGCAAAAAAACAAATCGCGACCGAAACCTCCATAGAGGCGCGTTGGGATGACCAAACGTATGGTATCGCTGCGATGGCCGCGTCTTGCGGCCAAACGGGCCCAGCAGGCACAGCCGGTCGAGGCCAGACAGCCCTAACCTTCGGCCACCAACCCCTTCGCGATACCGCCCGACACCGCCAGCGCATCGGCAGGCGCGAGCCGCACCATCAAGCCCCGCTTTCCGCCATTGACGACGATCCGGTCCACCCCCAGCGCCGTGGCCTCAAAAGCCACCGGCACCCGCTTCTTTTGCCCGAAAGGCGAAATCCCTCCGGTGTGAAAGCCGGTCAGCCGCTCGGCCTTGTCGGGGGGCATCATGGCCGCCGTCTTGCCGCCAAAGGCCGCCGCGACCTTTTTCATCGAGAGCGTCTGGTCCGACGGGATCACCGCACAGGCCGGTTTGCCATCGACCTCGACCATCAGCGTCTTCAACACTTCGGCCGGATCGGCGCCGATCGCCTCGGCCGCATGCAGGCCGATCTTGTCCTGCCCGGCGACGTAATCGTATTCGATCCGCTCGAACGCCACCTTGGCGGCTTCAAGCGCGCGGGTGGCGGGGGTGGCTGTGCTCATGGCGCTCTCCTTTGTGCCGTCTTGCCAAGCCCCTTGGCCTCCGTCAACGCCGCAAATTCCGTTGCGTCGCAACCGGAGGCTGAGCCGCCTTTGCCGTTGCCAGAGACCCCGCCCCCGATAGGATTTGACGTGAGGGAAAGGGAGGAGAGGATGCAGATTTCAGGCAAGGTCTTTGTCGTCACCGGCGGCGGTTCGGGGCTTGGCGCCGCGGTCGCGCGGATGGTTGCGGACAATGGCGGCAAGGTGGTGATCGTCGATCTGAACGCCGAGGCGGGCATGGCGATGGCCTCGGACCTTGGCGCCGCCTCGCGGTTTTGCCGCGCCGATGTCACGCAGGAAGCCGATGGCACCGCCGCGATCGCGCTGGCGATTTCGGTTTTCGGGCGACTTGATGCGCTGGTCAATTGCGCGGGCATCGCGCCGGGGGAAAAGATTTTGGGGCGCGAGGGTCCGCATCGGCTGGACAGTTTTGCCCGCGCGGTGACGGTGAACCTTGTCGGCACCTTCAACATGCTGCGTCTGGCCGCCGAGGCGATGGCGAAGAACGCCCCCGGCCCGGGCGGCGAGCGGGGGGTGATCGTCAACACAGCGTCCATCGCCGCCTTTGACGGGCAGATCGGACAGGCGGCCTATGCCGCGTCCAAAGGCGGCGTCGCGGCGCTGACGCTTCCGGCCGCGCGCGAGCTTGCCCGACATGGCATCCGCGTCGTGACGGTGGCGCCCGGCATCTTCCGCACGCCGATGATGGCGGGCCTGCCGCAGGAGGTGCAGGACAGTCTGGGCGCCTCGGTGCCCTTCCCGAACCGGCTGGGCGATCCGGCGGAATATGCGGCGCTGGTGCGCCATATCTGCGAAAACCAGATGATGAACGGCGAGGTGCTGCGGCTCGACGGCGCTTTGCGGATGGCCGCGAAATGAGGGGGGAAGAAATGGATCCGGTGGTGATCGCGGGGGCTGCCCGCACGCCGATGGGCGGCTTTCAGGGCGCCTTTTCGGACCTGAGCGCCGCCGATCTGGGCGCCGTGGCTTTGGGCGCGGCGCTGTCGCGGGCGGGTCTTCCGGCCGAGGAGGTCGACGAGGTGATCATGGGCTGCGTCCTGCCCGCGGGTCAGGGTCAAGCCCCGGCACGGCAGGCGGCGCTGAAGGCTGGCCTACCGCTTGCGGCAGGGGCGACAACGATCAACAAGATGTGCGGCTCCGGCATGAAGGCGGCGATGTTCGGCCATGACCTTTTGCTCGCGGGCTCGGCGCAGGTGGTGCTGGCGGGCGGCATGGAGAGCATGACGAATGCCCCCTATCTTCTGCCGAAAGCGCGCGGGGGCTTGCGGCTTGGCCATGGGCAAGTGCTCGATCACATGTTTCTGGACGGGCTCGAGGATGCCTATGACCGCGGTCGGTTGATGGGCACCTTTGCCGAGGACTGCGCCGAGGAATTCGGTTTCACCCGCGCAGCGCAGGATGACTATGCGATCACCTCGCTGACCCGGGCGCAGGCGGCGATTGCAAACGGGGCTTTCGCGGCGGAAATCGCGCCGGTGGTGATCTCGGGCAAGACCGAGGTCAGGGTGGATACCGACGAGCAGCCGGGCAAGGCGCGGATGGACAAGATCGCGACGCTGAAACCGGCCTTCCGCGCGGGAGGCACGGTGACGGCGGCGAATTCGTCGTCGATCTCGGACGGGGCGGCGGCGCTGGTGCTGATGCGCGCCTCGGAAGCCGAGGCCCGTGGGTTGACGCCGCTTGCCCGGGTGCTGGGCCATGCGACCCATGCCGACAAGCCGAACCTGTTTCCGACCGCGCCGATCGGGGCGCTGTCGAGGCTATCCGAAAAGCTCGATCTCGATCTGCGGGCGGTCGATCTTTTCGAGGTGAACGAGGCTTTCGCGGTCGTGGCGATGGCGGCGATGACGGTGCTGAACCTGCCGCATGAGCGCGTGAACGTGCACGGCGGCGCCTGTGCGCTGGGGCATCCGATCGGCGCCTCGGGGGCGCGGGTTCTGGTGACGCTGCTCGCGGCGCTGCGGACGCATGGGCTGAAAACCGGCGTCGCGACGCTCTGCATCGGCGGCGGCGAGGCCACGGCGATGGCGGTGGAGCTGATGACGTAAGGGCGGGGTCGGGCGGAGCGGGAAAGGCCTCGGCGATGGCCGAGGCCAGGTCTTCCTGACACGACCTGCAAAGCGCCCCATGCCGCAAGGCTTCGTGGTTGGCATCGCCCCCCGGCCTGCGCTAGAAGGGCGCAAGCCAAAGCCAGTCCGGAGACGCCAGATGCCGCATTATCGTTCCCGCAAATCGACCCATGGCCGCAACATGGCGGGGGCGCGTGGCCTCTGGCGTGCCACCGGCATGACGGATGGCGACTTCGGCAAGCCGATCATCGCCGTCGTCAACTCCTTCACCCAGTTCGTGCCGGGTCACGTCCACCTGAAGGACCTTGGCCAGATGGTCGCGCGCGAAATCGAAGCCGCGGGCGGTGTCGCCAAGGAATTCAACACCATCGCCATCGACGACGGCATCGCGATGGGCCATGACGGGATGCTGTATTCGCTGCCCTCGCGCGAGGTGATCGCGGATTCGGTCGAATACATGGTCAACGGCCATTGCGCCGATGCGATGGTCTGCATCTCGAACTGCGACAAGATCACCCCCGGCATGATGATGGCGGCGATGCGGCTCAACATCCCGGTGATCTTCGTTTCGGGCGGGCCGATGGAAGCGGGCAAGATCAGCTCCGACGTGATCGACCACGACCTTGATCTGGTCGATGCGATGGTCGTGGCCGCCGACGACAGCTACACCGACGAACAGGTCGAGGCGATCGAGAAAGCCGCCTGCCCGACCTGCGGCTCGTGCTCGGGGATGTTCACCGCGAACTCGATGAACTGTCTGGCCGAGGCGCTGGGTCTGGCGCTGCCGGGCAACGGTTCGATGCTGGCGACGCACGCCGACCGCAAGGCGCTGTTCCTTGAAGCCGGGCGCAAGATCGTCGAGATCACCAAGCGTCACTATGAAGGCGAAGAAAAGGGCCTGCTGCCGCGCGACATCGCCACCTTCGAGGCGTTCGAGAACGCGATGAGCCTTGATATCGCGATGGGCGGCTCGACCAACACCGTGCTGCACCTCCTCGCCATCGCCCATGAAGGCGAGGTGAATTTCACCATGGACGACATGGACCGGCTGTCGCGCAAAGTGCCGTGCCTGTCCAAGGTCGCCCCGGCGAAACAGGATGTGCACATGGAAGACGTGCACCGCGCGGGCGGCATCATGGCGATCCTCGGCGAGTTGCTGCGCGGCGGTCTGCTGCATGGCGATGCGAAAACCGTGCATTCGGCGACCATCGCCGAGGCGATTGCGAAATGGGACGTGATGGTGGCCAATGATCCCGCCGTCGATACGTTCTACCGCGCCGCACCGGGGGGCGTGCGCACCACCGAAGCCTTCTCGACCCAGAACCGCTACAAGGAGCTGGACCGCGACCGCAAAAGCGGCGTGATCCGCTCGGTCGAGCACGCCTTCACCAAGGACGGCGGTCTGGCCGTGCTCTTTGGCAATATCGCGGAAAACGGCTGCATCGTGAAGACCGCGGGCGTGGACGAGTCGATCCTGAAGTTCACCGGCCCGGCGAAAGTCTTTGAATCGCAAGACGATGCGGTGTCCGGCATCCTGACCGGCAAGGTCATCGAGGGCGAAGTGGTGGTGATCCGCTTCGAGGGCCCGCGCGGTGGCCCGGGCATGCAGGAAATGCTCTATCCGACGAGCTATCTGAAATCGAAGGGGCTGGGCAAGAAATGCGCGCTGCTGACCGATGGGCGCTTCTCGGGCGGCACCTCGGGGCTGTCGATCGGGCACGTCTCGCCCGAGGCCGAGGAAGGCGGGCTGATCGGTCTGGTGGAAACCGGCGATCTGATCGAGATCGACATTCCGAACCGCAGCATCCATCTGGCGGTGGACGAGGCGACGCTGGCCGCCCGCCGCGCCGCCAAGGGACCGCTGCCCTGGGCGCCCGCCGCGCCCCGTCCGCGCCATGTGTCGACCGCGCTCAAGGCCTATGCGATGTTTGCCTCTTCGGCGGCGAAGGGCGGCGTGCGTATCCTGCCGAAGTGATCGCAGATCTATCGGAGTGAAAAAGGCCCCGCCGCGGCGGGGGCCTTTTTCATCTCCAGTGTTCAGGACCAGTTTTGCAGCACATGCGCAGCGGCGGCGATCATCGCCCAGATCACCCCGTGCACCAGCGCCAGCGCGCCAAGCCCGGCCACCACCCCGGCCATTACCCAAAGCCCGTCACGCTCGAAAAGCCCGATGCCGATCAGCGTCAACGCAAAGGCCGGGCCGATATTGCCCAGCGGGATCGGCAGCGTCAGAATGATCGCCAGCACCAGCGCCAGAAGCCCCAGCCCCTGCTCGGCCCATTTCGAAGACAGAAAGCCCAGCCGCGGTTTCAGCATCTTTTCCGCCCGGGTCAGCCGCGGCACGACAAACGCGGCCAGCCGCGCGAAATCCTCCCGCGCGATCGAGCGCTTGGCGATGAAGGCCGGAAACCACGGCGGCCCGCCGATCAGCATCTGAAAGGTCAGGAAAATCAGCGGCAGCCCCAGCACGGCCGAGGTGCCCGGCGGCGTCGGCAAAACGTTCGGCAGCGAGAAGATCACCAACAGCGGACCGAAAGCGCGCACGCTGAGCCGCGTCAAAAGATCCGAAAGCGCGATGCGGTCGCGGCTTTGATCCTCGGCCAGTTCGGTCAAGAGTTCCGACAGCCGCTCGGGCCGGGGCTTGCGGGCCAGACGGCTGCGCAGGCGCGCGGCAACGGCACGCGCCCGGGCACGCGCGGCGGGGCCGGACATCCGGCTCATGCCCACCCCCCGGGGGAAATGCAGGGCAGGCAAGGGCGGCACATGGCAATTTGGCACGTCATGAGCGGAGGTTTCACAAGGATCAGAGGAGGATATCTGGCAGATAGGCACCCCCTTCCCCGCTCGCAAGGCCGCTGCGGCCGAATGTTGCGGCGGGGTCGATCAGGGGCGATGGTCAGGCTCATGGCGGCTCTCCTCTTGGGCTCAGGCAAGCGCAAGCAGGTGACGGCGGCTAGCCCGCAAAGCGGACGAGGATTGCCCGGATTGCGCGAACCGCGGGGCCATGCGATGGTGCGTCATGGCCGAGATCGTCAATCTGAACCGTTTCCGCAAGCAAGCCGCCCGCGCCGAAGCCAAGGCCGCGGCAGATGCCAATGCGGCCAAATTCGGCCGCACCAAGGCGCAGAAAAAGCTGGAAGAGACAGAAGCCGCCAAAGCCCGCGCCGCGCTGGACGCGCATCGGCGCGAGGACGGCCCAGAGGACAAGGCGTGAGCGAGGCCCCACGCAAGCATTCGCTGACCCTGGGCGGGCACCGCACCTCGGTCTCGCTTGAGGACGAGTTCTGGGCGGGCTTCAAGGCGCTGGCCGCAGAGCGCGGTCTGGGCATCAACGAGACTGCCCGCGAAATAGACGCCAGCCGCGATCCGGGCACCGGGCTTGCGACCGCAATCCGGCTGGCCGTGCTGCGCTATTACCGCGACCGCTGAGCCATGCCCGACCGCACGGCAGCCTCGCAGGCTGCCGCCAGATCCTTGCGCGAGGGGTAATCCGACACATCAAGCGGCGCATGGAACACCACCTCGGCCGCGCCCTGTTTCGGCGCCGACAGCACCTTGACCAGATGCGATCCGAACGGCATGTCCCGCCACCAGCCGTAAAAGCGCGGATCTTCGCCGCCGGGCGCGGTGTAATTCACCGTCACCGGCTGGATCTGCATCACCTTGTCGAGCCCGTGGGTGTAGAAGGCGGCAAAGAGCGTCGTCTTGAAGGGCAGCACCTGCAGCCCGTCGGTCGAGGTGCCCTCGGGGAAGAACAGCAGATGATGGCCGTCGCGGATGCGCTCCTCGAAGACCGCCTGTTGCGCCTTCGCCTCGCGCGGGTCGCGACGGATGAAGACGGTGCCGGTGGCACGGGCCAGCCAGCCGATGAAGGGCCAGTCTGCCACCTCGTCCTTGGAGACAAAATAGAGCTTCTGGCAAGCGTTGAGGGTAAAGATGTCGAGCCAGCCGGTGTGGTTGGCGACGACGGCGCCGATGTGGCGCATGGGCTCGCCGCGGACGCTGTAGCGCAGACCAAGGATAACGATGCAGATCCGGCAGACGACGGTGGTGATCGCGGGCGTCCAGGGCCGATGCTCGCCATGCAGCGGACGCTCGATCAGCCGCACCGACAGATGCACGACGAGCCCGATCAGCAGAACCGTCGCCATCGGCGCGCCCCGCAGGATCATCCGCAGCCAATCCGCGAGGGTCGCGGGCCTGTCGGGCGGCGGCTCATCCCCCATCCAGATCGGTCGTGTCATCCGCGCCCCTCCACCCGTCGCGTATAGAATTCCCGGTGCTTTTCCGACATCGCCTGCGTATCCATCAAAAGCATGACATCCGTGGTGTTGAAGGGCCGGTCGACAAAGGCGCCTTCGCCGACGAACCCCCCCAAGCGCAAGTAAGCCTTGATCAAATTCGGCATCGCTTCCATCGCGCTGCGGCGATCGAGCGCATCTTCGGGCACCAGATCCATGGTCTGGAAATGCGTCGCACGCGGGCGCAGCCCCTCGGGGGCAAGATGGTGGTGATGCAGCCAGGAGAGCGGCTGTTTCAGCGCCTCGACATCGGTGCCGTGGAACGAGGCGACGCCGAACAGGATCTCGATCTCATGCGCCAGAACGTAATCGGCCAGCGCATTCCACAGCATCAACATGGCCGCCCCGCCGCGATGATCGGGATGCACGCAGGACCGACCAAGCTCCAGCAACCGCCGCCCCGAGGCCCGCAACGGCGTCAGGTCATATTCCGCATCGCAATAAAAGCGCCCGATTTCCGCCGCCCGATCCGAGCGCAAAAGCCGGTAGGCCGCCACGACGCGATCCAGATCGTCTTCGGGTTTCGACGTGTCGATCAGCACGAGATGGTCATACAGCGGGTCGAATTCATCCGCTTCAAGCCTGTTTTCATGATCGATCAATGGCCCGGCGCCACCCAGTTCCTCGACGAACACGACATAGCGCAACCGTTGCGATGCCCGAATGTCCTGTGCATCCCGCGCCAATCTGATTTCATAAGAAAGCGGTGCTGCCGCCATGATCAAAGCCTTCTGTCTGCATCCGGTGTAGGCCGTCGCGCGGGTCGGTGCAATGACGGCCGACAAGCGTGTCCCCCCTGACGTAAGGTGACCTGCCCAGGGTTACATTTTCGGCATCAGGGTGTTAACCAATCTTAAAGCGGTTAACCTTTTATCAACCTTGGTCAGGAATAACGAGTGCAAGCTGCACCCGTCGTCCATCGATCACCTGTTTGCCGGCATGTTCGAAATTGACCGTCACCTTGTCGCCCACACGCGACTGCACCTGTCCCAGCCCCCACTCGGGGACCTGGGGGTTCTTGACCAGCATCCCCGGTTCCAGAAACTCGTTCATCCTGCCCTCGCTTCGGCGACCCCCCGAAAGGGAGACCCTTCATGCCTCATGACGCTTTTGTCACCGCCCCGCTTGCCGAAACGGCCCCGACCGAGGCCGATCTGGTGGCCCTTGTCGGCTCGCGACTCTGCCACGACCTTATCAGCCCTTTGGGGGCGATCGGCAACGGGGTGGAACTTCTGGCGATGTCGGGGCTGGGCGACAGCCCCGAGGTGCAGCTGATTTCCGAAAGCGTCGCGGCGGCCAATGCGCGGATCAAGTTCTTCCGCATCGCCTTTGGTCAAGCCTCGGTCGATCAGCGCATCGGAAGCTCTGAAATCCTTGGTGTGATTGACGAAGTCTCGCGCGGGGGGCGGGTGAAATATCACTGGCTCGAGGTCGGCGATCAGTCGCGCCGGGTGGTGAAACTGATCTTTCTCGCCATCCTCTGCCTTGAGCCCGCGCTGCCTTGGGGTGGCGAAGTCGTGATCTCGGAGGAAGACGGCGAATGGCGTCTTGTCGCGCAGGCAAAGCGCACGAAACCCGATCCGGAACTGTGGTCGCGGCTGTCGGGCAGCCTTGCCACGGTCACCCCCGCGCAAGTCCAGTTCCTGCTTCTG
Organism: Rhodobacter capsulatus; assembly: GCF_052363175.1. Lineage (GTDB taxonomy): Bacteria > Pseudomonadota > Alphaproteobacteria > Rhodobacterales > Rhodobacteraceae > Rhodobacter > Rhodobacter capsulatus_D. Next base: position 3,286,713 of record NZ_CP198946.1, read on the forward strand.
CCACGCGAGGCCAGCCATCAGGGCCGACGCATCGTCTGGGACGTGGCCGAGACGAGCGTCGAGATCCGGTTCTGAGCCTCGGGCCCGGCTCTATGCGCGGATCGTCCCATCGCCCCGCACGATGTATTTGAACGAGGTGAGCTGCTCGGCCCCCACCGGGCCGCGCGCATGCAGCTTGCCCGTGGCGATGCCGATCTCTGCCCCCATGCCGAATTCGCCGCCATCGGCGAACTGCGTCGAGGCATTGCGCATCAGGATCGCGCTGTCGAGCCGTTCAAAGAACCGCGCCGCGGTGGCGTCATTCTCGGTCAGGATCGATTCGGTGTGGCTCGACCCGTAGCGGCGGATATGGGCGATGGCCCCGTCCACCCCGTCCACAAGCTTCGCCGCGCAGATCATGTCGAGGAATTCACGCCCGAAATCCTCCTCGGCCGCGGGAACGGTGCCGGGGATATGCGCGAGATCGGCCGAAACCCGCATCTCGACGCCCTTCGCGATCAGATCTTCGATCAGCACCGCGCCGTGCTTTTCGTAGAACTTGCGATCGATCAGCAGACATTCCATCGACCCGCAAATCCCGGTCCGGCGGGTCTTGGCGTTCACCACCACGCGCCGCGCCTTGTCCAGATCGGCATCGGCATCGGCGTAGGTGTGGCAAATCCCCTCCAGATGGGCAAAGACCGGCACCCGCGCCTCGGCCTGCACGAGACCCACGAGCCCCTTGCCGCCGCGCGGCACGATCACGTCGATATGGGCCACGGCGCGCAGCATTTCGGCCACCGCGGCGCGGTCGCGCGTCGGCACCAGCTGGATCGCCGCCTCGGGCAAATCCGCCGCCTTCAGCCCGGCCACCATGCAGGCATGAATGGCGCGCGAGGAATGGAAGCTTTCCGAACCGCCGCGCAGGATCACCGCATTGCCTGCCTTCAGACACAGCGCCCCGGCATCGGCCGTCACATTGGGCCGCGATTCGTAGATCACCCCAATGACGCCCAGCGGCGTGCGGACGCGCTGGATATGCAGCCCCGTCGGCCGATCCCATTCGGCGATCACTTCGCCCACCGGATCACGCTGCTCAGCCACGGCACGCAACCCCTCGACGATGCCACGGATGCGGCCCTCGTCCAGCATCAGCCGGTCCATCATTGCCGGGCTGAGCCCTTTTTCGCGACCGAACGCCAGATCTTCGGCATTGGCGGCAAGGATTTCGTCCTTGCGGGCGGCAACGGTCTCGGCGGCGGTGATCAGCGCGGCCTGCTTGCGCGGCGCCGGAGCGAAAGCCAGCTCGGCCGCCGCGGCACGGGCCGCCTGGCCCATGGTGTCGATCAGGGTTTTCGCATCCAGCTCGTCGCGCATCAGAAATCCTCCGTTCGGCGCGTGATACGCCACGAAGGTGGAAGCGTCCAGAGGGAGGGGGAAAGTGGCGCGGTTGACGGGGCTCGAACCCGCGACCCCCGGCGTGACAGGCCGGTACTCTAACCAACTGAGCTACAACCGCGCGATGGGGCGGGGTGTAACGGCTGGCCGCGGGGGCGTCAAGCGGGAAAGCGCAGGAAATGCGCTGGCGCTACAGATGTTTCGGCGGGGGCGATACGGGCCACGCACCAGGGCGCGGCAGGGCCGGATGTAACAGCCGGATGAAGTTTTGGTGACAACCCATGGTTGTTCAGCCTTGGTAAACCCCTTGCCGCAAGACTTGTTCCGCGACGACAACTTTCAGGTGCGGCATGGCAAACCTTCGGGCTCTTCTCGGCAGAATCGGCGTGCAGGTGGGGCTCTGCGCCACGCTTTTTGCTGTTTTGCTCGCCATCCTGGGCTGGACGTCGCATGACGGATTTTCGGGGTTTCGGACCCAGACTGGCGACATGACACGGATACGGCTGCCAGACCTGCGCAGCACAAGCACGCTTGTCACCCAGATTTCGGAGCTTCCTCAGGGCTTTGCCCAGATCCTGCAAGCCCCGGACCCGACCGCGATCAAGGCCGCCCACGATGCTCTGGCCGCGCGGATCGACAGTTTTTCGCACTCTCCCGAGGCTGCGGCCGTGCCGGGCCTGACGGATAATTTTGCGCGGTTGCGCGATCGGCTTGACGCGCTTGCGGTGGCGTTGACGGCGCGGATGGGCGCCGAAGCGGATCTGGCACAGGCGCTCAAGGACATCGATTCGGTTTTGCAGACGGTGGTAACGGGGTTCAATGCCTATGAGCCGAAAGATGTGATCCGGCTGCGCTCGGAGATCATCCGCATCCTGACGGAAAGCGATCCCTCCGCCTTCGGACCGCGGGAGCGAAAATTCGCCGAGGCGGCCGCGAATGTCGCGCGCTCGGTTCCGGAGGCCAAGGCCGAGGGACGGCAAAAGCTGCTGGCGCTGACCGATCCGGGCAAGGGGCTTGTTGCGATGCGCCAAAAGGTTCTGGCGACCAGTGCCGAGGCCACGGCGATCTCCGGTCAGGCCCTCACCGCGACGAAAGACATCACAACCGAGGTGACATACAAGGGGCTTGCGGTGCTGGACGCAGTCGAAGGCGATATCCGCAGCCTTGATGCCGATGCCGCGCGGACGGATCAGACCTTCTCGTTCCTGCTGGCGGGGGCTGGCATCGCGCTGCTGCTGGTCGTTCTGTCGCTGCGGGCGCTGATCGTGCATCCGCTGCGCCGCTTGGCAACGCGCACCCGCGGCCTTGCCGCCGGAGATCGCAGCGTGCTTGACGGCATGCGACGCCGGGGCGGCGAGATCGGCGAGATGCAGGACGCCCTGCTGGTCTTTCGCGACAATCTTGCCGAAACCGACCGGCTCTCGGAGGTGGCCAGGCTTGCCGCGGCAGAGCGCGAAGCCGAGGCGTTGGCCCGGATCGAACGCGAGCGGGCGGCGGAACGCGCCGAAGCGATGCGCGAGGCCGACCGACGCGAGGCCGAGCGGATCGCCGAAGCCGAGCACAAGCGGCTTGAAGCGGAGATCGCGACCGAACGCGCGGCCCAGCTGGCCGAGCAGCAGCAGATCGTCGCCGCCCTTGAAACCGGGTTGCACCGGTTGGCCGAGGGCGATCTGACCGCTCTGATCCAAAGCCCCTTCCCGCCGCATTACGAAAGCCTGCGCACCAATTTCAATGCCGCGCTGACCGGCCTTGCAGAACTTGTCGAGACAATCCGGCACAGCACCGAGGGCATTCTGGCCACGTCGACCGATCTCGATCACGGGGCAGCCGAAATCTCGGCGCAATCGGCGCGGGCCGCCGCGTCACTTGAAGAAACGGCGGCTGCGATGACCGAACTGGCGGGCTCTTCGCGCACCGGAGCCGAACGCGCCGCAGAAACCGCCCAAAGCGCCGAAAAGATGCGAAGCGATATCCAGATCGCGCAGGCCGCCGTGAACAGGGTGGTCGAGGCGATGGCCCGCATCACGGCCTCGTCCGATGCGATCGCGCGGATCATCTCGGTGATCGACGACATTTCGTTCCAGACCAACCTGTTGGCTCTGAATGCGGGCGTCGAGGCCGCACGGGCGGGCGAGGCCGGGCGCGGCTTCGCCGTCGTCGCCTCCGAAGTTCGCGATCTGGCCCAGCGCACGACCGCCGCCGCGGCAGAGATCGGCGGGCTCATCATGGAGGCACGCAGCAATGTCGGGGCGGGCGAGACGCTGGTGGGGGAGGCCGATCGGGGGCTCGCGGATGCCGTGGACGTGATCGAATCGATCGTGCAGCATGTGCAGGAGCTGGCGCAGGTCAGCCGGGAACAATCGGCGAGCATCGGGGAAGTGACGGCCGCAACCGAAGTGCTGGATCTGGCAACGCAGAAAAGCGCCGAAGGGGTGGAACGGACCGCGCATTCGGGGCGCGATCTTCTGAACGCCGCGCAATTGCTGTCTCGGGCCATCGCGCGGTTCGACCTTGGCCCGGGGCGTGGCAAGATGGCAGCGCCCCGGGCCGCATGATCTGTCAGTTCCCCCGTTGGGAAGAGATCGCGAGCAACGGCACGCAGATAGAGGGCGCGTCAATCCGCGCTCCCATGCCCATGGATTTCACGAAAAGCGCGGGGAAGCGATGCGAGCGCTCATTCGCACGCCCCACGGGTCAGCAGATGGGCGATCTGTGGCCGACCCACCGGCTTTCCACGTCCGGCACAGGTGCTCAGACGGGGCCTTGCGATTGCAGAGGCATGCGGAGCCTGCCAGCGCGCCATGCCAGAACCTCGGCCCTTGCGGGACGGAAGCGCGCGAGCAGCAACAATGATGCCTGTTGCCAGATGTGTCGTGCGCCGCACCGGACGCGTTGCGGCGGCAAGCTCAACCGGGCCGCGCCGATCCCCAACAGCGGATAAAGGGCCAGCGCCACCGCGGCCGAGAAGAACATCGAGAAGATCACATCCGAGAGAAAATGCCGTCCGAGCGCGATGCGCAGAAGCCCCGTTCCCAGCACGAGGACGAGGCCGCCAAGCGTGCCGAACGATCTCTGCAACCGGGTCAGATGCGGCCAGGCCAACACCAGCCCGCCCAGAACCAACGTGGCGATCAGCGCGACATCCCCCGAGCTGAAGGAACAGTTGCGGGCGCATTGATCGGTCACCTGCCAGGCCGGGGTGAAAGTGGCCATCCCGCCGAACTCGGTGACCTGATCGGGCCGGGCGCGCCCGACATGGCTCTTGAGCAGCCCATTCACCAAAAGCCCAGGCGCCAGCACCAGATTTGCCGCAAGATAGGCGGCGCAGCGCATCTCGGCTTGCCGGAGTGCACGACCCGGCAGCGCCGCCAACACACCGAGGACGATGGCCAGAGCGAGCGCCTCGCCCCCCATGCGGATCAGATCGTTCAGCAGTCGCCAGAAACCCAATCTGGCAGGGAAGACTCCGGTTGGGTCAAAGAAATACTCGGAAACCCGCAGATCGAGGCCGGGAAACAGCGCAAAAACCGTCTGCGCAAGGATCGCGCCCAGCAGAAGCGCGGTGAAAAGACGAAAGCGCAACAGGTCGATCATGGTCGGCCATATCCTTCAAGGCAGGAGGCATCGGAAACAAGCGACAGCGAAAGAGACGATCCGCGGGCAAAGCCCGTCGCAGGCGAGAGCTGCGCCAGCACCGGGGCGGCAGGACAGGGAGCCGCCCCCCCGGATCGCAGCACCAGCAGCGCGGGCAGCGGGTCGATCCCGGCGCGAAAAGGGGCGGTCATTTCCCAGTGGTTGTGCGGTCGGCCGCGCGGCGGCAGGGCGCGCAGGGCAAGCCCCGTGTCGCGTCCGAACCAGGCCAGATCGGCCAGCAAGGCCCGATCCGCGACGACAAGCGTGCACCCCTGATGCGCCTCCGCCTGCGCAAGGATCTGCTCTGCCAGCGGCGCATGGCCAAGATAGCGGGCAAAGAGCTCGCGCCCGTCGGGCAGGCGCAGCTCGGGGGCAAGGGCGCGGGCAGCAGGCACAGCAAGCGCCAGCGTCCCGCCCAGCGCCAGCGACAGAGCCAGAAGCCGCGGCCGCGCGGCCAGAACGGGGGCGGCAAGCAGCGATACGGGCACAAGCGACAGCACCGCCCAATTCGCCAGCGCCTTGCCGCCAAAAGCCTGCAGGCTGACGATCGCCAACGGCATGACGGCGAGCGCAATCAACCCGGGCTCGGACCGGCGCCACAGCGCGATCAACGCCGCGGGAAACAGGATCGGCCCGAAAACCGCCAGTTGAGAGGCCAGAAACCGCAAGGGTTCAAGCGGATCAGGCCCCCGCACCGGCCCCGTGGCCGTATCGGACAGATGCCGGAACGTGACGAAACCGTGCTGCAAGAGCCAAAGCAGATGCGGCACAAGCACGATCAGCGCCGTCGCCGCCGCGCGCGCCAGATCCCCCCGGCCGATCCGCCAACGTGGCGACAGCACGGCGGCAAGCGCCATGCCCAGAAGGCCGTAGAGCATCGCATATTTCGCCAGCATTCCAAGCGCGACGGCAAGCCCGAGGCCCACCGCAAGCCCCGGCCGGGACCGTCCCTGTGCCCGTGCCTGCGCCAGATCGCACTGGGCAATCAAGGCCAGCACGAAGGCAAGCAGCAGCGGCGTATCGGTCGTCATCAGCGCCGATCCCAGTGTCACCGCAGGCGCGGTGGCATAACTCAGCGCCGCGACGGACGCGAGGCGCGAGGTCCCAAGACGCCGCCCGAGCGCGAAGACCGCAAGCGCCACAGCGAGATGCAGAACCACCGCCGACAGACGCACGGTTGCGACAGACGAACCGAAGATCGCGGTGACGGCGCCGATCAGCCAGCCGATCAGCGGCGGTTTCGAATAGGCACCAAGGGCGGGCGCTTGCCCCCAGACCCAGTATTGCGCCTCGTCGGTCGAAAGCTCGGTCGCGTCGAACAGCCCGAAGCCGAACCGCCACAGCGTCAGAGCTGCGATCAGCGCCAAGGCCAGATGCGGCAGCGACAGCGCCACCCGACGCGGGAGCCAGAACGCCTCAGTTCCGATCGGCACGGGGCAGTTCCTGCGGCTGCGCCCTCTTGCGGCGCCGGATCAGCCAAGCCACGCCGATCAGATCGCTGATCCCCACCAGCGCCCGCGCCAGATTGGTGTATTTCGACCGGCCATGCTGCCGCGGCGCGTGGCTGACATCGACATGGGCGACGCGCCAGCCATCGCGGGCAAAAAGCGCGGGCAGGTAGCGGTGCATGTGATCGAAATAGGGCAGATCCAGATAGGCCGCGCGCCGGAAGGCCTTGAGGCCGCAACCGGTGTCGCGCGTGGCATCGCGCAGGATCGCCTGCCGCAGCGTATTGGCAAAGCGCGAGGCCAGCCGTTTCGACAGCCCATCCTGCCGCCCAACCCGCTGCCCGGCGACAAGCCCGAGTTGCGGATCGGCCCCGGGCGCCAGCAGGGGCGCCAACAGCTGCGGCAGATTCTCGGGCGGGTTCTGGCCATCGCCGTCGAGCGTCGCGACCAGAACACCCCGTGCGGCCCGGACCCCGGAATGGACAGCCGCCGATTGCCCCGCCGAAATCGCATGCGCGATCACCCGCACCTCGGGCATCTGCGCCGCCAGATCGCGCGCCACCGCCCGGGTGTCATCAATCGAGCCATCATCGACGAGCAGGATCTCGTGCGCACAAAGCCCGGTCAGCGCGGCCCGAATGCCCGCAACCAGCGGCGGCAGGTTCGGCGCCTCGTCGTGCAGGGGAACCACGACCGAGACAACGGGCGCGGGCATCGCAGAGACTGCGCGCGGATCCGGCACCGGCGTCGACAGGTTGAAATCGGTCGCAAGATCCATCGTGACCTCCCTTTGGAGATCCGCTAGCAGCGCAAGATCACGGCGACATCACGGTTTCCCGACAGTTTGACGACAGGGCGACGACAGGCCCCGGGTCAATAGATCGGCGGCGAGACGATCCAGATCACCACGGCGGGCTCGGCGCCATCGTTGCGCCAGGCGTATGCCGTCTGACCGAATTGGAAACTGTCGCCGGGGCCAAGGTGAAACGCGGTCTCGCCGATGATCAGCGTCAGCGCCCCCGAGATCACGACGCCGCCATCCTCGGTCGGGCGGGCCTTGCGCGGCCCCTCGCTCGAAGCGCCGGGGGCGAAGACCGAGCGGATCATCTCGAACGAGCCGCCCAAAGTGGGCGAGAGCAGTTCCTCGACCAGCCCGCTTTCGGTGCTGCCGATGGTCGGACGGTCGGCGGCGCGCAGCACCAGCCCCTGTTCTTCGGGCGCCCGGCCCGAGGAGCGGAAGAAGAAGCTCAGCGTCACCTCGAGCCGCTCGGCGATCTGGCCGAGATCGCGCACCGAGGGTGTGGTCTGGCCGCGCTCGATATGGCTGAGCCAGCCGACCGAGCGCCCCACGGCCGCGGCCAGTTGCGCCAGGGTCATGCCCCGGGTCTTGCGCAGCGCGCGGATATCTTCGCCGACGTGATGGCTCATGACCTGTCCTTGTTCGCGCCGCACCATGCGGGAGGAGGCTGAAAAGCTCAAGCAAGAACCAGCGCAATTTCAGAACTTGCGCCGCATACTTTCGCATAAATGAAATTTCTTGTTGAAATTTCATTTTGGAGATGGATTTCTGAAAACCTCACCGCCCCCTGCCCCTCAGAACCGGATGCCCCCATGACCGAAATCCCCGCCAAAGCCCGCGTCGTCATCATCGGAGGCGGCATCTCCGGCTGCTCCGTCGCCTATCATCTGGCTCGGCTCGGCTGGACGGATATCGTGCTTCTGGAACGCAAGCAGCTGACCTCGGGCACGACCTGGCATGCCGCCGGGCTGATCGGTCAGTTGCGCGCCAGCCAGAACATGACGCGGCTGGCGAAATACTCGGCCGATCTTTACGCGAAGCTGGAAGCCGAGACCGGCCTTGCCACCGGCTTTCGGCAATGCGGCTCGATCACCGTCGCCCTGACCGAGGAGCGGCGCGAAGAGATCCTGCGGCAGGCGGCGCTTGCCCGCGCCTTCGGCGTCGAGGTGAACGAGCTTTCGCCCGCGGAGGTGCTGGCGCGGTATCCGCATCTGAACATCGCCGATGTGGTCGCGGGGGTGCATCTGCCGGGCGACGGGCAGGCCGATCCGGGCAACATCGCGCTGGCGCTGGCCAAGGGGGCGCGCACGCGCGGGGCGAAGATCCTCGAACAGGTGAAGGTCACGCGGATCACCACCGCGGGTGGGACGGTGACCGGGGTCGATTGGGAAGCGCAGGGCGACAAGGGCCATATCGCCTGCGATCTGGTGGTGAACTGCGGCGGCATGTGGGGTCGCGATCTGGCGGCGCAGAACGATGTGACGCTGCCGCTGCATGCCTGCGAGCATTTCTACATCGTCACCGAGAACATCCCCGGCCTTGCGCAGCTGCCGGTGCTGCGGGTGCCGGACGAATGCGCCTATTACAAGGAAGATGCGGGCAAGATCCTGCTTGGCGCCTTTGAACCGAAGGCCAAGCCTTGGGGCATGGGCGGTATCCCCGAAGATTTCTGCTTTGACCAGCTGCCCGAGGATATCGCGCATTTCGAGCCGATCCTCGAAAAGGCGATCTCGCGGATGCCGATTCTGCACAGCGCCGGGATTCACACCTTCTTCAACGGCCCGGAAAGCTTCACCCCCGACGACCGCTACTATCTGGGCGAGGCGCCGAACCTGCGCGGCTACTGGGTGGCGGCGGGCTACAACTCGATCGGCATCGTCTCGTCGGGGGGCGCTGGCATGGCGCTCGCACAATGGATGAACGACGGCGAGGCCCCCTTCGATCTGTGGGAGGTCGACATCCGCCGCGCGCAGCCGTTCCAGCGCAACCGCCGTTACCTGAAGGAACGGGTCAGCGAGACCCTCGGCCTGCTTTATGCCGACCACTTCCCCTACCGGCAGATGGAAACGAGCCGGGGCGTCCGCCGCTCGCCGCTGCATGACCATCTGAAAGCGCGCGGCGCGGTCTTCGGCGAAGTCGCGGGCTGGGAGCGGGCGAACTGGTTTGCCACCCACGGGCAGGAGCGCGAATATCGCCTGAGCTGGAAGCGGCAGAACTGGTTTGCGAACCAATGCACCGAGCATATGGCGCTGCGCACCGGGGTCGGGCTGCTCGACATGTCGAGCTTCGGCAAGATCCGGGTCGAGGGGCGCGATGCGGCGGCCTTCCTGCAACGGCTCTGCGCCAATGATGTCGACGTGCCCGCGGGCCGCATCGTCTACACGCAGATGCTGAACGCGCGCGGCGGCATCGAAAGCGACCTGACGGTGACGCGACTGTCGGAAACCGCCTTCTTCCTGGTCGTGCCGGGCGCGACGCTGCAACGCGATCTGGTCTGGCTGCGCAAGCATCTGGCCGATGCGTTCGTGACGATCACCGATGTGACCGCCGCCGAGGCCGTGCTGCCGCTGATGGGGCCGCGCGCCCGGGATCTGCTGCGGCGCATCTCGCCCGATGATCTGTCGAACGCGGCGCATCCGTTCGGCACGGCGCGCGAGATCGAGATCGGCCTTGGCCTCGCCCGGGCGCATCGGGTGAGCTATGTGGGCGAGCTTGGCTGGGAGCTGTACGTCTCCGCCGATCAGGCCGCGCATGTGTTCGAAACCCTCGTCACGGCGGGGGCCGAGGTCGGGCTGAAGCTCTGCGGCCTGCATGCGATGGACAGCTGCCGGATCGAAAAGGCCTATCGCCACTTCGGCCATGACATCACCGACGAGGATCATGTGCTCGAAGCCGGGCTCGGCTTTGCTGTGAAGACCGAGAAGGGCGATTTCATCGGCCGCGAGTCCGTTCTGCGCAAGCGCGAAAGCGGTCTGTCGCGCCGGATGGTGCAGTTCCGCCTGCGCGACCCGGAGCCGCTGCTGTTCCACAACGAACCGATCCTGCGCGATGGCAAGATCGTCGGTCAGCTGACCTCGGGCAATTATGGCCATGCGCTGGGTGGGGCGATCGGTCTGGGTTACGTCCCCTGCCGCCCCGACGAAACCGCGGCCGAGTTGCTGGCCGCGCACTACACGATCGACGTGGCCGGGCGCATCTTCGAGGCCGAGGCGAGCCTTGCGCCGCTCTACGACCCGCAATCGACCCGGGTTCGGGCCTGATCCAAAGCCGCTGCAAAGGGGGCAAATACCCCCTTTCGCAGGGAACCGCCCGCCGATCCCGCGCGTTGACCCGCTGTCATCTGCAAAGGAGAAATCGATGCACAAGAGCGCAATCGTTCTGCTGGCCGTTCTGGCGCTGGGGGCGTGCGAAACCGTCAAGGGCGCGGGCCGCGACATGCAGGCCGCGGGCCATGCGGTGACGAAGGAAGCGACCGAGACGCAGGGCGAAATGTGAACGGTGCAGGCCGGGCTTCGGCTTGGCCCGCCCCTTACACCAGACCTTCGTCCCCGATGTTCAGCACCACGCCGCAATGCTTGCAATGCACCGCATCGGCGTCATGCAGCATTAATCCGCAGCTCGGGCATTTGTGGCGCACCTTCAGCGGCCGGAACAGCACCTGCGCCAGCCGCAGAAAAAGCGTCACGCCGACGATCATCACCACGACAGAGATCATCCGCCCCGAGGTGCCCTTCAGCGTCACATCGCCAAACCCCGTCGTCGTCAGCGTCGTCACGGTGAAGTAAAGCGCATCGGCATAATGCTGGATATCGGGGTTGCGCCCTGCCTGCGTCGCATAGATCAGCCCGGTCATCACGAACAGGAACACCGCAAGGTTGATCGCGGCCAGAATCACCTCTTCATATTTTCGAAACAGCCGGAAATCCTGCCGCAGCCGCCCGAGCATCTGATACGCATGCAAGAGCCGCAGCGTCCGCAGCACGCGCAGAAAGCCAAGCTCTGCCCCCAGAAGCGGCGCCAGAAACGACACCATCGCCACCACATCGGCCCAGGTCGACAGCCGCCGCCAGAACGCGCCCTTGCGCTCCTCGACCGCGAAGCGCGCGCCGAAATCGATCACGATCACCGCACCGATCGCCACATCGGCGACCAGAACCCAGGGCGCCGCGGGCAGGAACGAGGTCACGATCACGAAAACGATCGTCGCCAGATCGAACCCCAGCAGCGCATAGCGAAACCGCTGCGCCCGCTTCGAGCGCCCGTGATAAAGATTGCGCAGATCTCTCAGCATAAGCTCTCCCTTGCAGGCCTGCGGCGGCTCACCCCTTCCCCAAAGGCCCCATTTCCCCTATCTAGCCACAAACTTCCCTTTCCCAAGGTGCGCGCAATGGCTTCCTATCAATATGTCTACCACATGGATGGCGTCTCGAAGACCTATCCCGGTGGCAAGAAATGCTTCGAAAACATCCGTCTGAACTTCCTGCCGGGCGTCAAGATCGGGGTCGTCGGCGTCAACGGCGCCGGTAAATCGACGCTTTTGCGCATCATGGCGGGCATCGACAAGGATTTTCAGGGCGAGGCCTGGGCTGCCAAGGGCGCCAAGGTCGGCTACCTCTCGCAGGAGCCGCAGCTCGACGAGTCGCTGAGCGTGCGCGAAAACGTCATGCTCGGCGTCGCCGAAAAGACCGCCAAGATCGCCCGCTACAATGATCTGGCGATGAACTACTCGGACGAGACCGCCGAGGAAATGGCGCGCCTGCAAGACGAGATCGACGCCGAGAACCTCTGGGATCTCGACAGCCAGGTCGATATCGCGCTCGAAGCGCTGCGCTGCCCGCCGGATGATGCGAATGTCGCGACGCTTTCGGGCGGGGAACGCCGCCGCGTGGCTTTGTGCAAGCTGCTCCTTGAAGCGCCCGACATGCTGCTCTTGGACGAACCGACCAACCACCTTGACGCCGAAACCATCGCCTGGCTGCAAAAGCACCTGATCGACTACAAGGGCACGATCCTCTGCGTCACCCACGACCGCTACTTCCTCGATGACATCACCTCGTGGATCCTCGAACTCGAGCGCGGCCGCGGCATCCCCTACGAGGGCAACTATTCAAGCTGGCTGGAACAGAAGGCCAAGCGGCTCGAACAGGAAGCCCGCGAGGACAAGGCCAAGCAAAAGGTCATGGAGAAGGAACTGGAATGGATCCGCGCCGGCGCCAAGGCCCGGCAGGCGAAATCCAAGGCCCGGATCGCGGCTTACGACAAGATGGCCGAGGAAGGCGTCAAGGAACGCGTCGGCAAGGCGCAGATCATCATTCCGAACGGCCCGCGTCTGGGCGGCAAGGTGATCGAGGTCGAAGGCCTGAAGAAGCACATGGGCGACAAGCTCCTGATCGAGAACCTCAGCTTCTCGCTGCCGCCGGGCGGCATCATGGGCGTCATCGGTCCGAACGGCGCCGGGAAATCGACGCTGATCAAGATGCTGGTCGGCGCCGAGGCCCCGGACGAGGGCACGATCACGCTCGGCGACACGGTGAAGCTGGCCTATGTCGATCAGTCGCGTGATGCGCTTGATGCGAACAAGAACGTCTGGGAGGAAATCTCGGGCGGGGCGGAACTGATCGAACTGGGCGATGCGCAGGTGAACAGCCGCGCCTATTGCGGCGCGTTCAACTTCAAGGGCGCGGATCAGCAGAAGAAGGTCGGCCTGCTTTCGGGCGGGGAACGCAACCGCGTTCACATGGCGAAGCTGCTGAAATCGGGCGGCAACGTGCTGCTGCTTGACGAACCGACGAACGACCTCGACGTGGAAACCCTGCAGGCGCTGGAAGCGGCGATCGAAGATTTCGCGGGCTGCGCGGTGATCATCTCGCACGATCGCTTCTTCCTGGACCGTCTGTGCACGCACATCCTGTCGTTCGAGGGCGACGCCCATGTGGAATTCTTCGAGGGCAACTTCGAGGATTACGAAAACGACAAGATCCGCCGTCTGGGTCCGGATGCGGTCGAGCCGAAGCGGGTGAAATACAAGAAGTTCACGCGATAAGGGGTTGAAATGACCGAAGCAAAAGGACTGAAAAGCTGCTTCTTTGTAACTCCAATCGGGGCGAATGTTTCACCCGAGAGGAAAAGAGCAGACGATCTTTTGCACCTTTTGCTTCGGCCCATCGCCACGAACTTGCTAAACATCGTTCGCGCAGACGAGGTTGATGCGCCCGGAGCGATCACAACTGATATCGTGCAACGTCTTTATAATTGTGAATTAGTTATTGCCGACCTCACGGGACAGAATCCAAATGTTATGTATGAAGTTGGGCTTCGCCATTGCTTTAATAGGCCGATAGTTCATATTTGCCAAAGCGGCCAAACGCTGCCATTTGATTTGGCCGCAGAGAGAACAATTTTCTTTGACTTGAATGATATTCGGTCAGTCAATGATACCAAGCCCAGACTTTTGAATGCAATTAAGTCGGCGCTAGAATATAAGAACTACCGTTCTCCCGTTGCCCAAGCACTAGAATTGGAGAGCCTTTTTGCCAGTTCACAAGAATTGCCGTTACCAAGAACTTTGCTCGAAAAGTTAAATGACCTAGAAGAAAAACTCGATGATGTTTCCTCTGACCTTTCTTTGATGTCCTTTCAGGGTGATGGCGTAAGCCCTTCTGATGCGGACGCGGGATACCTTGATCGGTTTGCGTCTGAGAGATTGATGGAGTTACTGCGAATATTTGATAGAGTGGGACCCGGAGATTTGGAAAGGCTCGTCAAGAGCCTCAAATGACCCACCGCCTCACCCGCATCCTCACCACTCTGCCCGACACTGCCACCGCCACTATCCTCGGCAAGGCGCTCGTCACAGCCCGCCTCGTCGCCTGCGCTCATATCACGCCGCCGGGGCTCTCGATTTACACGTGGAACGGCACGCCCGAGGACAGCCCCGAGGTGCAGCTCTGGCTCAAGACCACGCCCGAGCGCACCGCCGCGGTTCTGGCCGAGATCGCGCGGCTGCACCCCTATGATTGCCCGATGATCCTGACCGATCAGGTCGAGGCGAACCAGGCCTATGCGGAGTGGGTCACCGACCAGACCCGCTGAGTTTTTCCTGGCTCAAATACGCCCTGTCGCGGCCGGTCATTCGGCCCAGTCCCAGGGCACGGTGAACTGCCCCAGCACCTGGCCCAGCTTCGCCGCGTCATGCGCGCCCGTCGTCGCCAGCTGCGCCACCAGACCGCGCTTCTTGTCCTCGACCACCGCGACCACATGCACCGGCACCGCGGCCTCGGCCAGCGCGGCATCCAGCACCCGGACAATCGCCCGCTTGCGCAGCTCGGGCTTGAAGATCTTGCCCACCGCGGTTTTCGGCAACTCGTCCAGCACCTCGATGTGCTTCGGCACCGCCGCGCGTTCGTGAATGTGGCGTTTGGCATGCGCCATCAGCTCTTCGGGCGTGATCGTCGCATCCTTGACCAGCTCGACATAGGCGCAGGGCAGCTCGCCCGCAAAGGCGTCGGGCTGGCCGATTGCGCCGGCAAAGGCGATGGCCGGATGGGCGAGCAGCGCCTCCTCGATTTCCGCCGGGTCGATGTTGTGGCCGCCGCGGATGATCAGATCCTTGGCGCGGCCGGTGATCCACAGATATCCGTCCGGGTCGATCCGCCCCAGATCGCCGGTGCGCAGGAAGCGTTCCTCGGCAAAGAGGTCGTGGTTCTTGTCGACCTCGGTATAGGTCGAGCCCTCGAACACGCCGGGGTTGGCGACGCAGATTTCGCCCACCTCATCGGCCGCGCATTCGATGAACCCGGCCTCGGTCTTGCGCAGGATGCGGACGTGGGAATAGGGCAGCGGAATGCCGACCGAACCGACTTTCTTCAGCCCGTCGACCGGGTTGATCGAGACAAGGCAGGTGGCTTCGGTCAGCCCGTAGCCTTCGCAGATCTCGACCCCGGTGGCGTCCTTGAAGCGGTTGTAAAGCTCGACAGGCAGGGGCGCCGAGCCGGAAATCGCCGTGCGCAGCGAGGAAATGTCGGCATCGACCTTGCGCTGCATCAGCGCGGCGATGGCGGTGGGCACGGTGATCAGGAAGGTGACCT
This sequence comes from Rhodobacter capsulatus, assembly GCF_052363175.1. Taxonomy (GTDB): domain Bacteria; phylum Pseudomonadota; class Alphaproteobacteria; order Rhodobacterales; family Rhodobacteraceae; genus Rhodobacter; species Rhodobacter capsulatus_D. The sequence goes on from NZ_CP198946.1 coordinate 3,302,057, forward strand.
GCCAGCGCTCGATCAGCTTCCAGAAATTGTCGAAGACCCCCTCGCCGCGATAGCCCGCGGGGGTCGGGAACACGACATGGGCGCCGGAATGGATCGCCGACATCAGGATCGGATAGGCCGCAAAGACGTGGAAGAGCGGCAGCGGGCAGATCATCACATCGGTGTGGCGGAACAAAAGCGTGCCGCCGAGCCAGCCGTTGTAGACCATGCCGGAATATTTGTGCTGCGCCACTTTCGGCATGCCCGTCGTGCCGCCGGTGTGGAAATAGGCGGCGACGCGGTCTGTCTTTGCATCCTCGAACACCAGCTTGTCGGCGGGCTGGCCGTCGCAGGCGGTGTTGAAATCATAGACATCGGCGTGATGGCGGAAATGCGTCTTCGGCCGGATGAAGGGCACGATCCACGATTTCGGCGCGGTCAGGTAGCGGTTCAGATCGACTTCGAGGATCGTCTTGACGTTCGGCGCGTGCTTGACAGCCTCGGCCGCCTTTTGCGCGATGTCGGATTTCGGGAAACTTTTCAGCGTGACCAGCACCTTGGCCTTGGTCTCGCGCAGGATCGCGGCGATCTGTTCTGGTTCCAGCAGCGGGTTGATCGGGTTGACGATCCCCGCCGTCGTTCCCGCCAGCAGCACCACCGCGGTTTCAAGGCTGTTCGGCAGCAGGTAAGCCACCGTGTCCTTTTCGCCCACGCCCATGCGGCGCAAAAGGTTCGCGGCTTGCGTCACCCGGGCCAGCACCTGCGCCCAGGTCATGGTGATCGAATGATCCTTCGGCCCCGAGGTGATCTGGAACGTCAGCGCCGGACGGGAGCCGTGCTTGGCCGTCACCCGGGACAGGAAGTCATACATCGTGATCGCGCGGTCTCGGTCTTCCCAGGGCATTTGCCCTTCGACGCGGTCGCGGTCGGCCACGGTCGCATAGGTCTCGGTCATGGTGTCCTCCCCCGGCCCGTTCCTCCGCAGGCCTTGGCTTTACAATGCGTTATAAAGCAGCATCCGGGCAAGGGCGGGAAGGGTTGAAACGTCACGTCATGGCGGGCATGACGCCGCGCCATGGGCTCAGGAGGCCGCACCATCGGTGAATTGCAGCCGGGCAAGCTCGGCATAAAGCCCACCCTCGGCCACCAGAGCCTCATGCGTGCCCTGCGCGACGATCTTGCCCTGATCGAAGACCACGATCCGGTCGGCCTTTTTCACCGTGGCCAGGCGATGCGCGACGATGATGGTGGTGCGGGTGGCGCGCAAATCATCGACCGCCGCCTGCACCGCCCGTTCCGAGGCCGCGTCCAACGCCGAGGTCGCCTCGTCGAGCAGCAGCACCGGCGCGTCGCGCAAGATCGCCCGAGCAATGGCGATGCGCTGTTTCTGCCCGCCCGAAAGCATGATGCCGCGCTCGCCCACATAGGTGTCGAAGCCCTGCGGCAGCGCCGAGAGGAAATCATGCGCGTAAGCCGCGCGGGCCGCGGCCTCGACCTCGGCATCGGTAGCCTCGGGACGGCCGAAGCGGATGTTTTCGCGCGCGGTCGTGGCAAAGATCACCGGGTCTTGCGGCACCAGCGCCAGCGCGCGACGGTAATCGGCCCGGGCCAGATCGCGCAGATCGAGGCCATCAAGGGTGATCCGCCCCTCTTCAGGGTCATAGAACCGTTCAATCAGTTGAATGATCGTGGTTTTCCCCGCGCCCGAGGGGCCGACCAGCGCCACGGTTTCCCCGGGCGCAACCCTCAGGCTGACCGCGTTCAGCGCCGAAGTCTCGGGCCGCGACGGGTAATGGAAGGTGACATTTTCAAAGGCAATCGCGCCTTTGACCGGGCTCGGCAGCGGCACCGGCTTGGCCGGGTCGGTCACGGTATCGTCCGCATGCAGCAGCTCCACCAGCCGCTCGGTCGCGCCCGCGGCCCGCTGCACCTCGCCCCAGATTTCCGTCAGCGCGCCAACGGCGGCCGAGACCATCACCGCATAGATGACGAATTGCACCAGCTGGCCGACCGTCATCAGCCCCTCGCGCACATCACGCGCGCCGATCCAGAGGACGCCGACGATCCCGGCGAACACAAGGAAAATCACGATCATCGTCATGATCGCGCGTGTGGTGATCCGGGCATTGGCCGAGGCGAAGGCCTTTTCGGTGACCTCGGAAAAGGCGTTCCGGGTCAGCGCCTCATGGGTGAAGGCCTGCACCGTCTGCACCGAACTCAGCGCTTCCGACGCCGAACCCGAAGACGAGGCGATCCAGTCCTGATTCTCGCGGCTGAGCTTGCGCAGGCGGCGACCCATGACAACGATCGGAATGATCACCAAGGGCACGATCAGAAGCACCAGCCCGGTCAGCTTGGCCGAGGTGAACAGCAGCATGGTGATGCCGCCGATCAGGATCAGGATGTTGCGCGCCGCCACCGAGATCGAGGAGCCGAGCAGCGACAGGATCAGCGTCGTGTCGGTGGTGATGCGCGAGATGATCTCGCCGGTCAGGACGCGCTCGTAAAAGGCGGGCGAAAGCTCGATCACCCGGCCGAAGACCGCCTTGCGGATATCGGCCACGACGCGCTCGCCAAAGCGGGTGACGAGCCAGTAGCGCAGCCCGGTGCCCACGGCCAGCAGCGCTGCGATGACATGGGCGGCCAGAAAATAGCTGTCGAGCAGCTCGCCGCCCTGCTGGAAGCCGTCGACCACGCGGCGTGCGGCAACGGGCAGGATCAGCGTCACCATCGCCGTCAGCACCAGCGCGGCAAAGGTCGCCAGCGCCAGGCGGCGATAGGGCATCAGGAAGGGGGCAAGACCCCGGATCGCGCCCATGCGTTTCGGTTTCGGGCGGTCTTCCAGCGGGGTGGCAGGTCTGCGGGCCATCGGCTCTCCCTTTCGGTTTTGTCCGATCTATGGTCGCAAGGCCCTGACGGCAAGGTTCACGCCCAGAAAGAGGCTGGTGCGGGCGACCGGACTCGAACCGGTATGGAGTTGCCTCCGAGGGAGTTTAAGTCCCATGCGTCTACCATTCCGCCACGCCCGCGGCCCGCCTTGGGTAGCGCGGGCGGGCGAGCGGGGCAAGAGCCTAGCGCCCGGTGAACTGCGGCGGGCGCTTTTCCAGAAAGGCCTGCACGCCCTCGCGGAAATCCGCGCTGCGGCCAAGCTCGCCCTGATAGCGGGCCTCGAGCGACAGCTGCGCGCCAAGCGGGTTCGACAGCCCCATGTGGAAGGCGCGCTTCAGCGCCGCAAAGGCCGCCGTCGGCCCCTTGGCCAGATGCGTGGCCCGCGCGCGCCAGTGATGCTCGAAATCGACATCGGGCACGGCTTCCCAGATCAGCCCGATCCGCGCAGCCTCTTCGGCGCCGATCTTCTCGGCAAAAAGCGCCATCCCCATCGCGCGGGCCATGCCGACCTGCCGGGGCAGCCACCAGGTGCCGCCCGCATCCGGCATCAAGCCGATCCGGGTAAAGGCCTGCATGAACGCCGCAGACTGCGCCGCGATCACCACATCGGCCGCCAGCGCCAGATTGGCCCCCGGCCCCGCCGCCGCCCCATTCACCGCCGCCAGAACCGGCAGCGGCGCGTTGTAGATCGCCTGCAGCAGGGGTTCATATTCCTCGCGCAGCACGGTCTCGAGGTTCAGCCCCTCGGCCGCGCCATCGCCCAGATCCTGCCCCGAGCAGAAGGCCCGCCCCGATCCGGTCAGAACGACCGCCCGCGCCTCGCCGCGGGCGCGGTGCAGCGCCTCGGTCAGCTCGCGCCGCATCGCCGCATTCAGCGCATTCATCACCTCGGGCCGGTCGAGCGTGATCACCGCCAGCCCCTCGGAGATCTCGTAGCGGATCGTGTGATAGCTCATGGCCTGCCTCCTCTTTGCCCCAGCTTGCCGCGCGGGCCGCGAAAGGCAAAGCGAAACCGCACGTCACGACCAGACCCCGGCCCCGGCTTTTCCTTGGCAAAATACGCAAAGCGGGGGTGCGGGGGGCGCAGCCCCCCGCGGGTCGCCTCGGGCTTGCCCGAGGCGAAAGCCCTCACTCCTTCAGCAGTTCCTTGAGCCGCGCCTCTTCCTCGGCGGAAAGCACAGTCGCCCCCGCCTCGTCCTCGCGCCGACGCCCGCGCAGCCACAGGAAGACCCCGCCCAAAGCCACCACCAGCACCGCAGGCCCGATCCAGTACAGGATCAGGTTCGCCCCCGTGCGTTCGGGCTCGAAGAGCACATATTCGCCGAACCGCGACTTGACGTAGTCGATCACCTGCGCGTCGCTATCGCCCGCCACCAGCCGCTCGCGCACCGCAAGCCGCAGATCGCGCGAGACTTCGGCATTCGACTCGTCAATGTTTTCACCCTGACAGACCGGGCAGCGCAGCACCTGCGAGATCTGCCGCGCGCGGGCTTCAAGACCGGGATCGGACAGAACCTCGTCGGGCTGCACCGCATGGGCGGGCGTGGCGAGCAGCAACAGCAGGGCAAGACGTTTCAGCATCACTCACTCCGCCGCAACAGCATTGGGGGCCACCGACCGCCGCGCGCCCGCCGCGCTGCGATAGCGCCGGTCGCTCAGGCTCAGACCGCCGCCAAAGGCCATCATCAGACAGCCCGCCCAGACCCAGTTCGCAAAGGGCTTGATATAGGTCCGCACCGCCCAGCCGCCGCCCTCCTGCGGATCGCCGATCACCAGATAGACATCGCGCCAGAAGCCGTTGTCGATATCGGCCTCGGTCGTCGGCATCGCCTGCACCGGATAGATGCGCTTTTCGGGATGCAGCGTGGTCACCAGCTTGTCGCCCTGCCGCACCTCCATAGTCGCGCGTTTCGCGGTGAAGTTCGGCCCCGGCACCTCCTCGACGCCCTTCAGCGTGATCGTGTAGCCGCCGACGGTGAAACTGTCGCCCGCCTTCGCCACGCGGATATCCTCGATCTGACCGGCCATCAGCAGCCCGACGCCCGCGAAGACGATGCCGAGCCCGCCATGCGCGAAGGCCTTGCCCCAATCGGCCCGCGGCAGCCGCAGGACGCGCCCCGGCGTCCGCCCCGCCCGTTGCCAGATCTCGGCCAAGGCGCCAAAGACGATCCAGGCGCCAAGCCCCGCCGCGCCCAGCGCCAGCATCGGCCGCCCCGTCGCCATGGTCCAGACAAGCGCCAGCACGGCCAGCGTCAGCGCAAGGGCGGGCAGCAGCGGCTGCACCAGCTTGCCAAGGCTCGCGCGTTTCCACGGCATCATCGCACCGAGCGGCAGCAGCAGCGCCAGACCGATCATGAAGGGCGTGAAGGCCTTTTCAAAGAACGGCGCGCCGACCGAGAGCTTGCGCGCCCAGACCAGCTCCGCGATCAGCGGCCAGACCGTGCCGGTGAAGACGACAAGCGCCGCCACCGCAAGAAGCACGTTGTTCACGACGAGCGCCGATTCCCGGCTGACCATGGAGAACAGCCCCTTCGCCTGCATATTCGAGGCCCGCGCGGCATAAAGCGTCAGCGCCCCCCCGGTGAAGAAGGCGAGGATGAACAGGATGAACACACCGCGTTCCGGGTCGTTGGCAAAGCTGTGCACCGAGGAAATCACCCCCGAGCGCACAAGGAACGTCCCGATCAACGAGAAGCCGAAGGCCATGATCGCCAAAAGGATCGTCCAGCTTTTCAGCGCCTCGCGCTTTTCGACGACGATGGCGGAATGCAGCAGCGCCGCCGCCAGCAGCCAGGGCATCAACGAGGCGTTTTCCACCGGGTCCCAGAACCAGAACCCGCCCCAGCCGAGTTCGTAGTAAGCCCACCACGAGCCGAGCGCGATGCCGATGGTCAGGAAGATCCAGGCCGCAAGCGTCCAGGGCCGCACCCAGCGCGCCCAGGCGGCATCGACCCGCCCCTCGATCAGCGCGGCAACGGCGAAACTGAAGGCCATCGAAAGCCCGACATAGCCGAGATAGAGGAACGGCGGATGGAAGGCCAATCCGGGGTCCTGCAACAGCGGGTTCATGTCACGGCCGTTGAAGGGCACCTCTTCGAGCCGCAGGAACGGGTTCGAGGTGAAGAGCACGAACACAAGGAAGGCGACGCCGATCGTCGCCTGCACCGACAGCACCCGCGCCCGCAGCCGCTCGGGCAAAGCGCCGCCAAAGGCCGCCGCCGCCGCACCGAACATCGACAGGATCAGCACCCAGAGCAGCATCGAGCCCTCGTGGTTGCCCCAGACGCCGGTGACCTTGTAAAGCATCGGTTTGTCGGTATGCGAGTTTTCGTAGACAAGCTTCAGCGAAAAGTCTGACACCACAAAGGCATAGGTCAGCGCGGCAAAGGCCGTGGCGATCAGCAGAAACTGCGCCAGCGCCGCGGGGGTGGCGACAGCCATCCAGCCCGACCAGCCCTTTTGCGCGCCCACCAGCGGGATGATCGCCTGCACCAGCGCCACGCAAAGGGCAAGGATCAGGGCGAAGTGACCGGTCTCGACGATCATGCGGGGTCCTCCTCAAGTCGCGGGCATCATAGAGACGCAGCCCCCCGGGGCCAAGGCAGATGCGCATCTGCCCCGCATCTTTCGCAAAAGCGTGAAGCGGTCATTTCCTTTGACTTTGCGTCAGCCCGCCGCTAAGCGAAGGGCATGATCACGCGGACCGCCCTTATTGCCCGTCCCCGACGTCGCGCGCCCCGCGCCTGACGTTCGATCACCCGTGGCCTCTCGCCACACCTCTTTAGCAAAACCGTCCCTGAAGGCCCCAGACCGTTGACAGCCGCCCTGCGCCTGTTGCACGCCTTGGCCTTCCATTTTCAGGAGCAGAAAATGATCGCTTCCGTGCTGCCGACCTACACCCGCGCCCCCCTCGCCTTCGTGCGTGGCGAGGGCTCCTGGCTCTGGACGACGGATGGCAGCCGATACCTCGACCTTGGCGGGGGGATCGCGGTGAATGCGCTCGGCCATGCCGCGCCGGAACTGGTCGCGACGCTCACCGAACAGGCGGGCAAGCTCTGGCATGTGTCGAACCTCTACCAGATCCCGGAGCAGGAACGGCTCGCCGACATGCTGGTGGCCCATACCTTTGCCGACACCGTCTTCTTCACCAACTCGGGGACCGAGGCCTGCGAACTCGCCGTGAAGATGGTGCGCAAGTATTTCTACGAAAAGGGCCAGCCCGAGCGCACTGACATCCTGACCTTCTCGGGCGCCTTCCACGGCCGGTCCTCTGCCGCCATCGCCGCGGCCGGGACGGAAAAGATGGTCAAGGGCTTCGGCCCGCTACTGCCCGGGTTCGTCCACCTGCCCTGGGGCGATCTGGAGGCGGTCAAGGCCGCCGTCACCGACACCACCGCCGCGATCCTGATCGAACCGATTCAGGGCGAAGGCGGCATCCGCCCCGCGCCCGAGGGCTTCCTGAAAGCCCTGCGCGAGATCTGCGACGCCACCGGCACGCTTCTCGTCTTTGACGAGGTGCAATGCGGCGTCGCCCGCACCGGCCGCCTGTTCGCGCATGAATGGGCGGGCGTCACCCCGGACGTGATGATGGTGGCCAAGGGCATCGGCGGCGGCTTCCCGCTCGGCGCGGTGCTCGCCACCGAAACCGCGGCTTCGGGGATGATCGCGGGCACGCATGGCTCGACCTATGGCGGCAACCCGCTTGGCTGCGCGATCGGCGCGAAGATGATCGAGATCGTCAGCGCCCCCGGGTTCATGGAAGAGGTCAGCCGCAAGGCGGGCTTCCTGCGCCAGCGGCTTGAGGGCCTCGTCGCCGCCCATCCCGACATCTTCGAGGAGGTGCGCGGTCAGGGCCTGATGCTCGGCCTGCGCTGCAAGCTGCCGCCCGGAGATGTGGTGAAGGCGGCTTACGCGCAGAACCTGCTCACCGTGCCTGCCGCCGACAACGTGCTGCGGCTCCTGCCCGCGCTGACCATCTCCGAAGACGACATGGCCGAGGCCGTCCGCCGCCTTGATGCCGCCGCCACCGCGCTCGAACAGCAACCGGCCTGATTTATCTTGCCACAAATATCTCGGGGGGATTGGGGGGCAGAGCCCCCCGGCCTTTCGGGAAGGAAACCGGAATGACCCATTTTCTTGATCTTCACATCACGGCCCCTGCCGAATTGCGCGCGATGATCGACAGCGCCCGCGCGATGAAAACCGCCCGCAACGGCCGCCCGAAAGGCGCGCCCGATGACGACCAGCCGCTGGCGGGCTGCATGGTGGCGCTGATTTTCGAAAAACCCTCGACCCGGACCCGCGTCAGCTTCGATGTCGGCGTGCGGCAGATGGGCGGGCAGACGATGGTGCTCTCGGGCAAGGAGATGCAGCTGGGCCACGGCGAAACCATCGCCGACACCGCCCGGGTGCTCTCGCGCTATGTGGACCTGATCATGATCCGCACCTTCGAGGAAGCGACCCTGCTCGAAATGGCGGAATATGCCTCGGTTCCCGTCATCAACGGGCTGACGAACCGCACCCATCCCTGCCAGATCATGGCCGACATCATGACCTATGAAGAACACCGCGGCCCGATCGCCGGGCGCAAGGTGGTCTGGTCGGGCGACGGCAACAACGTCTGCGCCAGCTTCCTGCAAGCGGCCGGGCAGTTCGGGTTTGACCTGACCTTCACCGGGCCGCAGACGCTCGACCCTGAACGCGAATGGATCGAGTTTGCCCGCGGCAAGGGGGTGAATGTGGTGATCGAGCGCGACCCGGCCAAGGCGGTCGAAGGCGCCGATCTGGTCGTCACCGACACCTGGGTGTCGATGCATGACCCGGAATCGGCCAAGGAACGCCGCCACAACCAGCTGCGCGCCTATCAGGTGAACGAGGCGCTGATGGCCAAGGCGAAGCCCGATGCGCTGTTCATGCATTGCCTGCCTGCGCATCGCAACGACGAGGCGACCTCGGCCGTGATGGACGGCCCGCATTCGGTGATCTTCGACGAAGCGGAAAACCGGCTGCATGCGCAAAAGGCGATCATGCGCTGGGCCTTGGGCAAGTAAGGCAAGGCCGGGGGCGCTGCCCCCGGACCCCCGGCGTATTTGCGCCAAGAAAAAGGGCAAGGCGATGAGCAAGACCGCACTTCTGATCATCGACATGCAGAGCGAGATGCAGACGCGGCTCGATGCGGGCCGCGCGACGGTGAACCCCGAGGCCGGGGAGGCGATCGCGGCATTGGCTGCCGCCTGCCGGGAAAAAGGCGTGGCGGTGGTGCATGTGCGCCATCACGACCCCGATCCCGCCTCGCCCTTTCACGCGGATGCCCCCGGCGCGCAGCCGATGCCCTGCCCGGCGAAGCGGTGTTTGTCAAATCCACCTCCTCGGCCTTTGCCTCGACCGATCTGGCGACGCATCTGCGCGGACAGGGGATCACCCGGCTGATCATCACCGGAGCGGCGCTGGGCTTTTGCGTCACCTCGGCCGTGCGGGCGGCGGCAGATCTGGGCTTTGCGGTGATCTTGCCGCGCGATGCGGTCTTGGGCTTCGATCTGCCGATGATGGGGCTTTCGGCGGACGAGATCGCGAAAGTGACCTTCGGCTTGCTCGGCGCCGATTTCGCGACGCTTTCGAGCACGGCCGAAGTGATCGCCAGCCTTTAGGTGCCGCGCGGTTTCGCCCGCGTCGTCGGATCGGCCTCGCGCGGGTTTTCCGGCCAGGGGTGGCGCGGATAGCGGCCGCGCATCTCTTTTCTCACCTCGGCATAGGAACCATCCCAGAAGCCGGGCAGGTCCATCGTCACCTGAATCGGCTTGCCCCCGGGCGAGAGCAGCTCGATCCGCAGCGGGTGCCGTTTCGGACCGACGGACGGATGCACGCTCACCCCATACATCTCGGGCAGTTTCACCTCGATCGTCGGCACCTCAGCGCCGTAATCGATCGGCACGCGGCGCCCCAAGGGCGTTTCGAAATGGCCGGGGACGAGGCGATCGAGCTCGGCCATCTGGCCCCAGTCGAGCTGCGCCCGCAGCGCCTCGGTCAGGTCAAGATTGCGCAGATCGGCCTCGGTTCGGGCTTTCTTCAGCCACGGTAGAAGCACGTCGCCCGCCAGAAGCGCGGCATCGGAGAGGTCGGGGAGGTCTACACCATCGGCGCGCAGGATATCGACGCGGGCGCGGAACCGGGCGGCGCCGGGCGTCAGCGTCAGGCCGATCTGGCGCAGACCGTCGAGCGCGCCGCGCGCCATCGCCTCGGGCGGGGCCTCGGGCCAGTGCCGATCTTCCAGCACCAGCGCGCCGAAACGCTCCTGACGCCGGGCGACCACCCTGCCCTCGCGCTTCGACCATTCGCAGAGATCAACCCAGCCGATGCGGTTGCCATAGAGGCGGCGCAGCTCGGCATCGGCGAGCGCAAGGCCCTGCCGGACGCGGGCCTCGCGCGGGTCGCCGTCAAGGTCTGAGGCGACGATGAGCCGGTGCTTGCCCAGACCATCGGCCTCATCGACCACCGCACCCTTGCCGCCCGAAAGCACATAGCGCGCGGCATCGCCCTTGCGACGCAGACCGATGCGGTCGGGGTAGGCCAACGCCAGCATCTCGGCCGTGGAATAGGCGGCCGCGACCGGCTCGACCATCCGGGCAAGGCGCTTGGCTTCGAGACGAATGCGCTCGATCGTGCCGCGATGGAGTTGGCCGGGGTGATCGGTCTCGTAGCGGCCCGGGTTGGCGATGGCCGCAAGGCGCAGGGTCAGATCGGCCGAGGCGCCGCGGATCGGGTCGCGTTCTTCCAAAAGCGCGGCCAAGGTCGCGGCCTCTGGCCCCGACGTCACCAGCATATGGGCAAGGCGCGGATGCAGCGGCAGGGCGGCGAGCGCCTTGCCATGGGGCGTGATCCGGCCGCCCTCGAGCGCGCCGAGGCTTTCCAGCAGCACCCGCGCCTCGGCGAGCGCTGGCCCGGGCGGCGCGGTCAGGAAGGCAAGGTCCGAGCCATCGCTGCCCCATTGGGCGAGCTCAAGCGCAAGGCCCGACAGATCAGCCACCGCCATTTCGGGCGGGGCAAAGGCGGGCAGCGCGCCTTCCTCGCCCCTGGTCCAGAGCCGGTAACAGATCCCCTCGGCCACCCGACCGGCACGGCCGCGGCGTTGCTCGGCCTCGGCGCGCGACACACGCTCGGTCACCAGACGCGCCATCCCCGAGGCGGGATCAAAGCGCAGCCGCCGGGCCCGGCCCGCATCGACCACCACGCGGATGTCCTGAATGGTGAGCGAGGTCTCCGCGATCGAGGTCGCGAGCACCACCTTGCGACCGTTTTCGCAAGGCGCAATAGCGGCGCGTTGGGCGGCAAAGTCCATCGCCCCGAAGAGCGGGCGCAGATGCACCCCCGCAGGCAGACGGTCGCGCAGAAGCGATTCGGTGCGGCGGATCTCGGCCTCGCCGGGCAGGAAGACAAGGACACCGCCCGTTGTCTCGGCCACGGCTTCCTCGACCAGCCCGGCCACGGCGGGCTCAAGCCGAATCCCCGGCGCCATCGGACGGCCCAGCCAACGGGTTTCGACCGGAAAGGCGCGGCCCTCCGAGCGCAGGATGGGGGCATCATCGAGCAAAGCCGCCACCGGCTCGGCATCGAGCGTGGCCGACATGACAACCAGCATCAGATCAGGGCGCAGGGCGGAGCGCGCCTCCCAGACCAGCGCGAGGCCCAGATCGGCATTCAGCGAGCGTTCGTGGAATTCGTCGAAGATCACGCAGCCGATGCCGGTCAGTTCCGGGTCGGACTGGATCATCCGGGTGAGAATCCCTTCGGTCACCACCTCGATCCGGGTCGCTTTCGAGAGCTTCGCCTCGCCGCGGATGCGGTAGCCGACGCGCTGCCCCACGGCCTCGCCCAGAGTTTCCGCCATCCGTTCAGCCGCCGCGCGGGCGGCCAGACGGCGCGGTTCCAGCATCAGGATCCGGCCCGGCACCAGATCGAGCAGCGCAAGCGGCACGCGGGTGGTTTTCCCCGCGCCCGGCGGCGCCATCAGAACGGCGCGACCTGCGCGGCCAAGGGCGTCGCGCAGGTCGGGAAGAACAGCGTCGATGGGAAGCGTCGCGGTCACTGCCGGATCAGGTGGCCTTGGCCGATGATCGTGTCGGTGGCGATGTCGACCACGCGGAGCCGGGTGCCGTCGCCGGTGGGCGCATAGGTCAGCGTGAAGGGGAAGCGGGTCTTTTCCGCCATTTCCTTTTCCTTGAACCCGGCAATGCGTCGGTATTCGCCGGTGCAGGTCACGCCATCCTCGGTCGGCTGCGGCGCCGACAGCGCCACTTGCGAGCGCCGGACGCCATCGAACATCGTCACTTTCAGCGTGCAGGCCTCGTCCCGGTCGACATCGCGCAAGACCGCGTAGAGCGCGGTCAGGGGGTCGATCGTGCCGCCCTGCTTGGCCGGATCGACGTCGGTCGGACGCGGCGCCCGCGGCGGCTCGTGGCTGACCGAGGCGGGGGTGCCGTTCTTGTAGATCATCGTGTTCTTCGAGCTGTCATCGCCGCGCTGCGAGGCGACCTCGACCGCGCGGGGCGTGAAGCGGCCCTTCGCGAAGCTGCCCGAGGCGGTGGCATCGTAGCGGATCTTCTTGATCATGCCCGCCAGCCCGGTGGTCTTGACGACACCATTGGCGGCATAGGCGCCGCCCGCGATCTTGCCGTCGATGGCCAGCTCGCCCGCCTTGATCCCCTTGAGGACGACGTCGAAGACGATGCGGTCGCTCTGATCGGCCAGTGCGGGCTGGGCCGCCAGCAGCGCAAGGCCGGTGGCGAAAGCGGAAAGGGTGCGGGTCGGAACTGCTGTCATGGGCCTGTCTCTGCGGATGCCTTCGGACTGGACATACACCGCCCGTTGAGGGCATGAAACCGAAACCGTTTCACGCTGGTTGACGTTTTCGTTCGATCGGCACCGTTTCGCACAGGCCCGCCATGACCGCTTCCTTCGACACTGCCGCCGATCTGGCCCCCCGTCTCCTTGCCGGAGAACGCCGCGCGCTGGCGCGGGCGATCACGCTGGTGGAATCGGGCCGCGCCGATCATCGGGCGCAGGCGACGGCGCTGCTCGACCGGCTGGGCACCGAGAAAAAGGCGCTGCGGATCGGGCTTTCCGGCACGCCCGGGGTCGGAAAGTCGACCTTCATCGAAAGCTTCGGGATGATGCTGGTCGGGCTTGGGCTGCGGGTCGCGGTGCTGGCGGTCGATCCGTCCTCGGCGCGCTCGGGCGGCTCGATCCTGGGCGACAAGACCCGGATGGAGCGGCTCTCGCGCGAGCCTGCGGCCTTCATCCGCCCCTCGCCGTCGCAAGCACAGCTCGGCGGCGTGGCAAGGCGCACCCGCGAGGCGGTGGCGCTGTGCGAGGCGGCGGGCTTCGATGTCGTGCTGATCGAGACCGTCGGCGTCGGCCAATCGGAAACGCTGGTGGCCGAGATGACCGATCTTTTCATCCTACTGATGGCGCCCGCGGGCGGCGATGAACTTCAGGGCGTCAAGCGCGGGATCATGGAAATGGCCGACATGATTCTGGTCAACAAGGCCGATGGCGATCTGAAACCGGCGGCGCTGCGCACGGTCTCGGATTACGCCGGTGCGCTGCGGCTCTTGCGCCGCCGTCCGCAAGACCCGGAGGGGTTCCCGAAAGCCGTGCCGGTCTCGGCGCTGGCCGAGGAAGGGCTGAAGCTGGCCTGGGAAGACATGCAGAGCCTTGCCGCCTGGCGGCGCGAAAAGGGCCATTTCGATCGCCGTCGGGCCGAGCAGGCGCGGCACTGGTTCGAAACCGAAGTGCGCGAGGGGCTTCTGGCCCGGTTGACGCAGGACCCGGCGATTCGGGCGCGGATGCAGGCTTTGGGCACCTCCGTGGCCGAGGGGCAGGCCGCCCCGGCGGCCGCCGCGGCCGAGATGCTGGCGGAGTTGCAGCGCTGACATGAAAAAACCCCGCCAAAGGCGGGGTTTTCAGATCCGGTGGATCAGCCGATTACGCGGCGGCTTGCGCCTTGGCGATAGCTTTCTTGATTTTCAGCGCATTCGCCGAAAGTTCGTCATCCGAGGCTTTCGCGAGGAAAGCATCCAGACCACCACGGTGATCGACGGTGCGCAGGCCAGCGGCCGAAACGCGCAGCTGGAACGATTGCCCCAGCACGTCCGAGATCAGGGTGACTTCGTTCAGGTTCGGCAGAAAGCGGCGACGCGTCTTGTTGTTCGCGTGGCTGATGTTGTTGCCCGACATCGGGCCTTTGCCGGTCAGTTCGCAGACGCGCGACATGGCGTTGATCCTTCGTTTCCTCGGGCGACGCGGCCCACTTCCAATACTGCGGGACCCGCTGCACGCGGTGCCCGGAAATCCGTTCGCGGGGCATAAGGGCAAAGCCGCCCCGCGTCAAGCGATTCATGCGCAGAGCATCTCGTCCACCCAGGCCGGAACCACCTGTGTCGCGGGACCATGCCGGGCCTCGTCGAACATCCGGGTGCCCTGCGACGGCTCGAGATTGAGTTCCAGCGTCGGCACGCCCGCATGCATCGCATCGGCCACGAAGCCCGCCGCCGGATAGACATTGCCCGAGGTGCCGATCGAAACGAAGAGATCCGCCGCCCGCAGCGCCGTCCAGATCTCTTCCATACGATAGGGCATCTCGCCGAACCAGACGATATCGGGCCGCGTCGCGGGCTTGCCACAGGCCGGGCAGAACTGGGTCTTGTTCATCTCGGCGGGCGCAGACCAGCGATGGCCGCAGGCGGCGCACAGCGCCCCATTCAGCGTCCCGTGCATGTGGATGAGATTTTGCGACCCGGCGCGCTCGTGCAGGTCATCGACGTTTTGCGTGACGATCAGCACCTGATGCGCCCCCGCGGCTTCAAGTCGCGCCAGCGCCCGATGCGCCGCATTGGGCTCGGCCGCGGTCGCCGCCGCCCGGCGCTGGTTGTAGAACCGGTGCACCAAGGCGGGATTGCGCGCAAAACCCTCGGGCGTTGCCACATCCTCGATCCGGTGCTCCTCCCAAAGACCATCGCTGGCGCGGAAGGTGCGAATGCCACTTTCGGCAGAAATTCCCGCACCTGTGAGAATCACGATTCTGGCCATCGGCGTTTCCCCTTGGTAAACACCCCTCATGCGTATCCTGTTTCTCTGCCTTGGCAACATCTGTCGCTCCCCCGCAGCCGAGGGGGTCTTCCGCACGCTCGCCGCGAACGAGGGCGTGCCCGTCACGCTCGACAGCGCCGGAACCGGTGGCTGGCACGCAGGCGAGCCGCCCTATGGCCCGATGCAGGCGGCGGCGAAAGCCCGCGGCCATGATCTGAGCAGCCTGCGGGCGCGGCAGCTGAAGCCCGAGGATTTCCGCAGCTTCGATCTGATTCTGGCGATGGACCGGCAGAACTACCGCGATGCGCAGACAGTGCGGCCTGCGGATGCGACGGCGCGGCTGGAGATGTTCCTGCAAAGCGAACGCGGGGTCTCGGACGTGCCGGACCCCTATTATACGCGGGATTTCGAAGGCTGCCTCGACATCATCGAGGCAGGATCACGGGCCTTGCTGAAGCGGCTTCAGCGCGCGCAGTAAGCTTCGGCCGCTTGGGCAAAGCCCTTGTAGCGCAGCCAGAAATCTTCGTCCGAAGCGCGGTCGGAGACGCGGGTTTCCTGCGCCTGATCGGGATCTTCGAAGAATTTCGCCGCGCGGCGCTGATCCGAACGCGACAGGGTCTGGTCAGCCACCTGCTGGATGCAGCCACAAAGCGACGGATCGGCGGTGCGGCCGGCGCGCAGGCAGGCGTTGTCGATCGGACCCGCAAAGGCAGCCGATCCCACAAGAACAAAAGCCGCAGAGAACGCGGCGGCGGTCAGGGTAAGTTTCATCATGCTCTGCTCTCGGTTGCGGGTCGGGTTCGTGCCCAAATCCCATCGATTTGACGTTTCCTTTAGGGGATTCGGCAAGCAGGCACAATGGCTTCGGCAGCTTTCCGCCGATCAAATGCCACTGCCGCCAGATTTGGCGGCAGTGGCCTGATTTTTGCCGAAATCTTGGTCAGGCGATGACTTCGGCTTCGAAGCCTGCAGCCTTGAGCGCCGCCAGAACGGTTTCCTCGGGCAGACCATTCACCTCGACCTCACGGTCGTCGAGACTGACGAGGGCCTTTCCGCCCACTTCGGTGATGGCAGCTTCCACGCTGGCCTTGCAATGGCCGCAGGTCATGTTGGGGACGGACAGGATCATCGGGGGCCTCCGCAATTCATTCCCATGATCTGGCGCGAACCATCGGCGTCGTCAACCGGGATACCGGGATTGTGCAAAAGAAAGCCGAGCCTGCCCCTGCCCGGCTCAGAATGCCAACACCCCCTCGGCCAGAAGCAGCCCATCGCAGGTGACGCGGTAGGGGCGCTCGCCCGGCCGCAACTGGCCCAGCGAATATTCGACCGTGATCGGTTGCTCGACCGTGGTGAAGATCCCCGCCCGCTGCCGCGTGCGCAGCGACAGAAGCACCCCCGAGGTGGTCAGCGCCGCCTCGCCGACAATGCTCCAGCCCGCATCGGGCAGCACGCCCTTGAGCCGGATGAAAGTGACCAGACCGGCGCTGCGGGTGCTGACCGATTTGATCGTGAGCGGGGTTTTCAGAGTGGCTTGCGTGTTCATGATGCGCCTCAGCCTCCGGTCGTGTCGTGCTGTGGCTTGGCAGTGCAATCGGGTCTCGACATCCTCTCTCTCCCTCCCTGGATGAGATTGTCCGTTGATCGTCTGCTAGGCGCCGGATCCCCGGCCCGATAACGCTACCACTCGCCCTATGGTTGCGTCAACGGACTCGCATTGACCGGGCGACCTGCTGCTCGCGCCGACCGCACGCGCCGCCCCGCAATCCCCCTTCCCGCACCCCTGATTTGCTGCTATTTGCGCGCCCATGAAAAAGCTCGATCACATCCGCAACTTCTCCATCGTGGCGCATATCGACCACGGCAAATCCACCCTTGCCGACCGTCTGATCCAGATGACGGGCACGGTGGCCGCGCGCGACATGAAAGAGCAGATGCTCGACAGCATGGATATCGAGCGCGAGCGCGGCATCACCATCAAGGCGAACACCGTGCGGATCGAATATCCGGCCCAGGATGGGCGGACCTACATCCTGAACCTGATCGACACCCCCGGCCACGTCGACTTCGCCTATGAGGTGAGCCGCTCGATGCGCGCCGTCGAGGGTTCGCTGCTCGTCGTCGACGCCTCGCAGGGCGTCGAGGCGCAGACGCTGGCGAACGTCTATCAGGCGATCGACGCGGGCCATGACATCGTGCCGGTCTTGAACAAGATCGACCTGCCCGCCGCCGACCCGGATGCGGTGAAGAAGAACATCGAGGATGTGATCGGCCTCGATGCTTCCGACGCGATTCCGATTTCGGCGAAGACCGGGCTTGGCATTCCCGATGTGCTCGAAGCCATCGTGCACCGCCTGCCCGCGCCCGAGGGCGATGTGGATGCGCCGCTGAAAGCGATGCTCGTCGACAGCTGGTACGACCCCTACCTTGGCGTCGTCGTGATGATCCGCGTCATGGATGGCGTCGTGCGCAAGGGCGACCAGATCAAGATGATGCAGACCGGCGCCAGCTACCGCATCGACAAGCTCGCCGTGCTGAAGCCGCAGATGGTCGACATTGCCGAGCTTGGCCCGGGCGAGATCGGCGTTCTGACTGCCTCGATCAAGCAGGTCCGCGATACCCGCGTCGGCGACACCATCACCCACGAGCGCAAGCCCTGCGACGCCGCCCTGCCGGGCTTCAAACCGGCGCAGCCGGTGGTGTTCTGCGGTCTTTTCCCGGTCGATGCGAACGACTTCGAGCCGCTGCGCGACGCGATCGAGAAACTGGCGCTGAACGACGCGAGCTTCACCTACGAGATGGAAACCTCGGCCGCGCTTGGCTTTGGTTTCCGCTGCGGCTTCCTCGGCCTTCTGCACCTTGAAGTCGTGCGCGACCGTCTGGAACGCGAATATGACCTCGATCTGATCACCACCGCGCCCTCGGTCGTGTTCAAGCTCTACATGAAGGACGGCGAAGTGCGCGACCTGCACAACCCCGCCGACCTGCCCGACCTGACCTATGTCGACCATATCGAGGAACCGCGGATCAAGGCGACGATCATGGTTCCGGATGAATATCTGGGCGACGTGCTGAAGCTGTGCCAGGACCGCCGCGGCATCCAGATGGACCTGACCTACGCGGGTTCGCGGGCGATGGTGGTCTATGACCTGCCGCTGTCGGAAGTCGTGTTCGACTTCTACGACCGGCTGAAATCGGTGACGAAGGGCTACGCCAGCTTCGACTATCAGCTCGCCGAGTACCGCGAGGATTTTCTGGTCAAGATGTCGATCCTCGTGAACGACGAGCCGGTGGATGCGCTCTCGATCATGGTGCACCGCGACCGCGCCGAAGGCCGCGGCCGGGCGATGGTGGAGAAGCTGAAAGAGCTGATCCCGCGGCACATGTTCAAGATCCCGATTCAGGCGGCGATCGGCGGCCGGGTGATCGCGCGCGAAACGCTGAGCGCGATGCGCAAGGACGTGACGGCGAAATGCTACGGCGGCGACGCGACGCGGAAGAAGAAGCTGCTCGAGAAGCAGAAAGCCGGGAAGAAGAAGATGCGCCAGTTCGGGAAGGTGGAAATCCCGCAAAGCGCGTTCATTGCGGCATTGAAGATGGATGAGTGAGATGCGACCCCGCCCTTGGGCGGGGTCAAATCGTTCCAGGGAAACGATTTGAGCATCGAACGCCCGAGCACACTTGCGAGGGCCAGCGGCGCGAGCGAGAGACTTGAAAATTCACCCTGCTGTGCGATCCTCTTCGGATGGATTTTGTCAGGGTTGATTGGATATGGACCATAACGGCTACGCACTGGGTCGCATTCACCGGGTCGCAAACGATCGGAAGTTCTTTTGTCACTTCACCGGCTTCCTTGAGGGTGTCGCCGCAAGCGGCATGATCGAGCGTGGTGAAGTCGCCCCCCTTCTCGCTGAATGCCGCGAATTTGTCTCGAGAATTGCCGATGATGATGCGCACGAAATTCTCGAAGACTTCGAGGCGGAGTTACTGGAGCATGACACGATCACCCTGATGGTGGAGGTGCGTGCACGACAAATCGATCCTGAATGCCCCAAGAGCAGCCTCAACCGCTTTCTGGGCTACTGTCGCGGGATCGTCTGCGACAGCGTGATTACGACGTCGGAGGCGCAAGGCATCCTCCAGATGATCGCAAAGGCTCCACAGCTTCTGGATGCAATCGGGGTCAAAGAAATTCACAACACCTGCCTCGATGCGGTGCAGGACGAGATCGTCACACCGGATGAGTCCCTGATCGTCTGCGAGGCTATCGGGAGAGTGGTCGGTGACTCCTATGGCGACACGGGCTTGTCGGATGTTTTTGGGGTGGCGAACTACGACGAATGCAAGCTTGCTCGGTTTCCCGAAGACCTTGACGGGGCTCAGGTCGTCTTGACGGGAACGTTTCAAACCGTCCCGCGAAGCCATTTCGAGGACGAACTCGCTGACCTGGGCGCGGTCATTGCGAAGTCGGTCAGCGGCAAGACAGATTATCTGATCGTCGGAGGCACCGCTTCGCGCGATTGGATCGAAGTTAACCGTGGCACGAAACTTCGTAAGGCGATGGAACTTTGCCTTGTGGGGAAAGGGCCCCGGTTTGTCTCCGAATGGCAATTGCTCAGATTGATGGGCAAGTGAAGCCGCGTGGGGTGATGATCCGCCCGATGTGCAACGTGCCCCCGGTCCATGTCGGGCGACGCACCGAATGATCTGAACCAGCGCGGGACGGGCGACTCACTGAAGGCCTTTGGGCACCCGGCGGTCACGGGGCATCTCGAGCGCGGGGCCTCTGCCGAGCAGCCCTCCCCCCCTCAGACAACGCTCACGGCCCCCTTCACCCTCCCTCACAATGTCGCGTGATCGGTGTAATTGCGCACAATAATACGATTTTTTTCGCTGTTTTCAATTACCACGCACAGATCCATATTCCCCTCATGACGACGGAACGACACGCTGTCACCGTCCATCACGTTGATAAACAAAGGAAATGGAGAACTTCTATGCGCAATGAACTCGTCTTCGCCGGTCTGGCCCTTGTCCTTGCGGCGGGTGCCGCGAATGCCACCGGCGTGACCCCGGGCCATCAGCAGCTGGCCAACCAACTCGGCGTCGAAGCCGGGGCTTACAGCACCAGCGAACTGGCCCAGATCGCCGATGCCCGCCGCCATGATGACCAAAGCACCGTCGCCTGGCTTCTCGCTCATGGCAACAGCCGTGCAAGCAACGAAACCTCGGTCGGCAAGGCGCAGATCGCCGCGCAGCTCGGGCTCGACGCGTCGGACTTCACCGCCGCCGAACTGACTCAGATCGTTGACGCGAAACGCGAGGGCAACCTGCATACGGTGAATTTCGTCCTGAAACACGAAAACCGCAACGACATCTATTTCCCGCAGCGCGACGTCGGCCACGAAAAGTAAGACCGTCGGTCCGCCGTGGCGGCGGGCTTTGACGTCAAGGGGCGGTTCCTTCGGGGCCGCCCTTTCTGCATCCCGAATGAAAAACGGCCCCTGAAGGGGCCGCTTTCCGAAATCCCGTGCGCACAGGCTCAGGCGATGGCGAGGTTGATCGCCGATTCGCGGCCATCGCGGCCTTTTTCCAGATCGTAGTTGATCGCTTGGCCGTCGTTCAGGCCGCGCAGACCGGCGCGCTCGACCGCCGAGATGTGCACGAACACGTCCTTACCGCCGGTTTCCGGGGCGATAAAGCCGAAGCCTTTGGTTTGGTTGAACCATTTCACGGTGCCTTTGGCCATCCGTAGTCTCCTTCTATATGCCGCCCGCAGGATTGCGGCGGCCCGGCTCAGTCACGTCACGATCGAGAACTGTAGCCGCAGAGGGAGCAGGTCGTCGAAAAGGCGCGGTGCGCAGGGAAATGATATGGGGCCATCACTCCCGCATTGCAAGAAAATTGCGCGCGGGATGGCGCGGCAAAAAGCCTATTGCACGCGCCCCCAAAGATCGTAATCGGAGGCCTCTTCGACCTCGACCGTGACCATGTCGCCCGGCGCGAGCGACTCGAAATCCTCGTCGATGAACAAATTGCCATCGATTTCAGGGGCATCGGCACGGGTGCGGCAGGTGGCGCCCTCGTCATCGACGGTATCGACCAGCACCTGCTGAATCGTGCCGACCTTGGCCGCAAGCTTCGCTTCGGAAATCGCCTGCGCGGTTTCCATGAAGCGTTCCCAGCGCTCCTGTTTCAACTCTGGGGCGATATGGCCCGGCAGATCGTTCGAGCGGGCGCCCTTGACGTTCTCGTACTGGAAGCAGCCGACTCGGTCGAGCTGCGCCTCCTGCATCCAGTCGAGCAGATACTGGAACTCCGCCTCGGTCTCGCCGGGATAGCCGACGATGAAGGTCGAGCGCAGCACGATCTCGGGGCAATCCGCACGCCAGGCGGCGATCTCGTCAAGCGTCTTCGCCGAGGCCGCGGGCCGGGCCATGCGTTTCAGCGTCTCGGGGTGGGCGTGCTGGAACGGAATGTCGAGATAAGGCAGCACGAGGCCCTCCGCCATCAGCGGGATCAGCTCGCGCACATGCGGGTAGGGGTAGACGTAATGCAGCCGCACCCAGGCGCCCGAGGGCTGGGCGAGCTTGCCCAGTTCCCGCGTCAGGTCGGTGATATGCGCGCGGACCTCGCCATCCTTCCAGGCGGTCGCCTCGTGCTTGCGGTCAAGCCCGTAGGCGGAGGTGTCCTGCGAGATCACCAGCAACTCCCGCACGCCGGCCTCGAGCAACTTCTCGGCCTCGCGCAGCACCGCATGGGCCGGGCGGCTGACCAGCTTGCCGCGCATGTCGGGGATGATGCAGAACTTGCAGGCGTGATTGCAGCCCTCGGAAATCTTCAGATAGCTGAAGTGGCGCGGCGTCAGCTTGATGCCGGTGGCGGGCAGAAGATCGACAAAGGGATCGGGCTTCGGCGGCACCGCGCCGTGCACGGCATCCAGCACCTGCTCGTATTGCTCGGGGCCGGTGACGGCCAGAACCTTCGGATGCACGCCGGTGATGAACTCGGGCTCGGCGCCCAGACAACCGGTGACGATCACCTTGCCGTTTTCGGAAAGCGCCTCGCCGATGGCTTCCAGGCTTTCGGCCTTGGCGCTGTCCAGAAACCCGCAGGTGTTCACGATCACCGCATCGGCGCCCTGATAGCTGGGCGAGATCGCATAGCCCTCTGCCCGCAACCGGGTCAGGATGCGTTCGCTGTCGACGAGCGCCTTGGGGCAACCGAGCGAGACCATGCCGATCGTCGGCTGGCCCGGACGGGGGGCATCGGTCATCAGCGCCTTGGGGGCGAGGTCGGGGCGGAGGTTGGGCGGGTTCTGGCTCATGGGCAGGGCTTATACCGGCAAGCGCGCAAGGCGGGAAGGAGAGAAACGGAAAGGGCGCCCGCAGGCGCCCTGTTCTTTGTGCGATCCGTCAGCTCAGCGACGACGATCCAGGCGCTGTTGCGCCTTGCCGGGCCGCGTCGCCTCAGCGCCGACGATCCCGGCGGGCGCTCATCGGTTGGAACGCCACCGAGACATGCGCCTCGCAATAGGGTTTGCCCGCCTGACTCGGCAGGCCGCAGAAATAGAAATGCTCCGTCGCCGGGTCCCCGATCGGCCATTTGCAGGTGCGCTCGGTCAATTCCATAAGCGAGATCTTGCGCGAGCGCTTTTCGACTTCGCGCACCGAAGCGAGCGTCTCGGGGCTGATTTCATTCAGCGAGGGCTGCGGCGGCAGCGGTTGGCCCGCGGGCACCAGCGCCGGTTTGCGCACGACGCCGGGCACCGAGGCGACCGGCGCAGCCGGTTGCGGCGCGGCGGGCGCGGGGCGCGGCGGCACCGCGGCGATCGTCGGACGCACGGGTTCGGGCTCGGGCTCGACACGCGGGGTCGCGGCGGCGGCGGGCGCAGCCACCGGCTCGGGCGCGGCGGGTTTCGCAGCAGCGGCAGGCGCCGCGGCCGGGGCGGGCGCAGCAGGCGCCCCTTCGACCCGGTTCGACAGGCCCAGACGGTGCACCTTGCCGATCACGGCATTGCGCGTCACCCCGCCCAGTTCCTTGGCGATCTGACTTGCCGATTGACCCTCGGTCCACATCTTCTTCAGAAGTTCGACACGTTCATCGGTCCAGGACATCGGCGCACCTTGTTTCTTCGCCCCTGCGAGGGCGGCGTTCATCACCCGGCTGGGCGTCACCCGGCGGGGCGGTCATGCCCCATTTTAGCCGGGACGGTGCGCAATACAAGGACCGTCCCGGAATTTCAAGGGCGACCGAGAAGCCCGGCGCTCAGAACCGCGCAGCCGGGCGGCGGGAGGACAGCTGGAGGTTGGTTTCCGTCCGCCCCACCCCCTCGACACGACGGATCGACAGGATCGTCTCGTCGAGTTCTTCAAGCGAGCGGGCCCCGATTTCGGCAATCAGGTCCCACTGCCCGTTCGTCGTATGCACGGCCTGCACAGGCGGCAGGCCGAGCAGGCGGGCGACCACCTTTTCGGTGGCGCGGCCGTCGATGCACAGCATCATCAGGCCCCGCACCGGCGCGGCAGAGACATCGGCGCGCGTCATCACGGTGAAGCCCGAGATTTCGCCACGCGCCACCAGCCGCTCGATCCGCGCGCGCACGGTGGCGCGCGAGAGACCGAGTTGCACGGCAAGGTCAGACACCGCCGCCCGACCGTCGCGGCGCAAAGCCGCGATCAGCCGTTGATCGGTGTCGTCCAGACGCTCAACCCCGCGTGCAGGCTCGCCCCACATCGCCTCAGCCCTTCGCGGCGAGGATCGAGGCTTCGAGGATATCAAGCGCCTCGTCGAAGACCGCGTCCTGAATGGTCAGCGGCGCGAGGAAGCGGATGACGTTGCCATAGACGCCGCAGGTCAGCAGGATCAGGCCGCGCTTCAGCGCCTCTTCACGGACGCGGTTGGTCATCTCCGGGTTCGGCGTGTGGGTGCCCGCCACGTTGAACTCGACCGCGTTCATGAAGCCCGGGCCGCGGATGTCGATGATTTCCGGCACGCTGTCCTGCAGGGCGGCCAGACGCTGCTTGAGCCGCGCGCCCAGACGCTCGGCGCGGGCGCAGAGCTGTTCATCCTCGATCACGTCGAGCACGGCATGCGCGGCGGCGACGGCAATCGGGCTGCCCGCATAGGTGCCGCCCAAACCGCCCGGGTTCGGGCTGTCCATGATTTCCGCCTTGCCGGTCACGGCCGAGATCGGGAAACCGCCGCCAAGGCCCTTGGCCATCGTGGTCAGGTCCGCGGCAACGCCGTGATGTTCCATCGCAAAGAGCTTGCCGGTACGGGCAAAGCCGGTCTGCACTTCGTCGGCGATCAGCACGATGCCGTTCTTGTCGGCGATTTCGCGCAGCTTCTTCATGAAGCCTTCCGGCACCGGGTAGAAGCCGCCCTCGCCCTGCACGGGCTCGACGATGATCGCGGCGACGCGGGCGGGTTCGATGTCGGCCTTGAACAGGCGTTCCAGCGCCGCAACCGCTTCATCCCCCGACACGCCGTGCAGCGGGCAGGGGAAGGGCAGGTGCCAGACGTCGTTCATCATCGGGCCGAAGCCGACCTTGTAGGGCTGAACCTTGCCGGTCAGCGTCATGCCCATGAAGGTGCGGCCGTGGAAGCCCCCCGCAAAGGCGACGACGCCCGCGCGGCCGGTATAGTGCCGCGCGATCTTGATCGCGTTTTCAACGGCTTCTGCGCCGGTGGTCGCGAAGATGGTTTTCTTGGCGAAGTCGCCCGGAACGGCGGCGTTCAGACGCTCGGCCAGTTCGACATAGTTTTCGTAGGGAACGACCTGATGGCAGGTGTGGGTGAAGGCGTCGAGCTGCGCCTTGACCGCCTCGATCACGCGCGGATGGCGGTGGCCGGTGTTCACCACGGCGATGCCCGCGGCGAAGTCGATGTAGCGGGTGCCGTTCTTGTCCCAGATTTCCGCGTTCTCGGCGCGTTCGGCATAGATCTGCGTCGTCACGCCAACGCCTTTGGCGATGGCGGCGGTGCGGCGGGCGGAAAGGTCGGGCGAGGTTTGGACGGTCATGGAGGGCTCCGATTCGAGATGCGCCATCCTCTCACTTTACATTTTTTCTGCAAGAAAATTCTTGGCAAGGTCAGTAACAAAGGTCATCCTTGTCTTGTAAGGCAGGAAAATGACCGAGTCGCAGCCAGACCCATCCGAGGAAGAACCGTTGTTTCGTGTGGCCGAGGCCGCGCGGGCGGCGGGCGTGGCCTCGTCCACGCTGCGGCTGTGGGAGACGCAGGGGCTGGTGGCACCGCAACGCCGGGCCTCGGGGCAGCGGCTCTATTCCGCCGCCGATGTGGCGCGGCTGCAGCGCATCGCCTATCTGCGGCGCGAAGCCGGGCTGAACCCCGCCGCGATCCGCGCGACGCTGGAAGCCGAGAACGACGCCCCCGCCCCGCCCGCGATCACCAACGAACCCCTTGGCGCGGCGCTGCGGGCGCTGCGGCAGAACCGCGGCGAGACGCTCGACACCGTGGCGCAGGCGATGGGCGTGTCGGCCTCGGCGCTGTCCACACTCGAACGCACTGGCGCCGGGGTCAGCTTCAAGACGCTGGCCGATCTGGCGCAATATTACGGCTCCACCGTGTCGCGGATTTCCGGGCAGGACGAGATCGGCCAATCGGTCGTGCGCGCGGGCGCCGCCCGGGTCTGGCCGATGCCGGTCGAGGGCGTGCGGGTCGAGGTTCTGGCCGAGGGACGGCGGCAAATGGATTGCCACCGCTTCATCCTCGCCCCCGGCGCGGCGTCGGAGGGCGGCTACGGCCACGAGGGCGAGGAATTCATCACCGTGCTGGAGGGCCGCTTCCGCATCACGCTCGACGGCGACGAGCTGCATGAACTGGGCGTCGGCGACAGCATCTATTTCGAAAGCCGCCGCCCGCATGCCTGGGCCAATGCCGCCGACGGTCGCACCGTGGTGATCTGGGTCAATACGCCCCCCACCTTCTGACACCTTTGCGTGAAGGTCTTGCGGCCCCGCGCCCGCGGGGTCACTCTGGCGAAAACCCCGGAGGTCTCATGCGCATCGCCGTTCTCGCCCTTGCCGCCCTCGTCGCCCTTGCCGCCTGCAAGGAAGACAAACCGAAGGCCCCGATCGACCCGCTCAGCCTGATGGGACGCGAGGTCGAATGGGTCGTGACAGAGGTCGCAGGCACGCCCGTGCCGGAGGGCGTCAGCGTCACGATGCTTTCACCCGAAACCGGGATGATCGCGGGCTCCTCGGGCTGCAACCGCTATTCGGGGCGCGTCGAGATGCAGGACGGCTTCCTGCAGGTGGGCGCATTGGCCGGAACCCGGATGATGTGCCCGCCCGCGCAGATGCAGGTTGAACAGGCCTTCCATTCCACCATCGGCACGGTGAAGAACCTGCGGCTGGCGGGCAAGGTGCTGGAATTCAGCGATGCAACTGGCAAGGTGGTTCTGCGCGCCAGCCGCTGAGGCTTGACGCACACCCCGTCTTCGGGAAGGCTGACCCCATGTTCCCGATCCGCGATCATAACCCCTCGACCCGCACCCCCTGGGTGGTGCGCGGCCTGATCGTACTGAACGTGCTCATCTACGTGCTGACGGCCGAATGGGGCGGGCGGATGATCGGGCTTTGGCAATGGGGCGCGCTTTACCCCGATGCGATCAGCCACGGGGTCTATCTGCACGGGCTTTTCACCTACATGTTCCTGCATGCCGGGATCATGCACATCGCGGGCAACATGCTGTTCTTGTGGGTCTTTGGTGACAATCTCGAAGACCAGCTCGGCCATCTCGGCTTTCTGATCTTCTATCTGCTTGGCGGGCTGGCGGCGGCGGCGGCGCAAATTGCGGGCGCTCCCTATAGCGACGCGCCGATGGTCGGTGCCTCCGGCGCGATTGCCGCGGTGATGGGGGGTTATCTGCTGCTCTTCCCCAAGGCCCGCGTCGATATCCTGTTCATCTTCGTCATTCTCTACAAGATCTTCACCATCCGCGCCTGGATCGTGCTCGGCTTCTGGTTCGCGATCCAGCTGCTGAATTCGCTCGGTGGCTCGGGAGATGGCGTCGCTTACTGGGCCCATGCGGGCGGCTTCGTCGCCGGGCTGGTGCTGGTGATACCCGCCTTCCTGCGCCGCGGCGGACCGCAGTTCTGGCGCGCGCATGGCGGCCTGCCGCCGAACCCGTCGATCGACTATGTGGCGACCCGCGTTCCGGTGGTGAAACGGCGCCGCTAGCGGCCCCGGATCATCGCCGCCGCGCGTTCGGCGATCATGATCGTCGGCGCATTGGTGTTGCCGCCGATCAGGCGCGGCATAACCGACGCATCGACGACCCGCAGCCCGGCAATCCCCCGCACCCGCAATTCGGGGTCGACCACCGCCAGCGCATCCGTGCCCATCTTGCAGGTGCCGACCGGGTGATAGATCGTGTCGGCGCGCGCCCGGATGTCGGCCATCAGCCCGGCGTCCGAACCGTCTGTCGGATAAAGCCGCTCGCCCCGCCAGGGCGCCAAAGCCTCGGCGCCGACGATCTGTTCCAGCATCCGCCCGGCCCGCAGCATCAGGGCTTCGTCGCGCGGATCGGTCAGAAAGCCCGGATCGATCAACGGCGCCTTGCGCGAGTTTTTCGAGGCCAACCGCACCGTGCCGCGCGACTGCGGCCGCAGCACGCAGATATGCGCCGACCAGCCGTCCGCGACATGCAGTTTGCGCATGTGCGCATCGACGATGCCGACGACGAAATGGATCTGCAGATCGGGGATTTCGACCTCGGGCGCGGATCGCAGAAACGCCCCCCCCTCGGCCATGGGCGAGGCGAACAGCCCCTCGCCATGCCGCATCCAGCCACCGGCCGCCTTGGCCAATCGCATCAGTCCGCGCGGGTTCAGCCCCACCACATCGCGGCGCGGCGAAAAATGGGAAACCGTGTAATCGAGATGGTCTTGCAGGTTCACCCCAACCCCGGGCAGATCCTGCACCACCTCGATGCCCATCTCGCGCAGATGCGCCCCCGGCCCGATGCCCGAGAGCATCAGAAGCTGCGGCGAGCCAAACGCCCCGGCCGAAACGATCACCTCGCGCGCCGCTTCCAGCCGCAGCCGGTGCCGCCCCTGCCGCACCAGTGCCCCGGTCGCCCGGCTCTCGGAAATCAGCACCTTTTCCGCCCGCGCCCCGGTCAGAACGGTCAGATTGGGCCGGTCCATCACCGGATGCAGATAGGCCGCGGCCGCGGAACAGCGCTCGCCCTTCCGCGGCCCGTCCCAGAATTGCGTCACCTGAAAGGGCGCCGCCCCCTCCTGACAATCACCGTTGAAATCCTCCGTCGGGGGGCAGTCCACCGCGCCGCAGGCCTGCACGAAAGCCCGGGTAATCGGGCGCGGGCGGCGCTGATCGCCCACCTGCAACGGGCCATCGGCCCCGTGATGCGCCGAAGCCCCGCGGATGTTGCGCTCGGAGCGCAGGAACCACGGCTGACACGCCGCCCAATCCCAGCCCGTCGCCCCCTCGGCCGCCCAACGGTCATAATCCGACGGATGGCCGCGCACATACAGCATCGCGTTGATCGCCGAGGATCCCCCAAGCCCCCTGCCCCGCGGCTGAAACCCCCGCCGCCCGTTCAGCCCCGGCTGCGGCACCGTGTGCAGCGCCCAGTTGTGGGCGCCGAGATAGCCGGGCACCAGCGCGGCGACCAAGGCAGGCGCCCGCACCAGAATGTCCTTTGCCGCATCGCCCGCCTCGACCAGACAGACGCGCGTGCCCGGATCTTCGCTCAGCCGCGCCGCCAGCACCGATCCGGCCGAGCCGCCGCCCAGAATGACATAGTCGAAATGCATCAGGCTCCCCCGTTTCCGAGAGAGCCTAACCGGTTTTTCAGAGCGACAAAGCGTGACCTGCCGTCACTTCCGCTGCACGCCGCCCGTGGCCTTGGTGACCTTTTCCACGACCTTCGCCGAAACCGCCTCGATCTCGGCATCGGTGAGCGTCTTGTCGCGCGGTTGCAGCCGGACCGAGAGCGCGATCGACTTCTTGCCCGCGCCCATCTGCTCCTCGGCCTTGGCGCCGGTGAACTGGTCGAAGACAGAAACCTGATCGATCAGCACCTTGTCGGCGCCGTAAGCCGCGTTCACCGCCGTCAACGCCTCGACACCCGCATCAACGACGAAGGCGAAATCGCGCTCGACCGCGTGCAGATCCGAGAGCGCCAGCGCAGGCCGCGTCGGGGTCTTGGCTTTCGGGAAGGGCACCGCCTCGATCCAAACGGTGAAGGCGACCGCCGGCCCCTTCACGCCCATCTCGCGCAGCACTTTCGGATGCACCTCGCCAAAGGTGGCCAGCGCATTCGGCCCCAGCGCAATGGTGCCCGAGCGGCCCGGGTGGAACCAGCCCGCCACCTTGCGATTGACCTGCACCCGCGCAGGCGCGCCGATCGCGGCCAAAACCGCCTCGACATCCGCCTTGGCGTCGTAAAGATCGACCGGACGGCGCGAGGCCCAGGGGTCACGCGGCGCCGAAGCGCCCACCAGAAGCCCCGCCGCCTGCAACGCCTGATCGCCCGGCTCGCCACCGCTGAAAGCAGGGCCGACCTCGAACAGCGCCAGATCGCCAAAGCCGCGCGCCTGATTGCGCGCCGCCGCCTGCAGAAGCCCCGGCAGCAGGTCCGGGCGCAGATGGGTCATCTCCGACGAGATCGGGTTTTCGATCCGCGTCGCATCCGCGCCACCGCCAAAGAGCGCCGCCGATGTCGCGTCGATGAAGCTGTAGGTCACGCATTCATTGTAGCCCAAGGCCGCAATCGTGCGCCGCGCGGTGCGTTCGCGGGTCTGGATCGGCGTCAGCACCGGACCGGGAACACCGGTGGTTTCACGCGCCATCGGACGGCCGACCAGCTTCGTGAGGGACGCAATCCGCGCCACTTCCTCGA
Organism: Rhodobacter capsulatus; assembly: GCF_052363175.1. Lineage (GTDB taxonomy): Bacteria > Pseudomonadota > Alphaproteobacteria > Rhodobacterales > Rhodobacteraceae > Rhodobacter > Rhodobacter capsulatus_D. The sequence goes on from NZ_CP198946.1 coordinate 3,331,902, forward strand.
CCAGATCCGCCTCGCCCAGCACGTCGGGCCGCCACGAGGGCGGCGACGCCATATCGCCCTCGAAGGTGAAGCCAAGCGCGGTCAGGGTTTCGCGCTGCACCGCCTCGGGAATATCCATGCCGACAAGGCTGATGACCCGGGCGGGGTCGAGCTTGTAGGCGCGCTTGGTGTTCGGCACGGCGCCGTCCATCACCACGCTTGAGGCCTCGCCGCCGCAAAGGTCGAGCACCATCTGCGTCGCCAGTTCCAGCCCCGGCAGGGTGAATTCCGGGTCCACGCCGCGTTCGAACCGATAGCGCGCATCCGAGTTGATCTTCAGCGCGCGGCCGGTGGTGGCAATGGTGATCGGGTCCCAATAGGCGCTTTCGAGGAAGACATCGGTGGTGTCGTCCGTGCAGCCCGAAAGCTCGCCGCCCATGATCCCGGCAAGGCTTTCCGGCGCCGCATCGTCGCAAATCACCATCTGACCGGGGCGGAGCGTGTAGGTCTTGCCATCGAGCGCCAGCAGCTCCTCGCCGCCCTTGGCAGGGACAATCCGCAGGTTCCCCGCCACCTTCGCCGCGTCAAACACATGCAGCGGGCGGTTCAGGTCATAGGTGAAGAAGTTGGTGATATCGACAAGAGCCGAGATCGGACGCAGCCCGATCGCCCGCAGCCGCGCTTGCAGCCAGTCGGGGCTCGGCCCGTTCTTGACGCCGCGGATCAGACGGCCGGCAAAAAGCGGGCAGCCCTTTTCCTTCAGGGCAGCGTCGATTTCCACCTTGATCGGGCTTTCAAACCCGCCCGGCACGGCCTCGATGGCGAGCGGCTTCAGCCGCCCCAGACCGCGCGCCGCCAGATCGCGGGCAACCCCGCGCACGCCCAAAGCATCGGGGCGGTTCGGGGTGATCTTGATGTGGATCATCGGATCGACGGCTTCGGGGCGGTTTTCCGCCAGCCAGTCGATGAACTTGCAGCCAACCTCGGAATTCAGGCTGTCTTCGGGCAGCTCGATGATGCCGTTATGCTCGTCGGACAGTTCCAACTCGCGTTCCGAACACATCATGCCGTGGCTTTCGACGCCGCGGATCTTGCCGATGCCGAGCGTGGTGTCGATGCCCGGCACATAATCTCCCGGTTTCGCCAGCACGACGGTGATCCCCGCCCGCGCATTCGGCGCGCCGCAGACGATGGTCTTTTCGCCCTCGTCGGTCAGCACGCGGCAGACCCGCAGCTTGTCGGCATCGGGGTGCTTTTCGGCGTGCAGCACCTTGGCGATGGTGAAGGGGGCGAGTTTCGCGCCCGGGTTCACCACCTCCTCGACCTCAAGGCCAAGGTCGGTGAGCGCATCGGCGATCTCGGTGACCGAGGCCTCGGTCTCGAGATGGTCTTTCAGCCAGGAGAGGGTGAATTTCATTGGGCTCCGTCCTTCACATCCGTCACACCGGGTTTGACAAAGGTAATCTTGATCACCGGTTCGGTAATTTTTGTAAGGCCGTAGGTCTTTCTGAGGCTGTCGCGTAGTTCGGTAAGAAGATCGTCATAGACGATCCAATCCTCTTTCTTTGCGTATCCTTCAGAAATTTTCTTAGCCTTTTCCAAGACCGTCTGATCCGCATAGAGTTCCAGCGTATTAATTGCTTTTTCCAGCTTAAGCTTGCGCTGGAACCCCTCTTCTGCCGGCATGCCTGGATACTCTATCGCCTCGACTACAAGCAAATATGCCTCTTCGAGACGCTTAGTTACCCACTCAGAACGTCTCTTAGCCGCATCTTCTTTTTGCCGCAGATAGTGAGCAATAACGACGCCGACGCCCGCCGCAATAACCAGCTTCACGACATCGTACGCTAGTTGCTGCCAACTCAACGCGTCACTCACTTGCTCAACCCCCCGAACACAGTCGGCAGGTCCAGCGCGGCGAAACCGTAGTGTTTCAGCCAGCGCAGATCGCTCTCGAAGAACGCCCGCAAATCCGGGATGCCGTATTTCAGCATCGCGATCCGGTCGATGCCGACGCCGAAGGCGAAGCCCTGATATTCATTCGGGTCGATGCCGCCCGCCGCCAGAACCTTGGGATGCACCATGCCGGAGCCGAGGATTTCCAGCCAGGAATTGCCCTCGCCGATCTTCAGCTGGCCGCCTTCCCAGGAACAGCGGATATCCACCTCGGCCGAGGGTTCGGTGAAGGGGAAGTGGCTGGCGCGGAAGCGCAGTTCGACCGAGGGCACCTCGAAGAAGGTCTTGCAGAATTCCTCCAGCACCCATTTCAGGTTCGCCATCGAGATGTCGCGGCCGATCGCCAGCCCCTCGACCTGATGGAACATCGGCGCGTGGGTCTGGTCCATGTCCATGCGGTAGACGCGGCCCGGCGCGATCACGCGAATGGGCGCGCCCTTGGCCTGCATGGCGCGGATCTGCACCGGGCTCGTGTGGGTGCGCAGCACATGCGGCGGGCGCGGGTCGGCGGCGTCGCGGGCCATGAAGAACGTGTCATGCTCCTGCCGCGCGGGGTGTTCAGGCGCGATGTTGAGCGCGTCGAAATTGTACCAGTCGGATTCCACCTGCGGGCCTTCGGCGACGGCAAAACCCATGTCGGCGAAGATCGCGGTGACTTCGTCCATCACCTGGGAAACCGGGTGGATCGTGCCAGCCCGGCGCGGACGGCCGGGCAGCGTGACGTCGAGCCATTCCGACTTCAGCCGCGCATCAAGGGCGGCATCGGCCAGCGCCTCTTTCTTGGCACGCAGGGCGGCGTCGATCTCGTCCTTCAGACGGTTCAGCGCCGCGCCGGTGGTGGTGCGTTCCTCGGGCGTCATCTGACCGAGTTCGCGCATCTTCAGCGAAATCTCGCCCTTCTTGCCAAGGGCGGCCAGACGGATCTCCTCAAGGCTCGCCTCATCCGCGGCTGCCGCGATGCCTTCGAGATATTTCGCCTTGAGCACATCGAGCGTGGTCATGAGGTCTCTCCTGCAAGTGGGTGCGTCTTGCTAGCCGCCCCCCGGGGTGATTTCAAGCGCCCGAACGCAAAACCCCCGCGACGGCGGCTGCCGCGCGGGGGTTGTGTTTCCCGATTGGGGGAAATTACGCAGCCACGGCGGCCTTGGCCTGAGCGACGATCGCCGCAAAGGCTTCGGGTTCGTGGATGGCGAGATCGGCCAGAACCTTGCGGTCCACTTCGATCCCGGCCAGAGCCAGACCGTTGATGAAGCGCGAGTAGGTCATTTCCAGATCAATCGCGCGCACGGCGGCGTTGATACGCTGGATCCACAGCGCGCGGAAGTTGCGCTTGCGCTGCTGGCGGTCGCGCGTGGCGTATTGCATCGCCTTGTCGACAGCCTGGGTGGCGGTGCGGAAGTTGCGCGAACGGGCCGAGTAGTAGCCTTTCGCCTTCTTCAGGACTTTCTTGTGCGAGGCGTGAGTGACCTTGCCGGATTTGACGCGGGACATTGTTCAGGCCTCCAGATCAGCGGTTGTAGGGCATGTATTTTTTGACGATCTTCGCGTCCGAGTCGGACAGGATCATCGTGCCCGCGCTGTCGCGGATGAACTTGGTCGAGCGCTTGATCATGCCGTGGCGCTTGCCGGCCGGACCCGCGATGACCTTGCCGGTCGCGGTGAATTTGAACCGCTTTTTCGCAGCGGATTTGGTCTTCATCTTGGGCATTTTCATCTCCTTTTCGAGAGTGAACGCACGACTCGGCATGCCACTGTTGGCCGGCCGTGCGGGATAGATGCGGGCAGATAGACGCGCAGGCCGGGAATGGCAAGCGAAAACAGGCCTATCGGTTGAGGAATCGCGCGATGATGCGGGCGAAGACCTCGGGGATCTGGCCGGGCGTGTAACCGCCCGGTTTCGTATACATCGCCAAAAGGATCAGACCGCCCCCCACCAGCACCGCCATCGTCGCGGCGCGCGGCGGGCGGCTGTCGGCAAAGGCCGAGAGCACCCCGGGGATTGCAAAGGCCGAAACGAGGATACCAAGCACGAGGAACAGATCGCTGTCGAGCATGGCACCCTCCGGCCCTGTGTGCCGGGAAGGTTACTCCGGGTCGGTGCGATAGATCAATCTTTCGTCGCAGGGCGCCACGCGCAGGATGTTCGTCGTCCCCTGCACGTTGAAGGGCACGCCAGCGATGACGATGATCTGATGGCTTTCATCGGCGAAACCGTAATCGCGCGCCGAGCGGGCGGCGTTGACGACGGCTTCCTTGAAGCGGCTCACTTCCTCGCAGCGGACGGCATGCACGCCCCAGTTCAGGCACAGCTTGCGCTGCGTCTGGGTGATCGGCGAGAGCGCGATGATCGGCACCCGCGGCCGTTCGCGGCACACAAGCGCCACGGTCTTTCCCGACTGCGTGTAGCAGCAGATCGCGGAGACATCGGTGGTTTCCGCAATCTCGCGCGCCGCGGCGACGATGCCATCGGCGACGGTCTGGCGCTTGGCCGAGCGCGAGGCCTCGATGATGTCGCGATAGGTCGGATCGCTTTCGACCGAGCGGGCAACGTTGTTCATCGTCTCGACCGCCTCGACCGGATAGCGCCCGGCGGCGGATTCGGCCGAGAGCATGATCGCATCGGCGCCCTCGTAGATCGCCGTCGCCACGTCCGAGATTTCGGCGCGCGTCGGCATCGGGCTTTCGATCATGCTTTCCAGCATCTGCGTCGCCACGATCACCGGCTTGGCGGCGGCCCGGCATTTGCGCACCAGCCGCTTCTGGATCGGCGGCACGGATTCGACCGGGAGTTCCACCCCCAGATCGCCGCGGGCGACCATGATCCCGTCCGAGACCTTGAGGATCTCGTCGAAAGCGCGTTCGGCCGAGGGTTTCTCGATCTTCGAGAGCACCTGCGCGCGACCGCGGGCCAGCGCCTTCGCCTCGATCACGTCCTCGGCGCGCTGCACGAAAGAGAGCGCGAGCCAGTCGGCCCCCAGTTCGCAGGCGAATTCCAGATCGGCGCGGTCCTTGTCGGACAGCGCGGCGAGCGGCAGCACCACATCGGGCACGTTCACGCCCTTGCGGTTGGAGATCGTGCCGCCGACGGTCACGACGCAATCGGCGAAATCCGGGCCGCAGGCGGTGACGCGCAGGCGGATCTTGCCGTCGTTCACCAGCAGTCGGGCGCCGACTTCGAGCGCGGCGAAAATTTCCGGATGCGGCAGGCAGACCCGGTGGCCATCGCCCTCGGTCGGGTCGAGATCGAAGCGGAAGGGTTCGCCTTCCTCCAGATCGGCGGCACCGAAGGCAAAGGTGCCGACGCGGAGTTTCGGGCCCTGCAGATCGGCCAGCACCGCGACCGGACGGCCGGTGTCGGCCTCGATCTGGCGGATGATGTCGTAGCGGACCTTGTGTTCGGCATGGGTGCCGTGGCTCATGTTCAGGCGGAACACGTCGGCACCGGCCTCGAACAAGGCGCGGATGGTATTGTAATCGGAAGATGCGGGGCCAAGCGTAGCCACGATCTTGACATTGCGAAGGCGTCTCATGCGTCCTCGGGCGTTGGTGTTGCAGTCATTTCGTGGGCCGATCCCAGCTATGGCGCAAATTGTCGCGCAGGGCAACTGGAACACCGGCTCCGAGTGACGTAAATCTGTTGTGAGCGACAAAGGCAAAGAAAGCATGACTGATCACGCCTTCCACATCCTTGGCGAAGACCGCCCCGGCCGCTGGCTGATCACCGTCGATCACGCGACGAACCGGGTGCCCGACTGGGTGGGCGGCGGCGATCTGGGCATCGCCCCCGAGGATATGGCGCGTCACATCGCCTATGACATCGGCGCGCTGGAAGTGGCCCGGCATCTGGCCGAAGCGCTCGACAGCCCGCTGATCTGGTCGGATTTCTCGCGACTTGTCATCGACCCCAACCGCGGCGAGGACGACCCGACGCTGGTGATGCAGCTTTATGACGGCACGATCATTCCGGCCAACCGCCACATCTCGGCCCCCGCGATCGAGGAACGTCTGGCCCGGTTGCACCGGCCCTATCACGACGCGCTGGCACGGCTGGCGGCCCGGCGGACGGATACGGTGATCTGTGCGATCCATTCCTTCACCCCCTGTCTGCGCGGACGCAGCCCGCGGCCCTGGCAGGTGGGGGTGCTGCATTCGCATCTGGATGGTCGGCTGGCCCTGCCCTTGATCGCAGGCTTGCGGGCGGCGGGGCTGTGTGTGGGCGACAACGAGCCCTATTCGGGCCATCTGCGCGGCGACAGCATCGACCGCCACGCGCTCGACACCGGGCGGCAGAACGTGCTGATCGAGCTGCGCAACGACCTGATCGAGCACGAATCGGGACAGGCGCATTGGGCCGAAGTGCTTGCCCCGATATTGCGCGACTCCCTGCGCATTTGCGAAACGATGATCGCCTGACCGCGGCATTGTTTCGCAAGATCGCTAAAAATCCTCCGCAGGTTTAACGCCGCGTTGCCCATGGTTGAGGGCACTGTTACTTTTTTCCAATCAATTTTCAGGAGTGAACTATGGAAGGTCTCATTTTGATGTCGCTTTTCCCGGCCCTTCTTGTGGGACTGGCGGTCCATGCCTCCAATGATGACGACGGTTCGGACGGCAAGAATGGTGATACGACCTACGGCACCGACAACGCCGACACGATCACCGGGACGGACAGCGACAATTACATCGACGCACGTTTTTCCAATGACACTGTAGATGGCGGCGCGGGCGACGACACTTTGCGCGGCAACCTTGGCGCCGATGTCCTGACCGATTCCGAAGGCGCGAACGAACTTTACGGCGGCTATGGCTACGATCACCTGACGGCGCTCGATGCCGATGGCGGCGATGCGGACCTGCTGAACGGCGGTGGCAACGATGATGTGTTGCTCGGCGACAGCGGCGATACGCTGCTGGGCGATATCGGCACCGACACATTCGCGGCGCAATGGACAAGCGGCAGCGCCGCCCTGACACTGAGCGACTTCGACCCGGCCTCGGGCGAGACCTTCACCATCGAGACCGACAGCGAGATCACCGACGCGACCGACTTCCATCTCGAAGAGACCGACGGCGGGGTGAACCTGATGCTGGACGGCGAGACGCTCGCCTGGTTCGAAGGCGGCGACCTCCACGCCCTTGCAGCCAATGTGACGCTTTACGGCACGAACGGCGACACCGGCATCAACCCGATCATCCCCGCCGAGACGATGACCGGCACATCGGGCGATGACGATCTTGAGGGTTCCTCCGCGTCCGAGGTCTTCACGGGGTTGGCCGGGGATGACCGGATCGCCGGTCTGGGCGGCGATGACACGATCTCGGGCGGCACAGGCGATGACTTGGCCTATGCAGGCGAGGGCAATGACATTGTGCACGGCGATGACGGCGATGATTCCCTTTCCGGCAACGATGGGGCCGATACGATCGAGGGCGATGCCGGGAACGACATTCTCGCCGGGGGGGCGGACCAGGACAGCCTGTCTGGTGGCGAGGGCAATGACAGCCTTGACGGCAATCCCGGGGTCGACACCGGCGATGCGGACACGCTTGACGGTGGCGCGGGCGATGACACGATCGAGGCCGCTTCGGGCGATCTGATCACCGGCGGCGCGGGCGATGACAGCTATCAGATCACCTGGGCCCCGGGCGATGATGCGGTGACCCTCACCGATTACGGCAACACCACGGGCGCCAATGATGGCGCGACCGAATCCGTCGTGATCGTCGATGACACCTACACCGCGGACATGGAATTCCGGCTCGACACCGTCGAGGGCGGCGTGGTCGCGATCGTCGGAAGCGACACCGTGGCGCTGTTCGAAGGCGCCGACATCGCCGATCTGCAGGCGAGCCTGACGCTTCTGGGGGCGGACGGCACCAGCTACAGCCTTGGTCAGGACATTGCCGGCACCGATGCGGACGACAGCCTTGCGGGCACTGCGGGCGATGACTCCATCAGCGCCCGTCTGGGCGACGACACGATCGATGCCGGAAGCGGTGACGATCAGGTCACGGGCGGCTATGGCGCCGACACGATTGCGGGGGGCGCGGGCGATGACACGCTCGACGGCGGGGCGCAGAACGACACGATCGACGGCGGCACCGGCTCGGATGAGGAGCTTGGTCAGGACGGCAACGACGTGCTGCGCGATACCGCGGGCTTCGATACGCTGGTGGGCGGCAACGGCAATGACTCGCTTTATGCCAACGATGGTCTGGCGGCGCAGATGCAGGGCAACGAATCCGACCTTCTTGAGGGCGGCGCCGGAAAGGACACGCTTGTCGGCGATTTCAGCGACACGATGACGGGCGGGGACGGGGCGGATGAATTTGCGACGCAGGTTCTGGTCGATCCTGACGCGCCAGAGACCACCTACAGTCAGAATGTCGTCGTCACCGATTTCGACATCACGACCGATACGCTGCGGCTTGACGAGGTGCCCCCGGACGCGGTGATCACGATCGTCGATGTCAGCGGCGCAGCCGCGGTGCAGGTGAATGGCGACACGCTGCTGATCCTGCAGGGCGTTTCCGCGAATGACGTCACCCTCGACATGATCACGGTCAATCACGCGACGGCCGCCTGATCCGGCCTTGCCATAGGACCCGAAGGGCCCCGCCTGTGCGGGGCCTTTTCGTCTCCTGATGCCAACGCGAAACCAATGCCCGCGCAGGCGAGACATGGTTATCAAAGCGTTGACAATCGCGCCTTCATCGTGACGCGAATCCCTTGCCCGACCCGCGCCCCCTCGGCATGCTTTTCTTGAAACACTGGGGGTTTTCCGATGCTTGCGCTTTTCATTGCGGTTTCTTGCGCGCTGGCTCTGGTTCTTTGGGCCGAATGGCGTGGCCAGCCCGTCCTGGCCGCGCAGGCCACCCCCGCAACCGCCGCATCTGCGGCGGTGGCTCCCACCTCCCCGGCTGACGATCCGCATGATGTGATCCTGACACGGCTTGCGCAGATGCTGGCCGAGCCCGAGGTCGTGGCCAAGCCGGTCGCGCCTCAGGCCCCCGGCCCCGTCGCGACGCCCGTCGCCGAGGACCTGCCCCGGATCAGCGGCTTCCGCCCCGGCGACGTGATCGAGCTGGAAATCGAAGGCCCCCTGCCCCGGCCCGAAGACCTGCGCTTCGAACAGGTCGGGCGCGATGCGCGGATGATCCTCGAAGGCCTGCCCACGCTGATCTTCGAAGGTGTTCCGGCCCGCCATCTGCGCCCGTCGCACATCCGTTTCCGCAGTCCGCAAGCGGCCTGATAGGCCGCACGGACGAAAAAGCCCCGGGCAGGGCTGGCCCGGGGCTTTTTATTTTACCAGCGTGCAGGCGGATCAGATCGCCGCCTTGCGCCCTTCTTCCAGATAGATCTCGCGCAGGCGCGTCGCCACCGGACCGACCTTGCCGCCGTTCAGCGCCACGCCGTCCACTTCGACAACCGGCATCACGAAGGCCGAAGCCGAGGTGAAGAACGCCTCGTCGGCGGCTTGCGCCTCGGCGATGGTGAAGGGGCGTTCCTCGATCTCCATCTGCGCCTCGGCGGCATATTTCAGCAGCGAGGCGCGGGTGATGCCGTGCAGGATGTCGTTCGACAGCTGCCGGGTGATGATCTTGCCACCCTTGACGATATAGGTGTTGTTCGACGAACCCTCGGTCACGAAACCGTCCTCGACGAACCAGGCGTCATGCTTGCCCGCGGCTTCGGCGGCCATCTTCGCCATCGACGGGTAAAGCAGCTGCACCGTCTTGATGTCGCGGCGATGCCAGCGCAGATCCGGGATCGACACCACCTTGATGCCGGTCTTCGCCTTCGGATCATCGGCCAGACCCGGCTTCGACTGGGTGTAAAGCACGATCGTCGGCGGCGTGCCCGCGGGCGGGAAGTGGAAATCGCGGTCGCCCGCATTGCCGCGGCTGACCTGCAGATAGATCATGCCATCAACCAGATTGTTGCGCGCGATCAGCTGGCGGTGGATCTCCAGCCACTCTTCGCGGCTCAGGTTGCCGGTCATCTGCAGCTCCGCCATCGAGCGGGCCAGACGGACCATGTGGCCTTCGAATTCCAGGATCTTGCCCTCAAGAACCGAGGTCACTTCGTAAACGGCATCGCCCATCACGAAGCCACGGTCAAAGATCGAGACCTTGGCCTCTTCCTCGGGCAGATAGTCGCCATTCAGGTAAACGGTGCGGCTCATGCGCGTTCCTCCTCAGCCCCAGAGCCCCGGCTCGGGGGGATAAACCATTCCGTCCGCATACTGCAGCGGGCTTTCGCGGTCTTGGGCCAGAAGCAGCGGCCCGTCAAGATCGACATAGGCCACACCCTGCGCCACAAGGGTCGCGGGCGCCATCGCAAGCGACGATCCGACCATGCAGCCGACCATCACGCCATAGCCTTCGGCCAGTGCCGCTTGCCGCAGCGCCAAGGCCTCGGTCAGACCGCCGGTCTTGTCGAGCTTGATGTTCACAAGATCGTATTTGCCCTTCAGATGCGCCAGCGACTTGCGGTCATGGCAGCTTTCATCGGCACAGACCGGCACCGGCCGGGCCATGCCGATCAGCGCCTCGTCGGCAATCGCCGGCAGGGGCTGCTCGACCATCGCCACGCCCAGACGGACCAGATGCGGGGCGAGATCGGCATAGACCTCGGCCGACCAGCCTTCGTTCGCATCGACGACGATCACCGATTTCGGCGCCCCCGCCCGCACGGCCTCAAGCCGCGGCATGTCATCGGGCGTTCCAAGCTTGATCTTCAGGATCGGCCGATGCGCATTCTTCGCGGCCGAGGCCCGCATCTGCTCAGGCTCGGCCAAGGACAGCGTGTAACAGGTGACTTCCGGCCCGGGCGCGGCCAGCCCGGCCAGCTCCCAAACCCGCTTGCCCGCGGCTTTCGCCTCCAGATCCCAGAGCGCGCAATCGACGGCATTGCGCGCAGCACCCGGCGGCAGGGCATCATAAAGCGAGGCGCGGGTGATCCCCTCGGGCAGGCCCTCGATCTGCGCCGTCACGCTTTCCAGACTTTCGCCATAGCGCGCATAGGGCACGCATTCGCCCCAGCCGGTCAGCCCGCCGCGGCTGATCCGCACCGTCAGCACCTTCGCCTCGGTCCGCGAGCCGCGCGAGATGGTGAAAACCTCGGCCAAGCGAAACACATCCGCTGTCACGGAAATCATCATCCACCCCTTTATCTTGCTTCAAATATCCCCGCCGGAGGCTCCGCCCCCGGCAGGTTGCGCCAAGCTCTCAGATCGCGGCGAGCGCGTCCACCAGCTTCTCGGCCCCGAAGCGGAAGGGATCGGTGGTGGGCAGACCCATCTCGGCCTCGACCGCGGCGATATAGGCGCGGGCCTCGGCTTCGGGCATGTTCTGGGTGTTGATCGAGATCCCAACCACCTTGCAATCGGGGTTCGCCACCTTGGCGACCTGCAGCGCCAGATCGCGCAGGGCGTCGAGCGCGGGCAGCTTGTAGCCCGGCAGGCCGCGCATATGGGCACGGGTGGGCTCGTGGCACAGAACCAGCGCATCGGGCTGACCGCCATGCACCAGCGCCATCGTCACGCCCGAGTAGCTGACGTGGAACAGGCTGCCCTGCCCTTCGATCAGATCCCAGTGATCGGCGTCATTGTCCGGCGTCAGCCATTCGACGGCGCCCGCCATGAAGTCAGCGATCACCGCATCGAGCGGCACGCCGTCGCCGGTGATCAGGATCCCGGTCTGGCCGGTGGCGCGGAACGAGGCCTTCAGCCCGCGCGCGCGCATCTCTTTTTCCATGCAGAGCGCGGTATACATCTTGCCGACCGAGCAATCGGTGCCCACGGCCAGCATCCGCTTGCCACTGCGCTTCACGCCGTTCGCGATCGGGTATTCCACCGTCGGCACGCGCACGTCATGCAGCTGACGCCCGCAGGCCTTGGCCACGGCGACCAGATCTTCCTCGTCGCGCAGCAGGTTGTGCAGCCCCGAGGCCAGATCGAAGCCCTCTTCCAGCGCCATGATCAGCACTTTCTTCCAGGCTTGCGAAATCACGCCGCCGCGGTTCGCAACACCGATCACCAGCGTCTTGCAGCCCGCGGCCTTGGCGGTGGCGAGGTTCATGTCCGGCAGACCCAGATCGGCGTTGCAGCCCTCCATCCGGTATTGGCCGACCGCATATTCCGGGCGCCAATCCTTGATGCCCTGCGCCACTTTCGCGGCCAGCTGGTCGGGCGCATCGCCAAGGAACAGCAGATAGGGGGTTTCGATCAGCGACATGGGAACCTCGGCAAGTTGGAAAGGGTTTCGCAAGGTATGACGCGGGCAGCGTCGGATTTTCTTGGAAAGTTGCGGCGAAAGCAAAGTTACTCGACACTTTTCTTGCGCATTATTGCGATTTTATCGAAGCTTCTTCCAAGTTTTCTGCACGCTGCAAAATTCATCACCGTTTTTCGCCCGAATGCTGCATCCGCAGAAACTCCTTGCGCGCCGCAGCGCAACAATATATCGCAAATGCAACACATCCCGTAACTTCCTTGCCGAGAGACAAGATGAGCTTCCGCACCCAGCCGCCCGCCCCCGCCCGTCTGAACCGCTGCCAATTGTTCGGCCCGGGCTCGCGCCCCGCGATCTTTGAAAAGATGGCGCAATCGGCGGCCGATGTGATCAACCTCGACCTCGAGGATTCGGTCGCCCCCGATGACAAGCCGCAGGCGCGGCGCAACATCATCGAGGCCAGCCATAACGTCGACTGGGGCAACAAATACCTCTCGGTGCGGATCAACGGCCTTGATACGCCGTTCTGGTATCGCGACGTGGTCGAACTGCTCGAAGAGGGTTCGGAGCGCATCGACCAGATCATGATCCCGAAAGTGGGCTGCGCCGCCGACGTCTATGCCGTCGATGCGCTGGTCACCGCGATCGAAGCCGCCAAGGGCCGCAAGAAACGCATCTCGCTGGAAGTCATCATCGAATCGGCCGCGGGCATCGCCCATGTCGAGGAAATCGCGGCCTCCAGCCCCCGGCTGCAGGCGATGAGCCTTGGCGCGGCGGATTTCGCCGCCTCGATGGGCATGGCGACGACCGGCATCGGCGGCACGCAGGAAAACTACTACATGCTGCATGCGGGCGTGAAACACTGGTCGGACCCGTGGCACTGGGCGCAGGCCGCCATCGTTGCCGCCTGCCGCACCCACGGCATCCTGCCGGTCGACGGCCCGTTCGGCGACTTCTCGGATGACGAGGGCTTCCGCGCCCAGGCGCTGCGCTCGGCCACTTTGGGCATGGTCGGCAAATGGGCGATCCACCCGAAACAGGTCGCTCTGGCCAACGAAGTCTTCACGCCCTCTGACGCTGCGGTTGCAGAAGCGCGCGAGATTCTGGCCGCGATGGAAAAGGCCAAAGCCGAGGGCGCGGGCGCCACTGTCTACAAAGGGCGGCTCGTCGATATTGCCTCCATTCGGCAGGCAGAAGTGATTGTCAGACAGGCGGAAATGGCTAAGGTCTAAGCACTCTGTAAACGATTCGTGACCGAATCGATTCGGATCCCGGAGCGGTGGGGAGGGGAGGCCCGGCTGCATGAGGGAACAGGGACGCCCCGGACCTGCGCCGGGGCGTTTCCGTTTTGGATGGCCTCCTGCCCCGCGGCACTCTGCCCGCTTCCCCCTGCGTCAGTTGCAAATCCGGTGCCGCGCGGTCATATAGGCCACGACTGCGTTACGGAGGCTTCGATGACGACCTATCTCGAGTTCGAAAAGCCGCTCGCCGAGATCGAGGGCAAGGCTGAGGAACTGCGGGCGCTTGCGCGCGCGAATTCGGGGATGGATGTCGAAAAGGAAGCGGCCGCGCTCGACAAGAAAGCGGCGCAACTGCTGACGGATCTTTACAAGGATCTGACGCCCTGGCGGAAATGCCAGGTGGCGCGGCATCCCGACCGGCCGCATTGCCGCGATTACATCAACGAGCTTTTCACTGAATACACGCCGCTCGCGGGCGATCGCAACTTTGCCGACGATCATGCGGTGATGGGCGGCCTTGCGCGGTTCGACGATCAGCCGGTCGTGGTGATCGGCCATGAAAAGGGCCACGACACCGCGTCGCGGATCATCCACAATTTCGGCATGGCCCGCCCCGAGGGCTACCGCAAGGCGATCCGGCTGATGGACATGGCCGACCGCTTCGGCCTTCCGGTGGTGACGCTGGTCGACACGCCCGGCGCCTATCCGGGCAAGGGCGCCGAGGAACGCGGTCAGGCCGAGGCCATCGCGCGCTCGACCGAGAAATGCCTCTGCCTTGGCGTGCCGCTGATTTCGGTGATCATCGGCGAAGGCGGCTCGGGCGGGGCCGTGGCCTTTGCCACCGCCGACCGCATCGCGATGCTGGAGCATTCGGTCTATTCGGTGATCTCGCCCGAGGGCTGCGCCTCGATCCTGTGGAAGGATGCCGAGAAGATGCGCGAAGCCGCCGAGGCGCTGCGGCTGACGGCGCAAGACCTGAAGAAACTGGGCGTCATCGACCGGATCATCGCCGAACCGCTGGGCGGGGCGCAGCGCGACCGGGCGAAGACGATTGCGAGCGTCGGAGTCGAGATCGGCAAGATGCTGGCGGATCTGAAGGGCAAAAAAACGCGCCGACATCCTGGCCGCGCGGCGCAAGAAATTCATCGACATGGGCTCGAAGGGTCTGGCGGCGTAAGTCGCGGAGCTTTACCCAAGAAAAAAGGGCGGCTTCGGCCGCCCTTTCGCATTCCCTAACGTGCCCGATCCTCAGTCGAGTTTCAGCCCGGCCTCGGCCATCAGCTTGTCCGAGGCGGCCTCGATCTGCGTCTCGATCACCTTCATGTAATCGCCCATCGGCATGCCCGGCGCGATCGGCGGCAGGAATTCCACCACCGCCAGACCCGGCTTGCGCAGGATCGCATGACGCGGCCAGAACACGCCCACATTCGTCGCCGCAGGCACGCAGGGCAGGCCGAGTTCCGCATAAAGCGCCCCGGCGCCGATCTTGTAGGGCTTCTTCGCCCCCGCCGCGACGCGGGTACCCTGCGCGAAGATCACCAGCTGACCGCCCGCGAAACGCACATCCTTGGCCTGTTCCAGCATCCCCTTGATCGCAGCGCCGCGCTTGCCGCGATCAACCGGCACACAGCCGATCATATAGGCATACCAACCGACGAAGGGGGTCCAGACCAGTTCCTTTTTCATGATGAACTTGCCGCGCGGGATGGCCGCATAGATCATCAGAATGTCGAAGAAGCTCTGATGCTTGGCAGCAATCAGCACATCGCCCGTCGGGATCTCGCCGCGATATTCGGTCTTGATGCCGACCATCCAGCCCGCTGTCCAGCACACCCATTTGCAATAGCCGCGACAGACCTGGATCGCCGCCGAGCGCCCGCCAATCAACGCATAGGGAAGGCCCACGACGGCGTAAACCGCCAGCATCACATACATCTGTGCGATGAACAGAACCGAGCGAATATATTGCAGAACGATCATCAGCGAATTCCCCTGAGCATGCGCAGCGCCGCGGCGCGGGTGGCGCCGTAGGCCACTACCGCAGCCAGCATCGGCAATGCAAGCGGCCAAAGCCAGCCCCAGCCGGTGAAGCCAAGCCCGGTCAGGAAGCCGCCCGCCGCATCGGCCGCGGGCAGCGCCGCCACCGCCGCCATCCCGAGCGCCGTGCCGATCCCCGCGCCCGCCAGACCGCGCTTGGTGAAGCGCCGCACGAAGGCGCCCGCGATGAAGGCATCCTGCGCGCCCACAAGGCGCAGCGTGCGGATCACCTGCCCGTTCGCCGCCAAAGCCGC
The DNA here is from genome assembly GCF_052363175.1 of Rhodobacter capsulatus. Classification (GTDB taxonomy): domain Bacteria; phylum Pseudomonadota; class Alphaproteobacteria; order Rhodobacterales; family Rhodobacteraceae; genus Rhodobacter; species Rhodobacter capsulatus_D. Next base: position 3,347,605 of record NZ_CP198946.1, read on the forward strand.
CTGCGCGGCCAGCGTGATCATCCCCGCCATCGCGCCCCCGATCAGCACCAGCGAGAGCCAGCCCAGAAGCCGCAACCGACTGGCCGCGGCGATCAGCGGCTTGCGCCAGCGGGTGTGATCGTCGAGCACCGCGCCGGGCGCCTCGGCCGCCAGCCGCAGCCGCAGCCCCTCGGCATCGATGCCCTGATCGGTCTCGGTCAGCTCCACGAGCTTCGGCAGCGGCAGCGTGTCGACCGGCAGATCGGGGCCGAACCACGGGTCGAGCAAATTGCGCATCTCGTCCTCTTCCATCGGGCGATAGCTCGCCACGCCGGGCGTCGTCGCCAGCGCATCCAGCACCGCGCGCAGCTGCGTTTCCATCTGATCGGCAGGCGCCGAAATCCGGATCGTGGCCGAGCGCGCCAGCGCCTCGGACCAGCGATCCGCAAGCCGCCCCGAGGCCATCGACAAGGCCAGTGCGAAAACCGCAAGAAAGGCCATCGCAGCAGAGGTCAACACGGTCAAATTTGCCGTGAAGCCGGTGGGCGGGACCACCCGGTCGACGGTCGACAGCTCGGAGCCGAAAGGATTGAACCGCATCACAGATCCGCCCCCGCCAGTTGCAGCCGCCGGTTCGCGATCCGCAGCACCCGCGCCGAGACCTGCGCCTTGGCCTGTCGGATCAGGTTCAGATCATGCGTCGCAATCAGCACCGTCTTGCCCAGCCTGTTCAATTCCACCAGCAGCGACAACAGGCGCAGCGACATTTCCCAGTCGAGGTTGCCGGTGGGTTCATCGGCCAGAATCACCTCGGGCGAGGTGATGATCGCCCGCGCCAGGGCAGCCCTTTGCCGCTCGCCGCCCGAGAGCTGCGGCGGCAACGCATTCATCTGCGCCTTCAGCCCGACCCAGGCCAAAAGCTCTGCCAGTTCCACCCCGTCGATCGGCCGCCCGGAGACCGTCAGCGGCAGCGCAACGTTTTCCGCCACCGACAGATGGTCGAGGAACTGGCAATCCTGATGCACGACACCGATGCGCTGGCGCATCCGGGCAATGTCGTCGCGCCCCATCGTGCGCGCATCCTGACCGTAAAGCCCCATGAACCCCGACGAGGGCAGAAGCTCTGCATAGCACAGCTTCAGAAACGTCGTCTTGCCCGCCCCCGAAGGCCCGGTCAGGAAGTGAAACGACCCCGGCACAAGCTTCAGCGTCATCTCGGCCAGAAGCTCGGTCCCGCCATAGCCCACGGCGACATCCTGCAACTCGATCACTGCGCGGCCCCTCCCCTGCTGCCCGTTTTTTCAGGCGGCACCTGCGACATACTCAAACTATTGGAGTTTGTTTCTTTGCTTGCTACAACAAGCTTGTAGAAAAGGCCAGAATGGCGAGTGAGGGGCGAGGCTGGGAACCGGATGCGGCTGATCTGCCCGAGATGCGGTGCGCAATATGAGGTGGATGACTCGGTCATCCCGACCTCCGGACGTGATGTTCAATGCTCTGGCTGCGGCCAGACCTGGTTCCAACCCAGTCGTCAGATGCTCGACGCGGCGCAGGAACAGGCCCGCGAGGCGGAGGATGGCCTCGATCAGTGGGATGTCGCGCCGGAGGTGGGGGCAACCGCAGCACCGGCGCCGGACACCCCCCTTCCCGAAACTGTGGAACAAGACGGCGCGGCAGAAGCCACCGGGGCCCTTGCCGAGGTGGAGGACTGGCCCGAACCCGCGCCGGAAGACTGGCCGGAGTTTGACGCAGAACCCGAGCCTGAGCCGGAACCGACCCCTGCACCAGTCGCCGAGACGGCCCCGGAACCGCCCGAAACCGCTTCTCCCGCGCCGGAGGATGAGGAGGTTCTGGACTGGGCGATACCGCCGTCACTGGGAGCCGCCGAACCCGAACCGGCCGATCTGGAAACCGATGTCTCGCATGCTATCGCCGAGCTGATGCGGGTGCATCCGGTGGCGCCCCCGGCCGAGCCCGCCGCCCCAGTGGCCGCAGCCCCCGAGCCGGAACCGCCCGCCGCGACACCCGACCCGGCAGAGGTCGGCCCTGCCCCGCGTGCGGGTGCGATCCCGCGTCGGCCGCTTGACGAAAACCTGATGGCGATCCTGCGCGAAGAGGCCGAGCGCGAAGCCGCCGCCCGCCGGGCCGAGGGCACCGGGATCGAAACGCAGGAAGAAATGAACCTCGACCGGGTGCTGACCAGCCCGCCGATACCCGCGGTTGCACCGCCCCCTGTAACGCCGGTCGCTCCGGTTCACCCGCAGCGCCTCGTCTCCACCTTGCGCGCAGATCCGCCACGCCGCATGCCAGATTTCAGCGACCTCAATTCCGAGGAGGAAGAGGACCGTCACGCCGATCTGACCGAAGGCCCGGAACCGGAAGAGGCCGAAAGCGAGGGTCGGTTCCTGCGGCGGCGGCGCTTGCCCGACATCGACGAGATCAATTCGAGCTTGCGCGCCAGCGCCGACCGGGATGGCGATGTCGCGGCGATGGGCATGTTTCCGGGGCGGCAGGAAGATCGTTCGGGCTTCCGGTTCGGATTTTCCTCGGTGCTGCTGCTCGCGGCAATTGCGGCGCTGATCTACGCTTATGCGCCGCATCTGGCCCAGTTGGTGCCGGGGGCGGAGCCGCTCCTCGACAGCTATGTCGCGGCGGTGGATGCGGCGCGGATCTGGCTGGATGCACAACTGCGCGCCGTGATCGCCCAGGTTCAGGCGGGCGCGCAGCCGCAAAGCTGATCCGGCGGTTATTGCCCGGCAAAACGATCCAACAGACGGCGCAGATAATCGCGTTCGGCTTCGGGGCGCTGCCGGTCGGCGGTGCGGCGGCGGATTTCATCCAGCAGATCCCGGGCGCGGCGATACACGTCGTCGCCTTTCAGCAAATCGGACTCGGTGCCGATCCGGCTGCCATCGCCGGTCGCCCGGCCCAGCGGATCGCGCGGCAATTCACGCGCGCCATGGCCGCCCATCGCATCGCCGCGGCGCTCCATGCCTTGCGCGCCCTGACCGCTCTGGCCCTGCCCGTTTTCCTCGGCCATCGCCTCGCCCAGCTTGCGCATGCCCTCGCGCAGGGCTTCGATCGCATCGGCCTGCTTGTCGATGGCACCGCCCAGATCGCCGTCCTTCAACGCCTGTTCGGCCCCGTCCATCGCCTTGCCTGCGCCTTCAAGTGACCGCTCGGCCTCCTTGGCGGCGTCCCCGCCGAGCCGCGGCATCAATCCACGCTGGCGTTCCAGCTCGCGGCGCAGGGCGCGCTGACGCTCGGCAAGGCTCTTGCCCTGATCTTCCGCCGTGCCGTCCCCGGCTTGCGGCTGCCCGTCGGGTTGCGCTTGCGGCGCGCCCGGCCCCGGCTGTTCCAGCCCCGGATCGACGCCCTCTGGATCTGGGCTGCGCTGCATCTGCCGGAAGGAATCATCCGACAACTTCTGCTGATCGCGCAACGTCTGGCCCAGATCCTTCATCGCCTTGCCGCCGGGCATGTCGCCGTCGCCGCCCTCGCCCTGCGTGACCTTCATGTTCCGCATCAGCCGCGACAGCTGATCGAGCAGCTCCTGCGCCTCGGCCATCTTGCCTTCCTCCATCAGACGCTGGATTTCCTCCATCATCTTCTGGATCTGATCGCCAGTGATGCGCTGGCTTTCCTGTTTCTGCCCGAACTGCGGCCCCTGCTCTTCCTCGGTCGCGCGCTCGGCCAGCATCTGCAGATAGCGGTCGGTGGCCTCCTTGAGTTCCGCCATCAGCTTGTCGATCTCGTCCTTCGAGGCGCCATTGCGGATCGCCTCGCTCAGCCGCTCCTGCGCCTGCTGCATCGCTGCCAGCGCATCCGCCAGACCGCCATCTTCCAGCAGTTTCGCCATGTCCCACAGGACTTTGGCCACCTCGTCGCGGGCCTCGGGCGACAGCGGCCCGCCCTCGAGCCGCTCGATCTGCGCATGCAGCGCCTCGGCCATCTGCGGTGCGGGAAAGACGCCTTCGGGCCGGTTCAGGATCGCCCGCAAAAGCTCGGCCGTGCGGGGGGCATTCTCGCGCGACCACAGCAGATCGCGGCGCATCTCGATCAACGCCGCCGCCCGCGGATCAAAGAACCGCCGCCCGGGCAGATCGAATGTCTGCTCGCCGCTGGTGCCGGTCTGGCCCAGACCATCCTCGACCGAAAGCGAGAGCTTGACCGGCAGGTTCGCCCAAGGATGCTCGGACATGTCCTCGGTCAGCATTTCGGTGAAATCGGCGCGCGAGCCGGTGATCGGCAGCGGCAGATCGAAGACCAGATCCGGGCGCGGCTCAGGGTCGATCGCGAGCCCATAACGGCGGTCGATCGCCGCAAGATCAAGGCTGACATGCGCCTGCCCCTTGGTGACGCCATAATCGTCGGTGGCGTGGAAGGGTTGCGCGAGCTTGCCATCGGCGCGCCGTTCCGCCAGCCGGGGCAACTCAACCGCGGGGGCGGCGTCCGAAAGCATCGTGACCTTGAAACTGCGCCCCATGCGCCCGCCGATCTCGACCACGCCGGAACGCCGGGCGATCAGATCAAGGCTTTGCACCTCGGCACCGTCGGCCTTTTCGGGCGTGGCCGCGGGGCTCGACACGGTTTCGGTGAAGGGAACGGAGCCGGGCGGGCCGTAGAACCGGAAGCTGAGTTTCGTGCCCTCGGGGAGCGACAGCGTATCGCCTTCGAACCCGTTCAGATACAGACCGGGCTTGCCGGTGTAACGCGGCGGCTCGGCCCAGCCTTCCCAGGCGGGGCCCATCGCGGCCTCGGCAGCACCGGAGGGCTGCGGATGTTCGGGCGGGGTGAAGATCGCGAGCGGCGCACCGAAGATCAGCGCCACGGTGACGCCGGTCAGCGCGGAAATCCGCAGGCCATAGGGGTCGCGCGGCGCCAGATCGGGCGCGGGCAAGGGCGCTCGGGCGGCGGCGGCGCGCTCGGCCATGCGACCGCGGTGCAAAGCCCAAAGGGCGCGCGTCGCCGGATCGGTATCGCCCAGCGCCAGACTGTCGGTCAGCGCGGCGAGCGGTCGGCCGGGCAACGTGGCGTCGAGCCGCGCAATTGCCTCGGCCCGGCTCGGAATACGGAAGCGCCGGAACCCCGGCGCGGCCAGAAGGACGGCAAGGAACCCAAGTCCTCCGGCCAGCACCGGCCATTGGTGCCCGGTCAGATGATCGGGCAGGCGAAAGGCCAGAAGCGTGAAGGTGATGGCCGCCAGGGTCAGCAGCGGCCAGAAGGCACGCAGCAGCCGCTCGGCCGTCATCGCCGCCCGCGTCAGCGCGATCGGTCGGGCCAGCGGGGCGAGCGGGTCGCCCGGAAGGGGCGGCGGCGGCGGCATCGGTCCTTTCCGGCCCGGACTACGGGATCAGAGCCATTCCGGAATGCTATCGCGGGCCAGCATTTCCTCAAAGCTCGGTCTTTGCCGGATGACGGCGAAGTGATCCCCGGAAACCAGCACTTCGGGGATCAGCGGGCGGGAGTTGTATTCCGAGGCCATCACCGCGCCATAGGCGCCCGCCGAGCGGAAGGCGACCAGATCGCCTTCGGCCATCGGCACGAGTTCCCGGCCCTTGGCGAAAGTGTCGCCGGTCTCGCAGACCGGGCCGACCACATCGAAGGCCTGCGCTTCGGTGCCGGGCGCAGGCTCGATCACCGGAACGATGTCGTGATGCGCGGAATACATCGCAGGCCGCACCAGATCGTTCATCGCCGCATCGACGATGAGGAATTTCCGCCCCTCGCCTTCCTTCAGATAAATGACCGAGGTCACCATCAGCCCGGCATTGCCGGAAATCAGCCGCCCCGGCTCGATCTCGATCTCGCAGCCGAGATCGCCCAGAACCCGCTGGATCATCGCGCCGTAATCGGTGGGCAGCGGCGGCGCCTCGTTCGAGCGCTGGTGATAGGGAATGCCCAAGCCGCCGCCCAGATCCAGACGGCGGATGTTGTGACCATCGTCGCGGAGCGCCAGCGTCAACTCGCGGACCTTGGTGAAGGCCGCCTCGAAGGGGGCCAGATCGGTCAGCTGGCTGCCGATATGCACATCGACGCCGATAACGTCGAGGCCGGGCTGTTTCGCGGCCTCGGCATAGACCGCGCGGGCCTTGGCGATCGGAATGCCGAACTTGTTTTCCGATTTGCCAGTGGCGATCTTTTCGTGGGTCTTGGCATCAACGTCGGGGTTCACCCGCAGCGCGATCGGCGCAGTGACGCCAAGGCCGGTCGCAATCTCGGAAATCGCCCGCAGCTCGGGTTCGCTTTCGACGTTGAACTGCCGGATGCCGCCCGTGAGCGCGAGCGTGATTTCCTCGCGCGTTTTGCCGACGCCGGAAAAGACGATCCGCTCACCGGGCACGCCCGCGGCTTTCGCGCGGCGGTATTCGCCGCCCGAGACCACATCCATCCCCGCGCCGAGATCGCCGAGCAGCTTCAGCACCGCAAGGTTCGAGTTTGACTTGATCGCAAAGCAGACCAGATGATCCGTGCCCGCCAGCGCCGCATCGAACAGCTGGAAATGCCGGGTCAGGGTCGCGGCGGAGTAGACATAGAACGGCGTGCCGACACTGGCCGCGATCTCGGTCAGGGCCACGTCTTCGGCATGCAGCACGCCATTGCGGTAAAGAAAGTGATCCATCGCGGCCTCCGGTTGCTGAGACGTTCTTAGCCGGTCGGACCCGTCAAGAAAAGCGGCCTCAGAAGCCCGCGCCCAGATGCAGCCAGCCAAGATGCGTGCCGACCGTGGCGCGGCCATTGCTGTTCACGCCAAGCCGCATCGGGCCGACGCCGGTCGAGACACCGGTCGTCAGCTGACCGGAGGGGCTTGCGCCCACATTCGCGCGCGGCCCGTCACAGGCCGCGAGCAGGAGCAGGAGCAGGGGCAAGGCGATCCTCACAGCGACCCCGTGACGCCCATGCGGGCTTCGCCGGTGATCGAAACGCCGGGGGCGGTGGTCGCTTTCGGCGGTTGCGGCGGTCCATCGACACCGCAGGCCGCCGCAAAGGTCAGAAGCGAGAAAGCAAGAAGGAGACGCATGAAAACTCCCGTGTCAGACGAGAAGCCCCTTCCAGCGCGCGACCTGGGCGCGGACCTGATCGGGGGCGGTACCGCCGTAAGACTGGCGCGAGGCGACCGAATTGTGAACCCCAAGCACGGAATAGACCGCCTCGGTCAGCGCCGGATGGGCGGATTTCAGCTCTTCAAGGCTCAGATCGGGCAGATCGCAGCCCTTCTTTTCCGCCAGCGCGACGAGCGAGCCGGTGACATGGTGGGCGTCGCGGAAGGGCAGACCGGCCTCGCGCACGAGCCAGTCGGCCAGATCGGTCGCGGTCGAGAACCCCGAAGAGGCCGCGGCTTCCAGTTTCGCCGTGTTCACCGTCAGATCCGACATCATCCCGGTCATCGCCGCAAGCGCCAGCATCAACGTATCGGCCGCGTCGAAGACCTGTTCCTTGTCTTCCTGCATGTCTTTCGAATAGGCGAGCGGCAGGCCCTTCATCACGGTGAACAGCGCGACGGCCGCGCCCAGCACCCGGCCGATTTTCGCGCGGATGAGTTCCGCCGCATCGGGATTGCGCTTTTGCGGCATGATGCTCGACCCGGTCGACCATTTGTCCGACATCGCCACGAAGCGGAACTGCGCCGAGGACCAGATCACCAGCTCTTCCGCCAGACGGCTGAGGTGCACCGCGCAGATCGCCGCCGAGGACAGGAATTCCAGCGCGAAATCGCGGTCGGACACGCCATCAAGGCTATTCGCCATCGGCCGGTCGAAGCCCAGCGCCGTGGCGGTCATGTGCCGGTCGATCGGGAAACCGGTCCCCGCAAGCGCCGCCGAGCCCAGCGGGCATTCGTTCATCCGCTTGCGCGCATCTTCAAAGCGCGAGCGATCGCGGGCGAACATCTCGACATAGGCCATCATGTGATGACCCCAAGTCACCGGCTGCGCGGTCTGCAGATGGGTGAAGCCCGGCATCACCCAATCGGCGCCCTTTTCGGCCTGCGCGACCAGCACCTGCATCAGAGCCGTCAGCGAGGTGATCGCGGCATCAGCCTGATCGCGGACCCAGAGCCGGAAATCGGTCGCCACCTGATCGTTGCGGCTCCGCGCCGTGTGCAGCCGCCCGGCCGGTTCGCCGATCAGCGCCTTCAACCGCGCCTCGACGTTCATGTGAATGTCCTCGAGCGCGGTCGAAAACGGGAAATCGCCTGCCTCGATCTCTGACAAGACCGTGAGCAACCCTTCCCCGATCGCCTCGGCATCGCTATTCGTGAGGATACCCGTCGCGGCCAGCATCGCCGCATGGGCCCGGCTGCCGCGGATATCCTGTGCGTAAAGCCGCTTGTCGAACGAGATCGAGGCGTTGATCGCCTCCATGATCGCGTCCGGACCGGCGGCGAAGCGCCCGCCCCACATGGCGTTCGAGGATTTCGTGTCGTCGGTCATCGTCAGGCCCTTCGTCGGAGGCATCATGCTGCGGTTGTTCGTCCTTTATACGGCCCTTGCCCTTAGCGCAAATGCCGCCACAGCCGCCGACCTGTCGGCGCTGAAGACAGGCGAGATGAAGAAACTCGCCGTCTTCTCCGAACCGCTGCCGCTGCCGGACATTCCCTTTGTCGATGAAACCGGGGCAAGCCATACGCTGGCCGACTATCGCGGCAAGGTGGTGCTGTTGAACCTCTGGGCGACCTGGTGTGCACCCTGCCGCAAGGAAATGCCCGATATCGAGGCGCTTCAGGCCGAAATCGGCGGCGCGGATTTCACCGTGCTGACCGTGGCCTCCAGCAATCGCGACACCCAGGTGAAGGTGGCGGCGTTTTTCGAAAAGCAAGGCATCACCCACTTGCCGCGGATGATCGATGCCACCGAACGGCTGCCGCGCGCCTTTGGCCTGCCCGGCCTGCCCGCCTCGATCCTGATCGACCGCAAGGGGCAGATCGTGGCGCAACTCCTGGGCCCGGCCGATTGGTCGAGCCCGGAAGCCAAGGCGGTCATCGCCGCCCTGCGCGCGGAGTGATCAGCGCGATTCGCTGCGCAGGAACTGGTTCATCGACGAGCCGATCTCTTCCGAGAGCCGCATGATCGATTCGAGCCGGTTCTTGATGTCGGCGTGGAAGATGTCGAGTTGATCGATCGTCGCCGAAAGCCCGCCGCTGCTGTCGCGCATCCGACCGCATTCGACGCGGCCCAGAACCCGGATCGTGTCAAGACCGAGCATCAGGCGGCGGATTTCGGCGCTTGACCGGCTCAATTCCTCGGCATGGCCGACGGCCCGCTCCATCGCCTGACGGGTGTCATGCCGCGACCGTTCCTCAAGCTCGCGCAAAAGCTTCCGTTCGTGCGTCCAGTCAATGCCTTCGACTTTCACCGCATCGCGGAAATTGGAGTTCATCTCTTTCAGAACACGGTTCGACCCGAGCAGGAACAGCGCCCGCGCCGCCTGTCGCGACACGCGTTCGCACAGATTGTCCCGCCCGGCCACGAAGCTGCGCAGCCGTTCGGAAATCACCATCGACGACGCTTTGTAGTTTTCCGAAATCGCCGAAACCGGGCCGCCCGAGGGCTCCAGCCGCGAGGCGACAATGCGCATGTTGTTCGGAATCGACTGTAGCGCCTCGAAGCTGCGCAACAACTTCATCTGTTCTTGCGTGACCTTTTCGAGCGAGGTGTTCATCTCGATCAGGCGCAGGGTACGCGGATCGGCTGGCCGCCCCAGCTTGGCGTCACGGGCGGCCAGTTCTTTACCAAGCGCGAAAGCCATATAACTCGTATAGGTTGAGTAACCTTCCGCCGCGGCCATCGCCCGCAACTCGCCTGCGCTGACCTCCGGATCGAGCCGCTCGGCCCGCTCCCGCGCACTCAACTTCACGTAGTCTTCGCGGATACGGTCGGAAAGTGGTGTCGAGGGCTTGAGCCGCACCGAAAGATATCCATCATCCGTGGGCATCAGAACCGCGAAGACCCAATAGACATCGCCATTCTTGGCGCGGTTCTTGACGTAGGCCCCCATGGGATGCCCCGCACCAAGCGCATGCCAGAGGATGCGGAACACACCGCGCGGCGTGTCGGGATGGCGCACCACTTTGTGCGGAGCACCAAGAATGTCCTTCCATTCGAACCCGGAGACGCGGTGGAAAACATCATTCCCGGCCAGGATGACGCCGCGTTTGTCAGTGCGCGAATAAAAGAGTTCATCGAAACCGAAGTAGGCTTCGCCTTCCGTGGATTTGGAGAGATCGGTGGGTGCAGTCATGAGGGAGGTGTCTCGTCACTCGGAACATTAAATCAAGTCTAAGTTGTGTTTCTTACCGAGGCATTTATGGATTCAGGTTTATCGAAAATTGTCAGCATTAACCACGCGCCGGAGAAATTGTCCCTCTTTACCAGTTGTTAGCCGAAATCGCGGATTCTGATACGGAACCTGATGGAGGGGCCGATGTCGAAAATTCCGCTATCGCTGCGCGAGCCGCTCGATCCCGCCGACGCCAATCCGCTCAACTTCGCCCTTGCGCAGCGTGACCGCGATACTCTGGCGATGGTGACTCGCGCCGTGGAACGGCGCGATGTGGTTCTGGCCTTCCAGCCCATCGTGCAAACCCTGCGCCCCGACCGGCCGGCTTTCTACGAAGGGCTGATCCGGGTGCTTGATGACACCGGCCGGGTGATTCCCGCGCAGGATTTCATCGGCGCAGCCGAAACCACCGAAGTCGGTCGCAAGCTCGACTGTCTGGCGCTGGAAATGGGTCTGCTTTCGCTTGCCGAAGATCGCGAATTGCGGCTCTCGGTGAACATGTCCGCACGCTCGATCGGTTATCCGGAGTGGATGCGCATTCTGAACCGCGGTCTGGCGATGGACGAAAGCGTGGGCGAGCGGCTCATTCTCGAAATCACCGAATCCTCGGCGATGGTGATGCCGGAACTCGTGTCGGTCTTCATGCAGGACATGCAGATGAAGGGCATCGCCTTTGCGCTCGACGATTTCGGCGCGGGCTACACCTCGTTCCGCTATCTGCGCGAATTCTACTTCGATATCCTGAAGATCGACGGCCAGTTCATCACCGGAATCGCGCGCAATCCCGACAACCAGATCCTCACACAGGCGCTGATGTCGATCGCCAGGCATTTCGAGATGTTCACCGTTGCCGAAGCGGTCGAAACCGCGGAGGATGCGGCTTGGCTGACGCGTGCGGGGATCGACTGCATGCAGGGCTATTATTTCGGCGCGCCGACGATCATGCCGCCGTGGAAAGCGCCCACGACCCACAAGGCCGGGAACTGACGCCCGGGCCCAAGGGTTGAATTTTCCGCGCAACAAAATTGCGCGGATTGTGGCAAATATTGCCAAATCTGCTTGACCTCCTTCATCCTTTGGGCATGCTGCACAGCGGCAATGGGCGCCTCTGCGCCCGAAATCCTGTGAGGAGGGAAATTCATGACCAATGTCGTCATCGTCTCGGCGGCCCGTACCGCCGTGGGCAGCTTCAACGGCGCTTTCGCCAACACGCCCGCGCATGATCTGGGCGCCGCGGTGATCGAGGCGGTTGTCGCGCGGGCGGGCATCGACAAGGCGGAGGTCTCGGAAACCATCCTCGGTCAGGTGCTGACCGCTGGTCAGGGCCAGAACCCGGCGCGTCAGGCGCATATCAAAGCCGGTCTGCCGATCGAATCGGCCGCTTGGGGCATCAACCAGGTTTGCGGCTCGGGCCTGCGCACCGTCGCGCTTGGCGCCCAGCACATCCAGCTCGGCGATGCGGCGATCATCGTTGCTGGGGGTCAGGAAAGCATGTCGCTCTCGACCCATGTCGCGCATCTGCGCGCGGGCACCAAGATGGGCGACATGAAGATGATCGATTCGATGATCAAGGACGGTCTGTGGGACGCCTTCAACGGCTACCACATGGGCCAGACCGCCGAAAACGTCGCGAGCCAATGGGGCATTACCCGCGAAATGCAGGATGAATTCGCCCTCGCCTCGCAGAACAAGGCCGAAGCCGCGCAAAAGGCGGGCAAGTTCGTCGATGAAATCATCCCCTTCACGATCAAGACCCGCAAGGGCGACATCGTGGTCGATGCCGACGAATACATCCGTCACGGTGCGACGCTCGAATCGATGCAGAAGCTGAAACCGGCCTTTACCAAGGACGGCACGGTGACCGCGGGCAACGCCTCGGGCATCAACGATGGCGCCGCGGTCGTGCTCTTGATGACCGAGGAAGAAGCGGCCAAGCGCGGTCTGACGCCGCTCGCCCGCATCGCGTCTTACGCCACCGCCGGGCTTGACCCGTCGATCATGGGCTGCGGCCCGATCCCGGCTTCGCGCATGGCGCTGGAAAAGGCGGGCTGGAAAGCCGCCGATCTGGACCGGATCGAAGCGAACGAAGCGTTCGCAGCGCAGGCCTGTGCGGTGAACAAGGACATGGGCTGGGATGTGTCGAAGGTGAACGTCAATGGCGGCGCCATCGCCATCGGCCACCCGATCGGCGCTTCGGGCTGCCGGATCCTGAACACGCTCGTCTTCGAAATGAAACGTTCGGGCGCGAAAAAGGGCCTCGCGACGCTCTGCATCGGCGGCGGCATGGGCGTGGCCATGTGCCTCGAAGGGCTCTGATCTCAGCCCTCACGCAGATTTTTTCTGCAAATGCGAAAAACAGGCGCGCAATAATATTGCGTGCCTTCCTTATTTTAGGTAACAGCATTTCAACAAGGATGATCTGAGGAGGAATCATGTCCAGAGTTGCACTCGTCACCGGTGGGTCGCGCGGCATTGGCGCCGCGATCTCGATGGCGCTGAAGGACGCGGGTTACACCGTCGCCGCGAACTATGCCGGCAATGACGAAGCCGCCGCGAAATTCACCACCGAGACCGGGATCAAGACCTACAAGTGGTCGGTCGCGGATTACGACGCCTGCGCCGCGGGCATCGCGCAGGTCGAGGCCGAACTCGGCCCGGTCGACGTTCTGGTGAACAACGCGGGCATCACCCGCGACGCGCCCTTCCACAAGATGACCCGCGAGCAGTGGGATCAGGTGATCGGCACCAACCTGAACGGCATCTTCAACATGACGCATCCGCTTTGGAACGGCATGCGCGACCGCAAGTTCGGCCGGATCATCAACATCTCGTCGATCAACGGCCAGAAGGGTCAATTCGCCCAGGCGAACTACTCGGCCGCGAAGGCGGGCGACATCGGCTTCACCAAGGCGCTGGCGCAAGAAGGCGCGCGCGCGGGCATCACCGTGAACGCGATCTGCCCGGGCTACATCGCCACCGAGATGGTGATGGCGGTGCCGGAAAAGGTGCGCGAGTCGATCATCGCGACGATCCCGGTCGGCCGTCTGGGCGACGTGACCGACATCGCCCGCTGCGTGGTCTTCCTGGCCGCGGATACCGCGGGTTTCATCACCGGCGCGACGATCACCGCGAACGGCGGCCAGTACATGACCTGATTTGCCTCTTGGCAAATGGTGACGGGGCCCGCATCTTGCGGGCCTCTTTGCTTTCGGGGGGCAGATGTCGCGCAATCAGGCAACCTTGATCGGCTTTTCCGCCGTCGCACTTTGGGCGCTGCTCGCGCTCTTTACCGTCGCCTCGGCGCCGGTGCCGCCCCTGCAACTGAACGCGCTCTGCTTTGCGATCGGCGGCAGCATCGGGCTGATCTGGGTCGCAGCGACGGAGGGCTTCGCCGTGCTGCGGCAGGTGTCGTGGAAAGTCTACGCTTTCGGCACCGCAGCCTTGTTCGGCTACCACCTGATCTATTTTTCCGCCCTGCGCCTTGCCCCTCCGGCCGAGGCGAGTCTGATCGCCTATCTCTGGCCGCTCTTGATCGTCGTCTTTTCCGGCCTGCTGCCGGGCGAGCGGCTGAATCGGCTGCATATTTTCGGGGCAATCCTCGCCTTTGCCGGGGCCGCCCTGATCGTCGCGCGGGGAGGTATCTCGGCCAGCGCCGAATCGCTGCCGGGCTACGGTCTGGCCTTTCTTTGCGCGCTGACCTGGTCGGGCTATTCGCTGCTCTCGCGTCGCATGGGGCAGGTGCCGACCGCCGCCGTCGCGATCTATTGCATGGCCACCGCGGTCTTGTCCGCTCTGGCACATCTGGCGCTGGAAGAGACGCTGTGGCCCACCAGCACGACCGGCTGGGGCGCGGTCATCGCCCTTGGCATTGGCCCGGTGGGGCTGGCGTTTTACACATGGGATGTGGGGGTGAAGCGGGGCGACATCCAGATGTTGGGGACGGCGTCCTATGCGGCCCCGCTACTCTCGACGCTTGCGCTGATCGGGGCGGGGATCGCGGCAGCGTCACCGGTTCTGGTGCTGGCCGCCGCGATGATTGCTGCAGGTGCCTTTCTGGCCGCCTTGGGCAGTCGGCAAGGCTAGGGACCGGCCGTCACGCGGCCGGGCCGGAAATCAGAGCGCCACGCCTTCCAGCCGCGCGATTTCTTCCTTGAGCCGCAGTTTCTGTTTCTTCATCTCCGCGATTTGCAGGTCATCGAAGCTGGGCGTACGAAGCGCCACTTCGACTTCCGCGGACAGAGCCTGATGTTTCTTGCGAAGTTCAGCGATATGCGAACTCACGGACATGGCAGTCTCCTTCTTTCCTTGTTCGGTAAGTCGATTGCAGCACGTTTTCGAACGCTTGTCACGCGCTTGTCGTATTGCTGCGCAAAAATATGAAGGAGTTTTACAAAATAATATTGCCACGGAATTAAGGCGTTAGCGGCAAGGTTTCGCCGCAGCGCAGCACTGCCTGCGCAGCATGGGTGAGGTCTTCGGCATCCCCCTGATGCGCAGGCAGGGCATGCAGCACGAAGGGCGCGAGCAACCGCAACGGGGCCTTGCCCCCCTTGCGCGCAGCGACGATCACCCGCCCCGCCGCCCGGCCCTGCCGCGCCGCGATCGGCAGCACCGAGACCGAGCCCCCCTGCCCCGCCAGCGCCAAAAGGATATCGCCCAGCCGGTCGGCATTCTGGATCATCGTCAACCAGCCGCCCGGCTGCAGCCGCCGCATCCCCGCGCGGACCCAGTCGACCAGCGGCGTCGCCTCGCGCTGCGCCCGCTCGCGGCCCGCATCAGCCGCCGCCGTACCGCCCGCGGCGGCGAAATAGGGCGGATTGGCGATCACATGATCGTAATTGCGCGCACGCAAAGCCGCGGGCATCCGCGCCAGATCGCCCTCGAACACCTCAAATCCGATGCCATTCGCCGCCGCATTGCGCCGCGCCAGATCGGCATAGTCGGGCTGCAATTCGAGCCCGGCCTGCACCAGCCCCTGCACCCGCCAGCCAAGGCACAGGCTCGCCACCCCGGCCCCGCAGCCCAGTTCCAGCACCGATTGCCCCGGTTTTGCCCCGCAAGCGGCGGCGAGAAGCACCGGATCCATCGCCGCGCGGTAGCCTTGGCGCGGTTGCGCCACGGTCAGACGGCCATCCAGAAACCGATCAAACGTGCAGTCTTCGGGCGGAAACATCACTCTTCCCAAAGCCCGTTGTCGCGCAAGATCGCCTGCGCCAGAAACCAATCCGCATCGGCCACAGCCAATCTGCGCGGCAAAATGCCGAGGCTGCCGTCAAGAATGCTCATGTGGACGTCCCACTCAAAGGCCGTTATACCCTCGCCCTCAAGAAGGGCCATCGCCATGGCGATCCGAACCGGGTCGGTGGTGCGCAGAAGCTCTTTCATCGCTCGACTTAAGGGCAGCTCTGCCGCGGTGTCGAGACGGAAATTGGGCCGGGAAACTGGGAAGGAAGACCGATGAGCCTCGACGACAAGGCGACGAAACCGCACGACCGTCTGGCGCAGGCGCTGGCCGAGGACATGGCGGCGGTCAATGCGCTGATCCGCGAGCGGATGAGCTCGGAACATGCGCCCCGCATCCCCGAGGTCACGGCGCATCTGATCGAGGCGGGCGGCAAGCGGCTGCGGCCGATGCTGACGCTCGCCGCGGCGCGGCTGGTGGGCTATGGCGGCCCGTTCCATGTGCATCTGGCCGCGACGGTCGAGTTCATCCACACCGCGACGCTTCTGCATGATGATGTGGTTGACGAAAGCCGTCAGCGTCGCGGCCGTCCGACGGCGAACCTGCTGTGGGACAACAAATCCTCGGTTCTGGTGGGCGATTATCTTTTCGCGCGCTCGTTCCAGCTGATGACCGACACCGGCAACATGCGGGTGATGGAGATCCTCGCCAACGCTTCGGCCGTCATCGCCGAGGGCGAGGTGCTGCAGCTGACGGCGGCGCAGAATCTGGCGACGACCGAAGACATCTATCTGCGCGTGATCCGCGGCAAGACGGCGGCGCTGTTCTCGGCCGCGACCGAGGTGGGCGGCATCATCGGCGGCGCCCCCGAGGATCAGATCGAGGCGCTGTACGATTACGGTGACGCACTCGGGATCGCGTTCCAGATCGTCGATGACCTTCTGGATTACGGCGGCAAGTCGGCCGAGATCGGCAAGAACACCGGCGACGATTTCCGCGAACGCAAGCTGACGATGCCGGTGATCAAGGCCATCGCGCTGGCCAATGACGAGGAGCGCGCCTTCTGGAAGCGCGTGATCGAAAAGGGCGACCAGCAAGAGGGAGACCTCGAGCATGCGATGGCGCTGATGACCAAGCACGGCACGCTGGAAGCGACGCGGCTGGAAGCGATCGGCTGGACCGACACCGCCCGCAAGGCGCTGGCGAAGCTGCCCGAGCATCCGCTGCGGCAGATGCTGGACGATCTGGCCGATTACGTCGTCGAACGGGTGCGCTGAAGGCACCCGGTCTGGCCAAGGCCATCGCCTTGGCCCGCGCTCCATTATCCCCATGCCCCCCGAGTGCCCAAAGCACTCGGGCAGAGCCCGCCATGGGCGGGGCGGGCGCTGGCCGGAGGCCTTGAGGCCCCGGCCACAGCAGCTGCACATGGTCCGCATGGCCGCGTCAACGGCCGCGGCCAAATCCGGCGCTGAGCTACGGCCGCTCGGGCCGCAGAAGGATGTAGGTCGTCGTCCGGCGTTCCTCGATCAGCCGCCAACCCGCATCCGCAATCGCCTTCACGATCTCGTCGCGCCGGCTTTCCCCGGTCGGGCAGAGCGGCACCAGCACATGATCGGCCGCGTCGATCCCGGGCGTGCCGCCATAATACCACGGCGCCGCGCCCTTGACCGGCTCAAACGGCCCGAAGAGCCACAAGGCCGAGAACAGATCCGCCACCAGCACCCGTGAATGGGCATAGCCCGCCTGCACCAGATCCGCGGCGGCGGTCTCGAACCAGGCATCATAGCCCATCGTCATTTCGCACTCTGGCAGCGTCTCGCCATTCAGCGCCGCAGGCTTGCGCGGTTTCTCGGCGCTCTCGCCCTTGGTCGCGTAAGCCGCATAGGGCTGCCCCGGCGCATCCCCCGCCACCTGTTGCAGCACCCGGTAAACCCGGGGTGCCTCGACCAGCAGATCGGCATCCTGCGTCCGCGCCGAGAGGAACGGCACCATGTCATCGGTCTTGGCGAAAGCATGGCGCAGGGGGCTCCAGACAAGGTTCGCCGCAGGCCCCGCAGCCAGCGCCAAAGCCACCACGCCGGTCACCAGCAGCGCCTCGCGCAAGCGCCAGCCCAGCCCGTTCGAGATCAGGCTGTCAGGGCGCAGGGTCAGCGCGAAAAGACCGACCAGCACCAACCATTGCGGATCGTTGCCATAGTTCTGATAGGTCACATAGGCAAAAGCGGGCACGAGGAGCAGCAGCACCAGCCCCTCGGACATCCGCTCGGCTTGCCGCAGGAAGATCACCGTCATCAACAGAGCCAGCGTCCCGGCGAGGTTCTTCGGTGCGGCCATCACCCCGCCGAGGGTGTCGCCCGGCGCCGCGCGGCTGGCCGATCCCGCAACGGCCAGCAGATCGCGCAGATAGGCGATCCAGAAGCCAACCCCCAGCACCGCCGTCACCGCAGCCAGAACCGCGACCCCGGCCAGCACGGCCACGCCCAGAGTGCGAAAATCGCGGCGCACCAGCAGCGCCACCAGCACCGCGGGGGCAAAGGCCACGACATAGGTGACCTTGACCAGCGCCAGCCCCGCCATCATCGCGCCGATCAGCACGCCATCGATCCGCGGACGCCGGACCCCGAGCGGCTCCAGCACGGCCAGCGGCAGCGCCACATAGGCCATCGCCCAGGCCCAGCGGTTGTAATGCATCGACACCGAACTGGCCGGGTTCGTCTCGCCATGCACCAGCGCCAAAACCATGCCCAGCGCATAGATGCCGAACACCCACGCCAGCCCGCCCGGAAAGCGCGACTGCGCCACCCGCAGGATCGGCAGGAACAGCACCGCCGCCACCATCGCCTGCGCGGCCAGAAAGGCATGGCCAAAGCCAAACCCCAGCTTCGAAAACAGCGCAATCGGCCAGAGCCCGGCGATGCCCAAGGGCGTCATGAAATCGCGGTGCGGCATCTGGCCCTTTTCGGCCATGCGCAACACCAGATCGGCCAGATGCAGCGTGTCGCCCTCATGCTGAGTGACGTAAAGCCCCCCCGCCAGAAACGGCGCTGCCGCCAAAATCACGGCGAAAATCGCCAGCCCGCCTGCCAGCGGCAAAGCCGCCGCTGCCCTTGACCTGCCCGTCATCCCGGCCTCTCCGCATCTTTTCCCATTTTTGGCCACAATAGCCCGGCAGGATGCGCCTGTGAATCCCGAAGCAACACGTTAAAAAGACGAGCCGGAGCAGGACAGATGAACATGGTCGCCCCCAACGTGATCGCGCCCACCCCGCCCCGAACGCTCGCCGAAACTGGCCTGAACATGGTGCTGATGCGGGACATCCTGCTCAAGACCATGTTTCGGACCAATATGGACACGGTCAGCGGCCTTGCAAAGCTGGTCTGCCTGCCGATCGCGCTGACACAGGAGCTGGTGGATCTGGGCCGCAACCAGAAGCTGATCGAGGCGATGGGCACGCTGCATGCCAATTCGGGCGGCGAGATGGGGTATCAGCTGACCGATGGTGGCAAGGCCCGTGCGCTCGATGCGCTGACGCAGTCGGAATATTACGGCGCGATGCCGGTGCCGCTGGCCGATTATTCGGTGCAGATGAAGAAACAGTCGATCCGCAACATCCAGCTGACCCGGCCGCAGCTGATGACAGCGATGGGGCATCTGGTGCTGCCGCCGACGCTGATCGACCAGTTGGGACCGGCGGTGTCCTCGGGGCGGTCGATCTTGATGTATGGCCCGCCCGGCAACGGGAAATCCTCGATCTCGAAC
Source organism: Rhodobacter capsulatus (assembly GCF_052363175.1). Taxonomy (GTDB): domain Bacteria; phylum Pseudomonadota; class Alphaproteobacteria; order Rhodobacterales; family Rhodobacteraceae; genus Rhodobacter; species Rhodobacter capsulatus_D. Next base: position 3,366,803 of record NZ_CP198946.1, read on the forward strand.
GGCATCCGCGATGCGATCGGCGATCGAATCTATGTGCCGCGCGCAGTCGAATATGCCGGTCAGGTGATCGTCGTCTATGACCCGATCGTGCATACTGCGGCAAGCGAGGAAGCCGATGACCCGACCGCCCTGCGCAAATCGGGCAACCGCTTCGACAGCCGCTATGTCTATTGCGACCGGCCGACGGTGATCACCGGGGGCGAATTGTCGCTCGACATGCTCGATCTGACCTACAACCCGACCGCGCGGACCTATACGGCGCCGTTGCAGATGAAATCTTCGGGCGGGGTCTTCATCGTCGACGACCTTGGCCGTCAAGCCGAACCGCCGCAGAAACTGGTCAACCGCTGGATCGTGCCGCTCGAGGAGAGCCGCGACATCCTAGCCCTGCAATCGGGCGAAAAGTTCGAGGTGCCCTTCGACACGCTGGTGATCTTTTCGACCAACTTCCACCCGAACCAGATCTTCGACAAGGCGGCGCTGCGGCGGATCTTCTTCAAGATCAAGATCGATGGGCCTGGCCAATCGGATTACCTCAAGATCTTCTCGCTGGTTGCGAAAAAACGCGGCATGCCGCTGTCGGAAGCCGCACTCGTCCATCTTCTGAAGGTCAAATACCCGACGATCAACAACGTCTATGCGAATTATCAGCCGGTCTTCCTGATCGACCAGATGATCGCGATCTGCGAATTCGAAGGCATTCCCTATCAGATGAGCCCGGAACTGATCGACCGCGCCTGGTCGAACATGTTCGTGCGCGAGGAAGAGATCCAGCACTGAGCCCGGCAGGGCCTATTGCGCGGCAACAGCCTGCGGAGCGTCGCTGCCGTTGTCGGCCTGTGGCAATATCTCGGCCAGACCAAGCGCCAGAACCGCGGGCGCATTGCCCCGCGACACCGGAACCTGCGTGCCGTCCTTCAGCACCAAGCTGACCTTGCCCTGCGCCCGGCTCACGCCCCGGATCGCCTGCCGCGCCACCCAATGCGAGCGGTGCACCTGCAACCCTTCGACCCCCTCGGCGGCGCAGATCGCATCCGCCATGCGCAAAAGCACAGTTTCCGAGCCCGCCTCGGTAAAGACTTCGACATAGTGGTCGCGCATCTGCAGCCGCACCAGCGGCGCCCGAAGGTTCGGCGACAGCCGGGACATCAACCGCGCAGCCGGTTCACGGTCAGGCGTGACGAACGCGGCAAGGGGCGGTTCGGCCACCGGCAGCAGTCCGCTCCCCGTCCCCCCGGGCCAGGTTGCTGCCACCGCATGGCGCAGCGTCGAGGTGATGATCGACATGATGAAGATGTAGCTCATCATCGCCGGGATCGAGGGCACATGCTGCTCCGGTCCGGCCACGGCCTCGGCCAGCGCCATGAAAAGCGGCGTCAACCCCAGCGTGGCCAGAACGGCAATCAGCGGCGCCTCGGGCCAGAAGCTGCGATAGCCCAGGTAATCGCGCACGATCACCCGCAACAACCCGGCCGCAACCACCCCAAGGCCGATGATGATCGGCCAGAAGGCGATGCGGCCGGTCAGGGGAAAGAGTTGAGTGCCGAAAGGACCGGCGACGATCCCGAAAATCGAGGTTGCAAGCCAGACCACCGGAACGACCGGATGCAGCATGGCCCGCTGGTATTTTCGCCCAAATCGTCTTGCCTTCTCAAAGAAGGGCATGGCCCTTTCGCCCCATTCCAAAAATCAAAACCATGCAGATGTGCTAGCCGCAGTCACAAGGGCTTGCAACCGTGATTGTGGTCACAGCAGGGTCTCATCCGGAAGATGTAAGGGCCATGCCAACAGGCTCAGGCGGTCAGGCCCTCGGGCTCCGCCAGACCATGGGCGCGACAGCAGGCGGTCAGCGTATTGGCCAGCAGACAGGCGATGGTCATCGGACCGACGCCGCCCGGAACCGGGGTGATCGCGCCCGCCACGGCCACGGCACTTTCGAAATGGACGTCGCCCACCAGCTTGCCCTTGCCGTCTCGCTCGATGCGGTTGATGCCGACGTCGATCACGGTGGCACCCGGTTTCACCCAGTCGCCCGGGATCATTTCGGGGCGGCCAACGGCAGCCACCAGAATATCGGCACGGCGGCAGACCTCGGCCAGATCCTTGGTGCGCGAATGCGCGATTGTGACAGTGCAGCTGTCGCCCAGCAGCAACTGCGCCATCGGCTTGCCGACGATGTTGGACCGGCCCACGACCACCGCATTCAGCCCCGAGAGCGAGCCCAGGTGGTCGCGCAGCATCATCAGACAGCCAAGCGGCGTGCAGGGCACCATCGCCTTCTGCCCGGTGCCCAGAAGCCCGACGTTCGAGATGTGGAACCCGTCCACGTCCTTCGCCGGATCGATCGAATTGATCACCAGATCAGAATCGAGATGTTTCGGCAGCGGCAGCTGCACCAGAATCCCGTGCACCGCGGGATCGGCGTTCAGCTTCGCGATCAGCGCCAGCAGATCGGCTTCCGAGGTCTCGGCCGACAGCTTGTGCTCATAGGAATTCATCCCGACTTCGCGGGTCTGGATGCCCTTGTTCTTGACATAGACCTGGCTTGCCGGGTCTTCGCCCACCAGCACCACGGCCAGACCCGGGGTCAGACCGTTCACCTCTTTCAGTCGCGCCACATGGGCCGCGACCTGCGCCCGCACATTGGCCGCGAAAGCCTTGCCGTCGATGATCTTCGCGCTCAAATTCCGTCTCCCTTGCCCAGGACCCGCTCTTCGCGGGCAATCGACCATTCCACCATCATCCGCCACATCGCCTCGATCAGCTCGGGGTCCATCCCCCGCGCCTCGGCGGCGTTGCGCGCATTGTTCACCACTTCCTCGACCCGCGCCTTGATGCGCGCGGGCATGCCCTCGGCGGGCTTGAGTTCGGCGGCACGGTCGATGAACCGCGCCCGATCGGCCAGCAGCGCCACGATGCGCAGATCCAGCGCATCGATCTCGGCCCGCAGTTCGGCCATCGAGGTGATTTCGGAGGGCTCTTTCATTCGGCAAGTTCCGCTTTTATGCCCCGCTCCTATCGCACCTTGTCGCCCGCTTCTCAACCCCGCCTCAAAACAACCCCTCAATCTCGCCCGCGGCATCAAGCCGGATCATCTCCGCCGCCGGATGTCGGGGCAGGCCCGGCATCGTCATGATCTCGCCGCAGATCGCCACCACGAAGCCCGCCCCCGCCGAAAGCCTCACCTCGCGCAGCGGAATGGAATGCCCCGTGGGCGCCCCGCGCAACTCGGGATCGGCGGAAAAGGAATATTGCGTCTTCGCCATGCAGATCGGCAGCTGCCCATGCCCCGCCGCCTCCCATGCGGCCAGTTGCGCCAGAACCGCCTTGTCCGCAATCACGCCCTCAGCATGATAGATGCGCTTCGCGATCGTCTCGATCTTCTCCAAAAGGCCCATCTCGTCGGGATAAAGCGGGGCAAAGCGGGTCTCGGCGTCACAAAGCGCAACGACCTTCTGCGCCAGATCGGCGGCGCCCGGCCCACCCTCGGCCCAGTGCCGACAGGGAACGGCCGTGACGCCCAGACTGGCGGCATGCTCGGCAATCGCCGCGATCTCGGCCGGGGTGTCGGCGTCAAAGGTGTTGATCGCCACCACCACCGGCACGCCGAAGCCACGGGTATTGGCGATGTGACGTCCGAGGTTCGCGCAGCCGCGCCGCACCGCCCCCACATCCTCGCGGCCCAGATCCTCGCGCGCGACGCCGCCATGCATCTTCATCGCCCGCACCGTGGCGACGATCACCGCCACCGCAGGCCGTAGCCCGGCCTTGCGACACTTGATGTCGAAGAACTTTTCGGCCCCCAGATCGGCGCCAAAACCCGCCTCGGTCACGACGTAATCGGCCAGCCGCAGCGCGGTCTTCGTCGCCACGACCGAGTTGCAGCCATGCGCGATATTGGCAAACGGCCCGCCATGCACGAAGGCGGGCGTATGCGCGATCGTCTGCACGAGGTTCGGTTGCAGCGCGTCTTTCAACAGCACCACCATCGCGCCGTCGGCCCCGATATCACGGCAGGTCACCGCCGTCTTGTCGCGCCGATAGGCGACGACGATCCGGCCCAGCCGCTCCCGCAGATCGGCCAGATCCTCTGCCAGACACAGACAGGCCATGACCTCCGAGGCGACAGTGATATCAAACCCCGTCTCGCGCGCAAAACCGTTCGAAGCGCCGCCGAGGCCCACCACGACCTCGCGCAAAGCCCGGTCGTTCATGTCCATCACGCGGCGCCAGACCACCCGGCGCGCGTCGATGCCAAGCGCATTGCCCCAGTAAAGATGGTTGTCGATCATCGCCGACAGCAGGTTGTGCGCCGCGGTGATGGCGTGGAAATCGCCGGTGAAATGCAGGTTGATGTCTTCCATCGGCAGCACCTGCGACAGGCCCCCGCCCGCCGCGCCACCCTTCATGCCGAAGTTGGGGCCAAGCGAGGCCTCGCGCAGACAGATCACGGTCGTCTTGCCGATATGGGCGAGCGCATCGCCAAGGCCGACCGTGGTCGTCGTCTTGCCCTCGCCCGCAGGCGTCGGGCTGACGGCGGTGACAAGAATGAGTTTGCCCATCGGCCGGTCGGTCAGCGACGCCAAGAAAGTGGCATCGACCTTGGCCTTGTCGCGGCCATAGGGGATCAGCGCGGTCTCGGGGATGCCAAGCCCGGCACCGATCCGGGCGATGGGCCATTTCTCGGCCGCGCGGGCAATCTCGATATCGGTTCTGACGGCCATGCGATCCTCTCCTCCGTGGCTTCGCACGCGGCGTCCTGCCCTTTCGGCAAGCTAGCCGCATCTTCCCCGGGCGCCGTCCGCATTTGCGACCCCGCAAAGGCCGAATCCGCCCCCTCCGGCGCCAGATTGCACCGAATTCCTTTGGCGACAAATGGCCGCGCCGTTGCCCCTTGTCCGACAAGCGCCGACTGACGTGTCTGGCGCGATATTCATTGAAGTGTCAGGCAGAGGGCCGAAATGACGGACAACATTTATTACGTCGACGATCTGGTGGACGACGGCAACACCCGCATCCTGAGCGACGATGGCACCGGCACCGATTGGCTGGTCCTGCGCCGCTCTCACGACAGCAACGCGATCAGCCTGTGCTGGTGGTCGGTGCACGGTGTCAGCACGGAAGGCGAATCGATCTTCTTTGACGACGATGTCGCCTCGCGTCTGATCGTGCGCGGGCTGATCGAGAACGCCCGCGGCGCAAACGGCGACGACTGGATCCGCGGCAATGAAATCGGCAACATCCTTTACGGAGACATGACGGCTTTGGACACCCTCGTCGGCGGCGACGATACACTGGACGGGGCCGAGGGGAACGACACGATCTATGGCGGCTATGGCGCGGACGAGATCGATGGCGGGACAGGCGATGATCTGCTCTTTGGCAATCAGGGCTTGGACACGATCCGTGGGGGCCTTGGCCGCGATACGATCGACGGGGGTGCTGGAGCCGATGTCCTGTCGGGAGGCGCGGACGCCGGAGATCTGCTGAGCTACGCGCAATCTTCCGCGGCGGTGCATGTTTCCCTGACCTTTGGCGCAGCCACTTTCGCCAGCGGCGGCGATGCCGAGGGTGATCAGCTTGACGGTTTTTTCAACATCACAGGCAGCGCCTATAACGACGTGCTGACCGATACCATTTCGACCACTCTTGCGCTGAACGCAAACGCGAACTGGTTCGATGGCGGCACGGGCAATGATGTGCTGTCGATGGGCGGCGGCAACGACACGGCATTGGGTGGCAGGGGCAACGACACGATCTATGGCGGCGACGGCAATGACAGCCTCAATGCAGGGATCGGTCGCGACGTCGTCCTCGGTGGCAACGGCAGTGACACGTTGATCGGCGGCCTTGGCACCGACTTGCTGAGCGGCGGAAATGGCAGTGACCGGATCGATGGCGGCGACGGGAATGATACGCTTTCGGGGGACGCCGGAAGTGATGTGCTGATTTCCTTCCTTGGCACCGACCGGATGACCGGCGGCGCGGGCGCCGATCGCTTCGTCTTCGTCAATGTCTACGACAGCAGCGCGGGCGCAGGCTTCGACACGATCACCGACTTCAAGCATTCCGAAGGCGACAGGATCGATCTCTCCGGAATCGACGCGAATTATGACGCCACAGGCGATGCCGCCTTCACCTTCCTTGGCACGGCGGCCTTCACCGGCGCGGGCGCGGAACTGCGCGTCGAATCCACGGCAACCGGCTGGAGCGTTCAGGGCGATCTGGATGGCGACGGCACGGCAGATTTCATCCTGACCTTGATCGGCACGACGCTGCCGGCCCCCGTTGCGGGCGACTTTGTGCTCTGACCCGAGCCTGAAAGCAAACCGAAAACGCGCGCCGGGGCTCCGGCGCGCGTTTTAATTTGATATCGGTGTGATCGCAGATCAGACGTTCGGCTCGGGCGCGATGCCCGGTTTCGGCGCGGGCTTCGTGCGCGGCAGCGAGGTCACGGTGGGCATGTTGCCCGAGGGCCGGTCGTCATCGCCCCCCAGCGCCTCGCCCGCCATCACTTTGCGGATCTCGTCGCCGGTCAGGGTCTCGTATTCCAGAAGCCCCTGCGCCAGACGCTCCCATTCCTCGCGGTTTTCCTCGAGGATGCGACGCGCTTCGACGTAGCCGTTCTCGATCAGGTCACGCACTTCTTCCTCGATCAGCTCCTTGGTCTTGGTCGAGACCGAGAAGCCTGCGGTGTTGCCCTGATAGCCTTCATGCGCTTCGGAATAGTCGATGTTGCCGACCTTGTCCGACATGCCCCAGCGCATCACCATCGCCCGCGCAATCGCCGAGGCCTGCATGATGTCGCCCGCGGGACCGTTCGAAACAGCCTCTTCGCCCCACTTAAGGATCTCGGCCGCCTTGCCCGCCATGGTCATGGCGATCTTCTGCTTGGCCTCGTCCTTGTGGTAGTTCAGCCGGTCCATCTCGGGCAGGCTGACCACCATCCCCAGCGCCTGACCGCGCGGAATGATCGTCGCCTTGTAGACCGGATCGCATTTCGGCAACTTCAGACCGACGACGGCGTGACCGGCCTCGTGATAGGCGGTCATTTCCTTCTGCTCGGGGGTCAGCACCATCGAGCGCCGCTCGACCCCCATCATCACCTTGTCCTTGGCCTGTTCGAAATCTTCCATCGTCACGAAGCGACGGCCGACGCGTGCCGCCATCAGCGCGGCCTCGTTCACGAGGTTCGCGAGATCGGCCCCCGAAAAGCCGGGGGTGCCGCGGGCAATCGTGCGCAGATCGACATCCGGCCCGCGCGGGATCTTGTTGGCGTGCACCGACAGGATCTTTTCGCGGCCCTTGATGTCCGGGTTCGGCACATGGATCTGACGGTCGAAGCGGCCGGGACGCAGAAGGGCCGGGTCCAGCACGTCTTTGCGGTTCGTCGCCGCAACGATGATGATCCCCTCATTCGCTTCGAACCCGTCCATCTCGACGAGAAGCTGGTTCAGGGTCTGCTCGCGCTCGTCGTTGCCACCGCCGATGCCAACGCCCCGGGCGCGGCCCACGGCGTCGATCTCGTCGATGAAGACGATGCAGGGCGCGTTCTTCTTCGCCTGATCGAACATGTCGCGCACGCGCGAGGCGCCGACGCCGACGAACATCTCGACGAAGTCAGAACCCGAGATGGTGAAGAAGGGCACGCCCGCCTCGCCCGCAATCGCACGCGCCAGCAGGGTTTTCCCGGTGCCGGGCGGGCCAACAAGCAGCGCGCCTTTCGGGATCTTGCCGCCAAGACGGCTGAATTTCTGCGGGTTGCGCAGGAATTCGACGATCTCTTCCAGCTCTTCCTTGGCCTCGTCGATGCCCGCGACATCGTCAAAGGTCACGCGGCCATGCTTTTCGGTCAAAAGCTTGGCCTTCGACTTGCCAAAGCCCATCGCCCCGCCTTTGCCGCCGCCTTGCATCCGGTTCATGAAGAAGACCCACAGGCCGATCATGACAAGGAAGGGCAGCCAAACGCCCAGAATCGACATCAGCCCCGATTGCTGCTGCTTGACCACGTTCACCGCGACGCCCTTGTCGATCAGCTTTTCCGCGATCTCGTCAGATTGGGGTTTGACGGTCGAATAATTGTCACCCTTGCTGTCCTGATAGCGCACATCCTCGCCATCAAGTTGCACCTGCTTCACGTCGCCCTTGTCCACGGCGGCGATGAAGTCGGAATAAGACACTTGCCGGGCATTGAGCGGCCCCTGCCCGCTGCCGAGCAGGTTGAACAGCACCAGGATGAGCACGAACAGCAGGGCCCAGAAGGCGATGTTGCGCAGATTGCCCAAGAGAAACCTCCGAAGAATGAGAGGGCCCCGCATGGGGTGCAGAGCCTTTGGTGTGAAAATAGGGATTAAGTGCGCAGGTTCAACGTCTGATTAATGCGACTGTGAAGCTTGGCCGCACCAAACGGGCCTCGTAGCCATTTTTCCACCCGGCCAGCGGCGCCGCAATCAGCGTGCCATCCTGCCAAAGCGCGGGCGAGGCCAGCAGTGTCGCCCGCGGCAACGGGCTGGATCGGCGCGCACCCAGCTGCCTCCATCCCTCGGAGCCGAGCGCCGCCACGATCCGCCCCGGTGCCTCCGGCCCCTCGATCTGCCAGCCATCCCAGACCTGACCGAGCGGAACGCGCAGATCGGCGATGGCGCGGATCTCGCGGGTGATGCGGATCGCATCGTCGCTGACGCTGATCCGGCAGCCATGCAGCGTGCGGTCGCGCCGGACGCGCCAGGTCGTCAGAACGTCGATCACCTGCGCCGCGCGCGGCGGATAATAGGCTCCCGAGACCCAGACAAGCGCCGCATTCAGCAGCCGACGCCCGGTCTCAGGATCGAAGGCATCGCGAAACCCGTGTGCGTCGATCACCACATCGCCCGCCTCGAAGCGCACATGCGCCTGAACCAGATGCTCAAGCGACCAGAGCACCGATTGCTCGGCCATCGCCAGATGGCCCACCACTGTCGACAACGTGCCCGCGGTGATGCCCAAAGGCGCCAGCGCCGCCAGCGCCTTGCGTGCCTTCACCCGGTCGAAGCGATCATTCTCGTTCGACGGATCCTCGATCCAGCCGATCCCTTGCCGCTCCAGATAGCCCCGCAACTCGGCCCGGGTCTGGCTCAGGAAAGGCCGAAACCACAGCACCCCCTCGCTTTCAAAGCTTTCGCGCATGCCCGACAGCCCTTCGAGCCCGGCTTCGCGTGCCAGCCGCATCAGGAAAGTCTCGGCCTGATCGTCGCCAGTATGCCCCAGCGCCACCGCCCCCACGCCGCGCGCGACCGCCCAGTCCCCGATCAGGCGCAGCCGCGCCCGGCGGGCGGCATCCATCAGATTGCCTTTGGCCCGCTGGCCGTCCCAGCGCAGGGTGCTGTGGGGAATGCCGCGCCCGGCACAGAAGCGGGCGACAAAGGCCGCTTCTTCGGCCGCTTCCGGGCGCAGACCGTGATCCACGCTCACCGCCTCGACCGGATGCAGGGCCGCAAGAAGGACCAGCGTTGCAAGGGAATCTGAGCCGCCCGAGACCGCCACCGCCAGCCGCGGCACGGCCATCAAGGGCCGGATCGTCTGCACTGCGGCCTCTGCGGCCCAGAGCAGCATCCCGTCTTCAGACGGAACATCGCCGCGCAAAAGCGCCGCGCGCAGCGCCTCGGCGCTGCCCGCCACCTCCGTCACTGACAGGAAAGCGACGCTTGCGCCGCTGCCACCTTGCCCGCCGCCTCCGAAGAGGGGAACCGGGCCGGAACCTCAGCCAATGTCGCGCAGGCTTCGGTCTGCTGCCCCAGCGAACCAAGCGCCTTGCCGAGTTCCAACAGATCGTCGGCGGCGCGCTTGCCTTCGGGCTCGGCCGAGAAGCCATCGAGCCAGGCCCGGGCCGCGCCCGGCACGTCGCCCGCCTTCATCAGCGCTTCGCCGCGCAGATAGCCCGCATCGCCGGTCAGTGGCCCACCCGGGTAGGTTTCGGTAAAGGTCTTAAAGAGGTCCGCAGCGGCACGAAAGTCACCTTGATCGAGCACCCCCTTGGCCCGATCGAAGTCCGCTTGTTCGTTCATGGCCATGGTCCCGCCAGAAGTCGACGAAGACCCGTTCGAGGCGACCGGCGCGGCTGCCGCAGGCGCCGCACCGCCGAGCGGCTGCGCCTGCCCGACGGCAGAGGGATCGCAGCCTTCTTCCAGTTCGCAGACCCGGAATTCCAGATCGCCGACCCGGTTGGTGCCGTCCTTGACGACCTTGTCCACCCGGTCCTTGAGCTGTTCGGTCATCGCGGTGAGGCGGGTCAGCTCCGCCTCCATCGTGTCCATCCGCTCCAGCGCGGACGACCCGCCCGCGGCCTGCATCCCCTTCGCCCCCGAGGCCACCAGCTCGGTGCGCAGGTCTTGCAGCTGCGCCGACAACTGCGCGAGTTCCGCGCGGATGTCGGCCAGCGTCTGTTTGTCGGCAGCAGCGGCGGGCGCGGCCAGCGCCAGAGCCAGTGCCGTGCCCAGCATCACCCGCCGCATCTGCATCAGCTCCCGGCGCCGACCGAGATCACGGTGACCGCGCGACGGTTCTGCGCGAAGCAGCTTTCCGCGGCGCAGGTGGCGATCGGGCGTTCCTTGCCGTAGGACACGGTGCGCAGACGGTTCGCGGGCACGCCCTGCGAGATCAGGTATTGCTGCACCGAGCTGGCGCGACGGGCACCGAGCGCGAGGTTGTATTCGCGCGTGCCCTGTTCGTCGGCATGGCCTTCGATGATCGCGGCATAGTTCGCATGGCTCGACAGCCATTGCGCCTGACCCGAAAGCGTCGCGCGGGCTTCGTCGGTCAAAGTCGACTGGTCGACGACGAAGTGGACCGTGTCACCGACCTTGCCCGAGAAATACGCCGGCGAGTTCGGGTCGTTGATCGAGCCCTGCGACACGCCGCCCGCGTCGCCATAGGCACCACCCGGATCGACAACGCCATTCGCGCCGTTTTTCGAGGGGTTGTTGCAAGCCGCGAGCGCCATCAGCGCGAGGCCCAGAACCGCTTTCGTTGCAAGATGCATGATATACCGCCTTTTGTTGGTCGTGCCCGTTCGGGGCACCGTATCAGGTTTGCCTGCGTTTGTGAATCAGGCCAGATCACTCAGGGAAGCAGCGGGCCCCAGGTCGGGTCCGAAGCCCCGCCCACGCCAGCCACCGCTTTCAGGTTGCGCCCGGTGATGTCCACGGTGAACATCTTCGCCGCGCCCGCAGCGCCGGGGCTTTCACGGGTGAACATGATCACGCGGCCGTTCGGCGACCAGGTCGGGCCTTCGTCCAGATACGAGGCCGTCAGGTCGCGCTCCTCCGAGCCATCGGTGCGCATCACGCCGATGAAGAAGCGCCCGCCCGATTGCTTGGTGAAGGCGATCAGATCGCCGCGCGGCGACCAGACCGGCGTGCCGTAGCGGCCGTCGCCGTTCGAGATCCGCACCGGCTCGCCGCCGCTGGCCGACATGACATAGATCTGCTGCGAACCCGAGCGGTCGCTTTCGAACACGATCTGGCTGCCGTCCGGGCTGTAGGAGGGCGCGGTTTCGATCGCGGGCGAATTGGTCAGACGCTCGACGCCACCGCCAGAGACCGACATGCGGTAAAGGTCGGTGTTGCCGTTTTGCTCGAGCGAATAGACGATCGAGCTGCCATCAGGCGAGAACCGCGGCGAGAAGGTCATCGTGCCGGGGGTTTCCGGCAGCAGCTTGCCCGAGGCATTGCCCACCGACATCATCTTGATCCGGGGGAAGCCGGTCTCGAAGGTGGTGTAAAGGATGCGATCCCCCTGCGGCGAGAACCGCGGCGCCAGCACGATGGCCGAGCTGTCGGTGAGATAGTTCACGTTCTCGCCGTCGTAATCCATGATGGCGAGGCGCTTCTGACGTTTATCCTTCGGACCGGATTCCGAGACATAGACAACGCGGCTGTCGAAATAGCCGCTTTCACCGGTGATGCGCGAATAGATCACGTCGGCGACCTTGTGCGCCAGACGCCGCCAGCTTTGGGGGCTGGCCGCCAGTTGCTGACCATCGCCCAGCTGGGTGTTGCCGTAAACGTCGAACAGGCGGAACTTCACCACCACCTTGCCGCCCGACATGCCGACCGAGCCGACGATCAGCGCTTGCGCATTGATCGCCTGCCAGTCGGCATAGCTCACCGGCGTGTCGAAGCTGCCGAAATGCTGGATATGCGCGCCTTCCGGAATCTCGCGGAAGAGGCCGGTGCCCGAGAGGTCATCGGCGATCACCCGGGTGATCTGGCTCGCCAGACTTCCCGCGCCTTCGTCCACGAAAGTGGGCAGCGCATAGGGCAAGGGCTCGATCACCCCCTCGTCGAGTTCGATATGCAGCGGCCCCTGCTGGGCCACAGCCATCCCCGTTGTCAGCATCATCGCCGCCGCCGCGGCCAAAATCCAACGCACCATGTTCCGTCCTCGTCCGGGCCTTGCGCCCTGTTCTATCCGTGTTTTCCGGGCGCCCGTCATCACAAGCGCCTGACCACCCGCGGTTTCCCGCTATTTCATCCGCATCTTCGAAGGATTGAAGACGATCTCGATCTGCTGCCACCAGCCGAATTTCTCGGCCGGAAGCGGGAAGCCATCCGAGCCACAGCGCACGATCGCGCGCCGCGCCGCTTCGAACGCCTGTCGTGCCGCCGCATCCGACCCGCCCGTGGAATCGACCATCTTGATCGAACTGATCACCGGCTTGCCGTTTTCCTGCATGTCGACCCGCACCGTCACCGTGGTCCGAAGCGCCTCCGACGAGAGCGCACCGACATTCCAGCAGGCCTTCACATCGACAATCAGCGCCTCTTTCTCGCCCGCGGTCACCGGCGGCCCGTTCTTCGCGATGCCAAGTCCGCCCGTCCCAGTGTCGCTGCTCGCGCTGTCGCTGCTGGCATTGTCGCCGCCCAGAGCTTCGGCCAGCGCATCGTTCACCGCATCAGAGCTGACCGGTTTCGACGAGGCAGGCTTGTCCGAGGCCTTCGAGGGCTTGTCGGACTTCGGTTTGTCCGATTTCGGCGTATCGGTCTTCGGCTTGTCAGCCGGTTTGTCCGCGGCTTCGGCGGTCTGGGTCTCTTCCGGCGGCTTCACCGCGGGCTTGGCCGGTTTCTTCGGCGGCCGTGGCGAGGATTTCGGCGCCGAGGTGGTCTCTTCCTCGACGGGTTTCGTCTCCTCGGGCACGATCTCGGTCGAGGATTCCGGCGGCGCGGCCTCTTCCTTCGGCTTTTCCGGCTGCTCTTCGGGCTTCGCCGTTTCCTCGGGCTTCGTTTCCGGCTCGGCCAGATCCGACACTTTCGCATCGGGCGCGGGGGCGTCGGCCGGTTTCGGCGCGATGCGCTGCGCCGGTTTCGGCTGCGGCCGCGGCGAGAATTGCGGGGCCTCGGTGTCTTGCGGCTCTTCGACCGGCGGCATCATCGAGGGCGGAACCTCGGTCACCTCGGCGGGCGGCGTCGGCTCGGTCACGTCAGACATGTCCGGCGGCAGCTCGGGCTTCGCTTCGGGGGGCGTCGGTTGTTCGGGCTGCGGCTCCGGGGTCGGCGCCTCTTCGGCGGTCGGCTCCGCGGGCGCGGTCTCGGCCGGGGCCGTTTCGGGCTGCGCGGGCGCGGCAGAGCCCGCCTTCGGCGCCGCCGCCTGCATCGCCTCGAATTCCGCCTCGGAAATCATCCCGGCCGGTTTGATCTCGACCGGGTCGGTCGGCTCGGGCTTGAACCATGCCGTGCCGATGAGCGCCCAGAGGATCACCGCAAGGTGCAGTGCCGCCGAGACCCCCGTGCCGATCCGTTCCGCCCGATCCATGCGCATGGCGCGCCTCAGTTCCCTGTTTTCGCCGGGGCGCCCGTCTTCACCGACCCGCCGGTCAGCGTCGGCCCGCCCGGGTCGGTCACGAGGATGATGTTGGCAAAGCCACCGGCGTTCAGCGCGCCCATGACTTCGACCACACGCGAATAGGGGATGCCGCCATCGGCGCGCAGGAAGACCTTGTCACTGTCGCGCTCAGAGGAAATCGCCTTCAGCCGGTCGATCAGTTCTGCCTCGGGAACGGTCTCGTTCATCAGCGAGATCGTGCCGTCCAGCTGCAGCGACACCGCGAGCGGCTCTTCCTGCTCGGTCGGCACGGCCTTGGCCGCGGTCTTCGGCAGTTCCAGCGGCACGCCCACGGTCATCATCGGCGCGGCCACCATGAAGATGATGAGCAGCACCAGCATCACGTCGACCATCGGCGTGACGTTGATTTCGGCCATCACGGCATGTTTGCCCTTGCCGCCCCGGCGCCGACGACCACCGCCGCCCGCCTTCTTCATCACCCCCGCGCCCATCGCTTACGCGTCCAGCTGGCGCGAGAGGATGGTCGAGAATTCGTCGGCAAAAGCCTCGTAGCCCGAGGAGATCTTGTCGGCGTCGGACGACAGCTTGTTGTAAAGCACAACGGCCGGGATAGCGGCGATCAGACCGATGGCGGTGGCGACGAGCGCCTCCGAAATCCCGGGGGCGACGACGGCCAGCGAGGTGTTTTGCGAAATCGCGATCTGTTCGAAGGCGACCTTGATCCCCCAGACCGTGCCGAAAAGCCCGATGAAGGGCGCGGTCGAGCCGACGGTGGCAAGGAAGGACAGACCCGAGTTCAGCGCTTCGCTTTCCTTGGCGATCGCCACATCCATCGAGCGCTCGATCCGGGCCTGCGCCCCGGCGATCAGCTCGCCGTCATGGCGATGGCTGCGCCGCCATTCCAGCATGCCCGCCGCAAAGATGCGCTGGCTCGCCCCGTCCGGGGCCGGTCCGATCTGGTCGAAAAGCTCGTCCAGCGGCTCGCCCGACCAGAAGGCGCGGTCGAAGGCATCAGCCTCGACGCGGGCGGCGCGGAACGAGATGAACTTGCGGATGATGATCGACCACGACCAGAAACTGGCCCCGATCAGGATGATCATCACGAATTTGACGGTCAGCGAGGCGCGCAGAAAAAGCGCAAGCAAGGAGAAATCCATCTCCTGCGCCATCGCAAGGGTTTGCTGGTCCATTGGTCACTGCTCTCATACGGGCCACGTTCTCGGGCCTCTTAACAGTGATTCTACCGGATATTGAGGGGTAAAGCCATAACAACTGCGTCATTGTTGTGGCACAATTGCTGTCCTGCAGCGAAATCAATGCAGTTTCGGCGCGATCCTGGCGCGAATTTCGGCCGGAAGCCGCCCCGCAGCCCCGGTTTCGGTCAAAGAGACCAGCGTTACCGTCGCGGTAAAAAGCTTGTCATCGCCGCGCCAGACCGCCTGTTCGACGACAATCCGCGCCCCGGTTTCGGCCAGAAGCTCAGTCGTCACCCGCAACTCGTCATCGAATTTCGCCGGTTTCAGGTAATCCGCCTCGACCCGGCGCACGGCAAAGACGATGCCATGATTGCGCTTGAGCGCGACCTGATCCACGCCAAGGCTGCGCACCCATTCGGACCGGCCGCGCTCGATGAACTTCAGGTAATTGGCGTAATAGACGATCCCGGCCAGATCGGTGTCTTCGTAATAGACGCGCAGTTTCAATTCGTGGCTCATGCCGCCCCTCCCAGTCCGATCCGTGCTGCCAGCCGCAGCGCGTGACTTGCGTCCGTCGCCACCGCAGGCATCACCGGATCGTAGGCCGCGCGGATCACCGCCGCAATCTCAGGGCGGATCACCGCCACCCCCTTCGCCTCGGCCAGGGGCGGCTGGGCGGCAAAGGCGCGCTCGCCCCAGGTCAGGATCATCTGCACCGCCTGATTGAGCGC
This sequence comes from Rhodobacter capsulatus, assembly GCF_052363175.1. GTDB lineage: Bacteria > Pseudomonadota > Alphaproteobacteria > Rhodobacterales > Rhodobacteraceae > Rhodobacter > Rhodobacter capsulatus_D. The sequence continues at coordinate 3,382,548 of NZ_CP198946.1, forward strand.
GATCGTCTCGGCGGGCACTTCATCGAGCGCGGCATCCATGCGGATGAAGCTGAAACAGGCGCGAATGGCGCCCGCATCGTCAAAGCGGAAGGTGCGGAACTGGTTCGCCCCCGCATCATCGAGCCGCGCGACGATGTCGGACAAGCCGTCGATCATCTGATCGAGGTTCGGCACCTCGAGCAGTTCCTGCCAGTCGCGGAAGAAGAAGATCATCAGATTGGCGCCGATCTCGGCGTCGGTTTCCGCCATCTTCGCATTTGCAAGCACCACCACCGCCTCGGTCGCGCCCTTGACGATGGCGAGCGTCGCCGCATCGACGCCAAACACCACCGGCACGATCGGCCGCCCCCAGCGCGCAAAGCGATAGCCCGCCGCCCCGGTGAACAGCGCCGCGATTTCCTCGGCACTCGGCATCGTGCTTGTGTCCCTCATTCCCACCCCCATTCGCTGCGTGGCAGCGTAAGGCATCACACCGGGGCTTGCCAAGGCTCTGACCGGCGCTTTTCCGGCCCGCTTCGCGCTTGCCCGCCCCCGTCGCCGCGCCTATAACGCCGCCATGACCGGGCTTTGCTTCATACATCGAATTACCGGCCCGGCGCTCTGACGCGTCAGGGTTGCCGGGAGATAGTCGCAAAGCCCCGGGCACGGAGGTGCCCAGTTCAAATGCCGGGCGCGCAGGCGCCCCCCTCAGCCAGACATGGATGCATGATGAGCGCCGACACGCCCGAAACTACCGTCGATTACCGCGACACCGTCTTTCTGCCCGAAACCGACTTTCCGATGCGCGCGAACCTTCCGGGGCGCGAACCCGATTGGCTGGCCCGCTGGGAAAAGATCGGCGTCTATGACCGGCTGCGCGAGAAATCGGGCCGGGCGCCGTTTGTCCTGCATGACGGCCCGCCCTATGCGAACGGGCATCTGCACATCGGCCATGCGCTGAACAAGATCCTGAAGGATTTCATCGTCCGCAGCCAGCAGATGATGGGCCGCGATGCGCGCTATGTGCCGGGCTGGGACTGCCACGGCCTGCCGATCGAATGGAAGATCGAGGAACAATACCGCGCCAAGGGCCTGAACAAGGACGACGTGGACACCGTCGCCTTCCGTCAGGAATGCCGCCGCTTCGCCGAGGGCTGGATCGATATCCAGCGCGAGGAATTCAAGCGGCTGGGCGTCACCGGCAAATGGGAACGCCCCTATCTGACGATGGATTACCACGCCGAAGCCGTGATCGCCGAGGAGTTCATGAAGCTTCTGATGAACGGCAGCCTGTATCAGGGGTCCAAGCCCGTGATGTGGTCGCCCGTTGAAAAGACGGCCCTCGCGGAAGCCGAGGTCGAGTATCACGACCACACCAGCCACACGATCTGGGTGCGGTTCAAGATCGTTGATGCCGGTGCAACGCTCAGTGGCTGGGCGAGTGATACGGATTACACGCAACAACAGCTTACCCAGAAACTGATGGCTGCTTCGGTTGTGATCTGGACGACGACGCCTTGGACCATCCCCCAAAACCGCGCAGTCTCGTTTAGCGAGAGCATTCGCTATGGGCTTTACGAAGTTTTGGAGGTCGCGGAGGGAAGCACCGCCAAGGTCGGCGAAACACTCATTCTCGCGGACAAACTCGCTGAAGCCGTGGGGAACGCTGCCAAGATTGTGCGTCTTGCGCGGCTCTCATCAGTCACCGCCCTTGAGCAAGTCACTCTCGCCCACCCCTACCGTGGCATCGAAAACGGCAACGGCGAATGGGATTTCGACGTCCCGATGCTGCCGGGCGATCACGTCACCGACGACGCCGGGACCGGCTTTGTCCATACCGCGCCCAGCCACGGCGATGACGACTATCAGATGGGCCTCAAATTCGGCCTGCCGATGACCTACAACGTCGAGCCCGATGGCACCTACCGGACCTCGCTGCCGATCTTTGGCGGTCAGGCGATCATCCTGCCCGATGGCAAGGAAGGCCCGGCAAACGTCTCTAACTTGAGAGCCTTGGGGCCGGTCGAAAAGGGCGGAACCGGGGCGCTCTTGGCCAAGGGCAAGCTCAAGCACTCTTACCCGCATTCGTGGCGCTCGAAGGCGCCGCTGATCTTCCGCAACACGCCGCAATGGTTCGCCGCCATCGACGTGAAGCTGAATGACGGCATGGGCACCTATGGCGACACGATCCGCGCCCGCGCGCTGACCTCGATCGACACGCTCGTGCAATGGACCCCGCCCACCGGGCGCAACCGGCTTTACTCGATGATCGAGGCGCGGCCCGACTGGGTGCTGTCGCGTCAACGCGCCTGGGGCGTGCCGCTGACCTGCTTCACCAAAAAGGGCGCGCAACCGACCGACCCGGATTTCCTGCTGCGCAACCCCGAGGTGAACGCCCGCATCTCGGCGGCCTTCGAGGCCGAGGGCGCCGATGTCTGGTATACCGAGGGCTTCAAGGAGAAGGTGCTGGCAGGCATCGTCAACCCCGAAGACTACACGCAGGTCTTCGACGTGCTCGACGTGTGGTTCGATAGCGGCTCAACCCATGCCTTCGTGCTGCGCGACCGCGAGGATGGCACGGCGGACGGCATCGCCGATCTTTACCTCGAGGGCACCGACCAGCACCGCGGCTGGTTCCATTCCTCGATGCTGCAGGCCTGCGCCACCAAGGGCCGCGCCCCTTATCGCGGCGTGCTGACCCACGGCTTCACGCTCGACGAAAAGGGCATGAAGATGTCGAAATCGCTCGGCAACACCGTGGCCCCGGCCGATGTGATCAAGGATTACGGCGCCGACATCCTGCGGCTGTGGGTGGCGCAATCGGATTACACCGTCGATCTGCGGATCGGGAAGGAAATCCTGAAAGGCACCGCCGACAGCTACCGCCGCCTGCGCAACACGCTGCGTTTCATGCTCGGCGCGCTTTCAGGCTTTGCCGAGGAAGAACGGGTCAGCCCGGCCGAAATGCCGGAGCTGGAGGCTTGGGTGCTGCACCGTCTGGCCGAACTCGATACGGTGGTGCGCGAGGGCTATGCGGCTTACGACTTCCAGGGCGTGTTCCAGACCCTTTTCACCTTCTGCACGGTGGATCTTTCCGCCTTCTGGTTCGACATCCGCAAGGACGCGCTTTACTGCGACGCCCCCACCAGCCTGCGCCGCCGCGCCGCGCGCACGGTGATGGATGAGCTCTTCCAGCGCCTGACAAAGTGGCTCGCGCCGATGCTGCCCTTCACCATGGAAGACGTCTGGCTGAGCCGCTTCCCGGGCGAGGCGAACTCGGTCCATCTGGAGGACTTCACCGCGACGCCGTCCGACTGGCTGAACCCGGATCTGGCGGAAAAGTGGGACGGCATCCGCAAGGCCCGCCGCGTGGTGACCGCGGCCTTGGAAGTGCAACGCACCGCCAAGGTGATCGGCGCCAGCCTTGAAGCCGCGCCCGTGGTGCATGTCGAGGACACGGCGCTCGAAGCCGCGCTGAAATCGGTCGACTTCGCCGATATCTGCATCACCTCGGACCTGAGCCTGACCACCGACCCTGCGCCCTCCGAGGCGTTCCGCCTGCCCGAAGTGCCGGGCATCGCCGTTCTTTTCGAGGCGGCCGAAGGCGAGAAATGCGAGCGCTGCTGGAAGATCCTGCCCGATGTGGGCAGTCACAAGCACGCCTGCACCTGCGCGCGCTGCAATTCCGTGCTGGGCTGAGCCTCGACACCACCGATCCGCAAAAAGGGGCGCCTTCGGGCGCCCTTTTCATCTCGCGCAAGGGCGTATTTGGGCCAAGAAAAAGCAGCCCCCCTTTATCTTGCCTCAAATATCTCGGGGGGAGTCCGCTTGCGGACGGGGGGCAGAGCCCCCCTTGCCCCGCCTGCGGCCCCTCGTTACCGATGGGCGGGGCGTGACAAAAGAGGGAGCCGCGATGAGCCTTTCCATTCTTCTCGCGGTGCTGGCCGCAGCCTTCCTGCATGCGCTCTGGAATGCGCTTCTGCGCTTTGGCGGCTCGAAGATCCGCGCCATGGTGATGCTGAGCTACATGGAGGCCGCCGTCGGTCTGGCAATCGCGCTCTCGCGTCCCTGGCCCGAGGTGGCAGCGTGGAAATGGGTCGCGGCGGCAAGCTGCGTGCATTTCTTCTACAAGTATTTCCTTGCCCATGCCTACGAACAGGGCGATCTGAGCCGGGTCTATCCGATCGCACGCGGCACGGCGCCGATGATGGTGGCGGTCGTCTCGGCGCTCTTCGCGCTCGATACGATCGAACCGCTCGGCTATGTGGGCATCGGCGTTCTGGGTCTTGGCATCCTCTTCATGGCGCGGGGCGTTTTCACCGATGGCGAGAGCCGCCGCCTGCTGCCCTTTGCCTTCGGCTCGGCCTGCGCCACCGCGACCTATACGCTGACCGACGGGCTGGGTGCCCGCGTTGCGGGGGATGCGGCGGGCTATGTCGGCTGGCTGATGGTGGGGGGCGGGCTGCTCTTCGGTCTGGTGATGACCTTCAGTCGGCCGAAGGGCTTCATCACCGTCGCGCCCCTGAAGGATTGGGGCATGGCGGCAGCGGGAGCGGCGGCCTCTTACGGCGCCTATGCGATCTCGATCTGGGCGATGACCAAGGCGCCGATCGCGCTGGTCGCCGCGACGCGGGAAACCGCGATCCTGTTTGCCGTGCTGATTGGATGGCTGGCCTTTGGCGAAAGGATGACGCGCTCGAAAGCCACCGCGGCTGTGCTGATCGTCGCGGGGGTCGGGCTGACCCGGCTTTAGTCGTGGTGGCGCGAGGGGATGATCTGCTGGGCGATGCCCGCGAACATCAGATAGACCGAGGTCACGACCAGCCCCCAATGCGCCCAGGAGCCTTCCTCGAAATTCACCCAAGCGGCGCGGGCCGCGAAGATCGTCCAGAGAAGCGCCATCGTCAGCGAGAGCGGCCGCCAGCGCACCGTGCGGGTCGGGTGGATGAATTTCAGCGGGAAGAACATCGCCACGGCCAGCGCCAGAACCACGCCCAAGGTCACCCAATACGACGGCCAGATCGCAAACAGCACCAGAACCACCATGTTCCAGCACGCCGGAAAGCCGGAAAACGAGCAATCTTTCGTTTTCATCCGCGTATCGGCGAAATAGATCACCGAGGTGTAGATGATCGCGATGATCGCCAGCCACCCGGTCCAGCCCGGCAACAGCCCCGACTTGAACAGCGCATAGGCCGGAATGAAGACATAGGTCAGATAGTCGACGATCAGGTCCATCAACACGCCGTCATGCGTCGGCCAGTTGTGCTTGGTGTCGAACTTCCGCGCCAGCGGCCCGTCGACGCCATCCACGATCAGCGCCACGACCAGCCACAGGAACATCAGCGCCCACTTTTCCTCGACCGCCGCGAGCATCGCCAACATCGACAACACCGCACCGGTGGCGGTCAGCAGGTGAACGGAGAGGGCCTTGAAACGAATGTCCATGCGCCCTTCCTGCCCTAATCCTGCAAGGGGTGCAAGACGGGCCGGATGCATAAACCCGGCCCGTCCCATGGTCACGATGTCGCTTACGCAACCGCCTTCAGGAGCGACATGAACTGGTTCGCCGTGTCACGGTTGATCGTCACCGTATCCGAGGAACTGCTTTCCGAGGTCATCGCCGAGAAGAGCGACTCGTAAAGCGATTGCACCGAAGAGGTCGAGCTGCTCGTGGTGGTGGTCTCATCTTCGCTCTCCGAGCTGCTTTCCGAGCCCGGCGGCGGGCCAGGGGGCGGACCGGGGGGCGGGCCAGACATGCCTTGCGTGCCCTCGGCGGAGCCGGATTGCATCGACTCTTCCGCCGCGGTCAGCTCGGTTTCGGTCAGAAGACCGTCCCCATCGGTGTCGATCGAGCTGAATTGCGACGAGAGCAGATCCGAGACCGGGCTCGCGTCGATTTCGGATTGCGACAGGGCCCCATCGCCATCGGCATCGTCATTGGCGGCCAGCGCCTCGAACAGCGATTGGCTGTCTGCCCCACCCGAGGCCGATGTCGGCGGCGGAGGGGGCCGGGGCGGCGAACCGCCCGCAGCAAAGCTCGACGCCGTCGAAGAGGTCGTCGACGTTGAGGAGCTCGTCTTCGAAGAGGAACTGCCCGACGCTTGTTGCAGCAACGCCAGCGCACTGCTGCTCGAATACGAGGACAGAGAAGTCAGGGAGGAAACGCTCATCATACGATCCTTTCTGGATGACTGCGTGGCCCGACGTTGCGCCCTGACGATGAACGAAACCTTACCTGCCCTCCGGTTCCCCCCTAAACCTTCGCTTATAACCGCTTGGATTGTAACGGTTTGGCGGGGTTTATGGCTCAGGCGCGGGGGTGTGCCGCCTGATAGACCTGCATCAGACGCGCCTGATCGACGGCGGTATAGACCTGAGTCGTCGCAAGGCTCGCATGGCCCAGCAATTCCTGGATCGCGCGCAGATCGCCGCCTTCGGCCAGAAGATGCGTGGCAAAACTGTGCCTTAGCGCATGCGGCGTCGCCGTGGCCGGCAGGCCGAGACCAAGCCGCGCCCGCTCCATCGACTTCGCGACCAGCCGCGGATTGAGCGGACCGCCGCGCGCGCCCCGGAACAGCGGCTCGTAGCGCGAGGTTGGAAACGGGCAGAGCCGCAGATAATCCTCGACAGCCTTGCGCGCCGCAGGCAGCACCGGCACCAGACGCTCCTTGTCGCCCTTGCCGCGGATCCGCAGCACCTCGGGCAAGGGCGCATCCGCGCCTTTCAGCGCCAGAGCCTCGGAAACCCGGAGCCCGCAGCCATACATCAGCGTCATCACCGCCGAGTCGCGGGCCGCGATCCAGGGCTCCTGCGCCTGCGATTCGACCTGCTCGATCACCTCGACCGCGGCCTCGACGCTGAGCGGGCGGGGCAGCTTGCGCTGATATTTCGGCGCCTTGGCCGACAGCACATGGGTGGCATCGAGACCTTCGCGCGCCGCAAGCCAGCGGATGAAGTTCTTCACCGCCGAGAGCGCCCGCGCCAGCGAGCGGCTCGACAGGCCGCGCGTGCGTTCATGCGCCATCCAGGCCCGCATGTCGGACTGGCCAAGACCGGCCAGCTGGGCGACACCGAGACTTTCGCCCCGATGCCGATGGACAAAGGCCAGAAATCCGGCCACGTCGGAACTGTAGGCCGTCAGCGTGTGACTGGCCGCCCCGTCGATCGCCCGCAAGTGACTGATCCACAGGGCCATCGCCGTCCGTGCGGCGGGCGAGACCCCCATCGACATCAGTTCAGCCAGCGCCGCATACCGCGCTCGAACACGCCTGCGAAGAAGGCCAGCAGGTCGGTGCCCTGCGAGGGCTTGAATTGATGCGGGTCTTCGGCGCCCATCACCAGCATGCCGGGCAGACGCCCCTCGCCCAGATCCAGACGCATCAGCGCTTCGGAGCGGATCCAGCTGGCGGCCTCGCCATAGATCGCCTCGGAATGCGGCAGGGTCTGGCGCAGCACCACCGGGCGCACCTGCCCGCCACGACCGGCGCGCATGTATTCCTGGATGAAGCCGGGCTCGGCCACGCAAAGCACGTCGCCCAGACGGCGCAGCGCCGGATCATTGTCGTCCTGCAGCGTTTCGAGCACCAGCTTGACGCTGTCGACGCGCAGGATTTCGGCCACTTCGGTGCCGAGGTTCTTCAGGAAGCCCTCGAAATCCACCGGATCGAGCATGCGCAGCACGGCGCGGTGGATCTGGTTCGTCCCCCGAGAGATTCTCGTAGGCCGCGGCGATCACCGAACGGTGGGTGTCTTCAAGCCGGTCCAGGCGGCGTTCCAGCCGCTCCATCGCCACACCACGCAGGTCGACGATATTGGCGCCCATGGCGCGTTCGTTCGCGGTGATCAGCGCCCGCATCAGATCGCGATCCTCAAGGATCACGTCAGGGTCGGAGATGATCTTGTCGCGCAGTTCAGGTGCAAAAGCCGTGTCGGTCATGCCAGCCTCTCGTAAGCGGGTTACACGTAAATTGACACAGATTCTGGTTAAATGCAGGTTAAATTTGTTAACAATAATAAGAGGCCCGCCAAAATCGGCGGGCCGTCGCGTTCGGATCACAGATCTCAGACGATCGACTGACCGGTTTTCGCCCAGTCCTTCAGGAACTGTTCCAGCCCCTTGTCGGTCAGCGGGTGGTTCGCCATCGCCTTGATCACCGAGGGCGGCGCGGTGATGACATCGGCGCCGATCCGGGCCACGTCGGTGATGTGGTTGACCGAGCGGATCGAGGCGGCCAGGATCTCGGTCTTGAAGCCGTAATTGTCATAGATGGTGCGGATGTCCTCGATCAGTTGCACGCCATCGAGGTTGATGTCGTCGAGCCGGCCGATGAAGGGCGAGATGAAGCTGGCGCCCGCCTTCGCCGCCAGAATCGCCTGCGCGGCCGAGAAGCACAGAGTGACGTTGACCATGTGGCCTTCGGATGCGAAAGCCTTGCAGGCGGTGAGACCGGCCCAGGTCAGCGGCACCTTGATGGCGATGTTGGAGGCGATCTTGACCAGTTTCAGCCCTTCGGCGATCATGTCCTTCGCTTCGGTCGCCACCACTTCGGCCGAGACCGGACCCGCAACCATGTCGCAGATTTCCTTCGTCACTTCGAGAATGTCGCGGCCCGATTTCAGGATCAGCGACGGGTTGGTGGTGACACCATCGACCATGCCGAGATCATTGAGTTCCTTGATCGCGGCGACATCCGCGGTATCGACGAAGAATTTCATGAAGGGCCTCCTGCGCTCTGTCTGGCCGCGATTTAGCGCAAACAGCGCGCGATTGCGAGAGCGGAATCGGGTGCCTGGGGGGGCTTGCCGCCCCCCGCGGCCTGACGGCCTCTCCCCCCGCGCGTATTTGGGCCAAGAAAAAGCCCATCCGTTTTTTCTTGGCCCAAATACGCCCGCAGGAGGCGTTGCAGGGCGCGAGGCCGGGCATGTCTGAGCAGGGGTTCTTTCCGGAAGGCGCCCGGGTCTCGGTCCTGACCGCCGAACCGATCGGCAAGCCGCTTGATTATCTGGCGCCGGAGGGCGGCTGTTTCCCGGGTGCCTTCGTCGAGGTGCCACTCGGGCCGCGCCGGGTCGTCGGCGTCGTCTGGGGCGCGGGCGACGGGCGGTTCGAAGCGGGCAAGCTGCGCGCGGTGGCGCGCGTCCTGGATGTGCCGCCGATGCGGGCGGAGCTGCAGGAGTTCCTGATCCGCATGGGAAGCTACACGATGACCTCGCTCCCCGGGGTGTTGCGGCTGGCCACGCGCACGCCGGGGCTGTTTGACCCGCCCGGCGCGCGGCGGATCTATCGGCTGGGCGCAGGGATGCCGAGCAAGCTGACCGAGGCGCGGGAAAAGGTTCTGGCCGTGCTGCGCGATCATGGCGGCGCGGGGTTTTATCTGACGGAACTTGCGCAGCTCGCGGGCGTCACGCCGCAGGTGGTGAAGGGGCTCGTCAAGCTTGGCGCGATCGAGGAGGCCGAACAGCCGCGCGATCTGCCCTTGCCGCGGCTCGACTTCACCCTGCCGGGCAAGGCGCTGTCCGAGGATCAGGCCGCCGCGGCCGCGGCGCTGAAGGGCGAGGGCTTTGGGGTGACGCTGCTCAAGGGCGTCACCGGCTCGGGCAAGACCGAGGTTTACCTTGAGGCCGTCGCGGAGTGTCTGAGCCGCGGGCGGCAGGCTCTGGTGCTGCTGCCGGAAATCGCGCTGACCTCCGAGTTTCTCTCGCGGGTCGAGGCGCGGTTTGGCGCCCGGCCCGGCGAATGGCATTCGGGCGTGACCGAGGCCGAGCGGCGGCGGCTTTGGCGGATGGTGGCGACGGGGGGCGCGCAGATGGTCGTCGGCGCCCGCTCGGCGCTGTTCCTGCCGTTTCAGGATCTGGGTCTGATCGTCGTCGATGAGGAGCACGACACCTCCTACAAGCAGGAGGAGGGCGCGCTTTATAACGCCCGCGACATGGCCGTGCTGCGGGCCTCGCTCGCCGGATCGCAGGTGGTGCTGGCCTCGGCCACGCCGAGCCTTGAAAGCTGGGTCAATGCGGCGACCGGGAAATACCGCCGCATTGATCTGGCCGCGCGCTTTGGCGCCTCGGAACTGCCCGAGATGCGCACCATCGACATGCGCGAGGAACGCATCGAATCGGTGCACTGGATCTCGCCCAGCCTCGTCGGCGCGGTGCTGGCAACGCTCTCGCGCGGGGAGCAGGCAATGCTGTTCCTGAACCGGCGCGGCTATGCCCCGGTCACGCTTTGCCGCGCCTGCGGGCAACAGATCGGCTGCGATCACTGCGACGCGCGTATGGTCGAGCATCGCTTCCTCAAGCGCCTCGTCTGCCATCAATGCGGCGAGACGAAACCGATTCCCACCACCTGCCCCGCCTGCGGGGTCGAGGGCAAGCTGGCCCCCGTCGGCCCCGGCGTCGAGCGTCTGGCCGAGGAGGTGGCGGAACGCTTCCCCACAGCGCGGGTGGCGGTGCTGTCCTCGGACCTCTTCGGTTCGGCCCGCGCACTGAAAGAGGCGGTCGAGAGCATCGCCAAAGGCGGTGCCGATATCATCATCGGCACGCAGATCGTCGCCAAGGGGCACAACTTTCCGCTGCTCACCTTGGTTGGGGTGATCGATGCGGACCTTGGCCTGCAAGGCTCGGACCTGCGCGCGGCGGAGCGCACCTTTCAGCTGATGCGGCAGGTGGCGGGCCGCGCCGGGCGCGCGGAAAAGCCCGGGGTGGCGCTTTTGCAGACCTATCAGCCCGAGCATCCGGTGATCCGCGCAATTCTGGGCGGCGACGAGGAAGCCTTCTGGAAGGCCGAGGCCGAGGGGCGCAAGGTGGCGGGCGTGCCGCCCTTCGGCCGGATGGCGGGGATCATCCTGTCGGGCGCCGAGATCGAGCCGCTCTTTGCCTATGGCAATGACCTCGCCCAGCATGACGGCCCGCTGCGCCGGATCGGCGCGCAGCTTTTCGGCCCCGCCCCTGCCCCCATCGCGCGGGTCCGCGGGCGGCACCGGGTGCGCCTCTTGATCCGGGCCGACAAGACCGCGCCGCTGCAACAGGCGATCAAGGCGTGGCTGCGCGGGGTGAAACAGCCCAATTCGGTGCGCCTTGCCATCGACATCGACCCGCAGAGCTTCCTTTAGCCTTGTTTCGATTGACCCCCCGCCCCTTTCGCGCCATTGGGGGCGAAACCAACGGAGCCCGCCATGACCACCTTCACCGCCTTCGCCGTTCTGTCCGACCGCGACCTTGCCGATGATCTGGCCGAGCGGCTCGAAGACCTGGACCCCGGCCCCTATGGCGTCGGCGTCTTCGAGATCGAGGACGGCTCGGGCAATTTCGAGGTCGGCGCCTATTTCCTCGACCGCCCGAATGACATCGTGCTCGACCTGCTGGCGGCAGCCTATGGCGCCACCGGCTTCGTCGTCTCGGAACTGCCGGAAACCGACTGGGTGGCGCATGTAAAACGCGAACTGGCCCCGGTGGTCGCAGGGCGCTTCTTCGTGCATGGCAGCCATGACGCCGACAAGGTGCCCGAAGGCGCGATCCCGCTGGTGATCGACGCGGCGATGGCCTTCGGCACCGGTCATCACGGCACGACGCTCGGCTGCCTGACCGCGCTTGACCGTCTGGCGGGCGAAGGCTTCCATCCGCACAAGACCGTCGACATCGGCTGCGGCACCGCCGTGCTGGCGATGGCCGCCGCGAAGCTCTGGCCCGAAACGGTGCTGGCCTCCGATATCGACCCGGTCGCGGTTGAAACCGCCGCCGCCAATGTCACCGGCAACGATCTGGCGGGCCGGGTGATCTGCCTGCAGGCGGCGGGGTTCGCCCATCCCGACCTGCAAGCCGCCGCGCCCTTTGACCTTATTTTCGCCAATATTCTGAAAGGGCCGCTGATCACGCTCGCCCCCGACATGGGGCGGCTTTGCGCCGAATCGGGCCTTGTTATCTTGTCCGGAATCCTGATCGAGCAGGGCGACGAAGTGATCGCGGCCTATGAAGCCCAGGATTTCAGTCTCGTCTCGCGAAACAATTACGGCGACTGGACGACATTGGTTCTCTCAAAGAACTGATCACTGGAAAGCTTTCTCGCCGGATCACGGAAACTCGGGCATAGTCGTTAATCAGTCGTTAGGCATTTTGGCCCGCGACCGGTTTTCGATGTGGAGCCTGTCATGCGTAATTCGGTTCATTCTGACTTTGAACGCCGCTTGGCGCGGATTGACCGGATTCATGCCGCTGGCGGCGCTTTCGAAGCGACCGGGGCGCTTGGCCGCGCCTATTTCGACAGCCATCGCCCGAAAGAGCGCCGCCGCTTCCCGTGGCGCGCTGTGGCGATGGTCTTTCTGGGGATGCTTCTGTTCAAGGGCGCGATCCTCGCGCAGATCGGCCCCGAAACCTACGCACATCGCGTCGACGCTCTCGCCGCAGGCACGGCCGCGGAAAAGATCGGCGCCTGGGTGCTGCGCGCCGACGCACCAACCCAATTCATCGCAACGCAACTGCACGCCATTCTTTACTGAGCCTTTAGACCGGCAAATTTCGCTACAGCTTTTTCAAGAACCACATTTCAGACAATAAAAGGCCGCGCAGTGCCCTGCGCGGCCTTGTTGTTTCAGCTCCCTGCGGGCTCAGCGGCCGATGCAGTCGATATCGGCGCGGGTCAGGCCGATGTCATTGAGTTCCCGGTCGCTCAGCCGCGCAAGCGCCCGGCGCGTCAGCCGGGCGTCATTCCACAGCGTCATCGCGTCGATCAGGCGTGCAAACATCCCGGCCCGGCCATGGCGGGCGGAGAGGGAGAGGGTGTCGAGGGCGGACATGATGCGGTTCCTTTATTTTCTGCTGTTTTGCTGGGCGTTTCGCCGTTGATTGGGCAGTTAATCAAGGCAGATTGCGAAAACAAGCGCGGCACGATCAGCCCCGCCATGCAGTTTCTGCATGGCTTTTTCAGCTGCTGACGGCGTCGTGAGCGGCTTCGGCATTTTGCCGCCCGGCTCCGGCATTCTGGTGACGCATTCGGCTGCGAAGTGTCGCTTTGCGCCGCTTCACGGCCGTTTCGACATCGGGCAGTTACAGGACTGTAACGCTTTGCGCTTTCCGATGTTCTTCTTTTGTGCTAAATGCGGAGAAAATGCCACAGGCAAAAAGGGCAGTCACATGCGGGTGATCGGGATCGATCCGGGGTTACGCAACCTCGGTTGGGGGGTGATCGAGGTCGACGGGTCCCGTTTGCGCCACATCGCGAATGGAATCATCCACTCGGCAGGCGACGATCTGGCAAAGCGCCTTGTCGTGCTGCACGCAGGCCTGACCGAGGTGATCGCAACGCATCAGCCCGAGGCGGCTGCGGTCGAGCAGACCTTCGTCAACAAGGACGCGGTGGCGACGCTGAAACTCGGTCAGGCGCGCGGCATCGCGCTTCTGGTGCCGGCGCAGGCCGGGCTCGAGATCGGGGAATATGCGCCCAATGCGGTGAAAAAGGCGGTCGTCGGCGTCGGTCATGCCGACAAGGGGCAGGTGCAGCACATGGTGCGCCACCAGCTGCCGGGCGTCACCTTTGACGGGCCCGATGCGGCGGATGCGCTCGCTGTCGCGATCTGCCACGCGCATCACCTGCAATCCGCCCGCCGGGCCTCGGCGGCGATGCTGGGCCGCGGCGCGCTGGACATCACCGCGGGCCAGGCCCGGATCCGGAGGACAGGCGCATGATCGGACGTATCGCCGGGGTGATCTTGCACCGCGCCATGGATCATGTGCTGATCGACGTGCGCGGCGTCGGCTACATCGTCCATGTCTCCTCCCGCACCGCCGCCAACCTGCCCCCGGTGGGCGAGGCCTGCGCGCTTTACACCGAGCTTCTGGTGCGCGAGGACCTGCTGCAGCTTTTCGGCTTCCCGACGCTGATCGAAAAGGAATGGCACCGGCTGCTCACCTCGGTGCAGGGGATCGGCGCGAAGGCTGCGCTCGCTATCCTCGGCACGCTTGGCCCCGATGGCGTTTCCCGCGCGCTGGCGCTTGGCGACTGGAATGCGATCAAGGCCGCCCCCGGGGTCGGACCGAAGCTGGCGCAGCGGGTGGTGATGGAACTCAAGGACAAGGCGCCGACCGTGATGGCGATGGGCGGGACGCTGACCGTCGACACAGCGCCCTCGGACGAGGTGATCGAGGCGGCGCCGAAACCCGTGAAACGCCCCGCGCCCGCCGCGACCCGGCAAGTAAACTTCACCGCCGAGGCGCTGAGCGCGCTGACCAACCTCGGCTATTCCCCCTCGGACGCCGCCACCGCCGTCGCCAAGGCCAGCGAAAACCCCGAGGCCACCGATACCGCCAAGCTGATCCGCGCCGCCCTGCGCCTCCTCGCCCCAAAGGACTAGCCTTTTTATCTTGCCTTAAATATCCCGGGGTGCGGGGCAGAGCCCCGCTCCGACGCTGAAAGCCAAGCATGACCGAACCCGATCCGACCCTCCGCCCCGACCGCCTGCCCGAGGACGCCGACCGCGCCCTGCGCCCGCAGGTGCTGGAGGAATTCATCGGTCAGGCCGAGGCGCGGGCGAACCTGCGCGTCTTCATCGAAAGCGCGAAGATGCGCGGTCAGGCGATGGATCACACGCTGTTTCACGGCCCGCCCGGCCTGGGCAAGACTACGCTCGCACAGATCATGGCCCGCGAATTGGGCGTGAATTTCAAGATGACCTCCGGCCCGGTTCTGGCGCGGGCGGGGGATCTGGCCGCGATCCTGACCAACCTTGAAAACCGCGACGTGCTTTTCATCGACGAGATCCACCGGATGAACCCGGCGGTCGAGGAAGTGCTCTACCCGGCGATGGAGGATTTCGAGCTGGATCTGGTGATCGGCGAAGGCCCGGCCGCGCGCACCGTGCGGATCGAGTTGCAGCCCTTCACCCTTGTCGGCGCCACCACACGCCTCGGCCTGCTCACCACCCCCCTGCGCGACCGTTTCGGCATCCCGACCCGGCTGCAATTCTACACCGAAGACGAGCTCGACCTGATCGTGTCCCGCGGCGCCCGGCTTCTGGGCATTCCCGCCGATCCCGACGGCACGCGCGAGATCGCCAAGCGCGCCCGCGGCACGCCGCGGATTGCCGGACGGCTTCTGCGCCGCGTCGTCGATTTCGCGCTGGTCGAGGGCGACGGGCGGCTAACCCGCAAGCTTGCCGACAATGCGCTGACCCGGCTCGGCGTCGATCATCTGGGGCTCGATGGCGCCGACCGGCGCTACATGATGTTGATGGCCGAACATTACGGTGGCGGTCCGGTGGGAGTGGAAACGCTCTCGGCGGCGCTTTCCGAGAGCCGCGATGCGCTCGAAGAGGTGATTGAGCCTTACCTTCTGCAACAGGGTCTGATCCAGCGCACCCCGCGCGGGCGGATGCTGGGGCACCGGGCCTGGCGGCATCTGGGGCTGGAGGCGCCGCAAACGCAAGTTCCGGTCCAGAACGACCTTTTCGACGCGGGTTGACTGGACGCGCCGCCCGAGCGGTGTATCCTTGACCCATGTCCACCGCCCTGCCCCCCCGTTTCCCCGTCACCGAGGCCCAGATCGAGGCCGTCGTGGCTGAATTCTATGCCCGCGTCCGCGCCCATCCCGAACTTGCGCCGATCTTCGCCGCGCATGTGAAAGACTGGGCGCATCACGAGGCGAAGATCGCCCGGTTCTGGAAGGGCTCGATCCTGCACATGCAGGGCTACGAGGGCAGCCCGATGATCTCGCACCGCCGCGCGGGCGATGTGGAGGGCGGGCATTTTCCGCTCTGGCTCGCCACCTTTGATGCGGTTCTTCATGACACGCTTGACCCGGTGGCGGCGGCGGGCTGGTCGGCCTTGGCGCATCGGATCGGCAAGGGGCTGCGGATGGGGGTCGAGGATGTGGGCCGCCCGCCGGATGCGGTGCCCAATCTGCGCTGAGCCGCCCCTGCCCCAGCGGGGAAAGGGCGTATTTGGGCCAAGAAAAAGCGGCAGGGTCAGTCTTCGTCTTTCGATTTGGTGAAGACGCCTTTCAGCGCGCCGCCGGTCAGTTGCGTGACTTTCGGGCGAGCGAGCGCGGTGAAGGGCATGGGCCGACAGACCTCCATCGCGGCGATGCCGACGCGGGCGGTCAGCGCGCCGTTGATCACGCCTTCGCCGAAGCGGCGCGAGATTTTCGCGGCGAGATGCCCCCCGGTCATCGTCTCGATCAGGTCATCGCCCGCCGAGACCGCGCCCGTCGCGATCACATGCGTCATCACCGTGCGGGCCAGTCGCAGGGCACCAAGGCTGCCCGCGCGGCCGCCGTAAACCTCGGCAACGCCGCGGATCATCCGCAGGTTGGCGATCAGCGCCGTGGCCACATCGGCCAGCGCCAGCGGCACCAGCGCGGTCACCGTCGCCACCGTGCGGGAGGCCGCCTCAATTTCCAGACGCGCGGCGGCATCAAGCGGCGCCATCAGCTCGGTCTCGGTCAGCCGCAACAGGGTCTGGGTGTCAAGCTGCTCGGGCGCGCGCTCGCGCAGGCGCGCAAGCGACCATTTCATCTCGGGTCGCGCGGAATAGAGCTTCGCCATCCGATCAACCGCCTTGCGCGCGGCGCGCAGATCATCGCGGTTGCCCGCCTCGATCACTTCCTGATGCAGCTTGTCGAGCCGGCCGAGCTTCGCATAGGCGGTCAGTTCGCGCAAAACGACCAGCACGCAGGCGATCAGGAACAGAATCAACAGCCCCGTCGCCACCCAGCCAAGGATCGGATTGGCGGCGAAAAGCCCAGTGACGAAATTCCACAAGGCGACGGTGATCAGGAAGCTGACCAGCGCCCCCGTCGCCTGCCAGAAGAACCGCGTCAGCCGGGACCGCGGTCTTGCGGCGAGTTTCGCCGCGATCTGCATGGCGCGGCCTTGCGGGGGCGCGTCGAAGGTGGGTTGGTCGATCACCGGCGGCGCCTCGGCGGGCGAGGCGGGCGGGGCGTCCAGTTCCAGAATGACAGGTCGTTTCACAGCTTGTCCCCGATCAGGAATTCGGCGGCGCGGTCGATGCGGATATGCGGCGGGCCCTCGCCCGGGCGCAGCACACCGGGCGCGGGGGCGAAATTCATCAGCCCGAAATCGGCATCAAGCCAATCCTCGGCGCCGTCGCGCGCGGGGGTGAGCAACTCGGCCGGATCGGTCGGCAATTCCCCCGGGTAAAGCGCGACCGAGCGGCCATCGGCCAGACGCCCCCGCACCGCAGGAAGGTCTTCGCCGGAATGGGGAATGATGTCCTCGGTCGTCGTGCGCAAGCTGGCCAGCGACATCGCCTCGGTCTCGGCGCCCGCGAAACTGGCGCGGTCCTTGGCTTCGCGCAGCAAAGCCTCGGTGATCGCGGTCAATTTGGCGTGCTGGATGTGATGCAGATGGTCGGCCTTGGTCGCGGCAAAAAGGATGCGTTCCACCCGTTTCGCGCCGAGAAGCGTCAGCAGGAACCCGGGCACACCGGGGCGGAAGGCCGAGAGGATCGCCGCCATCGATTGGCGCAGATCCTCCAAGGCGGCAGGCCCGGCGTGAATGGCGCCCAGCACATCGACCAGCACCACCTGCCGGTCGATGCGGGCGAAATGATCGCGAAAGAAGGGCTTCACCACCTCGCGCTTGTAGGCGTCAAAGCGGCGTTCCATCTCGCGTCCGAGCGAGTCGCGCGGATAGGTGGCGGGCGGGATCGGCGCGAAGGTCAAAACGGGCGAGCCCGCCATTTCGCCGGGCAACAGGAACCGCCCGGGCGAGCAATCGGAAAAGCCCGCCTCGCGCGAGGCGATCAGATGGTCGGTGAAGGATTCCGCCAAAGCCTTTGCTGCGGTCTCGCTGAAGCGGGCATAAAGGTCGATCTCGTCCAGCGTTTGCAGGAAGGCATCCGCCCCCGGGCGGCCGGGCAGACGGTCGAGCACACCCGCCGACCAGTCCTCGAAGCTTTTCTCGATCAGGCCAAGGTCAAGCAGCCATTCGCCGGGGTAATCGACGATATCGAGATGCACGGTGCGCGGCTTGTAAAGCGCGCCCAGCATCCCCGAGGGCTGCAGCCGGAAGCTGAGCCTCAGTTCCGAAACCGCCCGCGTGCCCTCGGGCCAGCTCGGGGTCGGGCCGGTCATGCTGGCGAGATGGCTTTCATAATCGAACCGCGGCACGGTGTCGTCGGGCTGGGGCTTCAGATAGGCGGCGCGGATGCGCCCTGCCCCGGTCAGCGCGGGCATCCGGCCGCGATCGAGCAGGTTTGCCACCAGCGAGGTGATGAAAACGGTCTTGCCCGCCCGCGAGAGCCCGGTGACGCCCAGCCGGATCACCGGCTCGAACAGGGCTTCTGAAACCGAGGAGCTGAGCCCCTCGATGCTGCGGCCGATGTCCTCGGCAAGGTCGGTGATGCCCACTGCGCTGCCTTTCCCGGTCATTCTGATTGAGGCGAAGATAGGCATTGCCCCAACCGATTCACAGAGGGGAAAGCAGCGCACCCCCGGGGCCATTGCGCAAAACCCGCGGCCGCGCTATCGCCGGAACATGCCCAGATTTGCCTTCAGGATCGAATATGATGGCGGCCCCTTTGCCGGATGGCAAAGGCAGGCCGTGGCTCCCTCGGTGCAAGGCGCGGTGGAGGCGGCGCTGGCCCGGCTCGAACCCGGGGAGCACACGATCGCCGCCGCCGGGCGGACCGATGCGGGGGTGCATGCGACCGCGCAGGTGGCCCATGCCGATCTGGCGAAGGACTGGGACCCGTTTAGGCTCTCCGAGGCGCTGAACCATCATCTGCGGCCGCAGCCGGTGGCGATCGTCGCCTGTGCCCGCGTGAGCGACGACTTCCACGCGCGGTTTTCCGCGATCGAGCGGCGCTATCTGTTTCGGCTGATCACCCGCCGCGCGCCGATGGTGCACGAGCGCGGCAAGGTCTGGCATGTGCAGAATCCGCTGGATGTGGACGCGATGCGCGAAGCCGCCGCGCATCTGATCGGGCTGCATGATTTCACCACCTTCCGCGCCACGATGTGCCAGGCGAAATCGCCGGTGAAAACGCTCGATGAAATCCGCATCGAGGAGATCACCTTGCCGAACGGGCGCGAAATCCGTTTTCATCTGCGCGCGCGCAGCTTCCTGCACAATCAGGTGCGCTCGATCGTCGGCACGCTGGAGCGGGTGGGGGCAGGAGCATGGACACCCGAAGAGGTGCGACAGGCGCTGGCCGCGCGCGACCGGGCGGCTTGCGGTCCGGTCTGCCCGCCGCAGGGGCTTTACCTGTGCGGCGTCGGCTACCCGGAAGATCCGTTCGCATAAATTACCCCGCGGGGAGTTCCGCCGTCCGCTCGGTGCGTTGCGCTTTTACGACCTGACATTGCAGCGACGAGGCTGGCAGGCTTTGCGGCGCATATTCGGGAACGGCTCGGGCCACCACCGAAATCACATCGACATCCGAGCCACGATCGATCGCCTCGCGCAGATCGCGCAAGGCCGCGGCCGTCGCCAGTTCCGACAGATGATCCTCGCGCACCGAGATGATCTTCGGATGCGCGGTGGTCTGCGCGCCCTTGCGCACCATCAGCTCTTCATGCAGCTTTTCGCCCGGGCGCAGCCCGGTGGTGACGATCTCGATATCGCCATCGGGATTATGCGCATCGCGCACGGTAAAGCCCGAGCTTTCGATCAGCCGCCGCGCCAGTTCGATGATCTTCACCGGCTTGCCCATGTCGAGCACGAAGACCTCGCCGCCCTCGGCAAAGGAGCCCGCCAGCAGCACCAGCCGCGAGGCTTCCTGAATCGTCATGAAATAGCGTGTCACCCGCTTGTCGGTCAGGGTGACCGGACCGCCGCGGGCAATCTGTTCCTGAAACAGCGGCACGACCGAGCCGGACGAGCCCAGCACATTGCCGAAGCGCACGATCGAGAACACGGTATTGCCCGGACGCGCGGCAAGATCCTGCACGATCAGTTCGGCCAACCGCTTCGAGGCGCCCATCAGGTTGCCCGGACGCACCGCCTTGTCGGTCGACACCAGAACGAAGCGCTTGACCTGCGCCTCGCGGGCCGCCCGCGCCAGAATCGCCGTGCCCAGCACATTGTTCGCCATGCCAGCCCGGGCGTTCATCTCGACCAGCGGCACATGTTTGTAGGCGGCGGCATGCAGGACGATCTCGATGTCATGTTCGTCGAGGACCTGCATCACCTGCACCCGATCCGCGACCGAGCCAAGCACCGGGACGATCTCGACGCCGGTGGCTTCCGTCAGCACCCGCATTTCCGCCTCGGCATTGTAAAGCGCGAGTTCCGAAAGTTCGTAGAGCACCAGTCTCTTCGGACGGCAGGAGACGACCTGACGGCAAAGCTCAAGACCGATCGAGCCGCCCGCGCCAGAAATCAGCACATTGGCGTCCCGATAGGCGTTGCGCCCCGCGGTCAGCTCGTGACTGAGCGGGTCACGGCACAAAAGCGCCGCGGTTCCGACCGGACGCAGCAGATCGAGCAATTCCTTGCCGCCGTGGATCTGGGTGAAGGCAGGCAGGCTGTGCACCTGCAGCCCAAGGTTTTCCAGCCGCTTCGAGATGAAGGTCTGCTTGTCGGTCGACACCGAAGGCATCGCAATGATCACGCGATTGATCTTGTATTGCTCGATCACCCGGGCGGCATGAACGCCGGAATGGATCGGCACGCCGTTCATCGTCATGCCCGCCAGCGTCGCGTTGTCGTCCAGAAATGCACAGACGACGAAATCGTCGCTGTTGCGCAACTCCCGGGCCAGCGCCATGCCGGTACGGCCGGCGCCATAGATCGCCACGCGCGAGAGAGTGCGGGAATTGCGGTAGATCGCGGTCAGGATCCGCGTCAGCCCGACGCGGCTGAAGAAGAAAGCGGTAAAGTAAAGCAGCCCGAACACCACATGCAGACCGGGCGCCTGGGCCACCTCCGCAAATCTGGATTGCAGCGCCGAGGTGATCGTCATAGAGGCCGCCAGCACGGCCGAACGCATCACCGCCTCGCCCTGATACTCGCGCAGCTTGATCCGAGACAGGCCCAGCACTTGGCTGAGCATCCCGGCTTCGACAATCAGCAGGGGCAGTTCCAGCACATGTGAACGGATCAGCGATAGCGTACCACTGCCTTCGCTCAGCAAAAGCAGCGCAAGGCAGAAACTCAGCGGAACCAGAAGAACATCGACCGCAAGGAGGATCGAGGACTTTTGCCTCCGGCTGAGCGAGATGATCGATTTGAAGAGCACTCCTGCGCCCCGCCTCCACATGCTATGCGTGTGCAGAATACCGAGCGCCCCGCTTCGGTCAACGGCATGTGCGTCAAAACCGCACCTATTGCCTGGAACCATTGCAAAAAGGCCGCGCAATCGGCGGCAATCAGCTTATCATCCGTGCGATTGTGCGCCCAATCAGCTGCAAATCGAAGCAAACCGAGGCATGGCGCGCATAGATCAGATCAAGCCGAGCCTTTGCCGGGATGCACAGGCGGCAGTAGATCCGGTCGGTTTCCGCAGCGCAGCGGGATCGCGCCAGCAGCCATTCCTCGTGACGATGATAGTGGATCGAGGCGAGGCCGGTCACGCCGGGACGGGATTTCAGCACCTCGCCGTAGATTTCGGGGAAACGCTCGACATATTCGCGCAGCGGCGGACGCGGCCCGACGAAGCTGATGTCGCCGCGCAGGATGTTCCACAGTTGCGGCAGCTCATCGAGCCGGAAGCGACGCAGCACCCGACCGACCGGGGTGATCCGCGCCGCCTTGTCGGCCCCGGACACTCCGGCGTCGGTCGCGACCACGGTCATGGTGCGAAACTTCCACAACCGGAAAGCCTGCGTCGGAGATTTCATCCGCTCGGCAGCATAAAAGAACGGCCGCCCTTGCGTCAGCGCGAGCGCCAGCAGCACAACCGCCCCGATCAGCGCGATCAACGGCAGGATCAGCAGCGCAAAACAAAGATCGAAAAGCCGCTTCGTCCCGCTCATGCCCGCCCGTCCTCATATCGCAGATCAGCCAGCAGGGACGCCGCCGTCACCGGCAGATCGGGCACAAGCCCAAGCGAAAGCGCCCGCTCCACCGACAGTTCGACTGTTGCGATCGCCTCGGGCGGTGCGGGGTCGGCCTGCCAGCCCTCCCCCGCCGCGCGCAAAAGCGCATCCATCCCGACAGCCCCCGGAAGCGCCAGATTGATCACCCCGGGCAGCGCAGCGCCGCCAAGCGACAGCCGCACGAGCCGCGACAGCGCCCGCCCAAGGGCCTGCGGCCCGATATAGCTGCGCCGCGGCGCAAATCCGTCGGGAAAGACATGCAACCTGCGCCCGCCGGGCGGGGCGGGTTGCCCCAACAACGCATCCGCCCCCGCGACGTTGCCGATCCGCAGCACGACGGCTTCGGGGCGTCCGGCCGCCACGGCCTCCATCGCGACCTTGGCGCGACCATAGTCCGACAGAGGCGCCAACGCGTCTTCCTCGCGGCAGAGGGGTTGGGTCGGAGCGCCATAAACCGCCGCCGAAGAGGCCAGAAACACCGGCCGCCCCCCGGCAAGATCCAGCACCAGAGCGGCAAGACTGCGATGCACCGACAGCGCCTCGGCCGGGCCCTGCGTCGGGCCCGCCAGCATCAGCACCGCATCGGTGGCGGCCATCGCCTGACGCAGGGCCTCGGGCGCGGCAAGCGGATCGAAAACCGTCGTCGGCCCGCCAAAAGCGGCAAAATCATCGGGCCTGCGCGCCTGCCATACCACGCGCAGCGCCCCCGCCCGCTGCCAGGCGTTGCGCAAATGCCCCCCCAGCCGCCCGGATCCGCCCAGAACGAGCAGGCGCGGAAACTCCGGCTTGAGGTTTGACGGGAATGAACGCATAGACTTGGCTGCCGCAGGTGGGGTGAATCGTTGGTCAAAAGAGCCTTAGCACCCGATGCGGGACGCTGGAACGGGGGAACGTGAATGCTGTCGAAACCGGGACTCGTCGTCGCCGTGCTGCTGACTGCGGCCCTTTCGGGATGCACGCTGCCACGCGGGGCCGCCATGCAAAGCGAAATCCTCAGCAATGCCAACGACAAGACCCCCAATTTCGCGCATTACCCCGTGGATTCAAAGCTGCTGTCCGAGCTGCCGAACTGGCCTGCGGGCAAGAGCGGTGCCGCGAAGCGCTCCTGGATCAAGGGCGGCAACGGCGCCTCGGGTCAGGTTCTGGCCGCGGGCGACACCGTTTCGCTGTCAATCTGGGAAGGTGGGCAGAACAAGCTTCTGACCAGCGAGGGCGCCCCGGCAACGCAGATCGCCCCCACCACCGTGGCGAACAATGGCCAGATTTTCGTGCCCTATGTCGGCGCGGTGAAAGTGTCGGGTCTCAGCGTCGAAGCCGCACGCGAAAAGGTGCAGCAATCCGTTGAAGCCCTGATCCCCGAAGCGCAGGTGCAGCTGGCCGCCACCCCGGGCAAGGGCAATACCGTCTCGCTGATCGGCGGCGTTTCCAATCCGGGCACGATCCCGCTGGTGGACCGCTCGCTGACCGTTCTGGGCGCGATTTCAGAGGCGGGCGGGGCACACGCCGCGATCGAGAACCCGCAACTGCGGCTTTACCGGGGCGGCAAGGTCTACGAGACCTCGCTGCAGCGCGTGCTGGACGATCCGGCACTGGATGCCGGGCTGCGGCCGGGCGACAAGCTGATGGTGCTCAAGGATGATCGCAGTTTCCTCGCGCTTGGCGCCTCGGGGGTGGAAAAGATCATTCCCTTCCCGAAAGATCATGTGAACGCGCTGGAAGCCGTGACGCTGGCGGGCGGCATCAGCGACGCAAGGGCCAATCCCAAAGGTGTGCTGATCCTGCGCGAATACCCCGCCAGTGCTGTGAGCAGCGACGCGACGCAGGGGCCCCAGAATGCCCGCGTGGTGTTCTCGATGGATCTGACGACCTCGGAAGGTCTGTTCTCGGCGCAGAACTTCGAGGTGCAGCCGAACGATCTCGTGCTCGCCACCGAAAGCTCGCTGGTCAACACCCGGACCATCCTTGGCCTGTTCGGTTCGACGCTGGGTCTGGCGCGGACGGCGGACGCGATCACGAACTGATCCGCTGTCCCCGATACAATCCCGTCTCTGGACCTTTGGGCGCGGCTGTGGCTAGGGTCGCGCCCGACAAAGGAGACCGTCATGGCATTCGGAACGAACATCCGCACCTGGTTCGAAGGACGCTGGCACGAGGGCGACGTCGCCGTCATGCGCGCGGCCGATCACGGCATCTGGCAGGGCTCGTCGGTCTTCGACGGCGCGCGGCTGTTCGACGGGCTTGTGCCCGATCTTGACCTGCATTGCGCCCGGGTGAACCGCTCCGCCGCGGCGCTGATGATCACGCCGACCATCGATCCGGCCGAGATGGTCGAGATCGCCCGCGAAGGCCTGCGCAAATATGCCAAGGGCGCGGCGGTCTATATCCGGCCGATGTATTGGGCACTGGACGGTTCGGAACTGGGCGTCGCGCCGAAAGAGGGGGCGACGGGCTTCGCGCTCTGTCTGGAAGAGGTGGCGATGCCGCCCGCCGACAAGGCGACGACGCTGACGACGACGCAATTCCGCCGCCCGGTGCTGGCCGACAACGTCTGCAACGCCAAGGCGGGCTGCCTTTATCCGAACAACGCCCGGATGCTGGTCGAGGCCAAGCGCAAGGGCTTCGGCAATGCGCTGGTGCAGGACGCAATGGGCAATGTCGCGGAATCGGCGACGGCGAACGTCTTCATCGTCAAGGATGGCGTCGTGCTGACGCCGGTTGCGAATGGCACCTTCCTTGCGGGCATCACCCGGGCGCGCCACATGGCGAACCTGCGCGCCGCGGGCGTCGAGGTGCGCGAGACCGTGCTGACGCTCGACGACGTGCGGGCGGCGGACGAGGTGTTCCTCTCGGGCAACTTCGGCAAGGTGACGCCGGTGACGGGCTTCGATGAGGTGACCTATGCCCACGGCCCGATGACGAAACGCATCCGCGAGATCTACATGGACTGGGCGCTGTCCGCGCCGCTCTGAAACGATTGCCAAAAGGTCAAGTTCCGGTCCATGATGACTGCAATCCGGAGGACAGGATGCGCAAGTTTCTCGTGGTGCTCGACCAGACCCGCGAATGTCTGAATGCGATGCGTTATGCCGCGATGCGGGCGGCGCATACGGGCGGGGGTGTCACCATTCTGTCGGTGATCCCGCCCGACGAATACCAGCACTGGATCGGCGTCGCCGAGATCATGCGGGCCGAAGCCCGCGAGACGATCACCGCGCATTTCGAGGTCTTCGCGAAATGGATGCGCGACAAGCAGGGGGTGAACCCCGAGCTGGTGATCCGCGAAGGCGATCCGGTGACCGAGATCATGGGTCTGGTGCGCGAAGACCCGGAAATCGGCGTGCTGGTTCTGGGCGCGGGCACCGAAAAATCCGGGCCGGGGCCGCTGGTGACGCAGCTTTCGCGCAGCTCGGGCAATCTGCCGGTGCCGCTCACCATCGTTCCGGGCGACATGTCCAAGGAGCGGCTGGAATCGATCACTTGACATGCCGATGCCTTGGACCTACCGACACGCGCAGAAGGAATTTCAGGCATTTCTGGCCGATGCGAAAGAGCGTATGGGGCTGGTGTCGGACAATTCCACCTTCACCGCCGTCGAGGGGGTTCTGCGGGCCTTTCGCGCCTGTCTGACCCCGCGGCAGGCGCTGGCCTTCGCCGATTGCCTGCCCTCGGTCTTGCGGGCGCTGTTCGTTTCGGGCTGGGATATCGGTGTCGCGCCGCGCCCGTTCGGATCGCGCGCCGAGATGACCCGGATCGCACAGGCACTGCGACCGCATCACAACCTGACCCCCGATAATGCGATCGAAGCCACCGCCTTCGCGCTGTGGCGCTATGTCGATCACGCGGCGCTGGTCCGGGCGCTGGCGCAGATCGGCCCCGAGGCCGAGGCCTTCTGGCGCCCGGATATCGCCGATCCCTCCGAGATTGCGCCGAGGATTTTCTGATCCGCCGCTAATCTTGATTATTTTGCTTGCAGGGCGCATATCTGCCGCAAGCCAAGGAGGCGCCCGATGTTCATCCAGACCGAGACCACCCCGAACCCCGCAACGCTGAAATTCCTGCCGGGCCTTGACGTGATGCCCGAGGGCGTCGCCGATTTCACCAGTTCGGAGGCCGCGCAGGTCTCGCCGCTCGCGGGCCGGATCTTCCGCGTTGCAGGCGTCAAGGCGGTGTTTCTGGGCTCGGATTTCGTCACCGTGACCAAAGACGAGGCCACCGAATGGGCCCATGCCCGCCCCGCGATCATGGGCGCGATCATGGAGCATTACCAGTCGGGCCAGCCGGTTCTTATGGGCGCGGCCGCGGGCGGTCACACCGAGGGCGGCGCCGAGGATGGCGAAGACGGCGCGATCATCACGCAGATCAAGGAACTGCTGGATACCCGCGTGCGGCCCGCGGTGGCCCGTGACGGCGGCGACATCACCTTCCACGGGTTCGAACGCGGCGTGGTTTACCTGCACATGCAGGGCGCCTGCGCGGGCTGCCCCTCCTCGACCTACACGCTGAAGATGGGGATCGAGAACCTGCTGCGCCACTACATCCCGGAAGTCAGCGAGGTCCGCGCCGTTGCGCAGTGAGCCGCTGGTTCTGGGCTTTGACACGTCGGCCGCGCATTGCGCGGCCGCTTTGGTTCGGGGCGACACGGTTCTGACGTCCCGCGTCGAAGACATGGCCAAGGGGCAGGCCGAACGGCTGATGCCGCTGCTGGAAGACCTGCTTGCAGAGGCGGGCCTTGGCTGGAAAGATCTTGATGCCCTTGGCGTTGGCACTGGCCCCGGAAATTTCACCGGCGTGCGGATTTCGGTGGCCGCCGCCCGCGGTCTGGCGCTGGGGCTGCAGATCCCGGCGATCGGCATTTCGATCTTCGAGGCGCTGGCCCATGACACCCCCCGCCCGGTGGCGGTGGCGCTGGATGCCCGCCGCGACGAGACCTATGCGCAGCTCTTCACCGCGACGGGCGCCGAGGCCCCGAGCCTGACCCCCGCCGTCGCTCTGGCCGAAACGCTGGCCGGGGTTCCGGTGATCGGCCTTGCCCTGCCGCGCTCGGCATCGCTTCCCCCCCGCCATCCGCTGGCCGAGGCGGTGGCGCTGGTGGCGGCAACGAAGCTCGGCACCGCGCAACCCCGGCCTGCCCCGCTTTACCTGCGCGGCGCCGATGCCGCGCCGCCCTCCGACCCGCCACCAGTGATTCTCGACTGATGACCCCGGACGCCCTTGCCGATCTGCATGCCCGCTGCTTCACCACGCCCCGGCCGTGGTCAGCGGCGGAGTTTGCCGATTTTCTGGGCTCGCCCTTCTGTTTTCTGTTGACCGAACCGGCGGGGTTCCTGCTTGGTCGGGTCATCGCGGACGAGGCCGAACTTCTGACCGTCGCCGTCGATCCTGCCGCGCGACGGCAGGGCATCGGCGCAAGGCTTCTGTCCGGTTTTGCCGCCGCCGCACAGGCCCGCGGCGCCAGCTGTGCCTTCCTTGAGGTCGCCGCCACGAACGCCCCGGCGCAGGCGCTTTACCGGAAGGCGGGCTGGCACGAGACCGGGCGGCGCCGCGCCTATTACCACGCCCCGGACGGCACGGCGGAAGACGCGCTCGTCATGGCCTGCGACCTGTCGCACCCCTGAGCCCCCCACGCGCTTCGTGCCGCGAAGTCCCCCTTGACCCCCTGCCCCGGTTCTGGCCCTATCGGCCTCGGGTTGCCCGTCCTCGCCGGGCGGACCGAAATCGGACAGAGGCCGCCAGAACCTGCGGCCATAGTCGACAGGAGAGATGTCATGAAGAACGTTTTGCTGGGAACCGTCGCCTTTCTCGCGGTGGCTGCGGTCGGTGGGTATGTCCTCGTCCTCAAGCCCGGAGCGTCTTCCGCCCCGCAACCCACCCCCGCCGCCGAACCGGCTCCGGCCACCGCGGCCGATGCCACCGCCGCGGCCGGTCCGGCGCTGATCTTCGACCTTGGCGGCAAGTTCGACAAATCCTTCAACGAAGCTGCCTTCAACGGCGCGCAGAAATGGGCGGCCGAGACCGGCGCGACATTCAAGGAACTGGAAATGCAGTCGGAAGCCCAGCGTGAACAGGCGCTGCGCCGCTTCGCCGAAGCGGGCGCAAACCCGATCGCGATGACCGGCTTCGCCTTTGGCGACGTGCTGAACACCGTCGCCCCGGATTATCCGAACACCAAATTCGTCATCGTCGATGCGGTCGTCGATCAGCCGAACGTGCGCTCGGTCGTGTTCCAGGAAGAACAGGGCTCGTATCTGGTCGGCATGATGGCGGCGATGGCCTCGAAGACCGGCACCGTGGGCTTCGTCGGCGGCATGGACATTCCGCTGATCCGCAAGTTCGAATGCGGCTATGCGCAGGGCGCGAAAGCGGCCAAACCCGATATCAAGGTCGTCTACAACATGACCGGCACCACCCCGGCCGCGTGGAACGACCCGGTGAAGGGCTCGGAACTGACCAAGGCGCAGATCGCGCAGGGCGCGGACGTCGTCTTTGCCGCCGCGGGCTCGACCGGGCTTGGCATCCTGCAGACCGCCGCGGACGAGAACATCCTCGGCATCGGCGTCGACAGCAACCAGAACTACCTGCATCCGGGCAAGATCCTGACCTCGATGGTCAAGCGCGTCGATGTCACGATCTATGACGCCTTCAAGGAAGGCGCCGCGATGAAGACGGGCACTGTCGTCGCCGGTCTGAAGGACGAAGGCATCGGCTATGCGATGGATGAAAACAACGCCAAGCTGGTGACGCCGGAGATGAAGGCCGCGGTCGATGCCGCCGCCGAGAAGATCAAGTCGGGCGAGATTCAGGTGCACGACTACATGACGGACAACACCTGCCCGGTGAACTGATGGCATCGGGAACCGAGACGGGGCGGCAGGCAACTGCCGCCCCAGCCGCAAGACCGCCTGCGATCGAGCTGCGGGGGATTTCGAAATCCTTCGGCGCGGTGCAGGCGAACAAGGACATTTCGATCCGTGTCAGGCCGGGCACGATCCACGGCATCGTCGGCGAAAACGGCGCGGGCAAGTCCACGCTGATGTCGATCCTGTATGGCTTCTACCGCGCCGACGCCGGGGAAATCCTGATCGACGGCCGCCCCACCGTGATCCATGACAGTCAGGCCGCGATCCGCGCGGGCATCGGGATGGTGTTCCAGCACTTCAAGCTGGTGCCGAATTTCTCGGTTCTGGAAAACGTGATCCTGGGCGCCGAAGACGGGGCGCTGCTTCGCCCCTCGCTCGCCAAGGCGCGGAAAACGCTGGCAGATCTGGCGCGGGACTATGAGCTTGACGTCGATCCGGACGCGCTTGTCGAAGAGCTTTCCGTGGGCCATCAGCAGCGCGTCGAGATCCTGAAGGCGCTTTATCGCCACGCCGACATTCTCATTCTGGACGAGCCGACCGGGGTTCTGACCCCGGACGAGGCCGACCATCTGTTTCGCATCCTGCGCGGGCTGAAGGCGCAAGGCAAGACGATCCTCCTGATCACCCACAAGCTGCGCGAGATCATGGAGATCACCGATGAGGTTTCGGTGATGCGCCGCGGCGAGATGGTGGCGACGGTCACGACCGCCGAAACCAGCCCCGAACAGCTGGCCGAGCTGATGGTGGGCCGCAAGGTGCTGCTGCATGTGCCGAAGGGCCCGGCCAATCCGGGGCGCGAGGTGCTGCGCGTCAGCGATCTGCGCGTCACCGATGCGCTTGGCGTCGAGCGGCTCAAGGGCATCAGCCTGACGATCCGCGCGGGCGAGATCCTCGGCATCGCGGGCGTCGCGGGCAATGGCCAGTCGGAGCTGTTGCAGGTTCTGGGCGGCTTCGCCAAGGGCAATGTCAGCGGCACGATCGCGGTTGAGGGGGCGCCCGTCCCCGCCGCGGGCAAGGGCGCGACCGGCCAGACCCGGCGGCAGATCGGCATTTCCCATGTGCCGGAAGATCGCCACCACCTCGGTCTGATCCTTGATTTCGCGGCCTGGGAAAACATCGCCTTTGGCTACCACTCGGCGCCCGAATATCAGGCGAATGCGCTCTTCATGGACAATGACGCCATCCTGCGCGACACCGAGGGCAAGATGGACCGCTTCGACGTGCGTCCGCCGGCCCCGTCCTTGCCCGCGAAAAGCTTCTCGGGCGGCAATCAGCAGAAGATCGTTCTGGCGCGCGAGATCGAACGCAATCCGGTGCTGCTGCTCGTCGGTCAGCCGACGCGCGGCGTCGACATTGGCGCCATCGAATTCATCCACCGCCGCATCGTCGATCTGCGCGACGCGGGGGCGGCGGTGCTGCTGGTCTCGGTCGAACTGGACGAAATCCTGTCGCTGTCGGACCGCATCGCGGTGATGTTCGACGGCCAGATCATGGGCGAGCGCCTGCCCGCCGAGACGAACGAACGCGAGCTGGGCCTGCTCATGGCCGGTGTCGCCAAGACCGCGGGGGCCGCGTGATGGAGAAACTTCCGGCTTGGGCCGATCTGGTTCTGGTGCCCTTGATTTCGCTTTTGCTGGCAGCGCTGATTTCCGCGCTTGTGGTGCTGGGCATCGGCGGCGACCCGATCGAGGCGGTCTCGGTGATGGTCAAGGGCGCGCTCGGCTCGGCCTATGGCTGGGGCTACACGCTTTACTACACCACCTCCTTCATCTTCACCGGGCTTGCGGTCACGGTCGCCTATCACGCCAGCCAGTTCAACATCGGCGGCGAGGGACAGGCGCAGCTCGGCGGCCTTGGCGTCGCGCTGGTGCTTCTGGCCTTTGACTGGCCGCACTGGTCGGTGGCGCTGCTCGCCGCCAGCCTTGGCGCGGCGGCTTTCGGCGCGGCCTGGGCGGCGATCCCGGCGTGGCTGCAGGCAAAACGCGGCAGTCACATCGTCATCACCACGATCATGTTCAACTACATCGCCGCCGCGCTGATCGTCTATCTGCTGGTCGAGGTGCTGCGCCCCGTGGGCCAGATGGACCCGGCGACGGCACATTTCCCGGCCTCGGCGCATCTGCCGAGCTTTGGCGAAATCCCGGGCCTGTCGCTGGTCTTTTCGAAACAGGTGCCAGTGAACGTCTCGTTCTTTCTGGCCATTGCGGCCTGTTTCGCGGTCTGGGTGCTGCTGTGGCGCACCCGGCTCGGCTATGAAATCCGCGCCTTTGGCAAATCCGAAACCGCGGCCGTCTATGCCGGCATTTCGCCCACCAAGGTCATCGTCGTCTCGATGCTGATTTCGGGTGCGCTGGCCGGGCTGATGGCGGTGAACAACGTCATGGGCGAGTCCGAGCGGCTCTTGCAGAACGCCTCCGAAGGGGCCGGTTTCATCGGCATCGCGGTCGCACTGATGGGGCGCAACCATCCGCTTGGCGTCTTCCTGGCTGCGCTGCTCTTTGGTTTCCTTTATCAAGGCGGGGCCGAGATGGGGCTTTGGACCACGATCCCGATCGAGCTGCGCACGCTTTTGCAGGGCCTTGTGATCCTGTTCACCGGGGCGCTTGATACGATGGTGCGGATGATGCTGGTGCCGCTCTTTCGCGCGGCGCCGATGAACCGCATCGGGGGGGCGGCGTGATGGATTACACGACGCTGATCGAGATCCTCGGCTCGACGCTGCGCCTTGGCACGCCGCTGCTTCTGGCCTGCATTGCCGGGCTTTATTCCGAACGCGCGGGCATCTTCGACATCGGGCTCGAGGGCAAGATGCTGATGGCCGCGATGGCCTCGGGCGCGGTGGCGGCGCTGACCGGCTCGGCCTGGATCGGGCTTGCGGCGGGCATCACCGCCTCGCTGCTGTTCGCGGCGATCCACGGGCTGGCCTCGATCACCTTCCGCGGCAATCAGCTGATTTCCGGGGTGGCGCTGAACTTCGTCGCCTCGGGGGCAACGATCCTGATCGCGCAGACGGCTTTCGGACAGGGTGGCCGCACGCCGCCGCTGATGGGCGAGGCTCGGTTTCAGGCGATCACCCTGCCCTTTGCCGAGGCGCTGTCAGGGGTGCCGCTGATCGGCCCCTTCTATGCCAAGGTGATCTCGGGGCAATCGCTGCTCGTCTATCTGGCGCTCGCCATCGTGCCCGCGACCTGGTGGCTTTTGTACCGCACCCGCTTCGGGCTGCGCCTGCGCGCGGTGGGCGAGAACCCGGAATCGGTCGACACCGCGGGCGTTTCGGTGATCCGGCTGCGCTATACTGCCCTTGCGCTGACGGGCGTGCTGTGCGGCATTGCCGGGGCCTATATGGCGACCTCGCTGCAGGCGGGCTTTGGCCGCGAGATGACCGCGGGCCGAGGCTACATCGCGCTCGCCGCGCTGATCTTTGCGAAATGGCGGCCGTGGCAGGCGCTTTGGGCCACGATGCTCTTTGGCTTCCTGCAGGCGCTCGCCCTGCGTCCCGACGTGATTGCCGCGATGTCGCCGGGCAGCCTGACCATCCCGGTCTCGTTCCTCGATGCGCTGCCCTATATCCTGACCGTGATCGTGCTGGCGGGCTTCGTCGGCCGCGCCATCCCCCCCCGTGCCGGAGGCCAACCCTATGTCAAAGAGCGCTGAACTTGCCGATCTGATCCGGTCCCGCGCCGGGGCGGAGCCGCCCGCGATCGGGCTGATCCTTGGCTCGGGCCTTGGCCATATCGCCGAGGAGATCGAGGGCATCTTCATCGATTATGCCGATCTGCCGGGCTTTCCGCAGGCGGGCGTGTCCGGGCACAATCCGAAGCTGGTGATCGGCCAGCTGGAGGGGGTGCGGGTCGCGGTTTTCGGCGGGCGGGTGCATTATTACGAACACGGCAACCCGGCCGAGATGCGGCTGCCGCTTGAGATCCTCCGCGATCTGGGCTGCTCAGAGCTTCTCCTGACCAATGCCGCCGGATCGCTTCGCGACGACATCGGCCCGGGCGATCTGATGGCGCTGTCCGATCACATCAACTTCGCCGGGGTGAACCCGCTCATTGGCGAGCCGAACGACGCCCGCTTCGTGCCGATGACCGAGGCTTACGATCCGCAGATGCGCGCCGCCCTGCAAGCCGCCGCGAAAGCCGAGGGGATCGCGCTGCCCGAAGGCGTCTATTGCTGGTTCTCGGGCCCCTCGTTCGAAACCCCTGCGGAAATCCGCGCCGCCAAGGTGTTCGGCGCCGATGCGGTCGGCATGTCGACCGTGCCCGAGGTGATCCTGGCCCGCTTCCTTGGCCTGCGCGTGGCGGCGGTTTCGGTTGTCACCAACATGGGCGCGGGGCTTTCCTCCGAGGCGATCAGCCACGACCACACCAAGGCGATTGGCCCGCTTGGCGCGGCGAAATTCGACCGCATCCTGAGGCGGTTCCTGCGGTCTCGATAACGTTACGGTAAGCCCCTCTTGCTACGCTTTGCCGCACGGGGCATGGTGGGGCAACCAAGCCGTTCGGACGACCATGCAGATCTACCTCCCCATCGCCGAGGTATCGGTCAACATCTTCCTCTTGCTGGGTCTGGGCGGCCTTGTCGGGCTGCTTTCAGGCCTTTTTGGCGTGGGCGGTGGTTTCATCATCACGCCGCTTTTGTTCTTCATCGGCATTCCGCCCACCGTGGCGGTGGCGACGGGCGCCAATCAGGTCGTGGCTTCCTCGGTCTCGGGCGTGCTGGCGCAATTCCGGCGCAAGGCGGTCGACGTTCCAATGGGGGTCGTGCTGCAGGTGGGCGGCATCCTCGGTTCGGGCCTTGGTATCGTGCTCTTCAACTGGCTGACCCGGCTTGGTCAGGTCGATCTGGCGGTGCAGCTGGCCTATGTCGTCTTTCTGGGCGGGATCGGCGCGATGATGCTGCAGGAATCGATCCGCGCCCTGCGCCGCGCCAATCGCCCCGGCGCGGTGCGGCCTCGCGATCAAAGCCGCAAGCTGGTGCATCGGCTGCCCTTCAAGATGCGCTTTCGGACCTCGGGCCTGTATATCTCGGTGATCCCACCGTTTCTGGTCGGCATGACGGTCGGCGTGCTGGCCGCGGTGATGGGCGTCGGTGGCGGCTTCATCATGGTGCCGGCGATGATCTACCTGCTCGGCATGCCGACCAAGGTGGTGATCGGCACCTCGCTGTTTCAGATCCTGATCGTTTCGGCCTTCACCACGCTGATGCACGCGATCACCAACCAGTCGGTCGACGTGATCCTGGCGCTTTTGCTGATCGTCGGCGGCGTGGTGGGGGCGCAGATCGGCACCCGCCTTGGCGCCCAGCTGAAGGCCGAACAGCTGCGCATCCTGCTGGCGCTGCTGGTGCTGGCCGTGGCGCTGAAACTGGGCCTTGATCTGGTCCTGCCCCCGTCCGAGATCTACAGCCTGCAAACGGGACGTGCCCGATGATCCTGCGCGCGCTGCTCCTGCTGGTCCTGATGACCCTGCCCGCGCAGGCCGAACGCGTCGTCGCGGGCATCAGCGCCGACAACATCGGCATCACCGCCGCGTTCGACGGCTCATCGGTGCTGATCTTCGGCGCGGTGAAACGCGACGCCCCCGAGCCCGAGGGGCAGCTGGGCGTCATCGTCACCCTCGAAGGCCCATCGCAAAAGGTCACCGTGCGGCGCAAGACGCGCGAGATGGGGATCTGGGTGAACAGCGACAAGATGGTGATCAGCTCGGTGCCGAGCTTCTATGCCGTCGCCTCGTCGGCCCCGCTCGACCGCATCCTCTCGCCCGAGACGGATGCCAAGGAACACATCTCGGTCCCCGTCGCGGTCGAGGCCTATGCCGGTCCCTTGGGCCGCAGCGATGGCCGCCCCTTTGCCGAGGCACTTTTGCGCCTGCGCGACGCCTCGGGGGCCTATTCGGTGTCTGAGCGCGCGGTGACGCTGGCGGCCGACACACTCTTTCGCGCCGATTTCGACCTGCCCGCCAATCTGATCGAGGGCGAATACACCGCGCGCATGTATCTGCTGCGCGAGGGCAAGGTGATCGATCAGACCTATGCGCCGATCAAGGTGCAACGGATCGGGCTCGAGCGCTTCACCTATGTGCTCTCGCGCGAACAGCCGCTGATCTACGGGCTGATGTCGCTGTCGCTGGCGATCTTTGCCGGTTGGGCCGCGGCGGCGGCGTTCCGGATGATCCGGAACTCCTGATCTCAGAACGCCCGGAAGGTCATCGTCGTCAGCGTGCGGGCGATCCCCTCGATGCCGAACAGGTTTTCGTTCAGCCAATGGCCGACATCGGCCTCCTCGGGGATGTAGACCTTGGCGATCAGGTCATATTCGCCCGAGGTCGAATAAAGCTCGCTCACCACCTCGCGCTCGTAGATGGCATCGGCGACGGCATAGGTCTTGCCGGGCTGGCAACGGAACTGGACGAAAACGCAACGCATCGCGGGCCTCCTCGGGGTGGGGCAGAGTTCGGGTTGGCGGCAGATTAGGCGCGGACGCGGGAAAGGAAAAGCCTCACTCTTCTTCGCGTTCAAGCGTCAGCGCGGCGGCGGAACTGGGCAGATCGTCGATGCCCAAAGGCCCCGAAGGCCGCGCCAGCATCGCTTTCGTCACCCAAAGCAGCCGATGCTCGGCCCGGGTGATCGCGACATAGGCGAGCCGCTTCCACAAGGGAATCCCCGCCTCGGAGCGCCCGGTGCGGAAGGCGGCATAGATATCGGGGGCAAAGACCTGCACATCGGGCCATTGGCTGCCCTGCGCCTTGTGGATCGTCACCGCCGCCCCATGCAGGAAAGTCGCCCCCATCCGCGCGGCAAAGGGGATGAAGGGCTCTTCCTCGTCCGGCATCTCGATCTTGACGATCGAGGCGGCGGAGAGCCGCGGATCCTCGGCGCCGATCACATGCAGCCGCGAAAAGCCGGGCTTGCGGCCGGGGCCAAGGTAGATCACCTGCGCCCCCTTGATCAGCCCGCGCGCCTCCAGATCGATGCGCTTCTTGCGATGCTTGAGCGGCAATTCGATGCCGTCGCAGATCAGGGGCTCCCCGGGCAAGAGCGCATCGGCAGGGGCACCGTGCGCATTGCGGAACGCCTGAATGAGCCGGATGCGGGTCGCGTTGCGCCAGACCAGAACGGGGGACCGCGCCATCAGATCGCTTTCCACCCGCTCGGCCCAGACCACCCGCGGATCGCGCTTGGCGGCCTGCGCCACCATCCGCTCGAAGGTGTAGAAATCAAGGCTTTCATCGGCCAAAGCATGGGCCAGATCAAGGATCGGGTTGTCATCGGCCTGCCGGTGGATGCGGTGCAGGGAATGCACCGCGGCCTCGGGCAGCCGTTCGAAACTCATATGGCCGGATTGGTTCACAGGCGCCAGCTGCGCCGGATCGCCAAACAGCACCAGCGTCGGGAAGATCTCTTTCAGATCGTCGAACTGGCGTTCATCCAGCATCGAGGCTTCATCGACAAAGCCGATATCCAGCGGGTCTTCGCGCCGTTTCCAGCCCGAGATGAAATCCGACCCGCGCAGCCCCGCCGCGGCCAAGGCGCCCGGGATCGACTTGTTCGTTTCGTAAAACGCCTTGGCCCGATCGAGCGACAGGTCCGTCAGCCCCTCGATGCGCAACAGGTCCAGATTGGGCCGCTCGCCCTGCCCCGCCAGCCATTCCGCAATGCGCTCGTATTCCGGGTGATAGACGGGGGTGTAAAGGATGCGGTGGATCGTCGTCGCGGGCACGCCGCGCGAGCGCAGCACCGAGGCCGCCTTGTTTGTCGGCGCGAGGATCGCCAGCGTGCGCCGGTCCTTGCGCCGCTTGCCTTCCCAATCGCCCGAAACCACCTCGACCCCGGCGGCCTCAAGCCCCTTGTAAAGCTGCGCCAGAAGCAGCGTCTTGCCCGAGCCCGCCTTGCCGATCACCGCCAGAACCGAGGGCTCGCCGCCCTCGGGCATCAGCGTGCCATCGACAAGATCGACGCCCGCACGCTCCAGAGCAGAAGCGACGGCATCCCAGGCTTCGGCCTGATCTTCGGAAAAGGTGACAGCGGCAGGAAGGTTCATGGCTGCGACCCTACACGGCACGCCCGGCTTTCGAAAGGCGCGAAATCACCCGCGGGGGGGGAGCCTCCGGCGGGGATATTTGGGGCAAGATAAAGGGGTTTGGCTTCTTCTTGGGGCAAATACGCCATGGGGGTGCGGGGGGGGGGGTGAACCCCCCCCGCCGCCACGGTCAGGCCGCGACTGTCTCCGGCGTCGCGAGCGTGACGATATCCATCATGATCCGGTTCAGCTCGAAATCCTTCGGCGTGTAGACCCGGGCAACGCCCATCGCCTTCAGCTTCGCCGCATCCTCGTCGGGGATGATGCCGCCGACGCAGACCGGCACATGGCCCAGCCCCGCCGCGCGCATCCGGTCCATCACCTCTTCCATCAGCGGCAGGTGCGAGCCCGACAGGATCGACAGGCCGATCACATGCGCGCCCTCGGCCACCGCCTGCGCCACGATCTGCTCGGGCGTCAGGCGGATCCCGTCATAGGTGATGTCCATGCCGCAATCGCGGGCACGGAAAGCGATCTGCTCGGCGCCGTTGCTATGCCCGTCAAGCCCCGGCTTGCCGACCAGGAACTTCAAGCGCCGCCCGAGCTGCGAGCTGACCGCATCGACCGCGGCGCGGATCTCATCCAGCCCCTCGGTCCGGTTCGACGGGCTGCGCGAAACGCCGGTCGGCCCACGATATTCGCCATGCACCGCCCGCATCACGCCGGCCCATTCGCCGGTCGTCGCGCCCGCTTTCGCCGCCGCGATCGAGGCCGGCATGATGTTCTTGCCCGCCGCCGCATCGGCGCGCAGCTGCTCCAGCGCCGCCGCGACAGCGGCCGCATCGCGCGAGGTCCGCCAAGCCTGCAACCGGGCGATCTGATCCTGTTCCACCGCCGGATCAACGACCATGATGCCACCATCCGAACC
Source organism: Rhodobacter capsulatus (assembly GCF_052363175.1). Classification (GTDB taxonomy): domain Bacteria; phylum Pseudomonadota; class Alphaproteobacteria; order Rhodobacterales; family Rhodobacteraceae; genus Rhodobacter; species Rhodobacter capsulatus_D. Next base: position 3,420,317 of record NZ_CP198946.1, read on the forward strand.
GACAAGCGGCGAAGGCTCGCCCTCGGTCCAGCGGTTCACACCGACGATCGTGGTATTGCCGGTTTCGATATTGCCGACGCGGGCGGCGTTGCTTTCGACCAGACGCGCCTTCATGTAATCGATCGCGGCGATTGCGCCGCCCATCGCATCGAGCGTTTCCAGCTCCTGCCGCGCACCCGCCTTCAGGGTTTCGACCTTCGCCGTCACCACCGGGTTGCCATCGAACAGATCGCCATATTCCAAGAGGTCGGTCTCATAGGCCATGATCTGCTGCATGCGCAGCGACCATTGCTGATCCCAGGGCCGCGGCAGGCCGAGCGCCTCGTTCCAGGCGGGCAGCTGCACGGCGCGGGCGCGGGCGTTTTTAGACAGCGTCACCGCCAGCATCTCGATCAGGATCCGGTAGACGTTGTTTTCCGGCTGCTGCTCGGTCAGGCCAAGGCTGTTCACCTGCACGCCATAGCGGAAACGACGGTATTTTTCCTCGGCGATCCCGAAGCGCTCGCGGCAGATTTCATCCCAGAGCTCGGTAAAGGCGCGCATCTTGCACATCTCGGTGACGAAGCGGATCCCCGCATTCACGAAGAACGAGATCCGCCCCACCATCGCCGGGAAGTCCGCCGCCGGAACCTTGCCCTTGAGGTCATCAAGCACCGCAATGCCGGTGGCCAGCGCAAAGGCCAGCTCCTGCTCCGGCGTCGCCCCCGCCTCCTGCAGGTGGTAGGAACAGACGTTCATCGGGTTCCATTTTGGCAGGTGGCTTGCCGTATAGGCCGCCACATCGGTGATCATCGTCAGCGACGGTTTCGGCGGGCAGATATAGGTGCCGCGCGACAGGTATTCCTTCACCAGATCGTTCTGCACCGTGCCCTGCAGCTTCGAGATATCGGCGCCCTGCTCCTCGGCCACGGCGATATAAAGCGACAACAGCCACGGCGCGGGCGCGTTGATCGTCATCGAGGTGTTCATCTGCTCGAGCGGGATCTGGTCGAACAGCGCCCGCATGTCGCCCAGATGGCAGACCGGCACGCCGACCTTGCCCACCTCGCCGCGCGCCAGAACGTGATCGCTGTCATAGCCCGTCTGCGTCGGCAGATCGAAGGCGACCGAGAGACCCGTCTGACCCTTGGCCAGGTTGGTCCGGTAAAGCGCATTCGACTTCGCGGCCGTCGAGTGACCGGCATAGGTGCGGAAGAGCCAGGGGTGATCCTTGGCGGGCTTGGTCGTCTCGGTCATGGCGGCCTCCGGCATCGATTCTGGTTTCGCAAGAAAGTTGCTTTGATCGACCTGATAGGCGAAACAATGTGTCGCTGTCAATTCGCCGCAGCGCGGCGAGACGCGAAGTCCCGAAAATCTTCAAATCCTTTCAAGACGAGACTTGCTGTCGATCACGTTTCTGTCATCTTTCGGACTATGGCCCCAAGGCCATGCACATTGGGGGAAGGACATGTCGCAGAGAAGGATTGTTGCCGCGCTGGCCGTGGTCGCCACGCTGGGTTCGATTGCCTCGCCGGTTTGGGCGCTCAATCGTCATGTGACCATCGTGAACAACACGGGATACACGATGGTGAAGTTCTACGGCTCCAACACGGGCACGGACAACTGGGAAGAAGACATTCTGGGCAATGATGTTCTGCCCTCTGGATCGTCGGTGGACATCAACTTCAACGATCAATCCGGTTACTGCAAATTCGACTTCAAGGCGGTTTTCGAGGACGGCGACGAGCTGGTGCGCCAGAACGTCAACGTCTGCGAGGTCGGGACTTTTACCTACAACTGACCTCAGGGACGATTCTGGCAAGCCGCGCCCCCGGGCGCGGCTTGCTGTTTCAGAAATGCTGCAACTGCAGGGTCATAAAATTACAAAAACCTAACGTCACTCATTGCATTGTTGCTTTGCAAAGTTTATTTCACTCCTCGAAGCTCGCGTCGATTCTGCAACGCGGCGAGAACAGGAGACGCTGATGGCCCTCGATCAGAACACCGGCATCGCGCCCTATGAGGCGCCCGAGAAAGACCTTTACGAAATCGGCGAGATGCCGCCGCTCGGTTATGTGCCGAAGAACATGTACGCCTGGGCGATCCGCCGCGAGCGTCACGGCGAGCCCGAGCAGTCGTTCCAGGTCGAGGTCGTGCCGACCTGGGAGATCGACAGCCATGAAGTGCTGGTTCTGGTGATGGCCGCGGGCGTGAACTACAACGGCGTCTGGGCGGGCCTTGGCGTGCCGGTCTCGCCGTTTGACGGTCACAAGCAGCCCTATCACATCGCAGGCTCCGACGCCTCGGGGATCGTCTGGAAGGTCGGTTCCAAGGTCAAGGGCTGGAAGGTCGGCGACGAGGTGGTGATCCACTGCAACCAGGACGACGGCGACGACGAGGAATGCAACGGCGGCGACCCGATGTTCTCGCCCAGCCAGCGGATCTGGGGTTACGAGACGAACGACGGCAGCTTCGCGCAGTTCACCCGTGTGCAGGCGCAGCAGCTGATGCGGCGTCCCCAGCACCTGACCTGGGAAGAGTCGGCCTGCTACACCCTGACGCTCGCCACCGCCTACCGGATGCTCTTCGGCCACCCGCCGCATGACCTGCAACCCGGGCAGAACGTGCTCGTCTGGGGCGCCTCGGGCGGGCTTGGCAGCTTCGCCATCCAGCTGATCAATGCGGCGGGCGGTAACGCCATCGGCGTGATCTCGGATGAAGACAAGCGCGATTTCGTCATGGGTCTGGGCGCCAAGGGCGTGATCAACCGCAAGGACTTCAAGTGCTGGGGCCAGCTGCCCAAAGTCAACTCCGAGGAATACAACGTCTGGCTGAAGGAAGCGCGCAAGTTCGGCAAGGCGATCTGGGATATCACCGGCAAGGGCGTGAACGTCGACATGGTGTTCGAGCATCCCGGCGAAGCGACCTTCCCGGTCAGCTCGCTCGTGTGCAAGAAGGGCGGCATGGTCGTGATCTGCGCCGGCACCTCGGGCTTCAACTGCACCTTTGACGTGCGCTACATGTGGATGCACCAGAAGCGTCTGCAAGGCTCGCACTTCGCGCACCTGAAGCAGGCGGCGTCGGCAAACCGGCTGATGCTGGAACGTCGTCTTGACCCCTGCATGTCCGAGGTCTTCCCCTGGGCCGAGATCCCGAAGGCGCATACGAAAATGCTTCGCAACCAGCACAAGCCGGGCAACATGGCCGTGCTGGTGCAGGCACCGACGACCGGGCTGCGCACCTTCGAAGACGCGTTCGAAGCCGGGCCGAAGGCCTGACCCGAACTCCTCCCAAACCTCCGTATCCCGCGCCTTCGGGCGCGGGTTTTGCATGAAGATCTCGCGTTAAATCATCATTGTTTATTTATTCCTTGACCCACGCCTTCCTCCACGTCATTCTCAAACGAAGTGGGGGGCGCTCGTGCAACGGATGGTCAAGGAAGAGACGGACGGCGCGGGCGCCAAGATCGGCACCGACCATTCCGCGATGCGCGCCCGCAACGAGCGGCTGGTTCTGTCGCTGATCCGCCGCCACGGGGCCTTGGCGAAATCCGAAATTGCGCGATTGACCGGGCTGTCGGCGCAGACCGTTTCGGTGATCATGCGCGGGCTTGAGGCAGCCGGACTGCTGAGCCGTCAGGCCCCGGTGCGCGGCAAGGTGGGCCAACCGACGGTGCCGATGTCGCTTGCGCCCGAGGGGGCGCTGTTTCTGGGCCTCAAGGTCGGGCGGCGCCGGACCGAGATGGTGCTGATCGATTTCATCGGTCAGGTCCGCGGCGCCCGGGTGATGCGGCACGACTTTCCCAGCCCCGATGGCGTGCTGGACTTCGCCCGCCGCTCGGTCGCAGAGCTGACCGCCCCCCTGCCCGAAGAATTGTTAGCCCGGATTCAAGGGCTTGGCATTGGCCTGCCGTTCCAGCTCTGGGATTGGGCGGTGTCGCTTGGTCTTGCGGCGGATGCGATGGACGACTGGCGCCACCGCGATATCCGCGCCGAACTCGCGCCCGAGATGCCCTGGCCGGTGCTCTTGGAAAACGACGCCTCGGCCGCCTGCAATGCCGAGCTGGTCTTCGGCAAGGGCAGCTTGCCGAAGGACTTCGTCTATGCCTTCCTAGGCTTCTTCGTCGGCGGCGGGCTGGTCCTCGGAGGCTCGATGTTTGCCGGTCACAGCGGCAATGCCGGGGCGCTCGCCTCGACGCCGGTGCCGGACGGGCGCGGCGGCTCGCGGCAGCTGGTCGAGGTGGCCTCGCTTTCAGCACTGGAACGGGCGCTGGTGCTGCGCGGTCAAAGCGGCGCCTTCCTGTGGGAATCCGCGCCAGATTGGGAATTGGACGAGGATATCGTTGCGCCGTGGCTGGCAGAGGCGGCAAAGGGGCTGGCCCATGTCGCGGCCTCGGCCGGGGCGCTGTGCGATCTGCAGGCGATGGTGATCGACGGCTGGCTTCCGGACCGGCTGCGCACGCGGCTGATCGCGGCGATCGAGACCGAGCTGGATCACATAGACCTTTCGGGGATGGCGCGGCCGCGGATCATGGCGGGCACGGCGGGGCCGCAAGCGCGGTCGCTTGGCGCCGCCAGCCTGCCGCTCTCGGCAAAGTTTCTGGTCGAATTCGCCTCGCTGCCCGACGTGCCGGATCGCGACTAGGCCGCAAGCCCGCGCATCGCCACGATCTGCCCGACCGCCTGGTGCAAGGGAACGGTGCGGAACATGTCAGCGAGCATCCGCAGATCGGCCAGAACGCCAGCCAGACGGCCGCGTTTCGTGCCTTTCCACGGGCTTGCCACCTCGGGCCAGCGCACGATCGCAATCCGCGCCCGGGCCGCGATCAGGCGGCGGTTGAGGTGCATTTCCAGCCCGAAGCGCGGCAGCGCCCGCAGCGCTTGCGGCTGACCGATCAGCCCGCGGCGCAGCACCCGCTCGCCCGAGATGTAGTCAAGCCCGATCAGCCGCCACGGCCAAGGCGCATTGCCCCGCAGCGAGATCGCCACATCCGCCCGACCGGACAGGACCGGCTCGATCAGGTCCGAGATCGCCTCGGGCGCAAGGCCGAGCAGGTCGCTGTCGAGAAGCAGGATCAGCTCGTGACGCGCGGCCTCGATGCCGACCGAGACCGCCCAGCTTTTGCCCCGGTTCGGGCTTTGCCGGATCAGCCGGAGACCGGGCACCAGCGCCGCCACCTCGGCGGTGCCGTCGCCCGATCCGTCATCGACCACGATCACCTCGTCGATCAGCGGGTGGCCGATCACGGTTTGCAGCACCGCGGCGATGCGCGGGGCCTCGTTATAGGCCGGGATGATGCAGGACACGCCCATGACTTACGCCTTCGCCTCTTGCGTCGGCGCCAGCGCATTGCCGCGCCATTCGAACCCGCGCGCGCGCCAGGTGGCGACCCAGAGCGGCGCCAGCAGCAGATCGCGCAGCACCATCGCGGCAATGTCGATCCGCCGCGCAGGCCAGCCCGCGACACGGTTCATCGCCACTTCGACCCCATACCAGAGCGCAAAGAAGGGCAGCGCCAGAGCCGCCGTCCAAAGGCCAAGCATCGGGATCAGCGCCAAGAGCGGCACGAACGGCCCGAGCAGGATTTCGGCGGCAAAGAGCAGCGGGAAGCCATCGCGGCGCACCCGCGCCCAGCGCAACTGCCGCTTCCAGACCGAGGTGAAGCCGCGCGGCCCGATCGGCTGGGTAAAGGCCTGCCGTGTCAGCCGCACCTTCAACCCCTGCGCCCGCACCGCCTTGGTCGAGGCGACGTCTTCGGCCAGATCGCGGCCCAGCGCCACCAGACCGCCCGCGTTCTCCAGCACCTCACGCCGCCACGCCAGCGTCTTGCCCTGCGCGAAGCCGTTGCCCAGACTGTCGGAGGCCAGCTGCCAGCGATCCTGAAAACCGTCAAGAAACGCGCATTCGAGCGCGGCCCACAGCCCCTCGGCGCGGATGCCGACCGGGGGCGAGGTGACGAGCCCGGTATCGGGGCGGAAGGTGGCGAGGATCTGCTCGATATAGTCGCGCGGCAGCAGCAGGTTCGAATCCGCCATCGCGACGATCGCGCCCTTCGATGCCTTCCAACCCTTTTCCAGATTGTTGAGCTTCGGATTGCCGGTGATCCGGTCCTCGCCAATGAGCAGTTGCGCCCGCGCCTGCGGGTATTCGGCAATCAGACCCCGCAGCAGCATCACCGCCGGGTCGTCCTCCAGTGCCGCACAGAAGATGATTTCGAGGTTCGGATAGCTGAGTTCAAAGGACGAGCGCAGCGTTTCCGCGTCATGGGTGTCGAGCCCGCAGACCGGCCGCAACAGCGTCACCAGCGGCGGATTGGCGGGCAGCAGCACCGGCGCAGGGCCGCGATAGCGCCAAGCCGTCAGCGCGGCGGTCGAGACATGCAGGGCAGCGGCCAGACCGGCAAACCCGGCCAGAGTTTCGGCGATCATGCTTCGACCTCCCCCATCAGACCTTGGCGGGCCGGAACGGCTTCCACCTCGGCACGCCATTCGACAAGTTGGAGAGCGCCGTCGAAGGTTTCAACCAGCGCCGTCCGGCTGTCGACCCAATCGCCGCAGTTCGCATAGGTGATCGGGCCGCTCTGCCGCAGTGCCGCCTTGTGGAAGTGACCGCAAATCACCCCTTCGTGCCCGGTCGTGATCGCCATCGTCGCCAGACGCTTCTCGAAGCCGTTGCCGACCATCATCAAGGCATTGACGCCGCAGATCGCCCATTCGAAGATCCCCCGCTTGGCCGAGGGCCGCAGCCCGCGCAACGCGTGATCGACGCAGCGCAGTGCGGCATCCAGTCGCGAGCCGATCCGGGTCATGAAGTGAAAGCGGAAGATCCGCGCATCGACCTGATCGCCATGCAGGACAAGGTAGCGGGTGCCGTCAGCGGCAATGTGGGTCAGGCTGTCGGTCAGCTCGAAACATTCGTAACGGTCGCCCTCGATCTCGCGCAGGGGGGCGTCGTGATTGCCGGGCAGGTAGACGACGCGGGTGCCGGACCGGGCGCGGGCGCTCAGATCGCTCCAGATCGCATCCTGCGCCGCGCCCCAGTGCAGCTTGCCCGGGTGCCAGACATCCAGGATGTCGCCGACCAGATAGATCGTCTCGGCGTCGACACCGGTCAGGAAATCGAGGATCTCCGCCGCGCGGCACCCCCTTGCGCCTAGGTGCAGGTCAGACAGGAACAGGCTGCGGTAGCGACGGCGCGGACGGGTGGCGGAAGCGTCGAGCATGATCAAACCCCGTTGTCGATGCATCATGACTAACAACAGCCGGGAGCAACGCTTCCGTTGCAACTTCACGAAGATTTCATGACGCATCGCTGCAATGCAGCGTCAGGGTGTCGCATCTTTGGGCGCATGTCTTGAAATCGGGGCATGAAAAAGCCCGAAGCGCAGGCGCGCTTCGGGCTTTTCGAAGTCTTGCAGGCTCAGGCGCGGGCGAGCAACGCCGAGGGGCGGTATTGCGCGATGGTCCGCGCCACAAGGCCGGTCACCACCACCTTGATCAGATCGCCCAGGATGAAGGGCGCCATAATCAGCGTCGCGGCCGAGAGGCTCATCGGCGCGTCTTCGGGTTTCAGGCCCGCGTTCTTCACCAGCCAGAAGCCGACGATGCCGAGCGCATACAGCACGACGATGCCGCCGAGCGTCGCGCCGATCCCGGCGGCGAAAGCGACCGGAACGCGGCGCAGGCGCTCGACGATCAGGCCGGTGACGAAGGCGGCCGGAAGCCAGCCGATCAGGAAGCCCGCGGTCGGGCCGACGAAAATGCCAAGGCCACCGCGGCCGCCCGCCAGAACCGGCAGGCCGATCGCGACCAGCGCCTGCACCAGAAGCACCGCCAGCGCCCCGCGCCAGCTGCCAAGGACGGCGCCCGCCAGCATCACGCCCAACGATTGCAGCGTGATCGGCACGCCGAAGCCAAGCGGAATGGCAGGCACGAAGCCCAGCGCCACGATCAGCGCGGCGAACAGCCCGATAAGGGTCACATTACGTTCCAAGTCAGTCTCTCCCCCTGTGCGGCAGGGCCAAGCCACCGCGTGCGCGCAGTGCATCGGCCATATGATCTGCATCGTCAAGCAGCGAAAATGTCAATGGCGCAAGGAGTTTCGTCCGGGGTTTGCGGGCAGACCGGGCCATCCACGCCTCGGTCAGGGTGTCGTAGCGGGCACGCAGGACCGGCACGAACCGGATCGCCAGAGCCACCGAAATCGCCGGGATACGCGGGGAAATACCAAACTTCGCAAGCGGTTGGGCAAGGCGTTCGATCAGCGCGACGATCTCGGGCAAGGGCGTCGTCAGGGTCACCACATTGGCCAGCCCGACCATCGCGAAGACCCGCAGCCCGAACAGAACCCCCAGACGAAAGTCGCCCTGCAGCGTGTCCCAGATCAGGATCACCGCCACGATCCAGACCAGCGGGCGCAGCGTCACAAGGCTTTGCGCCACCGCGCGGCGCCCCAGACTAGCGGTCAGCGCCAATGCGATCAGCACCGCCGCCCCCTGCCCCGCAAGAGTGCCGATCTGCATCAGCCCGATCATCGCAAGCGTCAGAAGACCGAATTTCAGCGCCGCGGGCAGGCGATGCGCCCAGGTGCGATAGGGCAGCGCAAGGCTCAGCATGCCGCGTCGCGCGCCAGCGCCTCCATCGCCGCGATGTAGCGCGGCAGAACCTCGGCGGGCGGGCCATCGGCCTCGATCCGGCCCGCTTCCAGCCACAGGATGCGGTCAAAGCCGGTCAGCCGCGCCGGATCATGCGTCACCAGCACGACATTCTGCGCCAGCGCCGCGATCCGCGCCTCGATCGCCAGCGCGGTCGGCAGATCGAGCGAATTGAACGGCTCGTCGAACAGGATCCAGTCCGGCTCCATCGCGAGGATCGACATCAGGCAGACCAGCTGGCGCTGCCCCTGCGACAGGGTATGGCAGAGCCGATCCGCCCAGTCCGACCGCCCCTGCGCCGCCAGAACGGCCTCGGCCCGGCGCAGGGCCTCGGCGCGCTTCAGGCCCTTCTGTTCCAGACCGAAAGCGATCTCGTCGCGCACCACCGGAAAGATGATCTGGTGATCGGGGTTCTGAAACAGCAGACCGACCGTCGCCAGCGCCCCGGTGCGATCCTTGGCGACCTCGACCCCGTTCACCCGGACCCGCCCGCGCTGCGGCGCCACAAGCCCGGTGATCAGCCGGATCAGCGAGGATTTGCCCGCGCCGTTGCGGCCAACGACCCCGATGCGCCGCTCGGTCAGCTGCAGGGTCAGATCGGGAAAGACCATTGCCCCGTCCCGTTCCAGCGTCACATGTCCGATATCGATCGCGCGCATCATCGCCTCCGGCGTCTGCCTTGCCCGCTTGGCTCCGCAAGGTCAACCGCGAAGCGGTGGCGATTGCGCGGCGGCGGTGATAAGGCTGGCAACGGTGGGCGGAATCATGTCGCCGATCCTGACCCATCGCCGTGCAAAGGCCCAAGATCGAAGGCTCGATGACCGACACCTGTCTTTCTCCCGCTGAAGCCAAGGCCGAACTGGCCCGTCTGACCGCTCCGGTCTCAAAGCAATTGCGCTCCGCCGGGATGCTGGCCGCCCTGTCCGAGATGCTCTGGGCCGCACAGGCCGCGCTGGTCGCCACCGCGCTTGGCGGTCTGGTGGCCCCGCCTGCCAGCCTGTCGGTGCCACAGGCCGCAATCGGGTTCGTCTTCGTGATGCTGCTGCGGGCCGCGCTTGATGCCGCCGCGCAGGCCCGCGCCAATCGCGCCGCGACGACGCTGGTGGCCAGCGAGCGGGCGCAACTGCTGACCGAGGCCGCGCGTCTTGATGCCCGGGCCACCGGCATGGCCCCCGCCGAACTCGCCAGCCTTGCGGGCGAGAAGCTGGCGCTGCTTGGCCCCTATGTCTCGCGCTTCACCCCGGCGATGACGCGCTCGCGCATCGTGCCGATCGTGTTTCTGGCGCTGGTCGCGCCGCTCAGCTGGGTCGTCGCGCTGATCTTCATGATCGCCGGGCCGCTGATCCCGGTCTTCATGGCGCTGATCGGGATGGCGGCGCAGCAAGCCTCGGAACGGCAGATGGCGCATATGGGCACGCTGAACGGCACGCTGGCCGACCGGATCGCGGCGAGCGCCGATCTGCGGCTGCTGGGCGCCGAGGCCCGGGCCGGGCGCGAGTTGTCGATCGTCTTTCACATCCTGCGCGCCCGCACGATGAAGGTGCTGACTGTCGCCTTCCTCTCGTCCACCGTGCTTGAACTCTTTTCCGCGCTTGGCGTCGCGCTGGTCGCGGTTTACGTCGGCTTCAATCTGCTGGGCGAGATCACCTGGGGCTCGTGGGGCGGGCAACTGCATCCGGCGAGCGGGATTTTCCTTCTGATGCTGGCGCCGAACATGTTCCAGCCGATGCGCGATCTGGCCGCCGCCTGGCATGACCGGGCCTCGGCCTTTGCCGTTGCGGGCGAACTCAAGGCCGCCAAGGCGATGCTGTCGGAAGAAGGTCAGATCATGGGCTCGGGCGCCGCTGCGACGGCGCTGCCGCCTGCCGCGCTCAGCTGGCACGGTCTGGCGCTGCGCCCCGGCCCCGGAGCGTCGCCGATTGCCCTGCCCGATGGACACGTGGCGCCGGGCGAGGCTGTCGCGATTTCCGGCCCCTCGGGCGCGGGCAAATCCACGCTGATCGCGGCGCTGGCCGGGCTGATCCGCCCCGATGCCGGGGAAATCCGCTGGGGCGAGACCGCTTTGGCCGAAGACAGCGCCGATGCGATCCGCGCGGGGCTCGGTTGGCTGCCACAGGCACCGCAATTCATCGCCGCGCCATTGTCCGAGGCGATCACGCTTGGCCGTCCGGGCGATCTCTCCGCGGCGCTGAAGGCCGCCCATGCCGAGGAAATCATTGCCGCCCTGCCCGAAGGCTTGGCGACGCCCTTGGGCGATATCGGCGGCGGCGTGTCCGGTGGCGAGGCGCGGCGGCTGATGCTGGCGCGTGCGCACCATGCGCAGGCACATCTGATCCTGGCCGACGAGCCGACTGCCGACCTTGATGCCGAAACCGCGCAACTGGTTCTGGCCGGGCTGATGGCGCTGCGCGATGGCGGCGCGGCGCTGTTGATTGCCAGCCACGATCCCACGGTGATCGCCGCGATGGATCGGGTGATCGCCCTCGACGGCACTGACCATGATGCGGAGGACCGGACATGATCGCACTTTTCCGTCTGGCCCGTCGCCTGTCCGAGACCGAACGCACCGCCTTCCTGCGCGGCCTTGCGCTGATGGTGACGGTGCTCATCATGGGCGTCGCCCTGCTCGGCCTCTCGGGCTGGTTCGTCACCGCCGCGGCGGCAGCCGGTGTGGCCGGGGTCGGCGTCGGCTTCGATTTCTTCCGCCCCTCGGCCGGGGTCCGGTTTCTGGCGCTTGGCCGCGCGATGGCGCGCTATGGCGAGCGGCTCTTGACCCATGACGCCACCCTGCGCGCCTTGGCGGGCATGCGCAGTGCCGTCTATGCCGGGATAACCCGGCTGCCGCATGAGGTGCAAACGCGCCTGCGCGGGGCCGAGGCGCTGAACCGCATCACCTCGGATATCGACGCGCTCGACGGGCTGATGCTGCGCCTTGTGCTGCCGCTCAGCGCGGCGCTGGCGGGTCTGGCCGGGGGCACGCTGGCGGTCTGGTTCCTTGTCACCCCCGCCGCCGCGATTGCGCTGGCGCTGATCTACGCGCTTGGCGGCACGCTGATCCTTGCCGTCACTGCCCGCATCGCCCATCGCCCGGCCGCCGCCGCCGAGGCGGGACTGCAAGCGCTGCGCGCTTCGAGCCTTGATCTGATGCGCAACCGGGCCGATCTGGCCGTGGCCGGGGCGCTCGACCGTCTGACCGGGGTGGCGCTTGAGGCGGTGAATGCCGAAGAAACCGCCCGCAACCGTCTCGACGACATCGAGCGGCAATCCTCTTCGGCGCTGTCGCTGACGGTGGGTCTGGCAGCTGCGGCCACGCTCTATCTGGGCGGCACCGCGGCCGAGGCCGGGCTGATCTCGCCCGCCCGCGCCGCCATCGGCTTCTTCGTGGCGCTGGCGCTGGCCGAAAGCCTGGGCGCGCTGCGCCGCGGTCTGGCGGAATGGGGCCGGATGCAGGGCGCGGCCGAGCGGGTGCTGCGCCTGACCGACACGCCGCCGCGGCCCGAACCGGCCGTCGTGCCGCTGCCCCTGCCCGAAAAACCGCTGCTTGAAGTGACCGACCTGCGCCACCGCCGTCACGGCGCGCAGCGCGACAGTTTCGGGCCGGTCTCCTTCACCCTTGCCCGGGCCGAGACGCTGCTGATCACCGGGCCGTCGGGCGTCGGCAAATCCACACTGCTCGCCACGCTTGCCGGTCTGACTGCGCCGGTTTCGGGGCAGATCCTGCTCTCGGGCGTACCTTTGGCGGATTGGTCTGAAGAACTGCTGCGCTCGTGGCTGACGCTGGTGCCGCAACGCTCGGCGCTGATGGCGGGCACGGTGCTCGAAAACCTGTCGCTGGCCCTGCCCGAGGGCCAACCGGTTGACGAAGATAACCTCTGGACGGTGCTTGAGGCCGTCGATCTGGCCAGCACGCTGCGCGCGCGCGAGGGGCTGGCGACGCAGCTTGGCCCGCATGGCTCGGGGCTGTCGGGCGGTCAGGCAAAGCGGCTCGCCCTTGCCCGCGCGCTGCTGCGCCGCCCGAAGGTGCTGATGCTCGACGAGCCGACCGAGGGGCTGGATGCGCCGACGGCCAAGGCGACGCTGGCGGGTATCCGCGCGCTTCTGCCCGAAACCGGGATCGTCTTCGTCAGCCACCGCAGCCCCGATGCGGATCTGGCCGACCGGGTGCTGCATCTGGCGGAATGAAACGCCTCCCCCGGATCAGCTCCGGGGGGTCAGTTTCAGCTTGATCCCGGCATCCGAGCGCACGGTCAGATGCGCGACCGGCATCGGCACCTCGCCCGCCACCGGCTCGAACCGGAAGGCGCGCAGGAAGATCGACAGGATGAGCGGCCCTTCGGCCATCGCGAAGGCGGCGCCGGGGCAGACCCGCGGCCCTTCCGAGAAGGGCACATAGGCGTCGCGCAACCCGATCTTGCCGTTCTCGGTCTCCCAGCGGCCGGGATCGAAGGCATCCGGGTTGTCCCAGATCCGCTCGTGCCGGTGCAGGTGCCACGGGCTGACGATGATCTGCGCGCCCTTCTTCACCTTGCGGCCGCGGAACGTCATCGGGCAGGCGGCCTCGCGCACGAACATCGGCACCGGCGGGTAAAGCCGCATCGCTTCGCGGAACACCGCGCGCGACAGTTTCAGCTTGTTGATGATGGAAAACACCGGGATGTCGTCGCCCAGCACCTCGGCCGCCTCGGCGGTCAGTTTCTCCTGCCATTCGGGATGGGTGGCGAGCAGGTACAGCGACCAGGCCAGCGCCGCGGCCGAGGTCTCGTGTCCGGCAAGGAAAAAGATCGCCACCTGATCGACCATCTCTTCGGTGCCGAAGACGCGACCGGTTTCCGGGTCGGGCGTCGTCATGATCTTCGTCGCCAGATCGTCGGGCGCGATGCCGTTTTCGATCTCGTTCGCCCGCATCGTCGCAAGCTGCCCGATCAGGTCGCGGATCGCCTTGGCGGTGCTGCGCGTCTGTTTCGAATGGAACGACGGGAACCATTTCGGCAAGGGCAGGATCGCCGCAAGGTTCGCCACCGGATGCGCCGCCTGATGGGCGCGGAAGCCCTCGAAGGCGGCCTGCGCGATCTCGTGCTCGATCGGCATCGAGAACATCGTGCGGAAGATCACATCCATCGCCACATGGCTGGTTTCCGCCTCGATTTCCAAAGGCTTGCCATCGGCCTTGGCCTTCAGCCGTTCGACCGCGGCCACGCCGCTGTCCCACATCGCCGGGAAAACCTCGCGCAACCGGCCGCCCTCGAAGGCCGGGTCGATGATGCGGCGTTGATGCTCCCAAAGCGCGCCGTTGGTGATGAAAACGCTATCACGCAGAAGCGGTTTCAGGCCAAAGCGGATGCGTTCGGATTTCGGGAAATCATGCGGCGAGCCGCGCAGCACCCGGTGCACCAGCTCAGGTTCGTTGCACAGGAACGACCGGAAGAACGGCGTTTTCATCTCGGCCATCCAGGCGCGGTAAAGATGCGCGGGCTGCGCCGAAAGGATGTCGCGCTGAAAGAGCCGAAGGTATTCGACAAGCGAGACCTTGCCCTCGCGCGCGGCCGGTTTCGGCGGCAAACGGGTCCCCTGCGGAGCGGTTGCGGTGTCATCTCTCATCGGGTCGCTCCGGCGCTGCAAGGTCATCGGCGGGTATCCAAAGGCAATTTGCGCTTGTCAGTGACGGCTATCACAGGAAATTGCCCCTGTCCGCAAAGTGATACCTTGGGTCGCACTCGCCCGGACCGGGAAACGGGAGTAAAGTCGTCGGAAATGCAACCGGCGCAAAGGCCCGAGTTTCGATGCTTGACGCCCTCGATCCCCCGACGCACCCCTGCGGGAAGTGTCTCTTTTACGAAAAGAGCCTGTGGAATCCCGTGGGGATTGGCGGCGTGTCGGTCTTGGCCTGCGGCTTTTCCCGCCGCGAGATCGCCGCGGGCGAGGTGCTGTTCGAACAGGGCAGCCGCAACAAGGGCGTGTTCTGCGTCTCGAAGGGGCTGATCGCGCTGCGCAGCCATAACCCCGACGGCTCGTCGACGCTGATGCGCCTTGCCTATCCGGGCGAGATCGTCGGCTTTCGCTCCTTCCTGAGCCATGGCGAGCATCAGACCGAGGCAAGGGCGCTGATGCCCGCGCGGGTCTGCACCGTCGCTCGCGGCAGCGCCGAGAAACTTTTGCGCAGCCACCCGGCGATCATGGAACGGCTGATGGTGCGCGCGGTGGCGGAAATCGACCGCAGCCATGCGCGGATCATCGCCGCCGCGACGACCTCGAACAAAGACCGGCTGGAAGAGCTGCTGACCTGGCTGATGGCCCGACACGGCAGCCGCGACGGGGCCGAGTTGCGGATGCAACTGCCGATGACGCGGTCGGATCTGGCCGATCTGATCGGGGTGCAGCGCGAAACCATGTCGCGTCTGATCAAGCGGCTGGAAGAAGACGGCGTGTTCCGTTTCTCGGGCCGCGAGGTCTGCATGCGGATGAGCGGCGATGTGATGGCCGAATGCAGCGCCGAAGAACGCGCCGAGGTGGAACTTCTGGTGCAGCGTTTGCGCTGACCCCAAAAAGGCATCACCGCGTCACGACAACGCAATAAAATTCGACCGGAAACGAACCGGATTAGCGTTTCGGTAAGCTGCGGCCCGTAGCGTGCAGGCGTCTTGCCAGTAGCGCACCCGATGATCGACCTTTGCGATTCCCATTCCCTGCAGGAGATGACCGGGCTTCGGCGCGGTCTGTTGCGTTGGCTCAAGACACCCACTCGCCGTGCCCATTCGCCTGCCGCGACGGCTATGGCCAAGGATTTCGCCCCCCTGCCCGGTCCGACCGCCTCACCGATCTCTTCCGGGTGGAAACCGGCATGACCCTGTCTTCGGCACGGCGCAGTTTGAACAAGGGGCGCACACAAGAACAATCTGCCACGGCAGCATTGGCGATGCCCCCCGTGTCCTGCGCCGCAGGTCTTGGACGCACATCGCAGGGAGGTGTTACATGATCCCGTCGAACCCCGCTCTCTGCGCGACCGCCCAGAGCTGCTCGGATCTGGTTCACACCGTCCGCACTGAAACCGAAGCACATTTCCTGCGTGCGGGGGTGGCCCTTGTGTCCGTCTGCGAGCGGTTCGACATGGTGGAACGGCCGATTGCGGCCCTGTCCGATCTGTCCCAGAGCGGCGACGTGCAGGGGCTTTCCAGCCAGATCCGGCAGTTCGAAACCATGCTGCAGAGCCTGATCCTCAGCGTGCGCGATGCCCGGACGCCGCTCGGTCACACGCTGGAAAAGGCGCGTTCGATGCATGGTGTCGTGGCGCAGCTCGCCCGGGTGATCCGCACCATGAACATCGTGACACTGAACGCCCGCGTGGCCGTGGCGCCGATGGTGGATGCGAAGACCTCGATGTCCGTCTTCACCCGCGACGCGGCCGAGCTCGTGCAACATGCCTTTCGCAAGCTGACGGAAATCGAGCAGGCGCTTTCGGACCTCGATGTGCAGGTGGAGCTGTCGCGCTGCCAATCGGGCGATCTTGGCCGGATGCTCGACGAACGGGCCGCGGCGGCTTTGGGCGAGATCGTCGATGGTCTGGCACGGCTCGAAGATCATATCGGCACGCTGACGATGCGCGGCGGCAAGCTGTCGCGCGCGGCGCTGACGATCCGCGACGCGGTGGCGAAATCGGTCATGGCGCTGCAGGCGGGCGATGCGATGCGCCAGCGGCTCGAACATGTCGAAGCCATGCTGCGTGCGGTCTCGGATCCCGCCCCCGGAACCGGGATGCAGGCGGCATTGCTGAACCTGTCGCAGCGACAGATGTCTGACGCCTCTGAGCGCCATGCGCCCCATATCGCGATGCTTGAGCGGCAGCTGCAGCTGGCAGCGGGCCAGACCACCACTTTCCTTGGCGAGGTCGACGAGGTGTTCCACCCCGGTCGCTCGGGGGTCAATGATCTGCTCAATGCCTTCAGCGACATCGAACGGGTGCTGGCAGATGCGGCCGGGCTGCAGCTGTCACTGGGCGAACATGCCCGCAAGCTGATGGCTGCGGTCGATATGGTCCAAACCCATGTGAAGGAAATCGGCGCGCTTGAAGCGCGGATGAACCTGATCGGCATCAATGCGGTGATCGCCTGTTCGAGCCTTGGACAGGATGGTCTGGCACTGAAGGTGATCGCGCATCAGCTGCGCGATCTGGTCGAGGAAAGCAGCGGCTGCGTCACACGGATGCAGCGCGATCTTGGGGGCATCCGCAGCACCGCGCAAGAAGTGGCCGAATTGCTCGATCTGCAGGCGCAAGACACGCGATCCATCCGCGAGGGGCTGGAAACGCAGGTGACGCCGGGGCTGACCAAACTGCGTCTGGCGCTGCGGGAGGTCCGCGGCGCAGTGAATGCCAACCAGTCGCATCTGTCGGGCGGTCTGCAAGACGGGCTGAGCGCGATGGAGGCGCATCGCATCCGGATGGAGACAATGGTGCAGCGGGTGGAGACGACGCTGGCCTCCCAGCCGCGGCTGCGTCAGTTCACCCTGACCCCGGACGAGATGGCCCTGATCACCTCGCTCCGCGATATCCTCTCGATCGAGGCGGAGCGCACGGTGCATGATGCCTGGCTGTCGAGCATCGGCGTCGATGCCTCGGCATTCGAAGTGTCGATCCCGCAGGCGGTCGGGTCGGATATCGTCCTGTTCTGAGGGCCCGCTCAGCGCGGGGTCAGCGCCAACCAGATCCCGTCGCGGCCGCGCACGGTCAGCTGCGCCACCGGCATCGGCTCGCGGCCCGGCACCAGCGCGACGCGGAAGTGCTTCAGCATCATCGCCAGCAACAACGGCCCCTCGGCCATGGCGAAGCCCGCCCCGGGGCAGACCCGCGGCCCGGCCGAGAACGGCACATAGGCCAGCCGCGAACTTTCCCGCCCTTCGGGTGTGTCCCAGCGCGTCGGGTCGAAATCGTCCGGGTCTTTCCAAATCCGTTCGTGTCGATGCAGGTGCCAGGGGCTGACGACGATCAGGGAGCCCTTCGGCACCTTGCGGCCGCGGAAGGTTTCCTCCTGCTCGGCCTCGCGCAGATACATCGGCACCGGCGGATAAAGCCGCATCGATTCCCGGAACACCGCGCGGGCCAGTTTCAGCCGCGGCACCGACGAGGCGTAGATCTTCTCGACATCGATCACCGTCTCGGCTTCCTCGGCCAGCTTGTCCTGCCATTCCGGGTAAAGCGCCATGAGATACAGCGACCAGGCCAGCGCGGCGGCACCGGTCTCGTGCCCGGCCAGAAGGAAGATGCCGACCTGATCGACCATCTCGCCCGGGCTGAAGCACTTGCCATCCTCGGGGTCGGGAGTGGTCATGATCCGCGTTGCCAGATCATCGGGCGCGGTGCCCGCCGCGATCTCGGCGGCCCGCGCTTCAACGAGCGAAGAGATGAAGCCGCGGATCTGTTTCGCCGTTTTCGCCGTCGCGCCAAAGCGCAGCCGCGGCAGCCAGCGCGGCAGGGAAAACAGCGTCCCCGTATTCACCATCGGCCGCGAGGCCTGATGCGCGCGGAAGGCATCAAAGACCGCATTCGCCGTCGCATTCTCGACCGGGATCGAAAAGAGCGTGCGGAAGATCACATCGAGCGCGATATGGCTCGCCTGCCCCTCGACATCGATCGGGCGACCATCGGCCAGCGGTTTCAGCCGCTCGACGCCCGAAAGCGCGGCATCCCACATCGCGGGCAGAACATCCTTGGTGCGGCCACCGTCAAAGGCCGGATCGATGATCCGGCGCTGCCGTTCCCATTCCGGCCCGTTGGTGATGAAGATCGAATGGCCCAGCAGCGGCGTCAGCCCCTCGAAGAGCCGCAGCGATTTCGGGAAATCCTCGGGGCGGCGGGTCAGGATCAGATCGACCAGATCGGGGTCGTTGCACAGGAACGAGGTGAAGAAGGGCGAGTGAAATTCCGCCATCCAGGCGCGGAACATCCGGGCCGGTTGCACCGCCAGAATGTCCTGCCGGATCAGGCGGAAGAAATCGCGGACGCCGACACGCTCGGGCCGGGGCGCGGGCTTGACCGGGCGGCGATGCGCAAAGGGGCATTGCGGTTCCTTGGCGGCGCGGTCGGCGGTTGCGTCTTTCATCTGTGTCTCACCCTACCCAGTTCGGCCCCTTGTGGCACGAAGCAGGCGCAGCTGTGTTGACCATCGTCAAGTTTATGCTGCGATCTCAGTCGACTGCGGGCACCAGAACCGGCTCGGCCCGCCAATCGTCGGGGAACATCCGCTCCAGCGCCGCGATCTTCGGCATGTCGATCGTCGCGATATAGGGGTGGTCGGGATAGACGGTCAGGAAGTTCTGATGATAGCCCTCGGCCGGGTAGAAGGGCACGCCCGGATCAATCTTCGTGACAATGGCGGCCTCGAAGGCGCGGGCGCGGGTCAGCTGATCGATATAGGCTTTCGCGATCCGCGCCTGATCCTCCGTGGTCGGAAACAGCGCCGAGCGGTATTGCGTCCCGACATCCGGGCCTTGCCGGTTCAGCTGCGTCGGATCATGCGCGACCGAGAAAAACACATGAAGCAGCTCGCCATAGCTGATCTGTTTCGGGTCAAAGACGACCTGCACGGATTCGGCATGGCCGGTGTCTCCGCCCGAGACCTGATCATAACTCGCCGTCGCCGCCTCGCCGCCCGCATAGCCCGAGGTGGCGTTGATCACGCCCTTCAGATGCTGAAACACCCCCTGCACGCCCCAGAAGCAGCCACCCGCAAAGATCGCGGTTTCGGGGCCGCTTAGCGCGGTTTCATCGACGGCGGGGGGCGGGATCACCCGGCCTTCCTCGGCCAAAACAGGGGTGGCGAAAGACAGGGCAAGCGTCAGGGCAAGACCAAGGCGGCGCATTTTGCGATCCTTTATCCGAAGGTGAAGGCAAAGGCCCGGACGCCGGGGGCGTCGAAGCGGATCTCGAACAGGTGGTCTGCAACCGGGCCTTTGGCGCGGTAGAGCTGGTAGAGCCGATCCTCGGTCACGGTGCCGCGGCCCGCGGCATCGACATCGAGCCCCGCATCGGCCCCGGGGGGTTGGCCGTCGATCGTCACGGTGAAGGGCACGGGGGCCGCGCCCGGCGCCAGCACCAGATGCAGGTCGCGGGCATGAAAGCGCATCGTGACGCTGCCACCGGGGGCAGTCAGCTGTGCGGCCTCGACGCCCACGGTCCAGTCGCCTGCCAGCGCCCATTCGTTCAGCCGAAGATCGGGCGCGGTGTAGCGGTGCGATTGATCGGCGATCAGCCCCTCAGGGTTAAGGTTACCGCTGGCGCGGGCATGGCCAAGGTAGGTCTCGGGCGAGGCCACATCTTGCATGTCCGCCGGGGCCGAGACGCCCGCGGCCTGCACCTGCGCCTTGGTGTCGGGCGCCTGCCCGGCTTCGGCCAGAAGCGTGCGGATCACCTGTTCGGACTCCTCATAGCCGCCCTCGCCGAAATGGTGGTGGCGGATCTGGCCTTTTGCATCGACGAAGTAATGCGCGGGCCAGTAGCGGTTCGAAAACGCCCGCCACAGCGCGTAATCATTGTCGAGCGCGACGGGATAGGTCAGGCCCAGATCCTTGACCGCCTTGGCGACATTGGCCGGGTCTTTCTCGAAGGCGAATTCGGGCGCGTGCACGCCGATCACCACCAGCCCCTTGTCACGATAGGCGGCGTCCCAGGCCTGCACATGCGGCAGCGCGCGCAGGCAGTTGATGCAGGAATAGGTCCAGAAATCGATCAACACGACCTTGCCGCGCAACTGGGCCGCGGTCAGCGGCGGCGAGTTGAGCCATTGCACCGCGCCGGTCAGATCGGGCATCTGGCCTTCGACCGGCAGCGCCTCGGGTTGGCCTTTCGCGGTCATAGCCGGACCGGCCATCATCGCAGGACCGCCCGTCATCGCCGGAGCGGCCTGCATCACCGCACCGCCGTCCGGGCCGAACCGTGACAGGAGCGCCGCCTCAAGCCGGTTTGTCGAAGCGGTCGAGAGCCGCGTCAGCACGCCGGTATCCAGCCCCAAGGCAATTGCCGCAACGCCCACCAGAACGAGCGCGCCAAGGCCGCGTCGCAGCCCTTCGCCAATGCCAAGGCCGCGCTTCATCAGCGCAAAGACCCGCCCCCCGGCCAGAAGTGCCACAGCCAAAGCCGTGGCCGCCCCCAGCGCATAGGCGAAGAGAAGTCCGGTCGTCGCAAGGCTCGCCCCGTTCAGCGCCGCCCCGGTCAGGATCAGCCCGAGGATCGGCCCGGCGCAGGGCGCCCATAAAAGCCCGGTCGCCACCCCCAGCGCGACCGAACCGAGGAGCCCCTCGCCCTGCCCCGCGCTGCGGTTGCCAAGCGCGACCAAGGGCCGGGTCAGGCGCTCGGAGAGCGCCGGGAAGAGCAGCATCAGCCCGAAGGCACCGAGCAGCGCCAAAGCGATCCCCCGGCCCCAGCCATTCGCCGCCACCGCCCAGCCGCCGCCAAGGGCGGCAAGGCTTGCCACGGCAGAAAAGGCCAGCGCCATTCCGCCGAGCATCGGCAAGCCATTCGTCCAAAAGGGTTTTCCCGCGCGGGCAAAGACGAAGGGCAGAACCGGCAGGATGCAGGGGCTGAGGATCGTCAGCACCCCGCCCAGCCAGGCCAGAAAGACAAGGGCCATGGCTCAGGCCGCGGCGGGGGTGAAGGTCATCGCCACCCCGTTCATGCAGTAGCGCAGCCCGGTCGGCGGCGGGCCGTCCTCGAAGACATGGCCAAGATGCCCGCCGCAGCGGGCACAATGCACCTCGGTCCGGGTCATCATCAGCGCACCGTCGATACGGGTGCCCACCGCGGTCTCGGAAATCGGCTGGTAGAAACTGGGCCAGCCGGTGCCGCTGTCGAATTTCGTGTCAGAGGAAAACAAGGGCAGAGCGCAGCCCGCACATGCAAAGGTGCCCTTGCGGTGTTCCTGCTCCAAGGGGCTCGTGTAGGGATATTCCGTGCCCTCCTTGCGCAGCACCGAATAGGCCTCGGGCGTCAGCAGCTTGCGCCATTCGTCATCGCTGTGCACGACTTCGAAACTTTCGGCCGGGGCCTTGTGCGGCGCCAGCCCGACGGCGGCCAGACCCACCGACAACAGCAGATTTCTCCGGTTCATGCGCTCCTCCGCAGCTTGATCCGGAGCATCAGTTAGGGCGCTAACGGCCGCTGTCACGGGTCCGCGGCCAAAGCTTTCGTGAGCTGGTTAAAAGATCGCGTGATCGCCCCGATCATCTGCAATCTCGCCGCGCAGCATCGCAGCGACGTAATCCTCGAACCGGTCGGTGCCGAATTCCGGCGTCGCATCAGCATCATAGCAGCCCTTGGCCGGGTTCCAGAGCAGCATCGATTCCGAGGCGTAATAGCGCCCGATCTTTGCCAGCTCGGCCTTGCCCGCAAGCTTCGGGGAAAATTTGCCAAAGACCGTCAGCACGCCGACAATCGCATCCATCAGCTTCGGCGTCACATGCTTGATCTTCACGGGCTTGCCGGTCAGGCGTTCGAGCATCGCCGCCTGATCAAGCGGCGTCATCGCCGGGCCGGGGCCGCCAATCGGCAGCACCTTGCGGATCTTGTCGGGATCATTGAGGCAGGAGGTGATGAACCGCCCCAGATCGGCATCGGAAATCGGCTTGCAGGCCGTGATGCGCCCGTCGCCGAAAACCAGAAACGGCTTGCCCTTCTGCACCCGCGGGATCTGCCCCGAGAGCGACTTGAAGAACGCCGTCGGCCGCACGATCGACCATTCGAGCGGCGAGCCGCGCAGTTGCGATTCAAACGCCAGCTTGGCTTTCTGGAATTGCAGATAGGGCTTTTGCACGCAGATGGCCGAGAGCAGCACGAATTTGCGCACCCGTGCCTCCATCGCAGCTTCGAGCGCATTGGCATGGGCGCGGTCATCGATGGCCCAGGCGTCGGCGGGCAGCCCGGTGCGCGAGGCAAGGCAGGACACGATCGCGGCGCAGGGATGATCCTTCAGCACCCGGGCCACGGTGTCGGGATGGCTCACGTCGCCCTCGATCAGCGTGCAGCCGGGCAGCTTGGCGGGATCGGTACCGGGACGCACCAGCGCCCAGACGCCATGCCCCTCGGCCAGAAGCGCCGCAGCAGTGGCCCGGCCGATGGTGCCGGTGCCCCCCAGCAAAAGCACACGGAATTTCAGATCTTTCATCGCAAGGCCCCCTTATCGCGCCCGCACCTTAGCAGGATGAACGGGCGCGGCCAGACGCAGTTTGGCGCAGGGGAAACGAAAGGGGCGCAGACCCCGCGGCCTGCGCCCCCGACCCGTCAGATGCGGCGATCAGTTCTTGCCGACGATCACGTCGGAGGCCTTGATGATCGCGCAGGCCTCGTCCCCGACCTTCAGCGCGAGGTCGGCGGCAGCTTCATTGGTTATGGAGGCGGTGACGATGGTCCCGCCGATGTCGATCTTGACATGGGTGGTGACGTTACCGATTTCGACGGCGGTCACTTTGCCCGCCAGAATATTGCGTGCGCTGAGTTTCATCGGGGTGTCCTTTCCCGGTACGATTGAGTCCATTTGTGCCAATTTCTTGCGGCGAGGATAGTGTCAATCTTTGCTAGAGCTTTGACAATATAAGAAAAATCTACATATCGGAGCCATGCGGTCACCGCATGGCTCCCCTTCCGGTGGTGGGACGGAGACCTTAGCCCTCGGGGACGGTAAGAAGGTCGGTCAGCGCCGAAAGCGGCAGATCCAGACGGCGGATCTGCAATTCCTCAAGGAATTTCTCCTCCATCTTCGTCAGCGGGCCGGGGATCACCGCGACATGGCCCGCGCCCGAGCGCTTGGCGATCTGACGCGCGTAAATCCGCAGCAACTGATCATCAAAGCGGCAGCCAAGGAACAGGAAGGGCCGACCGGTGCGACGTTCGCGGACCTCCTCCGGAATCGGCGTCTGGATGTCGATCTCGGTCAGCACCTCGACGTAATCGGCATCCGAGAGCAGGAACGACGACCCCATCCGCACGAGGCCATTGGGTTTGTAGATCAGCGATTTCCACGCCGGATCGGGGGCCGCGACGGGTTCGCCGAAACTGTCGAAGGCGGCGGTGAAGGCATCGGAATGCGTCCCCGCCCGGCTGATCCCCTGCACAAGGCCCCAATCGCCATCGCCGGGGCCAAAGGCGCGCAGGATGCCCTCGTCATACCAGGTGTCGACGACCATCGGCACCCGCATGCTTGCCAGCCAGTCATGCACTGGATTGGGCCGATCGGGTCGGCCGACAAAAGCCTTGCGCACCAGCGCATCCAAAGTCGCGCGGAACTTCCGGCTTTCGATATATTGCGCCACCGACCACAGATTGCCCGAGGCCCGGCGCGGCACCCGCACTTCGGCTTCAAGGCGGCGGCACAGCTCGGCCGTCGTGCCGGGCGCCTGCCCGCCCGACAGCGCCGAGACCTCCGGGCCAAGATAGGGAATGCGGCGGCCCGCCCCCACCTCGGCCATGACAGCTTCCAGAATCTCGGGTTCGGTCATGTTCACTCCTCGTCTGAAAGCTTGCGCGCCTCGACCGTCACCGGCAGCTGCGGCGGGGTGTCGAACTCGGGCATGGCAAAGACCCAGCCATTGGCGAGCTTCGCCCAGCCGCCCCAGAGCCCGGGTTTTTCCTGCTCGACCACCATTTCCTCAAGGTCTTTCTTCGGCACATAGGCTTCGATGCCCTTGGCGGTTTCGCGGATCATCACTTTCATCGGGGCAGTTCCTTCGCGGGTTGGGCGAGCATGTCGCGGGTCACAATGTGGGATTGCAGTTGCCGTTCGCCGCTGCTGGTGCGGGCGGCCTCGGCGGGTTTGATTTCCTTCTCGCGCATGCCGACGATCGAGCCGCGCTCGATGAAGTCGATGGCGTAGATGTAGAACTGCGACAGGAACACACCGATGTCGCGGACATAGCCGACGTCGCCCTTTTTCACGACAATGTCGCCGATCTCGAAGCCGGGCATGGTGCCGTCGTTCTTCACCTGCTTGCGGGCGATCACCTTGTCGCCCGGCATGTAGGCGGGGGCGCGGTAGACCTCGATTTCACGGTCGTCGGTCGACATGGGTCACTCCTCGATATGGGCGAGCCGGTGGATTGCGGTCTCGCGGATGATGTCTTCGGGGTCGGCGACAAGGCGGCGCAGCTCGTCCCGCCCGCCTTCCTCGGCGACGGTGTGGCGCACGCGGATGTCGTCGTCGGCGACAAAAAGCGCGGGCCGCCGCCGCGCCGCCACCCGCCGCACCAGCGGCTCGGGATCAGTGCGAAAGCGGTCGAGAAAGGCGGGCGCGATGCGGCGGGCGACCTCGGCGCGCACTTCGGGATCGGGGTCGGCACTCAGCATCGGCAACATCCCCGGCTCGGCGCGGCGGGCAACGATCAGACGAACGTAACCGTCCTTGTCCTGCGCCATCGGCATCAGCTTTCCGGGCGGCAGCCGATGCGCGACCGCGATCCGCACCGCGCGCTCGGGGTCCTTGATCAGCCGCTCGGCATGCGAGGCGGGCAGGCGCAGCACTGCCATGCCGCGCACCGCCGGGTCTTCGTCGTTCATCAGCCGCGGCAGCCGGAAGACCGAGGCCGTCCGCGCCGCATTCACCCGGGTTTCGAAATAGGGATGGCTCAGATTCTCGTCGGCCAGTTCCGGGTTGAGCAGAAAGAACCGCTCGATCCGCTTGGCGTAGCGGTCATTCAGGCAGGACCAGCCGAGCCCGCATTGCCCGCTCTCCAGCCGGTCATGGAACCGGCAGGCGCTACAATCGAGCGCCTCGCCAGTCCAATCAAGGGGTTCGGGGCCTTCGGGCATCGGATCCTCAGGCGCTCTGTGCTTGTTTCTGGGCCATTTTTTCGCGGTAAAGCGCAAGGACGGCGGGCTCGATGTAGTCGTGCGCCCAATCGTCTCTGGCGGTGATGCCTGCCGCGGCGAGGCCCTCGCGCGGGCAGTCGCCGATCTTTGCCACCAGCACCGTGTCGATGCCGTCGAGCGTCGCGATCACGCGCTCAAGCCGGTCCTCCTCGCCGCCGCCATCGACGCAGTAGTTGTCGCAGCGGCGATGGAAGGCGAAGCGCACCCCCGTCGCGTCGACCTCGAAGACCTGGAATTCGGTCGCATGGCCGAAGTGCTGGTTGATCCGCCCGCCGCCCTGCGTCGTCACCGCGACGAGGAGTTTCGGCGAGCTCGCCGCCACCGCGGCTTCGGTCGCGGCTTGCGCCGCCTCGGCCGCGGCGCGGCGGTCTTCGCGTTCGGCGACGACCCAGTCGCGATAGGTTTCGCGCGCGGCACCGTCATAGACCGGGGCCTCGGGCACCAGATCGAGGGTGAATTCCTGACCGCGGTCCTCGCCAAGCAAGCCCACCGCATCGGCGCGGCATTGGCGGCAATGCTTCATCAGATTGGCCCCGCCCGCGCAGGCCTCCTGCACCGCCAGAAGCTCGGCCGCGGTGGGCCCGCGCTGCCCGGTCAGGCCGAAATGCGTGCCATGTTCGGGCGCCGAAATCAGCGGCATGATGTTGTGCAAAAACGCCCCGCGGCGTTTGACTTCCTTGTTCACCTCCAAGAGATGCGCGTCGTTGATCCCCGGGATCAGCACCGAGTTCACCTTGACGAGGATGCCGCGCGCAACGAGGCCATCCAGCGCCTCCATCTGCCGTTCATGCAGGATCCGGCTCGCCTCGACGCCATAGATCCGTTTGCGGTTATAGAAGATCCAGGGGTAGATCTGCGCCCCCACCTCGGGGTCGATCATGTTGATGGTGATCGTGACGTGATCGACATTCATCTCGACCAGTTCATCCAGATGATCGGGCAGCGCGAGACCGTTCGACGACAGACACAGCTTGATGTCGGGGATCTGCTCGGTCACCAGCCGGAAGGTCTCTTTCGTCTTCAGCCAATCATAGGCGCTGTCGCCCGGCCCGGCGATGCCCAGAACCGAAAGCTGCGGCACCTCGTTCGCCACCGCAATCACCTTGCGCGCGGCCTCGACCGGCGTCAGGCGCTCCGACACGACGCCGGGGCGGCTTTCGTTCGAGCAGTCGTATTTGCGGTTGCAGTAATTGCACTGGATGTTGCAGGCGGGCGCCACCGACACATGCATGCGCGCGAAATAGTGGTGCGCCTCTTCGGAATAGCAGGGGTGATCCTTCACCTTGGCCCAGGTCGCCGGGTCCATGTCTTCGGGTTTTTCCTTGGAGCCACAACCGGTTGCCGATGTGGTCGAGGAACAGCCGCCCGAGGCCAGCGCGGCCGAGAGGCTCTCCTTCGAGCCGATCGAAAGGGTGCCAAGGGCCACGACATTGTCCGACATGCTGCTCTCCATGCTCTGCCCGTTCGGGGGTCATGGGGGATGCAGCAAGAACCGTGCCAGCCCGGCGGCGGGGCGATTGGCACAAACCCTGCGCTTTTGTCGGGAATGCGACACGGGTCGACAGGGGGGCCAAAACAAAGACCCCGGCCGAGGCCGGGGCCAGTCTCCGCGTCCAACCGCCGTCAGATCTTGCGCACCTCGATCTCGAATTTCTGCAAGGCATAGGCGATCTGGCGCGGCGTCATGCCCAAAAGCCGCGCCGCTTTCGCCTGCACCCAGCCTGCACTTTCCATCACCCGCACCAGTTCCTCGCGGCTCAGCTGCGCGGTCTTGGTGCGCAGCTGCACCTCGTCCTTGGCAACCGGCTCGGGCTCCGGCATCGGCTCGGGCGCCACCGCCGCGGGCGGCTCGACCGGCGGCGCAGAAACGCGCACGGTGGGGGTGATCATCCGCCCGACGGCCAGGCCACCGATCGGCGAGGCCCCGTCCTGCAGCCGGAAAAGCTCGGCCGAAAGGCACGCGCCCTGCCGACAGGCGAGTTCCTCGCCCAGCACCACCTCGCCATCCGAGAGCGCGGCGGCCCGGTTCACGCAATTCTCCAGCTCGCGCACATTGCCCGGAAACTGGCAGCGGCAGATCTGGTCAAAAGCATCGCCGGCGAATTTGACATTGGTGCCGTTCTGCTTGTTGAACCGGTCAAGGAAAAGCTGCGCCAGAGGCTTGATGTCGCTTTTGCGGTTGCGCAAGGGCGGCAGGACGATCGGCACGACGCAGATGCGGAAATAAAGATCGGCGCGGAACTGCCCCCGCGCGACGGCATCCTCCAGATCGCGGTTCGTCGCGGCGACGATGCGGGTATCGACCTTGATCGTCTTCGCGCCGCCGACGCGTTCGAACTCGCCCTCCTGCAGCACGCGCAGCAGTTTCGATTGAAACGCCGGGCTGATCTCGCCGATTTCGTCGAGGAAGAGCGTGCCGCCATCGGCCAGCTCGAACCGGCCCTTCTTCAGCGCATTGGCGCCGGTGAAGGCGCCTTTCTCATGGCCGAAAAGTTCCGATTCCAGAAGGGTTTCCGAGAGCGCCGCGCAGTTGACGCGGATGAACGGGCCCTTGGCGCGGGGCGACTGGGCGTGGACCGCACGGGCGAACAATTCCTTGCCGGTGCCGCTTTCGCCGCGCAGCAAAACCGGCATCCGCGTGCTGGCGACGCGCTTGATCTGGGCGATCACCTCGGCGATGGCGGGGCTGGAGCCGACGATGCCATCCAGGCTGACCGGGATCGCCGGGCCGCGGCTTTCCGCGACGGTTTGCAGCATGCGCCGTGTGTCTTCGAGCGCGCGTTCGCGGTCGCGCGCGATGCGGCGGCGGAAGCGCAGCGCCTGTTCGAGGAGCGAGGCGACCATGGTCAGCACCCGCACATCGGCATCGGAAAAGCCGGAGCGGTTGTGGTCGTGGCTGCGATAGGCGGCCAGAACGCCGAGCACGAAATGGCTGCGCTCGGGGTCGCGCAGCGGCACGGCGATGAGGGTCTGGCCCGCATCGCGCAACCTTTTCGGCACGGCGGTCTCGCCGAATTCGGCGGCAAGATCGAAGCTGACAAAGGGCACACCGGAGCGAAACACGATCCGCGCCACGGCATCGGGGATGACCTCCGACGCGGGCGCCTCGGGCGAGCGCTGAAAGGCGGTGGCGGCGATGACGTAGGGATTGACGCCGACCCCCTCGCCCGGTTCGGCGAGCAGGGCAAGCACGCCATGGCGCAGGTCGAGAAACGACGACAGCACGTTGAAAATCTGCGGAACCTCCGCCACAGGATCGGGCGCCGACGCAAACGTCTTCGCAATCTCGTAAAGCGCGTCCAAAGCCAGACGGTCGGCAATCGACTGGGTCGAGCGGCGGCGGGGATGGTCGGGCGAGCCGGGGCGGGATTGTTGATCGGTCATGCAGTCACCCCCTCACAGGAAGGAATATCCTGCAGCGGACGACCCGAATCCTCGGAACGCACGCGCCAGCCGCCGCAGTCGGGACTTCTGCGGGTCATACTAGGACGCGGACGACAAAAGGCACATCCCAAGGACATGCCCGGCAGGCAATTTCGGTTCATTTTTGCGTAGGCACCGGGTCGATTGCGCAATTATGCGGCATTGCCGACCCGGGGGCCGGAAAATCTGGCAGGTTGCAGGCAGTCAGGATTTGATCACTTTCAGGGTTTCAAGACCGACGAAGCGGGCCTTCTGTTTCGCGGCCTGAGTCTCGAAGACCTTGAAGACCTTTTCCTTGAGCGGGCTTGAGGTGACGAAATCCCCCTGCGCGCGGATCAGCGCATCGCGGGCATGGGTCAGGATCGCCTCTTCCTCAAGGCCGGTCATGTCGGTTTCGCGCAGATAGGCGCCGAAGCGTTTCATGATGTGCAGCCGCGAAGAGTTCAGCACCTCACGGATCGGCTCGATGCCGAGGAAGGCGAAGATATCCTCGGCCGAGGAGAGTTTGGCGAGGGCGGCAAGGGTTGGGCTTTCGGTGGTCATCGGTGTCTCCCGGGGGTCAGGCTTGGGGCGGCAGGCGGTCGAGCCGCGCCACCATGCGGCGCAGGTCATCGGTACTGGCGGGGCGTTTGACCCGCACGGCATGGGCGCGCAGAAGCGGTTTCAACCGGTCCAGCACGGTGTCGGTCGCAGGCAGGCCCGCTTCAAGCAGCGCGGCGCGCAGACCGGCGGCCCCCGAATGCTTGCCGATCACGATCTGGCGTTCGCGGCCGAAGCGGGCGGGGGCGCAGCGGGGGTCTTCATAGGTATCGGCGCGCTTCAGGATCGCATCGACATGGATGCCGGATTCATGCGCAAAGACCATCTCGCCGGTGATCGGCTTTTGCGGCGGCAGCGCCCGGCCCGAGGCCTTGGCGACGACGGCAGAGAGTTCTGGCAAGGCGCAGAGATCAAGGCTGGTGTCGATCCCCCCGGCCTCAAGTGCGGCGCCGACTTCTTCGAGCGCGGCATTGCCCGCGCGCTCGCCGAGCCCGTTCACCGTGACGGACAGATGCGTCGCCCCGGCATGAGCGGCCATGATCGTGTTCGCCGTCGCCATGCCGAAATCGTTATGGGCATGCATCTCGATCGGCAGGGAAATCCGCGCCGAAAGCTGCGCGACCAGCCGGAAGGCACCAAGCGGATCGAGCAGGCCGAGCGTATCGGCGATGCGGAACCGGATGGCGCCCGCGGCGGCGGCGACCTCGGCCAGACGGATCAGGAAGTCGGGCTCGGTGCGGCTGGCATCCTCGGCCCCGACCGAGACCTGCAAGCCGCGATCGGTGGCACAGAAGACCAGCGCCGCGGTCTCGCGCAGGATCCAGTCGCGATCGACGCGCAGCTTGCCCTCTAGCTGCACGGTCGAGGTCGGCACGGCGAAATGTACCCGCTTCACCCCGGTCTTTTGCGCCATGTCGAGGTCATGCATCCGCAACCGGCACCAGACGACGGGCGTCGCGTGGTGGATTTCGGCGACGACGGCGCGGATCTCGGCCACTTCGGCCCAGCCCATCGCGGCGATGCCGACTTCGATTTCCGCCACCCCGGCGCGGTCGAGCGCGCGGGCGATGGCCTTTTTCTCGGCAAGCGAAAAGGCCACGCCAGCGGTCTGTTCACCGTCGCGCAGGGTGGTGTCGCAAAGCGCAAGGCTGCGGGTGGTTTCGGGAAAGCGGAGCATGATCTTTTCCCTTCAGGCAGTTACGGGGTCAGCGACGGGGACGGGGCGCAGCTCGGCCAGGATCTCGGGCAGGACGGCCAGAACACGGGAAATTTCCGCCGCCGTCGTTTCGGAGGAAAGCGAGAACCGCACCACCCCATGCGCCGA
This sequence comes from Rhodobacter capsulatus, assembly GCF_052363175.1. Taxonomy (GTDB): domain Bacteria; phylum Pseudomonadota; class Alphaproteobacteria; order Rhodobacterales; family Rhodobacteraceae; genus Rhodobacter; species Rhodobacter capsulatus_D. The sequence continues at coordinate 3,451,079 of NZ_CP198946.1, forward strand.
GGTGAAGGGCACAGCCATCGCCCTTGTGACATGACTCGGTTCGATCGCACCCGAGGTACAGGCCGAGCCGGTCGAGACTGCGATGCCCAGACGGGCGAGTTTCGTCAGCACCGCCTCGCCGTCGATGCGGTCGAAGGCAACGGTGCAGGTGTTGGCAAGCCGATGCGCGGGATCGCCCAGCACCATGACGCCCCCGAGTTTCAGCAGGCCCGCCTCCAGCCAGTCGCGCAGCGTCGCGATGCGGGAGAGATCGGCCTCCATCCGCGCCGCGGTGATCTCGGCCGCGACGCCCATGCCGACCAGCGAGGGCACGTTTTCGGTGCCCGCCCGACGGCTGCGTTCCTGCTTGCCGCCTCGGAACAGCGGGCAGAAGGGCACGCCCTTGCGCAGGTAAAGCGCCCCTACCCCCTTCGGCCCGTGAAATTTGTGACCGGAGAGCGAGAGCATGTCGATCACGGTGTCCTGCACCGAGATCGGCAGCTTACCCACCACCTGCACGGCATCGGTGTGAAACAGCGCGCCGACCGCATGGGCCTCGGCCGCCAATTGCGCCACCGGAAAGATCGTGCCGGTCTCGTTGTTCGCCCAAAGGATCGAGACGACGGCAACCCGGTGCGACAGCGCTGCCGCATAGGCATCGCGATCGAGCCGCCCGAGGGAGTCGACCGGGATGCGATGCACGGTGATGCCTTCGGTCTTTTCCAGATCGGCCGCGAGCATCAGCACTGCCGGATGTTCGACCGCGGAAATGATGATCTCGCGCCGGCCGTCCTGCACCGCCAGGGCCGAGCGAATGGCCGTCATGTTCGCCTCGGTCCCGCCGGAGGTGAAGATGATTTCCTGCTCCGAGGCGGCATCGATCAACCCCGCCACCGCGATCCGGGCCTTGCGCAGCCCCACCCCCGCCTGCGCCCCGAAGCCATGGCCCGAGGACGCATTGCCGTAATGTTCGGTGAAATAGGGCAGCATCGCCGCCACCGCCTCGGGGTAGACCCGGGTGGTGGCATTGTTGTCGAGGTAGATCGCGGGTTGGGTCATGATCAATGCCGGATGTCGGGGATGACGCGGAAGGGGCGGCCAAGGACGTCGGTGATGCGTTTTTGCACGCCAAACAGGGTCTGGCCCGCCAGCATGCAGCCCGCGCAGGCGCCGGACAGATGCACGATGACCTTGGCGCCCTCGACCCGCACCAATTCGATGTCGCCACCGTCGCGGCGGAAGGTCGGGCGCATCTCGTCGATCAGGGCGCGGATGCGGGTCACCTCGTCGGCGGCGGGGTCGGCGGCCGCTTCGGGGGTTTCGACCTGCGCGACCTTGGTGAAGCGCTCGCGCAGCGCGGTGGCATCGGGGGCGGCCTGTCCGGCGGCCCGACGCGCGGCGGCCGCGGCAGCAGGCGGCGGTGCGGGAGACTTGGTGTCGTCGTCTTGCATGTCGCGCATCGCTTTCCCCTCAGCAGAAGGATTTGCCACAGCCGCAGGCGTTCTTGGCGTTCGGGTTTTCGAAGGTGAACCCCGCGCCTTCGAGATTGCTGACGAAGTCGATCTTCGTGCCCTCGATATGCTCGCGCGTCAGCGGGTCGATCAGCACGGTGACCTCGCCGAAGGTCAGGCTGGCATCGTCGGGCTGGGCTTCCAGCTCCAGCGCCATGCCATATTTCAGCCCGGCGCAGCCGCCCGACTGCACCATCAGGCGCAGCCCGGCAACGGGTTGACCGGCGCCGTCGATGGCGGCCTTGATCGCTTCCTGGGCGGGTTGGGTGATCTCGATCATGACGCTCTCCCGTGTGATGAGTTCATCAGGGATGCAGCAAGAAGCGTGCCAACCGGCCGGGGCGAAATCAGCAAGCTTCGGGCCGGGATCGGTGACGCGGATGCAAGTTTCGGGCCGACATTGAGGGATTCCCGACAGAGATTGTCGCATCCCCTAGTCGGCCTCCTCCTCGCCCGCCTCGACGCGGGCCAGAAGCCAGGCGCCGCCGAAGCGGTCGGTCGGGTCAAGCTCGGCGGCCTTGGCCAGCACCTGCCGGGCCAGATCGCGCTGGCCCGAGCGCGCGGCCGAATAGCCCAGCCCGATCAGCGCCTGCAGATAGAGCCCCGGCGCGAAGTCATGTGCGGTGAAATCAGCGTCGTCCCGGCGCACCAGCGCCGGATCGGGCGGCAGGTTCAATCGCAATGCCGCCAGCCGCAGCACCGCCTCGGCCTGCGGTACGGCGGCGGCGTAATCGTGGGTGAAGAAGTAGAAGCGATAGGCCGCCAACCGCACCTCAAGATCCTCGGGCGCGGTGTCGAGTGCGCGCAAGATCACCTCGGCGCTGGCGGCGGTGTCGGACCGGGCGCCCTCGGCCCCGGCCAGAAGCCGCGCCGGATCAATCGGGGGCAAAGCAGGCGGCCCGTTCGTCGCACGCGTCGCAAGAGGGCGAGAGGCACAGCGAAAACGCCGCATCGGAACAGATCTGCCGGTAGAAGAATTTCTTCCAGCGCATGTTCTGCGCATTGGCGGCGGCAAGGCCGGGCAGGAAATGCCGGATCATCGCACTCAGCGCCGGGCGCGAGGGCAGACCGAGGTCTTCCCACAGATGCCGGTTTTCCATCGACCGCCGCGCCAGGATCGCGGCAAGCCACTGCGCCTCGGGCGTGGCAACCCCGGCCCGCCACAGGATCAGCGTCTCGATCGCCTGCTGATCCGGCCCGGCTTCGGGTCGGGGCAGGTCAAGATCGGGCAGTTCCATCCCGGGCGCGTAATGATCGCGCAGCCGCGCCAGATCGGCCCCCGAGAGGCCGAGCCGCTCGGGAAGTGACCCGAACCCGGCCCGACACTCGCGCAGCGCATGGGCGAGGAGAAACCCGAATTCCTCGCCCGGAAGCATTGGCGCGGGATCAACCGTCCCGGCGGTGAAGCTGTCAGGAAAGTGCAGCATGGGTCTGACATTCAGACGGGCAGACCCGGGCACAGGCGCCGCAGCCGATGCAATTGTCGGCCCCGGTCAGCGCCATGACTTTCTTGACGATTTCGTCCTCGACCTCATCCCACTCGTCGGTGCCGGGGGCGACGACCTGACCATCTTCGGTCAGCCCGTGCAGGCTCATCACGTCGCGGCCGCAGACCTTGAAGCAGCGGCCGCAGCCGATGCATTTCTGCTCGTCGATCTTCATCAGGTAAACGGGCGTATATTCCGCGCCTCCGCGGGTATAGGCAACAGTGGGCATCGCTTTGTCCTTGTTATGCTTGCTTGGCGGCTTTGAGCGCCTTGCGGGCTTCGTCCAGGTCCTTGAAAATCTGATAGGTCGCCTCGGCCACTTCGGGGATCTTCTGCCAGTCGGTCGGCAGTTCCTCGGACAGGTCGTGCAGGTTCATCTTGGCGTCGGTCGCACGCAGCGACAGTTTCTTGACCTTGGCTTCCAGTTCTTCGAGCGTCATCTCAGGCCCTCGCGGCTTCGGGGAATTCTTCGATTGTCGCGACAGCGCTTTCGACCAGCTTCTCGCCCGCCTCGGCAAGTTTCGCCCAGGTCTCGAAGCCGAAACGGTGCACGTCGCGCAGGTGTTTCGACACGACGACGAGTTTGCCCGCGATCAGCACGACGCGGCCGAAGCCCTCGTGGTGCATCTTTTGCATCTGGCTGGCCATGCAGCCGGTGCGCTTTTCGACCAGCAGGCCAATGGCGTCGTAGAATTTCGTCATCCGCCAGATCAGTTCCGGGTCGGGATCGCCGATGATCGGCATCGACCGACGTTCCTCGGCGGTGACGATGAACTCGCTCAGGATTTCCGAATTCGTCTTGTCGTCCCACAACCCGTGGCTGTCCTCGGCGCGGATCACCGCGACGAGTTGCGCCAGAAACGGGCTGTCCACCATCTCGCCGCCACGGGCAGCATCAAGCGTCATCGTCATCAGACCTCTTCCTCTTCGAAATCGGCGGTGAAATCCGGCTTTTCATAGGTGCCCAGCACCTTGCGCAGGAAGGGCGGCGGATTGCCGTTCAGCATCACCTGCACCTGCTCGATCACGGCCGAAATCGGCTCGGGTTCCTTGCGCTTGATCGGATGCATGCCCGCCCGCACCATCCGCGCGGCGGACGGGCCACCGACGGCCAGCGCAAAGACCAGCGTGCAGCCCGAAAGCGCCTCGAGCTTCGGCCCGATCCGGTCCTCCAGATCGTCATGGCGGCCCTTCTGGTCGGTCGAATTGGAGAACTGATGCACCTCGACGAAGCGGGCGCCGGTCTTCCAGACCTCATAGACGGCGATCTGCCGCGCCGAGCCGAAATGGGCGTCGAGCCTTTCAAGATCATTCGAGGCGATGGCCACGCGCAGCGGCTTTTCGCCCGGCGCGGGGCCTGCCGGTTCAACAAGGCGCAGGGTGCGGGACATGGTCAAACTCCTCTGGGATGGGGGCAGCCCCGAAATCCTCGGGGCGGGGGCTGTGATGGATCGCCTGCATCGCATTGGCGATTTCGAAGAAGAAGGCACGGGTGCCGCGATAGCCGACGCGGCAGGTATCCTGCGCGCCGATGCGGTCGAAGATCGGGAAGCCAGCGCGGATCAGCGGCAGATGCAGCGCCTCGGCGGCGTGGCGGCCGTGGCTGTGGGTGATCAGGATCTGCGCCTCGGCCTGTTTTGCGGCGCGTTCGAAATCACCCAGATCGCCCAGGATCACCTCGGCGCAGGGCATCTTCTCGATCAGCGCCGAATGCTGGGTCGTCGTCACCGCAGTGACGATCTCCGCCCCCATCGAGACAAGCGCGGTGGAGAGCGAAAACATCAGATCGGGATCGGCGGCGATGGCGACGCGAAGCCCGCCGGTGAAGAAATGCGCGTCGAGCGCCGCATCCATCATCCGCGACCGGTCGCGCTTGATCGAGGGCGGCGGGTCCTGCATGCCCGAGAGTTCCATCAGCACGCGGACAAAGGCATCGACCGCCTTCAGCCCCGTCAGGCTGGGGAAGACGTGATAGGGCACCAGCGCCCGATCCTCGATGATCTGCGCGGCGCCGCGCATCTGCTCGCCCAGCGCGAGCGTGCAGGCGGAGCGGGGAATGCGGGCGATATCGGCCAGCGACGTTCCGCCAAGCGAATGCCCCGACCAGTCGTTCGACAGATGCCCGTCGAGCGAGGTGGAGAGATCGGGCAGCACGATCGGATCGAGGCCAAAGGAGCGGATCATCCGCACCGCCTCGTCAATCTCCGAGGTGGTGAAGGAACTCGGCACCAGCACGGTCACAAGCCGCAGGTCGGGGTCGCGCTCGGTCGTGGCGGGGACAAGCGCCGAGACGATCGCCTCGACTGCTTTCGCCCAGCCATCCTGCTGACCGCCGTCGAAATCCGGGGTGGCGGCATAGACGACCTCGGTGCCGGCCCAATCCGGGCGGCGGGCCTTCATCGCGCGGAGTTCCCCCGGCGATATCCTCGCCCCGGGTTTCGGTCAGCGCGGTCGAGGCGATGCCGATGAAGCGCGGCTTTGCCCGCTTGCGGATGTTGTCGATCGCTTCCTCGATCTGCTCGCCGCCGCCAAGGATCGTCGAGACCTCGTTCATCGCGGTGGTTTGCAGCGGCACGGCTTCCTTGAAATGGCGGACAAGGTGGACCATGCCGAAGGCGGTGCAGCCCTGTGCACCGTGGAAAAGCGGCACGGCGCCTTCGATGCCCAGATAGGCCATTGCCGCGCCCAGAGGGGCCGAGGTCTTCAGCGGATTGGTCGAGAGCGCGCGGCGGGGGTGGATCAGCACGGCCATCTCAGCAATCCTCGAAATCGGTGTTGGAATTGGTCATCGCCGCCAGATCCGGGCTTGGCGCAGGCGTCGCAGCGGTGGGGGCGACCTGTTGCGGCACCAGCACCGGCGCCCGGCCCATCGGCGCGGCAATCCCCGTCACCGGGCAGGCGCCCGAGGGCGCGGGCAGCACCGATCCGGTCAGCGGCGTGTCCCAAGGCGCCGGGGCGCGCAGATCCGCCCACATCGGGTTGTTCACCGAGCGATCGATGGCGCGGACCAGATCGACCATGCCCATGTAACCGGCATATGGTTCGTGCTTTTCCTGGTTCACATCGACCCAGGGCACGAGCGCCTTCAGCGCGACGAATTGCGACCGGCCCCCGGACAGAAGCACATCGGCCTTCGCGTCCTTCAGCATCTGATACATCTCGCGCGGGGCCATGTTTTCATACATGTGCTTGTCGTCGCCCATGATCTCGACCACCCGGTCGCGGTCATTGTCGGTGGCCTTGCGCATCGAGGTGCCGACGACCTCCATCCCCAGTTCCTGCAGCGCCGAGACGACCGACCACGACTTGTGCCCGCCGGTGTAAAGCAGCACCCGCCGCCCCGCGACCTTGGGACGGAAGGGTTTCAGCGCCGCCCAGGCTTTCGCCTCTTCCTTGGCGATCAGCACCTCGCAGCGGTTCAGCAGCTCTTTCGGCGCGCCCTGCTCCACCAGCATCCGGCACATCGTGCGCAGCGATTGCGAGGTGTCGGAAATGCCGTAGAACGAGCCCTCGAAATAGGGGATGCCGTAGCGGTCCTGCATCTTGCGCGCGACATTGATCAGCGCCTGCGAGCAGACAAGCATCGTCACCTTGGCCCGATGCGCCATCGCGACCTGCTTGTAGCGCGCATCCCCGGCGATCGAGCCCAGAATGCGGATGCCGAGCTTGTCGAGGAGCGGCTTCACCTGCCACAGCTCGCCCGACAGGTTGTAATCGCCGATGATGTTGACGTCATAGGGCGTCGTCGTTTCCGGCTCCATCGTGCCGATGACATGGTCGAGCAGCGCCTCGCCGCCCAGCTTGTTACCAAGGTTCTTCGAGCCCGCGAAACCCGGCACGTTCACCGGAATGCAGGGCGTGCCCCATTTCGCCGTCGCCGCCTTGCAGACGGCATCGAGATCGTCACCGATCAGCGCCGTCACGCAGGTCGCATAGACGAAGACCGCGGCGGGGGTCTGCGCCTCGATCACCTCGCGGATGGCGCGGTAGAGCTTTTTCTCGCCGTGGCCCATGACGATGTCGAGTTCGGTCAGATCGGTGGTGAAGCCCTTGCGGAACAGTTCCGATCCCGAGGAGGCCGAGGAGCGGTTGTCCCAGCCGTTCGACCAGCAGGCGGCGGGCGCATGGACGACATGGGCGACGTCGACGATCGGTTGCAGCGCGATCATCGCCCCGTCAAAGGCGCAACCACCGGCCGCCGCCCCCGGGGTCAGCTGCTTGGTGCAGCCCTTCTTGCGCAGAACATCGGTCTTGGTCGAGTTGGTGGCGCAGCCCGGCTCGTTCAGGACATCGGCGATTTTCGACTTCAAGGCTTCGGACATGGTGCATCCCCCTGTTACGAGGGATGAAGCAAGCAACGTGCCAAGCGAAACGGCCCGGTTCTTGCACCCGTGCGGGACCGGTTTGGAGCATATCCGACAAATTGTCGGAGCCTGACCGCGCAAAACAAAAGCCCCGCCGGAGGGGCCGGGCTTTCGGGAAATCTGTCGGACGGCTCAGGCGGCTTTCGCGGTCTTCAGCCAGGCCAGAACGTTTTCCGGGCTCGAGACGCCATAGGGATCCTCGGGGCAGTTGTCCATCAGGCCGGGCTCTTCGAACCACGCCTCGATGACGCCATTATCGACGATCGCCGCATAGCGCCACGAGCGCAGGCCGAAGCCGAGGTTGTCCTTGCGCACGAGCATGCCCATGCGGCGGGTAAACTCGCCCGAGCCATCCGGGATGACCTTGACGTTGCTCAGGCCCTGCGCCTTGGCCCATTGGTTCATCACGAAGCTGTCGTTGACCGAGAGGCAATAGATCTCGTCGATGCCATTCGCGGCGAATTCCGGGAAGCCCTTCTCGAAGCCCGGCAGCTGGTAGGTCGAGCAGGTGGGGGTGAAGGCGCCCGGCAGCGAGAACAGGATCACCCGCTTGCCCGCGAAGTAATCGGCGGTGGTGACATCCTGCCAGCGGTAGGGGTTCGGGCCGCCCACGCTTTCGTCGCGCACGCGGGTGTGGAAGGTGACTTCGGGCAGTTTGCTGTTGGTCTTCATCTCTCACTCCTGTCTTCGGTCAAGCGGGGACGTGACCCCGCAGAAATCTCGGTCCGAGGGGGTAGCGTGATCGTCGCTGCACTGCAATATGGAATCGTTCCAAGTCCAGATTGGAACCGCGGCGCGAATGGCAAAGCCCGTGCCAAAGGGCGTTCAGCCCTCGGGACAGGAGGGGATTGCCACATCCTTGGGCAGATCGACGACGGTGATCGGGGCGGGGAAACCGCCTTCCACGGGTTCGAGTCGCTTCATCATCTCGGGCGTCGCCAGCATTCGACCGTCGTCGGTGATGATCAAAACCGACGTCAACCCCAGTTGCGCTGCCACCCGCGGCCAGTCCTTTTCGCCCGCAACGCAGAGCGCCGTCGCCGCCCCGTCCGAAGGCACGCCATTGCCCCCCAGAACCGAGGCCGAGACGATGCCGCGCATCGGGCTGCCGGTGCGCGGATCGATGATATGGGAAAACCGCACACCGCCCTTGTCGAAATAGCGCTCGTAATTGCCCGAAGTGTGCAGCGCCTCGCCCGGGCGCAGCGAAATCGCGCCGACGACGCCCCATTCGAACGGATCGCGGATCGCCACGCGCCACGGACGCGCCCCATGACGACCGATCACCTGCACGCCACCGCCGGCATTCAGAACCGCATCCTCGACCCCCTCGGCCTTCAGATCTTCCTTGACGATGTCGAGCGCTGCGCCCTTGGCATAGGCGCCCAGATCCAGCTGCACGGCGGGATTGATCGAGGTGACCGTGGTGCCATCGATCCGCAGATCGGTCATTTTCGGATGCGCCGCCATCAGGCGCGCCAGAACCGCCGGATCAGGCGGGGCAGACCCATCGGGCGGGACGTCGGCATGAAAGCCCCAGGCCTCGATCAACCCACCGATGGCCGGATCGAACAGCCCGCCAGAGCGGCAGGACAGATCGCGCCCCTTGCGCAAAAGCTGCGCCAGAACGGGATCGACCTCAAAGGGCTTCCCGGCGGCGATGGCGGCATTCAAGCTTTCCAGCTCGCCCGGGTTCCAGGCGTGCCAGTCGCGGTGCATCTGCCGCAGATGCGCCCCAACGCGCGCCATGGCCTTGCGTGCCTGCGGTTCCGGCACGCCATGGGTCTCGACCTCAAGCAGCGTGCCGAAGACATAAAAAGTCTCGTGGAGATCAGGGGCTGGCGTGTTCATCACCCGCACACCCCCGGCAAGGACAAGCCCGGCCACCAGCGCCAGACCAGCCCGAAAAACGGTTTTGCGGCGCGTCATCGGCACCCGCCCGGGATCACGTCCAGCACCTGCAAAGCCCGTGTCAGCCGCGCCTGGCGCTCGACGAAGATCACCGGCAGGAACGACAGCACCAGCACGATCAGCGCCACCAGTGCCGAAGCGCCATCCGAGAGCCCTGCCCCGGTCGCGCCGGAAAGGGCGACGACAAAGGCGACCGCGGGCAGCAGATAGGCCAGCCCGACCCCGGCCAGCAGGCTGTTGCCGGAGATCGCCACCTCGACCTCGTCCCCCGCCACAACGGAGAGCCCCGGCGGGCGGTCGATGGTCATCAGATCGGTCCGGCTCATCGAGACCAGAACCTTGGTGCCGCAGCCCTTCGCCTCGGCACAGGCGGCACAGGCCGAGGCACGATCTGCCGCGACGACGAGGCTTTCGCCCTTGACCGCGATCACCCGCAGCCTTTCGCGCAGATCGCGCGGACCGGTCGCAAGACCGTCGTCGCAGCAGCCCGTCATCTTACGCCACCGGGTTGATGCAGTTGTCGGTCATGCAGGCGTTGACGCATTGCGGCAGGTCATGCTCGCCTTCGCATTCGGTGCAGGTGTCGGCGTTGATCACATAGACGCCTTTCTTCGGCGAAATCGCATTGGTCGGGCAGACCGGTTCGCAGTCGCCGCAGGAGGTGCAGAGTTCGGGATCGATCTTCATGGCCATGGCTGGTTTCCTTTCCTGGCTGATGGCTTTCGTTTCGTTGGTTTCTCAGGCGGGGCGGACCTTGACGGCACCGCCAAGCACGCGGCACTGGCAGGCCAGACGGTCGTCCTTGCCGCCAAGGTTTTCTTCCAGCACCCGGATTTCGAAGGCGGTCGGCTCCGACAGGTTTTCGGCGCCTTCGAGGATATGCGTCATGCAGGTGCCGCATTCGCCTTCGCGGCAGCCGTAGGTGATGCCCGAGCCGACCTTTTCCGACATCTCGATGATGCGGGTTCCGGTGGGCACGTTGACCGTGATCGAGACATCGGTGAACGTCAGTGTAGCCTTGTCCATGTCCTGTCCTTTGTTGTTGTTCAGCGCGCCGCGATTTCGGCAAAGTCGACCTCGCGGGGCGCGGCCCGGCCAGTCAGGTGATCTGCAAGCCGCCGCCCGAAGGCGCGGCCCTCTTCCAGTTCTGCCGCCGAGGGGTGCAGCTTCACCCGCAACCCCGGTTCGGGCAGACGCATCTTCAGCCCCTGCAGGCGGTTTTCGACAAGCCGCACCGCCTCGCCCGACCAGCCGTAAGAGCCAAAGGCCGCCCCCAGCTTGCCGCGGGTTTCAATGTCGACGAGCGCCGCAAGCATTTCCCAGATCGTGCGCACCGCATCGCCATTGATCGTCGGCGTGCCCAGCGCGATGCCGTCGGCCTCCTCGATCAGATCAAGGAAGGGAGCGATCTCGCCGCCCTCCAGATCAAACAAAGAGACCCGCACATCAGGACTTTCGGCGGCGCCGTCATGGATCGCCTGCGCCAGCTGCGCGGTGGCGCCGTAGGCCGAAACGTAGAAGATCAGCAGGGTCTTTTCGCTGCCGGTTTCCGAGGCAAGGCGAGAGGAAATCAGCCGCCGGGTATGGGTCAGGTAATCGCGCGGATGGCTGCGCAGGATCGGCCCGTGCGCAGGCGCGATGATGCCGAAATCCAGGGGCTCGATCAGGTCGATCGCTTGCGCCACAAAGCTGCGGAAGGGGCGCATGATCCGGTCGAAGTAATATTCGAACGAAAACCGGAAATCGCCCACAAGGTCATTGAACAGCCGCCCGTCGCAATAATGGCTGCCGAACAGGTCACAGGTGAACAGCACCCGCTCCTTGGCAAGCCAGGTGCATTGCGTATCAGGCCAATGCACGAAGGGCGTGGTGAAGAATTGCAAGGTGCGATCACCAAGGCTGACCGACTGCCCGGTGGTGACGCCCTTGATGTCGTAAAGCTCGAACTCGTCCTTCAGCAGCGCGCGCAACATCGGCAGGCCGCGCGGGCTGAGCCGCACTTGCGCCTGCGGCGCGCGGCGCAACAGCTCGGGCACGGCGCCGGTGTGGTCGGGCTCGAGATGGTTCAGAACGATCAGCCGGATCTCGTCATAGCGGGCGACGGCTTCGAGCCGGGCAAAGAACTCGTCGGCAAATTCCGCCTTCACCGTGTCGATCACCGCCACGCCATCCGCACCGCGCACGGCATAGGAATTGTAGGTCGTGCCGTTCGCCGTCTTCAGGATCACGTCGAAGCTGCGCAGCCCCGGATCGAGCGCCCCCACCCAATGCACGCCGGGCGCAACCACGACCGGCCCCGAAGGCCCCTCAAGGCGGGGCGCAGCCGGGCGAATGGTGAAGGGCGGAACGGACAAGGCATACTCCTGTGGTTGCGGGCGGCCCGCACAAGAGATGCAGCAAGAGACGTGCCAAGCCGCAAATCCCAGTGAAACAGGAACGCGGGGCAGCAAGACGACAGAGATCGCGGGGCGGCCCCGACAAATTGTCGGGAAACCGACATTGCGGCGAAACAGGCGGAAATACTGGGAAAACGCCCTCTCGAAGCCGTGATCGCACCGATTTCCCGTGCAAATCGGCGCTCTTCGCAGCTGCGGCGGGGGCGCTCACATTATTATCGCGGGCGCAGGGGCGGATGCGCGCGCGGACGCACACGCGGGCGGGCACACGGGGGCGCGAAGGCGCCCGCCCCGCCCACTTGGCACGCCCCTTGCTTGATCCCCGATGAAGCCCTTCGCCCGATCACCGGCGCGACGGCACAGCCAACCGGGGAGACCGATGCAAGACTTCCTTCTCGTCCTCTTGAGCACCGCGCTCGTGAACAACGTCGTGCTGGTCAAGTTCCTCGGGCTGTGCCCGTTCATGGGCGTTTCGCGCAAGACCGACGCGGCGATCGGCATGGGGCTGGCCACCACCTTCGTGATCACCGTCGCCTCGGCCGCCTGCTGGCTGGTCGAGGCGCTGATTCTCGAGCCGCTCGACCTGAAGTTCCTGCGCATCCTGAGCATGATCCTTGTGATCGCCGCGATCGTGCAGTTCATCGAAACGGTGATGCGCAAAGTCACCCCCGACCTGCACAAGGCATTGGGGATCTATCTGCCGCTGATCACCACCAACTGCGCCGTCCTTGGCCTGCCGCTGATGTACATCCAGGGCCATCTGAGCCTTGCGATGAGCACGCTGAGCGGCTTTGGCGCCTCGGTCGGCTTCACTCTCGTTCTGGTGATCTTTGCCGGCATGCGGGAACGGCTGGCGCAGCTTTCGGTGCCCGCCACCTTCGCCGGGACCCCCATCGCCTTCATCTCCGGCGGGCTTCTGGGCCTCGCCTTCATGGGCTTTGCCGGGCTCGTGCACGTCTGATCGTCGAAAGGAGACCTGCCATGATCACAGCCGCCGCGTCCATGTCGGCCCTCGGGCTCGGGCTGGGGTACCTGCTCGGCGCCGCCGCCCGCAAGTTCCACGTCGAGACCCCGCCGATCGTCGAGGAGATCGCGAAGATCCTGCCCGGCACCAATTGCGGCGCCTGCGGCTTTCCCGGCTGCAACGGTCTGGCCGAGGCGATGGCCGAGGGCAACGCGCCGGTGACCGCCTGCACCCCGGGCGGACGCGATGTGGCGCTGGCTCTTGCCGAGATCGTCACCGTCGAGGATGGCGCGCAGGCCTGCCCGATCGCCGAGATAGAGCCGATGGTCGCCTTTGTCTTCGAGGATCACTGCACCGGCTGTCAGAAGTGCTTCAAACGCTGCCCGACCGATGCGATCGTCGGCGGCGCCAAGCAGATCCACACCGTGGTGATGGACGCCTGCATCGGCTGCGACGCCTGCATCGAGGTCTGCCCGACCGAGGCGATCGTCAGCCGGGTGAAGCCGAAAACGCTGAAGACCTGGTATTGGGACAAGCCGCAACCGGGTCTGGTCGCGGCAAGCGCGGAGACCGCAGCATGAGACTTCCGTCGATCGCCACCCTGCTTCACCCGCTGCAATCCTTTTCGATCCGCGGCGGGATTCACCCGGAAACCCACAAGCATCTGACCTCGGAATCCGAGATCGAGGCCATGCCGATCCCGACGCTGATCCGGCTGCCGTTGCAACAGCACATCGGCGCCGAGGCGGAGCCGATCGTGAAACGCGACGATCTGGTGCTGAAGGGCCAGTTGATCGCCAAGGCGCGTGGGCCGCTTTCGGCCAATATCCATGCGCCGACCTCGGGGCGGGTGATCGCGGTGGGGCATTTCGTGGCCCCGCATGCCTCGGGTCTGCCGGTGCCGACGATCACCATCCGCCCTGACGGCGAAGACAAATGGGGCCCGCACCTGCCGCGCATCCGCCCCGAGAACGCTTCGCCCGAAGAGATCGCAGCGCAGGTGGCAGCGGCGGGGATCGTCGGCATGGGGGGCGCCACCTTCCCCTCGGCCGTGAAGCTGAACCTGCGGGCGAAATACACGCTTGATACGCTGATCATCAACGGCGCCGAATGCGAACCCTATCTGACCTGCGACGACCGGCTGATGCGCGAGCGCGCCGAGGAAATTGCCGACGGCATCGGCATCATGGCCAAGGCTCTTGGCGTCACGCAGGTGATGGTAGCGATCGAGTCGAACAAACCGCAAGCGATCGAGTCGATGACCCGCTACAACCGCGCGCTCAACTACACCTTCAAGGTCAAGGTGGTGCCAACGCAATATCCGATGGGGTCGGAAAAGCATCTGGTGAAGATGCTGACCGGCAAGGAAACCCCGGCCCGGGCGCTGACCGCCGATCTGGGCGTCGTCGTGCACAACATCGCCACCGCCCATGCGGTCCACCTGGCCGTGCGCTATGGCGAACCCTTGATCGCGCGGACGCTGACGGTCTCGGGCCACGGCATCCGTCGCCCGGCCAACCTGCGGGTGATGATCGGTACGCCTGTGTCGGAAATCATCGCCCATTGCGGCGGCTTCATCGAGGAGCCAGACCGGCTGCTCTTGGGAGGGCCGATGATGGGGATGCCGATCCAGAATCGGCGGGTGCCGGTGATCAAGGGCACGAACGGGATTCTGGCACTTACGGCTGCGGAAACGCCCGAGGCGAAAACCATGCCCTGCATCCGCTGCGGCCGATGCGTTCAGGGCTGCCCGGTGGGTCTGACGCCGTTCGAGCTCAATGCCCGCATCCGCGCCGATGATCTGGACGGCGCGGCCAAGATCGGCCTGATGGACTGCCTTTCCTGCGGTTGCTGCTCTTACACCTGCCCCGCCAACCTGCCGCTGGTGCAGGCGTTCCAGTTCGCCAAGGGCAAGCTGGCCGAGCGGCAAAGCCGCAAGCACCAGCAGGAAGAAACCCAGCGTCTCGCCGCCGCCCGAAAGGCCCGCGAGGAAGCCATCGCCGAAGCGAAAAAACAGATGATGCTGAAGCGCAAGGCCGAGATGGCCGCGAAGAAAAAAGCCGAGGAAGCCGCCGCCGCCGTGGCAGAGATGCCGCCGCCCAGCGCTGGACCCGCGATTCAGGGGGAGGCCACGCCGTGACCATGCCGATGCCCATTTCCGGGCCGCACACTCATACGCTATTCACCGTCTCACGCACCATGCTGATGGTGGTCGCGGCGCTAACCCCGGCCACGGCCTTCGGGCTTTGGGAATTCGGCTGGCCTGCCATCTTCCTTTTCGTGACGACGGTCGTCTCGGCCTGGACCTTCGAGGTTGCCTGCCTGAAGATCGCGGGCAAGCCGATCTGGCCCTTTGCGACGGACGGTTCGGCGATCCTGTCGGGCTGGCTCGTCGCAATGACGCTGCCGCCCTATGCGCCCTGGTGGGTCGGCGTGATCGGCGCCTTTGTCGCCATCGTCATCGCCAAGCATCTTTACGGCGGGCTTGGCCAGAACCTGTTCAACCCGGCGATGGTCGCCCGGGCCCTCCTCGTCGTCGCCTTGCCCGTGCACATGACGACCTGGGTCGATCCGGTCGGGTTGATGAATGGACCGTCGTTTCTGCACGGGCTCTCGATCACCTTCCTTGGATCGCAGGAGTTCGACGCGGTGTCCTCGGCTTCGACGCTGAGCCATATCAAGAGCCAGATCGGCGCCGGGGCGACGATGAGCCAGATCATGCCGCAACTGGCCGACCTGAAGGCCCGGATGATCGGTCTTGTGCCGGGCAGCCTTGGCGAAACCTCGACCGGGCTCCTGCTGCTCGGCGGGCTGATGCTAGTGCTGACGCGGATCATCACCCCGACGATTCCGATCGCCTTCCTTGGAACGCTGGCCTGCCTTGCCGCAATATGCTCCTTCCTTGCGCCGGACCGCTTCGCCCCGCCGATCCTGCATCTGACCTCGGGCTCGACGATGCTCTGCGCCTTCTTCATCGCCACCGATTACGTCACCTCGCCCGTCACCGCCGCGGGCAAATGGGTCTACGGCATCGGGATCGGCACGCTCGTCTTCGTGATCCGCACCTTTGGCGCCTTCCCCGAGGGCGTGGCCTTTGCGGTGCTGCTGATGAACTCGGTCACCCCGCTCATCGAAACCTACATCCGGCCGCGGATCTTCGGGCGCTCGCGCACCGGCAAACCGCTTGGCGCAGGCAAGCCCGCGAAGGGAGCGCAGAAATGACCGACACCCCGCCCCCCGAAAAGCCGCAACTGCCCTGGTTCAAGGCCTCGCCGCTCGCACATGGCATCATGCTCGCGCTTTTCTCGCTGGCGACCGCCGTCCTGCTTGCGATTGCCAATGACAGCACTTCGGCCCCGATCGCGACCCGTGCCGCAGAGGATCTGGCGGCGTCGCTCGAACAGGTGATCCCGCACGATCTGCACGACAACGATCTGGCAGCCTCGATGCGCCCGATCACCGATGCCGAGGAAGGTGCGGTTTCGGTCTATGTCGCCGCCAAATCCGGCACGGTGACCGGCCTCGCCTTCGAGATGTCCGGCCCGGGCTACAGCGGTCTGATCCATGTGCTTCTGGGCATCGCCCCCGATGGCACGCTGCTCGGTGTCCGCGTGCTCTCGCATACCGAGACGCCCGGTCTCGGCGACAAGATCGAGGCCGCCAAGAGCGACTGGATCTTGGGTTTTGCCGGCAAGTCGCTCCAAGACCCGAGCCGCGAGAACTGGAAGGTAAAACGTGACGGTGGTGTGTTTGACCAGTTCTCGGGAGCCACGATTACCCCTCGCGCCGTGGTCAAGACGATCTACCGCGGCCTGAATTTCTTCGACCGCAACAAGGCGGCGCTGACCGCGCCCCTGCCCGCGAAATCCTGAGGAGGCGCCCATGTCGGACAATTACGCCAAGATCGCCCGCGACGGATTGTGGGACAAGAACATCGTGACGGGCCAGATGCTAGCCCTGTGCCCGACGCTCGCCATCACCGGCACGGCGACGAACGGGCTCGGCATGGGGCTGGCGACGACCGTGGTGCTGATCCTGTCGAACGTGGTGATTTCCGCGCTGCGCAAGACCATCGCCCCGGAAATCCGCATCCCCGCCTTCATCCTGATCATCGCCGCCATCGTGACCGTCGTCGATCTGGCGCTGAACGCCTTCCTGCATGATCTGCACAAGGTGCTCGGCCTTTTCATCGCGCTGATCGTGACGAACTGCGCCATCCTTGGCCGGGCCGAGGCCTTTGCCTCGCGCTTTGGCGTGCTCGCCTCGGCGCTGGACGGGCTGATGATGGGGATCGGCTTCACGCTGGCGCTGGTGGTGGTTGGGGCGATCCGCGAAATCCTCGGATCGGGCACGCTCTTCTCGCAGGCCTCGCTGCTGCTTGGCCCGCATTTCGCCTTCATGGAAATGAAGATTTTCCCCGACTACCCGGGCTTTCTGATCATGATCCTGCCGCCGGGCGGCTTTCTGGTGGTGGGCGGGCTTTTTGCGCTCAAGCGCCTGATCGACGCCCGCAAGCCGACGATCGAACAGGAAATCAAGCAGATGCGCAAAGAACGCGTGTTCACTGCGGCGGGCGTGCTGAAACCGCAACCGGAAATGGGAGAAGAGGCATGATCGTGGGCGTCGCCTATGCCAAGCCGACCGTGCAGGTCTGGAAGAATGTCGATGTGCCCGAAACCGCCACAGCGCGCGACGCGATCGAGAAATCGGGCCTGCTCGATCAGTTCCCCGAAATCGATCTGAGCACGCAAAAGATCGGCATCTTCGGCCAGATCTGCCCGCTGGAAAAGGTGCTGAAGGAAGGGGACCGGGTCGAGATTTACCGCCCGATCTATCCCGAAGCCGAATTGCTGGAAAAGAGAAGCTGACCCCCCGGTCCCCCCTTCCGTCAGGAGACTTCCGATGACCCGTCTGACCCGTCGCCAACTCACCCTCGGTCTCTTCGCCACCTCCGCCGTTGCCGCGGTGGGCGGGGTCGGCCTTGCCCTCTCGCCCGCCGATCGCGCCGTGATCATCGGCGCCGGTCCCGCCGGTGCACAGGCGGCGCTCGCGCTGCGTGCCGCCCATCCGACGCTGCGGGTGGCGCTGCTGGAACGCGATCCGACCCGTCTGGCCCGCGAAACGGGCGATGCGGCCGCCGCCGCCTTTGCCGCGCCGCAGACCGAGGCGACGCTGGCCCAGCTGAAGGCGCAGGGCATCGAGGTGATGCTCGATGATGTGGTCGATGTGGACTGGACGGCGGGGCGGCTCTCGCTTTTCTCGGGTCGCGATGCCGCCTTTGACCGGCTCTATCTCGCCCCGGGCACGACGGCCAAGGCCGAGGCGATCGAAGGGCTGGATGCCGAGGCCCGCTACAGCATGCCCGCCGCCTGGGGCAACCCGCGCGAGGCGCGGCGGCTGGCGGCGCAACTCGCCGCCCTGCCCGAGGCCGGTCATGTCGTGCTGCGCCTGCCCGCGGATCTGAGCCATCCGCAGGTGGCGCTGAACCGGGCGCTGGTGCTGAGCCGCCAGCTTGCCGCCAGCCGCCCGGCGGCGCGGCTGACGGTTCTCGATGCGACGCCGACCCCGGCGCTGGCGCAATCCTTCGCGATGGCGAAACGGCTGCAGGGGCTGGATGCACAGGTCAACTGGGTCAACGCGGCACAAGGCGCCACCGTCCGCGCCGTCGATGCCCATGCGGGCCGGATCGAGACCGATGCCGGGCGCCTGACGGCCGATGTGATCAACTTCGTGCCGCCGCATGTCGCGGGCGCAATCGCCCGCACCGCGGGTCTGGTCGATGCCTCGGGCTGGTGCCCCTGCGATACCCGGGGCCGCTCGA
Source organism: Rhodobacter capsulatus (assembly GCF_052363175.1). Taxonomy (GTDB): domain Bacteria; phylum Pseudomonadota; class Alphaproteobacteria; order Rhodobacterales; family Rhodobacteraceae; genus Rhodobacter; species Rhodobacter capsulatus_D. The sequence continues at coordinate 3,469,512 of NZ_CP198946.1, forward strand.
TGCTGCGCAGCGAAGCCATCGTTCTTGGTGATGCCCGCAAGGGCGCCGCGCGCACGCTCGATGGTGCCCGGCTCTCGGTGGCTGCGGCAACGGATGCGCAAGCCTGATCCGGGAAAATCCTTGGCGAAAGCGGCAGCGGCACCTAATGTCGCGCGGTCTGGCTCACAGGGAGGAGAGCATTGGGACTAATCGACATTTTCATCACCCAGATCGGTGATCCGCTGCGCATCCTGCTTCTGGCCGCGGTGATCGGCTTGCAACCGCGGCTGGAAGACCGACTGGGCAAGATCCCGACACTGGCCGCCGGTCTTGTGCTGGTGGCGCTGCTGATCCCGCTGCTTTTGCCGAATGGCAATGTCTGGTTCATCGTCGCCGCGCTGATCGGCCTCGTGACGAATGCGATCCAGATGGGGGTTCTGTTGGGGATCTGGACGCTGGTGCGTCGCTTCAAACACTGAAGGGCTGCCCGTGCGGGCAGCCCCCTTTTTCATTCGCCGCGCGGATAGCGCTGGTTTTCTTCCAGCACGTTCAGGTCCATGTGGTTGCGCATGTAGCGCTCGGACGCCTTTTGCAGCGGCTGGTAATCCCACGGGAAATAGGCCCCGTTGCGCAAGGCGTCATAAACCGCCCAGCGCCGCGCCTGACTTTCGCGCACCGCCGCATCGAAGGCGCCCAGATCCCAACGCGCCATCGCCTGTTCGGTCAGCCGCTTCAGCACCTCGGCATGCTCTGGCGCGGTGGCAAGGTTCACCAATTCCTGCGGATCGGTCTCGAGGTCGTAAAGCATCGGCGGATCGGCGTCGCAAAGCATCAGCTTGTAGCGCCCCTCGCGCAGACAGACCATCGGCGCGATCGTCGACTCGGCCGCATATTCCATCGGCACCGCAGCCCGGCCCGCGCCTTTGGCCACCGGAGCCAGATCGACCCCATCGGTCCAGCGTGACAGTGTGGAAATGTCGATCCCGGCCAAGGCCGCCAAAGTCGGGGTGATGTCGAGCGTGGAAACCGGCGTATCGATCCGCCCGGGCTTCCATCCGGGCGCCGCGATCATCATCGGCACCCGCGCCGAGCCCTCGAAGAAGTTCATCTTGAACCACAGCCCGCGCTCGCCCAGCATGTCGCCATGATCCGAGACGAAGACGATGATCGTGTTGTCCGCCATCCGTCCGCGCTCCAGCACATCAAGGATTTCCCCTATCTTTTCATCGATATAACTCACCGATGCAAAATACCCCTGGCGGGCGCGACGGATCATTTCGGGAGTGATTTCGAAATTTCTGAAATCACAGGATTCCAAAATACGCTTCGATTGCGGGTCCTGATCCTCAAACGGAAGCTCTGGAACGCTGGGGTCCAGCGCCGGGCTTTCCTCGTATAGATCCCAGAACCGCTTGCGCGCCACATAGGGGTCGTGCGGATGGGTGAAGGACACCGTCAGGCACCACGGCCGATCATCCTGCCGCCGCGACAGGTCGTAAAGTTTGCGCATCGCGTGATACGCAACCTCGTCGTCATATTCCATCTGGTTGCTGATCTCGGCCACGCCCGCGCCAGTGACCGAGCCAAGGTTGTGATACCACCAGTCGATCCGCTCGCCCGGCTTGGTGTAATCCGGCGTCCAGCCGAAATCGGCGGGGTAAATGTCGGTCGTCAGCCGCTCCTCGAAGCCGTGCAGCTGATCGGGGCCAACGAAATGCATCTTGCCCGACAGGGTCGTCGCATAGCCCGCCCGGCGCAGATGATGCGCGAAGGTCGGGATGTCCGAGGCGAATTCGGCCGCATTGTCATAGACCCGGGTGCGACTGGGCAATTGCCCCGACATGAAGGACGCCCGCGCGGGCGCACACAAGGGGCTGGCCGTATAGGTGTTGGCAAAGCGGACGGACCGCTTTGCCAGACGCTTCAGGTTCGGCGTGTGCAGGAACGGGGCCGGACCGTCGGGAAACAGCGTCCCGTTGGCCTGATCCACCATGATGACAAGGATATTCGGGCGGGTGTCCATGGTCCGGCGCGTCCTTAAAGTCCCAGCGCGGCCTTGACCGCCGCATCGCCCGGCTTGCCGTCGAGCGTCGTCACACCGTCAAGCCACGGGCCAAGCACCTCGGGATGCGCCTTGATCCAGTCGGTCGCTGCAACCTTGGCATCGGTGCCGCCCAGGATCGAGCCCATCAGCTCGTTCTCCATGCCGACCTCGAACACAAGGTTCGAGAACAGCTTGCCCGCATTCGGGCACGATCCGGTCCAGCCCTTGCGGGCCAGCGTGTGCACGGTCGCGCCACCGAAATCCGGCCCGAAATAGGCGTCGCCGCCCGAGAGATAGGTCAGGTCGAAATTCGCGTTCATCGGATGCGGCGCCCAGGCGAGGAAGACGATCCCCTTGCCCTCTTTCACCGCGCGATCGACCTGCGCGAGCATCGCCTGTTCCCCCGATTCGACCAGTTCCCAGTCCTTCAGGCCGAAATCATTCGTGTCGATCATCTTCTGGATATTGGCATTGGCGGGCGCGCCCGGCTCGATGCCATAGATCTTGTGGTCGAAATCATCGCCATGCGCGGCCAGATCGGCAAAGTCATGCACGCCCTTGCCCGCTTCGGCCGTCGGCACGGCCAGCGTGAACTTCGCCCCGGTCAGGTTCTGCGTGATGTGCTCGACTGCATCGGCCTTGGTCAGATCGTCGATGAAATGTTGCTGCGCCGGCATCCAGTTGCCCAGAAACACGTCGATTTCGCCGTTCTTCATCGATTCGTAGCCGATCGGCACCGAGAGCGTCTTCACCTCGGGCGCATAGCCAAGGCCGGTCAGCACCACCGAGGCGACGACATTCGTCGCGGTGATGTCGGTCCAACCCGGGTCCGACAGCCGGATCGCCGCGCAGGAGGCGTCATCGGCCAGTGCCATCGCGGCGCTGGACAACAGGAGTGCAACGGAAAGCCCCGTGCGGCAGGCGATGGAGAGGATCATGCTGGCTCCCTGTCAGCTATTTTATTCGCTTATGAAAGGTGAGACAGTTTGCCCTGTATAGGGGCAATTTCTGAATGCCTGCGATAAAGAAGGTTTATGTCTGATGCGGCGGGTCGATCTCGGTTGGATGCGGGTTTTCGTCGAGGTCGGGCGGGCGGGCAGCCTGTCCGAGGCGGCCGCGCGGCTGAACATCACCCAGCCTGCCGTCAGCTATCAGATCCGCCGCGCCGAGGGGGAATTCGGCGTGGCCCTGCTGACCCGCAAGGCCCGCGGCGTCGATCTGACCGCCGAGGGGCGGGCGCTTCATGACATCCTGTCCCGCGCGGTCGCTCAGGTCGATGCGCTGGCCGAAGAGCTGCGCCCGCAGCCCCGGCGCAAGGCACTGCGGCTGTTCACCGATTACGCCTTTTCCTCGCTTTGGCTGATGCCGCGACTGCATCTGTTTCGCGCCGCTCACCCCGAACTTGAATTGCAGATCGTCGCGCTGCAGCACGCCGGGGTCCGGGCCGAGGGCGAGATGGCGGTGGTCTTTGCCACCCGCGCCGAGCTTGGCCCGGACGCGGTGCAGATCATGCCCGAAGCGGTGGTGCCGGTCTGCGCGCCTGCGCTGCGGGCCGGTCTGCCTGCGGGGGTCTTGCCCGATGCGCCGCTCATTCATCTCGATGCCGAGCCGGGGGCGGTCTGGTTCGACTGGCCCTCCTACCTGCGCGCGCTGACGCTCGTCCGCGATCCGCATGCCGAACGGGGGGATCTGCGCTTCAACACCTATGCGCTGGTGATCGAGGCGGCGCTGGCCGGTCAAGGGGTGGCGCTTGGCTGGCGCGGGCTGGTCGACCGGCTTCTGGCCCGTGATCAGCTGGTCGAGGCCGGGCCGGAACTTGCGAGCCCTGAGCGGGGCTATTTTCTGGTCGCGACCGGCCCGCGGGATGCCGCCGCCGAGGCGCTCTGGTCCTGGCTGCGGGCCGAAGCGGGGCTGAGCTCAGGTTGAGGTGGTGCTGGCGGCTGCGGTAGCAGAGGGGAGAGACGATATTCCCAACACCTTGCGGCTGGCCGCCCAAGCACTTGCCGCAGCCTGCGATCCCGGCGCGGCCTCGGGAACCTGCACCCGGTTGGCCAGCAATTGCTTGATCCGGTCGAAACTCTCCTCGATCTCCTGCGCCGCCTTGCGCGCAGCCTTTTTGCGATCGGCGTCGCTCATTTCCTTTTTCTCCGACGCGGCATCGCCCGCGGCGCTTGTTCCGGATGGGGCAGTGTCATCGGGCGTGGCGGGATCGGCACTTGCGCCCTCCGCAGGAGGGCTCTCGGCGCTGGCCTCTGACGAAGCTTCCCCCTCCTGCCCGACGGTTGTCGCTGGCTCGGTTTCGCTCGCTTCCGCGGCGCGCGCCTGCAGAAGGGCTTCCTGCATCTTGCTCGATTGTGCCGGATCGGCCCGATCCTGAGGCTGGTCCGCCGCGGGTTCAGGCTGCGCCGCCTCCTCCGAAAGGGTAAAGGCCGAGGTGCTGGCTGTCGTGGTTTGGGCGGTGTGTGCCTGCGCGGACAGCTGCGCGGCGGAAATGGCGGAAATCATCACACTGGTCCTTCTGGATCGGTCCCCGGCACAGGATCGCGCGCGGAGATGAAGGAAGCCTTGCGATCGCAGGGAAATACCCCGGGCATTTGAGCGGTTCAGCGGGGCTCAGCCATGATCGCCGCGGCGGGGCGACCCGAGGTGATCAGCGCGCCCATGCGGCGCAGGCTGGGCGCAGCATGGGTCAGAAACATCCGATAACCGTCGCAGAAATGGTTGATCCGGCCCGGCCCACCCGGCTCGGGCGCCGTGCGATGCTTCGGGCAGCCGCCGTTGCAGGCAAAGCGCCAGTCGCAGGCGCGGCAGGTGGCGCAGAGCCCCGCCTGCTTGTCCTTGCCGAAGCTCCGCGCCTTTGGCAGCGCGGCCAGTTCCCCCACCGGGCGGGCCTTGATGTTGCCCAGCCGAAACTCGGGGTAGACATAGTGATCGCAGGCGAAAAGCCCGCCGTCCTGTTCCAGCGCCAGCGCCGTGCCGCAGGTCTCGGCAAAGACGCACAGCCCCGCGGGTTCGCCCAGCATCAGCCCCAGCATCTCGTCGAAATGCTGCACGAAGATACGGCCGACATCGCGGGCGATCCAGTCGTCGAAAACGGCGCAGAGAAAGCGGCCATACTCCGCCCCGGTGACGCAGAAAGGCGCCAGCACCGCCCCCTTGTCGCCGCGCCCGGGGGCGCCTGCGCGGCGGCCGTCGGGCAGGAGGCGTTCATGCGCCGGGATGAATTGCAGGAATTCCGGGCCAAGCCCCGCCAGATAGCGATAGACCGCCACCGGATCGGCGACAGTGGCCTGCGAGACCACGGTCAGCAGATTGACCCGGACCCCGGCCCGCTGCAGCCGCTCGAGCCCACGCAACACCGCCGCCGACGACGGCCGCCCGCGCCGGTCGGGCCGCGCGGCATCGTGCATGTCGGGCGGACCATCGAGGCTGAGACCAACCAGAAAATCCTGCTCGGCGAAGAAGTTGGCCCAGGCCTCGGAAATCAGCGTGCCATTCGTCTGGATCAGGTTCGAAACCTGATGCCCGGGTGGACAGAGCCGGGCTTGCAGCGCCACCAGCTTGCGAAACCATTCCAGCCCCATCAGCATCGGCTCGCCGCCCTGCCAGGCAAAGGAAATCTCGCGAATACCTGCCGCAGCCTGGCTGGCGATATAGTCGGCGACAAACCGGTGCAGCACGGCATCATCCATCCGAAAGCGATGACCCGCCGGAAACATCGCTTCCTTCTCAAGGTAATAGCAGTAGTCGCAGGCCAGATTGCAGCGCGGCCCGATAGGCTTTGCCATGACATGGAACGGATGGGCGGGCTGGGGGCGACGCAGGTTCGACATCGGGGAACTATGGAGCCACCCGATGCCCGCGGCAAGGGTGGCTCAGGCCCGCAGCGCCTGCTGCGTGCAGAAGCGCGCGAAATCCTCGGCCGAAAGCGGCATCGAGAACAGATAGCCCTGCAGCACGTCACAGCCCAGATCGCGCAGGATATCAGCCTGCGCCCGGGTCTCGACCCCTTCGGCGACAGTCGCAATGCCCAGGGTCTCGGCAATCTCGACAATGGCGCGCACGAGGTTCTTTGAGCGTGGATCCCGCGCGACCGGAGCCACGATGCGCTGGTCGATCTTCAGCGCGGAGGGGGCAATCTGCATCAGACCGATGATCGAGGCATGACCGGAGCCGAAATCGTCGATCTCGATATCGATGCCGCAATCGCGGATCGCATCAAGATGGAAGCGAAACACCTCGCTTTCCTCTTCGACCAGGATCGACTCAAGCAGTTCGAAAGTCACCTTGGTCTCGCCCTCGGCAATGGCGCGGGCCGCGCGCACCACATCGGGATCATGCATCCGCCCCGCGGACACGTTGAAGCTGATCTTCGGCACATGCAGCCCCTGCGCGCGCCAGAAGGCCAGCGCCTCGCCCGATTTCTCCATCATCACCCGGTCGATCTCTGGCACCAGGCGCAGCTGCTGCGCCACATGCATGAAGGCATCGGGCGCCAGCAAACCGCGTTCGGGGTGGCGCCAGCGCAACAGGGTTTCCACCCCCATCAGGTCGCCGAGAACCGATCCCACCTGCGACTGGAAGAAGGGAACGAATTCGCCGCGTTCGAGCCCCTCCTGAATTTCGCCTGCCAGTTTGCGGTCGAACAGGATGTTCTGGTGCAGCTCGGGGGTAAAGAATTCCATCCGGTTCCGCCCGCCCTCTTTCGCGCGATAGAGCGCGGCATCGGCGAAAAGCTGGATCTCGGTGCCCATGGCGGCGATATCCTCGGTCTCGGCAACGCCGAAGGAGGCGCCGAACCGGCATTGCCGCCCCTCGAACATCAGCGGCTCGGACAGGCGAGCCTGCATCCGTTCGACCACCTCCCGGGCATGATTGCCAGACTGACCCGGCGACAGGATGATCGAGAACTCATCGCCGCCAATCCGCGCCGCGAAATCGCCGCCGCGCAGCTCCGTGCGCAGCACATCGGCGACGCGTTGCAGCACCATGTCCCCGGCCTCATGGCCGAGCGTGTCGTTGACATGCTTGAAGTGATCCAGATCGACGCGGATGAGCACGCATTCCTTCGGCCCGCCCGCCGCCGCACCGGCAATGCGCCTTGCCAGCACACCATCATAGCTGCGCCGGTTCGGCAGCCCGGTCAGACCATCATGCAGCGCCTGCCGTTCGTTCTCGGCACGCATGCTTTCGGCCAACTGATGCGCCTCGCGCAATTCCGCCTCGCGCGCGACATCGGCAGTCACGTCATGCAACGCCCCGGTCCAGACGACGGACCCGTCGGGCTGGGCCTTGGGCGTGGCAGAATTTGCCAGCCAGATATCACCCCGGGTCGGATGGCGAACCCGGAAGCGCTGGTTCCACAGCTCAAGATTGGTCGCCTTTTCCCCTTTCGGGGTCATGAATTCCGGCAGATCTTCGGGATGAACATTGATGAAAAGATCATCGACCGCCGCCGCCCGGGCAAAGACACCGAAACCGACGCCCAGAAGATCCTCCAGATATGGGCTCGCATAGGGGAAGCTGGCCGTTCCATCCGCGGCACGGCGGAATTCGTAAAGCCCGACCGGCGCGATCGAGGCGATCGAGGCAAGACGTTCATGCACCTGATGCATTGCCTCGGCGACCTGTTCCTCGCGGCGTTTGGCTTCGATCCGCTCGGTCACGTCCATCGCATTGCCATACCAGATGATGGTGCCGTCTTCCTGCGGGAAGGGGCTGGCCGAGACATGCAACCAGCGCAGGCCACGATCCTGATGGTTGATCCGGTGCAGGATCTCGAATCGGGTCAGGGTTTCGACCGAATGCATCACCGCCGCCTGAACCTGCTGGATGTCCTCGGCGGGGATATGAGTGAAGACGCTCGCCCCATCGGCCTCAAGATCCTCGCGCGAGACGCCAAGAAGCTCCGGCAGGGCCGCGGACACGAAGTTGAACTTGAAATGGCCGTCGGGCTGGCGCTGCCATTCGAAGATCGCACCGGGCGAATTCTCGGCCATCGTCACCATGCGGTCATGCGCCCGGCGGACCTCTTCGGCAGAGCGTTCGGCCTCCCGTGTCATGCGCATCTGCTCGGTGATGTCGAAGACGTTGCCAAACCACAGCGTCGCCCCGTCCGGCTGGTTGAAGGGCAGCGCCGAAACGGCAAGCCAGCAGCGACCGCGTTCCGGGTGATCGACCGGCAACCGATGTTCGAAGGGGGTGCCGTTTTGGCGCGAGTCTTCGATCCAGGAAAAGATCTGCGGCATCACGGACTGCGGCATGTGGGTGAAGACATTCACGCCATTCGCCACGATTTCGTCCGGCTCGACGCCCAGCATCTTCGGCAATTTGGCGCTGAAATAAGGCATGTCGATCGAACCGTCGACGTTCCGGCGATATTCAAAAAGCGCCCCCGGCGCGTTGTCGGCGAGGGTATCCAGACGGGCGCGCGCCTTGTTGGCCTTTTCGGCGGCTTCCGCAAGACGCTGTTCGGTTTCCTTCGACGGATCAATGCAGATGATCGCGCCGGCCAGCAAATAGGGCAACCCCTGGGCCGAACGATCGACACGCCGCGCAATCGCGCGATACCAGTGATAGCTGCCATCGGCATATCGGCACCGATGCTCATGGGCATAGATGTCGATCAGACCCGCCTTGAGCTTTTCCATCTCGACCACCGCTTCGGGCAGATCGTCCGGATGGATCAGCCCGCGCCACCCCGCATCGGTCGAGGGGAAAGCCCCGGGCGCATAGCCGAACAGCCGATAGGTCTCGTCCGGGGTCCAGCCCTCGCCCAGATCTGGGCAGACGCTGAAATGCCCGACCCCCGCGCACAGGCCCGAGGTGCGCAGCAATTCCCCCCGCTCCTCGGCCCGATCGCGCAGCTTCTGTGCCTCGGCCAGCGCCGCAGACAGCTGCCGCTCGATCGCCTTGGCATCGTCGATCCGGGTAAAGCCACCGCTGACAAGGAACGGCAACCCACGATCCGAGCGGTCGATCTTGCGCGCGGCGGTGCGATACCAGTGATAGCTGCCATCCTTGTGGCGCAGCCGATGCTCAGAGGTGAACACTGTCGCGCGGTCGAAAATCAGATCCTCCATCTTGGCGATGGCCGCAGGCAGGTCGTCAGGATGGAACAAGCTGCGCCAACCGGCGTCATCGGGAATGAAATCCCCCGGCTCGTAGCCCATCTGACGGTAGCATTCGTCGGGCATCCAGGCCTCGCCCTGCTCGCCGCAGATCGACCAGACCCCGGTCTCGCCGCAGATCAGCGCGGTGGTCAGCGTGTCAGCGGTAGCCTGCGCGGCACTGCGGGCGGCCTGCGCCTCGGCCAGAGCGTCGGCCAGCTGTGCCTCGTGGGCCTTGCGCTCGCTGATGTCGGTCAGGCTGCCACAGATCAGTGTGGGCAAGCCCTCTTCGGCCCGGTCGATCAGCCGCCCGCGCGAGGTGATCCAGGCCCAGCTGCCATCGGCGCGTTTGAGCCGAAAGTCATGGCAGAAAGCCTCGATCTCGCCCGCCATCAGCGCGTGATATTCCGCCGTTACCCGGGGCAGATCCTCGGGATGGATCAGGCTGTGCAGGATCGGCAAATCGATCTGAAAGTCGGCAGGATAGCCCAGCATCGTGGACAGATGCGGGCCGATCCGCCCCACCCCGCGCGCGGGAAACCGATACCACGGCACCAAATTGCTGTTCTCGGTCGAAATCCGCAGGATATCTGCGCGCTCAAGCGCACGGTCACGCACGACATCGAAATCCTTGCGCGCGACCGCGGCCGTGCAGCGCAATGCCCCGGGCATCACGCCACTGTCCTTGCCAAGCCGCGGCACCGCTTCCAGGATCTGCAGCACCCAGAGCGGCTCGGGCTCCGTGCCAGCGATGGGCCAGATCGTGACATCGGCACAGGGCGGGGTTTCGGCGTCGCTGTCCAGATCCACCCGGAATCGATGCGACATCCCGGTGCCCGCCGCGCGACAGGCTTCAACGATCCGGGTGAGGCGGGCGCCAAGCGCGCAAGGCAGCACATCGGCCAACGGGCGATAGGCCATTTCCGGCCCGAAATCGCCGTCGCCAAAGCAGCGATGCGCCTCGGAATTGGCCCAAAGCACCTGCGCAGCGGCAGACAGGACAAAAGCTGCGCCGGGAAACCCGTCAAGCATGATGCGCAGCTGCGCCAGATCCCCAGACATGGATGCCTCGTCGAAGTCTTTCCAGCCCGGATAATTCAACCGAATAGATTAAAGATAGACTTCGAAAACTTCGAATTCGAAGCTAAAGCGCATTTTTCGCAAAGCGTCTGGATCAGGGGAGAAGCGCTTTTTCCATCTCGCGGTGCGGGATGCCGGCGTCGTCATAGACCGGGCCGCAGACACAGAATCCAAGGCTTTCGTAAAAGGGCATCGCCTGCACCTGCGCCCCAAGCGTCACGCGGGCACAGCCGAGCGCCGCAAGCCGCGTGCAGCCCTCGCGGATCAGCGCCTTGCCAAGCCCGGTGCCGCGCGCCGCGCGATCCACGCAGACGCGGCCGATCTTGCCCGTCGCGCCCTCGACGAAAAGCCGCGCCGTGCCAAGGGGCGTCTCGCCTTCCAGCGCCAGCAGATGGATCGCCTGCGCGTCGAGATCGTCCCATTCCTCGGCCTCGGACACGCCCTGTTCCTCGATGAAAACCGCGCGGCGCAGCGCATGGACGGCGGTCAGATCGGTGGTCTCGAGGATCTTCATGCGAAATAATCGCGCAGGCAGCGGGCGTAGATCGCTTTCAGCCGGGTGATCTGTTCGACCTCGATCCGCTCGTCGACCTGATGCATGGTCTTGCCGACCAGACCGAATTCGAGCACCGGGCAATGGTTCTTGACGAAGCGCGCATCCGACGTGCCGCCCGAGGTGGAAAGCACCGGGACGAGGCCGGTTTCCGACACCACCGCGCGGCTCACCATCGCCACGAACTCGCCGGGCGGGGTCAGGAAGCTTTCGCCTGAAACCTCGGTGCAAAGCGTCACGCTTGTGCCGGTTTCGGCTTCGATTTCCGCAATCAGGCCGCGCGCCCAGGCTTCGATCTTGCCCGAGCTATGGGCATCGTTGAAGCGGATGTTCACCGTCGCCCGCGCCTTCGCCGGGATCACATTGTTCGCCGGGTTGCCACAATCGATCGTGGTGATCTGCAACGTCGAGGCCTCGAAATGCTCGGTGCCTCGGTCAAGCGGCTCCGCCGTCATCCGGCCCAGCAGATCAACCAGCGCATGCAGCGGGTTTTTCGCCCGGTGCGGATAGGCGGAATGGCCCTGCACCCCCTCGACCTCGATATAGAAGGTCATCGAGCCGCGACGGCCGATCTTCATCATGTCGCCCAGCCGCTCGGGGCAGGTCGGCTCGCCCACCAGACAGACCGACATCGCCTCGCCTTCGGCCTTCATCCAGTCGAGCAGCGCGACGGTGCCATCCTTGCCCGGGCCCTCCTCGTCGCCGGTGATGGTCAGGATAATGGCGCCCTCGGGCGGGGTCGTGGTGACGAAATCGACGGCGGCGGCGACAAAGGCCGCGACGCCGGATTTCATGTCGGTGGCGCCGCGCCCCCACAGAACCCCGTTGATCACCGCGCCGGAAAACGGGTCCTGCGTCCAGGCGGCCGCATCGCCCACCGGCACGACATCGGTATGGCCATTGAAGCCGAAGGTCTTCACCCCCTTCGCCCCCCAGCGCGCAAAGAGGTTCGGCGTGCCGTTGCGATCCACCCGCGTGCAGGCGAAGCCCGCCGCCGACAGCACCCGTTCCAGCAACACCAGCGCGCCGCCATCGACGGGCGTGACAGAGGGGCAGCGGATCAGATCGGCAGTCAGTTGAACGGGGTCGAGGGTCATCGGTGGCTCCTGTGCGATGCCTTGGATTAGCCCCGCTTTCCCCCCCGTGCAACCACGGGTGTTGCCCCTCGGTCACCTCCGTCTCGATCACCCGGCATCACGGAAATTTTCGTTTCCAAGCAGAGTAAAGCTGACTTACGGTTGAAGAAAATCAAGACGACCCGAGGCAGGGCACACGAGCAGGGCAGAATCGCCCACCCCCAATGCGGCCGGATGGCCGAGACGGACGGGAGTTTCCCGGCTCGATGATGTTTTGCCCGCAGGTGAATGGGGCAAGAGATGGCGTTTGGCAGAGTTATGGGACTGGATCCCTCGGTGACCGCGGTGCAGATCGCGCGGTCTATTTTCGGCGAGGGTCCGATGGTTTCGGCGCTGCGCGAGCGCATGGGGCCGGTGAAGGATCTGGAACCGCTGGTCGAGCGCCCGAAGCTGCACGAAGGTTTCGTCGCGGGCACGCGCATTTCGACGCTCGCCGGTCTGCGCCGGGTCGAGACGCTGAAAGCCGGTGACATGGTCGAAACGCAGGATGCCGGTGCGCAGCCGATCCTGCGCATCGAGCGGATGCGCCTGCCCGCGCTGCGGGCGCAGGCGCCGATCCGCTTTGCCGCCGGGGCGCATGGCGCCGAACGCGAAGTGCTGGTTGCCCCGAACCAGCGCGTTCTGGTGCGGGACCCGGTTCTGGAAGTGCTGTTTGGCGAGGCCGAAGTTCTGGTCGCCGCGCGCACCCTCGTCGATGGCGAGATGGTCTCGCGGGTGCCCGGCGGCGCGGTGGACTATGTCCGCATCGTCTTCGACGCCTCGCACATGATCTTTGCCGAAGGGATGGCGGTGGAATGCTTCCGCCCCGGTCCGCGCCCGGCCGCGGGCGAAACGCAACCCGTCACCGCCGAACCGGGGGCGCCGCGGATGCTGCGCACCCAGGAGTCGCAGATGATGCGAAAGCTGGTGATCTGAGGGGGCGATGATGCTGGAACATGGTTGGTTTGCGGCGCATCTGCCCGGTCGCGGGCCGGTGCGGCTTTCGGAACGCGCTTTGCCCGCGCTTCTGGGCCGGGGCAGCCTGATGCTCGAATTCGCGCTGATGCAGGGCGAGACCGGGCCGTTGCCGCTTCTGCATCTGGGCGATCAGACCGGCTGGACCTGGTTCCTGTCGATCTCGCTCGATGCGCAGGGGGTGCTGAACCTCGTGCAACGGCAAGGTGCGGCGGTGCAGGCGCTGACACTGGATATCTCGGACGATTGTCAGGCGGGCGGGCGGATGCGGCTGTGCTTCAGCTGGGACTGCAAGCTTGATGAAACCCGGCTGACGCTGGAAGCGATCGACGGCGGGCAGCTGCGCCAGCGTGTGGGTCAAGGCGCGATGGCGCTATCGCGTGCTGAACTGTCCGCGCTCGCCGAGGGCCGCAGCCCGGCGCAGATCGGGCCGCGGGTCGAATGGCTGGCCTTTGGCAGCCACATCCAGCCGGTCGGGCCGAGCGCCTGTTTCGCGCCCTCGACCCCGATCGCGACGCCCGACGGCGAACGCCCCGCGGCCAGCCTCAAGGCCGGGGATCTGGTGATGACCGTCGATGCCGGGCCGCAACCGCTGTTGTGGTCGGGCCGGATCGCCCTGCCCGCGCTTGGCAGCCTGCGCCCGGTGCGGCTCTGCGCGCCCTCTTTCGGGGAAACCCGCGATCTGTGGCTTTCGCCGCAACATCGGGTGGCGATGCGCGGCACGGCGGTCGAATACCTCTTCGGCGAAGACGAAGTTCTGGTGCCGGTGCATCATCTGGTGGACGGGGTCAGCGCCCAGCAACCCGACCGGCCCTGCGTGCTGACCTGGCACGGGCTGCTGCTGCAAGGCCATCATCTGCTGATCGCCGACGGTTGCCACATCGAAAGCCTGAGCATCGGGCGTCTCGCCCGCAATCCGGCGCTGGCGCGGACCACCTGTCTTGCCGCTCTCGTCGCGCGGATGGATCTGCCGGTGCATGCTTTCCCCGCCCGTCGCACGCTTGCCCCCTATGAGGCGCAAGCGCTGGCGGCCGAGCGACGGCAGCGGCGCAGCACCGTGGCGGCCTGAGGAACGCAATTTCGCCACGACACATTCGGTCTTGTCCTGCGCTATCCGCGAATTATTATTGCGCTGCAGTTGCAAAATGCCTAAGCAGGCTGCGACTGCAGAAAACCGCCGAATCCCGGCGTCGATGGGGCTGACATGACCGATACGATCCTTCTTGCCGACCTGCTTGCGCTGACCGAAGCGACGCTTCCCGAGATCGCCGCCCTGACCGCCGAGGCGACCGGGGCGCTGAAGGCGAAAGTGAGCCGCGGCGGCAAGGTCTCGAATGCCGCGCTGGAAGAGGACCAGTTCACCGCCCATGCGCTGGCTTGGCTTGCGACCTACAATCAGTCGCTGATCCAGCTGCGCGGCTGGGCCGGACGGGTGGCAGAAGCGGGTGCTTTCGGGCGGATGGAAAGCCTGATCCTGCAGATCGGCTTTGGCGAATATCTGAACCAGATCGCTGGCGGCATCCCGATGAGCCAGATCGAAACCGCGCGCCTGTCCGACCTTGGCGTGAGCTGGACGCCGTCCGAGGCCGCCCGCACGCTGATGAGCAAGGGCAACACCGATGCGGCGCGAATGGCGCTGGTGGCCTGCATGCAGGACAACCAAGGCCGTGCGCTGTTCGGGGTCTCGGGGCTCGATGAAGAGCTCGAGATGATCCGCGAGCAATTCCACCGCTATGCCGAGGAACGGGTGATCCCGAACGCCCACGAATGGCACCTCAAGGACGCGCTGATCCCGATGGAGATCATCGAGGAACTGGCGGAGCTCGGCGTGTTTGGCCTGACGATCCCCGAGGAATACGGCGGGCTTGGCCTCTCGAAAGCCTCGATGGTCGTGGTGACCGAGGAACTCTCGCGCGGCTATATCGGCGTCGGCTCGCTGGGCACGCGCTCGGAAATCGCGGCGGAGCTGATCCTCTGCGGTGGCACCGAGGAGCAGAAACAGAAATGGCTGCCCGGCCTTGCTTCGGGGCAGATCCTGTCGACCGCGGTTTTCACCGAACCGAACACCGGTTCGGACCTTGGCTCCTTGCGCACCCGCGCGGTGAAGGATGGCGACGACTGGGTGATCACCGGCAACAAGACCTGGATCACCCACGCCCAACGCACCCATGTGATGACGCTTCTGGCGCGGACCGAGCCCGACACGACCGACTGGCGCGGCCTGTCGATGTTCCTTGCCGAAAAGACCCCGGGCACCGACGAGAACCCCTTCCCCACCCCCGGCATGACCGGCGGCGAAATCGAGGTGCTGGGATATCGCGGCATGAAGGAATACGAGCTCGGCTTCGACGGCTTCCGGGTGAAGGGCGAGAACCTGCTCGGCGGCGAGACAGGCCGCGGCTTCAAGCAACTGATGGAGACCTTTGAATCGGCGCGCATCCAGACCGCCGCCCGCGCCGTCGGCGTGGCGCAGGCCGCCTGCGAAATCGGCATGCGCTATGCTATCGACCGCAAGCAATTCGGCAAGTCGCTGATCGAGTTCCCCCGCGTCGGCGGCAAGCTCGCCATGATGGCGGTCGAAATCATGATCGCGCGGCAGCTGACCTATTTCTCGGCCTGGGAAAAGGATCACGGACATCGCTGCGACGTCGAAGCCGGGATGGCGAAACTGCTCGGTGCCCGCGTCGCCTGGGCGGCCTCGGACAATGCGCTGCAGATCCACGGCGGCAACGGCTTCGCGCTGGAATACACGATCTCGCGCATCCTGTGCGACGCCCGCATCCTCAATATCTTCGAGGGCGCGGCGGAAATTCAGGCGCAGGTGATCGCCCGCCGGCTGCTGGGCTGAGCGCGTTTCGAAACGGTGACGCGGGGCCTTCGGGCCCCGTTTTCTTCAGGAGTGCCCGATGATCCGCGACGCCAGCCCCGACGATGCGCAAGCGATCGCCACGATCTACAATGACGCCGTGCGCACGACGACGGCGATCTGGAACGAGGTCGAGGTGAATGCGCTCAACCGCATCGAATGGATGGAGGCCCGGCAGAAGGCGGGCTTCCCGGTGCTGGTGCTGGAGGAAGGGGCAAAGGTCGTCGGTTATGCGAGCTACGGCCCGTTCCGCGCCTTTGACGGCTATCGCGGCACGGTCGAGCATTCGGTCTATGTCCGCGCCGATCTGCGCGGCGGCGGGCGCGGCGCGGCGCTGCTCAAAGCGCTGATCTACCGCGCCCAGGCGCAGGGGCTGCATGTGATGGTCGCGGCAATCGAGGCCGAAAACCGCGCCTCGATCGTGCTGCACCAACGGCTCGGCTTCACCGCCGTGGGGCTGATGCCGCAGGTCGGGCAGAAATTCGGCCGCTGGCTCGATCTGCTGTTCCTGCAACTGAAGCTGGACGAGCGGCCTCAGCCCTGACGGGCGATCGCCTCGATCAGACGGCGACGGGCCTCGGGCAGGGCCTTGCGGCTGTGCTCCTCGGCGAAGCGGGTCAGGAAATGGCCGGTAAGCCGCAATCCCTGCGCGATCTCCGTCCAGGTTGCGGGCCCCTGCCCCAAAAGGCACAAAGGCAAGGGCAGCAGTTTCGGCGCCCAGTCGCCCGCGCCCTGACGGCTGACGGCGCGGCCCGAGCGCGGCGAGACAAAGGCCAGATCGTCGCGCGAGCCGGTGACGGCGCAGCGGCTCAGATCGAGGCCGAAGCCGAGGTCTTCAAGCAGCGCCATTTCCCAGATCAGGTAATCGACCACCCAGCCCTCGGCCGCCTGTCCGATGACGGTGAAGAGCGGCTCGGTGGCGGCGTAAAGACGCGGATGCGGCGCGCGTTCGGCCAGCACGAAGGAGAGCAGCGCGCAGACGGAATTCAGCCCCATCAGCGCAAGCCGATCCGAAAGCGCGCCCGCGCGCGAGGCGAGCGGTTCGACGGTGAAGCTGCCCAGATGGTCCTCGAGCCGCGCCCGCCAGCTCAGCGCCACATGCGAGCCGGGCATCAGCACCGCCGCCATCTTGCGCGAGGCGCCACCGCGCACGACGCCCAGATGGCGGCCATGGGTGGCCGTGAACACCTCGACAATCGCCGAGCTTTCGCCCTGCGGGCGGGTCGAAAGGATGGTGCCGCTGTCTTGCCAGTCCATGGTGCCCGTGACGCAGGCCGGGGGGCTGTCTGCCCCCCGGAACCCCCCGAGGATATTTGAGGCAAGATGAAAGGGAAAGCCGGGGTCAGTCTTTCAGGCCGTCTTCGTCCAGAAGCGTGCGGCCGTGGCGGGCTTCGAGTTCGATCACCCAAAGGTCCGGGTCGAAGCTGCGCTGCTTGCGGATGCTTTGATCGACCTCGGCCTCGGGGCCTTCGGTGAGCACCGTCCAGATGTCGCAATCGGCCTCGTAATCAAAGGTGCGGGTGTAGAGCTTCGCCAGCCCGTCGAGCGTCGCGCATTTGATCATCACGGCGCCGGAGTCAGGCTGACCCCGCGCCGCGACATAGGCGGGAATGTTGTTCAGTTCCAGCCGCTTGAGATAGGCACGCACCCAAAGTTCGGCACGCAGACGCGGTTGCATCCTCAGTCGCCGTCCTTGAAGTCGAGCCCCATTTCCGTGTAGCGCTCGGCCTCTTCCTGCCAGTTCTCGCGCAGCTTCACCTGCAGGAAGAGATGGATCGGGCGGCCCATGAACTCGGCCATTTCGGCGCGCGCGGCGGTGGAGATCGCCTTGATCGTCTCGCCGCCCTTGCCCAGGACGATGCCCTTGTGACCGTCGCGGCTGACGTAGATGATCTGGTCGATCCGGGCCGATCCGTCGGGCTTTTCTTCCCAGCGTTCGGTCTCGACCGTCAGCTGATAGGGCAGTTCCTCGTGCAGGCGTAAGGTCAGTTTCTCGCGGGTGATTTCCGCCGCGATCATCCGCATCGGCAGATCGGCGATCTGATCCTCGGGGTAGAACCACGGACCCGCGGGCATTTGCGACGCAAGCCAGTCGCGCAGGTCATCGACGCCATAGCCCTTTTCGGCCGAGATCATGAAGGTCTTGGCAAAGGGGAAGGCGCCGTTCATTTCCTCGGCCAAGGCCAGCAGGCGCTCGGCCTTGACCCGGTCGATCTTGTTGATGGCGAGCGCCACCGGCTGCGAGCCCTCGCGCGCCTTCAAGGCCTCGATGATCGCTTTCGCGCCTTCGGTCAGACCGCGATGCGCCTCGATCAGAAGAACGACGATATCGGCATCGGCAGCCCCGCCCCAGGCGGCCGAAACCATCGCGCGGTCAAGCCTGCGGCGCGGGCGGAAGATGCCGGGGGTGTCGACGAAGACAAGCTGCGCCTGCCCCGCCATGCAGACACCGCGGATGCGGGCGCGGGTGGTCTGCACCTTGTGGGTGACGATCGAGACCTTGGCCCCCACCATGCGATTGAGCAGGGTCGATTTCCCGGCATTCGGCTCGCCGATCAGCGCCACGAATCCGGCGTGCGTTTCTTCGGTCATGCGCCTCTCTCCAACCGTTCCAGAAGGGCCTTCGCTGCGGCTTGTTCCGCGTTGCGTTTCGACCCGGCTTTTGCTTCTTCCGTCTCGCCCGAGGCGAGCACCACGGCGATGCGGAATTGCGGCGCGTGGTCGGGGCCGTCGCGCCCCAGTGTTTCGTAGCGCGGCGGCGGCAGGCCGCGGGCCTGCGCCCATTCCTGCAGCGCGGTCTTCGGATCGCGGGCATCGTGATCAACCGCGCTGATCCGCCCGGCCCAAAGTCGCAGCACCAGGGCCCGCGCCACCTCGAACCCGGCATCAAGATAGACGGCGGCAATCACCGCCTCCATCGCGTCGCCCAAGAGCGCTTCCTTGCGCCGCCCGCCCGACATCATTTCCGACCGGCCCAGCTTCAGCACCGCGCCAAGGTCGATGTCGCGGGCGACGGCGGCACAGGTTTCCTTGCGCACGAGCGCGTTGAACCGGGGCGCAAGCTGCCCTTCGGAGGCGCGATCATCGGCGTGAAACAGCGCCTCGGCCATCGAGAGCCCGAGCACGCGATCCCCCAGAAACTCCAGCCGCTGGTTGTCGGGCCGGGTGGGCGAGCCAAGCGAGGAATGCGTCAGCGCCCGAACGAGAAGCTCGGGCGTCGTGAAACGATGCCCGAGCCGGTCCATGAAGGCAGAGAGGTCTGCCGCGACTTTCATTCGATCGCCTTGAAGAAGCGGTCCGCCCGCCAGGTCCAGAAGAAGAACAGCGAATTGCCCGCCGAGGAGAACATCACCCGATCGGCGCGGCCAACAAGATTTTCCGCCGGAACGAAGCCGACGCCGCCGATGCTTTGCGGGAAGCGGCTGTCCTCGGAATTGTCGCGGTTGTCGCCCATCATGAAATACTGCCCTTCGGGCACGACGAAGACCGGGGTATTGTCGGCCCGCGCGCCGTCGAACGTGTTCAGGATCGAGTGACGCACGCCATTCGGCAGCGTTTCAAAGAAGCGCTGCGACTGGCAATCCCCGCCCTCACCCACCGGCTCGTTGCGGCACAGCGGATAGCGCTTTTCCGGGCCCTGCGGCTCGAACACTTCCGAGAAGGTGCCCGCGTCTTCCAGTTTGACCGGGGCGCCGTTGATCTGCAGCACGCCGTTGACGACCTGAATCCGGTCGCCCGGCAGGCCGATCAGGCGCTTGATGAAATCGACGTTCTTGATCGGATGGCGGAACACCACCACGTCACCGCGCTGCGGTTCGCCGCCCAGAATGCGGCCCTCGATCGGGCAAGGCGAGAAGTCGGCGCTGGAGAAGGGGCAGGAATAGCGCGAATAGCCATAGGCCATCTTGTTCACGAAGAGGAAGTCGCCGATCAGCAGCGTATCCTTCATCGAGCCCGACGGGATCCAGAACGGCTGAAAGAACAGCGTGCGGAAGACGCCCGCGATGATAAGTGCCCAGAACAGCGTCCGGGCCATTTCGCCGATGCCGCCTTCGGATTTGCTGGCCATGCTCTGCCTCTTGTTGAAACCAAGCCTTCCTTGGCCCGATGTCGGGTCCAAGTCAAGGAATCGTGGGGGAAATGGGGCGGGCTTCGATGACGACGAAGGCCTGCGCCCAGGGGTGATCGTCGGTGAGCGTCACATGCACGACGGCCTGATGGCCGGGCGGCGTCATTGCCGCCAGCCGCTCCGCCGCCCAGCCGGTCAGATGCATCACCGGCTGACCGGTCGGCAGGTTCGTCACCGACATGTCCTTCCAGGAGATGCCCATGGCGAGCCCGGTGCCGAGCGCTTTCGAACAGGCCTCTTTCGCGGCCCAGCGTTTGGCATAGGTGCCCGCCACATCGGCGCGGTGCTCGGCCTTGGCGATCTCGGCCTCGGTGAAGACGCGCTGGCGGAACCGGTCGCCGAACCGTGCGAGCGTGCCCGCGATGCGCTCGATATTGGCCAGATCCGAGCCGATGCCGAGGATCATTTCGCCTCGCCCTGCCGGGCCTTCTGCCGTTCCGCGGCGCGCAGCTGGCTGCGGGCGCCCTGCCCATAAAAGAGATACGAGGCCGGAAAGGTGATCAGGACGACCAGCCCGAGGATGACCGACCACAGCACCGCATCGAAGCCCCGCAGCAGCGCCAACAGCGCCGGATCGCCCAGCGAGACCAGCACCAGAGCCGGGCCAAGCAGCATCAGGTTGATCGCCGTCGCCATAGCCGCAAAGCGCAGTGTCTCGGCTCGCGCGGGCAGGCGGCCACTGCGCTTGCAAAAGAACTGCCCCTCGATCATCGCGGTCATGAAGACCGGCACGGCAGCGATGCCGACCGAGGCCAGCTGCACCCCGGCCCAGCGTTCGAGCACCAGCACAAGGCCCGAGACGACGAGCCCCGTCAGGATCAGAATCAGTCCATAGCGCAGGATCGGCATCCGGGGTTCCTTTTGCTCAGCGGCGGGCTTCGTCCATCAGGCGGCGCATTTCTGCGATCGAGGCTTCGAGCCCGATGAAGAGCGCCTCGGCCATCAGGAAATGGCCGATGTTCAGCTCCTTGATCTCGGGGATCGCCGCGACGGGCGCGACGGTTTCATAGGTCAGCCCGTGACCCGCGTGCACTTCAAGACCAAGGCTCGCAGCCAGCGCCGCGGCGTTTTCGAGCGCCTTCAACTCCGCATCGCGCTCGGCAAAGCGGCCCTCGTAATGCAGATCGCAGTAATGACCGGTGTGCAGTTCGACCACCGCCGCGCCGATCGCCGCCGAGGCTTCGATCTGCCGCGGGTCGGGGCCGACGAACATCGACACCCGCGCGCCAGCCTGTCGCAAGGGCGTGATATAGGCGGTCAGCCGGGCCTGATCGCCGGCGACATCAAGGCCGCCCTCGGTCGTGCGTTCCTGCCGCTTTTCGGGCACAAGGCAGACCGCATGCGGGCGGGTGGCGAGCGCGATGCGCTGCATCTCGGCCGTGGTTGCCATTTCGAAATTCAGCGGGATCGTCAGATTCGCCTTGAGCTCCGCCATGTCGCTGTCGCGGATGTGGCGGCGGTCTTCGCGCAGATGCGCGGTGATGCCGTCGGCCCCGGCCGCCTCGGCCATCAGCGCCGCGCGCAGCGGACTCGGATAGGCCGATCCGCGGGCGTTGCGGACGGTGGCGACGTGGTCGATGTTCACGCCAAGGCGCAGGGAACGGGTCATGGGAACCTCCGATCAGATGGCGTCACTATGACGAAGCACGGCGTCCGAGGGAAGATGCCGCTCAGCCGTTATCCGGGACGTGATCAGCCGCTTCGGCCGCCTGGGCCCGCTTGGCCCGCAGCTTGGCCGAGCGTTCTTTCATCCGCTGACGACGGCGGGTCTGATAGGCGGTCACCAGCGGCAGCGAGATGTAATAGCCCGCCAGCCCCGAGGCGAGGCCGGGCAGCAGCCCGCCCAGCAGATAGGGCCAGAAGATGCCGCGGAAGAAATCGGCCATGCCCACCCAATGCGTCGGCTCGGCGGTGAAGGCAGCGATCAAGTTGTGCCGGATGTCGGCCAGCGCCTCGGCAAAGATCTGGATCAGCCCGTCGGCCAGCATCGGATCGGCGGTCTGACCCAGCATCAGGTGGCCCAGCTTGATCGAGATGACCGCGATGACCGGAAAAGTCAGCGGATTGCCGACAAGCGAGGCGAAAAGCGAGGCCAGCACATTGCCGCGCAAAAGCCGGGCCAGCAGCGCCGCGCCGATCAGATGGATACCATAAAGAGGCGTGAAGGAGATGAAGATCCCGGCAAAGACGCCACGGGCGATCCGGTGCGGCTGATCGGGCAAACGGTTCAGCCGGTGCCGGATATAGCTGACCGAGCGCCCCCAGCCACCGCGCGGCCAAACCAGATCGCGCGTCGACTGGCCCCAGGTCCGCTTCTCCCGCCGTTTGAAAACCACGTTCTGCCTTCCGTTCCCTCAGGGTTTGCGCGAGAGATCGCGCCAGCGCTGCACCTGCGCCACATCGGTCTCGGCTTCAAGGGCCGTCAGGAGCCGGTGCAGATGTTCCGCATCACGCAACTCGACTTCTACGACAAGCGAGTAAAAGTCGGGTTTGCGGTCGATGAAATTGAGGTCGGAGATATTGGCTTTCTGGGCGCCGATCAACGTGCAGATATGCCCCAGCACCCCGGCGTCATTGGAGATGGTGATCTTCAGCGACACCGAATAAACGGGCGGATGGCTGCCTTCGTGCCAGTGCAGATCGACCCAACGGCTCGGCTGTTCCTCGAATTCCTCAAGTGCAGGGCAGTCGATCGCATGAATCACCACCCCTTGCCCGCGATAGGTGATGCCGACGATGCGCTCGCCCGGAAGGGGTTGGCAGCATTTGGCGCGGTGGAAGGTCTGATCCGCCGCAAGCCCGATCACCGCGCGGCCGGGATCGACCGTCTCGGGACCGCGGGCGGCCAGTTCCGGGTACAGCGCTTCGACCACTTCACGCGCCGTCAGTTCGGCCGAGCCGAGACGGGCCAGAACCTCGGTCTCGTCGGGCAGGCCTAGCGTCTTCGCCGCCGTGCGCAACGCCTTGTCCGAGACCTTGCGGCCGACATGCTCAAAGGCGACGCGAGCCAGTTCCGCCCCCAGCTTCACGAAGCGGGTCCGGTCTTCCTCGCGCAGGCTCTTGCGGATCGAGGCCTTGGCGCGGCCGGTGGCGACGATATCAAGCCAGGTCGCCTGCGGGCGTTGCCCGGCCGCGGTGATCACCTCGACCGACTGGCCATTCTTCAGCCGCGTCCAGAGCGGCACGCGAATGCCGTCGACCTTGGCGCCAACGCAGGAATTGCCGATCCGCGTATGGATCGCATAGGCGAAATCGATCGGCGTCGCGCCTTTCGGCAGCTTGATCACATCGCCCTTCGGCGAGAAGCAGAACACCTGATCGGAATACATCTCGAGTTTGACGTTCTCGAGGAATTCGTCGTGATCGCCCTCGGCGAAACGTTCGGTGAGCGAGGCCAGCCATTTCGCCGGATCGACGGCAAAGGGGTTCAGCGCCCGTTCGCCATCGCGGTAAGACCAATGCGCGGCCACCCCGGCTTCGGCGACCTCATGCATCTGCCGCGTGCGGATCTGCACCTCGACCCGCTTGCCGTCGCGCCCCGAAACGGTGGTGTGGATCGAGCGGTAGCCGTTCGATTTCGGCTGGCTGATGTAATCCTTGAACCGGCCGGGAACCGAGCGCCAGCGCTGGTGAATGAGCCCGAGCACGGCATAGCAATCGGGAACCGAACGGGTGATGACCCGAAAACCGTAGATGTCGGACAGCCGCGAGAAGGTGAGGCTTTTCTCCTCCATCTTCCGCCAGATCGAATAGGGGCGCTTGGCGCGGCCAAAGACATCGGCCTCGATCCCCGACTTTTCCAGCTCGTTGCGGATGTCGGCGGTGATCTGCGAGATCACGTCGCCCGATTCCTTTTGCAGGCTGACAAAGCGGCGGATGATCGAGGTCCGCGCCTCGGGGTTGAGCACCTTGAAGGCGAGGTCTTCGAGTTCCTCGCGCATCCACTGCATGCCCATGCGGCCTGCGAGCGGCGCAAAGATCTCCATCGTCTCGCGGGCCTTCTGCGCCTGCTTCTCCGGCCGCATGCTCTTGATCGTGCGCATGTTGTGCAGCCGGTCCGCCAGCTTCACCAGGATCACCCGCAGATCCTTCGACATCGCCATGAAGAGCTTGCGGAAGTTCTCGGCCTGCTTGCTGGCCGAAGAGCCAAGCTGCAGGTTGGTCAGCTTGGTGACGCCATCGACCAGTTCGGCCACTTCGGTGCCGAACAGCCCCTCGACCTCGGTAAAGGTCGAGCGCGTGTCTTCGATCGTGTCATGCAAAAGCGCGGTGACGATGGTGGCATCGTCCAGCCGCTGCTCGGTCAGGATCGCAGCAACGGCAACGGGATGGGTGAAATAGGGCTCACCCGAATGCCGGAACTGCCCGTCGTGCATCTTGAGCCCATAGGCATAGGCGCGACGGATCAGATCGGCATTGCAGCGGGGATTGTAGTTGCGAACGAGCGCGATCAGGTCTTCGACATCGATCATCCGCGCTCGTTACCCTCGTTCAGTCGCGACCCTGCGCATCCATCAGAGCGCGCAGCATCCGTTCTTCATCCATGTCATCGACGCGCGGACGGTCGATCTCGCCCGACATCAGAAGCGCCATCGCGTCTTCCTCGGGTTCGTCGACTTCGATCTGGGTCTGGTTGCTTTCGATCAGACGCTCGCGCAGATCGTCGGCCAGCTGGGTTTCCTCGGCGATTTCGCGCAGAGCGACCACCGGGTTCTTGTCATTGTCACGCTCGACGGTGATCGGCGCCCCGGCCGCAACCTCACGGGCGCGGTGGGCAGCAAGCATCACCAGCTCGAAGCGGTTCGGAACCTTGTCAACGCAATCTTCAACCGTCACGCGGGCCATAGGCAACTCCAGACGAAGGGGGAATTGTGAACCCCCCACTTAGCCCCTTCCCCGGGCCTTTACAAGCCGCCCTGCCCGTCGAATGGAACAGAAAACGGCACCATCGCCGCTTTTTCGGCCGCGCCGAGGGCCGCGAGCATTTCGGAAACCGCCTTTCCGGTCGCGGGGTGGCGCCACATTGGCGCGATCTCGGCAAGGGGAATCAGCACGAAAGCCCGGTCGGCAAGACGCGGATGCGGCAGGATCAGAGTCTGAGGCGCGCGCTGCATCTGCTCTTCCAGCGGCAGGTTGCGCCAGCTGGCCTCGGTGTCCGGATCGGGGCGGATCGCCCCCCCGCAGGCCAGCAGATCAAGGTCGATCCCCCGCGCCCCCCAGCGCTTTTCCCGACGCCGCCCCAGTCGCGCCTCGATTCGGTGCAGGGCCTCCAGCACCGCTTCGGCGGGTATTGGCGCGGAAACAACGGCACAGGCATTGACGTAATCCGGCCCTGCCCCGGCGGGAAAGGCTGGTGATCGCCAGAATCGGCTGAGCGCCCGCAGATTCAACCCTTCATCCGGCAACATTTTGACAGCCGCAACCAGGGATTGCGGCGGATTACCGGCATCAGTTGAAAGATTAGCCCCTAGCGCTATCAAAAATGTGCTATTATCCATAAAGACAGATATCTCGACCTCCCCGCGCTTGGTAGAAAGCGCTGCTGAACTGGTTCTGCGGCGTATTGGGTAAAATTATTTTTCCCCGTCAACCACTCCGGACACCACACCGCGGGGCCACGACGAAAGGACTTATTATGTTTTACAAGGACGAAAGGCTGGCCCTTTTCATCGACGGGTCCAACCTCTATGCCGCCGCGAAGGCGCTCGGCTTCGACATCGACTATAAACTGCTCCGTCAGGAATTCGAGCGTCGCGGCAAGCTGGTGCGGGCCTTCTACTATACTGCGCTGCTGGAGAACGAAGAATACTCGCCGATCCGGCCGCTCGTCGACTGGCTACACTACAACGGTTACGCCATGGTGACAAAGCCCGCCAAGGAATATACCGACTCGATGGGTCGGCGGAAGGTCAAGGGCAACATGGACATCGAACTGGCGGTGAACGCGATGGAACTCGCGCCGCGGCTCGACCATGCGGTGCTGTTCTCGGGTGATGGCGATTTTCGTCCGCTGGTCGAGGCGCTGCAGCGGATGGGCGTGCGGGTGTCGGTCGTTTCGACGATCCGCAGCCAGCCGCCGATGATCGCCGACGAGCTGCGCCGTCAGGCCGACAACTTCATCGAACTCGACGCGCTGCGCGAAGTGATCGGGCGCCCGCCGCGCGAGCCGCGCGAAGTCCCGGCCCCGGTCGTGGAAAGCTCCGAGACCTGACCACTCACGGCAGGAATCTGAAAGGCGGCGGTCCACTCCCGCCGCCTTTTTCATGTCCGGCGTCAGAACGGACAGGGGGCGGTGAAGGTCATGAACTGCCCGCCATCCGGGTGACGCAGCCGCAGACTTTCGGCATGCAGCATCAGCCGCGGAAAGTCGCGCGCGGGGCCGGTGGCGTAAAAGGGATCGCCAAGGATCGGATGCCCCAGTTCCAGCATGTGCACCCGCAGCTGATGGCTGCGCCCGGTCAGCGGATTGAGCCGCACCCGCGTCGTGCCATCGGGATCGTGGCGCAGCACCTTCCAGTCGGTCTGCGCGGGCTTGCCGATCTCATGGTTCACATGCTGCTTCGGCCGGTTCGGCCAATCGACGCAAAGCGGCAGATCGACCCGGCCCGCCTTCGGCTCCAGATGCCCCCAGAGCCGCGCCAGATAATGCTTCTTCGTCTGCCGGTTCTCGAACTGCAGCCCCAGATGGCGCTGCGCATGGGCGGTCAGCGCGAAGACCATCACCCCCGACGTGTCGCCATCAAGCCGGTGCACCAGCAGCACCTGCGGGAAGGCGCCTTTCAGCCGCTCGATCAGGCAATCGGCCTTGTGCTCACCCTTGCCCGGCACCGAAAGCAGACCGGATTGCTTGTCGACCACGAGAATCTCGTGATCGGCATGAAGGATGCGCGGCGGCTCCGCGGGCGGGGTATAGACGTGCTCGGTCATCGGCCCGGCATGGCGCGGGCCGGTCGCGGCGTCAAGTCTCAGAGCTTGCCAAAGACGTCGGCGAGGATCGCCTCAAGAGCCTTTGCATCTGCCTCGGTGAAGGCGTCGGGCTGATCGCTGTCGATGTCGAGCACGCCAATGAGCCGCCCGCCCGCGCCGAAGACCGGAATCACCAGTTCCGACCGGGTCGAAGAGGAACAGGCGATATGGCCCGCAAAGGCCTCGACATCGGGCACAAGCTGGGTGCGGCCCTCGCGCGCGCAGGCGCCGCAAACACCGCGGGAAAAGGGAATCACAAGGCAGCCGTGGCCACCCTGATAAGGGCCGATCTTCAGCACGCCGGGTTCGGTCACCCGATAAAAACCGGTCCAGTCGAAACGGTCGTCGGCATGGTGGATCTCGCAGGCGAGCGTGGCCATCAGCGCCACCTCGTCGGTCTCGCCCTCGGTCAGGGCGGCGATCGTGCGGGCCAGCGTTGCGGGATCAAAGGTCATTGGTCTTCCTTCATTCTTTCCGCCGGATACGGATTGGTAAGCTTTCGCCCGTAGTCTGAACCAAATCTTTCGGGGCCGGAGAGGCAAGATGAATCTTTATGCGGAATCACGCGGGGGCGCACTGGTCGTTTCGGTGAACGAGGAACGACTCGACGCCGCAATCGCGATCCGGTTCAAGGAACGGATGCGCGAAGTCAGCGCACAGCCGGGTGCCCGGGTGGTGCTGGACATGTCACAGGTAGAGTTTCTCGACAGTTCCGGTCTGGGCGCGGTGGTGGCGGTGATGAAATCGCTGGCGCCGGATCGGCGGCTTGAACTGGCGGCACTGACGCCGAATGTGGAACGGGTGTTCCGGCTGACGCGGATGGATTCCGTCTTTGCCGTGCATGAAAACGTCGAAGCGGCACTCCGGGCGGGGCTGCGCCATGTTGGCTGATCGTTCGCAATCCAATCGCGGCACGGCCGAAAGCCCAAGGCCGGAGCCGAAGATTTTCCATCATTCCTTCGAAGCGGATGCGCTGTCGGTTCGCTTTGCCCTGCGCACCGCCTTGGCCCGCTTCCTGCGGCAATTGTCGCAAGACGAGGCCGGAACGCTGGAACTTGTTCTGGCCGAAGTGCTCAACAACATCGTCGAGCATGGCTATGGCGACAGCGGGCATGGCACGATCACGCTCTCGCTGGTGCGCGACCATCGCGGGCTGAGCTGCTCGATCAGTGATGACGGGGTGGAACTGCCGCATTCCTGCCTCGACCACGGGATCGACGACTCGAAACGGCCCGAACCCGGCAGCCTGCCTGAGGGTGGGTTCGGCTGGTTTCTGATCCGCGATCTGGTGGAAGATCTGGGCTATCACCGCGAAAACGGCCGCAACCTGCTGGCATTCCGGCTACCGCTGAAGCCGGGCAGCATCAGTTGAGCTGGAACTGCAGCGGGTAACGACCGTCCTCGAAATCTCCGAACAGATCGCCCAGATCGGGGTGATCGATCGGCTCGCCCGAGTTGTCGGCAACAAGGTTTTGTTCCGACACATAGGCGACGTAATAAGTCTGATCGTTCTCGGCCAGCAGATGATAGAAGGGCTGATCCTTGGGGGGGCGGCTCTCTTCGGGAATCGCTTCATACCAGGCGTCCGTATTCGAGAACATCGCGTCCACATCGAAAACGACACCCCGGAAGGGGTGCTTGCGGTGCCGAACAATCTGGCCGATGTGATATTTGGCAAGCGTCGTTTGCATGGTAACCCCCGGTTACGAATTCTAAACCTTCAAATCCGCTCTGTCCATGTGCCCCCCCGCATCGGGCAAGAAACAATCTGTGGAATCACGCCCAACAGTTCTCACGGTTTCGCGACACGGTTTCGCTTTCGTTGCGGGGGGAAATTTCCTAGAATGTCGCAAAACAAAGCCGAGCGGGCAGAGCAGACATGAAAAAAATCCTGATGTTGGCCGTTCTCGTGGCCGTTGCCTCCTGTGGCGGCGGAGGCAAGGCTCCGCGCAATCTTGACAACGCCTGTCTTCTGGAACGCGAAAAGCCCGCCTATTTCAAGGCGATGCGTCGTGCCGAACGGCGTTGGGGCGTGCCCGTGCATGTGCAGATGGCGACGATCCATCAGGAATCCAAGTTCATCCCCAATGCCAAGACCCCGCACCGCTATGCGCTTGGCGTGATCCCGATCGGGCGGCAAAGCTCGGCTTATGGCTTCAGTCAGGCGCTCGATTCCACTTGGGAAGACTACAAGCGCGACACCAATTCCTGGGGCGCAAAACGCACGCGGATCTCGGATGCGACCGATTTCATGGGCTGGTATATGGACGGCTCGTCGGACAAGCTCGGCATTTCCAAATGGGATGCCCGGGCGCAATACCTCGCCTATCACGAGGGCCGCAGCGGCTATGCCAATGGCAGCTACAACGACAAGGGCTGGCTTCTGGCC
Source organism: Rhodobacter capsulatus (assembly GCF_052363175.1). Lineage (GTDB taxonomy): Bacteria > Pseudomonadota > Alphaproteobacteria > Rhodobacterales > Rhodobacteraceae > Rhodobacter > Rhodobacter capsulatus_D. Next base: position 3,498,717 of record NZ_CP198946.1, read on the forward strand.
GTCGCCGACAAGGTCGCGGCCCGCGCCGAGATGTATCGCGCTCAGCTGAATTCCTGCGGCGGCTAAGCCCGGCTCACTTCTTCCGGGCGTCCGTCTCTGCCGTGATCGAGAACATCAGCGGCCCCGGATCAACGCCAGGTTTGAACTGATCAAGGATGACCGCCGTCTTCTGCCCGGCATCATCTGTGATCACCCATTGCCGGAGCCGCAGCGGATTGGCCGAGAACAAAAGCCGGATCGCGCCATATTCCGGATGCTCCGGATCCTGCACCACGACCGCGGTATTCGAACCGTCTTCTTCATGGCCCACCACCATTTTCGCCTGACCAAGGTCGATCTTGTCGGCCAGGATCAGGTTCAGCGGCGTGCGCTTGAGCGGATATTGCTCGGCGATCTGGTTCGATTTCGGATCGAAGATCGCCACCTGCCCGCCCGAGGCCAAGACCAGCGTATCATCGTTCGCATATTCGAACCGCATCCGGCCGGGCCGCTTGAGGTAAAGCTTGCCCGTCGCTTTCGAGCCGTCGGAATTCACCTGGGTGAACTGCGCCTCGGCGGTCGTCAGGCCGTTCAGATAGGCCGAGATATCGGCCAGCGGGATCTTTTCCGCCCAGGCCGGAGCGGCAAGGGCAAACATCAGGACGGGCGCAAGGGCGTAACGCATCAGGGTCATGGGACAAACTTACCGCAGATCGGACAAAGAAAAAGCCCCGCGCGGGTCACATCGCGCGGGGCCGGCATCACTTTCCTGCGCCCTCAGTGTTCGGGCACAAGGATTTCACGCTTGCCCACATGGTTCGCGGCCGTCACCACGCCCTGCTCTTCCATCTGTTCCACAAGCCGCGCCGCCTTGTTGTAGCCGATGCCCAGCTTGCGCTGGATATAGGAGGTCGAGCATTTGCGGTCCTTGATCACGATCGCCACCGCCGTGTCGTAAAGCGCGTCTTCCGCATCGTTGGCTCCACCGCCAAGGCCCAGCACCGCGTCGATGTCGGACGCCGCTTCCTCATCCGGCCCCTCGACCACGCCCGACATGTATTCCGGCGGCCCGAAGCTCTTCAGGTGGGTGACGATTTCCTCGACTTCCTCATCCGACACGAAGGGCCCGTGGATGCGGGTGATGCGCGAGCCTGCGCCCATGTAAAGCATGTCGCCCATGCCCAGAAGCTGTTCGGCGCCCTGCTCGCCCAGAATGGTGCGGCTGTCGATCTTCGAGGTCACCTGGAACGAAATCCGGGTCGGGAAGTTCGCCTTGATCGTGCCGGTGATGACATCGACCGAGGGACGCTGCGTCGCCATGATCAGGTGGATGCCCGAGGCCCGCGCCATCTGTGCCAGACGCTGGATGCAGGCTTCGATTTCCTTGCCCGCCACCATCATCAGGTCGGCCATCTCGTCGACGATGACGACGATATAGGGGAAGGGCCGGGGCTGGAATTCCTCGGTTTCAAAGACGGGTTCGCCGGTATCCTCGTCAAAGCCCGTCTGCACGGTGCGCTTGAACATCTCGCCGCGCTCCATCGCCTCGCGGACACGGCCGTTATAGCCCTCGATGTTGCGCACGCCCATCTTCGACATGCGGCGGTAACGTTCTTCCATCTCGCCGACGACCCATTTCAGCGCCACGACGGCCTTTTTCGGATCCGTGACGACGGGCGAAAGCAGATGCGGAATGCCGTCATAGACGCTGAGTTCCAGCATCTTCGGGTCGATCATGATCAACCGGCATTCCTCGGGCGAGAGCTTGTAAAGCAGCGACAGGATCATCGTGTTGATCGCCACCGATTTCCCCGAGCCCGTCGTCCCCGCGATCAGCAGGTGGGGCATCTTGGCCAGGTTCGCCACCACGGCCTCGCCCGCGATATCCTTGCCAAGCGCCAGCGGCAGCCGCATGTTGCTGTCGCCAAAATCGCGCGCCGAGAGGATTTCGCGCAGCACCACCTTTTCGCGGTGTGCATTCGGCAGTTCGATTCCGATCACCGAGCGGCCCGGCACGGTCGAGACGCGGGCAGACAGCGCCGACATCGACCGCGCGATATCATCGGCCAGACCGATCACCCGGCTCGCCTTCAGCCCCGGCGCCGGTTCAAGTTCATACATGGTGACAACCGGACCCGGACGGACCGAGACGATCTCGCCCTTCACGCCGTAATCATCGAGCACGCTTTCCAGCATGCGGGCGTTTTCTTCCAGCGCATCATCCGAAAGCTGATGGCGCTGGATCGTGCTCGGGTTGGTCAGCAGGCTCAGCGGCGGCACTTCGTAAACGGGCTTTTCCGGCGCATCGAAGCGCAGGGTCGGCTGTTCCTCGGCGATCGCCTGTTTCGAGGGCGCGGCAGGCTTGCGCGCCGGAGCCACCACCCGACGCTCGGGCGCGGGCGGGGCAACAATCGCGCGCTGCGCCGAGATCTTCGGCATCGGCGCGGGCTGCGGCTGATCCTCGCCCAGATCGGAAAAGACATTGCGCTCGAACGCCTCTTCTTCCCAGGTGTCTTCAACCGCGACTTCTTCGACGTGAGGCATCGACATCATCGGCTGCGACCAGTCCGGTTCCTGCGGCGCCTGCATCGGCGGCGCCATCACCGGCGGCGCGGCCATCAGCGGCGCGGTGACCGGCGGGGCTGCCGCAGCGGTGCCGGGCATGTAGCGCGGACGCGCCTGCAGCGGCGGCTCCACCCGTTTGAGCGGCGCGGGCGGGGTCTTCGGGCCGCGGGCCAGCCGGGCCGAGACCGCCGCCAGAACCGAGGCCGGGGCCGGTTCGACAGGCGCCTCGGGCCGCGGCGCGTAAAGGCCGGGTTCTGCGCGCATCTGTGGCGCGGCCATCGGCGCCATCATCGGCGCGGCGGCAGGCATCGGCGCCGGGGTCGGCACGGTCGCGCGGGTCTTAACCGCCTGCAGAATGCGGGCCTTGATCCGGTCTTCGGAGGGAGCTTCCGCCTCGGGCATCTGCCAAGACGCCATCGGTTCGACCAGTTCCGCCTCGGGGGCATAGGTGTCATAGTCGGAATAGTCCGGCTCGGGCTCGGCAACACGGCGCACGCGCGAAGCCACGGCCGCCCGCACGATATCGGCGCGCTGCGGCGCCTGGCGCTCCTGCATCGCCTGCCAGTCCTGCTGCCCCTGCCAGGCCGCCTGCTGCTGCGCGAAAGCCGCGGCCGAGGCCCGGCGTTCACGCGCCGCCTCTGCCGCATCCCGCGCCATCCGCACCGAGGCCGAGGCGCCCTTGCCAAGCGCGGTCATCGCCGCGGCATAGCTCGCAATCGTTCCAAGCAGCATGAACCGCCCAGCCGCGCGCAATTCGATCCGGTCGAAGCCGGTGACGAAAAGCGTGATCAGCAACGTCAGCAGCGCCATCACCACGGTCATCAGTTTCAGCCCGATCGAGCCCTCGACCGGCGAGAGCCCCAGCAACGAGCCCGCGATCATGTCGCCGAAATTGCCGCCCAGACCATAGGCCCGCCCCCATTCGGCGCCCGGCACCAAAAGTGCCGCATAGACCGCCGCCACCGCAATCGCGATCGGCAGGAAGACCATCCGCCCCGTCACGCGGTCTTCGCCACGATGCAGGACATGGCGCAGGCCCCAGATCGCCAGCGACACCGGCAAAAGCCAGGCACCGCGCCCGACGATCACGATCAGCGGCGAGGCAATGCCTGCCCCGATCCGGCCCAGCCAGTTCTGCACCGGCGCGTCGGAAACCGCCATCCAGCTCGGGTCCTCGGGCGAATAGGAGGCCAGCATCAGCGTCGCCATCACGGCGAGCACAAGAAAGACCACCCCCAGAAGCTCACGCCCCCGGCGTTCCAGAACGGCTTGCGTGTCCTGATCGAGCAGCGGTTCGCGTTGCCGAGCCTGAAAGGATGCCATGCTGAACCCTCCTTACGTGAACAGGCAGTCGCGCAGCTTGATCAGCCCGCGCTGCGTTTCTTCTCTTGGGGCGACCAGAGCCACCCGGATATAGCCCTTGCCGGGGTTTTCGCCATCCACATCGCGGGCCAGATAGGCCCCCGGCAGGACGCGCACCCCGGTTTCGGTCCAAAGCTTCAGCGCTGCTTCCTCGCCGTTCTCGACCGGCAGCCACAGGAAGAAGCCGCCCTCTGGCAAACGGAAGCTGTTGACACCGCTGAAGATTTCCGCGGCATCGGCGTATTTCTCCGCGTAAAGCGCGCGGTTTTCGATCACATGCGTCTCGTCGGCCCAAGCGCGTTCCGAGACGCGTTGAATCGGCTGCGGCAAGGGCGCGCCGGCATAGGCGCGCAGCTGTCGGATGCGCTTCATCGCCTCGGGGCCACCGGCGCAGAAGCCCGAGCGCAGACCGGGCAGGTTCGAGCGTTTCGACAGCGAATGGAAGATCACTACACGCTCGGGGTCAGTGCCGGTCTCGGCGGCCACCTCGATCGCGCCGGGCGGCGGGGCCGTGCGCCAAAGCTCGGAATAGCACTCGTCCGAGAACAGCCGGAAATCATGCTTCTCCGCCAGCGCCAGCAGCCGGGCCAGATAGTCGCGCGACGCGACCGAGCCCTGCGGATTGGCGGGCGAGCACAGATAGGCGATCGTCGTGCGATCCAGGATCTCGGCGGGCAGGCTTTCGTAATCGGGCAGGAAGCCGGTTTCCTCGCTCGCCGGAACGAAGACCACCTCGGCCCCCACGGTCGCTGCGGCGACGGCATAGACCTGATAGAAGGGGTTCGGCACAAGCACCACAGGGCGCTTGCCGCGCTTGGTCTCCGGGCAGAGCGCAATCGCCGCGTTGAACAGCCCCTCGCGCGTGCCATTGAGCACCATCAGCCGGTTCTGCGCCACCTCGACCTTGTAGCGCCGCCCGATCCAGCCGGAGATGGCCGCCAGAAGCGCGGGCGTGCCGTCATTGGCCGGATATTGGCCGAATTCGGTCAGGCTCGCCGCCAGAACAGCGCCGACGAAATCGGGCATCGGATGGCGCGGCTCGCCGATGGTCATGGAAATGGGCTCGCCCCCCGCCTTGTGGTGGTCGAGCAGCGTCCGCAACCGCGGAAACGCATATTCGGGCAGGTTCGCAAACCGCTCGGGAAACTCCATCATTTGCCTCATGCTCGGGGTCGTTTCGCCCCGTTGTTGCCGGAATCTACTCAAGCTTGTGGGGCGCGTCCAGAAAAAGCGCATGGCCTTGACCCCGGCCTGCGACAGAATGTGGCTTTTCAGCCGAGCGCGGCTTCGGCCGCAAGCCCCAATCGGCACAGGGCCTCTTCGCCCATCGGCTTGCCCATCAACGAAATTCCGCACATCGGCTCGCCCGTGGGCAGGGTCAGCACGCAAAGCCCGAAAATGTTGCCGATGCGGGTGTTGCGCAACGCGAGCAGGTTTTCGGCGGCGAAATAGGTCGGATCGGTGAGCAGACGGGCCGCGTCGGGCGGCAGGATCGGCGCGGTGGGCACCAGAACGGCGTCATATCCGGCCACCGCCGCCTGCCATTCGGCACGGTAGCGCGCCAGATCGTCCCAGGCCTTCACATAGTCGGCCGCGCCAATATCGGCCCCGCCGCGGAAGCGCTGCAAGATCACCGGATACATCTTCTCGGGCGCGGCTTCGATCACCTCGGCCCAGAGCCCGTAAGCCTCTGGCGCAAAAAGGATCCCCGAAAGGTCCATCGCAGGCCCGACCATCGGCAGCGCACGACGTTCGATCCGCGCACCGGCCTTTTCAAGGCGTTTCACGGCCGCTTCGAACCCGCGCACCGGGGCCTCGCGGGCCGAGGCGAAGGGCAGACCGTCCAGCACCAGAAGCCGCGCGCCCGCCAACGTCGCATCGCGCAGATCAGGGGCTGCCCGGCCCTCAATCGCGGCCAGAACCAGCGCGCAATCCTCGACCGTGCGGGCCAGCGGCCCGACCGTGTCGAAGCGCTTGCAAAGCGGCACGACGCCTTGCGTGGACACCCGGCCCGCGGTCGTCTTCAACCCCACAAGATCATTCCACGCCGCCGGGATCCGCACCGAGCCGCCAGTGTCCGAGCCCACCGCCGCCGCCGCCAAGCCAAGCTTCACCGACACCGCCGCGCCGGAACTCGATCCCCCCGGCGCCAGACCCGCCGTCACCGCATTCGGCGGCGTCGCGGTCATCGGGTTGATGCCCAGCCCCGAAAACGCCAGTTCCGTCATGTGGGTCTTGCCCAGACAGAGCGTGCCCATCAGCGTCGCGGTCTGCAGCACCTCGGCATCCGCCGCGGGCACCCGGCCCGCTAGCAGCTGCGATCCCGCCTCGGTCGCGATCCCCGCCGTGTCGAAGAGGTCTTTCCAACTGAGCGCAACGCCTTCGAGCGGCCCACGCGCCAGACCGCCCCGCAGCCGGGTCCGTGCCGCCATCGCCTCGGCCCGGGCGCGTTCGGGGGTCAGCCGGGCATAGACATCGCTGCGCCCTTCGGCCGCATCCAGATAGGCCTCCACCATGTCGACAGGATCAAGCCTGCCTTCCGCCATCGCCTGCCCCTGCGTGGCGGCCGACCAGAACCGTTCCAGCATCGCAACCCCCTTCGTTTTGCACAGGCTAACCATCGCGCGGGCAATGGACAATCCCGCAGCCCGCGCCATATTGGGCGCATGACACAGGTTCACGACGTTCTCATCGCCGGCGGTGGTCTGAATGGCCCCGCGCTTGCCCTTGCCCTTGCGGGCGCGGGCCTTTCCGTCACCGTGATCGACGCCGCCCCCGCGCAGCGCCGGGCCGAGGATGCTTTCGACGGCCGCGCCTATGCGCTGGCGCTCGCCTCGCAAAAGCTGCTCGCGGCGCTGGACGTCTGGCCCGTGGTCGCCGCACAGGCGCAACCGATCAATGACGTGAAGGCCTTCGACGGCCGCCCCGGCGAAGGCGCCGCGCCGTTCTTTCTGCATTTCGACAGCCGCGAGCTGGATCAGAAGCCGGTCGGCTACATGCTCGAAGACCGCTTCCTCTATCGCGCCTTCCTCGCCGCAATGGAGGCGAACCCGCGCATCACGCTGATCTCCGAAACCTCGGTCGTCGCGCAGGAGGGTCTGCCCGGTGCGATCCGCGTGACGCTCTCGAATGGCGAAAGCCTTACGGCCCGGGTACTGATCGGGGCGGACGGGCGCCGCTCGGGCGTTGCCGAACGCGCCGGGATCGGGCGCGAGGGCTGGGGCTACGGCCAGACCGCCCTTGTCGCCGCGATCGCACATGAAAAACCGCATGAGGGCATCGCCTATCAGCTCTTCATGCCGCACGGGCCGCTGGCGATCCTGCCGCTGACCGGCAACCGCTCATCGATCGTCTGGAGCGAGACCGAGGCGAACGCCGCCGTCGTCGCGAAGCTCAGTGACGACGATTTCATGGAGCTGGTGAAGCCGCGCTTTGGCGATTTTCTGGGCAAGATCAGCCTTGTCGGGCCGCGCTTCAGCTATCCGCTGAACCTGACGCTGGCCAAGGCCTATGCCGCGCCGCGGGTGGCGCTGGTGGGCGATGCGGCGCATGGGGTGCACCCGATTGCCGGACAGGGGCTGAACCTGGGCCTGCGCGATGTCGCGGCTCTGGCCGAGGTGCTGATCGAGGCGATGCGGCGCGGCGAAGACATCGGCTCGATCCACACGCTGGAACGCTATCAGATGTGGCGCCGCTTCGACGCGACCACGCTCGCGCTTGGCATGGACACGGTCAACAAGCTCTTTTCCAACGACAATCCGCTTTTGCGGGCGGGGCGGGATCTGGGCATGGGGATCGTGCAGGCGATCGGTCCGCTGCGCCGCGGCTTCATGCGGCAGGCGGCAGGCATTGCCGGACCGCAGCCGAAACTGTTGCAAGGGCGGCAGATCTAGTCGAGCCGCCGCGCCTCATCGACCAGCATGATCGGAATGCCGCGGCGGATCGGAAACGCCAGCCCCGCGGCTTTCGAGACCAGTTCCTGCCGCTCGGCATCAAAGCACAGCGGCGCCTGCGTCAGAGGGCAGACCAGCGCTTCGAGCATGCGGCGGTCAAACCCGCCGCGCTCGGTCTCGGGGACAAGCTGCGGCAGGCCCTCGGTCATTGCGGCCGCTCCTCGATGCCACCGTGCAGCACGAATTCCATCAGCGTCACAAGGGTTTCGCGCCGCGTCGGCAGGCTGGGCGCTTCCAGCAGCGCCTGCTTGTCCTCGGGCTCGAAGGGTAGCAGCATCGACAGCGCGTTGATCAGGAATTCATCCTCGGCATCCTTCAGCGCCTCCCAATCGGTGTCCAGCCCCTGCGTGTGCAGATAGCGGCCAAGGAGTTCCAGCAACCCTTCGCGGTCGAAGTCGGGGTCATGCTCGGGATTGCCGATGTCGCGGGGAAAATCCGTCCAGCCGATTTCGGCGCGGATATAGGGGGTGTCTCCGCCAATCTCGCGCTGCAGACGGAAGCGCGACACGCCCGAAAGCGTGATCATGTAGCGGCCATCCTCGGTTTCGGAAAAACCGGTCAGACGGCCGGCACAGCCGATGGTTGACAGTTTCGGCGTGCCATCGCGGCCCTTGCAGGGCTGGATCATGCCGATCAGCCGTTGCGGGGTCGCCATGCAATCTTCGATCATCTGCAGGTAACGCGGCTCGAAAATATGCAGCGGCAGCCGCCCCCGGGGCAGCAAAAGCGCCCCCGGAAGCGGAAAAAGCGGGATCTGGGCGGGCAGGTCACTGGGTTTGATCATCCGCATCAGATAGCCCGCCCCCTTGATCAGGCAAATATCATCGACGACAAACGGCGCCGCCCTTTGACCGCGATCGGGTCGGCGGGCTTGAGGCTGTCGAAGATGGTGAAAAGCTGGGTTTTCGCCGCACCCTCGTTCCACTCGCGGTCGCGGCGGAAGAGTTCCAGAAGCTCGTCCACCGCCTCTTCGACCTGACCGGCGGCATGCAGCGCGGTGGCGTGATCGAAGCGGGCCTGATGGTCATTCGGATCGGCGGCGAGTTTCGCCTTCAGCTCGTCAAGCGGCCCGGCCTTCGCCGCCTGTTTCGCCAAGGCCAGCTGCGCCCGGGCGGCCTCGACTGGCGCGGCCGTCGCGATCTTGGCTGGCGCCCCCGCCAAGATCAGCTCGGCCTGATCAAGATTGCCCGCCGCCAGATGCGCCCGCACCAGACCACCGTAGGCTTCGGCATTCTCGGGCTCTTCGCCCAGGATCGCAGCGAAGGTTTCCGCCGCATCGACGGCGGCGCCTTCGGCCAGCATTTCCTCGGCGGCGGCCAGCGCCTCGCCCAGACCGCCATCGCCCGCAAGACCCGCCAGCTTCTCGACGAAGGCCTTGACCTGCGAGGCGGGAATGGCGCCTTGGAACATGTCGACCGGACGGCCCTGGAAGAAGGCGACGACGGTCGGGATCGATTGCAGCGGCAGGCCCTGCTGCGCCAGCACCTGCGCGAGACGCTGGTTCTCATCGACGTTGATCTTCGCCATCACCACGCGGCCCTTGAGCGCGTTGACGGCGGCCTCAAGCTGCGGCCCGAGCGTCTTGCAGGGGCCGCACCAGGGCGCCCAGAAATCGACGATGACCGGCACGGCCATCGAGGCATCGACCACCTCGGCCATGAAGGTTGCTTCGGTGACATCCTTGACGAACGTTTGCGCGGGTTTCGTGTCGGTTCCGAACATGGAGGTCCTCTTTTTGGATCTTTGCCCCTATATGCGCTGCCGCCCGGGCCGCGCCAAGGGGCGCGTGCGGTCAAAGATCGAATGTCGCAAAGACCGGGGCGTGATCCGAGGGTTGTTCCCAGCCCCGCGCCGCGCGCAGGACGCGGCTGCCGTGCGCAGCGCCCGCAATGTCGGGCGTCGCCCAGATGTGATCGAGACGGCGGCCCTTGTCCGCCGCATCCCAATCGGGCGAGCGATAGGACCACCAGGAATAGAGCTGCCCCTCGGGGATATTGGCGCGGGTCACATCGACCCAGCCGCCCGCCTCCTGCGCCGCGGCCAGATGGTCGACCTCGATCGGCGTGTGCGAGACGATCTTCAAGAGCGCCTTGTGGTTCCAGACGTCATCCTCCCGCGGCGCGATGTTCAGATCGCCCACCAAGATCGCCCGATCCGGCCGTTGGGCATGGAAATCGTCGCGCATATGGGTGAGGAAATCGAGCTTCTGGCCGAATTTCTCGTTCTCGGCGCGGTCCGGAATGTCGCCGCCCGCGGGAACGTAGAAATTGTGGATGGTGACGCCGTTTTCGAGCCGCCCGGCGATGTGGCGCGCATGGCCAAGGTTCGCGTAATCGCCCGCCCCCGCCTCGACCATCGGCAGTTTCGACAGGATCGCGACGCCGTTATAGCCCTTTTGCCCGCGGGCAACGTGATAGCGATAGCCCAGCGCGGTAAAGGCCTCGAAGGGGATCTTTTCGACCGGGCTCTTGCATTCCTGCAGGCACAGAACGTCCGGCGCCTCCTCGGTCATCAGCTTGCACACCAGCGCCTCGCGCAAGCGGACCGAGTTGATGTTCCAGGTGGCAAGGGTGAAACTCATGGGCAGGCTCCTTTGGGGTGCATGAGCATCGCCCGGCGCGGCGGAAAGGGCAAGCCTTCGGGCGCAGCGCGTTTCGCAGAGCGTGGAAAGAGGCGTATTTGGACCAAGAAAAAGACGGCTGCTTTTTCTTGGCTTAAATACGCCCCTTGCTGCCTCGGTTGCGGATTACTCCGCCCAGCCGGAGATCGACTTCACCTCGCAGAATTCCTCGATCCCCCAGCGGCCGCCCTCGCGCGCGCGGCCCGAGGCGCGCACGCCCCCGAAGGGCGCCCCAGCGCCGCGGCTTTGCCCGTTCATCTCGACCATGCCCGAGCGCAGGAGCCGCGCCAGCCGGTTGCGCCGCGCGCCGTCTTGCGACTGCACGTAGTTGGTCAGACCGTAAGGGGTGGCATTGGCGATCTCGACCGCCTCGGCTTCGGTGTCGAAGGGCATGATCGAGAGGACCGGGCCGAAGATTTCCTCGCGCATCACCGTCATTTCGGGGGTGACATCAGCAAAGACTGTCGGGCGGATGAAGAAGCCCTTGTTCAACCCCTCGGGCCGACCAAGGCCCCCGGCCACAAGGCGCGCGCCTTCCTTGATCCCGGTCTCGATCAGCGACTGGATCTTTTCGAACTGGCTCGCGTTCACCACTGGCCCGATGTGGCGGCCCGGTTCATGCGCCGAGCCGACCTTTATCGAGGCGGCGACCTCGGCCGCGATTTCCACCGCGCGATCGTAGAGCGGGCGTTCGACCAGCATTCGCGTCGGCGCGTTGCAGCTTTGGCCCGAGTTGTTCATGCAATGCCGGACGCCGCGCGCCACCGCCTTGTCGTCGGCATCGGCAAAGACAAGGTTTGCGCCCTTGCCACCGAGTTCGAGACAGACCCGTTTCAGCGTCGCCGCCGCGGCTTGGCTGATCGCCTTGCCCGCGCGCGTCGAGCCGGTGAAGGAGATCATCTCGACATCCGGGTGGGTCGAGAGTTGCGTGCCCACCCCCAGCCCGTCGCCGTTCACCAGGTTGAAGACGCCCGCGGGCACCCCCGCCTGATGCACGAATTCCGCAAACAGCAGCGAGGACAGCGGCGCCTCTTCCGAGGGTTTCAGAACCATCGTGCAACCCGCGAGCAGTGCCGGGACGACCTTCAAGGTCACCTGATTCATCGGCCAGTTCCACGGCGTGATCAGGCCCACGACCCCCACGGGTTCATAGGCGATCATCGCCCCCGGCGTGCCATCGCCCAGCGGATGCAACCATTCGAACTCCTGCGCGGCACGGATGAAGTTCGAGATGTGCCAGATGCCCGCCCCCACCTGACTTTCGCGGGCAAAGTCGATGGGCGCGCCCATCTCGAGGCTCATCGCCGCGGCCATCTCCTCGGCCCGGGCCTGATAGATCGCCAGAATGCGCTCGACCGCGGCCAGACGCTCGGCGGGCGGCGTCGCGGCCCAGCCCGGACCGGCGCGCAGGGCGGCCGTCACCGCGGCATCGGTATCCGCCTGATCGCCGAGCGAGATGATCGCGCAGGGCTCCTCGGTCGAAGGGTCGATGACGAAGTGATCGCGCGGCGCCTCCGGCCCGACCCATTTCCCGTCGATGTAGAACTGGCGTTTCTCGATCATGGCACACTCCCTTGTTGGCCCCAGCCTGACAGGGGATCGCGCGTGAGACAAGCCGCCCGCCAAAAAATTTGATCAAATTATTTTGCGCCCATCCGGTAACCAAAACTTACCAGTCATGCAGTTTCGGCATCGCGGCATTGCCCAATCCCCGGATTGTGCGAATGCAGCATAAGGCGCAAGTTATCGGTAACGGCGGGATGGTCCTGCCGGAGACCGAAAGACGAAAAGATGCCCCTCGCTTCTGCCCAAGCCCTGCCCCGCTCCGTCCCGCTGTTCGATGCGATCGCCCGCGCCGTCGCCCAACTCCGTCAAGCCCATGCGCAACGCCGCGCCTATGTTGCCCTGCTGGAAGAATTCGACCGCATGACGGATGCCGACTGGTTCGACCTTGGCCTGTCGCGCCACAATGCCCGCGATCTCGCCCGCCACACTGTCTACGGGCGCTGAACCGCCCCTCGGCCGCAAGCCGAAAAAGCAAAAGCCCCCGCGCGAGCGGGGGCTTTGCCATTTCTGACGGAAGCGATCAGCCCTCGGGCTGTTCCTCCTTGGCCTTGGTTTCCGGCGGCAGTTCCGCACCGGTTTCCTGATCGACCATCTTCATGCCAAGGCGCACCTTGCCGCGATCGTCGAAGCCGAGCAGCTTGACCCAGACTTCCTGACCTTCCTTCAGCGCCTCGTTCGGATGGTTCAGACGCTTGCCCGCGATTTGCGAGACATGGACCAGACCATCGCGCTTGCCGAAGAAGTTCACGAAGGCGCCGAAGTCGACCAGTTTCACCACTTTGCCGCGGTAAACCTTGCCTTCTTCCGGCTCCGCCACGATCGAATAGATCATGTCGTAGGCCTTCTTGATGCTGTCGGCATTGGCCGAAGCGATCTTGATCACGCCGTCGTCGTTGATGTCGACCTTGGCGCCCGAGACCTCGACGATCTCGCGGATCACCTTGCCGCCCGAGCCGATCACTTCGCGGATCTTGTCGGTCGGGATCTGCATCGTCTCGATCCGCGGCGCATGCGCCGAGAATTCCTGACGACCGGCCGAGAGGGCCTTCGACATTTCGCCAAGGATGTGCATGCGGCCGTCTTTCGCCTGCGCGAGAGCCTGCTGCATGATTTCCGGGGTGATGCCCGCAACCTTGATGTCCATCTGCAGCGAGGTGATGCCGTTTTCGGTCCCCGCCACCTTGAAGTCCATGTCGCCGAGGTGGTCTTCATCGCCGAGAATGTCGGTCAAAACCGCCCAGCGGCCGTCTTCTTCCAGGATCAGACCCATGGCAACGCCAGCCACCGGGGCTTTCAGCGGCACACCGGCATCCATCATCGAGAGCGAGCCGCCGCAGACCGAAGCCATCGACGACGAGCCGTTCGACTCGGTGATCTCCGACACGACGCGGATCGTGTAGGGGAAGTCGGTCGGCGCCGGAAGCACCGCCTGCAGCGCGCGCCAGGCCAGCTTGCCGTGGCCGATCTCGCGACGGCCGGGCGAACCCACGCGACCCACTTCGCCGACCGAATAGGGCGGGAAGTTGTAGTGCAGCAGGAAGTTCGAGCGGAAGTTGCCGTTCAGCGCGTCGATGATCTGTTCGTCATCGCCGGTGCCGAGGGTGGTCACGACCAGACCCTGGGTTTCGCCGCGGGTGAACAGCGCCGAGCCGTGGGTGCGCGGCAGAATACCGACTTCCGCCACGATCGGGCGGACGGTGCGGTTGTCACGGCCGTCGATGCGGGCGCCACCGTTGATGATGTCACCGCGCAGGATGCCCGATTCCAGCGCCTTGATCGCCGAGCCGAGGTTGATGTCGGCCAGATCTTCTTCGCTGAGTTTCGACTTGATCAGATCGACCGTGGCCGAGATCGCGTTCGAACGCTCCTGCTTGTCCTTGATCGCGAAGGCCGCACGCATTTCGGCTTCGCCCGCGGCTTTCACCCGGCCGAGCAGCGCCGAGTAATCGGGCGCGTCGAAATGGAAGGGCTCTTTCGCGGCATCTTCGGCCAGCGAGATGATCAGGTCGATCACCGGCTGCATCTGCTCGTGGCCGAATTTGACCGCGCCGAGCATCTCGTCTTCGGTCAGCTCGTAAGCTTCCGATTCCACCATCATCACGGCGTCTTTGGTGCCGGCGATGACGAGGTCGAGGCGCTGCTCGGGGTTGTCGCGCAGCTTGGTCATGTCGTCCATGGCCGGGTTCAGCACATAGGCGCCATGGGCAAAGCCCACGCGCGCGGCGCCGATCGGGCCCATGAAGGGCACGCCAGAGATCGTCAGCGCGGCCGAGGCGGCGATCATCGCGACGATGTCGGGATCATTGACGAGGTCGCACGACAGCACGGTCGCCATCACCAGAACTTCGTTCTTGAAGCCCGGGACGAAGAGCGGACGGCAGGGACGGTCGATCAGACGCGAGACCAGCGTTTCCTTTTCCGAAGGACGCGCCTCACGCTTGAAGAACCCGCCGGGGATCTTGCCGGCGGCGTAGTATTTTTTCCTGATAGTGCACGGTCAGCGGGAAGAAGTCCTGCCCCGGCTTCGCCTCTTTGGCGAAAGTGACGTTGGCCATGACCGAGGTTTCGCCCAGAGTGGCGATGACCGAGCCGTCAGCCTGACGGGCAACCTTGCCCGTTTCCAGCGTCAGCGTTTCACCGCCCCACTGGATCGATTTTTTCGTAACGTTGAACATCAGCGTTTCCTGTCTGGGAGCACGCATGGGACCTTCCCATGTCTCCCGGCATATGGCGGCCCCATTGCCGCCGCCCCCCAATCCTGTGCATGCGCCCGGGGGGAGTGGGCTCACGTCGCAGATTGTGCGCCCTTACAGGAAAATCGGGCTTTTGGGAAGGGTGTATTGTCCGCTCTGCAAAGCCCGAACCTGCACAAACCGCACATTCCGGCGATGATCGCCGGAATGGCACGGAGATGTATGCACCACCGGATCAGGCGAGATGTTCAAGCCTGGTGCCGGGCAGACGGCCAAGGGCCGCCAGAATGGCACTGTCATTCGGCATCAGACAGGCCGCGGTCGACAGCGCATCGGCAAGGCCCGCCTCGGGCGCGGTGATCGTCACCAGCTGCCAGCGCGCAGGGGCCGGGTGGCCGGTGCGCGGATCCAGGATGTGACCGACCCGCCCCGCCGCATCGAAGGTGGTGCCAAGCGCCGAGGAACTGGCCAGCGCCCGATCCGCAAGGTCGACCTCACCGCCCGAGGCCAGCTGAACCGGCCAGGGCTTGCCGTCAGGCTGCGGGCCGAGCGCATGGAACTCGCCGGTGTCGATCAGGATGCGATCAAGCCCGCGCTCGCGCAGCAGCACCGCCACCTTGTCGGCGATGAAGCCCTGCGCGATGCCGTTCAGCGTCAGCGCCTGCCCCGGCGCCAGCGTGACACGGCGGCTGTCGTAGGCGACCTTCGTCCAGTCAACCTTTTGCAGCGCCGTCGCGATCTCGGCTTCGGTGGGGGCCCCGCCCGCGCTGAACCGGGTCGCATACAGCGCCCAGAGCGGCTGCACCGTCGGATCGAAAAGCCCCCCGGTCGCCGCATGAACGCTGTCGGCCTGCGCCAGACATTCGAGCAGTTCGAAGGGCGGCTCCGACAGGCTGCCCGCGGCATTCAGCCGGGCAAGGGCGCTGTCGGAGCGGTTCAGCGAAAAGATGCCTTCGAGCCGGGCAATCTCGGCGGCGGCGGCGCGGGTGATCGCCTCGGCCTGCGGGTGGTCGATGACGATCCGCGCCCGCGCGCCAAGGGCGATGCCCTGCCAGACATGGGTCGCAGCCCGCAGCGGCGTTGCGGCCAGCGCGGCGATGCCCGCGGAAATGCTCAGGAACCGGCGACGGTTGAAATTGGTCATCACATGCCTCCCATCATCTTGCCGTGGTCATGCGCCTTCAACCGGTCGCTGTAGTCTGTGTCATCCGCCGCCATGGCCTCAGGCGCGGAAGTGCCCAGTGCGCTTGCCGGGATGTCGTCCAATTTCATCGCCTGACCGCCGAATTGCGCGATGAAGGCCTGCGCGTCCTTGTCCTGACTGAAGGGGACAAACTCGGGCTGCTCCATCCCGCCGAGCCGCGACGAGCCGACGACATAGATCGCGCTTTGGGCGGAGATCCAGGGCAGCGTGCCGGGCTGCGCCCAGTCGCCCGCGCCCATGTCGGTGACATAGGTGGCCAGCACCGCGCCATCCTTCTCGGGCATGCGCAGATAGGCGACGACATCGCGGACCTGACTGAAGAACAGCGGCTTGCCGGGATGTTCCTGCAGATGCACCTGCGCCTTCGGGCCGCCGTGATCGAGGATGTTCATCTGGCAGAAATAACCCACGGCTTCCTCGGTCAGAGAGACGGGCTGCGGGATCGCGGCCTCTTCACGACAGGCGGCCAGAAGGCAAAGGACAAGAAGAAAGCGTTTCATGGCACGACCTTTCGGAAGGAGAGAAGGGCAAGTCCCCCGGAGACGAGGGGCCAGATCAGGACGGAGGCCGCCGATTGCCAGACCGGCACCGATTGCGCGGCGGCGGCAACCCCGGCGGCGACCGCCGTCGCCTGCGAGGCGGCAAGGTTGTAAAGCCGGAACGCATCAGCCGGGTTGGCCAGCAGGGTCAGCGGGAAGACCTGTTTGGTGAAAAAGCCGCCATTGTCGGCCACGACCGCCGCGAGCAGCGCGAGGTCATAAAGCACGACGGCGAGCAGCCAGAGCCCGATCGCCAGCCCCGCCGCGCCCGAGGGGCGTTTGGCGCGGGCCGAGATCGCATAGCCAAGGCCAAGAAAGGTGGCGCCAAGCGCAACCGAGGTCCAGATCAGCCGCACAAGCGCGCCAAGACCCTGCACCGAGGTCGGATCGAGCAGGAAGGCCGCCACCCCCGCCGCGCCATAGCCCGCCACCAGCGCCAACGTCAGGATGGCCAGATGCGCGACGGCCTTGCCCGCAAGGATCTGGCCGCGCCCGATCGGATAGGTGAGGATCAGTGAGAGCGTGCCACGCTCGGCCTCGCCCGCGACCGCGTCAAACGACAGCAAAAGCGCGATCAGCGGCACCAGATAGACCGAAAGGCTGGTGAGGCTCGCCACTGTCACCGAAAGCCGGTCGACCCCCAGACTGCCGGTCGGGCCGGAGCCCGCCGCGGTCAGGATCAGCGCGAAGACGACCATCAGCACGGCGGCAATGGCCAGCCAGCGGTTACGGGCGGCGATGCGGAATTCGGCCCGGGCAAGGGCAAGGATCGCCGTCATTGGCCGTCCCTCCGGCTGAAATGGCTGTAGATGTCTTCAAGTGAGGGCGGGATCAGCTCCAGATCGGTGACTGCCTCGCCCAGCGCGGCGACGCGCGCCAGAAAGGCCAGCTTCTGGCCCTGCGCGACGGACAGGTGAAACTGTGCCCCCTGCAACACCGCCTCGGGCAGGGCATCGGCCACGGTCGCGGCCCGCCCGAAAGCGGGGGTGATCTGCATCGTCACCGGCAGATCGGCCTCGGACCGCAGCGTCGAGAGCGTGCCCGTGGCGACCAGATGCCCGCCCGACAGGATCACGATCCGGTCGGTCCGCGCCTCCACCTCGGTCAGCGCATGCGACGAGAGCAGGATCGCCGCCCCCTCGGCCGCGAGTTCATCGAGCAGCGCGTAGAAATCCCGCCGCGACACCGGATCAAGACCCGAGGTCGGCTCATCAAGGATCAGAAGCTTCGGATGCCCGACCAGCGCCTGTGCCAGCCCGACCCGCTGCCGCATCCCCTTGGAATAGGTGCCGATCCGCCGCCGCGCCGCGCCATGCAGCCCGACCCGGTCAAGCAGACCGCGGGCCTTCGCCGGATCCTCGCCGCGCAGCGACAGGAAAAGCCGGATCTGCTCCTCGCCGGTCAGCGCGGGGTGAAAGGCGACGTTTTCGGGCAGATAGGCCACGCCCGCGCGCGCCTGCGCCGAACCGGGCGCCGCGCCCAGCACCGAGACCTGCCCGGCGTCATAAGGGATCAGCCCCAGCACGATCTTCATCAGCGTGGATTTGCCCGCGCCGTTATGGCCCAGAAGCGCCACCCGTTCCCCGGCGGCGACCTCGAAGCTGACAGCACTGAGCGCCGCAACCTCCTGATAGTGCTTAGTGAGAGAGGTCAGTTTCAGCATCTTCTTCGGTGTCTTTCATCCAGCGATCCCCCACTTCGGCCGCAGCGGCGGCCAGGTCGGGGGCGAGGGGAATTTCAAGGGGCGCCATCAGCGGATGGCTGTCGACGATGCCACCGGGAAGGGTGGCGGGGAAACTTTGCTGGCTCCAGCGGATCAGCTGCACGGCGGGCGAACCGGTCAACAGCCCGGCGGCCGGTTGCGACCACAGGATATGGTCCATCAGGTCATTGGGCCGAAACGCCTGATCGGCAAAGCCGTCGCCATTCAGATCAAAAGCGGCCAGGTCGGACCAGTAATTGCCGCGCCCGTCGAGGCTCCATTCGAGATCCCGCGTGCCGACATATTTCACCTGATTGCGGTTGCCGACAAAGGCGTTGCCGGTCACTGCATTTCGCGCCGATCCGGCAGTGTAGTGAATGCCAATGTCGCAGCCCTGAAAGCGGTTCCCGGCAATCAGGTTCTTGTTCGCGTCGTAAAGGAAGGTGCATTTCGCAGCGCCGATGACCAGATTGCCGATCACGTCGGCATCGTTGGTCGAGTTCAGCATCACCCCGTGGTCGCGATCATGAAGCGAGATGTTGCCCGTCACCTGCACCCGGCGCGAATACATCATCGCAAAGCCAAGGTGATTGCCGATCGAGATATTGTCCTCGACCGTGCTGTCGTTCGTATACATGTAGTGGATCGCAAAGCGCAAATCGCGAAATGTATTGCGCCGATAGGTGTCCTTCTTTGAGGCGTTGGAGAAGATGCCATCGCGGCCGTAGCGCACGGTGTTATCCTCGATCAACACGCCGGGCGCGTTCCAGACGTAAAAGCCGTTGCCGCGGGCGATCATGTGGGCGTCTTGCCGCCCGGTGATGTCATTCCCGCGCGCGGTGCTGTCGATGGCGCCGTGAAAGTCGATGCCGTGCATGTTGTCGCGCAGGATGTTGTTTTCGATCAGCGCGCGATGGACGCCCTTGACCACCTTGATCCCGGCGTCGATCTCTTCGTTGCGGGTGCCCGAGTTCTGCACGGTCAGCCCGCGCAGGGTGACGTCATCGGCGATCACGGTCAGCACCGTGCCGCTTCGGCCGCCGTCGATCACCGCCACACCCTGCCCGTCGAGCGTCAGCGGCTTGTCGATGGCGGCGGGGCCATAAGACCCCGCCGCCAGGTTCAGCACGTCGCCCGGACTTGCCGCGGCAATCGCGCTGCGCAGGGCTGCCTCGCCCGGAAAAACCGTGATCGTTTCCGCCTGCATGGGACAGGCGAAGAGGATCAGGGCGAGAGAGAGACAAGGCAGCCGCATCGCTTATGCCTTCGGACGCACGAACATCCGGCCGCGCATTTCCATGTGCAGCGCGTGGCAGAACCACTGGCAGTAATACCAGTAGACGCCCGGATTGGCGGCTACGAAGGTGACGGACGACGTCGCCTGCGGCCCGATCTCCATCGCGACGCCATGCCCGCCCATGGTGAAGCCATGCGTCAGGTCGTCGATGTCATCGAGGTTGGTGATGACCATCGTCACCTCGTCGCCCTCGTACACCTCGAAGCTTTCCATCGCATAGTTCGGCGCCTGAGCCGACATGTAGACGCGGACCTTGGTCGGATCGGCCTTGTCGCGGATGACAAAGGCCTGTTCGTCGTCCAGATCGACGCCATCGGCCTCGGCCTGTTTGCGGGTCTCGGCCCAGAACGGGTCGTTGCGGTCCCAGATCGACTTGATGTTCGTCATCTTCGAGGCATGCACGGCAATCGCATCATGCGGTTCGGCGAAGTTCGGGCCGTCGTGAATGACCTTCATCTTGTCGCCCGAAATGTCGATCAGCTGGTCGTTTTCCGGCTTCAACGGCCCGACGTTCAGGAACCGGTCTTTCGAGAATTTGCACAGGCAGACCAGCCACTTGCCATCGGCCTCAAGCGTTTCGCCCATCGAGGTCTTGAGGTGACCCGGCTGATATTGCACGTCGCATTTGTCAAGGATCGGATCGACCTTTTCGCCCGCGTAAAGCTTCTTCGCCAGCTCGATGTTCCATTTCACCACCTGGCTGTCGAGGAAGAGCGAGGTATAGACGTTGCCCTTGCCGTCAAAGGCGTTGTGCAACGGGCCAAGCCCCAGTTCCGGTTCCGCCACGACGACCGAACGCGGATCGACATCCGAGGCAAACAGCGTGTCCAGCTTCGTGACGTCGATCACCGTGACGGTGGGCGAGAGCTTGCCGCCAATGCACAGGTGCACCTTGTCGGGGGCCATGTTGCAGCCATGCGGGTTGTTCGCGACCGGGATGTAGCGGGTGTAGTTCTTGTTCGAGCCCTTGCGGCCGTCGATCACCTTGACGCCGTTCAGTTCCTGATAATCGCCCGCCGCGATGCCCTTTTCGATCTCGGCGATGTTGAAGACCACGACATGGTCCATGTCCGAAGCCGTCATCTCGGCCGTGTTCATGCCCATTTCGCTGTTGTAGCTGGTCGAGAACGCCCATTTGCCTTCGTAATCGGCATCGGTGTTGTCGAGGTTGCCCGAAACGATCACCTGCCAGGCCACATCCCACTTGTCGGCATCGACCGCGGTGAAGATGTTCACATAGGTCTTCACGTCGTCCATGGTCGAACCGTCGTTCACCAGCGGCGTTTCATCTTCGCCGTTGCAGAAGACATAGTTGGTGCGCGGCCATTTCTGCGGGCGCAGACCGTGGATCGCATGCGCGTTCGGCACTTCGAGGATGGCGTCGCATTTCATCACGTCGCCGCGCACACGAGCGACGCGGGTGTTCGCCTTGTCGTTCATGTAGAGGTAACGGCCGTCATACTTGCCCTCGGTGAAGGACATGTGGACGTGGTGCAAATCGCCGTTGTCGTGGATCTTCTTGCCGTTGGCGGCCAGCAGCTTCTTCGTTTCCGCGCTCATCGTGCGCTGATGGACACGGATCGACTCGTTCGTCAGACCCCAGCCGGTGGCCGAGCAGCGGTTGAACACCGGCACCCGCATCAGTTCACGCATCGAGGGCACGCCAAGAATACGCATCTCGCCGGTCTGGCCCGAGGACCAGAAGCCATAGTATTCGTCCAACTGGCCCGGGGCCACCTCGAAGCTGCCCGTCGCGCCTTCGGCCTGCGCCGCGCCGGCCGCGGCCAGCGTCGCCCCGGCCATGCCGGTGCCAAGTGCCAGACGCCCGCCAAGCGTGCCCGCCAGCGCCGCGCTGCCCGCGGTCGCACCCAGAAGCATCCTGCGGCTGATGCCGACTCTGGTTTCCTCGGTCATGGTCGAACTCCTTTGTCAGTTCAGTGAGAGGTATGGGGATGGTTGCGAAGATCACGCGGAGGCGTGGCCGACGCCGATGTCGGGGCCAGTGCGGCGCGGCGTTTGTCCTGACGGATCACAACGGGGCAGCGCGAATGGCTTTGGTAGAGCACCTGGCAATGCAGGCAGGTGACGCATTCGTTCGGGTTGATCTCCCCCGTCGGGTGGATCGCCTGCACCGGGCAGTCATGCGCGCAGACCTGACAGGGATTGCCGCAATCGTGGTAGCGCTTGAGCCAATCGAACATCCGCAGCCGCGCCGGGATAGCGAGCGCTGCCCCCAGCGGGCAGAGGTAGCGGCAATAGAACCGCTCGACGAAAAGCCCCGCCATCAGAAGCGCGGCGGCATAAGCGACAAAGGGCCAGGCGCGCATGAATTTGAGGATGATCGCGGTCTTGAAGGGCTCGATTTCCGCCAGATGCTCGGCCTGTTCGATCGAGCCCAGAGAGACCCCGAACAGCCCAAGGAAGATCATGTATTTGATCGGCCAGAGCCGTTCGTTGAGGCCCCAGGGCAGGGTCCATTGCGGAATGTGCAGGGCGCGGGCGATGCGGTTGGTGATTTCCTGCAACGCGCCAAAGGGGCAAAGCCAGCCGCAATAGGCCCCCCGGCCCCAGAACAGCAGCGCGGCGGCGACGGCAAACCACAAGATGAAGGTCAGCGGATCGAGCAGGAAGGCCTGCCAGCTGAAAGAGGTGGTCAGTGCGCCGAACAGCGCCATCAGGTTGACCACCGACAGCTGCGCATTGGCGTAAAAGCCAAGGAAGACCAGCGTCACGCTCAGGAAGGTCATGCGGAACCAGAAGAAGGCCCGGGCATTGCGCGTCATCGCGCTCTGGAAGAAAAAGACCAGTGTCAGCACCGTCAACATCGTCGCGGTGACGGCAATTTCAAGCTTCTTGCCCGCCCAGATCGAGCGCCAGAGGTTCGCCTGCGCGTCGGTCTCGTCCACCGGCGCAGTGTCGGCGGCCACGGCCACGACAATGGGTTTCAGGTAGCGGGACGGCAGCTGATAGGCGAGATCGAAGGTGGTGAAGAGCTTCTGTGTCGCCGCCACCGGACGCTGCACGAGCAGCTGCAGCCGGAACGGTTTTGCCGGATCGAAGCCGAGATCGGCGGGGATCTTGAACAGGTCGGTCTCGCCGAAATCGGGGGCCCCCTTCGCATCGAGCGAGACCAGACGGCGGTGGTCATGATCATGGAACCGCACCGTCACGTCATCTTGCACCAGCACGATGCGGTCGAAGATGCCGCCGCGCACATAGCCCGAGCCCTTGAAGGAATAGAGCCCGTTCGCCGCGATCGCGATGGCGGATTCGCCGGGCTTGAGCCAGGCCTGCAGGTTCGCGGCCTCGGCCGGGCCCAGAACCGCCTTGCCGATGCCGGGCACCGAGACCAGCGCCATGTTGAGGTCGATGAACGGCGTTTGCGGCGCGTCGCTCAGCGCCCGGGCGGCGGCGCGCGGATCGGCCAGCGCGGCGAAAGCCTCGTTCACCTGCCCGACATCGAGCGACAGCCGCCGCACCGTGCCGTCGCCCAGCATCGCCAGCCAGCCCTCGGGCGCGGTGGCGGCGGGGTCGATCTCGGCTTTCGGACCGGTCGCGACTTCGGCCTTCATGCCGCCAAGACCAAGGGCACGGGCGACCTTGATCCCCGAGCGCAGGATCGAATCGTCGATCACCATCACCGTGACGGTGGCGCCCGAAATGATCTGCAGATCATGGGCCGAGGCCTTGTCGGTGGCGGCCTTCGGCAGATCGACCCCCACATAGGAGCCGACGAGCGCCTTGACCTTGGCCTCGGGGATACCGACCAGAACGATCGGCTCGGAATGTTTGACAAGACGGGCGCCGATCACCTTGCCCGCGGGGTCCAGCGCCACCATCACATGGATCGGCTTGCCCGAATAGCCGGTGGTGCCGACGAAATCGGAGGTCACATAGACCCAGCCCAGCTGGGTCTGGCCCTGCAGCACCGGGGCAACCGCCAGATCCTCGCGCAGGGGGCCGAATCCATCGGCGCCCGGGACAAGATCGGCAGCCGCGATCTGCGGCAGGTATTTCTCGAGCACGGTGCCCCCGGCCAGAGCGGGCCCCGACAGCGCCGCCATCAGCCCGAATACAAGCCCGCAGAACACGGAGAGGAAAAAGGTCGGTCTTCGCATCAAGAGATCATCCGGACAGGGGCCGCGCACGGGGGGCCGCGGGCAGCGGGAGCAGGATCGGGCCGCGCCGGGATCTCGGCCGGGGCCGTGATCCAGAGGGGTTCGAAACGGGTGTCGGCCGCGTGGATCGCTTGGGCAGGGCGCGGAACGATCGCGCCCGCAGCGGCGGCAAGGCAATCGGGGCAGGCATCGCAATCAGCCGGGGTGGGGGCCGGGGCGGCATGTCCCTGCGCATCGAGCCAGACCACTTCGGTGCCGCCTGCGCTCGAGCAGATCTCCATCGGGCTCAGCCCCGCCTGCGCAGCGCAGGCCGCCGTGCTCCAGACGCCCGCCATCACCAGAGCCAGACAAAGGCTCAGGCGGAGGGCCAGGGCGGCCAGCGGCGTCAGACGCCGCGTGAGGGGCGCGGTGAAGGTCATGATCTCTCCCTAAGAAGGGATCCTGTCACCGACCTTGATTTAAGTCATGTAGAATGTCTTTTTTATCGAACCTCGACCGACAGGTTTTTTCGCGTAAGGATATTCGCATCTGTTCAGAGGTGACCCTTGCGCCTGACGACCTTCACCGACTACGCCCTGCGCCTGCTGATCTATACGGCGGGCAAGCCCGAGACACGTGTCACCATCGACGAGGTCTCGGACTGGTTCGGGATTTCCCGGGCGCATGTGAAAAAGGTGGTTCTGGCGCTCGCGCGCGGCGGATTTCTGGTGTCGAGCAAGGGGCGGAACGGCGGCTTCACGCTGGCGCGGCAGCCCGATCAGATCAATCTGTCGGATGTGATTCTGGCGACGGAGCCGGATTTCGGCCTGTTCGAATGCTATCTGACTGGCAATGAATGTCGGATTTCACGGCCCTGCCGGTTGCCCAACATCGCGAACGAGGCGCTGGAAGCCTTTCTGGGCGTTCTGGCGAAATACACGCTCGCCGATGTGATCTTGCGGCCGAAATACTTCCTGAACGAGGTCGATGGGCCGCAACCCCTGCGCGGGCCGCGGATCGACGCGCTCAAGATGAGCTGATCGCCAAGGGTGTCGGTCATCCATACCGACAGGATCGCGCCCGATCATCCCCCCCGATGACGGTTCAACGCCTGCCCCGGTCGCGCGGCCGAGGACACGCAACCCTTGTGCCAGATATACTTTATAAAAAGACTCCGATTGACTTTTCCGACAGTTTCCCTAGGTATTTCACAACGGAGGCCCGCAATGATCGTCTGTCACTGCCAGCACATCACCGACCGCGACATCCATGCCGCCATCGACTGGATGCGGGCTTCGGATCGTTTCGCACTGATCACCCCCGGCAAGATTTATCGTGCGCTTGGGAAACGCGCCGACTGCGGCTCCTGCATGCCGCTTTTCCTTGCAACCATGACAGGAAATGCCAATCTGGCTGTGCCTGCGGATCCACAAGCGGTCCCGGCGGAACTGCGCAATCTGCGACTTCGGCAACAGGGATAAGGAAAGGACGCAGCCATGAAAGGCGACGCAAAGGTCATCGAGTTTCTCAATGCGGCACTCCGGTCGGAACTGACCGCGATCTCGCAATACTGGGTGCATTTCCGGCTTCAGGAAGACTGGGGTCTTGCGAAAATG
The DNA here is from genome assembly GCF_052363175.1 of Rhodobacter capsulatus. Lineage (GTDB taxonomy): Bacteria > Pseudomonadota > Alphaproteobacteria > Rhodobacterales > Rhodobacteraceae > Rhodobacter > Rhodobacter capsulatus_D. The sequence continues at coordinate 3,523,910 of NZ_CP198946.1, forward strand.
GCCAAGAAAAGCCGCGAGGAATCGATCGAGGAAATGGGGCATGCCGACAAGATCATCGCCCGGATCCTGTTCCTTGAGGGACACCCGAACCTGCAGAAACTCGACCCGCTGCGCATCGGCGAAGGCCCGCGCGAGACACTCGAATGCGATCTGGCGGGCGAGCATGACGCGCTGAAGCTTTACCGCGAGGCGCGGGACTATTGCGCCGAAGTGGGTGACATCGTGTCGAAGAACATCTTCGAAAGCCTGATCACCGACGAAGAAGGTCACGTCGACTTCCTTGAAACCCAGATCTCGCTTTACGACCGGCTCGGGCCGCAGGGATTTGCCCTGCTCAACGCCGCGCCGATGGACGCGGCCGAGTAAGTCCGGTCGGGTTCATCTTCGGCTCAGGGCCGCATCCCGCGCATCCGTCGGGGTCATGCCGAACCGATTGCGCAGCGCGGTGGCGAAATTCCCCGCGCTGCCATACCCCGCAAGATGCGCCGCCTGCGCAACACTGGCTCCGCCGCGCAAGGAGCGCAGCGCCATTTCCATACGTTCCGTCCGGATCAGCGCGCCCAGCGAGCTGCCCTCGGCCTCTCGCACGAGGCGTTCAAGACTGCGCAACCCGATCCCGCAGCGCCGCGCCAGATCCGGGGCGGCCAGCTTTTCACCCGCCGTCGCAACAATCTCGCGCCGCAACCGGGCAAGGATCGCCGCCCCGCCCTCGGGGCCAATCTGTGCCAGCGGTTCGGGTTGCCGTCCCGCCAGCCCTGCGATCACCTGATCGAGCAGCGTCATCCCCAGCGCCATCCGCCGCAAGGGCACCTCTTCGCGCAAGATCGCCCGGGCAGTTTCAAGGGACGCGGGACCGGGCAGAAACCGCAGCACCGCAAGATCCTGCGCCAGATCGGGCAGCGCCCCCGCCAGCGGCGCAGCGAGGTTTTCCAGCCAGTCGGGCGGCATCGCCAATGACAGCTTCGTCAGCGGTTGACCGAAGTTGTGTTCAAACACCACCTCGGTCGGCTGAGTGACGCGAAAAAGCGCACCATCGGGCAGCGTCCGGGCGTCCATCTCGATCCGCCGTCCGCCCAGCACGAAACGCTGATGCCCGGAAAGCAGCAAAAACACCATCAGTTTCGGCTCGACCCGGCTGGGGCCGGTCTCGATCACGCCAAGGCGCGGCTCGTTGAGAACGCCGAGTCGAAAATCACCGGGGAAGTGCTGGATGCTCATCGGAGGCTCGGAGGGGTTTGTCGGAATTTCAAAACGGTTTGACGGGTTGCCAGAGAGGCCGGGGATCGACCCGACCGGGGGTAGATTATAATACCTGACAAAATTACACAAGATAAGCTTCAGGAGACCAAGATGTCCCGACCTGCCCCCCTGCCCCGGTTCTCGCCGCTTCTGGCGGTGCTGATCTGTTCCACTGTGCTGTCGGCCACGGCGCTGCGGGCCGAAGACACGACCGAGCTGCAGCAGATCGACGTGACAAGCGGCGCGGTCGATGAAAACGTCACGGGCTATGTCGCGCAGGGCTCGCATGCGGGCACCAAGACCGCGACCCCGCTGACGAAGACCGCGCAGTCGATTTCGGTCGTTCCGGCCAGCCAGATTGCCGATCAGGGGGCGACTTCGGTCGCGCAGGCTTTGCGCTACACGCCCGGCATCTTCACCGAATATCGCGGCAGCTCGAACCTGCATGACGAAACCTTCGTGCGCGGCTTCTATTATGTGCCGCGGTTCCTGGACGGGCTGACCTTCGGATCGAACAGTTTCGGACAGATCGACCCGGCGCTGCTGGAGCGGATCGAACTGGTGAAGGGGCCGTCCTCGGTGCTTTACGGTCAGGCGAACCCGGGCGGGCTGATCGCGATGACAACGAAAAAGGCCGACGGCGCCCATCATGGCGAGATGACGACGACAGTCGGCACCGGCGATCGTGCGGGCCTGTCCTTCGACATCGGCGACAAGCTCTCGGACACGCTGTCGTGGCGGTTGGCGGGCACCGGCTGGCGCGTCGACACGCAGGAGAACGGGCTTGAGCAGAAACGGTTTTCCTTCGCGCCCTCGCTGACCTGGGCGCCGACCGATGACACCCGTCTGACCGTTCTGGCGATCGTGCAGAACGAACCGGATGCCGGGTTCCGCAACTTCCGCGAGGCGGTGGGCTCGCTGACGCCGACAGCGACCGGCAGTCTGGTGCCGTGGGATTTCCTGGTGTCGGACCCGGCCTGGGATCGTTCGACCCGCAACACCAAGGCGCTGGGGGCCGAATTCGAGCATGATCTGTCGGCCAGCACCACGCTGCGCGCCAAGGCCCGGCTGAGCAAGATCGACAGCGATTACCGCACCCTGACCTGGGGAGCGCTGGCCTCCGACGGGGTGACGATCTCGCGCACGGCCTCGGGCGGGACGGATGCGCTGCGCCAAGGGCTGGTCGATCTCTCGATCGAGCACCGCTTCCACACCGGCGCGGTCGAGCACACGCTGCTGGCCGGTCTCGATTATCAGGACAGCCACCGCGATTATCATTGGGGCTATGATTTCACCACCGCCTCGATCGACTGGACGAACCCGGTCTATGGGCTGAGCGACTTCGACCTGTCCGACCGCGTCAGCGACACCGATACCGACGCGCGCCAGACCGGGCTTTACCTGCAGGATCAGGCGACGGTGGGCAAATGGACGCTGTCGGCGGGGCTGCGCTTCGACGATTTCAAGAGCGAGATCACCGACAACCAGGCCGGAACCACCACCGTCTTTGACGACACCGCCACCACCGGCCGCATCGCCGCGCTTTACAGTTTCGACAACGGCATCGCCCCCTACATCAGCTATTCGACAAGCTTCGAGCCGGTGACGCAATCCTCGGGCACCTCGACGCCCTTCGATCCGACCGAGGCCGAACAGCTGGAGATCGGCGCAAAATGGGCCTCGGCCGACGGGCGGCTCTTTGCGCAGGCGGCCCTTTACGACCTCAGCCAGACCGGGGTGCTGGTCTACAACAACACCCTGTCGGCCTATGAGCAGATCGGCCAGATCGACAGCCGCGGGCTGGAGCTTGAAGGCCGGGCGGAGCTTGGGCAGGGCTGGAGCGTGATCGCGTCTGCGGGCTGGATCGATGCCGAGGTGAAGGAAACGACGAACGCGGCCGAACTGGGCAAGACCCCGGCACGGGTGCCGCATATGACCGCCTCGATCTGGGGCAAGTATACCGCAGAGGCAGGGTATGACATCGCCCTTGGCCTGCGCCATATCGGCAGTTCGCAGGGCAATTCCACGAACACCTTCGAAGTGCCTTCTGTGACGCTGGTCGATCTGGCGCTTGGCTATGATCTGGGCCGTCTCACGCCCGCGGCCGAGGGCGTACGGGCACAGCTGAACGTGCAGAATCTGGCCAACCGCGAGTATGTCGCCTCCTGCGCCAGCGCTTATGCCTGCTTCGTCGGCTCCGAACGCACCGTCACCGCCAGCGTGAGTTACAAATTCTGATGCGTCCCTCGCTTTCCCTCGGAGGGATCGTGCTGGCGGCGGGGCTTGCCCTGCCGTCAGCGTCCTTTTGCGATGGTCTGGCCCAGGGCGAGACCCTGTCGACGACCCTCTCCGGCGACGGGCGGCTGATCCCTCTTGCCGTGCCGGAACGCAGCTATGTCACCGGGCGCTTTCAGCCCGGTGGCGTCGAACAGGCGCTCGATCTGATCGGGCCGGGCGGTCGGTTGCGGGAACTGGCGCGCGGCAGCGATGGCGCGCAGGACTTCTACCTTGTCATGCCATCCGCGGGGGCGCTGCGGGTGACCGGCCCCGAGGGCAGCGCCTTTTCGCTGCGCCTGACCAAGGTGGTGGGGCCCGAAGCGCAGACCACACCACCGACGGCTTATCTCAGCCCGAAGATCGCCGCCTTGGCCGAGGCCGTGGCGCAAGGCGGTGACACCACGGCCTTCTGGGCCGAGGTGACGCGAGAGGGCACGCCCCTTGTGGAACCGGCGGATGACGGGCTGATCCTGACCTTCCTTTACCGCGGTCCGGTGCGGAATGTGCGCCTGATCGGCGGCCCTTCGAGCGATCACGACTGGCTGAGCCGTCTGGGGACATCGGATGTCTGGTATCGCAGCTATCGCGTCAGCCCGGACATCCGGCTGGCCTACCGGCTTGCGCCCGACGTGCCCGAGATGACCGGCTCGATCCGGGCGCAGCGCATGGCCCTTCTGGCGACCATCGGCCCCGATCCGCTGAACCTCCGCCCCTGGCCCGAGGAAAGCGGCAGCGCCTCGGTCTATGAAGGCCCCGCAGCACCGCCGCAACCGGGCTTTCCCGCCAGGGCACTGGCGGTCGAGGAAAGCCGCTTCGCCTCGAAGATCCTGCACAACACCCGTCGCATACAGTTTTTCCGCAGCACCGGCTTTTCGCCCGATGATCCGCGGGCGCTGTTGCTCTTCGTCTTCGACGGGCCGACGGCAGTGCGGGATTGGCGCGTTCCCGGCGCGCTTGAGACGCTGGTCTCAGAAGGGCGCCTGCCGCCCTTGGCCGTGGTCTTCATCGACCCGATCGATGGGGATACCCGCAGCGCAGAACTGCCGGGCAACCCGGATTTCAGCCGCGCGATGGCCGAGGAGTTTCTGCCCTTCGCCGCCGCGCATCTGCGGATGACGCCGGAGCCCGCGCGTACGGTTCTGGCGGGCGCCAGCTTTGGCGGGATCGGTGCGGCACGGATCGCGCTGGATCACCCCGACCGTTTCGGCGCGGCGATTGCGCTGTCGCCTTCGTTCTGGTGGGGCCCCGAGGGGCGGGGCCAGCAGCCGCTGGTCTGGATGGCAGAGCGGTTTCTGGAAGCGGCCCGGCTGCCGCGGCTGGTGTTGACCGCGGGCGCCTATGAAACCGCCCGCAGCGGTGCCGAGGGGCCGGCCCCCGACGATCTGCGCGAAAGCGGACGTCAGGTCTATGCCGCGCTCCGGGGTCGCGGCGCCGATGTCACCTTCCTGCCCCATACCGGCGGGCACGACAACTTCATCTGGCGCGGCGAGCTGACCGAGGGGCTGATCCGCCTTTACGGCAAGTGATGCAGAACCAGTGGCCGCCCCCGGTGGGCGGCCACCTCGATTTCGGTGTCGTAAAGCGCCGACAGGACCGGCCCGGTCAGCACCTCCTCGGGCTTGCCCAAAGCCACCACCGCCCCCGCCTTCATCGCCACCACATGATCGGCCCAGGCGGCGGCAAAGTTCAGATCGTGCAGCACGATCAGAACCGATCCCCCCGCGTCGCGCAGCCGCGCCAGATGCGCCATCAGCGCCCGTGCATGGGCCAGATCGAGGTTGTTCAGCGGTTCATCGAGGATCAGCCAGGGCGTTTCCTGCGCCGCCGCCATCGCCAGATGTGCCCGTTGCGCCTGCCCGCCCGAAAGCGTGTCCAGGAAGCGGTGCGCCAAGGGCTCCAGTTCGAAATCGCGCAGCGCCCGGATGATCGCGGCTTGATCGGATGGCCCCGGATGGCCCTGGCAATGCGGCCAGCGGCCGAAAGCCACAAGTTCCCGCACCCGCAACCGCGAGGCGAGCCCGGTGTGCTGTCCCATGAAGGCGAGTTCCCGTGCCAGACGCGCGCCAGATGTCGCCGCAACATCGAGCCCGTTCACCCGCACCGTCCCGGGCGGCGGCGTCTCGATCCGCGCAATCAGCCGCGAGAACGTCGATTTCCCCGCCCCGTTCGGGCCAATCAGCGCGGTGATCTTCCCCGCGGGCAGGGTCAGCGTCGTCGGCGCCAGAATCTGCGTCCCGCCCACCGTAAAAGACAGGTCTGCCACCTCGATCATCGGATTTTCCCTCGCATCAACAGGATCAGGAACAAAAGCCCGCCACCGCATTCCAGCACGACGCTGAGCGTGGCCTTGAGGCCCAGCACCCGCTCGAACACCCATTGCCCGCCGATCAACCCGATCAGCGCCAGCCCGACCGCGAGCAGCAGAAGCTGCCGATGCGGTGCCCCGGGCGCGACGCTTTGCGCCAGCCCCGCCACGATCAGCCCAAAGAAGGCGATCGGCCCGACCAGCGCCGTGGCCGTCGCGGTCAGCACCGCTACCAGCGCGAGCGTGCCCCTCACCATTGCCCGATGCGGCAGGCCAAGCGAGAGCGCCCGATCCCGCCCCAAAGCCAGCACGTCAAGCCGCGGCCCCAGCCAGAGCGCCAGCGCCATCGCGGGAACAGCCAGTATGGCGGCGTAAAGCAGTGTCTCGACCGAGGGGCGGGAGAAATTGGCGAAACTCACCGATTGCACGACGGCATTGGCATTCGGGTCCAGCACCCGCATCACCAGCACCGATCCGGAGCGGAACAGGATGCCCAGAATCACCCCGCTCAGGATCGTGCGGCCGATGTCGGCGCCCCGCGCGCGGCCCAGAAGCGTGCCGAACAGCACCGCGGCAAGGCTCGCCATCAGCGCGGTCTCGATCAGGAATTTCGGCCCGGCAGGCAGGGCGGCAAAGCCCGAGATGCCAAGGCTCGCCAGCGCAAGGCTCTGCACCAGCAGATAAAGCGCATCGAAGCCCATGATCGAGGGCGTCAGGATACGGTTTTGCGCCACGGTCTGAAACAGCACCGTCGCCATCGCGACCGAGGCCGCCACCAGCGCCAACGCCGTCAGTTTGCCCGCCCGCAAGGAAAGCACAAAACCGGCATTTCCGGAGAGACCCTGAAACAACCAAAGCCCGGTGACCAGCATCACGCCCGCCGCCAGGGCGATCCAAAGCCTAGCGCCCATCGCGGTCGCCTCGCCACAAAAGCCACAGGAAGGCAAGCGCCCCGATCACGCCCAGAATCGTCCCGGCCGGGATCTCGTAGGGATGAATGAGGATGCGCCCCAGCAGATCGCAGGCCAGCACCAGCCCCGCCCCCGCCAGCGCGACGACCGGCAGGGCGGCCCGCAGATTGTCGCCCATCACCCGCGTCACCAGATTGGGCACGATCAGCCCGACAAAGGGAAACATGCCGACCGTCACCACCACCATCGCCGTCACGATCGCCACCACCGCAAGGCCAAGGCGCAGCACCGCCCGCGGGTTCAGGCCAAGGGCGGTCGCCGCCTCGGGGCCGAGGCCAAGGATCGCAAAGCGGTCGGCGGCGAACCAGCTCAGCGCCACTGCCCCCCCCGCAAACCACAAAAGTTCATAGCGCCCGGCAATGACGCCGGAAAATTCGCCTGACATCAGCCAGACCGAGACATAGGGCAGGAGGTCGGTTTCCCAGCCCACAAAAGTCACGCCCGCACCCAGAACACCCGAAAGGATCAGACCGGCCAAGGGCACCAGATAGACCTCGCGCGCGGGCAGTCGGCGGATCAGCGCGGCGAAAAGAACGGCGCCGACAAGGGCCGAAAGGGCGGCCACGATCATCTTGAGCCAGATCGGCGCGGCGGGGGCAACCAGCGTGACGGCCAGAAGCCCGGCCGCCGCCGCCTCGGGCGTGCCCGCCGTGGCGGGCTCGACGAAGCGGTTGCGCACGATCTGCTGCATCACCACGCCCGCCACGGCCAGCGCCGCCCCGGTCAGGATCGCCGCCGCCGTGCGCGGCAGGCGCGAGACGCCCAGAAGAAGCGCGGCCCGGCCATCCAGACTGGCCGCGCCCACGAACAGGCTGGCGCAGGCAAGCAGGCCAAGCGCAACTAGCGCAAGCATCAACGGGCGCGGCATCGGCGCTCAGCCTTTCAGCGCGGCCAGAAGTTCGCCCAGATTCTCCATCAGCGCCTGATAGCCGCCGCCCGCGACATAAAGATCGGCGGCATTCAGCATCACCACATGCCCGGCCTTCGCCGCCTTGGTGCCCGCCACCAGCGGGTTGTTCAGCGTCTCGGCAGCCGAGGGCCCCTCGGCTCCGGTGGCGGCACCGCGATCCACCACGATCAGCCAGTCGGGATCGACCTCGGCAATGAATTCAAACGAGATCGCATCGCCATGCACCTCGGGTTTCAGCGCCGGATAGGCCTCGGGCAAGCCGACCGTGTCATGCAGCCAGCCAAAGCGCGAGCCGCGACCATAGGCGGAAATCTTCGGCCCGTTCGTCAGCACGATCAGCGCATCGCCCTTGCCCTTTGCCGCCGCCTGCACCTTGGTGATGCGGTCCTCAAGCGCGGCCTCCAGTTCTGCCGCCTTTGCCTCCTTGCCAAAGAGCCTGCCATAGGCGGCCAGCCGGGCCCGGGCATCGCCCACGACATCCGCAGCAATCGACATGTCGATCGTCGGTGCCACCTGCGCCACGGCATCGAATTGCGCCGCCGAGCGCGCCCCCACCACGATCAGATCGGGCGCGAGGGTCGAAAGCGCCTCGAGGTCGGGTTCGAACAGCGTGCCGATCGGCACCGCGCCCTTCGGGTCAAGATATTTGACGTAAAGCTTTTCCGGCAGACCGGTGGGCGTGACACCCAGCGCCGCAAGCGTATCGGCGGCGGCCACATCGAAAACCGCCACCGAGGCTGGGGCGACAGGCAGGCTCACCGGACCGCGGGCGGTGGGGATCTCGACAGGATCTGCAAGAACGGGAATAGCGGCCAGCGACAGCGCCGCCACAAGCGCGAAGCGTTTCATCGGGTTTCTCCGGGTTTGGCGTGGCTGAAACTGGCTTCGCATTGCCGGAATAGCCGCTTGTCGCCGGAATGGCCAGTGCTTAGCGACCCGTTCAGCGCCCGGCTGGCACGGCGGGCCGCTGCGCATCAGGAACTGAAACCGATGCCCAATCTGTCAAGCGCGCGGTTCAGCACGGAACGGCGACCCGTCCTGTCTTCGGCGGCCAGACCGGCCTGCGCCCAGCGGATGCCGACCCAGCGCAACGGTTCGGGCGGGAAGGGAAACGGCTTGCGGCGCAGCATCTGCAGCCGGGTCCGCTCGGTGTCCAGACCATCAAGCAGATCAAGCATCGCAAGCGCGGCAAACCGGCTTGCCGACACACCCTGACCGGTGAAGCCCAGCGCATAGGCGAGCCGCCCGTTGCAGGCCTGTCCGGCAAAGAACGTGGTCCGGGCCGAGGTGTCGATGATCCCGCCCCAGGCATGGGTGAACCGCACATCGGCCAGCTGCGGCAGGGCACGGGCAAAATTCCGCGCCAGCCGGTTGTAGCTTTCCACGCGGTCCAGCAGGACCGGATCGCGCCGGGCGCCGAAATGATAGACCGCATCGTAGCCCCCCCACAAAATCCGGTTGTCGGCCGTTTTGCGCAGGTAGTGGAACTGGTTGCCCATATCGGCCACCGAATGATCGGCCGTCCAGCCGATCGCGGCCAGTTCCTCGGCGCTCAGTGGACGGGTCATGATCGTGTAGTCGAAAATCGGGATGATCGCGGCCCGCAACCCGGGCAGCAGCGGCACCGCGGCATTGGTGGCAAGGATCACCCGATCCGCATGCACCACCGCCTCGGGGGTGATCAGCGTCACCTCGGCCGCGCCCGCGTGCAGGGCGGTGACCGGCGTCTGCTCATGGATCTCGACCCCGAGCGACAGCGCAACGCGGCGCAACTCTGCCACGGTCTGTGCCGGATTGACCAGCGCATAGTTTGGCTCGAACAGGCCAACCGAATGAATCGGGCTGTCAAAGCGCGCACGCAAGGCCGGGCCGGTCAGCAGGTTGCACGCGATCCCGAACTGGCGATAGTTCCCGGCCATCGCATGCAGAGCCGCTTCTTGCCAGGGCGTTTGCGCGATGTTGAGCTTTCCCTGACGCTGAAACCCGATGTCGAGCCCCAGCTCCTCCACATCCCGGGCATAGCCGTCCAGATTGTCACGCCCGAGCCGGATCAGCGTGTCAGCCTCGGCAGGCCAGCGGGCGAGCGCATTTCCCACCCCGTGCGAGATCGACGGCGCGCAAAAGCCACCATTGCGCCCCGAGGCAGCCTGCCCCGCCTGCCCCGCCTCAAGCAGCACGATCCGCGCCTCGGGCGCGCGGCGGCGGGCATGGATCGCCGACCAAAGCCCGGTGAAACCGCCCCCCACGATCGCCAGATCGGCGCGGATATCGGAGACGGGCGGCGGGCAGACGGGCTGCGCGGCCACGGTCTCAAACCAATAGGGGCGCAGCGCGGCCCCCCTCAGGCATTCCTCAAGCTGGGTCATGAAGCTCCCCCGGATTGTCGGCCAGAAGCCTTTCAAGACGGGCCAGTTCCTCGCGGGAATTGACGCCGGTCACCTCCAGCGGATCGGTTTCGACACAACCGACGCTGTGGCCATCGGCCCGGGCAAGGGCCACGATGTCGGTCAGATAGAACTCGCCCTTGGCATTGTCGTTGCCCACCCGCGCAAGAAGCGCAAAAAGCAGGTCACCCCGCACCGCCAGAACCCCCGAATTGCACAGCCCGATCCGGCGCTCTGCTTCGCTGGCTTCGGCATGCTCGACAATCCGGCTCAGACTGCCGTCGGGCGCGGTGACAAGCCGACCATAGGCGCGGGTGTCTTCGGGGCGAAAACCGAGAACCGCCAACGCCACCGGCCCCTGCACCGCGGCACAAAGCTTGTGCATCGTCGCCGGACGGATCAGCGGCACATCACCGTAAAGGACCAGCACCGTTCCGGCAAAGCCCTGCAACGCCGGTTGCGCCGCACGCACGGCATCACCCGTGCCCAACTGGCGCTCCTGCACGACGGTGGGCAGATCGGGGAAAGCCGCCAAGATCTGCTCCCGCCCGGCCCCGACGACCACGACCGTCCGGGCCGCGCCGAGTTGCGCAAGGCTGTCCAGAAGGTGCGCCAGCATCGGCCGCCCGGCAAGAGGGTGCAGCACCTTGTGCAGATCCGACCCCATCCGGCTGCCCTTGCCCGCCGCCAGAACGATTGCGGCAACCGGGCTCATGCGTCGCGGCCCAGATACCAGCCCCAAGTCTGACGGCTGTCGAACCGGGTGATCTGCTTGGTTTCGAAATAGGCCTCGAACCCGGCCCGACCCAGTTCGCGCCCGATGCCCGAGGCCTTGACACCGCCCCAGGGCAGTTGCGTGAAGGTGGGCTGCGAGCAATTCACCCAGATGATCCCGGCGCGCAACTTGCGGGCGACCCGCTCGCAACGCTGCAGATCGTCCGACATCACCGCGCCGGCCAGGCCATAGGCGCTGTCATTGGCCTCTGCCACGGCCTCGGCCTCGGTGTCGAAGGGGTTGACGCAGACCACCGGGCCAAAGATTTCCTCACGCCAGAGCGCAGAGTCTGTCGGCACATCGGCAAAGATCGTCGGGCGCAGGAAATAGCCGCGCGTCAGGCCCTCGGGGCGATCGCCCCCCGTCACCAGCCGTGCCCCCGAGGCCTTTCCCGCCGCGATCGCGGCACAGATCTTGTCATATTGCCCCTGCGACACGATCGGGCCAAGCTTGACTCCGGGCATGCTGCCCGCGCCGATGGGGATCGCCTCGGTCGCCTGTTGCAGTCGCGCGAGCAGCGCCGGATAGAGGCTTCGTTCCACCAGCACCCGCGAGGTGGCCGAACAGACCTCGCCCTTGTTCCAGAAGATCCCGAACAGGATCCACTCCACCGCCTTGTCGAGGTCGCAATCGGCAAAGATCACGAAGGGCGACTTGCCGCCCAGTTCCAGCGCGACGGTGCGGATCCCGGCCGCCGCCGCCATCATCACCTTGCGCCCGGTCGCCACCGAGCCGGTAAAGGCCACCTTGTCGATCAGCGGGTGATCGGCGAGCGGCTGCCCCGCTTCGGGGCCGGTGCCGGTCACGAGGTTGAAGACGCCCGGGGGAATGCCCGCGGCATGGATGATCTGCGCCAGCACCTCGCAGGAGAGCGAGCACAATTCCGAAGGCTTGAGCACGATGGTGCAGCCCGCCGCCAGCGCCGGAGCCACTTTCCAGACCGCCATGAGCAGCGGAAAGTTCCACGGCGTGATCGCGGCCACCACGCCCAGAGGCTCGCGCCGGATCGTGGCGGCAAAGCGGGCATCGCCGACATCCACCGGCTCTTCGGGGTCGCTGTCGCGCGCCTCGGCCAGATCGGCGTAATAGTCGAAGGCAAAGGCCGCATCGCCCACATCCCATTCGGCCTCGGGCAGGGGCTTGCCGTTGTCGCGCACCTCAAGGGCGGCGATTTCGGCCAGCCGCGCGCGCAGCCCCTGCGCCACCAGACGCAGCATCGCGGCACGGCTCGTGCCGCTCAGCTCCGACCAGATGCCAGTATCGAAGGCCTCCCGCGCAGCACGGACGGCGCGGTCGATATCGGCGGCCTGACCGGCGGCCACCTCGGCAAAGGGCGCCTCGGTGGCCGGGTCGATGGCGGGGAAATACCCCTGCGCCTGCGGCGCGACAAAGGCCCCTGCGATGTAAAGACGGGTCTTGTGCATCGGCTGTGCTCCTGTCTCAGACATGCTTGCGCCCGCCATCGCCGGAGCGGTCCAGAAACCACGCCTCCGGATAGGGATACCACCAGTCGTGGATCTGCGGCTTGTGATCCATCACCACCATCTTGGCACGGCGGAACGCATCAAGCCCCTGCCGCCCCAACTCGCGCCCCAGCCCCGAGGCCTTCCAGCCCCCGAAGGGCAACGCGTCATTGTCGATCATCGGGTTGTTGACCCAGACCATCCCCGCCTCGAGCCGTTCCGAGGCCTCGATCGCCTCGTCGAGCGCGGTGGTGAAGATCGAGGCGCCAAGGCCGAAGGGGCTGTCATTGGCGGCCGCAATCGCGGCGTCGAAATCGGCCACGCGGCACAGGGCCACCACCGGGCCAAAGATTTCCTCGTGCAGGATGTCCATCTCGGGGGTGCAATCGGTCAGGATCGTCGGCTCGTAGAACCAGCCGGTGTCGAGCCCCGGCGGCACCTTGCCCCCGCAAGCCAGCTTCGCCCCTTTCGCCAGCGCATCGGCCACCAGACGCTCGACCTTGTCGCGCGCGGCCTTTGAGACCAGCGGACCGATCTCATGGTGCCCCAGCCCGTTGCCGATCCGCAGCGCAAGGGTGCGCGCGACAAAGGCCTGCACGAAGGCATCATGCACCGCATCGACCACATAGATCCGCTCGGTCGAGGTGCAGACCTGCCCGGACATGTGAAAGGCCGCCGTCACCGCGCCTGCCGCAGCCACGTCGATCGGCGCCGAGGCGGCGATGATCATCGGGTCCGAACCACCCGCCTCGATCACGGCGGGTTTCATCTGCGCCGCCGCCGCCATCGCCACGGCCCGCCCCCCCGCCACCGAGCCGGTGAAGGCCACCGCATGGGTCAGCGGGCTGTCCACCAGCGCCTTGCCGGTCGCCGCACCGCCCGGCAGACAGGCGACAAGATCCGCGGGCAGGCCATCGAAGACGCGCATGAATTCGAGCGTCGACAGCGTGGTCGCCTCTGCCGGTTTGATGATGCAGCCATTGCCCGCCGCCAGCGACGCCGCCACCGTCCAGCACATCAGCAGGATCGGAAAGTTGAACGGCATGATATGCACGGAAACGCCCAGCGCCTCGTAGCGGGCATATTGCGTCGAACCGATCTGCGTCGTGCCGGCGATCTTGCCGGCGTCGTCGCGGGCCATTTCGGCGTAATAGCGAAAGATCGGCGCGACATTGGCGATTTCGCCGATCGCTTCGGGATAGGGCTTGCCCATCTCGCGGCTCATCAGGATCGCGGTTTCGGTGAAATCGGCCGCCTCGATCCGGTTGGCCAGCGCATGCAGAAGTTTCGCGCGGGTCTTGGCATCGGTGCGCTTCCACAGGCCTTGCGCGGCGTTGACACGGGTCAGCACCTCGGTCCGTTCCGTCTCGGTCACCTCGACCCGCTGACCGACGATCTCCAGCGTCGCGGGGTCGATCACATCCTGGCAGCAGCCGCTCGAGGGACGAAACCCCGGCGTCAGGTAATAGCGCGGCAGGGTCGGCTGGGTCATTGCTCTGTCCTTTGTTGCTGCTGGGCGCCCGGGCGCAGGTCTTGCGCCAGCGCAACGCCGCGGGCACGCCAGTCGGGCAGCGCATCGGCCAGCAGGGCCGTGATCGCCTCCAGACCGGCCGCTTGCAGCGCCGTCTCGAACTGCCCCAGCACGCGGGGCAGCCAGTGCAGGTAGTGCGGTTTGCGATCGCGCTGGCACAGCCGCACGAAGACGCCGCAGATCCGGGCGTGCCGCTGCGCCCCCATCAGGTGATATCGGGCCCGGATCGCCTCTGCCCCGCCAAGGCTCGCGGGGGCGGCGGCGCAGTAACGATCCAGCATCGCCTGTTCGAGACCGGGCGGCAGGTCGCGGCGGGCATCTTGCAGCAAGGACACGAGGTCGTATTCGCTCGGACCCAGAACCGCATCCTGAAAATCCAGAAGCCCGCAGCGCGCCACCCCGGAACGCCCGTCCAGCACCATCAGATTGTCGACGTGGAAATCGCGCAGAACCAGGGTTTCGCGCCGATCCACCACCTCTGACAGGGCCTCATCCCAGAGCGCCAGAAACCGCGCGGTGAAGGCCGCGCGATCCAGGTCCGGTGCCAGCGCGGCGACGAACCAGTCGCAAAACACCTGTAACTCGGCAAGCCAGGTGGCGCGGTCATAGGCGGGCTGGGCGATCGCCGCCGCCTCGGGCGCGTGATGCAGCGCGAGCAGCGCATCGACGGCCAGCGTGTAAAGCGCAGCCTCGTCGGCGCCCGCCGCCAGTTGGCGGGCATAGGTCGCATCGCCCCAGTCCTCGATCAGCGCAAGGCAGATCGCGGGGTCGGCCCCCTCGACGCGCGGCGCCGACAGGCCGAGCCCGTTGAGATGCCGCGCCACCCGGATATAGGACGAAAACCCGACCGGATCGGAGGGATCATGCATCAGCAGCAACCCTGCCCCCGGCAGGCGCCAGTACCGACGCGCGGAAGCATCGCCGGGCAGGGCCTCCGGCTCGAGGCCGACAAGTCCGTGACGCGCCATGAAGGTCACCGCGGGCGGCTCGAGACGCGGCGCCTCGGGGGGGGCAGGCTGGGACGAAACCGGCGTCATCGGATCATGTAGACCTTCTTGATGGTTTCATGGACGGTGCAGATGCCCTTCCAGTCCTTGGGGAAGAAAGCGGCGGTATCGGGGGTGATCTCGATCACGTCGCCGCTTTCATGCACATAGGTGCAGCGCCCTTCGAGGAAGTGGCAGAATTCATCCGAAGTCACATGGCAGGCCCATTGGCCCGGGGTGCAGATCCAGAGCCCACATTCGGACTGGCCCTCCGGCCCCTTGTGAAGCACGCGCCCCGAGACATGCGATTGCCCCTCGATCATCGTCGGGATCACGCCCCAATCGACGACATCGGAGATTTCAAGCGGGTTGCGCATCACTGGCGTTTTCATCGTCTGTCCTTCTCAGGCTAGCATGTAGATGTTGCGGATCGTCTCGATCACTTCGGCCTCGCCCTCGTAGCCTGCGGGAAACAGCACGCAGGTTCCGGCTTCGACTTCGGTCACCTCGCCCGTCGTTGCGGTGTAGCGGGCACGGCCGGAAACGAAATGGCAGAATTCATCCCGGGGAACGGAAATGCGCCAGCGCCCCGGGGTGCAGACCCAGATCCCGGTTTCGGGCGAGTTGCCCGGCCCCTTGAACAGAAGCCGTCCCGTGGAATGCGAGGCCCCCGCCAGCGCATCGGGTTGCGCCCCCCAATCGGCCAGATCCTCAAAGACACTGGCGCCGTGAATATGCGGCGCCGAGCTGTTCAGATCGGTCATTGCTGCACCTCCGCCGCCGTCTCGGTCAGGGCCAGCAACAGCTTCGCGGCCTTGTCGGGGCCCTCGCAGGCCTGCATATGCGCCGAGGTGGCAGCCAGCCGGGCCTTCATCGCCGGATCGGTCAGGCAGGCTTCGATCTTGGCAATGAGGTCCTCATCGGTCCAGTCGTAACGCTCCGAGCGGAAGCCGTGTCCGGTTTCCTCGACCCGCATCGCATTGTCATGCCCGTCCCAGACATAGGGCATGATGATTGCGGGCTTGGCGAAATAGAGACATTCGGTGAAGGAGTTGTTGCCGCCGTGATGGATCACCGCATCGACCTGCGGGATCACCGAAGGCTGTGGGAACCAGCTTTCGATCACCACATTTTCGGGAATATCACTGTAGCTGTCCTTGTAGTCGCCGACATTGACCAGCGCCCGATAGCGGGTCTTGCCAATCAGCGCGATCAGCCGTTTGAGCAAGTCGGTATCCCCCGCCCCGAGCGAGCCAAACGAGATGTAGAGCAGCGGCCCGTCGTTGTTCTTGCCGAAGGTGGGCACGGTATAGGGAGCCTCCTTGCGCACGCAGCCTTCGAGATACTGGAAGCGGGCCGGGTCCAGCGGCACCTTGCGGGTGTATTTCGCCTGTTCAGGATAAAGCAACAGGTTGAGGAAGGGCGAAGCTTCGAAAAACTCGCCCAGCGGATAGGGGGCCTCGCCATGCGCGGCGAGGAAAGCGTTGAAGTCATCATGGATCGGCTTGATGACCTCGTGGAATTTGGCCCGAAACGCGGCATGACCTGCGGTGTCGCTTTCGCTCAGACCGGAGAGATGCGGCGGAATGGCCGGGTCTTCGATCTCGTTTTCCGAGCAGGAAATCACCCGCACCCACGGCACGCCATATTGCTTGATCGCCGGAAACAGGATCACGTTGTCGACCGCGATCACATCGGGGCGGATCCGGTCCAGCACGGCGGGCAGATCCTTTTGCGCCCATTTCGCGCTGTCCACGATCGCCTCCCAGCAGCCCTTGACGTAGTTGTCCAGCTGATCGATCGGCTTTTTCGCGAAGTTCGGAATATGGCCGTTGATGAAATCCTCCCAGAACTTCGCCATCTGTTCGGGCGGCATCGGTTCGGACAGCGCCACCGGATGCGCCTCGAAGCCATAGCCCTCGTAGACCGGCACGAAGCCCGGATCGGAGAGGAACACCGCCTTGTGGCCCAGTCGGGTGATCGCCTGCGCGATGCCGACCGAGTTCAGCGCCGGGCCGAATGCGGCCTCGGGAAAGAAGGCGAAGGTTTTGCTTTGCATGAAAGACCTCTGGTTGTGCGGCCCGCGGGGGAAAGGGGGGAAGGTCAGGCTGGGAAGACGCGGGTATCGCGCGCATCCCAGCCCAGAGTGACGGTGTCGCCGATGCTCAGCGTGCGCGCCTCGGCCTGATCGGCGGTCAGACGGCACATCAGCGGGCGAGCCGAGATCGGCGTCTCGACGTGAATTTGCAGATCGAGCCCGTGATAGGCCATCGCGCTGATCTGGCCGCTCAGGTGGTTTTCATGCACCCGGGCATCGAGCCGCAGCCGCTCGGGGCGGACAGCGGCAACCGCCTGCGTGCCCAGACCCTCGGGCCGGTCGGCATGGATCACGCTGCCATCATTGGCGCGCAGGCTTTGCCCGTCGTTCTGCACCGGGATGATGTTCATCACGCCGATGAATTCGGCGGCATAGCGGCTGGCAGGATGTTCGTAGATCTCGCGCGGGGGGGCACATTGCAGCAGGGCACCGTTTTGCAAGATGGCGATGCGGTCGGCCATCACCAGCGCCTCTTCCTGATCATGGGTGACGATGATGAAGGTGATGCCGAAATCATGCTGGATTCGCTTGAGTTCAAGCTGCATCTCGCCGCGCAGTTTCTTGTCGAGCGCGCCCAGCGGTTCATCAAGCAACAGCAGCCGGGGCCGCTTCACCAGCGCTCGCGCCAGGGCCACCCGCTGCCGTTGGCCGCCCGAGAGCTGATCGGGCTTGCGCGCGGCCAGATGCGACAGCTGGATCGTGGTCAGGATTTCGTCGACGCGCGCCTGGATCTCGGGCTTGGGCAGCCGCTCCATTTCCAGCCCGTAGGCAATGTTCTGCGCCACCGTCATATGCGGAAACAGCGCGTAGCTTTGAAACATCAGGTTCAGCGGCCGCAGGTTCGGCGGCGTTCGGGAGATATCCTTGCCATCCAGCAAGATCGCCCCCGAGGTGGGCGTTTCGAACCCCGCCAGCATCCGCAACAGCGTCGTCTTGCCCGAGCCAGAGGCGCCCAGCAGCGCGAAAAACTCGTTTTCGCGGATATCGAGCGAGACGCCATTGACCGCCCGCACCGTGCCGAAGCGTTTTTCGACATTCCAGAGAGAAAGAAGGGGTTTCATTGGCCCGGCAGGCCTCCGCGGTTGAGACGTTGTGCCAGCGTCAGCGTCAGCAGCGAGAAGCCGATCACGAGAGTGGCAAGCACATTGATTTCAGGGGTCACGCCGAAGCGGATCATCGCGTAGATCTGCATCGGCAGGGTGATCGAGGCCCGCTCGGCCCCGGCGGTGAAAAAGGCGATGATGAATTCATCGACCGACAGCGTGAAGGCCAGCAGCGCCCCGGCAATCACCGCCGGCATCAGCACCGGCAGCACCACGCGGCGCAGGGTGGTCAAGGTCGAGGCCCCCAGATCGGCCGAGGCTTCGACGATCGACCAGTCGAAAGTCTTCAGCCGTGCCCGCACCACCGCGCAGACGAAGGCGAGGTTGAACACCACATGCGACATGATCACCGTATGCAGGCCCAGCCGGACATCGAGCAGCGAGAAGAAGCTTAATAGCGCAATCGCCAGCACGATGTCGGGGATCACCATCGGCGCGAAGATCAGCGTTTCCAGCACCCGGCCCTTGCGACGGCGGATCTCGACGCCAAGCGCCAGAAGCGTGCCTAGGAGCGTGGCAAAGACGGTCGAAACCAGCCCGACGATCAGCGTATTGCCGGCCGCGCGCAGGATGTCGGCATTGGCGAAAAGCGCCCCGTACCATTTGAACGAAAAGCCGGTCCAGGCCGTCGGCATGCCGCCTTCGTTGAAGGACAATCCGACCAGAACCGAGATCGGAATGTAAAGGAAGGCAAACACGACGACGAGGATCAGCACCATCAACCCGGTGTTCGAGGGCTCATCCATGCGCGGTCTCCTCGCTCTGACGCCCGCTCGAGGCGCGTTCGTTGGCGAATGTCTGCAAGGTCAGCAGCACCAGCATCACCGCAATCAGCACCATCGACAGCGCCGAGCCGAAGGGCCAGTCGTTCGAGGTCAGGAATTGCGCGTAAACGAGGTTGCCAACCATCTGGAACTGCCCGCCCCCCAGTAGCGCGGGGGTGACGAAATTGCCGATCGACAGCACGAAGACGAAAACGAAACCTGTCGCCACGCCCGGCAGCGTCATCGGCAACGTCACCCGGCGAAAGGTGGTCCAGCCGCCTGCTCCCAGATCGCGCGAGGCCTCGGCAATTTCAGGGTTGAGACGCGAGAGCGGCGCATAGGCGGCAAGGATCACGAAGGGCAGGTAGTTGTAGACAAGCCCGGTGATCACCGCCCCCTCGGTGTAAAGCATCTGCGGCAGCTCGCCATGATAGCCCATCGCGCGGGCGATGTTGACGATCAGCCCCTCGCGGTTGAGCAGCACGATCCAGGCATAGGTGCGCACCAGATAATTCGACCAGAACGGCAGGATGGCGAAGAACAGCAGCCGGGGTTGATCGCGGCGCGGCATCTGCGCGATGGCATAGGCGGCGGCATAGCCCAGCACCGAGGCGATGCTTGCGGCCAGCCCCGCAATCCAGGCCGATTTCAGGAAGATCCGCGCATAAAGCGGATCCAGCACGAGGCTGAAGTTCTCCAGCGTGAACGTATAGTCGATGCCGCCGTAGATGCCGCGCTGGAAAAAGGCGAGCGCAAGGATCAGCAGGCAGGGCACTACCATGAAGGCCGTCAGCCAGACGAAGGCTGGTGCGATCAGGGCAAGGGATTTTTTGTCTTGCATCAGCGGAATCCGATCCTGTCCGGGCCAGAGGCCCGTGCGGAGACAGACGGGGCCGAAAGGCCCCATCCGAGGAGAGAGAACGACGGAGAAAGCCGAGAGGCCCCGGACGGCGGGGCAGATCCGCGCGATCAGTTCGCGGCCATGATCTCCGACACGGTGCGGGAATAGGCGCGCTGCGCCTTGCCCACGTCGCGCAGCTGTTCATGCGCCAGCAATTCGGCCGGTGTCATCGCCAGGTTGGGATATTTCGCGATCAGGCTTGGGTCGAGCCCTTCCATCGCCACCTTGTTCGGCACCTTGTAGAGGATGTTCTCTGCCGCCCAGCGGTGGGTTGCCCCGTCGAGCATCGCGTTGACGAAGGCATAGGCCGCGTCCTTGTGCTCGGAGGTCTTCAGGATCACCATCGTATCGACCCACAGATCGGAGCCTTCCTTCGGGATCAGGTATTTGATCTGCGGATTTTCGGTGATGCCATAGTTGCACCAGCCATCCCAGGCCTGCACCATCACCGCCTCGCCCGAGACCAGCTTGGAATAGAAGGTGGTGTCGTCATAAGCGAGCAGCGTCTTCTTGGCCGAGATCAGCAGATCGCGGGTCTGGTCGAGCTTGACCTGATCGGTTTCATTGACCGAATAGCCCTCGGCCAGGAAGCCCGCCGCCAGAAGCCAGCGTTCGGTGGCAAGCATCGTCGTCTTGCCGCTGACCGCCGCACTGGGCTTGAGCAGGTCGTTCCACGATGTCGGCTCGGCGGTCAGATCGGCGCGATAGCACAGACCCGTCGTCCCCCAGGTATAGGGCACCGAGAAGACGTTGCCCTTGTCATGGGCAAGTTCAGTCGCCTCTGGGTAAAGATTGGCAAGATTGGGCAGTTTCGCGTGATCGAGATCCTCGGCAAGGCCAAGGTTGTGCAGAACCTCGGCGAAGGGCGCCGAAACGAACACAACGTCATAGCCCTTGCCGCCCGAGGCGATCAGCTTGCCCATGATCTCTTCATTGGTGGCATGCAGCACCAGTTCGGCCGTGTTGCCGGTGGCGGCGTTGAATTTCTCGATCGCATCGGGGGCCAGATAGCCATCCCAGTTTGAAATCACCAAGTTCTCGGCGTGGGCCGATACCACGCCAAGGCCAAGCACGACCCCCGCAAGGGTCCATGCGTGGCGCGAAAAGGTTGTCATCGCGACCTCCTGTTGCTGTTCCACCGTCGCCGGTGGCCTGTTGGAAAATGCGGTTCTTGCTGACCACTGAAACTGAGAGTACGTTTGAAGATAAAAATACGTCAAACGGTATTGTTGGTTCTTTTGGTCATCCGCGTATCTGCGGCAGCTTGGGAGGGGGTCATGGCAGAATCGCGACGATCATCACGCCACAATCACTTGGAACTCGCGCGCAGGGTGATCGCTCTGATTCTGGAGCGCGGCATGAGCGCGAGCGCCCATTTGCCCGAACAAGCGATTGCCGACGCCTGCGGCGTATCACGAACGCCGATCCGCTCCGCCTTCAAAATCCTGGAAGAGAACGGAATTCTGTCGTGGAAAGAAGAGGTTGGATATCAGGTCAAGCTGGGCGCCCAAGAGGGCCTCTCCGAGGCGTCACTGGATGTGGCCGATCTGGAGCAAAGCCTGTTCGACCGGATTCTGGCCGATCGCGCCGCACGGCGCATTCCCGATGTTCAATCCGTAAGCGCATTGGCGCGGCGTTACGCAGTTTCCAGAGTGACAGTATTAAATGCTCTAAAAATACTGGCACGGGATGGAATTGTAACGCAACTTCCGGGGCGGTCCTGGGCCTTTCAACCGCTGCTGGACACGCCTCGGGCAATCTCGGAAAGCTTCGCCTTCCGGCTGATGCTCGAACCTCAGGCGATCCTGGCGCCGGGGTTCGTGCTCGATCCGCCGCGCGCGGGGGTGATGCGCAGTCGGATTCGGGAGTTTCTGGCGCTGAGCGATTCGCGACTGAGCGCCGCAGCCTTTCGGCGCATCGACATCGACTTTCACGTGATGATCGCCGAGGCCAGCGCGAACCGCTTCACCCAAGGCGCGCTTCTGGCGCATCACCGGCTGCGCGCCGCCGGACAGAAGGAAGCTGCGCAGCCGCCATTCCGGCTGCGTCAGGCGATGGAGGAGCATCTCGACATCCTCGACAGTCTGGAGCGCAATCAATTGGAACTTGCGGCTGATCAGATGGTGCTGCATCTGCGGCGATCAGGGATCCGGCGGCCTGAAACGGCTGGGCGCGGCATGGTCTCCCTGCTTGGCGGGGCGCAGCCCTCCGGCCCGTTATCGAAAGGAACCGCGCGGTGAGCAGCTCGCCCGTCATAGCGCTTTTTCCCGAGGCCAGCTTTGGGGCCGCGCTCAATTGCGTGGGCATCGCCCGCGAATTGCAGGCCCGCGGTGCCGAGCCGGTTTTCCTGTGCCACCCCGGCTTCACCGGGGTCTTCGCGGAATATGGCTTTCGCGAATACCATTTGCAGACCGGCCCCGGAACCGGACAGGGGCGCTGGCAGGATTTCGTCAATACCCATCTGCCACATTTTGATCTGTCGCCCGAAGAGCAGCTGGAAACCTATGTCGCGCCCACCTGGGAGGCGATCGTCGATACCGTGATCGCGGTCGAAGACTCGCTCGAGGCGCTGCTTGCACAGATCCGACCGGACGCGATCCTGCTCGACAATGTCATCATGTTTCCGGCGATCCTGCGCGCCGGGCGGCCCTGGGTGCGGATCGTGTCCTGCGCCGAGACCGAGATCCCAGATCCAAGCGTGCCGCCCTATCTGTCGGGCCTTTCGCCGAAAGATGCCGAGGGTCGGGCGCGATGGGAACGAGCCTGCGCGCCGCTGCTGCGCCCGGCCCATAACCGCTACAATGCCTTTCGCAAGGCCCGCGGTCTCAAGCCGTTGCCCACCGGGCAGTTCCTTGAGGAATCCGACTGTCTGAACCTGCTTCTGGCCCCCTCTGCCGTCCGCTATCCACGCCAGAAGCCGCTGCCCGCGGATCGGTTCGTCTTTCTCGAAGGCTGCGTGCGAGAGGAGGCCCGGTTCGATCCGCCAGCCCTGCCACGCAACGAAGGCCCGCTCGTCTATCTCAGCTTCGGCAGTCTGGGGGCGGTCGATACCACGCAGATCAAGCGGATGCTGGAGGTGTTCGACACCATGCCAGCGCGGTTTTTCGTCAATGTCGGCGGCTATCTGGATGCCTATCGGCAGGTGCCCGACAATGTGTTTCTGGGCAGCTGGTTCCCGCAGCCCTCGGTGGTGGCCCGCTCGGAGCTGTTCATCCATCACGGCGGCAACAATTCCTTTTGCGAGGCGCTGTTTCACGGCGTGCCCTCGCTGGTGATGCCCTATTGCTGGGACGGGCACGACAATGCACGTCGCACCGAGGAGACCGGCGTAGGGCGGCATCTGCATCGCACGGACTGGTCGCCCGAAGACCTGCGCGCCACCATCACGGGGCTCCTTGAGGATGAGGCAATGCGTTGCAGGCTTTCGGAAATCTCGGCAGCGATGCAGGCCGACCCCGGGGTGGCACGGGCGGCGACGGCGGTTCTGGAACGGCTGGGCGCAGCATGACGCGGATCGGCAATGAGCTGCTGTCGGTCGAGGTGGCCACACGGGGCGCCGAGACACGCTCGATCCGCTTTCGCGGGCGGGAAATCCTCTGGCAGGGCGATCCGGCTTTTTGGACCGGCCGGGCCCCGCTGCTTTTTCCGATCGTGGGCCGGGCCGAAAATGACCTGATCGCGGTGAATGGGCGGCAAGCCCAGATGACGATCCACGGCTTTGCGCAGCATGCCGAGTTCACGCCAGTCGTACAGGCGCCGGATTTTTGCTGCCACGAATGGCACTCGTCCGAAGCCACACGGGCCGTCTATCCGCGGGATTTCCGACTGAGTGTCGCGCATCGCGTAAGCGGCGCGCGGCTGACCCTCACCGCCATCGTCGAGAACACCGGCACCGAGACGATGCCCTTCGGTCTGGGCTTTCACCCGGGATTTCTCTGGCCCTTGCCGGGGCTGGAGGGGGAGCCGCATGAGCTGATGCTGGAAAACGGCGCCGAACCCGCGGCACTGGCGCTTGCGGGCGGGCTGATTGCGGGGCCGGAGCTTGCCTCGCCATTCCGGGCTGGCAGGCTCGCACTGTCCGAGTCGGTCTTTGCCGCCGACAGTTCGCTTGTTTTCGCGCGGGGAACGGGAACGGAGTTGCACTTTGGCGTTGCGGATGGTCGGGGGTTGCGCCTTGTCATCGAGGGCCTGCCCAACCTTGTGCTGTGGCATCCGCCGCAGGCCGGTTTCCTGTGCATCGAGCCGTGGCATGGCCTGCCTGCACGCTGCGGCGCGGGCCCCGAGATTGCCGCCCGGCCCTTCACCACGCATCTCGCCGCCGGAAAACAATGCCGGTTCTCGCTTGCCATGGAAATCGATTTGCCGGAGCCGCTTTGAGACAGAAGACGATGGTTGCAGGGGCAGAGTGAGATGTCCGGTAGCAAGCCGCTTTTCCGCCGGGCTGCCGATTTCGGCAATCAGTTCCTCGAAAGCATACGCCTGCCGCGTGGGCCTTGGCGATCCATTGTTGCGCCCCTCGCCCTTCCCACTTTGCTTCTCTCTACTGTAGCACTGGCGTAGCACCGCGGCTTGCCAAAGCAGAAAGTCCCACCGAATGGTGGGGCGCATGTCTTTGATTTATTCATAAATTTTGGTTGCGGGGGCAGGATTTGAACCTGCGGCCTTCAGGTTATGAGCCTGACGAGCTACCGGGCTGCTCCACCCCGCGCCATTTCCCCGAGGGCGATATTTTGCGATCGGGAGTATTTGTCATCGAGTATGAGAGAACATGGCTTCTTTCTAGGTTTGGCGGTGACCTACTCTCCCACGTCTTGAGACGCAGTACCATCGGCGTGTTGGCCCTTAACGGCCGAGTTCGGGATGGGATCGGGTGTTTAGCCAACGCTATGACCACCAAACCGAGGAAGAAGCCATCTGTCCAAGTCAAGTTTCACATCAGAAGCGCACCTGCCGCGACTGCGGCCTCCGGCATTGCGCCGGCGCGGAGCGTTCTTCTTACTAACCTCGTGTATACTTGCTTTTGATCATGAGCCTTGCTGCTACTGGATCAAATCAAGCCAATCGGGCAATTAGTACCGGTCAACTGAATGCATTGCTGCACTTACATCTCCGGCCTATCGACGTGGTGGTCTTCCACGGCCCTCAAGGGATACCTGGTTTTGAGGGGGGCTTCACGCTTAGATGCCTTCAGCGTTTATCCTGTCCGTTCATAGCTACCCAGCACTACCGTTGGCACGATAACTGGTCCACCAGTGGAACGTTCACCCCGGTCCTCTCGTACTAGGGGCAACTCCTCTCAAGTATCCTACACCCACGGCAGATAGGGACCGAACTGTCTCACGACGTTCTAAACCCAGCTCACGTACCTCTTTAAATGGCGAACAGCCATACCCTTGGGACCTGCTCCAGCCCCAGGATGAGATGAGCCGACATCGAGGTGCCAAACGATGCCGTCGATATGGACTCTTGGGCATCATCAGCCTGTTATCCCCAGAGTACCTTTTATCCGTTGAGCGATGGCCCTCCCACTTGGGACCACCGGATCACTATGACCGACTTTCGTCTCTGCTCGACTTGTCAGTCTTGCAGTCAGGCAGGCTTTTGCCATTGCACTCAACGACCGATTTCCGACCGGTCTGAGCCTACCTTCGCGCGCCTCCGTTACGATTTGGGAGGCGACCGCCCCAGTCAAACTCCCCACCATGCAGGGTCCCGGACCCGGATAACGGGCCGCGGTTAGACATCAAGAGTGCGAAGGGTGGTATCTCAAGGGAGCCTCCACCGAAACTGGCGTCTCGGTTTCAAAGGCTACCACCTATCCTGCACATCACAATCCTGATGCCAGTGCAAAGCTGGAGTAAAGGTTCATGGGGTCTTTCCGTCTAACCGCGGGTAGTGTGCATCTTGACACACAGTTCAATTTCGCTGAGTCCACGTTTGAGACAGCGGGGAGATCGTTACGCCATTCGTGCAGGTCGGAACTTACCCGACAAGGAATTTCGCTACCTTAGGACCGTTATAGTTACGGCCGCCGTTTACTGGGGCTTCAATTCGGAGCTTGCACCCCTCCTTTTAACCTTCCAGCACCGGGCAGGCGTCAGACCCTATACGTCGCCTTACGGCTTCGCAGAGCCCTGTGTTTTAAGTAAACAGTCGCCACCCCCTAGTTTGTGCCCCCCACCGATAGTTGCCTATCAATGGGGCCTCCTTCTCGCGAACTTACGGAGGCATTTTGCCGAGTTCCTTAAACGTGGTTCTCTCAAGCGCCTTGGTATACTCTACCTGTCCACCTGTGTCGGTTTAGGGTACGGTCATATGGAGGGCTATTTCCAGGGACACCGCAGCTGCCCGACCAATCCGATAAGGTCGAACAACAGTAAGCAT
>NZ_CP198946.1:3555000-3785000 GCF_052363175.1 Rhodobacter capsulatus
GCTATTGCCCAATTGTCAACGTCAAAAAAGTTGGGCATTATCCCAATCTCTGACTTGGAGAGATTATGGCGTTCGCTGATGTTGTCCTTGCCCGACTAGCTGAGCTTGGCCTGAACGTGAATCAGGCGGAGGCGAGAGCTGGTTTGCCCCAGGGCTACATCCGTGGGGTGATCCGCGAGGATGAAAAGCGGGCCATTCCAAACATCGACAAGGCCACTAAGATTGCTGATGCGCTAGGCTTGGAGTTGTATTTTGGCCCGCCGAGAGACCACCAACCGGTCAATATCGTTCCGCCGAAAGACGATGATTTCGCGAAGATCCCGTTGCACGAAGCGACGCTATCCGCGGGTAATGGCTACGTGAATGGCGACGATATCGTGGTCGGAACCTTGGCGTTTAGGCGCGATTGGTTAAAGAAGCTGGGCGTCTCGGCATCCAGAGCCAGGGTGGCTCGGGTTCATGGTGATAGCATGGCGCCCACGCTTTCCGATGGCGACATGATCCTGATTGACACGTCGAAAACGGATGTTCTCGCGCGCTCAAAGTCATCGCGACGAAAAGCACCGCCGATCTACGCTTTTGTCGAGGACGGGGTTGCACGTGTGAAGCGCATCGAGCTTGTTGACGCGGATTTTTTCGCGGTGATGTCAGACAACCCGGAGTTCAAGACAGAGTTCAAGAGATTGGCGACGATCAGTTCCATGCGGATCATCGGCAAAGTTCTTTGGTGGGGCCACACAAGCACGGAGTAGTGCGATGGCAAATTGCTCGAAATGCGGCGAAAAAGTTTCACGGTTCGACTTGTTCGAGGGTTTGTGCCCTGATTGTCATGCCTCGAAGCGACAGCTTGAAGCTGCCGAGAAGGCAGCGGCTGATGAAGCGGAAAGAGCTGCAAACGAGGCTCACGAGGCCCGTTTGGCGGCTATCATGCTCACGACCGAGTCTTCGTCAGATCTGGGTGTCGAGACAAGGCTAGGAGTGATTGCTGCCGAATATGTGGTCGGCCTCAACATCTTCATCCGGCGCTTCGTCGAGTTTCGGCTGACACTGGGAAGCCCTTTGATTTTTTCATGCTCAGTCGACGCAGTCGCCAAACCCCAGACAGCAACTATTGAAGCAGAAAGAAGGTCAAGAAATGGAATGTAAAAATCTGGGTTGAAAACAATATTAAAAAAATCTGCCATGCGCCTGAAATCCTTATACTTACATTTCAGGCGGCAGGTAATCTGGCCGAGGTGAGCTGTCAATCAAATGACGATAGAGAACGAGTACAACTGGCGCATTCATCCACCGGCCAGCAGTTCAGCCGCCAGAGTTCTGAGCGCATGCGCCGCAACCAGCGGGACCACGCCGTTGCCACAGAGGCGAAGCCGGTCCACCCGGTGGGCCAGCCCATCAGCGCCTCGACGAACAGCGGGTTCAAGGTCCGGCGCAATTCGGAGGTATTCGGCCCAGCCATCGGCGTCACCAGGACCTGGCGGCCAAGCAAGCCGTTCACCGGGGTATTCGCCAGCGTCGTCGCGCCATCCTTGTGATCCCGCGCCGTCGGCGTCATCCACATCTGACTGGCATGGATGAGGTCCGCCGTCCGGCGGTTGCCGGCGCTCGGCTTGTTGCCGTCCGT
This sequence comes from Rhodobacter capsulatus, assembly GCF_052363175.1. Lineage (GTDB taxonomy): Bacteria > Pseudomonadota > Alphaproteobacteria > Rhodobacterales > Rhodobacteraceae > Rhodobacter > Rhodobacter capsulatus_D. The sequence goes on from NZ_CP198946.1 coordinate 3,556,625, forward strand.
TGCCATCGGGGTCGGCCAATCCCGCGCCATCCGGTCCAGACCTTTCTCGTCGCGCCTGTCGCCGCCCCGACTCCGAAAGCTGTCGGTCTGCGGCGTCGGCCACATTGCAGCCGTCGTCGCGAGGTTCATCCCGTGCTGACCCGCGGCCTGTGACGGCGTCGGCTTCGTCTGCCGGTTCTCGTTGGCGCTGGCCCTCGGCGTCGGCCAGAGCCGCAGCAGTTCCGTCCGGTTCCCGCCACTCGAGCGGGTTCCAGAGCAGGCGCGTGGGGTAGGCCAGCTCGTCACCCTCGCGGATGGCGAGGATGAACAGCCGCTCGCGCTTGTGAGGCGCGCCGACCTCCGCCGCCGTGAAGAGGCCTGCCGCAAGGCGGTAGCCCATGCGGACCAGTCCGCTGGCGACTTCGGGGAAGCCGAGGCGGAGATGATGGGCGACATTCTCGAGGAAGACGAAGGGCGGCTGGACCTCGCCGATGATGCGGGCGACATGCGGCCAGAGGTGCCGCGGGTCGTCTGCGCCCCGGCGCTTGCCAGCGACTGAGAACGGCTGGCACGGATAGCCCGCAGTGACGATGTCCACCGCGCCGCGCCACGGACGGCCGTCGAAGGTTCCAACGTCGTCCCAGACAACAGCCTGATCCAGGGACGCGTCTTCCATCCGCGCCACGAGAGTGGCTGCGGCGAAGGTTTCCCGTTCGACATGGCCCACAGTGCGATATCCGGGCAAGGCGATGGTGAGCCCGAGGTCGATGCCACCGGCGCCGGAGCAGCCAGTCGAGCGCCGACCGGATGGCGGGCAAGGTGCCGATCTGCCCGTGGTTGCGCAGGGATGTGGCCAGTGCTGCCGAGCGCAGCCCACGCTGACGCAGTTCCTCTGGCAGGATCGCATAGGCCTCCTCAAGAAAGGCCGCCGCCGCCTCCTCGGTGATTTCCGGAAGATCGCGGATATCGAGATCGGCCAGCCCCTCGTCGGGCCAGACATAGGGTGCGCCGGTGTCGGGGTGGTCGGCATAGACCAGAAACTGCTGCCCGAGGCAAAGCACCTCGAGCGGATGGCGTTTGATGCCCCGAAACGGTGCGGCCGTGCGATAGACCAGCATGCGCTTCGGGGCGCGGCCGATGCGCAGCGCGGGCGTGTCGCCAAGGCGCGTCCGCGCCAGTGCCTCGATCTGCAATGCCAGTTCGGCGTCCGTTGCGATGTCGATATCGACCGCCGCCACCGCACCGCCGACCATGCCGATGCCGCAATCGGGCCAGGCAGCCCAGGTCGCGACCTCGACCTCCGTGGTCGGGCGTTCGGCATGGCGGTTCCATTCCGGGTAATCGGCCCAGCCGCCGCGCTGGAACCGGCCGGGCTTCTTGGTGCTCGGGCCGATCGGCAGGATGGCATAGCCATTGGTGACGAGCCGCGCGCCGAAGCGCGCCATCCAGGACGTGTCAGCCATCAGAACGGCACCTCCGGGACCATCGCGTCCAGCCGGCTGCGATCCTTCGCCGCCAACGCACGCAGGTGGTCGCAGTAGCCGGTGACGACAGCATCGAGAAACCGGGCCCATTCCTCCTCGGACAGGGTCGCGAGGTCGGACTTGCCGATGGCTTCCAGATATTCGCCGCCCATCTGGCCGCCAAAGGCCGTGGCATCGGTCTCATTCGGGGTCGGATCGATCATGCCCTTCCTCCCATGGCAGAGGTCTTGGCAGGCACGGCTTCAGAGCCGCTTGCGGCTGGCGTCGCGCCGCGGGTCGGTGCGCCGGAAGCCCGGCTCGAACCAGCCAAACCCGCGAGGTTCCCGGTGGCAGACGGCGCAGAGGCCGGGGTCGGATGGGCGCATGGGGCGAACCTGTAACCGGAGATCTCAAGATAACGGCCCGAGGGGCGGACCGAGATGTCGCTGGGGCGCGCAAGGCGGCTCGTCTGCGCGAGGGCCTCGGCCACGCTCAGCGGCACGGGGCAGCCGGGCGCGCGCTTGCGCCACCACTGGGCCGCCTTCTGGCGGGCATAGCCCTGATGCTCGAGGCAGACCCATTCGCTGTAGGAGGCAAGGCCGCAGCTATAGGTCACCTTCAGCGACGGACGGCCGCCCGCCTTGTCGTGGCGGCTGTAGGAAACGCCTGTGACCGGAAGCCATTGTTGCTTCGGCGAAAGCACCGGCAGCGTGGCGGCCGTCGGGGCGATCTTCACCTCGCGCGCCGGGAAGACATAGCCGCAATCCGGGCATTCCGTCGCCGAGAGCGCGATGATGCTGTCGCACTCCGGACAGACCTTGGTCGGCGCTTCGCCACCGCCGCCATCACCGGGGCGCTTGGGCCGCACTAGGTCGATCGGCCCGTGGCGACGGACATTGCCAGCGAAGTCCAGCACCAGGCAATTCTCCTTGCCCGGCGCGAGACGGGTGCCGCGCCCGACCATCTGCACATAGAGGCCTGCCGATTGCGTCGGACGCAGGAGCGCGATCAGGTCGACGCCCGGCGCGTTGAAGCCGGTGGTCAACACGCCCATCGAGGCGAGCGCGCGGATTTCGCCACGCTTGAATGCGGCAAGAATCGCATCGCGCTCGTCCATCGGCGTGTCGCCAAAGATCGTGCGGCAGCTGATACCCTGGCGGCCGAATTCCTCGGCCACATGGCGCGCATGCTCGACACCCGAACAGAAGGCCAGCCAGGACTTCCGGTCACAGCCATGCTCGATGATTTCGGTCACGGCCGCGCGGGTGATGGCGTCCTGGTCGACCGCCGCCGCCAGATCACGCGCGATGAAATCGCCCGCGCGGGTGCCCACTTTCGAGACGTCTAGCCGTGTTGCGGGCTGCTTCGAGACCAGAGGGCTCAGATACCCCGCGTCGATCAGCTCACGGACCGGGGCCTCGTAGGCGATGTCGGTGAAGAGCGCGTTCTGCCCCTCGTGCAGCATCCCGCAATCGAGCCGGAATGGTGTGGCGGTCAGCCCGATCACCTTGAGCGCCGGGTTGATCGCCTTCAGCGTGTCGAGGAAGCGCCGATACATCGTGCTCGACTTGCCGGGGATCAGATGCGCCTCGTCGATCAGCACCAGATCGGTGTGGCCGATCTCGGCCGCGCGGCGATGGATCGACTGGATGCCGGCAAAAAGGATCCGCGCCTGAGCCTCGCGTTTGCCGAGGCCCGCCGAATAGATGCCCGAGGGCGCATCGAGCCAGAGGCCGATCATTTCGGCGTGGTTCTGCGCGATCAGCTCGCGCACATGGGTCACGATCAGGATGCGCTGGTCGGGCCAGGCCTTCAGCACGCCCTCGATGAAGGAGGCCATGACGAGCGACTTGCCGCCCGCGGTCGGGATGACCACCAGCGGATTGCCGGTGTGGGTCTGGAAATAGCCGTAGATCGCGGTGATCGCGGCCTGTTGATAGGGGCGCAGGGTCAGCATGGCGCGGCCTCCGGGGAACGGGCGTCGTTGGTCCAGGTCGAGCCATCGGCCATGCGGTAGGTGACGAGATCGTCGCCCGCATCGATGACCTCGCCCGGGATGAGATCGGGGATGAAGAGATGGCGACCGCAGGCCGCGCGTTGCTCGGCTGGCGCCAGCATCCGGTCGTGACGCGCACAGTGCCAACCACCGTCGACGGGTGTCGCATGCAGGCAGGACCGGCAGGTCACCGCCGCGCCACCGCCTTCGTGGCAGGCGGCATGGTGATCGCAAAACCGGCATTCGAACCAGGCCGGGTCCTCGCTGATCCGCGCGGGCGGATGCTGGGCGAAGATGATGCGCCGGGCCTTTTCCAGAAGACGCTCGGCCATCGCGCGGACCGCCTCGATGCGCTCGATATGCAGCGCGTCGGTGTCCTTGCAGACCGCGACGTAAAGGGCGCGCGTGATGCCCGTCAGGTGCATGTAGATCTGCATCTGCGCGGCGTGCTTAGGCTTCGCCAGAACGACGCCCTTGGCGACCAACTCGTTGAAGCTCTTGACCGAGTGGGTCTTGAACTCCAGCACATGCCAGGTCTTCGGCGCTTCGAGGAGTCCAAGGGCCACGCCGTCGAGCGAGCCGCCGAAATGGCCGCCATGGGCCTTGACCCGGAACTGGCGGCCGGTCTCGGGATCGACCTCGAGCACCGTTGCGCCAGTGGCGCGCAGATTGCGCACGAGACGGTCCTCTTCCAGCTGACCCGTCTCGAACAGACGCAGCAGGCGGCCGGAATGGCGCGCGGGCGTGATCCAGCGGAAGTCATACCAGAGCGCCCGGGCACAGGATTTGCCGATGATCGACGCCCCGAGATGGTCGCGGAAACCATCGCCCTGGCGGGCCTCGTAGTCCGCAAAGATCGCCGTCAGCGTAGGCGTGGGGGCTTCGGGAAGTTCTGCCATTACAGACCCTCCCGTTCAGTGCGGGCCTGCGCCTCGGCCAGAATGCCATCCCAGGTCTCGGGGTCATGGCGTTCGCGCAGGATGCCGATCAGCGCGTCCTTGAGCTTTTCGCGGCGACGGCGGCCGGTGCCTTGGGCCAAGAGTTCCGCCCGCTCGCGGCACAGGTGGCGCAGCGCCGTGCGGGCCCGATGGAACCAGTCCGGATCGATGGGCTTCTGGACGCGCTGGCGGGCCAGATCGGCTGTCGCGATCTGCGTGCGGATCTTGGCAATGGCATCGTCGAGCTCGATCAGTCGCCGCTGATCATCAGGCAAGCCGGGGCTGTTCACGGCCACGGGGGCCGCGTTGATCATGTCAGTCATGGAAATTTCCTCAGATGGGGTTGCGCGCTGCCCCGTCAGTCAGGGCGCAGGGCAGCGCGAAGGCTCAGGCCTTCTTGTTCCAGGGCGCGGAGGCCATTTTCGGCGGCACCGAAGAGCCGGCCGGATCGGGCGCGGGCTTGGCCGGACGGGCGGCCGGGGCCGAACCCCGCTCAGGCGGCAGGTAGGCAATCGCGTTGCTCTCGCCGTAGCCGTTCTTCGGCGGCCGGATCTTCACCTGGATCGTCATCGGGATCAGGTGCAGCTCCTCGCTGTCGCTGACATGCATCCGGCCCGTGGCGTGGCAGATCGCCGAGAGCGTGCGCTGCGCGATTTCCACCGTGGTCGGGTTCGGGTTCACCAGGTTCAGCTGGTCGAAGATCTTCCGCCCCTTGTGCTCGCCCTCGAGGATATCGAGCATCAGCCAGAGGAACTGGCCCATGCCGTTCTTCGTGACGCGCATCTCGCTCTCGACGATCTGGGCGCGGTATTTGCCTGCGGGCAGCAGCTCGTAGGCGGTGGTGGGCTCGACGCTGGTGGCGTCGAAGGACGTGTCGAAACGTGCCATGGTCTTGTCCTTGTTCAGTTCATTGGGATTGGGGCATGGCTGCGAGGAACTCCGACCACATCAGCGGCAGGGTGTCCGGCAGGCCGTAACGGTTCTTGGCGAGGAAGGCGGGACGCTCTTCGGTGTGCATGACGCGCGCACCGGACCCGAGCGCCCGGGTCACCTTCTTGTTGAAGCCGACATCGGATTTCGCGACCGATATCTGATAGTTGGCGAAGAGCACCACGTCCGAATGCTCCTGCAGCAGCGCCGAGGCGCGGGTCTGCAGCTTGATCACATAGCGGTCGTAAGGTTCGTGCCCGGGGCTGTCGAAACGCTTGATGTCGGTATGGGCGATCTGGATGACCACCATGCCCTTGCGGTCGCGCAGCGCGTTGAGCCGGTCGAGATATTCGCGCCAGATGGTCAGCGCCTCGGCATAGCCCTTGCCAAACCCCGGCGCCTCGATCGAGGCCCAACCGTTGCGCTTGCAGGCCTCGGCCCAGATCAGCGGCTCCAGCCAGTCGACGCTGTCAACGACGACCGTGCCGAAATCGTGGTCCTCGTTCAGCAGCGCATCAAGCGCCTCGGCCACCTCCGCATAGCTGGTCGCGAGAGGGAAATGCGGGACCTGCAGCTTGCCCAGACCATCCTCGGTCATGAGGAAGACAGGCCGGTCGGCATCGGCCGCGAAGGTGGATTTGCCCACCCCGGCCACGCCGTGGATCAGGATGCGCGGCGGGGTCAGCACCGAGGTCGTGCGCAGGGATGCGAGCGAAATGGCCATCAGCGCACCTCCTCGTTCAGCACGAGGCGGAACTTCGGCTTGCCGGTGCGGACGGTGCGCGCGGGCTCGAAGCCCTTGCGCCAGCTTTCCGGCAAAGCGCCGTATTTGCGCTCGGAGACCGACAACTTGGTCTCGATGAACTCCGCCGGGTCCTCACCAGCCGAGGCGATGTTCTCGGCGATCTGCGCCAGCAACGCCTGATTCCAGTCGATGCGCTTGGGCAGTTCGGCGATCACGGTGACGCCGTCATCCTCGAACCGGATCGTGCCGGTGTCCTTGCCCGCCTCCTGGCGGGTGTCCTGGGCGCGGTCCGCGTATTTCAGGGAGATGGCGCCGTCGAGCCAGTCCGCGACCGACTTCGCCTGCGTCAGTTGCTCGTCGGCCGCGCCTTTCAGCAGCGCGAGCTGATCGGCGGGCAGCGCCGCGATATGGCCCACCGGCACCCGGTGGAGATCGGCCAGGGTGATGTGGTTGGAGATCGTCATGTTCCGCCCCCTCACGCCGACATCGGACGATGGGGTTCGTGATCCACGCCGCGGATCTGTTCGGCCTCGAAGGCCTCGACATCCTCGAGCCGGTAGATCACCCGGCCGCCGAGCTTGATGAATTTCGGGCCTTCGCCCGTCCACCGCCAACGCTCCAGCGTGCGGTGTGAAATGTTCCAGCGAGCCGCCAGCTCGATCTGGGAAAGGTGCCTGGTCGCCATGTGAACCTCCTTGGGATTTCTGCGAACACTTGCGGGTTCAACATGGCGGACGGCGTGGTAGGGCTGAGGAAGGGCACCGGTAGGGAAGCCGGTAGGGAAGCCGGTAGGAAAGTCACAAAAGCAAAAGGCCGCCCTGATGGACGGCCTTCGAAATGGCGATGGCTGATCGGATCAGGGCTCGATCCAACAGTTTCCGTCGGCGTATTTGATGAACGAGCGCCAGTCGTCGCGACCGCTGAACACCTTGGAGAATGAATTCGTGCCGTCCTTGTAGCCCGCTTCATACAACACGGCTTCCGTCAGGCATGTTGCAGAACCTGTTTCGTATGCATCGAACAACACGTTCAACAAGCGACGCTGCTTGGGGCTCTTGAAGGTGAGGGCTTCGCCGCGCAGCCAGACGATGCCGTAGTCATCGGAATGATCGATCGGAAAACGACGCTGCGCTTGCCCAGGAAACACCCGAGCCCCGAGGACCTGTGGCGAGATCGCGAGCTTTGCCGGATCGCCAGCAACATCCGCCACGTTGATGATGTGGTTGCGCTTCTGGGTGGTCTCAGGGATGCGCTCCCCGGGTGCGGAGGTCAGGATGATGCGGATTTCCTGCGGCGGCTTGCGCCCGATCAGCGCCTCGAGTTGCGCCCAGACCGCCGGATCGCCAAGCCGCCGTGCAAACCAGACGGGCACAGGGGCTTTCGCTCCGGCGAGCTTGATTGTTCCCACCTCCCAGACGAGATCCGTGACCAAGGGTGCCGGGCGCGAAGGCCCGGCACGCTCGAACGCCACCAGCATCTTGGCAAGGGCCAGGCCGTAGTCGACCCTGCACGCCGCGATCTCCTGATGGGCGACCTTGATCCAACGGCCGGTGCTGTCGTGATAGCCATATGAATTCAGCTCGGCCGACCAGGTGGCCTCGAGCGGTTCATCCTCATAGTCGTCCATCGCGACGACGACGGGGACATGCCCGCTCGGCACCAGCAGTTTGGCCGCGATCAAAGCGTCGGTCGCACTGCGCGAAACCTGGTGCAGCGCCGATGTCTGGAGAGACATGCTGCGGGCTTCCATGGCCCGCAGCAGAAGGTCGATCGCACGCTTACTCAAGGACGTCGCCTTCGTCGTTGTCGTCTTTCAGGATGCCCCAGAGCCGCAAATACTTCTCGCCGATCAGGCGCTCTTGCGGCGTCATGTCCTTCAGGTTGCAGCCATGCGGCATGGTCACGGTCAGCGACAGCGACTTGCCCCGCCCGCCATCGGGGCCCGGGTGGAACTTGATGGTGAAGCGCGCACGGGTGACCACCCATTCCGCCACGTCGCCGGTGCCACCGAAGACTCGCGCGCCGCCACCGATGTCGAGGCCGATCCGGTGTTCCGCCATCTGCCAGATCGTCCGGTCGGCACCCGACATGGATTCGAGCGTGATGCGCTCTTTCGCATCGCCCAGATCCATCAGGCGCAATTCCTTGACGGTCACGCCGGCAATCCCGTCGGCCGGGTCGGTCGGGAAGTCGAACGGCCGGAGCAGCATGCTGAGATCATATTCGCGCAGCGGCAGCGACTGCTCTTCATCGAGGGTGATGCCTAGGAGGTCGCGCGCCATGTACCGGGTCAGATCGATCCGGTCCTCGCGCGTCTTGGCCACGACCTCGATCACGCCGGTCGCGGCCTCGTAGGTCAGCGCCGCCTCGACGACCGGCTTCACGATCCGACGCGACAGGGTGCTGTTGGCATCGAATCCCAGCGTGTCCTCGGGACGCCCCTCCCGGTAGACCGCGACCTGGACCAGTTCGCATTCCTGGCCCTCGAAGATCACCCGGTGGCGGTCGAAGATGTCGACATGGACGTTGGGCGTTTCAAACCGTGCACGGATCGCGGCCGTGAACGCGGCGAGCGAGACCGGGTCCTTCTTCACCGCGAGATCGGGATCGACGCCGAACCCGCTCCACGACCGCCCCCGACGGCGCTCGTCATTGTAGCGCACCTCTTCGGCAAGGCGGAACCGGTCGTTCTCGTTGAGGAAAACCCAGAGCGAGCGGTTGTTGGCCCCCTCGAGCGTATCGAAGACCGCGCGATTCACGACGACGTTCTGCAACGCGTTCTGGCCGGGCTCATCGGCCAGCGCCGCCACGCGGGCCGCATCAAGAACGACGCGCTGCTTTTCGTCATCTGACATGGCATCGACGGCCTTGATCAGCGGCTCCACGACCTCGGGCTCGGGCTTCGTCCAGTCGATGGGCGCAAGCGAGGTGAACCCTCCAGCGGTGAAGTAATCCTGCAAACGGATCACGGGGGTCTTGCGGAGGAACGCGGCGATGGCGGTCATGAGAGCCCTTTCTTTGGCCGGGGAGGAGGACAGAATCGCGAAAATGCGATACGATGTTGTTCGATATATACCGAACAAATCGCCACGTCTACTTGCGCGGCACAATTTTGTTCGGCATATCGAACAAGCGTTCTCCAACCAAGGAAACCAAGGATGATACGATGACCACGTCCCTCGGCGCGAAGATCAAGCGCCACCGTCAGGAAAAGGGATATTCCCTCGACAAGCTCGCCGAGCTGACCGTCTCCAGCAAGAGCTACCTCTGGGAACTCGAGAACCGCGACACGCGAAAACCGTCGGGCGAGAAGCTGACCCGCATCGCCCAAGCTCTGGAGGTCACGACCGATTACCTGCTCGATGACAGCGAGGAGCCCAGCGACGAGGTTCTGAAGGAAGCCTTCTTCCGCAAGTTCAGCAAGCTCGACCCCGAAGACCAACAGAAAATCAACCAGATGATCGACATGTGGGGGAAGAAGGATTGAGCCTGCCGACGACGCCTCAGAGCTGGGCTAACCGCCTGACGAAAATCCTGTCCGTGCATCAGGCGGTGCACGGGCTGCCGCGGTTCCCCATCGACGTGGCTGCGCTCGCGCAGGATTTCTCGCGTCAGGTGTTTCCGGACGCCCCGATCACCATCGTGAAGGGGCTTGCGCTGTCCAAGGGCGTCGAAGGCATGCTGATGCCGCATCCCAGCGGCTCAGGCGAGTGGGGCATTGTCTATAACGAGACCATCCGGTCGCCGGGGCGGCGCAACTTCACGCTGGCGCATGAGCTGGGGCACTACCTCCTGCACCGGCAGGCCAACCCGCGTGGGCTGGAATGCACCAGCCGCAACATGGCCGACTGGGATGAGGCCCGGAACAGGATCGAGGCGGAAGCGAACACCTTCGCCTCCTACCTGCTGATGCCCCTCGACGATTTCCGCGCGCAGATCAAAGGCCGGATCGTCGACATCGACGTGATGACCGAGCTCGCGGATCGCTATGCCGTGTCGCTGACCGCCGCGATCCTGAAATGGATGACCATCACCGACAAGCGCGCGATGATCGTGGTCGGCAAGGAAGGCTTCATCGATTGGGCCTGGTCCAGCGAACCGCTGTTGAAGTCCGGGGTTTTCTACAGGGCACGGCAAGAGGTGATCGAATTGCCGCCCGCCTCGCTTGCTGCACAAGAGGTGGACGGGGATGAAGGGCGATACGGCTGCCACCATGCCGCCGGCGTCTGGCTCGGCTCCGAGCCTGTGCATGAGATGACCGTGTTCTCACCCAGCAATGACCAGATGACGATCTCGCTTCTGCTTTACCCCGACCGCGCCCCATCGCGATGGGATATGGCCGATCTGGAGGAAGAGCCAGTCCTCGACAGCTTCGACAAGTTCATGGACGGCCGGACGAGTTGATTCGGCGCAGCCGCCCGACCGAAAGGTCGGCGCGGGGACATTTCCCCTACGCAGATTTTCGCCACGGCGCGCAGCGACCGCATGATGCCGCAATAAACTGATTTACTTGATATTTTTCTGATTTCGCGACACATTTTGCCTATCATAACAGTCGCGAAAACCCGCCATGTCCATTCCCCCCGAAGACCCGGTTTCCGGGCCCAATCCTCTATGCCCTGAACGCATGTCCCCTGATGCCCGGCTTGCCGAGTTGGGCCGCATCCTTGCTGCGGGCATCGTTCGCCTGAATGCCGGGAAGTCCAGTTCTTTATCGCCCGCCGACGGAGACAGTTCAGTGGACTACCCGCTCCGAAAGAGCGGTGGTCGTCGCAGGAAACGCATCCGCATCGGAGGAATTTATGAAGCATCACAGTAAGATAACGCCGCCCAAACCCGGGCAGGACGCGCGCCTGGACCAGAGCGTCCTATCGCGCATCGCCGCGCTCAAGGCCATGTCGGTGAAAGAGTTGAAGGCCGAATGGGAACGGCTCCTCGGCAGCGCCGCGCCGAATAACAGCCGCGCCTTTCTCGAGGGCCGCATTGCCTATCGCCTGCAGGAACTGACCTATGGCGGGCCCGACCACGAGACCCGCCGCATGCTGGACCTGCTTGCCGACGAGGTCGAGGACGTCTCCCGCCGCAAGAACCAGATCGCGGATCCTCGCAATCCGGTGGCTGGCACGCGGCTGATCCGGGAATGGAACGGGGTCGAGCACATCATCACCGTGCTGAAGGACGGTTTTGAGTGGCAGGGCCGCAAGTACAAATCGCTCTCCGGCATCGCGCGGGAAATCACCGGCGTGCGCTGGAACGGCTATCGCTTCTTCGGGCTGCAGGTCCGACCGCGGGAGGTTTGACCATGGACATGAACACGCGCCCCGGCCGCCGCCTGCGCTGCGCCATCTACACCCGCAAGTCGAGCGAGGAAGGGCTCGACATGGAGTTCAACAGCCTCGACGCCCAGCGGGAAGCCTGCGAGGCCTATATCGCCAGCCAGAAATCCGAGGGCTGGGTCGCCACCCGCGACCGCTACGACGACGGCGGCTTCTCGGGCGGCAATCTGGAACGGCCCGGCCTGAAACAGCTTTTGGCGGACATCGACGACGGGCTGATTGACGTGGTGGTGGTCTACAAGATCGACCGGCTCAGCCGCGCCCTGATGGATTTCTCGAAGCTGGTCGAGGTCTTCGACCGCAACGGCGTCACCTTCGTCTCGGTCACGCAGTCCTTCAACACGACCACCTCGATGGGGCGGCTGACGCTGAACATCCTGCTCAGCTTCGCCCAGTTCGAGCGCGAGGTCATCGGCGAACGCATCCGCGACAAGGTCGCCGCCTCGCGCAAGCGCGGAATCTGGATGGGGGGCTATGTTCCGCTCGGCTACGATGTGCAGGACCGCAGGCTGGTGATCAACGAGGCTGAGGCCGCCTCGGTGCGCCGGATCTTCGACCGGTTCGTCGAACTCGGCTCGGCCACCATGCTTGCGAAGGAGCTGCGGCGGGAGGGGTTTCGCAGCAAGCAGGGCACGCTGATCGACAAGGGATACCTCTATCGGGTGCTCCGCAATCGCGTCTATCGCGGCGAGGCCGTCCACAAGGGCAAGGCCTATCCGGGCGAGCACGAGGCCATCGTCACCGACAAGGTTTGGGATCAGGTCGATGCGATCCTGCAGGGCAACCGCCACGCGCGGTCCAGCAACAGCCGCATGCAGACGCCCGCGCCGCTGAAGGGCCTGATCTTCACCGACACCGGCGCGGCGATGACCCCGACCGCGACCAAGAAACGCGGCAAGCTCTACCGCTATTACGTCTCGATGGACGTGATCAAGAACCGCACGACGGAGGACGACAGCGGCGGCGATCAAGCACCGAACCGCTTGCCTGCGGGCATGGTCGAGGACGCCATCGTCACCGAGGTCCGGCGCATTCTGCAGACGCCAGAGGTGGTCACTCAGGTGCTGGCGGCCCTGAAGCGCGATCAGGTCTCCGAGGCCGAGGCCATCGCGGCGCTGCATGATTTCAACATGCTGTGGGCGCAGCTGTTTCCGCTCGAGCAGGCGCGGATCATCCAGCTTCTGGTCCGGCGCGTCACGGTCACCGCCGCCGGGCTCGAGGTCGACATCCGCCGCGAAGGCGTCGCGGGCGTCATTCGCGAGATGATCGCCCCGCGCGACATGGAGGCCGCCGAATGAACCGAGGCAATGACACTATCCGCGTGCTGATCCCCCTGAAGGTACGCAAGAAGAACGGGCGGCCCAAGATCATGCCGCCCGCCGATTACAGCCCGAGCGAGGATCAGACGCAGGACCCGCACATCCTGCGCGCCATCGGCCGGGCATGGGGCTGGCGGCGGCGTATGGAAGCAGGCGAGTTCGCCACGATCCAGGAACTGGCCGAGGCCGTCGGTCTGGCCGAGCGCCATGTCAGCCGCCAGCTGCGCCTCGCCTATCTGGCGCCAGAGGTGCTCAAACGCCTGACCTGCGGCCGCGAGGCGTCGGCGGTCAGTCTCTACGACCTGTGTTTTCTGGCGGGGGACACATGGCAGGAGCAGGCTGAGCGGGCGTTTCGGTGACCCTCAATGAAAACTCGCCTGAAAGGACGTCGCAGTCAGCGAGACATGCGCGTCCAGCGGCGGATGCAACTCGAACGCCTTCGGCTCGCGCGCGCAGTTCCAGAGCCGGAACAGGGACCACTCCGAGCGCCGCTCCTCGGCCACAGCCAGCTCGTTGCGGCTGATGTGGAAAGGCGTGCGTTCCCAGCCATTCGTCGTCTTCACCTCGATCAGGCGCGGACGGCCATCCGGCGCGAAGCTGGCGATATCGTAGCCGGCACCATCGCCATCCTCCTCCGACACCCACCGGACCTTGCGCGCAAGATCGTCGCGGCCTGCTGAATTCAGGGCTGCACGTTCATGCGCCAGGACGCGCTCCTCACCGGCACGGCCGAGGGCCCGGTTTCGCTCGTCTCTCGCCGCGACATCGAATTTGCGAGCGATATGCAGCATCTGCTCCAGCTCCTGCGGAGGCGGCTGGTTCGACAGCGTGGGCGGCGGCCCGATCCAGATCGGCGCAGCGTCGGCCAAACCGGTCGGCGGTCGCGCAGCAGGATGGCGGCCGAGCCAGGCCGGATTGAACGCCAGCCAGCGCGCTACGGCATCCACCAGCGTCATCTGAAAATTGAAGGCGGGCTTGTAGCCCGGGATCCAGTCCTCACCCAGCCCCTTCAGCACGGCGCTGATATTCTGGTGCTTGAACTCGACCGATCCCTCGGAGCGATCGTTCAACAGCGGCAGAAGTCCGCGCCGGTGCTCGGTCTTGTTGTAGGGGCGACCAGAGACGTCGTCGGCCAGCATCGCGAAGTAATCCGCGACGATCAGGTCGTTCTCTTGATCTGTCCAGCTCCCGTTCGACATTGCGCCAGGCTAGGGGCCGAAACTGCTTTTGTCATCAGAGACTTCGCGCAAAACTCCCAAGACATACCAACCACCACGCCGCCCGTGTTGCGTCGCCATCTGTTTTGAGACGAGCCGGAACCAGCGAAACACGGGCGCAGTGCGACCTTGTCAGTTCACTAAAAAATATGGGGATTATTTACCCGTCTCGCCGAGAGCGCAGGGCGGGTGGAAAGAGACGCTGGGCGTTCGGAGACCGATCTCGCGCGGCGGGCCAGTCTCCGAAGGGCGGATGGTCCCTGCAAACCCCTTTGGCACATAAAGAAAAAGGCCCCGCGAGGGACCTGTTTTCGGGTTTGCACTGTGCAAGTGGCGGAGGGGATGGGTCTGACGTCCAACCTTCTTTTGTGGATGCCGCTCGGTTTGCAAGGAAATTCTGATCTTCTGGACTTGTGATCGAGTGCGTACTTTTGTCAGGCCTGTTCGTGCGGCTGACATGGCGCCGCTGGCCGGGATGGTGATGCGCGGACCGGGTCCAAATCTCCAACGGCGAGCTCGAGGCTCGGAGAAGGTTTCTGGTTTTCCCGACCCGGATCATGTCGATCATGTGCCCATTCGGATCATGCCTTCCTCACAACTCGGTGGCCCCGCTGCCGATTCAACGCCGTGTCAGGCGCCGATCAGCACCGGGCCGCGATAGCTTTCACCGCGCGTCAGCATCGCCCAGATGCCACGCGCCATCTTGTTCGCCAGCGCGACGGCCACGACCGGGACCGGCTTGCGTTCCAGCATCCGCGCCAACCACGACCCCTTCGGCGCACCGCGGCGCGAGGCCCAGCGGATCACAGCGGTCGCCCCGATGACCAGCAATCGACGAATGTCGCGCTGCCCCATCTTCGAGGTCTTCCCCAGCTTCTGCTTGCCCCCGGTGGAATGCTGCCGCGGCACCAGGCCGAGCCAGGCGGCGAAGTCTCGCCCTCGGCGGAACTGATCCATCGGCGGCGCGAAGGTCTCGACCGCCAGTGCAGTGATCGGGCCTACACCCGGCATCGTCTGCAGCTGGCGCGGCATTTCCGCTTCGTTCGACAAGGCCGCGATCCTGGCTTTCAGCGCATCGATCCGGCCGGTCAGCTGGTTGATCTGGTCGAGGAGCATCTGGCAGATCTCGCGCGCCAGATCGGGAATGTCGGCGTCAGGATCTGCGATGACCCGTTCCAGGCGTGGCAAATAGCCAATCCCCACGGGGGCGACATGGCCGAACTCGTAGAGATGCGATCTCAGCGCATTCACGGCTTCGGTGCGTTGCTTCACGAGCTGTTCGCGCGTCCGGAACGCAACCGCTCGGGCTTGCTGTTCCTGGGTCTTGGGTTCCACAAACCGCATGGTCGGTCGCAGCGCCGCCTCGACGATTGCTTCCGCATCGGCGGCGTCATTCTTCTGGCGCTTGATGAACGGCTTGACGTAGTGCGGCGCGATCAGCCGGACCTTATGCCCGTGGCGGGACATTTCCCGCGCCCAATGATGCGCACTGGCGCAGGCCTCCATCACCACGAGGCACGGCGGCTGCTCCGCCATGAACCGGGCGAACTGTGGTCGCGTCAGCTTCTTGCGGAACACGACGGACCCGTCCGCCGCTGCGCCGTGAACCTGGAACACGTTCTTTGCCAGATCGACGCCGATGATGGTAACCTCTCCCATGGATGCCCTCTCCTTCAGCTTGTGCTTCGACACCACGAGTATGGCACATCGCGATGCCGTCAGGGTGAGAGCGGCATCCACCCCATCTCCACCTTAAGGGATTGATTTCATTATACAAGATCCCAACAGCTCTCGCTTCAGATCACGAACACCGGCGCGAACCCACCCCCTAGCGTCCTGAAATTTGTGGTCTGGCCTTGATGAAGGCGCGCGGCCACCAGAAGCACCTGCCCATCATAGGTATATAGTCGCACGTCCATTTTGCGCCCCTGGGGTGTCTCGTCGATCTTGATCATGCGCTCGCTGGGGCGGACCAGCGTCTGGGCAACGTATCCGCCTCCCGCGATCTCCGCCCAGACTCCTTTCGTCAGCTTGTCGCCACGATATACCGCCTTGCCACCATGTCCTCCTGTCGGCTTGAAGAACAGGTCCTTGCGGGATTTCCAAAGTGCATCAGCGTTGTCGGGATTGACCAGGACGGTGCGTGGAACGGCATCAAGCAGGGCGCGAAGTCTCGGCTCCACGCCCCAGGCCTCCAGCGTCGCGGGTTTTGAAAGAAGCGAAAGATTGCGCTTGTCGGCAAGGAGCGCGTGGTTGTGCGGATTCGGCGTTACGACAACCGCGCCATCACGGTAGGATTCCTGCAATGCCTTGTGCTCGGGCTGATCAAAGGCGAAATCGGTGACCCGGTTGTAAACGAGATCGATCGTCTTTCCGTCGACGCTGAGCCGACCATCGTCGTAGCTAAGGTGACCGGCGTCGGCGATGACCGCGTCTACCCCTCGTGCCGCCAAAACTTGCCGCGCGAGCACGAACTCGGGATAAAGGTACTGTTCCGGCGGATTGTCATCGATGATGGCGATGCGTTGTGGCGTGCCCGTTCCCCGCTGCCGAATCCATTCGTTCTGGAACATGCGAAACGCCGCGTCCTCGAACGATGGCAGCGCCGGGGGGATATCCATTTCGGCACAACACGCGCGCTGCGCCCTTGCAAGAAAGGCATTGAGAAATGCCCCGCCGGCGTTGGTATTGATCTCGATCAGCCGGGGGCCGTCTTCGCCAAGATGAAAGTCGTAGCCCATCAATGCCCCGATCGGACCGTGATCCGCCCGCGCGATTTCCGGCGCCCAGGAAAGGACCGCGGCTTTGTATGCCGCGAGTTGGGCGGTGGTCTCCACAGCCGCTGCGATGGCGCGCATCTCATCCACGGTGGTGGCCGAAAGGAACACCGGTACGTGCGAGAACAGATGGGCCTTGGGGCGGATGAACGTCTCGAAGAATGCCGGCTCACCGGCCTCGCGCTCCATCGCTTCGCGCAGCGATGGAAGGTCCAGTGTAACGCAGAAGCAGTTCTTGTTGAGTCGGTCCGTGCGGTCCTGAACCCGCTTCGATGAACTGGAGCCGGGATTGTTCATCGAGGGAAAACCCGAGGCGGCGCCAAGATCGAGCGCGCTTCAAATGCCAAGTAAGCCATGAATAATCCCACGAACATCCCTCCCAAAGGTTTCGCCATCAGGTCGATCCAAACATGCCGCTTCTGTTCGGCGGCATCAACTGTGACCGGTGGGCCTCGGGAAATTGCACTGCCGGTCGCAGGGGCAGCTCCATCCCGAAGGTGCCATCAGTGTGGTTGCGACACATTCTCCTGGTAGGTCCGCTCGCGCTCTGGCCAGGTGCTCTTGATATAGGCGAGGACAGCCCGGATCTCGGCGTCGCTGAGAAGATCGGCAAACCCCGGCATGTCGCTCTCATAGCCGCCCCCGACGATGGCGGCCGTGCCTTCCCTGACGATGCGGAACAGGATGTCATCGGGATGGTGCCACGTGTGGCCGCCGGCATCGTGCGGTGGCGCCGGGAGACGCCCGGACGGAAGGGGCGTCTTCCAGTCCGGCTGCCCCTCGAGCTGCGCACCGTGGCAGGACGCACATTGGTCCGCATAGATCTGCCGGCCCTGTTCGATGACTTCTGCAGATGACGCGGCGTTGGATGCGGTCTGGGCATAGTGCCTGCCAGCGAAGACCGCCATGACCAGGCCTCCGACGAGCAACCCGGGCCACAAGATATTACGGAGTTCTTTTCGCATGAGTTGCATGATTGGTGGCGAGGAATTTCTATTGGCTATATGCCGAGGATGAATTTCTGCCAGAGGCGCGACGCCGGAGGCAATGGACATTCCCGTGACCAGCGCCTATCTTTCCGGCATGTTCTCGCGCCTCGTCACCATGCTTGCCGTACTCGCGATCGCCGTCATGACGACGGTGACCTCCGCGCATGCGGCGCGCTTGAGCGCAGAGCCGGATCACTCGGTGCATGTCGGCGAGATGATGCAGGTTGCGGCCGGCAGCGACCGTTCCTGTGACGGCGCACAGCACTGCGGATCGATGGATGCTGGAAGCTGTGAGTTGCTTTGTTCAGGTCTTTTGGTCTTTCTGACATTTCCGAGGGAAGACTCGCCCAGCGTTTACGCGCCTGCCAGCCATGACCTGCCCACCGGTGCAGTGCTTGCCGGTCGGGCACCTGGACTGAACGAACGACCTCCCAAGCACCGTCTCCTCTGATCGCGCGTCCGGGCCGAGGCCCGCGGCGTCTTGTCGGTTTTGATGAACGGGACGAGCTGTCCCGAGGAGACGACCATGAATACCCTTTCACGACGCGGCTTTCTTGCCGCTGGCGCCGCCATGCTGGCCTATGCGCATCTGCCCCGGATCGCGGCAGCGCAGGGCGCCGCCCCGCTGTCGCTGCACGCCGCCACCCGGACGCTCGACATCGACGGTCGCGCCGCCACCGTCTGGGGTCTTGCCGGGCCAGCCGGACAGGGGCTGACACTCGATCCCGGCGCGCGGTTCCGGGTGGATCTGCGCAACGATCTCGATACTGACACGCTGATCCACTGGCACGGCCAGATCCCGCCCAACGCACAGGATGGCGTGCCCGACATGCCTTTGCCGATGCTCGCCCCCGGCGAGACTCGCGCCTATGACTTCGCGCCGCTGCCCGGCACCTACTGGATGCACGCGCATGTGCCGCTGCACGAGATGCGCCTTCTGGCCGCGCCGCTGATCGTGCGCAGCGCCGAGGATGTCGCCGCCGACCGGCAGGAGGTGGTGCTGTTCCTGCATGATTTCTCGTTCAAGGCACCCGAGGAGGTGATGGCCGAGATCCTTGGCGGCCACGGGACCGCCGGCGGTCATGGAGGCGGCCACGGCGCGGTCATGGGCGGCATGGCGGCCATGGACCACGGCGCGATGGGGAACATGCCGATGGGTGGCATGGATCACGGCGCCATGGGTGGCATGACGGGAATGGGCGCCATGGACGGCATGGCGATGGACCTCAACGACTACGACTGGGACGCCTATCTCGCCAACGACCGCACGCTTTCGGATCCCGAGGTGGTGCAGGTCGAGCGCGGCGGGCGCATCCGCCTGCGGGTGATCAACGCCGCCGCGGCAACGGTGTTCTGGATCGAGACTGGCGAAGCGCAGGCCCGGCTCGTCGCGGTCGATGGCCATGCCGTTCAGCCCGTCCCCGGCACGCGGTTCGGCTTGGCCATGGGCCAACGGCTCGACCTCGAGATCGACCTGCCGCAGGAGGGCGGCGCTTGGCCGATCCTCGCGCTGCGGGAAGGCGCGCGAGAGCGGACCGGGCTGATCCTTACCACGCAGGGCGCCGAGGTCCGGCGCATCGACCCCATGGCGGAGGCCGAAGCGCCTGCCTTCGACACCGACCTTGCGCAGGAGACGCGTCTGATCGCCGCCGACGCCCTGCCGGATCGTCCGGTGGACCGCAGCCACATGGTGATGCTGGGCGGCACGATGCAGCCCTATGTCTGGACGATCAACGGGGCCGTCTGGGGCCAGCATCGTCCAATAGCCGCGCGCAGCGGTGAGCGGGTGGTGCTGTCATTCCATAACATGTCGATGATGGGTCACCCGATGCACCTGCATGGGCATGTGTTCCAGGTCGTCGGGTTGAACGGACGTGCGGTCCGAGGCGCGCTGCGCGACACGGTCTATGTGCCGCCGATGTCGATGGTCGATGTAGCGCTCGACGCCGGCGAGGCCGCGCGCTGGATGCTGCATTGCCATCACATGCCGCATCTCGAGACCGGCATGATGACCGAATTCGCAGTCAACGCATGATCGGGCAAACCGCCAAGGAGGCGTGAGAAATGGCCAGCAAGACAGATCACCATCACCACAACCACGGCCATGTGCACGATCACGCGCATGACCACGCCGCCGTCGCGCGGGACGACACGCACAAGGTCAAGGACCCTGTCTGCGGCATGATGGTCGACCCGCACACGACCGAGCACAAGGCCGAGCATGCCGGCCTGCCGTATTACTTCTGCTCCGCCGGCTGCCGGGCCAAGTTCCTGGCAGAGCCGGAACGTTACCTCGATCCGGCGACCGCGGCGGCCACGGCAGAGCCGGTGCCCGAGGGGACGATCTATACCTGCCCGATGCACCCGGAGATCCGGCAGGTCGGCCCCGGCTCCTGCCCGATCTGCGGCATGGCGCTGGAGCCGGTGCTGGTCAGTCTCGAGGCCGGACCCAACGAGGAACTGATCGACATGACACGTCGGTTCTGGATCGGACTGGCGCTGACGATACCAGTGGTCGTCCTCGAAATGGGCGGCCATTTTCTTGGCTTGAGCCATTATGTCGGCCAGCTGACCTCGAACTGGCTGCAACTGATCCTCGCAACGCCGGTCGTTCTCTGGGCCGGCTGGCCATTCTTTCAGCGCGGCTGGCAGTCGCTGGTCAACCGCAGCCTCAACATGTTCACCCTGATCGCCATGGGCACCGGGACCGCCTGGATCTACAGCGTCGTCGCCACAGTTGCGCCCGGTATCTTTCCCGATGCGTTTCGCCAGCAGGACGGTTCCGTCGCGGTCTATTTCGAGGCGGCGGCGGTCATCACCGTGCTGGTGCTGCTCGGGCAGGTGCTGGAACTGCGGGCGCGAGAGAGCACCAGCGGCGCCATCCGCGCGCTGCTCGACCTCGCCCCCAAGACCGCCCGGATCATTCGCGACGATGGCATGGAGGAGGAGGTTCCGCTCGACAGCGTGCATGTCGGCGACCGCCTGCGTGTGCGTCCCGGCGAGAAGGTGCCGGTCGATGGCGAAGTGCTGGAAGGCCGCAGCGCCGTCGATGAATCGATGGTGACGGGTGAATCGATGCCTGTGACCAAGGAGGCCGGTGCATCGGCCATCGGCGGCACCATGAACCAGTCCGGCGCGCTGGTGATCGAGGCGCGGAAAGTTGGCCGCGACACCATGTTGTCGCAGATCGTCCAGCTTGTCGCCGAGGCGCAGCGGAGCCGCGCGCCGATCCAGCGCCTCGCCGACCAAGTGTCGGGCTGGTTCGTGCCGGCGGTGATCGTGATCGCGATCCTTGCCTTCATCGCCTGGTCGATCTGGGGCCCGGAGCCGCGTTTCTCCTTCGGTCTGATCGCTGCCGTGTCGGTGCTGATCATCGCCTGTCCCTGCGCGTTGGGGTTGGCGACGCCGATGTCGATCATGGTCGGCGTCGGCCGTGGCGCGCAGGCGGGCGTGCTGATCAAGAACGCCGAGGCGCTGGAGAATATGGAGAAGGTCAACACCATCATCGTCGACAAGACCGGCACTCTGACCGAGGGCCGGCCCGCTGTGACCGCCATCGTTCCGGCTGCTGGCTTCAGCGAGGACGAGGCGCTGCGGCTTGCCGCCAGTGTGGAGCGGGCCAGCGAGCATCCGCTGGCGCTGGCCATCGTCCGCGCCGCCGAGGAGCGCGGGATCGCGACGGCGCCGGTTGCGGATTTCGACTCGCCGACCGGGAAGGGCGCGCTCGGGGTGGTCGAAGGCAAGCGCATTCCGCTTGGCAATGCGAAGTTCCTCGCCGAGCAAGGCGTCGATGTCGCTCCGCTCGCCGATGAGGCCGACCGGCTGCGCGAGGACGGGGCGACCGCGATCTTCATGGGGGTGGATGGCCGCGTCGCCGCGATCTTCGCCATTGCCGATCCGGTCAAGCCATCGACGCCGGAGGCGCTGGCCGCGCTCAAGGAACAAGGCATCCGCGTGGTCATGCTCACCGGCGACAACTGGACCACAGCGAAGGCCGTCGCGCGCCATCTCGGCATCGACGAGGTCGAGGCCGAGGTTCTGCCCGATCAGAAAAGCGCGGTGGTGCAGCGGCACAAGGCGGCGGGCGAAGTTGTGGCGATGGCGGGCGATGGGGTGAACGACGCGCCGGCGCTGGCGGCCGCCGATGTCGGCATCGCGATGGGCACAGGCACCGATGTGGCGATGGAAAGCGCCGGTGTCACGCTGCTGAAGGGCGATCTGAACGGCATCGTCCGCGCCCGCTGGCTGTCGCAGGCGGTGATGGGCAACATCCGCCAGAACCTGTTCTTCGCTTTCATCTACAACGCGCTCGGCGTGCCGGTCGCAGCCGGAGTCCTCTATCCGTTCTTCGGCATCCTGCTGTCGCCGATCATTGCGGCCGCCGCCATGGCGCTCTCATCGGTCAGCGTCATCACCAATGCCGCTCGGCTGCGGAGGGTGAAGCTATGACGATGCCGGTGCCAAGGCCCTCGGTTTGCCCATCACTCCCTTGTGAGCCGGATGCGGACCGTGACGGCGAGACAATGAATCCATGGAAAAAGGTGTGACTATGAGAAACGACAGCAACATCAGCTGGCGCGCCATCCTGGCCGCTGCCGGCGCGCTGCCCCTGCTGATGTCCACGGCCGGCTGGGGACATGCCGAAACGCTGCCGCTGGTGAGCGTTACCAAGGATCCGTCCTGCGGCTGCTGCGATGGCTGGATCGCGCACATCGAGGATGCGGGATTCCCGGTGCGGGTGGTGGAATCCACCGACATGGACAGCTTCAAGCAGCGCCTCGGCGTGCCGGCCGAACTGGCATCGTGCCACACTGCCGAGGTGGACGGCTATGTGATCGAGGGTCATGTGCCTGCCGCAGCGATCCGCCGCCTGCTGGCCGAGCGGCCTGACGTGACGGGGGCTGGCCGTTCCCGGCATGCCTGCCGGCTCGCCCGGCATGGATTTCCCGGGCGTCGATCCCGAGCCGTATGAAGCGTTCCTGTTCGGCCCGACCACCCGGAGCTTCGGGCGCTTCCTCGGTTCGCGGGGGAAATCTGAAAGGCGCCGCCGACATGAACGCCAGGCTCGCGGATGATCTCAAACAGCACCTCGCTGTGGCGGCCTGCCTCCGTCCGCGGGGCTGGCGCCCCACGTCGGGTGGCGCGCGACATGAACGCGACATCGCGCAGGGCCGGCGTGCCGCCGGCCGGCAAGGAAGGTGGCGCATGACCAAACGGGCCGGGGTCAAATTTCGGGCGAGTTGCGGCCGACTGCGCCGGTTTGCGATCTGCATCCTGCTGCTTGCCATCGGCGCACTGGTTCTGCAGGTCCCAGTCCATGCGAGCCCGACTGGACACGCCATCCACCAGCAACAGGCCGCTGCCCAGGCAAGCCACTGCACCCAGCATCACGCGTCGGACGACCATGGCGCCAATCAATCGCCAAGCTGCGTGAACACGGACGGTAGCCCAAACCTTGCGGATTGCTGTCAGACCTGCCTGACCGCCGCAGTTCCCGTCGCGCCGCCGGAGTTCGGCCCGCCCACGAGCGGTGAGGCTTTCACGGTTGTGCGCCCTGATCCGCACGACCGTTTCCCCGAAGGCATCCTGAGGCCGCCACGTCTCATCGCTGCGTGATGCGCAGGGATCGCCGCGAGAACGAGAGATGTCTCCGGCCGCTCCGGCGCAAACCCGAAAGACCAGCGAACAGAACGGAGAACCGCGACCCGGAACCCGGGCCAGCGCTCCGGAACCAGAGGATGAAATCAATGAACCGAACCACAATAGCCCTTTCCCTCGGCGTCCTGGCAGGCCTGCCTGGCGCTGCCCTCGCGCAGGCCGGGCATGACGCCCACCACCCGGGAACCCCGCCCGCGCAAGTGCAGCAGGCTCCCGTGCCGACGCCTCCCTCAGGCCAGATGGCTGGTATGCAAGGGATGATGCCAGAGCAGTGCCAAGCCATGATGCAGGCGATGGCCCCGGAATGCATGAGCGCGATGCACCAGATGATGCAGGGCGGAATGATGCAGGGGATGATGGGCGCGCCGAACGAGGGTGCCGCCCCGGCCAACGAAAGCCTTCCGGAGTTCACCCGGGCCTACGTCGAAGCGATGAATGAAATGCACGGGCCGATGATGGACGGCGTCATGGCGGATGATCCGGATGTCGCCTTCGTCCGGGGCATGATCCCCCATCATCAGGGCGCGATCGACATGGCCCGGATCGTCCAGCAATACGGAAACGACCCGCAGACCAGGGCATGGGCGGACCAGATCATCGCGGCGCAGGAAGCCGAGATCGCCGAGATGCAGGCATGGCTGGAGGCGAAGGCCGGCGACGCGCCGTCGCCCTTTGCTCAGACCGGCGGAACGGTCTACTCCGCCAACGAGGGCGGCAATTCCATCAGCGCCTTCGATCTCGGCACGGGGGCGGTCGACACGGTTACGATCCCGGTCGCGCCTCACAACGTCGATCTGACGCCGGATGGCAAGCTTCTGCTGGCGGTCGGAGATCCTGCCGCCGAGGGGGATCACGGCTCGGACGGCCATGGGCATGGCGCGGAGGGCGCGGCCGAGGGTCTGCTGGTCATTCTCGATCCGCGGAACCTCTCGGCGCCCACGGCGACCGTGACGGTAGGCTCGCATCCGGCCCATGTGGTCGCTGACCGGCAGGGGCGCGCATTTGTCTCGCTGGCCGGCGGCGACGAGATCGCCGTGGTCGACCTCGCAAAGGGAGAGGTCATCGGGCGCATCGCGACGGGGGATTATCCGCACGGCCTTCGCCTCAGCCCCGATGAGAGCCAACTCTATGTGGCTAATGTCGAGGATGGCTCGGTTTCCGTCATCGACACGCAGGATCTGACGGAAGTTGCGCGCATTCCGGTGGGCGCAGCGCCCGTTCAGGTCGGGTTTACCCCGTCTGGCGATCAGGTCTACGTCTCTCTCCGGGACGAGAACCGGGTGGCCGTCATCGACACCGCCTCCCGCGAGGTGATGAACAGGATCGACGTCGGGCCGAACCCGATCCAGATGGTTGCGACCCCCGATGGAGCCTACGTCTATGTGGCAAACCAGGGCACCGACGCGGAGCCTAACAACACCGTGTCCGTGATCGACACCGCGACCGGTCAGGTCGTGAAGACCCTCGCCACCGGCGGCGGCGCCCATGGGGTCTCGGTATCGACCGACGGGGCATTCGTGTTCGTGACCAACATCGCCGACGATACCGTGTCGATCATCGAAGTGGGGAGCCAGCACGTCGTCAAGACCCTACCGGTTGGTGATCGCCCGAACGGCATCGTCTACGGCGGATCGAGCCGGTAGGTAGTGAATGGCGCCGGAGGCAGTTCCGGCGCCGCTCTTATTCGTGGCACAGAAACATTTACACGATTCTGGAGATATGGAAAAAATGGGCACCATAGCGGCCTTGGCCGCGCTCGCGCAGGAGACCCGTCTCGATATCTTTCGGATGCTGGTGCAGGCCGGGAGCGAAGGGCGCGCTGTCGGGCATATCGGCGAGAGGCTCGGCCTGCACTCGACCACCCTCTCGTTTCATCTGAGCCAACTGAAGCATGCCGGCCTGGTGACGTTCCGCCGCGAGGGGCGATCCTTTGATCTACACCGCCAACTGTGCGGCGATGAACGGGCTGATGGCCTATCTCACAGAGAACTGCTGCGGCGGCGATACCAGCGACTGCGCGGTCGGCACAGCGGTCTGCGACCCGGGCGACCGGTGTCGGGAAAGCGTAGATTTCAAGTAGAAAACCGTCCGGCATCACAATTCCAAAGCGCCGAAAACAGCCCTGACAGGGGGGCAGAATTGTTCCCATTGCCTGACGCGACATGCCGGGCCACTGTGTTATCTCCAACCTGCAGCGAATCCCCTTCCGCTTTCTGAAACGTGAATAGGTGAACCGGGCCGGGCGTATTGCTCCGGTCGAGGCATTCGGCGGTTGCCTCGATGGTGTTGCCCGGCCCGGCATGCACACGGCAGTCCATATCTACAGATCAGAAATCCGTCTCGACATAGACCCCCGCGCAGTCGTAGGCGACGGCGGCGGCGGTCGCGCCGGTGTTGAGGAAGAGGCGCGGTGACAGGAACTGCGTGGCCGCTGGCAGGTCGGCGGTGACCTCCTGCTCGAACACCGCGCCGGAAACCTCGTCGACCACCCGCGCCCAGACCGAGCTGCCATTGGGCGGTGCCGCGATGAACAGCGTCAGCACGCCCCCCGTTGCGACGGCGAAACTCGCCCCCATGTCGGTCAGCGTCGGCGCGCCGGTGCCGTCGTTTGCGACCAGCTGCCAGCGGGTGTGGGTGCCGCGCTGGAAGCCGATCCCGATGCAGTTGATGGCTGCGGCCAGCGTCAGAGTGGTGGCCAGCGCGGCGGTCGATCCATAGAGGCCAAAGAATGCCATGCCGGTTGCCTGCAGGGTCGTCAGCGAAATCCGCGTGACGAAGGTCCAGCCGCCGAGGCCCGCGGCGTTGCCACGCCAGCAGGCCCAACCGGCAGAACGCTGGTCGGCGGCCGCATCCACCAATGCTGCCGAGGTCAGCCGCCAGCGGCGCATGCTGGCGGCCAAGTTTGTGGCGGCGAGCGTCGGGTGCGAGACCGTTCCGACCGAGGTAATGGGCAAGCCTTCGGTCGTGATCGTGGTGGTGACCGAGGGCGACCAGTTGGCGATCCGGTTTACCCCGAAGTGCGGCTGCAGCGGGAAATCCCGACCGGAGGGACGCATCACGTCGATCCAAGGGGCCCCCGCCCGGTTGCGGGCATAGACGGCCGCCTTGCCGGTGGGCGGCGGGGTTGGCGCGGAGCTGAGCCCCGGCAGGATCGTCGGTTGCGGCAGTTCCACCTGGCCATTGGTGCGGTCAATCTTCAGGGCATCAAAGAAGGCGGAGCCATCCGGGCTGACCTTGAAGCTGAAGTCGTCGTTGCCCAAGAGGCCGATCAGCGCCCGTACTGAGAACCCGGTCTTGAAGGCGAAGGCCGCATCGTTCCCGGCCGCCGCCTTGTTGACCGTCGCCTCGATCCCGGCTCCGACGTTGTTGAACAGGAGCGCCGGTGTGTTGATCGACAAGCGGTTGAAGCTGTCCGCCGTCGCCCCGCCCAAGCCCAGAAGCTGGGCGGTCAGGTTGGCTTGCGGCATCCCCACCTGAGTGACCGCATTGGCGAAAGTCACGGTGGGCGTGTTCACCACCGTTGTGCCTGCGGCCCCCGCCGTGGCCGAGCCGATGTTGACAACGGTGGTCGATCCGGATGCGCCGCCTGTGCCGAGGTTCACGGTCTTGGTGATGCCGGTGGTCGTCGCCCCAGTGCCCATACCGTAGGTGGCAGTCGTCGTCGCTGTGCCGATGCTGGCCGATGCCGCCGAGACGGTGACAGTGCCCGAGGCGGTCAGAGTCCCCGAAAACGTCTTGTTGCCTGTGAAGGTCTGGGTGCCCGCGAGGATTGCCAATTCGCTGGAGGTGTTCGGCAATGTGAAGGTGCGCGTCGTACCGGTGGTGATCCCCGACAGCGAAAATAGCGCCTTCTTCGTCAGATCGGCGTCGTTGACGAGGCTGAAGATCGCGTCGGAAACATCCTGCGGCACGCCGACCGGATCCCAGGCGCTGCCATTCCAGACCAGAAATACCTGCTCGGCCGCAACCCAGACCAGCCAGCCGGGGCGCGGCACCAGGCGCAGCCAGGAGCCATCGACCCAGAAGGCGACGTTCAGATCCCACCCCGCCCAGAGGCCCGTCGCGCCCGATGCCACGAGGTGGCGGTCGCCATCGGTGGGACTGACCGGGGGCGTGGTGCGCGTGCGGTCGAGGACCGAGAGCTGCACCATGGCATCGAGGAGGCGCAGGGCCTCGTTGTGGGTGACATGCTTCTGGGCTTGGGCCGCCAGCAGGTATGGCAGGCCAAGGTGGGTGGAGGTGTCGGACATTGGGTGCCTTCAGAACTGGAGGATGACGGTAGCGGGATCGCCGCGACCGAGGCGGTTCGAGAGCTGGTAGATGCGGATTGCCAGTGTCTGACCGGGGCCGAGTGGCGCACCCCAGTCGGTGGTCTGCTGGGCGGCGGTGTAGAGGACGGACGTCGTGGTGCTGGTCAGCGTCCGCTTGACGACAGCCCCGTCGAGGATCTGGACGTCGTAGCTTTCCAGATCCTCGGCCAGCGGCACCTCAACCTGCTCCCAGGTATCAGCCACCAGCGCGCGGGATCGCCGCGTCCAGCGGATCGTCAAATCGCCCGGGCTGCGCGCTGTCCGCCACGGCTGGGCGACATGGACCGGGGCGAAGGGCACGAGGCCGCGACCGGCGGGCGTGAAGGCCAGCGCAGTGTAGCTCGCGTCGCTGACGGCCCGCGCCGCTGGGCCAATGCGCCAGTTCCATGGCAGACCGAGATCGGCTTCGGCGATCGGCAGCGGGGCTATGGAAGAATCCAGCGCCACTACCCGTGCCCCGGCCGGGGTTGGATTGCCCATCGCCGCTTCGGTGCCGCGCTGGCCGCGCAAAAGGCGGGTCAGGCGATAGCGGCCCGGGGCGATCAGTTCGGCGGCACCCGCCTGAACGACCTCCCATTTGCCTGGTGCGGCTTCCACCGCCATCGCATTGGCGCCGCCGAACAGCGTCAGATCGGTCACGCTTTCCAGCGTGCCCGAGGCCAGATCGACGACCAGCGCGTTGCCGAGATCGAAGCGCGAGGTCGGGCCAGGGTAGAAATCCGACACCAGCGTGCCGATCCGGGCGCGGCTGCCAAAGGTGGTCAGCAAGGCAAACCCATCCGCCCCCGGGCTGCGGAACACCGCCATCTCGCCCGGCCAGGGAATGGCCTGCGCCGCGACCATCGGCCGGTGCGCGGGCTGCTCCTCGGACAGTTGCGGCAGGTCGAGCAGCACGACATCCGGCGCGCCGAAGACCACGGACCGGGTCAGCGAAGCCGGTCGCGGATCGCCGGGCGGCAGATCATAGACTGCGCGGTCCTGGCGGACGGCCTCAACGCCCCGGCCATCGGAATCGGCGATGGACACCAGCCGTAACTCGATCTCGCGGCCATCATGGGACAGCCGGATCACGTCGGCGGGGTCCAGCGCCAGCCGCGAAGGCGGTAGCCGGAAGGTGGCGCTCTCGCGGCCGATCCACGCTTCCATCAGTGCGCGGCGGCAGCGGCGTTCTGCCTCCTCGGGTGGGATTGCCATCGGGAAGGACTCGGACGCGATGCGGGTGGTGTCGACAGTGATGCGGCGGGCTTCGACGAGGGCGGCATCATAGTCCTCATCAGCGCGGGCCACCTGCCACTTCAACGCCTGCGGCAGTTCGGTTTCCTGAGCGCGGACCAGTTCCAGCGCCTCGCCCTCGCGGGAGGCCACGAGGTCGTCATGGGCCAAGGTCAGAACCGACGCCCGCCCGCGCATGACGAAGCGGATCATGCCTTCGGTCTCGATGGCATCGAACCCGAAATGTCGGGCCAGCGTGCTAATCGAGGATCGCGGGGCTTCCAGCGCGGTGATGGCATAGCCCTCAACCGCACCCCAGAGGCCGGACACGTCGATCAGGGCTTCCAGCATCCCGGCGCGCAGGCAGAGGTGGCGCACGAGGGCCGCCAGCGAGACAGCCCCCAGCCGCCCGGTCAGCCAGTGGCCCAGTCGCCAGTTCGTGCCATCGGTCCAAACGTCCGTCAGTTCGGGGAAAAAGGGGTATGGCCGCGCATCCCAGGTCCAGGCGGCACATTCGGGCACATGCACCATGCGGCCGCCATAGATGCTGGAGATCGGGTTGTCGGCCGGGTGGCCCCAGTGCAGGTAGCTCGCTTCCAGATAGGCGCGCTGGATCGCATCGTCGCGCCATCCGCGCGAGAAATACGGCGTGAAGCTCTCAGACGACTTCGGGTCGAAGAAGACGTTCGGCTGGTTCGTACCCCGGTCGATGGCCGGGCAACCAAGTTCGGTGAAGCGGATGGGTTTCGATTGAGGCGCCCATGCGGTCGGTGAGCCGCTCTCCACTCCGCCCGGCCGGTTGAAATGTTGAACGGCTTGCAATAAGGACCCCGCTTCTGGGGTGATCGGCGTCCAAAAGGGACCCCACCGACCGGGGGTTGGGTCCATTGTGCCTTCGATGATTATCGGAGGCCGAGCACGGGATGCTGATCGTGGAGACAATCGCAAAAATCAGGCGGCTGCATTTTACTGAGGGCAAGGGGATCAAGACGATCTGCCGTGACCTGAAGCTGTCGAAGAAGGTGGTGCGGAAGGTGATCCGCACCGGGATTACCGAGTTCACCTATACCCGGACGGTGCAGCCGCGCCCGAAGCTGGGTGCCTGGCTGGGGGAGCTCAACCGGCTGCTGGAGGTCAACGCCGCGCGGGCCAGCCGGGAACGTCAATCCCTGACACAGCTCTACGAAGAGCTGAGCGGTCTCGGCTATGAAGGCGGTTATGATGCGGTGCGTCGCTACGCCTCGAACTGGGCGCGCAATCAGAGTTCGGGCGCATCTTCTGCTTTCGTGCCCCTGAGCTTTGCGCCCGGCGAAGCCTATCAGTTCGATTGGAGCCACGAGGTTGTGGTCATTGATGGGGCGACGACCACCATCAAAGTGGCCCATGTTCGCCTGTGTCACAGCCGGATGTTCTTCGTGCGGGCCTATCCGCGCGAGACACAGGAGATGGTGTTCGATGCCCACGACAGGGCCTTCGCCTTCTTCAAGGGCACCTGCACCCGCGGGATCTACGACAACATGAAGACGGCGGTGGAGACCATCTTCACCGGCAAGGAACGTCTCTACAATCGCCGGTTCCTGCAGATGGCCAGCCATTATCTGGTCGAACCCGTTGCCTGCACCCCTGCTGCGGGTTGGGAGAAAGGCCAGGTGGAGAGCCAGGTCGGTACGGTCCGCCAGCGGTTCTTCTCGCCCCGCGTCCGGGTCAAAAGCTACGAGGAACTGAATGCCTGGCTGCTGGACAAGTGCATCGCATCGGCCAGAAGCAGCAAGCATCCGGAGCTGACGGACAAAACCGTCTGGCAGGTCTTCCAGGAAGAGAGAGGTGGTTCGGTTGCTCTGAACAGGTTCCGGGCGTTTTCTAAGTGGTTTTCCGCCTCGGTTATGCCGCCGCCGCTTCGGGTGTCGGCGGGTTGAAGTAGGCCTGATCGGGGGGTTTGCCGTCAAGCGACGAATGAGGGCGGCGGGTGTTGTAGAAGTTCAGATACCGGCCGATCCCGGCGCGAGCTTCGGACACGCTGGCATAGGCGTGCAGGTAGACCTCTTCGTATTTGATGGTCCGCCACAGGCGCTCGACGAAGACATTGTCGCGCCAGGCCCCCTTGCCATCCATGCTGATCTTGATCTCGCGGGCGGCGAGCACCTTGATGAAGTCGATGGACGTGAACTGGCTGCCCTGATCCGTATTGAAGATCTCGGGCGTGCCGTGACGTGCCAACGCCTCCTCGACAGCTTCCATGCAGAACTCGGCCTCCAGCGTGATCGACACTCGCCATGCCAGGACGCGCCGTGTGAACCAGTCCAGCACGGCGGCGAGGTAGATGAACCCCCGGGCCATGGGGATGTAGGTGATGTCCATCGCCCAGACCTGGTTGGGCCGCGTGATCGGCAGCTTTCTCAGCAGATACGGGTAGGTCTTGTGCCCCGGCGCTGGCTTCGAGCTGTTCGGCTTGCGATAGAGCGCCTCGATGCCCATGCGCTTCATCAGCGTGGCAACATGCAGCCGCCCGACCTTGAACCCTTCCTGGACCAGCAGACCCTGCAGCATCCGGCTGCCCGCGAACGGGAATTCCATATGCAGCTTGTCGATCCGGTGCATCAGCTTCAGATCGGCCTCCGACACCGGGCGGGGCTTGTAGTAGATGCTCCCCCGGCTGATCCCCAGCACGACGGCCTGGCGGCTGATGCTCAGCTTGGCGGTGGGATCGATCATTTTCTTGCGCTCGGCAGCAGACCCGCCTTGCCGAGCGCGCCGGAC
The DNA here is from genome assembly GCF_052363175.1 of Rhodobacter capsulatus. Classification (GTDB taxonomy): domain Bacteria; phylum Pseudomonadota; class Alphaproteobacteria; order Rhodobacterales; family Rhodobacteraceae; genus Rhodobacter; species Rhodobacter capsulatus_D. The sequence continues at coordinate 3,588,251 of NZ_CP198946.1, forward strand.
AAAAAATCATTCTCCAGCGTCAGCTCTCCGATCTTCGCATGCAGGGTCTTCACATCGATGATCGGCTCCGGCTCGGCTTTCGGGGCTTCCCCGAACACCCCGGTCGCCCCCTCAAGCAGCTGGTCTCGCCACTGCTTGATCTGGTTCGGATGAACGTCGAACTCCTGCGCCAGCTCGATCATGGTCTTCTCGCCCTTGATCGCGGCTACCGCCACTTTCGCCTTGAAAGCCGGGCTGTGGTTCCGGCGCGGTCGTCTTGCCATGGTCTTCTCCTCGCTCGCAGCATCATGCTGCTGTTACGCGGAAAATCCACTTATCCCGGCTGTTCAGGTTCCCGCAGCCACCTCTAAAGGCATGGATCTCGCCTGCCGCCCCGATAAGATCCTCCATGTTTCGGCGCGTTTTGCCTGGCGCTCGCGTGCGCTTGGTCCGGTCCTTCGGTTCGCCCTTCTTTGGCCTTTTGGCCTTCTGCGGGAGCGTGACAGCCGACAAGTCGAAGCCTTCGAGTGCGCATACGCTAGCGTCAGGCACGTGGGCCGAGATATGCGCGAAGAGATCTGCGAGACCGCTCTCCGAGTTATCGATTTCTCCGCCGCAGACAGAGACCATTCGCTTTTTCCGTTCAGCCACAGCTTGTTGAGCTGCCAGACGACCCTGTGCATCCTCCATCTCGGAAGCATTGACCTGCAACGCTGTCATCAGCGCGTCTAGTGACCGTGCATCCCTGAGCGCGTCCCGAATCTTCTGCGGCGATGTAATGGGAAGATCCGCATGAATGAACTCGAGCACGCGCGCTTCATCCCAGCGTTTAGTGAAAACATCGCGATCTTCGGTCCTGGCCGAAATCGTGGGGTCGCCCAGTTTTGTCTCGCGCCAAGCTGAGCTTTCATTCTGACCCGCGGCCGCATGCCATGCCGTTGCGATCAGGATGAATTGGCTATGGAGCGTCTCCAGGAGACGGCGATTTTCGGACGCAGTTGCAACAGGATCAGTCAGCGGAACTTCGACCGGCAGGCATGAAACAGCGCGTCCGGGTTCGTCTGAGGCGAGGAGGAGGGATAAGGCAGCCTCATCAAGATCATAGCCTGCTGCGACCAGTTCCGTAGCGATGACTCTTGCGGTTTCCGACGCAGGGAGCTCCCAAAAAGCCTCGGCGGCAGCTGGGGGGCAGGAGATTTCATCGAGCCGTTTCATCATGGTAATGAAGGACGGCGCGTCGCGGTATTGCTTGTCTCGTGCATGTCTGGGCCCTTTGAGTTGCAAGTTCCACAAGCTCCACCCCAACCGGATGCATGGACAGGACAGTCATGTGACCGGATCGGTCAGGCCCTTCTCGGGTCACAAGCAGCGGCGAGGCGCAGCCTCTCCGCAAGGCGTTCCTGGGCGGCCGACAGGTCCGGGGAAAGACACGGCGGTCGATCAGTGTGTGGGTCAAACCGCGCAGGACGCCTTGCGGCGCCAGCTTACCAGACGGTCTATCGCTGTGAGAGTCAGGCCGCCCAAGAACTGGCAACCATCTTCTGACTATCCGTGTGATGAATACAGCCTGGTGGCGGGCGGCGCAGGGCAACAGCCATGTTCAGCGCCCTGATCGCCAGATCCTGTTTCATCCTGTTGCTGATAGCCCAGCCAATCACGCGCCTCGAGAACAGGTCGATGATGACGGCCAGATAAACCCAGCCCTCACGCGTCCAGATGTAGGTGATGTCGCCCGCCCACTTCTGGTTCGGGGCACTCGCCGAAAAGTCCTGTTGCAAGAGGTTCGGCGCGATGTTGAAGGCGTGATCGCTGTCGGTGGTGCGCTTGAACGCCGCTCGCTGCGGATGATGCGGATGCCGTTCTGGCGCATCAGACGGCCTACCCGACGCTGTCCGACCCGCAGGCCCAGCTCGTTCAACTCTTCGGTCATCCGCGGCCTGCCGTAGCTGCCCAGGCTCAGCCGATGCTGTTCGCGGATATGCGCCAGGATCACCATGTCGCGCCGCTGACGGATGGACGGGGGCCTGCGCAGCCACGCGCGCAACCCGCGATCCGTTACGCCCATCATGCGACAGAGATGGCTGCGCGAAAGGCTGCCCCGATAGCTGGCAATGAACTGAAACCTCACGGCTTTTGAGCCGCGAAGAACTGAGCCGCCTTTTTTAATACTTCCCTCTCCTCGCGCAATATACGGTTCTCTTTCCGCAGCCGTTCATTCTCGCGCAGAAGATCGGCGTCCCGGTCAGGCACCTTCGCCTCATCGGAAATCGCCCGTATCCACTTGCCGAGCGTCGAAAGCCCAACCCCAAGATCAGACGCAACCTGACGTCTCGTCAGGCCGCTGGTGAGCGCGATGCGAACCGCATCCCGCTTGAACTCGTCGCCGTGTGTCGCTGCCATATCCTGTCTCCTTTGGTGAGAGCATCGCTCTCAGAAGACCGGAACGAAACCGGGGCAGGTCCAAAGCTCTCGGCGTCACGCGCCATGATGGTTATGTTGACGCCTCCGCCTGCGCCGTAGCTCTGCGCCTCGCGCCGCGACAGCACGCGCTCGCCCCGCTGCAGGATCGCAGGAACCTCGTCGTGGCGCAGCGCACTGAACGACAGCCTCGATCTCGGCGCGGTGCTGGTAGTGGTAGCGTAGTGGCGAGAGCGTGACCTCCGGCTCGCCTGGCTCGCCGTCGCGCAGGATCAGCAGGCCTTCGGCCGGGACGCGCTCGGGCAGCACCTCACCGCGCAGGGCGGTGGCGGGCAGCGCCAAGAGCCGCGCGTGCAGCGCGGCGAGGATGGTTTCGCGGGGAGTGGGCATGGTTTACGGGCTGTCTGGGTTTTTGGGATGAGCCTTCCGGTCATCCGGGTGTAGGAGAGAGCGATCTTCCTCGATCTCGGAGTAGACCCAGACCATCCTGTCCAGGAGCCAAAGCTTCGACAGCATTGCGATAGCAACGCCAGTCATCGTCAGGGACAGATTCAACCCCGCAAGCCCGACGACCAGAAACACTGCGCCTGTCGACGTCGCAATCGTCAGGGCTCTGACCACCGGGACATGATGCGCGAGCGCCGCGTCCTTGCCCCGCAGCAGCCAGATGCGCTCGCCTAGGACACCCTTCGACATCCAGTTGTTGGTGGACGCCGGAGGTGGGAACAGGCGCGGGTTCAACCATGTCCAGATCAGCACTGCGCCTATTGGAAGCAGCGCCCACCAACCAATCCAGACGCGACTCCAGACGGCAACGGCAAGCAGGGGCAGGATCGAAACCCGCGACCAGCCACTCCAGGGATTCGCATGCCGCGCCCAGACTGTAGCGTTCATGGCCATGATCCGTTCGGCGCCAAAGCCGTTTAGCATTTCTGTGCCCCCGATCCTGCCAAATTACTGTAGCGCCGATGCAGGTCGTTGTCCGCCCGCCGGAGGTCCTGCCATTAGCCGATCCGCCCCTCGACCCAGTTCGCCACGATCAGCCCCGGCACGCTGTCCACCGCTCTCTCCGCATCCCGCGCCAGATCCAGCCGCTTGGGCAGCTTCACCTGCGGGACCAGCAGGAAGATCGGCGCGGTGACCTTGCCGCGTCCGGTCTTCGAGCGCGACACCACCGCCTGGCCCTTCGTGTTCAGCCGCCCCTCGGCCACCAGCAGGCTCGGACCGGTGCGGCGATAGACGAAGCGCAGCCGCAGCCCGCGTCGCCGTTCCCACTCGCCAGGAGTGATCCGGCCGCCGCGCAGGGACTTGCCCGCGGCGGGCAGCGGGATCGCCAGCCAGAACCCGTCCTTCGAGCGGATCAGCGGCCCGGCGTCATGCGCGCCGACGATGACCGGCGCCTTGGACCAGACCAGAGCTGCGGCGTCCAGGCTCTCGCCCGACCTCGGGAAGGTCTGGCTCCGGATCGAATTGGCGAGCCGTGTGCCGAGCCCCGCGCCGGTGATCTGCAACCGCCACGCCGACTTCAGCCCGGTCCCGGCCTCGCGCATGGCGGCGGTCACGGCGCGTTCGCCCGCGGCGACCTCAGCCGCCATCATCGCGACGATGTCGGGATCGATGTCGAGCTTCAGTTTCACGCGGGCCTCAGATCCACGGTCCAGACGAGCCGCTCGCGGTCGCGGACGGGCTCGCCCTGAATGAGGAAGGCGTCCCCATCGATCTCGATCCTATCGCCGGGACGCGGGTTCGCCACCTCGGCGACGCGCAGGTCGATCCGCGTGGTCTCGGACCAGAGCCGCGCATCGCCGAAGTCGGTGACCGCATCGGCACGCCGGGCGACGACGCGCACCAGGACGGGCGTGCCGCCGTCGGCGATGTAGACCGCGTCCCGGCCGATGTTCGGATCGGCGAAGAGCGCACCGACGGCGGCAGCGAAGGCGCTCATCAGAAGGCCGCGTTCAGCCGTACCCGGCCGATGGTATCGCTCGCGCCGCTCGCCACCGCCTCGACGGCCACGCCGATGAGGGTGTTGTCGGTGGCAACCGTGGTGCAGCGCTTGTTGGTGTCGTCCCAATAGATCTTGGCGCCGACGGTCCAGGCCTGGGAGCCGACCTTGGTGATGTCGAACACGCCGACGAGCGAGGTCTCGACGGGCTCGCCGAGGGCGGCCGCTCCGGCGGCGATGCCGAAGATGGAGCCGACGAGCAGACCATCGCCGGAGGCGACGGCATAGGGCGCGGTCAGGGTGATGGTGTTGCCGGGCTGGACGAAGTTTTTCATGGACGTGATCCTCGTGGAAAGACGAAGGGCGGCCCGTCAGGACCGCCCGTGTGTCAGGGTTCAGGATGGGTGCGTTACGCGCCCGGGTTCTTGTAGAGACCGCGCCAGTCGATCGCCTTGGCGCCGAAGTCGAGGCGGCACTTGATCTCGACGCCGTCGACGTCGAAGCCGTTGCGCGTCTCGATGTAGGCGCCCTGCTGACCCTCGAGATAGGCGTACTCGATGGTGTCGATCTGGTTCGGGCTGGCCGCGAGATACCAGGCGGTCTCGCTGGCCGCGTCGAGCCGGGGCTCGCTGATCGGCGCCAGTGTGCGGATCGACTGCGGCACCACGCTGGACGTCGCGGCGGGCACGAGGTTCTGCGCGACCAGCTGCTCGGCCTTCAGTTCCAACGAGGCGGGCACGATCAGGAAGGCGGGCCGGACGTTCAGCACCGTCTTCTTGTCGAGGCCCGTCTGCTTGGCCATCGCCGCCCGCGCCGCGCCCACCGCATCGACCGCCAGCGCCGCGCCGGTGCCCGCGAGGTTCTTGTGCGTGGTGTGGAACAGCGCGTTGCCGTCGGCCATGGCCGGGTTCGAGGTAATGATGCCCCAGACCACGTCCGACTCCAGCTGCGCGATGGAATTGCCGTACATTGCCGGGATCCGGGTGAAGGCGTCGAGATCATCGTTGATCAGCGTCTGGCGCATGACCCCGTCGCGCACCTGTGGCCAGACGAACTTGCCGCCCTCGAGCCGCTTGTGAACCAGCACTATCCCGGTCTGATCCCAGATCAAGAGCTTGATCCGATCCGCCCGCTTCGCTCGGAACACAAAGGCGGCTCCGCAGAACGGGTCTCTGGATAGTCCGGACCGGTTGTCCATGGCGCGACTTGCCGGCGGATTTCGGCAAGTGGAACTCAGTGTTCAAGCGGTTCCGGCGATGGGTAAAGGCCGATGCGTTCTACCGCATGTTCCGAGCCCTGGCTGAAGATGCCGATTTTGGATACGCCATGATCGACGGCAGCATCGTCAAGGTTCACCGCCACGGACAGGGCGCAAAAGGGGGACGCAAAGCCAGGCCATCGGGCGCTCTCGCGGAGGGATAACAACCAAGATCATGGCTTTGGCCGATGCGGTCGGCAACCTGACCGACTTTCGGCTGCTGCCGGGACAGGCCCATGATCTGCGCGGCACAGGGGCGCTGATCGATGGCCTGACGTGTGGCCAACTTCTTGCCGACCGGGCGTTCGATGCCGATTGGCTGCGCGAGGCGCTAACCGGTGCAGGGATCGAGCCGGTCATTCCGCCAAAGTCCAACCGCCGCTTCCCCGCCGAATTCGACCGCGAAACCTGCAAGTGGCGGCACCTGATCGAGAACCTCTTCGGCAGGCTCAAGGAATACAGAGGCATCGCCATGCGCTGCTGCAAGACTGATGAAAGTTTCAGCGCCTTCATTGCTCTCGCCGCAACCGTCATCCGACTCCGGTGAACGTCAACACACCCTAGCCGACCAGCGCCGAGATGATCAGCGCGTTGACGATATCGATGAAAAAGCCGCAGACCAGCGGCACGATCACAAAGGCCCGGTGCGCCGCGCCATGTTGCTGCGCCACGGCGGTCATATTGGCGATGGCGGTGGCGGTTGAGCCGAGCGTGATACCGCCAAACCCGGCCGAGATCACCGCCGCCTCATAATCGCGCCCCATCGCGGGGAACACGACCCAAATCGTGAATCCGACCGTCAGCAGGATCTGCATCACAAGGGCGGCGGTAATGAACAGAAGGACGCCGTTCAGCTCCCAGACCTGCAGGCCCATCAGCGCCATGATCAGGAAAAGCCCGAGTGACAGATCCGAGATCAGCGCCAGCGCATCATCGACCCCAGGCCAGATCCGCCGCACTAACCGCCTCGGGGCCAGCGGCAAAAGGTTGCGCAGCACGATCCCCGCGACAAGGCAGCTGACAAAGGCTGGAAGCGTGACGCTGGCCGCCGTGATCGCCTCATGCAGCGCCAGCCCGATCAGCACGGTGACATTCAGCGCCAGGATCGACCAGAGGATGCAGAAGTAATCCATCCGGACCGCGCGCCCCTCATTCGGAACGCCGATGTCCAGATCGCGCTTGTTTTCCGCCTTCAGCCCGCCCCGCCGGATCAGGAGCGCCGCAATCGGCCCGCCGATCACACAGGCCGCGATTAGCCCGACAGTATTGGCCGCGACCCCCAGTTCCAGCGCATTCGTGATCCCCAGCTTTTCGGCGAATATCGGTGCCCAGGCCAGCGTGGTGCCAACGCCGCCGGTCAGCGAAACCGAGCCGACCATCAGCCCGGTCTTCGGCTCCATTCCAAAGAGCCTCGCCAGCCCCATCCCCGCGAAGTTCTGCAAAAGGATGAAGCTGGTCGCAAGGATCAACAGGATCACCAACGGCCTGCCCCCCGCAAGCAGCGTGCGGATATCGGATTTCAGCCCGATACCGGCAAAGAACACCAGCAGCAGGAAATCACGGATCCCCACCTCGAATGAGACCTTCAGATCGAACAGCGCCCAGAGGAGCCCCGTTACCGCGATACAGAGAAAGCCGCCCGCCACCGGCTCGGGGATCGAATAGCGGCGCAGAAGATCAATGTTCAGGGTCAGGATCTTGCCCGCGATCAGCAAGACCACGGCAAGATTGAAGGAATGGAAGGGATGAACCGTAAAGAAGGTCACGCGGCGGCGCCTGTCAGAATGCTGTCAACTGATGTTGATTCCGCTTTGCCCCGGATCCGCCTTCCGGTCAAGGGCGGGGCCCCGCGCCTGCCTCAGGCGGTGGTGTGAAATCCGTTATCGGCATAGACCACCGATCCGCTCATGGGACTTGCGGCCTCGGTTGCCAGAAAGGCCGCCAGCGTACCGATCTCTTCGATGCTTACCAGTTTTCCCGCAGGCGTACGGGCGCGAATCTTATCCATCAGCGCATCGAACCGGTCGATCCCCGAGGCGGCGCGGGTCTTGACCGGACCGGTTGAAAGCGAAAAGGCACGAATCCCTTCGCCCGCCAGATCGGCCGCCGCATAGCGGACCGAAGCCTCCAGCGCGGCCTTTACCGGACCCATGAGGTTGTAATTCTCGACCACCCGATCCGCGCCGTAAAAGCTGACCGTGATCAGCGAACCACCCGCCTGCATCAAAGGCCGCGCCAGCCGCGCCATGCGCAGGAAGGAGTGGCAAGAGATATCCATCGCCGTCGCAAAACCTTCGGCCGAAGCGTTGACAACGCTGGTGTGCAGATCCTCGCGCGGGGCGAAGGCGATGGCATGAAGCAGAAAATCAAGCCGCCCCCATTCAGCGGTAATGCGGTCAAACACGGCTTCCAACTGGCCGGGTTCACGCACATCGCAAGGAAGGAACAGCGGCGCACCCACTTCCTGCGCCACGGGTTCGACCCATGGCCGGGCCTTTTCATTAAGAAAGGTCAGCGCCAGCTCTGCCCCCGCCGCGCGAAAGGCCCTGGCGCAACCGGCGGCGATGCTGGCCTCATTCGCCACGCCAACCACGAGGCCGCGTTTGCCTTTCAGATCAATCATGTCGCTGCCTCTTCGCTGACGGCCTCCTGGGCGATGATGCTTTCCTCATCGGTCGGAATGACAAGAAGCTGCACCCGGCTGGCGGCGGTGCTGATCCTGCGCGACCCTGCTTCATTGGCATCGGGGTCAAGCTCTGCCCCAAGCCAGGCCAGCCGCGCGGCGACACGGGCGCGGATACCGGGCTGATGCTCGCCGATTCCTGCCGTGAAGACCAGCGCATCGATCCCGCCCATGCTGGTCGCCAACCGTGCCACCTCGCCCGCGATGCGCAGGCAAAAGAGGTCGATCGCCTCGGCAGCCTCTGGGCGCGTGCTGGCCATCAGCTCGCGGCTGTCAGCCTCGAAACCCGACACGCCCAGAAGGCCGCTTTCACGATAGAGCATGGTCTCGACCTGTTTCAGGCTTTGCCCCATTTCGCCCATCAGATGCAGGATCACGCCGGGGTCCAGCGCACCCGAACGCGTCGCCATCGGGATGCCGTCCAGCGTCGAAAACCCCATCGAGCTGTCGATGCTCTTGCCGCCCCGGATCGCACAAAGGCTTGCGCCGCTGCCCAGATGTGCGGCGACCACCTTTGCATCGGTGGCCAGATCGCCCAGTTGCCCGGCGATATAGCGGTAGGAGAGACCATGAAAGCCATAGCGCTTGATCCCCTGATCATAAAGCGCGCGCGGCAGGGCAAAGCGGCGGATCAGGGGCGGGTTGGTGGCATGAAACGCCGTGTCGAAAGAGGCTGTCTGTGGCACATCGGGGTAAAGCCCCCGCATCGCCCGGATCAGCGCAAGGCTTTGCGGCTGATGCAGCGGCGCAAGCCGCGCCAGCGCGTCGATCTGCGCGATCACCTGATCGGTGATCCGGGCTGGTCCTGTGAAGACATCGCCGCCATGCACAACCCGATGGCCGATCACCGCAAGGCGCGAAAGATTGAAATGCCCGGCCAGCCAGGCAAAAGCCTGGTTCAGCACGGCTGTCAGATCGCCGGGATCCGCTGTGATCGGGCCTGAAAAGGTCTTGCCCTCGCGCGTCAGGCGCACTTCGAAAGGCTCATCGCGGAAATCGATCACGCCCGACGCCAGCGGGCGCGGCGCGGCGGCCTCCAGTGCGTAAAACCCCAGCTTGATAGTCGAGGATCCGGTGTTGAATGTCAGGATCAGATCGCGGGTCACGCCTTCCCCTCCGCTTTGCGGACCGCGACCAGCTTGGCCAGCGCAGCCGAGGCGATGCGGGCCGATAAAGGATCCGCCCGGCTTGTCAGAACGATTGGCACCCGTGCGCCCAGAACCAGCCCCGCGGCCGTGGCGCCCGCGAAATAGATCAGCTGTTTGGCAAGCATGTTCCCGGCCTCGAGATCCGGCACCAGAAGAATATCGGCCTCGCCCGCCACCTGCGAGACGATGCCCTTCGTCGCCACCGCCTCGGGGCTGATCGCATTGTCGAAGGCCAGCGGCCCGTCAACCAGCGCGCCCGTGATCTGGCCTCGAGCCGCCATCACCGTCAGCGCGGCGGCATCCAGCGTGGCGGGCATCGTCGCGTTCACCGTCTCGACCGCCGCCAGCACCGCGACCTTCGGCTGATCGCGCCCCAGAAGCCGCATCAGATCGACGGCATTCTGGCAGATGTCGCGCTTATGCTCCAATGTCGGTGCGATATTGATCGCGGCATCGGTGACGATCACCGGCTTGCGATAGGCGGGCACATCCATCGCATAGACATGGCTGATCCGGCGTTCGGTGCGCAGGCCGCCGCTTTTCGAAACCACCGCCGCAAGCAGTTCATCGGAATGCAGGCTGCCCTTGACCAGCACCTGGACGTTGCCACAGGCCGCCAGTTCCACCGCCCGCGCCGCCGCTGCATGGCTGTGCTCTGTCTCCTCGATCCGGAAGCCGTCAAGCGAGACCCCGGCCTCGGCGGCCGCCGCGCGAATCTTTGCGCCGGGACCGATCAGGATCGGGTCAAGCAGGCCTTCGTCGCGCACCTCGATCGCGCCAAGGATCGCGGATTTCGAACAGGGATGCACCACCGCCGCCCGCACCGGGGGCAATGCGCGGGCCTCTTCGACAAAGCCCTGCCAGCGCCCCTTCGGCAAGACCGCCGCCTCGGGAAGGTCACCCGGCACCCAGGTCACCTGCTCGACCGGGGCCAGCACCAGCGCCTCGCCCGAAAGCACCACCTCGCCCCGCTGATTGCGGGCGGTGGTCGTCAGGCGGACACGGTTCTTGCCCTCGATCAGCTCGGCCACTTCAACTTCGGCGGTGATGGTATCGCCTGGCGAAACCGGCTTGTTAAAGCGGATCTGCTGGTCGAGATAGATCGTCCCCGGCCCCGGCAGGCGGGTGCCCAGCACCGCCGAAATCAGCGCCGCAGTCCACATGCCGTGCACCACGACATGGCCAAACGGCCCATGGGCGGCGAAACCGGCATCCAGATGCGCGGGGTTGGCGTCGCCGGAAACAGCGGCGAACAATTCAATATCCTTGGGACCGACGTGGCGGACAAGACTGGCGCGGTCGCCGATTTTCATCTGGTGAAACAGATAGTTGGTCAGAGTGCCGGTCATCTTGTCACCTCTGGAAAACATATGTGCCGGGCGCATCTGCCAGCGCGTTGCCCATTGCGGGCGGCGCGGCGGGGGCACCCGAACGCGCGGCAAGCCAGGCCTGCCAGGGCGTCCACCACGAACCCTCGGTTGCAGGATTGGCCTCGACCCAGGTCTCGGGCGGCAAAAGCGCGTCGTCATGGGCGCGGGTCGCCAGCCGGTAGCGGCGGCGCGGGTGACCGGGAGGAGAGACGATCCCCGCATTATGCCCGCCCGACGTCAGCGCGAAAGTCACCTCGCAATCGGTGAACTGGTGGATTTTGTAGACCGACTTCCAGGGTGCGACATGATCGCGCTCGGTCCCGACGGCAAAGATCGGCACCCGGATGTTCTGCAACAGAACTGTCTTGCCCCCGGCGGTGAAGCGTCCCGAAGAAAGCTCATTATTCAGATAAAGCCTGCGCAGATATTCGGCATGCATCCGATAGGGCATCCGGGTGCTGTCGGCATTCCAGGCCATGAGATCATTCATCGCCGTCCGCTCGCCCATCATGTAATCGCGCACCATCCGGGACCAGATGAGGTCATTCGAGCGCAAAAGCTGAAACGCCCCCGCCATCTGATCGGCAGAGAGATAGCCGCGGTTCCACATCATGCTTTCAAGAAGATGCAGCTGGCTTGGGTCGATGAACAACGCAAGCTCGCCCGGTTCGGCGAAATCGACCTGCGCGGCAAGCAGCGTCAGCGAGGCGAGACGCGCGTCCCCCTTCCCCGCCATGGCAGCCGCCGCGATCGACAGCAAAGTGCCACCCAGACAATAGCCGGTGGCGTGGATTTTCTGATCGGGCATTAGACGGGTGATCTCATCCAACGCGGCCATCACGCCCAGCCGGCGATAATCCTCCAGCGTCAGATCACGATCCTCTGCACCCGGATTGCGCCAGGAAATGGCGAAAACCGTGTGGCCCTGCGCCACCAGCCAGCGGATCAGTGAATTCTCCGGGCTGAGGTCGAGGATATAGTATTTCATGATCCAGGCCGGAACGATCAGCACCGGCTCGGGGTGCACGGTTTCTGTCGTGGGCGTATACTGGATCAGTTCGATCAGGTGGTTGCGGAAGATTACCTTGCCCGGCGTCACCGCCACATCGCGACCCGGTGTAAAGGCCTCGACACCCTCTGGCGGCTCCTGCCGGATCTGGCGGACGACGTCCTGCAGCCAGTTCTGCCAGCCCTTCACAAGGTTCATGCCTCCGGTAGCCCAGGTCCGTGCCACAACCTCGGGATTGGTAAAAGGGTTGTTCGAAGGCGCACAGACATCAAGGATCTGTTTCGCGGCAAAAGACACCACATCCTCGTGGTGCTTCGTCACGCCCGGAACCTCATGGGTGACGTTATGCAGCCATTGCTGCTGCAGCAGGAAAGCCTGCGACATCCAGCTGAAGGGCGGTTTCGCCCAGGCTTCACCGGCGAAACGGCGGTCGCCCGGCAAGGGCGTGATGACCGGCGCGGCCTGCGGATCCATCGCCGAGGCCATCAGATGCGCCATGAGACGCTGCCATTTGCGGCCCGCCTTGACGCCCAGTTCCATCTGCTTGCCCGGTGCCTGCGCCAGATGAAAGGCCCAGTCGACATAGGCCATCATCAGCGAGCCGGGCGAGACCCCGCCGCTGAGCTGTCCCGAGAGCGCCTCTCGTATGCGGTCAACGGCCTGAAAAGCCTCGATGCCAAGGCTTTCATCGCCGGTTGCACCCGAGCCATCTGATTTGGGAGTAAGGGCCATGTCGCGTCTCCAATTTACCGGCGGAAGTTAGCACAGAACTATCAACGAGTGTTGATCGAAATCAAAGAGTTCAAGATTTTTCTTGAACATAGGCATTGCGCCCAAGGCCCGATGCCGACGACATGTCGTAAAGCGCCGTCAAACCGCCGAAACAGCCGCCCCCGGACTGAACAGGCAAAGCATCGGCGTCCGGCGGCGGACACGGAATCCCCTGTCCCTGCCCTGATCATCATGGACGATTACCGGCAAAACGGCGCGACGTCGAGGCCATGACCCGGCCAATGCCGCTGGCACCAACGCCGGGCCAAGGCCGCGGCCTCAATCCGCCAGCACATCACCGATGCCAGTGAAGACACCGCCGACCTGATTGAAGACAAAGGCCCCAGCCAAGCGTACCTCACCGAAAAGGGTGTTTTCAACCACAGCCCCGGCCTCGCCGGAAAGCAGGCCGACATAGCGGCTGTGGGCGGGATCATCGGTCGGAATATCGGTAATATCCACGATCCGTATTCCGGTCGCGACCGCCAGGCGCTGGACCGCCGGATCACGCACATCGACAAGCCCAAGCCGTATCCGACGTGCCGAAAGCCGCGACGACAGTTTCAGCGCCAGATCGTCCGAGGAGACGAGCACCGTGATGGGATGCTTCATCGGCCCAAGGCTGACCATCTGGGCGCGGAAAAGATCGATATCAATATCCGGGGCGGCAAGGATGACCTCGATCCGGTCCAGCACATCGTCCCGCCCGGCAAGACGCAGTTGCACCAGCGTCTCCATCGTCAGCCGCGCGCCCATGCTGTGAGCCAGCACCGGCACCGCGTCGGAAGCGGACCGACCCTTTGTCAAAAGCCGCAGCAGATCGGCAAGCGCCGCGCGGGAAAAGTCAGACGCGTCACGATCAGCCAGATAGGCGCCCGGATAGCCTGCCGAGGGCCATGTAAAAAGGACGGGCTTTTCCTCGATATGCGCATCGACCGAAAGCTGCGCGGTACGGAACAAGGCCTCATGAAAGCGGGTGTTGAAGCCGTGGACATAAAGCCCGACCCCCTCGCGCGAGAGACGCTTTGCAAAGGCGTCACGGCTAAGCGTCTGCCGGCTGCGCATCACGAAATTCCGGTCGGCGCTGCTGCCATTGCGATCCGGCCATTCAATCTTTCCCGGCCGATGGCCAGGCGGCACCGAGACCTCGTATTCCAGCCAGCTTGGCCGGATGGAGCGAGAGTCGCCAAAGGCCCCCGGCAGATTTGCCTCGGGCGCGCGGGTGGTCATGGTCAGCACCCGGACAAGGCGGGCGCCCTCGGGCAGGGCACCGGCATCGGGGGCCAGAACTTCCGGCCCCGGACGCGCAGCGCAGCCTGCAAGCGCAAGCGTCAGGATCAGAAGCAGGCGGCCCAACATATGCCTTACCGCAGGAATTTCTTGAATCGTATCAGTGCCACCCAGAACAGCGCCACCCCGATCGCCGCCAGCGCCGCGAACTGGGGCCAGACCACGTCAAGCCCCGCACCTCGGAACAAGATGCCCTGCGAGAGGATGATGAAATGCGTGTTGGGGGCTGCAAGCATGATGGTCTGGATGATCTCTGGCATGGATTCCCGCGGCGTCATCGCGCCTGACAGCACCTGCAGCGGCAAAAGCGCCATCATCAGCAAAAGCGCGAATTGCGGCATCGACCCGGCGATGGTGGCAAGGAAAATTCCAAGCCCCGTCATGGCGAAAACCATCAGCACCGCGCCCGCAAGAAACAGCACGACCGAGCCCTGCACCGGAACCGCCATCAGCGCCTGCACCACAACACTTAGCGAAAAGATCGACCCCAGCAGCACCACCAGCCCCATCGACCAGATCTTGGAAAACATGATCTCGGTCGTGGTGACGGGCATGACCAGCAGGTGCTCGACCGTGCCATGTTCCTTTTCGCGGATCAGCGCCGCGCCGGTCAGCACCAGCGACAGCATGGTGATCGACCGGATCACGGCGGAAATCGCGCCGAACCACTTCGGATCCAGCGAGGGATTATACCGCGCGCGGAGCGCCAGATCGACCGGCAGCGCGGTCTCGGCCCGGTAGCCCGCCACATATTCCGAAACCTCGGAGGACACGATCTGCTGGATATAGCCGCCGCCGGTGAAGGCCTGGCTCATCCTTGTCGCGTCGATATTCAGCTGGATCGCCGGGTTTTTTCCGGCCAGCACATCGCGCGCGAAATCCGGTGGGATGTTCAGCGCAAAAGTATCCAGCCCCTGATCCATCCGCCGATCCATCTCGGCCGTCGTGGTCATCTGCGGCTCGACAAAATAGGGCGGATAAAAGGCCGAGGTGATGCGGGCGGAGAGATGCGACTGATCCTCATCCACGATCGAGATCGCGGCATTCGTCAGCGCCTCGGGCGAGACGTTCGCAGAGGTCCAGATCGAGAGCGAAAAGGAATAGACGATCAGCACCAGCATCACCGGATCGCGCCAGAGCCCGCGCAATTCCTTGACGCCCAGATTGAAGGTGTTGCGCAGGTTCATCCGCCCCTCACTTCGCCTGTTTTTCCAGGAAGGCCGCCGCCAGCCCGATAATCACCGGAATGGCGATGCCCATGGCCAGCATCGGCCCGGCCAGTTCCGCCATTCCGAAGGCCTTGGAGAAAGCCCCCCGCGCGGCGGTGATAAACCAGGTCGAGGGGTAGATCTCGCCCAGAACCCGGCCAAAACCCGACAGCGAAGAGACCGGGTAGATCAAACCCGAATAGCTGACCGCCGGGATCATCGTCAGCATGGCGGTCGCGAACAGCGCCGCGACCTGACTTGCGATGAAGACCGACACCAGAAAACCAAGCGCCGTGGTCGCGGTGACATAGATCAGCGCCGAAAGGGTAAAGCCCAGAAAACTGCCGTTGAAGGGCACTGCGAAGAATGTGACCGCCATGGCCATCATCAGGAAGAAATTCAGCATGGCCAGCGCGATATAGGGCAGCTGTTTGCCAAGCAGAAATTCCAGCCGCGTCACCGGCGTGACGTAGAAATTGATGATCGAGCCCAGTTCGCGTTCACGCGCGACCGAAAGCGTGGTCAGGATCGCCGGGATCATCAGCAAAAGCAGCGGGATGATCGCCGGCACCATCGCATTCAGGCTGCGCACGTCGGGGTTGTAGCGGTATCGGGTCACCAGTTCGAAACTGCCGCCGCTCGCCTTGTCACCGTAAAGCTGACGCGCCTGACGTGTGATCCAGTCGGCATGCATGCCCTGCACATAGCCCTGCACCGTATTGGCGCGGCTGGGGTTGGCGCCGTCGAACCAGGCCCCGACCTGCACATCCCTGCCTGCCGCGATATCGGCGGCAAAGCCGGGCGGGATCTCGATCGCCAGCGCCAGCTCGCCCGAGCGCATTCTTGCGTCGATCTCGTCGTAACTTGTCAGGGCCGGCTGTTCGATGAAATAGCGCGATCCCGCAATATCGGCGATATAATTGCGGCTGGTGGTGGTCTGGTCGCGGTCAAGGGCGGCGAAGGTCAGATCCTCGACATCCATGTTGATGCCCAGCCCCACCACGATCATCAGAAGAAGGCTGCCGACCAACGCCATGGTCAGCCGGATCGGATCGCGCTGCAATTGCAGGCTTTCCAGCTGCGAATAGCTAAGCAGTCGCCGCAGGCTGAAGCCGGATTGCTGCGCGTGATGGGTCACCCCGGCTGCGGGGGCCTCGGGCGCGGCCTCGGGCGCAGCGGCGGGGGCGGGTGCCGTCTCGCCAATCGCCTCTTCAAGATAGGCGATGAACGCGTCTTCCAGCGTGGCGCAACCTTTGGCTTTCGTGATCCCCTCGGCGGTGTCCGAGACCAGCACCTTGCCCGCATGCATCAGGCTGATGCGGTCGCACCATTCCGCCTCGTTCATGAAATGGGTCGAGACAAAGATCGTCACGCCATCCTTGCGCGATAGTTCCGCCAGAATGCGCCAGAAGCCGTTGCGCGCCACCGGGTCCACCCCCGAGGTCGGCTCGTCAAGGATCAGGATCTCGGGCGCATGGATCATCGCCACCGCCAGCGAAAGCCGCTGGCGGATACCCAGCGGCAACGCCTCGGGCAGGCTGTCGGTCACGTCGCCCAGATCGAACCGGGCGATCATCTCGTCAACCCTGGCGGGGATCTTCTCGGCCGCCATATCGAAAAGCCGCGCGTGCAGATCAAGGTTCTGACGCACCGTCAGCTCGGAATAGAGCGAGAAGGCCTGCGACATGAACCCGACCCGGCGGCGCACCGACAGATCGCTTGCATCGACCTCATGGCCGAAAAGCTTTGCCCGGCCCTCACTCGGCTCCAGAAGCCCGGTGAGCATCTTCATCGTCGTCGTCTTGCCGCAGCCGTTCGAACCCAGAAAGCCGAAAATCTCACCCCTAGGGATGCGGAAGGAAACATTATCGACCGCCACGAAATCGCCAAAGCGCTGCGTCAGCCCCTCGGCCTCGATGGCGATATCGCTGTCATCGGTGGTCCGCGGCGGGATCACCACGGCACTGTCTTCGCCCCGGTCTTCTTCGGGCAAAAGCGCGATGAAGGCTGCATCAAGCGTGTCGGCCCCGGTCCGCGACAGCAGATCGTTGGTGGTGCCGGTGGCCAGCACCCGGCCCGCATTCATCGCAACCAGCCAGTCGAAGCGCGCGGCCTCTTCCATATAGGCGGTGGCGGTGATCACGCTCATCCCCGGCCGTGTCGCGCGGATGCGGTCGATCAGATCCCAGAACTGGCGGCGCGACAGCGGATCGACGCCGGTGGTCGGCTCGTCAAGAATCAGGAAATCGGGATCATGGATCAGCGCGCAGCACAGACCCAGCTTTTGCTTCATGCCGCCCGACAGCTTTGACGCCGGGCGCGACCGGAACGGCGTCATGCCGGTCGCAGCCAGCAGATCGGTAATCCGCCGCTCGCGTTCGGCCTTGTCATGACCGAAAAGCGAGCCGAAGAAATCAAGGTTCTCTTCGACCGAAAGCGTCGGGTAGAGGTTCTTGCCCAGACCCTGCGGCATATAGGCGGTGCGGGGGCAGACGCGGTTGCGATGCGCCACATCGCGCATATCGCCGCCCAGAACCTCGACCTTGCCCTGCTGGATCACACGTGCCCCGGCCAGCAGCGACAGAAGGCTGGACTTTCCGACCCCGTCTGGCCCGATCAGCCCGACCATGCGCCCCTCAGGGATCTCCAGCGTCACATTGTCAAGCGCCGTGACCTTGCCATAGCGCAGCGTCAGGCCGGAGACCCCGGCAACTGAGCCGGTCATTTCGCGACATTGGAAAGAAAGTCAGGCCAGGCGGCATCCGGATCAAGCCGCAGATAGGCCATGCCCGGCAGGCCGGTTTTGACATATTCGATATGCCGCGACAGCAGCTCGGGGTCGATGCGGGCACGGACGCGGAACATCAGCTTTTCGCGCTCATCGGCGGTCTCGACCGTCTTTGGCGTGAACTGCGCCACATCGGCAACATAGGAAACCGTGGCCGGGATCACGAATTCCCGCGCCGCATCCATGACAAGGCGCACCTCTGATCCGACCTGCACCCGGCCGACCTGCGATGTCGGCAGAAAAACCGTCATATAGACATCGCCCAGATCGACAAGGCTGAGGATCCGCCCGCCAGAGCCGACAATCTCGCCCTCTTGTGCGATGCGATACTGGATCCGGCCCGTGCGCGGCGCTTTCAGCGTGGCGTCGTCCAGAGAGGCCTGGATCGCATCAATCGACGCCTTTGCCGCCTCGACGGCCGCACTTGCATCGACCACCTGCGCCTGCGCGCTGCTGACCCCCGCCAGCGCTGCCGCATGGCTGGCTTCGGCCGAGGCCACACCGGCGCGGGCCTGGGCGTCCCGGGCGCGGTCATCATCCAGCACCTGCTGCGAGATCGCACTGGTCTTTGCAAGCTGCTCAGAGCGTTCAAGCCTGCGCGACGCGGCATCGGCAACCGAGCCTGCCTGATCAACCGCGGCCCGGGCCGCGCGCTCTTGTGCCTCGGCCTGAGCGACCAGCGCCCTTGCTGTCTCGACGCCGATTTCGGCGCGGGCAAGCTGCGCTTCGGCCTGACGTTTTTGTGCGTTCAGCTGCACCACGTCCATCTGCACCAGCACATCGCCTGCGCTGACCATGTCACCTTCGGCAGCGGTGATTTCGGCGATTCGGCCGCCGGTGAGCGCCGCGATATCCACCTCGGTCGCCTCGATCCGGCCATTGGCGCTGGCAAAACCCGCCGGCAGACCGGCGGGTTGCAGCCGGTCCCAGGCCAGCCAGCCAAGCACGGCGACAACGGCCAGGCCGCCCAGAATAATGGTGTTTCTGCCGGGCTTTGCCATGATCTGCCTCTGATTGCTGTGCTGATGGATGCTTCGCGCATGTCCCGATGCGGTTTTCGCCCTACGCTCCCCTGTTGTCAACGCTCGATGACAGGGTAAAAACCTGTATTGTCGCGCAAAAGCGGCTGCTGGTTGTTTGCTGTTGAAAAACCAGCTAAACAACACGACCCGGTGTGGGCTGCACCTTGCCGCACCTCTGCTCCGGGGCAGCATTTTCAGTTTCTTCGCGTCGAAGCCACCGGACGAACACAAGCCACCCATGCCAAGGACGCTCAACTCAGCCAACTCGACCGACCGCATGCCGGGGCAGGCAACCGGGAAAGAACGCATTCTTGCATCGGCGATGCTGCTTTTCGCGCGGATGCCCTATTCCGACACCAGCCTGCGCGACATCGCCGCCGCGGCTGGGGTCGATGTGGCCTATGTCCATCGCGCCTTCGGGTCGAAGGCCGAGATATTCCGTCAGGCCTTGCTGGCGCTTGCGCCCCTCGATGACATCGCCGCAGGGGACCCCGATGGCGCGACCATGATCAACCGGATCTGCGATCTGGCCTTCCTGCGTGATCCGCGCAAGGTAGAAGATGTCAGGCCGCTTCATTTACTGACACAGTCCAGCCTCTGCAGCGAGGCGCGGGCGATCATTGCGCAATTCTTTGGCACGTCACTAGCCCTGCCTCTAAGCAGGGCGTTTGGCCATGCGGATCCGGGACGGGCGCATTTCGCGCTTAGCCTTCTCAGCGGTTTCGTGACCCATCGTGCGATTTTCGGGCCTGCGGATTTGCTGGCTATCCCCGAGGCGGATCAGCGACAGATGCTGCAAACCGCCCTGATGAACGCAATGCTGCCTGGTTGTTCAGATGGGGTATTCGGCTGGCGTCCCATCTAGACCACTATCCAAGTCAGCTTGCCAACTGCGATCCTGTATAAGTCATGTTGGGATTTCCGCGTTTCGTGCGGAGATTTCAACACGATTGATCGGACGCCTCAGGTGCTTTCAGGCGGCTATATACGGTCGGTCAGATGGCCGCTTGGATCGAGTGTCGGTCTCGTAGGTAGCGCGCCCCCGCACCAAACAAATCAACGATATCAAAATGTTGGAGCCCGACTTAAACCGTCGGGTTTTTGCTTTTGAAATTCTTGTCAACACCTGGTCAACATTTGCAGAGGCCCCCATCGAAGGCCCTGCGGATGGGCGAGTGCTTCCATTTTCCCGATCAATGGAAATCCCGACTCGGAAACAGCTTCCGTGCCTGTTCGCGGGGATGGCGCGCTGTTGGTCTCCTGCTGCCGCCAGTCGGGCGCTTTCCCGGTCTCGACCCATGTCTCGCCTAGGATGGTGTTGCGGAACGCCTTGATCGCCTCGTCCGACCCCTGAGCTGCGTCCCATGCCCGAACGATCCGCTCCCAGCTCAGCCAGCCGATCGGCGAATAGAGCGCCGAGAGGTGATACCCGACCGTGGTCGGATCGGCGGCCGTGGCGGTCGCCCGCCACTCGCCGCCTTCCAGCATCGCCGTCTTGTGGTGTTCCGTGATTGCCGCGTCGCAGCCCTCGAAGTGATATTCCGCCGTTTCCGGCTTACCCTTCTGCCAGCGCAGCCGGTCGAACTTCAGCCA
Organism: Rhodobacter capsulatus; assembly: GCF_052363175.1. Lineage (GTDB taxonomy): Bacteria > Pseudomonadota > Alphaproteobacteria > Rhodobacterales > Rhodobacteraceae > Rhodobacter > Rhodobacter capsulatus_D. The sequence goes on from NZ_CP198946.1 coordinate 3,608,733, forward strand.
TTGCATCGCGCCGCAATGCGGGCACGGCACGAAGTACCGGCGCTGGTCGCTCACCTCGTATTCCCGTTCGATCCGGCTCAGCCCCCGGATGGTGGGCGTCGACACCAGCAGCACCTTGCGCCGATGGGCGAAGGTCAGCGACCGTGCCTCGGCCAACGTGACCGGATCGCCTTCCTCGTCGGCCGAGGCGGGATAGGCATCGACCTCGTCGAGGAAGATGTACCGCGCCGGGGTGGACCGCAGCCCGACCGCCGAATTGGCCCCGGTCATGATCAGGATGCCACCCGCGAACTCCTTCGACAGCATCGTATTGCCCGCATCTCGCGACCGGGCCGGTTTGACCCGCTCCCGCAGCTCGGGGCTCTCGTCGATCAGCGGGTCGATCCGCTGGCGTGAGTTGCGCTTGGCAAGTTCCACCGTCGGCTGGACCGCAAGCATCGGGCCCGGTGCCTGGTGGATCGCAAAGCCGATCCAGTTGTTGCCCGCCTCGGTCGCCCCGACCTGCGCGGCCTTCATGAACACGATCCGCTGCATCGTGTCGCCGGCCGACAGCCGGTCCATGATCTCGCGCATGTAGGGCGTGCGCACCGTCCGGTGCCCGAGCACGATCACCGGCGCTTCGGTCAGCCCGAGCTGCGTCGCGGCCAGCACCCGGCCATGGCCCGCTATCAGTTCGCCGTCATCGCCGACGAGGCAGGGCACGGTCCAGCCGAACTCGGCCATGCTGGCGGCGATTTTTGCGACCTGGTCGGGCCCGTGCACCTTCGCGTTCTTCGCGTAGGGTTGGAGGCGCGCAAGCGGCCACATCTCGATCCGCTCGGGGGCGAAGGCGAGGTTCATGCAGGTTCCTGTCGATGATAGGTCGGCATCCGCTGGGCTGGACTCCGGCGCGATGGGGTCCGCCGGCTTCCGGCTGGACTCCGGCATCCGCGGGGTATCCACCCCGCGCGGCCGGTCAGATGCTTGAATTCACGAGGGTTTCTTGGCGTCGCGGCTGGACGCTGGACTCCGGTGGCTTCCCAAAAATCTGGCCCTGTCGCTGGCGAAATGCCGAGCTTCGCCCGCCAGCATACGAATATCGCCAGGAAGGAACCAAGATATCAAAGGCTTGGCAGTTCGGACCCCGACTGGCCCCCTCGCTGGACCCCGGAAGCCAGCGGCGCGGCCAGTGCCTGCGCGCTCCTCTCCCGAGTATATTGAATCTGTAGCGTCCTGGACGCGATCTGTCTTGGCGTCTGGTGTCTCGCTTGAAAGTGTCTCGCCCACGCGACGGCTCTTGACAGATTCAGGGCGTCACCTTCGCCACCACGAAGTCCATCGACCGCTTGGTCGGCACGCGCTTGCCGTTCAACCGCCACACAATGACGGCGATGCCATACTGCCAGCGCCGGTTGGCGGTGGCGCGGCTGATGCCCAATTCCCAGCAGATCGGCTTCCATGGCTTGCGGTTCGCGCGCAGCCACAAGAGGCGCGCGTCGGCCGGGTCGAGCCAGCGCAACCACAGCAGCGCGTCGTCGGCTTGGGTGATGTCGCGCGGGCCAGGCTTCGGCCGTCGCATCCGGGGTTCCTGACCGACCTGATCGGCGAAGCTGTGGAAATACTCTGGCCAGGCGTTGAAGTAGCCCTGCGGCTTGACCTCGGGCAGCGACCGGAAGACATCGGCAGCGCTTTCAAGGCGCGCTTCGACCACGGCAGGCGTCCACTCAGCCATTGGCCACCTCCCTTGGCTCGACACGCGGGCCGTAGAGTTTTTCACCCAGCTGGCGGACCAGTTCTTGCTCGGGCCAAGTGAGACGGGGGTCGTCGATGGAGACGGCCAGCAGGCCATGGTCGTGCCAGCCTTCCTGCTTGACGCGATCTGGATCACGGCGGGTGCCACCATAGCCTCGGGGATACCACCTCACGCGACACCCCCGTTCGTTTCGATTGCCCAATGCAAGATGGCGATGGCATCCGCCTCGTTGTCATCGGCGGGACTGAACCCGCGCGCCCGCGCGGCCGCGATCATCGCCTGCTTGTCGGCGTTGCCCTTGCCGGTGGCATGGCGCTTGATGGTGCCAACCGGAACGCCCTCATAAGGGATGCCGCGGAGTTCAGCCCATGCGGTGAGCGTGGCCATCAGCCCGCCATAGACATGGGCAGCGTCCGTTCCGACATGGCGGCGGACTTCCTCGAACCAGATCGCAGCGATGGGGCACGATAGCCGGTCGACCTCGGTCAGCCAGTTGGTGAAGCGAAGATACCGCATACCGCCGCCGTCGAACCGCCCGGGGCGAAAGGACATCGTGCCAGAGGTGATCAGGCCGTCATGGCCACGCAAGGCCCAACCTGTCGTTGTCCCGAGGTCGAGGGCAAGGATGCAGGACGTGGAAAGGCGCCCCTGTTCGAGGTGCAGATCCGCAGTCTGGATGGTCGGCGTCATGTTGAAGGCTCACCTGAATCGTGGGCCTTCGGCTTTGGTCGTGGGCAGAGAATCATGACACGCGCACCCATACAAGAAAAATGCGCCAGACGATGCTTCTGTCCCACCTGCTCGTGGGGTGTCCCACTTGGCGATCAAAGTGGGACGCCAGATTTTCCTTTTAGAACAAGGCGTGTCCCACCTGTCCCACTTGTCCCACCTTTTTCCCTACGTCGCATGAGGAAGAATGAGGTCGAGGGGGATGTATGTGCTCCATATGGGAAAGAGAGATGTTGGCAGTCCAAGTGGGACAGGTGGGACAGGATTGATTTTAAATGGTTTTTTCTGTCCCACCTTGGGCTTGAAGTGGGACAGGCCGCGAAGTGGGACAGCGGCAAAACGAAAAAGGGCACCCGGATGGATGCCCCTTCGGTGCCTGACACTGCCATCGCGATGTCAGCCGCGCGGCGACCTGCGGTAGCGCCATTCGCGGGTCGCGCCTGCGCCGCTGCGGTATCGCTCCCAATCCCGCGACTTCAGCCAGGCCCCCACGCGCATCTGGTCACCCTTGGTCCATTTCGCGGGCTCGATGCCGAGCGCGCCTTCGAGGATTTCGCCCACCGACACATCGCGGATCGGCTCGGGACGTTCGAACTCTTCATCCTGCCAATCATCCCAGCCCGCATGGCCGCGATTGACGCTGCGGGTGTCGTGGGTCAACCAGCGGTCGATCCGCGCGTCCCAGGCATCCGCCTGGTAGCGTGCCTCCTGCGCGGCGGCGGCTTCCGAAAGGATCGCCGGATCGTCGATCCACCAGATTGCGCCGTCGCGGAAGCGGTGGACGGCTTCGGCCCAGAGTTGATCCCGGTCACGGGCGATTGCGGCGATGTCGATGGTGCCACAGCGTAGCGGCCAGAAGCGGCGATTGCCGGTTTCATCGCGCAGATAGGTGTCGGGGTTCACAGTGCCCGCGAAGACGCATTGGCGCGGAACCTCGACAGTGTAGCGGCCATAGGGCGGACGGAAGCGGTCTGTGGTGCGGGTCAGGAAGGCCTTGATGCGCGAGACCTCGGCGCGGCCGATGGCGTCGAGTTCGGCAATTTCCACGATCCAGACGCCCTGCATGTGGATGGCAGCATCCTTGGACCCAAGCTCGGGCAACTCGTCGGTGAACCAATCCTCACCCGCCAGCACCTTGATGGCTGTCGACTTGCGCGCGCCCTGCGGCCCTTCGAGGATCAGCATGTGGTCGGCCTTCACGCCGGGTCGGTAGATCCGGGCCACAGCCGAGATCAGCCAAAGCGCGCCGATGGTGTGATGGAAGGCGGTCGGCGCTGCGCCGAGATAGGTGCTGGTCCAGGTCTCGATCCGGGGCGTGCCATCCCATTTCAAGGTGTCGAGCCAGTCGCGAACCGGATGGATGCGCAGGTCGCGGGCCACCGCGCCAACACCACGGCCGACAACCATCGGGGCGACGTTCAGCCCGCGCAATTGCAGCCACTCGGCCGTGCGCACATCGTCGGCATCGTTCCAGGGGCGCGGAAAGCGGATGGCCGGATCATCCCAAGGCAGCGGCTGGCGCACCACGATGGATTGGGCGAACTCGTCGAAGGCCAGGAGACCGGCAAAGACCGGATCCGAGGACAGGGCGATGATCACATTGGCCTCGTTGCGCTCGGGCGTGCCGGACAGATCCTGACACAGCCGCCCAAACCAGGCGGGACGCGCAATCCTGCCCTGCGGATCGCCCGTCGCATGCACGCGGCGGCGCAGTTCCGTCAATTGCTTGTCGAGGATGGACATGGAGATGCCGGTCGCAGTCTTGATCCGGGCAAGGATCTGGCGTTCGGGCAGCGGATCGAGCCGGGCAAGCGCAAGGCGGCCGAGAAGGCTGGAGAGTGCGGCGAGTTCGGGCGGGTTGGTCAGCGCCTCGGCGGCGGCAATCAGAACGTCCGGATCGCCAGGCGTCGGAGCTGCCGCTGTCGTCATGGCCTCAATACCGACCGGCTCGTCTGCCGAAATATCCCGGCTATAGTCGGCCGCACGCGCCCCGCGCATCAGATCGTCGTTGAAATCGTCGCCATGGAGCGGGACCACGATTTCGTTCGGAATGTCGGCCCGGTTCAGGCGATCCGACAGGGTCGCAGCGGCCTGACGACCGGCATCGCCAGCATCGGCGTAGATCGTGACCCGTGTCGTGCCCGTCGGCCACTGAAACCGCGCGAGCCCCTCGGCGGAGAGCGCCGCCCATACGGCGGTGCCGAACAGGGCATGCGCTGCCAGGGCGGTCTCGATGCCTTCAGCGATGCCGAGATGGCCGTCCGCAGGCATGGCGAACAACCGCACGGCCGCTTCGGCCACCGAACCCAGCATCTTCTTTCCGGCAGGCGCCTTGGCACTGCCGTCGTCGAGCAGGAAAGTCCGGTGAATACCCTGCGCGCGAGTGCCATCCACCAGGCGTGGCAATGCGATCAGCCCCGGCCAACCGCGTCGCGTGTCGAAATCCGGCAGGTCGGGGTGGAACAGCAGATCCGGGCATCCCGGATCAGCAAGGCCGCGGGTGCGGAGGTAGGTTTCGCCGGGGGTGCCAGCGAGCGGCTTTGCGCCATCGACCAGCCGGGCAATCTCGCCGGTATGATCGGGCTTCCCGCGTGGCGCGTTTCGGGGCGCGGGATGATCCATTCCGGCAATCCGCGCCGCCTCGTCGAAGAGCGCGCCATCGCAGAGCCCGGTTGCCTGCGCGATCAGGTCGATGGGCCCTGCGCTTTCGCCGGTGGCATAGTCGAACCCCCAGCCGGCATAGGGCCCGTCGAGATGGATCGTGCAGGACCCTTCCTTGCGCGGCGGGCGGCCGGACAGGTCGGCACAGCGCAAGGAGCGACGGTCGCGCGCAAGCCGCGCCTCCGGAAAGATGCCGGGGAGCCAGTCGCCAGCTGTCGCCGCCAGCCGGTCCTTTACGGCCGCCAGATCGTGGCGTGCTTTCGGCGTGCCGACATCGTTGAGATCGATCATCGCGCCCCCTCAGGCCAGAAGGACGAGCCCGCGCTCAGCGCGGGTGATGGCGGTATAGAGCCAGCGACGGCGGTCGATCTCGCTGCGTCCCAGCCCGTCATCCCAGACGATCACGTTCTCCCACTGCGACCCTTGCGCCTTGTGGGCGGTGATCGCCCAGCCGTAGGTCGCCTCGGTCAGCTTGCGCTTTTCCCGCCAATCGCGGTCATGGCGCTTGGCGTCGTAGGAGACGTGATCCTCGAAATGCCCCTTGTAGATGCGCAGCCGCCCGGGGCGTCCGTCGCTGTCGAAGGGGGATACCCGGCGCCCGTCCTCGTCATGCACCACGGCAGAGAAATAGAGGCTGCCCTCGTCGACGATATCCTCGAGGGTCAGGAACATGCCGTTGATAAGCCCGAGTGAATTGTCGTTCTTGAGGCAGATGATCTTTTCCGCCGCGCCAGTGGGCAAATACGTCCCGCCAAGGCCAGCCGCCGCGCGCATCGCATTGTTGATCTGCAACCGTGTCGCGTTCAGCCCGCAGATCAACTGCCCGCCGCGCAGCGCCTGTTCCGGCGAAATGTCGCCCTTGCGCATCTTGGCGACATGGGTGTCGTAGGTGCCAAAACCGATGGGCTCGCCCATTCGCGCCATGGTGGCGAGACGGATGATCGCGCTCTCAGTCGCCTGACGGTGGATCTCGGTCAGCATTACGTCAGGCGCATCGCGGGTGAAGGCGCCTTCGCCCTTGATGGGCGGCAACTGACCCGGATCGCCCAGAACGAGGATCGGCTTGCCAAAGCTCATCAGATCGCGCGCCATTTCCTCGCCCACCATCGACACCTCGTCGAGGACGATCAGCCTTGCATCCGCGGCATCGCTCTGCGGGTTCAGGGCGAAACGGGGATGCTTCATCGCCGAGAGCGCCTGCCGCATGGCCTCGATCGCGGCCTCGGCCGTGGTGCGGTCAAAGCCGGTCAGCCGCCGCGCGGCAGTCTCGGCCTCGCGGACCTTCTGCGCTGCGGCCTCGATTTCCGCTTCCGTGGCCTCGATCACAGAATAGATCAGGCTGTGGATGGTGCGCGCAGGCGTGCCTTTGCGGGTCAGCACCAGCGCCGCCTTGCCGGTGAAGGTGGCGGTAACCACACCCGGCACGCAGGTGCCGTCCTTCGCGCCGCGGTGGGGCGACAAGCCAAGCTCATCGAGCGCGAACTTCAGCACCGTGCTCTTGCCCGATCCGGCATAGCCAAAGAGCCGGAACACCTGTTGCGTGTCCGTGCGGTTCTCGAACCAGTCGCGGACCTCGGCGATGGCGGCGGCCTGCGCTGCCGATGGGGTGAATTCCGTCATGCCTGCCGCGCCTCCACCGCATAATCCTTCACCACCCCGCCGCGCGCGGGATCGCCCACTTCACATTGGCGCACGAAGATGCGCCGACCGTCCGGCAACTGGCGCCAATGTCCTCGACGCAGGTGCCAGCGCGGGCTGGCATGACTGCCGCCGAGCGGTTCGGATGCGGCGCGAAGCCGGGCCGGATCGATGGCGACCTGATGCCAGGTCCAGCCGCGCACGCCATCCCGCGCGAAGGGTTTGCGCCTGATTGGGGCGATCTGCCGTTCGCCGATCCTTGCAGCGGATGCGAGGATCGCGAGCCCACGCCAGACGATGGCGGCCGCCGCCTGACCGCTTTGTTCCGCCAGTCCTGCATCGCGGAGCGCCGGATTGGTGGCGAATTCCGCGACGCCGCCATCGGCGATCCGGACATGGGCATGGATATCGGTCCAACGTCTGGGGCTGCGCCAAAGGGCGAGCCAGACCGCCTCAATGCCGTCTTCGCGCTGCCGGGCATAGACGATCTGGCTGCGGATGGTCCGACTGCGGTCGGCCAACTCAAAAATCGTCTCGGGGTGTGGCAACCGTTGCGGACCGGCCGCCAAGCGGCGGGCCAGTGCATCGACGACGTCGGAATCGAACTGCGCCTGATCGGCGAAGCGCCAGACCGGTGCAAACTCGAACCCTTCGAGCAGGTCCGGCAGCCAGAAGCGCGCGCGATGGGTACGGATGATGCGTTTGAGATCATAGGCGTCGGGGATCATCGCCTGGGCTCCGCCCGTTCGCGGCTGAAACGCTCCACTGGAGCGTTTCCGGGACGCCGCTCACCCCAGCACCTAGCCGCCCATGCGCAGGGCGCGTGCCATTTGCCTCCGGCCATGCCACCCCGGCAGACGACAGCCGTGGGTTCGGTCGCCGTCCGGGGCAACCATTCGGCCGCCTCTGATGCTTGCACGACCGTGATCGCTCGATCCGACATTTCCTGCGCCAAGCGGGCATCGAAGGGCACCAGTTCCGTGTGCAATTCCATCGTGTCGCGGTTCAGCGCGGTGAAGAGCGCCGGGTTGGGCAGGTCCATATAGGCCTGATAGAGCGCGATCTGGGCGGCGTAGACGGGTCGCGCGATGCTGACGCCACGCTTGACCACATCCTTCCAGCTCGACGCGCCGAGCGCCTTGTTCTCCCAGAGCGCGGGATAATCCATCACCACGGGGCCTGAAACGAAGCAGCCGTCGATATGCCCCTTGAACCGGCCCGCCATGGCCGCGAAGCCGAACTGGCGGCCATCAGGGCGTGCGGTGCGCAGGTCGAACCCTGCGATCCGGAACCAGCCCGCGACAATGTCCTCGGCCCGGTGTCCAGCCTCGAATATCCGCAGGATGCGCGGTTCGAACTCCTGGCCCGCATCTTTGGGGATCGCGAGAAAGTCGTACTGGATCTGGCGCAAGCAGTCGCGCCCGAGCCCCGACGAACTGACATAGGTGCGGGGGCGCTCGGCGCGATTGCGCGCCGTCAGGGCGGTGTCGATGGCGGATGAGACGGCAGTGGCGATCGGCGGACGCGGCGCGTCCTGGCCATAGAGGCAACCAGAGCCATGGTTCAGGTCGATCATTGGTCGCGCTCCCAGAACCCGCCCGCCTGCGCGATGCAGGTCAGCTTGTGATGCTGGGCCTCGGTCAGCTGGGCGCGCGCGCCGAATGTCTCCAGCTTCTGGCGCAGGCTCTCGCAGAACTCGACCTCGAAGTCGGTGATGGCGTTCGCTGTCGCTGCGGCGAGAAGGTCGGTCCAGGGAGCGGTCTCGTCGTTCAGATCGATCATGACGGCCCCCTCAGAACGGAATCGGATCGTCATGGGCCGTGCCGGTCCGCTCCTTGCGTGCGCCCTGCGCCAGCATGCTGTCGACATAGCCGGTGACAGCCGCCTCGATCAGCCGGTCGATATCGGCGGCGGTGCGATGGAAGAAGGGCTCCATGAGCCCGAGGTCGGTCAACGCTTCGGCAAAGAGCGTCCGCGCGTCGCGGATCGCCTGTGCCTCGCGGGCGGTCTTGTCGATCATGCCATTCATCCTTTGGGCGATTGCGCTGCCCACGTCCTGACAGCGGAGCGAGCAGAAGCGGTGATAGGGATAGCGGTCGTGCTGGAGGCGGTGGACGTAGCCGAAGCCACGAGCCTCCCGCGCGCAGACGGCGCAAAGCGCTACCCCAGTAGGAAATTCGCGATCGGGTCCTCGGGCGGCCAACCCGCCCGCTGAAGCTTCTCGGTCTGCATCACGATCCAGCGCGAGATCGCGTTGCTTGCCATGGCCTCGAGGTCGCCGAGGGTGAGGCTTGCGATGGGTTGGTGCAGTCTTCCTCGGGCCTCGAGCCATGTTCCGATCTCCAGCGCGGCGGCGCGCGTCACATGCGCTTGCCATTCGTCCGGGGTCATGGGCCGGTCGCCCGGCCCAGCCCCATCGGGCTCGGCGGTGGTGGATCGCGCAGAGCCACCCGACCGCCGCTTCCGCCGCGCCTCAGCCATTGAGCCAGGCGGGCATCGCGGGGGCGCCCGGCGCGGCGGACGCCGGTGCCTGCGTCGCGGCAGCCGCTGTGGGTACGGTCTGCGCGCCCCAGGCCGGAGGGGTCGTTGCAGCGGGCTGCTGTGCCGCGCCCCATGCCGGTGTCGGCGCTTGCCAGCCCGGCGCCGCGCCGCTCGCGGCCTTGCGCGGCGGGGCGTTGACGGGTTCCGGCGGGACGGTTTCACCGCGCATGACGGTGGCATGGTGCGGCTCGTCGGGCAGAACGACGTTGGCGATGCGGTTCTGGTCGCGGTATTGCGGGTTGGACGCGGGCTCCACCATGATGCGGGCTGCGAAGACGATGCCGTCGAGATGCTTGAGGCCGGGCAGCACCCGCTTGGCCTTGGTCGCCGGGGTTTCGTCGCGCGGATCGAGCCCGAGGGCGCTGTCCACCATGGCGCGAAACGTGGATTTCGAGATATTCCAACCGATGGACTGGCCTTTCTCGTCCAGCTTTCCGCCCGCCACGGTGAAGCTCTGCCAGAACTTGCGCCGGGCATGCGGGCCCTCGACCACGGTGAATTCGCAATCGAGCATCCGCGCATCGCTGGACTGCGAGGCCTTCAGCAGCCCCGCATCCATCGGCGTCGCGCCGTTCACCCCGCCGGGGCGGATGGTCAGGCGGACCTTGGCAAAGGTGCCGTCCGGGATCAGCTCGCCGATGGGGGCCATCTGAGGCTGGGCGTCGTTCAGATCGTAGCTCATGTCAGTTCCTTTCAGGGATCAGGAGGCAAAAGCGGGTTGATGGGAGGCGCGACCGTCGATCCGGGCGAGCAGCGCGCCGAGGTCGGGCGGTTCGGTCAGGTCGAGACGGCCGGAGCGGTCCTTGGCAGGAAGGCCCCAGGGATTGCCGGACTTGCAGACAAGGCGGCGGTCGGTGGCGGTCTCGTCCAGCACCCAACCACCCTCGGCATCGCGGGCGAACAACTGCATCGAAACCACCTGGTCCACGATGCCGGGCAATTCCCGCCCCGCCTTGCTGCCTTCCATCTGCGGCTGCCAGGTGACGGCACCGAAATCGTCGGTCACCTTTTCCAGCACGCCCACGAAGATCACGGTCTTGCCGCGAGCATGCTGGAGGTGCTTCAGCGCCTGGATCACCTCACGCCCCAGAAGCCCATAGGCGCCTCGGACATCCGGCTTGCCGGTCCGGTCCGAGAAGGCTTCAGGCTGCTGGCGGGCATAGGCCATCGCCTGCCGGGTCAGATCGGTGATCGAGTCGACGAAGACGATGCGGCGCGCGGCGAGGAAGGCCTCGATGCCGCTGTCGCGGTGCTGGGCCTGCAGCCACGCGTGCCGTTCGGTCCCGTACCAAGACTGCGGATGTTGCGCGGGGTCCGGCCCGCCGATCAGCACCGCCAGATCGCGGAAGTCGGTGAAGCTGCGCACCGGGATCGACGCGCCGCGCCAATCCTGCACCGATTTCATGCCAGCCTCGAGGTCGAGGCAGACGGTTTCGTCGGCCGGGAGGGATTTCAGAAGCGTGGTCTTGCCCACGCCGGGCGGGCCGAAGATGGCGAGCGAGGTCTTGTTCTCGGCGGCCGAGAGGCGTTCGTCGGCGGTGATGATGCGGAAGGCCATGGGATTCTCCGAAGGATTGCAAGGGGCGCGGCGGCGGGGGTGACCGGGTGCCGAAGGGGAACCTGCCCGGCGTTGCCGCTCGGGCGTCCCGCCGCCGCGCGTCACCGGTCTCGGGTCTCGAGCCGGAACACGGGTTTGCCGGTGGTCTCGGACCGGGCGGCTGCGAAGCCTTCGCGCATGGCGTCGGGCCAGGCCCCGAAGCGGCGTTCGGGCACGCGATAGGCGATCTCGAGATACTGGGTCGGATCGTCGCCGACCTCGCGGATCCGGGTTGCCATGGCGGCCAGCCGGTCCTGATCCCACGTGACCTTCTTCGGCAGGTCGGCGATCACCACCACGCCCGCATCCTCGATCCGGACGGTGCCCGAGGTCTTGCCCTGCGCAGACCGCTCAGCCTCGGTCGCGGCGCCATAACGCTGCGCCAGTGCCGCCTCAAAGCGGTCCTTCAGGCGCTTGACCCGGGCGGTCTCGGTCGCTGCTTCTTCCTGCAGCGCAAGAAGCAGCGCCGGTGGCATGTCGGCGATCTCACCGATGGACAGCCGGTCGAGGTCGTCAAACTTCGGCATGTTGTCGAGGCGGGCCTCTGTCGGCGCCTCGGTGCTGGGGAAAGGCATGGCCATTACAGCCCCTCCCGCTTCAGGGCCGCATCCACGGCACGGTCCGTGCCGACAGCCCCGGCTTCACGCGCCAGACGATGGAGCTTTTCCAGCGCCGAGGATCGCTGGATGGCCGCAGAGAGTTCGGCATTCGCGGCGACGATCGCGATGGCGATATCGTCGACACTCGCGGTCTCGACGGGCAGCGGATCGGTGGCATCGCCGGGACGCCAGGCGGCGGGGATCACCTCCGGCAGATCCTCAAGGCTGCGGAAGGCCTTGCGCAGGCGCGCAAGCAGGCCGTTGGTCTCGGTCATGTCGTGGTCTCCGATGAGGGATGCGGCCGAGCTTCCGGCCAGAAGAAAGTAAAGGGACGGCGGCAGCCGATCCCCGATCCAGGCAAGCGTGGCGCGCATTAGGCGGCCTCCTCTGTCGCGATGAGTTGGGAAAACGGGATCGGCGCATGGCGCGGCTTGGTCCGCGCGATGGCCAGATAGGCGAAGCGATCAGGGCCGACGCGGACCTGCACCAGATGCACCAGCGCGGCCTCGAAGGCGCGGTGGGCGGCACTGGCCAACGCCCCAAGCCTGCGGCGTTCCGGTTCCGGCAAGGTGGAAATCACCGCCGTGATATCGATCCCGAGAAACCCGCGATGATATTCGAGCCGGTCGCCCGGCATGGCCTGGCCGATCCAGGCGCAGAACTCGATGTCGGTGAGCGGCCGGACCTTTGCGGGCGTGAATTCGGTGAGGGGCATGACGATCATCTCCATGTCGGTCCTCTACTCACGCTGCTTTCGAACCGTCCCACTCGACCGCGATCCCGCGCATGGCGAGGTCGAGCCGCAGGCGCGCGATGTGACGGTAGAGGGCGGAACGGGAGGTGCCGGTGCGTTCGACGATCTCCGCGACAGCGCAGGTGCCAAGCGCCGCGCAAAGCCCGCGCGCCTCCTCGGGCAGGCCGCCCAGCACCCGGGCGAGATCGTGGATTGTGTCGGCGTCGTCCGTCGCAGAGCGGTCCTGCCCATGCCAGGCGGCCAGACCATCGGCTTCCGCCAGCAAGCAGCCCAGCGGCTCGGTCGCGCCGGAAACGGGGGCATCGAGAGAAAGCACCGTGCCGCCCTGCGCGCGACGCTGGCGATGGTGGCGGATCGCGATGCGCGAGGACTGGTTGCGCAGGACGATGTTGGCGAAAGCGCCGATGCTGCCACGGCGGGCGTCGAAGCCGGGCAGTCGGCAGATCAGGTCGACCAGCAGGTCCTGGCGGAGATCGTCGAGATCGGCGGCGGGCAGCACCAGCTTGCGATGCAGGCGGCGCGCCGCAATGGCCGCCTCGTCGATCAGCGTGGCAAGGTCATTGGGGGAAATGGGAGGGAGCATCTGTTTCGATCCTGGTCGTTTGCGTTGACCAGTCGAAGATGCAACCTGCTGAAATTCTTTATCTCTCGGGCTTCTCCCGGAAACCTCCCGAAAATCTCCCGGTGCCGGAAAACGGGTCTAGGCGATGAACGCGATCCCGGAGGATGCAAGGTCGAGACGTGCGCCGACCTTGGACTTGCGATCGATGAACCCGTTGCTCGGGACCGCATCCAGCCGCTTGTTCTTCCGGAACGCATCGCGCAGCCGGTTGATGCAGCGATCGACCTGTTCGGGATTGCTTTCCCGCCCTGTGCTCGCCTGAAGCGTTGCCGCCAGCGCCTCCTTTGAAACCCAGCCCCCGGCGGCCATGGCCTCCTCTGCGAGCAGGGCGAAGGCGTCGAAGTCTCGCGGCTCGATGTCGATTTCGATGCCTTCGAAGATCACCCGGCGGCCGATACGGTCGATCTGGAGGCGCGCGTCCGGGGCCTGCTGTCCCGTGGGCACCCGAACCCGACCGAGATCGAGCGCGAAGGGGCGATCCGGGTCGTCGCGCAGCAGATCGAGGGCACGGGTGACCGTCAGGCGGAGGCCGTCGAGCTGGCGAGCGACCGCCGTCGGCAAGTCGCAATCGCCGAGACTGATCAGGGCAACAGGCGTTTCGCTGTCGATGGCGCCGCGCACATGGTCCACGATTTCTTGCGAATTCTCCTCCCGCAGTCGCCGCACAAGGCAGATTTCGGCAGTTCGACCATGCTGTTCGTGGCGACCGAGCCGCCAAATCCTGGCCGAGATCTCAACCGGACCCGGCCCCTTCAGTCCCGACTGCTCGCGTATCGCGCGGCAGAGAGCGGCGATGTCGATGTCGAAGGACTGGATATCCAGCGCGTCGTCGTAACGTTCGCACTCTCCGGTCTCTGGATCGACGACGATCAATTCATCGCCGACCACCTGAAAGACCGCAGTGCCATCGTTGCGTTCATCCTCCCGATCCGCCAGGATTCCGAGATTGCGCAGCGATCGGACGAAGCGCGGATCATAAGGCTCTAGCTCTGCCGCACCGATGGCACGGATCGGATGACGATCACTCTGCCGCAGCAGCAGCCTGATCAGTTCTGCGGCGTTTGCGAATGTCATTGTTTTCCAGCATCTCGAGGATGAGCCGTTCGTGCGAGTGGTCGCGCATGCTGACTGTGCGCGGCGGCCGGATCGTAACCGGGACCACGATCTCGCTGCCGTCCACTTCAATGGTGACGTCGATCTTGGCATGCACGATCCGCACGTCAGCAACCTCGATCTCGGGGGCCAAATCCTTCAAGCGCCTGAGCGCATTCTCGGAATCGCCGAGCGCCAGAAACCACGGCGAGCGACGCAAGCGCCCCGTAGCGGTCAGTTGCGCCTCATCGATGCGCACTTCCCGCAAGGCGACATGCGTGATGTCGCCGTCGGGATCGAAGGTGAACCTGAACTTCTCGCCGTGTCGCTGCAGGGGACCGAGAGTGTAGAGTTCTTCTTTGGCCGAGGCCTCGAAAATGTCGCCATCTCCAAGGACATGGGCGCCGAAAAGCCTTACCAGCTTCTTGGCGTCGGTGGCGGACTTCGAGCCCACAGAGACCGCGCTCCTGCGTCGGTCATACTCGATGGTCGATTGCACGATCTCGCGGAATTTCAGCGTGTCCTCTGCCCCCTCCTGATCGACGTTCTTGGTTTCTGGCTTGGAGCCGTGCAGGATCAGCACGCGTAACAGATCGTCCTCTTCGAACCACCGCACATCGCAATAGTGACCGTTGTAGCGGCCTGCGAAGTGCAGCCGTGCCGATTCGGCGAAGCTGTCTTTTACCCCGGCATCGTGGTGGCGCAGTTCGACGTCCTCCCGTTCCGCGTCGCGTTCGAGCTTGGACGAATGGGCAAGAAATGCCGCTGCGCTGAGGGCGCGGTCGAAGATTGCACGGTGATCGAGCCAGGTGACCAGCGCCATGAAGCGCGGCGTGAAGCGCAGATCGTCAGCTGCCCCGTCGATACGACACGCCGACAGGACATCAATACCAGCCTCCGAGGCGATTTCCTGGATGATTCGTGCGCTGGCATCGGTCGACAGCGTCGAGATATTGTAGAGTGCGAATTGCAGCTTTGCCGGGAATCGCAGGTCAGCCCTGGCGAAGAGCGCGAAAATCGCCTCACGCCGCTTTCCCTCGTCCTCTGGGAGCCCATTCCAGTCGAAATCTATCTGGCCCAGATAGGGGCTCAGCAAACGATGAAGCAGTTCGAGGTCGACGGTGCGCGAGAACGCGCGATCGACGAAATTCTTGATCCTCTTTGCCATGTAATCTCCTCTCGCCCCGAAACCTTGTCGCTTGCGGTCGCAAACCGGTTTGCGCCTCCACGACCCGCTTAACGCTGGCGGAAAATGCACGACCGATTCACCGGGCGAAGGTGAAGCACTGTTCCGATTATGTTCTACCCGGCCGATCAACCATGAGTCGAGTCCCGCCTTTCGCGTAGCAGTCACCTATCCCAGCGGGACGTTGTCCGGCTTACCTGAGTAGAGGCAGGGCAAGCCACCACGGACTTGCCCGCATGAAACGTCCCAACCCGCTCCGGCCTGAGCTGATGACCGTCACCGAACGCCGCGCCGAACTGTGCGGGCTGCTTGCCCTCGGGCTGGTGCGTTTGACGCAGCGCGCGCGGGGCGAACATTCTGACGAAACTGGAGAAATTCGCCTACACTATCCGGCCGACCGATGCCGTCATGCAACCCCGAACTCAACGGAGAAAGCATGACGACGCACGATCCCATCCCCGCGCGCCTGGCCGCGCTCAAGACCACAGCGACGCCTGACCTGAAAAAGCAGTGGCGCGAGTTGTTCGACAGCGAACCGCCACCGTTCAACCGCCGCCACCTCGAGTCCCGCCTGGCATACCGCATCCAGGAACTCGCCTATGGCGGGCTGAAGCCCGAAACGATACGGCGGCTGGAGCGGCTTGGCGTGGAACTGGACGGCGGCGACAGGAAGAAGCGTGGCATGCGCGCCGACCGTGACCGCCCGATCACCGGAACGCGCCTCCTGCGCGAATGGCAGGGTGTCGAGTTTGTCGTCACCGTCACAGCCGTCGGCTTCGAATGGCAGGGGCGGGCCTACAAGTCGTTGTCCGCCATCGCCCGCGCCATCACCGGCACGCGTTGGAACGGTTGGGTGTTCTTCGGGCTCAAGAACCATAGGGGGCGGACATGACGAAGCCGCCCGAAAAAACGAAGGTCGTCCGCAAGCTGCGGTGTGCCGTCTACACGCGGAAATCCTCCGAGGAAGGGCTGGAGCAGGAGTTCAACTCGCTCCACGCCCAGCGCGAGGCCTGCGAGGCGTACATCGCCAGCCAGCGGTCTGAGGGCTGGGTGCTGGTCCGCGATCAGTATGACGACGGCGGCATCTCGGGCGGCACGCTGGAACGCCCCGGTCTGAAGCGACTGACGGCCGACATCGAGGACGGGCTGGTCGATGTGGTGGTGGTCTACAAGATCGACCGCCTCAGCCGCTCGCTGGCGGATTTCGCCAAGCTGGTCGAGGTGTTCGACCGGAACGGCGTGACCTTCGTCTCGGTGACGCAGAGTTTCAATACTACCACCTCGATGGGGCGGCTGACGCTGAACATCCTGCTCTCCTTCGCCCAGTTCGAGCGGGAGGTGACCGCCGAGCGCATCCGCGACAAGGTCGCCGCCAGTCGGAAGAAGGGCATGTGGATGGGCGGGGTGCCGCCCTACGGCTACCGGGTGGAAAACCGCAAACTGGTGGTCGATGACGAAGCCGCCGAACACGTCCGCTGGATCTTCGCCCGCTTCCTCGAGATCGGGTCCTGCACGGAGTTGGCGCGGGAGGTTGGCACGCGCGGAATCCGGACGCCGCGCGGCAACCGGATCGACAAAAAGTACATCTACCGGATGCTGAACAACCGTGCCTACCTCGGCGAGGCGGTCCACAAGGGCGACAGCTACCCCGGCGAGCACGACGCGATCATCGACCATGACGCATGGGACCGTGTCCATGCGATCCTAACTGAAAGCCCCCGCAAGCGCGCCGCACGCACCCGTGCCGACACGCCCGCGCTGCTGAAAGGGTTGCTCTACGGCCCTGATGGCGCAGCCTTCTCGCCGACCCACACCCGCAAGGGCGGGCGGCTTTACCGCTATTATGTCAGCCAGACCGTGCTTAAGCATGGCGCTAGATCTTGCCCGGTCGGCCGCGTGCCCGCGGGCGAGATCGAGGCCGCCGTCATCGACCAGCTTCGCGCCGTGTTACGCCAGCCCGAGATCGTTGCGGGGACGTGGAAGACGGCGCGGGCGCAGGATTGCGAGATCACCGAGGCAGACGCCCGCGCGGCGCTGCAGCAGCTCCATCTGCTGTGGGATGAACTGTTCCCGGCCGAACAGGCGCGCATCGTGGCACTGCTAGTCGAGCGCGTGGATATTGGCACTGACGGGCTCAACCTCCGCCTGCGCGTCGAGGGCCTCGGCGGCCTGGCCCGCGAGATGCTGGCTGGTGGAAACGGAGAAGTTGGGTGACACGCGGTGCGCCAGTCCCCGACACCGTGACACTCCATGTCCCGTTCCGCATCGTGAAGCGGGGCGGACGGAAAGAGATGCAGTTGCCAGAAGGCGCGGCGCACTCGCCACGGACCGACAACACGCTGGTCAAGGCACTGGCTCGCGCGTTCCGCTGGAAACGGATGCTGGAGTCGGGAGAGTTCGCTACCATCGCCGAACTGGCCGAACGGGAGGGCATCGCGCCTTCCTACATGACTCGTGTCCTGCGCCTGACGTTGCTCGCGCCCGACATCGTCGAGGCCATTCTTGTCAGTCGGCAGCCGACCAAATTCCAACTGGACGACCTGCTCGTAGCGTTTCCGGGGGAGTGGGAAGAACAGCGCCGCATGCTTCGGGCTGTGCGCACGATTTGACCCTGCCTCAGGCAAACGCTTTCCTTCCGCACCGGTTTGGTGCAGTATGGTGCAAACGCGAGCAGGTGGAGTTGATTATGGGAGCCAAGGTCAGGTTTTCAGTAAGTTTGAGTGACGAGACAAATAGCGAACTGGAAGCCTTGGCGGCGGATCATAGGCCACCTCTATCTAAGTCATACTTGGTAGAGTACGCGGTTCTAAGACTCGTTTATGCGGTCAAATCAAAACAGTTGGCACTGCCGCTTCTATTGGAGGACGAAGACAGTGCCCACTGAGTTTAATTCTGAGTTACTAACTAATTACGAGAATTCGGTGAAACTCCAAGAATCGGAAGTAATCACTGCAGGCAGTGAGACGTGCGACGCGACAACTTTGGCACCGTCGGAGACATTATGCCTACCTTTGACAAAAGGAGCAGGCGCGAGCGTGTTCCGGCCGGTCCAATACCTCGGCAGCAAGCTTCGAGTGTTGGAAGCTATCACTTCTCTCGCCCGCGACGTCGTTCCGCAGGAGGGAGAAGCCGTCGACCTTTTTGCTGGATCCACCGTCGTCTCGCAGGCATTTGCAGCCTCTGGATTTCGCACCACTTCGGTCGACACTCAGGCCTACTCCCGGGTGTTCGCCCAAGCGCTGTTGGGCATCGACCGTGAAATCGCCGCTGAGGTCGATGCAGAGGCCCTTTTGCGCGATGCTGAGAACTCAATTCACCGCGACTACACATGGGCTGCCTTCGCGCAGGAGGAGCGAAATTCTCTCGAACAATCCGACGCGACAGCGCTGCGCGACCTTGAGGCCCGTCTACCCCTAGCGTGGCGGCATGGAAGAATAGAGGCCGACAGTGACGCGCCGCTGACTTCGTTCTATGCAGGAAGCTATTTTGGAGTGAGGCAGGCCCTACAACTAGATGCACTCGCGTCGGTCATCGCGTCTCCAACAACGGGTTTAACTCCGTGGCAGCGCGCGGCAGCGCAGACGGCGCTCATGCATGCTGCCTCCCGTATAGTTCATTCGGCAGGCAAGCACTTCGCGCAACCGCTCAAGAACAGAGCCGGCAACGCAGCGTTCCACGACCAACGACTTCTGTCAGATCGGGCGATCGACGTGTCGGCAGTATTCCGCGAGGCATGTGCCACGATAGCCAGCGTTGCACCAAAGAGCGACGCCGGGCATCACGCAGTTCAAGACACGGCTGAGCGATTTGTGGCCAGGGAGGGCGGAACCGCCAAACTCTTTTATCTTGATCCGCCATACACTGCACAGCAATATTCACGCTTCTATCACATACTGGAGACAATCGCGACCAACACCTTGCCGCGTCTTCCAGCTGGTTCGGCGCCGACGATGGGCCTGTATCCGGACAATCGCTACAAATCGGCGTTTTCCTCCCGCCGACACGCCCCTACGGCACTTGCACTAGTTTTAGGCCATCTAGCGTCGCTCAAGGCGACCGCAATTATTAGTTACTCTGCATCAGCACGCGGGTCCGATGGAAATGCCCGAATGATAAGTTTGGAGGAATTGATGGCGGTCTGCCGACAGGAGTTCGGCAGCCGTCGTGTCGAAATGATCGAATTCGCGCACCGCTACCGCCAGTTCAACAGCGGAGAGAACGCCAACAAAGGCCGCGATGATAAGGAGGTACTGGTTCTATGCAGGTCGGCCTGATCCAAAGGTATTTGGGCAATAAATCCTCGATTGCGCCCGACATTGTCGCGTTGGTTCGCTCACTCTCCGAGCCTGGAGACACGGTTGTTGACGCCTTCAGCGGCTCGCTGGCCGCAACCTTTGCGATGCGCCAAGCAGGACTCCGGGTCGTCCCGAACGACATCAATCACTTCTCTTGGCTGTTCGCGACTGCATTCCTGACTGGAAGCCAACCAATCGGCCCGAACGGAAGGTTGGGCAGCCCTGGCGAACGCCACCAGCAGTGGCGCGCACTAGCTGACGAACTCGTCGCACCAGTCGGCCATGGCGATGCGGCTTCCATCTTTCGGACTGACATATACGACCATTATTGCGAGGAAGGTGGAAAGAGCAGCTTCCTCAGTGCTCGTGGCCGATCAGGACGGCGTCGGTTTTTCAGTGCGGATAATGCGGCAACTATCGATCGCGCGCTCTCGCGGATACGCTTTTGGTGGCGCAACGGACGCATCGACCAGCGCACGCGGTGTATACTGTCCGCCATGCTGATCTCCGGTGTCGAACGCGTCAGCAACACGCAAGGCACTTACCACGACTTCCCACGAGAGTTTATCGATTCACGGGCGCTACGCCCGCTGAAGATTGAGGTGCCGCCCGACGAGATCTTTCTAGGACCGGAATCTCCGCTCATTGGGCGCGCTGAAGACAGTCTTGATTTTGTGAGGCGCGCGCCTGCGCACCGTGTGTTGTACCTTGACCCACCGTACAACTTCCGACAGTACACCTCGTACTACTTCATGCTCAATCTGCTGTCTAAGCACGCTGAGGTCGATGACCTCGACGAATTCTTTTCCGAACTGGAGTATGTTCGTGGTCAGAACATGGCCGATGATTTCAAGTCAACATTCTGTAGCAAAAAAGCATTTATGCCGTCTTTGCGTACAATCATCGAGCGCGCGGACACCGAACACGTGGTCATCAGTTATTTCGATGGTCGAAACCACTGGGGTTCGTTTAAATCAGAGCACGCCGAAAGTGATGGCAGAAAAGCGATCGAAGAGTTCTTGGCGTCAGATCTCTTCGAGGCTGGTAGCGCACGCTGCATCCCCGTCGACAGGCTCAATTACCAGAGCTACGGAGGCTTCAAAGCAAAAAAAGTTAGCGAGTATCTTTTCACCGCTCGGACGAGTAGCATCATCGCCAATGAACGGCGCGGTGAGGTGCTTGAGTGGACTGGGAAGGCATTGGGCTAGCAGACGAGATTACGGCTTGGCTAGATGAGACCGGGAGGAGGAAGGCGACGCGCGAAAGGCGGCTAGACCCGTTCGCAACCTCCATGCGCGACTTTGATGATGTAGCTGCCAACCTCGAAGGCGTGGAGAAGAAAGGCGCGATCGAGCATACCGATCCGACGCAGAGAGTCGCCGACCTTCGGTCGGCAGGCCTTATCGAGACCCCCGATGGTGCCCCTGTTCTGTCCAGCCTCGGAGCAGTTGTGCTGGATCGATGGCGGGTTGCCAGCGTCGCCAACCAGGACAAGCTAGACGAGACCGCACGCACCGTGATCGTCTACGGAACAGCAAGGGAAATGGGGGCCGAGCCCTATGTCACCTTTCTCGCTTACTGGGCAGAACTGCGCGCCGCCTTCGATCCCGCAGCGTTGATCAACGGCTGGGATAACCTATTCTCACTCAATTACCTCGACTTCCGCATTAATGGCTTCGCACCCGGTGATGCCTTCAGGGACGAAGGGATTAGAGCTGCGGACATCGTCTACGATCTTGATGCCTTCGCTGAAGAACAGGGTGCTTCCGAGCGTGTTCGCAAGGGCGCTAGGCAAGTCCGCAGCGGCATAGCGGGCAAGGTACCACGTGGGCGCGCCCGCGCGACATGCTGTCTGGCAATGGAGCTTCTGCTGCGACGTCCCGAAGAAAGGAACGCGCTCGTCGCGCGCTTCGGAGTGCCACGACGTCCTCACGACTGGAGTAAATTTAGCGCGGATCAGGCCGAGAATTTGCTCAAAATTGTAGCTGGTTTCGACGACTTTCCTGCCGTCACAGGAGCAGCTTCTGCCAAGCCTGACGAAGTCAGCAATGAACCGGGCGCTCAAGTGGAGAACTATGACTTCTCAACCGCGCTGCAGCCCGTGCCGAAGCGAGCCAAATCGAAGAGTGGCACGGGCAGCAGCGGCCCGAAAAAAGTAGACTACAATAGGAGGCAAGAGCGCAACAGCGAGGTTGGACAACTTGGCGAAGCTTTCGCGTTTGCCTACGAGAAGTGGCGGCTCGCAGAATTTCCGGAATTAGCAGCGAAGATCGTCCATGTCTCACTCGATGACGACACGCTCGGCTATGATATTATGTCATTCGAGACGGACGGGCGTGTCCGATATGTCGAAGTCAAAGCGACAGAAGGGCCGCTGGCGACGCGATTTTTCATCAGTGCAAACGAGATTGCTCGTGCCGAACAGCATACTGATCAATTTCTCATTCTGAGGGTCGGTAACGTCAGGAACAAGCCTGTCTGTTGCGAGATAAGGGATCTGAAAGCAGAGCTCGACTTAAAACCTACGGTGTTCGAATGCGCGTTTAAACCAATTAGCGAATGACCTTGCAATAGCGGCGACGAACTCACCAATCGGCGTTGAGCCGCGATCACCTATCCATCTGAAGCCAGGGTTGCTGGTCGAAAACTACACGGTTGGGCCTGCGGAGTGTTGTGATCTTAGCAGCGAGGCGTTGCGTGGAGATGACGCGGCCCACTTCTGAGAGTTGTGCGGCGCAGACTATCGGAGCCCGGTGCCGAGAGCCATGTTATGACATTGGACCTTGAAGCCATGGACGCAAACAGCGACAGCCCAAGACATGAGCGATCGCCGCGCCATCAACGCAGGTTCGATTTCGGTTCCATTTGACCGGACGCGACTCCTGTCGAAGTGCTCAGCGCGGGATGCCGAAAAACGTCATGATTTCAGTCGCCTGCAAGAAATTCACCAAATCGACGCAGTCATGAGGTCCGGAGAATATCGGCCCTAAGAGACCGCTTCCGAGCCACCTGTCAGCAGGGGCAGTGCTCAGCCCCACCCGCATAACCCTCGAAAACAACGAGAAAATCCGGCCGCAGCCGGATCGGGAGAACGCTTTCGCGAGGGCAAGTGGCGGAGCGGAAGGGATTCGAACCCTCGAGACGGTTTCCCGCCTGCACCCTTAGCAGGGGTGTGCCTTCGACCACTCGGCCACCGCTCCGTCGACCCGTATATGCGGCAAGTGCAGGTAGAACAAGAGCTTTTTCGGTGCGGCCGCTGGCCACAGGTAAGCCGCTGTTTTTGCTGATTTTCGCAGAACTTTTGCAGAACTGGCCGCGATTCGTGAGCTTTGGTGGCCCGCCCACACCCCAACACGAGGGGCGAAATCCTCCCCGAAATCAGAGCCCTCCCGCGCCTTCTGCGTTCCGGAACAGAGCGTCGCTCGGCCTTAAAAAAAGGCCCGCGATGCCTTGCCGCATCGTTTCAGCGGGAAAAACTCCCTCGTCTTCATGGAGTTAGGCATTCCTTTACACCCCTGAACGAAGATCGACGCACGGCGCTCCAGAATGGCGGTGCCAGATCATGACACGGGCCCGACCGGGCCCCTTCAGGGTGAGTGGCAGAATGTCCCTTCTCAGCACGATGACGACGGCCGAAATCGCGGCCCTCTCCACTTCGGCGATTGCCGATCTCACCACCGGAGACATCGTCGGCGTCAGCTCGGATCAGATGCAGGCCCTCAGCTCGGGTCAGATTCAAGCCTTCTCCTCGGAATTCGTGTCGGGCCTGTCACCGCTGCAGGTGCAGATGCTGACCACCGCCCAGATCGCCGCCTTCGCCTTCCAGCAGATTGCGGTCCTGCCTACGGTCGCCCTGCGCGGCTTCTCGACCGAGGCGATCGTCGCGCTGACCACGGAACAAGCCGCCGCTTTCACCTCGGAACAGGTCGGCGCCCTTTCGACGTTGCAGCTCAGCGCGTTCGAGACCGCCGATCTGGCCATGATCGGCCCCAAGGCCGTGGCGGGGCTGACATCGGCGCAGATCCGCGCGCTTGCCACGAGCCAGTTCGCCGCGCTGACCGTCGATCAGATCAACGCGCTGACGGCCGCTGCCGCCGCCGCGCTGAGCTCGACGCAACTTTCGTCCCTGGCGACTGCACAGATCGCCGCGCTGAGCGAATCGGCCATTGCGGCTCTTGGCACTTCGGCGCTTCGCGGTTTCGGGACCGAGGATGTCGTGGCGCTGACCGCGGACGAAGCCAGCGCTCTGACGGCAACCCAGCTTGCCTCTTTCAGCACCGACCAGCTTTCCGCCTTTGAAACCGCCGATTTCGCGCATCTGAACACCGCCGCTCTGGCCGGGCTCGGTTCCGCACAGATCCGCAGCCTGTCGACCGACAAGCTTGCGGCGCTGTCGACCGACCAGATGGCCGGGCTGTCGAGCAGCATGATCCAGTGGCTGACCACCGATCAGATCAGCGCCTTTTCCACCGCCCAGCTGCGCGCCCTGTCAAGCCGGGCGGCGGGCGCGCTGACCTCGGCACAGATCGACGCAATGTCCGCCGAACAGGTCGGCGCTTTTGCCGGAACGGCTTTTGCGGCCATCGGCACGGCGGCGCTGAAAGGCATGACGACCGAGGACATCGCCGCACTGAGCACGATCGAGATGGCCGCACTGACCAGCACGCAGGCGGCTGCGCTTTCGACCACGCAATTTGCAGCGCTCAGCACGACGCAGATCGCGGCGCTGACCGAGTCCGCGGCGGAATCGCTGAGTTCGGCACAGATCGACGTTCTGACAACGGCGCAGGTCGCGGCGCTTGGCAGCGATGCCTTTGCCGCGCTTGGCACCTGGGCCTTGTCGGGGCTTGCGACCGAAGACATTGTCGCGCTGACCACCTCGCAAGTGGCTGCGATGACCGCGGAACAGGTCGCGGCGTTGTCAACCGAACAGATCGCGGCGATGGAAACCGCGGATCTTGCCCATCTGTCCGGCGAAGCGGCGGCGGGGCTCGACGCCACGAAGATTGCAGCCCTCGACACGGCGCAGGTGGCCGTTCTGGGCACCGCAATCATGGCCGGGCTGACAAGCGCGGCGATCGGCGGGTTCGGCACCTCGCAATTCGCGGCACTGACCACCAGCCAGCTCGCGGCGATCACCAGCGGGGCGGCAGCAGGACTTGGATCGGCACAGATCGCGGCGCTGGAGACGAACCAGATCATCGCGCTCAACACCGCCGCGATGGCGGGGATGTCGACCGCGGGGCTGCGCGGATTTGCGGTCGAGGATATCGAAGCGCTGACGACAGCGCAGGCGACAGCGCTGAAATCGGCGCAGATCGCATCGCTGACGACCACGCAGATCGCAGCTTTCGAGACGGAAGATATTGCGAAACTCAGCTCTTCGGCCCTTGCGGGGCTGACTTCGGCCCAGGCACGCGCACTGACGACCGCGCAGATCGCGGCGCTTGGTACCGGCCAGATCGCCGGGCTGGGCAGCGCGGCACTGTCCGGGCTGAGCACGACCCAGATCACCAAGCTGACGACCGCGCAAATCGGTGCCCTGTCGAGCACCGCCATGGCCGGGATGACCTCGGCGCAGGCTGCCGTGCTGAGCACGGCGCAGATCGCAGCGCTGGCCTCGACCACGCTGGCCGCGCTGAGCACCGGCGCCATCCGGGGGCTCACCACCGCGGATATCGTCGCCCTCACGACCGCCCAGGCCTCTCGGCTCGGGTCGGTGCAGATCGGGGCGCTGACCAGCACGCAGCTGGCCGCTTTCGAAACCGCCGATCTGGCTCAGATCAGCTCTGCCAGCCTTGCCGGGCTTGGATCTGCCGCCATCGCGGGATTGTCCACTTCCCAGATCGCCGCCCTGTCAACCCGGCAGGTCGCGAGCCTGACAAGCACGGCGATGCCGGGCCTGACCACGACACAGATTGCCAGCTTCTCGGTCCCACAGATCCGCGCACTGTCAAGCAGTGCGGCGCGCGGGCTGACCTCGACCCAGGTGGCCGCGCTGAGCACGACGCAGATCTCGGCGATGAACACCGCCTTTCTCAATGCCCTGAGTTCGAGTGCGATCAAGGGGTTGGGCACCGATGACATCGCCGCGCTGAACACGGTGCAGGCAACGGCTCTGGGGTCGGAGCAGCTGGCCGCCTTGTCGAGCACGCAGGTCGCCGCGCTGGAGACCCGCGACCTGATCCGGTTCAGTGCCGATGCGCTGACGGGCTTTGGATCGACACAGGTCAAAGGGCTTTCGACACGTCATATTGCGGCGCTGCTGTCCGATCAGATCGCGGCGCTGACCTCAGGCGCGGTGGCCTCCTTTGCCACGGCACAGCTTGCCAGCCTGAGCACCGATCAGATCGCGGCCCTGACCAGCGCGGCGGTGGGCGGTCTTGGCTCGCTACAGATCGCCGCCTTTGGCACCACGCAGATTGCCGCCCTGTCGACAGCAAGCTTCGCCGCGCTGAGCACGGTCGCACTGAAGGGCCTGGCCACCGACGACATCGTGGCACTGACCGGCGATCAGGTGGCGGCGATGACCTCGAAACAGCTGGCGGCACTGAGCACGACACAACTGCAGGCGATCGAAGTCGACGATCTGACCCGGCTTTCGACAGAGGCGCTGGCCGGGCTCGGCTCGGCGCAGCTGCGCAGCCTGAGCGGCGCGCAGATCGGCGTGCTGGGCACAGACCTCATCGCCAGCCTCTCGAGCACCGCCATTGCCGGTCTGAGCACCAGCCAGATCGCCGGGCTGACGACCGAACAGATCTCTGCCGTCTCGGGCGCGGCCGCGCTGGCGTTGCGCTCCGGGCAGATCGCAGCGCTCAGCACCGCACAGATCGCCGCTTTCAACACCGAGGCGCTGGCCGCGCTGGGAACGGCGGCGCTGAAGGGGCTTGGTACGGCGGCCATCGCGGCGCTGACCGGCGTTCAGGCCGGCGCGCTGACACTTGCCCAGCTGGCCGCCCTCAGTTCAACGCAAATCGCCGCGCTGGAGACCGACGACCTCGCGCAACTGTCCACCACGGCCATTCCGGGTCTCGGTTCGAACCAGGTCAAGGGTTTGAGTCTGAGCCAGATTGCGGCCCTCGGAACAGAACAGGTCGCCAACCTGAGCGCCACCGCCATCGGTGCGCTGAGCACGACACAATTCGCGGGCTTCAGCGCCGATCAACTGGGGGCCCTGTCCTCGGTCAGCGGGGCGGGCATCGATTCTACCCAGATCAACGCGCTTTCGACCGCGCAGATCGCGGCGCTCTCGACTGCGGCCATCTCTGCCCTGACCACGACAGCTCTCGCCGGATTCGGAACGGCGGATATTGTCGCGCTGACCCTCGATGAGGCGGCAGCGCTGGCCTCGCGGCACATCAGGGCCCTGACGACCCAACAGATCGCCGCCTTCGCCACCGAGGATCTGGCACAGGTGTCAAGCTCGGCCATTCGCGGCCTGACCTCGGCGCAGTCGAAAGTGCTGTCCACCGCACAGCTTGCCTGTCTATCGAACGAGCAGATTGCCGCGCTGGCCAGTGTCGCGCTTGCGGGCCTCAGCACCACGCAATTCGCCAGCCTGTCCGACGATCAGCTGGGTGCGCTTTCGTCCTCGGCGGCCCCCGGGGTGACCTCGGCGCAGATCGCGGCCCTCTCCACCGGTCAGATTGCGGCGCTCTCGACCGCGGCGCTGAGCCGTCTGGGCACTGCCGCACTCGCCGGGCTCTCGACCGCCGATGTCGTCGCGTTGAGCGGCGATGCCGTGGCCGCACTCACCGCCTCGCAGATCGCGGCGTTGAGCAATGCGCAGATCGGCGCGATCGAAACCGCCGATCTTGGCCAGCTCTCCGCCACGGCGATGACCGGTCTGGGCTCGCGTCAGATCGGCGGACTAAGCACCACCCAGATCGTCGCCCTGACTCAGGATCAGGTGGCACGGCTGAGCACGGCAGCCATCCTTGGGCTGAGCACCGCACAGCTGGCGGCGCTGTCGATCGAGCAGATCGGCGCCCTCTCGGCCGCGGCGGCGCGCACGCTAAGCTCGACGCAACTCTCGGCATTCACCACGGATCAGGTCGCGGCGCTCGGCTCGGTGGCCGTAGCCGCGCTCGCGACTGCAGCGCTGGCCGGACTTGGCACGGCCGACATTGCCGCGCTGAACGACAGTGCGGTGGCGGCGCTGACCTCGACCCAGATGGCAGCTCTCAGCTCGACCCAGATCGGGGCCCTTGAAATCGAAGATTTCGGCCGGATTTCAAGCACGGCGGTGGCCGGGATCGGGTCGGCCCAGATGCCGGGGCTGAGCACGGCGCAGATCGTGGCTCTGGGCGCCTCCCGGTTCGAACGGCTTTCGACAGCGGCGGTTGCCGCGCTGTCGACACTGCAGATTTCGGCGCTGACGACGGATCAGGTGCAACTTCTGTCCGGCGCGGCGGCGAAAGGGCTTGGCTCGACGCAGATCGCGGCAATGACAACGGAACAGATCGCGGCGCTGAGCAGCTCGGCGATTGCCGCATTGACCACTGCAGCGTTGCAGGGTCTTGCAACGGACGATATCGCAAGCCTGACAACGACACAGGTCGGGCGGCTCAGCTCGACACAGATCGCAGCCCTCTCGACGACCCAGATTGCGGCCTTCGAGGAGGAGGATGTGACGCAGATCGCCTCTGCGGCGCTGCAAGCGCTGAGCTCGACGCAAGTGGCTGCGCTCTCGACAACGCAGGTGGCGGCGATCTCGACCGCGGCGATCGGCGCCCTGTCCACCGCCGCCCTGCGCGGCCTTGCCACCGAGGATATCGCCGCCTTGACCACGGCGCAGGCGGCACGGTTGAGCTCGCTGCAGCTGGCAGCCCTCGGCACGGCACAACTTGCAGCCCTTGAAACCGCTGATATCGCGAAGCTTTCGCTCTCGGCGATCGGCGGGATCACATCGACGCAGATGGCCAGCCTTGCCACGACGCAACTGCGTGCGCTGACCACGGCGCAGATCGCACGCCTGACCACAGCGGCGATCCGCGGATTGACGACGCAGCAGATCCTGTCGCTGACGACGGGTCAGGTGGCGGCGCTTTCAAGCGTGGCGGTTTCCGCAATCGGATCGGCGCAGCTGGCCGCCTTCCGCAGCAACCAGATCGCCGCGCTGAGCACGACCGCCATTCCGGGCCTGAACACCGCGGCCATGGCCGGGCTCGACACCTCGGACATGGTCGCCCTCACCGGCACGCAGATCGGGCGGCTGAGTTCATCGCAGATTGCCGCGCTGACCAGTGCCCAGATCGCCGCGATCGAAAGCGCGGACATGGCCGAGATTGCGCTCACCGCCTTGGCCGGGATCGGTTCGGCCCAGATGGCAAGTCTTTCGACCGCCCAGATCGCCGCCTTCTCCGAAACCCAGATCGCACGGCTGTCGCTGACCGCCATCTCCGGCCTCAGCACAACACAGATCGCCGCCCTGACGACCGGGCAAATCCGCGCCATTGCGGTTTCGGCCGCGCAGTCCTTCACCTCGACGCAACTGGCCGCCTTTACCACGGCACAGATCGCCGCGCTCGCCACCAATGCGATTCCGGCCCTCTCGACGCTTGCCCTGCAGGGCCTGTCGACAGAACAGATCGCGGCGCTGACCCCATCGCAGGCCGCAGTTCTGACCTCGAAACAGCTTGCATCCCTCAGCACCACGCAGATCGCCGCGATCGAAACCGAAGATCTGGCGCAGCTCTCGGCAACAGCCTTTGGGGGGCTTGGCTCGGCGCAGATCGGCTGTCTCGACACGGCGCAGATCGCGGCAATCACCGCGACGCAAATGGGTCGGCTCGGTGTCGCTGCAATCACCGGCTTGAAGACGCAGCAGGCTGCGACACTGAGCACAGATCAGGTGCGGGCGATTGCCGCCACGACAATCCGGGCGCTCAGCTCGACACAGCTTGCGGCCTTCTCGACCGCTCAGATCGCCGCGATCAGCACCGGCGCCATCGCATCGTTGTCCACTCAGGCGCTGACGGCCCTCTCGACGGCCGATGTACGGGCGCTGACCACGGCGCAGGTCGGTTGCCTGACGGCGAGCCAGCTCGCCGCCTTTTCAACGCAGCAGGTGCGGGCGATCGAAACCGAAGACATCCCGCGGATCACCGCCTCGGCCATCGTCGGGATCGGAACGGCGCAGATCGGATCTTTGGCCAGCGCGCAGGCGGCCGCCCTGCTGACATCGCAGGTCGCCAGCCTGACGACCGCGCAGATCCACGCCTTGAGCACCGCCTCGGTCGCAGCGCTCAGCACGCAAGCCATCTGGGCGCTGCGGACCAATCAAATGGCCGGTTTCACAACATCGCAGATCGCCGCCCTGACCATCGATCAGGTGACCGCACTGGAAACCGCCGACATCAAGGCCCTGACCGGAACGCAGGTGACCGCCTTCACCGACAGCCAACGCGGGGTGATGACGACGGCGCAGATCGCGGCCCTGTCTATGTAACGTGGCTCAGCCCCCAGTAGAGACGAGATTCGCAATCCGTCCAAGCAGATAGCGATGCCGTTTGCGATCGAAACCGAGGACGCTCAGCCCGGCCGCGAAAGCCGTCTGAAGGCTCTCGCGCAGCCGCAGCCTCTCGGCCAAGGCTTGTTCGGGATCGGCAAGCAGCAACGCGTCGATATCGGCGGGGATCTCTGCCTCAAGACTGGCGAAGGGCGTCGGCAACGATTGCCCGGCGGCCCGGGCGACAACGCGGGGCGCGTCGAGTTGCCAGACCGCCATCACCCGATCAGACGGCAGGCCCGCGTTGATCCCCGGCATCGGGCCGTAATAATCAGGCAGATATTCGCGCGCCGTGGCCCCCAGAACCGCGATGTTCAGCCCGGCATTGATCGCGCGCAACGGATCATAGGTCCAGCGCACCCGCGTGATGCCGCGCGCCAGACACCAGTCGCGCTGAAACCATTTCAGCCGCGCGCCCAGCCCCAGCCCGCGCGCCTGTTCCGACACCGCCAGCCGGTGCGAATGCTGCACCCCGGGCGTCGCACTCGGAAAACCGAACAGAAACCCGAGCATCCGGTCGCCCGCAAACGCCCCCGCCACCAGCGCGCCTTCGTGTTGCAGCGCCAGCATGATGTCGCTGTTGTCGGGCCGCTCGCCCTCGCCCCAGACTTCGACCTGAAACCGTTCAGCCTGCTGCAATTCGGCGACGCCGTTCAGTTCGCGCAGGATCACCCCGGAGGTCATGGGCGGAACTCCTCGGTCGAACGGGTGACGGTGTTCAGGAACGGCCGGTCGAGTGTGACCCCGATTCCCGCCCCGTTGCCCGGCACCGGCATCAGACCCTCCGTCGCTTCCAGCGGTTCGGCGATGATATCGCGATGGAAATAGCGGCTGGCCGAGGAGGTATCGCCCGGTTTGGTGAAATTCGGCAGCGTCGCCAGATGGATGTTATGCGCCCGCCCGATCCCGCTTTCGAGCATCCCGCCGCACCAGACCGGAGCGCCGAACGCCTCGGACACGTCATGAATCGCCTTGGCCGCCGTATACCCACCGACCCGACCAACCTTGATGTTGATCACCCGCGCCGCCCCGGCCGCCAGCGCCTTGCGGCAATCGGCAGGCGTGCGGATCGATTCATCCAGACAGATCGCGGTCGCAATCTCGCGCTGCACCAAAGCATGATCGTGGATGTCATCGACCGCCAAGGGCTGCTCGATGTAGTCGAGATCGAAGCGATCCATCGCCCGCAGCGTCGCCAGATCGGCCAGACCGTAGGCCGTGTTCGCATCGACCGTCAGCTTGACGGTCGGAAAATCGCGCCGGACCGCTTCGAGCAGCTTCAGGTCATGCCCCTGCGCCACCTTCAACTTGATGCGCTTGTAGCCCGCCGCCTCGGCCTCGGCGATGCGCTCAAGCGTGCGGTCGATCGGCGTGATGCCCAGCGACACCCCCACCGGCACGGCGTCGCGCACCCCGCCCAGGGCCGCACAAAGCGGCAGGTTCAAGGCCTTCGTCCACAGATCCCAGAACGCCAGCTCGACCAGCGCCTTGCTCATCTTGTGACCGCGCCAGGGGGCCAGCAGCGCCGTCAACTCGGCCGGGTTGCCGATCCGCTTGCCGACGATCTGCGGCAGGATCAGATCACGCAGGAAGGCGAGCGCCCCGGGCAGGGTTTCTTCCAGATAGTCGGGATAGGGGTCCATCACCCCCTCGCCATAGCCCTCGATGCCATCGGCGCGCAGCGTCAGCAGCGGAAAGGTCTTGTCGGTCAGGGTCTGGTTCGAGACGGTGAAAGGGGTGATCAGCGGCAGGTGCACGACGCGCAGCTCCGCGCTGTCGATCGTCACCCCGGCAAAGGCTTGGGTCATGCGAAGTCTCGGCGGGTTTTGGAGATGAAACGGGCGAACACCTCGGTTTCGGGGTGGTCGAACAGCTTGTCGGGCGGGCCCTGTTCGGCGATTCGGCCCTCGTTCAGGAAGACAACCTCGGTCGAGACGTCGCGGGCGAAGGCCATTTCATGGGTGACGACGATCATCGTGCGCCCTTCGGCGGCCAGATCCTGCATCACCTTCAGCACCTCACCCACCAGTTCCGGATCAAGTGCCGAGGTCGGCTCGTCAAACAGGATCACGTCGGGCTCCATCGCCAGCGCGCGCGCAATCGCCACGCGCTGCTGCTGCCCACCCGACAGCATCGCCGGATAATGGCCCATCCGGTCGGCAAGGCCCACGCGGGCCAGAAGCGCCTCGGCCAGATCGCGAGCCTCGGCTTTCGGCATCCGCTTGACCTGCACCGGGCCTTCCATGACGTTTTCCAGCACGGTGCGATGGGTCCAGAGGTTGAACTGCTGGAACACCATGCCAAGATGGCGGCGCAACCGTTCGATCTGGCGCTGATCGCCGATGCGGCCATTGCGAAAGACGATTTCCTCGCCATGCACGGCGATAGAACCGGAATTCGGAATTTCCAGACAATTCAGGCAGCGCAGAAATGTCGATTTTCCCGAGCCCGACGTGCCCAGGATCGAAATCACATCATGATTGCGCGCGCCAAGGGTGATGCCTTTCAGCACCTCCTGCGGGCCGAAGCTCTTGTGAATATCCTGCGCGCTCAGCACCAGATCGGTTGCGATTTTCGGGGGCATGGCTCAGCTTCCTTGCGTACGGCGCATGTGGCGGGTCAGGCGGCGTTCGGTCTGCCGCCACAGAAAGACGAAGATGACCGTGATCATCAGATAAAGCGCCGCGGCTTCGAAATAGACCGAGAATTCGAAACTGCGCGAAAAGATCTGCCGCGTGCGCCCCATCAGATCGAAAACGGTGACGATCGACGCCAGCGCCGAGGCCTTCATCAGCAAGATCACTTCGTTGCCGAGTGCGGGCCAGGCGATGCGATAGGCATGCGGGAAGATCACCCGGGCCAGCACGCGCGCACGGGTCATGCCGATGGCGCGGGCGGCCTCGATCTCGCCGGGGGGGACGGCCTCGATCCCGCCGCGCAGGATTTCGGTCTGATAGGCGCAGGAGTTGATCACGAAGACCAGCACCGCGCAGTTGAACGGATCGCGGAAAAAGGACCAAAGGCCAAGCCCGGTCAGCTCGGCGCGGAACTGCCCCGAACCGTAGAAGACGAGGAAGAGTTGCGCCAAGAGCGGCGTGCCGCGCACGAAGGAGATATAGGCGCGCAACAGCATCCTGGCCGCGGTTGGCCCGAACAGGCGGATCAGCGCCAGACCGGGCGAGAAGACGGCGGCCAGCGTCGCGCCAAGGCCGGTCAAGACCAAGGTCGTTTCCGCCCCGTCGAGCAGCTTCGGCAGATTGGCTGAGAGGCTTTCGATCAGGCTCATCTCAGGCTCTCCGCACGCCACGGTTCGCCCGCGCCTCGAGCCGGGTCAGCACCAGTTCCGAGCCAAGACAGAGCAACCAATAGATCAGGCAGGCGGCCAGATAGAAGGTGAAAGGCTGCTTCGTCACGCCGACAGCAACCTTGGTCGCCCGCATCAGATCATCAAGCGCAATGACGGAAACCAGCGCCGTATCCTTGAGCAGATTGAGCCAGAGATTCCCCATGCCCGGCAGTGCAAAACGCCACAGTTGCGGCAGCTTGATGCGCCAGAACACCTGGGCGGAGGTCATGCCGATGGCCAGCCCGGCAAGCACCTGCCCCTCGGGCACGGCCTGAAAGGCGCCGCGCAGAACCTCGGCCGCGAAGGCGGCAAAGACAAGCGCCAGCGCGATCACCCCGGCGGCAAAGGGCGGAAAATCGACCGCGCCGATCTGCGGCGCGAAATGGTCGAGGAGGCGGTTCAGCCCCAGCCCGAGCCCGTTGTAGACGATGAAGAGCGTCAGGATTTCGGGCATCCCGCGCATCACCGTCGTGTAACCCCAGCCCATCGCCCGCAGCACGGGGCGGCGCGACAGCGAAGCCGCCGCCACCAAGAAGCCCAGCAATAGCCCCACGGGAAGGGTGGCCGCCGCAAGCCGCAGCGTCACCCCCAACCCCGCAAGGAGTTCGTCGCCCCAGCCTTGGGGGCCATATGAGAACAGCGTTTCCATCATCTGCCGCCTCGGCCGGGGCCGCGATCACTTCATCGAATAGATGTCGATCGAGAAGTATTTGTCGTTGATCTTCTTGTAGGTGCCATCGGCGCGGATCTCGGCCAGCGCCTTGTTCAGCCGCTCGCGCAGATCATTGTCTTCCTGCCGCACGGCGATGCCCACACCTTCGCCGACAAAGGCCGGATCGGTGATCGGCTCACCGGCGAGCTTGCAGCATTTGCCGTCTTCGGTCTTTTGCACGAAATCAAGAAGCGGCAGCATGTCGCCCACCATCACGTCAAGCCGCCCGGACGCCATGTCGAGGCTCGCCTCATCCTGCGTCGGATAAAGCCGCACGTCGGCATCGGGATACATCTTCACCGCATAATCGGCCTGCGTCGTGCCCGATTGCGCGCCGACGACCTTGCCCTTCAGGCTCTCATTTGTGAATTCGGTAATTTCCGAATCTTTCGGAACAACATGCGTCATCGCCGCCTTGTAGTAGGGATCGGTGAAGGACACCTGCTTCTTGCGTTCCTCGGTGATGAACATCGAGGCGATGATGAAGTCGTATTTGTTCGCGATCAGCCCGGGGATGATGCCATCCCAATCCTGCGCGACGACCTCGCATTCGGCGCCGATGCGTTTGCACAGCTCCAGACCAATATCGAGATCGAAGCCCGCGATCGTGCCGTCAGGCTGCACGAAGTTGAAGGGCGGATAGGCGCCCTCGGTCCCAAGCCGCAGTTTCTCGGCCTGCGCGGTGCCTGCCATCGCCAGAAAGGCGATCGCACAGGCCAGAAGTTTCGAACGAAGTGTCATGTCTTTCCCCTGTTGATGGTGATTATTGCGCGACCGGTGTCAGCGGATTGCCGACATGGCCACTGAACGCGCCGTAAAGCCGCGCGATTTCGTTCAGACGGGTCTCGGCCCCCTCGCCGAGCGTCAGGAAGATGTCGTTGATCATCAGATTACCGAGCAGCGCCAGATGCGCGGTCGAGTCCCAGAACTGGTTCACCTCGGTCGCCACCATGAAGACCTCGGTCGCGTGATCGGCGCCCCAGCTGCAATAACGGTCGGTGAAAAGCGTCACCGCAATGCCGCGCGCCTGCGCCTCGCGGGCCAGAACCAAGGCCTGACGCGCATAGCGGCGTGCCTCGAAAATCGCGAGACAGGTCTGCGCGGGCGCGGTCAGATCGGTCAGCACATCGGCGAAATTGCCCGCCGAGAGATCGACAACCTGCACGCCCGGGCGGACATATTGCATCTGCGCCGCGAAATATTGCGCAAGGCCACGCTCGGTCTGAAACCCCGCCACCAGCACGCGCCGCGCCCGGGCAAACCGTGCCGCCACCCGCCCCCATTCCTCGGTCCGGGCCAGCTCGTAAACGCCCACCAGCGCCGCGATCTCGGCCTTCAGCCCCTGCGACAGCCGTTCGTCGCGCTGATCCGAGGCGCGGCGTAGCGCGTCGAGCCGATCCTTGATCAGCCACGGCTGATCGCCAATGTCATCCTTCAGATGCTCTTTCAGATCCTTGAAATTCGCATAGCCGATGGCCCGGCAGAACCGCCCGATGCTGACCTCGCTGACCTGCACCTTGGCCGCCAGTGTCGCCGCGGTCTCGAAGGGCAGGTCCTGAAACTGCGCCAGCATGAAATGGGCAATCGCCCGCATCGACGGCGAGCCGGTCTCGGCGGCCGTCGCAAGCCGCGCGCGCAGAGGCTGTTGGTCGGTGTCGCTCAGGATCGGCTCCGCGAATCAATGTCAGCTTTCTGTCACTGAGAAACCGATTGCATTTATCTTGCAAGCGTCAAGCCGGAACCGGGTGAAAAAACCGGGATCACCGGGAGCCAGTGCCGCGATTGCAGGCAGCCACACAACATCTCGCGCAACTGCCGAAGCCGGTTTTCCCGCACAGGGCGAGGAGAAAATATCGCAAGCGGCGGAGGTTGACCTTCCGACGCATGGCTCCGATGCTCTCGACCGGGCCGCGGCGCGGAGCCCCTCGCTTCCGATCCAGACCGCAGGACCCGACCGGGATGGTTTCCACCCCGCTTTTCCCGGCCTGCCGCGCCGCAGCGACGGCCGGTCCGACACGAAAGGAAGGCAGATGCCCGCACTCGATCACCCGGCATCCGCGATGCTCGACCTTGATTCCGCCCGCCGACTGGCCTGCGGACTGGTCGCGCCGCTCAGCGGCATCGAAATGCTCGATCTGACGCATGTGGCGGGGCGGACCTCGGCCACCAGCCTGCGCGCCGAGATTGCCCTGCCCCGCGCCGCGCGCTCGGCGATGGATGGCTTTGCCCTG
The DNA here is from genome assembly GCF_052363175.1 of Rhodobacter capsulatus. Classification (GTDB taxonomy): domain Bacteria; phylum Pseudomonadota; class Alphaproteobacteria; order Rhodobacterales; family Rhodobacteraceae; genus Rhodobacter; species Rhodobacter capsulatus_D. Next base: position 3,644,978 of record NZ_CP198946.1, read on the forward strand.
CGCACCGCCGATCTGGCCAAGGGTCTGACCTTGCCCATTGCCGGCACGGTTGCCGCCGGAATGCAGGCGCCCGCGCTGCCCGAAGGCGCCGCGCTGCGCATCTTTACCGGCGCGCAGATCCCCGAGGGCGCCGATGCCGTCGTGCCGGTCGAAGAGGTGACCGAGACCGGGACCGAGGTGCAGCTGACAACCCCCCCCGCGCCGGGAACGCATATCCGCGCCGTGGGGTCGGAACAGCCCGAGGGCGGGCTGCTGTTGCGCCGCGGCACGCGAATCCGGGCGCATCACATTGGCCTGCTCGCCTCGAACGGCGTGACTGCCGTCGAGGTCGTGCGCCGCCCGCGTCTGGCGATCCTCTCGACCGGCGACGAGTTGCATCGCCCGGGCGCCGAGGGCGGCTCCGGGGATACGATGCCCGATGTGAACCGGCCGATGCTGATCGCGCTGGCCCGCGGCGCCGGGGCCGAGGTCGATGATCACGGCATCCTGCCCGACGATGCCGAAGCGACGCTGGCGAAATTCCTCAGCCTGCAGGGGCAATATGATCTGATCGTCACCTCGGGGGCGGTGTCGATGGGCGGGCGGGATCATCTGCGCCCGGCGCTGATCGCCGCCGGAGGCCAGATCGACGGCTGGAAAGTGGCGCTCAAACCCGGCAAGCCGGTGATGTTCGGCCGTCTGGGCAACGCCGCGGTGACCGGGCTTCCGGGCAATCCCTTCTCGGCGCTCGTCGGCTTCACCCTGTTCGTCTCGGCGCAGATCGCCCGGCTGAAAGGCGCGGTTCCGGCGCCGCTTTTCCATTGCGCCGGGCGGGCCGGGTTCGACTGGACCCGCAAGCCGGGCCGGGCAGAGATCTTCCCGATCCGGCTTGGCAACCGCGAGATCGACGGCCTGCCGGTGGTGCATCGCTTGGGCGAAGGCGCCTCGGCGACGCTGTTCCCGCTGGCCGAAGCCGATGGCCTGGGCTTCGTCTCGGCCGAGACAACACGGGTCGGGGTCGGCTCGCCGATCTGCTGGCAGACCTTCGAGGCGGGCGCGCGCTGAGACCTCACCCCGCCCGGCGCAACGGGCGGGCGGCGGCGATGAGCGGCAGATCAAGACGTGCCACCGCGCCCCGCCCGGGTCCGGGGCTTGTCAGCGTCACGCTACCGCCCAGCGCGGCCAGCGTATTGGCGCACCAATGCAGCCCCAGCCCGCCGCGTTTGTTGGTGCGCGTGGAAAAACCGCGCTCGAACAGCCGCGCGCCGGTCGGCTCATCGAAACCATCGCCGTCATCGCGCAGCAAGACGAGACAACGCCCGGTCTTCTCGTCCGGGCTGACGGTGATATCGATCCGGCCCGTCGCGCGTCCGGTGGCGCGGATCGCCTCGGTCGCATTGACGACAAGATTTTCCAGCACCTGCGCCAACAACACCCGGTTGCCGCGCACCTGCAGACCCGGCGGACATTCGAGGATCAAATCAAGCTTCGGCCCGTCGATGAACCGGGCCGCCGTCGCCGCATGGGCCAGCAGACGCGCCAGATCGCAGGCCTCGTCACGGTTCATCTTTTCAGGGTCGCGCGGCGCCCGCATCGCCTCAAGCGCCTCGGAAAGACACCGCCCCGCCTCTTGCACCAAGCCCCGTGCCTGTGCGGACCGGTCCTTGCGATCCGCCTCAAGCGCATCGAGATAAGCGACCAGACGCAACCGACGCTCGGCCGCCGTCTGCGGATCCGCCAATTCGGCACGGGCCCGATCAGATTCGGGCGGGGGCGAGGCCCCGAGGTGGCGCTCGAGATCGGAGAGGATCACCCGGACGGGGCTGAGACTGTTGCGCAGATTATGCAAAAGCCCGCTCGCATTCTGTTCCCGTCCGAGCGCGAAGGACTGTGCCGCATGGCTGAGCCTCAAAGCCTCGAGCTCGTTCGCCATCGCATTGAATTCCCATTGCAAGGCGCCGATTTCATCGGCCCGGGATGGCCCCGCAAGCGGCACCAGCTCTCCTTCGTTCCGGATCTGGCCGACATGATCGCGAAAGGCCCGGATTGGCGCCAGAACATGCGTGGAAAGCCGCCGCCCAAGCAGCCCAATCAAAGCCACAAGCAAGCCGAGCATCGCCACGATCGTCAGATCCCGCAACCGCTCGCCCGCAGCCAGCATCTGTCGGGGCAGGTCGAACTGCAGCATTGCAACAGGCGCACCGGAAGCCATCGTCACCGGAACCGCAATGTTCAGAACCTTGTCTGCCTCAGTGATCTGCACGGTTTCGCTCAATGCGATGAAGCTCAACCTGACCGGAACCTGCAGCGCCTCTGCCAGAGTCCGTGCGTCGATCCGATGCAGGAAGACCAGCTTGCCTTCGGCGGTGCCGGACCCATCGCTGCGCAGCACCGGCGTGCTGGCAACGGCAAAAAGTTCCCCGTTCTGCGACCAATAGCCCACCTGCGCCTCTTCGCGGTCGGGCAGGGGCTGCAATGGTATCGTGCGGAAGTCTCTCTCGAAAATCTGGGCAAGACCGGGGTCGACCGCACCGCTTTCGGTATTGAAGCAGAAGCTGCGTTGCCCCTTACCATCATCGCGCAGATAGGCGGCACAGCTGATTTCTGCGTTGGCGAAGGAGACAAGATTGATGTTCCGCCCCTCGTAGCGCGTGTCGAAAGCCTGCAGATAGGCGTAGGTTTCGTCCCAGATCCCCCAGTCGAGGACATGCGCCTCGGTCGCGCCAAGATCGGCGATCAAGGCGGCACGTGCCCGATCGATGTTACGCGCCACATCCGCGGCTTCAAGATCACCGAAACTGCGCTGGATCATCAGGCTGAGCACTGCAATGATCAACGCCGCAGCGCTGACCCCGATCACCGCCAAATCGAAAACCAGCGCGGCGCGAAGGCTTGTGGGGCGGAGCCGGGGCAGGCGCATCCCGCCGCCTCAGCCCGCCACGCTGCGGACTGGCTCCACCTCGGCCGCACCGCTCGAAAGCACACGCTCAAGCGTCTGACCGCGTCCGAACAGGAAGCCCTGCAGGTGCGAACACCCGAGTTGGCGCAGCACATCGCGCTGAGAGATGCGCTCCACCCCCTCGGCAACGACTTCGAGGCCGAGTCCGGAGGCCAGATGCGACAACGCCGTTACGATTGCCGCCGAGGGCCGATCGCTGTCCATGCCGTCGATGAAACTGCGGTCAATCTTGATCGCGTCGACGGACAGATCCTTCAGATTTGCGATGCTGGAGGCGCCCGTGCCAAAATCATCGATCGCGACCCGGAAGCCCTGTGCCCGCAGTTCATCGACGATCTTGCGGCTTTGTCGGGCATGCGAGCGCAGCGTGCTTTCAGTCACTTCGATCTGGATCTGCGCGGGCACGATGCCGTTTTGCCGGGCTTCGGCCGCAAGGCGGGCAACGAAATCCTGACGCTGGAATTGCCGGGGCGAAAAGTTGATCGCGGTGAACTTGCCCGGCCAGCCGCGGGCATCGCGCAGCACTTGTTCGACAACCCAATCGCCCAGCAGCAGCGTCACCGGGCTTTCCTCGGCGATCGGCATGAAGACGCCCGGGGGAACGGTGCCGTAATCGCGGCTGTTCCACCGCAAAAGCGCCTCGTAACCCGCGACTTCGAGCGTGTCCGAGGCGACGATGGGCTGGTAGTGGATCGAAAGCTCTTCGCTTGCCAACGCGTAGAACAGGCCCGCCTCGATCCGCTGTCGAAACTGCTGGCTGGCGTCGAGTTGCTTGTCGAAGACCCGCACGGTCTGCCCGCCATCCTGCTTGGCGGCAAACAGCGCCAGATCGGCGAAACGCATCAGATCGGCGGCATCGCAATTGGGATGGCAGGAGCAATCGACCAACCCACAGGACGCGCCGACAAAGACCGAATTGCCAAAGACAGAGAAATCGCCCGAACAGGTTTCGAGCAGGCCGTGACAGGTGGCCAATGCGGAATCCCGGTCCATTCCCGTCAGCAGCACGCCGAATTCATCCCCGCCAAGCCGGGCCACCATCGTGCCTTCGGGCGCGCGGGCGACAAAGGCGGCGCAAGCCATCCTGATCACCTCGTCTCCGGCATCATGTCCGAAAGTGTCATTCACATGCTTGAAGTGGTCGAGATCGAGAAAAGCCACGAAAAGATCGCTGGTTCCGGCGTCAAGCCGCTCGATCAGCGCATTCTGAAAGGCCATCCGGTTCGCCGCTCCGGTCAGGAAATCATGATTGGCGATGTGCTGGGCACGGGCCTCGCTGGCGGCAAGTTCGGCGATCTTCGCGCGCAGGAACGTCAGTTGCCGGGTATCATTGTCCCATCTTTCGCTGAGCGCCCGGGCCATCTGGCGCACTTCGTCGGGTTCGAAGGGCTTACAGATATAAAAGATCTTGTCGGCCTGCCCGGCAACGGCGGCGATGTCGGTGACCGAATGATCCGACCAGGCAGAGACGATGACGATATTCAGATCAGGGTCGATCGCGCGCAGACGGCGGGCGGTTTCCTTGCCGTCGATCCCGGGCGGCATGCGCACATCGACAAAGGCGACCTTGAAGGGGTTTCCTTCCTGCAGGGCCCGGGCCGCAAGCTCGACCCCTTCCAGCCCTTGCGCGGCAAAACTGACCTCGCCCCCCGTTGGCGCCGCGGTCCGGGGATACGCGGGGGTTGCCCCGAACAACTCTTCCGCCAAGGCATCAGCCTGAGACACCGGGCGGGCGGCCTCGGGACCGGAGAAGAGCAGGCGATAGGCATCGCGAACGCTGGATTCGTCATCGATGACGAGAATGGTCATGCGGCCCTCCCGAAGGGTTTGGGCCGAAACTAGCCGCAAGTCGTTAAGGATCGGTTTGCCCGATCAATCCTCTAGCCCGCCAGAACCTTGCGAAACCGCGCCAGAACGATCGTCACCGCCACCGCCGCCATGCCCGCCATCATCGCCAGTTCCGGCCAGACGAGCGTCAGCCCCGCGCCGCGATAGAGCACCGCCTGCGCAAAGATCACGAAATGCGTCGCAGGCGAGACCGTCCGCATCGTCACCTGCAGCCAGCCGGGCATCGATTCGAGCGGCGTCATCCCCCCGGACAAAAGGATCATCAGCACGATCACCGGAATGACCAGCAGTCCGAATTGCCCCATCGTCCGGGTGAAGGAGGCCAGCAACAGCCCAAGGCTGGCCACCGCCACCACATAGATCGCCGCCCCCCCGGCATAAAGCGCAAGCGAGCCCGCCACCGGCACGCCCATCGCCCCCTCGACCACCACGACAAGGCTGAAGAGCGAGGCCAAAAGGATTACTGCCCCCGAGGCGAGGATCTTCGCGGCAACGATCTCGTGCGGGCGCACGGGCATCACCAGCACATGTTCAATCGTGCCATGCTCGCGCTCGCGGATCATCGAGGCGCCCGACAGGATCAGCATCAGGATGGTGACGTTGTTCATCAGCTGCATCACCGCGCTGAACCAGCTTGAGGTCAGGTTCGGGTTGAAGGCATTGCGAAAGACCACGGTGACCGGATCGGCGCTGGCGGCGCCGGGTGTCAGCGCGGCAGACAGTTCCTGCGCCAGCGTCTGGCGCAGGAAACTGGCGCCATTGCCCGCCTGCGCCACCGCCGTCGCATCGACAAGGATCTGCAGCGTCGTCGCGCGGCCCGCATGCAGGTCGCGCTCGAAATCCGGCGGGATCGTCAGCACCAGGATCGCCTCGCCCGCGCGTTGGGCGGCGGCAGCCTGCCCGGCGGTCATCGGCACCGGCTCGGCAAATAGGGGCGGACGGATCGCATCGGTCAGCCGGGCGGACAGCTGGCTGCGGTCCTCGTCCACCACGGCGGTGGCCAGATGATCGACCTCGGTGCTGGCGGCATCCGACACCAACCAGACCGCCAGCGTGAAGACATAGGCGATCAGCACCAGCATCACCCGGTCGCCGCGGATCGCCCGCAATTCCTTGCCGGTCAGCCACAGGATGTTGCGAAGACTGCGCATTCACCGCTCCTGCTTCGGAAGGGAAAGGATCGCCAGCGCCAGATAGCCAAGGGCGAACAGGCCAAGCACGGCGGCGGCCGAAAGCGCCTCGGGCCAGCCGAAGCCCTTGAGGAACGCGCCCACCGAAACCGGCTGGAACCACGCGCCGGGGAAGGCCAGACCGAAGATCCGCCCGCCTTCGCCCAGCGACGACACCGGCACCACCAGCCCGGAAAAGTTCACCGTGGGGATGATCGCAACGACGGCGGTGGCAAAGACCGCCGCCACCTGCGTGCGGGTGAAGGCCGAGATCAGCTGGCCAAAGCCCGTCGTGGCCGTCACATAGACGAGCGCGGCAAAGGCCAGCGCGGTCAGGCTGCCCGACAGCGGCACGGCAAAGACCGTCACCCCAAGCGTGATGAGCACCCAGAAACTGAGCCATGCCAGAGCCAGATAAGGCAGTTGCTTGCCCACCAGAAACTCGACCCGGCTGACCGGAGTAGACTGGAAATTCGCGATCGTGCCGGTTTCCTTTTCCCGCACCACACTGACTGCCGCCATCACCGCAGGCACCAGCATCAGGATCAGCATCAGCACCGAGGGCACCATCGCATTCGCGCTCTCGAAGGCCTGATTGAACAGGTAGCGGGTTTCAAAGCCGACCTTGCTCGTCTGTCCGATCCCCTCCTCGGCCGCGAGCTTGTCACTGAAATCCTGCAGCACGCCCAAGGCATAGCCCTGCGCGGTCTGGGCGCGAAACGGCATCGCGCCATCAAAGGTCAAGCCGATTTCAGGCACGTCGCCGCGGTGCAGATCGCGCCCGAACCCCTCGGGGATATCAAGCGCCAGCGTCACGCCCCCCAGCCCCATCCGGCCCTGCAACTCGGTAGGGCTGGCAAAGGGGGCGGTTTCGGCAAATTGCGGGATCGCGGTGAAGCCCTCGGTCAGGCGGCGGCTTTCGGCGCTTTGATCCTGATCCATCACCGCGAAAGACAGCCGGTCGACGTCGAAGGAAATCCCGAACCCCATCGCCAGCATCAGGATGACGGGGCCGAGCAGCGCGAAGAACAGCCGGATCGGATCGCGGGCCAGTTCCAGCGTCTCGCGCCAGGAATAGGCGTAAAGCCGCGTCAGCGCGGCCAGCCCCCTGCCCTTCGGGGCCGCGACCGGCGCTGGCATCCGGGCCTCGGGCGTGGCCTCATCGGTGTCGCTCTCGGCCTCCAGCACAGCAATGAAGGCGGCCTCCAGACTGTCCGCGCCGCGCCGCGCGACGATTTCCGCGGGCGTGCCCACCTCCAGCACCCGGCCCGCATGCATGAGCGAGATGCGGTCGCAGCGCGCCGCCTCGTTCATGAAATGGGTCGAGATGAAGATCGTCACCCCCTTTTCGCGCGACAGCCGCATCAGCACCGCCCAGAACCCGTCGCGCGCCACCGGATCGACGCCCGAGGTGGGTTCGTCCAAAATCAGGATCGGCGGTTCATGGATCATCGCCACGGCCAGTTGCAGCCGCTGCCGGATGCCCAGAGGCAGGCTTTCGGGCATCGCCTCGGCCACCTCGGCCAGATCGAATTCGGCCATCACCTCGGCCACGCGGGCCTGCCGCCGCTCGGGCGGCACGCCGTAAAGCCGCGCATGCAGGATCAGGTTTTGCCGCACCGACAATTCGCCATAAAGCGAAAACGCCTGCGACATGTAGCCGATGCCGAGCCGCGCCGTCATGTCCGCGCGCCCCAGCTCGCGGCCGAAAAGCTTCGTCGTGCCTTCGGTCGGGTCCAGAAGCCCGGTCAGCATCTTCATCGTCGTGGTCTTGCCGCAGCCGTTCGAGCCCAGAAAGCCGAAGATCTCGCCCTCGGGGATCGAAAAGCCGACGTGATCGACCGCGGTAAAGGCGCCGAAGCGTTTCACCAGCCCCTCGGCCTCGATAGCGATGCGGCCGCCGGTTTCGCGCCGCGGCAACACCGGCACGGCGGCATGACCGGCGCGGACAGCCTCGGGCAAAAGCGCGACGAAAGCCTCTTCAAGGCTCGCCGCCCCGGTGCGGGCACGCAGATCGGCTGGGCTGCCGGTGGCAATGACCCGGCCCGCGTCCATCGCGGCGATCCAGTCGAAACGGTCGGCCTCTTCCATGTAAGCTGTTGCGGTCAGCACGCTCATGCCGGGGCGGGAGGCACGGACGCGGGCGATCAATTCCCAGAACTGCCGCCGCGACAAGGGATCGACGCCGGTCGTGGGCTCATCGAGGATCAGCAGGTCCGGGTCATGGATCAGCGCGGCGCACAGGCCGAGCTTCTGTTTCATCCCGCCCGACAGCTTGCCTGCCGGACGATCGGGAAAAGGCGCAAGGCCGGTGGCGTCGAGCAGCATCGCGATGCGCTCGGCCCGTTCGGCCGCACCCTGACCGAAGAGACGCCCGAAGAACTGCAGGTTCTCGGTCACTGTCAACGTTGGATAGAGGTTCCGCCCCAGACCCTGCGGCATATAGGCGATGCGCGGGGCCAGCGCGGCGCGGTGTCGCCGCTCGGACATCGCGCCGCCCAGAACCTCGACGGTGCCGCCCTGCCCCCGCCGCACCCCGGCCACCAGCGCAAGCAAGCTCGACTTGCCGACACCATCCGGCCCGATCAGCCCGGCCATCACCCCCGCGGGGATCTCAAGACTCACCGCGTCAAGCGCCGTCACCGCGCCGTAGCGATGGGAAACCTCGCTGAGGCGGGCCACCGGCTGCATCGGCCTACTCGGGCAGCTTCACCGCCAGATCGGCGGGCCAGGGTGTGTCGGGCGTCGCGCGCACGAACCCGATGCCGCGCACGCCGACCTTCACGCTGTCGGCAAAGCGCAACAGCAGATCGCGCGGGATCGCCAGCTTGACGCGGAACACCAGATCGGCGCGCTCGGTGCTGGTTTCGACCGATTTCGGGGTGAATTGCGCCTGCGGGGCGACGAAACTGACCCGCGCGGGCACGACATATTGCGGCACCGGGTCCAGTACCAGCCGCGCCTCGTCATTCAACGCCAAAGTGCCGACGACCGAGGCCGGCAGGTAAAGCACCATGTAGACATCGGTCAGGTCCAGCAGCGTCACGACGGGCGTGCCCGCCGCGATCACCTCGCCCGGTTCGTGCAGCCGATAGAGCACCCGACCCCGGATCGGCGCCCGGATCACCAGATCGTCAAGCGCGATCTTCGCCTGTTCCCGGCTGGCTTCGGCCGCGGCGATCAACGCGGTGGCGTTTTGCACCTGCGCCCGCGCCGAAGCGAGCGAGGCCGCCGCTGCCGTGGCCGCATTCACCGCATCATCGAGCTGCGCCTGTGCCGCGTGGCCCTCGCCATGCAGCGTCGTCACCCGGTCGCGGTTGGTCGTGGCCACATCGAGCGCGCTTTGCGCCTGCATCACCGCCGCTTCCGCCTCGGCCTTTGCCGCTTGCGCTTGCAGCACGGAAGCCTCGGCCGCCAGCAATTTCGCCTGTGCGTCGCGATCATCCAGCCGCGCCAGCACCGCGCCCGCCTCGACCATCTGCCCCTCGGCAGCCGAGACCTCGGTAAGACGCCCGGCATATTTTCCGGCCACATCGATACTTTGCGCCTCAAGCCGCCCGTTCGAGGCGGTCACGCCGGTCTGATCTCCCGCCCCCTCGATCCGCGCCAAAAGCCCGGCAAAGGGCGATTGCGCCTGAACCGGGGCGCAGAGCGCGGCAAGCACGGCAAGGGACAAGGCAGGGACAGACGGCAGCGACATCGCGGATCTCCGTATCGAGTCTGAACCAAATGGTTCACCTTTGCCGCGCGAAGGTCAAGGCCTACTCGACACGCCCCCATCGCAACCACGTGAGCACTGGCCTCAGAGCCGCGCGATGCCTTGCCGCAGCGTCTCTGCCGCGCGAGCGAGCAGCCCCGCATCGATGCCGATCCCCAGAAAATCGACGCCGATCTCCAGCGCCATCTTCTGCATCACCGGATCGGTGGTCAGGATGCCCGCAGGCTTGCCCGCCGCCTGAATGCGCTTGAGGGTGTCGAGCACCTTCGCCCGCGCCTCGGGATGAGCCTGATTGTCGCCAAAGCCGAGCGAGGCCGACAGATCCGCAGGCCCGACGAACAGCGCATCGATCCCCGGCACAGCGGCAATGTCTTCAAGGGCGTCGAGCGCCGCGACGGTCTCGATCTGCGCGATCACGCAAAGCTCTTCGGCGCAAGTCGCCATGTAATTCTCGATCCGGCCAAACCGCGTCGCCCGCGTCAGACCCGACACGCCGCGCACGCCCTCGGGCGGGTAGCGGGTCGCGGCCACGGCGGCCTGCGCCTCGGCCACGCTGTTCACCATCGGAATGAGCAGCGTCTGCGCCCCGGCATCCAGCATCCGCTTGATCAGCGCGGTGTCATTGACCGCAGGGCGAACCCAGGCCGAAACTTCGGGGTAACCGCCAAGGCATTGCAGCTGCGGCAGGATCGTCAGCGGATCCCCGGGGCTGTGTTCGGTATCAAGGCAAAGCCAGTCATAGCCCGCGCCCGCGACGACCTCGAGCGCGAAGCTGGTCGAAAGCGTCGTCCAAAGCCCGATCTGACAGCGCCCGGTTCCCAAAGCCCGTTTGAAGCGGTTCTCGATCATGCAGCCCCCCGAAATGAAAAGGGCGACGGCGAACCGTGCGCCCGAGCCGGGCTTAGCACGTCGCCGTCGCCGATGTCGACCGCCGCGGCGGAGGGGTCAGGCGGCCCCCGCCTTGCGCCGGGAGAACAGCGCATTCGTCAGTCGGAAGAAGAGCGGCACGAAGAAGATCGCCAACCCGGTGCCCGACAGCGTGCCGAACAGCGTCGTGTAACCGATCGCTTCGCGCGCCCCCGCGCCTGCCCCCGTTGACAGAAGCAGCGGCACGACGCCAAGCGTGAAGGCGAGCGAGGTCATCAGGATCGGGCGGAAGCGCAGCCGGGCGGCCTCGACCGCGGCGGTCAGCGCATCCTCGCCAAGGTTCCGCATCCGCTCGCGAGCGAATTCGACGATCATGATGCCGTTCTTGCCGGTCAGACCCACGACGGTCAGCAGACCGACCTGGAAATAGACCCCGTTCGCCTGACCGCCGAGCCACGCGCCCACCAGCGCCCCGATGATGCCCACAGGCATCGCCAGAATGACCGCAATCGGGATCACCCAGCTTTCGTAAAGCGCCGCAAGGCACAGGAAGACCGCGGCCAACGAAAGCGCATAAAGTGCCATCGCGCCGTTGCCCGCCTCTTTCTCCTCCAGCGACAGGCCCGACCATTGCAGCGCGAAGCCGGGCGGAAGTTGCGCGGCAAGGCTCTCCATTTCGGTCAGGGCTGCACCAGAGGACAGACCCGGCACCGGCGAGCCCTGGATCTCCATTGCGGGCAGCGCGTCATAGCGCACGATCTGCTGCGGCCCGTAGACCCATTTCTCGGTGGCGAAGGTAGACAACGAAACGAAATCGCCATTCGCATTCGGCACCCGCCAGAGCGCGAAATCGGTGGGCGTCGAGCGCGCCCAAGGCTCGCCCTGCACATAGACGCGTTTGACGCGGCCCTCGTTCAGGAAGTCGTTCACATAGGCCGAAGACCAGATCGTCGAAAGGAAATCGCCCACATCCGCCGCCGTCAGGCCAACGGCCCCGGCCTTGGCCCAGTCGATATCCAGCCGGAACTGTGCCGCATCCTCAACCCCGTTCGGACGCACGGCCATCAGTTTTCCGCTTTGCCCGGCCATGCCCAGAAGCTGGTTGCGCGCCGCCAGAAGCTCTTCGTGCGTCTGGCCTGAGCGCGCCTGCAGGAAGGCGGTGAAGCCGTTCGAGTTGCCCAGTTCCAGCACCGGCGGCGGCACGATCGGAATGACGATCGCTTCCTTGATGCCGCCCATCAGCGGCCCGAAAGCCCGGCCCGCGATCGCCTGCGCACCATTCTGCGGCCCGGGGCGTTGGTCCCAGTCCTTCAGCTTGATGAACATCATCGCCATGTTCTGGCCCTGCCCGGCGAAGGAGAAGCCGACAACCGAGAACAAAGCCTCGACATTGTCCTTTTCCGCCGTGCGCCAGTAGCCCTCGACCTGCTCGACGACCTTTTTGGTTTCCGCCGCAGTGCTGCCCGAAGGGGTTTGCACCAGCGTCATCAGCACACCTTGATCTTCGTCGGGCAGGAAGGCGGTCGGCGTGCGCAGATAAAGCGCCCCCATCGCGGCCACCAGACAAGCATAGACGACAAGCCCCTTGACCGGGTTCGCCACCACCCAGCGGGTGATGCCACCATAGCCATTGGTCAGCCGCCCGAAGCGGGTCTCGAAATGGCCGCCGAACCAGTTCGCGAAACCGCCCTTGGCCTCGGCATGGGGTTTCAGGATCGTGGCGCAAAGCGCAGGTGTAAAGACAAGCGCCACCAGAACCGAAAGCGTCATGGCCGAGACGATGGTGACCGAGAACTGCTTGTAGATCTCGCCCGTGGAGCCGCCGAAGAAGGCCATCGGCACAAAGACAGCCGAAAGCACCAAAGCGATGCCGACCAGCGCGCCCGAGATTTCCCCCATTGACTTGCGGGTGGCCTCGCGCGGGGACAGGTGTTCCTCGGCCATGATCCGCTCGACGTTCTCGACGACGACGATGGCGTCATCGACCAGCAGCCCGATGGCCAGAACCATGGCGAGCATCGTCAGCGTGTTGATCGAGAAGCCGAAGGCCGCCATCACGCCAAAGGTGCCCAGAAGCACCACCGGCACCGCCAGCGTCGGAATAAGCGTCGCGCGCAGATTGTGCAGGAAGACGAGCATCACGATGACGACCAGCACGATCGCTTCGAAGAGGGTCTTGATCACCTCCTCGATCGACAGCGTCACGAAGGGCGTCGTGTCGTAGGGGATGACGTAATCCATCCCCTTCGGCAGATAGGGCGCCATTTCCGCCAGCCGGTCCTTGACCAGTTTGGCCGTATCGAGCGCATTCGCCCCCGACGCCAACTGAATGGCCATCCCGGCGGAGGGCGTGCCGTTGTAAAACGCGTCGATATCGTAGCTTTCGGCGCCCAGTTCGACCCGCGCCACATCGCGCAACAGCACCAGCCCGCCATCGGTATCGGCACGCAGGACGATGCGCTCGAAATCCTCGGGCGTGGTCAACAGCGATTGCGCGGTGATCGTGGCGTTCAGAAGCTGTCCTTCCGGCGCGGGCAGCGCACCAAAAGAGCCGGCCGAAATCTGCGCGTTCTGTCCCTTCACGGCGGCGATCACCGCAGCCGGGGACATGTCATAGGCCTTGAGCTTGCGCGGATCGAGCCAGATCCGCATCGCATGTTCCGAGCCAAAGACCGTAACCGCCCCAACGCCCTTGAGCCGCGAGAAGCTTTCGACCATCGAGGCGTTCATGTAGTCCGAAAGCTCGACCGAAGACCGCGACTTGTCGGGCGAAATCAGGGCCGCCACCATCAGGAAGCCGGTCGTCGATTTCTCGACCGTGACGCCTTGCCGGGTGACGGCTTCGGGCAGGCTCGCCTGCGCCTGCGCCAGCTTGTTCTGCACCTGCACCTGCGCGATGTCGGGATCGGTGCCCAGCGCGAAGGTCAGGGTGATCGTTGCCCGCCCGGTCGCGGTGGTGTCGGATTTGAGGTAGCGCAGCCCGTCTAGGCCGGTCATCTGCTTCTCGATCACCTGCACCACGGTATCGGTGACGGTCTCCGCCGAAGCGCCGGGATAGGCCGCGGAAATCACCACGGCGGGCGAGGCGATCGAGGGATATTGCGACACCGGAAGGCGCAGGATCGAGAGCGCCCCCAACCCCATGATCACCAGCGCGATGACCCAGGCGAAGATCGGCCGGTCAATGAAGAAACGCGCCATGTTACTGCGCCTCCGCCGGAACGACGGCCACCGGCGCCCCCGGCCCGGTCTTCTGGAAGCCCGAGGTGATCACCTGATCACCCTCCGCCAGCCCAGAGGTCACGATCCAGTCCGCCCCCGAAGAGGTGGCCACCGTCACCGGCTTTTGCGCCACCTTGCCCGCTTCGACGACCCAGACATAGGCGCCGCCGGAAGGCTCGCGCATCACCACGTTCTGCGGCAGGGCAAAGGCATTCTTCGCCAGTGCTTGCGGCAGGTCCACCTCGACATACATGCCGGGCAGAAGGATGTGATCGGGGTTCGGGAAACTCATCCGCAGCGTCACCATCCCGGTCGTCGGCTCGACGCGCGGTTCGGCGGCCTGCAAACGGCCTTTCATAGGATAGACCGAGCCATCGGCGAGGATCAGCCCCGCCTCGCCCACGGCCCGCATCGCGCGCCCTTCGGGGGTCGAGGTCAGGCGCAGGATGTCGGTCGCCGACTGCGTGACATCGACATAGACCGGATCGAGCGCCCGGATCGTCGTCAGGGGCGTCGTCTGGCTTGCCGCGACCAGCGCGCCGGTCGTGGCCTGCGTCAACCCGATCACCCCGGCGATGGGGGCGCGGATCGTCGTGCGGTCCAGCTCGATCGTCGCGCTTTCCAGCTGCGCCTCGGCCGCCTGCACCGCCGCATCGGCGGCGGCCCGCGTTGCCACCGCGGAATCGCGGTTTTGTGCCGAACCGGCATTGGAAGCAAAAAGCTCAAGCGCCCGCTTTTCCTCCAGTACCGCCAGATCGCGTGAAGCCTTGGCCTGCGCCACCGCGGCCTTCGCTGCCGCAACGGCAGCCTGATAGCTGTCATCCTCGATCTTGTAGAGCGGCTGCCCTTCGGTCACCGGGGTGCCCTCCTCGAACAGCCGCCCGCGCAGGATGCCCGAGACCTGCGGGCGCACCTCTGCCTCGGTCGAGGCCTTGATCCGGCCGGGCAGACGCGCGGTCAGCGGCACATCCTTTGCATGGGCGACAAGAACAGTAACCGGCGATGGCCCCTGCGGCTGTTCCTGCGCAAGAACAGGCAGGGGCAGAAGCAGAAGGAGCAGCCCGAGGGTTTTGTGAAACGACATGAGAAACCTGTCTGGAAGGAGGGGGATCAGCGGATACCGCCCGCGGCGGCAACACTCAGGGTTATGAAATCGACCGCGCGCTGCCGTTCGGCCGCGGCCTGGCTTTGCTGTGCGGACAGATAGCTGCGCTCGGCATCGAGGACGGTCATGAAGTCGCCCTCGCCCAAGCTGTAATTGGTACGCGACAGCTCCAGAGTTCCAGCGCTGGTCTCGACCAGATGCGCCTGCGCCGCGATATTGCGCCCGTCACGGTTATAGGCGGCCAGCGCACTTTCAACCTCGTCGATCGCGGTCAGCACGGCCTTCTCCCAAGCCAGCTTCGCTTCGAGCGCCCGCGCCTCGGCGCCGCGCAGGTTCGCGCGGTTGGCGCCGCCGGTGAAGATGGGCAAGTTGATCGACGGGCCGACCGCCCAATACCGGATCGTGTTCGCATCGCGCACATGCGTTGGCGTGATCGAGCCCGAAAGCGTGACCGACGGATAGAAGGCCGCCTTGGCCACGCCGATATCATAGACCGCGGCGGCATAATTGCGCTCGGCCAGACGCACGTCGGGACGCGCGCGCAGCACATCGGCCGGCACGCCGACGCTGGCCTTGTAACGCGGACGGGGTTGCCCCGCTCCACGCGTCAACTGCGGACGCAAGGCCGCGACCGGCTGCGCGGTCAGCGTCGCCAGTGTCACCAGCGCCTGATCGAAGCCGGTCTCATAGCCCGGCAGCTGCGCCTCGCCCTCGGCCACCAGCTGCTCGGCCTGCAACAGCTCGAGCCGCCCGGCTGTGCCGCTGTCGACCTGCGCCCGCGTCAACTCGAGGCTCTTACGGCGGCTCTCCAGAGATTTGCGGGTCAGCGCGATCGAGGCCTGCTGATAGCGCAGATCCGCATAGGCCTGCGCGATCGCGCCTTCCATCACCAGCCGCGCAACATCGGCCGAGGCATAGGCCGCATCGAGCCGCGCCGAGGCCGCCGCGCGATTGGCACGGTTCGCCCCGAAGAGATCGGCCGTCCAGCCCACCGCCAGCGCGCCCGAACTGACCTCGCGCACCCCGGTGCCGGTGGTGTTGCCGCGCGTGCCGGTGACCGTACCGGACAGCTGCGGCACATCGGCCGCTCCGGTGGCCGCGGCGGTGGCCCGGGCCGCCTCGATCGCCGCCACCGCCTGCAGCACGTCAAGGTTGCGCGCCCGCCCCGCCGCGATCAGCTGATCCAGCGTCTTGTCGCGGAAGGCCGACCACCACGGCCCCTGCGCGGCGCGCCCCGGCGCGGCGGCATCGAAGTCCGCCGGAACCTTGGCCGCGGGGGCCTCGTAACTGACCTGCGCGCAACCGGCGAGCGCCGCCGTCGCCCCCAGAAGAAAACCCCGCCGCCCGATCCGCATCATGCTCTTGTCCTTCGTGCCTTGATCCGACAGGCCGGATCGTTGGAAGGGCATTTACATACATGCGCGTATGTTTGTAAAGAGGCAGATAGGGCGCTTGACCAAAATCGCGCGAGGCGAAACAAGGCGGGCAAATCGGGGGCCAGGCCCACCGGGGAGGCGGCACGGATGCGGCGCAGCAAGGCTGATGCGGAACAGACGCGACAGAACATTCTCGACGCGGCGGAACGTCTGTTCTGCACGCGCGGCATCGCACAGACGACGCTGGAGCAGATCGCCCGCGAGGCGGGGGCGACGCGGGGCGCAATCTATTGGCATTTCAAGGACAAGACCGATGTCCTGAGCGCAATCTACGAGCGCTACGAAGACCCGCAGCTGTGCCGGATCGAGACCGCCGCTGCGGGCGAATTGCCCGATGATCCG
This sequence comes from Rhodobacter capsulatus, assembly GCF_052363175.1. Lineage (GTDB taxonomy): Bacteria > Pseudomonadota > Alphaproteobacteria > Rhodobacterales > Rhodobacteraceae > Rhodobacter > Rhodobacter capsulatus_D. The sequence continues at coordinate 3,661,623 of NZ_CP198946.1, forward strand.
CTTGACGTGCTGGAAGTCACCGGGTCTGAATATCTTCAGACGATCGAATCCGATCCGGTGCAGCAGCGGCTGCATCTGATTCTGATCTCGGGGACGCCGAACGACGGCACCGAGCAATGGCGCGAATCAAAGAATGCCGAAATCTACCGACTGCTGCTGCGGCTTATGGAACGCGCCCATGCCGAGGGCTATCTGAGCGATGCGCTGACCCCGCAGGAGGCGGCGGTGGCGCAGATGGTGATGTTCAACGGGTTGATCGGCGAATGGCACCGCTCGGGGCGGGCCTTTCCGCTGCATGCAACCGGCTCGAAACTGGTGCGCCATCTGATCAACTCGATGCGCAAGACGCCCGCCGAAATGTGACAGGACGCAAACCGGTCTGCGGCGGTCCGTCGCAATCGGGATTGCGGCACGATAACGTTTCTGTCATCTGCGCCACATGATGCGCCGTTTCTCTCACGACCTCCGCGGCTTCGTGATCGCCACCCTGACGATCGCGATGCTGTTCGTCGGATTCGCGCATCGCATGCCGACGGCGGCGGAAACCGCGCTGCAAAACTATGTCGCCTCGGGCGGCTCGGTCGCGGCGCTCTGTCATGACAGCGGCGGCAGCCCGCAGATGCAGGCCGGGGAATGCCCCGTCTGCCATCTGACCGCCCATTGCCTTCTGCCCGAAGCCGAGATCACGCTGCGCCCTGCGGCGCGTGTCTTTGCCTTCGATCCCCCTGCCCCCGCTGCGGTGCATCCGCTGGCCGCAAGGCGCGATCACGCCCACGCCAGCCGCGCTCCTCCCGCAACCGCCTGATCCGACGGCGCCCCCGATCCCGGGCTGGCGCTGCCCGATCCGGTTGCAAAGACCGGTCCCCGTCTGATTGCCGAACCTCCGCCCGGGGCCGCAAGCCCGGTCGGGTGTTCTCCCCAATCCGGCCGCCTGCCGCGGCCTGCTTCGGAGATCCCGATGTCCCTCCTTCTGCGCGGCCTTGCCGCCTCTGCCCTCTCTTGTGTCCTTGCCCTGCCCGCGCTGGCGCATGACCCCGTCCAGATCACCGACCTCGACGGTCGCACGGTCACCCTGCACGACCACCCCGAAAAGGTCGCGCTCGGCTTTTATTACGAGGATTATCTGGCCGTCGCCGGACCCGAGGGGGCGGCGAAACTCGTGTCGCTCTCGCGCGCACCCCGGGCCGATTGGCGCCCCGGCCAATGGGCGGCCTACACGAAGGTCTTCCCGAACCTCGAGACCCTGCCCGATTTCGGGAATGCCGATGACAACACCTTTTCGGTCGAGGCGCTGATCGCCTCGAAGCCCGATGTGGCGATCCTGTCGACCTGGCAGACCGCCGCGATCGGCGCCGCCGGGGTGAAACAGATCGAAGACGCCGGGATCGCGGTCGTCGCCATCGATTACAACGCGCAGACGCTCGAACGGCACCTGCTCTCGACCCGGGTTCTGGGCGCGGTGATGGGCCAGCCCGAACGGGCCGAAAAACTGGCCGCGATGTATGAGGCGAAGACGAAAGACACGCTCGAGCGCATCGCCAAGGCCGGGCCCTCGGGCAAGAAGATCTATGTCGAACTGGCGCAGAAGGGCCCGGACGAGATCGGCAACACCTATGGCAAGGGCATGTGGGCCGGGGTGATCGACATGGTCGGCGGGCAGAATATCGCCAAGGGCCAGCTCGAGAACTGGGGACCGCTTTCGCCCGAATATGTGCTGGCCAACCAGCCCGACGTGATCTTGCTGGCCGGGTCGGAGTGGAAGAACAAGCCCCATGCGGTGATCCTTGGCTTTGGCGCAAGTGACGCCGAGGCGCAGCCGAAGATGGCGGCCTATGCCACGCGCGCGGGCTGGGCTGACCTGCCGGCCGTGAAAAACCACGAGGTTTACGGCATTTATCACGGCGGCAACCGCACGCTGTCGGATTTCGTCTATGCCCGCACCATCGCCAAGGCGCTTTATCCCGCGGCGTTTGCCGATGTCGATCCGGCGGCGGAACTGGCGGACTATTACAAGGCCTGGTTGCCGGTGGCGCCTGACGGCCTTTTCGTGACGAAACTGCAATGACCGTGCTGGCTCGTCCCGCCCTTGACCGGTGGCGGGCGCGGGCAGTGCGCAGGAGCACGGCGGCCCTGCTCGCCGTGCTCCTGCTCGCCAGCCTTTCGCTCGTCGATCTGATGACCGGTCCCTCGGGCATGAGCCCGCAGGACGTGTGGCGGGCGGCCGTCGCGGGCCCCGAAGGGCTCGACCGCGCCGCCGCCACGATCTTCTGGCAGATCCGGCTGCCGCAACTGCTGATGGGGCTGATCGTCGGGGCCTCGCTCGGGCTGGCGGGGCTCTTGATGCAGACGATCCTTGCCAATCCGCTCGCCTCGCCCTTCACCCTCGGCTTTTCCGCGGCCGCCGGGTTCGGCGCAGCCCTTGCGTTGATGGGCACCTCGGTCGTGGCCCTGCCGCTGCCGGGCTGGCTGCTGACCCCGGTCGCCGCCTTTGCCGCCACGCTTTGCGCCACCGCGCTTGTCTGGCTTGTCGCGCGGTTCAAGGGCACCGCGCCCGAGATCCTCGTTCTGGCCGGGATCGCGGTGATGTTCTTCTTTCAGTCGGCGCAATCGCTGCTGCAATTCATGGCCTCGCCCGAGGTGTTGCAGCAGATCGTCTTCTGGCTCTTCGGCTCGCTCCTGAAGGCGACCTGGGTTTCGGTGGCGGTCTCCGGCACGATCCTGACGCTGTGCATCCCGCTCATCGCCCGCGATCTCTGGGCGCTGACGGCGCTGCGGCTGGGCGAGGCGAATGCCGCCTCTCTTGGCCTCGATGTGGCGGCGCTGCGGCAGCGAGCCTTCCTGATCACCGCGCTTCTGACCGCCGGGGCGGTCAGCTTCACCGGCACGATCGGCTTTGTCGGCCTGATCGCGCCGCATCTGGCCCGCGCGCTGGTGGGTGAGGATCACCGCCTGTCGGTGCCCGTTGCCGGGCTGGCCGGGGCGCTGATCCTGATCGCGGCCTCGATCACCGGCAAGCTTTTGTCGCAAGGCGCGGCGATCCCGGTGGGGATCGTCACCGCCGTGGCCGGGATTCCGATGCTGATGGTGGTGATCTTGCGACACCGCGGCGCCTGAAGGAGGGGATCATGCTGACCATCGACCTGCCCGCCCTGCATCGCGGCAAGATGCAGGTGCTGCACCCCGAACATCTGAGCCTCGCCCCCGGCGAGGTGGTCGCGCTGCTTGGCCCGAATGGCGCGGGCAAGAGCACGCTTTTGCACGCGATCGCGGGCCTTGCGCCGGAGCGGGTGCGGCTGCGCAACCACGGGACCGATCTGCCCCGCGATCAGATCGGATTTCTGCCGCAGGCCTTTGCCGTGCGCTCGACGCTGAGCGTGCTCGATTGCATCCTGCTCGGCCGGCGCGAGGCGCTTGGCCTGCGCGTCCCGCCCCGGCTGATCGCCGAGGCCGAGGCGCTCCTGTGCCGTCTCGGCCTGGCGCCGCTGGCCGACCGGCCGATGCAGGATCTGTCGGGCGGGCAGCAGCAGCGCGTGCTGATCGCCCAGCGGCTGTTCCGACGGCCGAAACTGCTGCTGCTCGACGAGCCGACCTCGGCGCTCGATCTGCACCATCAGCTGGAGGTGATGGCGCTCTTGCGGGCCCATGCGGAGGAGACCGGAACCCCGGTTCTGGCGGCGCTGCATGACCTCAGCCTTGCGGCGCGCTGGTGCGACCGGGTGCTGGTTCTGGCCGAGGGGCGGCTTCTGGCCGATGGCCCGGCCGAAGCGGTGCTGACCCCCGACTGTCTGGCCCGGCACTGGCGCATCACCCCCGAGGTGCTGCTGTCGCGCGATGGCAAGCCGGTGATCGTGCCGCATCCGCTTGGTGCGTGAGCCCCGCTGCCCCTTGCGCCCACACCGCGCATCGGGCAGCGTCGCAGGCGCGCGAACCGGAAAGGACCCCCGATGACGATCTATGTCGATGCCGATGCCTGCCCGGTCAAGGCCGAGGTCGAACGTGTCGGCACAAGGCACCGCCACCCGATGGTGATCGTCTCGAACGGCGGCATCCGACCCTCGCCCAATCCGCTGATCGAAACGGTGATCGTCGCGGCGGGGCCGGACGAGGCCGACAAATGGATCGCCGAACGCGCCGGTCCGGGCGATGTGGTGATCACCGCCGACATCCCGCTTGCCGCGAAATGCGTCGCAGCGGGGGCGCAGGTGCTCAAACACACGGGCGAGCCGCTGACGGCAGACAATATCGGCAATGTGCTTGCCACCCGCGATCTGATGGCCGATCTGCGCGCGGCCGATCCGTTCCTGCAGGGCCGCGGTGGCGGCTTCACCAAGGCCGACCGCAGCCGGTTTCTGGACGCGCTCGAACGCGCGCTGCGCCGCATCACGGGCTGATCGGCGGGCGCGAGCTCAGGGCTTCCAGCGATCCTGCACCCGCAGATGCTCATGCGTATGGGCGCGGGTGCCGTGCAGGTGAAACTCGATCTCGGTTTTCACCGGGATCAGCGCGGTCTGCCCGTGCAGCACCCCGCGCTGCAAAAACAGCGAATTGGCATATGCCTGAACTGAACCGACCGTGCCGCGCATCACCGCCACCTCGACCGCGGCGTGATGATCGAGCGGCACCGACAGCGCGGCAATCGTGGTGTCGTGATGGCGCTGGCGGCTTTCGGGCACGGCCCGACCCAGATCGCGTTGCGAGGGGTCAAGCGCATAGGTGATCACGCCGACGCATTCGGACCCATCGGGCGCATCCTCGGCCAGAAGCCCGCGGCGGACCAGATCGCGCAAGGCTTCGGACCGGTTCGAGGCGCCCGAGCGCGCCATGAACCCGTCGAGCGCGGCCAGAAGATCGTCTTCGATGGTGATGGTGATGCGCTGCATGGGGTCCCTCCGCCGCAGACCCTTGCATGGGCGGGCCGCGCGCACAAGCGGACCGTCAGTCGACCGCGGCCCGTTGCGGCAAAAGCCGGGTGCGCCGCAGCAGCGCCGTATCGGCCAGAACCTCGGCTGCCGGTCCTGCGGCCGCCACCCGCCCGGCTTCGAGCACGACGACATGATCAGCCAATCGCGCCGCAATATCGAGATCATGCGTCGACAGGATCAGCGTGCGCCCCGGATGCTGCGGCCCGAAAGCGGTCTCAAGCCGGGCCACGATATCGTCGGTCGCCTGCGGATCGAGCGCCGCCGTCGGTTCGTCGAGCAGCAGCACCTCGGGATCAAGGATCAGGACCGAAGCCAGCGCCACCCGTTTCTTTTCGCCCCCCGACAGCCGATGCGGCGGCCGGTCGGCGAGCGGCGTCAAGCCGAACTCCGCCATGATTTCGGCCACCCGGGCGCGGATCTGCGGCTTCGGCCAGCTCAGCTGCAACGGCCCGAAGGCCAGCTCGTCAAAGACAGAAGGGCAGAAAAGCTGCACCTCCGGGTTCTGAAACACGAAACCAACGCGGCGGCGAAAGGCGATCGCGGTTGCCTCATCTTGCAGCGCTGCGGCACTCAGCGGCGCGTCGAGCGCGGTGATCGTGCCCGCGGCGGGGAATTGCAGCCCGTCAAGCAGCCGCAGCAGCGTCGATTTCCCCGAGCCATTCGCGCCCAGAAGCGCAATCCGTTTTCCGCGCGGCAGATCAAGGTCGATGCCGCAGAGCGCAGGCTGACCGCGATAGCTGAACTGCACCCCGCGCAGGCTGAAGGCGGCCCTCATCTTGCCACCACCGTCGCGGCGACGATCAGCGCTGTGGCCGCCAGCGCCACCGCATCCCGCGCACGAAAGCGGAAGTCGTCGAGCAGATGCACCTCGCCGCGCCAGCCGCGCGCGACCATCGCCAGATGCACATCGGTCGAAAGCGCCAGCGAACGCTCTAACAGCGTCCCGGCAATGCCGGTCGCCAGACGCCGGGCGCCGCGGGCATCGAGCTTGCCGACCAGACGGCTGCGCCGGGCCTCGAACAGCTCGAGCGCGGTTTCGGCGAGAACGAAGATGTAGCGATGCGTCATGCCAAGGATCATCACCGCCGCCTTCGGCACCCCGAGGCTGCGCAGCGCCTTGAGCACCTGCGGCCAAGGCGTCGTCAGCACCAGAAGCAGCGCCAGCGTCGCCGTGGTTTCCGCCCGCAGGATCAGAAAGGCGGCGGTGCGCAGTCCCTGTTCGGTGATCTGAAGACCAAACGGCAGATCGACCAGCGGCACCCCGGGCACCATCACCAGCGCCGGGGCGGCAATCGTGCCGGTGAAGGCCAGCACCACTCCCCAGACCTGCCGCGCGAGCCGCAGCGGCCCGATCTGCGAGGCCGCAGCGATGCCCACCGCCAGCACGAACAGACAGGCCAGAACGGTCAGGGCAGGCGTCGCGACAGCCGCCAGAATGAGCGCAAACAGCCCCGCGACCTTGGCCCTTGGATCAAGCCCCTGCAGCAGCCCCGGCCGTCGTGCCGAAGCCGTCGCATCGTCGGCATGATGCAGGATCGCCGCGACGCCGCCCGCGATCCGGGCGACGAGATCGGCCTTGTCCGGGCCGGAATGGCTGTGGGCGAAGGATTGCTCGGCCATGCGCGGCGCTTACACCGACCGCAGCTTGGCCGACCGCAGGCGCGTCACGATCAACACCATCGCCACGATCAGCGCCACGCCCGCAAAGGCCGACAACACATATCCCAGCGTCTCGCTTTGCAGGAAGGCGGGGGCATAATCGGGCAGCGGCGCACTCCAGAAATCGGCCAACGCCGCAAAGCCTTGGGGAATCTGATCAGGCGGGGCGATGCCGCCCGAGGCATTGGCAATGGCCGCACGCCCCTCGACCGAAGTGAAATCACTTGCCCCCCATTCGCCCCAGGCGGTGCCCGAGGCGATCAATCCGAGCGGCGACAACACGACCAGCCCGGCGAGCCCGGCCCAGAGCCAGCGCAGCGAGGTTGCGCCGCGTTCCTCCGTCTCGGCACGCGAAAGCAGGTCAGGGTTTGAACGTTGCAGCCAGGCGACGATCCCGGCGGTGACGATGAACTCGGCCGCGCCCGCGATCGTCAGATGGGTGATCGCCATCGCTGGAACCGCGACCGACAGCGGATAGGGCGCATAAAGCGGCGTGCCCGCGGCATCAGTGAACAGCAGCGGTTGCAGCCCGAACTCGATGGCGGCGAGGAAGGCCGAGGCATTGAGGCCAAGATAGCCCGCCAGCCCCGCAACGATCACCTGCCGCCGCCCGCCCGGGGCTGCGCCGCGCGTGCCAAGGCTCCAGACCGCCGAAGCGACCATCGGCCCGATCACCGCCATGTTGAAGCAATTCGCGCCAAAGGCGGTGATGCCGCCATCACCAAAGAAGACCGCCTGAATGAGCAGCGCCACCGAAATCGCCAGCACCGCCGCCCAGGGCCCAAGCAGAATCGCCGCGATGCCAAGCCCCACCGCATGCGCCGTCGTGCCCCCGGGAATCGGCAGGTTGAACATCATGATCACGAAGCTGAAGGCCGAGACCAGTGCAATAAGCGGGATCGTCCGTGCCTCCTCGACCCGTTCGATCTTGCGCATCGCCTTGATCCAGAACGGCAACGTCGCGGCAAGGGTCACCGCACAGGTGGCAGGGCTGAGATAACCGTCGGGAATGTGCATCGCAATGCTCCTGTCCTGGCATGCCCCGGGAAACGCTCGTCGCACCAACGTGCCCGAGGTGGCGGTATGATTTTTTCATCCTTTCGTCATAAGTCCGGGCTGTCAAGCGCAGAGGACGGCCCGGAGAGGCATCCCGGGGATGACCGCTAGCGACAAAGGATCTGGGGCCGAGGGACGCAAATCCCCCGATTGACCGGCGCGACACCACAGTGCCACGGAGGGAGCCACATTCTATGATCCCTACGCTGAACCATGGGGGCACGTCGGCGATGTCATGCGAGATCGCTTCGTCCATCGCTCCTGCGGACGGATCTCTCCCGAGGCGGCAGAGCCTGTCGTGCGCAAGACCCGCGAGGTCTCGAGCCGGGCAGGGCGGGGAACGTCGTGCACCGGGAAAAGATGTGAACCGCCTGTAGAATAAGGCGCGTCTTGCCCCGGGAAGCCCGGCACCTGTCATCTGGGTCGAGGCATCCGGAGAGCAAAATTCGCATCGCTGCAGCCGTTCCGGCCCGTTCTGCCCCCTCTCGAATCATCTTTTCACAATACATCGGCACTCTCGCAAAACGCGGGCGCAGTTTTCGAGCCGCACGCTTCCAGCCGTGAACAGATCCTGTCGGCGGCCTGATCGACCTTCCCCGACCGAAAGAAGCGCACAAATCGACCACGAAATTTCCTTGCGCAGTCGGGCCTTAGAGGATGGCTGTCAGGCGCGGCGAACAGTTTTGGCAAAAAGTGAAGACAAGGTTGACGGCGGAAAGCACAAAAGCGGCATTTTGACCGCAGTTCCGTTTTGAAAACGTCGCATTAACGCGAATGACCGATACCTCCGTCAATCGAAGCTGACACGTCTCCTTTCGTAAACGGCGCATGAGCCAGGCAGATCGCTGCCCGCAAGCTCCTCGGGGTGAAGCCCTGTCGCCGTCCTGCATCCCTCCAATCACCGGGTCTTCCGGCAACCGAAGTCAGGCAAAATGGCACTGGTCAAACGCACCGATATCACCGCTTCCGCCGCCCCCAAGGCCGCGCCCGTCAAATCCAAGGAAGACACCGCGGCAAAAGCCCGCGGTGGCGCGCCGATCGACGCGCAGCGCCGTCAGGCCCGCACCTTTGCACGTCAGCAGGCGGCGGCGGAGCAGATCGCCTCGGCGACCACCGAACTGGCGACCGGCGTCGCCGAAGCCACCTCGGCGAGCGAGGAACTGAAGCGCGCGATGGAAGAGATTGCCGCGGGCGCCGAACAGGCCTCGACCGCGGCTTCGGTTTCGCTGAAAGCGGTGCGGGAAATGTCGGCCATTCTGGTGACGAGCCGCGAGGCCGCCGGAATCTCCGTCGACAAGACCGAGGCGCTGCAACGCCTCGTCGGCAGCACCCGCGACCAGATCGTGAATTCCATCGCCGCCATTTCCCGCGCGGCGCAGCGTCAGGAAAACTCGGTCAAGATCGCCCGCGAGCTGGAAAATCAAGCCTCGACCATCGGCGAGATCGTCAAGGCTGTGGCGCGGATCGCCGATCAGACGAACCTTCTGGCCCTGAATGCCGCGATTGAGGCGGCCCGGGCAGGCGAGCATGGCAAGGGCTTTGCCGTCGTCGCCGATCAGGTGCGCACGCTGGCCGAAACCTCGGAAAAATCCGCCCGCGAAATTCAGGATCTGATCGGCAAGATCCAGGAAGAGGTGCAGGTGATCGCCGAGGGGATCAAGCAATCCGCCGACACTGCCCGCGCCGAAGTCGAACGCGGGGAAAAGGTCAATCATCAGCTCGTGCAGGTGAGCGACGACATGTCGATCATCGTCGAGGGCGGACGCGATATCGCCAGCCAGGCGCGGGAATCCGAGCTGGCTGCCGGAGAGGCGCAACGCGGCGCCGAGGATATTTCGAGTTCCGCGAACACCCAGGCCGCCGCCTGCGAAGAAATTCTCTCGACGCTCGATCAGCAGAACGTGGCGCTGTCGGAAAGCGAAGCCTCGTCGGCGGTGCTGTCGGAAATTGCTGACGAGCTGAAGAACAGCTCCGACGTACGCAAGAGCGCCGAAGAGGTCGCCGCCGCGGCGGAAGAGCTGTCCTCGGCCATTGAAGAGATCAACCGTGCCGCGTCGCAGATCCTGACCGCGATCGATCAGATCGCGGCCGGGGCGAATACGCAGGCCGCCGCCACCACCCAGGCCGCCGCCGCCGTGACGCAGATCCAGAGCGGGGCGGAAAACTCGCGGGTGCGGGCCGAGCAGGCGCTCGACCGCGGCTCGGCCATCGCCGATCTCCTGTCTCAATCGCGCGCAGCGGTCGACGAACTTGTCGGCGGCGTGCAGGAATCGGTCGAGGCCAATGGCCGTCTGCGCGAACAGATCGCGGCACTGGCGCAGGTGTCCGGGCGGATCGACAAGATCGTCGACGCGATCTCGACCGTCGGCATCCAGACCAACATGCTGGCGGTGAACGGCTCGATCGAGGCCGCGCGGGCCGGCGAATTCGGCAAAGGCTTTGCGGTCGTGTCGACCGACATTCGCAACCTTGCCGAGGAGAGCAGCGAAAATGCGTCGCGCATCAAGGATATGGTCAAGATGATCCAGGAACAGATCGGCATCGTGCGGGTCGATCTGGATGAAATCTCGGCCGCGGCTCTGGTCGAGGTGGAAAAGAACCGGGCGATGACAGCTGATCTGGCGCGGGTCGCCGCTGATATGTCTCAGGTGCTCGACGGCAACCGCACCATCGCCAGCGAAGCCGAGTCGATGATCTCGCGCATCACCGACGTGCAGACGGGGATCAACCAGATCGCCGCGGCAGCCGGTCAGGCGAACCAGAATTCGGCCCGCGCCGCAGCAGCCGCCAAGCAGCAGTCGCAAGGGGCGGATGAGCTGGCCTTGGCCGTCGAGTCGATCGCTTCGCTCGCCGACGAACTGCAAACCGGGCTCTGAGGCGGATCCGTCATGACCGACAGTATCGAGACGGGCGCAAGCCCCTCCGCCCCCCCGAAATCCGGGGCCAAAGGGGCACGCGCGGGCAAGGCAAAAGCGGCGCCCGGCAGCACGGCCCCGACCGGAGAGCCCGCGCAGGCGGGCCCCGTTGCGGGGACGGCGGCGCGCCAATTCGTGATCTTCTCGATCGCGGGCGAGGATTTCGCCGTCGCGCTGAGCGCGGTGCGCGAGATCATCCGCGTTCCGGCCATCGTCAAGCTGCCGCTGGCGCCCATCGCACTCGAAGGTCTCGTCAACCTGCGCGGCTCGGTTCTGCCGGTGGTCAACACCCGCCGCCTGTTCGGGCTGGCGGAACAGGCGCATGACGATGCCACCCGCGTCGTCATCCTTGACGGCGAGCGACCGGTGGGGATCGTCGTCGATGATGTGGCCAATGTGATCAGCGTCGATGCCGACCGCATCGAGGCGGCAGGATCGGTCACCACCACCGTGCGCTCGGACCTGCTCGACGGCGTGATCAAGGCCGAGGAAACGCGCGGCATGATCATGATTCTGGATGCGCTCGGCATGATCGCGCGGGAATTCGAGGCGTTCGAGGCCCGCAGCAACGATGTGGCCGCCCGGCTGCAGGCGGTGGCACAGACCGCCCCCACCGCCGGGGTGGACAGCGATCAGATGCAACTCGTGTCCTTCGATGTGGCCGGTCAGGAATACGGGCTCGAAATCACCTGCGTGCAGGAAATCGTTCAGGTGCCCGAACGCATCACCACGGTGCCGAAGGCTGCCTCGGCGGTGATCGGCATGATGAACCTGCGCGACCGGCTGCTGCCGGTTCTGTCGATGCGCGCGCTGTTCGGCATGGCTCCCGCGGCACTTGCCGATCACAACCGGGTTGTCGTCGTCTCGCTCGATGGCGGGCAAAGCTCGGTCGGCCTGGTGATGGATCGGGTGCGCGAAGTGCTGCGGGTGCCGCGCCATCTGATCGATCCGATGCCCCCGCTTCTGGCCGCCGATGCGCGGCTGCGCGACATCACCGCGGTCTGCCGTCTCGACAATGGCAACCGCATCGTTTCGGTGCTCTCGGCGGACAAGATCTTCGACGATGGCGCCCTGCAAGGCAGCCTTGCCGCCCTGACCGAGGAAGGATCCGAGATGGCCACGTCGCAAACCACGGCTGATGCCTCGGAAGAGGAACAATTCGTGGTGTTCCGGCTGATGAACGAGGAATACGGCGTCGCCATCGCCGATGTGCAGGAAATCGTGCGCCTGCCCGAGTCCATCGCCCGGGTTCCGCGCAGCCCCGATTTTATCGAAGGCGTGATCAACCTGCGCGGTGCGGTCATTCCCCTTGTCGATCAGCGCACCCGGTTCGGCCTGCCCGCGCAGGAACGCAATGACCGCCAGCGCGTCATGGTCTTCACCATCCGCGGCGTGCAGACGGGATTCATCGTCGACAGCGTTTCGGAAGTCATGCGCATCGCCCGCGCCCAGATCGAGGAGGCTCCGGAGCTGGCGCTCGAACAGGCGCAGATGATCCGCCGCGTCGCCAATCTGGCCGAGCGGCAGCGGATGATCCTGCTGCTCGAAAGCGATCGGTTGCTTGACGGGGCGGAACTCGCTGCCCTCGACGCGGCGTGAGCCCGACCGCCGTGGGCAAGGTTCTGGTGATCGACGATTCCGCGCTGATGCGCAAACGGCTCTCGCAGATGCTTGAGGCACGCGGCTGGAAGGTGGAAACCGCCCGAAACGGAGCACAGGCGCTCGACCTTGTCGAGACCTGTGCGCCCGATGTCATCACGCTCGACATCAACATGCCGGAGATGGACGGGCTGACCTTTCTTGGCCATGTCATGCACCGGCGCCCGACGCCGGTCGTGATGGTCTCCTCGCTGACTGAGGCGGGGGCGATGGCAACCTTCGAGGCGCTGCAACTCGGCGCCGTGGACTATGTGCACAAACCCGACGGGACAGTGTCGCTCGACCTGCATCGGGTCGAGGAAGAAATCTGTGCCAAGGTGGCCGGGGCGGCAAGGGCGCGACTGCCGCGTGCTGGCAGCCAGCGACGCCCGACCCCGTCGCCCCGGGCGCAACGGCCTGAACCGGCGGCGGGCCTTGCCGCAACGCGGACACCCGAAAAACTCGTGCTTGTGGGTGCCTCCACAGGCGGCCCACGCGCGCTGGAAGATTTCATCTCGGCGCTGCCGGCGAATTTCGCCGCGCCAGTGCTCATCTGCCAGCACATGCCGGCGGCCTTCACCGGGCCGTTCGCGCGCAGGCTTGATCAGATTTCGGCGTTGCGGGTGCAGGAAGTCACCTCTCCGACAAGTCTGGCGCCCAGCACGGTCTATATCGGACGCGGCGACGCCGATCTGGTGCTGACGCGCCGCGCGGGGGAGCTGATGGCCACTTCGGTCCCGACGGACGGGCGGCCCTGGCATCCTTCGATCGGTCGGCTTGTCGAAAGTGCAATGGGGCATTTGTCCCCGGATCGGCTGATCGGCGTGATGCTGACCGGCATGGGCGACGACGGCACACCCGAGATGACGAAGCTGCGGCGCGGCGGCGGACGGACCGTGGCGCAGGACGAGGAAACCTCGGTCGTTTTCGGCATGCCGGGCGCATTGATTGCGGCAGGTGGCGCCGAAACCGTGCTGCCTTTGGGGCGAATTCCGGCGCGGATCAGCGTCTGGTTGCAACGCGCCCCCTTGCGGCGGGGGGCCTGACCATGGGTCTTGTCCGTGCTGGGGCTCTGCCGCAGGCCGCTCCCCCCGAACTTGCGGCCGAAGATGCCGCACTGTCCCGACGCCGCGAGGCACATGCGCTCGGACAGGTCCCAGGCGCCGAGGGGGATCTCGGGCATCGGTTGCAGATCGAAACCGATCCTTCGGTGCGCGCGGCCCTTTTTCTTGCGCTTGTGGCGCAAGGAAGCCTGGCCGCGGTCGAGGTGCTGGCCGAGATCCTCCATGCCGAAGATGCCGGGCTGCGCAACGGGGCTATTGACGCGCTTGCCGCCCTGCCTGAGCAGGCGGCGACGGTGCTTGACCGACTGCTGGCCGATCCCGATCCGGGGATGCGCATGTTCGGCGTATTGCTTGCGGGTGATCTGCCCCTGCCCGGCATCGAACTGACACTGTTCGCCCTCCTGAACGGGGAACAGGATCCGAATGTCTGCGCGACCCTTCTTGAGGTGCTGCTGGGCCGTGGCCAACCCCTGCCCGCGACCTTGCATGCCGCCACCGCGCATCGATTCCGGACCGATCCTTTCGTGCAATTCCTGCTGTCGGACGCCCAGATGCTTGAGAGCGCATCGCCGGGGGAACGGTCATGAGCGCGCATGGACCGCTGCCCACCGAGCCGATCACCGTCAGCCCCGAGGAAATGCAGGCCTTTCAGGACTTCTTTTATCGAAAGACCGGGATCCGGCTTGACGCGAAACGGCGCAGTTTCACCGACCGGCGACTGGCAGAACGGATGAAACTGACCGGGTCGCGCAGTTTCCGCGACTATTTCATGCTTGTCCGGTTTCAGACCGGCGAGGAGGAATTGCAGCATCTCATCAACGAGATGACGGTGAACGAGACCTATTTCCTGCGCGAGGAATATCAGTTCGACTGTCTGGTGCGGAACATGCTCGACGAGGTGGTGCGCGACCGCCCGCCGGGGGATCGGATCAGGATCTGGTCAGCCCCCTGTTCGACCGGCGAGGAACCCTATTCGCTGGCGATCTCGATCCTTGAAGGCTGGTCCAAGGCCGACATCTACGACATCGAGATCCTCGCCTCGGATGTCGACAGCCGGGTGCTTGCGAAGGCGCGCGAGGGGCTTTACGAGCCGCGGGCCCTGCATCGCGTGCCGCTTTCGCTGCGCAACCGCTATTTCCATGCGATCAAGGGCGACAAATGGCAGGTCATCGACGAATTGCGCCAGTCGATCGACTTCTCGCTGATCAATGTCGTCGATCCGGCGCAGATGTCCCGCATCCGGCATGTGGACGTGATCTTCTGCCGGAATCTGCTGATCTATTTCGACGAGGCGTCGCGGCGTCAGGTCGCCGAAGCATTCTTTGACTGCCTCCGGCCCGGCGGTTTCATCTGCCTTGGCCATTCCGAAAGCATGTCGCGGATCTCGCCGCTGTTCACGCCGCGCAAATTTCCCGACGCGCTCGTGCATCAGAAACCCTTCTCAACCAAGCCTGTGTGAGGCCGAGCCCCGCCATGCCGAAACAGAAAACCAAGATCGCCACGCTTCCACCGCCGCGTCCGCGCATCCTGCTGATCGATGATGCCTTCACCGTGCGCCGCTATGGCCGCAGGCTGCTTGAGGCCGAGGGGTTCGAGCTGCGCGAGGCGATCAACGGCGTCGAGGCGATGGAGGTCGCCTTGCAGATGCGCTTCGATCTTTTCCTCGTCGACATCAACATGCGGATGATGGATGGGCTGAGCTTCCTGCGCAGCGCCCGCGCGACGCCGGAGCTGGCGGGGGTGCCCGCGGTGATCGTAAGTTCCGAACAAAGTGCCGCCGAACGGGCACGCGCCTTCGAGGCCGGGGCGAATTTCTACCTCACGAAGCCGATCAACCCCGATCTTTTCGTCCCGGTGGCCCGGGCGCTGTGCGGTCGCGGCGGTCTCTCCGTCCGCGGACGGAACGATCTTTCGGGGCGTGCAGCATGAGTGTTCCTCCCGATCTCGATCTTCTGCGTGACGGCTTCGTGCCCGAGATGCGCGATCTCGTCGAAACCGCCGCCGAGGCGCTCTTGCTTCTGGAGACGCAGCCAGGCGATGCGGTGGCGGTGAACGATCTTTTCCGTGTCGTGCATACGATCAAGGGCACGGCCGGGATGTTCGATCTGCCGATCCTGGTCGAGCTGGTTCATGCCGCCGAAGACCTGCTGGGTGCGGTGCGGGAGGGGCGCGTCGCGCTCAAGCCCGAGATCGTCGATGATCTGCTCGGCTGTTTCGATACGCTGTCGAGCTGGGTCGAGGCGATCGATGCCACGGGTGCGCTGCCGGAAGGCTCGGCCGACTTCGCCCGCACCCGGTCGCGCCGTTATCGCGGCTGGCTGGGGGAAGGGGACAACGGCCCCCAGGCCGCACCCGAAGCCGCCCCAAAGGTCGCAGCTCCCGCAACAACCGCTTTGCCCGACTGGTTCGATCTGCCCCTGCGGGCGCAGATCGCCGGGTTTCTCTCAGAGGCAGACCCCGCCGCCCGGTTCGTGTTGATCCGTTACAGCCCGCGTGCCGAATGCTTCTTCTCGGGCGACGATCCGGTGCATCTGATGGCGCAGGTGCCGCAGCGGCTCTGGTTCCGCGTCGAACCCAGCGCGCCCTGGGCACCGCCCGAGAGCTTCGATCCCTATCAGTGCCAGTTGCGCTTCGATCTGCTCAGCGCGGCCCCCCGTGCCGAGATCGATCAGCTGCTGCGCTATGTTCTGGCCGAAAGCGACGTGATCGAGATCGGCCGGGCCGAAGTCTTCGATGGCCCCTTCGACCCGATTGCAGCCGAGCTTCTGGCAACCCAGTTCCGCCTTGCCAGCGCCCCGGGCGCGGCCGTGGCCGCGATTGCCACCGCGGTTCAGGCGCTGTTTCGCGGCGCAGGCTACCATGTCACGCCCGAAGCGGTGACATTGGCGGTGCAGCAGGCGGGCGAGACCGGATCGGATTTGCCGCTGCGGCGGTTGCGCGTTTCGGTGACGGGCGAGCCCCTTGCCCTTGCCGAGCCGCCAACTCCCCCCGTGGCGCCCGACCCCGTCGCCAGTCCGCCGGAAGCCGGATCGGCGTCGGATCGGGCGCTGAAGATCGAACCCGCCAAGATCGACAGTCTCGTCGATCTGGTGGGCGAACTGGTGGTGGCCAAGAATGCCCTGCCCTTCCTCGCCGTGCGCGCCGAAGAGCATTTCGGCAGCCGCGACCTGGCCCGCGAGATCAAGCAGCATTTCGCGGTGCTCGATCGCATCGCGCAGGATCTGCAAACCTCGGTGATGGGCATCCGGATGCTGCCCGTCGCGGTGATCTTCAAGCGCTTCCCCCGCCTTGTGCGCGACATTTCCCGCAAGCTCGAAAAGACTGTCGATCTGCAGATCGAAGGCGAGACCACCGAAGCCGACAAGGCGGTGATCGAGGCGCTGGCCGATCCGCTGCTGCATCTGATGCGCAACAGTCTCGATCACGGCATCGAACCGCCCGAGGAACGGCGCGCGGCGGGCAAGCCCGATGCTGCGCGCCTTCTGCTGCGCGCGGCGCAGGAAGGCGACAAGGTGGTGATCCGGATCGAGGATGACGGGCGCGGCATCGACCCGACCAAGATCCGCGCCTCGGCGCTGCGCAAGGGTCTGATCTCTCAGGAAACCGCGGCGAACCTGTCCGAAAGCGAGGCGATCAACCTGATCTTCCTGCCCGGGTTCTCGACAGCCGAGACGGTCTCGGATCTGTCCGGGCGCGGCGTCGGCATGGATGCGGTGCGCCATGCGATCGAGGGGCTGGGCGGCACGGTGCGGCTGTCCTCGGTCGTGGGTCTGGGCACGACGGTCGAACTTGCCCTGCCGCTGACGCTGGTGGTGTCGAAGGTGATGGCGGTCGAGATCGCGGGGCAGCTTTATGGCGTACCGATGGCGCAGACGGCGGAAACCGTGCGCATCCCGACCGGGCAGATCCGCGGCATCAAGGGGGCCGAGCTTGTGCATCTGCGCGGCGCCCTCGTGCCCATCGTGCGGCTGCGCGAGCGCTTCCTGCTTGAGCCGCAACCACGCCCCGAAGAGGCGGTGCTGGTGGTGCGGATCGATGGCGTGCCGATCGGCATCGTGGTCGATGAATTCGTCTCGGGCATGGATGTGATCATGAAACCGCTGGGCGGCATCCTGCGCGGGGCACCGGGCTATGCCGGAACCGCGGTGCTTGGCGATGGCCGGGTTCTTCTCGTGCTCAATCTCAAGGAGTTGCTGTGATGGCGATCTGCTACGAAGACGGCGCCCTTGCCCGGTTCGCTGGCGCAGCCACCGTCGAGGAGGCGCTTGATTTCGCAGGCTGGCTGGCCGGAACCGAGGCGCCTCAGGTCGATCTGGCCGAGGCCGGCAGCATCCATGCGGCGGTGCTGCAATGCCTGCTCGCCTTTCGCCCGACCCTGCACGGCCTGCCTGCAGATGCCTTTCTTTCCGCCTGCCTGGCCGACTTGCCGAAGGCGACTCCAAAATCCGAACACTGAAGCGAGGACAGAATGAAGACGATTTATCTTGTTGATGACAGCCCGACCATGCTGATGAGCATGGAGACCGCCCTGACCCGCGCGGGCTATGCGGTTGCCAAGGCCTCCAGCGCCGAGGCCGCCCTGCAAGGTCTGGCCGGGGGCACGCGCCCCAATCTGATGATCACCGACCTGCACATGGGCGGGATGAACGGGATCGACCTGATCCGCGAAGTGCGCAAGACCCCGGCGGGGCGGTTCATGCCGATCCTGATGCTGACGACGGAATCCGCGCAGTCGCGCAAGGAAGAAGCCAAGTCGGCCGGGGCGACGGGCTGGATCGTCAAGCCGGTCGACCCCGATGCGCTGGTCAATGTCGTGCGCCAGGTGCTGCCGGGATCGTGACGATCTCGGCCGGGGGCAGACCGGCGCGACGATATTCGGAGGGGGACATGCCGACCTCCTTCTTGAAGGCTTTGCAGAAGTAATTCGCGTCCTGATAGGCGAGATCAAGCGCCACATTCACGATCGGCAGCCGCGAGCCGGTCAGCAGATCCTTGGCACGCTCGATCCGGCGCAGCTTCACATAGGCGATGAAGGTCATCTCCATCTGCCGATGAAACAGCCGACTGAGATAGCAGGGGCTGACATGGGCATGCTCGGCCGCATCTTCGAGCGTCACCGATTTGTGCAGATTGCGCTCGATGTAATTGCGCACCGTCTCGATGCGATCGCTGGCACAGACACCCGGATCTTCGGTTGGATCGAAAAGCTGATCGGTGAGTTCGGCGAACAATTCCTGCAGTTTGTAACTGTCGCGCGGATCCAGCCGCTGCGTTGAAAGCGCCTCGATCCGGCGGGCGAGGGCCGCAGGCAGACTGCGGCCGCTGCAATCGATCAGATCGGTCAGCACCCGGGCCAGATCAAGCACCCTCTGCCGGGCGGGCTTGTCATGGCTGCCGTGCAGGGTCTCGACCTGACGACGCACCAGCGCCAGCGCATCGCGATAGGCATGGGCAGCCACCGTCCGGCCGATCTCGCTGCGCAGATCAAGGCTGGCCTCGGGGGCAGGCGGTGACGCGACCTGCACGACGGGGACGGCCGTGCGCAAACAATCGGTGACGGATTTCAACAGCGCCTCGGTTCGCACGGGCTTGAGCAAAAAGCCGTCCGCCCGCAATTGAATGGCCGCCTGCATGATCTCGAAATGATCATAGGCCGTGATGATCAGCACCTTGGTCGGTGCCGCGCGGTTGCGTAGAAGCTCAAGGATTTCCAACCCGTCCGGGCGCGGAATCCGGATGTCGAGCAGCATCAGGTCGATCTTGCGGCTCTCGATCAGCCGCACCGCTTCGGCGCCGTTCTTCGCCTCGCCCACCACCGTGACATCAGGCAGGTTGCGTTCCAGGATCGAGCGCAGCGCCCGGCGTTCCAGTTCTTCGTCCTCGACGATGGCAATGTCAAACATCGGCGGCCTCAGAACGCGCAGGGGTCGAAATCGATCGGCAGACGCAGCCGCACCAGCGTGCCGCGGCCCTGCCGGAACGGGCTGACGATCTCCAGCCCGTGACTGTCGCCGAAATATTGCCGCATCCGGCTGTGGATGTTGTGCAGCCCGATGCTCTTGCGCCCGCCATGATCGGCATCGCCACGCAGCACGTCGTGGCGGCGTTCGGCGCTGATGCCGGGGCCGTTGTCGAGCACATCCAAAATCACGTCGCCGCCATCACGATAGAGCGAAATCTCGATCAGACCGCCGCTTTCCATCGGCTCGACCGCGTAGTTGATGCAGTTTTCCACCAGCGGATGCAGCACCATGAAGGGGCACAGGACGCGGTCGAATTCTTCGGGCGCATCCAGCGTGAAGTCGAAACGATCCCCCATCCGCAGCTTGAGCAGGTAAAGATAGTTGCGCACGTGATCGACCTCGGTCCGCAGCGGCACGAATTGCGAGCCCGAGCGCTTGAGCAGATAGCGCATCATGTCGGCAAAGGCCTGCACCGTGGTTTCCGTCTCGGGCGCGCCTTCGATCAGCGCCAGACGGCCGATGGTGTTGAGCACGTTGAACAGGAAATGCGGGTTGACCTGATAGGACAGCGCCTGCAACTCGGCTTCGCGCAAAAGCCGTTCCAGCTCGGCGCGGCGCTGCGATTCCTCGGCCAGACGCAGGTTCTTGGCGTAAAGCTCTTGCGTGACGCCCTGCGAATAGCTTTCCTCGACGATATGCGAGGCGATGGTGAACAGAGAAAACGCCGCCGAGCGCAGCCGGTCAAAGCTGATCTCGCCGATCTGCCCGTGCAGGGCCAGCAGTTCCGGATCGTCGCTCCACGAACCTTCGGTGGGGAAGATGTTCGACAGATCAACGATACGCGGATGCCCGCCGGGCGCCAGCTTCACCTGACCGCAGATCACCGCGCCCAGATATTCGCCGCGCAGATTGATCGGCGCGGCGAAATCGACAAGCTGGCAGTGACATTTGTAGATCGCGGGTTCCCCGGTCGACAGCGCCGTGCGCCCGCCCACCGCATCGCAGTGAAAACAGCGCTCGCGCCAGTCGGGGCGCGACCGCACCGCCTCGCAGAAAGGCGAAAAGCCCGAGGGTTTCGTCACCGGCGCCCCCTCGGGATCGACGATGACCATCGCAACGCCGACGGCGGCGCTGAAATTGTCCTGCACCTTCTGCAGCATCTCGGTGCTCATCAGATCGACAAGCTTGCGCCGCCGCGCGGCCTTGATCTCCTTGGTCTCCGGCAGCGGACGGAGGCCCGGACCGGCCAAAACCTCCATGGACTGCCCGAAAGGCGTATTGCTTCCCATGCCAACCCCTCTGCATCGCGCGCGACGGGGCGGGCGGTTCCCCCGCGCCGATGAGAGACCAGCCCGACGCAGGTCTCTGCCCGGGGGCCTTTGGCAGAAATTGCCCAAGCCCCCGGCGTGCAGGGTAGTGCCGACTCGCTCGCCGTGTTCTGCCGAGCCATAACGCAGTCGAACGGGGGAAAACCTGATCTGGCGCAAATCCCCCCGCCCTTCCCGGCCTCGTGACAAGTTACCGCACCATAAGGATTTTTTCGCGTTTTGGTTGCATCTCAGCCGCCGATCACGCAGCGCAGCCCCTCGGCTTCGACCAGCGTTTTCAACGGCATCACCGCCTCGGGTTTCAGATCGGGCAGCGCCCCCATCGGGCAGGTCCGTCCCAGCAGGCGATACTTGTTTTCGCCAAAGCTGTGATAGGGCAGCAAATGCACCGTATCGACGCCCGGCATCAGCTTCGCAAAGCGCGCAATCGCGGTGATCGCGGCGGGGCTGTCATTCACGCCGGGCACCACCGGCACCCGCACCACCGCATGCGTCAGTGCGGCCGCAATAAGCGCATTTTCCAGAATGATCCGGTTGTCGACGCCAGTATTTTGCCGGTGCACCGCCGGGTCGATCGACTTCAGATCCATCAGCAGATGATCGACATGCGGGATCACCTCGCGGATCACCTCGCGCGTGGCACAGCCGGTCGTTTCCATCGCGGTGTTCCAGCCCTGCTCGTGGCAGGCCATCAGCAGCTGTTTCGCAAAGGCCGCCTGCATCAGCGGCTCCCCCCCCGAGAGCGTCACCCCCCCGCCCGAGCGGCGGTAATGGATCGCATCCTTGCGCAGTTCTTGCATCACCTCGGCCACGCTCATCTTGCGGCCCGCACGCTTGAGCGCCTCGGTCGGGCAGACTTTGGTGCATTCGCCGCAGCGAGTGCATTTCGCCCGGTCGACAAAGCCCGGATTGTCGCGCGAGAGCGCCCCCACCGGGCAGACCGGGATGCATTTGCCGCAGCCGATGCAGGCCGAGGCGCGGAAGAACAGATCCGGCTCAGGCGATTGCGATTCCGGGTTCGAGCACCAGCGGCACGACAACGGACACCCCTTGAGGAAGACGATGGTCCGCACCCCCGGCCCGTCATGGATCGAATAACGCTGGATGTCGAAGACCGTGCCTTCGGCGGTGAAATCAAGGACGGACATAGGATCTTCCTTTCGTGGCTCTGGCCGGGGCCGTGGCTGCGGCTCAGAAGGCAGGGGCCTGCGCGGCAATCGCATCCATCGCGGCCCGGACCGAGGCGGTCTCGCCCAGAACGGCAAGCGTCGTCGTCGTTTGCGGGCAGGTGCCGGACAGCTCGACCGTCATCACATGGGCGGATTTGCCGGCGATATCGGCGAAGTAGAAAAGATCGGGAACACTTGCCTGCACGAAGCCGATCGCCGAGACGCGGTTGTCCTCGATCCATTTGCGCACCCCCGGCGCGACGCGGCGCGAGAGCATCTCCAGAAGATCGGGGGCCGGGGCGTTGATGATGCGGATCTGCATGGCAAGTGTCCTTTTCGGGTCTCAGCGCACGTTCAGCGCTTCGACCATCACGCATTTGCGGCGGCGGGCGAAGGAACGGGCAGAGGTCAGCCCCTCGCCCGTCGGCCCGGCGATGGTGAAGGTGGTGTAGCCCTCGCCGCCGACGCCAAGGCCTGCATAAGAGGGGCCGTTCTTCACGAAGATCGTGGTCTGAATGAGCTTCGCCATCTTCGTCAGCTTGCGCACATTGGTCGAATGCATGATCGCGGTATGGCGGTTGCCGTGTTCAAGAACGACCGCCAGATCAATGGCTTCGTCAACGCATGCCACGCGCACCAAAGGCAGGATCGGCATCATCAGCTCTTCGACGACAAAGGGGTGATCCTTGTCCGTCTCGATCAGGATGATCCGGGTTTCGGGCGCGGCTTTGACACCGATCTTGTCGAGCAACCAAACCGCCGATTTGCCGACGCAGCCCGTCTGCGGCCCGCCCTTTTCGGTCAGCACCAGTTTTTCCAGCGCGGCGATCTGCGCCGGATCGGTCAGCCGATGCGCGCCGTTGCGGACCAGCTCCGCGGTCAGGAAATCGGCGATTTCCGCCACCGCGATCAGCTCCTTTTCCGCCACGCAGGGCATGTTGTTGTCGAACGAACAGCCGTTGACGATATCCAGCGCCGCTTTCGGAATGTCGGCGGTTTCGTCAACCACCACCGGCGGATTGCCCGCCCCTGCCCCGATCGCCTTCTTGCCCGAGGACAGCACCGTCTTCACGATCGCCGGGCCGCCCGTCGCCACCAGCATTCGCACCTTCGGATGCGCCATCATTGCATTGGTGTTCTCGATCGAGGGGGCCTGCACGGTCACGACAAGGTTCGCAGGCGCGCCCAGCGCCGCGAGCTTGCGGTTGATCAGCTTGATCGCCAGCAGGCTGACACCACGCGCCCGCGGATGGGGGCTGAAGACCACCGCATTGCCCGCCGCCAGCATCCCGATAGCGTTGCAGATGATGGTTTCGGTCGGGTTCGTCGTCGGCGTGATCGCCCCGATGACGCCATAGGCGGAAAGCTCCACCAGCGTCAGCCCGTCATCGCCGCTTTGCGCCTCGGTGGTCAGGTCTTCGATGCCGGGGGTCTTTTCGGCCGCCAGCCGGTTCTTGATGATCTTGTGCGCGACATTGCCCATGCCGGTCTGTTCGACCGCCAGCCGCGAGATCCGGTCCAGCAGCGCGGGGTTCAGAAAGACTTCGCGGATGCCGTCGATGAAGCGCTTGCGCGCCGACATCGCACAGAACAGATATTGCCGCTGCGCCTCGGCCGCGGCCTCGACCGCCGCATCCATCGTGGCAAAGATGCCGTCGCCCAGGGTTTCCGCCTGATCGTCGGGGATCGAGAGGCAGTTTGCCGGCGCGGTGCAGCTGCCCGCCTTGCAGCAGGAACAGTTCTTCTCGCCCAGCTCGCGCGTCAGGATGCCGCCGATGATGTCGTCGATCGGATCGGCGGCTTTCGGGGCTTCCCAGACACAGCCCTGCGTGCCGGGTTTTGCCAGATCCGTCAGGGCCTTGGTCACCGTCGCCTCAAGGCTTTTCGGGGCGGTGTAGCCACTCAGCACGCGGGCCACGGCGTCTTCGATATCGCTGTCTTTCATTGTCCTTGTCCTTCGCTCGGGGCCGCGCCCCAATGTCCCGCAATCGCCTTTGTCGCGATCTGCATGTCTTCGGCGACGCTGCCGCCGCTGATGCCGATGGCGCCCAGCACCGCCGCCCCCCGCCCGGATCGGCAGGCCGCCGCCAAAGGGGACGATCGGCCCGCCCGAGGGGCCGAGCCCGGCGAGCATCCCCCCCGCCGCCGTCAGGGCACCCAACGCATCGGTGCCCATCCGGTAGGCCGCCGCCGTCCAAGCCTTGGCCGGCGCCAACGTGACCGAGGCGGGCAGCGCCCCCCTCCATGCGGTGAAACAGCATCGCCGTGCCCGCCGCATCGCAAAAGGCGATGCAGACCGGCACGCCCATCCGCTTCGCCTCAAGCTCGGCCACGGCGGCCATCCGGGTGACGTCGCACAGCCGCAGCGGGCGACGGGCGGCCAATTCGGTCCAAAGGATCGTGTCGATCAGCGACATGGCTCAGACCTCCGCCCCATCGTGGCATTCGACGGTATCGACGATGCCGACGATACTGGCATCGACCACCGATTGCCCCAGCATCCCCGCCAGCCGCCCGGCGCTGCCGGTGGTGACGATGACGGTTTCGCCATCGCCCGCACCGACGGTATCGACGGCGATCTGGGTCTCGCCCTCGGTCCGCAGCCGGGCGTCAAGGCGAATGACGATGAGCAGTTTGGCGCCCGACAGGCTTTGGTCCTTGGTGGTGGCGACGACGCGGCCGATGACTTTTGCCAGATACATGATCGCTCCTAACCTCTTGAAATCGCGATACCGCGGGCGGCAAGGATGTCGCTTGCGGCGGGCGTCAGCAGGACGGCCCGGCCCAGATGGACCGAAGGGCCGGAGACGGCGCGGGCTTGCTGGGCACCGAAGAGGCCGCTGTCCTGCATCGGGGCTGCGGCAGCCCCTGCCCCGGCGACGGTCGTGGCGAGGGTCGCGGCCCAACTCAGCTCGACGCCCTGCGCGGCAAGCGCCTGCAGATGGTCGCGCATCAGCGCGCGCCGCGCCTCGGTCGCGGGCACAAGGCCGCGGGCCAGCCGATCACGCGCCGCGGGGCAGACGCCATCGCGGGCGGCGACGATGCGGCGGCCCCGATCGAGCGCCTCGGTCAGCAGGTTTGACAGCGGATCATCGGCCAGCCCCAGCGCCAGTTTCGCCGCGAGCGTGAGGCTGAGCGCGGGCACCAGCACCAGCGCCGAGCGGGACAGGTTCACTGGCGCCGTCGCCTCGGGCCAGTCCAGCCGGGAGGCCAAGTCCTCGCGCAGCGCGGCTTCGGCGGTCCATTCAAAACTCCACCCCGCCTCGGCCAGGGTGGCAAGGCTGCGCAAAGCCGCCTCAAGCCCCAGATCGGTTGCGGCAAAGACCAAAAGCCCACGGCGGCGGCGGGCCGTCAGCTCTGCCACGATCCGGTCGGACAGGAGGTCGATCAGGATGCGGTCGAGGTCCATCACAGCCCCCCCTCGGGATAAAGCGCGATGCCGAGCGGCGTCACCAGCAGCGGTTCGGCCGGTTTCAACACCTTGCGGCCCAGATGCGCGGCGAAGACCGGAGCAAAGTCGTCAAAGGAACAGGCGCCACCGACGACATGCACGGTCTCGACCTCGGGGAAGCGGGTCAGCACGCCCGCAACGATCGCGGCCATCTTGTCGACGACCGGACGGACAAGCGAAAACACCTCGCGCGCTTGCGTGGGATCGAGCTTCATCGCCTCGGCCTCCGCGATCGAGAGCCGCAGCGCCCCGGCCAGAACCAGCGTCATATGGGTGCCGCCCGTCGCCTCATCGACCGAGGCCAGAACCTGACCGCGCTTCAGCACCGAAATCCCCGTCGTGCCACCGCCGACATCGACCACGGCGCCATCTGTGACGCCCAGAAGCCGGGCGGCGGCCAGCGGTTCGTCGATGATCTCGACCAGCTCGAACTCAGCCGCCTCGATCACATTGCCGATGGCTTTGGCATTGCCGGGCAGGATGCCGGGGGGAATGGCGGTGGCGGCCCGGGTCAGGCGCTGGCCAAGCCGGGTTTCCAGCTCGGCCTTCATCGCCCGGACGCTGCGAACCGTTGCCGGATAATCGACCACGATGCCGTCGCGGATGCCGCCCGAGCGTTGCGACAGCCCCGCCACCGGGCGGCCCGCCGCATCGACGACGGCCAGCACCAGGTTCGCCGTGCCCAGATCGACGCCAACGCGCAGCGGGCCCTGCGCCCGTGCCTCGGGCGAGAGGCAATCGCCTTCCCGCACCAGGGCGGCGAAGTCGTGCAGGATCGCGTCGATGCCGGACATGATGACCCCTCAGACTTTCCGCACCCGCACGAGCGCGTCATTCGTCAGCCCGAAGGCATTCGCTTCTTCGACGTCGATGTGCATTTCCGTGGCCGAAACCTCGTCCGAGCGGATGGCGACATTGTGCATGACACCGCCGCGCGGACCGGAGACGACGACATCGACGCTGTCGCCGTTCTTCACACCCAGCCGCACGGCATCTTCGGGGCGCATGTGGATGTGGCGCAGCGCGACGATCACACCCGCGTCCTTCGTCACCGATCCGGCAGGGCCGACGACGGTCAACCCGGCCGAGCCGTCAAGCTTGCCCGACATCCGCATCGGCGGCTTGATCCCGAGGGCGAAGCCATCGGCGACCGAGACTTCGATCTGCGTTTCCTTGCGCAAGGGCCCCAGCACCCGGACCTTGCCGATCTCGCCTTTCGGGCCGCGCAGCGTCACGGTTTCGGTGGCGGCATATTGGCCGGGCTGTTTCATCGCCTTCATCCGCGTCAGCACGGAGCCGGGGCCAAACAGCGCGTCCATGTCGGGCCGCGACAGGTGAACATGCCGGTTCGAGACGCCGACGGGGACAAGAGCCGGGTCGGTGTCTGCTGCGGTGAGCGGGCTTTGCCCGGCGGCCGCAGCCCGGCCTTGCGCCAGAAGCTCGGCAACGATGCGGTCGATCAGCGAATGCATGGACATGAACGGGGTCTTTCGGTCTTAGCGGCCCTTCGGCCCTTTGGGACGGGTCAGGCGATAGGGCACGGGCGGCGGTTCGGGGGTGGGATCGGGCTCCGGCTCGGGTTCGGGCGCAGTCTCGGCGACAGGCGCCGGTTCGGGCAGAGGCTCGGGCTCGGGCTCGGGCAACGCGGCCGGTTCGGCGCCGGACACCTCGGAGGGCGAGGCATCCGGCGGGGTCGGCACCGGTTCGGCGGGCACCTCCTCCTGCGGCGGCACGGGGACGGGACCCTGTGCCCCGTTCCGTCCGCAGCCGACTGTCTCGGCGCTGTCGATCAGCCGGATCAGTCCGGCGGCGGGACGTGCGATGACCCGGGTCGCAACGACCCGTCCGACGCGCCCCGCCGCCATCTCCGCGGCGGCGACGGCGGCCTTGACGGCCCCCACGTCGCCGCGAAGCTTGACCACCGTCATGCCGTCGCCCTTGGCAAATTCGTAGCCCACCAGCGTGACATTGGCCGATTTCACCGCGGCATCCGCGGCCGTGACCGCCGCCGCCAGACCGAGCGTCTCGATCAGCCCAAGGCTTTGTTCCGACATGACGATGTGTCCTTTTCGTCTCAGATGTAGGGTTTCGTGGAGGAGACGATTTCCGCGCCATCAAGGGTGGAGAGGAGCTGCTTGCCCACTTCCCGCGCCGCAATGATCGCCTGCCGCACCGCCCCCGAGTCGCCGGTGAACATGAAGATCACCTCGTTCGAGTGGCTGGTCCCGCCGTTACCGGGCGAGGCATAGCCCACCGGCACCACGGTCGCGGCCTTGGCGGCGGTATCGGCCATCAGGACGCCGATGGCGGCGGGCGCCCCCACGGTGATGCCGAAGGCCTGGCCCAGCGGCGCCCCGAAGGCCTTGTGCAGCGCATGGCTGGCGCGGGCGGTGTATTGGAACTCGAGGTGCCCCGCGGGCGAGCCATAGACATCGCCGAAGGTGCGGTTGAGTTCCGAGAGCGTCACCTCGACCGCGCGGCGGGCGTCGGACACGTCCTCGGCCCCGAACAGGATCAGCGAGCCATGCCCGGCCCCGCCCTCGGTGTCGCGCGGCAGTTCGATCAGCACCACTTCGCTGTTCGTCGCCTTCACCGCCTCGTCGGCCGCGAAGATATGCGGACCGGCCCCGGTGCGGGCGCCGACGATGCCGATCGAGCGGTATTTCCGGTCGATGTTCATCTTTTCATGCAGCAGCGGATCGACGTTCGCGATCACAAGGCCAACCGTGTGGCCGATCGCCGTGCCGACGAATTCGGTCAGGTTGCAGGCTTTCGGCGCGGCTTTCGCGACGGGCGCTTCGGCAACGGCGGGGGCGGCGGGGGCTTCGGTCGAGCCCATTTTCCGCATCACCTCATCCATCAGTTTTTCGACAAGATCGTCTTTCATCGTCTGGACTCCTTCCTAAGGCTCAGACGGCTTTCGGCGTCGGCAGGATTTTTTCGACTTCGGTGTGCGGGCGCGGGATCACATGGACCGAGACGACCGAGCCGACCTTTTCGGCGGCCACGGCCCCGGCATCGGTGGCGGCCTTGACCGCGCCGACATCGCCGCGCACCATCACGGTCACGAGGCCCGAGCCGATCTTTTCATAGCCGACCATCGCGACATTGGCCGATTTGACCATCGCATCCGCAGCTTCGATCGCGGCGACCAGACCCTTGGTCTCGACCATTCCGAGAGCTTCCTGTTGCATGACTTTCTCCTTGCCTTCCGGCGTTCAAGATGTTGGTTCGATTGAGGAAACGGGTATCTTCGTGCTGATCTTCCAGTCTGCCCCCCTCCTCAGCCCCCGGCCCGATCGAGCAGCATTTCCAGATCTGCGAGAGCGGGTCGGCGCGGGTTGCCCGCGGTGCAGGCATCCGCAAAGGCGGCTGCCGCAAGGTCGGGGATCGCCCGACGGTAGTCCTCGATCACGACCCCAAGGCCGCGCAGCGAGGAAGGGATCCCGAAGCGCGCATTCAGCGCCTCGATCGCCCGAATGAGCGCGATGACCCCGGCCCGCGTGCCCGGCACATCCAGGCCGACACGGGCGGCGATGCGGGCATAGCGGCTGGCGGTCTCGCGGCAGCCCGGCGCGTCATCGGCAAGACCGGCGTTCCAGGCGATGACATGGGGCAGCAGCACCGCGTTGATGCGGCCATGCACCAGATGCAGCCGGCCGCCGATCGCATGGGCCAGACCGTGGTTGATGCCGAGCCCCGCCTCGGTGAAGGCCATGCCCGCAAGGCACGAGGCCTGATGCATCGCATCGCGGGCGGCCAGATCGTTGCCGTTGTCGTAAGCCTTGGGCAGCGCCGCAAAGGCGAGTTCGAGCGCCTTTTCGGCGAAAGCGTCGGTGAAGTTCGAAGCGCCCCGGGCCACGACTGCCTCGATCGCATGGGTGATCACATCCATGCCGGTATCGGCGGTCACTTTCGGCGGTGCGGTGCGCACCAGCTCCGGATCAAGGATCGCCACATCGGGGATCAGGTCATTGGAAATCAGCGGGAATTTCCGGTTGTTGGCGGGGTCCGAGATCACCGCGAAGGCGGTGACCTCGGAGCCGGTGCCGCTGGTCGTCGGGATCGCAACCAGCCGGATCGGATGAGAGGGGTCGATGCCGCGCACCACCGCAAGGATGGCTTTCGCCGCATCGATGGGCGAACCGCCGCCCAGCGCCAGCACCACATCGGGGCGGAAGTCGGCGAACAGGCGGGCGCCTGCGGAAACGGTGGCAAGGGGCGGCTCGGGGATGGCTTCGGCGAAGATCTCGACGGTGCAGCCGTCAAGATGCGCCAGAACACGATCGAGCGGGCCGGACCGGGCCATGAACTCGTCGGTCACGATGCCGACGCGCTGGCCGCGATAGGCGTGCAGGCGCTCCAGCAGCCCTTCGCCGAAGACGATTTCGGTCCGCGGAGAGAAACTATGATAGCGGGTCATCGGAACACCTGTCCGTGAGGGGTGAAAGGGCCCGGTCGGGCTGACGCGAGGCGGGAGGAGGTGGCCGCGCCCGACCGGGAGGGCAGGCCCCGCGTCACCGCGGGACCGGCTGTGTCAGAAGGCCTGTTCAGTCCGGCTGATGATGTCGTCCTGCACTTCTTTCGCGAGCACGACGAACTGCGCCGAATAGCCGGCCACCCGCACCACGAGGTCATTGTAATCCTCGGGGTTTTTCTGCGCCTTCAGCAGGGTTTCGCGGTCGATCACGTTGAACTGCACATGCATGCCCTTGTGATCGAAATACGACCGCACCAGCGAGGCGAAGTTCTGCAACCCGGCATCCCCTGCCAGAGCGGAAGGCAGGAATTTCTGGTTGTAGAGCGTGCCGTTCGAGGCGATGAAGTGGTCCAGTTTCGCCACCGAGTTTGCCGCGGCGGTCGGGCCGAGCCGGTCCTTGCCCTGCCGCGGCGAGACGCCATCGGCCAGCGGCAGTTTCGCCGGACGACCATCGGGCAGCGCGCCCACGTCCTTGCCGAAGAGCACGTTCGCCGAGACCGGATAGATCCCTGCCTGGAACTGGCCACCGCGCGGGTTGGTGTATTTCTCCACTTCCTTGCAGTAGATCTGCGCGCATTTCCGGGCGATCAGGTCAACGTCGTCATTGTCGTTCCCGAAGGCTTCGGCACTGTCGAGCAGGCGGCGGATGCCGTCATATTTCGACGAGGCGGCAGGCGCGGAGCCGGTCGAAAGCGTGCGATAGACCTCGTCCTTGAGCGCGGCGACATCAAGGCTGGCATTCGAGGCCAGCACTTTCTTGACCGCTTCGTAGATCTGGCTTTCGCTCATCTCGGCGGGCGCATTCGCCCCGGTGACCATCCCGAAGTTCGCGTCGAGCGCTTCCTTCAGCTCGGCCATCGTCAGCTTCTTGTCGTCCCAGACGAATTTCTTCATCGCATAGACCGAGTCGCCGGTGTCGGCGACACCGAAGGCTTGCGGACCGGTGAAGTTGTAGATCGCCCCACCTTCCTGCACCGACTTGCCACGGCCCATGCAGTCATCGACCATCGCCGACAGGAACGG
This sequence comes from Rhodobacter capsulatus, assembly GCF_052363175.1. Taxonomy (GTDB): domain Bacteria; phylum Pseudomonadota; class Alphaproteobacteria; order Rhodobacterales; family Rhodobacteraceae; genus Rhodobacter; species Rhodobacter capsulatus_D. The sequence continues at coordinate 3,692,291 of NZ_CP198946.1, forward strand.
CAGCGGCGCCCGTTCGGCATGGGCGATGTCGACGCAGTTGTCGGCCTCGGCCAGGTATTTGACGAAGAACGACATTTGCCCAGTGAAGGCGGCATAGAAATCTTCAAGCGATTTCCAGTCCTTCGCATCGCCGGTGACCGGACCAAGCTGGGTGTCGCCGACCTTGCCGTTGTTGAGCGTGATTTCCAGAACCTTCGCCACGTTGAAGAAGGCCGCGTCGTGCCAACCCTCGGTGCGGTGGATCGCCTGCGGTTCGACGCAGCCGACGATGCCGTAATCGCGGGCATCCGACAGCGAAACACCGCGGTTTTGCAGCGAGGGGATGATCACCTCGTCATTGTAGACGGCGGGAACACCCAGCCCCAGACGCACGACCTCGGCGGCACGGTGCAGGAATTCATCCGGCGTGCCCTGCCAGACGCGGATCGAGAAGGACGGCGCGGGCAGACGCACATGGGCCACGGCTTCCATGCACATGTAGGACACGTCGTTCGTCGCATCGAGACCGTCTTCGGTCTGACCGCCGACGCAGAGGTTCTGGAACACCGCATAACCGGCAAAGGCTTGCGCCGAAACTTCGTCGCGGGTCTTGTTGACGTCGTTCAGCTTGATCCAGATGCAGTCGATCAGTTCCTGCGCAAACTCGCGGCTGATCGCGGTGTCGGCTTTCAGGAACGGATACATGTACTGGTCGAAACGGCCGGGCGAAATCGAGTGGCCCGAGGATTCGATCTGCAGCATGCATTGCACGAACCACATCGTCTGGCAGGCTTCCCAGAAGCTCGTGGCGCCATGTTCGGGCACGCGGCGGCAGTTCTTGGCGATCTGTTCCAGTTCCGCCTTGCGGGTCGGGTTGGTGCAGTTGCGCGCCAGCTCTTCGGCCTTGTCGGCATAGCGGTTGGCAAAGCCGATCGCGGCCGTGTAGGCGATGATGACGGCGGTGTAGAACTGCTGTTTCTTGATCGTGTCGGGGTCGCGTTCATCCAGGGTTTCGCGGCGTTTGATCGCCTCGATGATGACACCGCGGAAGCCGGTTTTCAGGATCTTGCCATAGTCGACGCAGACGTGGCCGACGCCGCCATAGAAATAGTTGCCGACAGTGAAGACGCCATTCGCGATGCAGTCTTTCGCCTTCTTCGACATGTAGGACGCGGCAAGATCGGCAGTGGTGCGGCCGGGCCAGTATTTGAACGCCTCATGCAGGGCGGCGGCGGTTTCCTTCGGGATTTCGAACGGGTCGGCGACGCGGGTCGCCATCGTGTCGAATTCCTTTTCCACCCAGTCGAAGCTGAATTCGGGCCAGATCTCGGTCGAGCGCGGGTTGACGGTGATCGAGCCGACCACAAGTTCGTCGTCGCGGATGGTGATCGGCAGTTCGGCGAAGATCTTTTCCACCACCTTGGCGCGGCGCAGGATCGGCGACAGGCCTTCGGTCACCTTGTAGGCTTCGGTGGCCAGCACGGCGCGGTCGGCCTCGACATGGGGCCGGGCATTCAGGATCTGGTTCTTCAGCCGCGTGATGCGGTCGGTCGGTTTGGTGAAGCCCTTCTCAATCATTCTATCCTCCAGGCGGTGGAGGCTGCCCGGCGGTGTCTGATCCCGCCGGAAAGCCATGTCAGTTCAACAGGTTCGGGTCGATGATCTGGACGAACGCACGCATCAGCGTCTGATGCCCGGGCCAGGCCGGTGCGGTCGCAAGATTGCCGTCGATCACGGTGTGCTCCGGCGCGGTTGCGACGAAGTGGGCCCCTGCCGCCTTCACTTCCGGTTCGACAGCCGGATAGGCCGTCAACCGACGTCCGCGCACCACGTCGGCGGCGGTCAGGAGCTGCGCGCCATGGCAGATCGCGGCCACCGGCCGGTTCTCCGTCATGAAGGCCCGCACGATGGCCAGGACCGGCGCCTCAAGACGCAGGTATTCGCAGGCACGGCCACCGGCGAGATAGAGACCGGCATAGTCCTCGGCGCTGACAGTGGCGAAGCTCGCCGTCAGCCGGAACAGATGGCCGGGTTTTTCCGAATAGGTCTGATCGCCCTCGAAATCATGGATCGCGGTGCGGATCGTCTCGCCCTTGCGCTTGCCGGGGCAGACGGCGTCGACGGTGAAGCCCAGCATTTCCAGCGCCTGAAACGGCACCATCACCTCGTAATCTTCGGAGTAATCTCCGACGATCATCAGGATTTTATTTTGGGGCGAGCGTTTCATTCGTTTCGATCCTGGGCTGCCGTTTTCGGCGTCTGGGAAATGAATAGGCCCGAGATGCCAAAAGGGTCAACGCGAGCCCCTTGACCAGAAAGGGGAATAACTTGCCCCAGGGTTTCTCCGTGTGATTTCCCCTGCAAATACGGGGGTTTTGGCGAGATCGGCCCCCAAAGAAGGCAAGCGGCAGGACAAGAAAAGACCATGACCAGGTGATTTCTTGTCCTGCCCCGAACAAACCCGGACGGGTCCGCAAGCACGACTTGCACGGCCCCTACCCGACCAGACCGAGCAAAACACAACCAAGACAGAAAAATAATCACTATAATTCAGGCAATTGACAGAAACTACGACTCACCAGTGTCCGGTTTTGCAAGAAACTACCCGTGAAGGCCAAGGCGCTCGCGTTGACCCGCGACGGGCTGCGGCGGTAGTTTCAAGGGCAATCGACCGCCCGCGTCGGAAAAGAAACTCGCGTCAGTCGGAACCGGATTTGCGCATCGGAAAGCAATTTTCCGATGCTATTTTTCCGCACGCGCATTTTCCCGGCGCAGGTCATTTCGACGGTCCTCCGGCCGTCATCCTTAAAACCGCATCAAGACCCCGGACAAACTCCATTCGGACCGCCCGGAATATACAAGGAGACCAGAATGACACTGCTTGGTTTGCTCGTCGCTTTCGGCGGCGGAATATTCGGGGCCGCGATCGGCGCGCTGCCCGCCTTCGCCTTCGTCGGCTTCCTGACGATGATCGGCGTCGCGATCCAGCTCGCCATCGGCGCGGGCACGACTGACTTCTTCGGCATCCCGTTCGGCGCCTTCGGCCCGCATACCGGCGGCTTTGCGGCGGGCGTCGCGGCGGCGGCCTATGCGGCGAAGAAAGGCAAGCTTGACAGCGGGCGCAACATCGTCACCGCGGGCATGGGGCTGAACAGTCCCGACGTGCTGCTGGTGGGCGGCATCTTCGGCCTGATCGGCTATGTGATCTTCTGGGCGCTGCAATTCGTGCCGAGCTTCGGGCCGGGCCTTGCCTTCAGCGACCTGCCCGCCGTCGGCGTGGTGATCTCGGCCTTCCTCGCACGGTTCCTCTGGGGGACCTGCGGCTTTTGCGGCAAGGCCGATCCGGGCCGCGGCTTCTTCCATCCGACCGACGCGACGAAATGGCTGGTGTTCCAGTCCTCCCCGGCGCAGATCGCGGTGATCGGCCTTGGCGGCGGCTTGCTTGGCGCCTGGCTGGGCGTGACCCATGGCGTGCCGGGCGCGCTGCTGGCCTTCGGCATCGCGGCCTCGTCGCTCTTTTTCCTGACGCTGGGCGTGCTGATCCCGGTCACCCACCACATCATGCTGCCCGCCGCCCTTGCGGGCGTGGCTTCGGGGTCGGTGATCTGGGGCGCGGTCGTCGGCATCATCGCGGCCTTCCTGGGCGAGTTCTTTGCCCGCGCCTTCCTGTGCCACGGCGACACCCACGTCGATCCGCCCGCCTGCGCCATCGCCGTAATGACCTTTGCGATCAACCTTCTGACCGCGGTGGGCTTCTGGACACTCGTTCCTCTGCCGGTCTGATCAGGGGGCGGTCCCTCCCCCCCGCTCCCGCCCCGGCGGCGCGACTGTAGCCGGACAGCAGCTTTGATAGCAGCGGACAACTGATTTGACACCAAATTAGCTGCCGGTCTGAGCGCCGTCCGCACCATATTCGCAAACCAGTTCGGTGGTCGCGCCGCCACCAGTTCGAAAGCTCCAGCGGTGCGTTGCCTGCTTGCATACCCAGCCGCCGTCCGCGTCTAGACTGACACCAGACACCGTGATGCGGGCCTCCGCCCGAGCCGACGGCGTACCAATCATTGTCAACGTCAGTTCCGCCTCTGAAGCCCGCACCTTTCGGGCCTCGGCCGAGACTGCGCAACGGCATTCCTCCTCGTTTTGATAGACCTCTCGAAGGGTTTTCAGAGGCCCTTTATCGGCTGCTTTTTCGCGCACTTCACGCGTTTTCCCGCCAGTACGATCCCGCCACCTCCCACGGACCTCGCCAAATCTGGCGCTGGGCTTGAGCGTAACCCGATAGCCACTGGATGCGATCAAGTTTGCAGGCCCCACAGTCACCTCGGGCATATCCTTCCCCGAGGCGGTCTTGGCACCATGGCGCTCTGTCGCAATCAGACGGCCATCCTTGGGCGCGATCACCGCCCCGATACGCTGCCCCAGCCTGGTCAACAGGTGCTGATCACTTTCTTCGGTCTGTGCCAGAAACGCGACTTTGATCGCCCCGAGCTTGTCCGAAACGATAGGTGTGAGGTTATTGTCAGCGGCAATCTGTTTCAGGATATCCGCGACTGTCTTGGCCTCCCACGATCTCGTCTTCGGCTCCTTCAGGGTGCCCGCGCCGTCTGCGGCCTTTGCGATCAGCACCAACTCGCGCGGCCAACCGCTACGCTCGATCTCTTCGACGACATAGGTGCCAAACTCAACTAACCCGGTGCTTAGATATCCGATGGAGATCGTCAGTTTTGCTCCCTCGCGGGGACGTGCAATCTGGGGCTCTGCGTCGTCGAGCACAACGATAAGCTGGTCACTCTTGTAACCGGCTTCATCTGTGATCTCGACCTCCAGAACTCTTGCCGCGGCGAGCGGATTGCCATCTGCAGTCAGCGAAATGATCGGACGGTCAGTCATAGAGCTTTACCGGGCGTGCAGCAGGGGTGGCGGGGAGTATGGGAACCATGATCGTGACGCCAGGCGGCAGGATAACCGGCTGCATTGCGAGGCCCGGGTTTGCAGCCAAAAGACGCTCCGTCGATCCGAGGCTCGTGCCGTAATGGGTCAGGGCGATCTGATCGAGCACCTCTCCACCGGTTGTCGTATAGGACGTTGCCATCTCGATATCTCCTAAGCAGACTGCGTGACGTCGATCAGAACACTTCTGACGGTTTGTGTCTCTGGTCCGACTGTCACTCTCACATCGAGCTGCCAGATCCCGGCGGACAGCGCCCCTTTGCCGAGAATAACGCCGATCACGCCATCATCTGCGAATGACATGTCGATTGTCGCCTGCACATTCCTGACGCCGTTTGATGCTGAGGCCTCAACACTGGCGCCCGTCAGTGGCATAGGGACACCACCACGGCGCACTGGAACACGCAAACGGAAACTGTCCGCGGAATAGATCTCGAATTTCACGCCGCCCTCACATGCCAAACGCCAACAGCCTCGCGGTCGATCCACTTGCCCGGGGCTGCATGATCCACCCACTGTCCTGTTACCAAATACGAATATGACCCCGTATTTGCGGGGGCGAGCCCATTTGCTGTCCCATCAATTTCAAAGGCACCGGATGCCTGACCACGCACCTCGGCCCGCCCTGCGCCAGCTGCCGCGACATCGAGCGACCCGGATGCCTGACCATGTGCCTCGGCCCGCCCCGCGCCAGCTGCCGCGACATCGAGCGACCCGGCTGCGGCGCCCTGCGCCAATGCCTGTCCCTGCGCCGATCCAGTAATATCGAGCGACCCGGATGCCGTGCCGGTAGCCCCGGCGCTCACAGGCGTGGCAACGCGCAGGATGACGACACCATGCCCGCCGCGTCCGCCCTGCGATCCGTTACCGCCACCACCACCACCACCACCACCACCGAGACCGTCGACGCCGTTTGATCCTGGGTAGCTAGTGCCTGCAGCATCTGTGTAACCACCGTCACCGCCACCGCCATCACCGCCACGCGCGCCAGACGTAGCGGCGCGCCGAGATCCCGCACCAGCGCCGCAAAATCTCTGGGGCGTGCCAGTAATAGTGCTGATTACGCCCTTGCCGCCTTGCGACCCAGTGCCTGTGAGGCCGCCATCATAACCCGCCTCTCCGGCGCCACCGCCGCCACCTCCGGCGCGATTTGTGTTACCGGAATAGATGCCGATCCCACCAGCATACCCCTGACCCGCAGTGCCAGACCCACCGGATCTGTTGACGATCCCCGCCGCACCGCCAGACCCATTTGGGCCCGACCGTCCTACCCTGTCATATCCAGCGGCACTTACACCGCCAGGCGCAGATAGCCCGGCAAATGACGATGGAGATCCGTCTGAGCCGTAGTTGGTAGCGGTACCTGTCGCATCGGCCGCGCCGCCAGCGCCAACCGTGATCGGGTATGACTGCGCGCTGACGGAGGCCACAGTCTCGATCGGGCGGCCAGCACTGGCGCCCCCAGCCGCTGATCCAGCGTTCGCACCGGCACCGCTTGGGACGATCAAACAATCAACATCGCCCCCGGCCGAAAACGTGATCTCGCCGCCAGAGGTCGATGAAAACGTGTAGAGGTCGTAACTCACGCCGCCAATGCTGACGGTCGTTTTTGCCGCGCCAGAGTAGCTGGATACAACGGCGTAGGTCATGATCAGGCGCCCACAGCCTCGAAGGATGTGATCAGCGCTGCAAGTTCAGGAGAGGCGCGAAGTGCGGCAGCTTCGGCAGACGGGATGAAACCCGGCCGCTCGATGTGCCAAGTTCCGTTGATGCCGTTCAGATCGCGGCGCACCAGACCGACAAGACAGGATTGCGGAAGCGCGGCGAGATATCCCTCCAGGAATGCGTTCCATGCCTCTGCGGCCCCGACGAAGCTTTCCAGCTTGCCTTGGAATTCAACGAGTGTCGCAGGGCCGCCGATCGATGCCATAAAAACGCCTGCTGCCTCGGGTGCTTTCGCTCCCTCGACAAGAGCCTCAAGGGAAGCGCCGTAGGCAGGGCGAAGGCTGTCCTGTGCGGTTTCGAGCGCGAGCCACGTCAGATCGCCGGATGTGTCGCGCAGATAGCGCAGCGAGGCAGCCGCGGCGACAATCGCCGCCACAGCGCGCGGCATGACCACAGGGAATTGCGAGAGCGCCATCACGCACCCCCCGCGAGGAGGTTGTAGCCCGTAATCGTCACGACCTGCCCGACCGCGAGCACATTGTTGTCCAGCGTCATATCACCACCCTGCCCAGTGATCGTCACAGTGCCCTGCACGTCGCACACGCCACCGGCTTTGATCCTGTAGTGCCCGACCGTGCCCGCCGCGTCGGCGGCGCTGTCCTGCCACGTGCCAAGCAGCCCCTTGGCCCCGTTTGCCGCATCCGAGAGCCAGTCAGCGGGCAGCACCATCGATGCCAACAGCACGCCGGTATCGGCTGCGGCGGCATTTGCCGGGGGCGGCCCAGAGCGTAGCTCCAGCGTCGGGGCCGGGCCGATCGTGGTTTCGACGGCATTAAGCGCGGCATTGCGCACGCGAACAGAAAATTGGGTCATGCAGTCTCCTTTTAGAACAGTGATATGCCACCGATCCCGAAACCGAGCGGCGAGCGTGTGAGAGAGATCCGCACCTCCATTTTCTGGAAGGTGCCGTTCGGCAGGACGTGGGTTTTGACCACCTCCAGTTCGCGGATCAGGAAGAAACCGTAGAAGTGCCCGGCGCGGGCAATCAATGGCAGGCGCAGACCGGCCCGCAGCGCCAGACGCATCGCCTCGATCACAAATGGACCGCCGGGTGACAGCACCTCTTTGTAAATCAGCGCGGTGATCTCGATTTCGCGGTCGCCCGGCCCAAGAAACTGCGGCGTGGGCATTGCCGCGGCCCGTTCCATCTGCTCGATGCGCGCGACTTCGCGGTCGGTCAGCGTGTCGAGCAGCTGCGTCGTGACGGTGAACAGGAAAGGGCCCAGCGCCATCAGCATGGCCGCACCTCCGCTTTATTGCAGATCGGACACGGAACTTTGGCGCGGATGTCGGTGGCGCTCATATTGAAGAGCCACCCCTCGTCATGGCCGCACTTGCCGCAAACCCAGTGTGCCCCCTTGGACGTGGTCCACCCGGGCATCAGGCCGGGTGCCTGACCGATATCGACTGCCGTCATCAGCATGCGGCGCGGCCGAGATCTGGGCAGCCTCCCTTGAAACAGGTCCATCACTGCGGCCCCCCGTGATCGGACAGCGCCCGACGTGTCGCCGCCTCAGTCCGCGCCCCGACCTCGCGCGCGATGCGGGCGCTGTCCGCCGCAATCTGTTGCGTGATCTGCACCGGCACCGTGACGGTGATCGACTGCTCGGACCGGTAATCGTGGTTGATCGTCTCCTCGATCTTCTGCGGCGCCGCGGCCGAGGGCGGCGTGGCCATGCGCGCCGCCGAACCGGCGCTGTCCCGGGTCACGATCTGCGGCTGAGCCAGCCACTGTTCGGCAGCCGCGCGCGTGGCGGCTGAAGATTGTCCGCCCATCGGCAGCATCCCAGGCGCGCGGAAATCCGGTTTTACAAAACCGGAAGGCACGGCCGTGCGCGGCCCACCCCAGTTGAAGTCAAACGAGGGCATGTCTGGAATGATGTCGGCCCAATTCCATTTAGGCAGCACGTCGCTCCAGCTAAACCCCAGCCACTCCGCGATGGCCAGCGGAGGGATCAGAAGTTTCCAGCTCCATTTGGGGACGAGATTTGCCCAATCGACGCGCCCAACCCACTCGGGCCAGTCGATCGCAGACATGAACTTCGACCAGTCCAATTCCGGCAGCCAACCGTGCCATGAAAACGCCCCCCAGACACGTCCCCAGTCGATCGACGGCAAATACTTGTCCCATCCGAGCGGCTTGATCAGCAGGTTCCAGATGAGTTCACCGGCGAGCAGCGCCCAACCGATCACGGGGATCAAACGAGTGGTCCATTTCAGCGCAGTGACCAGAGCGCGCAAGGCGAACTTGCCTCCCGCCAAGGCCGCCCACGGGATGCGCGGGATCAACCCGGCCGTCCAGCGCAGCGGCGTGACCAGTTTTGAAAGGGCGAACTTTCCGAGTTTTCCCAAGCCGCCAAAAGCCCATCCAAGACCGCGCACCGCCTTGGCGGCGATCGAGACGTTGCGCCCCGCATCATTGAACTTCAGGAAGAGCCCCAGCGTGCGGATCAATCCACCGCGCATGATCGCAAAGCCGTAACCAAGCACGCGCGATCCGATCCCGAACACCAGAAGCGCCGCGCCGCCCTTGACGATGGCTTCGGTCAGTTTCGGGTGTTCCTTGGTCCAGTCCGACACGGCATAGACAAAGGATGTCGCTTGTTTCGTGATGTCCGTCAGGATCGGCAACAGCACGCCACTCGCCCCGAACAGTTCCATCACCGCGTTCTTCAGTTGCACGGTGCTTTCGACAAAGCCGCCCATCTTTGCCTCGTAGTCGGCGTCGATGATGCCATCTGCGCCAAGGGCAGCTTGCTTGATGCGCCGGTACTCTTCGAGGTTCGGGATCGCCGCGCGCAGGAAGTCCAAGACCTGCTTATCCGAAAACAGCTCGCCCATCTTGAACTGGTCGCCGCCGGTCACCTTCTGGATCACGCCCAGCATGTGTTCGAGCGGATCCGCCCCGGAGGCCGCCGCCTTGTTCAGTTCGGCCTGCACATCCACCCCGAACTCGGCGAACTTCTTCACCGTGTCAGGCGAGGTCAGCTTGCCCATGAAGTTCGAAAAGTTGTTGGCAGCCTGATCGGCCGAGCCTGCCGACTTCATCGCGATCTGAAGCGCGGCCGCCAGCGAGGCGACGCCGTCCACACCTTCCATCCCAAGCGCCCTTGCCCCGGCGGTGATCTCGGGGAAGTTGCGCGCCATGTCTTTGAGCTCGAACGACCCTTCCTTGCCGCTTTTGGCCATCGCGTCGAAGACCTTGCGCAGCTGCTCTGGCGCGACGGTCAGGTTATCCATCACCGCAAAGCCCGCGGCGGCCATGTCATTGAACTCGGAATTCGTCGCCTTTGCCGCCCGGCCGGTCGCCAAAAGCGCCTTCAGAGCGGCGTCCTGATCGAGGCCTTTCCCAACATATGTTTGCAGCCCAGCCAGCAGCTCGGGCGCGGACATGCCGGTCTTGCTCGCCCTGGACAGCGCGTTCAGATCGACACCCAAAGACCGCAGCTTTTCGCCTGTCAGACCGGCGAGGTTGCCATAGTCGATCAGATCTGCCTGCATCTTGCCCGAGGCCATCACCGGCGCGGCCAGTGTCAACCCCATGCCGAACGCCCCCATGAGCCGCCCGCGGGCCGAGGCGATGGCCTGCTCGTTCTTTGCCAGAGCATCCGCGATATTCGCCTCGCTGAACCCCGCGCGGATCTGCTGGGCGAACCCTTGACGAAACTCCTTCGCGCTGTTGCCCATGCCCCGGATCGCCGCCCGCACCTTGTCCGCGGGCGTCGAAAACTGGTCGATCAGGCGCAGGATCAGGGCGACGTTGAGATCGGTCATTTCCCGGGGCTCATGGCTTTGTAGAGGCTTCGGATTTCAGCCTGCCATGCGAGCATTTCGTCCCACGGCAGGCTGAGGATTTCGGCAAGCGGCCAGTGAAATGCGAAGGCGATGTCGGTTACGACGCCGCGCCAGTGCGGGATTTCAGTTCGGCGAGCATCAGTTCCTGCGCGGCGTCCAGGGCCGCCCGCAGGCTGCGCGGCAAAAAATCGGCAAGCCGCGCCTTCAGCTCGATCATGTCGTCCTGGTCGAGCGCCTCGATCACTTCGACGCGCTCGCCCGTGAACAGTGCCAGAACCTCCGCCTCTTTGCCCGCCAGCATCAGTTCCTGCACTTTTGCCACTTCGCTCCCCAGCAGGCGGCGCAGATGCAGCACGTCGATGCGCCCGCCTGCGGGCAATTGCAGCGGCCATTCGAGCGGCAATTCAGCCATTCGCGCCCGGCCGGTTTCCACGAAGGTGATCTTGTCCGACACGGGTTCGAATTCCGCATCCGTCATCAGCGCGCCGCCGCCCGCCGCCGCATCCTTGTTGCCCGTCATCACAGCCCAAGCCCCGCGCGCAGATCCGCCCATTGGTCGACGCCATCGACGATGCAGATGCAGTTGATAATGTCGATTTCGTAAAGCAGCTCGCCATCGACGCGATGCTGGTAATAGTTGATCGAGCCGATCTTGTAGTCCGTCGTACTGGCCGAGTTTGCCGACCAGCTGTTGCCATCGACGTTCAGCCGCCCCTTGATCACCAACACCTCGTTTTGCTGGCTGCCATCGATCTCGCTGATCGACACCACCCGGAAGGTGATCGACACGAACTTGCCGGGCGTGATGCCCGCTTGCTTCATCAGCGCCTTTTGGCGGCTGTTCAGCTTCATCGACGCTTCAAGCTTTTGCAGCCCGAGCGGCGCATCCATCGGCGCAAGCATGGCGCCCGCCTTGACCTCTTCGGCAAGGTCGCGCACGAGCGGCGGGGTGATCTCCTCGATCTCAAGGCGGGTGTCGTAGCCCTCGACGAAGGCGGTGAAGCGGCGCAGGATCTGCGTCATGGCGGTCCCCGATCAGGCAGTCAGACGGGCGATTTCCGCGACGGCCTTGGCCGAAAGCGTGTCGTAATAGCCCGTGTTGCGGTTGAAGTAGAAGGTGATGCGCTGCATCGGCGCGGGGGCCTCGGCGTCGTAATCGACGTAAAGATGCCCGGCGACCCACGTTTCCTTGGTGTTCTTGGCCGGATCGAGCCAGACGCGCCCGCCCAGAAGCCGCCCGAGCGCCGTCATCTGCCGCAGGAAGCCGTTCACCGTCTCGGCGATATCCACGAGCAGCTGCAGCGAGAACGGCTTGTCCACCGCCCACAGATGCGCCGCCTGGATGCTGTCGGCCACGACGTCATGCGTGCGCCGAACCGACAGGAACTTGTTGAGCGGATCGACCGAGGTGGTCTCGTTGCCCCACAGCCGCAGCCCCTGATCGCGCACGATCGTGGCGATGCGCTGTTCGTTCAGATAGTTCGCCTCGGTATCCGGATCGCCAAGGAAATGATCGATCGGCCGGGCCGTGCCGGTGATACCGTAGATCTCGTGGTTCGACGGCGAATAGTGATAGCCTTCATCCCGATCAACACGGGCGATAAGCCCGGCGACATACGCACTTGCGGGGCGCACCACGGTTTCCCCGCCAACATAGACCATCACGCCCGGGTCCACGATGTAGATACGGTCGGACCCCCAATCTTGCCGATAGGTGTAGGCGGCCTCCTTGGTGGTATTCGGCCCGTCGGCGATGATCACGGCGCGGCGACGATCCGCGAAACCCCGCATCGCGCCGACGACCGGGTTGGCAAGATTGCCCGGCCGCTGCGACGTGAACCCGGGCGCAATCAGGATGCGCGGCGATACCCCAAAAAGCGCTTGCGCCGACCAGAAGGCATTGACCCCGGTACGCGCGGCGGCATCGCCGACGACATTCGAGATGGTATCAGCAAGCGCTGCACCTTCCTCGACCCGAACGGTGATCACTGTCAGACCGACGCCTTGGGCAAACATGGCCGCGAACGCATCGGCAAGCGTACCATCAGCGCCCAGATCAGCGACGCTCTCGGCACCGCCGATCGTCAGCACCGGCGTATTCAGCGGCCACTTGTCGGGGTCTGCATCCGGCGCGGTGCCGATGACGCCGATAACGGACGAGCGCACCACCTCGACGGGGCGCGCACCACTGGTGACCTCGACGGTCTCCACACCGTGCAGATATGCCATGCTCACTCCTAGCAAAATTGCGCGGCTTGCCCCGCGCGGTCGATGCTTCAGAAGTGACACGATAAGATGCATCCGGCCTTGGTAGCGTCACTACCAAGGCCGGGATCATGTTTGATTTGACGCCAGATTGTGCCGCGGCAGTGGCAAAATCAAGAGTGCATCATGCGGTGATGGTGGCCGCCTGCCGAAACAGATCGTCGATAGCCTGGTCATCCAGCCCCAGAACAATCGCCAAGGCCGCAATCGTAGGACTGTCGCGGCGAAAATCGCGAGCGTCCGTCCAGGCGAGTTGCGTCAGCCGATCCGCAGCCGCGACAGCGGCTTCCGCATCATCAAGCAAGCCTGCTAGGTGCAGCGCGGCGCGCGCCTGAAACCGGCTGACACTTGTGGGCACATCTGCATGGGATGGTCCGGATTGTATCCACTCAGATCCAGACCAGTTCCATCCTTGCCCGGGGCACAAAGGCACTTCAACCGTACCATCTGGGTACGAGGCCAAGATTTCGGGCCCGGGCGCGGAATTGGTCTGCCAATAGCCGATATCGTGATGGAAAAAACCGTGCTCTGTCATTAGCGCAGCTCTGCAAATTGAGACCATGTCCCGGTGTAGCGGTAGTAGTGACCGACCGGGATCAGGATCTCGACAAATCCGTTGGTATCAGTCGTGGTCAAGGACGCGAGCGTCACCCAAGTTGTGCCGTTTGTGGAGACCTGCATAGTCGATCCCTGCGCCTCAGAATACGCCATTACCGTTATCGGACGGGTTGTGGTGTTTTGATATGAGGTCCCAGCGGTGCGCGCCACCGCCTGCCACGTTTGCCCGTAACCGGGGGTCATCGCCGCAATGGCCTGCGCGACCTTCAGCGGTGTCATGCCCTTAGTATCGATCGTGCCCGCCTCGGCTTCGGCCTGCGTCGCGATGGTCAGCGCGATAGTCGGGTTGCCAGCCACGCCGTTGCCGTTCGCCACCGTGACCCCGGTTCCCGCCGTAATTGTACGCGCGGCTACCGTGCCCGCAGCCGTACGCACGATGATCCCTGCCGTGGCCAGCGCAGAGATCGCCGAAAGAATAGCAGAACCAGCCTGCAGCGTACCGCCCGCGATGGCTGCGGCAATGGCCTGCGCGACCTTCAGCGGTGTCATGCCCTTAGTATCGATCGTGCCCGCCTCGGCTTCGGCTTGCGTCGCGATGGTCAGCGCGACAGTCGGGTTGCCAGCCACGCCATCTCCGTTTGTGACAGTCATGCCTGTTCCAGCGGCAATCGTCCGCGCAGCCACCGTTCCCGCGGCCGTACGCACGATTATACCCGCCGTGGCCAGCGCAGAAATCGCCGACAGAATAGCAGAACCAGCCTGCAGCGTGCCGCCCGCGATGGCTGCGGCAATGGCCTGCGCGACCTTCAGCGGTGTCATGCCCTTAGTATCGATCGTGCCCGCCTCGGCCTCGGCCTGCGTCGCGATGGTCAGCGTGATGGTCGGATTACCCGCGACGCCGTTGCCGTTCGTCACCGTAACCCCGGTACCGCCCGTCACCGCGCGCGTCTCGACCGTACCCGCGGCCGTGCGCACGATGATGCCAGCCGTAGCCAGCGCAGAGATCGCCGACAGAATAGCAGAACCAGCCTGCAGCGTGCCGCCCGCGATGGCTGCGGCAATGGCCTGCGCGACCTTCAGCGGCGTCATGGCCTTGGTGTCAACCGTGCCCGCCTCGGCCTCGGCCTGCGTCGCGGCAGGAACGGTAATGGTACGATCCGCGCCAAGGCTACCACCGCCGGTGGCCAAACCAGCTGCCGTAATTGTCGTCGTTTGCAGCGCACGGGTATTGGCATTGTCGTTCGCCGCCTTGACCGCCGACGGGGTAGCAGCCATGTCGGTGGCCGTCGAACTGGTCGAAGTGGACAGCCGCACGATGCCAGCAACTGTAGTGGATGCAGCCACGACCGCTGCCAGAAGCTGATCCACACGCGTCTTCAGCCAGCGAGTGCGGTTCGCCAACTCCAGAAGCGGAACATTCATCGCACCGGCCATCGTCGCGCGATTTGGCGCGCCACCAACAGCGGGGGTAGTGGTCTCGAACTGATAGACCCCGGCAGGGTAGGTATCGGTTTCCGGCAAATCTGCCATCATGCAACTCCCAGTGTGTAGGTGCCGTCGAGCAGCCAACTGCCGTCGAGCGTATTCAGAGCGCGGGTGTAGTTGAGTTCTTTCAACCAGCACCCGGCTGGGGCTACCGATGACAGCAGCTTGCGAACCCGCGCGGCCTGCTTGGTTGTGATCGGCGCGTCCAGATAGACGCGGTATTCAGCCCAGTGATCGCTGGTCGAGAGTGTGCGAGATCCATCGAGCAGCCAGGTCCCGTCCAGCCGCGATGCTGCGTACCGCTCGTAAATCTGCGCCGTGCCATAGCCCAGCAGATCCAGCGAGCGGCGGATCGCCCACGGCGTGCCTTTGTGCCGCTGGATCTCGATCGATGCGGCGATCACCTCGCGCTTGCGTGCATCGGTCCAGGTGCTGTCCCATTCGTCGACCGACAGCGCCCAGGCGAGATAGGGCAGCAACGCGGACGGGCAGGATGCCGGAGACCACAAGCGATCCACGGGGCAATCGAGATCCAGCACCTGCGCGATCAGCATCTCGATCGCGCGTTCGAGTTTCGTGGCATTCGCTGGCAGCAATGTCATGCGGTGCTCGCCAGTTGCAGGTTGATTGATGTGCAAAGAGGTGCCGCGGTCGCACTGCAGACAATGTCGGCGGCCGGGGCAGTCATGGCGACCCGGATGACGCTGGGACGATGCAATGCGGCCAGCAGTCCAGACATAGCTACCGTCGCTCCAATGCGGCGTACGGATGCGAGATACTCGTCCAAAGCAGCCCGGGCCGCGGTCAGCACGGCAGCGGCATCCGGCCCATCCCCGACCTCTATCGTCGCGGTCACCTCGAAATCCATCATGGTCGGTGCGACGACCGTGACCCCGTGGCAGAGTGGCCGTACGTTGGTCTGGGACAGGGCCTCCTGCACGATCGAGAGCAAACTGACGGAGGGCACGCCAGTCTGGGTATTGGCCAGCACGGTGATCAGGACTTCGCCTGGCAAGGGCGTTGTGACGCTGACATCTTGCACCCGCGGGTCTGCTGCGCGGGCGTGATACTCATACGCTCCAATGCTGCCAGCCGTGGTGTAAGCCTCCGGGGCGAGCTGTGTACGCGCGCGCAAGGCTGCATCTGTCTCCCAGACGGCCGCCGCATCAGCTGTTGCCGGGCTCACCAGCAACCTGGAAACGCCGAACAGCGCCGCGAGGTTTTCAAGATCTGCGCCGCTCGCCGTGGCCAACATCGTTGCACGCGCTGCATCATTGATCCGGGCACGCAAAAGCAGAACGGTGTAGCTGAGCAACTCGATCAACTTGCGCAGCGGCTCGCTCTCCAGCGCCAGCGCCTCCGATACTTCGGGCATCAGATCGGCCATCCTGGCCAGCGCATCGGTCAGCAGCGCGTCATAATCCAGCGTCTCGATCACGTCAGGGGGCGGCAGTTGCGAGAGATCGATCTGCGAAAATCGGCTCATGCCGTCACCTCGACGCTGTATTCGCGACCGGTCGCAACTTCGGCCAGATTGACACCGATCACGGCGCCCCCGTCCGCCGCCATGCTGGTCAACGTAAAGCCGCGCAGGGTGACGCGCGGCTCGAACCGATCGAGCGCTTCGGCGATCGCCACATATCGGCGCAATACCGCTTCCCCATTCCCCGGCTGATCGATCAGATCGACCGCCTCCGACCCGTAATCTCGACGCATGACACGCGTACCGACCCGTGTCGAAAGCAGATCGGCAACGGATTGACGGATGTGATCCGAGCCACTGATCTTGCGCCCCGTCTGACGATCCATGCCGATCATTCAGTCCCCTCCGGCGCGGCCGAGGGGGAGAGCGATTTTTCGCGCCGCTTAGGCTTTGGTGCGGGTTCAACAACCGCGGCCGTGGCAATCTCGGCTCCCCGATATTTGGCAGCTTCCCGCGAAAGCTGGACGACCTCGCCCGGCATCCGCAAACGACCGGCGTGCCAGAACGGCGTCATAACCGTAAACTCTTGCATGTTTGCCCCCTTAACCCGTCGCCCGCACCGTGCCGGACCCGGAGATGATCTTGTGCGTGCCGGGATCGACCTGATCGCCAATGCGCGCGACAGGCTTGCCACCCGTGCCTCCCAAGTCGATCGACGGACTATTGACCGTGACCTGAGGCGCCTCGATCACGACGCTGTCGCCCTTGATGGTGATCGTGACCCCGCCAACCGCAAATACAGCCGCATCTCCATCGCCAGACGGCGCGGGCGTGGCATCGGTGAACCCGCCATGCACTGCGATGGATCGCTCGCTCAGATCACCGGACGGCGAAAGCACCGTCATCACTTCGCCCACCGTCGGCGGGTTCCACGAACGCCGCGCCCCGGCCCGTTCGGGCCACGGGATCATCGGCGTCAGCAGTGGCGCGCCATCGTCCCCGACATCGAGGCGGACGAGGCCGCGCGCCGCGTCCACCTCGACCACCTTGCCCGTACGCATGACATTGGCCTGCCGACGGCTCAGTTCCGCAACCTCGCGGCGCAGATCGGCGATGATGCTGGGCAGATCAGCCATTGCCAAGCTCCCCCGCCAGCGTTTGCTGCAGCTCTGCCCCGACCGGCCCCAGCGCCATCGGATCATGCGGCCCTGCGTCGATTTCGTCGGACCCGAGCCGCACGCTTTGGACCCAGCTCACCGCATGCAAGGCAATCCCGCGCTGGTCGATCTCGCTGGTGTAAAGCGCGTCGAAGCGCAGATCCCGCGGGATGCCCGCACCGCGCACCAACTGCGACACCGGCCACAGGATGACCCGATCCACGACCCACTCGCCGATCTGCGCCCCCACGGGGCCTCTGGCCTTCGCCTCGGTGACGATGAACACCGAAAAGGCGGCATCGAAGCGCCGCTCTTCATTCGGCGATGCTTTCGACTTCGCCGCCCCCAGAAAGCAGAGCCGAAGCGCGGGCGGGCGCAGCGATTTGCGGGCAAGTTCGGTCACGTCGAACTTGCCGGGCGCGACCTCAATGTCGGTCACACCCGCCAAACCGGGGGTTTTCAAATGGCCTTGAAGGGCGCTCAAAACCTCGTTGATCATTGCAGCAATCCTTCGATGAACTCGGCGATCACCTCTTCGGCCTCGGCGATGTTGTCCGCGCTGAGCCCGAGGTAAGGCCGCGCTGGGATGGTGACGGATTTGAGGAAGACCTTTTCGCTCCCTCCGGGCATGGCCTTGCGCAGGCCGCCGGGGACAGAGAACGACAGAGCTTTCTTGTCCTTCGGTTTGATCGTGCCGCCGAACTGGTGGATGCGGGCGTAAACCAGCGGCGAACCGACATGCACTTCATGTTGGTTCGACAGGTAGTCGATGCTATCCGCCAAGGTTCCGGTGTTGAAAAGGATCGACGATCCGCGCCACGTCTTCGCCCAAGGCGTGCCGTCCGGCGCAGTTTTCTCGACCTCTATGCGTTGTCGTGTCTGCAGCTGAACAAGGCGGCCAAGGCTGTCCATCAGCTCGTGTCGATCGAGCGCGGTCAGCCGTTCGATCCGGGCAATTGCCTCGTCCAGACCCTGTTCGATGATCTCGACAGCGGTGCCCGCCATGGCTCAGCCTCGCGCCCGGACGCCGAACCGGCGCGGGTTGGCGCTGAAGTCCGCTCCCGCCGCGGTGCCGGTGCTGGTATCGACTGCGGCCGAGGGCTCGGCGTCGCCAAGCCCCGCGCGCCCGGCGCCAATCGCCTTGGCAAAATCGACTGCATATTTGTATCGATCCTCGATCGTCACGGTCAGACGGGCGTGGCTGTTGGCC
Organism: Rhodobacter capsulatus; assembly: GCF_052363175.1. Classification (GTDB taxonomy): domain Bacteria; phylum Pseudomonadota; class Alphaproteobacteria; order Rhodobacterales; family Rhodobacteraceae; genus Rhodobacter; species Rhodobacter capsulatus_D. The sequence goes on from NZ_CP198946.1 coordinate 3,710,838, forward strand.
AGAATGTAGGCGGCGATGTCGATGCAGGGCCGCTCCAGCGTCTTGGGCGCGCTGGCGAGCGGCGTCTTGTAGCGGGCCGAGATCCAGCCGTCGATCTCGGCCGAGGCTTGCACCAGCGCCCGATCAATGGCCGCGTCAGGATCGGCGACGCCATCTGGGGTCAGATCCGTCAGGAAGTCATCGCCGTAGATCTCGGCAATGGTGGCACGGGTGGCGTAGATCATGATCAGCCCTTGAATGGTGAAAGGCCGCCCCGCCGCTGCAGCCTCTCGATCATTCGCGCCTGTCGGCGGGCGCTCCGGTTATTCTTCCAAGGCATCAGCCGCCCTGGTGGGCCTCATCCTCGTCGATGTCAGGCGCGGGCTCGGCGCGGATGCTCAGCATCGGATCGCTCTGAAGCGCGGCGATCTGATCATCGTTCAGATCAGCCAGCTGCAGCACCTTGGGCTGCGTATCGAAGCGCATCCCGGCGCGGCGGCGTGGCCCGCCCGGCGCCGTCACGGTGATGGCGGCGGGAAGGACCATGTCGCGAGCGGGGAGCGTGTCGGGTTTCGGTTTCGCGGCCATCATGTTCTCCTTACGACGCCAGCCAGGGCGTCATCAGCACCTCGGCCTTCTTGAAGAGCGGGTTATCCGCGCCCGAGGCGGTGCGCTGGACGCTCACCACCTCGTTGGCGGCGTCTTCCAGTTCCGGCGGCACGATCAGCAGATCGGGCACGATGTTGAGCGAATTGCCCTCGTTGTCCTTCAGCGTCGTCATGCCCAGCCGCAGGGCCTTGAAGGTCTCGGCCGTCAGCGCCGCCTTCGAGGCCGCCGCGAGCTGCCAGTAGGTGTAGCCCGCCGCGCCGCGAGAGCGGGTGCCGTAGACGAATTCATCACGGTTGAACACGGCGTCCGATTTCCCGGCGTCGTCCTGGATGATCAGCTCCGCCTTGACGCGGTCCTGATACAGCATCGGCTTCACGGGCCGCTTGGTGCACAGCAGATACCAGGCCGGACCAGACCCCGCCTGCATGTTCGACACGGACACCTCTTTGCCGTTCACCTGCACCGGGTGATCCGTGTCGAAGAAGAACTGCCCATCGTAACAGGCGGACGCGAAACCGGCCTTGAGCGCCTGATAGACCAGCCGTTCGGGATGCTCGGCCGCCGCCTGCGCCATGCCCGCGATCGCCGGACGAAACAGGCCGACCTGATCATCCTCGATCACCGTGCGCGGCACGGTGACAGTGTCTTCGAACAGCTTGTTCCTGAGCATGTAAGCCTCGACTTCGAGGTTTTTGCGGAACCGTTCGCCGATCCATTCGCGCATGCCGGGGATCGCCCCCAACCAGGCATAGGTTTCGACGGCAGCGGTCGAATTCACGACTTCCGTGAACCGCGTATAGGTCGAGGGCGCGGACGTGAACGCGCCTTGGAAGACCGCTTGAAACGACGCGTTCACGGCCTCGACGGCCTGCCGCATCGAAGAACGGCGCAGGATGGGTTGGGGCATGTGCCTCTCCTCAGATGGTGACCCAGACGCCGTCGACATCGACGGCACGCACGCGACCGGCTCGCGAGCGCGTGCCAGTGCCATTGGTTTTCGCGACCGACGCGGGGCCGGTCAGGTAGCAATCATTGCCGATATCGGCGAGGCCGACCGGGTCCACCGCGTCGTTGTCGAGCAGGTAGGTTCCCGCCACGGCATCAACCATCGACGCGCCCGCGGATCCGGAGTTGACGACGGTCGCTTCGGCGACGCCGACAGCGACAAGAGCGGTGGCCACCAGCCCTTCCTTGGCCGCACCCGCCTGCATCACCACCACATTGCCAGCGTAGATCGTCACCCCGGCCGCCATGGGGTACGAAAACCGCCGCCCATCGCGCGAGATCGTGTTGCGCTCACCCATTGCTGCCTCCTCAGGTGTTGTCCGCCGCGCGCAGCGAGGCGCGGGCAGAGATATATTGATCGTCGCTCAGCCCCATGCTGCTCGCGATGTGACGCTCGACATCGGACAGCGCCGTGCCGGGCTGGTTCACGTCGCCGACCGGCACGGATCCGACGACCGGCGGCAGGGTGGCGCAGAGCTGCTTGACCTGCTCAAAGCCAGCATCCGTCGCGGCAAGCGCCACATAGTGCGGCTTCGAGGCCGGGGCGATCTTGCCCGCCGAGACGGCAGCCGCGATCACCGCATCAACCTCGGCCACGCGCTGCGCGGTGCGGATCGAGGCGAGTTCGGTTTCGGCGCACGTGGCGCGCGCCAGCACCGCGTCATAATCGGCGCGCGGCATGAAGCGATCCGCGGGCGGCGTGCGCGCCGAAGCCAGTTCGGTATTGCGGGTTGCGATGGCCGCCAGAATGGCCGCCTCGTCCGCGTCCTCGGACAGGCCGAGCGCGGTTGCGATTGCGCGCATGTCGTCGTCTCCTTGGTTGGGATTGGACCGCGCCAAGGCGGTCATGGTAAAAGCGGGACGGTTGACCAGACTGATCGCCGCGAGCCAGGCGACCTCACCGGTTTCCCGATCCACGGAAAATTCGGGCGAGATGAAGCGAAACTCCCGGTCGCGGATCCGCTGCGCAGCCAGCGGCGTCCAGTCGATCCGCGCCCAGATCCCGTCCGCCCGCGCCTCAACGGCCGAGCACCAGCCCGCGGCCAGCGTGTCGCCGCCGTCGTAGGGCTCAAAGTAAGACCGATGGTCGTAATCGACCAACACGGGCATCTTGCCCGCATTGATCGCCGCCGCGAGGCGGACTGGATCGGTGATCCGAAAGGCGCGGCCATCATTTGTGGCCACCACCGGCCCGGCCGGGAAGATCTGAACCCAGTCCGGCGCGGCCTGTTCGGCGGCTCCGCTCCCGGGCAGCTGAAATGCCAGCACCGACGCCTGCGTCTTCGCGCGGCCGGTGTCGCTTTGCGTGGGGTTGGGTTTCTTGCTCATGGCCGATCACTACCGGATCGGCGGCGGGCGGGGCTTGGTAGCACGGCTACCAAAATCACCCTGAGCTTATGGCCAGATCCTAGACCGAGAAACCTCTCCGGCGCTAGCCCCTCAATTGCCCTCTAAGAGCCGTTTAAAAGCCGCTAGAAGGGCTACCGAAAGGTTTCATGGGGGTCTGTGGCCGCCGACAGCCGGGGCGCACCAGCGGCCCAGTTTTGTGACGGCATCCTGCGGGCTTGAATTTTACGCCCAGCGGGGCGATATTCTGGGGGTGAGGCCGAGCCAACATTGCCTGGCTGGATCCAGTGGGGAGGTTGTGGCCCCCCGGCCTCACGTTCTTCATCGCACCTTCTGCCAAGCTTGGCTCGAATAATCGTCAGGGCGGGCGCGGCGCATCGATTTCAGGAAGATGAACTTGCGATCTGCAGATTGCTGCAAAGCGATCGACCAGATCTTGCCTTCGATCTCGGCAACGAAGTTATGGTTCCGCGCGCCACGCTTCATGTCGCGGTAGATCGATCCGTTCAAGATCAGGTGCTGCACCATCCCGTAAAGATCGGCCTCCCATGCTGCGCGCTCTGGCTTGCCCAAGTGCTTGGCTGCATCCGCCACCGAAAAATGCACCAACGTCACTTCTGCCCCAAGCAGCTCGGCGACATCAGCTGGCAGCGCGGCCACGGGCGTTGCAATATGGCCGACTTCGCGCATCGCCCGGTCGCCAGCGCGGGCAGGATCGTACCCGAACTCGTTCGCCTGGATCGCACGGAAGAGCCGCGAGCCGACGATGTCCTTGACCGCCACGTCGCGCGCCGCCTCGCTCATTGCCTCGATGCGCGACGACAGCAGCTGCTGAACGTTTGCGGCCCGCGTCATGCCCGGGTTCGTCTGCCAACCCGGGTCGATGCCCATGGGCACCTCGACCACCTCGCCCGTGCGCTTGTTCGTCCAGGTGAACGTCTCGATCTCCGGTGCAGGCGCGTCGGGGTCGTAGCCCCTGCGCATCGCCTCGCGCCGCGAAATCTGCTCCGCTCGGCACTGGCACAGCCACCCGTTCGGCGGATAGTGCGTGGCCCACCACGGATCATCCGCGAGCAGGATCGTGCCCACCCATGTCAGATGCAGCGGGCGTTTGTTCTCGGCGCGGGATTGGCCATACATCAGGAAGGGCAGCGCCCGCTTGGTGCGCTGGATCCGCTCCCATTCCCCGGCCGCGCGCGCTGTCGATTTGTTCGCCCAATAGATCGTGCGCAGCCGGTGCAGGCTGCCCAGCTGGACAGCTTCGCCCGTGGCCGCATCGACCTTGCGCCCCCACCAGCCCTTGCGCCGCAACACCGGCTCCAGATCATCGACGAACTGGCCAAAATCGCCGTAATTGCGGATCACATCGGACGCCGCAGCGCGGATGTCGTCGATCACATCATATCCGGCCGTACGCGCAACGGTAAATGACACGGCATGTTCATAAGGCGCTACGTCGCGCCAATCGACGCTCGGCTTGGAACGCTTGGCGTCGAAGTAGCGCGTGACCTCTGGCGGCGCTTCGGTGAAAAGCTGATCACTCTCCGACATCGCCATCGCCCCGGGCCTTCATCGCCATGATGGCAAGGCGGCGCGCCAGCGCGGCGGTGTCCGGTGTCATCCGCGCAAGGGCAGCCTCAAACTCGGCGAAGCCACCGCCCGCGGCCCGGATCGATCGCGCGGTTTCAAGGATCGGATCGGTGATCGGCGCAATGTCGGCTTCCCAGTCTTCCAGCGCCGCAGCGATCAGCGGATCCTCTTCGGCGTCTGCTGTGCCCGCCGCTGCGCGATGCACCGTGCCACACCCCGGGCAGGCTGCGGCGCGGCCGAGCTGCCGCGCGGTTTGGTTCGCGGGCGACGCTACCGCAGGGGCAGCAAGCACGGCCTCACCTGCATCGGGCACGCGCAGCCCCATCCGCTTGGCGACATCGGACACGGCCACGGGTTGGCCAAGCGGGACCAAGCGTGCCACCGCCTCGGTGAAGGCGGTGACGTCCTCTGGATCTTCGACCGGCCAGACCACCTGCGGCGGCGGCACATCGGGGCCGAAGTTGAACGCCGTGAAGGGCGCGGCCAGATCCCGGCTGATCGTTGTGCCCAGCTGCTTGGCATCGGCGCGGCGGATATCGAGACGCACCTCATCATGCGTCTTGCTCTGCGCGAGGCTCGACCCTTCGTCCGTCGTCATAGTCTGGCCGATGACGGCTTTCGAAACCTGCTTGTCCAGGTAATCGGCCATCGCCCCGAAGACGGCGTTGCCGCCGCCCCCCTTGGCTTCGATGAACTCGATCTCCATACCCATCGGGATGATCGCCGCGGCATCGGTGGCCAGGTCGCGCACGGCACGCAAAAGGACGCGCTTTTCCTCGGCCGAGGCCTGACGATCATAGCGCCCCACCCGCAGCGGCATGCCGAAGATCTCAAGGAACGCCGCCCAGTCCTGCAGCGTGTAGGACTTCAGCATGAAGGTCCAGCATACGAGCCGCGCCAGCCCGCCCCGCACGGTGAGGCCGGATTTGAGCCGCGGGCGGTGCAGGATCACCGACCATGGCGGCACCTCAAGACCGTCCTGCGTCTCGGCCGAGCGGATCCGCAGATCGTCAGCGGCGTCGAACTGGAAGTTCCGCGGATCGTGCCGAAGATATTTGCCCGGTTGCCAGACCTCGCCGAACTGCCACAGCGGTTGCACCACGGCGTAACCCTTGCCGAGCGCATCGAGCAGGTTATCGACTGCATCATCGAATTGCGGCGCGAAGACCACCTTTTCGAACGCATCAGCCGCCGCTTTGGCCTGCACGTCATTCTCTGCCCCGGGCAAGACCACCGGTTCGATCCCGCTCACCGCGCGCTTGCGCTGCCCCAGCACGGATGCGTAGTGCGTGTCACGCTCTTCCATTTCCTCGGCAAGCGTCAGCAGATCCCGGTTGTCGCCCTCGTTTGCCGCGCGCAGGATCTGCGCCAATCGCCCCGGCGTAAGCCCGCTGGCAATCGAGTTCGCCCAGTCCTGCCGCACACCGATCGACGACGGCGGCAGGACATCATCCGTGATCGTCGAGACCTGCAACGGCACCCCATCCGGCCCCAGAACCGTGCTTTCACGCTTCGCCATCACCACAATCCCCCATGCCGCCGGAACCCGCCTTGCGGTTCATCATCTTCAAAGTCGGCTTCTTGCCGATCGTCATCGCGGCCCACGGCCTGATAGCCGTAGGACACGCCGTCCTGTCGTGAGGCGAAAAACATCAGCGCCCCCGCAATCGCGCTGTCGCCGTGGCGATCGAGCCCATCCGATCCCTTGAACCGGTGATCCTCAGGGATGCGGATTACGCCGCCGACGTATTGCAGCGCCTGGTGATCCTGCAGGATGTCCGGGTGAGCGGGCAGTTCGATCGTGCCGTCACCGAAGGCCTCGACATAGGCCGCCATTTCGGTGCGATACCACTCCTGGGAAAAGTGCACCTCGATCACGAGCGAGCCATAGCGCTGGCTGGCTTTCTCGGCGAGATATGCCCCGTTCCCGGTCTTGTCGAGCGCCGCCCTGGTCAGCCGCGGCACCCGGTCGAAGACGTAATACAGGATCTCGCGCTGCTGATCGAAAGGGATGTTGCGCAACTCGACCACCATCCGCGCCCGACGCACAAGATCAGTCCCTTCCTCGCCGATCACGATCGACGTGGTGTCGCCCGATCGCGCGAAGTCCTCGCCCGCATAGTGCCGCAGATGCGGGTTGAGCCCCGACAGGATCGGGCGCAGGACGGTTTCGCACCAATCCAGCGCATCTGCCTTGCGCACATGGTCGGGCGCGTTCTTGAAATCGTCCTCGCGGTGCCAGCTGACCACCGGCACACCCGCCCGCATCCGCGCCTCGATCTGCACCCGTGTCAGCGCCGCACCCTCGGCCTCGGCCGGGATCGCATCCAGTTCCTGACGCATCGCCGCCGTCCGCGCCCCATAGGACCGGCGGATCATCGCTTCCCATTCCGCCTCGGCGGCGGGCGACCAGGGCTTGCGCTTCATCGCACAGACGCGCCGGAACAGCCCGTTCTTCACCGCCGCGGCGAAGGGGATGTGGTGCACCACAAACCCGTTCTTGCCCGCCAGCGCCTCGCGGATCAGTTCGTTGAAGGCGTTCAGCACGCCCTTGTGGGTCGAGATCACCCGGACCTTGCCACCCCAGATCAAGAGCGCGTTGACCGCGTCGATCACCGCCCGCACGTCACGGTGATACGCGGCCTCATCGATCACCACCGTGCCCTGCAGACCCCGGATGTTGGCCGGGTTCGACGACAGCGCTTCGACGCGGAACCCGGAGGCGAACTGGATGCGATAGGCCGAGATGTCACGCGTACTGCCATCGGGCTGTTCGTCCTTGAAGACGAACTCCTCGATCGGGTGCAGCTCGCCCGCGATCACCTTGGCGAAATGAGCCACATAGCCGATGAACTCGCGCCCCTTGTCCTTGGTGTCGCCGATGTAAAAGACGTTCTCACCCCCGGCGGTGCGGGCCGAGGCCGCAAGCAGCATGTCATCCAGCGCCTCGGCGAAGGTGATCCCGGTGCGCCGCCCTTTCTCGGCGATCTTCAGGGGCGACTTGTCCGCCAGCCAGTCGATCTGATGCTGCATCAGGATCCCGTCCGCCATCGGGTCGAGATCCTCGGGGATATCGCCGCCGCGCGGCAGCTCCTCTGGCAGATCGGCAGAGGCCCGCGCCAGAACGGGCGGTCCGGCAAAGACGGTTGGATCGGTGGTCATTGACCAAGCCGCGGTCGGTCCGCGCCCCCCGCAGCGACACCATGCGAAAGCGAAACATCATTGCCCGCCGCTGCGCCCGCGGCAATGGCGACAGTGTTGCGCCCCTTGACCGAGGCGCGGCCCCGCACCGCGGCCCGATTGGGGAACATCTGTGCCAAAGCCCCGCGCGCAGCGGCGCGGGCTTCATCTGAGCGAATATCCGCGAAAAGGTCATGCAGTTTCATGTGCAGCCGCAGCACCATAGCAGCCGTGAAATCCGCCACCGCCTCGCGTTTGCTCTTTAAGGACTTCCTCCGTCGGTAGTTCGGCGTTGCCTTGTAATCCATGATCGCGCCATCGATGGCACGGTCGAGCACCGTGAACAGATAGACGGCGATGTCCGGCCCAGGCCCGGTGCCGACGAATGTCACAGTTCGCTCACCAAAGATCAGCGCCGTGTTTGTGGCGATCGCCAAGGCCGACCACAGCCGGTCCCGCACACCCGCACCGCTTGTTTTGGACGGCGAACTCAGTTTCGTGAACAGCACGTCAGCTTCCGAGAGCCCGTGATCCTTCATCAACTGCGCTGCCTTCTCGGTAGCCGCGATGGCCTCCGCTTCCGAGCATCCGCGCGCCCTGGTCATTTCCAACAGGGCGGAGATCTTGCGCTTGATGTCTTCGCTCACGACTTCACTCCCAGCACGCCTTCGCGGATTGCCGCCAGCGTGTCTTTGTCGAGACCCTTTTCCGAGCCGACCCGCTTCAGGGCACCGTCCACCTGGGCGGCAAACTTGGCCTCCATCTCGCGCCGCCGCTGCAGGGGCATCTTCGCCGCCGTCTCGGCCGCGCGCAGCGCCTGGGCGAGATCGAGCGCCTCCTTGGGCTTTAGCCCGTCGCCCTCCATCAGCTCGTAAACGAGGGTCTTCAGCGTCTCGGCTGCCATGATCGTCAGATCATCTGCGTCATCAGGGTCAAGCCGCTCGGTCAGGGCCGACGTGATCGCCCGCACTTCCTCATGCCGCCGCGCCATGATGGCCAGCCGGAAGCTGTGCCGGTTGAACGCCGAATAGCTGATCGGGCCCAGCCCCAGTTTGGCCAGTTTCGCGTTGAACTCGGCGTGGATGTCCTTTTGCTCGCGGGTGCGGTCGCGAAGTTCGGCATAGGCCCACGCGACCACCTCTTCCGCCTCGGGCGGCAGCATGTCGATCGCCGACAGCCGCCCGCGTCCCTTGCGCCGCTCCACCATCTCAGCCCCGCACCGGCGCCGGGCGCTTGACGCCATCCAGAACCTGCCGCCGTTCGACGTGATCATTCCCCGCTTCGGTGATCTGGGCGATTATCAGCGGCCCCTGTTCGCCCGGCACCTCGCGCAGCACCACAGCCCCGGCTTCCTGTTCCAGCCAGCGCAATTGCGTGCGCAGCCATGACCGACCGCGCCGAAATGCGAAGTCTTCCAGCATGCTGTGAAGCAAGCTTTCGTTCAAACGTCCGTCCGGTTGTTGCGCCAGAGACCGCAGAATGGTCAGCCGGGCGGCCTCGTTGTAATGATCGATGTAGCCTACAAGAAACTGGCTCATTTCGCCCCCCGCTGCGACACTTCCAGAAGAAACCCTTCGATCCGGCTTACCGCCGCACCTGTTGCCGAAATCGCGCGATCCAGCGCATTCAGCTTCTCGACCTGCGTCGCCTGGTTCAGCTGCAGCGCATGCAGATCGTCCCGCGTCGGCATCGCCCGCATATGCACCTCGACCGCCGTCAGGCGCACATCAAGGTCGGCGATCTCGGTGCGGATGCTCGACAGTTCGCCCGCAGTGCCCGGCGCAGACCCGGGCGCGGGCGAGGCCAGCTTGCCGCGCTCGCGCAACCAGTTGCCCAGGACAAGGACGGCGACAACCGCCAGAAATCCGGCAATTCCACCCTCGTTCAGGAGTGGCAGGAGGTTGGTTTCCATCCCAGATAGATCCCCGCATAAAAACAAGCGACCGCCGCCGCAACCAGATCGGGGCGCCCAAGCACCCAAGCGATCGACGTCCAGGCACCCGCCGCCAGCGCCATGGCCTCAAAGCGCCGCCGCGCCCAGCCAAAGTGCCGCGCCACCATCGCTGCGGCCTGACAGACGGCGACGAGGGCCAGCATCCAACCGACGTTCGCACCGGGCACGACAGTGGGCAGATGAGCCGACCACCAGAAGAGCCCCGCCACCGAGAGCATTTCCAAGAACCGCAGTTCGTCGTGCAGCACAAACCGGCGAAAAGAGGCGATGACTTTACGCATGTCGATGGTCCTTCTCGAAGCGCCGCTGGCACTGGATGCAGCGGCAGGCAAACGGAGCGGCGGCGCGCCGCTCGGCGTCGATCTCCTCCCCGCAATCGCGGCAGATGCTTTGCCCATCTGCCGCAACCAAACTCCGCGCCACTTGCACCCCGGCCGTGCGCTCGGCTTCGGCCAATTCTTCCGCCCGGTCGAAATCGCGCTCGTCCGTCACGAGCGGCCCGCGATCACGCCGGGCGCCGCATCAGCCAGTTTTGCAGCGGCAATCGCTTCCAGAACGCCACTCTTGGGCTTGAGGGCCGCGATCGCGTCGGGCACGCTCTTCCGCGCATGGTTCACTGCCTCCCGCGTAACCTCGGTACCAGCGATGCCGCGCATCAGAGCTGACCGGACACCGCTCATCAGCGCAGCATGCAACGCGTCACGATGCGCAGCTTCAATCTCCAGCCCCCAGCGGGTGCGAGCGACATCCGCGGCGCGCGCCAAGAGCAGGCTCAGGACAAGACCGATGATCTGCAGCAGCGCAGGCATGATGGCGGCGTAGAGTTCCTGTAAATCCATTTGATCACCTCAGCTTTTGATGGGGGTGGTGTAGGCGGCGACGATCCAGCCCTCGCGGCCGTCGTAGATGACGCGCAGCCAGTCGCGGCCGCAGAAGGTGCCCGCGCGCTCGACCGGCACCTTCGTGCCGCCCGGGATCGTCGCGATGACGTTGGGGTTGAAGCTCGGCCAGCGCCGCATGTTCAAAGACGCGACGCCGTCATTGACGCAAACCATCTGCCCGGCCTCGGCAGCGGTGCTTTGATATTCTGCGGCCAGCTCGGCAGGATCATCCTGACCCAGAACGACATCCCGAATTTGCCGCAGCGGGAACAGGGGGTTCACGTCAACCTTGCGACCGGGCGAGATGTACCAGTGCGTGGTGATGTCCGTCAGCGTCGGGATCGCCTCGAACAGCGCCGTCAGCAGTTGCAGCAACGCAGCAATCTGCGCTTCGGGATAACCCATCCACATCCCTTCGCCGTGCATGTCCGTTTTGGCATATTCGACATTCACGCCCGTCTTCGGATCGTCGGCGTAGGTCACGCCAAACCACGATCGCCCCGCCTCGCCCCCAGACCCATAGGCCATCACCATCTTGCCGGGGTTCACCAGCTCGATCCCGATCGAGAAAGCATTGCATCCTTGGCGGCCGTGGTAACTGGACTTGCCCGCGTGGTTCGCCATGCGGTTTGTCGGCACGAGCTGCGTCACCGTGCCATCGCGCTCGATCACGAAATGAACGCTGGCTTTGGCCACGTTGGCGGACGCGAGATAGGCAGCCGAATTGCCCTTGTCGAGCCGCCCGGCCGTGTCGTGCACGACGACGATTTCGGGGGTAATCTCACCCCCGGTGAAGGCCGCGGCCAGAAACGGCACGCCTTCGATCTTGTGGTTTTTCAGGCGCAAATCCGGCCCCTCCGATCCATGTCGGGGGCACCTTAGGCGCGGTCTTTCAACTGGGGTTTGGTAGCCGTGCTACCTAGTCGAAGAGCGATCCCTGGCGGGGGTCGATAAACTTGCCCTGCCGGGCTTGTTGCCGGAACACGGTGGTGCGGTGCACCTGCAGTTCTACGGCGATCTTGTCTGCTGATACCCCGCGGGCCAGCAATTCGTCAATGCGCTTGCGCTTGAGCGCGGCCGCGCCCACCGGCAGCTCGATCAGCGCGCCGCTGTTTCCGCCGCGGAAGTGCTCGGCCAGCGCCTGGGCGTGCGCCATGCCGATTGTACGGGCGATCCAGTGATCCTCGGTCATCCGCGCAGGAATGGAAATGCGGCTGCCCCCACGCTTTTCGGCCAGCGCGAGCGCTGCATCGAGGCTGGTCACCTCGGCGATCTCTGCCAGCAGGGGGGGCAGCCAGTCGTATTTCACGCCCGGGCCTCCGATTGCTCGGACATGGCCGACCGCTCGCGCACCCGGGGGCCGAGCGCGTTCATCAGCGGGATCCAGTCCTCATAGTCCATCGCACCCACGGTCTTCCCGGCCTGCGCCGCGACCCAGCCGAAGAAATCCAGACCGCCATGGACGATGCGAAACTGCGCCAGCGTGATCTGGAAGCCGGGCAGACGCACATGCGGGGGCTCGAACTTCGCGAACGACCAGCGCACACCGCGCCGCTCCATCATCGCCTTCAGCGCCTCGATCACCTTGCGCGCATCCTCGGCGTCCCGCATCCAGCCCGGGTTGTCGATCCCGGTCTGCCGTTTGACGAAGGCCGTCAGCGCCGCATCCGACGACGACGCCACAAGACCAAGGTTCCAGGCACCGATCCAGAGCGCGCGGATCTTCGAAACATAAGGCCCTTCAAGCCCCTTTCGAACCGGCTTCGAAGCCCCCTTGGAGCCCAGCGTTTCGGACAGCTTGTCCAGCACCGCCGCCTGTTCCCGCGGGGTCATTTCGGTCAGACGCCGCTTCGCCGTCTGCAAGAACAGGAAGTCGCGCCAGTCATCGTCATCGACCAGACCCGCTTGGCGTCGCTTCGCCTGAATGGCTTTGATCATGCTCATCACCGGGAAACCTCCTCAGTGCACTCGTGCTGTCTGACGACGGTCCGGCAGAGTTCCGCCGCCATGTCACCCAGTGCGAGGCGGAACATCATCCCCAAGGCCGCGATAGTCAGAATGGCCATGATGAAACTGTAGACGTTCTGACGGTCCGTCATGCGGCACCGCCTTTCGGGGGCAGCGACGCCTTCGCCTTGCGCAGCCACGCCTTGACGGCAGCAAGCTCCCCTTCGGTGCAGCTCGCGGTGATCCGGCACAGCCGCGCCGTATAGGTGCCGCTGGAGAACCTGACGCTGCCGCCATAGCCCTGAAACACGTTGAGCAGGCACTCGTCCGGCGCACCGGCCAAGCCGACGGTCACAGTCTCAAGCACCTTTTCCCTGCTGTCATCCAAGCGCATCATCCCCTCCCTTCGACGGCGTAGAGTTCCGCCGACACGACGCCATCTGGCACGAACAGGCGCGCGGGAAGCTTGGTCTGGCCGGGCTGGATCGCGACGACGCCAAGGCAAGCCAGCGTCAGCGCCATCGCCTCGATCTCATCCATGCTCGCCAGCGTGATCCCGCGTCGACCAAGCAGATCGACCTTGCCGACGCCGCGCGCCGCGCGTTCCAACATCTCGCGAGTGGTAATGGCGTCGGTCATCACGCACCGCCTTTCTCGATGGTCTCGGCCATGGCGCGCAGAGAGGCAGCGACAATGTCGTGTCCGAACGGCAGGAAACCGGCGACCTTGGCACCCAGTTCCTCGCCGTCCCACTCGCTGATTTCGGCCAGCGCATAGGCCAGTTCTTCCGGATTTTTCGCCAGCGCCGCACCGACCTCTTCGCCGCCCAGTTCGGCCTTGAAAGTGATCGGCATCACACACCCTCCGGAAGTTCGGTCTCGAACGGTTCGATCTGGAAATCTTCCCCCTCGCTGCCGATGGTCACTCCGGGCACCGTGCGCGCCTTCGCAGGATCGGCCAGCATGGCTTCCTTGTTGACCTCTTCCTTCGAGCGCAGAAACTTCTTGGACAGCCCGAGACGCTTGATCTCAGCGATCACGTCCTCGACCTTGCGCAAGGCCACCTTGGCCGGGCGCAGCCGCCAACTGACCTCGCCAGTGGTCCAGCGGACGGTCTTGGTCTTGCCACCATTGGTCAGCCGGTCCCGGTTAACCTCGCAGAACATTTGCACGCCCTGCGTCAACTCCAGCACGCGCGCCTGCAGCGGCTCGACCCTGTGGCCGACCTCCTCCTGAAGGGCCGCGATCGCGTCGTTCAGATCCGCCTCTTCCCGCGCGATCTGGCGGTTCAGATCGCCGATCTCGCGGATGGCGCTGCGCGCCTCGCTATCATCTTTCGGGATCGGCAAGGCGCTTGCCTTGGCCTTGGTTTTCTTCGGCTTAGTGGACATGGCGGTCCCCTTCCTTGGCGCTTGTTTTGTTGCTGATCTGGCTGAAGAGGTGGCGGATGGAGCTGCTGTCGCGGGCCAGCGCGCGCCCGATCTGAGCGCTGGAAAAGCCTGCAGCCATCATCTCGCCCACCGCATCGCGGCGGGCGTCGACCAGGTGTGGCGCCTTCAATCGCCCCACCAGCTCCGCGAACGTGATGCCGTGCCGGACGGCAACCCGCTCCGCGATCGCACGCAAGGTCGTCGGCTGCCGCGCGGCCGCGATCAGCCGTACGATGGCGGCGGGCGTCGGCGCGGCGTCATTGCTGCGCACCCATTCGGCCAGGGCCATTTCCGCGTTGGCTCCGAAGGGCTCCAGCGCCAGAACCCACAACGACACCTCGGCAGCCGTCGGTTCGCGGTAAATCGCAAGGCAGGCCCGCACGATATCTTCAAGGGTCCGGCTCATTTCAGCACCCCGGCACCGCGGTTCGCCCAGGCAGCGCGCAGATCGGCCGCGGTGATCTCGCGATCATTCCCGGCGGCGATGATCCCCGCGACCATGATCGTTTCCGACAGCGTCCCGAACGCGCCGGGCATGCGCCCGATCTTGTGCGCCAGCGCCACCGCCTCGGGATCGGACAGGCCCCAGGCATCGACGAATTGCGCGATGTCCTCGTCATAGGGCTTCATCACGCTCAGCCGGTGCCCGATGCGGCGCGCCACCTGGGCGCTGGAATGGCGCGGGTCGCGCGACGCATAGGGCGTGCGGCCTTCTTCATTGCCCAGAAGCACCAACCCGCAGCCCGCCACATCGCGGAAATGACGCAGCTCGTTGATGCTCGGCTCGGACAGGTTCTGCGCCTCGTCCACGATCAGAAGCGCATGGTGGCCATCCCGGCGCAGCGCGGCGGCGATCATGCCCTTCAGCTTGCCGCCGTCCTTGCACTCGATGCCCATCGCTTCCGCGATCTCGTATTTCATCGTGTGCGGGCTGGCCGAAGACGGGCTCAGCTCGACATGCACCACATGCGGCCGGGTGGCAGCATAAGTCCGAGCTGTCATCGACTTGCCAAGCCCGGACGCGACGGTGATCACCGCCATCGTGGGCACCATCTGGGCATAGGTGAACGCCGTCACCAGCTCGCGCGCAATCCGCGTCTGCATCCAGTCGGGCGCCACCGGCAACCCGCGCATCGTTTCGATCGCGGCCGCCCGCGACGACAGGAAGTTCTCGACCCGCTGCGTCGTGGTGTCGTAGCGCCCGGCATAGGTGCCGTCATACCATGCCGACAGCGTGCCCAGCGGCATTTCCGCCCGCCGCGCCACCTCTGACTTGCTCCATCCTTCCGTGGTCGCAACCTCGCGCAACCCGCGCGTCGCCGCCTCCCAGCGCGCCCGAAGGTCCGCATCGGCAATATTCGGGGTGCCCTTGGGGTCTTCCCAGACCGGTTGCTTAACCTGCGCATTCATGGCAACTTCTCCTCAGCTTGAACTGCGGGGGCGACTATTCGCCCCTCTTTTTTTCGGGAAATCCGACAATCTCTCCGCTCAGCCGCGCGACACCGCGCGCAAACGCGTCTGCGTCGGCGTCTGCGTCGGCCTCGGCTTCGATCTTGCGAACGGTGTTTCCGACCAGAAGCCGCGTAACGCCCGCCTCAATCTGTTCGTATTCTTCAGGTGCCGAAGTCGCGCTTCGTGCCAGCTGCTCTGGGGATAGCCGCTTGGCGATAGACGCCAGCTCTCGTTGCGCACGAAGGAATGCGCGCCAATTTCTGGCATGTTCCCGAGCCGCGTCCGCATCCATGAAGCCAACGGCATGCACGCATTGCGCTGTGCAGATTTTCGCCCCGTCGACCGTATAAACCTGAATATCCGCGTGCATGTTTTGCGGATCGAACTTCACCACAACGCGCTTTCCGGCGTAGGCAATGAGGTCTTCGTGCCAGAACATGTTGTCGGCCAGATGGATCTGGGCGCTGTTGCGGTGCACCGTGATATTCTCCGCCGCAAGCAGGCAGTACTCTCGTTGCTCGGCGGTGGCGCGGGTCACCAATGTAGTTGGGGCTTCGTAGCTTTCGCGGAAGGTTTCCCAAAGGGACCGCCCCTTCGCCGTGTGCGACGTCCGGCCTTCGCGCAAGTTGTGATGTCGGATTTCATCGGCAACCAATGCCCGCAACTCTGCGATTGGGATCGCCTTCGACCCATAGTTCTCCGGCTTGGAGGATGTGTCTTTGCCGGTATAAGCGCCTTCGCACTTCGGATGCTTGGCGACGTATTCTGCAAGATCACGCCACGCGCGTTCGATCGGTTTTGATTGTCCATGGAAGGGCTTCACCGCCCGAACATTGATGCCCAAATTGACCAACACGCCAATCGGGTCTTCCGGCCGGATCGTGAAGCGATGCCGGAACTTCATGCGTCCGGTCAGCATTTTCGACATGAAGGCCTTGCCGTTGTCGAAGAAGCATGTCTGCGGAATGCCCCAGCTTTCGACCATATCTGCCGTGGCCAAGCGGATGACTTCCTGACATTCCGAGCGCGCGAGCCGATGCGACAAGATCATCCCGGAATAGACGTCCTGGAACCCGACAAGCACTGCCCGACCTACGCTGCCGTCTTCCCAGAGCACATGCACATCGAGAACGTGGCCGTCAGCGTTCACCGCTTCCATGGCCTGCATTCCATCGCGGCTGCGGCGTTGCGCAGGATAGAACCGCTCAAGGGCTTTCGGCCCCTTGCGCAACAGTATCTTGGAAATCGGAGAGATTTCTTCGTCGATCCGCCGCTTCAGCGTTTTCGCGCTGGGGATTGGCTCCCAACCGTGTTCCTTCGCTTCACGCATCATGCGCTCGTGGCATGCCTGAAAGCAGGGCTCGGATTGCCGCATGTAGTCCGCCACAAGCCAATCCCACGCACGGGGATCACAATCGACGCGGCGCAAGCCGCCGGTGTGGTGTGGCACCAACGCAGCCAGCCAGTCAGACCGGTCATGGCCCTCGACCGCCTTGCAGTAGCGGGTGATCGAGGCGGCGGAAGCACCATCGCGCCGCGCAACAACATCGATTGCGGCGGTTTTCGACATTACCGGCAGGAGGTCATCTACCGCCCGGACAAATGCCAGGCGCCGAGCGGCCTCATCCTTCTGCTTTTGCGACTTGTGCTGATAGGCATTCCACAAGGTTTCGCGTTTGGCCTGCGCAGCCTGCGCCGCTTCTTTGGCCGCAAGCCCGTCGGCATAGTCCGCAAGCGCCAAATCGCGCTGCACTGTGTGCGGCAGCAGGCGCAGATGGTATTCCATGCCGCCACCTTGGCCGTCGCGCTGCCGACACCATCTAGGATCTCCGTCCCAACCACAGGCCTTCGCCAAATCCAACAGGCCCCGCCGCGAGGACGGAAGATCCGGATGGCGCAGATCCAGCAAGTCAGAAACGGAGAACCATTCGCGCTCCATCAGATGGTTTCTCCATCCTTCAGATCGCGCAGCCACTCTTTGCGCCACGCCTTCGGCGCGGTCGCCCAAAGCGCCGTCATCTTGCGCAGCCAGATTTCCTTGTCGCTCGCGGGCGGCGGCGCGGAAGGATCGACGCCCTTCATCAGGCGGACACCATCAAGAACCTTGACCTTGCTATGTTCCTTCATCAGGCGGACGATCTGCAGCCGTTCCGACCGCGGTTGCGCAACCAACTTCAAGAGTTGCGCCTGATTGTCTGCCAGCGGAGTGCCGCCGATTTCGGCCCGAAGTTCCGAGGTGATAGCCTCACCAATCTGCACAAGACGTTTGACCGCCTTCTCGTTAAGGCCCCGTTTTTCGGCTTCTGCCTTGGTGAAGCGCACGCCCTTTCCAAGCGCCTCCGCGCCGGTGGTGGGCAAAGGGACATTATTGTCCCTTTGATCCGACTTACGGTCTCCGCCACGCGCAGTTTCGGGATGGGTGCGCAGGTAAATAGCCTTCAACCCGGCCAGACTTGCCGCATGTTCCATCACCGTCAGGTTGCCACGCTGCAGGTTCTCTTCGATCTCGGCACACTCGGCTTCGTCGTCAGTCATTTCACTGACAAGCGCGGGGATCATCTCCCAACCCAACATCCGAACCGCCGCCAACCGATGCCGCCCGGCCACAAGCCGCAGCCGGGGGCCGCAAAGCGTGTGCAACACTGGCCGATGGCCGTGAATAAGCCGCAGTTGGATCGGGGTTTTCAGGCCGATCGCCTCAATGCTGTCGGCAATCGACTTGGCTCGATCTTCCTCGAAAAAATGCATTCTCTCACCGACTTCAACGGCGGAGACCGGAACCTGATAGAGGGTGATTTCGTGGCTATTGACGGTCATTTTCCGGCAGCTTCATACTGGTGCAGGGGATTTCAACGACAGAGGTCATTCGTCGTCACCCATCACACGGGCGAGGGCGATGAGTTTCGCCGCGGCGCCGCAGTCGATCAGCTTGTCAACCAAACTCAGGACACGCCCCGCCGCAGCCAGTTCGTTTTCCGTCAGGATGTCCGAGGCGGGCTCGCCGAAGATGACCTGCTGATCGAGGTCCGACTCTTCCGCGCGGATGCTCATCCAGCGCACAAGGCTTTCCAGCAGCACTGCCGTTTCCGGCGGCAAGCTGCGGACGATGCTCATGATGTTTTTACGTTCCTCGAAGGTCATCAGATCACTCCAAACAGATGAAAAATCGCCATCCATGCGACGGTCCCGGCCGGCGGGCAGGGCAGGATCCACCAACCGCGCGTCATCCGAACACCCCGTAGGCCAGCCACAGACCGCTGATCATCGTCACCAGCAGCGACACCGCGCCCAGCACGTCGCCCGCCACGCTGTCATCCAGCGCATCGCTCGCCTTCCGCAGACGCCGGAGCGCAGCACGGGCCGCGCTCCGGCGCGCGCCGCGCCGGGTCAAGGTGGGGACTTCGGTGGCGCGGTATCTCTTACGCATGGCTGTCACCGTTGGCCTTTGCCGCGGCGACCAGCCCCTGAATGGCGCGGATAATCTGGCAATGCTCGGTGACCTCGATTGCAATCAAGTTTTCGCAACCAGCCATCAAGGCATCGACCGCGCCCGGATCAGCCTCGCCGACCAGCGCAATCGCGCGCGCCAGCATCAACGAAAGACCCTCCACGATCTCGGCCTTCATTTCATCGTCGCCCTGCTCGCGTGCGCGCACCAGATCGCTCACCACCACGTCGCAAAGCCGCTCGAAAAACGACATCTCATTCCCTCCCGATCAGTTTGGGGGCACTCAGGCCCGCCGCCGTGCGGCAGTTCCGCGTCATCGTTTTCTCGCAGGGGATGGGCGACCAGCCCTGCCGCACGGCCTCTTCCTGCGTCCGCTGATACGCCACCGAGGGGCGCACTCCGGCGCGGAACTGATCGGCACAATAGGCCAGCGCCTCGGGGTGGCACGGGGCCTGCATCCCGCGCGGGCCGATGCCCTTGTTCGCCAGCGCCGCCGCCATGTCGGGGCCAGCCACCATGCGGGTGGTGGCGATCCACCGGGCAAGCGGGGCCGACGTGACGCCAAGAACAAGGCAAACCTCGTCCTTCGCCGCGCCCTTGCGCATGCCCCCGGCCACCAGCCGCTCGTACATCATCACCGCCGCCACGCGATCTTCGGCGTCGTCCTTGGTCTTCTGCGGTGCCGCCGCATAGGCAGCCCGCCCTTTGACCAGCCGGTCATCGCCCAGCGTGAAGCTGCCGTATTTGCGCAGGGACGGCAGCAGGACATCGAACACCCAGTTCGCAAACCGGTGCTGCACCGTGCCCGGCGTCACCGCCAGTTTCGAGCGGGTGACCAGCTTGTAAAGCCCACCTTCGGAAATGATCGTGACGTTCGGGTTGCCGCGTCTGGCGCCCCCGATGGTGTCGGCAATTCCGACACCATCGGCCTGAATACCCGAACTTGAAGTTAGGGTATTCAGGTCGAATTCGCGCCGCTGGTGGGCATCCAGAACCTTCACGGCCTTCGTCGGGTTGGTATGCTCCAGCACCCGGCACACATCGGCGGCGACGAACCACGGTTCGCCGTCGATCTCGACCACGCGCACGGCGTTGCTCTCGAAGTCGAACGGGATAAGCGCACTCATGCTTTCACCTCTTTCTTGGATTTGTGGCCAGCCGTGCCCTGACGTTCGAAGTCTCCGGGCTCGACCGTGATGCCCCGCTCGCTGGCCATCGCCAGCATCTGGATCACCGCGAAGCCGGGGATGCTTTCGCGGCAAATCCATTGGTTGATGGTCTTGCGCGAAACCTCTGTGGCGCGGCCCTTGTGGGTGCGCCGGAGGGCCTCCGCCACAGCGGCCTTGCCGCCAAGTTTGGTGATGATCGGGATCTGATACATGACCCCATAATTCCAAAACGGAGCCATTAGTCAACCCAAAACGGATGCTTCGTCAGAAAAAATTCCATTATGGGATTGCCCGAATCGAACGCCGCAATGAAAAGGAAGGGATGGAAACCGTTGGATCACGCCTCAAGCGCTGTGCGGCTGCGAAAAAAATGACCGAAGCAGACATTGCGGCTGCCATCGGAATGTCAAAACCTGCCGTAAATCACTACCTGAACGACCGACGGCAAATGGCTTTCGAGCACCTTGTCACGCTTGCTGACATCTTCGGCGTGACCACCGACTTTCTGCTCACCGGCAACACCGCGCCGCCGCCGAACTGGATCGACGAAGACGAGCTGGTGCGGGCGCAGGTTGCCGGGATCAATGGGCCAAAGCTGACCGATGCGGATTACGCTCTGGTCTGTCTCAGCCGCGCCCATGTCAGCGCAGGGCCGGGCCATGTCCCGCCAGAGGAACACTTCTACGGCTCGCTCGCCTTCAACCGCGCCTGGCTGAAACGCGAAGGGGTCAACCCGGCTGCCGCCTCGCTTGTCCGGGTCAAAGGCGACAGCATGGAACCGACCCTGCACGACGGCTCAACCGTCCTGGTCGATCACCAGCGCCGCGACCCCGCTGTGCGCCGTGGCATCTATGCCCTGCGCATCGGCGAAGAGGTTTTCGTCAAACGCCTCGAAAAGGTGGGCGACGTGCTGGTGATCACCTCCGACAACCCCACCCATTCCAGCCGCGCTCTGGGCGGTCGCGAGCTCGCCGATGTCGAGGTGATTGGCCGCGTCGTCTGGCAGGGCTATACGTTCCGGGATAGTTGAAGTGACGGTATTCAAGCGCGGCGGGGCGGGCGCAGAGGTAGGGCGAAGTAAGGCGCCGAAACACGGAAAATTCACTTCATTCTTCTCCGCCCGACTTCGGCTCCGCAAATGCGCCGCAACCCATTGCAGATCAATAATTATTTTCTGTTTTGGCGGCTTGTCGGCGAAGAATGAAGCAACTTCACACTTCCGCTTTCAGGCTTCGCGTAACCGCGGCAGTTGCCATCATAGCTAGCGCCCTTTATTCATTGGCCTCGAAGGCGTTTCGAAGGGTCTTTGAAGGGGCATTCAGAAAAGGCGCGCGACTCTCAAATCTGCTGTCCGACGCGCGCCCCACTATCAACTCTGCTGTCCGACAGTCCGTTCGGCCTCGAACCCTCGACAGCGCAGCAACGTGCTGATTTATCGCGACGATTTCGCCTGTAACGGGCTGATCTCGGGCAATCCCAGAAATGTCAGTTCAGATGTCCGGTAACAGCGACGCCCCCGTCGCGTCGCTGATTTCCCGGCGGTCCCCCCGGGGGCTGCCCTTGCAACCAAGGACAACCGACCATGATCCTGACCATCAACTGCGGCAGTTCCAGCCTGAAATATCAACTTCATGCCCCCGATCTGAACCATGTGATCGCCTCCGGCCTGATCGCCCGTATCGGCGAGCCCGAGGGCACGACCGATCATTGGGTCGGCCACCGCGGCGAGCATCACCGCCGCGAAATCCCCGATCACCGCGCCGCCTTCGCGCTGATGATGGAAAACCTTCTGAACCCCGAATATGACGTGATCGAATGCCCCGGCGCGATCACCGCCATCGGCCACCGCGCCGTGCATGGCGGCGCGGTCTTCTTCGGCTCGGTGCTGGTCGACGATGCGGTGATGGCGGCCCTGCGCGCCTGCGCCACCTACGCGCCGCTGCACAATCCTTGCAACATCATCGGCATCGAGGAAGCGCAGCGAATGTTCCCCGGCGTCCCGAATGTCGTCGTCTTCGACACCGCTTTCCACCAGACCATTCCCGAACGCGCGCATCTTTACGCCCTGCCCTACGAGCTGACGCAGAAACACGGCATCCGCCGCTACGGCTTTCACGGCACCTCCTGCCGTTATGTCTCGCGCGCCGCAGCCGAGGTGCTGAACCGCCCGCTCGACAGCCTGTCGATGGTGGTCTGCCATCTGGGCAATGGCGTCACCATCGACGCGGTGAAGGGCGGTCAATCGATCGACACCTCGATCGGCTTCGGCACCTTCGGCGGCGTGCCGATGGGCACCCGCACCGGCGATTTCGACCCCGCGATCATCTTCCATCTGGTGCGTGAGGCCGGGCTGAGCCTGACCGAGGTCGAAGACATCTGCTATACGAAAAGCGGGCTTCTCGGCTTGTCGGGCCTGTCGAACGACATGCGCGAGGTGATGGCGGCGGCCGATGCAGGCAACGAACGCTGCCAGCTCGCCATCGACGTCTTCGTCTATCAGATCCGCAAGACGGTCGGTGCCTATGCGGCGGCCATGGGCGGGATCGACGCGCTCGTCTTCACCGCGGGCATCGGCGAGAACAGCGCCCGGGTGCGGTCGCTCGTCTGCGAGGATCTGGGGTTCCTTGGCATCTCGATCGACACGCGGGCGAATGCGATCGCGCGTGGCGGCCATCCGAACATCAGCGCGGCGGGATCACGGGTGGCAACGCTCGTCGTGCCGACCGACGAGGAACGGATGATCGCGCTCGACACGATGGCCCTGACCACCGCAAGCCCGGATCATTCCCTGCCCTTCGCGATGGCGGCACAATGATCGGGCCTCGACCCTGAGCCCGCTTTTCTTCCGTGCCGGTCCCCTCGCAACGGGGGTCGGCATGGCCGCTTCCACGTCAGACCGGAGGCGGCTTTACAAATGTCACCGGACCACGCGCCGATCAGCGCGCAGGATGGCCTGCGGCGCTCACAGCACAGGCTTCCAGAAATCCCCCAGTGTTCCCCAGGATCTGTGTCCCATGCCCCGCGCATGCGGCACCTGCGCAAGCGCCCGATATTCTCTGACCTGAGGCGCATTCAGCAACCCCAGAAGCTCGGGCAAAATGTGGGACTTGAGGTCTTCGGCCGTCACCGCTTCAAAAACCGGACGGAAATCCCTCAGAAAATCGAGAACACCCCGCCGCACATCCATGATGGCAAGATTGCGCGACATGTCCATCAGGCCCTCGGTATCCGATCTCAACGCCAGCTTGCCGCTCTGCACATCCAGCCGAGAGAACGCGGGCCGCGTGTCGGAGAAGACCAACTCCAGAAGTTCGAGCCCGCCCTTCAGGCGCGCTTCGGTGTCCTGTGCGTCGTCATGATCGAAAATATACCCCCGCAGCCCGGGCCGATGATATCCCGTGACCTGCTTTCCAAGAAAATAGCCTTTGAAATCATCGCCGATCAGAAGATCGATGGCCCGAATCGTGGTCAGCCCCCAGCCAATGTCCACAAGCGCGGTCCTGCCTTTCGGCTGACCGATCCAACGCTGCAGATCGTGCAGGAAAACGGTCCTTTCCGCGGCCGCCGCCAAGGCAAGATGGCTTTGATAGGCGACGATGAAATCGATCTTGTTCATCGGCTGATCGAACTCGGGCGCATTTTGGAAAACGCGCGCATCGATGGACCGCCGCTCGAAATACTGTCTGGGTTTCAGCCCGTTCTCGAGCGCGCAAAGCAGGCCGCGGACCGCAAAGTCATGACTGTCGACCATCATTGGAATCAGAGCCATGCGCCGCGAAATCGGCATGACGCAAAATGCCGGAGCATCGACCACAATCCCGTGTGCGGTCAGCAGATCGTTGACCTGCGCGCCTGACAGATAGATGTCGCTGACCGCGATCACTCGCTTGCCCCTGGCACGCGCAATTTTCAGGATCAGGCCGACGGCGGGATCGGCAAAGGTGAACTCCGTTTCCGCCCGCATTTCATCCTTTGCGGTCAGGGGCACATGCGGGGCAATCTCTTTCAGCACGGCGTAGATTTGCGCAAGGCTCGTTTATGGCTTTTGCGGCGATGAAAACTGCTGCCGCGCCAGCGCCTCGGCCTTGACCCGCAGCGCACAAAATCCCGCCACCTTGCTGACCCGCTCCATATAGGAAAAAACGCCTGTCGGCTGTGCGGTCTTCCGGGCGAGAAAGGTGTCGAACACATCGAACGAGACGACCTTGTGGCGGTCGATCATCTCGGTCAGCGCGTCCACAGTGATGCCACAACGCACGACGAGCTGAGCCTCGGCATGGGTGCAGGGGAAATCGCCCTCCTCGCCTTGGATCGCCTCGACGGCCTGGCGCGCTTGGCTTGTGTTGTTGCTCACTCTGACCTGCCTGCTGCCTCGCTGATGATCCGGACGAGATCGCTTTCGAAACATGTTCGACGAAAATTGCATCCGCAGTCATGGTTAGGGTTAATGTCTTGAATATTGATTGCTCCCCCCCCGAACCGGCCGTGTCATCCTTGACTGGCGCGTCGGGGAAGGATCGGCACCGTTTCTCCCTTGAACCGAAGGGCATCCGGTCCGAAATTAAAGATGACCCAGAGTGGAGGACATCATGGGCTATACGATCGACCGCCTGTTGCCGGGCGTCAGTTTTGAAGAGGCCGAGGCGCGGACCCGCGCGGCGCTGGCCGAAAACGGCTTTGGCGTCATCACCGAAATCGATGTCGCCGCAACGATGAAGAAAAAGCTCGACCGTGACATGACGGCCTACAAGATCCTTGGCGCTTGTCATCCGGGCCATGCCTTCGCCGCCATCGAAGCCTCGCCGCGAATCGGGGCGATGCTGCCCTGCAACGTCATGCTGCGCGCGGTGGAAGGTGGCGTCGAAGTTTCGGCCGTCGATCCCGTCGCCTCTTTCGCGGCGGTCGAGGAAGAGGGTGCGCGCAAGGTCGCGACCGAGGTCCGCGCGATTTATGCGGCGATGATGGAAAAGCTCTGAGCGGTTCGGGCAAGGCAGGCCCGGGCCATATTCGACACCACACCAGATCGGGGGGAATGGGATGAGTTTCGTCAAGACACTGGCCACGCTGGCCGTGGGCTTTGCCGCCGCCAAGGGCGTGCAGAAGTTCCAGCAGATGGGCGGCCTTGAGGGCATGAAGGGCGCGCTGCGCGATGCGGGCAAACCCGGCGGCATGGCCGAACAGATGGGCGACTGGGCGGCCAAGATGGGCGTGCCGGGCGGCAAGGAGACGGTCAGCCAGATGCTGGTCAATTTCGGCACCCAGGCCGCGGCGGCGACCGATGCGGCGCAATCGAACCTTGGGGCGATGTTCACCTCGATGAGCGCTGCCGCCGGGGTTGGGGCGAAAGGGCTCGGCGAGATGATGACGACGGCGCTTGCCGATCCAGCCGTGGCCGCGGGCGCCGAGGCACATGCCAAGCTGATGATCCGCGCGATGATTCAGGCGGCCAAGGCCGATGGCACCATTGACGAAGCGGAAAAGGCGCAGATTCTGGCGCAACTGGGCGAAGCGACCGAGGAGGAAGTGGCTTTCGTGCAGGCAGAGCTCGACGCCCCGATCGATATCGCGGGGCTTGTGGCCGACGTGCATGAAGCGGCACGGGTGCAGGTCTATTCCGCGGCACTGATGGCGATCACCGTCGACACCGAGGCGGAAAAGCTCTATTTGCGCAACCTTTCCACAGCTTTGGCGCTAGATCCGGCGACGGTGGCGCAGGTGCATCTGGGCATGGGCAAACCGCAGCTTTGATCTTACAGCGCGGGGGTGCGAAAAAACGCGCATCCCCGCGCCTTTGCGGTTGACTCCGCGCGATGGCTGACTAAAAGGCAGGCTTCAAGGATTTCGCGGATGCAGGCGCATCCGACTCTGGGAGACTGAGAATGGCGAAGCCGACGACGATCAAGATCCGTCTGAACTCGACGGCGGGCACCGGGCACTTCTATGTGACCAAGAAGAATGCCCGTACCATGACCGAGAAGATGACGGTGAACAAATACGACCCGGTTGTGCGCAAGCATGTCGAGTACAAGGAAGGCAAGATCAAGTAAGATCTTGTCCGCCTGCACGGGTTCAGGGCCGTCCTTCGGGGCGGCCTTTTGCTTTGCCGGGCGACCTCAGATCAGCAGCAGTGTCACCACGAAGACGGTGGTGAAGATCGCCCCCGCAATGGTCCAGAGTGTTGGGCGCCGCGTCAGGTCGGCGAAGGGCGTGGGCACGGGCAGGTCGTGTCTGTGCGGCGGATCCGTGCCGCTCTCTCGTGCGCGTTTTCGATCTTTTGGGGCGGCCGTCGTTTCCGGGATCTCGCTCTCGGGCGTGGGGCGCGCGCCATGGGAATTGGGCAGAACCGGCGGCGGATGCGGGGCGTGGGGGTCAAAGCCGTCATCCGGCGCCGACAGCAGCGGCGCGGGCGGATCATCGTGATGCGGCTCCGCGCGCCGATGCGCGCCGGGCAAAGCGCGCGTTGCGGCCTGTTGCGCCAGAACCGACTGCAGGGCCGTCGTGTCGACGCCCAGCATCTGCGCCGCAACAAGCGACATCGGCGTTGCCGCGCTGCCCTGTGCGCTGGGCGTTGCGGTCCCGGCCAACGCCTCGGCGGTGAGGGTTGCGGCCTTGGCCAGAGCCTCGGCGGCGCCGCGCTCGGGCGTGGCCCCCGGCAAGGGCAGCGATCCCGCCGCCTGCGGCTGCGCGGTCTGGGGTTGCGTGCTTGCCTCCGGACGCTGCGCGCCCTGCGGCAGCTCCGCAAGCAGGTTTTGCATTTGCCGCTGCGGCTGGGCGCCTTGCGGCAGGGACAGGGAATGCACGCCCGCGGGCAACGGGCTCGGGGTGGTGGGCGAAGGCAGGGGCGTCAGCATGTGCAGGCCTCGGACAACGACGATGCCCGAGGATGACAGAATTTGGTGAACGGCGAGTTAAACCCTGCCGGGCAGAGCCTCGGGCTCGGGACGCGGCGGCCGGGGCGGGGCTTTCACCCCGAAGACGGCGCAATAAAGCGCGGGCGCGAAAACCAGCGTGATCAGCGTTCCGGCAATGATCCCCCCCATCATCGCGAAGGCCATCGGCGCCCAGAACACCTCGCGCGAGATCGGGATCAGCGCCAGCGACGCCGCCGCGGCCGTCAGCAAGATCGGCCGGGCCCGGCTGTCCGAGGCCTCGAACACCGCGTCCCAATGGCTGCGCCCGGCTTCAATCAGCTCCTCGACCTCGGCCATCAGGATCAGCGAATTGCGGATCAGGATGCCGACGAGCGCCAGCACGCCCAGAATCGCGACGAAGCCGAGCGGCTGGCCCGAGGGCAGCATGGCCGCGACGACGCCAATCAGGCCCAAGGGCGCGACAGCCAGCACGATGAACATCAGCCGGAAGCTTTGCATCTGCACCATGACAAGGGTGAGGATGATCAGCACCATCAAGGGCACGACGGCGACGATCGGGGCCTGACTTTCACCACTACTTTCAGCGACGCCCCCCGGCTCGATCGTCGTGCCAGCAGGCAGGGCAGCCATCTGCTTGGCAATCGCCGGGGCAAGGTCCTTGGTCACGGTCGCGGGCTGGTTCGCCCCCACCACCGCAGCCTTGACCGTGATCGTCGGCACCCGGTTGCGGGCATGCAGCACCGGCGGCTCCATCTGCCAATCGAGCGTCGCGAAGCTCAGCAGAGGCACCGGCACGCCCGAGGGCGAAGGCAGTTGCAACGACCCGAGCGAGGCAATGGACGACCGGTCCACCTCGGCGCCACGAGCGACCACATCGACCAGCGTCTGGCCGTCGCGCAATTCGGTGACGGTGACGCCTTCGAAGAGCGTTTGCAGCGCCTGCGCCACGTCCTTTTGCGTCAGGCCAAGCTGCCGCAGCCGTTCCTGATCCAGAACCACCCGCGCCACCCGCACCGGCTCACCCTCGTCGATGGTGATGTTCGACAGCCGCGAATCCTCGGCCAACCGCTCGGCCAGTGCCTGCGCCTCGCTCAGAAGCAGCCCACGGTCGGGGCCCATCAGGCGGTATTGCACCGGCTTGCCGACCGGCGGCCCCAGCTCGATCAGTTTCGAGAACACATCGACCCCGGGAAGTTTCGCGGCATGCTCTGCCAGGGCTGCGCGCAGGGCGTTGCGATCTTCGAGCCCCTTCGTCATCACGACGATCTGGCCGATGAAGGGCACCGGCGTCGGCGCATCAAGCGACAGCAGGAACCTCGGCGAGGACCGCCCGACATAGGTCGTCCAATAGGCGGCCTCGGGTCGGGTGGCGAGCCACTGATCCAGCTCGGCCATCGCGGCATCGGTCGCGGCAATCGCCGAATTCTGCCGCATCGTCACGTCGATCAGCAACTCGGGCCGGTCGGAGGCGGGGAAGAACTGCTGCTCGATATGGCGCATGCCGTAAAGCGAGGTGCCGAACAGCGTCACGGTCAGCACGATGGTCAGCCACTTCGCCCGCATCGCCCCGCGCAACAGCCCGTGGAAGGCGCGGCGCAACAGACCCGGGGTCGGATCGTGATGCGGCATTGTCTTGGGCAGGAAGGTGGCCCCGATCAGCGGCGCGAAAAGGACGGCGACGACCCAGCTCAGCATCAGCGAAATCGCGATCACGTAGAAGAGCGAGAGCGTGTATTCCCCCGCCTGCGACGAGTTCAGCCCGATCGGGATGAAGCCCGCAACGGTGACGAGCGTGCCCGAAAGCATCGGGAAGGCGATCGAGGTCCAGGCATGCGAGGCGGCCTTGGCGATCGAATCCCCGGCCTCAAGCCGCGCGATCATCGTTTCGATGGCAATCATCGCATCATCGACCAGAAGCCCGAGAGCGATGATCAGCGCGCCAAGCGAGATCCGTTGCAGCGTCACCCCCATGCCGTCGAGAATGACGAAGGTCAGCGCCAGCACAAGCGGGATCGACATCGTGACAACGAGCCCCGCGCGCCAACCAAGCGACACGAAGGAGACGATCAGCACGATCGCCACCGCCTCGGCCAGCGAGCGCAGGAAGTGGTTGACCGACTCCTCGACCACCCGCGGCTGATCGGCGACCTTGTGCAGCTCGATCCCCACCGGCAATTCGGTGGCGATCCGGTCCATCAGCGCCGTCAGTTCTGTCCCGAACTCGAGGATATTGGCGCCCTGTTTCATGCCGATGATCAGCCCCACGGCGGGCTTGCCGTTGTAGCGAAAAAGATCGCCCGGCGGGTCTTCGAACCCGGCGCGGACGGTGGCGACATCGGAGAGGCGGAAGAAGATCTCGCCCACGCGCAAGGGCGCGGCGGCCAGTTCCTCGGCATCGGCAAAGCGGCCCGACATCCGCACGGCCACCAGCTCATCCTCGGTTCGGATCACGCCTGAGGGCACGATGGCGTTCTGGGCGGCGAGCGTGCCCAGCACCTGCGCCTGATCGAGCCCCAGCGCGGCGAGCTTGCGGGCGGAAAATTCCACATGCACGACGGGATCTTGCGTGCCAATGAGCTCAACCTTGCCCGCCGCCTTCAGCGTCAGCACCGCCGAGCGGACCTTCTCGACCCGGTCCTTGACCTCTTGCGGGGAAAAGCCGTCGGCGGTGAAGGCATAGATCGAGCCATAGACGTCGCCAAAGCTGTCGTTGAAGTAAAAGCCCGCGAATTCGGCCGGGAAATCGGGGCGGATGTCGGCCATCATGTTGCGGACCTTCTGCCAGGTCCGGGTGACGGCCTCGCCCCGCGTTTCGGGGGTCAGCTCGATCTGCACCACGGCGCGGCCCGGGAAGGTTTCCGAGCGGGTGAATTTCAGGTTCGGCAGTTCCTGCAGCTTCTTCTCGATCCGGTCGGTGACCTGTTCGCGCGTCTCCTCGGCGGTGGCGCCGGGCAGGACCGCGGTCACGATCATGATCTTGATGGTGAAGGAGGGGTCTTCCTCGCGGCCAAGGTTGCGATAGGCCATCACCCCCGCCAGAAGCGAGACGATGATCAGATACCAGACCATCGAGCGATGCCGCAAAGCCCAGTCGGACAGGTTGAACTTCATGGCGATACCCTTGGTCCGAGGAGTTGGCCCGGCGTGAGCGAGCGGATGCCGCGGATCACCACCTCGTCGCCGGGGGCGAGGCCGGAGGTGATCACGACGCGGTCGTCAAGTCTTTGGCCCAGCGTCACCGGCACGGCCTCGGCGCGGCGGTCGGGGCCGAGGCGCCACACTCTAGCCGGATCGCCGTCGGTCAGGATGGCGGAAGCGGGCAGGGTCAGCAGCGGGGCTTCGGGCAGATCGAGCCTTGCCGTCACAAGCGTGCCAAGGCGGAAGGCGTGCCCTCCCCCCTCGAGCGAGATCCGCAACCGATGCGCCCGGGTCGAGGCATCGGCGACGGGTTCGATCAGCCGCAAGTGACCCGCCGTGCTCAGCGTACCGTCGCCGCGGGTCTCGATGGTGAAACGGGCGTCTTTCGGCAGCACCGACAGCATCTCATCAGGCACGTCGATCACCGCCTCGCGCCCGGCGGCGGTGGCCAGACGCAGAACCGGCGTGCCGGGGGTAACGACCGTGCCCGGCTCGGCGAGGATCAGGCTGACGACGCCTGCGGCGGGCGCGGTGAGACGGCCAAAACGCTCGGCATCCTGCGCCCGGGTCAGATCTGCGCGTGCCGAGGCGACACTGGCCTTGGCGGCTGCGGCCTTGGCCTCTGCGGCTTCGAGCGTGGCCTGCGGCGCGACCCCGCGGCGGTTGAGTTCCTGCGCCCGCACAAGACTTTGGGCAGCGAAATCGGCACTCGCCCGGGCTGCGCGCAAACCGGCCTCGGCGGCGGCGACATCCTCGGCCAAGGTCACCTGATCGAGCGTGGCCAGCACCTGCCCCGCAGTGACCGCATCCCCGAGCGCAACGGGTCGGGTCTCGATCCGGCCCGCGGTCTGAAAGCCGAGCGTGGTTTCGACCTCGGCCGCGATCACGCCCGGAAAATCACGCGAGGCGATGGCGGAGCCGGTAACGATTTCCGAAACGACCGGGCGGGCAGGCTCTTCGGCACAGGCCGGGGTCAGGGTCAGCAGCAGGGCCAGCAGCGGGCGGATCATGGCGTCGTCTCCGTCGCGGTGACGGCGCGGCCGGGGTAAAGCAGATGCGCGCCGCGGGACACGACCAGCGCGCCCTCGGAGATCCCCTCGGCCACATCGACGCCGCGGTCGGTGTAGCGCGAAACCCGCACAGGGCGCAGCTCGGCCCGCTGGCTGTCGGGGTCGATGGTCCAGACCGCCGGTCCGCCGTCTTTCGTGACCAGAACCGTCCAGGGCAAGGCCATCGCCGAGCCAAGCGGCAGATCGATCACGGCGACAATCGCGGTGCCAAGGCCAGGGGCGGTGGCGCCCTCGCGCAGCTTGCCCTTGACCCGGACGGTACCGGTGTCGCCCGCGACAAGGGGGGCAATCTCTGTCACCACCGCTTCAAGCGGGGAACCGGAGCCCTCGACCGGGCGCAGCGTCACGGTCCGATCGCGAAACCGTTCGAGGACGGGGAGATCGGGCACATAAAAGACTGCCTCACGCGCGCCATCGCGGGCGATGGTCAGCACCGTCTGGGCCGCGCCGACGATCTGGCCGGGTTCGGCAGAACGCGCGGTGACGATGCCCGCGGCGGGGGCGGTCAGGGTACAATCAGTCAGCGTCTGGCGGGCTTTGGCAAGTGCCGCCTGCGCCTGATCTTGCGCCGAGCGGGCAGAGAGCGCAGATTCCGTCGCGGCATCAAGCGCCGCCTGCGTCGCCGCCCCGCGCTGGGTCAGTTCGGCCGCGCGCGCCAGCGCCTGTTCCGCCTGCGTCAGCATCGCCGCCGCGGCATCGGCCTGCGCCTTGGCGCCGCGCAGCGCCGCGGCGGCCTGCGTCGGGTCAAGCTGTGCCAGCACCTGCCCCGCCTCGACCTTTGCGCCAACCTGCACCGAGAGGGTGACAATCCGCCCCCCCGCGCGAAACCCCACCGGCACGGCCTCGGCCGCCTCGATGCTGCCCGAAAGCTCGTAATGCAGGAAGACCGGCGCGGTATGGGCGGTGACAAGTTCGACGGCCAGGGGGGTCTCGGCCGCAAGCGGTGGTGCCAGCGCGGTAAAGCCAGCCAGCACGGCGGCTGGCAGGCCAAGGCCTTGCAGCACGGTCTTGCGCATCATCTCTCCCTTCGCGGCGGGCCGGAGTCTTCCGATTCGCGAAACTCTCTCCGGTCGTTCCCGCGATAATAGGACAGGAAAGCTGCCAAGGAAGGGTTGATGCGCGCGTGCCGCCGTGTCGTTGCGGCAAAACGAACGGCGCCCCCGAAGGGGCGCCGGGATTTGTGTCGGGCGGGGCTTATTTCGCCGTGTAGATCTGGTCGAAGATGCCGCCGTCGCCGAAATGCTCGGGTTGCGCTTTCGCCCAGCCGCCGAAATGGGCGATGTCCACAAGCTCCAGTTTCGGGAACCGCGCCACATCGGCCGGATCGGCTTTCGACGTGTCCCAGGCGCGGTAGAAGTTCTTGTAGGCGATCGCCTGCCCCTCGGGGCTGTAGAGGAAGTTCAGATAGGCCGTCGCCAGTTCCTTCTGCCCGTCATTGGCGATGTTGCCCTCGACCAGCGCGACCGGCGGCTCGGCCAGAACCGAGACCGAGGGCACGACGATATCGAACTGATCTTCGCCCAGCTCTTTCAGCGACAGATAAGCCTCGTTTTCCCAGGCCAGCAGCACGTCGCCGATGCCGCGCTGGGCAAAGGTCGTCGTCGCCCCGCGGGCGCCGCTGTCAAGGACCGGCACATGGGCAAAAAGCTCATGTTCGAAGTCCTTCGGGTCCTTGCCGTTCTTCTCGGCCCAGGCCCAGGCGGCCAGATAGTTCCACCGCGCCCCGCCCGAGGTCTTCGGGTTCGGCGTGATCACCTCGACCCCGTCCTTGACCAGATCGCCCCAGTCCTTGATCCCCTTCGGGTTGCCTTCGCGGACAAGAAAAACGATCGTCGAGGTATAGGGCGAGGAATTGTGCGGCAGCCTGCCCTGCCAGTCCTTCGGCAGCTTGCCCGCCTTGGCGATCTTGTCGATGTCGGAGGCCAGCGCGAGGGTGACGACCTGCGCATTCAGCCCCTCGATCACCGCACGCGCCTGCGCCCCCGAGCCGCCGTGCGAAGTTTCGATCTGCGGCGCGTCATGACCCTGCGCGGTCCACCATTCGGTGAAGGCGGCGTTGATGTCGCGATACAGTTCGCGTGTCGGATCGTAGCTGACATTGAGCAGCGACTCGGCCCGGGCCTGCGGGGCGGCGATGAAGCCTGCCAGCACAAGCGCCAGAAGCGCCGTGGTGTTGCGCGCGATGCGGGTGATCGGCCAGCCGGTCAGGCGGCGGGCGCCATCGACGATGGTGACGCGACCATCGGAATGATCGGCGGTTTTCACGCCTTGAGCGGTGATGTGGCGGGACAGCGAAATCGTGGTCAGCATGGTGTCTCTCGATCAGGAAAAGGGGTGCGAAAGCGGATGCGCCGGGAGGTGGCCCAGATGGCGCGGTCCAAGGCAGATCATTTGTCCCCGCATCGGCGCGCGCAGGCTTGCGGCGGGAACGGTCTGAGCGTGGCGGATCATCAGCGTCTCCTTTCCGGCGGGTGATCAACGTGATGATTTAAATATCCACCGGTTTAGTCGAGATTGGCAAGAGAATAAACTCGCCTTTGCAGATCGTGATTATAGAATTTTATTCCCTCTCTCCCGACACGATTCGGGCACAGAATCGGCGGGCCGCGGCACGGACCGCGACGTCAGGATGGCTTGACGCCAGACCGGCTGCGGGCGGAGGCTTCGGGCGTTGTCGTGCCGCGCGAAAGCCCGGATGCGGGCCCGGCAGAAGGCTCGGACACGTGTTTCCGAAGGGAAATTGCACATGACGATTCGCGCCCCTGTCCCCTGAACCTCCACCGCCGTCGCGTCGTCGGGGGCGTCGGTCGCGCGCAGCTGGACAGGGCGCGTTTCACCGGGTTTGGAGACGACGGAAGGGCCGGGCTCCACCCGCACCCCTTGTCCTTGACCCTATCCGGGCAAAAAAAGGCGGTGCGGTGCATCACCGGGACGTTGCTCCCTGACGACCGACAAGATCGCCGCCCGCGCGGCACGTCTCACCGTGTTTAAGGCCTCTCCCTCATATCGTCTGCCCCGGCTGACGGGCCACTCCTCACGACGATGAGACGCTTTCAAAGGCAGGTGAAACACGACCGTCTTGCCGGTCGTCCATGAGGTCTTGCAGAACAGAATTTTTCCGCACCAAACACACAATAGTCTCTGGACAGTCCCTGCGCCCTCGTCTACTAACCGCCCACCAACATCGGATCGACCCTACTGTCGAACGACCGGTGCCCAGATAGCTCAGTTGGTAGAGCAGCGGATTGAAAATCCGCGTGTCGCTGGTTCGATTCCGGCTCTGGGCACCACTTATAACCCCATGAAGTTCAAAAGATTTTTCTGAGATGCCTGATCATACTTATCGTGATCATCTCCCGATTTTCCCGTTTCGGGGTCACAACGGGGTCACAAACCGCTCCGGATGGGTGGCGAGGGCCGCTCAGATAAAAATGCCCGTGTCAAGTGGGAACCACGGTCCCCGGCTGCAGAGCCTCGATTTACGCCGCACGTTACGAATCGTAGGTCTCTGACGGCGGATGCGCAAGGTTCGGGACGATGGCGGCGTCATCGACTTCGGGCAGGAACTCTCCGATCTCCGCCGTGACGAGGTGCCCCATTTCAGCAAGCCGTCGCGCGAGACGTTCAAGATGCACGCGGTGCCGTGCCAAAAGCCGCACCGCACGGGCGCATTGCTCGTCCAGACGCTTGGACACGGCCGCGCGCTCGCCCGCAGACATTTGTCGAGCGGCAATGCCCTCGACCGCTTCCCAGATTAGACCGTTCTGCCCAAGCCCGACGCAGCGTTCCAGCCCGAGAGCCAGATGCGTTGCAATAGCGAGATCGCTTTCGGTGCTGCCGCCCGATCCCCCGCTCGGAGCGCCGAACACCACGATCTCCGCTGCCCGGCCGCCGAGCGCATGGGCGATCTGATCCTCGTAATCTCCGCGCAATCCCGCCGTCGGTGCGCGCAACATCTTCGCCTCACCGCCGTCGCCGGTCAGCGACAGGTCGGTGATTTCGCCCACAGTATGCCGTGGCGCGGATCCTCGCGCCGCAGCGGCAAGGGGGCTTCCGGGGCGGATGGCGACAGGATGTGGCCAGTGCGCTCGGCGACGCGACGCGGTCTCTGGATGAGATCGCACGAGGGCTCGACGGCGCAGCACCGATGGAGGCGCTGACCATCGCGACCTGTTTGCTGAGTGTCGAGCGCGCCCTGATTGCCGTCGTCGATCCGGAAACTCTGGGCGGATCCGGAGGCGAGGCGGAAACATGATTTTCGGGTTCTCTTCGCATCACGGTGTCAGCGACGAAGGGGCGGCGGGCGTGATTGATTACCTGCTGTCGCCGCAACCCGGGCGGGGTGGTGCCGCGCGGGCGCGGCCAATGCGGGATCCAGTGCCCGAACTGCTCGTCGGCAATCCGCTCGTCTTCGTCAAATCGGTCGACGCGCTGCCATGGCAGAACCGATACCGCTCTTCAGTCCTGTCGTTTGCCGTACGGGCGTGCCGAAGATCTCGGTGAAGAGATCCAGCTCCGACATGCCGAGGCGCTTCGAGAAAGCCTTGCGGCTCTCGATCACTTTGCGGTCGGCGACCGAGTGGCCGATGAAGCCCGGGCAGGTGGCAAGGTCACGCTGGAAGGTGCCGATGGCACGCTCGACGTTGCCCTTGCTCTTCGGCTCGTAAGGGGCGGAAAGCTCGTGTTCGATCTGCATCGCTGCGAAGAGGCGGCTGATCGACTTGGCCTTGAAATCGCTGCCTTTTTCGGTTTTGACGCGCCGCGGCACGCCCCAGGCGAGGATGCAGGCGCGCAGCAGCATCGCCACCGCTTCGGCGCGGGGCGAGCGGGTGACCAGCACCAGCACCCGCACCCGGCGGCTCCAGATGTCGATCGCCAGATAGATCGAGTGGCGGCGCTTGCCCGCCAGCATCCCTTCCGTCGCGAGACCTTCAAGCATCGTTGAACGATCATGAAACGCTGGATGACCATCGCCGAAATTGCCGAGGCCAAGCTGCCCGGCCTGCCACCGTCGCCCCGAGGAGTGGCGAAACGGGTGCAGTCCGAGGGCTGGGCGGCGCGAACGACCCAGGTGCGCAAGCGCAAGGGCCGCGGCGGTGGTCTGGAGTTCTCGATCGAACTGCTGCCGGACGAGGCCCGCGCCGAGCTGATCCGGCGCGAGGCGAACCCGGGCGAGCCGGTCAACGTGATCACGCTGCGCGAGAATGACCCGCTGATCGGTGTCGAGCGGGATCGGCGCGATGCGCGGCTTCATGTTTTGGGGGCGCTCGACGAATTTCGCATTGCAAACGGTCTGACCATTTCCGATGCCGCAGCTATGTTTCCGGATGCTTGGTCAGGGCGTTTGATCGCTGCCCCGGACGACATTCGGCTGCAAATCCCGTCCGTCAGCACGCGTACTCTCTACGAATGGCGCACGATCCGCCGCCGGGACGGTGACGACGCCTTGGGCATCGACCGCCGCGGGCGCCCGGCTAAGATCGAGGCTGCGGCCGACGGTGCGGTGGTCACGGCGCTCTTGGGGGCGATCGCGAAGCAATCCTTCCTATCTGCGGACCAGCTTGGTGCCTATCTGCGCGACCGCTTCGGCGATGCGCTGCCCGAGATCAGCGAACGGACCATCCAGCGCGCCCGGAGCAAGTACGAGGCGGAACACCGCAACGCGCTGCTTGCCATCCGCGACCCGGACAAGTTCCGATCGACGGTCGAGCACAGCGCGACCAACTCGACCTTTGCCGCAGGCCTCAATGACCTCTGGCAGATCGACGCCTCCCCTGCCGACGTGATCGGCTCGAGAAAATCGGCGCATTGGCGATAGTCGCGGCGCGTGGCGGGCGCGAGATTGGCGAAATGCTCCGTCTCGAAATAGGACAGAAGCAACCCGCCCTGCGTGCCGACCTTGGGTGCCGGTTTTCACGTCGTCGATCCACAGATCGAGGTCGCGTTTGTCCCAAGCGTAGCTGCCCCTTCAGTTTTTCACTGCGCCCCGCACGAAGGTCACATTTGAATGCGCAGGCCTATCGCTGCGCCGTGCTTGAACGGCTGGTTTGGCGGCCTGCGCCGGGAGCGCCGACCGGCAGCAACGGGCCGCCTCGTGCCACTGACTGTTCAAATCTACTGCCCAGGAAACAGCCCCGGCATCCAGTCGCTCGTCAGCCTCGCCGGGAAACTCAGCCGCAAGGGTGCGCGTTGGGTGTCTGATTTCAGCGCCCCCCCCACCAGCAGTTCCGCCGTGACCTTTCGCGCCTGACGGTCGCTGACGCCGAGAAGGCTGGGCAAGGCCCCGCGCTCAACCTCGCCCGACATCAGCGCCTCACGCATGACGATATCAGCGCCCTTGGCAAGCGCGCCCTTGGCCATTTCGCCTTTGCACCAGGTCATGATCCGCTCGCGCAGGCGTTGCGGTTGCATCAGGGTTTCTATGAAGCGGACCTGGTCGATGCAGGATTCAAGGAAGAAAGTCGCGAACTCAGCCAAGCGCTGTTCGGAGAGGTTGCCTCGGCCATCAGCGCCGCCGTGGCGAGGTTCGTCGGCGGCCATGAGGCGTTGCTTGTATTCGGCGTCGCGTCGCGCAAGGCCCCGCGCAGCGGACCAGAGGCCATCAGATCCGACGGTGTCGCGCAGCATGGCATGGGCGACCATGCGCGAGACGCGGCCGTTCAGGTCAACGAACGGGTGAACCCAGACAAGGCGATGGTGGGCGCAGGCCGTGGCGATGATCGCGCCGCTGCGGCCCTGCAGCCCGTACATCTTGCACATGTGTGCCAGAAGGCGTGGCACGGCGCCGGGGCTGGGGGCGACATGCTTGCCGACCTGGACAAAGTCCGTTCGGAATTCGCCGGGGATGACCGGAAGCTCTGTGCCGTCCGGCCTGCGCACGACAAGCAAGTCCGGGGGCAGGTTCTGGCAGAAGCGGCGGTGGATTTCGCGCAAGCTTTCCGGGGCAAGCGGGTGGTCGGTCAGGCCGCCCGCATCGATCCAGCGCTGCACCTCGATATGCGCGACGGCCTCGAGTTGCAGGTTTCGTTTCTCGATATCGGCGCTGAAATCCTTGTTCAGGGCGCGCTCGATGTCGATCGGGTGGGTGTTGTGGCCCTCGATCAGGTTCGAATAGTAGCAGTTCATCGACCGGACGAGATCGGCGAGCGGCGCGCGGATGCCTTCAGGCAGAGACGACCGCAGCCCGGCCGACAGGCTTGCCAATTCGACGGCCAAGTCGTTCAGCGGAGCCCGATATTTTGAGGCTTCCTCAGGGATCAGCGGTTCGACGATGCTGATCGCTTCGCCCTTGTCTGCTATGGTGTCGGTCGACATGATGCCCCTTGATGCAAGGCTTGTTGGTCCTGTTGGAGTTCCGGTTTGTATTCCGAATTAAACAAGGAGGTTAGCGCACTTAACGCCAACAAAATAGCTTAAAAGCTGCGTCCTGACCTCAGGCGAAGCCCGTTATGTTCCGCTGCAAGTACCGTTTCAAGTTCCGTTTCATGCCCCCGCTACAACTCCCGCCCCCAATCCCTTCCCCTCAGCGCCGCTTCAGCCTTTCTTCTGCGGCTTTCGCTTTTTCCAAGCTCTCGCTCAAGGCCGTCTCCAACCTGTCGCAACGCCCGGCTTCGTTCAAGGGTACGGAGGCGCTTGCCGACGGCGACGGCAGGATCATCGCGCCGAGACCGGAAGGCGTTGGCAAGGCATCAGACGCGCTGGAAATGGGCCGACCATAGCACGACGCAGGAGGACTGGGGGAATGCGCGGTCCCCAAAGGGATGTCTGACGCGTCGCTTCCCCGCCCTCGACGCAGGCAATGGCCTGCATGAGATCGCCGCGCCGCGCTTGGCGGGGCCATCGAAGGCAAATGCTTCAGGGAATGAGCGCGTCGCCCGGAAGGTGCGTCCTGACCCCATACGACCGAACGACTGACGCGTCGGGCGCGGGTCTGGTGCTCGGACATGACTCTGGGCCGGAACCCCGATGTGCGGGGCCCGGCTGAACAAGGTCGTGCGCGCGGGGCGCGGAAAGGGATCGCCGCGCGGCAGGCGGCGATCCCGGCGGATCAGGCCGCCTTTTTCGGCGGGTTTGCGAGCGCCGGAGCCACAGCCTTGTAATCCCAGGGCATCAGGCGGCTGTAATCGGTCAATTCGCGGCCCTTTTCGATCTCGCCCACGACCCAGCGCACGTATTTGAACGGATCGACATCGTTCAGGCGCGCGGTCTCGATCAGGGTGTAGAAGATGGCCCAGTTCTCGGCCGCCGCATGGCTCCCGGCGAACAGCGAGTTATTGCGGGTCCCCGAGGGCGAGGACATCGGCACGGTGACTGCGGATGGTGCCTACGACACCCGCCGTTGCCACGGCGCCGTCATCGCACGCGGCGGCACGGCAATCATACCGATCCGGAGCAACGGTCGGGCTTGGAAAGAGGACTGCCCGGCTGCCAAGGCGCGCAACGAAACTCTGCGAGCCACGCGTCACTACGGTCGGGCATTTTGGAAGCGGTGGACCGAGTACCACGCCCGCAGTCGCGTGGAGGCCAAGATGCCCTCGCCAGTTCGCTCGAACCGGTGGCGCTGAACCTGCTCGACCTGAAGGCTTTCGGTGAGCGCATCGCCGTGAGGGATCCCGATCGCCAAACCGTCGAAATCCACATTCGGGTCGCCCTCATCAATCGCTTCAACGCGCTCGGCACTGCCGAGGTCGTCCGCGTGGCATGAACCTGAACGGGAAAGGGAAAGGGAAAGGGAAAGGGAAAGGGAAACTCACACCTCAGGCCACCTTTCTGCAACAACGCCTTTTGAAAACCCCAAAAGACTCGTTGCAAAATCTGCAAAATCCGCTAGAGGGGTTGTAGCGAAGTTTTTCTCGACCGCACCCTGTCTCCTTCATCGGCTTCAGTCTGCTCTCTCGTCTGACCAAGCCGAGCTGTCGCATTCTGCGGGCAGCATTCCCCTGAAGGAGTTAACACGATGGCCAATGGCACCGTGAAGTTTTTCAACCAGAACAAAGGCTTCGGCTTCATCGAACCGGAAGGCGGCGCGCAGGACGTGTTCGTTCACATCTCGGCCGTTGAACGCGCGGGCATCGCGCGTCTGGCCGATGGCGCCAAAGTGACTTTCGAAGTCGAGTCCGGCCGCGATGGCCGCAAGTCGGCCTGCAATCTGGCGCTGGCCTGATCCTGACCGATCGCGGACGACAACCGATGTCGCGCCCACGCACCAATCCATCTCCCGGCCTGTTCCGGGGAGATCCCCCTCTTGCCCCGCAGACGCCACACGACAAGACGGCCGCTGCGGCAAAACTGATCACCGAAACGGAAGCCTCCAAGCGCGCCGATCGCAGCGCCGCCCTCAAGGCGGCACGGCTGGCACGCGACGCGCTGGCAAAGCCTCTCAAGCGCCCGGCACGATGATCGCCATGCCGTCCCGAAACCGGGCTGGCGGAAAGATCCAGATGACGACCCACAAAACTGCCCTGGGCACCTCGCCCAAGGCCCGCTTCCCGCATACGCGCCCGGCGCAGACCGGTCTTGGCTGGCGGGAGTTCTTCGAGCGACTTGGCCAAGGCACATTGCCGCAAGGACCGCGCCGCCAAAACCGTCCGGCACTGGACCCGATCCGGTCCTTCAACGGACATGCAACACAATCCGAGTTCCGGTGACGGCGTAAAGGCTGACGGCGGCGGCATGTGCTGCCCCTCTTCCCCGAACGCATCATCGGGAGGGAAGCGGCGCGGTCCTCACCGCCGCTTCCGCCCTTTCATCGCAAGGAGTGACGCCATGGGCTATTCGACCCCGAAGAAACAGCTCGATCTGAAAGAATTTTTGGCACAACCCGCGTCGAAACCGGGTTTTCGAACCGGATTGTCCTTTCGCAAACCGGGTGGGCGTGGCGCTGGCAGCACGGTGCCCAAGGCGACGACGCCGACCAAGTCCGACGCACCGAAAGACGTTTGAGCTGTCGACGGCCTGATCACAGGGCGGTCTCAACACGGCATGTCCCGCGCGCCCCGCAAGCGCGGACTGAAAGCCCTGCGCGGCGCGCCCTCTCAAGCGACATCAGCTTGGGAAATAGTCGACGCGGGTTTCGCCGGAGCGACCGAAACAGACGACGCGTTGGCCGAGAAACGACACGAGATAGCCCGCACAACCGGCGGGCCCGCGCCTTTTCACTGAAGGCGGCTGTAATCTTCCGGGCTTGCCTGTGCCCAGGAGACGAGGCGCCCCCCCCTGCATCGAAATCAGCCGCGACCGGACCGCAGGTTTGCGGCATGGTCCGCGTCAGCCATCACCATCCGACAGGTAGAAGGTCTGCGTGGTCCTGCGGTAGTCGACCGCATACCCCTCGAACCCGCCCCGATCAGCCTGCCCACGATCTCGGGGAAGCTCAGACTGTCGTCCTCGGACAGAACGCCGAAATAGGCCGCGTCATTCGCATCGGCCATGGCGGCGCAGAGTGCCACCATACCCTTGACGCACGCAGCTTCGCCCTCGGAGCTCGGTTGATCCGGCTGACCACGGCAGCCTCCGAACGCCGCCAATAAGCTCTTGACCCGCTGGTTCTGCGATGCTCTTTTGCAGCCACGCGATGGCATGTCGCGTCTGGTTCTGCTGCCAACTGGCGACCTGAAATCAAACGAAAATCCAGTCGAACTGTCCCAACTTGGCATATTTCACCGCAAAGCCATGCGAAATGCTCTGCTTGTGTAGTCG
This sequence comes from Rhodobacter capsulatus, assembly GCF_052363175.1. Taxonomy (GTDB): domain Bacteria; phylum Pseudomonadota; class Alphaproteobacteria; order Rhodobacterales; family Rhodobacteraceae; genus Rhodobacter; species Rhodobacter capsulatus_D. Next base: position 3,752,606 of record NZ_CP198946.1, read on the forward strand.
CGCCAAATTGGCGCAACCGAAGGTTGTGTCACTTTTGAACAGGTGCGAAAGCTCATGACCCTCCCTCCGCCGCCCCGAACGAAGCCTTCCGAGCGGCGGCAATCGCTTTCGATGGTTCGCTTCGACGCTGTGCGCGGGCGTGGGATCGCCTCCGACCCCGCCAAGCATTACGTCGATCATCGCGGCAACATCGTGCCCTGCGGTTTTCATCCAGACGCCGACGTCCTTGCGGCTCTCGCCACGCGCCGGGCCGACATGCCGATCTGCAATCGCGGCGACGTGGGCGCAGATCCGATGCTCAGCCCGTCCACCGAAGCCGTGACCCGGTTTCAGCAGAAAGGTCCGTAACGGTGCCAATGAGCCAGCGGGACACCCCTCCGCCACCGACCCGCCCAACGGGGAACCGCGTCACTCTGGCGCAGGTGCTGCACCAGCACGCCCAGAATCTGCCCGACAAGATTGCCGTGCGTTTTCTCGACCGTGGCGAGGGCGAGGGCCGCGCCCTGACCTATGCCGAGCTGGACCTGCAGGTCCGCGCCCTGGCCGCCCGTCTGGAGGAGTTGGGCGCCCGCGGGCAGACGGTGCTTCTGGTCTATCCGGCGGGTCTGCCGTTCATCATCGGCTTCTGGGCCTGCCTTTACGCGGGCGCCATCGCCGTGCCGACGCCGTTCATCACGCCCGCCCGCTCGGCGCCGCGGATCGCGGCCATTGCCGCCGATGCCCGCCCCTGTCTGGTGCTGAGCTGTGCCGCGCTGGCCGGGGACGCGACGATCCGCGGCGCCTTTCCGGCGGATCTGGCCGGGCTGCAAATGGATCGAGACCGATGCCATCGCGCCAGAGACGCAGACCGCCCCGCCGATGCCAAAGGGCCCGGCGGCCACGGACCCGGCGTTTTTTGCAATATACCTCCGGCTCGACCGCGGACCCGCGCGGCGTGATCGTGACTCATGCCAATCTGATGGCCAATATGGAGATGATCCGCATCGCCTTTCGCCACGACAGCGAGACGCGAATGGTCAGCTGGCTGCCGCTCTTTCACGACATGGGTCTGGTCGGCGGGATGCTGCAGCCGCTCTATCTGGGCGCCGAAACGGTGCTGATGTCGCCGATGGATTTCATCCAGCGGCCGCTGCGTTGGCTGCGGGCGATTGCCCGGTATCGCGGCACCAGCAGCGGCGGCCCGAATTTCGCCTATGCGCTTTGCGCAGACCGAATCCGGCCCGAGCAGCTGGAGGGACTTGACCTGAGTTCGTGGCGTGTCGCCTTTTGCGGGGCCGAACCTGTCCGGGCTGCGGATCTGCGCCGCTTCGCTGCGGGTCTTGCCCCGGCGGGCTTCGATCCGAAGGCGCTTTTCCCCTGCTACGGCATGGCCGAAACGACGCTTTTCGTGTCCGGCGGGCCTGCGGGCAGCGGTCTGACCTGCGCCGCCACCCCCGCGGCGCCGGGGCGCGTGGACAGGGTGGAGCGGGTGATTTGCGGGCGCGGCGCAGAGGGGCAGGACCTTGCGATTGTCGATCCCGAGACCTGCCACCGCCTGCCCGATGGTCAGGTGGGCGAGGTCTGGGTGGCCGGTCCGCATGTGGGCGCCGGGTATTGGCAGCAAGCGGATCACAGCCGCGCGACCTTTCAGGCCCGGATTGACGGCGAAGACATTCACAAGACCTTTTTGCGCACCGGGGATCTCGGTCTGATGCAGGCGGGCGGTCTGGTGATTGTCGGTCGCCTGAAAGAGGTGGTCATCGTCCGCGGCGCGAAGCATCATCCCGAAGATATCGAAGCCGCCGCCGCCCGCGCCCATCCTGCTTTGTCCAGCACGGTCGCCGCCTTTGCCATCGAGCGCGAGGGCGCGGAGGCGCTGATCATCCTGCAGGAGGTCAAACGCGGTCATCAGGCCGGTCCGGATCTGGAACCGGCGGCACAGGCGGTTTCCGCCGTGGTCTGCGAGGGCTTCGGCGTGCGGCCTTCAGAGGTCGTGCTGGTGCGCCCCGGAACCTTGCCGCGCACCACCAGCAACAAGATCCGCCGCAGCGCCTGCCGCACCGCCTATCTGACGGGCGCGCTGACCCGCTGCCATCCGGACGGGGCGGAGCCCCCCGCTTCGGTAGACCTTTCCGACGTCCCCGCAACACCAGGAGGAACCGATGGTTGATCTGGGTTCGTTCAATAGCCTCGCGCCGATCCTGCGCGATGACCCTTACCCCGTCTATGCCGTCTTGCGCGAGCAATCGCCGATTTTCTGGACCGATGCCGAACAGGCCTGGGTTCTGCTGCGCCATCGCGAAGTGAGCGAGGCGTTCACCAACCCGGCTTTGCTGACCCTTGATCTGGGGCAATACGTCAACGACGTGTCCCGCGCGCTTGGTGACAATCCGGTCGAGCTGCTGCGGCTGCTCGAAATGGCCTTGTTCTTCCGCAATCCGCCCGCGCATGGCCCGCTGCGCTCGCTGGTAGCACGGCTGCTGGCGCTGCGCTCTCAGGCCAGCTGCGCCGCCGCCGTCGAACAGATTGCCCGCCGTCTGATCACCCCGCTGGCCCGCGATGGCGGCATGGATCTGATGCGTGATTTTGCCGATCCCCTGCCGCCCCTGTTCATGGGCTGGCTCTACGGGATTTCCGATGCGGAGGCGCGCTGGCTTGCGACCACCCTGGCCGGGGTGCCGATCATCCTCAACCGGGGATGCTCGATCCGGGATTACCGATCCGCCAATCTGCGGCTGGAAGAAGCCCATGCCTTCTTGCGCGCGCAGATCGCCGCGCGCCGCCGGACGCCCGCGGAGGACGGGCTGTCGCTTCTGGTCACCCGCAATGACGAAGCCGAGGCGCCCTTCGACGACGACCGGCTGGCTGCGCTGGCAAGCTTCGTGTTCATGGCCGGTTTCGAGACCACCTCGGCGCTGATCGGCAACGGGCTGTGGCTGCTTCTGAGCCACCCTGATCAATGTGAACGCGTCGCGGCCGATCGCGCGCTGATCCCCGGCGCGGTGGACGAGTCGCTGCGCCTTGAACCGCCGATCCAGCAGGTACGGCGCCGGGCGATGACCGATCAGACCATCGCAGGCTGCGAGATCCGCGAAGGGCAGCACCTGATCCTGATGATCGCCGCGGCGAACAGGGATCCGCGCGCCTATCCCGATCCCGACCGGTTTCTGCCGGGCCGGGCCGGTCAGCCGGTGCACTCTTTCGGCGGTGGCCTGCATCATTGCCTCGGTGCCTGGGTCGCCCGCATGGAAGCGGAAATCGCCATGGGCGCCGTGCTTGACGGGCCGCGCCCGCGCGTCAGTTCCGACAAACCCGACTGGCGACCGCTTCACAACCAACGGCGCATGAACAGCCTTTCCGTTCAGGTCTGAGCCTCATGACCACCACAACTTATCTTGCAGCGAGGATCTCATGTTGAAAGCAGATGCCGTCAGAGCCTGGATCACCGAATTTCTGGTGTCGCTTCTGGGGGTCGAGGCGGCCACCATCAAGGGCGATGCGCGGTTTCACAACCTGGGGCTGGATTCGGTCGATGCCGTCGTGATGGCGGGCGCACTCGAAGAGCATTTCGGCACCGAAATCGAGGCGACGCTGTTCCTGCGCAACTCCACGATCGACGAGCTTCTGGCCGATCTGAAGGCCAACGGCATCATCGCATGAGCCGCAAGACACCCGATCTGAGCCTGATCGTCATAAGCTACGAGATGGCACGCGAACTGCCGCGGACGCTTTACAGCCTGTCGCCGCGCTACCAGCAGGGCATCGCGGCCGACGATTACGAGGTGATCGTCATCGACAACGGCTCCCGCGAGCCGCCCCGGGTCGAGGATTTCGCCGATCTCGGCCTGAACCTGCAGATCCATTCCTTTGCCGATCCCAGCCCCTCACCGGTGCGGGCGATCAACTACGGGCTGAGCCTTGCGGCGGCGCCGCTGGTGGGGGTGAGCATCGATGGCGCGCGGATGGCCAGCCCCGGCCTGCTGGACGCCTGTCGGCGCGCAGCCCGAACCGATCCGGCGCCGGTGGTGACAACGCTGTCGTTCCAGATCGGACCGGGGCCGCAATGGATCAGCCTGCAGCAGGGCTACGACACCGTCTGGGAAGATCGGCTTCTGGACGGAATCGACTGGAAAACCAACGGCTACCGGCTCTTCGACATCAGCCCCTTTGCCGAGAACATTTCGCGCGGCTGGTTCGGACCGCTGAGCGAAAGCAACCTTTTGTTCCTGCCGCGCCCGCTTTGGGACGCTCTGGGCGGGTTCGATCCGGCGTTTGAAAGCCCCGGCGGCGGCGCGGCCAATGCCGATCTTCTTTGGCGCGCGCTCGAACAACCGGGGACGCGGCAGCTGGTGATCCTGGGCGAAGGTGTGTTCCATCAGATCCACGGCGGCACCCATACCAATGCTGGAAGCGCCTCGCTCGAAGTGCACAAGCAGGCCGCCAAGGAATATTACCGCCTGCGCGGGCGGATCCGCATCATCGACAAGGAACGCAGCTATTTCGGCCCGATTTCGCGCCTTGCGGCCGAGGCCTACGCGCGCCAGCTCACTGTAAGTCAGGCGGCCCCGCGCGAGGCCGCAACCGCGATGCGGCCGGCCCCCGAAGCGGCGGATCGCTATCTCGATCTGTTGAAGGCGGTGCTGCTGAACGAAACCGGGCTGGAAATGGAGGTCGCCTTCGATGCCGTACGCGGCCTGAAGGAAATCCCGGCAAGCTTCTGGACAGACACGCTTTATGATGTGCCCGGCCAACTTGGCGGGCCGCTGGCGGAAAAGCGCCGGGTCCGGGCGATCGGCAGCGATACGCAAACCGCGCAGGCCGGTCCACCACTCGGCTACACGATGATCGGACGCAAGCGGCTCGATCATCTGCACGGATGCGTCAGCACCGCGCTGGCCGAGGGCGTGCCGGGCGATCTGATGGAATGCGGGGTCTGGCGCGGTGGCGCCTGCCTGCTGATGAAGGCAGTTCTGGATCTGAGCGGGGCGCAGGATCGCAACGTCTGGGTTGCGGATTCCTTTGCCGGGCTGCCGCCGCCGTCGCAGCCTGAAGATCAGGGTCTCGATCTGTCGCGAACCCATTTCCCCTCGCTTGCGGTGTCGCAGGCGCGGGTGGAACAGGCTTTCGCCGATTTCGGTCTGCTCGACGCGCGGGTGCGGTTTCTGCCCGGGTTCTTCGCCGACACGCTTGCGGGCTGCGCCGTCGAGAAACTCGCCGTACTGCGGCTTGATGGCGATCTTTACAGCTCCACCCTGCAGGCGCTCGAAGCGCTTTACGACCGCGTCTCGCCGGGGGGCTTCATCATCATCGACGATTACGGCGGCCTTGGCCAATGTGCGGAGGCGGTCGATGCATTCCGCGCCACCCGCAACATCACCGACCCCATCAGCATGATCGACTGGACGGGCGCCTTCTGGCGCAAGTCGTAAGCATTCCCCGGAGGCAACGCCCGTGTTCCAATTCTGGCCAAGTGTCGTCAAACCCATCCTGGAAGCGGTTGACGCACGCCGCGTGATCGAAATCGGCGCCGACAAGGGCCGCCATTCCCGCTTGCTTGCAGCCTGGGCCAAGGCGGCCGGGTCGCAGATCGACATCGTCGATCCCGAACTTGATGCAGACATGGAACGTCTGCGCGATCGCTTCGCCGGGGCTGTGGCGCTGCACCCTCGCCCCAGCCTTGAGGTGCTGGCCGATCTGCTACCGGCCGATGTGGTGCTGATCGACGGCGATCACAACTGGTATACCGTGCATCGGGAGTTGCAGGCGATCTACGGCACGGAAGGGCCGCTGGCCGCGACGGCGCCGATCACGCTCTGCCATGATGTTGAATGGCCCTACGGGCGTCGCGATCTTTACTACTGCCCCGAACGCATTCCGGCAGAGCATCGCCACGACTTCCGCATCGGTGGCTTGCGGCCGCAGGAAAAGGGGCTCTCGCCGGGCGGCTACAATGCGGCCTTCGCCCATGCGCTGCAGGAAGGCGGTCCGCGCAATGGCGTGCGCACGGCGATCGAGGATTTCCTGGCCGAGCGCGGTGGCGACTTCCGGGTGATCTGGCTGCCGCTGCTTTTCGGGCTGGCGGTGATCGTGCCACAAGCGCGGCTTGACGGCTGTGCGGCGCTTCAGGCTGTGCTCGACTCGCTCGAACTCAGCCGCCCGCTGCGCAATCTGTGCAAGATCGCGGAGCTGGAACGGATCGACGCCAATCGCCCGACGCTAACGCCTGCGGGCGCGGGGCCACGGCCCGGAGCCGCAGCCGCAGCCAGAAGCTTTTCCAGCGCACTTCCCGATGACGTGCTGACCGCGCTTCTCAAGGGCAGCCTCGACTATCGCTACAAAGGCCGCTCGATGCTGCTCAACCCTCTCGACATGGCCAATTACCTGACCCTGCTTGGAGAGTTGAAACCCGCGGCGGTGATCGAGATCGGCAGCCTCGAAGGCGGTCGGACCGAGTGGCTCGCCGATACGATGGCCGCCCTTGGCCTGCCGGTGCGCGTGATCAGCGTCGATCTTTTGCCACGCGCGCCCAGCACCAATGTCGGGATCGATGCGCGGGTGGGCGATGCCAGAAACCTCGCGCAAGTCTTGCCGCCCGAAGAGGTGCGCCGCCTCGGGCATCCGCTCCTCGTGATCGAGGATTCCGCCCATGATGAGGACACCTGCACCGCCGTGATGAACCATTTCGATCCGCTGCTGACCTCGGGAGATTACATGATCGTCGAGGATGGGGCGTTCCGCAACGAGGGAGATATCCAGCCCGGCGGTTCTGCGCTCTCGCCACCCTCGCGCGCGATCGACGCCTTTCTGGCGCGGCGCGCACAGGATTACGAGATCGATGCCGCGTTCTGCGACCGCTTCGGCTATAACGCGACGTTCAATTTCAACGGCTGGCTGAAACGGCGATGAGCGACGTGTCCCATCCCCTCGGACATGCGTCATCGGACGCCGTGCCACGCCGAAAAGCTTTGCTCGACATCGCGCTGCTGGATCATCTGCGCAAGACGGTCGCCTCGATCACCCGGCCGTGGTGGCGCGGTGAGGTGGTCAGCGAGAACGGGTTGATCTATGGCGTCAACCTCTCAGGCACGCGGCCGCCGCTTGTCTGGTGCTTTCAGGGTTATGCGGAATTTGCCGCCCTCGCTGCCGCACTGGGGCCGGATCAGCCCCTTTACGGCATGCGATCGGGGCATCTGGTCGTGGAAGCCAGCGCCGAAAACCATCTGCACATGGCGATGATCTGCGCGCAGGAAGTGCAATCCCTTGGCCTCGACGGCCCGCTTTTTCTGGGCGGCAACTGTCAGGGCGCCTTGCAGGCCCAGAAGATGGCCCAGATCCTGATGACCGCCGGCCAGCCCGTCGCCTTGTTCATCGGCTTGAACCCGTTTCTGTTCACGCCCTATGCGGGACGGGCAGCCTTGATCGTCGGCCGCCATGACATCACGAACCCGATGCAAAGGTTTCATGATGCCGAAACCGTCCTGCGCGCCAACATGCCGAATTGCACCGTCGACACCATTCCGTCGGAACATGGCAAATTGTTTGGCGGCCGTATTCTTGATCTGTGGAGCGACGTTGTCCGGCGCCGCATCGATGAGGCCGCGCGCCTCTTTGCGGGCTCTTTCCCGATCTGGTCCCTGAGCGCCGACCTGGCGCTGCCCGCGCGGCTCGCGATGGAACCGGGCAGCTTGTCGAAGATCACGATCACCTTGCGCAACACATCGGCGGGCGTCTGGGCACCGACCCGCCAAAGCGGTCTTTCGCTTGGCAATCACTGGCGACAGACCGATGGCCACGTCGTGCAATGGCTGGATGGGCAAGTGCTGCTGGATCAGCCGCTGCCGCCCGGCGGCTCGGTGGATCTGGAACTTCTGGTGCGCGCGCCCGATGCGGAAGGCACCTATCTGCTGGAGGCCGACCTCCAGCATGCCGGGATCCTGTGGCTGAGCGAACTGGGCGGCAAGCCCGTCACTTGCGAGGTCGACGTCCGCCAGAAGGCCGCCGAGACCTGAGCTGGGGTCGGAAAAGGCGCAGGCGCGACCGGGTTTTCGCCCGGTCGCGGACAAGACCTTTACGCTGGTTTCGATCCACGCCCCCGCGAAGGGGGCGGCTCCTATTCGATAACCATTCGTGCAGATTAAGTAAAATCGGACTCACCGTGCGAAAGACTTGCGGAACCCCGGCGCTCCGGCCTTGCCGACGCTGGCGACAAGACTTTTCTTAACATTTTCAAAGAGCAACAAAGTTGCGAACCAGGCAGGAAACTGCCGCACACTTGCGGTTCGCAGGTCAGATCACCAACAGGCCGTTCAGGTCCAGCGCGGGCTTTGCGCCGACATGTTCGACTTTGCGCTCCCAGTTCGCACCGAGATAGTCTGAGCTACTCCCCGACTCTTGGACAGATTTCCGGGAGATTTAAGCTACTGTCTGCACCTGCTGATCGGTTTATGTTGCGTTGAAGTAGACCCCGGCGGGCGTTTGACCGCCATGGGCGGCGTGAGGCCTTTGATGGTTGTAGAAGGTGATCCAACGCCCGATGCCCGCTTTCGCCTGTGATCCGGTTTCCCAAGCGTGCAGATAGACGCATTCATACTTCAGGGACCGCCAGAGCCGCTCGATGAAGATGTTGTCGAGGTATCGGGCTTTGCCGTCCATCGAGATCTTGACCTTGGCCCGTTTCAACCGGTCGGTCCAGTCAAAGGAGGTGAACTGCGATCCTTGGTCGGTATTCATGATCTCGGGCGGCCCGAACTTGTGGATTGGCGACGGGCCTCAGGTCACCAGTAAGGCGGATCTAGGTATGGGCGCGCCCTCTACCTCACGAGGGACATGAGGGAGGGCAGGCACGCGTCCAAATATCCGCCCCCCAACGGACGGGTGCAGCAAGCGAGCATTGGAGGTGAGGCCCGCCTTGGCTTCTTCAACTTTCGCAACTTGTTGCGGCGAACGGATCCGCAACGAAAGTTTCGGCTTTGAGCGGAACGCGAAGCGCTACTACTGCGCAAACGCCAAAGAAAAGGGCCAGTCGGTGTGTAAGTTCGAACATGAGTTCTGGAAAGCCTTCGAGGCCGCCGCGCCGAAGATCCTTGGCACGTTGCTGATCGCGGTCAGCGTGGCGATGGACCGGCTTTCCACCGTGACGCTGGCCGAGCGCCCACGGATGGCGGATTTTGCGCGTTGGATCACCGCGGCCGAGCCCGCGCTTGGCTGGGCCGAGGGCAGCTTTGCGCCGATCTATCGCGCGAACCGGAGCAACACCGAAACGGCGGCGATCGAGGGCAACCCGGTGGCCGAGGCGGTTCTGACGATAATGCAGGATCACCCCTCCTGGCGCGGCACGGCGACGGAACTTCTGAAACTGCTGCGGCAACGCTTCCCGTTGCTGTCGGAAGACAGCGACCTTCCCCGCCAACCCAACCACCTCACCAGCACGCTGCGCCGCGTCGCGCCTTTGCTGCGCCGTCGCGGGGTGAAGACGGGCTTCGACCGCGAGGGCAAGCTGGGGCTGCGGGTGATCACGCTGGATCTGGTGAAATGATCGTCAGCCATCGTCAGACCGTCAGCCAAAGGCCAGACACCAGGCGCCGAGCGGCTGACGATGCTGACGATGCTGACGATGCTGACGATGCTGACGATGCTGACGATGCTGACGATGCTGACGATGCTGACGATGAAACTACCCAGCGGCCGGGGAGCCGCCAGTGCGATTCGAGAGCTGCACCTGCGAAAAGTGACGAAACCGGATCTTTGCCATCGGCAGCACCTCGGCGCGCCTTATTCTCGAAGCCTCCGTTCAGGCGCGGCGCAGGGACTAGACCGAGAAGCCCTCTTAAGTCGGTCGCGCGAAGTGCAGCATGACACCCTGGACCGCGGAAGAGGGCAGAGAGTTTCTGTACGCTGCTCCTTGCACACAAGACCATTATGGGAGACGATTAGCAGAAACCCTGAAGACTCAGGGCGTATGAGGCTTAAAATAAATGTCGAAGGCCGACTAAAGGCTTATCGCCCTCAACCTGTGAAAGGGTTTATCACTCTCAACAGCTTAATACGAATAGACATGAAATTTTAGGCGGGAGTCAAATATGCCGAACACTTTAGCGAAAAATGTTCTCGCAGAATACTTGAGCACGCGAGAGCCGAGATACGCTCTTTTGATCAACGCTCCGTGGGGCGCCGGAAAAACAGAGTTTGTCAAAACACAAACCCAGTATGAAACGGATGGAAAGTTTCTATACTTGAGCTTGTATGGCATCGATTCAGCTGCAGCATTCAATGAGGCATTATTATCTGCGATTATTAATAAATCCGGAAATGAATTCGAAAAAAAGACTCGGTCGCTCGGCGAGAAATTAAAAAATATTGCATCAAACAGTCAATTCTTTGGGTTTTCTGTAAATTTGAGCAGCATCTCCCTTGTGGAGGGAGCCAGAAAATATTTGCCCCAATTTCTTATATTCGACGACCTAGAGCGAGCAGCCATGCCACAATCGAAAATTTCCGGCCTATTGAATGACTTTATAGAGCACGACAAGCGGCATGTCATTCTGATCGCCAACACCGAAAAGATCGAGGCGGATGAAAGACCGACCTTCGACACAACTCGTGAAAAGGCGATAGGGAGAACCATTCAGATACGCCCTGATGTCGATGCGGCGTTGCGGTCCTACTTGAAGGGCGTTCCTGCCGGACGCGGAAAGGATTATCTTCAAGAGAACCAAGCACTTATCAAAGCCATCTTCAATCAAGGCAAACACAAAAACCTGAGGCTGCTGCGATACGCGATACAAGCTGCAGCCAGTCTTCTCGACAAGGTTGATGAGGAAATATTCAAATTTGAAAAGCCGGTCGAAAAGTTGGTGTGCACTTTTCTTGCTTTGCATATGGCCTACGGAGGGGGACGCATCGGTGAAGAAGAGCTTGCCAAGCGTGCCGATAGCCGGGCCTTTGGAAAAATTATCGACGAGCAAGATGGTGGCAATCAGAAAATGCGTGCTTTAATAAAATTGGCAGAGGCGCATCCGGATTGTGACATTGGCATCCCATACGGGGGGTCGCCGCTGCCAGTTGATTTGACGAGATTTCTACTTGTCGACGGGTTTGCCAGTAAAGATACTATTAACGATCAACTTCGCAATACACATTATTTTAGCCCCAAAGAAGATCGACCAGATTGGGTCAAGCTATGGCATTGGGGAGAACTCAGCACCAACGAACTTGATGATATCTTGTGCCGCATCACTGCGCAGCTGTCTAATAGCGAAATCAGCAATCCTGGAGAGTTTATCCAGATCTACGGTGCGATGCATTGGATAGCTTGCTGTGGGGGGTTGCGCCAGACACAAGCAGAACTGTCGGAGGAATTTCTTCAGTATATCAGCAGCCTTTCAGCTGCCGGCAGAATTCCACTTCCGCTCCCGCCCGGAAATGGTCGCGAGCGCTTTATTTTCGAACATAATAATGACTACGTGAGCTATGGCGGCTATGTTTTCGAAGTAGACCAAACATCAGAAAAAGTCATTGAAGCTCTAAAAAGTGAGATGGAACTCAAGTATAATTCTGATCTCGCCGATATTGCATCATCACTATTGAGTAAATTTGAATTGGAATCCGCGCATTTCCTTGAGCAGATCAGCTATGATTTTAAGTCTCTGAATTATGGCACGGCCCCCATCCTACACTTAATGGATGGAGCGCGGTTTTCGAATCGCCTATTACAACTGATCAAGGATGATCGAGACTTGGCAAAAAAAATTGCCAACGCGATAAAATCAAGACGCCAAGATAGTTATGGCAGCCTATCCGAAGAGCATGCCTGGATTGACACCCTGAAGGCAGAGATTCGGTCAAGAGCCGCCGCTGAATCTCGTTTATTTGGCGCACAGGTTGATTTGTTTGTCAGGCGTGACTTATGAGCCCAAAAAGATTTGGCGAATTAAAATAACTTGCCTTATGGATGCCTCGCGTTGCACATTGCGCAGCTCCCCTTTGGGCAAGAAAACGGCAGCTATCGCTGATTGCTGCCGATGCAATGCTTTACCGTCACAATCCGCGTGCTCCTCTTCTGCGACGGCGCCAGGCTTCGCCCTTCACCTCGCACAGCTAACGGCAAAGGGGCGTCAACTCATCGTGCGTCCGGCGCCGCCTGGGCACTCAGGGGTGACCTGCCCCCGGTTCGTCCCTCGTTCATAACGAGAGTCCTTGGGGTTGATAGTTGTCGGTTTCGGGTTGGGCAAGCGCGCCGGGCGCGGAGCCCCCAGATTGCTCAAGCGCCCGGCGCGCTTCTGCCGGGGTTTGATTGCCCAGCGAGGAATGCGGCCTGACGTGGTTGTAGTCGTAGCGCCACAGGGCCAGGGTGCGGCGGGTATGAGGAGGATCAGAAAACAGCGCGGGGCGCTGTTTTCCCGACGATTGGGCGAGGCTGTCGAAGATCTCCTCGTTGAGGCATTCATCTCGCAGGCTGCCGTTGAAAGACTCGATGTAGCCATTCTGCTGCGGCTTGCCCGGATCGATGTAATGCCACTCGACCTTGTTGTCGTTCGCCCACTTCAGGATGGCCTTGCTGGTGAACTCGGTGCCATTGTCAGAGACGATGCAAGCCGGTTTGCCGTAGATCCAGACCAGCGCATCGAGTTCCCGCGCCACTCTGGCCCCCGAGATGCTGGTGTCGGCAATCAGGGCAAGGTTCTCGCGGCAGCAGTCGTCGCTGACTGCCAGGATGCGGAACTTCCGGCAGGCCCCGAACGTGTCGGACAGGAAGTCCAAGGACCACCGCTGGTTCGGGCGCAATGGCACCGGCATCGGGGTGCGGCTGCCCCGCGCGCGTTTGCGGCCACGGCGTCGGCGCACCGACAGGCCCTCTTCCCGGTAGATGCGGTAGAGCTTCTTCTCGTTCATGATCATGCCCTTGCGCTCCAGCAGGATGCCCACGCGCCGGTAGCCGAAGCGACGGCGCTTCTCGACGATCTCGTGCATCGCCTCACGGATTTCCGGGTTATCGGGCGGCCTCTCGCGCCGCACCGTCTTCGGATCGACACCGATCAGAACGCAGGCACGGCGTTGAGAGATCGGATGATCCTTCATCGCCCGCAGCACTGCATCCCGCCGTTGCACCGGCGTCGTCAGGGCTTTCCCAAGAGGTCCTTCAGAACCACGTTGTCCAGCATCGCATCCGCCAGCAGCCGCTTCAGCTTCGCGTTCTCGAGCTGCTTGAGCCGCTTGGCGTCCGACAGGTCCATCCCGCCATACTTGGCCTTGAGCTTGTAGAACGTCGCCGGGCTCAACCCGTGCTTCCGGCAAAGCTCGGAAGTCGGCAAACCCGACTCCTGCTCTTTGAGTATCCCGATAATCTGCGCCTCGGTGAAACGGCTTTTCCTCATGTCGTCTGCTCCTTCTCAGGTTGGGCAGACTCTACATCACAGCGAGGGATCTTCCGGGGGGCAGGTCACGACGAGGGAGAAATATGATCGTACTCCGACTTGATAGTGTTGATCTGACCACATATCCTTGCCATCTTTGTGTGGAGAATGCTGACCAATGGAATTCTACTTGCGAATCACGTTGCCAGAAGCACCAGGGGTCAATCTTGCTGAGAAGATTGAGATCACAGGTTTCATTTCGCGCGTTCGGACGCCGATCCCCCCTGAGACTGATATGGATGTTATTCGCAATGATATCGCCGATTATCTCGTTTCAGAAGGAATCGTGACGGCAGAAAGAAGGGGCGAACTTATGTTTGACTTCGGATAACAGCCCCGAACGCAAAGTCGGCAAGTGACTAACCATCTTCAGATTCGGAAAAATCACTATCGACCTAGACTACAATACATAGATGTGCCGAGGATGCATCCATCTGTGCATTGCACCGTGCCGATACTGTTTACGTCTGCCCCACCCCCAGGTACCGAGGAGCAATAAACTGTGCCAATGCTATCTCTGGCACATTGACCGGGGCCGCATTCTACTGTGCCGACGCCATTCTGCAGTGCCCCGCCAAAAGCTGGAGCGCAGTATACCGTGCCAGTGCTGTTCGTCGCACACGCTCCAAGGCTCCTGTCGAATGCTTCATTTGACAGTGCCGCGCTAGAAAGGCTTATAGCTAGTGCAGTTGAGATGGCGAATAACTTCATTTGGTGTCATTGCGTCCGAAATATTAGGTAACAAGTCTTCGATACTTCCCGTAAATGCAACATAGATTCTGACATCCTGAACTTTTACCATGCCCACCACCCGCGAAACCATCCTCGCCGCGCTGCATGCGCGGCTGCAGTCGCTTGCCGCCCTCACCCTGCGCGACGAGGTTCTGCCCGAACGGATCCCCGCGGCGGGGCTGGTCATCCTGCGCGATGGTGAGCCCGGCGAGCCCGAGGTGACGCTCTCGCCGCTGCGCTATCACTACCAGCACCGGGCCGAACTGGAGGTCGTCGTGCAGGCGGGCCCCGGCCGGGGCAGCGCGTTTGACGATCTGATCGCCGCCATCGGCGCGGCGCTGGCCACCGACCGGACGCTCGGTGGCCTTTGCGACTGGGTCGAACCGGAGGCCCCGAGCCCTGTCGATCTGCCCGTCGAGGGTGCCGCGGCGCTGAAGGCGGCGGTGATCGCTGTCGTTCTGCATTACACCACCGCCGATCCCCTCGGCTGACACCCCTCACCACAGGAGAACACGATGGCACGAGCCCAAGGGGCGCGGGCGCAGATGGCGCTTGCGTTCGAATCCGTCTATGGCACCGCCCCCGCCACCGGCTTTCGCACGGTGCCTTTCGCCAGCACTTCGCTTGGCTCCGAACAGCCGCTGCTTGCCTCGGAGTTGCTGGGGCAGGGACGCGACCCGGTGGCGCCGATCAAGGATGCGCTCACCGCCGATGGCGATGTCGTGGTGCCGATCGATGTCGAGAACTTCGGCCTTTGGCTGAAAGGCACCTTCGGGGCGCCGACCACCACCGGCACCACGCCCAAAACCCACACGTTTCAGTCGGGGACCTGGACCCTGCCCTCGATGGCGATCGAAGTGGCGATGCCCGAGGTGCCGCGCTACGCGATGTACACCGGCTGCATGGTCGATCAGCTGAGCTGGCAGATGAGCCGATCGGGGCTGCTCACCGCAACAGCCCGGCTCATCGCGCAGGGCGAGGCCATCGACACGGTCACGGCCGCGGGCACGCCGACCACGCTCGCGCTGCAGCGGTTTGGCCATTTCAACGGCGCGGTGAAGCGCAACGGGGCGGCGCTTGGCAATGTCGTCTCGGCCGAGGTCACCTATGCCAACCGCCTCGACCGGATCGAGACGATCCGCAACGACGGCAAGATCGAGGGCGCCGACCCCGGAATGGCGGCGCTGACCGGCAAGATCGAGGTGCGCTTTGCCGACAGCACGCTGGTGACCCAAGCGGTGGATGGCACGCCTTGCGAGCTCGAATTCGCATGGAGCCTTGGCGCAAACGCGAGTTTCACCTTCACCGCCCATGCCGTCTATCTGCCCCGGCCCCGCATCGAGATCCCGGGCCCGCAGGGAATTCAGGCGAGCTTCGAGTGGCAGGCAGCCAAGGCCACCAGCCCCGCGCGCATGTGCACCGCAACCCTTGTGAACACGGTCACCGGCTATTGAAGCGCATCGCGCGGTGGAGCCGGATAGAATTTGGCGCTATCCCTCCTGCTGAGTCCCGACCAAGAGGAGCTGCCGATGACACCCGCCGAAATCATGGCCACATTCGAGCGCCAGGGGCCTTTGCCGCGCGCGGCGATCGAGGCGGCGCGGCAAGAACGCGAGACCATGGTGCCGGTCTTTCTCGACTATATCGACCGGCTGCAGCAGGCGCGCGAGCGTGACCTCGACGGCATGGACGCGTTCCTCTTCGTCTTCTTTCTGCTCGCTGAATGGCGCGAGCCCCGCGCCTATCGGCCCTTGGCGCGGCTCTTGCGGCGCGAGCCGGATTTTCTGGAGGCGCTCCTCGGAGATTCGATCACCGAAGCCTCGGCGCGCGTCATGGCCGGGGTCTTCGATGGCGATCTGCAGCCGATCTTCGAGATCCTGCTCGACGATGCGAGCGACATTTACGTCCGCGGCGAGATGTTCGACACGCTGGTGATCCTGGCGCTTGAGGACCCGGGCCTGCGGCCACAGATCGAAGCGTTTCTGACGGAGTTCTTCGATCTGACCGCGACGGTGACGGGCGAGGAGATCTGGTGGCCCTGGGCGGAATGCATCGCCGCGCTTGGGCTGACCAAGATGGAAACGGCGGTGCGCGTGGTCTTCGACAGCGGGCTGATCACGCCCGATTATGCCCGCTACGAGGATTTCACCGAGTTTCTCGGCAAGACGATGGCCACCGGGCATCCCGGCTGGTTCACCCAGATGCCAAGCAACCAGCTGATCACCGATACCATCGCCGAACTGGCGTCGTGGTACTGTTTCTCGCCCGAGTTTCTGGCGCGGCAGGCAGATCAGGGGCTGAAGGTGGTGTCGTCGCTGATGCCGCGGGGCGACGATCCTTTCGAGGGCGTCGTCACCGGCAAGACCGGCCGCAACGACCCTTGCCCCTGCGGCAGCGGCAAGAAGTTCAAGAAATGCTGCCTGCAATGAGCTGACCCTAGGGCAGCATCCATACCCGTCCCGCAAGCGACGTGCCCCGGCACGTCGCTTTTCTTTTGGAGAAAGGCCGCCCCATGATCCGTCTGAACCTCTCGAGCCAGCCCGAATGGCTGGACCTTGCCCCGGGCCTGCGGCTGAAGCTCGCGCCGCTCACGACTGCGCTGATGGTGGCCGCGCGCGCCGATCGCGGCCTTGCCGCGCTGCCCGAGGGCGCCGCTCAGGAAGAACTGGCGCTGGCCATGGCGAAAGCCGTGGCGCGTCTGGCCATTCTCGACTGGGAGGGCGTCGGCGATGAAACAGGCACCCCGAGGACGGTGACCCCCGAGGGCATCGACGCCCTTCTCGACATCTGGCCGGTTTTCGAGGCGTTTCAGACCCGCTACGTCGCGCGCGGCCTGATTCTGGATGCGGAAAAAAACGGCTCTGCGCCCTCGCCGACTGGTCCTTCGGTGGGGGCGAAGGCTATTGCGCCGCCTGCCACGGCCCCTGCCCCGACTGCCCCGCAAGACTGAACCGACCGCAGACGGTCGAGGGCGCGCAGGTCTGGGATCTGGTGCAACGCCTTGGCGGGCAGCTGCGCCTCGTCCCCGGCGCGGTGATCGGCTGGGACATGGGCGCGGCGCTCGCCCTCGCCGAGGCGCTGGGCGTGAACAGGCTCATCGCCGCCGAAACCCTGCCAGAGATCGAGGCGGTGATGGTGCGAAGGCTCAACGAACAGATCGCCGCGCAGGCAGGGGACATCAGACTTTGATCTTCTCGATCAACGTGACGCCCGGCAGATCCTTGAAATGCGCGTCGCAGGTCAAAAGCCTCGCCCCCGCCGCGCGCGCGGTCGCAAAGACGATCGCGTCCGCCGTGGTGAGCTTGTGGGCACGACAAGCCTCGGCAGCGGCAAGGGCCGTTTCGGTATCGAGGGGCGCAAGCTGGCAGACCTGCGTGAAGGCGATCACCTGATCGGCCTTGTCCTCGCCCACCTCGCGCGTGAGCCATTTCGCAAGCTCAAGCTGCACGATCGTCGGCACCAACCAGTCCTGCTGCTCGGGCAGATGCTCGGCCACCTTGTCACCGGTGGCAGAGCCGATCAGCCATTCGATCCAGGCGGAAGTGTCGACGAGCACCATCAGAAGCGGTCTGCCCGGTCACGGTAATCGGTGGCGGACGCCCCGCGCGCGAGGCCTTTCAATGCGTCGCGCTTTGGGACCGGTACCAGCAGCACCCCCGTGCCCTTGGGGATAAAGGCGAAGGTGAGCCCGGCATCCCAGTTCTGCGCCGCCCGGATCGCCTTCGGGATCGAGATCTGGAACTTCGAGGACAGGGTTGCGGTCTCGGACATGGTCATACCTCAGACTGATCGATAGCCAAAACGTAAGACAATCCCACCCGAATTTCAAGGAGCCTCACTATGGCAGAGAAGCGTGTTTCCGTCCGCCTTGTGGCGGAGGGCGGCCGCCAGGTGCGCGCCGAGCTGGAAGGGATCGGCGCGGCGGGGGCCCGTGGCTTCGGGCGGCTCTCGTCGGAGATGGAGCTGGCCAACACGCGGCTCGCCGGGTTCGCGCGCAAGGCCGGGGTGGCGCTCGCGGCGGTGACAGCTGCGGCCGCGGCGGCGGGCGTGGCGATGGTGCGCTCGGGGCTTGAGACGATCGGCGCGCAGGCTGACATGGCCGCGTCGCTCCAGACCACGGTCGAGAGCCTGCAGGTTCTGACATGGGCGGGCGAGCTGGCCGGGGTCTCGATGGGCGAGATCGAGCAGGCGACGAAGAAGCTCACGACGCGGCTGTCCGAAGCGGCGGCAGGATCGGGCACGGCCGTCGGCGCGCTGGCGCGGCTGAACCTGACGGCGACCGCGTTGCAGGCGCTGCCGCTTGATCAACGCATCATCGCCATTCAGGACGCGCTCAATCGCTTCGTGCCCGAGGCCGAGCGCGCGGCGGTGGCCTCGGACCTCTTTGGCGACCGGGCGGCGATTGCCTTTCTGCGGATCGACAGCGCGACGCTGCGCGATGCCGCAACGGACGTGCGCGATTTCGGGGTGGCGGTGAGCGCGGCCGATGCGGCGCAGATCGAGCGCACCGGCGATGCGCTGGATCGGCTGAGCCTGATCTGGCTTGGCCTGACGAACCGGCTGACCGCCGCCGTTGCCCCGGCGCTGGAGACCGTGGCGAACGCGCTCGCCGATGCAGCGCGCGCCAGCGGCCCGCTCGGACGGGCGATCGACCTCGTCTTCGACAACCTCGGGCGGTTGGCGACCTATGCCGCGACCTTCGCCGCCTTCATGGGCGCGCGCTGGGTCGCGGGCCTTGCCGCGGCGGCGCTTTCGGTGCGCGGCCTTGCCACGGCGCTCGTCGTCCTGCGCGGCGCGCTGATCCGCACCGGCATCGGGGCGATGATCGTCGGCGTGGGCGAACTTGTCTATCAGTTCTCCGAATTCGCAGCCCGGGTCGGCGGCGTGGGTGAGGCGTTTCGACTGCTTGCCGATCTGGCGCGCGAGGTCTGGTCGCGCATCGGCCTCGCGCTCGATGCGGCGCTCGCCCGGATGGCGGCCGGTTGGCAGGGGCTGAAGGCCGATGCCCTTTCCGCGCTCGACGGGGTGATTTCCGGCGTCGTCAGCTTTGGCGACCGCGCGGCAGCGGTGTTTCAGGGCGCCTATGACGCGGCGGTGGCGATCTGGGGCAAGCTTCCGGGCGCGATCGGCGATTTTGCGTTTCAGGCGGCGAACGGGCTGATCTCGGGCGTCGAGGCGATGCTGAACGGCGTCGTCACCCGCATCAACCGCTTCATCACCGCGCTGAACGCCGCCCTGGACCTGCTGCCCGATTGGGCGGTGGGCGAAGGCGGGGTGAAGATCGGCACGCTCGATCCGGTGGAATTGGGGCGCATCGGCAATCCGTTCGAGGGCGCGGCATCCGCTGCGGGGACGGCGGCGGCCGATGCGTTTTCGGCAGCGCTCGCGCGGAGTTACATCGAACCTCCTGATCTTGGATTCGGGGCCATGGCCGATGAGGCCCGCTCCCGCGCCGAGGCCTATCGCGAGGCCTCGGGCATGCTCTCCGATGCGGCCGGGCGCCCGCTCGCTTCCTGGCAGGCGCTCAAGGATGCGGTGACGCGCACCGGCACCGATGCGGAAACGGCTCTGACCGGGGCAACGGGTGCCGCCGACGGCTTGGCCTCCGGCCTCGACGAGACCGCCGAGGCAGCGCGAGGCGCGGGCGGGGCCGCGCGCGCGGCAGGCACTGCCGCAGCTGAAGGGGCGGAACCGGCGGTGCCGCTCTGGCGTGCCGCGAGTGATGCGCTCGCCGACTATGCCGCCAAGGCGCGCGACATCGGTGGCGATATCGGCAACGCGCTCGTCGGCGCCTTCTCCTCGGCCGAGGAAGCCGTGGGCCGCTTCGTGAAGACCGGCAAGCTCGATTTCCGCGATCTGGTCACATCGATGATCGCCGATCTCGCCAAACTCGCGGCGCGGCGCTTCGTCCTCGGCCCGCTTGCCAACGTGCTTGCCGGTGCGCTGGGCGGTGCGGGCGGGATCTTCGCGAACATCCTGCATGCGGGCGGCACGGTCGGTGCCGCGGGCCCGGGCCGGATGATTCCGGCGCTGGCCTTCGCCAATGCCCCCCCCCTGCATTCCGGCGGCTGGGCCGGTCTGCGCCCTGACGAAGTGCCCGCGATCTTGCAGCGCGGCGAGCGGGTGCTGTCTCGGCGCGAGGCGGCGGCGACCGGCAACGCCACCGCACCAACCGTCAACGTCACGATCATGGCGCGCGACGCGGAGAGCTTCCGCCAATCGCGCACACAGGTCGCCGCCGATATCGCCCGGGCGGTCTCGCTCGGCCGAAGGGGGATGTGATGGCCTTTCACGATATCCGTTTCCCCGATGCGATCAGCCGCGGGGCGCGCGGCGGCCCCGAGCGGCGCACCCAGATCGTAGAACTTGCCTCAGGCGCCGAGGAGCGCAATGCCAGCTGGGCCAATTCGCGCCGCCGCTATGACGTCGCCTATGGCATCCGCCGCGCCGATGATCTGGCGGCGGTCGTCGCCTTCTTCGAAGCGCGGAACGGCCGTCTTTACGGCTTCCGCTTCAAGGACTGGGCCGATTTCAAATCCTGCCTGCCCTCGCAAATCCCGGGCCCGACCGATCAGGCGATCGGCACGGGCGATGGCAGCACGACGCAGTTTCAGCTGACGAAGCGCTACAGCTCCGGCGCGCAAAGCTGGACGCGCGCGATCACCAAGCCCGTCGCCGGGACCGTCACCATCGCCTTGAACGGGGTGCCGCAGCCTTCCAGCTGGTCGGTCTCGCCCACGACCGGCCTTGTCACCTTCGCCACCGCACCTGCCGCGGGCGCCGCGATCACCGCGGGCTTCGACTTCGACGTCCCCGTCCGCTTCGACACCGACACGCTCGACATCACACTCGATCTCGAACGCCTCGGCTCGATCCCCTCCATCCCCCTCACGGAGATCCGCCCATGAATGACGACACGCACTTTGTCGGCGCGGCGCTGCGCGATCTGCTCACCTCGACGGCGGTGATCCTCGCCGCCTGGGGGGCGCTCGGCGGTGCCACGAACGCGCTGACCACGCGCATGCGCCTGCGCGATGCGCTGCGCCACATCCTTCTGGGCGGGCTGATCGCAGCCGGAATGGGAAGCCCTCGATGACGCTCATCACCGCCTAGCTTGCCCTGCCGCCCGAGGCGATCCCGGCCGGGGGTGCGGCGGGTTCGGCCGCTTATCTCGTCGGCGTCTTCGGCCCGGCCTTCATCGAGGTCGCCCTCGCCCGGCTGCGCGCCCGGAAGGGAGACGACGCCGATGCATGAGCTATTGCGCCGCGCCCGCGTTCTTCGCTGCGATGCCCCCGATCCGGGCCAGGCCTTCCGCCACCGCCTGCGCATCGGCGTGATCGTCGCGGCGCTGATTTTCCTCGTCTCAACATTCGGGTGATCCCATGCACATGACGAACCGGGGGCTTCTGGCCCTCGCCCGGCACGAGGGCATCGTGCCCGGGCCCTATCTTGACGTCCGCAAGATCTGGACTTTCGGCATCGGCCACACCGCGGCGGCGGGCCCGCCCGACCCCGCACAGATGCCGCGTGGCCTGCCCGCGGATGTCACCGCCGCGATCCGCGAGGCGTTTCGGCTCTTTCGCACCGATATCACAACCTACGAGGCGGCCGTACTGCGCGCGGTGCAGGTGCCGCTTGCCCCGCACGAGTTCGATGCGCTGGTCAGCTTCCACTACAACACCGGCGGCATCACCAAGGCGGCCCTTACCCGCCATCTGAACGCGGGCAACCGCCGCGCTGCAGCCGATGCCTTCATGGGCTGGCTGCGTCCCGCCGCGATCCGGCCCCGGCGCGAGGCCGAACGCGATCTCTTCCGCGACGGCCGCTATCCCACCGGCGCGCTCACCGTCTGGTCCGTCGATCGCAACGGAAGGGTGGATTTCGTCCGCCCGCTGCGGCGGCTGAGCGAGGCGGACGCGCTCGCGCTGCTTTCCCCCCTCTGACCCAAGGAGACATTTTCATGCGTTACCTTCGCCCCAAATCCCTGACCTGGTGGGCGGGGTGCCTCGCCCTCGCCACCGGCACCGGTGCCCTCTTCCTGCCCGATCAGGGCCAGCTGGCCGCTCTGGCCCGCCTCGTCGCGCTCCTCTCGGGCTCGGGAGATGCCGCGCCGATGACGCTGATCAGCCTCGGTCTCGGCCTCATCGGCCTGCGCGACCGGATCGAGCGCGGCTTTTCCGAGCAGGACAAATGAAGTCCCTCCCGCAAGACTTGCAGGCCCATCTCGACGAAGGCACCACGACGCTTGCATGGTGCTGGCGCATCACCCGCGCTGACGGCGTGAGTTTCGGCTTCACCGATCACGACCGCAGTCTCAGCTTCGACAGCACCGACTTCGAGCCCGAAAGCGGGCTGACCGCCTCCGAGGTCCGGTCCGGGTCAGACCTTTCCGTCGATGCGCAGGACGCGCAAGGCGTTCTGACTTCCGACCGGATCACCGAGACTGACATTCTCGATGGCCGCTGGGACAATGCCACGGTCGAAGTCTGGCGGGTGAACTGGTCGGCCCCGGCGCAGCGCGTGCTTTTGCGCCGCGGCGCTATCGGCCAGATCCGGCGCGGGCGGCTCGCCTTCGTGGCAGAGGTGCGCTCGCTCGCCCATGTGCTTGGCCAGACAGTCGGGCGCACCTTCCAGGCGACCTGCGACGCGGCGCTTGGCGATGCGCGCTGCGGCATCACTGCCGAGGCGCCGATCTACACCGGCACCGGCACGGTCGTCGCGCTGCAGCGGGATCGCACCTTCACGACCGAGGGGCTGCAAGCCTATGCCAAGGGCTGGTTTTCCTATGGACGGATCCAATGGACGAGCGGCGCCAATGCCGGGCGGCAGGCCGAGGTGCTCTCGCACACGCTTGTCGAGGGCGTGGCAATCCTGACCTTACTCGAAGCCCCGGTGCGGCCGATCGCGGAAACAGACGCCTTCACGGTGCGCGCGGGCTGCGACAAGAGCCTCGCAACCTGCCGGGCGACGTTCGCCAATGTCGCCAACTTCCGGGGTTTCCCGCATATCCCTGGGCAGGACGCCGTTCTGCGCTACGCAACGAAGGACGGTGGTCATGAAGGGGCGGTGCTGTGAAGACCGCCGATCCCGACCACGTCATCGCCGTGGGCCGATCCTGGCTCGGGACGCCCTACCACGACCAGGCGAGCCTCAAGGGTGTGGGCTGCGATTGCCTCGGCCTCGCGCGCGGCGTCTGGCGCGAGGCCGTCGGGCCGGAGCCGTTCCCGATCCCGCCCTACAGCCGCGATTGGGGCGAGATGGGCCCGCGCGAGGTGCTCGCCGAAGGGGCGCGACGGATGATGCCAGAGATTGCAGCCGTCAACGCCCCGCCCGGCGCGCTCGTCCTGTTCCGCATGAGGCCGCGCGCCATAGCAAAGCATGTCGGCATCCTCACCGGCCCCGACACCTTCCTGCACGCCGATGAACGCTTGGGCGTGATCGAGGAACCGCTGACGCCGACATGGCGGCGCCGCATCGCCTTTGCGTTCCTCTTTCCGGCCTCCTGATCCCTCCACAACTGAGACCCTCACATGGCAACGCTTGTCCTCGGCGCCGTCGGCTCCGCCATTGGCGGGGCTTTCGGCGGCACCATCCTTGGCCTTTCCGGCGCCGTCATCGGCGGCTTTGTCGGCTCGACCGTGGGTTCGGTCGTCGACAGCTGGATCGTCTCCTCGCTCGCGCCCGCGCAACGGATCGAGGGTCAGCGGCTCGACACGCTGCGCATCACCGCCTCCACCGAGGGCGCCGTGATCCCGCGCCTTTACGGCCGCATGCGGATCGGCGGCAACATCATCTGGGCTACGGATTTCCGCGAGGAGACGAAGACCACCACGCAAGGTGGCGGCAAGGGCGGTGGCGGCGGCAAGGTCAAGACCACCGAGTATCTGTACTATGCGTCCTTTGCCGTGGCGCTCTGCGAAGGCGCGATCACCGGCATCGGTCGGATCTGGGCTGATGGCAAACCGCTCGACATGACCGGGATCACCTGGCGCTGGTATCCCGGCGACGAGAGCCAGACCGCCGATCCGTTCATCGCCGCGAAGATGGGCGCGGCCAACACCCCGGCTTATCGCGGGACGGCCTATGTGGTCTTCGAGGAACTCCCGCTTGCGGCCTATGGCAATCGCCTGCCGCAGCTCAGCTTCGAGGTGTTCCGACCCTTGGCCGACCCCGACACCGCCGAGGGTCTGGTCAAAGCCGTCACCCTGATCCCGGCCTCGGGCGAGTTCACCTATGCGACCGAGGCGATCCGCAAGGGCGAGACCGGGGCGCAAGTGCCCGAGAACCTGAACGCGGTTTCCGACACCGCCGACGTGGTGGTGGCGCTCGACCGGCTTCAGGCTATGGCGCCTGCGGTCGAGAGCGTCAGCCTCGTCGTCGCGTGGTTCGGCAATGACCTGCGCGCGGGGAACTGCGAGATTAAGCCGGGCGTCGAGGTGGCCACCAAGACCACGAGCCCCAAGGTCTGGACGGTCAACGGTGTGTCCCGCGCCGCAGCCCATCTCGTAAGCCGGGATGCCGAGGATCGGCCGGTCTATGGCGGCACGCCCGCCGACTTCGCCGTGGTGCAGGCGATCCGGGAGATGAAAGCGCGCGGGCTGCGCGTCACCTTCTATCCGTTCCTGCTGATGGATGTGCCGCCCGGCAACACGCTGCCCGATCCGTATTCCGACAACGCCGCAACGCTCGGCCAACCGAGCTTCCCCTGGCGCGGACGCATCACCTGCTCCCCGGCCGCAGGTTCCGCGGAAACCGTGGACAAAACAGCCGCCGCAACCACACAGGTCTCGGCCTTCTTCGGCACGGCCACCCCGGCGCAGTTCGCGGTGTCGGGCGAGACCATCACCTTCACCGGCGCGCCAGGCGATTGGGGCCTGCGCCGGATGGTACTGCATTACGCCCATCTCTGCGCCGCTGCGGGCGGGGTCGATGCCTTCCTGATCGGCTCGGAGATGCGCGGGTTGACCACGATCCGTTCGGGCGCCAACACCTATCCGGCTGTCACCTCCTTCAAGACTCTTGCGGCGGACGTGCGGTCCATCCTCGGGGCGGGCACCAAGATCGGCTACGCCGCCGACTGGTCGGAGTATTTCGGCCACCAGCCCTCTGACGGCACGGCGGACGTCTATTTCCACCTCGATCCGCTCTGGTCGGACGCCAACATCGACTTCATCGGCATCGACAATTACATGTCGCTCTCGGATTGGCGGGATGGGTTTGACCATGCCGATGCCCTCCAAGGCTGGCCCGCGATCTACGACCGGGGCTACCTGCAGGCCAACATCGCGGGCGGAGAGGGCTTTGACTGGTTCTATGCCAGCGCGGCGGATCGTTCGGCTCAGATCCGGACGCCGATCACCGACGGAGCCGCGGGCAAGCCGTGGGTCTTCCGCTTCAAGGATCTCCGCGCCTGGTGGTCGAACCCGCATGTCAACCGCCCGAGTGGGGTCGAGAGCGGGACGCCGACGTCCTGGGTGCCGCAGTCGAAGCCAATCTGGTTTACCGAACTCGGCTGCCCGGCTATCGACCGGGGCACGAACCAACCCAACGTCTTCTTCGACCCGAAGTCGTCCGAGAGCGCCACGCCGCATTTTTCTCGCGGCTGGCGCGACGATGCCATCCAGCGCGCCTATCTCGAAGCGAGCTATCTCTGGTGGGGAACACCGGAGCACAATCCGGTGTCGGCGATCTACGGCGAACGGATGGTCCATGTTCCCGAATGCGCTGCCTGGACCTGGGACGCGCGGCCCTATCCGTTCTTTCCCGAACTGACCGGCGTCTGGACCGATGGCGCGAACTGGCGGCTCGGCCACTGGCTGACTGGGCGGCTCGGCGCGGTCTCGCTCGCCGCGCTTGTGCGCCATCTCTGCAAGCGCGCTGGGCTCGCGGAAAGCCTGATCGACGTCTCGGGCCTCTGGGGCGCGGTCGAGGGCTATGCGATCGGGGCCCTCGAAAGCCCGCGCGCCTCGATTTCCACGCTGGCACGGCATTTCGGGTTCGATGCGATTGAGACGGAGGGCGTCATCCGCTTTGTCATGCGCGGCCGGGCATCCAGTCTCACCCTCGCGGTCGATGATCTGGTTGCCAGCCGCGAGGGCGAGGCCTTCGAACTCACCCGAGCACAGGAGACCGAACTGCCGCAGGCCCTGAAGTGGCAGGTTGCGCGCGCCGACGAAGATTACGACGCGGCACAGGTCGAGGCCCGGCGCATCACCGTCGACACCACCCGCATCGCCTCGGAAAGCTTCCCGATGGCAGTCCCGCCCGAGGAGGCCAAACGCCGCTGCCGCCGCGCACTGATGGAGGCCTGGATCGGCCGGGAAAGCGCCACCTTCCGCCTGCCGCCCTCGCAACTGGCGCTGGACCCGGCCGACGTGATCCGCCTCGCACATGACGGCCGCGAGATGGAATTCCGCCTCACCTCCATAGCCGATGCCGAAGCGCGGGGCATCGAGGCGGTGCGCCAGGACCGTGCCGCCTATGACCTGCCGCCCGGCGATCCCCGGCCCGCGAATGTTGCGAGCCCCGTCGTCTTCGGCACACCGGACGTGGTCATACTGGATCTGCCGCAGATCAGCGAGGATGTGGCCGCGCATCGCCCCTGGATCGCCGGTCATGCCAGCCCCTGGCCGGGCGAGATCGCGGTGTTCCGCAGCGCCTCGACAGACGGGTTCAACCTCCTGACGACCTTCGGCAGTCGGGCGCGGATCGGCGCGCTGGCATTCGATTTCTTCCCCGGTCCGACGTCACGCTTCGATCTTGGCAACGCGCTGGTGATCGATCTGCAGTCGGGAACGCTGGAGAGCGTGACGGATGTAGCCCTGTTCGGCGGGGCCAATGCCCTGGCGATCGAGACCGCAGTTGGCGTCTGGGAGATCGTCCAGGCGGGTGCGGCCGAGCTGATCGCCCCCGGCCGCTATCGCCTGACCCGCCTCCTGCGCGGCCAGCGCGGGACGGAACACGCGATGGGCAACCCGACCCCGGCCGGTGCGCGCGTGGTGGTGCTCGACGCGGCGCTGACATCTCTGCCGATCGCCGAGGCTGACCTTGGCCTGCCCTGGAACTGGCGTGTGGGCACCGCCGCGCGCGCGGTGAGCGACGATAGCTACACCGCGCTGGGCTTCACGCCCGAAGGTCGGGGCCTCATGCCCTTTGCTCCGGTGCGTGTCGAACAGCCATGGCGAGCGGCACGCAGCCCGGGCGATCTGACGATCCGTTGGACACGCCGATCCCGTGCGCTGGTCGCAGATGCCTGGGAACAGGTCGAAGTGCCCTTGGCCGAAGACCTGGAAAGCTACGACGTCCAGATCCTCGACGGGGCTGCGGTCAAGCGCACGCTGACGAGCACCACGACTTCCGCCCTCTACACCGCCGCGCAGCAGATCAACGACTGGGGCACGCTGCTCGGCCCCGGTCAGACGCTGGCGCTACGCATCTACCAGCTTTCGAACCGCCTCGGCCGCGGCACGCCCGCGTCTGTGACCCTCCAGTTCTGACGGGATTTCCCATGTCCGACACATCGACCCATCTGGGCCTGCCGTATCTTCTGGCAGCCCAAGCCCAGAAGCATGTCACCCACAACGAGGCGCTGCGGCTGCTCGATGCCATGGTGCAGCTCTCGGTCCTCGACCGGACGCGCACCGCGCCACCCGCGAGCCCAGCTGACGGCAATCGGCATCTTGTGGCCTCCGGAGCGACCGGCCTCTGGGCCGGGTGGGATCTGAACATCGCCTTCTGGGTCGACGGCGCGTGGATCCGGTTGGTGCCGCGCACCGGCTGGCTGGTCTGGGTCGCGGCCGAGGGCCTGTTCCTCGTCTGGACGGGCGCGGCCTGGGAGGTTGTGGGTGAACCCCGTGACGTCTCGGACGCCGTCTTCAACCTGGTGAACGATGCCGATCCGACGAAGAAGGCGACCTTTTCGCTGGCGGGAATCGCAACGGGCACCACGCGCAGCTTCACCCTGCCCAACACCTCCTCGGAGCTGGCGATCCTCGCCGGAACCCAGACCTTCACCGGCAACAAGACGTTTTCGGGGACGCTGACAGCATCCGGAACCGTTACGGTCTCTGCGGCCAGCGCCTCGATCGGCACGGCCACGACCACCGCCACCTACGGCATGGGCACCGGGGCGACGACAACGGGCGTCACCAAGACCTTGAACCTCGGCACCGGCGGCGCCTCCGGATCAACCACGGTCGTCAACATCGGCTCTGCCACGGCTGGCGCAGGTGGCACGACCGTCATCAACACGCCCACGGTCACCTTCGCCAATGCCGTGACGCAGGTGGGCATGCCGCAGGCCAATCTCACCGCGCAGCTCTTGGGCCTCGGCGGGGCGACCGCGGACAGCACCAACCGGCTCTCGGTCAACACACCCGCGGTGTTACTGAACAATGCAGGCGCAGGGATCGAGGCGACCGTGAATAAGGCGGCACCGGCAAATGATGCCGCTTTCGCCTTTAAGACCGGATTCTCAGCCCGCGCGCTGATTGGCTTGCTCGGCAACGATGACTTCAGCGTAAAGGTCAGTCCGGATGGCTCGGCCTTCTTCGATGCCCTGAAGATTGACCGCACCAGCGGCCAAGTGGAACTGCCTCAGCCCACGGTCCTGCCCGGGCTGTCCGCCGCGCCATCCCCGCCGCCCACCGGCAAGGCTACCGTTTATGCCCGTAACCGCGCAGGCGCCCCATGGATCGACGTCATGCGCCCCTCGGGACGGGATTTCCCGCTGCAGCCGCACTTCGGCGTCAACCGGATCGCCAGCTGGTCGCCCTCGACAAGCACCACGATCACCACCGAGGGGCTGCCGCTTACCTCGGTCGGCACCGTTTCGCATCCGACATTGGCATCGACGAACCTCGCTGCCTCGATGCGCCGCTGGAGGCTGACCTCGGCGGCCGTTGCGGATTCGGTCGCGGACCAGCGTTCCGCAGGCTGGGCCTGCTGGCGTGGCAACGCGGCGGGCCTCGGCGGTTGGACCTTCGTGACGCGGATTTCGCTCACGACCCTGCAGGCGACGGGCATGGGGTTCTTTGGCCTCTATGGATCGACGGCCGCTCTCGCCACCACGCTGACGCTCGCCACCGCCATCACCTGCATCGGCATCGGTTTCCAGCGCGGGACGCACACCCGCTGGCAGATGGTGACGAATGATGCATCGGGGGCGCCGACGCTGACGGACATGGGCGCGAGCTTTGGCATCGCCACGGGTGGGGTGTTGACCCTGTTCATTGCCGCCGCGCCGAATGGCAGCTCGGTCTGGGTGCGGGCGGTCGACGAGGTGTCAGGCGCGGTCTTCGAGCAGGAGATCACCGCGGACCTGCCCGCGAACACGCAATTCCTCTCGCCGCGGCTATTCCTGAACACCGGCGTCTCGGCCGCCGCCGTCGCCTATGACTGCGCCGGGGTCTATCTGGAAACCGATTACTGAGGCCCGTCTTGCAGGTCCGACCGGCGCCCCCTGCACTCGTGGCGAAGCAAAAGTCACTGCACCAGAACCGGCCGGAGCATCTTATCAGTGTGGAGTTTCAGCGCGGCGCGCCAGAGGGGCGTCTTGAAGACCTCGCGCGTGGTGCTGCCGTACTGCGCCTCACGCGGTTGCATCAGAAGGCCCGCCCATTCGAGCGGACGCAGCACGCAAGCGGAGAAGGCGGCCATGTCGCGCCAACCGGGCGTGTCCCAATCCTGCTCTTCGCCATAGAAGGCGGCAAAGAGCTTGCGCTCGGTCGTGCCAAGGTTCGCCTCGACATTGATGACATTCATCCAGACGTCCCATGTGCCGAAGGGGCGCTCGTCGAAACGCGCGTAGGAGGCGTGGTCGATCTCGAAGAGATAATAGGGGATCAGCGCGGCGAAGAGCTGCCCCGGGGCCTGCGCCAAATCTGCCCCGCGCTTGGTCACCCGGAATTTGCCCTTGTAATGCCGACCGAGGCGCAGGCCTATCAGCAGAGCATGCAGCACCTCGAGCGGCGGGAACTCGAATTCGTTGATCACCTTGTTATAGCGGAACATCTCCTCGGCGCTTTTTCCGGGCCAGTTGAAGGCCTCGACCGCCCAATGCACAAAGACCCGCTTGAAGGCATTCGATTTCGTCAGACCGATGGCGCCGTGCTCTTGCGCGTACCGCAAGGTCAGCAACGCTGCGCGCAGCAAGGGGGAATGCGCGAGGTCGGGATGGTCGTCAGGCAGCGGGCGGAATGCGATCATGGGGCGATGCTGCCACAGCGGTGGAGCCGAGGCCAGATGCGAGACGGCGCCTGGCGCGAGGAAGATGTCTGCGGCTGCGTGCAACTCGACCTCGCGCTGCGCGCGACGCGAAGCCAATCTTGCACGCGTGTTCATTCTTGCGTATCTTGAAGACAGCAGACGGAGGTCCCCATGTCCCAGACCACGACGATGACGGTCCGCATCAGCGGCGCACTGAGCGAGTTCGTGGCGTCGAACGTGGGCGAGAACGGGGCCTACGAGAACATCAGCGAATACGTCCGCGACTTGATCCGGCGCGACAAGGAACGGGTGGAGCGTGAGGCATTTGATCGCCTGAAGGCTGAACTGACGCGCGCCTTCGCAGCGCCTGAGGAAAGCTATCGCCCGTTGACAGCTGCCGAGGTGATCGCCCGGAACCGGGGCTGACACGTGGCCATTCGCGTCCAGGAGGCCGCATCGCTGCGGCTTGACGAGATCTACCGGTACACGCGCGACCGCTGGGGCGCCGAACAGGCGGATCGGTACATCACCGAGCTCTTCGCGGCGTTCGACCAGATCGAAAGCCATGGCGTCGCATCGCGGCCCATCCCGGCCGAGTTCGGGGTCGAAGGCTTCTACTTCCGGCACGCGCATCATTTCGTGTACTGGCGGCGGCTGTCGAACGGGGACGTCGGCATCGTGGCGATCCTGCACGAGCGGATGCACCAGATGGACCGGTTTCGGGATGATCTCCCGAAGTGACGGATGCCTCTGGCGACGATTATCTGACCCCTTGATGGGGGGCTCGTAAAACGTTGACCAGGTGTTGACAAGAATTCCAAAAGCAAAAGCCCGACGCTTTGCGTCGGGTTCTAAGCATCTGATATATCGAGGATTTTGGTTGCGGGGGCAGGATTTGAACCTGCGGCCTTCAGGTTATGAGCCTGACGAGCTACCGGGCTGCTCCACCCCGCGCCATTTCCCCGAGGGCGATATTTTGCGATCGGGAGTATTTGTCATCGAGTATGAGAGAACATGGCTTCTTTCTAGGTTTGGCGGTGACCTACTCTCCCACGTCTTGAGACGCAGTACCATCGGCGTGTTGGCCCTTAACGGCCGAGTTCGGGATGGGATCGGGTGTTTAGCCAACGCTATGACCACCAAACCGAGGAAGAAGCCATCTGTCCAAGTCAAGTTTCACATCAGAAGCGCACCTGCCGCGACTGCGGCCTCCGGCATTGCGCGGCGCGGAGCGTTCTTCTTACTAACCTCGTGTATACTTGCTTTTGATCATGAGCCTTGCTGCTACTGGATCAAATCAAGCCAATCGGGCAATTAGTACCGGTCAACTGAATGCATTGCTGCACTTACATCTCCGGCCTATCGACGTGGTGGTCTTCCACGGCCCTCAAGGGATACCTGGTTTTGAGGGGGGCTTCACGCTTAGATGCCTTCAGCGTTTATCCTGTCCGTTCATAGCTACCCAGCACTACCGTTGGCACGATAACTGGTCCACCAGTGGAACGTTCACCCCGGTCCTCTCGTACTAGGGGCAACTCCTCTCAAGTATCCTACACCCACGGCAGATAGGGACCGAACTGTCTCACGACGTTCTAAACCCAGCTCACGTACCTCTTTAAATGGCGAACAGCCATACCCTTGGGACCTGCTCCAGCCCCAGGATGAGATGAGCCGACATCGAGGTGCCAAACGATGCCGTCGATATGGACTCTTGGGCATCATCAGCCTGTTATCCCCAGAGTACCTTTTATCCGTTGAGCGATGGCCCTCCCACTTGGGACCACCGGATCACTATGACCGACTTTCGTCTCTGCTCGACTTGTCAGTCTTGCAGTCAGGCAGGCTTTTGCCATTGCACTCAACGACCGATTTCCGACCGGTCTGAGCCTACCTTCGCGCGCCTCCGTTACGATTTGGGAGGCGACCGCCCCAGTCAAACTCCCCACCATGCAGGGTCCCGGACCCGGATAACGGGCCGCGGTTAGACATCAAGAGTGCGAAGGGTGGTATCTCAAGGAGCCTCCACCGAAACTGGCGTCTCGGTTTCAAAGGCTACCACCTATCCT
>NZ_CP198946.1:3790000-3946088 GCF_052363175.1 Rhodobacter capsulatus
GAGGATGGCTCGGATGTACGCATCGGCTTCGATCCGGAGAAGGGCAACGGCTATCTGATGGCGATGAACGCCGCCTGGGGCGATATCGAGGATGACAAGACCTATCCGATCAGCTTCGATGTCGATGGCCAGACCTACAATGGCGACGCCAAGGGCGTGCATCTGGATGGCGTGCCGGGCGTCGACATCGCTTTCGACAGCTCCGACTTCCTGATGGATATCGCGCAGAAGCAGACGCTGAGCCTGTCGAACGACAGCGGAGAGGTGATGTCGATCGATCTGACCGACAGCTATGCCGCGCTGGAAGCGGCCGTGGCCTGTCAGCAGAATCAGTAAACAGCCGTGGGGCGGCAGCCTGAGCCGCCCCCGCCTTCAGTGGTGGCGATGCGCCTGCAACTGTCCCAAGCGGACATGGCGCAGCGCCTCGACCAGCATCGCGGTCATCAGGCCGAAGTTGAGAAAACCGCCCGCCCCGGTCATGCCGCCCAGGATCCGCCACTCGTTGGGCAGGATCACATCGCCATAGCCAAGGGTCGTGTAGGAGACGAGCGAGAAGTAGACCGCCGTTTCAAGGGTGGGGAAGACGCCCAGCTCGTAATAGAAGCCCGCCCAGATCCAGACCCCCATCGTCACCATCGTCAGCGCCCAGAGCGCCACCACCACGACGACCAGAAGCAGCTTCGGCCGATGCGGTTCGCGCAAAAGCCAGAAGTGCACTTTCGAGAAGGACCACTCCATCACCCAGGCGGCCAGACCCGCCAGCGTCACGGTGACCAACATGAGCACGGAACCGATGAAAATCTGCAAGAACATGGCAGGCCTCCCCGTGTTTCGCGCTACGCCTGCCCCCGGGACCGGTCAAGCGCCGTAGCGCCGCACTGGACAGCCCGCCGCCCCTCGCCTATCTGAAAGCGATCATGGCGCAGAAATCCGACCCCAATTCCAAGCTCATTGCCGAGAACCGGCAGGCCCGGTTCCATTATGCCATCGAGAGCGATCTCGAGGCCGGGATCATGCTGCTGGGTTCCGAAGTGAAATCGCTGCGTACCGGGCAGTCGAACATCGCGGAAAGCTATGCCAGCGTCGAGAATGGCGAGCTGTGGCTGATCAACTCCTATATCGCCGCCTACAAGCAGGCGGGCGTCTTCGGCCATGAAGAGCGGCGGCACCGCAAGCTTCTGGTGTCGAAAAAGGAGCTGTCGCGGCTTTGGCAGGCGGTCGGGCGCGAGGGCATGACGATCGTGCCACTGGCGATGTATTTCAATGATCGCGGCAAGGTGAAGGTGAAGCTGGGCGTCGCCAAGGGCAAGAAACTGGCCGACAAGCGCGAAACCGAGGCCAAGCGCGACTGGAATCGGCAGAAGCAGCGCCTTTTGAAGCAGAACGGATAAGGCCTCTGCCCTTGCCCCCATGGCGTCGTGAAGCTAAGCACAAAGCGACGACGGGAGGGTAAGAGATGGCTTTGGACGATCCGAAAACACTTGTTTCCACCGACTGGCTCGAGGCGCATCTGCGCGACCCCGATCTGCGGGTGCTCGATGCCTCGTGGTTCCTGCCCTCGATGGGGCGGGATGCGAAGGCGGGCTATGCAGCCGCACACATTCCGGGAGCGCGGTTCTTCGACATCGACGAGATTTCCGACACGCGGTCGGACCTGCCGCATATGGCGCCGCCGGTCGAGAAATTCATGTCGCGGATGCGGGCGATGGGCGTGGGCGATGGCCATCAGGTCGTGATCTATGACCAAATGGGCATCTTTTCCGCGCCGCGCGTGTGGTGGCTGTTCCGGCTGATGGGCAAATCCGACGTCGCCGTGCTGGATGGCGGTCTGCCGAAATGGCTGGCCGAGGGCCGCGAGACCGAGGACATGGCGCCGATCCCGCGCGACCGTCACATGACGGTGCAGCGGCAGGCTGCGCTGATCAAGGACGTGACGCAGGTCGCCCATGCGTCGAAACTCGGCGATCACGAGATCATCGACGCCCGTCCGCGTGGCCGTTTTCTGGGCACCGATCCCGAACCGCGGCCCGGCCTTCGCTCGGGCCATATTCCCGGCTCGAAGAACGTGCCGTGGAATACGGTGCTGACCGAGGCAAACACGATGAAATCGCCCGAAGATCTGCGCGCGGTCTTCACGGCGGCAGGGGTGGACCTTGCGAAACCGGCCATCGCCACCTGCGGCTCGGGGATTTCCGCGGCCGTGCTGGTGCTAGCGCTGGAACGGATCGGCCACCGCAATCACGCCCTTTACGATGGCTCCTGGGCCGAATGGGGCATGTTCAACGACCTGCGCGTCGCAACCGGAGAAGCATGATGTTCAATTCCCTCAAAGCTCAGGCGCCTGACAAGATCTTGGCGCTGATGGGTCAGTTCCGCGCCGATCCGCGCGCGGACAAGATCGACCTTGGCGTCGGTGTCTACAAGGACGCCGAAGGCCGGACCCCGGTGATGCGGGCGATCAAATCGGCCGAAAAGCAGCTTTGGGAAACAGAAACCACCAAGACCTACACGGCGCTCGCGGGCGAGCCTGCCTTCCACGCGGCGATGGCCGAAATGGTGCTGGGCGCGGGCTATCCGGCGGACCGTCTGTCCTGCCTTGCCACGGTCGGCGGCACCGGCGCCTGCCGTCAGGCGTTTGAACTCGCCCGTCTGGCGAACCCGGGCTGCACCGTCTGGGTGTCGGACCCGACCTGGCCGAACCACCTGTCGATCCTTGCTTTCATTAAGCAGGACTACAAGCTCTATCGCTATTTCGACAATGACGCCCGCGCGGTGGCTTTCGATGCGATGATGGAAGATCTGCAGGCGATCAAGGCGGGCGATGTCGTGCTGCTGCACGGCTGCTGCCACAACCCGACCGGCGCCAACCTGACGCTGGAGCAATGGGCCGCTGTCGCCGATCTGCTCGAAGCCAAGGGCGCCGTGCCGATGATCGACCTTGCCTATCAGGGCTTCGGTGACGGTCTGGAAGAAGACGCCGCGGGCACCCGTCTGATCGCCTCGCGTCTGCCCGAAGTGATGATCGCCGCGTCCTGCTCGAAGAACTTCGGCATCTACCGCGAACGCACCGGCTGCCTGATGGTCCTGTCCGACGCCGCCTCGAAAGAGGTGACGCAGGGCACCCTCGCTTACCTCAACCGTCAGAACTACTCGTTCTCGCCCGATCACGGCGCGCGGCTGGTGACGATGGTGCTGACCGACCCGACCCTGCGGGCCGAGTGGATGACCGAGCTTGAGGAAGTCCGCAAAGGCATGCTGGGCCTGCGCGAGCAGCTGGCGGCGGAACTGCGTCAGCTGTCGAACTCGGATCGCTTCGACTTCGTTGCGCGCCATCGCGGCATGTTCTCGCGTCTGGGCGCTTCGCCCGAAGCGGTCGAAAAGATGCGCGTCGACAATGCGATCTACATGGTCGGCGATTCGCGTCTGAACATCGCGGGGCTGAACGCCAAGACCGTGCCGATCCTCGCCCGCGCGATCATCGCCGCCGGCGTGTGATTTCGCACAGAGACCTGTGCAAGGGCGGCCCCTCGGGGTCGCCCTTTTGCATGTCTTGTCACTTGATATTGTAAGCACGCTTATAATATATCTGCTCATCTCCGATGGAGGGATGATGAGCGACTGTGAAATTCCCCACGAAAGCCTTGGCTTTCTGATGCATGACGCGGCGCGGCTTCTGCGCAAGCGCTTCGAGGTGCAGGCAGCAGAGCTTGGCCTGACCTCGGCGCAATGGCGGCTTCTGGTCAATCTGTTCAAGCGCGGGCCGCTGCCGCAGGCGCGACTGGCGGAGCTGCTGGAAATCGAGCCGATTTCGCTTTCGCGGCTGGTCGATCGGATGGCCGAAGCGGGCTGGGTGGAACGCCGCGCCGATCCGACCGACCGGCGCATCCGCATCGTCCACGCCACCGACAAGACCCTTTCGACGATCAGCGCCGCGCGCCACATCGCCGACAGCATTTATGCCGAGGCGCTCGCGGGCCTGCCCCCCGGCGCCACTGAAACGATGACGGCGATGCTGCGCCAGATCATCTGCAACCTTTCGCAAACGACCGAGACCGAGAAATGACCGCTGAAACGCAAGCTCCGAAGAAATCGCCGAAGAAACTCTTGATGGCGGCGCTGCCCGTGGCGCTGATCGCGGTGGGCGGCTGGGTCTGGCTTGACTCGGGCCGTTACGAATCGACCGAAAACGCCGCCGTACAACAGGCGCGGATCTCTGTCGCTTCTGATATTTCCGGCCGGGTGACCGAGGTCTTCGTCAAGGACAACGATGTGGTGAAGGCGGGGCAACCGCTGTTCCGTGTCGATCCCGCGCCCTATCAGATCGCGCTCGCGCAGGCCGATGCGGCGCTGGCGCAGGCGCGGCTGCAGGTCGATCAGCTGCGCGCCGCCTATAATCTGGCGCTGGCGCAGGAAAAGGTGGCGCAGGATACGGCCGACTACCTTGCCTCGGAACTGAAGCGCCAACAAGCGATCACCGGCCGCGGCGCGGGCACGGAATCGGCGCTGGATGCGGCGCGGCATGATGCCAGCTCGGCCGAGGAAAGCCTTGCGGCGGCGAAGCAAAGCGTGGCCGCAGCGCTGGCGGCGCTGGGGGGCGATCCGAAGGTCGAAACCGATGCGCATCCGACCGTGCAGGCCGCGCTGACCGCGCGCGACAAGGCCGCCTACAATCTGGGCCTGACCGAGGTGAAAGCCCCCGCCGATGGCGTGATCTACAAGGCCGACAGCTTCAAGCCGGGCCAGTTCGTCGCTGCGGGCGCGTCGCTGTTCTCGCTTGTCGAAACCGGCGACACTTGGATCGAGGCGAACTTCAAGGAAACCCAGATCGGCAAGATGGCTCCCGGCCAGAAAGCGACGATCGAATTCGACACTTTCCCCGGTGAAGAATTCGAGGCGACCGTCGCCGCCGTCGGCGCGGGCACCGGGGCCGAGTTTTCGCTGCTTCCGGCGCAGAACGCCACCGGCAACTGGGTCAAGGTCACGCAACGCGTCCCCGTGATGCTGCGGCTCGCGCCCGGCTCCGAGGCCCCTGCCCTGCGCACCGGGCTTTCGGCCGCTGTCACCGTCGACACCAAGGCCGCCACCAACCTCGATGCGCTTGTCAGCAACGTCGAGGGCAAGCCCGCGACTGCCGGGAACTGAGCCATGCAAGGACCGATCGAGGTCAAGCACCACGGGCTGATCACCGCCTCGCTGATGCTGGCCACCATCATGCAGGTGCTCGACACCACCATCGCCAACGTGGCTTTGCCCTCGATGCGTGCCGACCTTGGCGCGTCCTCGGACACGATCAACTGGGTGCTGACCTCCTATATCGTCGCCTCGGCCATCGTCACGCCGCTGTCGGGCTGGATGTCCGAGCGCTTCGGCCGCAAAGAGGTCTTCATCGCCTCGGTCGCGGGGTTCGTCTTCACCTCGATGCTCTGCGGGATCGCCTGGAGCCTTGAATCGATGGTGCTCTTCCGCATGGCGCAGGGCGTCTTTGGCGCCGCGATCGTGCCCTTGTCGCAAACCTTCCTGCTCGACATCAACCCGCGCGAAAAGCACGGGCAGGCGATGGCAATCTGGGGCGCGGGGATCATGGTCGGGCCGATCATCGGGCCGACCTTGGGCGGTTACCTGACCGAGACGCTGAACTGGCGCTGGGTGTTTTACATCAACGTGCCGCTGGGCGTGATCGCTCTGGCAGGCCTTGCCGCCTACCTGCCGCACATGCCGCGCCGAACCCGACGCTTCGACTTCATCGGCTTTGCCGCACTTGGCATCGGCGTCGGCTGCCTGCAGCTGATGCTTGATCGCGGCGGCGAGGTGGACTGGTTCAACTCGGTCGAAATCTGGATCGAACTTGCCATTTCGATGTGCGGCTTCTGGGTCTTTGTGATCTGGATCATGGGGGTCGAGCATCCGTTCCTTGACCCGCACATGTTCGCCGACCGCAACTTCGCCACCGGGTTGATCCTGATCTTCATCGTCGGCATCGTGCTTCTGGCCTCGTTGGCGCTTTTGCCCCCGATGCTCTCGAGCCTCTTCGGTTATCCCGTCATCACGACGGGCATGGTGATGGCGCCGCGGGGCGTGGGTACGATGATCATGATGATCGCGGCGGGCAAACTGCTCCGCGTCATCGATGCCCGCAAGCTGGTGATGACCGGCCTGATCTTCACCTCGGCTTCGCTTTACATCATGACCGGCTTTGGCCCGCAGATGAACGCAACGCCGATCATCGTCTCGGGTTTCGTGCAGGGGATCGGCCTTGGCCTTGTCTTCGTGCCGCTTTCGACCGTGGCCTTTGCCACCATCGCCCCGCAGTTCCGTGGCGATGCGACGGCCCTGTTCAGCCTCGTGCGCAACATCGGCTCGTCGATCGGGATCTCGATCGTCACACTTCTACTGACCCGCAACACCCAGATCAGCCATACCGAGCTTGTCTCGAACATCTCGGTCTTCGATCCGAATTTCTCGGGCATGATGAGCGGCCAGTGGGGCGGCATCATGCAGGCGATGACTGCACAATATGGCGAAGGCGCGTTCTGGAGCGTGATCAACCAGATTGTCACCGCACAGGCGGCGATGGTGGCCTATGTCGACGATTTCGAGGCATTGATGTGGATCACCCTTGCGGCTTTGCCGCTTGCCTTCCTGCTGCGTCGCCCGAGCCCTCCGCCGCCCGGCGCCGCGGCACCGCCCCCCGCCCACGCGGAGTGAGACATGAAAAGGCCCGGGGAAATCCCCGGGCCTTTCGTTTTCGAAGCGCGATCACTTACGAATGGTAGGCGCTTTCGCCATGGGTGCTGAGGTCAAGACCCTGACGCTCGTCATCCGTCGCAACACGCAGGCCGGTAACCGCCTTGACGATGAAAAGCAGGATCAGCGAACCGACACCCGCCCAGACGATGGTCACGACGACCGCCTTGATCTGGATGATGACCTGCGACACGATCGAGAAATCTTCCGCACCGGTGCCACCGAAGGCCGGAGCCATCAGAACGCCGGTCATCACCGCGCCGACCATCCCGCCGATGCCGTGCACGCCGAAGACATCAAGGCTGTCGTCGTATTTGAACATCGACTTCACCTTGGTGACGAAGAAGTAGCAGATCGGCGACACCAGCAGACCAAGGATGATCGAGCCGACGGGGCCCGAGGTGCCACAGGCCGGGGTGATCGCCACAAGACCGGCAACCATGCCCGAGGCGGCGCCGAGACCCGAGGCCTTGCCCCGGAACAGCGCTTCGGTGGCGGACCAGCTGACGACAGCGGCAGCGGTGGCAACGAAGGTGTTGATCATCGCAAGCGCGGCACCCGAGGTCGCTTCAAGGTTGGACCCGGCGTTGAAGCCGAACCAGCCCACCCACAGCATCATCGCGCCCACCATGGTCAGCGTCATCGAGTGCGGCGCCATGTTCTCGCGGCCAAAGCCGATGCGCGGACCCAGAACGATCGCGGCCATCAGACCGGTCACACCGGCGTTGATGTGCACGACGGTCCCGCCGGCGAAGTCGATCGCGCCCCAGCCGAAGATCATGCCGTTCGCATCCCAGACCATGTGGGCGATCGGGAAATAGACCACGGTAACCCACAGGATGGTGAACAGGATCACCGCCGAGAACTTCATCCGCTCGGCGAAGGCGCCGACATAAAGCGCGGGCGTGATCGCGGCGAAGGTCATCTGGAAGGCGATGAAGACATATTCGGGCAGCGCCACACCGGAGGTGAAGGTCGCGGCGGTCGTGTCTTTGGTCACGCCGGACAGGAACAGCTTGCCCAGGCCCCCCCAGAACGGGCTCGTGCCGCCGCCGAAGGCGAAGGAATAGCCCCAAAGCACCCAGACGATCATCACCACGGCGGTGATCATCGTGGTCTGCATCAGCACCGACAGCATGTTCTTGGTGCGCACGAGGCCGCCGTAGAACAGCGCAAGACCCGGCACGATCATGAACAGAACGAGCAGCGTGGAGGTCATCATCCACGCCACATCGCCCTTGTCGACGATCGGCGCGGCGGCTTCGGTCGCGGCAGCAGCGGCATCAGCCACCGGGGCGGCTGCTTCCTGCGCGAAGGCAGGCAGGGCCGCTACGGCAAGCGCCGTCGCAAGACCCGCATATTTCGTAAGGTTGTTCATTGTCCCTGTTTCCCCTGTGGTTCTTAGAGCGCGTCGTCGCCCGCTTCGCCGGTGCGCACGCGCACGGCCTGATTGACGTCGAGCACGAAGATCTTGCCGTCACCGATCTTGTCGGTCTTGGCCGCTTTCAGGATCGTCTCGACCACTTCGTCGGCAAGATTGTCCGCAACGACGATTTCAAGCTTCACCTTCGGCACGAAATTCACCGCATACTCGGCACCACGATAAATTTCCGTGTGGCCCGACTGAGCGCCGAAGCCCTTGATTTCCGTCACCATCATCCCGCGCACGCCGATCGCGGTCAGCGCCTCGCGGACCTCCTCCAGCTTGAACGGTTTGATCGCTGCAATGATGAGTTTCACGTGATGTCCCTTCCTATTGTCAGCCGCTCCGATGCCAGGGCACCGTTGTGAGCGTATCAAGGCGCTGACGGGCCGGTTCGCACAAGGAAAGCTGCTTAAACTGGCAGCACGAAAAAACCGATTCCGGCCAGAAAACGCACAAATTGTGCGCAGCGCCTTATTTTTATGCTTTCGAAAAACCGAATCGTGACGCGAGGCGTCTCCACATCCCCTTTCCCGCGGTGTAAGTTGCGCAAAAGAACAGGCACCGGGACGGAAATGGCAGGAACAGGCGGGCGGCGCGGGCCGCTGGTGGCGGACAGGCGCTACGCATCACGGCAGGCGACCACGACCAGCGCGAAAACACCGCCGCCGGACAAGCCAAAGACACCACGCAAGTCCCGCGGCCCACGGCGGCCGCGCGGCGGCGGCACGGTCTCGGGTTTCGTGATGGGTCTGTTCCGCTTCATGCTGCGGGTGATCTGGGGCGCGGTCTGGCGCAGTGCGGCGGTGATCGGGCTCATCCTTGGCCTTGCCACCTTCTATTTCTACAGCCAGCTGCCCGATTACACCGCGCTTCTGGATGGCCGCAACCGGGGCTCGGTCACGCTTCTCGACAATGCCGGGCAGGTCTTCGCCTGGCGTGGCGAGACTTTCGGCGGCCAGACTACGGCCGACAACGTCTCGCCCTATCTGAAGAACGCCATCGTCGCGACCGAGGACAAGCGCTTCTATCACCATTTCGGCGTCAGCCCGCGCGGCATCATCTCGGCGATCAGCATCAACCTCTCCGAGGGCCGCGGCCCACTGGAAGGCAACGGCGGCTCGACGATCACCCAGCAGGTAGCGAAGCTTCTGTGCCTTGGCACCGCCTATGACCCGAAACGCTGGAAGACCGAAGCCGATTACGAAAGCGACTGCCGTTCCGGCGGGGTGAAGCGCAAGATCAAGGAAATTCCCTATGCGCTGGCGATGGAGTTCAAATACTCCAAGGCCGAGATCCTGACGATCTACTTCAACCGCGCCTATCTGGGCGCGGGCGCGCGCGGCTTCGAAGCGGCGGCGCAGCGCTATTTCGGGATTTCCGCCACCAACGTGAACCCGCAACAGGCGGCGATGCTGGCCGGGCTGCTCAAGGCGCCCTCGACCTATGCGCCGACGACGAACCTGAAACGCTCGCAGGAGCGGGCGGGCATGGTGCTCGCGCTGATGCATGATCAGGGTTATCTGACCGACGAAGAATGGCAGAACGCCCGGGCGCATCCGGCAACGCTGTCCGAAGCCGCGCAGGCCCGCGCGGGCGGCTATTTCGCCGATTGGGTGATGGACAGCCTGCCCGATTTCCTCGCCAAGGACACGACCGAGGATGTGGTGATCCGCACCACCCTTGATCAGCGCATCCAGACCGCGGCCGAAGAGGCGCTGAAGTCGATCTTCGACACCAAGGTCAAGGATGGCTCGACCGCCGAGGCGGCGATCGTCGTGATGTCAGCCGACGGGGCCGTGCGGGCGATGGTGGGCGGGCGGCAATCAAAAGTCTCGGGCGCCTTCAACCGCGCGACGCAGGCGAAGCGGCAGACCGGCTCGACTTTCAAGCCCTTCGTCTATGCGGCGGCGCTTGATCTGGGCTGGACGCCGGATTCGATCGTCGAGGATGCGCCGTTGACGATCTATGTGCGCGGCTCCGGCCCGTGGTCACCGAAGAACTACGAAAAAGAATATCTGGGCGCGATCCCGATCTGGCGGGCGCTGGCAAAATCGATCAACACCGCGACAGTGCGGGTCAGCCAGTCCGTCGGGCTGGATGCGGTGCGCAAGGTCGCCTCGGATTTCGGCTTTGCCTCGGATCTGGCCGAGGGCCCGGCGGTGGCGCTTGGGGTGTCGGAATCGACCCTGCTGGAAATGACAGGCGCCTATGCGGGCATCCTGAACGGCGGCTCGTCGGTGCGGCCCTACGGGCTGACCGATCTGCGGCTGAAAGGCGAGGACGAGCCACTGTTCGGCGCCGAAACCGGTATCGGCGAGCGGGTGATTTCCGAAAAGGCCGCGCGCGAGCTGATCTGGATGATGCATCAGGGTGTCGAACAGGGCACCGGGATGCGGGCGCGGCTCGATGGCCGCGAGGTGGCGGGCAAGACCGGCACAACACAGGCGGCACGGGACGCGTGGTTCATCGGATTCACCGCCGATTATGTGGCGGGCGTCTGGATGGGCTATGACGACAACCGGCCATTGTCGGGCGTGACCGGCGGTGGGCTTCCCGCGCAGATCTGGCACGAGGTGATGGCCCGGGTCGAAGACGGTCAGCCGGTGACGCCGCTGCCGATGGCCAGCCCAGAGGAATGGCGCGGTCAGGCCGACCCGAACAATGGCTATCCGGGGCAGGCCTGGTCCTCGGGCGATCCGATCCCCGAGGGCGGCGTTCCGGTGGTGGACGGGCAGCTCGTGACCTCGGGCACGCCGGTACCGCCGCCAATGCGGGCGACCACGCCCACCGCCGAGGACGCGCAGCCGATGCAACCACAACCGCAGCAGCGCGGACCGCAATCCTTCGGGGACAAGATCGATTCGATGCTGCGCCAGCTCTACTGACGAGATCACCTGAAACGAAAACGCGGCCCCGAGGGGCCGCGTTTCCATTTCCGTTTCCGCTTCGATCACTCGGCCTTTTTCAGATCCGCGATCAGCGCATCAAGATCGCCGTGCCGCGCATCGATCATCGCGCCGATCTCGGTGCGCTCGGCCGCAAGCATGTTCACGCCTTCGATGACCATGTTGAAGAACAGGCTTTTGCCGGACTTGTCCGAGACATGCCACAGCACCTCGAAGGGGGCCTCTCCCGGCATGTAGGCGATCGACTTCACCTCGATGAAGCTTTTCACCTTGCGCGCGCTCACGACTTCGAAGCGGGTGGCGCTGAATTCGCGGAAGCGCTTGCCGTATTTGCGCGAGACATAGCCACGGAAGGCGAGGGTGAAGGCCTGCATCTGCGCCGGGCTGGCCGTGCGCGACGCCGTGCCCAGCACCGAACGCGCGATCGTCGGTACGTCGGCATATTGCATGTAGAGGTCTTCGAACATCGCATAAAGCGCCGGGCCGGTCTTGCCCGAGGCGATGGCGGCGTTCACATCGTTGACCGCCTTGCCGATCAGCGCCTTTGCCTGATCTTCGGTCAGCGCCAGCGCCATGCCCGGGCGCAGCACCGTCGCCGCGAACAGCGCGGCGGCCCCGCCCAGCAGGACGCGACGGCGATCACTGCGCATTGGGGTCTTCATAGGGGTCCCAGGCCTGTGCATCGTCATTCTCCTTGCCTGCAAGCTGGTGGCGGCGCATCTGCAGATAGAGCAGCCGCGATTGCGCGTAGCTGTCCGCGCTATCGTAAAGCACCGATTCGATCATGCCGCCGAAGCGTTTGCGGTCGGCGACATGGCCCGCGACACCCGTCGCGGAAGCGGCGGTCGCATCGGAGCCCTCAAGCACCTGCCCCACCGGGTTCATCGCGATATCGACGACCCGCCCGAC
The DNA here is from genome assembly GCF_052363175.1 of Rhodobacter capsulatus. Classification (GTDB taxonomy): domain Bacteria; phylum Pseudomonadota; class Alphaproteobacteria; order Rhodobacterales; family Rhodobacteraceae; genus Rhodobacter; species Rhodobacter capsulatus_D. The sequence goes on from NZ_CP198946.1 coordinate 3,801,986, forward strand.
AGCATCACGCCCGGTCGAGGGGCCGTAGAACGGCAGTTCCACATAGGCGCCCTCGCCCATGCCCCAGACCGCCAGCGTCTCGCCGAAATCGGTGTCCTGCTTGGGCAGGCCAAAATCCTTGCCCGCCGGGTCGAAGAGACCGGCCAGACCGATGGTCGAGTTGATCACGAAGCGGAAGGTATTCTTGACCGCCGGTTCCGGGCGGCCCTGCAGCAGCGAGTTGACCACCTTGCCGGGCAGCGAAAGGTTCGAGCCCGCATTCGACACCGCCCGGGTGAACCCATTGTCGATCGTGCGCGGATGCCCTGGCCGGGCCTTGAACAGGGCGCGGTCGACGCCCTTGTTGAAGCCGTGCACGTGGCGATTGAGTCCCTCGTAGGGGTCATTGATTCCGTCGGGTCCAGTCGCGGTTTGCCCACCGGCGCAACCGGCAAGCGCAAGACCTGCGACCAGGACGAGGCCAAATCTCTTTTCCATCAACCCCTCGTGTCATCTCGGGCGCGATCGACTCTCGTCTTCGGCGCGCAGCGTCAAGACAGGTGACAACCGTCTCGATTTCGGTAAAACCCCAAGAAGCAATAAGGAGACCGGGGCGCGGAAACAAGGCGCCGCACGCGATTTTGTAAGAGCGATGCGTTAACGTTTTCGCGTTTCAGACTATTTTTGGGCAGTATAACCGGTCGTGCGACAAAGAGGGCAACATGAAACGAGATGAACTTGCCCCCGGCAAGGCCGAATTGCGGGCAGCCCGGTCAGCCAGCACCCGGCTGTTTCTGAGCGTCGGGCTGTTTTCCGCTTTCGTGAACCTGCTGATGCTGACAGGCCCTCTGTTCATGCTGCAGGTCTATGACCGGGTGCTTGGCGCCAGATCGGTCGAAACGCTGACGGCGTTGTTTCTGCTCGTCGTCTTCCTTTTTACCGCGATGGGGCTTCTGGATCTTGCCCGGGCACGGCTGATGGCCCGGATCGGCGCGCGGTTTCAGGCCGATCTTGAGGCGCGCGTCTTCGATGCTGCGTTGCGCCGCAACGGGATGGTGCCGAATGACCCGGTGGCGATGGCCGGTCTGCGCGATCTCGATTCGGTCAACAAGCTGATGGCCTCGCCGGTTTTCCTGGCGCTGTTCGACATTCCCTGGGTGCCGCTTTTCCTCAGCGCGATCTTCTTCTTTCACCCCTATCTCGGGTTCCTATCGATCGGCGGCGGGGCTTTGCTGATCGGGGTGACGCTGCTCAACCAATCGGTGACCGCAAAGCCGCTGCAGACGGCGACCGGCGCGCAGATCGCCTCGGATCGCCTGGCCGATCAGCTCCGCGACGAGGCGGAACTGGTTCAGGCGCTCGGCATGCGCGGCGCCTCGTTCCTGCGCTGGCGCAAGGCACGCGAACGCGCGGTCGATGCGATGCTGCGTGCTACCGATCTGGGCGGCGGTTTTTCCACCTTCACCAAGACCTTCCGCGCCTTCCTGCAATCGGCGATCCTCGCCATGGGGGCCTTCGTCGTTCTGAAGGGCGAGATGACCGCCGGGGCGATGGTCGCGGGCTCGATCCTGATGGGGCGGGCGCTCTCGCCGGTCGAACAGGCGGTGGGTGGCTGGGCTCTGGTCGCCCGCGCCCGAGAGGGTTGGGGGCGGCTGTCGATCCTGCTGACCACGATCCCGCGCGAAATGCCCCGCACGCCGCTGCCGCGGCCGCGTGCCGTTCTGGAAGCGCAGGCACTGACCGTTGTTCCCCCGGGCACTCAGACCGCAACGCTGCGGGCGGTGTCGTTCCGGGTCGAGCCCGGGCAGGCGATGGGGATTATCGGCCCCTCGGGCGCCGGGAAATCCACCCTTGCTCGCGCGATCTGCGGCGTCTGGCGGACGGCAAACGGTTCGATCCGGCTCGATGGTGCGGCGCTCGACCAATATGATCCGGATGTTCTGGGCGGGCTGATCGGCTATCTGCCGCAACGTGTCACGCTTTTCGATGGCACGATCGCCGAGAACATCGCCCGGCTCTCGCCCAACCCCGACCCGCAGATGATCGTCGATGCCGCAAAACGGGCGGCGGCGCATCAGTTGATCCTAGATTTGCCCGAGGGCTACGACACCAAGGTGTCGCAGGCAGGCGGACGACTTTCGGGCGGACAGATCCAGCGCATCGGCCTGGCCCGGGCGCTTTACGGCAATCCGGTGCTTCTGGTGCTCGATGAACCGAATGCGAACCTCGACAACGAAGGCTCGATCGCGCTCAACACCGCCGTGCGCGGCATGAAGGCCGCAGGCGGCGCCGTGTTGATCATGGCGCACCGTCCGGCGGCGATTGCCGAATGCGATACGCTGCTGGTGCTGGAATCGGGGATGCGCCGGGCCTTCGGGCCGCGCGAAGACGTATTGAAAGCGATGGTGCAGAATGCGGCCGACCTGACCCGCAGCGCCGGACCGGGAGGAGTGGCATGACCCGCAAGCCGACATCCGGAACCGAGGGCGAAAGCGACAGCCCGGACGCCGCCGCTTTGATGCGCAAGGCGATTCCGCAGCGCACGGGTGCCGTGGCGCCCCCCGAGCCCACCGGACTGCAGGCCGCGGTGAACAGCTTCCCGAAACCGGCCGTCCCGGTCGGGCAGATCGGCGGGGCCCGGTCCGATGGCCGGATCTCGCCCCGCACGGCGCTGCTTCTGGGCTATATCACGCTCGCGGTGCTGCTTGGCGGCTTCGGCGTCTGGTCCGTCGTCTCCTCGATTGCCGGGGCGGTTGTCGCCTCGGGCCAGATCGAGGTCGATCAACACCGGCAGGTGGTGCAGCACCCCGATGGCGGGGTCGTGGCCGAAATCAATGTGCACGAGGGGGACAAGGTCGAGGCCGGACAGGTGCTGATCCGTCTTGACGGCGATCTCGACCGGTCGGAACGGTCGATCGTCGAAGGGCAGTTCTTCGAGCTTCTGGCGCGGCGCGGGCGGCTTGAAGCCGAGCGAGTCGATGCGCCGCAAATTCACTTTCACAACGAGCTGGTCGAGGCGGCGAAGACCCGGCCCGATGTCGCGGAACTCGTCGACGGGCAACAACGGCTCTTCGAGGCGCGGGCGCAGACCCTGCGCAAGTCGCTCGATCAGGTGGCCAAGCGCCGCGATCAGACTCAGTCCCAGATCGAAGGGATCGAAGCGCAGCGCGTCGCGATCCAGCGTCAGCAACAGCTGATCGAACAGGAATTGACTGACCAGCGCGGGCTGCTGGCAAAGGGTCTGGCTCAAGCCAGCCGGGTTCTGGCGCTGGAGCGCGAGGCCGCCAATCTGGCCGGTCAGGTCGGGGAGCTGCTGGCCCAGAAGGCGCAAGCCGAAGGCAAGGTGACCGAACTCGATCTGGAAGCGCTGCGGTTGACCTCGCAGCGGCGCGAGGATGCGGAAAGCGAGCTGCGCGACATCGGCTACCGCGAACTTGAACTGGCCGAGCGGCGCCGGTCGCTGACCGAAAAGATCGAGCGGCTGGATCTGCGTGCCCCCGTTGCCGGGATCGTCTATGCGATGACGGTGACGACACCGCGGTCGGTGATCCGCGCCGCGGAGCCGGTGCTTTACATCGTGCCGCAGGATCGGCCGCTGGTGATCGCCGCGAAAATCTCGCCGATCAACGTCGACGAGGTGCGGGTCGGTCAGCCGGTCGCGCTGCGCTTCCCGGCCTTCGCCAGCCGCACGACGCCCGAGCTTTTCGGTCAGGTGACGAAGATCTCGGCCGATGCGCTGGTCGATGAAGCCTCGAAAGCCTCCTACTTCCGCGCCGAGGTGATGTTGAACCCGGGCGAGGTGCAAAAGCTGGGCGATCTGCAATTGCTGCCGGGCATGCCCGCCGAGGTCTATATCCGTACCGGCGACCGCAGCCCGCTGCGCTATCTGACGAAGCCCTTCACCGATTACTTCGCGCGCGCTTTCCGCGAGAACTGATCACAGGGCCGAAAGCAGCGCCGCCGTGGGCCAGGCATCCGCCGGCAGGCCAAGGCGGCTCTGCTCGGCCTGCACCGCCTCGCGGGTCTTCTCGCCCAGAATGCCGTCGATCGGCCCGACGTCATGGCCAAGCGCCTGCAGCCGCGCCTGCAACGCCTTCATCTGCGCAGGCCCAAGCCCCGGCTCGGCGTTGCGCGGATCGATGCGCGGGGCGCCCTCCAGCCGCGTCGCGAAATAGGCGGCAGTGGTGACGTAAACAAAGCTCTGGTTCCATTCGAACAGAACCTTGAAATTCGGATAAGCGAGGAAGGCCGGTCCCTTGCGCCCCATCGGCAGCAGCACCGATCCCTCGGCCCCGGCAAACTGGCCCGAGCGCGGCACCACCCCCATCTGCGCCCAATCCCGGGTCGACAGGCTATGGTTCAGCCCGGTCTGCGCCCAGTCCATCCGATCGGGCACGATGATTTCCTGCAGCCAAGGCTCGCCCGGCCGCCAGCCCATCGACGCGATCATCCGCGCCCCGGACATCAGCGCATCGGCGCTTGATCCCTTCAGGTTCACATGCCCGTCGCCATCGCCATCGACGCCATTGCGCAGGATATCCGCAGGCAGCATCTGCACCTGCCCGATCTCGCCCGCCCAGGCGCCGATGGTGCGCTTAGGGTCGAAATCACCCCGCGCGTAAAGCTCGGCTGCGGCCATCACCTGCGGACGGAACAGCTGCGGACGGCGGCAGTCATGCGCCAGCGTCACCAGCGCATCGCGGGTGTTGAAATCGCCCTGCACCTTGCCGAAATCGGTCTCCAGCGCCCAGAACGCCAGCAGCACCCCGCGCGAGACGCCATATTGACGCTCGGCCGCGTTGAAGACCGAGGCATATTTCTGCGCCATCGCCGCACCAGTCTGCAGCCGGTTCTTCGAGATCACCGAGGCCTGAAAATCGAGAAAGCTTTTCCGGAACACCCCCTGCGCCCGGTCAGCCTTGAGCACCTTTCCGTCCTGCCGAACCCCGGCGAAAAACGAATCAGCCTGTGCCGCCGAAAGCCCGTTGCGTTGCGCCTCAGCCTTCAACCCCGCGACGAAGCTTGCGAAATCGCCGCCGCACTCGGCATGAGCGGCAAGAGGCAGCGAAAGGCTCAGACAAAGGGCAGCAAGCTGGGAACGCATCGGTTGCTCCGAAAATGATGTTGCCGCAGGGTAGTCGGCGGCAGCGCACGGAGCAACCGGGCGTTGCGTTTACGATACGTCAGCGGAGTGACATACGGTATTCACTTGATTTTTACGCATCACATCACACACTTGGCACGAGGGTTGCCCAGGGAGGGGTGCCCGCTGGAGGGTAAGATGGAGTTCCTGTCGAAAGAGATCCTGGCCGGTTTGCGAGAGGCGACCCGGCGAGAAAGCAAACGCCCCGCGCGCCTGAGCGTTCACGCCGACGGCCGCGTCTGGCCGATCCTGAAACGCTGGTCGGGCGGCTTCTCGCTTGACGCGACTCAGGTCACCAACCTGCGCGGGCATGTGCAGATCTTTGACGGCGAACGCCCGGTAGCTACTGCGCTGATCGTCGCAGCCGATGTCGATGGATTCGAACTCATCTGCTCGACGAAGCGCGAAACCCCGGTGCGCCATGGCCCCGCGCTCGATTTCGAACGCGAAGACCGCACACCACTGGGCTACATGCCCCCCGCATAAGCGTCACAGCCGCGCGGGCAGCACCAGACCTTTGAGAATTTCGGCGGAGGGCATCGGTTTCTTGCCCTCTCGCTGCGCTTGCAGCACCCGCAGCGCCCCCGTCCCGCAGGCGATGTCGAACCCCTGCAACACGGTTCCGGCGTCACCGCTGCCCTCGACCGATTCGGCGCGCAGCAGTTTCACCCGCTCGCCCGCGACCTCGCACCAGGCGCCCGGAAAGGGCGAAAGTCCGTTCACCAGCCGCACCAGTTCGGAAGCCGGGCGGGACCAGTCGATCTTGGCCTCGGCCTTGTCGATCTTGGCGGCATAGGTGACGCCCGCCTCGGGCTGCACCGCAGGGGTCAGGCTGTCGAGCCGATCAAGCGCGTCGCAGATCATCCGCGCGCCCATCGCGCTCAGCCGATCATGCAGCTCGCCCGTCGTCTCGGTCGCACCGATCGCCAGCACGTCGCGCAGCAGCACCGGGCCGGTATCGAGCCCCGCCTCCATCTGCATGATGCAGATACCGGTTTCCGCATCGCCCGCGAGGATCGCCCGGTGAATCGGCGCAGCCCCGCGCCAGCGCGGCAGAAGCGAGGCATGGATGTTCAGACAGCCGCGTTTCGGCGCATCGAGAATCGCCTGCGGCAGGATCAGCCCATAGGCGACGACGACGGCAATATCGGCATCAAGCGCGGCGAAAGCCTCGCGATCCTCAGTGGCCTTGAAGTTTAAGGGATGGCGCACGGGCAGACCCAGCGCCTCGGCCCGCGCCTGCACCGGCGAGGGCCGCAGCGCCTTGCCACGCCCGGCGGGCCGGGGCGGCTGGCTGTAAACCGCCACAACCTCGTGCTGCGCGGCCAAAGCCTCCAGCACCGGCACCGAAAACTCGGGCGTTCCCATGAAGATGACGCGCATCAGGGTTTCTTCGCGAATTTGGCCGATTTCGCCACCAGCATCTTGCGTTTGAGCATGCTGAGGTGATCGACATAGGTCTTGCCGTTCAGATGGTCGATCTGGTGTTGCACCGAGGTCGCCCAGAGGTGCACGAAGTCACGCTCCTCGATCTCGCCCGCAGCGTTCAGGAACCGCACCGTCACGGCGCGGGGCCGCGAAATCGTCGCCCAGACGCCGGGCAGGTTCGGGCTTGCCTCGTCATGCTCGCGCATCTGGCCCGAGGCATGCAGCACCTCGGGATTGGCCATCAGGATCGCCTGCCCCCGTGCTTCGGAAGCATCGACGACGGCCAGCCGCAGCATCACCCCGATCTGCGGCGCCGCCAGACCGACACCCTGACCGGGCATCGCTTCCATCGTGTCGACCATGTCAGCCCAGATCGCGCGGATCTCGTCGGTGATCGCCTCGACCGGCGCGGCCGCGGTGTGCAACCGCTTGTCGTCAAAGCGGATAAAGGGACGGACGGCCACTTACGCCCGACCCTCACGCGCCCATTCCCGCTTCAGCTTTTCCAGCTTGCGGGTGACCATCTGCCGCTTCAGCGGGCCCAGATGATCGATGAAGAGCTTGCCGTTGAGGTGATCAAGTTCATGCTGCGCGCAGGTCGCCCAGAGCCCGTCGAACTGTTCCTCATGCGTTTGGCCATCCAGCCCCAGCCAGCGCATCCGCACCTCTTTCGGGCGGGTCACGTCGGCATATTGCTCGGGAAGCGACAGGCAGCCTTCCTCGTGCACATTCTTTTCTTCGGAGACCCAGGTGATTTCCGGATTGATCATCACCATCGGCTCGGGGAAGCCGCTTTTTTCCTTGGCGCAATCCATCACGAAGACGCGGGACATAACGCCGATCTGCGGCGCGGCCATGCCGACACCGGGGGCGTCATACATGGTTTCCAGCATGTCGTCGGCCAGCTGGCGAATGGTGTCATCAAGCGCTGCGACCGGGTCGCAAAGCTTCTTGAGCCGGGGATCGGGATGGATCAGGATGGGTCGCGTTGTCATGCGCATTTTTTATTGGATGCGGGCCAGTCACGCAATGGCGACCTTTGCGCGCAGGGTCGTTCTGCTAAATGGCAAATTTTCAGGAGGATGTTCCAGTTTTTTCATCTTCCATGGAACGTTGGACCGGAATATCAATCGCATCAAGAACGATACCCCAAAACCTGCGATACGCTCAGGAGCCTGCCATGACCCGCCTTCCCGACTTCGACGAAGTCATCGACCGCATCGGCACCCATTCGGTGAAATGGGACTGCATGGAAAGCCTGTACGGCGTTTCCCCGCAGGAAGGTATCGCGATGTGGGTGGCGGACATGGATTTCCGCCCGCCGCAAGCGGTGCAGGACGCGCTGTCGACGCTGATGAGCCAAGGCGTCTATGGCTATTGGGGCGATGAACGCGCCTATCAAGCAGCCATTCAATGGTGGATGGCGACCCGGCACGGCTGGACGGTCGAGCCCGAGTGGATCTTCACCACGCATGGGCTGGTGAACGGCACGGCGCTGTGCCTGCAGGCCTTCACCCAACCCGGCGATGGCGTCGTTCTGATGAGCCCGGTCTATCACGCCTTCGCCCGCGTCATCCGCGCCTCGGGGCGCAAGGTCGTCGAATGCCCGCTGAAGACGGTCGCGGGCCGCTATGAAATGGACTTCGACGCCTGGGACGCACAGATGGACGGGACGGCGAAGATGCTGATCCTGTGCTCGCCGCACAATCCGGGCGGGCGCGTCTGGACGGCCGAAGAGCTGAAAGCCACCGCCGAATTTGCCAAGCGCCACAACCTGATCCTCGTCTCGGACGATATCCACCATGATCTGGTGATGCCCGGCCACTCGCATATCCCGATGGCCGTCGCCGCCCCCGATCAGCCGGTGGTGATGATGACGGCGACGACCAAGACCTTCAACATCGCGGGCGCGCATTCGGGCAATGTCATCATCGCCGATCCGGCGCTGCGGGCGCGGTTCGGGGCCACCATGGCCGCGATGGGCATTTCGCCGAACAGCTTCGGCATCGCGATGGCCACCGCCGCCTATTCGCCCGAGGGCGCGGCCTGGGTCGATGCGCTGAACACCTATCTGGACGGCAACCGGCAGGCCTTCGATGCGATCGTCAACACCATCCCCGGGGTGAAATCGATGCCGCTGGAGGCGACCTATCTCGCCTGGGTCGATTTCTCGGGCACCGGCATGGCCACGCCCGAATTCATCGCCCGCGTCGAGAAGACCGCGAAGATCGCCGCCAACCACGGCGCCACCTTCGGGCTCGGCGGTGACGGTTGCCTGCGCTTCAACCTTGCGACGCCGCGGGCGCGGGTGGTCGAGGCCGCCAACCGGCTGAAACAGGCCTTTGCCGACCTGCAATAAACCGCGACATTGTTCTGAAGGCGCGGGAGGGGGCCTTTCCAACCGCCCGCCCCGCACCCATATTGCGCGGGCGTGAACGGGAGGCTCCCATGCCCATCATCACCTTTCTGATCATCGGCACCGCCGCCGGCTACCTGGCGACGCGGCTGATGAAGATCAACACCGACATTCCCACGACGATCGCGCTTGGCATCTTCGGCGCGCTGATCGGCGGCTTCATCCTGCGCTTCCTGATCTCGATCATGGGGCTGATGGCGGGCTTCGTCGGCGCCGTCCTTGGCGCGATGGCACTGATCTGGGTGTGGCAGAACTGGGGGCGCCGCTAGATGTGGGGCCCCTTTCTCGGCTTTGCGGGCACCGCCTCGCTGCGGCTGATCTGGTCGCTTCTGGCGATCGGCATCTGGCTGATGAGCCGCCCGGGTGGCTGGGCCGTCGTCGTCGTCGCCGTTCTGGTCGGGTTGAAACTCGTTCCCGAGCACTGAGCCCTTCCCAGCCCGGCTTCGCACCCCCATATTGGAGCCAGTTTCAAACCGGAGGCTCCCATGGACCCCTTCACGCCTGCTGATTTCATCGGTGGTAACGCGATCATGCTCGCGGTCGCTTTTTTCCTGATTCTGTCGATCTTTCTGGGTGTTCGGATCGTTCCGCAATCCGAGAAACACGTGGTCGAACGTTTCGGCCGGTTGCGCGCCGTGCTCGGACCCGGCATCAACTTCATCATCCCCTTCCTTGACCGCGTGGCGCACAAGGTCTCGGTGCTGGAACGCCAGCTGCCGACGACGCGGCAGGATGCGATCACCGCCGACAACGTGCTGGTGCAGGTCGATACCTCGGTCTTTTACCGCGTGATCGAGCCGGAAAAGACCGTCTACCGCATCCGCGATATCGACGCCGCCATCGCCACCACCGTTGCCGGGATCGTGCGCTCGCAGATCGGGCAGATGGAACTCGATACGGTGCAGTCGAACCGCTCGCAACTGATTACCCATATTCGCGACAACGTGGCGAATGTGGTCGATGACTGGGGGATCGAGGTGACGCGGACCGAGATTCTGGATGTGAACCTCGACGAGGCCACCCGGGCGGCGATGCTGCAGCAGCTGAACGCCGAACGTGCCCGGCGCGCGCAGGTGATGGAGGCCGAGGGGCGCAAGCGCGCGGTCGAACTCGCGGCCGATGCCGATCTTTACGCCGCCGAACAGGCCGCCAAGGCGATCCGCATCACCGCCGAGGCCGAGGCTTTTGCGACGTCGGTGATTGCCGAAGCGATCGCCAAGAACGGCATCGAGGCGGCACAATATCAGGTGGCGCTGAAACAGGTCGAAGCCGTGGCCAAGGTCGCGGCGGGCAACGGCAAGCAAACGGTGCTTCTGCCCACTTCGGCGCTCGAGGCCTTTGGCGAAGCCTTCAAGATGTGGAAGAAATGATCATGTGGTGGCAGGAACCCTGGGTCTGGGTGGTGGCGGCAGCGGTGATGGGCGGGGCAGAGATGCTGTTGCCCGGCTTTTTCCTGCTGGGCTTTGCGGTCGGGGCGCTTCTGGTGGCCGGGTTGCTCTGGCTCGGGTTTCTGGGCGGGTCGCTGCCTGCGCTGATTCTCGTGATGACGGTCGCGGCCGTCGCGGTCTGGTTGATCGCCCGAAAGCTGGCCGGAGTGCGCTCGGGCCAGACCCGGATCTGGGACCGCGACATCAACGAAAACTGAGAAAATCATTACATTCAGGATCTGGAATTGATCTAGGTTATGGACGACTCACCTGCTGCGGCGTAGAGACGCAGGTGGCAAATCAGGAGAGATGAAATGTATGATGATTTCCCGCAAGAAGCGAAAAGCTTCAAATACTTCCTTGTTAGCGTAACCGTTTGTCTTGTCGGGCTTGTTGCCTGGCTCTCCTTCGCCCAGCCGATGGGTCTTGGACACGGGGCTGGGGCGGCGGAAGCCTCCACTCATCAGTGACATGCGTCACATCATGCACGAAAACGGCGGCCCGGTCGGAGCCGCCGTTTTCGTTTCTGCGCCTGCGACATCAGACTTTGGCGATCTCGCGCAGGATCGCCTGCGCCGCCGCCTGCGGATCGGCGGCCTGCCAGATCGGACGGCCTACGACCAGATGATCGGCCCCGGCCTTCAGAGCCGAAGCAGGGGTTTCGACCCGTTTTTGATCGCCAAGCGCGGCACCCGCCGGACGCACGCCCGGGGTAACGATGAGCTTGCCCGCCGCCTCGGGCAGCGCCCGGATCAGCGCCGCTTCCTGAGGGCTAGCGATGACGCCATCCGCGCCCGCCAAGAAGGCCCGCCCGGCACGCTCGACCACCAGATCGGCCACGGCGCCGTCACGGATCAGCGCGGCATCAAGGTCGGCGCGATCAAGCGAGGTCAGGATGGTGACGGCGAGAATTTTAAGATCCTTACCCGCGGCCCCCTGTTTCGCCGCACGCACCACATGGGGGTCGCCATGCACGGTCAGAAAATCAAGATCAAATTGCGCAAGGCCCCTCACCGCGGCTTCGACCGTCGCCCCGATATCGAACAGCTTCATGTCGAGAAAGATCTTCTTGCCGTGTTCGTCCTTGAGTTCGTTCGCCAGCGCAAGGCCACCGCCGGTCAGCATGCCAAGGCCGATCTTGTAGAAGCTGACGCTGTCGCCCAGCTTTTGGGCGAGTTCCAGCCCCGCAAGGGCATTCGGCACATCCATCGCAACGATCAGGCGATCATCGGCGGGAAGAAGATCGGTCATGGCAGCCCTCCAGCGGTGCAAACGCCGGGGTTTTGCCCCTGATGCCGGAAGCGGTCAAGCGAATTGGATCAATAGATCCCGCCGCGCCGCCGCGCTTCATGGGTCAGCGCCCGGACCAGACGTCGGTGCCCCATGTCGGGGGCGGCCTGAACCCGGACCGGCACCCGCATCGGCTGCGGCAGTCCGGGAGAGAAGAACTCCACCACCGCTTCGAACTGGCGAAGCGCGGCGTTGTAGATCAGATGCGCGATGCGGACGGCAACTTGGTGCATGGGGTGACCTCGCCTATGGAGCCTTCAGGATGAACGTGAAGTCTTGGCGAATGGTTTCCAAGATCGCGCCAGCGAAATTTTTTTCATCGCCCCGGGCCCCTCTTGAACCGGCCAAAACGCTCGACCACCTTTGCATCAAGACCCGGGAACGGCGTGCCATGGTGGGCGCCAAGGCCTCGGGGGCTTGATGAGGAGAAACCCGATGAACATGGAAAAGTTCACGGAACGGTCGCGCGGCTTCCTGCAGGCGGCGCAGACGATTGCGATGCGCGAGGGCCATCAGCGGGTGGTGCCCGAGCATCTTCTGAAGGCGCTGATGGATGACGATCAGGGGCTCTCGGCCAATCTGATCAAGCGCGCCGGGGGCGAGCCCGCCCGGGTGCAGGAAACCGTCGATCTTTACGTCTCGAAACTGCCGAAAGTCTCGGGCGGCGACGGGCAGGTCTATGTCGAACAGGCGCTGGTGCGCGTGCTCGACGAGGCCGAGAAACTGGCGACGAAAGCGGGCGACAGCTTCGTTCCCGTCGAGCGGATGCTGATGGCGCTGGCGATGGTGAACACGAAGGCCAAGGATGCGCTGGATGCGGGCGCGGTGACGGCGCAAAAGCTGAACACTGCGATCAACGACATCCGCAAGGGCCGCACCGCCGACAGCGCCAATGCTGAACAAGGCTATGATGCGCTGAAGAAATATGCCCGCGACCTGACCGCGGCGGCCGAGGAAGGCAAGATCGACCCCATCATCGGGCGCGATGATGAAATCCGCCGCACGATGCAGGTGCTGTCGCGGCGCACCAAGAACAACCCGGTGCTGATCGGCGAACCCGGCGTCGGGAAAACCGCCATCGCCGAGGGGCTGGCGCTGCGCATCATCAATGGTGACGTGCCTGAGAGCCTGCGCAACAAGAAGCTCCTGGCACTCGACATGGGCGCGCTGATTGCCGGGGCGAAATACCGCGGTGAATTCGAAGAACGGCTGAAGGCGATCTTGAAGGAAATCGAAGCGGCGGCGGGCGAGATCATCCTTTTCATCGACGAGATGCACACGCTGGTCGGCGCGGGCAAATCCGAAGGCGCGATGGATGCGGCGAACCTGATCAAACCGGCCTTGGCGCGGGGCGAGTTGCATTGCGTCGGCGCCACCACGCTCGACGAATACCGCAAATATGTGGAAAAGGACGCGGCTCTCGCGCGGCGGTTCCAGCCGGTGATGGTGAGCGAACCGACGGTCGAGGACACGATCTCGATCCTGCGCGGCATCAAGGAGAAATACGAACTCCACCACGGCGTGAAGATCTCCGATTCGGCGCTCGTCGCGGCGGCGACGCTGTCGCACCGTTACATCACGGACCGCTTCCTGCCCGACAAGGCGATCGACCTTGTGGACGAGGCGGCGTCGCGTCTGCGGATGGAAGTCGACAGCAAGCCCGAGGAACTGGACGCGCTGGATCGTCAGATCTTGCAGATGCAGATCGAGGCCGAGGCGCTGAAACGCGAGGAAGATGCAGCGTCGAAAGACCGGCTCGAGAAGCTGGAAAAGGATCTGGCCGAGGTGATGGAGCGTTCCGCCGTGATGACCGCCAAATGGCAGTCGGAACGCGACATGCTCGAAGCCTCGCGCTCGGTCAAGGAACAGCTGGAACAGGCCCGGGCGGCGCTTGAACAGGCAAAACGCGAGGGGAACTTCGCGAAGGCGGGCGAGCTGCAATACGGCAAGATCCCGGAACTGGAAAAGGTGCTGACCGAGGCCGAGACGGTGGCCGAGGGCAAGATGGTCGAAGAGGCCGTCCGCCCCGAGCAGATCGCCGAGGTGGTGGAACGCTGGACCGGCATCCCGACCTCGAAGATGCTCGAAGGCGAGCGCGAGAAGCTCTTGAAGATGGAGGACGAGCTCCACAACCGGGTGATCGGGCAGGATGCGGCGATCACCGCAGTGGCCAATGCCGTGCGCCGTGCCCGCGCCGGGCTGAACGACGAGGGGCGGCCCTTGGGCTCGTTCCTCTTCCTTGGCCCGACCGGGGTGGGCAAGACCGAACTGACGAAGGCGGTCGCCAACTATCTTTTCGACGACGATGCCGCGATGGTGCGGATCGACATGTCGGAATTCATGGAGAAACACTCCGTGGCCCGGCTGATCGGCGCCCCGCCCGGCTATGTCGGCTACGATGAGGGCGGCGTGCTGACCGAAGCCGTGCGGCGCCGCCCCTATCAGGTGGTTCTGTTCGACGAGGTGGAAAAGGCGCACCCGGACGTCTTCAACGTGCTGTTGCAAGTGCTCGACGACGGCGTGCTGACCGATGGTCAGGGCCGCACCGTCGATTTCAAGCAGACGCTGATCGTGCTGACTTCGAACCTCGGGTCGCAGGCGCTCAGCCGCCTGCCCGAGGGCTCGGATGCGGCCGAGGCCAAGGCCGAGGTGATGGAGGCGGTGCGGATGCATTTCCGCCCCGAATTCCTGAACCGTCTGGACGAGATGGTGATCTTCGACCGGCTGACGCGCGACAACATGGACGGGATCGTGACGATCCAGCTCAAGCGGCTCGAAAAACGTCTTGCGGCGCGGAAGATCAGCCTCGCGCTCGACGAGGCAGCGCTGAAATGGCTCGCCGACGAGGGCTACGATCCGGTCTTCGGCGCCCGGCCGCTGAAACGGGTGATCCAGCGCGCGTTGCAAGACCCGCTGGCCGAGCTGATCCTCGCGGGCGAGGTGAAGGACGGCGACGAGGTCAAGGTGACCGCCGGTCTCGATGGACTGGTGGTGGGCGGCAAGGTCTCGGCCAGCCAGCGCGCCCAGACCGAAACCCGGGTGCTGAACTGATACGGGAGTGGGGGGGCTCTGCCCCCCGCTTCGCTCCCCCCGAGATATTTGCGGCAAGGTAAGAGCATGGCCCTTTATCTTGCCTCAAATATCTCGGGGGTGAATTTTGGCGCAGCCAAAAGAGGGGGCGGCGCCCCCTCCCCCACGGCCGGGTCCTGCGTTAGGATCGATCATCATGCCCGCGCTCTGCCGTGATTGCCTTGCGACCTTCGACACCTCTCCCGCACGCTGCCCGCGCTGCGGCCGTCCACGCATGCTGCGTCATGCCGAACTTTTCAGCCTCTCCGTCGCCCATATCGATTGCGACAGCTTCTATGCTTCCGTGGAAAAGCTTGATGACCCGAGCCTGGCCGACAAGCCGCTGATCGTCGGCGGCGGCACGCGCGGGGTCGTCACCACCTGCTGCTATATCGCCCGCATCGCCGGGGTCCGCTCTGCCATGCCGATGTTTCAGGCGATGAAGCTTTGCCCCGAGGCAGTCGTGCTGCGCCCGCGCAAGGACCGCTATGCCGAGGTCTCGGCGCTGATCCGGGC
The DNA here is from genome assembly GCF_052363175.1 of Rhodobacter capsulatus. Taxonomy (GTDB): domain Bacteria; phylum Pseudomonadota; class Alphaproteobacteria; order Rhodobacterales; family Rhodobacteraceae; genus Rhodobacter; species Rhodobacter capsulatus_D. The sequence goes on from NZ_CP198946.1 coordinate 3,817,254, forward strand.
GAAATTCGCCGCCCTCACGCCGCTCGTCGAACCGCTTTCGCTCGATGAAGCCTTCCTCGATCTGACCGGCACCGCCCGTCTGCACCATGCGCCCCCGGCGGTCAGCCTGGCCCGGGTGATCCGCGAGATCGAGACCGAGATCGGCGTCACCGCCTCGGTCGGGCTGTCGCACAACAAGTTTCTGGCGAAGATCGCCTCGGACCTCGACAAGCCGCGCGGCTTTTCGGTGATCGGGCAGGCCGAGACCGAGGAGTTCCTGCGCGACAAGCCCGCTTCGATCCTCTGGGGCGTGGGCGAGGCGACGCGGGCGGCGCTCGCCCGGGCCGGGTTGCGCAGTCTGGCCGATATCCGCCGCGTCGGCCCGGGCGCGCTCGAAAGCCGCTTCGGCGCGACGGGCTTGCGGCTTTACGACCTGGCACAGGGCCTCGACCAGCGCCGCGTCGTGCCCGATGCCGAAATCAAGTCGGTCTCGCACGAAACCACCTTCGACACCGACATCGCCGACCGCGACCGGTTGCAGGACATCTTGTGGACGATGTGCGAAAAGGCCGCCGCGCGGATGAAGGCGAAGGGGCTTGAAGGGCGCACGGCCGTGCTGAAGCTGCGGCGGGCGGATTTTTCCGCGCTGAGCCGTCAGGTGAAGCTCGAGGAACCCTCGCAGCTGGCCGATACGCTCTTTCGCGCGACGCAGGCGCTGCTGATGGCCCTGCCCGAGCCGGGGCCGTTCCGGCTGATCGGCGCAGGCTATTCCGACCTTGGCCCGGCAGGCGGCCGCGATCCGGTGGGCGATCTGCTCGATCCGCAGGCCACGACGCGCGCGGCAGCCGAACGGGCGGCCGATGCGATCCGGGCGAAATTCGGGTCCGATGCGATCCGGCTTGGCCGCGGCCTGACCAAGGGCTGATTATTCCGCCGCCATCCGCGCGTCGCCGCGCACAAGATCGGCCAGCTCGGCAAAGACCGCCCCGATCCGGCGCGCGAATCGCTCGAACTGGGAAAGCGGCTCAATGAAGTCCTCGTCCATGTAAAGCGCCCGGGCGATTTCAACCTGCACCACCTCAAGCCCTTCGGCGGGGCGGCCGTAGCGCTGCACGACATAGGCGCCCGCAAAGGGGCTGTTGCGCGCCACACGCAGCCCGGCGCGGCGGAAGGCATGTTCAACGGCCAGAATCGTCTCTGGCCGGGCCGAGGCGCCGAAGCGGTCGCCCAGCACGATATCGGGCCCCTGACCGCGCAGGCTGGCGGCCTCGCTTGGCATCGAATGGACGTCGAAGAGAATCGCGCGACCGAATCGGGCACGTCGTTCCTGCAGGAGCGCGGTCAACTGACTGTGATAGGGCCGCCAGATTCGCGCCAGCCGGTCCTCGGCCTCGGCGCGGGTGATCTTGCCGCGGAAAATCTCACGCCCACCGGCGACGACTCGGGGAATCACCCCCAGCCCCGTCGCCACCCGCGCCCCCCCCGACCCACGGGCCACGCCCTCGATCAGAGCCGGATCCAGCTCGTCTTCGGCGCGGTTCAGATCGACATAGGCGCGGGGATAAACCGCCTCAAGAAGGGTCGCCCCCGCCAGCGGAACTTGCGTCAGAAGCCTTTCCACAAAGGCATCCTCGGAGGAGCGCAGCCGCAAAAGGTCCAGCTGGGCCCGACGTGTAAAGTCGGCCGGATAGAACCGGCCCGAATGCGGGGAGGCAAAGACCACCCCCGAGGTCACGATCTCGGGCAGGTGCAGCCGGTAGGGCTGGATCGATGCGGGACGCTCGGGCATGGGGGCTCCTTCTGAAGAAAGATTACACCGATTTCTTTTCGTGCCAAAAGGGCCTTGAAAGCCGGAACGACTCCTTTTATAGACCCCCAGACCGACGCGGTTGCGGCCACGTTCTTTGCTTCGGGAAAGAAGGCAGCGGCAAACGGCGAAAGTTTCCGGGCGGTTAGCTCAGCGGTAGAGCACTACGTTGACATCGTAGGGGTCACTGGTTCGATCCCAGTACCGCCCACCATTCACCGCCCCTTCGGGGGCATTCGTTTTCAAGGCGCACGTCGCCGCGAACAGGAGAAGACCGATGAAGGTCCGCAACTCGCTCCGCTCGCTCAAGCAGCGTCATCGCGATTGCCAGATCGTGCGCCGTAAAGGCCGCGTCTACGTGATCAACAAGACGCAGAAGCGCTTCAAGGCCCGTCAGGGCTGAAGCCGCCTTCGAGCAGTTCAAAAGGCCGCTGAGGAAACTCGGCGGTCTTTTTCTTTGCGTCCTGCGATTCCTTTGATGCTGTGCGATCGGCCTCAGGCAAGGCCGATCAGCTTCGGAATGTCATTCAGATCGGTGAAGATCTCGGCCCCGGCGGCTATGAGCGCGTCAGCATGGCCCTGCGGCGCATAGCCAAGGCAGCGCATCCCGGCCGATTTCGCCGCCATCGCGCCCGGGCCGCTGTCCTCGACCACCACACAATGCTCGGGCTTCACCCCAAGGAACGCTGCCGCATGCAGGTAAAGATCGGGGGCCGGTTTCGGGCAGCCCAGATCCTGCCCGGAAAAGAGCCGATCCTGCAGGCGCGCCCAAAGCGCCGGATGACGGCCAAGGCTCGCCTCCATTTTCGCGCGCCGCCCGTTCGAGCCGACGGCATAGGGAATCCCCGCCGCGTCAAGCTGATCCAGCAGCGCCTCGACCCCCGGCATCAGTTCCGCCCGGTCGCGCAGCATCGCGTAAAGCCGGGCGTAGAAGCTGTCGCACCAGTCCGGCGCCAGCCCCGCGCCCATGTCATTGGCCACCTGCCGCACGCGTTCAAGCGTGCCGCCCAGAAACATCGTTTCCATCTGCGGAATCGTCAGAGGCAATCCATGCGCAGCCAAGTCTTCCTGCAGCGCCAGAAAGGTCATCGGCTCGCTGTCGACAAGCACGCCGTCGCAGTCGAACAGAACGGCTTTCACGCTCATGCCGGCATCCGCGCCAGGGTCACGATCGTGTCGCCATAGCGGCGCTGGTCGATCTGTTCGAGCGGTGCGGGAACGATGGGGGCCGTGTTTTCCTCCCACACCACCATCGCACCCGGGGCGATCCATCCATGCGCCAGACAGGAGGCAAGCGCCTTTTCCCCGAGCCCCATGCCATAGGGCGGATCAAGGAAGATCAGCCCATACCCCGCACCGCGGCAAGGCCCCATGTTCGTCGCATCGCGGCGCCAGATGTCGGTCACGCCCATCGCTCGCATCAACTCGACATTCTTGCGCAACAGCACCCGCGCTGCCGTGCCGTCATCGACAAAGGCCACCCGGGCCGCGCCGCGGGAAAGCGCTTCAAGCCCCAGCGCGCCGGTGCCCGCAAACAGATCCAGCACCCGCGCCCCCGGGATCGGGTTGCCATGGGTGCCGTTGATCAAGAGGTTGAAGATGCTCTCGCGCACCCGGTCGGTGGTGGGGCGCAGATGCGCGCCGATGTCGCCCTCGCCCACCTCGGTCAGTTTCAGCCCACGCCGCTCGCCGCCGATGATTCTCATGCCATCAACGCCTTCAGATCCGTCGCCTCGGCCACCTGCTCGGGCGTCACCGACTTGCCGCCCTCGATCAGCCGCTTGCCGATCATATAGGCGCGCGGCGCATCCAGCGCATCGACCGCGATCAGACGGCCGTCGCGGAAATACCAGAACGATTGCCCCTCGGTCGTGCGAGTCACCACCCGGTCATGCCCGGTGCAAAGCCCCGCGATCTGCAGTTTCGAGGCGAACTGATCCGACCAGAACCAGGGTTTCGGCGCATAGGCCTTGCCCGCCCCCAGCATGTTCTCCGCCACCAACTCACCCATGTCGATGGCATTGCCGACCGATTCGATCCGCATCCGCCCTTCCGGCCCCGGCAGCGCGGCGCAATCGCCCGCCGCCCAGATGCTCGGGTCAGAGGTGCGGCCCTGGTCATCGACCGCGATCCCCTCGTCGATCACAAGCCCCGCGGCTTCGGCCAGATCGGTGCGCGGATCGACCCCGATGCCGACAACGATGAAATCGGCGGGCAGGATGCGACCATTGGCCAGTTCGACGCCACTCACCCGGCCTTCGCCCAAGACCCGCGTGATGCCGATGTCTTCCAGAATTTCGACCCCATGCGCGCGGTGCATCTCGCGGATCGCGTTCGCGGTCTCCACCCCCGCAACGCGGCGCAGGATGCGGGCGCGGGTATGCACGAGCTTCGCCGTCAGCCCGCGCTTGCTGGCCACCGCCGCCGCCTCAAGCCCGATGTAGCCGCCGCCCACGACGACCAGATTGCGCCCGGCCACGAATTCACCGGCCATCGCGTCGGTATCGGCCAGATCGCGCAGGGTGTAGATGCCCGCAAGCCCCTCGGCCCCCAACTTGGGGGGAAGCCGCCGCGGCACCGCCCCGGTGCACAGCGCCAGATGATCGTAGGGCAACCGCTCGTCGCCGATCAGCACTGCTTTCGCGGCGCGGTCGATGCCGGTGACCTTGGTGCCCACCCGAAGTGTCACCCGGTTCGCCGCATACCAGTCGTCGCCGCGGAGCGTCAGCCGTTCGAGCGGCATCTCGCCCAGAAGATAGGCCTTGGACAGCGGCGGGCGCTGATAGGGGGCCACCGGCTCCTCGCCCAGAATGGTGACGTCGCCCGCATATCCCAGCGCCCGCGCCTTCGCCGCCAAGGAGGCCGCCGCCTGCCCGCCACCCACAATCACGATGCCGCTCATGATCTTCCTCTGGTCATGTCCCTTTCCGCCCCTATATCCCTGATGCAACGCCGTGCAAAGCAAGGGAGAACGCAATGACACTGACGGTTGGGGAGAAACTTCCCGCGGCAACGCTTCTGAGGATCGGCGCCAATGGCCCCGAGGCGGTCGATCTTGCAGCACTGACAGCTGGCCGCAAGGTGGTGATCTTTGCCGTTCCGGGCGCCTATACCGGGGTCTGCACCACCGCCCACGTCCCGAGCTTCATCCGCACCAAGCCGAAATTCGATGCCAAGGGCGTGGACGAGATCCTGTGCGTCTCGGTCAACGACCCCTTCGTGATGGCCGCCTGGGGCGAAGCGACCGGCGCCACAGCGGCCGGGATCACCATGCTGGCCGACGCCGAGGCGAGCTTCACCAAGGCGATCGGCATGTCGTTTTCGGCGCCGCCCGTCGGCCTGATCGACCGCTCGGCCCGTTATGCGATGCTCGTTGAAGATGGCGTCGTCAAGGTTCTGAACCGCGAAGAAAGCCCGGGCGTCTGCGAACTCTCGGCAGGCGAAGGCCTGCTCTCGGCGCTCTGACTCCAAACTCGCAAGGGCGTATTTGGACCAGGAAAAGCCCGCTGCTTTTTCTTGGACTAAATACGCCCTTATTCCCGATAAGGGCCAAGCTCCGCCAGCGCCTCAGCTTCCTCGGCCACCGCCGCGCGCTCCTGTTCCAGATAATCGGCGACAGCCCGGCGGAAGCCGGGATGCGGGATGTGATGCACCGAATGCGTCACCACGGGCAGATACCCGCGCGCCAGCTTGTGCTCGCCCTGCGCCCCCGCCTCGACCCGGGCGAAGCCTTGGGCAATCGCCCAGTCGACCGCCTGATGATAGCACAGCTCGAAATGCAGGAAGGCGTGATCCTCAAGGCAGCCCCAATAGCGGCCATAGAGCGTGTCCCGCCCGATGAAATTGAGCGCCCCGGCCACGGCGCGGCCATCCCGCTCGGCCACGATCAACAGCACCTCGTCGCGCATCGCATGCACCGCATCGAAGAAGGCGCGGGTCAGATAGGGGCGGCCCCATTTCCGCGCCCCGGTATCCTGATAAAAGGCCCACATCGCTTCCCAGTGATGCTCCTCGATCGCCGCGCCGGTCAGCGCCCGGATCGTGCCGCCAAAAGCCTGCGCCCGGTCGCGTTCCTTGCGCAGCGCTTTCCGCTTGCGCGAGGCAAGCGTGGCGAGGAAGTCCTCGTAACACCCGTAGCCGCGGTTTTCCCAATGGAACTGCACACCCATGCGATGCAGCCAGCCCTCGGAGGTTGCCGCCTCGGCCTCGGCCTCGGTGCAGAAGGTCAGATGCGCCGAGGAATGGCCGCCCCGCCGCGTCAGCTCTGCCATCGCCTGCAACAGCGCGGCCTGCCCGATGTCCTCCTGCCCCGGACGGCACAGAAGCCGCCGCCCGGTGACGGGGGTGAAGGGCACGGCGCCCTGAAGCTTCGGATAATAACTGCCGCCCGCCCGATGCCAGGCCTCGGCCCAGGCATGGTCGAAGACATATTCGCCCTGCGAATGGCTCTTGCGGTAAAAGGGGGCGACGGCGATCACCGCGCCCGCATGCCGCGCCACCAGATGATGCGGCGTCCAGCCGGTGCCCGGCCCGACCGAGCCCGAGTCTTCAAGCGCGCTCAGGAACCGATGCGTGGTGAACGGATCGAAGGGGCGACCGCCCTCGGCGGTTTCCGGGCAGGCGCAGGCGTCCCAGTCTGCCGCCGGGATCGCTGAAAGCGATGCAAGAACAGAAACTTCAACGCTTTCCAAAAAGGGCCCCCCGCACCATTTCCCAAAAGGATGGGGCGCGGGGGAAAAGGGTCAAGCGGTGTAGCCCTCGAAGGTGATGTTTTGCGCGATCTTCCGCGCCTCCGCCTCGGCCTCGGGCGAGCGGATCGTCCAGCACAGGATCGTTGCCCCCTTGGCTTTCAGCTCGGCCACCCGGGGGGCGCCCAGATCGGCCGCCTCATGCGAGATGAACGAGGCCCCCACCCGGTCGAAATCGGGAATGCCCGCCAGGTGCGTGCGCACACTCGCGGGCAGAAGCGGCCAGTCGGCGGCAGTATAGGCCGAGGTCGTCAAACCGACCGGCACCCCGGGCGCCTCCAGATGAAAGGCGAGAACCGCATTCGGGTTGAAGGACATCACCGCCACCGGCCCGGCATAGCCCGCCAGCACCCGCGCGGTCGCGGTTTCGAGCGGGCCGACATCCGGCCCCATCGCCCCGTCCTGATCCTTGATCTCGATCAGGAGCGGCACCCGGCCATCGACGATTGCCAGCACCTCGGCCAGCGTCGGAATGCCCTCGTCGCCGCCCAAAAGCGGGATCTCGGACAGCTCCGCCGCCGTCAGGCCGCGCAGCCGACCGGGAACCCCGGTCAGCCGCCGCAGATCGTAATCGTGAAACACCATCGGCACGCCATCGGCCGAGGGTTGCAGGTCGATCTCGATGGCGTAGCCCGCGGCTACCGCCGCCCGCACCGCGGCGCGGCTGTTCTCGGGCCGCCCGGCGGCACGGTCATGCAACGCGCGATGCGCGATCGGACGGGTCAGGAAGGCCGCAGGCAGGGGATGCATCATTCCACCTCGAAGATCGCCTCGATCTCGACCGCGACACCGAAGGGCAGCGAAGCGGCAGACACGGCCGAGCGGGCATGACGGCCGGCCTCGCCGAAGACCTCGACCATGAGATCCGAGCAGCCATTCACCACCTTGGGCTGGTCGGTGAAATCAACAGTCGAGTTGACGAAGCCCACAAGCTTCACCACCCGCTTCACCTTGTCGAGATCGCCCACCGCGGCGCGGGCCTGCGCGATCAGCGCGAGGCCACAGCGACGCGCGGCGGCGGCGCCCTCTTCGACGCTCATGTCGGCGCCCAGCTTGCCTTTGATAAAGCCGTCCGGCCCCGAGGAGACCTGCCCCGAGACGAAGATCTGATTGCCCGTGCGCACGAAGGGCACGTAGTTCGCCGCCGGGGCGGGAGCGTCGGGAAGCGTAATGTTGAGCGCGCTCAGACGGGCTTCGATTGCGGATGCCATGGGATCTTTGCCTTACCAGTTGATGTGATTGCGGAAGTCATCCAGCAAGCTGCGCCAGATGTCGATGGTGTCGGTGAAATTCTTTCCGCCCACGCCATCCTTGTCGAGGTTCACGTCATATTCGATCACCGCATTGCCGTCCCCATCGACATAGGCGCGGCCAAAGCGGGCGTTCTTGTTCCAGCCGTTCAGCATCGCGTATTTCAGCGGCTCTTCGGTCAGGAACACCGCCGAAAACGCGACCGAGGTGCAATCACGCGTCTGCGTGCAGCCGTAGAAATAGACGTCGAATTTCGTGTCATCGACCTCGCTCGAGAGCATCGGATCGCCCTGATCGTCCCTGCCCGGATCAACCTTCAGACCGTAGTCCTGCAGGAAGGCGGCGACCACATCCGGATCGGCCATCACCTGCGCCTGCGCGGGCAGGGCAGCCAGCATCGCGACAAGAACGGCAACGAACGGACGGATCATCTTGGCCTCCTTTCGGCAAGGATTGTCCGATTGCCGGGTCCGCATCAAGCCCCGTCAGGCCACCAGCTGCTCGGCCTTCTTCAGATCGACCGAGACCAGCTGGCTGACGCCCTGTTCCTGCATCGTCACGCCGAAAAGCCGGTCCATCCGGCTCATCGTCACCGCATGGTGGGTGATGATCAGAAACCGCGTATCGGTGCGGCGGGTCATTTCATCGAGCAGGTCGCAGAAGCGGGTGACGTTGGCATCGTCCAAGGGCGCGTCCACCTCGTCGAGCACGCAGATCGGTGCCGGGTTGGCAAGGAAAACGGCAAAGATCAGCGCCATTGCGGTCAGCGTCTGTTCCCCACCGGACAGCAGGCTGAGGGTGGAGAGCTTCTTGCCCGGCGGTTGGCACATGATCTCGAGCCCGGCTTCCAGCGGGTCATCGCTTTCGACCAGTTGCAGACTGGCCGAGCCACCGCCGAAAAGGTGGGTGAACAAGGTGCGGAAGCTTTCGTTGACCTGCTCGTAAGCCGTCAGAAGCCGCTCGCGCCCCTCGCGGTTCAGCCCGGCGATGCCCGAGCGCAGCTTGCGGATCGCTTCCTCGAGATCGGTCTTTTCCTGCGCCAGCCCGTCATGTTCGGCCTGCACCTCGCGCAGGTCTTCCTCGGCGCGCAGGTTCACCGCGCCCAAAGCCTCGCGGGCACGTTTGAGCCGCGCGACCTCGATTTCCAGCGCCTCGGCGGCAGGCATCTTGTCCGGATCTGCGTCGAGCGTGTCGAACAAAGCCTGCGGCGTCAGATCCATCGCCTCCTCGATCCGCTCGGCGGCATGGGCTTGCGTTTCGCGGGCGGCATCAAGCCGCGCCTCGGCCCGGGCCTTGCCCTCGCGCGCCTCACCCGCGGCGCGTTCGGCATCGCGTTCGGCCATCTGCGCCTGACGCAGGGCACCCTCGGCCTCAGCCAGCCGATCCGAGGCTTTCGCCCGGCGTTCCTCGGCGGTCTCGATCGCGGAATTCAACTCGTCGCGCTTCGCCGCCAGTTCCTCGGGCGCGGCGGCGGCATCTTCGAGCTCCCCCACCGCTTCTTCACGACGCGACGCGAGTTCGGCCGAGCGTTTCTCGGCCGTCTCCAGCCGGTGCCGCCAGCCCGAGATTTCCTTGGTGATCTCTTGCCGCCGCCGCAACCTTGCCTCGCCCTCGCGGCGGATCTCGTCATGGCTCGCGCGGCGGGTCAGCATCGTCACCCGCGCGGCTTCCACCGTCAGCTTGATCGCCTCGACCGCGCCGCGCGCGGCGTCCAGATCGGGCAGCGCGGCCAGTTGCGCCTCGGCCTCGGCCAGCGCCAGCCGCGCCGATCCGGCCTCATCGCCGTAACGCTTCACCGCCATCCGCGCCGCTTCCAGCTTGCCCGCGGAAATCGAGCGATCCGCTTCGGCACGGCTCAAGCTGCGCCCCGCCTCAGCCAGCCGCGTATCGGCCGCGCGGCGCGCATCGCGGGCGCGGGCGTCGGCAGCACTTGCTTCGGCCAAGGTCCGGCTCAAAGCCTCATGCGCCTGCCGCGCGCCATCAGCCCGGGCCGCAACCTCTTCCAGATCGCGCTTGAGTTCCACCAGACGGTTGAGCTGGCGCAGCCGCAGCGCCGCCGCCGTCGGCGCATCCTCGGCCCCGGCGCGAAAGCCGTCCCAGCGCCACAGATCCCCGGCGAGCGACACCAGCCGCTGCCCCGGCGCAAGGGCGGGTTGCAGCCGCGCCCCCTCGGCCGCATCGGCCACGAGCCCGATCTGCGCGATGCGACGGCGCAGCACGGCGGGGACTTCGACATGGGTCGAGAGCGGCTCGACGCCCGCAGGCAACGGCTGCACCGCCGCGTAATCGGGCAGCACGCTCCAGCCGGACCGGGCCTCGGCCTCCACCTCCGGCGCGCGCAGATCATCGGCCAAGGCCGCGCCCAAGGCCGCCTCGTAGCCGCTTTTTACCCGGACCCGATCAAGGAGCTGATGCCCACTCGCCGCTTCGCGTTCGACAAGCCGGGCCAAAGCCGCCACCTCGGCCCGCAGCGCCCCCGCCTCGCCCTCGGCCTCGGACCGCGCGGCACGGGCGGCACTTTCGCGCGCCTGCACGACGCCGCGCGCCTCATCCGCCGCAATCAGCGCTTCCTCGGCGGCTTCGGCCTGATCCTGCGCTTCTTCCTGCGCGGTCTGCGCGGCCTCGAACGCCTCCTCGGCCCGCTCCAACGCTTCGGCGGCGGCCTCGGCGGCCTCTGACGCCCGTTCCGCCTCGGCCTCGGCCTTGGCCACCGTCGCGCGGTTATCCGACACCAGCCGCGTCACCGAGCCATGCCGCGCCGCCAGACGCGCCACATCCTCGGTGCCCTCGGACAGGTTCGCTTCCCGCTCGGCCAGAACCGCCGCCGCTTCGGCCGACGCCTCGGAGGCCGCTTCCAGCTTGTCCTCGTGCCCCTCGGTCGCCTTGAGCAACTGCCCCATTTCCCAGTCGAGCCGGGCAATGGTTTCGCCAGCGTCGCGGTTCAGCCCGGCCTCGCGCTCCATGTCGCGATCGAGCTGCGCGATGCGCGATTTCAGACTGTCGATCCGCGCCGCCGCCTGCGCCTCGGCATCCGAGAGCGCATCGCGTTGCAAGACCAGCCGTTGCAGGATCGCCCCGGCAATCGCCTCTTCTTCACGCAAGGGCGGCAGCGCGTCTTCCTGCGCCGCCCGGGCCTTCGCCGCCGCGCGGGAGGCCAGTTCCGCTTGCGCGGCGCCCATCATCGCCGAACGCAGGGCGTTTTCCGCCTCGGCCCGGGCCAGATCGGCCTCGCGCCAGCGCCGATAAAGCAGCATCCCCTCGGCACGGCGCAGCTCATTGCCGATCTCGCGATAGCGCACCGCCTGCCGCACCTGCCGCGACAGCGAAGCCAGTTGCGTGCCGAGTTGTTCCAGCACGTCATCGACCCGGGCCAAATTCTGCTCGGCGCCCGACAGTTTCAATTCCGCCTCGTGCCGCCGCTGATAAAGGCCCGAGATCCCCGCAGCCTCTTCCAGAATCCGGCGGCGGGCCTTGGGTTTCGCATTGATCAGTTCCGAAATCTGCCCCTGCCGCACCAGCGCCGGGCTGTGCGCCCCGGTCGAGGCATCGGCGAACAGCATCTGCACGTCGCGGGCGCGGACATCCTTGGTGTTGACCTTGTAGGCGGACCCGGCATCACGGGTGATCCGCCGCACGATTTCCAGCGTATCGGCGTCGTTGAAGCCCGAAGGCGCCAGCCGCTCGCTGTTGTCGATGGAGAGCGAGACTTCCGCGAAATGCCGCGCGCCGCGGGTGGCGGCCCCGGCAAAGATTACATCCTCCATCCCGCCGCCGCGCATCGCACTGGCGCGGGTTTCGCCCATCACCCAGCGCAGCGCTTCGAGCAGGTTCGACTTGCCGCAGCCGTTCGGACCCACGACGCCGGTCAGGCCGTCGTGGATCACAAGGTCGGTCGGATCGACGAAGCTCTTGAAGCCGTTCAGTCGCAGGCGGGTGAAACGCACGAAGGGCACCTATTTCCGGTCGCAGGCCCGCCAGTTTCGGGGCTGCAAGACCCCGAGTCAACGTGCCCCCCTCACGTTGCAGCGATCCCCCCGAGCTTATCCACAGAATCGAAGGCTTTTCGCTTGCATGATGGCGCAACCGACATAAACTGGTTCTAAATTATTACCAATATCAGGAAAACACCTCATGGTTCCGGCTCTGGCGATCATTCTGGCGTTCCAATTGGCGGGCGAGGTGATCTCGCGCGCGATGCATCTGCCGCTTCCGGGGCCGGTTCTGGGGATGTTGGGCATGGTCGCGGCACTCGCGGCCAGCGCGCGGTTGCGCGAGATGATCCGCCCCGTGGCGCAGGGGCTTCTGAACCATCTGTCGCTGCTTTTTGTGCCTGCGGGCGTGGGGGTGGTGGCGCATCTGCCGACGCTTGCCGCGCATGGCCCGGCGCTGGCAGTGGCGCTGGTGGCCTCGACGCTGCTGGCCATCGTCGTCGGCGCGGTGACCTTTACCCTTGTCGCGAAACTGGTGCGGAGCCTGCCCGATGAATGACGCGGCGCTGATCTGGTCCTATCTCGCTTCGCAACCGCTTCTGTGGCTGACGGCGACGCTCTTTGCCTATTGGGCGGGCGACAGTCTTTATCGTCTTGCCCGGCGCAATCCGGCGGCGAACCCGGTGATGCTGGCGGTGATCTTGCTCGCCGTGCTGCTGGGGATCACCGGCACGCCCTACAAGGATTATTTCGAGGGCGCGCAATTCGTCCATTTCATGCTGGGTCCGGCGACGGTCTGCCTTGCCGTGCCGTTGCAGGCGAATCTGAAGGCGATCCGCAAGGCGCTGATCCCGATTGCCGCGGCACTGCTGGCGGGGTCGTTCACCGCCATCGTCTCGGCGCTCGCGATTGCGAAGGCCCTAGGGGCCGAGGCGGGGCTTCTGGCGACGCTCGCGCCGAAATCGGCGACCGCGCCCGTGGCGATCGGCATTTCCGAGGCGCTCGGCGGGCAGCCGACGCTGACCGCGGTTCTGGTGCTGCTGACCGGGATGATCGGGGCGATTTTCGTGACGCCGATGATGAACGGGCTGGGGCTGACCGACTGGCGCGCGCGCGCGGCTTCGCAACCGGCGTCGCCGCGCATGGGATCGGCACGGCGCGGGCGTTTCAGGTGCATGACACGGCGGGGGCTTTCGCCTCGATCGGGATGGGGCTGAATGCGGTGCTGACAGCGTTTCTGGCGCCGCTGGTGCTGCCGTGGTTTTTTGTGACCCGATCCCGTCGGGCGGAAAAGGAAACGCGATCCGCGTTTCCCGCCCGGTGCGCGGCAGGCGTCGCAAGACCGTTTCCGCAAGCGTGACAGAGGCCTGCGCTCCGCCCCGGCGGCGCTAATGCGCCCGCCATGGGCGGGGCGGGCGCAGGCCGAGTGCCTTTGGGCCCTCGGCGGTCACGGGGCGACTGTATCGCGTGACCTCGGCGATGGCCTCGGTCAGACTTTGGCCTCAGCCCTTGCTTGGCTTGTAAGGCGCCATGCCCGCCCGGGCCAGCTCATCGGCGCGTTCGTTTTCCGCGTGCCCGGCGTGGCCCTTGATCCATTTCCAGACCACCTGATGGCGCGCCTGTGCCGCATCAAGCCGTTGCCACAGATCGACGTTCTTCACCGGCTTCTTGTCGGCGGTCTTCCAGCCGTTGCGCTTCCAGCCATGCATCCAGGACTGGATGCCGTTCTTCACATAGGCCGAGTCGGTGGTGATCGTCAGCGCGGTCGGGCGCGTCAGGGCCTCGAGCGCCGAGATTGCTGCCATCAACTCCATGCGGTTGTTGGTCGTGTCGGCCTCGCCGCCGCAGAGTTCCTTTTCCTTGACGATCATGGCGCCGTCCATCGCGCGCATCAACACGCCCCAGCCCCCCGGCCCCGGGTTGCCGCTGCAGGCCCCGTCGGTCCATGCGTAAAGATCCGCCATCATGCGCGCTCGAACGCCAGTCGCAGGCCCAGCGCCGCAAAGGACGCCGCGAAAGCCCGCCGCATCCAGGCCATCACCGCGGGACGGCTCAGGATTGCCTGACGTCCGGAAGCCGCCAGCGCGGTATAGCCAAGGAAGGTGAGGAAGGTGAGGACGGCAAAGACGACGCCCAGTTCCGCCATGACGTAAGGCCCGTCATTCACTGCCATAAATTGCGGCAGGAAGGCCACGAAGAACAAGGGCAGCTTCGGGTTCAGCAGGTTCAGCAGGATGCCGCGCCAGACGAGACGCCCGACCGACTGCGGTGCAGCGGCTTCAAGCGCCAGCCCGCCCGTGCCCTTCAGCGTGCCCCAGGCCATGTAAAGCAGATAGGCCACGCCTGCATATTTGATCGACTGAAACAGCACGGCCGAGGTGTGCAGCACCGCGGCGAGGCCGCCAAGCGCGACAGCCAGATGCACCAGCGTCGCGATGGTGCAGCCAAGCGAGGCCCAGAACCCCGCCCGGAACCCCTGCCCCAGCGTCGAGGAGAGCGTGTAGACGACCCCGATTCCCGGAACCAGACAGACGATGAAAGCGGTCAGCAGGAACTCGGGCGTCATGTTACCTCAGGTGTCGTGGCGGAAGATCCGCGGGGTCTTGAACTCTATCCGCTCTTTCGCGGTCTCGACAAGCTCCACCGTCAGATCGTAGCGATCACGGAAGGCCTCGATCACCTCGTCGACCAGCACCTCGGGGGCCGAGGCGCCTGCGGTCAGACCCACGCGGGTGATGCCGTCCAGCGCCTCCCATTTGATCTCGGAGGCGCGTTCGACCAGATGCGAGACGGCACAGCCCGCGTTACGGCCCACCTCCACCAGTCGCTTCGAGTTCGAGGAATTCGGCGCACCGATGACCAGCAAAGCCTCGATCTTTTCGGCCAGCACCTTCACCGCCGCCTGCCGGTTCGTCGTCGCATAGCAGATGTCATCCTTGCCCGGACCGACAAGCGAGGGGAACCGCGCCTGCAGCGCCGCCACCACCTCGGCCGTGTCATCGACGGACAGCGTCGTCTGAGTGATCCAGGCGAGTTTTTCCGGGTCGCGCACCTCAAGCGTCGCCACATCGGCGGCGGTCTCGATCAGAAGCACCTCGCCCTCGGGCAGCTGGCCCATGGTGCCGATCACCTCGGGGTGGCCCTTGTGGCCGATCATCACGATCTGCAGGCCTTCCTCGGCGTGGCGTTCGGCTTCCAGATGCACCTTGGACACCAGCGGGCAGGTCGCATCGACATAGATCATGTTGCGCCGCTCGGCCTCTGCCGGGACGGTCTTCGGCACGCCATGCGCCGAGAAGATCACCGGCCGATCGACCGGGCATTCGTCCAGTTCTTCCACGAAAACCGCGCCCTTGGCCGCGAGCGTGTCCACGACGAATTTGTTGTGGACGATCTCGTGGCGCACATAGACCGGCGCCCCCCATTTCTCGAGCGACATCTCGACGATCTTCACGGCCCGGTCGACGCCCGCGCAAAAGCCACGGGGGGCGGCAAGGTAAAGGGTAAGGGCAGGTTTCATGATGCGCTCCGTATTCACGGGTCCAGAGGTAATGCCGCCGCGCCCCGCCGTAAAGTGCGACCCGTTTACGCCCAGCGCACCTCGCCCAGAAAGATGTAGCCCGCGCCGTAGATCGTCTTGATCAGACGCGGGTTCTTCGGATCTTCGCCAAGCTTCGTGCGCAGCCGCGAAATCCGCACATCCATCGCCCGATCGAAGCTTTCGCCCGCGGCGCCGCCCAGCGTCTCCTGCATTTGCGCCCGCGAAATCAGCCGGTTGGGGCTTTCAAGGAAGAGCCGCAGCACTTCGCCCTCGGCATGGGAAAAGGGCGTCTCGGCGCCGCTGTCGTCGATCAGCACATACCGGTCGAAAGCGGCCTTCCACCCGGCAAAGACCGCGACCTGCGCCGCCGGTGCGGTGTCGGGACGCGGGCGGCGCAGACGGGCACGGATGCGGGCCACCACCTCGGCCGGATCGAAGGGCTTGATGATGTAGTCATCGGCGCCAAGTTCGAGGCCCGTCACCCGGTCCTGCACCTGCGCCCGCCCCGAGATGATGATGATCGCCGCCCCCGATTCGAGCGCCAGCCGATGCACCAGCGCAAGACCGTCACGATCTGGCAGGCCGAGATCCACCAGACAGACATCGGGCTGGCAGCGCTTCAGCCCGGCCTCGAATTCCGTGGCGCGGGCGTAAGCCGTCGTGCGGAACCCGGTTTCCTCCAGCGCATCGACCAGCATGCGGCGGATTTCGGGTTCGTCATCGAGCACGGCGACAAGGGGGGCTTGCGAAACGGTCATCAGCGCACTCCGGCGATCAGCGCGGCCAGTTCCGCCGCAACGAAGGGTTTTTGCAGGACGGGGCACGGCGCTGCAGCCCGCAGCCGACTGCCCGGCGGCAACGAGGTCATCAGAAGCATCGGCACCCGACCGGCGAGATGATGGGCAAGGTCGATCCCGGTGCCCTCGCCCGCGAGCTGGATATCGGAGAGCACCAGCCCGATTTCGGGCAGCGCCGACAGCGCCTCGGCCTCTTCGACCGAACCCGCCTCCAGCACCGAATGGCCCAGACCGCGCAGCATCTCGCGCACCGAAAGCCGAATATCCGGGTCATCCTCGACCAGAAGCACCAGCATCGGCGTCGCATCGGTTTCGGCCAGCCGCAGGGGCAGGCGCAGGGTCACGCAGGCGCCCGGTTCGCAATTCTCGATCCGCACCGTGCCGCCCGCGAGTTTCGTCTGGTCATAGACCATCGACAGCCCAAGGCCCGAGCCCTGCCCGCCCTTCGTGGTAAAGAAAGGATCGAGCGCATGGGTCAGCGCCTCGGGCGAGAAGCCGGGGCCGGTGTCGCTGACATGCACCTCGACCCAGGTGTCCTGCACCGGATGCGCGGCAATGCGGATCGCCCCGCCGCGCGGCCCCATCGCATCGCGGGCATTCAAGAGCAGATTGAGCAGGCTGTCCTGCAGCGGCCCGGGGTCAAGGACCAAGGGCGCGTGCAGCCCGTCAATGTCGATATCGACCAGCACCGCGGGGCCAAGCGTCGGCGCCGCCATCGTCACCAGATCGGCAATCAACGCGGGCAAGTTCACCGCCTGCGGCCGCAACTCGCGCTTGCCGGAAATCGCGGCGATGCGGTCCAGAAGCGTCCCCCCCCGCCGCGCCGCCGAAAGCGTCGCCCGCACGACATCGCGCCCTTCGGAAGGCAGCCCGTCAATCCGCATCATTCGCCCCTGCAGCCCCAGAATGATCGTCAGCAGATTGGCGAAATCATGCGCCATGCCCGAGGTGATCTGCGCCGCCAGTTCGCGCTTGGACGCCTGCGCCAGCGCCGTGCGGGCCTGCGTTTCCTCGGTCACGTCGGTCGACAGGATATAGACCCCCTGCACCCCGTTCGCCGCACCGCGATCGGGCGTCAGCGCGATGCGGATACGCCGCCCCGAGGGTTCGTGGGTGATCTCGATCACATTCGCCTCACCGGCGAAGGCGCGTTCAAACCCGGGCAGGATGCGGCGAAAGGTTTCGTCGCCCAGAACCTCGGCAGCGGTATGGCCCACCGGATCATCAAGCGAGCCGGGCATCACCGAGGTGACGCGGCGGTTCGAGAAGGTGTAGACGAAATCCACCCCCCATATGCGCGATATGGGGCCGGCATCATCTCGGTCACCTGCCGGATGCGGGCGGCAGTGCGGCGCAGCTCGCGCTGTGCTTCTTCCAGCGCGGCATTCGTCGCGGCCAGCTGCCGGTTCGCCGCCGCCAGCTGCTCGGCATGGTCGAGAACCTGCTCTGAAAGTTCTTCCGAACGCGCGTGCAGCAGGGCCTCCTGCCGCTTCGTCTCGGTGATGTCGGTGTAGACGGTGATCCAGCCGCCCTCGGCCAAGGGGGCGCCTTCGACCGCGATGGTCCGGCCATTCGCGCGGGTGCGCTCCATGTAATGCGGCGCGAAATCCCGCGCCTGCTCGACCCGGGCGGCCACCCAGGTCTCGATCTCGTCCACCTCGCCGTAATCGCCACGCTCGGCCAGCCAGCGGATCGTATCGGCGAAGGTCGTGCCCGGCTGCGTCAGATGCTCGGGCAGGTCGAACATCAGCTGATACTGCCGGTTCGAGACCGCCAGCCGCAGATCGCTGTCAAAGATCGACAGTGCCTGACCGATCAGATTCAGCCCCGCCTGCGTCAGCCGTGCCCGCGTGTCCTCGGTCATCGCGTCCTCCCCCACCCCATCGCTAGCACCTTCTGCGCGCTTCGCAAACTTCGGATTCAACCGGAAAGGATTCGCAAGATTTGGGCAAAAGTCCCGAAACTATTAACGGCAAGTTTCCAACCCAGAGGCCGCGCAGGGAGAGAGTCGCGGCTTTCGACGCCGGAAAACCGGCGCAGGGGAGGACGCATGACAGATCAGGATCAGGGAACGGCCGCGCAGTCGATCCCGGCGCTCTTGGCGCTGAACGTCGAAAGGTATGGCAACCGTCCCGCCTATCGCGAGAAGGAATTCGGCATCTGGCAGGTCTGGACCTGGGCCGAAGCCGCTACGGAAATCCGGGCGATGGCGATGGGGTTCCTCAGCCTCGGCGTGGAACGGGGCGATCACGTCGCGATCATCGGCCGCAACCGTCCGGCGCATTACTGGGCGATGGTGGCAGCGCAGATGGTGGGCGCGGTGCCGGTGCCGCTTTATCAGGACGCCGTGGCCGAAGAGATGGCCTATGTGCTTGATCACTGCGGTGCCCGTTTCGTGGTCTGCGGTGATCAGGAACAGGTCGACAAGGTGGTGGAGGTCGAGGACCGCATCCACCACATCCAGCATGTGATGTACACCGACAAGCGCGGCATGCGGAAATACGACCATTCCCGCATGAACCATCTGGCCGACATCGTGGCCGAGGGGAAAGCCGGGCATTTCCGTTACGAAGGCGAGCTGGACAAGCGCATCGCCGAGCTGAAAACTGACAGCACCTGCGTGATGCTCTATACTTCGGGCACGACCGGCAAGCCGAAGGGCGTGGTGCTGTCGAACCGCAACATCATCGAAACCGCCCGCGCCTCGGTCGCCTTTGATCATCTGGGCTGTGACGAGGACGTGCTGGCCTATCTGCCGATGGCTTGGGTCGGCGATTTCATCTTTTCCATCGGTCAGGCGATGGTCGCGGGCTTCTGCGTGAACTGCCCCGAAAGCCCGGCGACGATGATGACCGACCTGCGCGAGATCGGGCCGACCTATTTCTTTGCGCCGCCGCGGATCTTTGAAACCATGCTGACCAACGTGATGATCCGGATGGAGGACGCGGGCGATCTGAAGCATGGGATGTTCAAGCATTTCATGGAGTTCGCCAAGACCACCGGGGAAACCTACGGGATGCCGCGGTATCGGGTGAAGCGCTCGAAACCGACCTTGCGGCGGCGCTGGCGCTGGGCCTGGCGTTACGCGATGGGCATCGGCTTTTCGGTCGAGACGATCGTGGAAAACGCGGTGCGGCTGGCGATCGTGCGGCTGCGTCACCCGATGGAGCATCGCAAGCATTTCCACGCCCGTGGGCCTTTGCTGAACCTCTATCCGCAGCCCCTGCGCGATTACTTCGATTATCGCACCGGCGAGGTGACGATCTTTTCGCCGCTGAAAAACACGCTCGGCCTCAGCCGCGTGCGGGTGGCCTATACCGCAGGCGAGGCGATCGGTCCCGAGATCTTCGAATTCTACCGCTCGATGGGCATCAACCTGAAACAGCTTTACGGCCAGACCGAGGCCTCGGTTTTCATCACCCAGCAGCCCGACGGACAGGTGCGGGCCGATACGGTGGGCGTGCCCAGCCCCGGTGTCGAGGTGAAGATCGGCGAGAATGGCGAGGTCTTCTATCGCTCGCCCGGAACCTTTGTCGAATATTTCAAGAATCCCGAAAGCACCGCCTCGACCAAGGATGCCGAGGGCTGGGTGGCGACGGGCGACGCCGGTTTCTTTGAACCGGGCACCGGGCATCTGCGCATCATCGACCGCGCGAAAGACGTGGGCAAAATGGCGGACGGGCGGCTTTTTGCGCCGAAATACGTTGAAAACAAACTGAAGTTCTACCCTTCGATCCTCGAGGCGGTGGTCTTCGGCGGGGGCCGCGATCGCTGCACCGCCTTCATCAACATCGACCTGACCGCGGTCGGCAACTGGGCCGAGCGCAACAACATCGCCTATGCCTCCTATCAGGAATTGGCGGGCCACCCGCAGGTCTATCAGATGATCCGCGAGCACATCGACGCGGTGAACCGCTCGGTCGCGCAAGATCCGATGCTCTCGGGCTGCCAGATCCACCGCTTCCTGATCCTGCACAAGGAACTTGATGCCGATGACGGCGAGATGACCCGCACCCGCAAGGTCCGCCGCAATGTCATCGCCGAGAAATACGCCGATCTGATCGCCGCCCTCTATGACGGGCGCACCAGCATCTACACCGAAACCGAGGTGACCTACGAAGACGGACGCAAGGGCGCGATCAAGGCCACGCTCCGCATCGAGGATGCCACCGTCGCGCCCGAGGCGCGCATCCACAAGGAGGCCGCGGAATGAAGGACACCGGCGAAGGCATCACCACGGCAGACGGCCGCAGCATCGGCCCGACGCTGATGGAGTTGCGCAACATCACCCTGCGCTTCGGTGGGGTGGTGGCGATCAAGGACATTTCCTTTGATATCCGCGAGGGCGAGATCCGCGCGATCATCGGCCCGAACGGCGCGGGCAAAAGCTCGATGCTGAACGTGATCTCGGGCTTTTACGTGCCGACCGAGGGCGAAGTCTGGTTCCGCGGCGAAAAGCGCGGCCCGATGAAGCCCTATCAGGTGGCGCGTCTGGGCATTGCCCGCACCTTCCAGAACATCGCGCTGTTCGACGGCATGTCGGTTCTGGACAACATCATGACCGGGCGGCTGACCTTGATGCATTCGGGACTGCTCAGCCAGGCGATGTGGTGGGGCAAGGCCGCGGCCGAGGAAGATAAACATCGCGAAAAAGTCGAAAAGATCATCGACTTCCTTGAAATCCAGAATATTCGGAAAACTCCGGTTGGGCGTTTGCCCTATGGGTTGAAGAAGCGGGTAGAACTGGCGCGCGCCCTTGCCGCGGAACCGAAGATCCTGCTTCTGGATGAGCCGATGGCCGGGATGAACGTCGAGGAAAAAGAGGACATGTGCCGCTTCATCCTCGATGTGAACGACGAATTCGGCACCACCACGGTTCTGATCGAACATGACATGGGCGTGGTGATGGATCTGTCCGACCGCGTCGTGGTGATGGATTACGGCCGCAAGATCGGCGACGGCCCGCCCGACGAGGTGCGCAACAATCAGGATGTGATCGACGCTTATCTGGGGGTGGCCCATGCTTGACCAGCTGACCTATGCCTCGGAGGCCGCGCTGAACGGTCTGATGGCCGGGGTGATGTATTCGCTCGTCGCCCTTGGCTTCGTCTTGATCTACAAATCCTCGGGCGTCTTCAACTATGCCCAAGGCGTGATGGCGCTTTTCGCGGCGCTGACGCTTGTGGGCATCCAGAAGGGCCAGGTGCCCTTTGCCCATCTGATCAACGCCGTGACCGGCGGCCATCTGGAGACCTTCGGCTGGCAGGTGCCCGCCGTGCTGGCGATCCTTTTGACCATCGGCGTGATGATCGGCATGGCGATCGTGATCGAGACGCTGGTGCTGAAGCATCTGGTCAATCAGCCGCCGATCATCCTCTTCATGGCGACGATCGGCCTGGCCTATTTCCTTGAGGGTTTCGGCGACGTGATGTGGGGCGCCGACATCAAGACGCTCGATGTCGGGCTGCCGCAGGGCATCAATGAAACGATCGAAAGCGTGACCGACAGCTGGTTCGGCTATGGCTTCTTCATCGACAATCTCGACATCGTGGCGGCTGTCGTTTCGGTCGCGCTGGTGACGGCGCTGACACTGTTCAGCCAGTATTCGAAACAGGGCCGCGCGCTGCGCGCCGTCGCCGACGACCATCAGGCGGCGCTCTCGGTCGGCATCTCGCTGCGCTTCATCTGGGTGCTGGTCTGGTCGATCGCGGGTTTCGTGGCGCTGGTCGCCGGGATCATGTGGGGCTCGAAATCCGGCGTGCAATTCTCGCTGTCGATGATTGCGCTGAAGGCCCTGCCGGTTCTGATGCTGGGCGGCTTCACCTCGATCCCCGGCGCCATCGTCGGCGGGCTGATCATCGGCATGGGCGAGAAGCTGTTCGAATTCTTCATCGGGCCCCTGATCGGCGGCGCCACCGAAAACTGGTTCGCCTATGTGCTGGCGCTCTTTTTCCTCGTGTTCCGGCCGCAGGGCCTGTTCGGCGAGCGGATCATCGAGAGAGTGTAAACCAAAATGGACACTTTGACGCAGAAAACGGTTGAACAGGGGGACAAGGTGCGACATTCTGTCAGCGATCCGGCGAGCTGGAATGATTCCTGCCGGGGACAAGCACTGCATCAGGCGCTCCTTGTGGTTGAGGAGGCGCCCGGGGATGGGGGGCCCCTTGAAGATGACCAGAAAAGCCTGTTCCGTCGCCTTTACCATCGGTTGGGCCTCTGCGCTGACCTTCGGATGGATCGCGCTGGCGGCACCGCCGGACGAGCCTGCGGGTCTGCGCACCATCAACATGATCCTCGCGGCCTTCGGGGCCGGGGCTGGCCTCTGGTCCTGGATGCGCGTGCGCCGCGACATCTGACGGGTGCGGAACGCACCCTTCCCCGCCGCAGCACGGGGGGGAGGGGCTGATGTTCTACCGCGAAGCAGGCGATTTCAAGACAAGTTACCGGGCCGACAGCCAGACCTTTCCGATCCGTCTGGACCGGATGGGCTATATCGCGGCGCTGGTCGTGGCCTATGGCATCGTGCCTTTCGTCATTGACGATTATTGGGCCAATGCGGTCTTCGTGCCCTTCCTGATCTACGCGATCGCGGCGATCGGGCTGAACATTCTGGTCGGCTATGCCGGTCAGGTGAGCCTTGGCACCGGCGGCTTCATGGCCGTGGGCGCCTATGCGGTCTACAAGCTGATGACCGCCTTTCCCGACGTGCCGATCCTGATCCACGTGCTTCTCGCAGGCGGCATCACCGCTGCGGTGGGCGTGCTTTTCGGTCTGCCCTCGCTGCGGATCAAGGGGTTCTACCTCGCCGTCGCGACGCTCGCCGCGCAGTTCTTCCTTGTCTGGCTCTTCAACAAGGTGCCGTGGTTTTACAACTATTCCGCGTCCGGGCAGATCACCGCCCCCGAGCGCACGATGTTCGGCATCTTCATCACCGGGGCGCAGACCACGGCGGCGGCGAAATACCTCTTCTGTCTGGTCATCCTGACACTTGTGGCGCTGATGGCCCGCAACCTGACGCGCGGCACGGTCGGGCGGAAGTGGATGGCGATCCGTGACATGGACATCGCGGCCGAGATCATCGGGGTCAACCCGCTCTCGGCCAAGGTCACCGCCTTTGCCGTCTCGTCCTTCTTCATCGGCATCGCCGGCGCGCTGTTGTTCTCGGTCTACCTTGGCGCAGCCGAGGTCGGCGAGGCCTTCGGGATCAACAAGTCGTTCCTGATCCTCTTCATGGTGATCATCGGCGGGCTGGGCTCGATCTTCGGCTCCTTCGCCGGGGCGGCCTTCCTCGTGCTGCTGCCGGTATTTCTGAAAAACGTGCTGGTGGGCGGCTTCGGCTGGCCAACCGATGTGGCGGCGCATCTGGAGCTGATGATCGTCGGCGCACTGATCGTGGTGTTCCTGATCGTCGAGCCGCACGGGCTGGCGCAGCTGTGGCGCATTGCCAAGGAAAAACTGAGACTTTGGCCCTTCCCGCATTGAGGGGCGAAGCAAGACCCGGGCAACCGGCCATACATAATCAATACGTACCTGGGAGGAAACACGTATGAAAAAGAGCTTTGCAGCCCTTGCGGCGGCGGCCATGCTGGCCACGACCGTTCCCGCGATGGCCGATCTGACGGTGCCGAACCTGAGCTATCGCACCGGCTCCTATGCCGCGAACGGCATCCCCTATGCCGATGGCTTCGCCGATTACTTCACGCTGCTGAACGAGCGTGATGGCGGCATCGGTGGCGAAAAGGTCGCCGTTCCGGAATGCGAGACTGCCTACAACACCGAAAAGGGCGTCGAGTGCTATGAAAGCACCAAGGGGCAGGCGGCGCTCGCCTATAACCCGCTCTCGACGGGGATCACTTATCAGTTGATCCCGAAGGTCACGGCGGACAAGCACGTGCTTTACACGCCCGGCTATGGCCGCACCTCGGCCGCCAATGGCGCGGTGTTCGAATGGGTGTTCAACTACCCGGCCAACTACTGGGACGGCGCCTCGGTCGCGGTGAAATACATGCTGTCGCAGAATGGCGACGACCTGAAGGGCAAGAAGGTCGCGCTGGTCTATCACAACTCGGCCTATGGCAAGGAACCGATCCGCACGCTGGAGGAACTGGCGAAGAAGCACGGCTTCGAGCTGGTGACGATCCCGGTCGACCCGCCCGGGCAGGAGCAGAAATCGCAATGGCTGCAGATCCGCCGCGAGAAGCCGGATTACGTGCTGATGTGGGGCTGGGGCGTGATGAACCAGGTCGCGATTCAGGAAGCGGTGAACATCAAGTTCCCGATGGATCACATGATCGGCGTCTGGTGGTCGGGCTCTGAAAACGATGTCGGCCCGGCTGGCGAGGGCGCGAACGGCTACAAGTCGATCAGCTTCCACGGCGTCGGCTCGGATTACCCGATCTATGCCGATCTGAAGAAATACGTCTTCGACGCGGGCAAGGCGGCGGGCGCGGGCGACAACCTTGGCAACGTGCTGTACTCGCGCGGCATGTATGCGGCGATGATCATTTCCGAAGCGATCAAGACCGCGCAGGAAAAGACCGGCCATGCCGCGGTCACGCCCGAAGAGGTGCGCGACGGCTTCGAAAACCTGAACCTGACCGAAGCGCGTCTGACCGAGCTGGGTCTGCCGGGCTTTGCGCAGGAAATCCATGCGACCTGCGCCGATCACGGCGGCCCGGGCACGGCGATGATCCTGCAATGGGACGCCGCGGCGAAGAAATGGTCGGCGGTCTCGGACTGGATCGAAGCCGACAAGGACGTGCTTGACCCGCTCATCGCCGAAGATTCGGCGGCCTTCGCCAAAGAAGGCGGCATCGCCGAGCGTTGCAAGTAAGCCCCTGCCCCCGGCCTTCGGGCCGGGGGATTTCGCCCCGGAGGATGACCATGTTTGATGCCGCCAAGACCGAGACGCTGCTGGAAGTGAACAACATCGAGGTGATCTACAATCACGTCATCCTTGTGCTGAAGGGCGTCAGCCTGTCGGTGCCGAAGGGCGGGATCACCGCACTTTTAGGCGGAAACGGCGCGGGCAAGACGACGACGCTGAAGGCGATCTCGAACCTGCTGCATTCCGAACGCGGCGAGGTGACCAAGGGCTCTATCCTTTACCGCGGCGAGCGGGTGCAGGACATGTCCCCCGCCGATCTGGTGCGCAAGGGCGTCATTCAGGTGATGGAAGGGCGGCACTGCTTCGAGCACCTCACGGTCGAGGAAAACCTGCTCACCGGCGCCTATACCCGCAGCGATGGCCGGGCCGCGATCGCGCAGGACCTCGAGATGGTCTACACCTATTTTCCGCGCCTGAAGGAGCGCCGCAAATCGCAGGCGGGCTACACCTCGGGCGGCGAGCAGCAGATGGTGGCGATGGGACGGGCGCTGATGTCCCGGCCCGAGACGATCCTGCTTGATGAACCCTCGATGGGGCTCGCGCCGCAGCTGGTCGAGCAGATCTTCGAGATCGTGAAAGCGGTGAACGAGGGCGAAGGCGTCACCTTCCTTCTGGCCGAGCAGAACACCAACGTCGCGCTGCGCTACGCGCATTATGGCTACATCCTTGAAAGCGGCCGCGTGGTGATGGACGGCCCGGCGGCGCAGCTGCGCGAAAACCCGGATGTGAAGGAATTCTATCTGGGCATGTCGGACGACGGCCGCAAAAGCTTCCGCGATGTCCGTTCCTACCGCCGCCGCAAGCGCTGGCTGGCCTGACAAGCCTCTGATTTTCAATATTTGCTGCGCAGCATTCTGCATTGCAGCATTACCCGGACAAGCCGCAGAAAGGCGCCGCGATGAGCCGTTATTACGATGTTCTGGAAACCCGTTCCGCCGACGAACGCGCCGCAGCGCTGGTGCGGGATCTGCCGCAAGCGGTGGCGCGCGCGCTGATGGCCCCCGGGTTGGCAGCGCATCTGGGGGGCGTCGAGGCGGCGGCGATCACCTCGCTCGAGGCGTTGGCGAAACTGCCGGTGCTGCGCAAATCAGACCTGAGCACGGCGCAGAAGAAATCGCCCCCCTTCGGCGGCATGACCCCGCGCACGGCGCGCGGCTTCGCGCATATCTTCCAAAGCCCCGGCCCGATCTATGAACCCGGCGAAACCTCGGCCGACTGGTGGCGGATGGGGCGCTTCCTGCATGCGGCAGGCGTCGGCCCCGGCGACATCGTGCAGAACTGCTTTGGCTACCACCTGACGCCCGCCGGGATGATCTTTGAATCAGGGGCGCGGGCCGTGGGCGCCGCGGTCCTGCCCGCGGGCACCGGGCAAACCGAATTGCAGGTCCGCGCCGCCGTCGATATCGGCACGACGGTTTATGCGGGCACCCCCGACTATCTGAAGGTGATCCTCGACAAGGCGGCCGAGATGAACGAGCCGCTGACGATCAGCCGCGCCGTTGTCGGTGGCGGGGCGCTCTTCCCCAGTTTGCGCAAGGAATATGCCGACCGCGGCATCGTCTGCCTGCAATGCTATGCGACGGCCGATCTGGGCAACATCGCCTATGAAAGCCCGGCGATGGAGGGGATGATCGTCGATGAAGGCGTGATCGTCGAAATCGTGCGCCCCGGCACCGGCGATCCGGTCGCCCCGGGCGAGGTGGGCGAGGTCGTCGTCACCACGCTCAACCCCGATTACCCGCTGATCCGCTTTGCAACGGGCGATCTCAGCGCCGTTCTGCCGGGGGTGTCCCCTTGCGGGCGCACCAATCTGCGCATCAAGGGCTGGATGGGCCGCGCCGATCAGACGACGAAGATCAAGGGCATGTTCGTGCGCCCGGAACAGGTCGCAGCCTTCGTCTCAGCATATCCCGAGGTGAAACGCGCCCGCGTCATCGCCACCCGCGAGGGCGAGATGGACGCGATGACGGTGCGGATCGAAACAGAGCTCTGCGAGCCCGACCGCTACGCCGCGGGCGTCGTCGAAGCGCTGAAACTCAAGGGCGCGATCGAGCTCGTGGCGCCGGGCAGCCTGCCCAACGACGGCAAGGTGATCGAGGATCTGCGCAAATACGACTGAGGCGGCCCGCCTTGGGCCCCGCCTCAGCCCCAGGTCGGGTGGAACTTGTTCGCCGGGCTCAGCGTGAAGATCTCGCAGCCATCGGCGGTGACGCCCACCGAATGCTCGAACTGCGCCGAAAGCGACTTGTCGCGCGTGACGGCGGTCCAATCGTCCGACAGCACCTTGGTTTCGGGGCGGCCAAGGTTCACCATCGGCTCGATGGTGAAGAGCATGCCTTCCTCCAGCACTGCGCCCGCGCCCTTGCGGCCGTAATGCAGCACGTTCGGCGGCGCGTGGAACACCCGGCCCAGCCCGTGACCGCAGAAATCGCGCACCACACTCATCCGCTGCGCCTCGACATAGGCCTGAATCGCATGACCAATGTCGCCAAAGGTATTGCCGGGCTTCACCTGCTCGATCCCCAGCATCAGCGCGTCATGGGTGACCTGAATGAGCCGCTCCGCCTTGCGGGTCAGATTGCCCGCGACATACATCCGCGAGGTGTCACCGAACCAGCCGTCGAGGATCACCGTCACGTCGATGTTCAGGATGTCGCCATCGGCCAGCACCTTCGGCCCCGGGATGCCGTGGCACACCACATGGTTCACCGAGATGCAGGACGCATGCTTGTAACCGCGATAGCCGATCGTCGCCGAAACGGCGCCAAGCTCGGTCACGCGGTTGCGGATGAAATCATCGAGCGCCCCGGTGGTTGCCCCCGGCAGCACCATCGGCGCGACCTCGTCGAGGATCTGCGACGCGATCTTCCCGGCCGCCGCCATGCCCGCGAAATCGGCACGGTCATAGATGCGGATGCCATCCTTGGTCAGGCGGGGTTTTGCGTCGTTCACGGGCACTCTCCTGTTCGCTGGCCCCTAGATAGTCACAAATCCGCTGCTTGGCCAGACCCGGGCTTTTCCGCAACGCCGCAGCCGCTTATACCCATGCCGAAGGAGGAGCCCCATGCCCAATCCCAGCTGTGCGATCCTGATCATTGGCGACGAGATCCTGACCGGCCGCACCCGCGAGGGGAATGCGCATCATCTGGCGGGCGAGCTCGTCAAGGCGGGCTTCGATCTGCGGCAGATCCGGGTGATTTCCGACGACCATCCGACGATCGTCGCCGCGGTGCGGGAGCTTTCCGCCTCCCATGACCATCTGTTCACCTCGGGCGGTATCGGGCCGACCCATGACGACATCACCGCCGATGCGGTGGCCGAGGCCTTCGGGCGCCCGATCGGCGTGCGCGACGACGCCCGCGCGATCCTGGCCGCCCATTACGCCGCCCGCGGGGTCGAGTTCACAGAGGCCCGGCTGCGCATGGCCCGCATTCCCGACGGCGCGAACCTGATCGACAACCCGGTGTCGGGCGCGCCGGGGTTCAGCGTCGAGAATTGCCACGTCATGGCGGGGGTGCCCAACATCTTTCAGGCGATGGTCGCGGGGCTTTTGCCGCGGCTCGCCGGGGGGCAGCCGCTTCTGTCGCGCAACTGGCAGATGATGGTGGCCGAGGCCTCCATCGCCGATGCACTGCGCGCGCTCGCCGAAGCGCATCCGGACGTCTCCTTCGGCTCCTATCCCTTCGTGACCGAGGGGCAATATGGCACCAACCTTGTCGCCCGCGCGACCGATCCCGCGGCGCTGGAAACCGCCTTTGCCGCGCTGCAAGCCGCTTTCCCGGAGGGTCGATGACCGATCCGGTGTTCGAGGTCATCGACGCCACATGGCCCGCGGCCTCAGTGCGGGAGGCGGGCGGCTTTCTGATCCGTGAAGGACAGGGCGGCGGCTCGCGGGTCAGTGCGGCGAGCCTGCTCGGTCGCCTTGAAGACGCCGACATCGACGCCGCTCTCGCTGCGCAGCGAAGCCTTGGACAGACAGGGAAATTCATCATGCGCCCCGGCGACGAGGGTCTTGATGCAGAACTCGCAAAGCGCGGGTTTGAGTCCTTCGATCCGGTGGTGATCCTTGCCGCCGATCTCGCAGCCATGCCCTCGGAGGTGCCGCCGGTCACCGCCTTTGCGCATTGGCCCCCCTTGGCGATCGCCCGCGAGATCTGGGCGGAAAATGGCATCGGCCCGGCAAGGCAGGCGGTGATCGACCGCGCCGCGCAGCCGAAAGCCGTCGTCCTTGGCCGCACGAAAGACCGCGCCGCCGGGGCGGCCTTTGTCGCGATCCACCAGCGCACCGCGATGCTGCATGCGCTGGTCGTCGCCCCGGAGTTCCGCCGTCTCGGCCTTGCCCGCGCGATCATGGCCGAGGCCTGCCGCTGGGCCGCGACCGAGGGGGCCGAGCGCATGACCCTTGTCGTCACCAAGGCGAATGTCGGGGCGCTCGCGCTCTATCAGGCCCTCGGAATGCAGCCCGTCTGCGCTTACCATTACCGCCGCGAGGCCCAGTCATGAGACCATTTTTCTGCGCAGCATTTTTCTTTGCCGCCCTGCCCGCACAGGCTGAACAGCTGCAACTGACGCTTCCGGCCGGGGCCTCGGTCTCGTCGGAACGGACGCAGGCCGCGACGTCCTATGGGCTACCGATCGGACCGTGGCGCGATGACACGATGGCCCGCAGCACGCTCGAGGGCACGCGCTCGGACACCGCATGGCGGCTGCGCGGCAATCAACAGACGACGCTGCAAATCCTTGCGCCGCTGCGCGATCAGATCGCGGCGGCGGGCTATATCCTGATGTATCAATGCGAGACCGACGCCTGCGGTGGCTTCGATTTCCGCTATGCGCTCGATCTGATTCCGGAACCGGAAATGCATGTCGATCTGAGCGATTTCCGTTATCTCGCGGCGCAGAACGGCAATGATTGGATCGCGCTGACGGTTTCGCGCTCGTCGGAATCGGGCTTCGTGCATCTGACAACGATGACAGCACAAGACGCCACCCCCGCCACGCCCGACAATGATCTGGCCGCGCCGCAACCGAGCCCGGAACCCGACAGCCCGGCAGGTGATCTGGGTCAGGCGCTGGAAAGCACGGGCAAGGTGGCGCTCGATGATCTGGTCTTTGCGAGTGGCGCCTCGAAACTGGCCGATGAAGATTTCGCCTCGCTCTCGGCGCTGGCCGATTACCTTGCGACCCGGCCCGAGGCGCGGATCGCGCTGGTGGGTCACACCGACAACTCGGGCTCGCTCGCCGCGAATGTGGCGTTGTCGAAGGACCGCGCGGCAGCCGTGCGCAAGCGGCTGATCGAGAAGCTGGGCGTTCCGGCCGAGCAGTTGACGGCCGAGGGGGCGGGCTGGCTCGCGCCTCGCACGTCGAACCTCACGCCCGAGGGGCGCGAGAAAAACAGAAGGGTCGAAGCGGTTCTCGCCTCGACCCCAAGGTGACGGCGCCGGACGGAAAAGGCGCCGTGGGAGGAAGTCAATTCACCAGTTGTCCGGACCCTTGTCGGCAAAGGTCTCGGCCAGAAAGTCGATGAAGGCCCGCACCTTGGGCTGGGTAAAGCGGCCCGGCGGATAGACGGCATAGATGCCGAGCGTCTCCATCGGCAGATCGGGCATGGCCTCTTCGACCATCCCTTTCTTCATCGCATCGGCGTAAAGGAAGCTCGGCAGATAGGCGATGCCAAGGCCCGCGATCGCGGCATGCAGCAGCGATTGCCCATCATTCACCGTCAGCCAGCCCGCCGAGCGCACCTGACGGCGCTCGCCCGAGGGCGCGGTGATTTTCCAGACGTTGCCATTCGACTGGTTCGAATAATGCAGCAGCTTGTGATCGTTCAGATCGTCGATCTTGGTGGGGCGGCCGTATTTCTCGAAATATTTCGGCGAGGCGATCATCCGCTTGGCCGTCTCGGTCAGCTTGCGCGCCTTGAGCGTGCTGTCTTCCAGCTCGCCCACCCGGATCGCCATATCGAAGCCTTCCGAGATCAGCTCGACATAGCGGTTATTGAGCACCATGTTCACGGTAACTTCCGGATATTCCTGCAGAAAATCCCCCAGCACGGGTGAGAGCAGGTTGACCCCGAAATCGGTCGCGACCGAAATCCGCAAAAGCCCCGAGGGCGCCACCTGCATCGAGGTGACCAGCGCATCGGCCTCT
The DNA here is from genome assembly GCF_052363175.1 of Rhodobacter capsulatus. Taxonomy (GTDB): domain Bacteria; phylum Pseudomonadota; class Alphaproteobacteria; order Rhodobacterales; family Rhodobacteraceae; genus Rhodobacter; species Rhodobacter capsulatus_D. Next base: position 3,848,343 of record NZ_CP198946.1, read on the forward strand.
CCGGCATCGTTCAGCACCCGTCGGGCACGGTCGTAATAGGCCAGCCCGATCTCGGTCGGCGACACCCGCCGCGTCGTGCGGTTCAGAAGTCGCGCCCCCAACCGTGCTTCCAGTGCCGAGACGTGCTTTGACACGGCCGATTTGGAAATCCCCATCTTCTTGGCGGCATCGGTGAAGCCACCTTGATCCACCACAGTGGCAAAGGCTTCCATTTCGGTCAGGCGGTCCATCGTTCACCCATAGGGAATGTTTCGCATTTCCCTGAGTGATCGGATCGAATTCAGGCACAATTTGGACGCTCAAGGGACAATACGGGGGAAATTGCGGGGTTCGGTTAAGGCAGGGAAACGATTGTTGCCTGCGCCAGCGCGAAAGGGGCTCTGCCCCTCGCCCTTGCGGGCTCACCCCGGGATATTTGGCGCAAGATAAAGATAATGACGTCGCGTTTGCCGTGACAGGGGGGGCGGCGCGCGTAAGGTGGCCGAAAAGGGGAGGACCTGATGAGCCATTATCCGCATCTGCTTGCGTCGCTCGATCTGGGCCATGTGGTGCTGCCCAACCGCGTGCTGATGGGCTCGATGCACACGAATCTGGAGGAAACCGGCGACTGGAACCGGGTGGCCGAGTTCTATGCAACGCGGGCGCGGGGTGGGGTTGCGCTGATGGTGACGGGGGGCATGGCCCCGAACCGAGAAGGCGGGGTGTTTCCCGGGGCGGCGGGATTGTTCACGCCGCAGGATATCGCGAACCACCGGCTGGTGACGGATCGGGTGCATGACGCGGGCGGGCGGATCGCGATGCAGATCCTGCATGCGGGCCGCTATGCCTATGGCCCGGATTGCGTGTCGGCCTCGGCGGTAAAATCGCCGATTTCTCCTTTCGCGCCGAAGGAACTGGACGCAGCCGGGATCGAAAAGCAGATCAGTGACATCGCGACCGCCGCCGCCCGCGCCCGCGAGGCGGGCTATGATGGCGTCGAAGTGATGGGGTCCGAGGGCTATTTCCTCAACCAGTTCCTGGTCCGCCATGTGAACCGGCGCACCGACGACTGGGGCGGATCTTATGAAAACCGGATGCGCTTGCCGGTCGAGGTGATGAAGCGCGTCCGCACTGCGGTTGGCCCGGATTTCATCGTGATCTTCCGCATCTCGCTGATCGATCTGGTCCCGGACGGCTCGACCTGGGACGAGGTGGTGCAGCTTGCCAAAGCCATCGAAGCCGCCGGGGCGAGCCTGCTTAATACCGGGATCGGCTGGCACGAGGCGCGGGTGCCCACCATCGCCACCTCGGTGCCGCGGGCGGCGTTTTCCTGGCTGACGGCGCGGCTGCGCCCCGAAGTCGGCATCCCGGTCATCACCTCGAACCGGATCAACACCCCGGAGGTGGCCGAGGGGATTTTGGCCAATGGACAGGCCGACATGGTCTCGATGGCGCGGCCCTTCCTCGCCGATCCTGAATTCGTCGCCAAGGCCGCCAGCGGCCATGCGGCGGAAATCGCACCTTGCATCGGCTGCAATCAGGCCTGCCTGGATCACACCTTCTCGGGCAAGATTTCGTCATGCCTCGTCAATCCGCGGGCGGGCCATGAAACCGAGTTGGTCCTGACGCCGACCGAAAACCCCAAACGCATCGCCGTCGTCGGCGCGGGACCGGCGGGCATGGCCTGCGCCATCGCCGCGGCCGAGCGCGGCCATGCGGTGAAGCTTTTCGAGAAGGACGCGGAAATCGGGGGGCAGTTGCGGCTGGCGCGCACCATCCCCGGCAAGGAAGAATTTGTCGGGCTGACCGACTGGTTCGCGACGATGCTGTCCCGCGCGGGCGTCAGCCTGCGGCTCAACACAGAGGCGACGGTGGCCGCACTTGGCGGCTTCGACGAGGTGGTGATCGCCACCGGCGTCACCCCGCGCCGACCCGGCATTCCGGGCGAGGAATTGGCCATCAGCTATGCCGACCTTCTGTCCGGCAAAGCCTCGGCCGGGCCGCGGGTGGCGGTTGTTGGCGCTGGCGGCATCGGCTTTGACGTCGCCGAATTCCTGACCGTGACCGACAGCCCGACGCTGCACCCCGAGGAGTGGATGCGCGAATGGGGCGTCGGCGATCCGGCGCAAAGCCCGGGCGGGCTCGCAAGACCCGAACCGACCCCGCCCGCCCGCACAGTCACGCTGCTGCAAAGGAAGCCCGAAAAACCCGGCCGCCATCTGGGCAAGACCACCGGCTGGATCCACCGCGCGGCGCTTTCGGCGAAAGGCGTGAAGATGATTGGCGGGGTGAATTACGACCGCATCACCGCCGAAGGCCTGCACGTCAGCTTCGGCCCCGCGCGCGAAAATCCGACGCTGATCGAGGCCGATACCGTTGTTCTCTGCTCGGGTCAGGACAGCCAGCGCACCCTGGCCGAGGCGCTGACGGCGCAGGGCTTCACCCCCCACATCATCGGCGGCGCCGATGTCGCGGGCGAGCTGGATGCGAAACGGGCGATCGATCAGGGCACAAGGCTCGGCGCCAGCCTCTGATCCCCCTTTATCTTGCGACAAATATCCCGGGGGTCCGGGGGCAGCGCCCCCGGCCTCAGCCCGCGGTCTCGACGCAATGGCGCCGGAACGCCCGCTTCAGCAGATCAAGCTCCGCCCGCAGCAGGTCAAGTTCGGCGCGCAGATCCGCCTCAAGCGGCTGGCCGCTGAGGATGGTGAAAGACCCCACCGTCTCGCCATCGGCCTGCAGAAGAAAGGTCTGCACCCCGTCCGAGAGCAACTCGACCGGGATCGGCAGGCTCAGCCGCCAGCGGCCGTCGCCCAGCCCGTCGCAGGCAAGACCGGGCAGCGCCCGCGCCTGATGCACGATCTGAAACGCCGGTTCCGATGCACCGGCCCAGACACCTTCCCAGCGCCCCGCAATGATCCGCGATTCTTCCAGCATCCCGCCCCCTCAGATATCGGCGCGCGGATGGCGCGCGAAGGTCAGATCCCGCAGCATGATCTGGTTCATCTGCGGACCTTCGAAGATCAGATCGACCCAGATCTTCTCGACCCGCTTTTCGTTCATCTTGGTATAGGCCAGATCGAATTCGACAAAATCCGTGCCGCCACCCAGCGGCATTTCCCGCACCAGCTGATCGGTGTTCGGCCCGTGCTTCACGTTCAGCCGACAGAAAATCTCGATCGGCCGCTCCAGCTCGACCGACATCGCGAGCCGGATCAGATGGTTGCGCTTCAGTCCCGCCACGCCCTCTTCGGGCAGATCAAGCACCAGCGACAGGAACGAACCGTCGAAGCGGAACACATCAAGTCGCAGCCCGAAGGGCGCAGCATCCTGAGCACGGATCTGGCGCAGGGTGATCTCGCTCTCGCGGCAGTCGTGAAACAGCGTCACATCCTCGCCGATCCGGCTGCGGCTGTCGGCCCCGACTATCCCCGCGGGCATCACCGGCCCACGCCAGAGATCAGGACGCCAGACCCAGTCGCAGCCCAGCGGTCGCACGATCCCGTCGAAACCATCGGGCGGCAGCGCCAGACGCGCCTCGGTGACGCACAGCACCCGGTCAAGTTCGCGCCGCAAAGTCCGGGCATCCTCGCGCAGCTGGCGCAACTCGTCCCTGCCCAGCGCCGAAACGAGCCGCCCCGCCCGCGTCCATCGCGCCAGCATCCGGCTTTGCACCAGCCGATCCAGAAACGAGGGGGACTTTCCAGACATCTTCATTTCGGCCATCCGAGAGTGTCGCCAATATGGAAACACTGCGCCACATTCGTTTCCTTCTGCCCTGCATCCAACGGAAAATGAAGACGGAAATCCATCGAAATCCGCGCATTTCCTCCGACGTCAACCAAAGACGGAAACCGGATCGCAGCTTTTGCCCAAAGCGGTCAATTCTGATCGCGGATCGTCTCGTCAAAGGCGGACAGCAGGTCGATCTGCGTCTGATCGTCAAGCCGGCTGCCCGCCAGCGGCAGCACTGACAGCGCCGAGACATGCCCGCCCAGCCCGGTGATCTCGCGCCAATAGACCGGATCGACCGGCGCAACCGTCGGGGCAGAGTGGTCGGAGATTTTCAAAAGCAAGCGCCGCTCCTCGCGCTTGACCGCCAGGATCTCGACATCCCGCGCCTTGCCCGAACGCGCCAGCGCCGCCCGCCCGGCCCGGCCCTTGAAAAAGGCCTCGTAACTCTCGAACGCGGTTTCCACCGGGTCGGCAGTGACCGGGCCGATGGTGGCGCTCAGCATCGCCTGCTGCGCAGGTTTTGGCGCCGAAGCATTGCCGCCGATCGCGGCGCAACTGCCCCAAAGCACGAAACTGCCCTCGGGCCCGTCGCGGGTCGACGTCGGATCGACGCAAAATCCGTCGGGCGCCATCAGGGTCAACTCGCCCTTTTGCACCGTCACCTTGCCGGACACCGGCTTTCGCACCGGCAAATGCAGGTCGAATTTCATCGGTAGCGCCTTGAGACAGCCCGACAGGGCAAGGCTCAGGCACAGAGTGATCAAGACCCGTCTCATCGCCCCACCCTTGCTGCGTCGCTCTTCCTATCAAGGGGGGCAACCTGGGGACAAGCCCGCTTTGCACAGGCGCAAGGTTTCGCCTTGCCGCAGGGGGCTGACCACGGCATCTTGGGCCGAACGGAGGCAAACATGGTCTATCTTGCGATCGATGGCGGCGGCAGCGGCTGCCGGGCAGCCTTGTGCGATGGCGCGGGGCGGGAGCTTGCGCGCGCGGAAGGCGGGCCTGCGAATGTCGCCTCAGATTTCGATGCGGCGCTTTGCAGCCTGCGCGAGATCGCCCTGCGCGTGATTGGCGATCACGCGCTTGATCAGGTGCGCGCAGTGCTTGGCGTTGCGGGGTTGAACCTCTCGGGGGCCGGGCCGCGGCTCGAAGCGGCGCTGCCCTTCCGCGCGAAAGTGATGCAGGACGTGACCACCTCGCTGCGCGGCGCACTTGGGACGGGCGACGGGATCATGGCCGCGATCGGCACCGGCTCGGTCTTTGCGCGGCAGGTGGGCGGAGAGGTCAAGGTGATCGGTGGCTGGGGGTTTCGCTTGGGCGACGAGGCCTCGGGCGCCTGGATGGGGCGGCTGATGCTGAACCGGATCGCCCGGATGCTGGACGGTTATGCACCGCTTTCCCCTTTGGCGAAGGCCGTGGTCAACGATCTGGGCGGCGGTCCGGGGCTGGTGGCCTTCACGCTGCAAAAAACCCCGGCCGAGCACGCCCTTCTGGTGCATCGCATGGCGGCGGCGCTCGATGATCCGCTCTCGCGGTACGTGCTGACCGAGACGCGGGCCGAGTTGCGCGGGGCCATCGGCCTTCTGCAGACCGATCCGCCCTTGCCGGTGGTCTGGCTCGGAGGCCTTGGTCCGACGCTGGCGCTGACCGATTGGCCACGGGCCGAGCCTTTGGGCAACGCTCTTGATGGCGCGATGGCGATAGCGCGGGACGCGGCGACATGGGCCGCGTGATCCTGACCGGGGCACGGCTGTTCGACGGGCAGACATGTCACGACGGCAAGGCCGTGGTGCTGGAAGGCGCGCAGATCGCCGAGATCCTGCCCGCCACCGACCTGCCCGAGGGTGCGCGGATCGACCTTGGCGGTGGCCTTCTTGCGCCGGGCCTGATCGATCTGCAGGTGAATGGCGGCGGCGGGGTGATGCTTTCGGGCGCCGATCCGCTGTCCGAGATCGCGACGATCTGCGCCGCCCATGCGAAGCTTGGCACGACGGGGCTTTTGCCCACGCTGATCACCACTTCGGCCCGGCAGACCCGCGCGGTTCTGGCCGCCGGGGTGGCGGCGGTCGGCCGGGTGCCGGGCTTTCTGGGGCTGCATCTCGAAGGCCCGCATCTCGACCCCAAACGCCCCGGCTGCCATCCGGCCGAGCATATCCGGCCGATGACCGAGGACGATCTGGACCTGATCTGCGAGGCCCGCGCCGGTCTGCCCGCGCTGATGCTGACGGTTGCGCCCGCTTCGGTGACGTCCGAACAGATCGCAAAGCTGACCGAAGCGGGCGTGACGGTGGCTTTGGGCCATGCCGCCTGCAGCTTTGCCGAAGCGCAGGCAGCCCATGACGCGGGCGCCCGCATTGTCACGCATCTCTTCAATGCGATGAGTCAGCTTGGCTCGCGCGAGCCGGGGCTTGTCGGCGCGGCCCTGTCGCTGCCCTTTGCGGCGGGGCTGATCGCCGACGGCATCCATGTTTCGCCCGAATCAGCGCGGCTCGCCCTGCGTCTGGCGGGGGACCGGCTCTTCCTTGTCACCGATGCGATGGCCGTCGCGGGCACCGATCTGCCGGACTTCGACCTTTCCGGGCAGCGCATCCATCGTGCCAACCGATCCCTGAGGACGGAAAACGACACACTCGCCGGGGCGGATCTGAGCCTGCCGGAGGCGATCCGCTTCTCGGTCGAAGTGCTCGACCTCCCCCCCGAACAGGCGCTGGCGATGGCCACCGCGCGCCCGGCTGCGGTGATCGGGTCGAATCGGGGACGCATCGCCCCCGGCCTGCCCGCCGATCTGGTGCATTTCAGCGACGACTGGCAGGTGACCGGGGTCTGGCAGGGCGGGAAGCCTCAGGCGAACTCGCCCACCGCATAGCCCTGAATGTAAAGCAGCGCCGTCAGGTCGCCGTGGTTGATGCGGATATCGCATTGCGCCGCGACCGAGGGTTTCGCATGCAGCGCCACCCCCGCCCCGGCCAGCTGCAACATCCCAAGGTCATTGGCACCGTCACCGACCGCCATGACCTGCGAATGGGCCAGCTTCAATCTTTCCGAAATTTCCAGAAATGCCTGAACCTTGGCTTCACGGCCCAGAATCGGCAGCACCGGAACCCCGGTCAGCTTTCCATCTTCGATGCCAAGAACATTCGCCCGGTTCTCATCAAAGCCAAGCGTTTCAGAGACATAGCCGGTAAAGGCGGTAAATCCGCCCGACACCAGCGCACAATAGGCGCCGTTCGCCTTCATCGTTCGAAGCAGGTCATGGCCGCCCGGCATGAAGGTGATGCGTTCCGAAATCACCCGGCCGATGACGCTTTCGGGCAGGCCGCGCAAAAGCCCCAGACGCTCGGTCAGCGCGCCTTCGAAATCCAATTCGCCATTCATCGCGCGGGCAGTGATCGCACTCACCTGCGCGCCCACGCCCGCCACATCGGCCAGCTCGTCGATGCATTCCTGCTGGATCATCGTGCTGTCCATGTCGGCCAGAAGCATCTGCTTCTTCCGCCCCTCCGCCGCCTGCACCACAAGGTCGAAACCCAGCTTTTGCAGGTCTTCCCAGACCTGCCAGCGGTTCTCGGGAACAGCCTCGATCGGGAACTCGGCGGCGATGCCGGGGGCCAGCCATCGCAGCTCCCCGCCCGCCCAGGCGTTGCGCAGCGAAGTGACCGTGACCGCATCAAGATTGGCGGCTTTCGGGTCGGCGATAAGCGTGGCGATGAACATGGATCAGGGGTCCCGGGGCTGGAGGGATGTCGCTTTTGGTGTCCGATGCGGCGCTTTAGCGTGATTTTCCATCTTGTGCCAGAGGGCCAAAGGCTCTAGGAGCGACGGCGGGACACCTCTCCCCAACGAGAGGCGTTTATCTGGAAGGATAGCGACATGACGAATACTGCCCCGGCCAACCGTCCGGCGAATGCACGTTTCTCTTCGGGCCCCTGCGCGAAGATCCCCGGTTTCTCCCTCAACATGCTCTCGGATGCGCCGCTTGGCCGGTCGCACCGTGCCGCCATCGGCAAGAACAAGCTGAAAGAGGCGATCGACCTTACCCGCGAAATTCTGGGCGTGCCTGCGGATTACCGCATCGGCATCGTTCCCGCCTCGGACACCGGCGCCGTCGAAATGGCGCTCTGGTCGCTTCTGGGCGCCCGCAAGGTGACGATGTGCGCTTGGGAAAGCTTCGGCTCCGGCTGGGTCACCGATGTGGTCAAGCAACTCAAGCTTGACGCCGAGGTGAAAGAAGCTGGCTACGGCGACATCGTCGATTTCGCCAGTGTCGATTTCGACACCGACGTCGTCTTCACCTGGAACGGCACCACCTCGGGCGTCCGCGTTCCGAATGGCGACAAGATCCCGGCCGACCGCGAAGGCCTGACCATCTGCGACGCGACCTCGGCCGCTTTCGCGATGGACCTGCCCTGGGACAAGCTCGACGTCACTACCTTCTCCTGGCAAAAAGTGCTTGGCGGCGAGGGCGGTCACGGCGTTCTGATCCTGAGCCCCCGCGCCGTTGCCCGGCTCGAAAGCTACACCCCCGCCTGGCCGCTGCCGAAGATCTTCCGCCTGACCTCCAAGGGCAAGCTGATCGAGGGCATCTTTGTCGGCGAAACCATCAACACCCCCTCGATGCTCTGCGTCGAAGACTATCTGGTGGCGATGAAATGGGCGAAAACCATCGGCGGGCTGAAGGGCCTTGTCGATCGTGCCGCCGCCAACGCCCAAGTGGTCTGGGACTTCTGCGCCGCCAATCCGTGGATCGCGAACCTCGCCAACGATCCGGCGACGGCCTCGACCACCTCGGTCTGCCTCAAGTTCAATGACGCCCGCATCAAGGACGGCGCCGCCTTTGCCAAGGCCGTTGCCAAACGCCTTGAAAAAGAAGGGGTTGCGCTGGATATCGGCGCCTATCGCGATGCCCCCGCCGGTCTGCGCATCTGGTGCGGCTCGACCATCGAGAAATCCGATGTCGAAGCCCTGATGCCCTGGCTCGCCTACGCCTTCGAGGCGGAGATCGCGGCTCAAGCCTGAACGACCGATGCGTGTGACCCACGCATCCCTTGCCTGAAGTCCTGAGGTGCGGCCCGCCCGCACCTCACCCCTTCCCCATATCCAAGGACTGACCCCAATGGCCCCCAAGGTTCTCATTTCCGACGAACTCTCCGACGCCGCCGTGCAGATCTTCCGCGATCGCGGCATCGAGGTGGATTTCCAGCCGAAGCTCGGCAAGGACAAGGAAAAGCTGGCCGAGATCATCGGCAATTATGACGGTCTCGCCATCCGTTCGGCGACCAAGGTCACCGCGGCGCTGCTCGAAAAAGCGACCAATCTGAAGGTCGTCGGCCGCGCCGGGATCGGTGTCGACAACGTCGACAAGGAAGCGGCTTCGAAAAAAGGCGTGATCGTGATGAACACGCCGTTTGGCAACATGATCACCACCGCCGAACATGCGATCGCAATGATGTTCGCCGTGGCGCGGCAGATCCCCGAGGCCTCGGCCTCGACCCATGCGGGCAAATGGGAAAAGTCGAAATTCATGGGCGTCGAACTGACGGCCAAGACGCTCGGCGTGATCGGGGCTGGCAACATCGGCGGGATCGTCTGCGACCGCGCCAAGGGCCTGAAGATGAAGGTCATCGCCTACGATCCCTTCCTGTCGGAAGAAAAGGCCGAGAAGATGGGCGTGGACAAGGTCGAGCTGGAAGAGCTGCTCCGCCGCGCCGATTTCATCACCCTGCACGTGCCGCTGACCGACAGCACCCGCAACATCCTCAGCCGTGAGAACCTCGCCAAGACCAAGCCCGGCGTGCGCATCATCAACTGCGCCCGCGGCGGTCTGGTTGACGAAGAAGCGCTGGCCGACATGCTGAAATCGGGCCATGTCGCGGGCGCGGCCTTTGACGTGTTCTCGGTCGAACCGGCGGAAACCAACCCGCTGTTCAACCTGCCGAACGTCGTCTGCACGCCGCACCTTGGCGCCTCGACCTCGGAAGCGCAGGAAAACGTGGCGCTGCAAGTGGCCGAGCAGATGGCGAACTACCTGCTTGATGGCGCTGTTGAAAACGCGCTCAACATGCCGTCGATGACCGCCGACGAAGCCCGCGTGATGGGGCCGTGGGTGAAGCTGGCCGAATATCTGGGCGCCTTCATCGGCCAGATGACCGACGAGCCGATCACCGCGATCAACGTCACCTATGACGGCACCGCCTCGACGATGAACCTGCGCGCGCTCGAATGCGCCGTCATCGCCGGGATCATGAGCCGCTCGAACCCCGACGTGAACATGGTCTCGGCTCCGGTCATCGCCAAGGAACGCGGCATCCAGCTTTCGACCACCACGCAAGACAAGTCGGGCGTGTTCGACGGTTACATCAAGATCACCGTCGTCACCGACAAGCGCGAACGCTCGATCGCCGGCACCTGCTTCTCGGATGGCAAGCCGCGCTTCATCCAGATCAAGGGCATCAACGTCGACGCCGAAGTCGGCCGCCACATGCTCTACACGACCAACAAGGACGTGCCCGGCATCATCGGCAAACTCGGCACGCTGCTGGGCAACAACAAGGTCAACCTCGCGAACTTCACCCTTGGCCGTGCGGCCGCGGGCGGCGAAGCGATCGCCATCGCCTATCTCGACGAGGCGCTGGATGCCAAGGTTGTGTCCGAACTTGAAGCCACGGGCCTCTTCCAGCAGGTGAAACCGCTGGAATTCAACATCGCCTGATCTAGATTGGGTGCTGCCCTCAGGCCCTCCGCCACGGCGGGGGGCCTTTTTGCTGGAGAGATCATGCAGACCTATGCCATCGGCGACATCCACGGCCAGTTTAACCTGTTGCAACACGCCTTCGAGCTGATCGAGGCGGACCGGGCGCGGGAGGGGTCGGCAGAAAGTCCCGTGGTGGTGCTGGGCGATCTTTGCGACCGCGGTCCGAATTCGGCAGGGGTCATCGGGCATCTGTACGACCGGCAGGCGGCGGGCGAAAATCTGATCGTGCTCAAGGGCAATCACGACCGGATGTTCTCGATCTTTCTGGACGATCCCTTCGGCCGCGATCCGCGTCTGCGCGCCGAATTCACCTGGATGCATCCGCGGCTCGGCGGTCCCGAGACGCTGGCCTCCTATGGCATCCGCGAACCGGCCAATCGCCCCACCGCGCAGGTCCATGCCGAAGCGCTGGCCGCGGTTCCCGCCGCGCATCGCAGCTGGTTGGCCCAACTACCCGGTTACCACCGGCGCGGCGACGCGATCTTCGTGCATGCGGGCCTTCGCCCCGGCGTGCCGCTCGAGACCCAGACCGAGGATGACCTGCTCTGGATCCGCGCCGATTTCCTGAACGATCCCCGCGATCATGGCGCGCTGGTCGTGCATGGCCATACCGCGATCGATGCGCCCAATCATTACGGCAACCGGCTCAATCTCGACAGTTCCGCGGGCTATGGCGGGCCGCTTTCCACCGCGGTGATCGAGGGGCGCAAGGCCTGGCTTCTGACCGAGAAGGGCCGCGTTCCTCTGGGGTGACCCCGGCCGGCAACCCATCATTAACCAATTCGGCGCATGCTTCCCGTCACAGGCAACCGCGGGGGCAACAATGCGGAACAGATCAAAGCCACGCCTCAGAACGCACTGGGTCGTCACTTGGCCCGACGGGACCGGGGGGCGAACGGAACTCCGGCTCGTCTGGGCCTTCGCCAGCTAGGAAGATGACGTTCCGTCACGCGGCCCGCGGCCCCTGTTCTCGGACTGGCTGCCGGGGGTAACCTTTCCGCATTGCAGCGGAGGGGATCTCATGACCGGCATCGTCATTCTATCGGGCGCACGCACCGCGATCGGCGCATTCGGCGGCAGGCTTTCAGGCTTTGCGCCCGTCGATCTGGCCACCATTGCCGCGCGCGCGGCACTGGAACGCTCGGGCGTTGCGCCCGCGCAGATCAATCAGGTGGTCATGGGCCACATCCTGAACACCGAGCCGCGCGACATGTATGTCAGCCGCGTCGCGGCCATTCAGGCGGGCATCCCGGTCGAGACCCCGGCGATGAACGTGAACCGGCTTTGCGGCTCGGGCGTGCAGGCGATCGTCTCGGCGGCGCAGGCGCTGATGCTGGGCGAGGGCGATTTCGCACTGGCGGGCGGGGTCGATGTGATGAGCCGCGCCCCCTACATCCTGCCCGCCGCCCGCTTTGGGCAGAAGATGGGCGATGCGAGCGTGATCGACATGATGGTGGGGGCGCTGTCCTGCCCCTTCGGCACCGGCCACATGGGGGTGACGGCGGAAAACATCGCCACCGAATCCGCGATCTCGCGCGAGGATCAGGACGCCTTCGCGCTGGAAAGCCAGACCCGCGCGGCGGCGGCGCTCGCGGCGGGGGCGTTCAAGGAGGAAATCGTTCCGGTCGAGATTACCTCGCGCAAGGGCACGGTGGTCTTCGACACCGACGAACACCCGAAGGCCACGACGCTTGAAAAACTTGCCGCACTGAAACCCGCCTTCCTCAAGGGCGGCTCGGTCACGGCGGGGAACGCCTCGGGCATCAACGATGGCGCGGCGGCGCTCGTGATCGCGCGCGAAGAGGCCGCGATGGCGACCGGGCTGAAACCACTCGCTCGCATCCGCGGCTTTGCCACCGCAGGCGTGCGCCCCGAGGTGATGGGCCTTGGCCCGATTCCCGCGGTGCGGCTTCTGTGCGAAAAGACCGGGCTGAAAGTCACAGATTTCGACGTGATCGAAAGCAACGAAGCGTTTGCGGCTCAGGCGCTGGCTGTCTCGCGGGCGCTCGACCTCGACCCGACCAAGGTCAACCCGAACGGCGGCGCCATCGCGCTTGGCCATCCGGTCGGCGCGACGGGCGCGATCCTGACGGTGAAGACGCTCTATCACCTGCGCCGCACCGGCGGGCGGCTTGGCCTGATCACCATGTGCATCGGCGGCGGTCAGGGGATTGCGCTGGCGATCGAGCGCCTCTGACAGGCGTCGCAAGGGCGTATTTGGACCAAGAAAAAGCAGCGTGTTTTTTCTTGGCACAAATACGCCCTTGTCACGGTTTCAGCACGATCTGACGGTGGTCGCTGCGCCCCTTTGCATCGAGCACCGTCAGCGACACAAAGCCCGGGCCGGTCAGCGCCAGCACGGTTTCGCGCGTGCGGCTGCCCACCAGCAGCGGCGCCCCATTTGCCAGCCAGGTGAAGGGCGGCTGGCCGCCGCGCAATTTCACCGTCAGCCCCTGCCCCGCGGTCTCGATCTCGGCGCCTTCGGGCGGGAAGGTCACTTCCGGGGCGCCCTCGACCACGGTCTCAAACGCCGCGTCGCGCGGGCGGAAGCGCTGCAACGGTTGCGGCAGACGCGCATTGGGCAGGATCAGCGTCGCGGGCGGCGGCGGCGGTAAGGGCGCGCGGGTCTCGCCGATGCGGCCGAACAGCTCGAACAGCACCGGGGCGGCAAGCTCGCCGCCAAAGGCCCCCGGCACCGGCGTGCCATCGGCGCGGCCCATCCAGACGCCCGCCACATGCGCGCCATCGAACCCCACCGCCAGCGCATCGCGATGCCCGTAAGAGGTTCCGGTCTTGAACGCGATCCGGTTCGGCGCCGCCCCGGGCGGGGGCGGAATGCGCGACAGGATGTCGGTCACCTGCCAGGCAGCGACCGGGCCGAAAAGCTGCCCGTCGCGCGGACCGGCCTTGCCCGCCTCCGCCGAGAGCCGCAAGGGATGACCGAGCCGCGCCAGCGCCGCATAGGCCTGCACCAGATCCTGCAGACTGATGCCGAGCCCACCGAGACTGACCGCCAGACCTGGCGGGGCATCATTCGGCAGAAGCACTTTCGCGCCCGCCTTGCGCAAGGCAGAGAGCAGCCGCTCCGGCCCCAGCGCCTCGGTCAGGCTGACGACGGGGATATTGAGCGAAAGCGACAAAGCCTGCCGCACCGGCAAGGTGCCGCGAAAGCTGCGGTCGAAATTCTGCGGCCGCCACGGGCCAAATGCCACCGGGCGATCCTCGATCAAGGTCTCGGGATGGGCCAGACCATCATCAAAGGCCAAAGCATAGACGAAGGGTTTCAGCGTCGATCCGGGGGAGCGCAAGGCCTGCGTCAGATCGACAAACCCCGCCCGTTTCGCATCGGTCCAGGCGGCACCGCCGACCGAGGCAAGGATCTCGCCCGTGCGATGATCGGCGACCAGCAGCGCCACGGAAACCTGCCAAGCCTGCCCGGAAACCGCCCGTGCCGCCAGAGCCTCGGCCGCGCGTTGCAGCGAGGGCTCGATCGTCGTCTCGATCCGCGCGCCGCGCGGCGCGCGGCGGCGGAGAGCCGTTCGGTCAGATGCGGGGCAAGCGCGGGAAAGTCGCGCCGCCGGGTCGGGATCGGCTCGGCCTTGGCGGCGCGGGCGGCATCGACCGCGAGCGCCCCCTTGGCGGCCAGACGATCCAGAACCCGGTCGCGCGCCGCCTTGGCCGCCTTGGGGGAACCGATCCGGGCGGCGGCTTTCGGGCGATTGCGGCAGGGCGATCAGCAGCGCCGCTTCGGCCGGGGACAGCCGCCGCGGTTCCTTGCCGAACCACGCGAGCGACGCCGCCCGCAGCCCTTCGACATTGCCGCCAAAGGGCGCCAGACGCAGATAAAGATCGAGGATCTGCGGCTTCGTCAGATGCCGTTCCAGCGCCAGCGCGAGTCGCGCCTGCCGCAGCTTGCCATCGAGCCTGCCGGTGGTGCCGTCCTCCAGAAGCCGAGCCACCTGCATCGTCAGCGTCGAGGCTCCCGAAACGACATGGCCATTCCAGAGCATCTGCGCCCCGGCCCGTAGAACGGCAAACCCATCGACGCCGGAGTGGCGGTAAAACCGACCATCCTCATAGGCGACAAGGTCCTCGAGATAGGCCGGATCGACCGGACCGGGCGCGAGCCGCCAGCGCCCATCGGCGACCGGGAAGGCCCGCAGGATCGTACCATCGCGGGCCAGAACCTCGGTGCCGACCTCGACCGCCAAGGGCGGCAGCGGCGCCGTCGAAACCCAGCGATCGAGCCCGTCGCGCAGGCCCGCAGCCGTGGTCAGAAGAAGGGCGGCGGCGAAAAACCCCGCCGCCCGCAGGCGCAGTGTCATTCCACCGTCACCACCCCGGTTTCGCCATGCGCGCGCATCTCCGGACGATACATGTCTTCGACCGAAGCGGCCGGATGCACGAAAGTGCCCGGGCTGACCGCCCGCACGACATAGGCCAGACGGAACGGCTGATCGCTTTGCCAATCGAGCGCCGCAAGGAACCGATCCTGCCGGAACTCGGTCGTCAGCGGATTTTCCTCGACCGAGAGCCAGTCGAAGGCCGCCAGATCCCCCGAGCGGACGAGGTTCGGGTTGTCGATCTCGAAGCCCGCGGGCAGCGGATCGTTGACCATCAGCCGCGCCTCCTGATGGCCGAGCGGCTTGATTTCGAGCACGGTCACCAGACGGGTGCCTTGCGCAACCTTCGTCGCATCAACCTCCTCGCCCTCGAGCGTGTAGTAGCTGCGCGCAATCGCCCAGCCCTTGCCACCGGCTTTTTCGGCAACCTCGGGCACACCGACCGTGGTCAGCGTCAGCGTCTGCGGGGTTTCCCCCGTATTGGCGATGGCAAGCGAGCGCCCGGCGGTCTCGGCATCGATCACCTTGACGAGCGGCCCGGTCACCGCCGCGCCGTCGACCGTCAGGTTTTCCGCCTCAGGCCGGTCGATCTGCGCATGGGCGGCGAGCAGCGTCCAGGTCGCCTCCTGCGTCGAAAGCTGGGTGCTGCCCAGACGCTCGATCACCGATTTGCCGACCGTCTCGGGGTTGACCGCGGTCGAGCCTGATTCAGACGCAAGCGCCAGCACCGCCGCAGCATCGCGCAGGTTGGTGCCATAATCGTCCCGCCAAACGGGCTTTTCATCGCCCAAAGCCGAGACAGACTTCGCCGCCCGGGCAAACATCGCATCGGCCCGGGTCTGATCACCATAGGAGGCCAGCGCCGCCCCCAGTTGCGCCATCGCCAAGGGCGTCGCGAAATCGTCGCCCTTCACATCGGCAAAGTAGCGCAGATCGCCGATCGAGGCCGCCCCTTCGCGTGCCAGCACCATCAGCTGATAGGCCAGAACCCGACCGCCGCCATTGCTGGTGCTGTCGAAATCGGGCGCGTAATTCACCTGATTTCGCAGGTTATCAAGCGCGTTACGGAAGGCCATGTCCGGCACCGCATGACCGGCCTTGCGGGCGCGGCTGAGGAAGTCGGTGACATAGGCATCCAGCCAGCCATCGCCCGACGCAGGCCCCCAAAGCCCGAAGGCCCCCGAGGCATCCTGATTGGTCAGCACCTTGGAAATCGCCACCTCGATCCGGGCATCCAGATCCTTGGGCGTGCCCAGCTCCATCGCCTCGGCCACCGACGAAAGATAGAGCAGCGGCATCGCCGTCGAGGTGATCTGCTCGGTGCAGCCATAGGGATACTGGTCCAGCGCCTGCAGAAGCGCGGGCGTGTTGAAGCGGGCAATCGGCCCCGCCGCCAGCGTCGCCCGCGCCGATCCGGGCAGGAAGCCCGCAAAGACATTGGCGTCGAAGGTGAAGGTCTTGCCCGCGGCAAGGTCGAACCGCGATTGCCGCGACACGGCCGGGCTGTTGTCCTCGACCGGGATTTTCAGCGCCTTTTCCAGAAGCTTGCCATCGGGCGTCGTCAGCGCCACCCGGATCTCCTGCACGCCTTCGGATTTGGGGGCCGTGATCGGAACCTCGATCTCCGCCTTGCCAAGATCGGCCAGATCGACGCCTGAGGGACGCTCGCCCAGGGTCAACCCGGCCGAGGTCACATCAAGCCCCATCCGCCCGGACGGCCCGGTGGCATGGACGATTTCCAGAAGCAGTCGCGAGGTATCTCCGGGGGCAAGGAACCGCGGCACCGAGGCCGTCACCACCACCGGATCACGCACCAGCACGTCGGACGAAGCCTGCCCGACGCCGGTCTTCGACCAGACCACCGCCGACAGCCGCACGGTGCCGTTGAAGGCGGGCATGTCGAAACTGGTGTGAAGGACGCCATTTTCATCCGCCGTCAGCGCGCCCGAGAAATAGGCCACCAGCTCTTCCGTGGGCGGAGGGGCTTGCATCGACATGTCCCGTCCGGCATCGCCGCCCGAGCGGATCACCCCCATCTCGCCGCTGCGGCCATCGATCAGCCGCCCGTAAACGTCACGCAGCCCGACGCCCAGACGACGTTGGCCGAAGTAATGCGCAGCCGGATCGGGCGCCTTGAACCCGGTCAGGTTCAAAATGCCCACATCCACCGCCGCAATCGTCGCGTAAACGGTTTCGCCTTTCTTCACCCCCGCAACCTTCAGCGCCACCGGAAGCGCGGCGCGCGGGTCGGAAGCGGCGGGCACGTCGAAGGCGGCTTGCAGCTTGCGGTCTCCCGGATCGACACCGGCATAGGCCAGCCCCATCGCCCGGTTCGGCGCCCGCGCCGGGGCCTCCTCGGCCAAGGGCCGCAGCACGGAAGCCGTCACATAGGCCCCTGCCCCCCATTCCTGCGTCACCGGCAGGTCGATGCTGTTTTCCCCCGCAGCAACTTCGACCGATTTCAGCGCCACCACCCGGTTCGACAGAACCGAGACCAGCGCCACCCCCTTGGCGGGGGCGACGATGCGCAGATGCGCGGTGTCGCCCATCGTATAGGCGGGTTTGTCGAGCGCGAGTTGCAGCCGGTCGGGGCTGGCCAGAACGTCGGCAGGCGCATACCAGCCCGCGTCAAACGTCGTGCTGGCGGCAATCGCCCCGCTGTCATCCTCGACCACCAGCTCATACTGGCCCCAATCGACCTTGGCCGCGATCTTCAGCGGTTCGGCCGCGGTCAGATCGCCCTTGCCTTCGGCCACGCGACTGCGCCGGGTGATCGGCTCCCAGTTCCACCCACCATCGAGCGCATACCACTGGTAGTCGGTCTCGACCTTGTTCACCACCCAATGCAGCGCCATCGGCACCGGCTTCAGATCCGCGCCGAGCGTCGTAACTTCGAACCCGGCTTCGGCCCCTTCGGGCACGGCGCCATCGGTGAAGGCGGGCTTGATCCCCAGAACCGGGGCATCGGGCATGACGAGACGCTTGATCTCGCGGCTGATCGGACGGCCCGAGCCTTCGCGCACTTCGACGGCAAAGGTCGCCTCAAGCGGCCGGTCGGCGGTCAAAGCCGCCTCGGGCAGCGAGACGGCAATCTCGGCATGGCCCGCCGCGTCGGTCTCGCCTGCTTCAAGGCTGTCATAGATCGTCTCGAAACCGGTGTCGTGACGGCCGAAGACATAGCCCTCGAACCCCGGCACGGCTTCGGCGGTGCGCAGCGCAAAACTCCCCTCGGTGCCCAGACCAGCCCCGGGCGCACCGAACAGATAGCGCGCCTCAACCCCGATCAGCGGCATGTCCCCCCCGGCCAGAACGCCTTCGGGCAGGGTCAGGGTCGCATCGATCCGCTCGGGCAGGAAATCCTCGACAAGGATCTTGGTCGAGGCCAGCGGCTCCCCTTTGGGATCGGCAAAGACATCGAGCCGCCAGGTGCCGCGCGGCGCCTGCGCCCCGATCGGCAGGGCGATGGTATGACCGCCCGCGCCCGCATCTTCGGTGAGCGCGCGGGAATATTCGACACCATCGGGCCGGTTCAGCACGGCGGTCAGCGGCAGCCCGTCAATCGCCTGCGTGCGCGCATCGCGGGCCAGAACCGTCGCATTCACCGTCTCGCCCGCGCGATAGGCGCCGCGATCGGTGGTCAGGAAGACATCGATCGCAGGCGCGGGGGGCATCCCCTCGACGCCCCGATCAGACAAGTCAAATTCCGCATCGGTGAGGGACAGATAGGCCAGATCCTCGCCATGCGTGACCGAGACCAGCGCCGGGGCGGCATTTTCCTTGCCTGCGGCCTGTTCGGGGGCGAAATGCACCACGCCCTCCGCATCGGTCTTGGCCGTCGCGATCACCGCATTGGCCTTCGACACCAGCTGCACCTCGGCATCCGCCACGGCCGCGGCATCGGAGAGGCCCCGCACCGCCACGGTCAGCCCGTCGGCGCCCGAATAGGTCGTCAGACCGATATCCGAGATCATGAACCACTGCGCCGCGGGCGGTTTTTCATAGGCATCGGCGCCCGGAATCGCCGCCGTCAGCACATAGACCCCCGGCCCGAGCGGCCCGGTCACCTCTTGCACCGGCAGACGGGTGGTCATGTCGCGGTTGACCTCCATCTTCACATCGGCGCTGCCGTGCCAGACTTCCTCGGCATATTGGTTGTTGAAATAGTCGATCGACCAGCTGTCGATCGAGCGGGCAAAGTAATCCTCGCGCATCGAGGCGACGAGGTTGCGATCCGACACCCGCAGGATCTTCAGATCGAGCCCTTTCAGGTTCACCGTCTGCACCGGCACGCCGCTGTCTTCGCCGCGCGGCAGGATATAAGCGCGACCTGGGAAGCTGACGGCAGGCGCGCGATCCCGCACATAGGCGGCGATCACCGTGTCCTTGCCGAGCGTCTCGCCCGTCGCGGCGGGCAGGCCCTTGCGGAAGGTCAGCGCATAGCGTTGCCCATGCTTCAGCCCGCCCACGCAGATCTGGTTCGCCTCGGCCTCGACGGTCAGCCCGGTTTCGGGCAGCTGCACGAAGGGCGTGTAATCGACCCCGGTCTTCACCAGATCGGCGTTGAAATTCGCGCAGATCCGGGGCGTTGCACTGTCCGCCTCGACCGTGTTGTCCTGAATCCGGAAGCCGTATTTGCCTTCGGCATCCACCAGCGCCGCGGCGATATCGTCACGCGCCGAGAGCGTCGCGGCCAGCCGCAGCGCGGCCAAGCTTTCGCGGGTGCGGTCCACCTTTTCCAACGCCTGCGCCAGCACGAACAGCGATTCTGCCTGACCAGCGGGCTTCGCCGCGCGCAGATAGCCGTTCACCGCCGCCGAAACCGAGCGCGCCCAAGAGGACGAATCGTCGATCTTCAGCCCCAGCGCCGCGTAATCCACCCATTGATCCGAGGCATCGCTGAGCACGATCATCGCCCCTTCCAGCGCCTGCGCCCGGGTCCAGTTCGACTGTGTCCGCGCCTGTTTCAGCCCTGCGGCCAGATCCTCGGGGCTGGCGAAATTCGTCAGATGCATCCGCCCCATGCCAACGGCAAGCGCCGTCGCCTCGGCCAGCGTCCCCTCGTTCAGGAAACCGAGATCACCCGCCCGGGTCTTGGCCCGCGCCTCGGCGCCCTTGTTCGCCGCGACGACAACGCCCGAGAAAGCGCCCTGATAGGGCGTCATCGCCTTCACCTCGGCTTTCGGGAAGCAGGAATTGTTGCGCGCGTTGAAGGTCACGGCCTGACAGGCCGAATCGGCCAGACAGGCCGCCTCGCAGGCTTCAAGCGTGGTGTCGAAGATCTGCGTCAGGTCGCGGCCCGAAAGATCCATCCCCTCGGCGATCGACAACCGCTTTGCGGGGACCAGCGGGGTCTCCTGCGCAAGGGCCGGGGCAAGCGATAAAAACAAGGCGGACAAGGAAAGAAAGGCCGAGGACAGACGCATGGAAACCTCCGGGCTGAATGCCGCGATGGTCTCACGGCTCTCGGTCCGGTTCAACGGGGTAGCGGAGAAGTTAAGGATGTTAAGCTGATTTTCATCCACGGCTGCGAGAGTGCACCAAGTGAATTCGACAGGTGCCGGGAATGGACGCCGTCTTGGCAGAAAAATTGGCGCAAGAGCGGCGGGCTCGTCTGGCGGCGGAACGCCTGCTGGAGCAGAAGAAGCGCGAACTCTTCGCAGCGAACCAGAAGCTTGCGTTGCATGCGCGGGCGCTTTCGGAACAGATCGTGCAGCAGCGCCACGGGCTGCAGCAGGCTCTGACCGAGGCGGCCTCGCTCAAGGGCGAGAATTCGCGCGTGCTGGGTGACCTGCAACGGGCGGAATCTGTGGCGATGATCGCGCAGCGGCGGCTGTGGGACGCGCTTGAAACCATCCGCGACGGCTTTGCCGTTTACGACAACGACCTGCGTCTGGTGGTCGCGAACAAGGCCTATCTCTCGTTCTTCCATGGCGAGGTCGCGATCACCGCAGGCGTCACCTATGATGCTGTGCTTAAGATCGTCGCCAAACACGCGATGGTCGACATGGCCGGACGCGATCCGCTGGACTGGCACCACGAGATGATCGCCCGGATCCGGCGCGAGCATATCGAACCCATGGTGCTGCGCACCCGCAATGGCCACCACATCAAGCTGATCGATCGCTGGGGCGAGGATGGCGATCTGGTCTGCCTTGCGCAGGACATCACCCATATCATCGAGCGCGAACAGGAGCTTGAAGAGGCCCGCAACAAGGCCGAAGCCGCGAACCGGGCGAAATCGGCCTTCCTTGCCAACATGAGCCACGAAATCCGCACGCCGATGAACGGCGTCGTCGGCATGGCGGAACTGCTGGGCGAGACGGAACTGACGGACGAACAGCAGCTTTATGTCGAGACCATCCGTTCCTCGGGCGAAGCGCTGCTGACCATCATCAACGACGTGCTCGACTATTCGAAGATCGAAGCCGAAAGGATGCGGCTCTACCCCGAAGTCTTTGATCTCGAACGCTGCCTGCACGAGATCATGGTGCTTCTGCAGCCCTCGGCCAAAGACAAGGGCGTCAAGCTGCTGGTCGATTACGATCTGTTCCTGCCGACGCGCTTCGTCGCCGATCCGGGGCGGATGCGGCAGGTGCTGACCAACCTGCTTGGCAATGCGGTCAAGTTCACCCATGCCGGTCATGTTCTGGCCCGCGTCGTCGGCTTCGAACGCGACCCCGAGCATTACGAGCTTCACATCACCGTCGAGGATACCGGCATCGGCATCTCGCCCGACAATCTCGAACATGTGTTCGGCGAGTTCAATCAGGTCGAAAGCACCTCGAACCGCCGGTTCGAGGGTACCGGGCTCGGCCTCGCGATCACCCGGCAGCTGGTGCATCTGATGGGCGGCTCGGTCTGGGTCGACAGCCAGCTGGGCGAAGGGTCGTGTTTCGGCTTCAGGGTCATCTTGCCGCGCGCCGAACCGGTCGAACCGATCGATCAGCCAACGCCGCCCGTAACGCTGCGCGCGGCGCTGGTGGTCGATGATCTTCTGGTGAACCGGGTCATTCTGGAACGGCAGCTGGAAACCTACGGGCTCGAGGTGACGCTCTGCCGCTCGGGGACCGAGGCGCTGAAGGTTCTCGACGATGGCACCCGCTTCGATCTGGTGCTGACCGATCATCACATGCCGGATCTGGACGGGCTGGAACTGACGCGGCGGTTGCGGGCGATGGGCAATGACACGCCGATCCTGCTTTTGACCTCGGACATTTCCGCGCTGGATGCGGCGCAAGGCAACAGCGACCTGTTCGGCTGTCTCGAAAAGCCGGTGCTGCGGTCTGACCTGTTCCGGATGCTGCAAAAAGCTCTCGCTGCCGGCAGAGCCCCGGGCTCTGGCGCCACCGCCCCCGCCACCGCCCCCCCCCCCCCGCGCCGAGCGTGAAACGGCAGATGCGGATTCTTGCGGCGGAAGATAACCGCACCAATCAGCTTGTCTTCGGCAAGATGGTGAAGGATTTCGACATCGAGCTGCGCTTTGCCGCGAACGGGCTCGAAGCGGTCGAGGAATGGCGGCGTTTCCAGCCCGACCTGATCTTCATGGATATTTCCATGCCCGAGATGGACGGTCGCGAAGCGACGCGGACGATCCGTCTTTACGAACAGGAAAAGGGCACGCGCGTGCCGATTTGCGCCCTGACAGCCCATGCGATGGATGGCGACAGCGAGTCAATCTTTGCCGCGGGCGTCGATTTCTATCTGACGAAACCGCTGCGCAAGGCCTCGATCGCAGAGCGGGTTCTGGCACATCAGCCCGAAGACGCGCGTCCGGTGCTGCCCGAGGGGCTTGAGCTCTGATCAGCCGTGCTCGGCAATGAGCGCGAGGAAAGTGTCGGCAAAGCGGTCGAGCTTCGCCTCGCCCATGCCCGCGACCCGCTCCAGATCGGCGCGGTTGCGCGGCTTCGTCTCGGCGATCCGGCGCAGCATCGTCGCGGTACAGGAGAGAAACCGGTCATGCCCGTCCTCGCCGCGCGCAAGCGTGCGCTGCGCCGTGTCCAGCGCATCGAAAAGGCTCGCCGCCGACGTGCCCGCAAGCTTCATCCGCGCCGGATGCAGCGGCTCGGCCGCGCCCGCCCCCGCGATCACCTCAAGGAAAGCAAGACCATAGCTTTCCAGCTTCTTCGCCCCCACCCCGTTCACCTGCGCGAACTGGTCAAGCGTCCTTGGCCGCAGTTCCGCCATCTCGATCAGGGTGCGATCGGGGAAAATCATATAGGCGGGCAGACCCGCCGCCTCGGCCAGCGCGCGCCGTTTCGCCTTCAGCGCCGACAGCAGCGGCGCGTCTTCATCCGACACCAGCGCCTTCGGCACATGCTTGACCTTGGCCTTGCGGACCAGATCGCGGCGCAGGGTGATCCGTTCCTCGCCGCGCAGGATCGGCCGGGCACGCTCGGTCATCACCAGCGCCCCGTGCCGCGCCGCATCGGGACGAATGAGGTCATGCCCCTGCATCTGCCGGAACACCGCTTGCCATTCGGTGCGGCTCAGATCCTTGCCGACGCCGAAGGTGGGCAGCCGGTCATGGCCGCGCGCGGTGATCCGGTCATTCGTATGGCCGAGCAGAATCTCGATCAGATGGCCCGCGCCATAGCTTTCGTCGGTCCGCAGCGCGGCGGAAAGCGCCTTGCGCACGGCCTCGGTGCCATCAAACAGATCGGGCGGCGTCTCGCACAGATCGCAATTGCCGCAAGGGCCCGAGTCTTCGCCGAAATAGGACAAAAGCCGCTGCCGCCGACAGCCCGTCGCCTCGGCCAGACCCAGAAGCGCATTCAGCCGCCCGTGATCGGCGGCCTTGCGCTCGGGCGGCGCCAGCCCTTCGTCGATCTGCTGGCGCCGATAACGCACGTCGTCGGCGCCATAAAGCGTCAGCGTCTCGGCAGGGGCGCCATCGCGGCCCGCGCGACCGATTTCCTGATAATAGCTCTCGATCGATTTCGGCAGATCGGCATGGGCAACCCAACGGATGTCGGGCTTGTCGATGCCCATCCCGAAGGCCACCGTCGCCACCACGATCAGCCCGTCCTCGCGCTGAAACCGCACCTCGACGCGGCGGCGGTCTTCGGCCTCCATCCCGCCGTGATAGTGACAGGCCGGGTGACCCGCCTCGATCAGCGCGGCCGCCAGTTGTTCGGTCTTCGCGCGCGAGGCGCAATAGACGATGCCCGACTGCCCCCGACGCGCCGCCACATAGTCAAGGATCTGCTTGCGCGGCTGGTCCTTGGGCTCGAAGGCCAGCGAGATGTTCGGCCGATCAAACCCGCGCAGGAAGGTTGCAGGCGGAATACCGTCGAACAACCGGGTAACGATCTCGGCCCGGGTTTCCTCGTCCGCGGTGGCGGTAAAGGCCGCCAGCGGCACATCGAGCATGCGGCGCAGATCGCCGATACGCAGATAGTCGGGGCGGAAATCATGGCCCCATTGGCTGACGCAATGCGCCTCGTCGACGGCGATCAGCCCGGTCTTCGCGCGCCGCAACAGCGCCAGCGTCCCAGATCCGGCCAGCCGCTCGGGCGCGATGTAAAGCAGTTTCAGCCGCCCGGCGTCGATCGCTTCGAAAACGGCTTCCGTCTCTTCCTCGGTATTGCCCGAAGTCAGCGCCCCGGCCTCGACCCCGGCTTCGCGCAGGCTGCGCACCTGATCGCGCATCAGCGCTATGAGCGGCGAAATCACCACCGTCAGCCCCGGTAGACAGAGCGCAGGCAATTGGAAACACAGCGATTTCCCGCCGCCTGTTGGCATGATCGCCAAAGTGTTGCGCCCTGCCAGAACCGCCCGCACGATTTCCTCCTGCCCCGGTCGGAAGGCATGGAAACCGAAAACCGAGGCAAGCATTGCCTCGGGGCTGGGGTCGGGCAGGGTCATAGGCTCAGAGGCCAAGCAACCGTTGCAGGAAGATCATGCCGATGATCACCACCATCGGCGTGAAGTCGATGCCCTGAAACGGCGGCAGGATCTTGCGGATCGGCGCGTAAAGCGGCTCGAGGATGCGATTGAGCAGATCCCAGACCTTGTAGACCATCGGCTGCCGCAGGTTCAGCACGTTGAAATTGACCAGCCAGCTCATGATCACCTGGGCAAGGATCACCAGCCACAGGATCTGGAACACGAGGGCAAGGGCCACATGGACCCCGTCGAGCAGCATGTAAGGGTTCATTCTGACCTCCGTCGGATGCGCCTCACAGGTAAGGCACGGCGGGCCTGCTTGCAACTGCCCGAGGTGGCCATTTCGCGGGGCATTTGCCGCAAGGTCGTTGTTGACGCCCCCGCTGCAGCGCGGCACGACAGGGGGGGCAACAGGGGGCAGACATGTATCCGATCATCCGCATGGGCAAGGCGATCCTTTCGTCGCGCGGCAAGACGATGGACATTCTTGAGCCGCTCTCGACCTTTCACCGTGCCTGGCCCTGGGACATCGACCCCTGGAAGGATCTGAATAACGGCCGGATCGTGACGCTGTTCGATCTGGGCCGGATCGCGCTGGCTCAGCGGACGGGGCTGAACGCCAGCCTGATGCGCAATCGCTGGGGCATCGTCGTCGCGGGCAACACCACGCGCTACAGAAAGCGCATCACGATGATGCAGGCTTTCGAGATGCGGACCCGCTGCGTCGGCTGGGACGCGCGGTTTTTCTACATGGAACAGGCGATGTGGCGGGGCGAAGAGTGCTGCAACCACATCCTGATCCGCGGCGCGATCACCTCGAAAGCAGGGATCGTCGCCCCGCAACGGGTGGTCGAGGACATGGGCCATCAAGCTGCAAGCCCCGAGCTGCCCGCCTGGGTGCAGGCCTGGGCCGCCGCCGATCATACCCGCCCCTGGCCGCCGGAAATGCCGCCTTCAAGGTAAATGTTGCGCCGCCTCCCGGTTTCGGGCTTGATCCGGCAAAGTGACCTGGGGGGCAACATGATCACCGAACGCAAGCGCATCTGGGGCTGGTGGTTCTTCGACTGGGCGAGCCAGCCCTACAACACGCTGCTGCTGACCTTCATCTTCGCGCCCTTCATGGAACATCTGCTGGGCGACGGCACCACCGCGCAGACGGTCTGGGGCTTCGGCATCGGCTTTTCCGGCCTGATCATCGCGGTGGCCTCGCCCTTCCTTGGCGCCATCGCCGACCGTTCCGGTCGCCGCATGCCCTTCATCTGGCTGTTTTCTGCGATGTATGTGCTCGGCGCCTGGTTCCTCTGGTATGCCGAACCGGGGAATTTCAACATCTGGCTGGTGATGGTTTCCTTCTCGATCGGCATGATCGGCATGGAGTTCGCCACCTCTTTCACCAATGCGATGCTGCCCGACCTGACCGGACGCGAGAATATCGGCAAGGTCTCTGGCTCGGGCTGGGCCTTTGGCTATGTCGGCGGGATGCTGTCGCTGATCCTGATGCTGACGCTGCTGCAGGCCAGCCCCAGCACCGGCAAGACGCTGGTCGGGCTGACGCCGCTGTTCGGGCTCGATCCCGCCACCGGCGAGGATACCCGCATCGTCGGTCCGCTGACCGCGGTCTGGTATGCGGTCTTCATGATCCCGTTTTTCCTCTGGGTGCGCGAACCGCGCCATCCGGGCGCCGTGCCGGTGGCGCAGGCCTATCGCGAGGCCTGGCCCGAGCTGCGCACCACCCTGAAATCGCTGCCGAAACGGCCGAGCCTGCTGGCCTATCTCGTGTCCTCGATGCTCTACCGCGATGCGCTCAATGGCATCTTCACTTTCGGCGGCATCTATGCGGCGGGCGTGCTGCATTGGTCGATCACGCAGATCGGCCTGTTCGGCATCCTTGGCACGATCACCGGGGCGACCTTTGCCTGGATCGGCGGCAAGGCCGATGACCGCTTCGGCCCGATGGCAGTGATCGTCTTCAACCTGATCGCGCTCGCCCTCGTGACGCTCGGTGTCGTCTTCGTCTCGCGCGAAAGCGTCTTCGGCATGGCCGTGACCCCGGACAGTCATCTGCCCGACATCGCCTTCTATATCCTTGGCGGGTTGATCGGTGCGGGTGGCGGCGCTTTGCAATCGGCGAGCCGCACGATGATGGTGCGCCAGTCCGACCCGGAAAAGATCACCGAATGCTTCGGCCTTTACGCGCTGACCGGCAAGGCCACCGCCTTCATCGCGCCGATCGCGATCGGATCGGTCACCGCGCTGACGCAAAGCCAGACTTTGGGGATCACTCCCGTCATCGTGCTTTTCGTTCTGGGGCTGATGCTGCTAGCCTTCGTCAAATCCGAGGGAGACCACGCGAAAGCGTGAACCAAAGGGAGCGCGCATGACGCCGATCCGCCTTGCCGTTGCCGCCGCTCTGGTGGCGACAGGACCCGTGACGGCCAGCGCCGAACCGCTGGCGCGGCAGCTGTTCGGTGCTCAATCGCGCCCGACGCAGGGCGCCTCCGAGCCGATCGGGTCTTACGCGCGCGGCTGTGCGGCGGGTCTTGTGGCCCTGCCCGAGAGCGGTCCGACTTGGCAAGCGATGCGGCTCAGCCGCAACCGCTTCTGGGGCCAGCCGGAACTGGTCTCCTATCTTGAAGATCTGTCGAGCTTTGCCGCCCGCCTGCCCGGCTGGCACGGGCTTTACATCGGCGACATGAGCCAGCCGCGCGGCGGCCCGATGACCGGCGGTCATGCCAGCCATCAGATCGGGCTGGATGCCGACATCTGGATGCTGCCCGCAACGCGGCTCGACCTGTCGCAAAAGCAACGCGAGAAGATTTCCTCGATCTCGATCCGCACCGAGGATCAGACCCGGGTGAACGGCAACTGGACCCCGCAACACGCGGCGCTGCTACGCGCGGCGGCCTCGGACCCGCGGGTGGAGCGCGTCTTCGTTTCGGCGGCGGCAAAGCTCGCGATGTGTGCCACTGCGACCCGGGCCGACACACCTTGGCTGCAGAAGATTCGACCGATCTATGGCCATAACGAGCATTTCCATGTCCGGCTGAAATGCCCTGCCGGATCGACCCTGTGCCAGACGCAAACACCGACGGTGGCGGAACTGTCGAAAGGCGGCAATGGCTGCGACGAGACCCTGACCTGGTGGGTGACAACCTATCTGGAGGAATTGCGCCACCCGCCGAAACGGCCGAAAAAGCCCGGTCCGGTCCCGAAGACCGCGAAAACTTATGTCATGTCGGATCTGCCCGCCCAATGTCGAAACGTCCTGTCCGCGCCCTGATCGTCAGCCTCGGGCTGGTGGCGGTCGTGGCCGCCTCGACGCTTCTGATCGGCGCCGCCAGCGCCGGTCAGGACCGCGCCGTGTTTTTGCAAAGCTACATCTGGCGCAATCCGAACCCCGCTTTCGGCGGCATGTCTGCGATTGATTTCGCAGATGATGGTGTGAATTTCGTCGCGGTCTCGGATCGCACGACAATCTGGCGCGGGCAGATGCGCCGGGATGCTCAGGGGCGCATCACCGAAATTGTCACCTCGGGGCCGACGAAATTGCACGACAGGAGGGGCAACCCGCTTGGCCTTCTCAGCGGCGATTCGGAGGGGGTCGCGCTGGCCCCGGATGGCAGCGTGTTCGTCTCTTTCGAAGGTGTGCCCCGGGTCTCGCTCTATACGAAAGATGACGGCCCCGGCAAACTCCTGCCCCGACCGCTCGCCTTCAAGACCATGCCGCTCAACGGGGCGCTGGAATCGCTGGCCATCGACGCCCATGGCGCGCTTTACACGATGCCCGAGCGCTCCGGTGGCAAGACGACGCCCTTCCCGGTCTGGCGCTATTCGGACGGGCAATGGACTCATCCGTTTTCGATCCCGCGCGATGGCGACTGGCTGCCGACCGGCGCCGATTTTGGCCCCGACGGCCGGTTCTATCTGCTTGAGCGCGATTTCTGGGGTCTTCTGGGCTTTCGCAGCCGGGTGCAGGTCTTCGACATTTCAGGCGACAGGATCAGCGGCGGCGAGGTGCTGTTTCAGACCACGGTCGGCATGCATGACAATCTTGAAGGTCTTTCGGTCTGGCGCGACGACAGCGGAGCCATCCGGTTGACCATGGTCTCGGACGACAATTTCAGCATCTTTCAGCGCACCGAGATCGTCGAATATCGCATCTCGCACTAAGGTTTTGCTTGACCGAAACCGGCGGCAGGCGTATCCGCGCCTCCGTCCGCATGAGGCGGACCATGTCTCCGCTACCATGTAAAAACGGTGATCCTGAATGCGCTATCTGCCCGGCATCCTTGCCATGGCCATCATTGTGGTGGCCTCGAACATCCTCGTGCAGCATCTGCTCGGTCAATGGCTGACCTACGGGGCCTTCACTTATCCGCTCGCTTTCCTCGTGAACGACACCACGAACCGACTGCAAGGCGCCCGCGCCGCGCGGATCGTCGTCGTCTCGGGCTTTTTCGTCGGCGTGATCTGCTCGCTCGTCGGCTCGCAGATCGAGGGCGAATTCGGCCCGCTCGTCAGCTTCCGCGTCGCGCTGGCCTCGGGGCTGGCCTTCCTTGTCGGTCAGCTGATCGACATTTCGGTCTTCAACCGGCTGCGCAACCGGCTGCGCTGGTGGCCCGCGCCACTCGCCTCGACGCTGATTGGCTCGTTCCTTGATACCTGCGTCTTCTTCACCATCGCCTTTGCCGCCAGCCTTGCCTGGCTCGAGCCCGGCAACGATGTGACCTGGGCCAATGAAAGCCTGCCGCTTCTGGGGCTTGGTCCGGCCGCGCCGCTCTGGATTTCGCTCGCCGCAGCCGATCTGTGCGTAAAACTTGGGCTTGGCATCTTTGCGCTGCTGCCTTTCCGGGCGATGGTCTGGCGGTTTTCGCCACGGATTGCGTAATTTAACTTGCCATACACCAAATCTGTGCCACCCTCCTCATATCGGCAACACGCATGAAAGGAGGTGGTCCAGTGTCTAGAGTGATATTGGAGAGAGGTGTCGGGACAGTCAGGGGGGCCGAGGCCTGAGGGCAACCCCAAGGGTCGCAGACCCTGGCTGGGACGGAGGATCTGATCCAGACCCTAACCGGACCATCTCCGTAGATCTCGGGGGTCGCAGGCCAAGCCCGCGACCCTTTTACTTTGCGACTTTTCGACCGGAGCAGGCCAATCGGCCTGCTTTTTCATTGCGGGGGCTGGAATTGCCGCCCCGCCCGTGGCAATCCGAAAAGCGGCATCCAAGGGGGCGGGAGAGCGCGATGGACGACAGCGACATTTCCGGCATGACGTTCGAGCAGGCGATGGCTGCGCTCGAACAGGTGGTCAACCAGCTTGAACGCGGGGAAGTGGCGCTGGATCAGTCGGTCCGGCTCTCCGAACGTGGCGCGAAGCTGAAAGAGCGCTGCGCGATGCTTCTGAAGGAAGCCGAGGAGCGGGTCGAAAAGATCATGCTGGGCGAAGGCGGGGTGCCCGCGGGCACCGTTGCGGTGGAAGGACTCTGATGTTTTCCGAACGTTTGAAAGAGATTCAGGACGCCGTGGAAACGGCGATGGCGGCGGCGATCGGGCGGCTGCCCGCGGGCGATCTGCGCGATGCGATGGCCTATGCGGCGCAGGGCGGCAAGCGGCTGCGCGCCTTCCTTGCCATCGAATCCGCCGCGATCCACGGGATTTCGATGGCGCAGGCGATGCCCGCCGCGCTGGCGGTCGAGGCGTTGCACGCCTATTCGCTGGTGCATGACGACATGCCCTGCATGGACAATGACGATCTGCGCCGCGGTCTGCCGACCGTTCACAAGAAATGGGATGACGCCACCGCCGTGCTCGCGGGCGATGCGCTGCAGACCCTTGCGTTTGAACTTTGCACCGCGCCGGTGCTGGGATCGGCGGAAAACCGCGTCGCGCTGGTCGCCGCTTTGGCGCAGGCCTCGGGGGCCGAGGGGATGGTTTACGGCCAGGCCCTTGATATTGCCGCCGAAACCGCCGCCGTGCCGCTGACGCTTGACGAAATCATTCGGCTTCAGGCGGGCAAGACCGGGGCGCTGATCTCCTTTGCCGCGCAGGCGGGCGCGATCATCGCGGGCGCCGACCGCGGGCCGCTCGCCGCTTATGCCAAGGCGCTTGGCCTCGCCTTCCAGATCGCCGACGACATTCTGGATGTCGAAGGTGACGAGGAAGCGGCGGGCAAGCGGCTGGGCAAGGATGCCGAGGCGCACAAGGCCACCTTCGTCTCGCTGCTGGGTCTGCCGGGGGCGAAAGCCCGCGCCGCGGATCTGGTCGCCGAGGCCGAAGCCGCCCTTGCGCCCTATGGCGAAGCCGCGGCTACCCTTCGCGCCTGTGCGCGCTATGTGATCGAACGCGACAAGTGAAGCGAGCCCCATGAGCCAGCCCCCAGTGACCCCGATCCTCGACCGCGTCCGCCTGCCCTCCGACATGAAGGGGCTGAGCGACCGCGAGTTGCACCGCCTTGCCGATGAATTGCGCGCCGAGACGATCTCGGCCGTGTCGGTCACCGGCGGCCATCTGGGCGCGGGGCTGGGGGTGGTCGAACTGACCGTGGCGCTGCATGCGGTCTTCGACTGCCCGCGCGACAAGATCATCTGGGACGTCGGCCATCAGTGCTACCCGCACAAGATCCTGACCGGGCGGCGCGACCGCATTCGGACGCTCCGCACCAAGGGGGGCCTGTCGGGCTTCACCAAGCGCTCGGAAAGCCCCTATGACGCCTTCGGGGCCGGGCACAGCTCGACCTCGATTTCCGCGGCGGTTGGTTTCACCATGGCCCGCGAGCTGGGCTCCGAATGCGGCGACGCCATCGCGGTGATCGGCGACGGCGCGATGACCGGCGGCATGGCCTTCGAGGCGCTCAATCACGGCGGCCATCTGGGCAAGCGGATGTTTGTCGTTCTGAACGACAATGAAATGTCGATCTCGCCGCCCGTCGGTGCGCTCTCGTCCTATCTGACCCGGCTTTATGCCGAGGCACCGATGCAGGATCTGAAGGCGATGGCCAAGGGCGCCGTCAGCCTGCTGCCCGAACCCTTCCAGGAAGGCGCGCGGCGGGCGAAGGAAATGCTCAAGGGCATGGCGATTGGCGGGACCCTGTTCGAGGAACTGGGCTTTGACTATGTCGGCCCGGTCGACGGCCATGATCTGGATACGCTGCTGCATCTCTTCCGCACGCTGAAGACGCGCGCGACCGGGCCGGTGCTGATCCATGCGCTGACGAAAAAGGGCAAGGGCTACGCCCCCGCCGAGAACCGCCCCGACCGCGGCCATGCCACGGCCCGCTTCGACGTGCTGACCGGCGCGCAGGTCAAGGCGCCCTCGAACGCGCCGAGCTACACCAAGGTCTTTGCCGAAAGCCTGATCGACCAAGCCGCGCGCGATGAAAAGATCGTCGCGGTGACGGCGGCGATGCCCGAGGGCACCGGGCTGAACCTTTTTGCCGAGCGCTTCCCGCGCCGCTGCTTCGATGTCGGCATCGCGGAACAGCATGGCGTGACCTTCTCGGCCGGGCTCGCGGCGGGGGGGATGAAACCCTTCTGCGCGATCTACTCGACCTTCCTGCAACGCGGCTACGACCAGATCGTGCATGACGTGGCGATCCAGCGCCTGCCGGTGCGCTTTGCCATCGACCGCGCCGGTCTGGTGGGCGCCGATGGGGCAACGCATGCAGGCGCGTTTGACATCGGCTTCATGGCGAACCTGCCCGGCATGGTGGTGATGGCCGCCGCCGACGAGGCCGACCTCGTGCACATGGTCGCCACCGCCGCCGCGCATGACGAAGGCCCGATCGCCTTCCGCTATCCCCGCGGCGAGGGGATGGGGGTGGATATGCCGTCCCAGGGCGTCCCGCTCGAGATCGGCAAGGGCCGGATCATCGCGGAAGGCGCCCGGGTCGCGATCCTGTCCTTCGGCACGCGGCTGGCCGAAGTGCTGAAGGCCCGCGAAGCTTTGGCCGCCCGCGGCATGGCGCCGACCGTCGCCGATGCCCGTTTCGCCAAACCGCTCGACACCGATCTGATCTTGCGGCTTGTCGCAGACCACGAGGCGCTGATCTGCATCGAGGAAGGCGCGGTGGGCGGCTTCGGCAGCCATGTGGCGCAATTCCTGTCGGATCAGGGCGTGTTCGATCGCGGCTACAAGTTCCGTTCGATGGTGCTGCCCGACACCTTCATCGACCACGCCAATGCCGAGGACATGTATGCCGCGGCCAAGATGAACGCGACGGATATCGAGGCGAAGGTGCTCGATCTGCTGGGCATCGCGGTCGCGAAACGCGCCTGAGGCGCGGGTTTCAAGCCTCGCAAAGAGCGTATTTGAACCAAGAAAAAGCAGGTGTTTTTTCTTGGTACAAATACGCATCCTTCCTTTCGGCAAGGCGCGGCGGTCAGATCACCGCGCCAGCCAACGGTCGCGAATGAAGCTGGCCGTCATCAGATCCAGATGCGCGCCGCCGCCGTTCTTGCTCAACGTGATCTCGTCTGCGCTTTCACGGGCAAACCGGCCCGTTGCGATGTCGTAGAAATCCGCGATCACATCCGTCTCGGCAATCACCCCGCGGGTGAGCGGATCGCGGAATTCGCCGATATGGTGCAACGTAGTCGCCCGCGCATCGCAAAAGAGCCGCGCCCGGCGCAGGGTGGCGTCGTCGGCCTCGCGCATGTCGGGGCGGAAGGCGCCGATCAGATCGATGTGGGTGCCCGGTTGCAGCCAGTCACCGCGCAGCCAGGGGTCCTTGGCCATCGTCGTGCCAGCGATGATCTCGGCCTGCCCCAGCGCGGTTTCAAGGTTCATCTCGACCCGCGCGCCCGTGGCCTCGGCCAAGGCTTCGGCACCCGCTTGCGAGCGGTTCCAGACGGTGAACCGGGCCGCGGGAAAGGCCGCGCGATAGGCCTCGATCATCGAGGCGGCCACCTTGCCCGCGCCGCAGATCAGGATCTCCCGCGCCTCGGGCCGCGCCAAGAGCCGCGCCGCCAGCAGCGAGTCGCCCGCCGTCTTCCATTTCGTCACCAGTGCGAAATCGAGCACGGCCGAGAGAAGCCCGGTCCGGTCCTCCATCAGCATCACGCCGCCGTTGACCGTGGGCAGATCGGTCCCGGCATTCCCCGGCACGATCGTCGCCGCCTTCACCAGCATGCCCAGCCCGTCGATCAGCGCCGAGCGCGTCAGCAGCGTATCGGCGCCGCGATAGAGGAAGCTGTCCGCCACCTCGGCACGCGGCAGGCGGTGCCCGGCGCGGAAGGCCTCGGTCAGGCCAATCCAGTCAAGCTGCGCTTCGGCCTCGGGGCCGATCAGGGCGGGGGTCATGCGGCCTCTCCTTCGGTCAGGAAGCCCTCGGCGATGAGCCTTGCCGCCCAGCCGTCCGGCGTGGTGAACAGATGCGTCTTCCAGCCCCGCGCGGCGGCGGCTTCGATGTTTTCCGGGCGGTCATCGGCGAAAAGAAGATCGGCGCCAGAATAGCCCGTGCCCTCCTCCAGCGCCGCGTAAAAGCGCGGATCGGGCTTGATCAGGCCCAGATAGCCCGAGACGAACAGCCGGTCGAAATTGGTCAGGAACGGGTAGTGCTGGCACGCCAGTTCGAAGGTACCGACCCCGAAGTTCGACAACGCGAAGACGGGCGTCCCCTTGGCGCGCAGGGCCGCCAGCAGCCGGACGGACTGCGGAATGGCCGGGGTGCACATGTCGAGCCAGTGGTCGTGCCAGGCCATCACCTCGGCCCGCCAGTCGGGGTGCAGATCGGCATGGGCGCGCACGGTCTCGGCAAAGGGCGCCCCCAGATCGATACGCTCGTTCATCGCGGCGATGCCGGTCTCGGCCCAGAAGGCGCGGCGGCGCTCAGGACCGATCAGGCGGTCATAGAACGCCTCGGGGTGCCATTCGACCAGCACCATTCCGATGTCGAAAACCACGGCTTTTGTCATGTGTGCACCCATGCGATGACGGCGGGGATGGAAAGGATCGAGACCGCGGTCGAGATCAGGATCGCGGTCGAGACGCGCTGCGGCGCGACGCCGAAATGCGCAGCAAGGATGTAGACATTGCCCGCCACCGGCAGCGCGGCGGCGGCGACCATGACCCCCGCAGCGAAGGGCTCGACCGGGAAGATCAGGAAGGCGGCGACGGCAACGGCCAGCGGATGCAGCACCAGCTTCGCCACGGACAACCAGAGCGCGGGGCCAAGGCGCTCTGCCGAGCGTCCGGCGAGTGAAGCGCCGATGGCGAAAAGCGCCCCCGGCGTGGCGGCGCCGCCGAGGATCTTCATGAACTCTTCGAGCGGGCCGGGCATCGGCAGATGCAGCAGCGCCCAGGCGAGCCCAGCCACCATCGAAACGATCATCGGGTTCTTCGCCAGCCCGAGCGCCAGCGGCGCCACGGCCACGCGGCCATGATGGGCATAGGTGACGATGAGCGTGATCAGCGTCGAAAACACGATCATGTCGGCGGCCAGCACCATCAGCACCGGCCCCGCCGCTTTCGGTCCCAACAGCACGACAAGCATCGGCACGCCCAGAAACCCGGTGTTGCCGGTCATTGCGGTATGGGCCTCCATCGCGGCCTCTGCCAGCGGCCGGGCACGCAGTTTCGCCACTGCAAAGCCGAGCACCCAGATGATGAGAGAGGCGGTCAGATAGGCGGCGAAGAAGGCGGGATCGAAGAGCTCTTCGATCGGCAGCGTCGCGGTGAAGCGAAACAGCATCGCCGACAGCGCGAAGTAGAAGACGAATTTCGTCAGCCAGGCCGTCGCCTCGGGCGGGAAGAAACGCAGCCGACCCGCCGCCCAACCGAGCCCGATCAGCGCGAAGAAGGGCAGCGTCTTGAGGAAGATCTCGATCATGGCAAAGGGCTAACATGCCCGCGCGCCTGGCGCCAGCGAAGGGATTTGCGTATTTGGACCAAGAAAAAACCCACCGCTTTTTCTTGGCCTAAATACGCCCTTTCAACCGCCACCGATCAGCGCCCCCGCCGCAAAGACCAGCGCGCCGCCCACCACAACCTGCAGCACGGCGCGGAAGAAGGGGGTTTCCATGTATTTGTTCTGAATCCACGCAATCGCCCACAATTCGACGAAGACGATCACCATCGCCAGCCCCGTCGCGGTCCAGAAATCCGGAATCAGATAGGGCAGCGCATGGCCCAGCCCGCCCAGCGCCGTCATCACGCCAGAGGCCAGCCCGCGTTTCAGCGGACTACCGCGCCCCGAGATCACCCCGTCGTCATGCGCCGCCTCGGTGAAGCCCATCGAGATCCCGGCGCCAACCGAGGCCGCGAGACCGACGAGCAGCGTCGTATGGGTATCCTGCGTCGCAAAAGCCGTGGCAAAGATCGGTGCCAGCGTGGAGACCGAGCCATCCATCAGCCCCGCGAGCCCGGGCTGCACCCAAGTGAGCACGAATTGCCGATGCGCCGAGGCGTCTTCCTCGGTCTTC
The DNA here is from genome assembly GCF_052363175.1 of Rhodobacter capsulatus. Lineage (GTDB taxonomy): Bacteria > Pseudomonadota > Alphaproteobacteria > Rhodobacterales > Rhodobacteraceae > Rhodobacter > Rhodobacter capsulatus_D. Next base: position 3,884,455 of record NZ_CP198946.1, read on the forward strand.
GCCTCGCCGCCCAGATTGTCCTCGGTCAGGTTTTCGGCATGGCGTTCGTGCCGCGCCTCGGCCGCGGCGAGATCGCCCAGAAGCTTGCGCGTCGCCGCGTCGGTCGTGTGTTTCGCTGCCTGCACATAAAAGGCCCCCGCGGTGCGTTCCATCGTTTCGGCCTCGGCCCGGATCGCCTCCAGCGACAGGTTGGCCGAAAGCCACATCGGCTTGCGCGCATAAAAGCCCGCCACATGTTCGCGGCGAATGAGCGGGATCACTTCACCGAAGCGGGCCCGGTGGCGCTCGATCAAGGCCTGGCGGTGGCCGTCTTCCTCGGCGGCCATGCCATCAAAGACTGTGGCGGTGGCGGGATAATCGGCGCGCAGCCGTTCGGCAAAGCTGCGATAGATCCGGGCGTCGTCTTCCTCCGAGGAAATGGCGAGGGCCAAAACCTCGCGTTCGGAGAGGTCGGAAAAGCGGCGGCGGTTGGCGAGTGCGGAAAACATGGCGACCCCATTTTAGAATAATTCCAATATAGACGCTGTGTCGCATCTTGCAATCGATTGATGTGAACCGTCTAGTTCATTTTGTCCTTGAAAAGCTGAACGACTCGGTTCATATGGCCCATGTAAACCGATTGGTTCAGATTGGAGACCAACATGAAACGCTTCTTCCTTGGCCTTGCGCTTGTCACGATGACCGCGTCTGCCGCCGCGGCCGGAGGCATGAGCTTCGACCTGCCGCGCCTCGATTTCCCGAGTCAGGGCGCCGAGGTGACCCAGACCTGCAACCTGCTGACGCAAACCTGCAGCCAATAAGTCCGGCGCAAGCGCTGTGCCACGAATGGTTGACCGTGCCGCCCCTGCACCCTACGCATGGGCGGACAGGGTAACCGAACGGGGGACAGCATGGCCAAGACAGGCGAGGCGCTGATCGTCATCGACATTCAGAACGACTTCTGCCCGGGCGGAGCCCTGGCGGTGGCGGGCGGCGACGAGATCATTCCCCGCGTCAATGCGTTGATGACGGAAGCCCCCGTCACCGTGCTGACGCAGGACTGGCACCCGGGCGATCACACGTCCTTCGCGGAAAATCACCCGGGCGCCGTGCCGTTTTCGCAAATCACCCTGCCCTATGGTGCGCAGACGCTCTGGCCCGCCCATTGCGTGCAGGGCACAAGGGGCGCCGACTTTCACCCGGAGCTGCGCACCGATGCCGACCTGATCCTGCGCAAGGGCTTCCGCCCCGCGATCGACAGCTATTCGGCCTTTTTCGAAAATGACCGCACCACCCCCACCGGCCTTGCCGGCTATCTGCGCGAGCGCGGCATCACGCAGCTGACCTTTGTCGGGCTGGCGCTGGATTTCTGTGTGGGCTGGTCGGCGGTCGACGCGGCGAAGCTTGGCTTCACCACCCGCGTTCTGGAAGGTGCCTGCCGGGCCATCGACCTGAACGGCTCGCTCGCGGCCGCGCGGGGCCAGATGATCGCCGCGGGCGTCGCACTGGAGCCCTGAGATGGTCGATATCGCCACCCGCGTCTACAATCACCGCTGGCAGATCGACCCGATCATCCGTTCGCTGATCGATACCGACTTCTACAAGCTCCTGATGTGCCAGTCGGTGTTCCGCCACCGCCGTGACACGCAGGTCACCTTCAGCCTGATCAACCGCACGAAATCCATCCGCCTGGCCGATCTGATCGACGAGGGCGAATTGCGCGAGCAACTGGATTACGCCCGCGGCTTGCGGCTGACGCGGGGCGAAAGCACCTGGCTGCGCGGGAATACCTTTTACGGCAAGCGGCAGATGTTCCGCCCCGATTTCATGGAATGGTTCGAGGCCTTCCGCCTGCCGCCCTATCACCTTGAAAAGCGCGATGGTCAGTATGAGCTGACCTTCGAGGGCAACTGGCCCGAGGTGATGATGTGGGAAATTCCGGCGCTGGCGATCTTGATGGAGCTGCGCTCGCGCGCGGTTCTGCACGGGATGAAGCGCTTCGAATTGCAGGTGCTGTATGCGCGCGCGATGACGCGCGTCTGGGAAAAGATCGAGCGGCTGAAGCGGATCGAGGGGCTGAAGATCGCCGATTTCGGCACGCGCAGGCGGCATGGGTTCCTGTGGCAGGACTGGTGCGTGCAGGCGATGGTCGAGGGCTTGGGCGATGCGGCGCAGGGCGGCTGTTTCACCGGCACCTCGAATTGCCTGATCGCGATGCGCCGCGATCTGGAGGCCGTCGGCACCAATGCACACGAGCTGCCGATGGTGATGGCGGCGCTGTCGGACACCGACGAGGAATTGCGGCAGGCACCCTATCGCGTGCTTGAGGACTGGCACGAAGAACACGACGGCAACCTGCGGATCATCCTGCCCGACACCTATGGCACCAAAGGTTTTCTGCAACGTGCCCCCGATTGGCTTGCCGCCTGGACCGGGATCCGGATCGACTCGGGCAACCCCTATGAGAGCGCGGAAACCGCGATTTCCTGGTGGCAGGCGCGCGGCGAAGACCCGACGAAGAAGCTGGTGATCTTTTCCGACGGGCTCGACGTGGCGCAGATCGAGGCGCTGCACGCGCAGTTCCGCGGCCGGGTGAAGGTCAGCTTCGGCTGGGGCACGCTGCTGACGAACGATTTCCGCGGGCTGGTGGACGAAGACGAGCTGTCGCCCTTCAGCCTGGTGTGCAAGGCGGTGGCGGCAAACGGGCGCCCTACGGTAAAACTGTCGGACAACCCGGAAAAGGCCACCGGCCCCGATGCCGAGATCGCCCGTTATCGGCGCGTCTTCGACGTCGGCGCGCAGACCGCGACGCCGGTCGTCGTTTAACCGTCGAGCGCGTTCATCAGCCAGTAAAGCCCGGCCGACAGCACCGCGGACGCCGGCACGGTGATGATCCAGGCCGCGATGACCGTGGTGATATGCGAGCGCCGCACCAGCAGACGGCGCGAGCGTTCCTCGGGCGGGACGATCTTGCCCTTTTGCAGGCCCAGCATCCGCGCCCGGCGTTCCGCATGCCATTCGCGGTAGAAGCCGACGCCGAAGACGCCGCCCACCGCGATATGGGTCGAGGACACCGGCAGGCCGAGCCATGAGGCGACAATGACGGTGATCGCCGCCGAGAGCGCCACGCAATAGGCGCGCATCGCGTTGAGCTTGGTGATCTCGGAGCCCACAAGCTTGATCAGCCGCGGTCCGAACAGCGTCAGCCCGACCGAGATGCCGAAAGCGCCGACCGCCATGATCCAGAACGGCACCTCGACCTTGTCGCTCAACGTACCGTCCTGCACCGCATGGACGATGGCAGCCAGCGGCCCCACCGCATTGGCCACGTCATTCGCCCCATGCGCAAAGGACAAAAGCGCCGCCGACACGATCAGCGGAATGGTGAACAGCTTCTTCAGCGTCTTCTTGCGGTTTTCCTGCCCGGCAGACTGCGCCCGAACCAGCGGCACCGACACGCCCCAGGCCACCAGCCCGACCAGAACCCCGATCAGCAGCGATGCGCCCAGCGAGATGTGAAGGATCTTCGTCAGGCCCTTGAGCGCCAGATAGGCGGCGAAGGTGCCGGACATGAAGCCGATCAGCATCGGCACCCATTTGCGGGCCGCGGTGATCTTGTCCTCGACATAGATGATCTTGGCCTTGATGAAGGCGAGGAACAGTGCCGCGAAGATCCCGCCCATGATCGGCGAAATCACCCAGCTGGCGGAAATCGTCGCGATGGCGGGCCAGTTCACCGCACCGAAACCGGCGGCGGCCACGCCCGCGCCAACGACGCCGCCGACGATCGAATGGGTGGTGGAGACCGGCGCCCCCATCCAGGTCGCCAGATGCAGCCACAGCGCCGAAGCCAGCAGCGCCGCCATCATCGCCCAGATGAAATGCGCCGCATCGGGCACGGCCTCGGGGGCCAAGATCCCGGTCGAGACGGTCTTGACCACATCGCCCCCGGCAATCAGCGAACCCGAGACCTCGAAGATCGCGGCGATGATCAGCGCCCCCCCCAGCGTCAGCGCATTCGCGCCGACCGCCGGGCCCATGTTGTTGGCCACGTCATTCGCGCCGATGTTCAGCGCCATATAGGCGCCGATCGCCGCGGCAAAGACCACGATCAACCCACCGGGTTGCGCGCCTATCAGGATCGCGGCAAAGACCCCCGCCAACACGATGAAGGCAAGCCCTAACCCCGGCGCCACCAGCGGCCGCGCAACGAATTGCGTGGCTTCTTCAAGCAAGCCGATCCGGCTCAGGTCCTTGTCGAGGGTTTTCCACTGGTTGACGGGCGGTGTGGCCACGGCTCTTCCCCTACTGTCGCGTCGCTAATGATGACGTCACGACTCTGTTACATTCGGGCCGGGGCAGTAGACCTTTTGCGGCGGCAGTTCAACGATGCATTATGCCAGTTGCCGCAGAAGCGGCTTAAGGTCCTTTTCCTTGACACATTTTGCCGCCGCCTTCGGGGAAAGCCATTTGCGGTCGCGGCGTCCCAGTTCGGGATAATCCTCGTCGAAGCCTTCGACATCGACAAGGAAGCAAAGCACCTTGCAGCGCTGCACCAGACCATTCTTGCGCCGCTTGTCGTAATGAAAAGCCCCGACCGGATCGGCATGGACCCGACCGACGACGCCCGCCTCTTCCCAGGCCTCGCGCAGCGCCGCCTCGGCCAGCGTCTTGCCCCGCATCGGCCATCCCTTCGGCACAATGCAGCGCCGCGTGTCGAGCGAGGACACGAGCAGCACCTCGGTTTCCTTGCCGGTGCGACGGCGGCAGAGCGCCGCCACCTGCAGCGCCTCGGGGCGGTGCCCCAGCAGATGACGCAGGAAGGGGGGCAGACCGATCATCCGATCTCTCCCCAGGGGCTGCCGCCCTCAAGCAGCATCCGCGCGAGCGCCACCGCCCGATAGGCATAGGCGCGCTGGCGGCGGGTGTCCGTGGGCGCACGGGTGACAACCCAGCCCGCCGAGACAAAGGCCCGCACAGCCAGAAAGAGCGGCAAGAGCGCCAGTTGATTGACCGTCAATTGTCTTCGGCTGCGATAGCCCGCAACCAGCCGGCGGGCGTGCTCGGGCAAGAGCGGATCGCCCCAGCTTTGCACCAGAGCCGAGGCCAGATCGTAAAGCCGCCAACCCGGCCCGCAGTCGTCAAAGTCGATCAGCCGCAGACCCTGCCGCGTGATCATCACGTTCGAACGCAGGGTGTCGGCATGGATCGGCCCGAAATCCTGCGCCAGCGGCAGCAGATCCAGCGCCTTTGCCCGCGCGGCCAGCAGGATCGCGCTTTCTTCGGGCGTCAGCGTCGGCGCCTCCCAGAACCGGCCGAGCCGCGGGGCATCGCCCAGAAGCGCCGCGGCATCCCAACCCGCGCGCGGGAAGGGCACGGGGCAGGCGCCCGCATCGGTCGCATTGTGCAAATCGGCGATCAGCGCCCCGAACTCCTCGGCCCGGACCAGCACGGCAGAATTTTCCAAAGGGGCGACGGCCTCGCCCATCGGCCGCCCCTCGATCCAGCGCAGGCAGGAAAAGGTCAGCCCGTGCACCTGTGCAACCCAGGCGCCATTCGCCGCCGGGATCGGCTCGGCCACGGCCACGCCCCGGTCGCAGAGCCGCGCCGACCAAGCCAGTTCGGCCGCAATCGCCTGCGCATCCTGATAGCCGGGCCGATGCAGCCGCAGGGCCGCCTTGGTGCCGGTGGGCAGGATGGTGCCGAAGACGATGTTTTCCGACCGCCAGATCAGCTGCAGCGGCGCCCCCATGCACAGCCAGGCACGTTGCGCCTCGGCGGCGATCTCATAGGCGTCGGCATCGTCCATCATGCGGGGATCTTTCGCAAAATGATGTCGATCGTCTCGACCAGTTGCGCAGCATTCGCGCGCGAAAACGGCATCGGCGGGCGCATCTTGAGGATATGCTGACCGCGCCCGACGCGGCCGAGCAGGATGCCTTCGTCCTTGGCGGCCTCGACCACCCGGCCACAAAAGTCCGTGGCGGGCTGGCCCTCGGCAGCAAATTCGATGCCGAAGAACAGGCCGAAGCCGCGGGTATCGGCGATCAGCGGATGGCGCAATTCGCGCAGAAGGCTCAGCGCATATTGGCCCACATCGCGGGCGTTATCGACCAGCCCCTCGTCCTCGATCACATCAAGGACGGCACTGGCCGCAGCGCAGGACACCGGGTTCCCGGCAAAGGTATTGAAATAGCCGAAGGCGTTGCGGAACGCCGCCATCACCTCGGGCCGCGCGATCACCGCGGCGACCGGATGGCCATTGCCCATCGGCTTGCCCAAGGTCACCACATCGGGCGCGAAGCCCAGAAACTCATGGCCCCACCAGTGCGATCCAACCCGACCAAAGCCCGGCTGCACCTCGTCGCACAGGATCAGCCCCCCGGCCTTGCGCACCACCTCGACAGTCGGATCAAGGAACCCGGGGCCAATGCCGGGCGTGCCTTCGTTGGCGAAGATCGGGCAGAGCATGATCCCCGCGAAGCCATGCCCCGAGGCCTCCAGATCGGCCATCGCAGCCGCCACCCCCTCAGCAAAGGCCTGCGGCTGCGCGGCCAGCGAACCGCCCAAGGGCGCCAGACTGTCGGGCGCAGGCACGCGGCGGATATGAGGCGGATAGCCACCAATCGGCGGGCGCCGGGTCGAGAGATGCGCCACCGCCGTCGTGTTGCCGTGATAGGTGTTGTCCGTCGCGATCAGCCCGGTTTTGCCGGTCATCGCCTGCGCCATCCGCAGCGCGACGTCATTCGCCTCGGAACCCGTGCAAGTCATCAGCATCTGGCTGAGATCATGCGAGAATTTCGCCACGAGCCGCTCGCCATAGTCCAGAATGCCCTCGTGCAGATAGCGCGTATGGGTGTTCAGAACCGACGCCTGCCGGGCAATCGCCTCGACCACCTTCGGGTGTCCATGACCGACATGGGCGACGTTGTTGTAGCAGTCGAGATAGCGCCGCCCGGTCTCGTCGAAAAGCCAGACACCCTCGCCGCGCACGATCTGCAGGGGGCGCTCGTAAAAGGTCGGCACATTGGGGCCAAGCAGCCGCGCCCGGCGGGCCAGCAGATCATTCATCTTCGCCCACCCTGCCCCGCAGCGCCTTCACTTCACCGCGCACCGTCTTCGCCGCCAAACGCCGCCGCTGACTGCCCAAGGTCGGCTTCGTCGCCACCCGGCGCTTCGGCGCCACCAGCGCCGCGCGGATCAGCTCCACCAGTCGCTCCCGCGCCATCTCGCGGTTGCGCAACTGGCTGCGCGTCTCCTCGGCGCGAATGACGATCGCGCCATCCAGCGTCCATTTCCGCCCGGCCAGCCGCTTCAACCGCGCCTTCACCGGCACCGTCAGATGCGGACTGCGCTCGGCCTCGAAGCGCAACTCCACCGCGGTCGAGACCTTGTTGACGTTCTGCCCCCCCGGCCCCTGCGAGCGCGTGAAGCTTTCCGACAGTTCCCAGTCGGCAATCGCCAATGTGTCATCGATCCACAGCATGGGCCCAACCTAAACACCGATTCGAAAAACAAAAGCCCCCGGCCCTTTATCTTGCCGAAAATATCCCGGGGTGCGGGGCAGAGCCCTGCTCTCAGGCCAGCAAACGGGCACCATCGTGACCGGAAATGCGCAAGGACATCACCGTGCCCTGCGGCATATCACGATCAAACGACACTTCGGTGAAATACTCGGTCCGGCCCAGCCGCGGCCCCTCGGTCAGCACCTGTCGGGTCTGACCGACTTCTGCCGTCAGATGCCGCAGCAGCGCCGCCTCCCCCGCCGCGCGCAGCCGTGCCGCGCGGTCCTTGATCAAAGGCCCCGCCACCCGCGGCATCCGCGCGGCGGGCGTGCCCTTGCGGGCGGAGAACGGGAAGACATGCAGGAAGGTCAGGCCGCAGTCCTCGACCAACTTCAGCGAGTTTTCGAACATCTCCTCGGTCTCGGTCGGGAACCCGGCGATGATGTCGGCGCCAAAGACGATGCCCGGACGCAGCCGCCGCGCCGCTTCGCAGAACGCGATCGCATCGTCGCGCAGGTGCCGTCGCTTCATCCGTTTCAGGATCATGTCATCGCCATGCTGCAAGGACAGATGCAGATGCGGCATCAGCCGGGGCTCGGTCGCGATCGCCTGCATCAGGTTCTCGTCCGCCTCGATACTGTCGATCGAGGAAATCCGCAGCCGCGCCAGATCGGGCACCAGCTTCAAAATCCGCATCACCAGATCGCCAAGCCGCGGCGCGCCCGGAAGATCGGCGCCCCAGGAGGTCAGATCGACCCCGGTCAGCACCACCTCGGCAAAGCCGCGATCGACAAGCCGCTTGATCTGCTCGACCACCACCCCCGCGGGCACAGACCGCGAATTGCCCCGCCCGAACGGGATGATGCAGAAGGTGCAGCGATGATCGCAGCCGTTTTGCACCTGCACATAGGCCCGATGCCGCCCGAAGCCATCAATCAGATGCCCCGCGGTTTCCTTGACCGAGAGGATGTCATCGACCATCACCCGCTCGGTCTCGCCAATGAAATCGGCCCCTTTCGGCGCCAGCGCGGCCCAGGTTTCCGGCTGCATCTTTTCATGGTTGCCAACGACGCGGGTCACCTCGGTCATCGCGGCAAAGGTCTCGGGCTCGGTCTGCGCGGCGCAGCCGGTCACGATGATCGCCGCTCCGGGGTTTTCCCGCGCAAGCTTGCGGATCTCCTGCTTTGCCTTGCGCACAGCTTCCGCCGTGACGGCGCAGGTGTTCACCACGACCGCCCCCGACAGCCCGGCCTGCGCGGCCAGCTCTTTCATCGCCTCGGTTTCGTAAGCGTTCAGCCGACAGCCCAGCGTCGAGAAAACCGGCGGCTTCATAGCGCGGCAAGGAAGGCGGGGGACAGCTGCGCCTCAAAGACCAGCGCGGTCGGGCCGGTCATCCAGACGCCGTCCTCGCGCCAGTCGATCTCCAGCCGCCCGCCATCGACATCGACGACCACATGCCGCCCTGTCAGCCCGCGCAGATGCGCCGCGACCGCCGTGGCACAGGTGCCCGAACCGCAGGCCAGCGTGATTCCCGCACCGCGTTCCCAGACCCGCATCCGCAGATGATCGGGGCCAACGAGCGAGGCAAACTCGACATTGGTGCGCTCGGGAAAAAGCGGATGATGCTCGATCTTCGGACCCAGCCCCGAAACATCGGCCGTTTCGGCATCCTCGACGAAGAAGATGCAATGCGGATTGCCCATGCCCACCGCGATCGGTTCGCCCGTCAGGGGCAGCGCCAGCGGATCGGCGGTCACGGGAATCGCGGCGGCCTCGAGAATCGGGGCGCCCATGTTCACCGAAACCAACCCATCCGCGCGCCGCTCGGCCGACAGTCGGCCCCGCGCCGTGGTCAACGTGACCCGATCCTTGCCCAGATCGCGCATCATCAGATCGGAGACGCAGCGCGTGGCATTTCCGCAGGCGCCCGCCTTCGAGCCATCGGAATTCCAGAATTCCAGCGTGAAATCCGCGCCCTCGGCGGGCAGGATCACCGCCAGCTGGTCGAAGCCGACGCCGCGATGCCGGTCGCCCAACGCCCGCGCAAGCGCAGGCGTCACCGGGTTTTGCCCGCTGCGCGCGTCGATCACGACGAAGTCGTTGCCAAGGCCGTGCATCTTCAGAAAGCGCAGGCCGGTGTCGGAAAGAGGTCTGTTGTCCATGCGCGCCCTCTACACCCCGTCAGCAGTTTTTTCCAGAGCTGCGATTTTTTCGCGCTTTGGCCCTTGACCCCCCCGACGCAGGCCTTTAGAGAGCGCCGCAGTGATGGGCCGTTAGCTCAGTTGGTAGAGCAGCTGACTTTTAATCAGCGGGTCGCAGGTTCGAATCCTGCACGGCTCACCATCACTCTCCCCGCGGATCGAAAAAAGAAACAACCCCTTCGGGGGCTGGACTTTTTGCGCCCTCGGACCATCTGGGCCGCAGGAGGCTGAAAGATGGACAAGAAATATCGCAAGACCCCCGAAGCGCTGGCCCGACTGACGCCGGAGCAATTCCGCGTCACGCAGGAAAGCGGCACCGAGCGCGCCTTTACCGGGGAATTCTGGAACACCACCCTACCCGGGCTTTATGTCGATGTGGTGTCGGGCGAGCCGCTGTTTTCTTCACGCGACAAGTTCGAGAGCGGCTGCGGCTGGCCCTCGTTCACCCGACCGGTCGAAGAGGCGCATGTGACCGAGCATCGCGATGTCAGTCATGGCATGATCCGGACCGAGGTACGCTCGACCCACGGAGACAGCCATCTCGGCCATGTCTTCCCCGATGGCCCGCGCGATCGCGGCGGGCTGCGCTATTGCATCAACTCGGCCAGCTTGCGGTTCATCCCGAAAGATCGCATGGCAGCAGAGGGTTACGGCGACTGGCTGGCAGAGCTGGAGGAGTGAGACGATGGAAAAGGCGATTCTGGCGGGCGGCTGCTTCTGGGGCATGCAGGATCTGATCCGCAAGCTGCCCGGCGTGATCTCGACCCGCGTCGGCTATTCGGGCGGCGATGTCGCGAATGCCACCTACCGCAATCACGGCACCCATGCCGAGGCGATCGAGATCACCTTCGATCCGGCACAGATCAGCTTTCGGCGGCTGCTCGAATTCTTCTTCCAGATCCACGACCCGACGACGCTGAACCGGCAGGGCAACGATGTCGGCCTGTCCTACCGCTCGGCGATCTTCTTCACCGATGCCGAGCAGGAACGCATCGCCCGCGACACCATCGCCGATGTCGATGCCTCCGGCCTCTGGCCGGGCAAGGTGGTGACAGAAGTCGCCCCGGCCGGGCCGTTCTGGCAGGCCGAGCCGGAGCATCAGGATTATCTGGAGCGGATCCCGAACGGCTATACCTGCCACCGGATCCGCCCGAACTGGGTGCTGCCGAAGCGTCAGGAATAACTGCGCACCAGGGCACCGGACAGCAGAACCCAGCCGTTCGCCACCACGAAGAAGGCCAGCTTGAACGGCAGGGCCACGACGGCGGGTGGCACCATCATCATCCCCATCGACATAAGGATCGCCGAGACGACGAGGTCGATGATCAGGAACGGCAGGAAGACCAGAAAGCCGATCTCGAAGGCGCGGGTGATTTCCGACAGCATGAAGGACGGCACAAGGATCGACAGCGGCGCTTCGCGCGCGGTGCCGGTGTAGTCCGCGCCTTCGCGAATTGCGGCAAGCTGGGTGAAGGTCTCGGGATCGGTGCGGCCCGCCATGAAGATGCGGAACGGCTCGACGCCCTTTTCGAACGCAGTGATGATGTCGATCTTTTGCGCGATCAGCGGCTCGATCCCGGCCTGATAGCTGGCCATGAAGGTCGGCTCCATCACGAACCAGGTCAGGAACAGCGCCAGGCTGATGATCAGCATGTTCGGCGGCGATTGCTGCAGCCCCATCGCCTGACGCAGGATCGAGAGCACGGTGACGATGAAGGGAAAGCAGGTCACCATGATCGCCAGCCCCGGCGCGAGGCTCAAAAGTGTGATGCCCGCGATCAGGATCAGCGAAGAATTCGTCAGACTTCCGTTCCCGCCCATGTCGAGCGTGATCTCCTGCGCGCCGACCGGCGCCGCAAAGATCATTAACGTTAATGCAAGGGCAAGAACGCGCATGTCAGAGCCCGTTCTGCAAATCGACGACCTCGGTCAGGCGCACGGCCAACTGGCCGTTCGAATCGCCCTCCATCTCGGTCAGCTCGCCGCGGGCGATGAGCTTGTCACCGACGTAAAGCTCGACCGGATCCTCGACCCGACGATCAAGCGGCAGGATCGAATCGCGCTTCATCCGCAACAGGTCGCGCACCAGCGGCCGGGCCTTGCCCACCGAAATGGTGATCTCGATCGGCACTTGCGAGAACGGGTTGCTGGACTGGGGGGTGTCATCCATGAGCGGCCTCCTGCTGGCTGGCGCTGAAATAGGTGTCGATCGCTTCCGCGATCAGGCGGATCACCCCGTCGAGGTCGATCCGGGTCTCGGTATCGGCAAACTTGAGATAGACCTGACCCTCGCCAAGGGTCTGATCGCCCACGAAAACAAGTGGCAGACTGGAGCGGTTGCCCAGAACCTCCTCGATCACCGGCAGGCTGAGCGGGCTCGCCAGAATGGTGATCGGCACCGAGGTCGCCGATTCGGCCAACGGCTGCAGCTGCTCGGCCACGATCTGTGCCAGCGTCTGCCGTGCCATCGCCGGAAGCAGCTTCGCGGCGATGTCGACCAGAAGCGGCCGCAGCGCCATCAAGATCTCCTGCCGCGCCTCGTGATAGGTGAAGGACAGCTCCTGCAGGTTTTGCCCCAGATCCGAGCGCAGCTTCACGCCTTCAGCCTCCTGCGCGGCCACGGCATCGTCCCAGCCCGCGGTGTAGCCCTTTTCGAAAGCTGCCAGCCGTTCTTCTTCGAAGACGCTCGGATCGATCTCGATCTGCGGCGGCGGCGGCGGGGCCGGTTCGGCCTCGAAGGATTCCAGCCTGATCCTGGTCCGGTTCATGCCCGTTCCTCCGCCTCATCCATCCAGCTGCGCAGGATCTCGACCGATTCGGCCTGCCGCTCCTCGATCAGTTTTTTCAGGCGCGCCACCGGGTCGAGAGGTTGATCCGAGCCACCGCCAACGCCAGCCCCCATCTCGCCAAAGTTGCCCGTGCCCATCGATAGCGACATCGGCATGTCACCCAGATCGAAGTCGGAGACCACGTTCATCGCGCCGATCGGCATGTCGCCATCGGCGATCTCGCCCGTCAAGGCGCGGCCGGTGCCTTCATCAGATCCGATCATACCGCCCGGCAGATTCATCGCCCGCTCCGCTTCGGCAGCGGCTGCGCGTTGCGCCAGGATCGGGCGCATCACGAAGAGGCCAAGGATCAGCGCCACAACGGCCAGAACCCCGATCTTGATAAGCTGCATCGCATCAAGCGGCGCCGAGGCGAACAGGCTGCTCTTGGCTTCGATGCCGGTTTCGGCCAGAGGCTCAAAGGCCATCGAGCGGATCGTGATCACATCGCCGCGTTTTTCGTCGAAGCCGACAGCCGAGGCCACCAATTCCTTGAGGGCCGCCAGTTCTTCATCGGTGCGCGGCGTGATCGCGGTCACGCCATTGGCATCCTTGCCCTCAACGCCATCCACCAGCACGGCCACGGTCAACCGCCGGATGTCCCCCGGAGCACGCACGACCTCCCGAGTCGTTTCCGACACTTCGAAATTGGTTTGTTCTCGCGTTTCCGAGGATTGGCTTTGCGACTTCCCGCCATTCGCGGCGTCACCTTGCGGAAGATTCGACGCCACCGTTACAGCACCCGGCTTAGTATCGTCGGATTTCGCTGATTTTTCCTGGGTCTCGGTCGAAATCGCCACCCGGCTGTCCGGCTCGATCCGTTTTTCGGTGATCGCTTCACGCTCAGTCACGGTCTGAACCGAGACCTCAACCACGGCATTGCCGTATCCGACCCGCGCCTCAAGCAGCCGCTCGACATTCTTGCGCAGTTCCTCGGCGCGATCGTTCGCCGCGGGGTTGAAGGCGTCATCACCGGTCGAGATCAGCCCCGCGACGGAGTCAATGATCGACACATCATCCGGAGTCATTCCCTGGACCGCAGAGGAAACAAGGAATTTCAAGGCCTTGGCATGCGTCGGAGACAGACCGCCCGCGGCCGTCACCACGGTGACTGATGCCGTCGGATGGCTCTCCTTGCGGAAAGATTGCCCCGTGGGCGCCGCAATATGCACCCGCGCCGACCGAATCATCGGGTTCGAGACGATGGTCCGCGCCAGCTCGCCTTCCTTCGCGCGCCAATAGGCCGCGTCAAACATCTGCGAGGTCGTTCCGAAGCCCGAAAGGCCATCAAGCAGTTCGTAGCCCGACCCGCCCGTCGCAGGCAGCCCCTCGCCAGCCAGAGCCATGCGCAACTCGTCGCGCCGCCCGGCCTCCACATAAATCGAATCGCCCCGAACCTCATAAGGAACATTACGCGCTTCGAGCGCAGTCACCACTTCCCCTGCCCGCTGCGCTTCGAGCCCGGCATAAAGCAGCGCCATATCGGAGCGAGACGCAAAGCTCGATAGTGCCAAAATGGCCGCAAACATGAAAATCGTTGCACCGGCCACAAGCACGCGTCGCGTCGTGTCCAACCCCTGCCATAAGGCGATCAATTGCTGCAAGACGCACCTCCTTCGAGCGGACTTCTGCCCCGTCGTCCTGCGCATCTTTCTCCGATCGCCCTTAACAATCGGTTAGTGGGTGCAGGGGTATAGCTTGGTGGATCGAAGAAATCGGGGACCGCCATGGCAGAGCCAGCAACCGAAGGCGAAGAAGCGCCAAAGAAGAAATCAAAACTGCCGATTCTCATCGGGCTGGTGCTGATGCTCCTGCTCGGTGGCGGCTCGTTTTACGCGATGTATTCCGGCTTGATCTTCGGATCGGCGGAGCACGCGGCCGAATCCGGCGGAGAGGCTACTGCCGCAGCCGAAGGGGGCGGTGAACATGGCGAAGGGGGCGAAGGCGGCTCGGCCCTGCCCGGAGTTGCCTTCGTGGCACTCGACCCGATGGTGATTTCGCTGAATGACGGCAAGGCACGGCACCTGCGATTCTCGGCCCAGCTTGAAGTCGCCCCGGCGCATCAGGCCGAGGTCGAGGCCCTGAAACCGCGGGTGATGGACGTGCTGAACGGCTTCCTGCGGGCCGTCGAAATGAAGGATCTCGAAGACCCCGCAGCGCTGCTGCGCCTGCGCGCGCAAATGCTGCGCCGGGTCCAGATCGTGGTTGGAGAAGGCAAGGTGAACGACCTTCTCATCGTCGAATTCGTGATGAACTAGGGAGAGCAAGATGCAGCTGATCGCAGATATTCTGATGGGGCTCGGCGCCTTGGGCGCAAGCATCTACTGCATGGTGCTCGCGCGGAGGCTGAAGCGTTTCAACCAGCTTGAAAGCGGGATGGGAGGGGCGATTGCCGTTCTATCCGCGCAGGTTGACGACATGACGAAAGCCCTGAACCGGGCCCAAGCCACGGCCGGAGCTTCGGCGGAGCAACTGCGCAACCTGACGGAACGCGCCGAACAAGGCGCGCAGCGGTTGGAATTGATTCTCGCGTCGATGCAGGAGGAGCAAGAACGCGCAGCGGAGCCCGCCCCGATGCCGGAACCGGAACCGCAGCGCCATCGCGTTTTGCGGCGTCGGGTCCGTCCGTCCTCGCTGGAGGCCGCGGAATGAAAGCGCCGAAACCTCCGGCTCAAACCGTGAAGAAGCCGCGGCGTCGCTTCGGACGCGGCTCGTTGATGCTGATCGCGGCGCTGTTCGCCGGATCGGCGGTAGTGCGATTTGGCACGGGAATCGCAGAGGCAGTCGCAGCCACCTCTGGGACGGAAACGGCATCCGCGGAGACCAAATCCGATTGTGTGACCGAACCCGGTCTCATGAAGATGCTGACCGAAGTCCAGGATCGCGAGAAGAAACTCGCCGAGCGCGAAAAGGTCGTCTCGGACCGGTCGCAGGCTCTGGCACTGGCCGAGAAGCGAATCGAGCAGCGCCTCGCCTCTTTGGTTGAGGCGGAGAAGAACCTGTCACAAACTGTTGAAGTCGCAGACAAGGGCGCGGACGAGGACGTCACCCGACTGGTGACCGTCTACGAAAACATGAAGCCCAAGGAAGCGGCGCCGCTTTTTTCGACCATGGCACCTGATTTTGCAGCCGGATTTCTGTCGCGCATGCGCCCTGAATCCTCAGCCGCGATCATGGCCGTACTCGACCCGAAGGTCGCCTATACGATCAGTGTCATCATGGCTGGCCGCAATGCTGGCGCCCCCCAAAACTGATCCGAAGAGCATTTGTTAAGCGACCTCTGGCAGTATCGCCGGAAATGGATGGAGAACACCCATGCTGGGGATTGTAGGTATCATCATCATCTTCGTCATGGTGTTCGGAGGATATGTCGCCTGCGGGGGCAATCTTGAGCCCGTGATCGAGGCAACACCCTTCGAGATGATCGTCATCGGCGGCGCGGCAGTGGGTTCCTTCGTGCTCGCCAATGACATGGGCGCGATCAAGCACACGGTCAAAGACATGGGCCTGGTGTTCAAAGGCGTGAAATGGAAACCCGCAGATTATCGGGATCTTCTATGCCTGCTCTTCGAGCTGATCCGTTTGGCCCGACAGAATCCCGTCGCTATCGAAGAGCACATCGAAGCCCCTGAAAATTCTTCTATTTTCGGAAAGTACCCGAAAATCATGAAGGATCATGCGGCAGTGGAAATGATCTGTGACACGATGCGGTCGGCGTCAATGAACTACGACGACCCCCACCAGGTCGAAGAGGTGCTCGAAAAGCAGCTCGAAGCAAATTATCACCACGCGATGCATTCGAGCCATGCGATCCAGTCCGTGGCCGACGCCATGCCCGCCCTCGGCATCGTTGCCGCCGTGCTCGGCGTGATCAAGACAATGGGTTCGATCGACCAACCGCCCGAAGTTCTTGGTGGCATGATCGGTCACGCGCTCGTGGGGACTTTTCTCGGCGTGTTCATGGCTTACGGTTTCATCGCGCCCTTCGCCACACGCATCAAGGGCGTGGTCGACGAGGATGCGCATTTCTACAAGTTGATCCGGGAAGTTCTGGTGGCGAACCTTCACAACCACGCAACCAACATCTGCATCGAGGTCGGGCGTCAGAATACGCCGCATCACATCCGCCCCAGTTTCTCGGAACTCGAAGAGGCGCTCAAGGCGGTGAAATCGGAGGCTGCATGACCCGGTTCATTCTGGCTGTCTGGGCGCTGCTGTTTGCGGCTTCCCCGGTCCCGGCTCAGCAGATCGCGGTGCGTTCCGGCGAACATGAGAACTTTTCCCGTCTGGTGTTCATGCTGCCTCCCGGTACGGCATGGACAACCGAGCGTGTCGATGGCGGATATCGCCTGACAACACCCAGCCGAGAGAACCGCTTTGATCTTTCGCGCGTTTTCGATCTCATTCCGAAAACGCGCGTGCTCTCGATCTCGCCGGATGTGGATGCGCGCTCGGTTTTCATCGAGACCCCGCCTTCGGTTCACCTTGAATCTTTCCCGTTGCCAATCGGGGCAGCGGTGATCGACATCGTGGACGGCGCCGAGCCCGATAAAGCGGTGCCGGTCACACCGGTTAAACCCAGTTTTGTTCCCTCGCCAAATCGCGGCTATCTGGATCTTTACTGGTCAAAGCCTGCCCCCTCGGCTCAACCGGAAACCCCGGACCCCGTGGTACAGATTCCAAGCGAAAAGCCGGTGCAGGTGGCCTCGCCACTGGCCTTGCCCGACGCGCGGGTACAAGCAGCCGAGCGCGATCTGGTCGATCAGCTCGGGCGGGCCGCCTCGCAAGGTCTGATCACGATGGAGTTGCCGAAACACGCTCCTGAAGCCCCCGGGAAACCACAAGAAGAGCCCCCGACCGAGCATGCCGCAGCAGAAACACCGAAACAGGAAGGCGTATCCTTGCCGCTGCAATCGGAAACCGTCGTCGATCGTGACATGGCAGCGACAATTGCGAGGCATCAGCTTTCCGATTCGGGGCACAGCTGCCCGTCCGACACGGAATTCGACGTGCTGTCCTGGCAGACCGACAAACCGGTGGTAGAACAACTGACGGAGGCAAGACGCGACCTTGTCGGCGAATTCGATCGCCCCCGTCCGGAGGCCGTGATTCATCTGGCGCAGGTCTATATCGCATATGGCTTCGGCCTTGAAGCCAAGGCGGCCTTGCGTGCTTTCGGCATTCCCCCGGCGGAGGCTGGCCCCCTGCCAACCATGGCCGATATCGTCGATGGAAATCCGATCCCGGCCTCGGACAAGTCCCTGATCGGGTTGAGCGCCTGTGATGGCAAGGTGGCACTCTGGTCGGTTCTGGCAAGCCCCGAGACACCCCGGAAGGAGGATGTGAACTTCGGCGCGGTTCTGCGCAGTTATTCTGCCCTTCCCCCGAATATTCGCGCTCTGGTCGGACCACCGCTCAGTGCCCGGTTGATCGAAATGGGGGCACCAGACGTTGCCACCACTGTTCGCTCGATGCTGGCCCGTGCCCCCAAATCGGATCAACGGGCGCTCGATGAAATCGATGCTCAGATCGAGCTGAGCGCCGGTCGCAAAGAAGAGGCGACCCGCCTGCTTGACGGGCTGGCGCAATCGGATACGCCCGAAGCGGCCGAAGCGCTGATCAAGTCGATTGAAGTCAAACTGTCTGAAGGCGTGGCCATTCCGACCGCAGATGTCGACAATGCCGGGGCGCTTGGGTTGCAGATGCGCGGCTCGGAAACCGGAGCCCGGCTGGTCCGGGCGGAGATTCTGGGCATGGGGTCGACGGCCCGGTTCGATGACGCTTTCCGCGCCCTCGCGAACTGGGACTCGCAGAACTTCGGGGATCTTGAGAAATCGACCCGAAATGATCTTGCCAATCTGCTTGGCAAGGTTCCGAGCGACAGCATCTTCATCGAAACCTTTTTCCGGCATCGTGACGAGCTTGACCCCGCCAACCTTCAGGAAGAGGTCCAGTTGACGCTCGCCGATCGACTTTCGAACACCGGTTTCTCGCAATCGGCGCGGGATATTCTGGCTGCGGAAACCCGGCGCAGCCCGAAGGGCAGGCTTGCCCTGGCGCGGGCGGCTCTGGTGGGGCGGGATGCGGCGGCAGCTTATTCCTACCTGAGCGACCTTCCGGGCGAAGAAGCCTCGAAAATGCGTGGCGAAGCCATGAGCATGATTGGCAATCACGACACGGCCGAGGGCGAATTCGCACAGGCAGGCCAATCGCAGGCACAGATCGAGGAAGCCTGGCGCGCAGGGAACTGGAATTTCGTTGCCAAGGAGGGCTCGGAGACGCAGAAGCGATTCGTCGAACTCTTCGCACCGGAGACGAAACCACCCGCGGACCCGCGGGATATCGTCCCGCTGGGCCCATTGGCGGAAGCGCAACAACTCATCACGCAGAGTCAGTCTGAACGCGATGCTTTTGCGAAGCTGATGGAAGAGCTCAAAACCCCCTGACCCGGAGCGGCAGGTTCGTCATGGATACGAATTGCCGCGCCCCCGCTTTGCCGGGAAAGCTGGTCTTCCCGCCCGCGCCGCTCTGGGCTAGCACTTGGGTCGAGCGACCGTCGATCAAGGGAAGCGCCAAGATGACCATGACACCAGAGCAGATCCGCACCGCGCGCGCCAAGAAGCCGCGGGTCTATGCACGTGATTTCGCAGAGGATCTTGGCATCACCGAAGCCGCGCTTTGCGCCGCTTTCGTTGGAGTGACTGGCACCCGGATTGTGGCGGATCCAGACCGGATCATGCCCGGTCTGGCGGCACTCGGTCAGGTGATGGCCCTGACCCGCAACGACAGTTGCGTGCTGGAAAAAGTCGGTTGTTATGACCAGTATCAGTCTGGAGACTCGCCCCGGATCGTCAATCCGCCAATCGAGATCGAGATGTTCCGCCCGCATTGGCAGCATGCTTTTGCCTTTGATGAGGCCACACCAAAGGGGCCGAAACGCTCGATCCAGATCTTTGATACCGCGGGTGAGGCGGTGCACAAGATCCACCTGCGCACCGAAACAAACGCTTCCGCTTGGGCGCCACTGATCGCGTCGCTGCGGATCGAAGATCAGAGTCAAAGCTTCGATCCCAGCCCGGCGGGTCATTCGGTCGATGGTTGGGGGGATTTGAGCCGTCTCGCGGATCTGCGTCTTGGCAATACTCCAGCCCGCCATCTCTCCAAAGGATCGGTCGAACGATTGATGTATCGCGCCGCCGAGCTTGCCGTGCCGGTGCAATTCGCCGTGGGCAATCCCGGCTGCATCGAGCGGCATTCCGGTCTGATCGTGCGGGTGCTGGAAACAGGCCCCTGGATCAACGTCCTTGACCCGGGGTTGGAACTGCATCTGCGCATGGATCACATGGCAGAAGTCTGGGCCCATCCCGACGGGTCGGTCGATGCTTTCGGCGAAGCCGGTCAGCTGATCGTGCGGATGTCGGGGGCGGAGGGCTGGGCCGATCTGCTGGCGGCCGAGGGCGATTTCCAGCCCTGAGCCTCAGGGCATCAAAGCGCGAATCACCGCATTGAGCACTGCACGCCCCTGTGCGGTGGCGCGGACGCGCCCCGCGTCACGCGCGATCATCCCCATTTCCTCCAGATCGGTCAGGGCCTGCGCGGGCAGCGCCTGCCCCGAGAGGCGTTCATAGCGGGCCGGGTCGATCCCCTCGGCCAGCCGCAGGCCGAACAGCAGGAATTCGGTCGCCTGTTCCTGCCGGTCAAGCGGTTCTCGCGGCATCTCGCCATTGCCCCGACGCTCGACCCGGTCCAGCCACTCGGCAGGGGCTTTCGGCGCCTCGGTCGCGTGACGGACGCCGCCAAGGGTCAACCGCCCATGCGCGCCGGGGCCGATCCCGGCATAATCGCCATAGCGCCAGTAAACGAGGTTGTGCCGACACTCGGCGCCGGGCCGCGCGTGGTTCGAGACCTCATAGGCGGGCAGCCCCGCCGCATCACAGATTTCCTGCGTTTTCAGATACATATCGGCGGCCAGATCATCTTCGGGCAGATCGCGCAGCTTGCCCGCCGCGAACAGCCGCCCGAAGGCGGTGCCGTCTTCGATCGTCAGCTGATAAAGCGAGAAGTGATCGACCGCCATCGAGAGCGCCCCGCGCAATTCGCGCGCCCAGTCGTCTAGGCTTTGCCCCTGCCGCGCATAGATCAGATCGAAGCTGACGCGGGGAAAATGCGCGCGGGCGATGTCAAAGGCCGCCCGCCCCTCGGCCACGCTGTGCATCCGGCCAAGACGGTGCAGGCTTTCATCGTCCATCGCCTGCATGCCCATCGAGAGCCGCGTCACTCCGGCCTGAGCAAAAGCCCGAAACTTGCCCGCATCGATGCTGGTCGGGTTGGCCTCGAGCGTGATTTCCAGATCATTCGCGGTGGGCCAGGTGGCGCGCAGCCGGTCGATCACCGCCGCCACCGTCTCGGGCGCCATCAGGGACGGCGTGCCGCCGCCGAAAAACACCGTGTTCAGCACGCGCCCCTGCGTTTCGGCGCCGATCCGGTCGATTTCGGACAGATAGGCGCGCAGCCAGCGGTCGTGATCGATCGTGGCGGCCACATGGCTGTTGAAGTCGCAATAGGGGCATTTGGCGGCACAAAAGGGCCAGTGAACGTATAGGCCGAAGCCCCCGTGCCGCCAATCGTCGCTCATCCCTTGAACGCCGTGACTTCGATCTCGATCTTCATCGCCGGATTGACCAGACCCGCCACGATCATCGTCGCCGCCGGACGGATCTCGCCGAAGGTGGTCGAGAGCGCCGGGATGATCTGCTCCATATAGGCGGCATCGGTGATGATGTAATTCGCCCGCACGACGTTTTCGAGCGCGAAGCCCGCGCCTTCGAGCACCGATTTGATCGTGGCCAGCGTGTTCTGCGCCTGCTCCAGCACCGAATCGGGGAAGGTCTTCGTCACCGGGTCAACGCCGGTCGTGCCCGCGACAAAGCACCAGTCGCCCTGCACCACGGCGCGGGAATAGCCAAGCTTCGGTTCGTAGGGCGAGCCGCCCGAGATGTTCTGCCGAGTCATTTTGCCTCCATGACCTTGACGAATTTGCGGAACGCATCCGCACGGTGGGAAATCTCGTTCTTTTGCGCGGGGTCCATTTCCGCGAAAGTCATCTCGAACCCCTCGGGCTGGAACATCGGGTCATAGCCGTGCCCCTGCGCACCGCGCATCGGCCAGACAAGCTGCCCTTCGGCCTTGCCCTCGAAGACCTCGTCGTGCCCATCGGGCCAGGCCAGAACCAGCGTCGAACGGAACCGGGCCTTGCGCGGAAAGGGGGCGTTCTTCGCCTCGCATTCCGCCCAGGTCCGGGTCATCGCCTGCACGAAGTCGCGGCCATTCGGCGTTTCCGCCCAATCCGCGGTGTAGACACCCGGGGCGCCATCGAGCGCGTCGACCTCGATCCCGCTGTCATCGGACAGCGCGGGCAACCCGGTCGCCTTGGCCGCCGCATGCGCCTTGATCCGGGCATTGCCGACAAAGGTCGTCTCGGTTTCCGCCGGTTCGGGCAGGTTCATTTCCCCCGCACCGACGACCTCGACCCCGTAAGGGGCCAGAAGATCGCGCATTTCCGCCAGCTTACCCTTGTTGTGGGTCGCCACCAGCAGACGCTTTTCGGTGAAAGCCCTCATGCAAGCGCCGCCTTTTGCGCCGCCACCAGCTGCGCCACCCCGGCCTCGGCCAGATCGAGCAATTTCCCCATCTCTTCGCGCGAGAAGGTCGAGCCCTCGGCGGTCATCTGCACCTCGACCAGACGGCCGCGCCCGGTCAGGATGAAGTTGCCGTCCACGCCCGCTTCGCTGTCCTCGGCATAATCCAGATCGGCCACCGGCTGGCCCGCATAGATGCCGCAGGAAATCGCCGCCACATGATCGATGATCGGATCGGACACGATCAGCCCCGATTTCAGCAGCTTGTTCACCGCCAGACGCAGCGCCACCCAACCGCCGGTGATCGAAGCGCAGCGGGTGCCGCCATCGGCCTGCAGCACGTCACAATCCACCACAATCTGCCGCTCGCCCAGCGCGGACCGGTCGATCCCCGCCCGCAGCGCCCGGCCGATCAGGCGTTGGATTTCCTGCGTGCGGCCCGATTGCTTGCCCGCGGCCGCTTCGCGCTTGTTGCGCGAATTCGTCGCGCGCGGCAGCATCCCGTATTCCGCCGTCACCCAGCCAAGGCCCGAGCCCTTGAGGAACGAGGGCGCCTTGTCCTCGATCGTCGCGGTGCACAGAACATGGGTGTCCCCCATCTTGATCAGCACCGAGCCTTCGGCATGTTTCGTCACGCCAGTTTCGATGGAAATGGAACGGATGTCGGCAAGATTGCGGCCAGAGGGGCGCATGGGCTGTCCTTTCGCTGGATTTGACCCCATTTGAAACGGCAGAAGACCCGATGCAACCCCGAAGGCACGATTGACGGAAAAGCTTTCCCCGCAATAATGCGAAGCGTGGCCATGACAAACCAGAACCAGTTGATCTCCGATCTGAACGACCGCTCCCGCGAGGTGTTTCGCCGGGTGGTCGAAGGCTATCTCGAAACCGGCGATCCGGTCGGCTCGCGCTCGCTGACGCGGCTGATGAGCGAGAAGCTGTCGGCGGCGACGATCCGCAACGTGATGCAGGATCTGGAATATCTGGGGCTTCTGGGCAGCCCGCATGTCTCCGCCGGGCGGGTGCCGACGCAGATGGGGCTGCGGATGTTCGTCGATGGCTTCATGGAGGTGAGCGAGGTTCAGGCGACCGACCGTGCCGCGCTTGAGGCCACGGTGGGCGCGGCGGAACCCGATGTCGGCTCGCTGCTCGATCGGGTGGGTTCGGCGCTCTCGGGGCTGACGCATGGGGCGAGCCTTGTGCTCGCGCCCAAGACCGAGGCGCCGATCCGGCATATCGAATTCGTCTCGCTGGCGCCGGACCGGGCGCTGGTGGTGCTGGTGATGGCCGATGGTCAGGTGGAAAACCGCGTCTTCACCCCGCCTGCGGGGCAGACGCCCTCCTCGATGCGCGAGGCGGCGAATTTTCTGAACGCGCTGGCCGAGGGCAAGACGCTTTCGGATCTGCGCCGCGAAATCGCCGTGGAAATCTCCGCGCGGCGGCAGGAACTGGATGCGCTGGCGGCCGAGATGGTCGAAAGCGGTCTGGCGCAATGGGCCGATCAGGGCGAGCCCTGGGAGCGGCTGATCGTGCGGGGCCGGTCGAATCTGCTGGAGCCCGAGGGTGATCTGGACCGGATCCGCACGCTTTTCGACGATCTGGAACGCAAACGCGACATCGCCGAATTCCTCGATCTGACCGAGGAAGGCGAAGGCGTGCGCATTTTTATCGGGTCCGAGAACAAACTCTTCTCACTTTCGGGTTCCTCTTTGGTGGTCTCTCCCCTATATGAACGCGGATCGAAAGATCATCGGCGCGGTGGGGGTCATCGGCCCCACCCGGCTCAACTACGGGCGGATCGTGCCGATCGTGGATTATACGGCGCAACTGGTCGGGCGCATGCTGGCCGGCCGGGGCAAAGGGGTGAACGGATGACCGAGAAGAAGGACGAAATGGCAGAGGATCAGGCGCAGCTGGACGAGGCGCTGGCCGCGGCTCTGGGCGACGAGCACGACGAGCTGGAAATGCTGCGCGCCGAACGCGACGAACTGCGCGACCGCTTCATGCGGGCGCTCGCCGATGCCGAAAACTCGCGCAAGCGGGCGGAACGGGATCGGCGCGAGGCCGAGCAATACGGCGGCTCGAAGCTGTCGCGCGACATGCTGCCGGTGTTCGATGCGCTCAAACGCGCGCTGGATGCGGCGGGCGACGAGGTGCGGGCGGCGGCCCCGGCGCTGATTGAAGGGGTAGAGCTGACGCAACGCGAGCTGCTCAATGTCTTCGCGCGGCACGGGATCGTGGCGATCCAGCCGAAGGTGGGCGACAAGTTCGACCCGCTGCTGCATGAAGCGATGTTCGAAGCGCCGCTGCCGGGCACGGTTTCGGGCGACATCATTCAGGTGATGGACGACGGGTTCCTGTTGCACGACCGTCTGCTGCGTCCGGCGAAAGTCGGCGTGAGTTCCATGCCGAAAGCATAAAGGGTGGGGGCTCTGCCCCCACACCCCCGAGATATTTCGGGCAAGATAAAGATCAGTCCTTGAGAAGGGCGCGCAGAGCGTAAAGCGCGTCCATCGCTTCCCGCGGGGTCATTTCGTCGGGATGCAGCGCCCGAAGCTGCTCCTCGACCGCGGATTTCGTGGGCGGGGCAGCGGGCGCCGCGGGTGGAGGAGACGCCATCGCGAAAAGCGGCAGATCGTCGATGATCGCCTGTTTCTTGCCCCCCTCGCGTTCGCCCTTTTCCAGCGCATCGAGCACCACACGGGCGCGGGCGACGACGCTTTCGGGCAGGCCAGCCAGTTTCGCCACCTGCACACCATAGGAGCGATCGGCCGCGCCCTTTTTGACCTCGTGCAGGAAGATCACCTCGCCGTGCCATTCCTTGACCGAGACGGTGGCGTTCTCGACACCCTCGAGCTTCGCCGACAGCGCGGTCATTTCGTGGTAATGCGTGGCGAAGAGCGCGCGGCAGCGGTTCACCCCGTGCAGATGTTCCATTACCGCCCAGGCGATCGAAAGCCCGTCATAGGTCGCCGTGCCACGGCCGATTTCATCGAGGATCACCAGCGCCCGGTCGTCGGCCTGATTGAGGATCGCGGCGGTTTCGACCATCTCGACCATGAAGGTCGACCGGCCGCGGGCCAGATCGTCGGCGGCGCCGACGCGGCTGAAAAGCTGGCTGACAAGGCCGATATGGGCACGCCGCGCGGGGACGAAACTGCCCGCCTGCGCCAGAAGCGCAATCAGGGCGTTCTGCCGCAGGAAGGTCGATTTGCCCGCCATGTTCGGGCCGGTCAGCAACCAGATCGCAGGCGTGGGGCCACTGGTCAGAGCGCAGTCGTTGGCGATGAAGGGCTCGCCCTGCCGTTTCAGCGCCGCTTCGACCACCGGATGGCGGCCGCCCTCGATCTCGAAGGCGTGGCTTTGATCGACGGTCGGTTCGACCCAATCCTCGGCGGCAGCCAGATCGGCGAAAGCGGCGGAAAGGTCGATTTCCGAAAGCGCCCGGGCGGTTTCGGAAATCGGTCCGGCAGCGCCCAGAATTGCGCCTTTCAGGCTGTCATAGAGCCGCTTTTCGATCTCCAGCGCGTGGTTGCCCGCGTTCAGAATCCGGGTTTCAAGCTCGCTCAATTCCAGCGTGGTGAAGCGGACCTGATTGGCCGTCGTCTGCCGATGAATGAAGCGGGCCGAGAGCGGCGGGGCGAGCATCTTTTCGGCATGGGTCGAGGTGGTCTCGATGAAATAGCCCAGCACGTTGTTGTGCTTGATCTTCAGCGACGAAATCCCGGTTTCGCTTATGTAATCGGCCTGCATCCGGGAGATGACGCCGCGGCCTTCGTCGCGCAGCTGCCGGGTCTCGTCGAGTTCCGGCTCGTAGCCCGTCGCGATGAAGCCGCCATCGCGGGCCAGCAGCGGCGGCTCGGCCACCAGCGCAGCCGCGAGCAGCGCCACAAGGTCATCGTGACCCAGAAGCCTTTGCCCGGCCTCGGCCAGAAGCGCGGGGGCTTCGGTCTCGGCCAGACGCTCGGCAATCCGGCCCGCCTGTTCCAGACCGTTGCGGATCGCGGCCAGATCGCGGGGGCCGCCACGGTCGAGCGCAAGGCGGCTGAGCGCACGGTCGATATCGGGGCAGCGCCGCAAATCGGCACGCAGGTCTTCGGAAAATCGACCCTGTTCCAGCAGGAATCGCACCGCATCGTGGCGGGCGTGGATCAGCGCAAGGTCACGCGACGGCGCCGAAATCCGGCGTTCCAGAAGCCGCGCCCCGCCCGCCGTCACCGTGCGATCGATCGTGGCGAGAAGCGAGCCCTCGCGTCCGCCCGAAAGCGCCTGCGTCAGTTCCAGATTGCGCCGCGTGGCCGCGTCGATCTGCACAAGGCTGCCCGCCTCTTCCCGAAGCGGACGCGCCAGAAGCGGCAGTTTCCCCCGTTGCGTGAGGTCCAGATAATCGACCAAAGCCCCCATCGCGGACACTTCGGCCCGCGAAAACGCCCCGAACGCATCCAGAGACCCCACGGCGAAGAGATCGCACAGCCGCTTTTCTGCCCCCTGACTGTCAAAGCTCGAGCGCGCCAAAGGCGTCAGAGACGCGCGCAGATCAGAGACGATTCCAGCACAATCCGCCTCTTTCGTCTCGCTCACCAGCACTTCGCGGGGGGCAAGCCGGGCAAGCTCCGGACCAAGACGGGGAAGCGGACAGGGCATCACCCGGAACTCGCCCGTGGAAATATCGGCCCAGGCCAAAGCCCCTTCGTCACGCACCTCCGCCCAGGCGGCAAGATAGTTGTGCCGACGCGCTTCGAGCAGGCTTTCTTCGGTCAGCGTGCCCGGCGTGACGAGCCGCACCACATCGCGTTTGACCACCGATTTCGAGCCGCGCTTCTTCGCCTCGGCCGGATCTTCCAACTGCTCGGCGATCGCCACCCGGAAGCCCTTGCGGATCAGCGTCAAGAGATAACCCTCGGCGGCATGGATCGGCACGCCGCACATCGGGATCTCCTCGCCCAGATGCAGGCCACGTTTGGTCAGCGCGATGTCGAGCGCCGCGGCGGCGGCCACCGCATCGTCAAAGAACATCTCGTAGAAGTCGCCCATCCGGTAGAACAGAAGCGCCCCCGGGTTTGCTTCCTTGATCGCCAGATATTGCGCCATCATCGGCGTCACGGTTTCGCTGCTCATCGCACCCCCCAAGTCGCGCCAACTTATTAAACGCCGCACCCCCGTGCAAACCGATTGAGGCAGCGCCGCAAGGGGGATAAGGAAAAAGCGCCCATTGGAGGAGTTTGGCCCATGTCCACCAAGAACCGCGTCACGCCCGAAGAGGCGCTGGCCTATCACCTCGACCCCGTGCCGGGGAAATACGAGGTCGTCGCCTCGAAGCCGATGACCACGCAGAGGGATCTGAGCCTGGCCTATTCCCCCGGCGTTGCGGTTCCGGTCGAAGCCATCGCCGAACGGCCCGAGACCGCCTATGACTACACCAACAAGGGCAACATGGTGGCGGTGATCTCGAACGGCACGGCGATCCTTGGTCTGGGCAACCTTGGCGCGCTGGCCTCGAAACCGGTGATGGAAGGCAAGGCGGTGCTGTTCAAGCGCTTTGCCGACGTGAACGCCATCGACATCGAATTGGCCACCGAAGACCCGGAAGAAATCATCAAGGCGGTCAGCCTGATGGGCCCGACCTTTGGCGGCATCAACCTTGAGGACATCAAGGCCCCCGAATGTTTCATCATCGAGCAGCGGCTGAAAGAGATGATGGACATTCCGGTGTTCCATGACGACCAGCACGGCACGGCGGTGATCTGCGCGGCGGGGCTGCTGAATGCGCTCGAAATCTCGGGCAAGAAGATCGAAGACTGCAAGATCGTGCTGAACGGCGCGGGGGCGGCCGGGATCGCCTGCCTTGAGCTGATCAAGACGATGGGCGCACGGCATGACAATTGCATCATGTGCGACACCAAGGGCGTGATCTATCAGGGCCGCACCGAGGGCATGAACCAGTGGAAATCGGCGCATGCGGCCAATACCGACGCCCGGACGCTGGAAGATGCGATGCAGGGGGCCGACGTGTTCCTTGGCGTCTCGGCCAAGGGGGCGGTGACGCCGGAGATGGTCGCCTCGATGGCGGACAATCCGGTGATCTTCGCGATGGCGAACCCGGACCCGGAAATCACCCCGGAAGAGGCGCATTCGGTTCGCCCCGATGCGATCGTCGCCACCGGGCGTTCGGACTATCCGAACCAGGTCAACAACGTGCTGGGCTTCCCCTATCTGTTCCGCGGCGCACTCGACATTCATGCCCGTGCGATCAATGACGAGATGAAGATCGCCTGTGCGAAGGCACTGGCGGCGCTCGCCCGCGAAGACGTGCCCGACGAGGTCGCGATGGCCTATGGCCGCAAGCTGGCCTTCGGGCGCGATTACATCATTCCGACGCCGTTCGATCCGCGGCTGATCCACATCATTCCGCCCGCGGTCGCCAAGGCCGGGATGGACACCGGGGTGGCCCGCCGCCCGATCATCGACATGGAGGGCTATGCGCAAAGCCTGAAGGCGCGGATGGACCCGACGGCGGCGATCCTGCAGGGCATTCATGCCCGCGCCCGTCAGGCGCAGGCGCGGATGATCTTCGCCGAGGGCGACGATCCGCGCGTGCTGCGCGCCGCGGTCGCCTATCAGCGCGGCGGCATGGGCACGGCGCTGGTCGTGGGCCGCGAGTCGCATGTGAAGGAACAGCTGGAAGCCGCCGGGATCGGCGATGCCTTCCGCGAATTGCAGATCGTCAATTCGACGAATTGCAAGCACATGGATACCTACAAGGACTTCCTCTATCGCCGCCTGCAGCGGCAGGGGATGGACCGCGAGGATGCGCACAAGCTGGCCACGCGTGATCGGCATGTGTTCGCAGCGCTGATGCTGGTGCATGGGCACGGTGACGGAATGATCACCGGGGCGACGCGGAAATCGGCGCATGTGCTCGAGCTGATCAACAAGGTGATCGACGCCAAGCCCTCGGATGGCGCCGTGGGGATCACCGCGCTGTTGCACAAGGGCAAGGTCGTCTTCATCGGCGATACGCTGGTGCATGAATGGCCCGACGAGAACGATCTGGCCGATATCGCGATGGCCGGGGCGCGGGTGGCCCGCGGTCTGGGCATCGATCCGCGCGTCGCTTTCGCCTCGTTCTCGACCTTCGGCTATCCGGTGTCGGAACGTGCGATGAAGATGCACATTGCGCCGCAGGTGCTGGATGAACGCGGCGTCGATTTCGAATATGATGGCGAGATGGCCGTCGATGTCGCGCTGAACCCCGAGCAGATGAAGCATTATCCCTTCTGCCGTCTGACCGGCCCCGCGAACATCCTTGTGGTGCCCGCGCGGCATTCGGCCTCGATCTCGGTGAAGCTGATGCAGGAAATGGCGGGGGCGACGGTGATCGGCCCGATCCTGACCGGCATCCAGCATTCGGTGCAGATCTGCTCGAACCGCGCGACGGTGAACGACATCCTGCATATGGCGGCACTTTCGGCCAGCCGTCTGGGGCTGAAACGCTAAATACCCCTCCGGGCCGGGGCGTCTCGGCCCGGGTCAAGACCCCGGAGAAGACCCATGACCATCTTCAACCTCGGCTCGATCAATGCCGACCACTTCTATCGCCTGCCGCATCTGACCCTGCCCGGGGAAACGCTGGCCGCGACCTCCTATGACCGGGGTCTGGGCGGCAAGGGGGCGAACCAGTCGGTGGCGGCGGCACGGGCCGGGGCGGTCGTGCGCCACATCGGCGCGACCGGGGCCGATGGCGCCTGGATGCGGGCGGAACTGGCCGCCGATGGCGTCGATTGCGCCCATGTGGCCGAAGCCGAGGTGGCCTCGGGCCATGCGATCATCATGGTCGATGCCTCGGGGGAAAATTCGATCGTGCTTTTCCCGGGCGCGAACCGGGCGGTGCCGCTGACGGCGCTTGAGGCCGCGATGGCAACCGCCGCGCCGGGCGACTGGATGCTGATGCAGAACGAAACCTCGGCCCAGGTCGAGGCGGTCGCGCTGGCGAAGGCCCGCGGTGTCAAGGTCGCCTATTCGGCCGCGCCGTTCGAGGCCGAGGCCGTGCGCAAGGTTCTCGCCGATCTCGATCTTCTGCTTCTGAATGCGGTCGAGGCGGCGCAGCTGTGCGAAGAACTCGGCACGACGCTCGAAGCGCTGCCGGTGAAGGCGGTCTGCGTGACCCATGGCGCGAAAGGCGCCGTCTGGCACGATCTGGCGGGCCAAACCGCGCAGGAGCAACCGGCCTTCAAGGTGACGCCCATCGACACCACCGCCGCGGGGGATACCTTTGCGGGCTACCTTGTGGCCGGTCTGGCCGAGGGGATGACGCCGCCGCAGGCCCTGCGCCTGGCAGCCGGGGCCTCGGCGCTGAAAGTGACGCGGGCCGGAACGGCCGCCGCCATCCCGACCCGCGCCGAGGTCGATGCTTTTCTGCAGGATCGCTAACCGAGGCTGTAGCCGGTTCCGCGCACGGTGCGCACGGGATCGACGCCGCCGTTCACCATCAGCGCCTTGCGCAACCGGCCGACATGCACGTCGATGGTGCGGGTATCGACATAGATGTCGCGCCCCCAGACCCGGTCGAGCAGTTGATCGCGGGTCCAGACCCGGCCGGGCTTTTCCATCAACGTCGACAGGAGCCGGAACTCGGTCGGGCCGAGTTTCAGCGGCTGGCCGTCGCGGAAGACGCGGTGTTCGGCGGCATCGAGAATGATGTCGTCAAAGACCAGCCGCTCGCCCATCGTCGCGGGCCGGGTGCGGCGCAGCTGCGTGCGCAGACGCGCCATCAGCTCCACCACCGAATAGGGCTTCACCACATAATCATCGGCGCCGGTTTCCAGCCCCCGGACCCGGTCGCTTTCCTCGG
Organism: Rhodobacter capsulatus; assembly: GCF_052363175.1. Lineage (GTDB taxonomy): Bacteria > Pseudomonadota > Alphaproteobacteria > Rhodobacterales > Rhodobacteraceae > Rhodobacter > Rhodobacter capsulatus_D. The sequence continues at coordinate 3,915,457 of NZ_CP198946.1, forward strand.
ACCTGGCCGAAAGCATGATGATCGGGATCGACCGGGTTTCGGGATTGGCCTTCACCCGGCGGCAGATCTCGATGCCCGAGACATTCGGCAGCATCCAGTCGAGCACGACCAGATCGGGCTTTTCCTCGCGCAGGAACAAAAGCGCCTCGTCGCCGTTGACCGCCATCACCACCCGGAAACCTTCGGCTTCAAGGTTGTATTGCAGAACTTCGCGCTGCGCCGACTCGTCCTCGACCACCAAAACACAGGGCTGTTGCGCGGGGCTCATCGATCAGCTCTCCAGCGGTTTCACGGCCACCACGCCATCGGATTTCGGCCGCGGCTCATCGGGCATCTGGCCGGTGACGAGATAGGTCACCTGTTCCGCGATCGAGGTGCACAGATCGCCCATCCGCTCGATATTCTTGGCGATGAAATGCAGATGCATGCAGGGCGTGATGTTGCGCGGATCTTCCATCATGTAGGTCAGGAATTCGCGGAACAGCGCGTTGTACATCTGGTCAATCTCGACGTCACGGGCGCGCACGTCGGCGGCCAGCTTCGCATCGCGCTGGATGAAGCTGTCGATCGAATCCTTCAGCATGCCTTCGACTTCCGAAGCCATGCGCCGGATCGCCCCCGAAGAGCCGTTGATCGACGGCAGCTCGCCAATAACCTTGGCGCGCTTGGCGATATTCTTCGAATAGTCACCCACGCGCTCCAGATGGCCCGCAATCTTGATCACCGTCAACGCGATGCGCAGATCCGTGGCATGCGGCGCCCGCAGTGCGATCAGACGCGCGGCTTCGGTGTTGATCTGCTCTTCGAGCAGGTCCACCTGCTTGTCGCGGCTCCGGACGGTCTCGGCCAGTTCCTCGTCGCGCTCTTCCAGCGCCTGCGCGGCATCCAGAACCTGCGTCTCGACGAGTCCCCCCATCTTGACGACCATCGCCTGAACCGACTCGAGATCCCGGTCAAAGGATGAAACGATATGTTGAGCCATGATGCCCTTCCTCAACCGATGCGGCCGGTGATGTAGCTTTCCGTGCGGGGATCGCGCGGATTGGTGAAGATCTGCCCGGTCTCGCCGAACTCGACCAGATTGCCGAGGTGGAAGAAGGCGGTGCGCTGGCTGACCCGGGCCGCCTGCTGCATCGAGTGCGTCACGATGACGACCGAGAAATTGGTGCGCAGCTCATCGATCAGCTCTTCGACCTGCGCGGTGGCGATCGGGTCGAGCGCCGAGCAGGGTTCGTCCATCAACAGCACTTCGGGCGAGGTGGCGACGGCGCGAGCAATGCACAGACGCTGCTGCTGACCGCCCGAAAGCCCGGTGCCGGGGGCGCCCAGACGATCCTTGACCTCGTTCCAGAGCGCCGCCTTGCGCAAAGCACTTTCGACAACCTCGTCAAGCTCGGCCTTGCTGCGGACCAGACCGTGGATTTTCGGACCATAGGCCACGTTGTCATAGATCGATTTCGGGAAGGGGTTCGGCTTCTGGAACACCATGCCGACGCGGGCGCGCAGTTGCACCGGGTCCACCTTCTTGTCGTAGATGTCCTCGCCATCGAGCAGGATCGAGCCCTCGACGCGGCAGATGTCGATCGTATCGTTCATCCGGTTCAGACAGCGCAGGAAGGTCGATTTCCCGCAGCCCGACGGGCCGATGAAGGCAGTCACGGTCTTGTCGAGAATATCGATATCGACATCCTTGATCGCATGGGAGGCCCCGTAATGCACCTGCACCTTGCGGGCGGTGATTTTCGTATCGGTGGCTTGCACGGCTCTCTCCGTCAGTCGCATGTTGTTCATTTCTTACCACCGCCGTTCGAATTTGCGCCGCAAGATCACGGCCAGGGAGTTCATCACCAGAAGGAAGACCAGGAGCACGATGATTGCCCCCGAAGCCCGTTCGACGAAGGCCGGATCGGCACGTTGCGTCCAGTTGTAGATCTGCACCGGAATGGCCGAGGCCGGGTCCAACACGCCCTCGGGCGGGGCGGCCGGGTAATCTTTCACGAAGGCCACCATGCCGATCAGCAGCAGCGGCGCGGTTTCGCCCAAGGCCTGCGCCAGCCCGATGATCGCCCCGGTCAGGATGCCCGGCACGGCCAGCGGCAGGACGTGATGGAAGATCGTCTGCGTCTTCGAGGCACCAACCCCCCAGCGCCGCTTCGCGGATCGAGGGCGGAACGGCATTCAGCGCGGCGCGGGTCGGGATGATGATCCGCGGCAGCGTCATCAGCGTCAGCACCAGCGCGCCCACCAGCGGCGAACTTTGCGGCATGCCGGCAAAGTTGATGAAGGCGGCAAGGCCGAGGATCCCGTAGACGATCGAAGGCACGGCGGCGAGGTTGGCGATATTCACCTCGATCAGGTCGGTGAAGCGGTTCTTCGGCGCCATTTCCTCAAGATAGATCGACGCGGCAACCCCGATCGGCAGCGCCATGACCAGAACAAGGAACATCATGTAGATCGAGCCGAGGATCGCAACGCCCAGACCCGCCGATTCCGGCCGAAGTTCCGAGGCATCGGGGTTGATCAGGAAGCCGGGGTTGAAGGCAAGCTTCAGCAGGCCCGCCTCGCGCAGCTTGGCGGCCAGCTGCAGTTGCTCGGGCGAGATGTTGCTGTCGAGCGCTGCGCTTTCCAGCGTCACCCGGCCTTTGAAGAACCCGTCGACCCGGCCCGAGGCCAGCACATCATAAGTGATCGTCGTGCCAACGAGGTCCGGATTGGCCAGAACCTTGTCGCGCAGACCGGCCGGGGCTTCCTTGGAGATCAGCTCGCCGATCTGTTTCGTCTTCATGCCGGGGGCGAGGTTCTTTTCCGTCACCACCGCTTCCAGTGCCTTGGTGATCAGCTTGCCATAGGTGACCGTCGTCGCCTTGGCCATCTCGGCCGGGTCGCGATGCCCCTTGGGGTCAAGCGCCTTGGCATCAAGCGTGATCGGCAGGCTCAGCACGGTCTGGCGGAACGCGCCGAGCCCCGAGCCGAGCACCGACGAAAGCAGCACCACCAGCGCCAGCAGGCCGATGGCCACGGCGGCGACGCCATAGATGCGGAAACGCTTTTCGGCAGCGTTACGGGCCTTGGTGCGGGCATCGGCGGTATAAAGCGACCGCGGCGCGGAAGTCTCGACCATGGTCATTCGTATTGCTCCCGGTATTTGCGCACGATCACCAGCGCGAGGACGTTCAGCACAAGCGTGAAGACGAACAGCGTCAGGCCCAGCGCGAAGGCCACAAGGGTTTCAGGCGAGGCGAATTCTGTGTCGCCGGTCAGCTGGCTGACGATCTTCACCGTGACGGTGGTCATCGCCTCGAAGGGGTTCATCGACAGCTTCGCCGCCGCCCCCGCCCCAAGAACCACGATCATCGTTTCACCGATGGCGCGCGAGGCGGCGAGCAAGATGGCACCGACGATGCCGGGCAGCGCGGCGGGCAGGATCACCTGTTTCACCGTTTCGGATTGCGTCGCGCCCATGGCAAAGGAGCCATCGCGCAGAGATTGCGGCACGGCGTTGATGATGTCATCCGACAGGGACGAGACGAAGGGAATGATCATCACCCCCATCACGAGACCCGCCGTCATCACCGAGGAGGACGAAGACCCGAGCCCAAGCGGCTGCGCGATCCAGTCCCGCAGCAGCGGGCCGACGGTGATCAGCGCGAAGAGGCCGTAAACGATGGTCGGGATGCCCGCGAGCACCTCAAGCAGCGGCTTGGCGATGGCGCGGACCTTTTTCGACGCATATTCGGCCAGATAGATCGCCGCGAACAGGCCGACCGGCACCGCCACGGCGAGCGCGATGAAGGACACATAGAGCGTGCCCCAGACCAGCGGCCAGATCGACAATTCCGAGCCGCCGCCGAATTTCGGGTTCCAGGTCAGAGAGAAGAAGAATTCCTGGAACGGGTAGAGTTGGAAGAAATGCACGGTCTGGAAGACCAGCGACAGGACGATCCCGATCGTCGTGCCGATCGCGACGAGCGAGGCGGCGATGAGCAGCCAGCGCAGGAAGGTTTCCGAGACGTTGCGGGCGCGGAACTCGGGGCGGATGCGGAAGGCGGCAAAACCGAACCCCGCCAGCGCCACGGCCAATGTCGCCGCCGTCATGCCGATGCGGGCAAGGCCATTCAGATGGCGCCAGGCTTTCGCGGCCTCGAACACCGAAGGCTGCACGTTCGATCCCAGCGCGACGCCGACATCGGCCATACGAGAGCGGATGTCGCTCAGATCGGCGCGCATCTCGCGCAGATCGGTTTCGGACATGCCGCCACTGGCAAGGATCGTGTCGAGACCATCCGCGATGCGCCGCACATCGGCCATCACCAGATCGCGGCTTGATCCCTGCGGCAGATCTTCGGCCGGGATCATCGACGAGATCCGCGTTTCGACCATGACCGGCTGCACCAGCAGCCAGACCGCCATCAGCGCCAGCGCGGGCACGCCGGTGAACAGCGCCACCGTCTGACCATAATAACCGGGAAGGGAATGCAGGAGCCGCAGGTCCTTGCCGACCAGTTGCAACGCCCGAAAGCGGCCCAGAAAAAAGCCGCCACAGGCAAGGGCGAGCACGATCAGCGCAAGAAGACCGGGGGTCATGTGTTCATCCGCAACAAGGGAAGGGAGGCGCCCTTGGGCACCCCCCGAGATCAGCTTACTTCAGCGGCCCCATCGGGGTTTCCGCCTCGACCATCGCCTGGGTTTTCGCCAGTTCCGGGTCCGAGACAAGACCGTAAGCCGCCAGCGGACCATCCGGGCCAGCCATTTCGTCCGAGACGAAGAAGGTGATGAATTCCTTCAGGCCCGGGATCACGCCGAGATGGGCTTTCTTGACGTAGAAGTAGAGCGGACGCGAGACCGGATAGGTGCCGTTGGCGATGGTCTCGGTCGAGGGGACAATGCCGTCCATGGTGGCAACGCGCAGCTTGTCGGTGTTGTTCTGATAGAACGACAGGCCGAACACGCCGATGGCGTTCTTGTTGGCGTCGATGCGCGAGAGCGTCTCGGTGTAGTCGCCGTCGATGTCGACAGCCACGCCATCGGTGCGCAGCGTCAGGCAGGACTTGACCGCGTCCTTTTTCTTGGCGTCATCATCGGCGCCGGTCGAGGCGGCGAGGAACAGGTCATAGGCGCCGGTGGCCTTGCAGCCTTCTTCCAGAACCTTGGTGTCGAAGACTTCACGGGTGCCGTGCTTGGTGCCCGGGATGAAGGTCAGGATGTCTTGCGCCGGCAGCTTGCCGTTCACGTCGGCCCAGGTCTTCGCGGTGTTCGGGACCAGCTTGCCGTCTTTCACCACTTGCGACGAGATCGCGCCGAAGATGTCGGCGGGGGTGAAGGCGAATTCCGGGCCCTTGATGTCGCCGGCAAAGACGATGCCGTCATAGCCGATGCGGACTTCCATGATTTCGTCGACGCCGTTCGCCTTGCAGGTGTCGATGTCCGACTGCTTGATGCGCGAGGAGGAGTTGGCGATGTCGATGGTGTTTTCGCCGACGCCTTCGCACAGCTTCTTGCGGCCCGCGCCCGAACCGCCGCCTTCGACGACCGGGGTCTTGAAGTCGAAGTTTTCGCCGAAAGCTTCGGCAACGATGGTGGCATAGGGCAGGACGGTCGAAGAGCCGGCGGCCTGGATCTGGTCACGCGCGGCAGCGCCGGTGGCCGAGGCGGCGATGATGGCAAGCGCCGAGACGCCGAATTTCACGAAAGTCATGGATCACTCCTGAAGATCTGGAAGGGCCGTTAAGACCTTGGCAACCCCTCTAGGCTCGGGTCGTGACGCTTATGCAAAAGATATATGACAGCTGTGTGACAAACGCGGATCAGGCACGGCGCAGGGCATCCGCAATCAGGTCTGCCGCCTCAGGACGTTCGCCGATGGCAGGCAGCAGGGAACCACGAAAGCCTGCCTGCGCAAGCGCTTCGGGAATGTCGCGATCGACATGGCCCGCCCGCAGCGCAAAGAAGGGCAGACAGATCGCCTCGGGATGCTGTGCCGCAATGTCGCGCAGATGCGGGTCTTCTTCCAGAAAGGCCGAGGCAATCCGCCGTCCGGGCAGGCTGTGACTGATCCGCTCGGCCATCGCCATCGTCGCCATGCGTGAACTGCGCGCGACCTGCGAGCCGTGGGCGCAGAGAATCAGATCGCCCGGACCGGCCTCGGTCACGGTCTTGATCACCAGCGCGGGCAGGGCAGGATCGGCGCCAAAGGGCGACAGAATCTCGGCCCGGCTGCCCAGATCGGCCAGCCTGCGCGGCAGTTGCCGCGAGGTGAACCAGCCCTCGGCCATGAAGAACGGATAGATTCGCGCCCGCGGCAGGGTCTCGAGCGCGCGGGCCAGCGCCCCCGGTTTCGCCAGCGTCGCCGCAATCATCCGCATCTCGGGCACCCGCGCGGCGACCAGCGCGGCCAAAGCCCCCAGGGCGGCCTCGGCAGGATCGGGGTTCGAGGGGAAACCATGGGCAACGAGGATGAAATCGGACATGGGGAAAAGTTAGTCCGAATGCCCGTCACGGCAAGTCGGCGGCGTCTTGGTTAACCAAGGATTTCCACCAAGACATTGGAATTAGGTCAGATTGTCGGGATTGTCTGGTTGCGGGGAATCACCCCGTCACGTAGGAATAGCTCAACGGCCAGTACGGCCAGGACCCGATTACAGTTTCACGTGTGGTGCGTAGGGGAGCACGTGGGGTGAAGGAGGGTCCTGGTAGGGGTGCCGGGACCCTCCGGTTTTTTGCGGGGGGCTTTTGTGTTTGTCAGCCCGAAAGCCGCAGCGTGATCCGCTCAGGGATCGATGCCGCCAAGCTCGCAAACGATCTTCCACTCTTCATCCGTGACCGGCTGCACCGACAGGCGCATGCTTGTGACAAGCGCCATCTGCGACAGCCGCGGATCGGCCTTCACCGCAGCGAGCGTCACCGGCGTCTTCAGCGGCCGCACGGCACGGATGTCGACACAGTCCCAGCGCGGGTCATCGGTGGTCGAATCGGGGTGGCTCAGCGCGCAAACCTCGACGAGGCCGACCACTTCCTTGCCGATATTCGAATGGTAGAAGAACCCCTGATCGCCCAGTTGCATCGCCCGCATGTTGTTGCGCGCCAGATAGTTGCGCACCCCATGCCACTCTTCGCCGACCGCGCCCTTGGCCACCTGCATGTCCCAGGACCAGACGTTGGGCTCGGATTTGAAGAGCCATTTCGCCATCAGCCGATCACCTTTTTCCATTCGGTGACACTGACGCTGTCAAAAAGCCCGGCTGCCGCATAGGGATCGCCCGCCGCCCAAGCCTGCGCCGCCTCAAGGCTGTCACAGTCCACGATCACCAGCGAGCCGCACATCTGCCCGGCCTCCAGAAACGGCCCGGCCATGGTCACGATGCCGGTCGCCTCGATATAGGCCAGATGTGCGGCGCGGGTGTCGAGCCGGGTTTGCAGCGCCCCGGGCTTGTCCTTGCAGATCACGGCGTAAAGCATTCATTCCTCCTTCAGCGGGCGAGAGAGCAGCGCCGTAACGGCGTCGGAAACGGAAATCTTCTGTGCGCAGAGCGCGGCGATCATCGCGGCGATCGGCATGTCGATGCCATGGCCGTGGGCCAGTTTGGTGACGGCCTTGGCGGTCGCGGCCCCCTCGACCGTCACGCCGGGGTCGAAATCGGCCCCGCTGCCCAGCGCGATGCCATAGCGGAAGTTGCGCGATTGCAGCGAGGTGCAGGTCAGCACCAGATCGCCAAAGCCGGACAGGCCCATCAGCGTCTCGGGCCGGGCGCCCAGTTTCATCGCCAGCCGGTTCATCTCGGCAAAGCCGCGGGTCATCAGCGCGGCGCGGGCGGAATCGCCCAGGTTGGCGCCGATCACCACCCCGGCGGCAATGGCAATGACGTTTTTCAGCGCCCCGCCCAGTTCCGCGCCGATCGTATCAGTCGTGCGGTAAAGCCGCAGCGTCGGGGTCGACAGCGTGGCCTGCAGCCCGGGCGAATCCGTCCGGCAGGCCAGCGTCAGGGCGGTGGGCAGGCCGCGGGCAATGTCGGCGGCAAAACTCGGGCCGGTCAGCACCGCGGCAGAGGCCCCGGGACAGGCCGCCTCGATCAGATCGACCGAGCCGCGCCCTGTCGCCAGATCGATCCCCTTCGAGCAGGAGACCAGCACCTTGCCATCAAGCAGCGCGGCGTTTTCGCTCAGGAAGCCGCCCATCTTCTGCATCGGCACGCCAAGCAGAACCACCTCGCAGCCCGCGGCATCCGCGATCCTGTCGGTGACGGTCAAGCTTTCGGGAAAAGCGGCATCGGGCAGACGACGGGTGTTGTGACGGGCGTCCTGCATCTCGGCGACATGGGCGGCATCGCGCGCCCAAAGCAGCACCGGCCCACGTTGCGCAAGCGAGATCGCCAGAGCCGTGCCGAAAGCCCCTGCCCCCAGAACCGCAATCGTCATGCCTTGGCCCCCTTCTTGCCCGATCCGAGCATCGCGGGCGCCGTGGCGTCAAGCGGCCAGCGCGGCCGCGCGATCAGATCGGCCTCGGTCGCGATGCCAAGCCGGAACCGCTCGATCCCGGCCCAGGCGATCATCGCCGCATTGTCGGTGCAAAGCCGCAGCGGCGGCGCGGTGAAGTGCACGCCCTGCGCCGCGCAAAGACGTTCAAGCGCCGTGCGGATCGCGGTATTCGCTGCCACCCCCCCGGCCACGGCCAAAGCAGGCTGTTCCGGCGCAGCGTCCAGATAAACCGCCAGCGCACGCCGGGTTTTTTCGGTCAGCACATCGGCGATGGCCTGCTGAAAGCCTGCGCAAAGATCGGCGCGGGTCTGCCGATAAAGCCCGCCATGCGCCGCAATCTCGGTATCGCGGGCGCGCAGCAGCGCGGTCTTCAGCCCGGAAAACGACAGATCGCAGCCGGGACGGTCCAGAAGCGGACGGGGAAACCGGAAGGCCTTCGGATTGCCCTTGGCGGCCTCGGCCTCGACCCAGGGGCCACCGGGCTGCGGCAGGCCAAGAAGTTTCGCCGCCTTGTCGAAGGCCTCGCCCGGGGCGTCGTCGATCGTGCCCCCCAGACGCGCGAAACTGTCCGGCCCGCGCACCAGCAGAAACTGGCAATGCCCACCGGAAACCAGCAGCATCAGATAGGGAAAGGCCAGCCCATCGGTCAGCCGCGGCGTCAGCGCATGGCCCGCCAGATGGTTCACGCCCACAAGCGGCAGCCCGGTCCCGGCTGCGAGTCCGCGTGCGCACATCACCCCCGACATCACCCCGCCGATCAGCCCCGGACCCGAGGTCACGGCGATGCCATCCAGATCGGAAAGCGAAAGCCCGGCCTCGGCCAAGGCTTCCTCGACGCAGGTGTCGAGCTTTTCGGCATGGGCGCGCGCCGCGATCTCGGGAACCACGCCGCCAAAGGGCGCATGCAGCGCCGTCTGACCCGCCACGACCGAGGCCAGCACCGTGCCATCCGACCGCACCACCGCGGCGGCCGTGTCGTCGCAGCTCGATTCAAGGCCAAGGAAGGTCAGAAGTTTCGTCATGCCGATGTCGTTGCGCGGGGTCCTCCTTGCAGGTAACACCGGCTCAGGCATCGCACAACCCGAGGCGCCGATGAGCCCAGCTTCCCGACCGCCGCTTTTATTGACCCGCCCGCGTGCGGGATCGGAGCGTTTCGCCGCGCAGTTCTGCGCCCGGATGGGGGCGGATTGGCCGGTGGTGATCGCGCCACTTCTGGAAACCGAGCCGACGGGGGCGGATCTGCCCGCGGCAAATGCGCTCATCTTCACCTCGGAACAGGCGGTCAAACCGCTGGCCGACAGCGCTTTGGCGGGCAAACCCGCCTTCTGCGTCGGCGAACGCACGGCCGCGGTGGTCCGGCAGGCCGGGTTCCCGGTTCTGGCCACGGCCCCCGATGCCGAGCACCTCTTCGACGTGATCCTGACCGCCGCCGATCCGGGGCCGATCCTGCATGCGCGCGGCAATGAGAGCGCCTTTCCCTTGGCCGAGCGGCTGGTCGCAGCCGGGCGGCAGGTGGCCGAGGCGATCGTCTACGCGCAGCGCCCCCAGCCCCCCGCGCCCGAGATGCTGGCGCTGTTTGCCGCGCCCGGCCCGGTTCTGGTGCCGATCTTTTCGCCCAACAGCGGCAAGTTGCTCGCCGCGGCCGCGCAAGGCGCCCGTGCCGAGCTGCGGTTGGTGGCGATTTCCGAAAAGGCAGCGCGGTCTTGCACCGACCTGCCTGCGACACTGCTGCAGATTGCAGCACGCCCCGATGCCGAAGCGCTGCTGGACGCACTTGTCGCACTGACCTGAGAGCGGTTGAGGTTGAGCCGAGCCGAACCGCTCAATAGACTGCCGCGAAATTGAAGAAATCGCGCCGCGTTGCGCGACTTGGAGGAGTGTCCATGGCGAACCCGGACGAGACGGAGCGTGACAGCACAGCAGAGATTGCTGCGCAAACCCCTGAAATGTCTGACAAAGACGCAGGCAGCCCGGGTGCGGACGTGACGGAGGCCAAGACCGAAGCCGCAGCGCCCGCCGCAGCGGCACCGGTGTCGAAACCCGCAAGCGAATCAGCTCCGGCGAAACCGAAGCCGGTGCAACAACCGCCGCGGGGCGGCATGTCGGTCGTCTGGGGCGGCATCATCGCCGCGGTGATCGGCTCGGTCGGCACGCTGGTCGTGCTGCCGAAACTGCCGCCTGAACTGCGCGACAAGGTGCTGCCGGGCGCGCAAAGCGAGGTCGAAAAGACCCTCGCCGATCAGACCGCGCGGCTCGATGGCGTGATCAAGGCGATGGCCGAGCTGCAAGCGGGCAATGCCGGCGTCGCGGCGCTGCAGACCGCGGTGGGCGATCTCACCAGCAAGGTGCAGACGCTGGAAGCGCAGGGCGGCACCGCCCCCGCCGCGCCGGTCGATCTGTCGGGCGTGCAGGGTCAGATCGACGCGCTGAAGGCGATGGTCGAAAAGAGCCCGGCCTTTGCCTCGCAACAACAGCTGGAAGCGGCAACTGCCGCCGCCAAGGCGCAAATCGCCGCGGCCGAGGCCGAAACCGCAAAGATCCGCGCGGAATCGGAAGCCGCCGCGAAAAAGGCGATCGCGCAGGCCGCGGTCGCCCGTGTGGCGGCTGCCTTCGAAACCGATGCGCCAATCGATGGCGCGCTGGGCGATGTGGCCGCCGCGGGCGTCTCGGTTCCTGACGCGCTGAAGGGCGCCCTGCCCTCGATCGCCGCGATCAAGGCCGCCTTCCCCGAGGCCGCGCGCAAGGCGCTGACCACGGCGCGCAAGGCCACCGCGGGTGACACGGTGACGGACAAGCTTGGCTCGTTCCTGCTAGCGCAAACCGGGGCCCGGTCGCTGACCGCGAAGGACGGCACCGGCCCGGATGCGGTGCTGTCGCGCGCGCAAACCGCGGTCGATGCGGCGCAATTCGACGCGGCGCTGACCGAAATCGGCACGCTGCCCGAAGCGGCGCAGGCCGATCTGCAATCCTGGAAGGACATGGTGGCCCAGCGCGCGAGCGCGCAGGCCGCCATCGCCGACCTGACGCAATCCGTGCAATGAGGGGACGGCGATGATCTGGTCTTTCATTAAAATCTCGCTGTTCGTCGCCGTCGTGGTCGGGCTCGCCTTTGGCGCCGCCTGGCTCTCGGATCTGGGCGAAACCATCCGCATCATCGCCTTCGGGATCGAGCTGAACCTGGGCGCGCTGCAAGCGGTGATCCTGGTCGGGCTCGTCGTGATCGCGATCTGGCTGGCGCTGAGGGTGCTCGGCTTCGTCTTCGCCTTCATCCGTTTCGTGACCGGCGATGAAACCGCGATCAGCCGCTATTTCGACCGCAACCGCGAGCGCAAGGGCTACGAAGCTCTCGCCGAGGGGATGCTGGCCGTCGCCTCGGGCGAATCGAAGCTGGCGCTGTCGAAGGCCAACAAGGCCGAACGCTACCTGCGCCGTCCCGAGCTGACCAACCTTCTGACCGCGCAGGCGGCGATGATGAACGGCGACACCCGCAAGGCCGAAGAGGTCTATCGCAAGCTGCTCGCCGATCAGCGCACCCGCTTCGTCGGCGTGCAGGGCCTTTTGTCGCAGAAGCTGGCCGAGGGCGACACCGATACCGCGGTGAAGCTGGCGCAAAAGGCCTTTGCGCTGAACCCGAAGAACCTCGAGGTGCAGAACACGCTCTTCAAGCTGCAGACCGAGGTGGGCGACTGGAAAGGCGCGCGCGACGTTCTGCTGGCCAAGATGCGTCAGGGGCAACTGCCGAAAGACGTGCACAAGCGTCGCGACGCCGTGCTTGCGCTGCAGGAAGCCAAGGCGGTTCTGGATGGCGGCACCTCGATCGAGGCGCAGGAAGCGGCCATTGCCGCGGCCAAGGCTTCGCCCGACCTGATTCCCGCGGCGGCGATGGCGGCCAAGGCGCATTACGACAAGGGCGATGCGAAATCGGCGACCCGCGTGCTGCTGAAGGCCTGGGAGGCGCAGCCGCATCCCGATCTGGCGGCGGTCTTTGCTTCGATGGTGCCGGGCGAATCAGCGACCGAGCGTCTGAAACGCTTCGAAAAACTGCTGTCGCTGCGCCCCGATCACGAGGAAACTCGTCTGCTGCGCGCCGAGCTTTGCATCGCAGCCGAGGATTTCCCCGCGGCCCGTCGGGCCTTGGGCAATCTGGTCGAAAGCAACCCGACCTCGCGCGTCCTGACGCTGATGGCGGCGATCGAACGCGGCGAAGGCGAGGACGATGCGGTGGTCCGCGGCTGGCTGGCCAAGGCGCTGACCGCGCCGCGCGGCAAGCAATGGTGCTGTGACAAGTGCCAGAACATCCAGTCGCAATGGGGTCCGGTCTGCGACAATTGCGGCGGCTTCGACACGCTGAGCTGGCGTGAACCGGCGCATAACAGCATGCCCTTGCCCAATGGCGCCGAGATGCTGCCGCTGATCGTGCCGAAAGGGACGAAAGCCGATGCGGGCGAAACACTTGAAGGAACAGCCCGCGCTGTGAGCGAACGCGAAAAATAGGGCTACACATCCCCGCAAGGGCGTGCTAACTGCGCGCCACAGTGCCGGTGTAGCTCAGCTGGTAGAGCACGTCATTCGTAATGATGGGGTCGGGGGTTCGAGTCCCTTCACCGGCACCACTGAACAAAAAGGCTGGCAACCCTGCGGTTGCCAGCCTTTTTGCTTTGAATGGCCGATCAGCGGTTACTGCGAATCCTGCCGGGCGATGTCCGAGATCAGCACGTTCAGAACCAGATCCCCCAGTACGCCCTGAGAGGCTTCGGTCAATGCGCGGCGCAGGTCGGTCATGTTGGCCGTATCGGTGAAGGCCCCTTCGAACCCGCCTGCATTCGCGTGATCGAAAAGAACCTGCAGCAGCACATCGCGCAGCTTCGGTTCGGCGGCATAGACCTTTTCGGTGCTGCCCACCGTCACCTCGAGGCTCAGCGACAGCACCACGAGCGAGGCGACCGAACCCTTCTTGATCACCGGAATCACGAACTGATTGTTCAGCTTCACATATTCGATCGTCGCAGCGCCCTCTTCGCCACCGGCTTTCTCGCCAGCCGCTTTCTCGGGCGCGGCATGCTCGCCCTTGGGCTTTTCCTTGCCTTCGGCCGGGGCCTTTTCGCCCTCGGCTCCGGCTTCGGCCGCGGCTTCCTCCGGCGGAGGCGGTGGCGGCCGCAGGAAGTAGCCCGCTGCCCCGCCTCCGGCGAGACCGATCAACGCAAGCACAACGGGAAGAATGATCTTCAGCATGGAAACCTCAGAACGGAAGAAGGATATCGGCGACCTGCTGGCCATAGCGTGGCTGCTGCACGTCGGTGATCTGACCACGGCCGCCATAGGAAATCCGCGCACCGGCGATCTTGTCGTAGGTGATCTCGTTCTGGCGGCTGACATCTTCGGGCCGCACGAAGCCGGTCACGATCAGCTCGCGCACCTCGAAGTTGACGCGGACCTCCTGGCTGCCCTGGATCCGCAGCACGCCATTCGGCAGCCGGTCGAGCACGGTGGCCGCCACGCGCAGGGTCAGTTTCTCTTTCCGCGCCACCGAGCCATCGCCCTTGTAGGACGAGGCGGAACTGGTCTCGTAGGCGCTGTCCATCGAGGCGCCGCTCGGCAGTTGCGAGTTCAGACGCTGCGGAATGCCGAACATCGAGGGCACCCCCATCGTGTCGGAGCTTGCCCGCGACCGGTCCGAGGTGTTCGAGATCTCTGCCTTGTCGTCGATCTCGATCACCACGGTCAGGATGTCGCCGCGCTTCGCGGCCCGACGGTCGCCGAGCAAGGAACCACGGTTGCCAGACCAGAGCGAAGCCTCCTGCGCCTCGGTTCGCGGCGCGATGTCATCCGGCATCGGCGGACTGTTCATCGCGAAGAACTCGTCGCTGCCTTCGACAGTCTTGAAATCAGGGGCCTTTCCGACCTGCTCAAGCCGACCGCAGGCGGCCAGCGAAACGGCCATGAGGACAAGAAGGATGGAGCGCATGGAACGGACTTTCAGTGAGGTTGGACATAAGCGACGCCATCGGCGCCAATCATCGCGAAAAGGGTCACCTTGGAGGTGATGTTCATCACACGGATCGTGTCGCCGACGGCGCCGCGGTCGAGTGCACGCCCCTCCGTCGTGATCGACAGGCTGCCATCCTGATAAGCCATCGGCACCATCTGGTTGCGTTCGACGACGGCGGGCGGCGCCAGATCTCCGGCGCTGATCGGTTGCTGTGGATAGATCGCTCTCCGGGTCTCAAGACCGATGGCGGCCGTCGGATCGGTCAAGGCGCCGGGCACCTCGTCCTCGGCGATGGCCAGATCCGATTCGGTGATCACGGTCTGCGCACGCAGGGTCCGCGCGGCGATCACTGAACCGGCCTCGGCGAGGGCGGGAAAACCGCAGAGCAGAAGGGAAAGGGCCAGTCGGATCATCAGCGCACCTGTGTCGTCGCTTGCAACATCTCGTCGACGGCGGTGATCACCTTGGCGTTCATCTCGTAGCCGCGCTGCGCCTTGATCAGTTCGGTGATCTCGCGCACCGCATCGACCGAGCTTTCCTCAAGATACCCCTGCTTGATCACGCCAAGCCCGCTGGTGCCCGGCACCGCAACGGTGGGCGCCCCCGAAGCCTCGGTTTCAAGGAACAGGTTCGAACCGATCGCCTCGAGGCCCTTTTCGTTGGTGAAGCCCGCCAGCGTGATCTGACCCAGCAGCTGCGGCTGCACCTGATTGTTGAAATAGGCATAGACCTCGCCCGCGGCGTTGATCGAGATCGTCGTCGCATCGGAGGGAAGGGTGATGCCGGGCACGAGCGGATAGCCGTCCGAAGTGACGATCTGCCCATCGGCCGAGCGCTTGAACCCACCGTCGCGGGTATAGGCCGAGGCACCCGAAGGCAGCGTCACCTCGAAGAAGCCGTAACCGTCGATCGCCATGTCGAGATCGCCACTGGTCTGGGTCAGAGAACCCTGCGCCAGGTTGATGCTGACCGCGGTCGGGCGCACACCCAGGCCGATCTGCACCCCGGCCGGCACGATGGTGCCGTCGTTGGCGGTGATCGTGCCCGGACGGGTCGCCTGCTGATACATCAGATCGGCGAATTCCGCGCGCCGGGCGTTGTAGCCCGTGGTCGACATGTTGGCGAGGTTGTTCGAGATGACTTCGACCCGCATCTGCTGGGCGCTCATCCCGGTGGCGGCAATCTGCAGGGCGCGCATCGGGGGTCTCCTTTACTTCAGCGTCGAGATGACGTTGCGAATGCGTTCATCCTCGCGATCGAGGAAATTTTGACCCAGTTCGTAGGCGCGTTGCACCTCGACCATCCGGGCAATCTCGGACACCGGATCGACGTTCGACTGCTCGACGAAGCCCTGCATGACGCGGGCATTTTCGGCAGGAACAGTGCCTTCGGGCACGGCAAAACGGGTGCCTGCCTGCAGGCTGAGCGACGTCGAAGTCTGCGGATCATAAAGGCCAAGCTGCGCCAGCGGCTGCCCCCTGGCCGACAGGGTTCCGTCTTCGGCGATGGCGATCGGCCCCTGATCTGCGGGCAGGAAGATCGGTGAGCCGCCATTGTCCAGAACGCGGAAGCCCTCGGGGGTGACCAGCTCACCCTCGGACGAGCGCATGAAACTACCCGCGCGCGTCAGCTGATTGCCGTCGGGCGTTTCCACCATGAAGAAGCCCTTGCCCTGAATGGCAAAGTCAAGCGGGCTGCCGGTGGAGGCAAGCGAACCCTCTTCGAAATTGATCGTGCGTCCGCTTGCATAGGCCATCGAGAGGGAGGGCTCGTTGCCATCAAGCGAATCGACATATTCGGAGAACACCACCCCCTCGCGGCGGAACCCGGTGGTGGTGATGTTCGCCATGTTGTTGGCGACCACCTGCATCTCGCGCATCAGGCCGGATTGGCGCGACAGGGCCGCGTAGATCGTGTTGTCCATGGCTCAGCTTCCGACGATGAGCGGGATGATCCCCGACTTGAAGAAATCGACGAGGGTTTCGGACATGAAGGACATCGACACCCAGAAGACGATGAGCATGGCGCCGACCTTCGGCACGAAGGTCAGCGTCATCTCCTGAACCGAGGTGAGCGCCTGGAAGAGGCCGATGGTAACCCCGGCGACGAGTGCCACGATCAGCATCGGCGCCGAGATCATCACCGCGATCCAGAGACCTTCCCGCATCGCGTCGAAGAAGACGGTGTCGGACATCTCACACCGGCATCCGGAGGATTTCCTGATAGGCCTCGACGACCTTGTTGCGCACCGTCACCGCGGTCTCGACCGCCAGTTCGGTCTGGGCGAGCGCTTGCACCAGCGTATGCGGATCGGCATTGCCGAGCATCGCGGATTTCGCCGTGTCCTCGCTTTGCTGCATGGTTTCGAGGAAGCTCGTGGCGACCTTGCCAAGTCCACCGCCCTGATCGGAAACGGTGCTTTCAGACAGGGGCGTTGCGGCTGAACGGGCTCGTGCATAGCCTTGTGCCGCGACAGAAGTCTTGATGTCCATTCTGGACCTCCTTCGTCTTCAGGGTTTCAACGACGCAGCAGATCGAGCAGAGAGGCCGACATCTGCCGGGTCTGATCGAACATTCTGAGGTTCGCCTCGTAACTGCGCTGCGCTTCACGCGCGTCTGCGATTTCGACCACCAGATCGACATTCGAGCCGTCGTAGTAGCCGTTCTTGTCGGCCAGCGGGCTGCCCGGATCATAAATGCGGGACAGATCCTTCTGGTCGAGCTCGACGGGACCGAGTTGCACCCCGGTGGCCGCGCCGTCGTCTTGCGTCGCCACTTCCTCGAATTGAACCACCTTGCGGTGGTATCCGGGGGTGTCGGCGTTCGCGATGTTCTCCGACACATGGCGCAGGCGCATCGATTGCGCCTTGAGGCCAGAGGCGGAAACGGAAAGCGTGGAAGTGAAGTCGCCCATGATCACCCTTTCCCGAGACTGCTGCGCAGGACGTTGAGAGAGGACTTGTAGATCGCAAGCGCGAGATCATGCTGACGCTTGACCTCGACCGCCTTCACCATCTCGTCCTCAATCGCGACCCCGTTGCCGTCGGGCGAGGTGGAATCGGAGTCGGGATCTTCCCCGACAGAGACGGTGTAGGACCCATCTGACCCGATATGCCCGGGCCGGGTCGCCCGCATCGGCGTCACATGTTCGGTCTGGTAGGTATCGGCGAAGGAGGCCACGTCACGGGCGCGATACCCGGGGGTATCGGCATTCGCGATATTGGTCGCTATCGCGCCTTCGCGCAGCGAGGCCTGCCGGGCCATGGACTGCGCCATCTGGAAAACTTCGAGTTTCTCGAACATCGGGGTTTCTCCTCCGAGCTATCAACCAAGGCTTAAGAGAGAATCGTTTAGAAAACGTTTCGAGGAAATCGACTCAAATGCTGGAGGCCAGAATGGCGATGAACGGACTCGAACGGCTGCAGGCTGAAATCGCCGACCTGGGGGCCGTGCATCCGGTCGGACGGGTCTTCGAAGTTGGCAAGGGTACGATCGAGGTCAGCGGCCTGACTGCCCGGGCGGCCCTCGGGGACCGGGCCCTTCTTCACACGCAATCTGGTGCCGTCTTCGGGGCAGAGGTGATCGCGCTGCGTCGGGGCGCAGTGACGCTTCTGGCCGATTGCGCAGTTGACGGCGTCGCGATCGGCGACCGGGTCGAGGTGCTTGGGCAGACCGGCATCGCGCCGGACGACAGCTGGATCGGGCGGATCGTCGATCCCTTCGGTCGCCCGCTCGATGGTCGGCCGCTGCTACGCGGCGGGATCGAACGCAACATCCGTGCCTCTCCGCCGCCCGCCGCCTTCCGGCGCCGTCTGGGAGACCGGGTTGAAACCGGGCTCGACGCCTTCAACACCATGCTGCCGCTCGTGCGGGGGCAGCGCATCGGTCTTTTTGCCGGCTCCGGCGTCGGCAAATCATCGCTGCTGGCCAAATTCGCCCGCGGGGTTGCCGCTGATGTCGTGGTGATCGCGCTGATCGGCGAGCGCGGCCGCGAGCTGCGCGAATTCGTCGAAAAGACACTGGGGCCGGAGGGCATGGCCCGGTCGGTCATCGTCGCGGCAACTTCCGACCAGTCCCCGCTGGTGCGCCGTCGCTGCGGTTGGTCGGCCATGACGGTCGCCGAATATTTCCGCGATCAGGGCAAGCATGTGCTGTTTCTGGCTGACAGCGTGACCCGCTTTGCCGAGGCCCATCGCGAAGTCGCTCTGGCAGCCGGCGAACCGCCCAGCCTGCGCGGCTATCCCCCCTCGACCTCGCACCAGATCATGTCGCTGGCCGAACGCTCCGGCCCCGGAATGGAGGGCGCAGGAGACATCACCGCGGTCTTCTCGGTGCTCGTCGCCGGGTCGGACATGGAAGAGCCGGTCGCGGACATCCTGCGCGGCACGCTCGATGGTCACGTCATTCTGGATCGTGCGATTGCCGAGCGCGGCCGCTTTCCGGCCATCGATCTGCTGCGATCGGTTTCGCGGTCTCTGCCGGATGCGGCAACCCCAGCTGAGAATGATCTGATCGCAAAAGCACGCAAGCTTCTGGGCGCTTATGATCGGGCCGAGATGATGATTCAGGCCGGGCTTTATTCCGCCGGGAGCGATCCGGTGATCGACGCGGCCATCAAGGTCTGGCCCGCGCTCGATGCGTTTCTGGCGCGCGATGCGGCGGATGGCACTCGGGCGAGCTTTTCACGCCTTACGGCGGCCCTCTCTCAGGCGGGATAAGAGCCGACAGGCTCTCATCCCACGATCAGACGAGTTTCGACAGAAGAGAGGCGCTGGAAGCGCCCGATGAGGCTCCTTGCAGCAATTGCAGCGCAATGTTGCCCGATGTGGTCGTGCTGTTCTGGGCGATCTGAGACCGGACAAGATACAGGCGGATGGTCTTTTCCATCACCGCACTATCCGAAAATATCGAAAAATCAGAGCTACCCAGAACGGATTCCGCCTTCTGAGTATAGATGACCAGTTGCTGGTCGACATCAAGCGACCCAACGCTGCTGGGCAATCCGAGCGCCGTCTGCATCACCGCGCTCAGGGAATCAGACCCGATCACGTTGTACCATTTCGTATTGTTGGAACTCGACGAGGCCGCCAGATCCGCAAGCTCGCGTTGCGCCGACATCGCGAAGCGATAGGTCTCGTCGGAATCGCCAACGGCAACTTCGAATTGCCGGGTCTCGTATTTCTGCAAGATCTCGTCGGCAAATCCGCTCAGCTGCGTGCGCGGGGTCTCCGAGTCGCCAAAACCGAAAGCTGTCGACAGTTTGAGATAGGTCTTGTCAGCAAGCTTGTTGGCCAGCGCCTTTGTGTCCGTCGTGCTGCCTTCGAGAACTTTGCGAATGAAGAACTTGTTGTCGATATCCGCATCAAGGCCAAAGGCACCAAGAGCGACTTTGAGAAGCCGACGATCGGCAACAAGATCTTCGGCGGTCGTGATTGATCCGATCTTGGAGCGGAAATAGTCTTCGTCGCGCTGAATATCAGCAGAGGCGACAAACGCCGCCTTCTGCTTTTCCATGGTTCGGTTGAGGAGCTTCCAGCCCGCATAACCGCTGGCCGGAATGACCGGCGTATAACTCATGCGCTTCCGGCGGCGAGGAGCCGCTCCTCCCTCGGCAAAAGGGCGCGCAAGGATTTCAGCGCCTGGTAATGCTGGTCTTCCAGCACGGCCGCAGTGGCCTGTGTCAGATGCGCCCTGCTGTCGTGATCGGTCAGAACCTGACTGAGTTGCTCGATGCCACGCAGAAGTTGCATGCGTGCCTCGCTGGGCTCGGCATCCCCCGACAGCACGAGTTGCGCGATGTAGCAGACGCGACGAACCGGGGTGTTGACTTCCTCAGGGTGGATTGCATCACGCAGACGCAGGATATGCGCATTGGGCGTCATGATCGCGAGACGCGACCGACGATCCCCGTTTTCGATCACGGCGCCATTGATCAGCACGCGTTCTTTCGGGGCGAGTTTGAGAACGAGACCGGTCATTCCGCACCCCCCTCCCGACGAAGACCACGCATGATCGCGGTGTTGATGTCGATGAGCACGTCGACAGTGGCTTCGCCCTTCAGGACTTTGCCGCTGTGCGCCTGGGTGAATTGGTTGAGATAGAAGATACGCGCCCGGAGCGTGTCGGGAAGTTCATTGTCGGGCAAGGCAACATCAACCGCGAGGGTGGTCCAGAGACGGCGGTTGTCATAAAGCGCACGTACGAGCGCGGGGAAGTTCGACTTTTCCAATCCAGCCGCCTGTTTGAGGCGATGGGTCACGCGCGCGAAGATTTCGTATTCGGTGCCGCGCAGGGTGCGAGTGGGCTGACCGGGGTTTGCATAGGCCGTTTTGGCCAGAATCGTGGCGTTCACAGGAATACCTTCCAGTGGCGAGAGGGGTCAGATCGCGGCTTTGCCGCGGGCAAAGGGGGCGCCGCCAAGGCGCCCCCCGAAGGTCATCACTTGAACAGCGACAGGATCGACTGCGGTTGCTGGTTGGCGATCGAGAGCGACTGGATACCAAGCTGCTGCTGGGTCTGCAGGGCCTGCAGACGAGCCGAAGCTTCTTCCATGTCGGCATCGACCAGGGCGCCGATACCGTTCTTCAGAGCGTCGCTCAACTCGCTGACGAAGCTCGACTGGCTTTCGATCCGCGATTCGACCGCACCGAAAGCAGCAGCCGCGTCAATCGCGCCGTTGATCATCGTTTCGATCTCGGCAACGGTGTTCGACGTGGTGAAGCCGCTCAGCCCTGCCAGCGGACCCGAACCCGCGGCGTTGATCGCTACGCTCATGTTGACGCCGAGGGTCTCGTCCGAATCGACATTGACGGTCAAATCGGCGCTGCCAGCGGTATAGGTCGCGGTAACGCCGCTGATCCCGGCATCCATCACCTGGCTGTAGAGGTTCGCCGTCGCAACTTCGTTCACATCGGAGCCCGAGTCCACATCGGCTTGGCTGACCGTATAGCTGAACGACTTGCTGCCGATCGCCATGGTGACCGTTTCACCGACTTCGAGTCCCGAAAGCGCAAAGCCAGCGGCGCCACCGGCTTCGATCGCCGCGGACCCCTTGTTGCCACCAGCCGCGGCAAAGTTGCCCGCTGTCGCGCCCGCTGCAACCTGCCCGGTCGGCAGTGCCGTTGCGGCGGTGCTCATATCCTGGTGAGCGATGTCGATCGTGTTGGCGGTCACCGTGCTGTTCGCACGGTCGAGCGAACCGAGGATGGTCTCCGAGCCCGCGGAGCTGATCAGGTTCACGCCGTTGAATTGGGCGCCCGCCACTTTCGACTCGATCATGCTGACCAGCTCAGTGATCTCATCATTGAGCTTGCCGGTGTCGGCCGACGGGTCCTGCGCCGCAACGATCTTCTCTTTGATCGTCTTGAGGTCGTCCGTGATCGATTCAACCGCGGTCCGAGCCACCGACACCATCGATTGACCGGTGGCAAGGCTGGTCGAAACCGATTCAAACCCGCTCACGTCAGATTCCATCACTTTCGAGATGGCCCAGACCGCGGAGTTGTCCTTGGCCGAGGCCACGGTCTTGCCGGTCGAGATTTCGGCTTGGGTCTTCGACAGGTTCGAGTTGATGCCCTTGAGGGTCTGCAGCGCAACCATCGCGCTGGTGTTCGTGAGAATGCTGGACATGTCAGGTCCTTCGTCTTTGGCGCTTTGCGCCGGGTTTCACTTGCCGTCGGTAAAACGGCGCCTACGGCTTTCTGACCCATGCGGCCGCATCGCTGCCCTGCCGCGCCACCCCTCGGGATGCAGGGGAACCTTGGCATGTGAAGACCTAACGAAGTGCTAAGGCCGCCCTTTCGGACGGCCCTGGATACGTCGGATTTTCGAAGAATGGTTTACGCCCGGCGTTCAATCGACCCACCCTCGGGGCTGATCTTGCGCGCTTTTCCGTTCTGATCATAGCTCATGTAGCTTTTCGATGCCTCGCGGATCTCGGCGAGCCGCGCCTGAACGGAGCGCACCCCCTTGATCGCCGCATCCAGAAGACGCTGGTTCTCGAGCGCCATTTCCTGTGCATCAAGCAGCAGCCGGGCGGGCGTGCCCTGCAATTCATCGAGCAGCTTTTCCTTGCGCGCGATCAGTTCGGGCAATGCCGCGAATTCGGCATTGCGGATCACGTCCTTCTCCAGACGCAACAGGTCAATCAGCCGGGCGATCCGGTCCTCGGTCTCATTCTGCATGCTCCGCTCCTTTCTGCAGCGATTTGAAGATGCTCTCGGCAAGACCGATTCCTCCGGCCTTGACCATCTTGCTGGCGTATTCGTCGACGAGGAACGAGGAGAACTGCTCCTCTCCTACGCCGCCATCGAAACCGCCCTCGCTCTTTCCGAGACCGGTGTATTTCAGCATTTCGGCCAGAAAACTGGCCTCAAGGTCCTGCGCCTTGCGGCGCAGTGCCGCTTCGTCCTTCACCTTGCTCTCGGAGGAGGCAGAGGTGGCGGTGGCCGTAACAGGCCGGATCTCCATGGGAATCGCTCCAATTGAACCGATTTCATCTTGTTCTCCCATAACTGGGTAAAGAAGCAGTAACCTCCTGCTGCCATTCTGAGCGGGTCACAGGCAGAAGTCGTGAGGCCATGAAAACACTCGCTCTCTCGGATCAGATCTCGTTTCTTTCCGCCATTTCTCCGGCGGAGGGAGGGGCCGTTGATGGCGCCACCGGCAATCATGCGGCGACAGAAAGGCATGATGCCTTCGCAACGATCCTCGCCGAATCGGCTGGGTCTGCGGGGAAGAAAAGCGGGGCCGAACTGACCAAAGCGACAGCGGCACAGGCCGAGATGGAAGCGGATGCGGCCGTCTCCGACATGCTTGAGCTTGCCCGCTCAGGTGCCCCGGGCACCGCCATCTCGGCGCTGCAAGGCACCTTGCAAAACGTGGTCGCTGTGGACGCGCAGAATCCTGATGCCATCCCCCAGACCGTCGCAGTCGCCACTCCGGCAGAGAACCGTCTCGCCGGACATGAAGCGGCTGTTGCCTTTTCGCTCTTACCCAATGGTGCCGAACTTTCCGCGACGGCGGCCCCCCTTGCGTCGACTCCGAGCGAATCTCCCAAAGGCGAACCGTCCAAAGCGCAGAAACAGACACGGCCCGAAGCGGATACGACGGCCTCTACCGTCGCGGCCATGGTCCTGGTCCCCATCAGCGATCTGCCTTCTTCGGCAAAGGGAACCTCGTCAGAAGAAATCGCGCCAGCGGTGACAGGTGGGGCACAGGCAAACGCAGCAGCCCTTGCAAGCGATCAGGCCCCGACAAAGACGATCTCCCTGCCAGCCGCTCAGGAGGCGCAAGCTTACGACACGGACAAGGCCTCTGCTGCCCCCCTGACCACTCCTGACAAAACGGCCAACATCGCCTCAGAAACTCTTTCTGCGGTCAAAACCTTGGATGGCCAGGAGTCGATGACATCCTCGGCGCAGGTGGCCCATACATCGAAAGAGAAGGAACGTGCGGCCACGGCAACCGCGAGCGACGCGACGAACGCAGGAAAGCCGTCGGCTTTCGTCGCTGTGCCCGGAGATCAGGCCGCCCGGGCCGAAACGACACTGCCCGGCAGTTCTTCCACCGCAGTGACGTCCCCTCAGATGACGGCCTCTTCGTCGGCGGCACAGGCACAGATTGCCGCCGAACAGGGGGCCGCCCTGGCCGGTGTCGCGAATGGGGAAAGCGCAAGACAAACTGCCGCGCTGATGGCGGCCACGTCGCCGAGCAGCGCCGGACAAGCTGCCTCCGCCGCGGCGGCAAATACGAGCCCGTCCGTCCGCAACTCTTCCCCGGAGAAAAGCACGAAAACCGAAGGCACGGCACAGACATCCGCAGCAGGGAAAACGACGGAGCAGAAGCCGCCATCACTGTCGCAGGCTGTTTCGGTGCGTGTCCTGCAACAATCTGACACCCCGGCAGCATCCGCGCCGCGGGAGTCACTGGCCGAATCGCGTATCAGGGCTGCGCTTGCATCCCAGACTGCCAGCGCGGGCAACGATCCCAAGGCGCAAATGCCCTCGGTCACCTCAGCTGCAGATGCATCGAGCCCGAGGGTCGCGCCAACGCAGAGCACCGATGGCGCAGAGGCCACCGACACCGCACAAATGACCACGGCGCAGGCGAAATCGACTTCAGGAACGGAGACGACCGCGGACATGGCCACGACGAGCCCAGTCACTCCGTCGCAACCTGCGGCCTTGGCAGGTCAATCGACCGATGCACAACCACGCGCAACAAGGCTGCGCGAGACGAAAGAGGCCTCTTCGGTCAAGGATCGCAGCGACTCGGGGGCCCAGAGCTCCGGTGTGGTGGCCGATGCTTCGATCAAGACCGCCGATGTGGCCGTGGCGCCCGCCGCCGACAAGGTCGAGAGCCTGTCCGCAACCACATCGGGCGGCCCCTTGTCCTTGGGCGCCACCGGCACGACCAGCCTTGCCGAGCGCAGCGCGCAGATCCTGAGCGGCGATGCCGGGACCGCAACCGGCACGCATCGGGCGGCGGCCAGTCCGCATGCGATCGCACATCAGATGTCGCATGCGCTGGCCGATGCCGGCAACCGGACCGTGGAACTGACATTGACGCCCGAAGAGCTGGGAAAGGTGCGGATGACCCTGCACAGCAGCGATGGCGCCATCACCGTTTCGGTTCAGGCCGAACGGCAGGAGACGCTCGATCTCATGCGGCGCAACATCGATAGCCTTGCCCGTGATTTCCGTGACATGGGCTATTCGAACATCGAGTTCGACTTCGGCCAGCAGGCCGATCAACGTCCATCGGCGCAACAGCAAGCCGCCGCGGAAACAGCCCAGAAACAAGCCACACCGGACCGTGAGGTCGTGGCCCGCTTCGATACCACCTCCATCGCCCTTCAATCCTCGCCCCGCACCGCTTCGGGCGGGCTCGACCTGAGAATCTGAAAGAGAGCCCCATGACCAGTGTTACCTCCTCCACCTCGACCAGCAGCTCGAGTTCGTCCAGTTCGTCTTCCTCGAGCTCCAGCTCGACCTCGACCAGCGTCAGCTCCGATTACGAGATGTTCCTGAAGCTGCTGACAACGCAGATGACGAACCAGGATCCGACCAGCCCGATGGACAGCTCCGATTACGCGGTGCAGCTGGCGACGTTTTCGCAGGTCGAACAGCAGGTGAAGACGAACGATCTGCTGACCAGCCTTGCCAGCCAGTTGGGCGTGATGGGGATGAGCGAATATGCGAGCTGGGTGGGCATGGAAGCCCGCTCGGAATCCGCGGGTTATTTCGATGGAACCAATCCGGTGACGATCTCGCCAAACCCGGTTACGGGCGCCGATGCCACCACGGTGGTGGTCAGCGATGCGGATGGCAATGAAGTCTCGCGGTACAGCATCGATGTGTCGAGCGATGCAATCGAATGGAATGGCACCGATGCCGATGGCAACGCGCTACCGGCCGGAAACTATACGTTCGAGCTGGAAAGCTACAAGAACGGAACCCTGCTCTCGACTGATCCGGTCGAGACCTACAACCGGGTCGTCGAAGCGCAGGGGACCAGTGACGGGGCCGTTCTTGTTCTGGCCGGGGGCGGCACGGTCTCGACCGGGTCGATCACCGCGCTGCGCGAGGCCGACTGATCAGATCAGAAGCCCAAGCGCCACGCCCGCGGCAAGGATCAGCACTGCGCTGACCGCCCCCAAAGCCTGAGCCGATTTCGGCTCGGGCTTTTCTTCGGGTTGCACCTGCCGCTCAAGCGCCTTCTGCATCAGCTCGGGCAGTTGCGGCCCGAACCGACCCAAAACCCGCGCGGTGCGGGTCAGATCGCGCAGGATGCCGCGCGGGCCGACGTTCTCGCGGATGTAGCTTTCGACGACGGGCTTCGCGGTTTCCCACATGTTGATCCCGGGGTTGAGCGAGCGTGCCACCCCCTCGACCACCACCATCGTGCGTTGCAGCAAGATCAGCTCGGTCCGCGTCGCCATGCCGAAGCGCTCGGTCACCTCGAAGAGATAGGCCAAAAGCCGCGCCATCGAGATCTGCTTGGCATTCATCCCGAAGATCGGCTCGCCCACCGCGCGCAGCGCCAGCGCGAATTGCACCACGTCCTGATCGGGCGGAATATAGCCCGCCTCGAAATGCACTTCGGCCACGCGGCGGTAATCGCGATGGATGAAGCCCATCAGGATTTCCGCATAGACATGCCGGGTGTATTGGTCGATCTGCCCCATGATGCCGAAATCGAAGGCGATGATGTCGCCGTTTTCCGCCACCTTCAGGTTGCCTTGATGCATGTCACCGTGGAAATAGCCGTCGCGCAGCGCGTGGGACAGGAACAGCTGCAGCACCCGCGTGCCGATCGCGGTCACGTCATGGCCCGCGGCCTTCAGCGCCTCGGGATCGCCCATCGGCAGCCCCTCGGCCCAGTCGATCACCATCACCCGGCGGCTCGAGAGCTGCCAGACCGGCAGCGGCACGCGGAACCCCGCATCCTTTTCGGTATTGGCGGCGAATTGCGAGGCCGCCGCCGCTTCCAGCCGCAGATCCAGCTCCCCGGCCACCAGATCTTCGAAATGCTTGATCACATCCGAGGGCCGCAACCGCCGCGAGGCCGGAGACAGCCGCTCGATCATGTTCGCGGCGAAATGGAAGGCGTCGATGTCGCGCTTGAAGGCCTTTTCGATGCCCGGGCGCAGCACCTTGACCGCCACCTTCTCGCCGGTCTCAAGGAGCCGCGCCGAATGCACCTGCGCGATCGAGGCCGCCGCGACCGGTTCGGAAAACTCGGAGAAGATTTCTTCGACCGGACGGCCGTATTCCTCGGCCAGGGTCGCCTTGGCCAGAGCAATGTCAAACGGCGGCAGACGGTCCTGCAGCACGCGCAGCTGATCGGCCAGCTCCTCGCCCACCACATCGGGGCGGGTCGAAAGCACCTGACCCAGCTTGATATAGGCGGGACCCAGCGCGGTGATCGCCCGCGTCACTGGCGGCAGCGCGGGATCGCCCGCATAGCCCAGCCATTTGAACGGCCAGCCCATGATGCGCGCGACAAGGCGCAGCCGCGGCGGCGCCTCCATCGCTTCCAGCGCCACGCGCATGGCGCCGGTCCGCTCGAAGGTTGCCCCCGTGCGGATCAGCCGCCACAGATTGTGCGGGCCGCGCATATTACACCTTCCAACCCGAGTGCAGCGCGGCGATGCCCATGGAAAGGTTGCGATATTTGACCTGGCTGAAGCCCGCTTCGCGGATCATCGAGGCAAACAGCTCCTGGTTCGGGAACTTGCGGATCGACTCGACCAGATACTGGTAGCTGTCGCGGTCATTCGCCACGACCTGCCCCATCACCGGGATCACGTTGAAGGAATAGGCGTCGTAGACCGCCTGCATCAGATCGTTCGGGATCTGGCTGAATTCGAGCACCATCAGCCGCCCGCCCGGTTTCAGCACGCGATAGGCTTCTTTCAGCGCATCGGGAATGCGGGTGACGTTCCGGATCCCGAAGGAAATCGTGTAGACGTCGAAGCTGTTGCTTTCGAACGGCAGGTCCATCGCATCGCCGACGACCCAGTTCAGCCGCGAGGCCATGTTCTCGGCATCGGCGCGTTTCTGGCCCTCGATCAGCATCGATTCCGTCATGTCGCAGACGGTCGCGGTCGAGCCCTTGGCGCGTTTGAGGAACCGGAAAGCGATGTCGCCGGTGCCGCCCGCCACATCGAGCAGCTTCTGCTCGGGGCGCGGGGCCAGCCAGTCCATCATCGCATTCTTCCAGATCCGATGGATGCCCATGCTCATCAGATCGTTCATGATGTCGTATTTCGAGGCCACCCGCGAAAAGACGCCATGGACCATCCCGGCCTTGGCCTCTTCGTTCACCGTCTGGAACCCGAAATGAGTCGTCTTGGTCTGATCCGTGCTCATCTGCCCTTGCCGATCTTGAACTGTCCCCCTCCTTATAGGGTCGGTTTCAGCGGTGACAATGCGACAGGAGCGAAAATGCCAGAACTGCCCGAGGTCGAGACGGTCCGGCGCGGCCTTGCCCCCGCGATGGAGGGGCGCGTGATCGATCGGGCCGAGGTGAACCGCCCCGATCTGCGCTGGCCGCTGCCCGAGGCCATGGCCGCGCGGCTGACCGGGGCGCGGGTGACGCTGCTGCGGCGGCGCTCGAAATACATCCTGGCGGATCTGTCGACCGGGGAAAGCCTGCTCATTCATCTGGGGATGTCGGGGCGGATGCTGGTCTCGGGCGTGATGCTCGGCGATTTTCACCTCGATCATCCGGCGGCGCAAAAGCACGACCATGTAGTGCTGCATATGGAGGGGGGCGCCCGTGTCACCTTCAACGACGCACGGCGGTTCGGGGCGATGGATCTGGTCCGCACCGACCGGGAAGCCGCGCATTGGCTGCTGTCCGGGCTGGGGCCGGAGCCTTTCGGCAATGACTTCCACGAGGCCTATCTGATCGAGGCGCTGAAATCGCGCAAAAGCCCGATCAAGACAGCGCTGCTGGATCAGCATGTCGTCGCCGGGCTCGGCAATATCTATGTGTCGGAGGTGCTTTTCCGCGCCGGGATCGACCCGCGTCGAGCGGCGAACCGGATTTCGGCGGCACGGCTGGCGGCGCTGGTGCCGCTCATTCGCGAGGTTCTTTCTGAGGCGATCGAGGCGGGCGGATCGTCCTTGCGCGATCATCGTCAGGCGGATGGGGAGCTGGGCTATTTCCAGCACAGCTTCCGGGTCTATGACCGCGAAGACGAGCCCTGCCCCAGCTGCGGCACGCCGATCAAGCGCATCGTGCAATCGGGCCGATCGAGCTATTTCTGCCCCGCCTGCCAGAAGTGACGCAGCGGCAATTCCGCCGCGCCCGGTTGAGTTTCGGCCTCTGACTGTTACCTCTTGCCCATCACCAGCAAAGGGAATCCCATGTCCTATCAGACCTTGATCGTGGAAATCGAAGATGGCGTGGCGCTGATCCGCCTCAATCGGCCCGAGGCGCTGAATGCGCTGAATTCCCAACTGCTGGGCGAATTGGCCGAGGTGCTGAAGACCCTCGACACCGATCCGGCCGTGCGCTGCTTCGTGCTGACCGGCTCGGACAAGGCCTTTGCCGCGGGGGCCGACATCAAGGAAATGGCCGACAAGAGCTTTGTCGACATGCTCAAGCTGGATTTCTTCGGCACCGAGGGCGACGCGATCCTGCGCACGCGCAAACCGATCATCGCGGCGGTGGCGGGCTATGCCTTGGGCGGCGGCTGCGAACTGGCGATGATGTGCGATTTCATCCTCTGTGCCGAGAATGCGAAATTCGGCCAGCCCGAGATCAATCTGGGCGTCGTCGCGGGGATCGGCGGCACGCAAAGGCTGACCCGCTTCGTCGGCAAGTCGAAGTCGATGGAAATGCATCTGACCGGTCGCTTCATGGATGCAGCTGAGGCGGAACGCTCGGGCCTGGTCAGCCGCGTGCTGCCGGTTGCCGAACTGGTGCCCGAGGCGCTGGCCACCGCGCGCAAGATTGCGGCGAAATCGGCGATTGCCACGATGGTGGCCAAGGATTGTGTCAACCGCGCCTATGAAACCACGCTGCGCGAAGGCGTGCTTTATGAACGCCGGGTGTTTCACGCGCTTTTCGCAACCGAGGATCAAAAGGAAGGCATGGCCGCCTTCACCGAGAAACGCCCGGCGAAGTTCACCGACAAATAAGGGCGAAAAGGACTTCCCTTTCGGCCGATTTTGCCCTAACAGCCACCGTCACATGCGCGTGGAGCCCGCTCAGGCTAGAATCATCCGGTTCGCTGGGACGACCGGGCTTTGCGCTATACATATTCGCTTCAGCCCGGGAATAGGGAAACATGGCCAACACGCCCCAGTCCAAGAAACGCGCTCGTCAGAACGAGCGTCGCAACGACATCAACAAAGCCCGCCGTTCGCGCATCCGCACCTTCCTGCGCAAAGTCGAAGAAGCGATCGCCTCGGGCGACGCCGGTGTGGCCAAGGCCGCCCTTGAAGCCGCGCAACCCGAACTGGCGCGCGGCATCACCAAAGGCGTGCTGCACAAGAACACCGTGGCCCGCAAGATGTCGCGTCTCTCGGCTCGCGTGAAGGCCCTGTCGAACTAATCTTCCGATCTCGGAAGTTAATCTTCGTAAACGGCGTCCCATCTTTGGGGCGCCGTTTTATTTCTTTAATTTCAACGTCTTGATAATAGTGTTGCGGCCCTG
>NZ_CP198945.1:0-131134 GCF_052363175.1 Rhodobacter capsulatus
AAGGCGCGCAGGGCGGTGAGCGGCGGCAGGGGCACGGGCGGAACCGACAGCTGTGAGATTTTCTCACAAAACTCGGCCAAGACATCGTTTTTCAAGCGGGATATGCGGAGGCAGGGTGCGCGCATGTCACATCTCTCCGCGCCCCCGCCTATCTGCGAAACGCCGCCGTCGTGCCATCGGGCGCAGCTTGGGCTGTTCGGCACCTTACGTCTGTTGCACCGCCTCGCGCTCTGGCATCGCCGCGCCCGCAGCCGCGCGCGCTTGGCCCGGCTTGGGCCGGAGGCGCTCGACGACATCGGGCTGAGCGAGGCCGACCGCCGCGTCGAATGCGGGCGGTGGTTCTGGCAGGGCAGGGATCGGTGAGAGGCGCGACCGGGGGGCGATCACATCGGGACGCTTGCCCAGACAGCTCAGGCGAAGAAAAGTTGTGGGCGTGACGCAGGCTGTCCTAGTAATCAACCTGCTCGAACCCGTAGCCGCCTCGTGATCGCGCCACTCGATGAACACGGATCGCTTGTATATCCCCGGGCAGTGGCTGCCGTCCGGCGTGCTGTAGTCCGCCCAGCCTTCCAGGCCTTCGAATGCCGCAGGGAGTGCAGCGACGGAGGAGCCGCGCCAGCCGAAATTGCCCTGGATGCCGTATGAGCCGACACGGACGCGCTGGCTTTGATTGCAAGTGTCGTTGTCCCCTCCGATCCAGTGCTGCCGGGCGATTTCTACGCTGAACACCCGGATGGAGCGCACGAAGTCGAACTCGGGGCCGCTGATATCGGCATCTGCGGTTTGGTTTCCATCGGAGTATTCGCCGGTCGCAACCTGCACCAGCTGATCGACGAGCTTTGCCTCGCTCGGCGGTAGGCAGGGTGCCGAGGCGCCTGTGCTGCGGTAGCTGCGATCTGATAAAGGCGCGCCGCCGGACGTTGCATTGCAGGCAGGTCGAAGGCCGCATGCATTGGGCAACGCCAGATCTGCAGCGGGGCTCGATGGGCCATGGAGTGATGCGTCGGATCATTTCTGCCCGGGCCCGCGCGCAGGGCACGCTCGGAGGAAGCCCATAGAAGGCAGAGAAGGATCGCGCAGTCGATCTGATAGGCGCTTGCGGGAGGGACGAAGAACGCGAGCAAGGCCGAGGAAAGGGCCGGGCGAATAGGGTTCATTGAAAGTGCTCCGGTGCGGGGGTGGTGTCGAGAAAGGCTGCGTAGCTCTTGGTTGCCAGCCGAGCCTCGTCGAGGCTGCGGCTTCGCTCCGCATCAAGGCAAGCGATGTAAGGGCCGACCTGCGCGAAATAGCTTTCGAACTCGGCGGATATCTCGGCGCGATAGTCCGTCAATACGGCCGTAGGAAGCGCGGTCGATGGCTGATCTGGAGGCAGGCAGGGCAGGGGGTCTGCAGCGGCCGAGAGGGGGCAAAGGATCAAGAGCGTGGCAGCGCGCACCACGTCGGTCGACCGTGCGAAGCGCCTAAGGACACAGTCGCGCGCATTCCGACCCGGGACGCGCCACTGCGACATTACGCCGACAAATTGCCCCCAACAGGCTGGAAAGAAACGCTTTGTTGGCGTATTTGCCGCGCCCGAACAAGCATTGTAAGGCATTTTCACTCGCGTTTGTCATTTTAACGATTGAAATACACTTATACTTCGTTAATCATGGAGTCACGAAGAAACTTTGTTACAACGATCCCCACTGACCAACCCGAGGGGAGCCAAGATGAAACGGCGTGCATTGCCTGTTCTGCTGGAACGGGATTTTCGCAAATGGCCGCCACCGATGGAGCGACGGTTGAGATCGAGTGTGTCAGTGCGCCAGACCCCGCGGAGCGGTTTTCCGGGGAATGGCTGTTTTATGTGGTCTCGCGCGAGGGCGATCGGTTCATGCTGGTCACCGCAACCGCGCGAGAGCGGATCATCAACTCGCCGATCGGTCTCTTCGGAATGGCCAGCGGCAAACTCAACTCGATCATCTCGACGTGCCTTTTGTCGCTGGCGATGTCCGTGGCGGATGCACAGCCGTCCGGGCGGAAGTGATCCGCTGGAATGAGGCAGGGCAGGGGGGCGAGGCGGACCTCGCCCCCGCGACTTTCGCCGCGCTCTCCGCTGACTCGTCGGTTTTGCGTTACGACGCCAAGGGGTACCTGATCCGTCCGGCCGCAGCCAAAGCGGATCAGAGGGACGAGAAGCCGACCTCCCGCGCGCCCGTGATGAGCACGAAAAGCGTTGCGGCGCCGCAGGCAGTGTTGCCCGCAATTCGGCTGGTGGCGGCGCGCTATCAAGATCATCCGGCGCTTCGGCGTCTTCAGCTTACTCCCCGGCAGTGGTTGGCCTTCTTTCAGGCCATGATCAAGATCGAGAGCAATTATTCCCAACGCGCAGTGAGCGGGGCAGGGGCCCAGGGTCTTGCGCAGCTCATGCCCGACACCGCGCGGTATCTGCGGGTTGACCCTGCCGATCCGATGCAAAACTTGGATGGCGGCGCGCGCTACCTGCTTGAACAGATCGGCTCGTTCGAGAGCCTGACGCTTGCGCTTGCGGCCTATAACGCCGGGCCGGACGCCGTGCGCAAATATGGCGGTGTGCCGCCTTACACCGAGACCCGCAATCACATCGTCAAGGTGATGGCGGCTTACGACCGCATTCTTGCGGAGCTTTGATTCAGGAAAATCCCATGCACATGACCCCAGCGATCCGGCTGGCCTCGTGGCTTACCTCGTCACTCTCGCAAGCTGGTAAGCGCTCGCAAATATCGTCTTCACCAAGGCCGAGAACGTGGCCACCGGTGTGCTTGCCCGTTCCGCGGCACGCTGGCGACGGCCTTCTTTGGCATCGCCTTCGTGGTGACGGGCTTTCTTGCCGCGTTCAACCGGATCAGCTGGGCCTGGGTCTCGCTGGTGGTTGTCGGCGCGTTCCTCGTTTTCGCCGGTCCGGCAATCGTCGCGAACCTGCGTTCGTCGTTCAGCTGAGGATCGGGACCATGGAAAAGAGTGCGGTCATCCTTGGGCTCTCACGGCAGGCGAAGTTTCTCGGGCTGCCGATGCCCTATGCCATGGCGGTGGGCGGGATGGCCGTGCTCCCGTTCATCCTTTTCAAGGTGATGACGTGGTTCCTGACAGTGCCGCTCTGGTATGGGCTCGCGCGCGCCGCGACGCGGATCAATCCGAACGGTCATCATGTGCTTTCGGTGATGATGCAGGTGACGCCGATGGCGCTCCTGCGGCGGGAGCGACGCCATGTTTCCTGAGCTTGCCGAAACGAAACGGACGCCGAGGGCGCGCGGGCTGCACACGCGCGACCCGAAGGTCTATGCGCATCTGCCCTATCTCATCGAGATCGACGACGAGACTGTGCGCACCCGCGAGAACGCGCTGATGGTGTCGTTCGAGATCATCGGGATCGATGGCGTCACCTCCGGCCAGTCGACCATTCTCGCGCTGCGGGCGGGGCTCGCGCATCTTCGACACGCTCGATGAGCGGTTCTGTTTCTATCTGCATCGCCTCATGCGCCCGACGGCAACGGGCATCACACCGATCCGCAGGCCAGGCTTCGCCGCGGATGTCGATCGCGTCTGGACCGACGAGCTGGCGCTGCGCAACCTGCAAGAAAGCGTGCTCGTTTTGACCGTGGTGCGCCGGCAAACGTCGGTACTGCCGGTCCCGCTCTTTCGGCGCGCGGCCTCGAAGGTCTGGGGCGATGACACGGCGCGCAGGCTTGAAGAACTGCGCGAGGTCGCGGCGATCCTTGAGAGCGGACTCGGGGTGCGCACGAAACGGCTCAGGATCAGCGATGGCAACCTGCTCGGGTTTTATGCCTCGCTCCTGACGGGCGAGATGAAACCTCTGCGCCGGGCGCCTTTCTGCCTTCTCGCCGAAGATGCGGCCGCAGCATCGCTGCACTTCGGGAAGGGGCAGTTTACCGTGGAGGAGGGAGGTCTGCGGCCGCGCGTCGGCGCACTCCTCTTTGTCAAATCCTACCCGACTTCCACCTGGCCTGATGCTCGATGCGCTCGGCGCCAGTCGATGTGATCATCACCCACAGCTATTCGCCCATCGAACGCACCGGCATCGCAGAGCGGGTCAAGCGGCGTGTCGCGCAAATGCGGCCGAGGACATCGCGGCCACGATCGAGGCGCAGCTTTTCGAGGCTGCCGACAAGGCCGAAAGCGGCACGTTGGGCTTTGGTCTGCACCAGATGACCATCACCGTTTTTGCCGATGACGCGGCTGCCCTCGAGACCGAAGTGGCGCGCATTCGCGGCATTGCGCACCAGAACGGCATGCGCCTGGTGCGCGAGGTGACCGCGCTCGAGGCCGGTGTGTTCGCGATGCATCCGGGTAACATGGACTACCGCGCCCGCGACATGACGGTTTCCTCGATCAATTTCGCCGATCTCGCGGCGCTGCATGCGGCCGACACGGGAACTGGCGCGGAGGCTCTGCCCTGGCGCACCCCGATCACCGTGTTTCCGACCCTGCAGGGCAGTCTGCACCGGTTCAGCTTTCACGAACCGGGCGACCCGCAGGCGGAACCCACCAATGGTCACACACTCGTTCTGGGCAAATCCGGGGGCGGCAAGACAACGACGGTCGCATTTCTGGCAGCGCAGGCTCAGCGCGCCGGGGGCCGCACGATCATCTTCGACAAGGAGGCCGGTCTTAAAATGGCCGTCCATGCCTTGGGCGGGCGCTATGCGGTGGAGATTCGCGGTCGGCCGACGGGCCTCAACCCTTTGGCCACCGAGGCAGGCGAACGCGGCGAAGCCTGGTTGCTCGATTGGCTGGTGAGCCTGCTGGAATCCCGAAGCGGTGCCATGACGCCGCTGCAGTCGGAGGCGATCAAATCGGCCATCGCCCAAAACGGGAAAGCGCGGGGCTTCGCAACTTTCGCGCCTTTCAGGAGCTGTTCGGCGATGTGGGCGATGGGCTCGATCTGGCGCAGCGGCTTGCCGAATGGGGGCCGGGGGGACGTTACGGCTGGGTCTTTGGCGAAGCGAATGAGCCGGTCGTGGATTTCGAAAGCCATGACGTGACCGCGGTCGATCTGACCGAGATCCTCGACCTTGGCACAGAGCGCAGCGCAATTCTGGGCTATCTTTTCCGGCGCATCGAGATGCTGATCGAAGAAAAGCGCCCGACGCTGATCTTGATCGACGGAGGCCTGGAAGGTGCTCGACGACGATTACTTCTCGCGCAAGCTCGCCGAATGGCTCGTCACCGCGCGCAAGAAGAATGTCGTCGTGGTGATGATGACGCAGTTTCGAGCCAGATCCGCGGCTCGAAAGCGCTCGACTTGAGGCCTTGCCTAACCAGCTTCTCTTTCCGAACGGCGAAGCCGAGGCGTCCGACTATGACGGCTTCCGCCTCACTGATGGCGAGCTGATTTCGTACTGACCCGATCCCGGCCAACGGCTCGTGCTCTCGCGCAATCCGCGCGGATCGACGGTGCTCGATGTCGATCTGAAGGCGCTGGGGCCGCTGTTGACAGCTTTGGGCGGCGGTCAGGCCGGGATCAATGCCTTCGGCGCGGATTACGCCACGCGGCCACAGTTCTGGAAAGAGTGAGGATCGGATGCGATCAGGATTTTACATAAGATTGATTACAGGACTCGCTGTACTGATGCTCGCGGCCTGCGCCGAGGTGCCCGTCGCCCGCACGAATTGTTGGGCAAGTGCGAGCCCGAGTGCAAGCGTCTCATCGAAAGGATCGAGCCCGGTTCTGGGCCGCGCCAGCCATGCCCCTTCCTGCCGCTGATCTGCATCCTCCTTCGGGCCTTGCCCTTGCGGTGATCGTGCTGGCTGGCACGGCGGCTGCGAATGGTGTGCCGACGGTCGACGGCAAAGCCGCGATCCAGCATGGCCTAGAGGTCTCGCAGATGACGGCGCTGAGCGAGGCGCGTCAGCTGGAGACGGCGAAGAAAAGCAAGATCGATGACTTGCACAAGGAACAGCTCGCAGCACTCGATCAGACGCTTGCCCTGCTCTCGGGCTCCGCGATGCCTGTCGCGGATCTTGAGTCCCTGCCCGGGGCCGAGGCGACCGCTGTCTATTCGGTGGATGACAGCAACCCCTATGCGGCCCGGCTTTTCGGCGATGCGAAATCGAGCATCGAGGAGATGATCGTGGAGACGGCGCGCAAATATGCGGGCCATCCCGGGCTTTCGAAGGCCGGTCTGAACCCGACCGAGTTCCGGATCTGGTTTCAGTCTTTGGTCAAGCAGGAGTCCGGGTTTTCGATCGGTGCGCGCAGCCCGGTCGGTGCGTTCGGGCTTACTCAGGTCATGCCCGATACGGCGAAGGGGCTCGGCATCTATCCGGGCTACTATGATGACCCGCGGCTGCAACTCGATGGCGGGGCGCGGTACTTTCTCGCCCAGCTCAACCGCTTCGGCTCGGTGCCGATGGCGCTTGCGGCCTATAACGCGGGCCCCGGCAACGTCATCAAATACGGAGGGGTGCCGCCCTTCAAGGAAACGCAGAATTACGTGCTGCGCATCACCAGCTTCTTCAACGGCTATGCGGCGAAGATCGGCGGGATCGATCAGATCGGAACGCTCGATCCGCGCGACATGGCGATCGCGGAAAGCAGCAATGTTGCCGATGCCGGGATGCATTACGGCATGGAAGCGACAAACGAGATCGCCGCCTCGCTCACCCGTCTGCGCGCGATCATCGAGCAAATTCCGAAAACGAAGAGCGCGGAAGAGGCGATGGGCCTCAACACCTATGCCCGGGCTGAGGCGATGCGCATTGCGGTCATGGTGGCCCGGGTGAAAGCCGCGCGCGTTCGCGTGGATCAGGCGCGCTATGCGCTCTTCCTGCAGGCCTATGCCGAGGACGCCACATTCATCAAGGTCAAGGGAGGGATCGAATGAAAGCCCGGTATCTGCGTTTCCTGATCACCGCATGCGCGGTCTCCGGTCTGTCCTTCGCTCCGCTCGCCGTTTCGGCGCAAGGCGTGCCGACGATCGACCTTTCCGCGATTGCCAAGGTCGGCGAGGTGCTGACCGAGGCAAAATTGCAGGTCAAGGAATTGATCGCCTCGAACCTGAAGCTGGATGATCAGATCCTCAAGCAGGCGGAGCAAATCCTGCTCCTCAAGGATCAGATCGAGGCGCTGCGTCACGGGCTTACCCTTCAGGCGCTTGGAATCCCGGATCCGAACACCTTCTTCGACAATATCCTGCCCGATGTGAACGATCTGACCGGTGGGCTGCAGTCGGCCAAGAGCGGCAGCTATTCCCTGATCACCACCTCGGGCAAAGTGGGCGACAAGCCTGCGGCGGAATATGTGTCGGAGTTTTTCACCTCCGTCGGGCTCGACGTGAAGACTGTCGACACCCTCTCAAGCAGCGAGAACCCGAGCGCCGCGCGGATCGGCTCGCAGGCGAACACGGCGGCGTTCCTCTCTGCGGCGGCGGAATCCTCCTCGGTGAAAGCCTCGGAAAGTCTGGGCCGGGTGAATGAACTCGTCCAAGCGATCCCGGACACGAAAGGCCTCAAGGAGGCGGTCGATCTCAACACGCGGGTGACGGCTGAGCTTTCGATCGCGCTCGCCAATATCTGGAACATGGAGTCGCCCAGCTCATGGGCATGGGCGAGGCCGGGGTGATGGATGCCGCCACCGCCGCCGAAGAGCAGAAATTCATCAAGGTTTTGGGGAGAAATGAGAATGGGGCGCAGACATGAAGGGTGTGGTGAAAGGCGCGACGGCAGCGGCGCTGATATGGGCGATCATCGGTGTGGCCGCGGCGGAAACGCCGGTCGGACCCGGGATGGAGGGAAGAGGCTTTCCTCGATGTCCTGCCTAAGGTCGCCGTGCACGCAGATGTGCAGCCGATCCCGGGTGCGGTGAACGAGCCTTGGCGCAGCTGTCAGTCGCTCTGGCCACAAGAATACCGGCAAACGCAAGCAGGGCCGGAGGCACGCGCCTACCGCGATATCTATGGGTTCGTGCAGGCGAAAGAGGTCGTTGAAGCTCGGAATTGCAGCTGCGCGACAAAAGCGGCGGACTGGGCACAGGTTGAAAGGATCGCGAGCGGCCTGCGACAGTCGACCGGGACCGAAGTTCTGAAGTGGGTGCAAACTCAAGAGATATCGGATGAGGCGGATAAGCTGATCGCGGTGGCCGAAGTCATGTGTGCCGGGCCATTCTGATGGACAGCGTCTCGAGCATCCTTTCTACGCTTGATGGTGCAATCAGCGCCGCCGGGAAGCAGTATTTGAGCTGACCGCAGTGGCCGTTGCTCCTGTCTTCACGACCCTTTGACGCTGCTTCTGGTTCTCATCGGCATCAATATGGCACTGAACGTATATCGGATCGCGATGCGCGACGCGATGCAGCTCGCCTTTCGGATCGTGCTGGTGATGATGTTCGGGCTTTCGTGGCTGAACTTCAGCCAGATCTATGACGCGGCCAGCAATGGGCTTGGCGATCTGGCGCTCGCCTTTTTCAAGAAGGCGGGACCGGTGTCGGGGCCTCGGCAACTGCCGCGATGGACGACATGGCCAACATGATGGTTAAGCAACGTCGACAGCGTTTCTTCGGCGATGTCCTCGATCATGCGCGGTTTCGTGGCGGCTTTTCTTTATCTCGTCCTTGGCCTGCTGATGGCGGTCTACGTCTTCATCGTCGGTTTTGCAAAGCTGATGATCGCCTTCCTGCTGGGTATTGCGCCTCTCTCGATCGCGGCGACGATATTCGAGAAGACCAAGGGCATGTTCGAGGCCTGGCTTTCGGCGATGATCGGCTATCTGATGTATCCCGTGGCCTCCGCAGGGATCATCGTGGCCGTTGTCACGGTGGCGCATGACGTGTTCACGAAGGCAAAGGATGTCACTGACCTCGGTTCGATCCTCGGTTTCTTCGTGATCGTCTTTGTCGGGATCTTCGCCTTACTCGCCATCCCGATGGCGGTTTCGCACGTCACCGGGCAGATCAATCTCGCGTCGATCGCACCACAAGCCCTGCGCGTTGCGGGTAAACCGCTTGAGAAAACCTCAGATTATGCCGCGCGCCGGATGGGACAGTTCCAATCGGGCTTCCTGACCGGAAAGACGGAACATCACCATTTGCGTGATCAGGCCCGGTCGGATGCCGAACGCGGCCACGCGGTTCGGCTCAGGCTCAGCCAATTCATCCGCGGCGGCTGACGCCACCACACCGCCGCCCGCGATCCCCGAAATCATTGGAGTAGACGATGACAGGTTCACCACCTGAATTGAGAAGTTTTCTCGAAGGCGAGATGTTCTTCGGCGTGCGCAAGCGCGAGCGCATCGCTTATGGCATCGCGGGCGGCGGCTTGGCCATCGGCCTCATGGGCATGATCGCGGTCACGGTGCTTTTGCCGCTCAAGGAGACCGAAGCCTATCTCGCCATTGTCGACAAGGACACCGGCGTGGCAGAGCGCGTCGTCTCGGTCGAGAAGGCCGGGATGGAGCAGGCCGAAGCGATCCGGCAGAGCCTGCTTTACGCCTATGTGACGGACCGCGAGACCTACGACCAGCACGACAACGAAACCCGGATCCTGCGCGCCTACACTTGGAGCGAGGGCGACGCGAAAACATCGCTCAAGAGCCTCTGGACCGAAGGGCACCCGAATTACCCGCCCAAGATTTATGGGGAAAATTCACGGGTCATGGTGCGGATCCTCTCGATCACGCCGGTCACCGAAACCACCTCGCAGGTTCGTTTCACAAAGACCTGGGTGAGCGACGGCGAAGGCGTGCCCGACCGAGAGGGCAAATTCACCGCCACCGTCACCTTCCGCTTCGAGCCGAGCAAGGAAAGCGCGCTCGATCTCGTCTGGCAAAACCCGACCGGGTTTCTTGTGACCGATTACCGCCTGACCGCGGAATCCCTGCAGCCTCAGGAGGGCTGAAGATGAAGTTTGCGCCGTTTGCACTTGCCGCCGTCCTCGCCGGGGTGACCGCCCTGCCCGTCCGTGCCGAAACCGCCCCGCGCGCGGGCAACCGCGATCACCGCGTGACCTATGCCACTTATCAGGAAGGGCAGGTTTATGCTGTCACCACGCGGTTGCGGATGGTGACGCTGGTCGAACTGGCCGATGGCGAGCGGATCCAGTCGATTGCCATCGGCGATCTCGAAAGCTTCAAGATCGACAAGCTCGAGCGGCCGAACCTCTTCATCATCAAGCCCGTCATCGCCGGGGCATCGACCAACCTCACGATCGAGACGCAACGCAACATCTACTTCCTGCGCGTGACCGAGAGTTCGCGCGGAACGGCCCAATACTCGGTGAAGTTCACCGTGCCGGGAACGGGGGCTGGGGCGCGGACCACGGCCGAAATCCCGGCCGAGCCGCCCATGCGATATCGGGTGATGAAACACGCGGGGCGATTGCCGACCTTTGCGCCGATCGCGGTGTCCGATGATGGCCGGAAGACCTCCTTCAAGATCCCCGTCGGCGCGCCCATGCCGACGATCTTCCGCGCCGATGAGCGCGGTCAGAATACGCGGTCAATTCTGCAGTTGCGGGCACGGTGATCACCGTCAGCACCCGGTCCGAGCGCTGGGTTCTGCGTTACGGTGCTGACTATGTCTGCGTCACCGGCGACACGGGGGCACGTCGATGACCGATCTTCCCGAGACCGAAAAGCTCGCCGAGCGCCTTGCCAGGATGCAGCCGCAAGACCCAAAGCCGAAGCGGCGCGGGGTGAACCCCTATGCGCTGTCGGCGATCACCGCCGTGACGGGGCTTGGTGCCGGGGTTTGGTTGGCACTGTCCGCGCCAGAAGCTCCCGCGCCCGCTCCGCCAATCGCAACCGCATCGGTGAGCGATTTTCAGGATGACGGGGACGGGACGGATGGCTTCACCATCGCGCGCCCCAAACCCGATCTGACGATCAAGCCCGATCACAGTGAGGAAGACCGCCTCAAATCGGAACTCGCGGGTCTGCAAGCCCAGATCGCCGCCCTGAAAGCCAATCCGGTCACGGTCACCGACCCGGCGGCGTTGCAGGAGCTGACCGCGAAGATTGCGCAACTGGAAGAAGAGGCCCGAAAGGAAGAGGCAGCACGCGCGGACCTCGAGCGGGAAAACATCCGGCTCCAGACCGAACTGGACACCGCGAAACTGGTTCAGGGTGACGGGCAGGCCGAAGCGGCTCGCGCCCGCGAGGAGGAGCTCGCGCGGCGGCGGCAGGAGGCCAAGGCCCTCAGCGATGCGCAGGTCAACTCCGATATGGTCGCCTTGCGCAACGATTCCGCTAGTGGAGCTGGCAGCGATGCCGCAACGGCTGCGGCTGCGGCAGCAACGGGCGCAGATGCATTCCGGAGCGCAGGGGCCAAGGCCTCAGCCGTCACCCAATCTGAAGTGATCGCAAATCCCGCGCATACGATCATGCAGGGCACGCTGATCGAGGCGGCGCTTGAGACAGCGATCAACACCGATCTTGCGGGCAATGTCTCGGCTGTCGTCAGTCAGGACGTGTGGTCTTTCGACATGTCGCGGGTCTTGGTGCCGCGCGGATCGAAGCTCTTTGGCCGATACGACTCCGACGTCTCGCCAGGACAAAGACGTGTGCTGATCGCTTGGGATCGGTTGGTGACCACCGACGGGCAGACCGTTTCCCTCGCCGCCTATGGCACCGACCGGGTTGGCCGGTCCGGCTTGCCCGGGCAGGTCCGCACCCATTTCCTGCAGCGGTTTGGCTCCGCCGCGCTGATTTCGGTCATAGGCGCGGTTCCGGCGATTGCGGCTGCGAAATACGCCTCGAACGAGGTCACCTCAGACACGGCCAAGGATGTCGGCACCGATCTTGGCAATGCCGTTGGCGACGCGATGACCGACTACCTCAACATCCCCTCGACGATCAGCGTCGATCAAGGCGCGGTCGTGATGGTGCGTGTCGATACTGATCTCGAGTTTTTCTGATGAGCTATCTTGATACCTATCTGGGGCAGCTTGATCCGGCCCTCTCTGACCCGGGCGTGATGGAAATCGCGATCAACGCCGATGGCGAAATCTGGGTCGAGCGCTCGGGCACCATGCATATGGTCAAGGCGGGCCTGCCTCCCCCCTGCCGCCGCGCCAAGTGCGCGATCTTGCGGCGCAGATCTCGAACTCCACTTCAAACACCTTCACCGAGGCCCTGCCGCTGGTTTCTGCCGCGGTGCGCTATCGCCACTTGATGCTGCGCTGCCAGATTGTCGGTTCCCCTGCGGTCTCCGGGGGTACGGTGATCGGCATCCGGGTGGTTTCGGGCGCGTGACGCCGA
The DNA here is from genome assembly GCF_052363175.1 of Rhodobacter capsulatus. Lineage (GTDB taxonomy): Bacteria > Pseudomonadota > Alphaproteobacteria > Rhodobacterales > Rhodobacteraceae > Rhodobacter > Rhodobacter capsulatus_D. The sequence goes on from NZ_CP198945.1 coordinate 12,229, forward strand.
GGGCAGACGTCCGCCCCGCTGGTTCGAATTCCTGCGCGCGCAAGTCACCTCGCTCGAGGAGGAACGCCGCGAGATGGTGACCGCGATCCGGCGGGATGCCACGGCCACCGATGTGGATGCGTTTCTCAAGCGGCTGGTCACGGAACGGCTCAACATCATCGTCTCGGGCGGCACGTCCACGGGCAAGACTGAACTCGGTCGTCGTCTGCTGTCACTCGTCCCCGAGAACGAGCGCATCGTGACCATCGAGGACTCGCTCGAGTTGTTGCCCGCACAGCCAAATGCGGTGAGCCTGATCGCGCAGCGTGATGACGGCTCGGCACGCTCGGCCGACAAGCTCTTGCAGGCGACGCTGCGGTTGCGCCCGATCGGATCATCCTTGGCGAGTTGCGCGGATCGGAGGCTGCCACATTCCTCGATGCGATCAACACCGGCCATTCGGGCTCGTTCACGACGCTGCATGCGCATTCCGCCCGCAAGGCGATGGACCGGCTCGCGCTTCTGGTGATGGCGCAAGGCACGCGGCTCGGGTTTGCCGAGGTGATCCGCTATCTGCAAAGCTCGATCGACGTGATCTTGCAGATGGGCCGCGACGGCGAGCGGCGCGGCATCATGGAAATGTACTTCCCCGGGCTCGACGACTGAGGGGGCACCCTCTCCTGCGCGGCCCCCGAAACTTCCTCCGAAGGTGATCATGGACGACGATCTTGACCCCGCCGGTTCTCGGCCGAAAGAAACCTGCGCTGCACCTGACAATGAGCGGGGCTGAGCAGAAATTCACCGACCCGGTTGAGGCTGGCGCGGCCTTTTTCCGCGCTGACCCGGCCGAGCGCCCCTACGTTTTGCATTTGGAAGACGGCAAGGCGCGGCGGATGGCAGCCACGCATGTGATCCGAGAACCGGGGTCTGAGGAGACGTTCGGAAAATCCCTTCCCGACTCGCATGCATCGGACGGTGCATTCCGGACGGATATTTCAACGCGATGCCGCTCTCTGAACGGCTTTCAAGATCTCCGGGATGGGCCCGATAGAAAACGCCGTGCGCGGCGACAGGCGTCTTGTTTCCGATCTTGAATCCTTGGCGCGAGCTGAGCCAGAAAAGGCGGCAGATCTCTGGTCCACTGCGACCGACCTTGACCCTCCCGGCCCTACCCTGAAGAACGCGGTGCAACTGGCCGAGGCGGGGCGGATGACCGAGCAGGAAGACGCGGCACCCACCCGCGCGCCGGTGACCCTTGCGGCGGGAGAATGGGCGCGCACGGATCAGTCCGTCGATCTCCGCCCGGCTGCCATCGGGACGGAGGCGGGGATTCACACCGGCTATGAGGCGCTCCTGCCAACCGGGGAAAAGGAGCGTTCGCATTCCGCCCGCACCTTCGAGACCGCAACCGAGGCGTTGAAATACGCCTATGAATTCTACGAAGGCGGCGAGGAGCGGGTGGAAGCTGCGGTTGCTCGGGACGCAGCCGTGTCGCGAGAGGCCGCGGATGACCCGGCGCCGATCCCGAAGGGGGTCTTGATCACGCACGAGGCTCGCCCCGAATTTGCCCGCCCCGAGGCGGCGATCTATGCCGGCGAAGACGCCCAGTTGGTTGTGAGTTTCGACCGCGACACACCCGCCACCCGGGCACTTGCCGAGCAACTCGTCGAGGATCCCGCGTTCCGAAAAGCCGTTGGGGCGCATATCTCCGATGTGACAGCCACGATCGGAACAGGGCGGTTTGTGGACGGGGAAGGATCGCGGGGCTTCCTGCCAAGCGAGTCTCTCGCCCTCATGACCTTCGATCGCGCCGGAGAGCCCGAGGTCATCGCAAGGTTCCCCGATGACAGCCCCCTCAGCCAGACCTTGGCCAAGCATCTTGCCGAAAATCCGGTCCTCCTGCGCCAAGTCGCGGACCGCGACGCACAGGCTGAGAACGGGCAAAGCCCGGAAAAGGCGATTTCGGCCTGGGTGAAGGAGGTCGGCACACAGATCGACCAACTGCCCAAAGCGGTGCAAACCGACTTGCGGGCCGAGATGAAGGAAATCGCCGCCGAAGCCTCTGCCGCTTTCGGGGCAGAACGCGACCGGAGCGAGTCCGCCGTTTTGGAAAAGGCGGCACCGGATCAATCCGACGTCCGCGAGATTGCAGCGCGCCACAAACGCGACCTCGGTGAAGAAGAGGGCCGCGAGCGCGCGTCAGACATTACGGACCAGATTATTGAGCGGGCTGCTCGGGGGATCGAGACCGCCCGCTCCGATGCGGTGTCCCGTGAGCCGGATCCGCTTCTTTCCACCCTTCATAAAATGGCGGCGTTTCAGAACCAACAGGAGCCGGTTTCATTTCGGACGGAAGAGCAGGCAGGTGCCTTTGGTGCCGATCTGCGCGCTCGCTACGGCGAGAAGGTGCTCGAGGATATTGCGCAGGGCCGGACCGACGCCTTGGCGAAGGATTTCGCGGAACCCTCTGCGCGCGAGGCCGCTGCCAAGGCGATCCTCTTCGCAGCGAAGGAACATCCCGCACTCGGCGTCACTGTGCAGGAGCCCGAACGCGCCGAGCGCCGTCTGGAAACCGACCGAGCGGAACACACCCAACCCGCCCCGATCCGCAAGCTCGAACGCGAACTGGAGTTCTGATCGTGCCGCGTATTCTCCTTTTTCTGCCGCTCGGACTTTTCGCGGGGTTGATCGTCGGTCTCATCGCCGGGGGCGTGGTGCTGAACTTGATCCTCGGCCGCGACCCGAATGCGACCGGCATCTTCGTGCTTGTGAACGAATTTCCGGGCTTTGGGCGACTGCTGACCCCGCCTTGGCTTGTCCCATGGCAAATCGTCGGGAGCGCCACCGTTGTCTTCGGTCTTGCTGCCGCAGCGATGTCGCTGCGCCAGCAGCTCACGGAATATGGGCAGGCGAAATTCCAGAACCGCCGGGAGATGCGCAAGAACGGTCTTTTGCAGGCGCTTGGCACCGGGCTCGTTTTCGGCAAACTGGGGGCGCCGCGGAAATCCGCCCCCTATGTCAGCGCGACCTTCGAGAAGTTTCCGCATTGTCTCGTGGTGGCGCCGACCCGCGCGGGCAAGGGCGTGGGGTATGTGATCCCGAACACGCTTCTTTTCAACGGATCCTGCGTGATCCTCGACGTCAAGGGCGAGATCTTCGAGGCGACCTCGCGCCACCGCAAGGCCCAGGGCGACGAGGTCTATCGCTTCTCGCCTTTCGACTTCGAACACCCGACGCATCGCTACAACCCGCTCGAGCGCGTCGCCCGCATCGAAAACCCCGAACAACGCTATACCGAGCTTTCAAAGATCTCGGACTATTTCCTGACCGTCTCCGACAAGGGTACGGCGGGCGATTTCCTGACCGAGGGCCGAGAGCTTTTCGTCGCGGCAGGGCTTCTGGCGATCGAGCGCAATCGTCCAACCATCGGCGAAATCAGCCGCATCCTCTTTGGTCAAGGCGCAACCTCCGAGGTCTATGCCGAGCACGCGCTTGAGGTGAAACACCCGAATGCCGCGCAGACCTTCCGCAAGTTCGCGGGCTACTCCGACCGCACGCTTTCCTCGCATGCCTCCGTTCTCGGCGGCGCGGGCATGACGCTCTGGAACAACCCGGCTGTCGATCGCGCTACGGGCGGCAACGACTTCTCTTTCGCCGATCTGCGCAAGCGGCCGATGTCGATCTATGTCGTGGTCAATGCCGATGACATCCGCACACTGGCACCGCTTGTGCGGCTCTTCTTTGGCGAACTCATCGCCACGATGCGCGCCACGATGCCTTCGCCCAAGACCGAGCCCTGGCCCGTGATGGTGCTGCTGGACGAATTCGACCAGCTTGGCCCGATGCCGATCGTCGAACAGGCCCTCAAGCAACTTGCGGGGCATGGGGCGCGGGTCTCGATCATCACCCAATCGATCCCCGGCCTCGACAATATCTACGGCGAGAACGTCCGCCTGTCGCTTGAAGCCGCCGCTGGCATGAAGCTTTATCTCGCCGCCAACGACAAGAAGACCGCCGGAGAGATTTCCGATGCGCTCGGCAAGACCACCAAGCTTGCGGTTTCCGACAGCCTGTCGCGGGATCGGGATTTCGTGCAGCGACGGTCGGTCAGCCGCCGCATGGAGGAGCGGCCGCTTCTGACCCCGGACGAGGTGCGCCGCCTCAGCCCCGATCAGGCGATCCTGATCCCCGAACGGCAGAACCCGCTTTTGGTCAGCCGTATCGTCTATTTCGAGGATCCGACGTTTCTGTCGCTCTTCAATGCGCAAACCGGGCCTCTGCCCTATCCTCGCGCGACAGCGCCAAGGTGCTCGGGCTTGTCGAGCGCATGGAGGCGCTCGAACGTCGGCTCGCAGGTCTCGGCAAGATCGACTACCCCACGGCTCCCGAACTTGCGCCGCCCGCCGCGGTTCCGAAGGTTGCAGAAACGATTGCCTCCGGCGGAACGGGCGCAACCAAGGAAACTGCTGCTGAGATCGGGCTCGAAGCTTTGACCCCATCGCAGGAAAACGCATTAGCGCGGATGGCGAAGTTCTCGAAGCGGGTCTCCGAAATGACCGGGTGAGGCTGGCAGCGCTTGAGTGCGAGAAGCATTGGCCCACCGTGTCGAGTCTACCTTATCTCACGTAGGATGTACGTGGCTGTGCACACCGCAGGTTCAACGATGGAATCCGCAGCTTCGGTTTCCAAGCCGAAATCGGTCGCATCCATTTGGCAGCAGAATTCGTCAGTGAGCTGTCGTCAAAATGGATTGCTGACAACCCTCTATCGGCCAATGCGCTTGATGTCAGGATCGCGCCAAATTCTGTTGCCTAAGCATCTTGGCGTGTCTACCCTAGCATCAAGCAAGTTAGGCAACAGAATCGGGGCAAAAAATGATCGCCAAAACCTATGATCTCTCCGATGCCGTGACCTACCACTCAGGCGAGTTTCCCCCGACCGCCCTCGACTATGAAGCCTTGCTTGGGCCTGCCGAGGATACCGCGGCTTCCCTCGCGCGATACGACGCCAAGATGTCGGGCATGGTCAACAGCGAACTCTTCCTCGCCCCCCTGCGTCGCCAGGACGCCGTGACCTCCTCGCGGATGGAGGGAACGATCTCGACCATCGAAGAACTCTACCGGCTCGAGGCAGAGGAGGACGCGGGCAGCACCGATCCCTACCGAGACGCGCGCAACGACGATGTCGAGACGTTTCTCTATTCGCGCGCGCTCCGCAATGCGAGCCAGGCCCTTGCCGAGGGGGGGAACCGCTCAGCGAGCACCTCATCCGCACCGCACATCAGCAACTTCTATCCTTCGGTCGGGGGGCTCCGAAACACCCGGGCAGTTACAAGACCGAACAAAACTACATCGGCGACGAAAGGCGCGGCAAAATCTACTATGTCCCGATCGCGCCCGAGCACCTCGCACCGGCGATGACGGAACTCGTGCGTTTCATGACGGAAAGCAAGCTGCGGCCTCTGATCCGGATCGCCGTGGCCCATGTCGAATTCGAGGCGCTGCACCCGTTCGAAGACGGCAATGGCCGGATCGGTCGGATGCTGATTACCCTGATGCTCTGGAAGCTTGGCATTCTGGGACAGCCAAACTTCTTCGTGTCCGGCTACTTCGAGGCGCATAAGGACGAATACATCGAGCGGATGCGGGCCGTCTCTGCCAAGCGCGATTGGACGGGCTGGGTCATCTTCTTTCTTCAGGCGATGCATGAGCAGGCCTACGTCAACATCCGAACGGCGGATGCGATCTTCGGCTGCACGGCGCCATGCGCGAACGTTTCCGGAGGTCCTGAATTCGCAGTTCCATGATCAGGCGCTCGATTTCGTCTTCGCCAGTCCGATTTTCCGCAACGACCGGTTCGTCGAGCGATCCGGATCCCCGCCTCCGGCCCGCGCCCTCTCTCGCCGCCTCGTCGAGGCTGGCTTGCTGCGGACCATCGAACCCGCGTCGGGACGCCGGGCAGCGCTCTATGCCTTCGATCCTTGCTGCTGATCTCTTGAAAGTTTGATCCAGAGCCGACCGACGGTGAGGGCGGAAACCGGTGGTTCGCTGCTGGTGCGCACTGTCCCTGGCAATTCAGAGCATACTGACATTCATCCGATCCTTGCATAGGGGTAATCCGCTGCACTGCCGCGAGGCGCACCGAATCTTTTGCGGACAGTCGCCCTGAATCAAGATGATGGGGGTCAATCCGCAGATCGCAATCCATCGGAGCGGCCTTTTCAACGTCACAGCCTCGACACCTACTTGCCCCTCGCTATTAGAGGAATATCATACATTCTTAATTTAAACGGGGAGTTGCGGCCAGAATGATGGGGCAAGTTTCGAAGATTGAGGCTGCGAGACGACAGATAGATACGGCAATCGAATTGTATTTCTCGAATGGAGATTTCCTCTCCATCTATTCTATCTCATTCGCCGCGCACCAAGTTCTGACAGACATTTACAAACACCACCAAGATGATGGTTTCTTGGAGCTTATGTCGCAGAAATTGCCTGCCGACTTCCGTAATTCTTTGGCAAATCCAGCAAACTTTTTGAAGCACGCTGATCGGGACCATGAAGCTTGCCTGCCTGAGATAAACTACGTTCAGATTGAAGCTGTGCTGTGTGTCGCTACCATTCTCTACAGAAGAATTTCAGGAGACCTTACACTCAAGATGAAGGCATTCGACTATATCCTTGAAGAGCAGGCATACGAGGCGATTGGTGTTGAGGAAGTTGACACGAACATAGAGCGCATCAAAGCGCATGCTGCTCGCCGGGAGAGACTAAGAAATTTGCCTGAAACGGAAATGCTTGCTGAGAAATCGAAGATGTATCAGGCTTTCGTGGAAGCATTCCCAATGCTTGAGGCCGTTCGGAAGAAAATGGAAATAGAAGGATTAAGCGCAGTAGATTTACTGGACATGCTCGACAAGGTGGGTGAGGCCCATGGGGCTCCCGAATCCGATTAAATTCCGCTTTAGAAGACTTGAGGCACCGGTTTTTTCCTGCACCGCCTCCCTCGGCAAATTGCGGAGGCTCATTCAAGCCTACACCTCAAGAGCAGCGAATGACTGTTCCATCCGAAAAGTGTGAGCTCGTCCTTGTCTTGGCTTCGCAACCGCGGGCGATTGGCCGGTCTTGGCGAGCTGCACCGCAGCGGATGGTGATAGGGCGGACGTCAGCTAATGGGCCGGAGGGTCTCACGACGTTGCGGCATGGCGACCGCAATAAGCCTGGAAAGCGGTCATCCGTGCGCGGCGCAGCGATCACCCAATCCGAGTCCCGTGACAGGGTGGTAAAGCTAAAGGATGGGCGGTCCATATGGGAGCGCCCCACCCGCGGCGAAGTCGATGTAAACTAGCTCAACAGTTCTCTCAGGTTCGATAGCAGCACCGATCGCATATTCTCTGCGGTGAATCCGAAGACCTCGGCAAGTTGAAAGACGGTCTCTTCGACATCGCGCGGACGCACCGTTCCTCGCGGAGTTTCCACGAAAGGGCCGTCCGTTTCCGTCAGCAATCTGTCACGTGGCAATGAGGCGACCAATATCCGATGCCGCTCGGTTCGCAGCATCGCGGCATTAATCGAGAAATAGCACCCCATTTCGACGGCCCGCCGCGCCTCCGCCTTGGTTCCTGTAAACCAGTGCAAGACTGCCTTCGAAGTATCGATAAACTTGGTGGCCTCGAGCGCCGTGAGCACCTTGGCGACGCTGCGGACACTGTGAAGTGACGCCACCTTGCGCCCCTGCTCGGCGCTGGCCCGCAGCATCCGGTCAAGGACCTGCTCTTGCTCTTTCAGATCCGATAGAACCGCGGCCCCGCGTCGAGGCCGATCTCTCCGATGTAACGAGCCTCCGGCAAGTATCGCTCGAAAAGCTACCTCGTCAGCCCGTTCCGCAACGAGCTGTGGATGAAGACCAAGGCAACCCGTACCAGCCGAGACTGCGCTGCCATCTCTTTGTTCCGTGGCCATGCCTTCGGAGTGGTCGTCACTGCCAATGTCGCGACTTCAGCTTGGTCACACTGCTGAATGAGGGCAGCATGATCCGGGTAGAGATCGAGATGGCAGTGGAAATCGACCCAACGCGGCCCCGTCTCCTTTGTCATAGAGGTCGCGCTCGAACCCCGCAGAGCAGCGCCTCCACTTCAGCAATGCCCGTGCGATAGACCTTCTCGTAATCAGCCAACCGATCGGGGTGATCGATCAGTGGGCCTGGGAGGTAGATGTCGAGCCTCGCCTTCGCGGGGCGCTTACGGAGTCGAGCAATGGCACGCTGGAAGGATCGAATATGCATTCCTTCCGCCTTGCTGCTATCTAGGTCGCGCGCCTTCAGATCCGGGATTGAGTAGTCGGTTGAGTCATTCCCGAGGCCCGCAAGCATGGAAGCCCGGCGAATGAGACACGGCACACAGTATCCGCAATGCCTGGGCGCTTCGCCCTGCCAGCGTGCCTTCGCAGGCGAAGAGCAGGACATGGTGTTCGCCGCCTCCTTGGCGATGAAAGATTGGGCGCGACATTCGCGGATCATCTCACCCTTTGTCTTGAATGCGTAAGGATTAACCAGCTTCACTTTGAGACCGAGCGCGACCAGCAGCTCATTGAAACGCGCCATATAGTAGTGTGTCGTCCGAGTGCTGAGAGCACCGAGACGCAATGGATCCAAGGGCACGTTCAGAGAAATGAGACCGTTCTCCGGGACATGCACGATCTGGTCGCCGCCCAATGCGTCAGCCGCCAAGACAGCGAGGGAGAAAAGAGGAAGGATCTGCCCCGCAGCGTGTTTTCGGAGCTGCCAGTGCCCAAAACGTCATGGCCGAAACCAATTCGAGCGCGGACATGCCTTATGCCGAGAGTGCTGTACTGCCCTCGAGGGCTTCCCGCAATGTGTCTGCGATTTGCTCGTTTCGCCGTCCCAGTAATGGCTGATTAGCAACGGCGCTTTGCCAACCGAACAAAGATCTATGGCGCCGATAAAGCTGTCCAGTCCACCGGAGAACAAGCAAACCTCCAGCGCGGAACCTAGGCGGAGCTTCGACGTCGGGGCGGATAACTTCGAGTAAGCACTCGGTCTGGCGCGGAATTGCAGCGTCCATCGATCACCGGTGAGAAAATTCAGCATTTTCGCCAGCAATGGCTCGACTCTTCTCCAGAGAACGGGATCGGACACCGGGACATCAAGACCTAGTTCACGGCTCCATCCATCCTGCGCATGGGCGTCTCGTGAAATCCGAGTGTCCGCAGCGGTCAATGCTACAGAGATGAGTGACAAATCTATCGCCGTCTCCGATGGGACGATGCCAAGATCGGCCAAGTCGTCCATCGCCTGGCCTAGTCCAAAATCAAGTCGAGCATCTGCGTCGAGCATATCGAACGGATAGGACGTATCGTCGGCCGAAGTGGAAGACGGTTTGTCTTCTGGGCCGAGCTTGAGGGTGATAACTTGGCGCCCCTTCATTCAGCTTCTCCCATGAGGCTAATCAGCTCGAACCCAGCTTCGTAAATGTTGTCGATCGTGTTCATCATCTCCGCGTCCGAGTGGACCGGCCCATCTAAAAGGGGTGCCAAAGCCCCTCTGGTGTGACCCGCGACGAAATCGTGGAGCTGTTCCTGCATGTCCTCCATAGCTTCGACGCTGGCAGAGCGTGCCATCCCGCGCGTTGCCATGTCGGTGATGATCCGACCTTCGATGGAACGGATGATGAAATCCAAGAAGAACTCCCGACGTTCGGCGTCCGACATGGCTCCGAAGTCGTTCATCCCTGCATCGGCAAAATCGGAGATCGCGTCCAGCATCGCCTGCCGCGCGATGGCCTCATCCAAAGCTCCGCCGGGCGGACAGATGAAATCCAGGAGCGCTGTGAAGACTTCCGAAGCCGGCCGGGATGCCAGAGACCCGAGGTTGAATTGCTGAAGAGCGGTAGCCGCTCCGAAGCTCTCCACATTTCGCACGAAGCCCAAGAGGCGAGCGCCCGCCGACCGCGAAGCGCCCATGCGCCGAGCGGCGCCGCGTGCCCCGCCCGTCCCAGAACGCACATAGCTGGACAAAGATTTGCCCAAGTCGCCGCGATCTCCGGTCTGGGCGAATTTGTTGAAGCTTCTCCTCTCGCACTTCGGAAGTTGCCTGAATCTGCCGGCACGACCTGGGGCGCGCTCGGCTGTGCCGATCCATCAGGAGCAGAGGGGAGCCTCCGACGGCGGCTGCCCCGGTGCTGGAGCTGTTGCCGGTGAGAGGTCATCCGCCCAGCTTGGCACCAGTCCAACACTGGGTCCGCCGAAACGTGTCGAGGTCCCCATGTCAGACGCGCCTCACGCGTGGCAACGACTTTGAAGCTTTCGCGGCAGATTGCAGGGTCTTGTTCTCGGATTGCTTCGCCCACTGTTCTTTCACGAGGTCAAAGCGATCAATCCAGTTTTCCGACTGCAGCGCCTTAGACCAGCTGGATACAGCCCAAGTTCCGATGCGCCCGGTCGGCAGTGCCTCGAGAAGCTCTACGAGGCGCCCCTGCAATGCGGGGTGAATTTCCACTAGCAGTGCCAACCCATCGACGCCGTCCGGTTTCTTGGAGGGTTTGTCTGAGGCGAGGATGTTGTCACGCAGCGCATTGAATACCGTCTCGGCTCCATCCCCGTCAGCTTGCTTACGTCTTCGGCGCTTTGGGCGACCGCAATGCGACCGGCCATCAACTTTTCGATGATAGCCTCCAGGTGCTGATGGGCGGCAACGGCGGACAATGCGCTGCGTTTGTCCCGGGTAACGAAGACATACGGCCGCAAGTCCTTGCCTGCCAGCTTCGGCTCAGTCTTCGCCCAGCGAACGATCCACTCGCTAGTCAACCATTCACCGACCTCGGATGGAGGCTCGACTGGCTCTTCGTCCGCGGCCGACACGGATTGTGCCGAACCACTGACTTTCGCATGACCCTCAAGCGCCTTGATCGCTTTTGGAGATCCGTTGATATCACCGGCCGCGAGCTTCGCCAGTTCCCCATAAAACGAAGGCGCGAAACGCTCTGCGAGCATGATTTTCGCGAGGGTAGACCGCTCGATGTCGTCAGCGAATCCACGTTCTTCTGCGATCGCCTCGCGCAGCATCATCGTATTGAGGAAGCGCTTGATCTGCCGTGGGTTCCCGTGCGCGCCCTCGCTCAGCACCGCACTGACTTGGGCGCTTATGGCCAGGGCATTATCAATGGGAGCCGGTAACTTGCCGAGCTTCTCTTCAATTGCCGAGCGGTCGAGCCCCTGGATGAGCCACGGCTTCTTCAACTGGTCCCGCGCCGCGGAGATCAGCCGGGCAAATGTCGGATCGTCGCTTCCGAGGGCGTTCTCGGCTAGAAGCAGCGACACGTAGATGCGCGTCTCCGCCGCACCCAGTGCGGGAATGCGGAACGGGACCTGGATCAACTTCTCGAGGTAGTTTCTGGAGTAGGTCACCGGACCCGAGGATGGCGGGAGGTCCGGGAAGTGGTCCCTCACGGCATACTCGATCATCGCCTCGTCGGCACCGATGATGAAGGCGGTGCGCTCGACGAACAGGAAGAGCCTGATCGCCTCCAGGGTGGAGATGGCGGTGCTCGGCAGGCAGCGATCCAGGTCATCCACCATGACGACCAGCCGTTTGATTTTAGCTGCATCGAGCAATGCTGCGAATTCTTCCCTGAAGGCATGCATATGTGCGGGGGCCCCGTCCGCCTCTTCGGGAGCATCCTTTACAAATTCGCTGGCTGTGCTCGCCCAGTCAACGAGCTTCTCGATCGAGATAGCCTCGCCGGGATTGTCCACAAGGCCCTTGATCAGGCCTACCGCATCCGAGACAAGGTCCGGCGTCGGGACCCCGGAGAAGGCGGTCAATGCAAGCCCGCCCGTTTTGCGGGCGAGCTTCAGCCAGTCGATGCGTTTTCGCAGCTTAGTGGCCGCTTCCTTGACGCCTGCCATCTTCGGCCGCGCCCGGGTGAGTTCTTCCACAACGGTTTCAATGACCACCGTTTTCGCGTCGTCAAAGCCCTCGAAAGCCCAGCCATTGAACCAGACGCAGAGAGGTGGTTCCAATAATCTGAACAGCCGGGATAAGTGGATTTTCCGCGCAACAGCGGCATGATGCTGCAAGCGAGGAGAAGACCATGGCAAAACGACCACGCCGGAACCACAGCCCGGCATTCAAGGCGAAAGTGGCGGTGGCGGCGATCAAGGGCGAGAAGACCATGATCGAGCTGGCGCAGGATTTCGACGTTCACCCGAACCAAATCAAGCAGTGGCGAGATCAGTTGCTTGAGGGCGCGACAGGGGTGTTCGGGGAAGCCCCGAAGGCTGAGACTGAACCGACCATCGATGTGAAGACCTTGCATGCGAAGATCGGAGAGCTGACGCTGGAGAACGATTTTTTGTCCGGCGCGCTCGGCAAGGCGGGTCTGCTGCCGAGCGCAAGAAGATGATCGATCCCACCGCGAAGCTGCGCGTCAGCCGCCAGGCCATCGTCTTGGGGATCAGCCGGGGCAGCGTCTACTATAAGCCCCGCCCGGTGTCAGACGCAGATCTGAAGCTGATGCACCGGATCGACAAATTGCACATGGAGTTCCCGTTCGCGGGCAGCCGGATGCTGCAGGGTCTGCTGGTCCAGGAAAGGTTCAAGGTCGGTCGATTGCACGTTGCAACGCTGATGAAACGCATGGGGATCGAAGCGCTTTATCGCAAGCCAAACACCTCGAAACCGGCACCAGGGCACAAGATTTACCCCTATCTGCTGAGAAAGCTGCCGATCACCCGGCCCAATCAGGTCTGGGCGATGGACATCACCTACATCCCCATGGCGCGCGGGTTCATCTATCTGGCGGCCGTGCTGGACTGGTTCACCCGGCGCGTCCTGGCATGGCGGGTGTCGATCACGCTCGAGGCTGATTTTTGCATAGAAGCTGTGGAGGAAGCGCTGGCACGTTACGGCACGCCCGAGATATTCAACACCGATCAGGGCAGCCAGTTCACCTCGACCGAGTTCATCAAGGTGCTGGCCGCCCGCGAGATCAAGATCAGCATGGATGGCAAGGGCGCGTGGCGCGACAATGTCTTCGTCGAGCGCCTGTGGCGGACCATCAAATACGAGGAAGTCTACCTGCGGGCCTATACCAGCGTGTCCGAAGCCCGGGCCGGGATCGGTCGATACCTGAGCTTCTACAACACGCGCCGCCCGCATTCATCGCTTGACGGAAAACCCCGATCAGGCCTACTTCAACCAGCCGATGCCCGCAGCGGCGGCGGCGTAACCAAGGCGGAAAACCACTTAGAAAACGCCCGGAACCTGTTCAGTTCAACCGAGCCATCTCTTTTCGGCACTGACACGCTGTTCGACAAGGCGGGAAAGAATTGCTGCCAGCGCGTCGGCGTCAATATCCGTGTCGAGAGTGGGCTTCGTGTCGAGCGGATCGTTGAATGTGCTCGGGTCAGCAAAGAATACCTGATCCGCGACCAGCGCATCGAGTGTGCGGTTGCTGAAAGTACGGTATTTGTAGAGCCTCTCCGGAATTTTCCTCTTTGCCATTTCCGTCACCCTATCACACGAAATACTTGGCGTCGCGATTGTCGAAAGCGGGCCGTGTGCCTTCCAGGACATCGACAAGGAAGCGGTTGATGGCGGGCGACTCGATAGCGCCCATCGTGTAGATGACCGCATTGCCCGCCGCGCGGTCGATATGGGCGTGAATGATCTGCTCCGCATCACAGACCACAGCAATATTAGGGCTGTGCGTCACCATGATGATCTGGCGGCGCTTTTTCACATCCTTGATGACCGGAATCAGCAGCCGATACACTGTCTGACTGTCGAGATTCTCTTCCGGTTGATCGACGATGATCGGCTTGTTGCTTTTGTCGACCAGCAGGTAGAAGACCAGCAAGAGCGTACCGCGTTCGCCGGGCGAGAGGTGGCTGAGGTCCTTGCCGTCTAGCTTCAGCGAATACTCCGGCTCAAGGTAACCGAGACTCCACAGGAAATCGTAGAGCGCCTTCACTTCGACATTCTTGCGTAGCTGGCCGGCGATGCCTGTGGGCGTCTGCTGCGCCGTACGCATGTCGCGTTCGAGATGGGCGATGATCTTCTCGACATAGGCAAGCGCATCGTCTTCGTCGTTGACGTCAAAATCCGCGCGGATCTCTTCGAGCGCCGTGCCCTTTTCCTTGCGGTAGAACGAGCCGGCGACGCCCGTTGAAACGAATTTGTCGAAGAGGTCGCCTTCGAGGTTGCGCTCGATGATGGTGCTCTCGAACGTGAGCTTGAATCCTTCTTTGATGACGACGCTGGAGCCGATCAGCTCCTGCACCGCGGAGAACAGCTCCTTGTACGCGTCGCGGATCGCGGCGACGCATTTGTGGATGCCGCGAGCGATCTCCCGGCGCTGCATGCGCAGCTTCTCTATATCGTCGGGAAGGCCGTTCTTCAGGTAGGACAGCTGCGCTTCATAGCCCTTCAGCGTGTCAGGCTTGTCAGCGGCGCCCTCGATCAGAAGTCCTTTCTCCTGCCAGGCCCGGAGCGCCTCGTTGTACTCCTGAAAGCGCTTGTTTGGCGCATCGAGTTGCCCCTGAAGCCCGGCTATACGTTGCAGGCACGCCGCCTTCTGTGCAGGAAGGCTGCCGGCGCCGACATCATCCAGCGCGGTATCGACGAGCGTCTTTTCGGCAATGAGCTTGTCACGCGCGGTCGTAAGGACCGTCTTGTCGACCGTAAGGGAGACGAGGGTAGAAAGTGACAATCCGAGCTTTTCGAGGTCGGGGGCGGTCTCGCGGTTGAGACGGGCATACTCACTTTCGAAATTGTCGATCTTGCCCTCGACCTTCCGGGCGAGAGCGACCTTTTCCGTCAGCGTCTTCTGCCGTTGCGTTTTCTCTGCCGTCTCCGCGTCGATCCGGTTGAGCGTGGTACGCTCGCCGGCGAGTTTTTCCGAAATGACGTCGTAAGCGGCCTTTTGTTCGGGGCTGACTTCGCCCGGCTGCTCGACCTTCGCCGGCTCGATCTCCTTGTGCGCCTTCAGTTCTTGCTGCTTCTGGCGCAGCAGCGCCTCGATCCGAGCGGCGTAGGCGGGCGCCGCCTTTTCTTCGAGGCGCACAAGCTCGCCGTTCACCCGCTCGATCTCGCGCCGCGCGTTGTCGATCTGTCCCTTCAGTTCCTCGGTCTTGTATTCGATCAACTCGTCGAGCGACTGCTGGCCGAGCCGGTCGGCTTCGCTGATATGGGAGAAGATGACCTTGCGCAGCTCGGCCTGGAATTCGCTCTGCTGGCCGGGCTCCGTCTCAGTGCAGACCTTCTCCAGATAGGTTTGCGGAATGTAGCGCACGCGCTCGACGCCGGTGGTGTCGGGCTTCGCGTTCAGCGGCAGCGCTGTTTCTGTGCCGTCGGCCCAGACCGGGCGGACCGTGAACTGCTTGGCGAGCTTCCCGCTACGCTCGCAGAATCGGTCCTTGACGAGGAACGAGAAATGCATCGGATCGCAGTGCGTGTTGCCTGCGAGCGCGAGGATGTCAGCAAGCGCGCTTTTGCCGCTACCCTTGTTACCGATGATAGCGACCATGTCGGAGTTGAGCGGCAGTTCGCTGTCGAACCAAGTTTCCGCCGTGTCGGCGTCGGCGTTTTTTCGAATGTGAAGCCGGTCTATGAACCGCGTGGCGTTGCCGCGCACCTCTTCGAGCTTGGGCGGGATGCGGCCGATATAGACACGGTCCTCCGGCTCGTTGATGATCTGTCGCAGTCCGGCGAAGGTCGGGTCGGCCTTGATCCAGCAATATTTGTCGGTCGGCCGGGAGTCTTGGTCCTTGAGCTTGCCGAGCTCGTCGTTGACGTTGTGGGAGTCGCTGCCCTTAACGCATGGCTTCCGGTTCCCGAACCACTCGCGGTAGGAAGCTTCGCTATATTTGGGGTTCTTCCATAGAAAAAAGTCGGCCTGCGCCTTGTTGGCCGACCCCAGGATGTCCGCGTCGCGGATCAGGTGCTGCTTGAGCATCACATCGGTATTTGGGTCGATGTTGTCGATGCCGCCATATTCGTCATAGGGCAGCCAGACGAGATACCGGCCGCGGAAACTGCCGTCCGTGCGCAGCTTCTTCAGGATTTCGTTGAAATCTACCTGCACGCTGAGCAGGAACTCGCTGCTGGCGTAGCGCCCGCCGATCGAGCTGCCGCCTGCCTGCTGATTCTTGAGGAAAGTCTCGATATCTTCCGGATCGAGCGCCGGGTCGAATATCAGGTGGAAGTTTAGACGCTGGCCACCCTTGCCCTGCTTATTCATCAGCACATTCGTCATGCGGCACTCGACGACCGGCAGCAGAATCTTTCTGCGCAGCTTTTCCAAGGCGTCGCGGTAGGCTGCGTTACCTTCCGTGTCACGAGCCGGATCTGCCAACCGGTTGACTACTTCGCGGTAGCCCGCGACCGAGAAATAGTCATTGATGCCGATCACGTCGCAATCGGCGTTGCCGAGCTGGATGATGAACTGGTTATAGTCGCCGGTGAACCCGTGCGATGCCGGGCTGTGGACATGCAGGTCCCACTTACGCCACTCCGCACCCCGCGGCCATTTGCTTCCGGTCACGCCGTTTCCCCCGACTGTTGCTTTGGGCGACGCCGTCAAGGCCCTTGAAAGGTGCGCATTGAAGTGTGCGGCGGTCGTATCTCCTGCTTCGCTCAAGTCAGTGATTACCGCAGGGACGTCGTTCTTCCCAGTGGAAACGTGATAGTACCAGCAAAGTACGAAGGAACTTCGGGGCGATATCGGACTGGTGGTGGTCAGCCAACTGAAACTCGCCAAACGTTTCGAAGAGCGGGTTTGGCTGTTCAAAGCATTTCTCGCACTCGGTATCAATGTCCGCCTTGGGCCGGGTACGTCGATCTGGCGGGCCGCGCACCACCATATGCGGCGGCCCGGGGAGCCATGCTGCGCGAGGCATAACCCGTCTCAAAAGGGTGATCTGTGCCATCGCGGCGTGGTGCGTGAGGGGCCGCTTCAACCCGGCTCGCTCGGACAGAGGTCTGAAGATAAAGGTGCTTTACTGAAAGGCCTTGGCGCCGGATCTACAACCGCCCCGCCATGCGTAGCGCGTTCGCCTCGACAGCTTCGGCGGTCTGCACCACATATCCTTCGCTGGCCCCTCGCAGCGCCGCAACCTCGGCGGAAACAGCGACCCTTTTCGCCACAAGCGCATCCACCAGCTGACGGACCCGAGCCTTGACATCGCTCGGCCGATAGCCGTTCGCGCGGGCGAGCGCCTCCCAGTGGCGGCCTGCAATCATGTTCGGGGTGCGCCTCTTGTCAGCAATGTTCTGTGCATAGCTTTGCACGACATGCGGCCAAGGGAGTACGGTCGAGACGTCATAGAGCGGCGCGAGGCTCGGAGCAGACCCCACGGGCAGGAGCAGCGAATAATTCTTCGCATGCGCATCGGTGTTGGCCACGAGGATGTTGAAAATGACCTGATCGAGCAATGCGAGGGCGTCTTTTGCGCTGCAATGGCGCGCCGTCGCGAGCAGCGTCTTGAGATCAAGGCCCGGCCGCGTGCCGCGCTCGTATTTGCGCGCCGGCGGCAGGCCATTGGCCTGAGCGAAGTCCTCCTGATGCAGGCGGTTGATCTGACCGC
This sequence comes from Rhodobacter capsulatus, assembly GCF_052363175.1. GTDB lineage: Bacteria > Pseudomonadota > Alphaproteobacteria > Rhodobacterales > Rhodobacteraceae > Rhodobacter > Rhodobacter capsulatus_D. Next base: position 29,811 of record NZ_CP198945.1, read on the forward strand.
CGCGGCCCAGCCTTCGATCGTAGCGCAACACGGCGATCGCGGCGCGCTTCGAGGCTTGCAGGATCGTCGCCTGCGCCGCCTCGATGCCGATCGCCTGAGCCATCCGCAGACACCAGACCTCGTTCTCGGTGATGCCGGGCAGGTGGGGGTTGTCCGGCTTCACGATCAAGGTTGAGGGCGCCCCGTTGCGCGGCACCGCCAGCCTGTCCCCTTTCTGCGGCAAGCGCAGCACCGGGGCGCCATCCGGCCCCAGAACACTCAGCGCCGATTTTTTCTGCCCGCCCGCCAAGGACTGCCGCACGCCGTCTTCCCCGACCAGAAACGGCCTGCGCCCGAGATCTTCGAAATGGCGTTCCAACGCTTCTTCCGGATCATCGGTCCGGTAGAGTTGCGTCAGGGGCATGTAAGACCACCGGCTGCGGTCCGTCGGCACCCCGAACGAGCAGGCCCCCGCCGTATCGCCGCCAATCTCTTGCAGCAGTGCCAGAACATCCGCCTGATCGAGACCAAGGGCGCGTGTCAGGCCCGCCAGTTGCTCCTCTTCGGGCAGCAGATTGGCAAGCCAGGCGCTTCCGAACAGTAGGGCTCGGCGCGCAGCGGCATCGTTACCGAGAGCGGGAAGGCGCCCGCCGTCTGCAGCCAGCGCGCGGCATAGTGCAGAGTGAGAGACCCGTCGGCGGCCACCTCGATCTGCCCGACCTCGAGCGCGTCGAACCAGATCGGAACCCTCACGCTCACCGATAATCCCCCAGGTCATAGCCCTGGCCATTCGACCCACCGGCTTCACCGGGCCTTGATGTGCGATCCTCCAGAAGATCGGCAAGAGGCACGCGCAGGGCGCGGGCAATCCTTGCAAGGGTCGTCACCCGGGCATCGCGCTTGGCGGTTTCGATCAGCGACAGCGCTGGCGCGCTGATGCCAGTCAGACGCGCCAGCTGCTCGAGGTTGAGCCCCTGCGCCACCCGCGCGGCACGCAGGCGCCTCCCGATAAGCCCGAGAAGGGCGTCCAGCTCATCTGTGTGATCAGGCATCCGGGCCACCTTACCGATTTCGATAAAAATAGCACTCCAGGGCGCATTCCTCAAGCCATCTTATCTTTTTCGATAAAATGAGGCAGGAGGCGATCCGAAAGCAGAAATCTTACCTTTTTCGGTAAGACGCTCGCAAGAACGACACCCGCAAGCCCCTACGGGGAGCAGCCTCCGCTATCTCCTGTTCAACCGCTCCAGAGCCTTTTCGACCGTGGGCCCCAGAACCAGCAGCGCAATGATGGTGATCATGGGCGAGAAGAACAGCGTCAGAAGGAGCCATCCGACCACCGACCTGCCACGCTCCACCGCCATCGTTGCCGGAACCCAGATCGAGATCCAGAACAGGAAGATGACCATACCGAATAGCAAAACTGCCGTCGCATCCATTTGGATCTCCATCCCCCGGACAACAATCCTCATCGGGACCATGCCTCCTGAGGCGAACGCCCCCCCCGAGGGGTCACAAGAACATCAGAGCTGCAACAGAGGCGGCATCGACCGGTCAGGGCATTCGTTTGCAAAGTAGGCAACAGGGCGCTTCTATTCCAGTTCCCGATCTTCGTTGCGGTGTCGCACCTCCGCCCGCTCTGCCTCCCGCAAGGTCACGCCCATGCCGGGATGGGCCCGCGCCGCACTCACGACCGCCAGCGCCACCGCTTGCCTCTCCCGCCTTTCCGGAAAGTCCTGCATCAGCGCGTCGGTCCGCCCCGCCGCCAGATCCGTCGCAATACCTTTCCCATATCTCTGGCGCAGATCCGCCGCGAAGCGTTCCGCCTCCTCGTCCGACCCGAAACACACCGTGCCGGTCGCCGCAATTGTCCGGGCCATCGCGCGCATCGCGCCGACGAGCCGCGCGGACTGCGCATCGGCTTCGCGCCGGTGACCGGCGTCGATCAATGCTTCGGCCTGTTCATGGAACTGCCGGAGCGTGAAGCCGGCCAGCCCCCTCTGCTTCCGGTCCTTGAGATCGAGGTTCCGATGCGCCGCGACAGCGCGCAGATCGTCCCGAACCCAAAGCCGTTCCTCGAAGGCATTCGCGGGGCCGCGGTCGATACGCTCTCTCAACTGCCGGGGTTCGAGACCAATCTGAACTCCGAGCGCCGATATCTTTTTCGCTGATGTCCAAAGCCGGATCACGTTTGTCCGGCAGGCACTGCTGTGCCGCGTCCTCGTGCCGCAAAAGCATCGGTCGGCCGTAGATCTTCGACCGCGCCGGCATCTCCAGCAACTCCGCCCCGCGTCGGTCTCCGAGCGCATGCAGCACATCGCGGGCATGGCCGCACAATTCCTTGCGCAGCACCAGCTGCTCCTGTTCCGGCCGTGCCCCGATCCGTTCCAGCGCCTGCCCCATCCAACCTTCGAAATGCCGCTCGAGATCGAAACGGCTATCGCGGTGCTCGGCGGCAGGGGAAAGCACTCACGATACCGCCACGGACCAAGGCCGCCTCGGCGGCACCGATCCGCGTGGCGATCTCGTCGAGCCCGGTCAAGGCCGCCAGATGTGCAAGCCCGCGCAGGGTTTCGGCGGAGCGGGTCATGCTCGACAGGGCCTCATCCAGCGCCCGACCCTCGCGCATCCTCTCCTCGGGCGCACGGCCCTGCGCCTTCGCCCGCTCGATCTCGGACCGGCTCGGACCGTAGCTCAGAATCCCCCGCTCGGCCCGCGAGGTGGCATCGAGAAACACCCCCTCTTCCGCCGCGATCTCGACCATCCGGGTTTTCATCATGTCGAGATTGAACGCATGCTCGCGGGCCATGTAGAACCACTGCCCATCGATCAGGCCGCGGTTGTTCACCACAACATGCACATGCGGATGCGCGCGGTCGGTGTGCAGCGCCGCGACATAGGCCCATTCCTCCGCCTGATGCGCCCCGGACTGAAACATCTCGAAGGCCCAGGTCTCGGCGATCAGCTTCGCCTTGCCGGGCGCGACATGCGAGGGAAAGCTGAGCAGAAGATGCGTGGTGTGCCCGTTCTTCGGCGCCCCGTGCCAGTCATCGCCCCAGGTCTCCGCGATCTCGCGGCGCTCGTCGGCGGCAAGGCCGCGCGCGTTCGGATCATGGGAGACGGCATTGCCAAAGATCGCCTCGGATTTCGAGAACAGGTAATCGAACTGCGCCCGCAGATCCTTCGCACTATGCGTCCCGCCCCGATTGATCTTCTTGATCACCGCCGCGTTCGATCCAAGCGCAAAGCGCCAAAGCTGCGCCGCCCGGGGCGAAAAGCGCACAAACCCTGCCCCACTCGTTCCCCGCGCACGCCCCCGCTGCGGTCGCAACACATCAAGATCGCCAAGCAGGGCGTCAACGACACCTCGGCCGGGCCGCGTCGCAAGCTTAGCCAATTTGGTGCCCCTGATGCTCTGCCACAAACTTCCGGTAGAGCGTTACGCCCCGCCGACGCCGCTCGCTGATCACCTGCGACAGGGTCGAGCGCAGCAGCGGCAACCTCTGACGCAATTCGTCGATCGCGGCCCACTGCTCCTTGACCATCGACACCCTGCCCCGGTTCGCCGCCAGCGCAATCTGGTTCACATTGACCCCGATCTTGTGCAACTCGCGCTGGATGCCATCGAGCCGCGCCGCATCTTCCGGGCCGAACTCCAGAAACCCCGCGCTCATACGGATGATCGCACGGATCCCGTCCGATCGGGATTTCACGCCAAGCTGGTCGCAGAGCGCATCGAAAGCGACCACCTCTTCCGCCGGCAACCGGCACGAGACCACCTGCCCGCAACCCTCCTTCCGGGGCCGTCCCCGACCCGGGCGGGCGCCCCCTTCCCTACCGGGCTCCGCCACCGTCCGCTCCGGCGCAATTCGCGGGCCAGAGGGAGCTTCAGGCGCATTATCTCGAAGGGCTTTTTTCTTCACCGTCACACTCATTATTTTTTGTAGACATCACGCATTTCCTGCCACCACCCTTACTCTTATCTTTCTCCCTTTTGCAATCGCAACCATGAGGCGATTCAGCACACTTGCGAAAGACGTTGACGCAAGGTAAGCCGCCGATCACCGAACGCTTTTCGCGGCTCCCTCATCACGACAAGCTGTTCGCGCAAACGTCCCTCCCTCCACCGGGAGAGGCAATCAATGTGATAAAAATCTACGCCGTAACATGTTGTTATGGCGCAATTGTGCCCCGCCACTCCTAGACCGGGGCCCGTGAAAGGACGAGTGAGATGCGTAGTCAGGCATCAGCGACGTGCGCTCTGCAGCGCGCAAAACGTCAACCGCAAGATGATATCAGATAAAAGCGAGACGCGATAAGTCAAACGGCTTTCGCTTTCCGCTTTATGTTCTGCGCAATTCGCATTGCGCGGGATGAATTTCGATATTCACGCGGTGAATAATTCAAACGGTGTTCCGCGATCAGATAAATGCCTTCGGCACGCCGCAAGATGAGGGAAGTTTCATGAGTAACGGGATACGCGTCGTTCTGGTGATGAACCGAAAAGGCGGGTCGGGCAAAAGCACGCTCTGCCGCGCGCTGGCCTCGGCCGCTGCCGCGAGGGGGGAAACAGTGACGATCTTCGACACCGACACCTCGCGTTCCTGCCTGCACTGGATGGCCGCCGGACGCACCGCGGGAAACTGGTCGCCCCTCGTCGAGGTCGTGCATTCGCTCGATGCTTTCGAGATCACTGAGGCCATCGCCCAGATCTATGAACAACCCGACCAGGAGCATCTGGTGTTGATCGACACGTTCGGCGGCGGGGCGGACGCGCAGGACATGCTTGCAATCGCCGCGCATCGCATCGTCTCGCCCATGATGCTGTCGCGCGGCGATCTGAGCGAAACCCGAGAAACGGCCAGCTGGTACATGAACCTGCGCGGCCGGGTCGATCGCCCCGAGGAATTGCCGGGGTTTTCCGTGATCCTGAACCGGGTGCCCCTGCGTGTCTCGGAAGCGGAACGGGCCGTGGCGCAGGAACTGTTCGCCGCCCTGCCCGCCTGCGAGGCGTTCCTGTCGAACCGCACCGCTTATGTCCGCATGGATCGCGAAGGACTGCTGGGCAAGATCGCGGAGCATACCCCAAACCGCGGCCTTGCCACCCATGTGCTCAATGCCGTGAAGGAGGCAGCCGAGCTGCTCGACGAGATCGACCGGATGATCGCCGTTCCGATGGAGGTCGCGTGATGGCCCCGCGCAAGGATATGATGCGGGTCATTCGCCGCGATGCAGGGTTTTCCGCGACGCTCGGATTTGGCGAGAGCGAGAGCAATCCGAAGGGAGGCCGCTCGCCGATGGCAAACGCCCGCGAACCGGAGACCTCGGCGCTTGCGACCGGGGTGGAAGCCGGGAGGGAGGCAGGTTTCGGCGCGATGGCTTCGGCAGCGATCGAGGAGCGCGCGGCCGCTGCAGGGGTTGCTGCAAACCACGAGGCAGAGACACCCGACACGCCTCAAGGCGCGGGAAAGACGACGGTCGTTTACGTCGCCGTTTCACTCACCGCAGCGCAGGCGCCGCGCGTCGAGGCCTGGGCCAAAGCCGCGCGATGCCCGGTCCCCTTCCTGATCCGGCGTGTCGCGCAGGGGCTGCGGGATGATCTCTGCCGCGACTGGAAAGACACCGGCTGGCCGGAGGTCTGCGAACGACGGGGCGCCAGAGGACGGCATCCAACCAGCGTGACGTTGACCCTGCCCGAAACCTTCGTTGCCGAACTCAGCGCGCGGCACGACCCGCTCGGCATCATCGGCCTCGGCCGCGCCATGGGGCCGGCGTTTCGGGCACGGTTCGAAGCGGCTTTCGACGCCGCACTTGCCGAATCCGGCTTCTGAAATCCATCGAGGGACCAGTCATGAGTGATGAGAAAAAGTCTGCACCACCGTCGTTGCCGCATCAGGCGATCGACATCGGCCTGCCCGTCGAATGGATGCTCGATCCGCATGATCAGAAGGTCGTGCTCGGAGTCGTCTACGAATTCTCGCAATCGAAGGAGCGCAAGATTGTCTGGTACACCGCCAACAAGCGCCGAGCGAAGAGTTTCAAGGTGGTGCGGGAATGAGCGCCGACAACTTCGGTTGCAGCCAAGAGGAGGTGAACTGGGGCCATGTTGGCACGCTGAGCCACGATGGCACCCGCTTCCGCGAATTCACCGACATGGCGCGCCGCGAGGGAGAGCAGGCCGTCTGAACATCCCTGGCGCCTGACGGACGGGCCAAAGCACGTCTCCATTGCCACCGTGCTTTTGGCAGCATGGGAGCCCACGAGGTGTTGATCGCTCGGAAAATCCAACTTCGACAATAGCCCAGCAACTGCATCCACATCGTTCTCCAACTCGCTGATGACCATGTTGGTATCCCGCGTGAATGGCGGCACCACCCACCCCTTGATCGGCATGTCCATGCCAAATACCGTCGTGGGGAGACCTTTTGCTTAACTGGGGGCGCGATGACGGAAAGAAAGTGGACCGTTTTCGTCGATGACAACTTCCACTTCATGGATGAAGACGAGCGGTATTGTCTGGGGACCTTCGACAGCTTTGATGCGGCCGTAGCCGCATGCAGGAAGATCGTGGATGACTTCCTGAGGAACAACCCCGCCAAAACGGCCGACGAACTCTACGATCAGTTCACCTCATTCGGCGAAGATCCATGGATCAAGGGTCCCAGCCCCGCGACTGATGGCCTGCCATTTTCAGCACGGGAGTACGCCAAGCAGCGCTGCAATGACCTCCGGCCATAAGTTTCCGCGCCCGAGGCTGGCGGCTTCTCGTTTCTTTCCATAGGCTTGCGGATGATCTGTGCGATCCGACGACGAAGTTGCGAGCGTGAAAACTGGTTACCTCTATGAAATAGCGCCTTTATTATGGGTGCGGGCAGGCCCTGATAACCCGAGGATCGCAGTTTCAAATCCTACCTCGCAACCATCGTCAATCGCCTCACAGCCTCGCCAACCGCTTGGATCCTTGCATTTTGCCCAGCCTACCGTCGCACGACGAAAAATCGCGGCATCCGCATCGGGTGTCAGGGCGATCTTCTCGATCAAGCCCGCTCCTCGCGTGGACGCCTAACGCTATGCCGCGCGAGGCAAAGTGCCGCCTTGCGGCAGATCACGCCCGGCAGGTTTCCCCGCCGGGCTTTGGCCGAGGCCCCGTTCGTCAGAACGGGATCTCGTCGTCGCGGTCGATGAACTCGGGGCTTTCGCCCTCGGCAGCCTTCGGGCGGCTCAAGAAGTCGACCCGCTCCGCGATGATCTCGCAGCCGTAGCGATCCACGCCCGCCGCATCGGTCCATTTCGTGTAGTGGATGCGCCCCTGCACCAGAACCTTCATCCCCTTCTCGCAGTGCTCCGCCACCGTCTTGCCCAGACCGTTGAAGCAGGTGATGCGGTGCCATTCCGTGTCCATGATCCGGTAGCCGTTCTCGTCGCGCAGCACCCGGCCTTCCGAAAGCCGCGGCCGCGAGGTGGCGAGGCTGAAGTTGGTGATCCGGGTAGCCCCCTGGGTCGCGCGGACCTCCGGGGCCTGACCGATGTTGCCTGCGAGGATGACGATGTTTTGCATGAGAATTCTCCTGTGTGTCCTGTCGCCGGGGCCGTCCCTTCGACAAGACCCGGAAGAAGCCTGTCGGGCGCGGCGTGCACGGCGCGGGAACCGAGCCGGAAACCCCGAGGTCCGGGTGGCGCAGGGCCGCAGGCCAACACGGCCGGACCGGAGCGGGCGCGCGCACCCGAACAGGCTTAGATTGTGCGTCGAAGGATGTGCCGAGCGACGGCGGCCCAGGGGAGCCAGCAGACCCGCTCATCCCGCCCCGGCAACGACGGCCCCGCCCGCGCGCGGCCTGGGCGGCATCCACCAACGCGGCCAGAGCCCCTCTCTACGGCCGCGCCCGGAAGGCCGAGGGATGGCGAAGAACGCCGGATGAGGGATCCTCATGGACCGGCATGGCACTGAACAGCTGGAGACCGGGCGGCCGGTGATGGGAAAAGCACCCGGGAAGGGGAGAAGGTGGCGGTTGGGGCGCTCCGCCACAGACCGACAACGGCGGAAACGATCCGCAACGATGGGGCACGACACTCGGCGACCAATGATCCGAGCTTGAGCTGCTCCCCGGGCCAGCGCCTAGCCCAGTTTCGCGAGCCTATCTGCCGTCTCGGCCATTCGGGCAAGGCTTGCGTCGAGGCGCTTGCGCCAACGCGGGCCGCGGGATCGTGCATCCTCCCAGGCTTCGGCCAACTCGTCGGGGCGGTCTTGCGCGAGCACCTCGATCAGGAAGGCGGCCTGCGCCCGGTCCTTCGCGGATTTGCCGCGATCCGACCCTTCGCGACGCCGGTCGGCCACAATCAGCTTGTGGATCGCGAAGCGCTCGGGGCGCGGGATCTGCACGAGCACGCCCGAGCGATAGAGTGCGATCGCCGGGATCGGTTCTGCAATCAAGTAGTTGAGATAGTTCAGAGCTTGCGCAGAGACCCCAAGCGCGGGCAGGGGTTTCACCGTCTCGTCGCCGAACGCGGGCGTCAGGAACTCGACCATCACCTCCGACCGGCTCTGCCGCCATTTCCATATCTGTCGGTCCGATATCCCCGGCACGGGATCGAATTTCAGCGCCGAGAGGATGTCGCCCGGATCTTCTTCGACCTTGTCTTCCAGCGCGACCGAGAGCCGCTGGAAGCTCGCCAAGTCGATATCGCCGGTCTGTGCCAGCCGCTCCGCATCCATCCGCACGCCGAGTTCGCCCTGGTAGAGCGCGAAGGCCGCTGTTCCGATCAATGTCCCGCCGAGGCGAAACATCCCCGCCCGAGCGAAAGCGAGGAACAAAGAGCCGGTGTCCCGATCGGTGGCGATGTAGCCCTCGGCGCGCAGGATGCGGGTCAGGCGGGTCATCCTCTGGCGTCGCGCCTGTGCATCGGATTTCAGCGCCGCCGCCCGCGCCAGCCGGTCGCGAAGCTCGGGAGTGTCCTCGCCGAGATAGCGGCTGCGGGCCTCCGTCCCGAGCCGAAACCGCTCGTAAAGATAGGTTCGTCCGCCGCGATGGCGTTCTTCGATGGTGCCGGTCACCGCCGCCACGCGCTCGTCGTGATGCAGCCGAAGCAGGTCTTGATAAGCGGCCTGTGCGATCTGGCTGTGTGAGATGATCTCCATGAGGGACCTCGTGTGCAACGATTTCAAATTTGTCGCACATCATCCTATGTGCGACAAATTATTTTTTTGCTGCACATGGCCCTTGGGTGCTCTGCCGCGTTGATTTGCGAATTGCGAGCGCCAGAGGAAGTGAAGCCCGGCCGCCGGGCTTGAAGGGATGGCGAGAATCTCACCCGAGCTCGGCGCGCCAAGGATCCTGGCCATGACCCCCGGGTTTGGGGCGTCGCTGGATGTAACTTTCGAGGCAGCTTTGGCGCACAATAGATGTTATGCAACTCTCCGCGGCGTTCGGCGCTGGACCAGCTCCTCCTTCTGCTTGCGAGCTGTCCCGCCAAAACAGGTCGTTTGAGCAATAGCGTTGACTTTTATGCATCACAAATGCACCCTCTATGAGGCATAGAAGGATTCTCTATAACTCATGGCTTGGAACTGGACGCAGCCCGATTGGCCGGATTTCCGGTATGACGCCTCTGCCCTGACCCCCCTCGAGCAGAAGTTTCTGCTGTCAGCCGGAGAAATCCTCGGCGCAGTCCATCACATCGGCCAACCCGAGCGCGCGCAACTCCGCATCGAATTGCTCAGCGAGGAAGCGATGCAGACGAGCGCCATCGAAGGCGAAATTCTCGACCGCCTCAGTGTCCAGTCTTCCCTGCGCCGCCATCTGGGGCTGGATCCGGACAGCCACCCAGCGAAACCACGCGAACAAGGCGTCGCAGAAATGATGGTCGATCTCTACTCCAGCTTTGCAGACCCGCTGACCCACGAGACGCTTTACCGCTGGCATCGGATGCTCCTGTCCCATGACCGCCGTTTGGAAACCGTAGGGGCCTACAGGCAGCATGCTGAGGCAATGCAAATCGTTTCCGGCCGCCTCGACCGGCCGACGATCCATTTCGAGGCGCCCCCATCAACTCGGGTCATGCCCGAGATGGAGCGATACGCGGATTGGTTCAACAAGACCGGGCCGGGAGGCGCAGAACCGCTTCCAGCCCTGACGCGCGCAGGGCTAAGCCATCTCTATTTTGAAAGCATCCATCCATTCGAAGACGGCAACGGTCGCCTCGGCCGCGCCCTCGCTGAGAAGTCACTTGCGCAGAACATCGGCCAGCCAACCCTCATCTCGCTCGCCTTCACCATCGAGAAAGAGCGCAAGGCTTACTACGATCTGCTCGAGCAGCATCAGAAAACGCTCGATGTGACCGAGTGGCTCGTCTGGTTCGCGGAGATTGTCTTGAAGGCCCAACAGGTCACGCTCGACCGGGTGGGGTTTTTCATCAGCAAGGCGCATTTCTACGATCGGCACAGAGATCAGCTGAACGAACGCCAGGCCAAAGCCATCGCTCGAATGTTTCGCGAAGGCCCTGGCGGTTTCAAAGGCGGCCTCAGCGCCGACAACTATCTCAAGATCACCGGAACCTCACGCGCAACCGCGACCCGCGACTTACAGGACCTGGTCGAGAAAGGTGCGCTCAACCGAACCGGCGAGCGGCGCCACACTAGGTATTGGCTGAACCATTATCGCAAAATCTTCACGCAGGTCGCCCGACAATATCCATGAGTTTCGGATAGTCCGTAACAACATCATACTTAACCCTGTCAGTCATCGCTCTCGCGCTGATCTCATCGAAGAACTTTCGGGCGCATTCGATCTTGGTCTTTTCAATTTCCCGCAGTTTCATCGATGACATCGTGCCCTTCGTCTCGGCCACGAAGTAGATGTGCCGCACGCTGCCAGCCTTGAAGGATATTGCCCAATCGGGGTTATAATCCCCGACAGGAGTTGGGATTAAAAAACCACGTGGCAGCTTCGCATAGACCACGACCTCGCTGCTTGTATCCAGCTCCCGCACGAACGCTCTTTCCACGTCCGAGTCCGTGATCGCGTAGTCATAGACATGGTTCTTCAGCTTCGCCGTTGCCCGCGAGAAATCCTGGCCGGTCTGGTTGGCGGTGAAAATATCCACGTCGTACCGCTCGTCGACTTCATCATAGGCTAGGCGCTCGATCACCATCGTCGCCTTCTGTTCAGAAACGATACGCGACGCTTCGGCGATGAAGTGTTCGGGGTTCTTGGTGAATTGCTCGAAAACCGCTGGTGTGATTTGGCCCAGGATGGAGGCAGCCGTGTCTCGGGTTAGCTGAGCGTTCTCGGCCACTTTGCCCACGAGGTCATACTTCACCAAAGAGTGGACAGAACCGCCATGGCTGGTGGTCGTGTTCGTGACCTTGAATCCGTCACCGCTTCGCAGTTGGCCGTCGGTCAATCCGTCGTTTTGCACGCCGATTTGAACCGTGTACTGCAACGGGGTAACCCGCAACTGGCTATCCAGCGCGCTGACGCATTTGCGGATCAGCTCGACCGAGTCGAACTCGACCTGGTAGACCGCTTTCCGGTTGATGCGCGCCCAAAGCTCTTGGAACTCTTTCTTCTCGAAATTCGCATTCAGAGGATTGGTCTTTGGCTTACGACCGTCATCGACCTTAGGCAATTGCGCGTCGCTGAAGACGCTATCGATGAGCCGGAACACCTGTTCCGCATGCGGCTTCAAGTCGTCGGGAAGATCGGCCAGCACCCCTGTCTTCTTTGCATCGTGATACTTTTCAACGATGTTCTTGTGGCGGTCGACGTACCCGTTCTGCACCAGATAAAACTCTAGACCAGCGGCCATATCCGCGGTGAGTGGCACTGGCCCATGATCCGTCTGCAGTAGCTTACCTTCGAAGTATGCCTGCGTTGCCTGCTTCGGGCGCGACGAGAGGGTCTCCGCGATCTCCTGCTGAAGCCCGGCCACGAAATCCTTGTAGCTCTCGCTCGCCACCACAGTCAGCACGTTGATGTCATGCACAACGGCTGGGTGATCCATCCTGTCGCCGTGTTGGTCGACGCTCAGCCGCAGGCCACGCCCCACTTCTTGGCGCCTGGAGATGGTGTTGGCGCTGTGCTTCAGCATGCACATGACAAAAACGTTCGGGTTATCCCAGCCTTCGCGCAGCGCCGAGTGCGAGAAGATGAACCGGGTGGGTTCGGCGAAGGAAAGCAGGCGTTCCTTGTCCTTGAGGATCAGGTCGTAGGCCTCCACGTCGTCGGAATCCACAGAGCGGGCACCAACAGCAGGATCTTTGAGGCGGTTCGTCTTCTTGTCGATCGAGAAGTACCCGTTGTGGGTTTTGACCGAAGCGATGCCCTCGAGGTATTTCCGGTACGCCTCGTTGTCGATTGCGAGCTCCGACAGATACTCGGCCTTCAGCAGCTCGTACTCTTCCTCAAAGACCCGGGCATATTCGCCTTTCTCGTCGGCCTGATCGTAGTCTCGGTACTTAACCACCTCGTCGATGAAGAATAGCGACAAGACCTTGATGCCCTGCGCGAACAGCTGCTTCTCCTTGTCCAGATGCGCTTTGATCGTCTCGCGGATCTGGATGCGGCGGATGTCGCGCTCTGAGACGTCCCCGTTTGCTTCACCAGCCCTCAGCACTTCGCCGTTGGTAAATTCGACCGTGTCGTTCACTGCATCGATTTGGCTGATCGTGAAGCCGCGGTATTGGTCCAGCTCGCCGGACTTCACGAACAGGTCGTCACGGAACTCAAGACGCTTCAGCTGACGCTTGATCTCACCAGTGGCCAGCTTCACCTCCATCTCGATCCTCGCCACGGGGGCCTTTTTCGAGATTTCGATGCCTTCGAGGTAGAGGTAGGCGTTGGTGCCGGCCAGCCCACGGGTCTGGATGCCGCGCACCGCGATCTTCTTCACCAGCTTCTGGTTATAGGCATCCAGCGCGTCCAGCCGATGAACGCGGTTGTGCTGGGTACGGTGGGTGGCCGAATAGCGCATGATGAACAGCGGCTTGAACTTCGGCAGCGCCTCCATCGTCGCCGCGCCTTCCATCTTCTGGGGTTCGTCCAGGATCAAGATCGGCCGGTTCGAAGCGATCACGTCGATGGGTTTGCGCGACTGGAAGTCGTCTAGCCTCGTAGATTCGCCGGTTGTCCTTGCCGCTGGCGTTGAACGCCTGGATGTTGATCACCATCACGTTGATCCCGGCGTCGGACGAAAAGCTCTCCAGATCGTGCAGGCGCTTGGAATTGTAGATGAAGAATCGCGCCTTCTTGCCGTAGCTTTCAGTGAAGTGGTCGGCCGTGATCTGCAGCGACTTGTAGACCCCTTCGCGAATGGCGATCGACGGCACCATGATGATGAACTTCGACCAGCCATAGCGCTTGTTCATCTCGAAGATGGTCTTGATGTAGCAGTAGGTCTTGCCCGTGCCGGTCTCCATCTCGACGTCTAGGTGGACGCGGGTCGCGGCCAAGGCGTCGCGCTTGTACGTTGCTGCGACAGGCACACGCGCGCCTTGGGCGTTGAAGGTGGTGAAGTCCGTCAGCGACTGCGAGACGGGCAGGTTCTGGCCCCGCTGGACCTTCTGGATGTTCTCCAGGATCTGCACGTCGGTCAGGGCGAGGTCGGCGTTCTTGAAGCCCTCCTCGAAGGCGCTGGCCTGCGCCTTGCGGCCGGGGTCGATGCGGTAGGTCAGGCCAGAGGTCATGGGCTGGCCGGCGAAGCAGTCGACCACGTCGTTGACGGCATTGGTCTGATAGGGCTGGACCTTGAACTTGAGCTTCATGGCGCGCCCTCAGATCGACTTGACGTCGGTGGAGGGCGAGAGCTGGCGGAAGATCTGTTCGACGTTGATCTTTACCGCGTCCGACACGAAGCCGTTGTCGCGGAAGACAACGCGTAGGGGCTCGTGCCCCGCGAGCTCTTTCACCAGATCCTCGGTGATGCCGCGGTCGAAGCAGGCGACAAGGGCGTTGTCGTCGACGAAGAACACGGTCTTGCCCTGCACCGTTTCGCGGCGGATGGGCAGCGTCAGGTCCACGCCCCAATCGACCAGCACCTGGAACAGCAGGTCCTCGGCGGTGCGGCCTTCCTTGACGTTGTCGACCATGTCGAGCAGGTCGGACTGCTTCAACTCGTCCGGGCGGTAATAGACGTCCTTCATGTTCGAACTGTCCACCTTGAGCACCCGGAAGCCGACATCGCGGTTCCAGTTTGCGTGGCATTCGCCGTCAAGAACCTGCGCGCCAGCACGTCGGATACGCTCCCGACTGACCTCTGGGATCGTTTTGAACCCTGCCTTGAACGCTTCTGACTTTTCGTCCGCCACTTCATCAAGCTGGACCATGATGAATTTCCGGTTCCCGCCGTCTTTCGCGTTCTGAAGCATGACCGAATGCGCGGTGGTCGACGACCCAGCAAAGAAGTCGAGGATGATGTCATCGCCCTCGGTCATCATCTCGATGACTTCCTGCAGAACCAATTCGTCCTTGGGGAAGTCGAAAAGGTCGCCCCCCATCAGAGCCCGCAAGCGCTTCGAGGCCGCGCGGCCGTCTTGATAGAACACGCTGTAGGGTGTCTGGAGCTCCTTGTCTTTCAGATAGCTTTTGATGCAGGGCACTGCGTTCTCGTCGTCTCCGAAATGAACGCGGTCGTCATCAATCCACTCCTGCATGCGCTTTGGATCGCTTGTCATCCAGCCGCGTGAGGGAACCTTTACTGGTTTCTTGGTTCTTGGATGAAGCACCTCATACTTTGGCCCACCACCACCGGGCCACGAAATGTTATCGGGAAATAGACGCCTCGAAGATCAACGTGCGCGTAGTGCTTGTGGGCTTTCGAAGGATGACCGTCGGCCAGCGACCGATACCATCCCTTCATTCCTTCCGTCATCGCTTTGTAGTCGTTGCCGTGTTGGCGTTTCAGTCGCTCATACTGCGCATAGATCTCGTCCAGCCCTTCTTGCGCTGCCGCCAAGTCACCCCGCTCGCGCAGGTATTCGGAATCGCGCGCATAGCAGACGATGTATTCATGCGACACGGAAACCAGCCGCGAGTCGTTCTTGCGTCCAGCTGCCCAAACCATGTCGGCGACGAAGTTGGACTGACCGAAAATCTCGTCCATGATCAGACGCAGCCGTGGCTGTTCGCCCTCATCGCAGGACACGAAGATGGCCCCGTCAAGCGTCAGCAGGTTCTTCGCCAACCGGAGGCGCGGGGCGATCATGGTCAACCAATTGGAGTGGAAACGACCGTTGCCCTCCGGGTTCGCGACAAGGCGAGCGCCTTCCTCGCTCCGTTCTCCCGTCGCAATTTCCTGCGTCACTTGATCCGTGGCGAAACTGTCTCGATAAATGAAATCCTTGCCCGTGTTGTAGGGCGGGTCGACGTAGATCAGCTTGATCTGTCCGAGATAGGTGTCTTGGATCAGCTTGAGCGCTTCAAGGTTGTCGCCCTCAATGAACAGGTTTTTCGTCGTATCGAATTGAAGGCTTTCACCCGGAATGGGGCGTAGCGACTTGTTGATCGGCGCATTCGCAAGTGCCAATGCATCCCGCTTGCCCGGCCAGTCCAGCCGATACCGCTCTTGCGACCCCTCCACGATGTGGTCGCTCAATTCCTGACGCAGTTGATCGAAGTCCACCGCCAGACGCACCGCCCCCGTCGCCTCGTCCTGCGCCTCGGTCACACAAGCGGGGAACAACTCGCGGATCTTCGCGATGTTGTCCTGGCTCAGGTCGGGGCTGTGCATCTTCAGCTTGTCCATGCTCGTCCTCTCAATCGTTCGTCGCGGCGGCGCTGGGGTGTGCCCCTGTCAGCCGCTCCAATTCCTGTTTGGCCGCGCGCAGCTCGGCATTGATCGCCACGCGCTTGTTGAATTGCCTCTCGCGCCCCAGCCGTGCCTTGATCCGCTCTACCTCGCGCGTCTGCGCCTTGATCGCCTCGGCCTGCGCGATGCGCTCTTCCAGCGACATGGGGCGGTCCGCCTCGGCAGGGCTGAGGGGCGTCTGCGGTGCCTCGCCCACGCCGGGGACCAGCCGGGCCGTCTGCCCGGCCACCAGCGGCTCGAGCAGCCGCTCGTACAGCGCGCCCATGTTCAGCGCTACAGGAAGGGGCGCGCGGGCTGCGTCCTCGGGCAGCCAGTCCCCTTGGAAATAGTCGCCCACCACCCAGCGGGCGCCGTCGGCCTCACTCGGCCGCTTGTAGGCCGCGGCCAGCCTGACGCGGCCACCATGTGCCACCTCGAAGATCAGCGGAAAGGGGATGGCCTTGTCGATGGCGCGCAGCACGGCCGGGTCGAGCGACGCGGTACGCGCGGTAATGCGGAAGACCTGTATCTCGGCCACCTGCTTGGTCGCCGCCAGATTGACCGTCTCGGGCGCCAGCTTGTGCGACCAGGTGATCTGATCCACCTCGCGCACGAAGAGGTCCTTGAGTCCCGTATTCGCCCCGGCATGTTCGTAGATCTTGTTCTTGGGGATCACGCGCCCGAAGGCGCTTGCGCGGGGCCAGTCGTAGAGGGTCATGGGCCGCCCCCTTCGATGACCAGGAAGGCGATCAGCTCGAAATCGTCCAGCCCCTTGATGGTATGGGTCAGCGCCGTGGTGCGCCCGCCGCTGAACAGGCTGTCGATGTCCTTCTCTTCCTTCACCTCAATCATGGAACGGATCGCGCTGGAGAGCAGATCGGAATAGCGGCCCATCTTTCGCCCGTCTTCGGTGCGTTCGTTGAAGATGCGGCAAACGTCTCGGATGGGCTCGATGCGTCCTTTGCAGCTGGATCGGATCAGGTCGAGCAAGCGCTTGACCTCGGTGTGGTCGGCGACGATCTGGCCGTCGTCGTCGATGTAGACCAGGTAGAAGGGGTGCAGCCGGTTCTGCTGGTTGACGTTCACGCTGTCGTGGATGTTTTTCAGCGCGAAGATGACACCGGGTTGCAGGCCGAGCTCCGGCTGCGCGGGGACCACGGCATGCATGCCGAAGGGCACGTTGTCGAGCTCGCCATGGGCCTTGACGTAGTTGAGCAGGTCCATCCGGAAGTCGTTCAGCCCGAGATCGGTGATCGAGATGCCTGCCTTCACGTCTTCGAGCTCGATAACTTCGTCCTGGAGCCGCTTGAGCTGTTCCTTGCGGTAGGCGATGTCGCTCGACTTGGCCGTGAGCACGTTGTCGTCGCCGGTCGCGGTGATGTCAGTGATCACCATCCGGTTTTCGACGCGCTCCTTGAGGTTGATGTATTCGTCGAGCGTGATGTCGGGCCAGTAGTTGACCAGCTGGATCTGGCTGTTTGGGGAACCGATCCGGTCGATCCGACCGAAGCGCTGGATGATGCGCACCGGATCCAGTGGATGTCGTAGTTAATCAGGAAGTCGCAGTCTTGCAGGTTCTGACCTTCGGAGATGCAGTCGGTGCCGATGAGGATGTCCAGCTCGGCCGGATCGTTTGGCAGGACGATAGCTTTCTCTTTCGAGCGCGGAGAAAACAAGGTCAGGACGCTCTGGAAGTCGTATGACTTCTTGAGCGTGGTTTTGGGGGCGTCCGAACCGGTGACCTTACCGACATGCAGTCCGAGCTGGTGTGCGAATGGCGCCAGGTTGTCGTAAAGATAATTTGCGGTGTCAGCGAACGCGGTGAAGATCAGCACTTTCCTGTTCCCAGGATTCAGCGGCTCATCAACCTTCTGTCTGATAAGGGCAAGCAGATGCTGGAGCTTGGCGTCGTCCGCCGGTTTGACCTTTTCCATTGATGCGACCAGGTCTTCGATCAGGACAAGGTCGGCAGCTAGGTCGTGCTTCCAGGAGGGCAGGTCCATGTCTGCGAGACTGATCTGCACCTTCTTTCCGACCGTGAATTCATCGAGGCCCGAAAGATCATCGTCTTCCGGGTCGAAGTCACTCATCTCCGCAAGGTGGTCACTTACGCTCCCGCTACGTCCCGTTTTCTCGAAATCGTCTATCGCGTCGAGGGTGCGCGATATGTTGGCACCGAGAGACCGAAGCGTAAGCCGGAATGCTGCGACCGAGCTCTCCAAGCGTTTCAGTAGGTTGGTCGTCATAAGGGCCTGAAGGCTGCGCTCGCGATCGGCCTGCCTCAGTTTGCCCCGACCGCCCTCGGTCTGCGTGTCATAGATTTCCTCATACTTCCGCAGCCGGCTCGGCAGGATGTAGCTGATAGGCGCATAGACTGCCAGCTTGAGCACCGAAAGCTGCGAGAAGATATCGTTGAAACCCATCACGTCGGTTCGCTCGGTGATTGGCCGATGATGTGAAAGAGGTTTGCGTCTCTGGGGAAACGTTCCGATGTCTTTTGTGTCGTAGAAGGTTTCGATGTGCTTCCGCGAACGGGCAATCGTAACGGCATCGAGAAGCTCGAAAAAGTCAAAGTCCAGTGACTTCAATATCGACGCGGCGGTCCTTTCCTCCGACGGCAGAGCGGACCATTCGTTGAATGCGGTCTGAGCCCGTCGGAAGATCTCCTCAATGGTGGCCTGACTCTTCAGGCTTTTGCTGAGCGTCTCCGACTGTCCCTCGTATGCCAGTGCCAACTGGTTGCGGAGATCGGTGAACTTGTTATTCACCGGCGTCGCGGAAAGCATCAGGACCTTGGTCTTCACGCCCGCGCGGATGACCTTATTCATGAGCTTTTGATACCGCGTTTCCCGGTCTTTGTAGACATCATTGTTCCGGAAATTGTGGGACTCGTCGATCACGACGAGATCGTAATTTCCCCAGTTCACGCGATTGAGGGGAATGCCAAAGGACTCGCCGGAGGTCCGTGAGAGATCGGTATGGCATAGCACATCGTAGTTGAACCTGTCCTTGGCAAAAATGTTTGTGGTCAGGTTCGAGTTATAGTTGCGCCAATTATCTGCGAGCTTTTTCGGGCAAAGGACCAGGACCGAGCGATTGCGCAATTCATAGTATTTGACCACCGCCAAGGCAGTGAACGTCTTCCCAAGGCCCACCGAGTCCGCGAGGATACAGCCGTTGTAAGTCTCGAGCTTGTTGATGATGCCGGTCGCTGCATCTTTCTGATAGTTGAACAGCTTGTTCCACACGAGGCTGTCCTGATAACCTGTAAGATCGTTCGGCAGAACATCTTCGTCGACTTCATCAAGGAAGTCTTGGAAAATGCTATATAGCATCGCAAAGTAGACGCGCTCTGGAGAGTTCTCCTGATAGACGGACTCAATATGCTCGCAAATGGCAGAGGTTACGTCTTTCACCTTGTCCGGGTCCGACCAGATCTGGTCGAAAAGCTGAAGGTACATCTTCGCATGCGCAGGGTCGTCAAAACGTGTGACGAAGTTTGAGACCGCATCGCCTTTTTGATAGCCCAAATCCACGGCGGTAAAGCCGCTGATGGGCATATATCCCACCTCTCCATCAGAGCCTGCAACGTGCATGAACTGCTGCATCGGCGCCTTGCTCGTGTTGGAGCGGAACCTGGCCTTCTTGCGGATCCAATCTGCGCATTCACGGGCTACAGCGCGCTGGGTTAGCTTATTGCGAAGCTGGATCTCGAATTCCGTACCATAAAGGCCGTTTTCGCGCCGAGCCTTCGGGATGAAGAATTCCCGGCGCTCTTTCCGAAGACGATCCGTAACTTCCGTCGGAACGAAGGTCGGGGCCGTAAAAATGAAATGCAAACTGTCGATCTTCGAGAGTTCAGCTTTTAGCTCCTCGAATGCATAAATCGAAAAACACGATGCCGCGATCCGCAAACGCGACCCGCGTCTAATGGAGGCCTTCAGGTCATCTCCGAGCAGACGCGATGTGTTGTCAATAATTTGCATCGACGACCTCTCGGTTCAGAAGAACAATCTGCTGATCCTGCGGCTTCCTAGCGGATGGATCCGTGTCCAGCCCAAGGCGCTTGAGGGTGTAATATAGAAGTGCGCGGCGAACCTTGATCTCGGCTTTACCGTCCTTCATGCCGTAGTCAAGCGCGATCACCTTGGCCTGCGTCTCGGACAGGCCCGGGTGGGGTGCCACTTCCAGCGTGACCTCCGAATGCCAGTCCTCGTCTTCGGCGGCAGAGGTCACAGCCTCGGCGGTCCCGCGCACTTCCAGCATCCGCGACAGCAGGAAGTCCTTGAAGCAATGGTCCGTCATGCAGAAGGCTCGCGCATGCCAACGAAACCCATCGAAGGCGATGGCATGGGGCGCAATCCAGCGCCAACGCGGCTCGGGATTGGACAGGGATTGGTAATTGACCTCTATCGCCTCGGCGCGGCGAATGGCGCCAACGACCGCGCGCAAGGTTTCAGGATGAACACCGCGCGCAGGGGTTGGCGTCGAGGCAAAGGCCGGCAGGTCGGTGGTCCAGAAATCATCGCGGTCGAGGAGCCCATCCTCGAGGGAGCGTAGCTGGGCTAAGTAGCGGCCAGCGTCCAGCTTCCCGAACACAGACTTGAACCCCGAGCCGCGCACATAGGTGCGCGCGCTCTTATCGTAGATCATATTGTCGGGGGCGAAGCTGATGTAGCGATTCAGGTCGGATGAAGCCTGGTTCACCGACAGCCCGAACTGCTCCATGACATCGCTTCGGTTCACATGCCCCTCCCAAAACAGGCGAAACTCGATGAACTCGAGCCGCTGCTCGACGCCCCAACGAAGCTCCAACCTATCGTGTTCCACTAATCGCTCCCGGCTTGCTCTATGCACACGATTACCATACGCGCCCATTTTCTGTGCACGCACTGACCTTATGGAGCGACATCGAGATTATCAATCGAATTTCAAAGCATCGCCTTGGAAGTCGATCTCTCACGAGAATACACATCAGGGACGGCTTGGCACCATCCAAGCACAATGATTTAACTAGCTCGAACGTAAGTATCCTCGGCGATGCTTCGTCGCTGCGAGCTTCAATAGGGCGGTCACAGCATGCCCCTCGTCCAAGTGCTGTTCGATTAGCATCTGCCCTCGAAACCCGATACGGCCCCATTCCCGCACGAGGCATGCGCCGCCAAACAGGTCCGGCTGAACGCTCATTCGATAGAAGCGCCGCATGTTGAGAGACGGATCTATCCGCTTGAGATCGACCGTCGTCAGGAACACTTCCATTTGCTGCGATATGTCGAACATGTTGTTGGCGCCTCTCTCCAAACCACAATATCAAGCGCCCTTCGACGTTTCCACAATGTTCTATCGCAGGCAAGAAAAAGGGGGCTCACGCCCCCTTCTCGAACTTCACGACCGGGATACCCAGCTTCTTGGCCTTGTCGGCGAGGTTCTCCTGGATGCCATTGCCCGGGAAGACGAGGACACCGACCGGCAGCACATCCAGCATTGCATCGTTGCGCTTGAAGGGCGCGGCCTTGGCATGCTTGGTCCAGTCAGGCTTGAAGGCCACCTGCGTGACGCCGCGGGTCTCAGCCCATTTGGCGGCGATGAGTTCGGCGCCCTTCAAGCTTCCCCCGTGCAGCAGGACCATGTCGGGATATTTGGTCCGGACCTGATCGAGCTTGCCCCAGATCAGACGGTGATCGTTGAAGTCGGTCCCGCCGGTGAGGGCCACCTTGGGGCCGGCGGGTAGCATCACTTCGGTCTCGGTGCGGCGCTTGGCGGCGAGGAAATCGCGGCTGTCGATCAGCGCAGCGGTCATGTGCTGGCGGTTCACCATCGAGCCGGTGCGGGGACGCCAAGTCGATCCCGTGTGACGAGAGAACTCCGTGGCGGCGTGATCGCGCATCGTGTCCATGCAGTTGCGCCGCTCGATGAGGGTCAGGCCTTCTGCCGTGAGGCGCTCGAGTTCGGTCGATTTCACCTCGGAACCGTCCTGCTCGCGCTGGAGGCGGCGCTGCGCCTGCTCGTTCTCGTCAAGCGACCGCTCGATCCGGGCCGTGGCGCGGTGGAAGAGGTTGACCTGGCCCCAGAGCATTTCTTCGAGGTCGGGTTCCATGCGGGTGTCCTCGAGAGTCGCGACGAGGGCATCGAAGATGTCGGCGACGGCAACCGCAAGGCGCTGCGCATCGGGCATCGGGCGCGGATCGGGCTCGTCGAAGGGGCGGTAGCCGTAGAGCTGCAGCTCTTCGAGCGCATGGGCGGTCTGGGAAACGGTGTGGGCGGGTTCATAAGCATCGTCGTGGGTGTGGAGCGTCATTGGTCTCTCTCCTCCGGGCCGGTCTCGTCCGCGCGTCACCCCGCGCGGCCTTCATGGGCAGCGAAATGCCGTCACTGGCGACGCCCCTTCACCCCCGCCCTCGGGGGCCGGAACACCGTGGAGGAGGACGGGGGGCGGCTGATTTGTCTCGCGATGCAAAGGCGGCTTTGCCGCCGACGGAAATCAGTCGCCCCCCGTCCTTGAAGGGGCGGCGCCTTTGACGGCCGCCTGCCCATCTCTTGAAGGCCGTGCGGGGGACGGGTGGATGAGCAAAGCCCGGAAAGAGGCAAAGCGACGGTCCAGAACCGCGACAGGGATGCATGCCCCCTGCCATACGCTCCCAGACCGCCCATTGCGCGATGCAGCTCAGGCCAAAAGCCGCCGCCGATCTTCTAGCCTGATCTGACCTGCCAGATGCGCGCGCAGCGCCACCTTGCCGTGCGCCCGAAGATCATCGTTGAAATCCCCAAGACGTGGCTCCAGCACCTGGCAAGCGATCCCGGCCTCGGAGGCTCTGGTGCTCAACCTCTCTGCCGCGCGCTGCCCGGCCGGATCGCGGTCGATGGCGATATAGAGACGCTGCAGCCCCTCCGGCAGCAGGACGGCCCCGAGGTGACCGGCCGAAAGCGCCGCCCAGACCGGAAGGCCGGGCACCGCCTCGCGCAAGGAGAGCATGGTCTCGATGCCCTCGCCGACCACGAGGATCTCGTCATGCGGGGTAAGCCTGACGGCATTGCCCAGAAGGTGACCCATGGCACGCCGCTGCGTTTTGACAGCCGCCTTTCCCTGTCCGTCATGCGCAAGCCAGGTCCGATGCACCCCCTGCAAGCCCCCTGCCCCATCGGTGACCGCAGCGATCAGGGCCGGTCTGGGGATGCTCCGGGTCTGGCCTTCTTCTCGATGCCAGCACTTCGAGTGGAAGCGTAGGGCGCTCGTCAAGCCACCTTGGGTCAAACCCCGGGAGCGGAGATAGGTGTCTGCAAGCGTGCGCAACACCGGCACCGAAGCTGCAAAGAGACGCGCGGCCGCCGCTGGCGTGCCGCCGGGGTCCTTGGCTTTCCTCGGCTTCGGTACATCCGAAAGAACCGGCTGCGGACGGCCAAGATGCGCCCGCGCCTCGGTCAGAAGATCGGGAAAGCGGGAGATCCCGGTCCGCGCACGGATGATGTCGAGGAGATCGCCGTGTTCGCCAGTCGCGCCATCGGTGAATTTCCCCGCGGCGCCCGGCCCGGAGGCGGGGCCGGTCAAGCGCACGAAGAGCGATCGTCCGGGGTTGTTTTGCAGATCGCCCACGATCCAGTAGGACCCTTCCCGCCGACCGGCGGGAAGATAATGGCGACAGACGCTTTCCGCATTCCGCGCGAGGTCGCGTAGAAGGTCTTCGGTTTCCAATGACATAGGCACACTCGTTAACACGTCCGGGCATTTAGGGCTTGGACGGGGAAGCGTGCAAGCAGGCGCTCCAGCGCCGCAATGCCGCAGGCATCGGTCGGACAGAAGAGCCGCAGCTTCCAGCTGATGATCTCCGAGAAGAAGCCATCGGCCTTGAGCCGATCTTTTTGCACCTCGGCAAAGCCAGAAAGCTCGATGCGGTTGACGCCCATAACGCGGGAGCGGTGCAACTCCATCCCCTCGGCCAAGCGCACGGTGGTTTTGCCCTCCAGAACCAGGGCATGCACTTGCGCCGCCGAGAGCTCCGGCGCATCGCTCGCCAACGCAGTCGCAACCCAGGCGGGCGAGACCCTGCGCCCGATGATACGCTGCCCGTCATCGGTCTGCAGGCGATAGACGCGGGTTTCGTCTTGGGGAAGCTGCTTCCAGATCGGCAGCAGCAGGCCCGCGACGATGTGGAGCGTGGATTCCGAGAACTCCGGCACCTCGGCCAGTTCCGCGGTCCAGGCGGCGGCAAAGGCCGCGCGGTCGGCTTCCAGCCAGTGGGTGTCTTCCATCATCTTGGCAGGCAGCGTGCCCGCCTCGGTCGGACGGATCAGCCGCAGACGCGGCTCGATGGTACCATCATCCAGCATCAGGCTGGTGGCGGGCACCTCGACCGCCGCCCGGCCCGAGCGGCTGTTGACCAGAAGGCGTGCCTGTCTGTCGTCGAGCCAATCGAGCGCATCCGCGAGCGCGGTCGGTGTGTTGCGGCGCTTTTCCGCGATGGTGAGAAGCTGGGTTTCCGCGCCGGAACCGGGATGGGTGTAGATGACGCGGGCATCCGTGACGCGAAAGCTCTCGGCGCGCAGAGTCTCGAGCCCGAGGTCATAGACCCCGGCGGCGATGGCCCCTTCGATCCGCGCATCGAGCAGCTCCTCGAAGGCCGAGAAGAGCACGGCCTGCATGTCGATCGTCAGCGCGAGCAGACGATTGAGGAAGGTCGTGATCGGGGGCAGGTCATCTTTGAGCCCGTTGTCATCGGTCAGGTTGAGGCCCGTGACATCCTCGAAGTCGCCAAGCGAGCAACCCGCCACATCGCCGCGATAGAGGCGCCGGTAGAGCTGGCGCAGCGCATCGCGGGCGTAAGGGCTCTCAAGGTTGTCCTCGGGGCGAAAGAGTCCCTGCCCGCCGGTCTGACGCTGACCGCGCGTGATCGCGCCGAGCGTGTCGAGACGGCGCGCGATGGTCGACAGAAACCGCTTCTCCGCCTTCACATCGGTGGCCACCGGGCGAAAGAGCGGCGGCTGCGCCTGATTGGTTCGGTTGGTGCGGCCCAAACCCTGGATCGCTGCATCTGCCTTCCAGCCGGGTTCAAGAAGGTAATGGACCCGCAGGCGCTGGTTCTTCGCGCCGAGATCGGCGTGATAGCTGCGCCCGGTGCCCCCCGCATCGGAAAAGATCAGGATGCGCTTTTGATCATCCATGAAGGCGGCGGTTTCCGCGAGGTTGGCGGAACCGGCGCGGGTTTCGACGACGAGCCGCGCCGCGTGCCCCTCGCCCTTGCGCACGATCCGGCGCGAGCGGCCCGTGACCTCGGCCACGAGATCGGTGCCAAAGCGCTGCACGATCTGGTCGAGCGCCCCCGGCACGGGCGGCAGCGAGGCCAGCTTTTCGATCAGCGCATCGCGCCGGCGGGCGGCCTCGCGACATTCGACCGGCTGGCCGTCGCGCACCACGGGCCGCGAGGAGAGATTGCCCTCGCTGTCGGTGAAAGGCTCGTAGAGCTGCACCGGAAAGGAATGGGCGAGGTAGTCCAGGACATACTCCCTGGGAGTGATGTCACAACGGATGTCGTTCCAGTCCTCGGTCGGGATCTCCGACAGGCGCCGCTCCATCAGCGCCTCGCCGGTCGAGACGATCTGGATCACGGCCGCATGGCCCGCAGCGAGATCGGCCTCGATGGCGCTGATCAGCGTGGGGGTTTTCATCGAGGTGAGCAGATGACCGAAGAAGCGTTGCTTGGCGCTCTCGAAGGCCGACCGCGCCGCCGATTTGGCCTGACGGTTCAGCGTGCCGCTCTCGCCGGTGATGTTCGCCGCTTCCAAAGCCGCGGAGAGATTGTTGTGGATGATGGCGAATGCCCCGGCATAGGCATCGTAGATGCGGCGCTGTTCGGGGGGTGAGCGCATGTTCGAGCATCTCGTATTCGACGCCATCATAGGAAAGCGAGCGCGCGGTATAGAGCCCGAGCGCGCGCAGATCGCGCGCGAGGACCTCCATCGCCGCGACCCCTCCGGCCTCGATCGCCTCAACGAATTCGGCGCGGGTGGCAAAAAGGAAAGTCGTCCCCACCCCAGAGCCCAAGGCGCTGCGCATAGGCAAGGTTGTGCACCGTCGTGGCCCCGGTCGCCGAGACATAGACCACACGGGCATTGGGCAGCCTGTGCTGCAAGCGCAGACCCGCCCTGCCCTGCAATGAGGCCGCCTGATCTCCACGCTCGCCCTTCGCGACAGCCGCATTCGCCATGGCATGGCTTTCATCAAAGAGGATCACCCCGTCGAAATCCTCCCCCAGCCAGTCGACGATCTGATCGACGCGGGATTTCTTCGCGCCGCGCTCCTCCGAGCGCAGCGTCGCATAGGTGGTGAAAAGAATGCCCTCGGAGAGCGGGATGTCGCGCCCCTGCGCGAAACGCGAGAGCGGCGTCACCAGAAGCCGCTCCTGACCAAGTGCCGACCAGTCGCGTTGCGCATCCTCGAGAAGCTTGTCGCTCTTGGAAATCCAGAGCGCCTTGCGACGGCCCTGCGCCCAGTTGTCGAGCAGGATCCCGGCCGACTGGCGGCCCTTGCCAGCACCCGTGCCGTCGCCGAGGAAAAAAGCCGCGGCGGAAGCGGACAGCGTCGGCGGCATCGTCGGGCGCGGCCGAGACCATGTCGCCGGTTTCATCGACGGTCCACGATCCCGCGAGATGCGCAGAATGCGCCTCGCCCGCGTAGATCACGGTCTCCAGCTGAGCGTCAGACAACAGGCCATCGCGCAGGACGGCGGCGGGCAGTTTGGGGCGGTAGCTGGGTTTCGGGGGGCGCGACCGAGGCCATGGCGGCCGATTGCACCAGCTTGGTCGGGTGCGCCGCCGCGCCGGGGATCTCGATGGCCTGCAGGCGGAAGGTCTCGTAGATCGCATCCGACATCTGCGCCGTAGAGCCATCCTCGGCGCTATCGCGCAACGCATAGTCGAGCGCCTCCGTTGCGATCGGCGCCAGGACTGGTGCGGGCCGCGCCGCAGACGTCGCGCGTGCGGGGGTGATGATCCTGCGCGCGGCGGGGGCAGGATTTTCCCGGAAGGGGAGGGAAGGCCCCTGCCCCGCCGGTTCGACCGGATCGAGCGCGAGGCGCGGCGGGACATCGGTCACGATCCGCGACAAGAGATGCGCCACATCCGGGGACATCGGCGAACGCAGGTCAGCCGTGATGCCGCCCTTCTCGCCGCCACGGCATTTGTCGAAGACCGAGATCCGCGTCTCGAAGCTGGTGCCGTGCCTCGCGAAGGCGGCACCTGAGACCGCGCCGGTGAACACCAGATGCGCGGTTTCCGTGAGGCGCGCGAAAGCCTCGGCCCAAGCCGGGGTGTTGGGCGCGAAGCCCGCCCCCGTGATGGCGACCAGCCGCCCGCCCGGCGCAAGACGCGCCAGCGCCGAGCGCAGATGCCGCGCCGTTGCCTCGGTGGTGCGGCCGTCGACATTGGCGAGGGCCGAGAAGGGCGGGTTCATCAAGATGACGCTCGGGCGCAGCCTTACTTCGAGATGATCGTCGATCTGCGCGGCGTCAAAACGGGTGACGGGGCGGCCCGGGAAAAGCCGTTGCAGAAGATCGGCGCGGGTGCCCGCCAATTCGTTCAGCGCAAGATTGCCCCCCGCGATCTCGGCCAGGATCGCCAGAAGCCCGGTCCCGGCCGAGGGCTCGAGCACCAGATCACGGGGCGTGATCTGCGCTGCGGCAAGGGCCGCCAGCCCCATCGGCAGCGGCGTCGAGAATTGCTGGAACCGCTCCATCTCCTCCGAGCGGCGGGTATGGCTCGGCAGAAGATCCGCGACCTTCGTCAGGATGGGCAGCAGCGCCGCAGGCGAGCCCGCCCGGGCGAGAAGCGCGCGACCGAATTTCCGCAGGAAGAGGACAAGCGCCACCTCGCCCGCCTCGTAGGCGAGTTTCCAATCCCAGGCGCCCGACGCATCCGAGCCACCAAAGGCGCGCTCCATCTCAAGCCGCAGACGCGCAGCGTCGATCGGCGTGCCATGCGCCAGATCGGGCTGCAGCGCTTCGGCAACAGCGAGGATCGCCGGCGCCGGGTCCGTGGGCCGAAGGGGCGGCAAAGGTGCAACAGGAGGAAGAAAGGTCATCGGGAAACTCCGGAATGAGGGATAGGGCCAGCCCGGACACCCTCTCTCGGGCACCCTCAGGCCTGCCCTTTCCCGACCCATCTCTCCCTCTCGACCCTCTGGTCTCCCGGCGCCCGGCTTGATTTTGTTCCCGCTTTGTTCTATCTTGAGAACCACGCCAGCAGGGGAGATCGACCATGGAAAGCACCGCGAACGCGCTGCCCGCAACACCCAAGCAGATCGCCTATGCGCGATCGCTCGCCCTGCGCAACGGCACCCTTCTGCCGTGGGACGTGCAGCAGGACCGCCGGACCTTGAGCGGCTGGATCGACGCGCAAGCCCGGATGAAGCCGATGTCTGAGGTGGACCAGCGGCCGACCTCGAAGCAGGTGGCCTTCGCGGAAAAACTCGCCCGGATCAAACGGCGGGCCGTGCCGGAGGAGTGCTTTCGCGACAAGGGGCTGATGTCGAAGTGGATCGACGGAAACAGGTGAAGACGGCACCGGCTGGCGACGCCCTGTGCGGCCGTCCGGAACTCTTGCCACACCCTAGGTTGGCAAACTGAGCGTTGTTGCCAACCTACAGGCTGGCAGCTTGGCTCTTCAGCGGTTCAACCGCGGCCGACCGCCTGTTCGAGCCCGGCCAGATCGGCAGGCGCCGCGTCCTTCATCTGCACGGCTTACTCTTCTGCAATGAGTTTTCGAACGACGCTGACTGGCAAGAACATCCTCAGCGGGTTCGATGCGAGCGGTAGAAAGCCGTAGCTTTCGTATAGCGTCTTGCGGCGGGCCACGCGGTCGGGATCGCCACAGTCGAGGACATCGAGCATGACGACAGCAACGCCAATGGCATCTGAGGCAATCGCAATCCGGCGGAGCGCATCGACAAGCAAATCGCCGCCATACCCGCCCCCGCTGAACTTCTGATCACGCCCGATCATCGAGATATATGCCGCCGGGATGTTACCGTGGGACGGACGTGTCCGCGCGAACTTTGCAGGTAAATCCGCAAAGTGAACGGCGTGCGCATTGAGAGCATAGAAACCGACAACCGTGCCGCCAGGATCGACCATCACATAAAGACGAACATTGTCCGCCTTGGCGAGTTTGTTGGCCGTCTTCTGGAAGTAGTTGTCGACCTGTTCGACGCCGCAAGAAAAAGCCGCTCGATCATGTCTCTCTGGATCGAACGGCTCGATGATGTAAGAGGCCGGTTGCGATGCAGCCATCTACTGCGACACAACCGTTTTGCCATGCCGACGGAAGGCCGAGCGCAAGGCGTCTGTCGCCGCTGCCGGAGCATCGAGTGCCGAGAAAAAGGCGTCATGATCGACCGGCTGCAGCACCGTCCGCTCATGCGCTGCAATCGTTGCCAGCGCTGCCTGGTAGGCGGCATTCATGGTGAAAACGGAATCGTCGACGCCAGAAAGCGCCGCCGCCTGCTGAATCGCTGTTTTGATGCGCGGCTTCGTCCGGAAATTCATCCGGGCCTCGTTACGCTCATCGATCGCGCGCGTGGTGTCGTGGAAACCAAGCATGGCCGCCTCCTGTTTGCATCCAACATGTACGCCACATTGACGTACAAATCAAGGGCTCGGTCGGGAAAGTACTTCGAAAGCAGCGCACTCACCCGAAACGCCGCCCCTCTTCGGTGAAGGTATACGCGTTGACGATGATCCCCTCTTCGATCACCTCATCCGAGGTGAGGTGATCGTATTCGGCCTGAAGCTGGCGGTAGAGCCAGCGGGCCAAATCGCGCAGCACCTCGGCCACGATTTCCTCGGCATCCTCGGTGGGCGGCTGGCAGGTCGGGCTGTCGCGGGTGACGTCAACGGACATGGTATATTCGTGGTAGTAGCGTCCGCGATGGGTCGCCTCGGCGGAGAGCTGATAGAAGTTCCGGCGCTGGATGGTCTGCAGCCGGTCGGCGATGCTGTGCAGCGTCGTGTCGATCGGAGCGTAGACCCGAATGCGCGCGACCGCGCCCTTGGAGTGGGACCAATAGCCCTCGAAGCAGGCACCATCCCCTTGGCTCCAGAACCCGGAGAACCAGATGCAGGGCTTGGCCCGCGTCCCACCGCCCATCAGGCGGATGGGCGTGGTCTTCAAGCGGATGCCGAGGATCTCGCAGATCCGTTCGAAATCCTGATAGACCGCCTCCCACCAATCATCATAGGGCGCGAGGTCGCGATACCAGCTGCGCGCTTTCTCCTTGGCGGCATCCGAGAGTTCGGCGAACTGGTAGACGGTGGTGCAGATCACCTCAGCCATCGATGTCCTCCCCGTTCAGCGCCGCGGCCAGCCATTCGTTCGTGCTGCTCCAACCGATGGATTTGCGCGCACCAAGGTCGATGACATGCGCGCCGCCGCCGAAGGCATCGAGGCGCGGGCGGGAACAGGTCAGGGCATATTGGAAGCCCCAGAGGCCGGTGAGGTCGAGGTCCTCGGCGAGGCGCAGCACGAAGCGGATCACGGCCTCGACATCGCCGTGTTCGTCGTCATGGATCCAGAGGATGCTGCCCTCGGGTGCATCCTGAAGCGCGAGATCGAAGCCCGCGACCTCCGGGTCGTCGGCGTCCTGATCGGCCGCGCGCAAATCGGCAAACAACGCGAGCGCGCGGGCGGCCTTTTCGGTCGTCCCGACATCGATCAGGCACGAAAAATGGGTGAAGTAGTCCGCCATGGGAACCTCCTGAGAGTGAAAAGCCCGGCCAAGGGGCCGGGCGCTGGATTGGAACGAAACGATAGGCGGGCGCGCTTAGCCGGTGCGCTGGTCGCCTGCGGCCTGACGCGCCGCATGTGCGCAAAGCATCTGCCGGTAGAACCGCTTGCGCGCCGCCCGAAACCCGCGAACGGCGCGGGTATCGGAATGAAGCGCCCGGGCCGCCGAGCGAAGGACGGCCAGCGTCGATGCCGTCACCGGCAGACCGAGGCGCAGATAGGCGGGATCGGTCACGTCAGCGGCGCGGCAAAGATCCGGGCCAGATCGACGGCCGAGGGCGCCATCTGCGGTGCGCAGGGTGTCTTCGGTCATGGTCATCGGGTCAACTCCGGTTCGGGAAAAGGGGGAACGCCGGACCGGCGATCTCTCTGCCTGGCGGCGCTCCAAATCCCCCCTGCCCTTCTCGATCTCTCGGCTCTCACGCCGCAACCTGCAGCGCGCGGGCGGCGATGGCACGCCAGAGCGGATCGACAAGACGCCCCTCGAGTTGATCGGCGCGACGGCGCAGATGCGCCACGAACCCATGCTCGCGCCATCCGGCCGCCTGGCTCGCCCGCGCACGCAACCCGCTCGCCTCGCGCAACACCGAGCGGGCCTCGGGCGCGGAGAGGACAGGGTTGCACCAGGCAATCGCGCCGTCCGCCAACTCGCCGGCCAGAACGAGCCGCTCTTCGCGATCGAGGATCACCATCATATGCGGGGCAACATCGGGGCCGACTTCCTGCGCCAGCACGACCGCGGCGAACATCGCGTCAGCGAGCGACGCATAGCGGTCAAGCTCGACCGGACGGTCCTGCCCAGCCATTGCTGCGCCCCTATCCGGGGCGACAAGTTTCAGAACGAAGGGCAGATCGGGGTTGGGAGAGGGGAACGCATCGGCGTCAAAGCACGTCGTCGGTGTCGCCTTTCGCGCGTGGAACTCTTGATCGAACATCTCAGATTCTCCTGCGACGGGGCGGGAAGCCTCTCTCCCCGCCATCACCGTCACCCCAAAACCGCCGCCCTCTTCCTCGAAGGGCGACGGTTCAGGGGCTGGTTTGATCGTCAAAAAAGCTTGCCGAGGGCCCTCAAGCTCAGCTCATAGCCAGCCCCGACGATGATGTGGTCATGCAGCGTCAGGCCGAGATAGCGGCAGCCCTTCTGGATCTCCTTGGTCATGCTGAGATCGGCTTCCGATGGGGTCGCATCCCCCGAAGGGTGGTTGTGGATCAGGATCAGCGCGCTCGCGTTCAGCATCAGCGCCCGCTTGATCACCTCGCGCGGATAGACGGGGACGTGATCGACCGTTCCGGTCGAGAGCAGCTCGTCGGAGATGATGCGGTTCTTGCGGTCGAGATAGAGCACATGGAACTGCTCGATCGGTCCGCGCACGGCGAAGGCACAATAATCGAGCAGCGCCTGCCAGCTGCCGATGACCGGGTTCTGGCTGAGGTATCGGCCGAGGATGTCCCGGGCGTCGAGGATCACGGTTTCTTCCTGGGGGGTCATGGGGGTCTCGCTGAATTGCAAGCGCCGAAGCCCCTGCCCGTTCGGGCGCGGGGTCAGCGGCGTGCGGATGAACGGGAAGAGGAGCGGCCACCACGCAACTGAGTGACCGCTCCGCAGGGTGTCGCCTCAGCCGACCCGGTCGAGCAGCTTCTTGGCGCGCCCTTCCATATCGAGGCGGACATCTTGCTGGGTCTTGTCGCGCGCGAGCCGGGTGATCCCCTGCACGAAGTCGAAGATGCTTTCGGGGGGGCGGCCCTCTTCCATCAGCACCTTCTCGATGATCTTGCCGGATTCGGCTTTCGAGAAGCCACGTTTCCTCAGGAAATCATCACGGTCCTCGTCGGTCCGCGCCACGATCTGCTGCCGTGCGGCCTTGATGCCGTTCACGAATCCCTGCGGCGAGGAATTGGCAAAGCGCGTCAGCGCCGGGGCCGCCTCATATGCGAAGCGCGAGGCCGCGTATTTCGAGTGGCGGATCTTGATCTCCTGAAACTCCTCGACGCCCCAGAGGTTGCGGTTCTGGCACACCGCCCTGAGGTAGAAGCTCGCCATGCCAAGCGTCTTCGCGCCCACTTCGGAGTTCCAGCAGTAGAAGCCCCGGAAGTAGAGATCGGGGGAGCCGTCGGGCAGGCAACCTGCCTCGATCGGGTTGTGATCATCGACGAGGAACAGGAAGACGTCGCGATCAGAGGCATAGAGCGTGGTCGTGTCGCGGCTGATCTCGACATCGGGGTTGTAGACCCCCGTCGACCAGTCGAGCACGCCCGGCACCTTCCAGCGCGTGTCGCCCGTGCCATTGCCCGCGAGGCGCTGCACCGCCTCGACCAGTTCGTAATCGTGGATCCGGCCGTAATCGGGGCCCGTCACGGCGCGCAGTTCGGTGCGGCCATCCTCGGTCTCGAAGGTCTTGACCTGCTCGGCGCGGTGGTTGGAAAGGCCGTATTGCAGGTTGATCCCCGCCAGCGGCGCGGGCAGCTGCCGCAGGTAGGAGGCCGGGGCGCCGACGATGCTGGCGAGCTGGCCGAAGGCCCAATGCGTCGGCGCAACCGGCTCATGCGCTTTCGGCAGGACCAAGTGCAGCCGTTCGGCGCTATCGCGTGCTGCCTCGACGCGAATATCGGCCGTCTGCACCACCTGGCTGCGGCTGCGCTCGGAGCGCCCCTTCACCGATGCCCAGAGATCGTCGAGCGACAGATACCGCTCGTCATCGGGCCGGTTGAACCATTCGGACGACACCCGCCCGTTCCGCTCCCCCCGGCTCACATCCACCTTCCAGCCACCAGCCCGCGCCGGTGCAACCGGATCCAGAACTTCCACAACGCCCATAGGCATTCCTCCGCGACAGGCGCCGGGAGCCTCTCTCCCAGCCCTCAACCCGTCACCGGAAAACCGGCACTCCTCTCACTCTCAAGGACGCTGGCGCGCGAGACGCGGATCGCAGGAGAAGCCCTTGGCTCAAGCGTCGACCGCGTCCATTCCTGCACATAGATCAGGCTTTCCGGGGAGCCCCCAGTCTTGCCACGGCATCAAGAAATGCCTTGTCGAGCACAGGGTTGTCCCATTTGTTCGACGCAGCCATCCAGCGGTCGAGATGGTCCCGAAAACTTGGATCGTCCCGCCGCATGTGGAAGGTGAAGAGGCGGTCGACAATCTCCCGCATCAAGTCCGCCATCTGCTGATCATCGAGATGCGACACCTCACGCCACGGAATCGTCCGACCCGTCCCGTCGACCACGTTCACGTCCGAATAATCGCCTGTCAGAGTCACGGGCTGCAGTCCGGCATGCAAATCCTCCAGCCGCGTGTTGCGGATGCAGATCATGGCCATGATCTTCGAGAGATTGGCCGCGATGCGTTCTTCGTCCTCGACCTTCATGTTCAAGCCCTCTTGGTGATCATCACCCGCTACGGCGCCTGTGGCGGCGCAAGCGTCGGGTCACTCAGTCAGATATGCGGCCCAGTTCTGCCGCGCATGCACGATGCGCAGCACATCAAGCCATTCCGCCTCGATACGGTAGATGATCAGATGCGATCCCGAGCGGTAGAGGCGGACGGGAGGGCGGATTTCGGTCCGCTCGCGCGCTATACCCGGGTGCTGGACCAGCAGGTCCATGTCAGAGGCGAGCCCGCGGATATAGGTTTCAGCCTGCGTGACGGACCACATGCCTGCGCCATAATCCCAGATCGCGTCGAGATCGCTCAGCGCTGCAGGTGAGAGCCGATATTCAACGATCTTCGGCTCTGGCATCTTGTTCCCGCTTGCGGGCAAGAAAAGCCTCCACATCCAGACGCGCACCTCGGCCGCTGGCCAGACCCTCATCGACAATCTGCTGCAACTCGGCAATGGCCTGCTGACGGTCCTGATCACGGCGGATCAGATCGCGCACATAATCACTGGCATTGCTGTAGCGCCCATCTTGGGTCTGAGCCTCGACCCAGGCCTTCATCGGGTCCGGCAGAGAGACGTTCATCGTTGCCATGGTCGCGATCTCCTTCGCAAAAATGGTGACACGATTTGGCAAAGTTTGTCAAACCGTACCGACGCCGTCCTGCGCGACTTGCCATGAGCGCGCAGCGAGCCTGGCGGGTTTCCCCGCCGGGCCCGAGGGGGAGACCCCGTTCCTCAGAACGGGATGTCGTCGTCGCGGTCGACCAGCTCGGGGGACTCAAACTCGGCCGCCTTCGGGCGGCTCAGGAAGTCGACCTTCTCGGCGATGATCTCGCAGCCGTAGCGGTCGGTCCCCGCGCTGTCGGTCCACTTGGTGTAGTGGATACGGCCGTGGACGAGGACCTTCATGCCCTTTTCGCAGTGCTCAGCGACCGTCTTGCCCAGACCGTTGAAGCAGGTGATGCGGTGCCATTCCGTGTCCATGATCCGGTAGCCGTTCTCGTCGCGCAGGACGCGACCTTCCGAGAGGCGGGGGCGCGAGGTGGCGAGGCTGAAGTTGGTGATCTTGGTGCCGCCCTGGGTGGTGCGGATTTCGGGGGCCTGACCGATGTTGCCGGCGAGGATGACGATGTTCTGCATGGTAAGCTCCTGTGTGTCCTGTCTTCGGGACCGTCCCTTCGACAAGACCCGGAAAAAGCCCGTCGGTTGACGCGTGCACGGGGGACGGAACGGACGCCGGAAACCCCCAGAGGACCGGGGTGGAGCGGGCAGGACGCCAAAGGCGGCCAACACGGCCCGGGCTGACGCGGGGTTGCGCGCAGGAGGCCGAACGGGATTAGGGGATTGTCAGTCGAAGGGATGGCCCAGAAGACAGAGAGGCGCGGGGAGCCCCTGCCAGAACTTGTCACCTTGCAAATCGGAACTGTCTGCCCCCCGTTCAGCCCCCATTGGCGAAAACATCGATCATCAGCCTTTGCCACCCCAGCCCTTGCCTGCCGGGAGTTGCGGCACCCCGCCGCGACAGGCTATCAATACCGGAATATTCAAGACACGGACCGCATACATGGCTGATTTCGATCTCGAGGCACTGTCGCTCAGCGAACTGAAGAAAATGCAGAAGGACGTCGCCAAGGCGATCTCCACCTATCAAGACCGGCAGAAGGCGGAAGCCCGCGCCAAGCTGGAATCTCTCGCCCGAGATTTGGGCTACTCCCTCGCCGAACTCGTCGGCACGGCGACGAAAATCACCCGCGCGCCTGCCGCTGCGAAATATCGCCACCCTGAGAATGCGGCGGTCACCTGGTCCGGCCGTGGGCGCAAACCGCAGTGGTTCGTGGATGCGCTGGCTGCGGGGAATACCGCAAGCGACCTCGCTATCGGTTGAAGGAAAGCGGCAACGCGCTCCGCCCTCTGCGGACTTGGGGCTAAATCCACGTCGCGCTTTAGTATGCCGTGACACTGCCGTCGACGGAACGCATCCTTTGCAAAGGCAACGAAGAAGAGCGCGGATCGTATTCGCGAGACCATCGAGGTGGATCGCAAAGATCCCAGCGCAAGTCTGTCTGAGCTGATTGGAGGCGGCAGCGACGGCCCCACGGCCCTTCCAGATGTACCGGAGACTTCCTGCTGTAATTGCATTTTGGCGCGACCGGGGTAACCTGACCCAATGAAGCACATTTTCGCATCCGTATTTCTCGCCGCCGCGGTCACCGCCCAACTTGCCTGGTCGGAGACCATCGCTGGCACCGCCTCGGTGATCGACGGCGACACTCTTGAGATCCACGGCACCCGCATTCGCTTGAGCGCGATCGACGCGATCGAGAGCCGCCAGCTCTGCACCCACTCGGACGGACGCAAATGGAACTGCGGCAAGGATGCGGCTTTTGCCCTCGCGAACAAGATCGGTCGGGCACCCGTCTCATGCGAAGTGAGCGGGACCGATCGGTATCGCCGCTCGGTCGCCGTCTGCTCGCTGCGCGGTGAAGACCTCAATGGCTGGCTGGTCGAGAACGGTTGGGCCGTTGCTTACCGTCGATATGGCACCGACTATGTTCCCGCAGAAGATCGTGCCCGCGCAGCGGGCCGTGGTATATGGGCGAGCAACTTCGTCATGCCGTGGGATTGGCGACAAGGAGTGCGCTGAAACTTGCTCCGTCATGATCGGGTCGTAAGCTGACTGTGTCGGCGGCCTCCACCGCGGCATTCTCGAGTCGAGGCTGAGCGGCCAGTCGAGGCCGCTCGAATTTCGCAGCGTAGCCTCCCAGAACCGGGCACTCGGGCGGGCGTGCCACTTTAATTAACTGCGGAGTACCAGCAGTGCGGGACAAAGCGCTAATCCATTGACGATGGTAGCATCGTAATCCCCCGGATCACTAGCTTGTTCAGATCTTCTTGAGCAAATAACCTAGGGCAATCTGACCGGAGGGAAGACTCATTGAGATACCTGAGATGGTTCGTCGCGTGCATCGCAATTCATACTGGGACGATTTCCACAGCGATAGCATTAGAGCTCGACGCAAGACTTTCGAACACAGGTGCCACCTTCGTGCTGGATGGTGTCATTGAGCCCGGCGATGCAGACCGGTTCAAAGCTTATTATGAAGAGAAGGCGGATGGATTTTCGTTCGCGGTCGCGCTCAACAGCCCGGGCGGAAACATGGCGGAGGGGATCCGGCTGGGCCGACTTTTCCGGGAGCTTGGAATCGACACGTACGTGATCAAGTATCCCAGGCGACCGGCGAATATGGGGCAGTTCGACTACTCTGCTGTTCAAGCGATACCGGGCGCGCAATGCGCTTCAGCCTGCGCCCTAGCGTTCATGTGGGGGATTGAACGGATCGTGCTACCAGGTGGGGCCGTGGGGCTTCACCAGTTTTACGGCGGCGACCCACAACTGTCATACGCCGACACGATGGCGAGCACCCAGACCACGTCGGCAATAGTGGCACTATACCTTCGGGAGATGGGGGCTTCGCCGGAGCTTTTTGAACGGATGTCGATCACCCCTCCAGATCAGCTGTTTATTCCGACCCCGGAAGAGCTAAGCGCGCTCGGTATCACGACCACCCTTGCGTTTCAGGGATTTCGGCTCATGCCTAAGGATGGAGAGATTGTCGCGACTGCTACTAATCCCGGGAACGCAACTGCTCTTGAGCGTGTGTACGAGGTCGAGACTTTCTGCTGGAAAGGTCACCCGATGATCA
This sequence comes from Rhodobacter capsulatus, assembly GCF_052363175.1. Lineage (GTDB taxonomy): Bacteria > Pseudomonadota > Alphaproteobacteria > Rhodobacterales > Rhodobacteraceae > Rhodobacter > Rhodobacter capsulatus_D. The sequence goes on from NZ_CP198945.1 coordinate 67,420, forward strand.
ACCTCTACGCGGAAAGCGCGGCAGAGGGGCTACCGCCTCAAATGGCGAACCCAGATACGACTCACTTCAAAGGTTTCTGGGTTAAGACACGCCTCGGTAACAAGTCGTTCGGAAACGAGAGCGCCCGCTATTATGCAGACCAACGGCTCTTGGCGACACTAATCCTTGACCCAGAGACCGCGTTAGCGCTCGCGACCGGTCCCGCCAGGTTTTCGGTTAACAGCTACACCTCTTCTGGCGTATTTCTTTCCGCTGAGATTGACGGTGGGCAGGGCGGGGATGAGGCGATTAGGGCAAGCTTCAAAGGCTGCCTCCCGTAGACTGCCGCCCCGCAATTTGAGCGGCTCAAGCGGAAAGAGCACGAAAGATACGTTGCACCTCGAACCAGAACAGCATCTGGTCATCTGGGCCAAACGGCCAAGCATTACACCTAAGCCATCGACGTGCCCGGCCCCGAGCGGTCGGTCGAGTGCGCAGCGATGCCACAGTGCGGCTTCTCCAGAACGGACAATCAGACGTATGCGCCGTCTCTGCCCCATTGAGATCGTCGGTTCCAGCCGGTCGCCTGAACAGCGATCTTCCTTCTGAAGTTTCAGAAGGAGGCCGTGATGGCGGATGGAGGCGAAGGTTTTGGTGGCCGGATCGATGTGATTTCGCGGACACGGGGTTACCGTCGTTGGCCGGACGAGGTGAAGGCGCGGGCGGGGCGTCTGGCCTTGCCGGAGGAGGCGGTGTCGGACTTCGCCGCCGCTTTCGTGCCGCTGTCGGTGAAGCCAGCGGTTGACGGCGACGCGGCGGCCGCGACCGACGGCATCGCCGGTTGGCCAATCGGCGATGGGCGCACCAGCGCACCGTTTTGGCCCTCGGGAAGTGAGGCTGAAGCCTCACCCGAAGGGATCATACTCCGAGATGATCACGACCTCGTCGCCGTCGATTTCATCGGCGGGGACGGCGCCAAAAGTTCCATCCCCTGCCTGAAAGACGACGATCGAGACCATGAGCGTGGCGGCGAGGGAGGCTGCGAAGGCGTGAGCATCTTTGCGGGACATCTGTTTGGCTCCTGTTTGGGAGGCGGGGGACCGTCCCCCGCGCGACAGGACCCCGCAGGCCCGAAGACTGGCTGACATCACCGGGTGCGTTCGGACCCCTGGCCGAATCCGCCCGGCGGCACGGGCTCGCCCGTAGTCCGACCCCTTGCGGGTTGATCTCGAAGACGGGAATCGGGGCAAGGAAGGGAATGGCGAGCGGGGGATGGTCCCCCAACGACAGGAGCCGGTTGTCCCGCTGATGCTTGCGCCGCCAGCCTCCCGGCCACGCTCTTGGTTGAAGAGCTCCGTCTTTGGTGGATGGAACCTATGGCGCTCCGCGGTATCGCGGGGCGAGGTTGTGGTCGGTGAGGGGTCGGCCCGCGGGCCTGCCCCTCACGCCTTGACAGGGCTCAGGCGGCCAGGTCTGCGCCCCCTGCCCTATCGCTGTCCGCAGTGCCGACGATTTCGAGACGGGCGTTGCGATAGCCCTCCCGCGCAATCCAGAGCTCGGCCGCGGTGATGGATTCAGCCAGATGCAACAGTTCGGTGTTGCCGCCGAAGTCCAGAAGAACACGCACCTGTCCGGCTTTGGGTTCCTCGGCCACCTCGAAGACCAGTCGGCTGTCCGCCGAATGGCTGCGCATGATGGTAACGAGAATGACCCCGTCCGAGGAGAAGTTCCCCTCATGCAGCGTGAAGGAGGCCGGTGCCGTCCAGGTCGGATAGGCACGGGGCGGTTCCTTCTTCACGAGACGGCCGACGCCGTTCGATCGCTCCCAGGCCGCGAGCTTTTTGGTGAAGCGTGCGGGCGGTCTCGGACTGCCGTCGGTGTAGCGGATCAGCGCCCCGAGCGGGGCTGTGTCGATGATGGTCGTTGCAGACATGGTTCCTCATCCCGAATGCGAGCATTCGCATTCATCATATTGATATTAATAATGTTTTCAGATTGAGGGCGGGTTTCCCCGGCCTCGAACGGCATCGGTCACTCCGCAGCGATCATCGGCGCAACGCTGTCGGGCAGATCGGCGGTCAGGAAGGCCGGAAGATCGACCTCCGCGGGCACAGCCGTGTCCTCCCCCTGCCCTTCTGCGCCTTCCGCGTCGCCCAGAGCGATCAGATCGGCGCGGCGCAAGACCTCTGGAAGCCAGCCGCTGCCCTTGAGCAGCCGCTCGGCCTCGATGGCCATTTCGCCCTTCTTCAGGTGGTCGAGAAGCTGAGCGGTCCCCTCCCCTTTCGCCTCGCGCACGGCTTCGAGGATGCGGGCCTTGGGCACGCGGTTGAGATAACCGTCCACCGTGGGCTCCCACCCCGCTTCGACCATGTCGAGGTCCACCGCACGGGCCACGAGATCGGCATGCGCCATGCGGCGGCTCAGACCGCTGGCGGAGATGCCCGCGCCATAGGGGTTCACCTTCTCATGCAGCGCGTTGATCCCGAAGCTGAGGCAATGCGCGAGGAGGGCCAGACGGCTGCCCTGGTCGAGCACCGTCAGGTAATCCCAGAGCGCGGCATCGTCACCACCGAGGGGCAGCTCGGCCTCCCACGCGGCGTGGCGCTCATGGACCAGCTTCGCCACCACGCTGTCCTTCAGATCGGGAGCCTGCGACGACATGAAAACGTGGCGCACCGAGGCCTCGAGACAACTGCCCGAGGCATTGGAGGTGCGGAACGTGTCCGTTACGAGTTTCAGCAGCAGGAGCGTCAGCGCAACGTCGGGCGAGCGCCCGATGGACTCACGCAGGGCGAGCGTCCGGTGGGCGGTCATTTCCATGACCAACCGCTCGGGCAGCGGCTTCAGCGCCCCGTCCTCCTCTTCGTCGGGAAGTTCCCCCCCGAGGGGCTGACCGCTCGAGGTAATGACAGTTTCGCCAGGCTGCCAGCCCGCGCCATTCGTGTCGCCCCCCTGCCCCATCGCCTCAGCACCTTCTGCATCCTGAGGCGCGGCCTCCTCGCTCGGCTCGTCCTCGGGCCGGACATAGCCGCGATAGACCGCGAGGCGGCCATCCCGATCGACGGTCACGAAGGCCCCAGCGCGGCTGACCTCGGCCGGATCGAAGATCAGCGGGCGATGCTCAAGGCGTTCCATCGCCAGTTCGAGCTCCCCAAGGCGGGCGTCGATCTCCTCGGGGTATTCGTCCTGCCCGGAGCATTCGTCTTCCAGCGCACGATACTCGGAGAGCAGCGCGGCATGCGTGGCGCTTTCCTCCTCACTCATCGGCGCCGGATCGCCCGCCAGACGCCGCAGGCCGTGGCTGTAGCCATAGGGCAGGTCGGTCGCAACTTCGATCCACTTCCAGCCTTCGGCGGCAAGCGCTTCGGCCTCCGTCTGGAGTTTCGCGCTGACGAGCTGATCGAGAAGGGCAGGGGACTCGAGCCACCCTTCATGCGCTTCCTGAAAGAGATCGCGCATGAGGATGCCGCCGACCGCTTCATAGGCCTCGATACCGACGAAAATCGCGCGGCGATCGTCAGCGCGTACTGCGGTTTCGGTCAGCATCCGCCGGATCGTGTGCGGCTCGCGGTTCCAGGAGTTCCGCACCGCATCCCAGACCTGAATCTGGCGATCGTGATCTTCGTTGACGGTGAAAGCCATGAGCTGCTCAAGCGTCATGCCGTCTTCGGCATAGGCCTCGAGCAGGGCAGGGGCCACGGAGGCAAGCCGCAGACGTTGCTTGACGATCTGAGGGGTGACGAAGAAGGCGGCGGCGATTTCTTCCTCGCCCTGACCTTTCGCCCGCAATTCCGCGAAAGCGCGAAACTGGTCGAGCGGGTGCAGCGCCACACGCTGCATGTTTTCCGCGAGCGAGTCATCCTCGGCAAGGATATCGGACGCGGCGTTGCGCAGGATGCAGGGGATCGGCGTGGTCTTCGCCAGCCGCTTTTGCTTGACCAGCAGCGACAGCGCCTGGAACCGGCGCCCACCGGCCGGGATTTCGAACATGCCGGTTTCGACACCTTCGGCATCGATCACGGGCCGGACGTTCAAGCTTTGCAGGAGCCCGCGGCGGGCGATATCCTCGGCCAGTTCCTCGACCGAAACACCGGCCTTGATGCGCCGGACATTGGACTGGCTCAACACGAGCTTGTCGAAGGGGGGATGTCCCGCGAGGGGGACAGGGTGATTTTCTGGGCAGCTTTCGCCATCAGATCTTCTCCGCGACGGGCGCCGGGAGCCTCTCTCCCGATCTTCCAACCCGTCAAAATCTCCAGCGCAGCCCTCTCCCTCTCAGTGTTCGCTTGGCGTTGTCCGCGGACAACTTCATGTCGGCGCCATCTGCATGTGCGATGCAGAAGCAAGTCTCTTGATGAAGCGGACGGCATCGAAATCCCGGCTCTTGGCGCCGCTTGTCAACGCTCTGAAATAGGCGCCGGCATTTCTGATCCGGTCGTGACACTGGACAATGGCCCAAACCGTTATTGCGCTTGGCAAGACGCCGATGGAGCGTACGCCCTGCGTGTAGGTTGTCTGGTCGATCCCGATCATCGGTGCCAAGGTTTGAGCGTGAGTGATCACATCTCCAAAGTGCTCGATGTTTCTAAGCGAAAAGGACGCTGCCTCCGGGCAAGCCGTTACCAGTTCTCCAAGCGTCAGTGTTTCGCCAGCCTGTGGTGCCACGTCCGGCACGCTTTCTTCTTCAGTATTTTCTTTTTTTGATCTCTGATGGTGCCGGACATTTTGACCGTCGTTGGCGGACATGGCAGGTGCTGACACACAGGCTTTTGCACCGTCGCTTGCAGTTTCATGCACAGCTTCGGGCAGGGTTTTCGAGATCGCTGCGAGTTCATCTGCTGTCTGTTTGTTTCGAAGCTTGCGCAGTGTTTCCAGCGCCTGGCTGTCATTCGGGTCGGCATGAAGCAACAGACGAAGCTGGGCGCGGATCTTCGATTTGAGATAGGCAATCTGCTCACTTTGTTCCTGCGCCGCCACGGCCATCGCCGCGATTTCGCCAAGCTTGCAAAACAGCGGGCTCAGATCGAAGCCGAAGTGCATCGATTGTTTGTGCGCAGGATCGTAACGGGTGAAACGCTTGCCGTTCGCACTGTCCTTGCGTTCAAGAAGGCCAGCTTCCATCAGTGTCGCCGCGTGGCGGCGCAGCGTGCGCTCCGAAAGCCCGTTGCGGCGAGCGCTCAGGGTCATGTTCGAGGCGAAGACCATGTTGTGGTTTCGCTTCGGGGCAAGGCACGAAAGCATCGCGTCGAGCGTTGCGATCACCGTCGGCTTCAACCCGAGAAGAGGCGCCGCTTTTCGCAGGGTTTCAATGATGATGTGACGTTCGGGCGGAGCGTTGTCCGCGGACAACACTTCTGAAGCCCGCGAACCAAAGGCTGCGGTGGCGTGGATGAAAGTCATGCGTTTTTCACGGCAAACCGGGCGGGAAGGGCCCTTTGGCCATCAGCTCTTGCGCGAAGACAAAATGAATTCGCCAACCGAATCGGTTGTTGTTGACTGCTACGGAGAAGCTGATACATCTGAAGGTGCAAAAGACAGATGGGGCTCTCCGAGGATGACCTTGGGGGGCTCTTTCATTTTTTCGGGTTGCGGTCGTGCTCCTTTCTTTGCTGCTCTGCCTCGTCAGTCGGCTTTTCTGGCCGACTGCCATTCCTTGTAGAGGTGCTGCAATTCGGCCTCTGCGTTCTCAAGCCACCACATCGCAAACTCGGGAGCCTCGGTCTTGGAGAGCTTCACCGTGACCGATTTGGCCTGGTCCGAAACCTGAGCGAGCCGGCGTCCATCTTCGGAGAGAACCGGCAGGGCAGGGGAAGGGGCTTTGGTCGTGCTCGTCGTTTGACGCACGGCGGCTGCCGCGGCATCGGCAATCTGCGCGAATCGGCCGTCCGAGGTTGCGTTCGCGGGAGCCAAGGCAGCCTGCGCGAGGGCGACAAGATCAAGGTCGTGATTGTTGACCAGATCGGCGAGATCCTCCCAGCGACGCCGCCCGATACCATGTGCGGGACCGATCTCCCGCACGACGGCTTCGGGAATGCTGCGGGCCACCTTCTGCATCCGCGACAGCATCGGCTTGTCGACCGCGAGGGCATCCAGGATCACCGCCGTTTCGTAACCGCTTGCCGCCAGTTCGGCGGCAAAGAGCGATTTCTCGATGAAGCTGGGGTCGAGCCGCTGCGCGTTTTCCTGCCCTTGGGCCAGGATTGCTTCGTCGTCGCTGAGGGCGCGCACCAGCGCCTTCGCGGGTTGGCCGAGAAGACGAAGCGCACGCAGACGGCGACGACCATAGACGATGCGATAGGAACCCGGTTTTTCGGCCATCGGCCGAACCATGATGGGCACCTGCTGGCCGTGCTGGCGAATGCTCTCTGCCAACTGAACCACATCGGCGTCGGCGAAGGCTAGGCGGTCCTTCGGCCCGTCTTCTTCGATCAGATCGGGAGCAATCTCGCGCACCGCGTTGCTGGAGAGATCCTTCAACGTCGACTTGACGCCGCTCATCGCGCCGGTGTTCGGGAACCGAGACTTGTCCGGGGCGGGCGCGTCGGTGGCGCCGGATGTCGGCAGGGCAGGGGGCTGAAACAGGTTGCGGCGTGCCATCAGTCAGTCTCCCGTCCCCAAGCGGTCTGAATTACCTTCTCGAACTCGTCCGCGACACCGTTCACGCTCTCGAGGATACGATCGAGTGTTTTTTTCAGCACCTGCGAGGGCTCGATCTCGTAGATCGTCTGTTGCGTCATCCCGGCATCGGAAATCGCTGTCGATTTCAGCATCGGCGTCGTCAGCACCTGGTCGAGCAGGATCGAGCGCAGGAAGCCCGCCATTTGCGATTGCGGAACGTCGGTCGGCTCGTAGCGCGCAATCAGGAACTTGAGGAAATTCCAGTGGATCGGCCCCGCAGCTTCTTCCAGCGCACGAACAGTTTCCCCCGCCATTTCAAGGAATTGCGCCATTGACGCCACATCGAGCATGCTCGGCACGACGGTGATCAGCAACCCGGTCGAGGCCAGAAGCGCAGTCATCGTGGTGAAACCAAGCTGCGGCGGGCAATCGATGATGACGAGATCGTAGTTCGCTTCGACCTCATCAAGCGCGATTGCGAGACGCTGTGTGAAAGGCGGGTCGATCTTGTGTTGCAGCGCATAGGCCGTTTCCGTCTCGTATTCCGAGAGCATCAGCCCGGCCGGGGCCAGATCGAGATTGTGGAAATAGGTCTTGCGGATGACCTGGCTGAGAGGGACCGGCTCTTCATATTTGAGCGCGTCATAAATCGTCCCACCCTCGGCGAATTCGATCTCCGGCCTGTAGCCAAACATCGTCGTAAGGCTGGCCTGCGGATCCATGTCGATCGCCAGCACCCGGTAGCCGCGCAGCGCATACCGCTGGGCAAGGTGGATGGCCGATGTCGTCTTGCTGGAACCGCCCTTGAAGTTGACGATCGAGATGACCTGCAACGCATCGCCAGAGCGTCGGCCGGGCAGGTAGGCTTCGCCATTGCGCCCGGTCTTGGCCATGATGTGGCGGATCTGGTCGATTTCGGCGGCGGAATAGAGCCTGCGCCCGCGAGAATCCGTCTCCACCTCGGGGAAATCACCCTCTTGATGACGGGTCCGCAGGTTCGACATGCTGATCCCGGTCAGCTCCGAAACCTCGGCGGGCTGGAACTTCCGAAGCGTCTTTTTGCTTTCGGGCTGAAAGCTGTTACGCATATGATTGTCGAGCGCCTCCGACAGCCTGATGGCGTTCGCGGCGATGGATGCGGCAACAGATCCGGACGCGGCCGGTTTCGACGGTGTGCTCATTCTGCCCTCTCGGCCTCTTGGTGGGCCCTAGTGGTTTCGTCGCGAAAACGCGTTGTTTGCGCTTTTTTGCGACAACACTAGACATTGCACGCAACTTTCTTCGAGACAACAGTTTTTTGCAAATCCTGCCGAAGAGAGATTTCTCGTGCCGCTGTGCTTCAGGCGGTGAATCTGACAACTCGCTGATTTAATGTGATTTTCGCTCTGCGTGCTGTCGTATCGACCAAATGTAGTGGCCGTCACCACAAGCCATACAACCCGTCGGTGAAATGCAGCGGGTCGAATCGCCAAGGTTGTTCTGCTGAGTCTGGATCTCGTTGGAACAACCGGCAGATCAGAGGAGGACAATTGCACCGCGCTCAGGCATCCTGTCGCTGTTCCGATCAGCAAGGGGGGCTTGATCATGTGCGGCCGGATCATCGACCCCAATCTGCGCAACACCGAAGTGGACATGTCGCAGATCAAGCTCGATCCGTTCGGCGGCCGGTTCAATGTCAAGCCGACCGCAACGGTGGTGATCCTCGCCAAGCGCCCGCTGGTCGCTATGGAGGCGCGTTGGGGCCTCATTCCGTCGTGGTTCGATGGCGCCCGTGCGAAGGACTGGAAGGCGGCAACGTTCAACGCCCGCGTCGAGGATGCGCGCGATAAGCCCACGTTTCGTCAGGTCTGGCGGCATGGCCGGTGCCTCGTGCCGGTCGGCGGGTTCTATGAGTGGAGCGGCCCCAAAGGTACCCGTCAGCCGCATTTCTTCCACCCGGCGGGCAATGAGGCGAACCTTTATCTGGCCGGGCTGGCGAGTCGTTGGCGCGATCTCCTGACCTGCACCATCATGACGCGGGTGGCGACAGGGGCGATTGGCGGGCTGCATGACCGGATGCCGGTCATCCTGAATGCCGACGAGCAAGAGGCGTGGCTGGGCAGTTCCGACGAGGTTGCGGCCCTCGGCTCCGAGGCTATGCTGACGCATTACCCGGTCGCCCCGTTTGGGTTGAACGATGACGGACCGGAGTTGATCGAGCGCGTGAGCGCATAGGTAATAGCCGCCGGTCGCTTGCGCCACGGGGCGCGATGCAAAATGCGAGCGTCGGAAACGCAGTATGGATCTCGTGTCCATCGTGATCGACGTGCCCTGCCCTGAGCCGCCGGTCGCTTCATTAAGTGTAGTGCTCCGAACCAGCCGTTCGGCCACGCCGCAGCGACGGGGCCGAGTAGCCGTTGGCGGCCATCTATGCGCGATGCAGCATGGCCAGTTGCACCAACGTGCACGGCGGGAAGTGTGAATTCGCTCTTGTCGAAAGATTTTTTGGGCAGACACGGCATTCGCTGACATTTGGACATCCGTTGCCACCCGAACGGTAAACGTCCTGAAAACCCCCTATCGACCTCCCTCCCAACCGCAGTCGTGATACTCTGGCTGTGAAAATTGGCGCATCTGGCACCTAAGCGCTTCGCTGCGAAAGTTGGTAGTCTACGCCCGTCATCCGAAACCGCCACTTCAGCATATCCGGACTGACGAGATGTTCCTCGCACGCGTCACGATCTGAAAGCCGACGGCGACGAATAGACAGAAGGGCGGGCCGGGGCAGCAGCAAGGCTCCGGCCAACCAGTCGGCTTCATCTTCCTGGTCTTGATCGAAGTTACCCGGGGCAAGCGAGCCATCCTCCAGGATGCAGGCTTTCGCAAGTTCGTGACCCAAGATGATGTGCGCGAGCTCGTGCATCACCACGTTGTTGCGGCGACCTTTTGAGGAGACGGGTTTGTGAATGACAAGATGGGCCGCGCCCAATCTCATCGTGAGGGCGGACCACGACTGATCTGTCTCGTCGCCCAGAACCGACCTGGCGCTTTCCGATATCCCATCGACGTCATCGGTGGACCAAACGGTGACTCGAAGCTCCTCCGCCAAACGGTCCGCAGACAGCGCGTCGTGATCCGACAGTCCGAACTGTCTTCGAAACTCAACCGACCGCCGCTCACATTGAGATTTGAACCCTCGTCTAAATGCCACTTAGTGTCCTCGTGCTTCGACTTCTTCTTCGAACTGTCGCGAGGCCAGGGTGATGAGTTCTGCCAGCGCGAGAGCGGTCGCTTGTGGGACCGCTTTCTTGTTCTTGAACGCGATTTGAAGGTCTCCGACGCCAGTGAACTTGGAAGGTTCCTCCCCCAACCACTCGCTGAGCTTGTTGAGCGTACCGACGTCGGGGACATGTCCTTTCTCGATCCTGGTGAGTGTGGTCGGGCTGATTCCGATCTCTTTCGCGGCCGCCCTAACCCCCATGTTTCCTCGTCGCCTTAGGACCAGTGGGGCGAGCTCGTTGATATTCATGTGCCCTCCTTAGTGTTTCGCAGACTGATATTAGTGGTTCGAAGGCTGTTTACTTGGCAAGACTTCTGGCCTATACCAGTCGGTGAAACACTTGAATCACGGTGAAAGACCGAGGTCAACAGTTTCGAGTCGAGGCGAGCTCGGAAAATAAGGAGAATTCGATGTCAAAGCGTATTCATGTGGTCCCCCACGGCGATGGTTGGGCTGCACGCCGTGAGGGCGCTACCCGTGTCGGATCCACGCACGCAACTCAGGCAGAGGCGACCGCTGCCGCACGCACCACGGCGATCCGTGAGCGAGGCGAGGTCGTCATCCATCGCCCCAACGGGCAAATCCGGGATGCCAACTCCTACGGGAATGATCCGTATCCCCCCAAAGGCTAGGAGCCGAAAATGAATACCATGAAAGACAACAAGACCGTCACCATCGTCGTTGAAGGCACCCCTCATGAGTGGCCGAAGAACAGCGAAATCACTTACAACCAGCTCGTCGCGCTGGAGTTTCCCGATTTCGAGCAACACCCTGAAACGACCTATTCGATCAAGTATACCAAGGGGCAGGGGAACAAGCCGGAGGGTGTCCTGGTCGCTGGCAGCTCGGTGAAAGTGAAAGAAGGGATGATCTTCAATGTCTCGTCAACTGGCCAGTCATAATGACGATATCCGACGTCTGATCGAGAAGGGGTTCGCGGTCAGCGAGGACAGCAACTATCTTGTCGTTCGCGATATCCCTTACCTTGACGCAAAGCTTGAGCTTGCGACCGGTGCATTCGTTGCAACACTGGTCTCCATCGACGAGCACAGGGTTCAGCAGGATGACCACCAGGTCTGGTTTGCGGGGGGGATTCCTCACGGCCTTGACGCCAAACCGATCCCGAACCTCGGTGGTGGTCCCTGCTCTCTCCATCTCAGTCCTGCGGCTTCCGATGTTGTCGTGGAGCGCCGATTTTCCAACAAGCCATTGGTAGCCCAACGGTTTGCCGATTTCTTTGAAAAGATCGAGAGTTACACCAATATCATCGCGGGGCCCGCGATGGAGCGCTATGGCGCATCGCCCTACACTTTTCGAGTGCCGGACGAAGCTGCCAAGGATCCGATTTTCAAGTTTCGTGACACTTTGACAAGCCGGGGGGAGCTTACCGACCTAGTCACCTGCTTCCACGGTGAAGTTGTTGCTGTGATCGGCCTAGGTGGAACAGGTAGCTACGTCTTGGACTTCATGGTGAAGACACCCGTTGCTGAAGTTCGTGCGTTCGATGCTGATCGATTCCACGTTCACAATGCCTTTCGATCACCAGGACATGTCGACCCTTCGGAGTTCGACAAAACGAAGGCCGAAGTCTATCTCGCCCGATACAGCAACTTCCGCCACGGACTCTCAGCCAAAGCGACCTACATAGACGGTTCTTCGGAAGACGAACTCAGAGGTGTCACATTCGCATTCGTTTGCGTCGACAAGGGCGCGGCACGTGCAGACATTTTCCGGGCACTGGTGGAACGGGAAATTCCGTTCATAGACGTTGGAATGGGACTGAAAAGGAAGGATCAAGGTTTGGGTGGCATGGTCCGCGTCACCTATTTTCCGCCAGAGCACAGCGAAGACGTGATGCGCAAGTCCCACGCGCCGCTGCAAGACGATCCGGAAGACCTGTACCGTGCGAAAATTCAGATTGGCGAACTGAACGCCTTGAATGCTGCTCTTGCCGTGACGCGCTACAAGCAGCTACGCGGGTTCTACAAGGACGTGTCCGATTGGGAGAATCTTCTGTTCGATACGACTGACTTGAAGATCGTCGGAGTTTCGACCCTTGAGAACTGAACACTTTACGCTGCAGTCTGTGCATTACATGCCGAAATTCCTAGAAGCGGGATTTCTATATGTGTCAGAGGAGTTCCATACCGCAGCCCATCTTTGCGCATGTGGATGCGGGCAGAAGGTCCGAACACCCCTTGGCCCAACTGAGTGGACCGTCCGCGCAGACTCGCATGGGCCGACCCTTCGACCTTCTGTGGGAAACTGGCAGCTACGCTGCAAGTCCCATTATTTGATCACAAATGGCAGCGTCCAATGGTCAAATCAGTGGACCGAAAAACAGATCCATGCGGGGCGACAGAGGGAACAAGCGAGGCGTTCCGCCTACTATGACGCGCGCAAGCCAAAAGTCTCTTGGTGGCGCCTGTTGCTAGATTATGTGCGCAACTGGCTAGGTCTTTGATAGAAGGTGAAGAGCTCGAAAGCTGCTCAGATGATGATGGACGAGAGATGACAGACTTTGAGAACGACCCCGACTACGAAGAATGCCTTGTGACCTTTTTTGATGTCCTCGGCTTCCGGAACCTCCTGCACACGCGAAGCGGTGCAGAGATCAGGGACCTACTTTCGATGTTTCGTCGGGTATCCGAAGGGGATGCCACGCCACCGACCCGTTCCGATGAAATGCGGATGATCAGCGAAGTCCATGCCGAGATCGTGTCTGATGCGATCGTAAGAACCAGAACCATTGAAACTCAGTACCAGGCCGGCCCCTTGGTCTGGGAGCTCATCGATCTGCTGCACATCCAGATCGAATGCGTGGCAAATGGCATATTGGTGCGCGGTGCGATGACGATCGGCCCCATGCATCTCGGCATCGACTTCAGTGGTCCGGTGTTTGGGCCTGGCCTCGTTCAGGCTTATTTCATGGAAGAAGGCGAGGTCATCTTCCCGCGCATTGCGATCCATGAAGATGTGATCGAACGCCACAGGCAGGACCGAACTCTCTGGCGCGAAGGACATTCCTACGCGGATGAGGAACGCGCCTTGAACAACCTCCTGCGCCAGGACGAGTCAGGCCTCCAATACATAGACTACCTTCGAGCCAGCCTTGGCGAGATTGACGGCGAACTCGCTGGCTGGGTCGAGTTTCTGGGTCGGCACAAGACGCTGGTGGAGAATGGTTTCGCCGACAGCCCCAATGCGACGGTCCGGCGCAAATACAGCTGGCTCAAGAACTACCACAACGCGGTCATCGACGAGAACCTAGCAAACCTGGAGCCGGGCGTGATGACCGAGGATGGGGACTCTTGGGAAGATCTGTTCAAAGAGCTCAGAATCGAAGCCTGAGTTCTCAGTCGCAATCACGCCCCATCCTGTAGGCTATCAGCTGCCCCGGGCTGTCGACGCGGTTGAAGTCGCCGACCTTTGCCACCACTGTCATCGCGACGATAAATGCGGCCCCTCGCATAGCCTGCACAATCTCGACCACCGTCATCAGGCGCCAGGATGGCCACTCAGCGATCTGTTGCGTCAGCCGTTCGATGCGCGCCTCGCCAGCTCGACGCTCCAGTTCCTGCGCCGCACGTTGTTCCCGTGGGACAGTGAGCGGCGGCAATCGTGAGTTTCTGCGGTTGCAATGCCGCGATCTCACCGTCGGTTCCCCGCCCGTTTTGACGTTGCGAAGTTTGGCGCAGCGCCCGCATAAGGGGTCGGAATGACCTGCACACGCCTCTCGCCGTGACATGCACCAACGGCGGCTTCGGACAACTGCGCCAAGATGGGCCATCTGCGGTTCAGGGCTGTGCGACCCTGTCAGCGATGCGCCAGATACTCGGCCGCGACATAGCCCGAGACATTGGGCCGGTCGGTGAGGAAGACCCGGCACCAGACCTTGCCCGCCCGTGTCAGACAGGCGCCGCGGGTCAGTCGGGTGCCATCGGGCAGGCCGATGAGGATCTTGTGATCAAGGCCCGGGCCGTCGCGCAGTTTCAGAAGATCGTCGGGCCCGGCCCCCTTGACCACTGCGCCGTTGCCGGGCGCACAACCGGCCGCGATCAGCAGGGCGAGGAGGGCGGCAAAAGGAAGGCGCATGTTCTGTCCTGACCTGTTTTCCCCAGCATAGGACATCCCTGTGCGCGCCGAAAGCCGGGCGTCAGCAAAACAATCTTTGCAGCCGGGGGCGCAGGCGCAGGAAGCGGCGATAGGCGGCTTCGAACGCCGGGGCGAGGGGGCGGCCACCCGGCCATCAGGCCAAGCGGGCGCAGGATCGGAACCGCCCGCCACATTGCGCCAAAAGCCGCCGCGCCCGAAAGCAGGCGGCCGTTCTCCTCGGCGTGAAAGCGGGCGAGCAGGTCTGCGCGGTCGATCGGGCAGGGGGCGTCAGGGCTGTGCAGATCGACGAAGCGGATCGCCCCGCGTCGATCAAGTCTGCGCATCAGCGCGATCTCACGCGTACAGAGCGGACAGCCGCTGTCGAACCAGACCGTCAGAGAAGGTGCCATGCCGGGCCTCGCTGTTTTCGAGGGGGATCGACTGAGAGATGGGCCGGGTCTCGCGGCGGTAAAGCCTTGCACGAATTTGGCCCTCAGACCGCCGCCTCGCGGCCGATCCAGTCGCAGAAGGTGCGGGCCTTTTTCGACGCCTCCTCGCGGCGCAGGGCCACATAGGAAAGCCCCGAGGGCAGGAAGCCGAAGGGCGCGATCAGCCGCCCGGCGGCAAGATCGTCGGCCACATGCGGTTCGGGGGCGAGGGCGACGCCAAGCCCGGCACTTGCGGCCTCGAGCAGGAAGTAGAAATGCTCGTAGGGCGCACCGCCCTCGAGCGTCTGACAGCCGCTGCTGGCGCACCAATCGGCCCAGGCATTTGGCCTTGTGCGGGCCCAAAGGCGCGGCGCGCGGGCGAGGTCGGCGGGGGCGCGCAGGGCCAACCTCTCGGCCAAGGCGGGCGCGAGCACCGGGCCGAACCGCTCGGCAAAGAGCGGGGTGACATGGGTGCCCTCGGGCAGGTCGTGGTCGGTCACCCGGATCGCCACATCGTAGCGGCCGCGGCTGAAGTCGCAGGGCGCATCGGATTGCGAGAGCCGCACTTCGAGGCCGGGATGGGTGGCCGTGAACCGGCTCAGCCGCGGGATCAGCCAGCGCAGGGTGAAGGTGCCAAGGCAGGAGACGTCGAGCACGCCCCCCGCATCGTCGCGCAGCGCCGCCACGCCCGCCTCGATCTCGCGAAAGCCGCGACCGAGGCGCTCGGCCAGCGCGGCCCCCGCCTCGGTCGGCACCAGACCGCTGCGGGTGCGCGTGATGAGCTGCGCGCCGAAGGTCTCCTCGAGAAGCCGGACCTGTCGGCTGATGGCGCCATGGGTCACGCCCAGCTCCCCGGCGGCGCGGGTCATCCGGCCGAGTCGGATCGCGGCCTCGAAGGCGCGCAGGGCGGTGAGCGGCGGCAGGGGCACGGGCGGAACCGACAGCTGTGAGATTTTCTCACAAAACTCGGCCAAGACATCGTTTTTCAAGCGGGATATGCGGAGGCAGGGTGCGCGCATGTCACATCTCTCCGCGCCCCCGCCTATCTGCGAAACGCCGCCGTCGTGCCATCGGGCGCAGCTTGGGCTGTTCGGCACCTTACGTCTGTTGCACCACCTCGCGCTCTGGCATCGCCGCGCCCGCGCGCGCGCTTGGCCCGGCGGGCCGGAGGCGCTCGACGACATCGGGCTGAGCGAGGCCGACCGCCGCGTCGAATGCGGGCGGTGGTTCTGGCAGGGCAGGGATCGGTGAGAGGCGCGACCGGGGGGCGATCACATCGGGACGCTTGCCCAGACAGCTCAGGCGAAGAAAAGTTGTGGGCGTGACGCAGGCTGTCCTAGTAATCAACCTGCTCGAACCCGTAGCCGCCCTCGTGATCGCGCCACTCGATGAACACGGATCGCTTGTATATCCCCGGGCAGTGGCTGCCGTCCGGCGTGCTGTAGTCCGCCCAGCCTTCCAGGCCTTCGAATGCCGCAGGGAGTGCAGCGACGGAGGAGCCGCGCCAGCCGAAATTGCCCTGGATGCCGTATGAGCCGACACGGACGCGCTGGCTTTGATTGCAAGTGTCGTTGTCCCCTCCGATCCAGTGCTGCCGGGCGATTTCTACGCTGAACACCCGGATGGAGCGCACGAAGTCGAACTCGGGGCCGCTGATATCGGCATCTGCGGTTTGGTTTCCATCGGAGTATTCGCCGGTCGCAACCTGCACCAGCTGATCGACGAGCTTTGCCTCGCTCGGCGGTAGGGCAGGGTGCCGAGGCGCCTGTGCTGCGGTAGCTGCGATCTGATAAAGGCGCGCCGCCGGACGTTGCATTGCAGGCAGGTCGAAGGCCGCATGCATTGGGCAACGCCAGATCTGCAGCGGGGGCTCGATGGGCCATGGAGTGATGCGTCGGATCATTTCTGCCCGGGCCCCCGCGCGCAGGGCACGCTCGGAGGGAAGCCGCCGGCAAGGCAGAGAAGGATCGCGCAGTCGATCTGATAGGCGCTTGCGGGGGAGGGGACGAAGAACGCGAGAGCAAGGCCGAGTTGAAAGGGCCGGGCGAATAGGGTTCATTGAAAGTGCTCCGGTGCGGGGGTGGTGTCGAGAAAGGCTGCGTAGCTCTTGGTTGCCAGCCGAGCCTCGTCGAGGCTGCGGCTTCGCTCCGCATCAAGGCAAGCGATGTAAGGGCCGACCTGCGCGAAATAGCTTTCGAACTCGGCGGATATCTCGGCGCGATAGTCCGTCAATACGGCCGTAGGAAGCGCGGTCGATGGCGGATCTGGAGGCAGGCAGGGCAGGGGGTCTGCAGCGGCCGAGGGGGGCAAAGGATCAAGAGCGTGGCAGCGCGCACCACGTCGGTCGACCGTGCGAAGCGCCTAAGGACACAGTCGCGCGCATTCCGACCCGGGACGCGCCACTGCGACATTACGCCGACAAATTGCCCCCAACAGGCTGGAAAGAAACGCTTTGTTGGCGTATTTGCCGCGCCCGAACAAGCATTGTAAGGCATTTTCACTCGCGTTTGTCATTTTAACGATTGAAATACACTTATACTTCGTTAATCATGGAGTCACGAAGAAACTCTTGTTACAACGATCCCCACTGACCAACCCGAGGGGAGCCAAGATGAAACGGCGTGCATTGCCTGTTCTGCTGGAACGGGATTTTCGCAAAATGGCCGCCACCGATGGAGCGACGGTTGAGATCGAGTGTGTCAGTGCGCCAGACCCCGCGGAGCGGTTTTCCGGGGAATGGCTGTTTTATGTGGTCTCGCGCGAGGGCGATCGGTTCATGCTGGTCACCGCAACCGCGCGAGAGCGGATCATCAACTCGCCGATCGGTCTCTTCGGAATGGCCAGCGGCAAACTCAACCTCGATCATCTCGACGTGCCTTTTGTCGCTGGCGATGTCCGTGGCGGGATGCACAGCCGTCCGGGCGGAAGTGATCCGCTGGAATGAGGCAGGGCAGGGGGGCGAGGCGGACCTCGCCCCCGCGACTTTCGCCGCGCTCTCCGCTGACTCGTCGGTTTTGCGTTACGACGCCAAGGGGTACCTGATCCGTCCGGCCGCAGCCAAAGCGGATCAGAGGGACGAGAAGCCGACCTCCCGCGCGCCCGTGATGAGCACGAAAGCGTTGCGGCGCCGCAGGCAGGTGCTGCCGCAATTCGGCTGGTGGCGGCGCGCTATCAAGATCATCCGGCGCTTCGGCGTCTTCAGCTTACTCCCCGGCAGTGGTTGGCCTTCTTTCAGGCCATGATCAAGATCGAGAGCAATTATTCCCAACGCGCAGTGAGCGGGGCAGGGGCCCAGGGTCTTGCGCAGCTCATGCCCGACACCGCGCGGTATCTGCGGGTTGACCCTGCCGATCCGATGCAAAACTTGGATGGCGGCGCGCGCTACCTTGAACAGATCGGCTCGTTCGAGAGCCTGACGCTTGCGCTTGCGGCCTATAACGCCGGGCCGGACGCCGTGCGCAAATATGGCGGTGTGCCGCCTTACACCGAGACCCGCAATCACATCGTCAAGGTGATGGCGGCTTACGACCGCATTCTTGCGGAGCTTTGATTCAGGAAAATCCCATGCACATGACCCCAGCGATCCGGCTGGCCCTCGTGGCTGGCCTCGTCACTCTCTCGCAAGCTGAGCCGGCGCTCGCAAATATCGTCTTCACCAAGGCCGAGAACGTGGCCACCGGTGTGCTTGCCTCGTTCCGCGGCACGCTGGCGACGGCCTTCTTTGGCATCGCCTTCGTGGTGACGGGCTTTCTTGCCGCGTTCAACCGGATCAGCTGGGCCTGGGTCTCGCTGGTGGTTGTCGGCGCGTTCCTCGTTTTCGCCGGTCCGGCAATCGTCGCGAACCTGCGTTCGTCGTTCAGCTGAGGATCGGGACCATGGAAAAGAGTGCGGTCATCCTTGGGCTCTCACGGCAGGCGAAGTTTCTCGGGCTGCCGATGCCCTATGCCATGGCGGTGGGCGGGATGGCCGTGCTCCCGTTCATCCTTTTCAAGGTGATGACGTGGTTCCTGACAGTGCCGCTCTGGTATGGGCTCGCGCGCGCCGCGACGCGGATCAATCCGAACGGTCATCATGTGCTTTCGGTGATGATGCAGGTGACGCCGATGGCGCTCCTGCGGCGGGAGCGACGCCATGTTTCCTGAGCTTGCCGAAACGAAACGGACGCCGAGGGCGCGCGGGCTGCACACGCGCGACCCGAAGGTCTATGCGCATCTGCCCTATCTCATCGAGATCGACGACGAGACTGTGCGCACCCGCGAGAACGCGCTGATGGTGTCGTTCGAGATCATCGGGATCGATGGCGTCACCTCCGGCCAGTCGACCATTCTCGCGCTGCGGGCGGGGCTCGCGCATCTCTTCGACACGCTCGATGAGCGGTTCTGTTTCTATCTGCATCGCCTCATGCGCCCGACGGCAACGGGCATCACACCGATCCGCAGGCCAGGCTTCGCCGCGGATGTCGATCGCGTCTGGACCGACGAGCTGGCGCTGCGCAACCTGCAAGAAAGCGTGCTCGTTTTGACCGTGGTGCGCCGGCAAACGTCGGTACTGCCGGTCCCGCTCTTTCGGCGCGCGGCCTCGAAGGTCTGGGGCGATGACACGGCGCGCAGGCGAAGAACTGCGCGAGGTCGCGGCGATCCTTGAGAGCGGACTCGGGGTGCGCACGAAACGGCTCAGGATCAGCGATGGCAACCTGCTCGGGTTTTATGCCTCGCTCCTGACGGGCGAGATGAAACCTCTGCGCCGGGCGCCTTTCTGCCTTCTCGCCGAAGATGCGGCCGCAGCATCGCTGCACTTCGGGAAGGGGCAGTTTACCGTGGAGGAGGGAGGTCTGCGGCCGCGCGTCGGCGCACTCCTCTTTGTCAAATCCTACCCGACTTCCACCTGGCCCGGGATGCTCGATGCGCTCGGCGCCAGTCGGGATGTGATCATCACCCACAGCTATTCGCCCATCGAACGCACCGGCATCGCAGAGCGGGTCAAGCGGCGTGTCGCGCAAATGCGTGCGGCCGAGGACATCGCGGCCACGATCGAGGCGCAGCTTTTCGAGGCTGCCGACAAGGCCGAAAGCGGCACGTTGGGCTTTGGTCTGCACCAGATGACCATCACCGTTTTTGCCGATGACGCGGCTGCCCTCGAGACCGAAGTGGCGCGCATTCGCGGCATTGCGCACCAGAACGGCATGCGCCTGGTGCGCGAGGTGACCGCGCTCGAGGCCGGTGTGTTCGCGATGCATCCGGGTAACATGGACTACCGCGCCCGCGACATGACGGTTTCCTCGATCAATTTCGCCGATCTCGCGGCGCTGCATGCGGCCGACACGGGAACTGGCGCGGAGGCTCTGCCCTGGCGCACCCCGATCACCGTGTTTCCGACCCTGCAGGGCAGTCTGCACCGGTTCAGCTTTCACGAACCGGGCGACCCGCAGGCGGAACCCACCAATGGTCACACACTCGTTCTGGGCAAATCCGGGGGCGGCAAGACAACGACGGTCGCATTTCTGGCAGCGCAGGCTCAGCGCGCCGGGGGCCGCACGATCATCTTCGACAAGGAGGCCGGTCTTAAAATGGCCGTCCATGCCTTGGGCGGGCGCTATGCGGAGATCCGGGCGGGTCGGCCGACGGGCCTCAACCCTTTGGCCACCGAGGCAGGCGAACGCGGCGAAGCCTGGTTGCTCGATTGGCTGGTGAGCCTGCTGGAATCCCGAAGCGGTGCCATGACGCCGCTGCAGTCGGAGGCGATCAAATCGGCCATCGCCCAAAACGGGAAAGCGCGTGCGGGGCTTCGCAACTTTCGCGCCTTTCAGGAGCTGTTCGGCGATGTGGGCGATGGGCTCGATCTGGCGCAGCGGCTTGCCGAATGGGGGCCGGGGGGACGTTACGGCTGGGTCTTTGGCGAAGCGAATGAGCCGGTCGTGGATTTCGAAAGCCATGACGTGACCGCGGTCGATCTGACCGAGATCCTCGACCTTGGCACAGAGCGCAGCGCAATTCTGGGCTATCTTTTCCGGCGCATCGAGATGCTGATCGAAGAAAAGCGCCCGACGCTGATCTTGATCGACGAGGCCTGGAAGGTGCTCGACGACGATTACTTCTCGCGCAAGCTCGCCGAATGGCTCGTCACCGCGCGCAAGAAGAATGTCGTCGTGGTGATGATGACGCAGTTTCCGAGCCAGATCCGCGGCTCGAAAGCGCGCTCGATCCTTGAGGCCTTGCCTAACCAGCTTCTCTTTCCGAACGGCGAAGCCGAGGCGTCCGACTATGACGGCTTCCGCCTCACTGATGGCGAGCTGGATTTCGTACTGACCCCGATCCCGGGCCAACGGCTCGTGCTCTCGCGCAATCCGCGCGGATCGACGGTGCTCGATGTCGATCTGAAGGCGCTGGGGCCGCTGTTGACAGCTTTGGGCGGCGGTCAGGCCGGGATCAATGCCTTCGGCGCGGATTACGCCACGCGGCCACAGTTCTGGAAAGAGTGAGGATCGGATGCGATCAGGATTTTACATAAGATTGATTACAGGACTCGCTGTACTGATGCTCGCGGCCTGCGCCGAGGTGCCCGTCGCCCGCACGAATTGTTGGGCAAGTGCGAGCCCGAGTGCAAGCGTCTCATCGAAAGGATCGAGCCCGGTTCTGGGCCGCGCCAGCCATGCCCCTTCCTGCCGCTGATCTGCATCCCTCCTTCTCGGGCCTTGCCCTTGCGGTGATCGTGCTGGCTGGCACGGCGGCTGCGAATGGTGTGCCGACGGTCGACGGCAAAGCCGCGATCCAGCATGGCCTAGAGGTCTCGCAGATGACGGCGCTGAGCGAGGCGCGTCAGCTGGAGACGGCGAAGAAAAGCAAGATCGATGACTTGCACAAGGAACAGCTCGCAGCACTCGATCAGACGCTTGCCCTGCTCTCGGGCTCCGCGATGCCTGTCGCGGATCTTGAGTCCCTGCCCGGGC
Source organism: Rhodobacter capsulatus (assembly GCF_052363175.1). Classification (GTDB taxonomy): domain Bacteria; phylum Pseudomonadota; class Alphaproteobacteria; order Rhodobacterales; family Rhodobacteraceae; genus Rhodobacter; species Rhodobacter capsulatus_D. The sequence goes on from NZ_CP198945.1 coordinate 88,745, forward strand.
CGAGGCGACCGCTGTCTATTCGGTGGATGACAGCAACCCCTATGCGGCCCGGCTTTTCGGCGATGCGAAATCGAGCATCGAGGAGATGATCGTGGAGACGGCGCGCAAATATGCGGGCCATCCCGGGCTTTCGAAGGCCGGTCTGAACCCGACCGAGTTCCGGATCTGGTTTCAGTCTTTGGTCAAGCAGGAGTCCGGGTTTTCGATCGGTGCGCGCAGCCCGGTCGGTGCGTTCGGGCTTACTCAGGTCATGCCCGATACGGCGAAGGGGCTCGGCATCTATCCGGGCTACTATGATGACCCGCGGCTGCAACTCGATGGCGGGGCGCGGTACTTTCTCGCCCAGCTCAACCGCTTCGGCTCGGTGCCGATGGCGCTTGCGGCCTATAACGCGGGCCCCGGCAACGTCATCAAATACGGAGGGGTGCCGCCCTTCAAGGAAACGCAGAATTACGTGCTGCGCATCACCAGCTTCTTCAACGGCTATGCGGCGAAGATCGGCGGGATCGATCAGATCGGAACGCTCGATCCGCGCGACATGGCGATCGCGGAAAGCAGCAATGTTGCCGATGCCGGGATGCATTACGGCATGGAAGCGACAAACGAGATCGCCGCCTCGCTCACCCGTCTGCGCGCGATCATCGAGCAAATTCCGAAAACGAAGAGCGCGGAAGAGGCGATGGGCCTCAACACCTATGCCCGGGCTGAGGCGATGCGCATTGCGGTCATGGTGGCCCGGGTGAAAGCCGCGCGCGTTCGCGTGGATCAGGCGCGCTATGCGCTCTTCCTGCAGGCCTATGCCGAGGACGCCACATCATCAAGGTCAAGGAGGGATCGAATGAAAGCCCGGTATCTGCGTTTCTGATCACCGCATGCGCGGTCTCCGGTCTGTCCTTCGCTCCGCTCGCCGTTTCGGCGCAAGGCGTGCCGACGATCGACCTTTCCGCGATTGCCAAGGTCGGCGAGGTGCTGACCGAGGCAAAATTGCAGGTCAAGGAATTGATCGCCTCGAACCTGAAGCTGGATGATCAGATCCTCAAGCAGGCGGAGCAAATCCTGCTCCTCAAGGATCAGATCGAGGCGCTGCGTCACGGGCTTACCCTTCAGGCGCTTGGAATCCCGGATCCGAACACCTTCTTCGACAATATCCTGCCCGATGTGAACGATCTGACCGGTGGGCTGCAGTCGGCCAAGAGCGGCAGCTATTCCCTGATCACCACCTCGGGCAAAGTGGGCGACAAGCCTGCGGCGGAATATGTGTCGGAGTTTTTCACCTCCGTCGGGCTCGACGTGAAGACTGTCGACACCCTCTCAAGCAGCGAGAACCCGAGCGCCGCGCGGATCGGCTCGCAGGCGAACACGGCGGCGTTCCTCTCTGCGGCGGCGGAATCCTCCTCGGTGAAAGCCTCGGAAAGTCTGGGCCGGGTGAATGAACTCGTCCAAGCGATCCCGGACACGAAAGGCCTCAAGGAGGCGGTCGATCTCAACACGCGGGTGACGGCTGAGCTTTCGATCGCGCTCGCCAATATCTGGAACATGGAGTCTGCCCAGCTCATGGGCATGGGCGAGGCCGGGGTGATGGATGCCGCCACCGCCGCCGAAGAGCAGAAATTCATCAAGGTTTTGGGGGAGAAATGAGAATGTGGGGCGCAGACATGAAGGGTGGTGTGGTGAAAGGCGCGACGGCAGCGGCGCTGATATGGGCGATCATCGGTGTGGCCGCGGCGGAAACGCCGGTCGGACCCGGGATGGAGGGGGAAGAGGCTTTCCTCGATGTCCTGCCTAAGGTCGCCGTGCACGCAGATGTGCAGCCGATCCCGGGTGCGGTGAACGAGCCTTGGCGCAGCTGTCAGTCGCTCTGGCCACAAGAATACCGGCAAACGCAAGCAGGGCCGGAGGCACGCGCCTACCGCGATATCTATGGGTTCGTGCAGGCGAAGAGGTCGTTGAAGCTCGGAATTGCAGCTGCGCGACAAAGCGGCGGACTGGGCACAGGTTGAAAGGATCGCGAGCGGCCTGCGACAGTCGACCGGGACCGAAGTTCTGAAGTGGGTGCAAACTCAAGAGATATCGGATGAGGCGGATAAGCTGATCGCGGTGGCCGAAGTCATGTGTGCCGGGCCATTCTGATGGACAGCGTCTCGAGCATCCTTTCTACGCTTGATGGTGCAATCAGCGCCGCCGGGAAGCAGTATTTCGAGCTGACCGCAGTGGCCGTTGCTCCTGTCTTCACGACCCTTTTGACGCTGCTTCTGGTTCTCATCGGCATCAATATGGCACTGAACGTATATCGGATCGCGATGCGCGACGCGATGCAGCTCGCCTTTCGGATCGTGCTGGTGATGATGTTCGGGCTTTCGTGGCTGAACTTCAGCCAGATCTATGACGCGGCCAGCAATGGGCTTGGCGATCTGGCGCTCGCCTTTTTCAAGGAAGGCGGGACCGGTGTCGGGGCCTCGGCAACTGCCGCGATGGACGACATGGCCAACATGATGGCCGGCAACGTCGACAGCGTTTCTTCGGCGATGTCCTCGATCATGCGCGGTTTCGTGGCGGCTTTTCTTTATCTCGTCCTTGGCCTGCTGATGGCGGTCTACGTCTTCATCGTCGGTTTTGCAAAGCTGATGATCGCCTTCCTGCTGGGTATTGCGCCTCTCTCGATCGCGGCGACGATATTCGAGAAGACCAAGGGCATGTTCGAGGCCTGGCTTTCGGCGATGATCGGCTATCTGATGTATCCCGTGGCCTCCGCAGGGATCATCGTGGCCGTTGTCACGGTGGCGCATGACGTGTTCACGAAGGCAAAGGATGTCACTGACCTCGGTTCGATCCTCGGTTTCTTCGTGATCGTCTTTGTCGGGATCTTCGCCTTACTCGCCATCCCGATGGCGGTTTCGCACGTCACCGGGCAGATCAATCTCGCGTCGATCGCACCACAAGCCCTGCGCGTTGCGGGTAAACCGCTTGAGAAACCTCAGATTATGCCGCGCGCCGGATGGGACAGTTCAATCGGGCTTCCTGACCGGAAAGACGGAACATCACCATTTGCGTGATCAGGCCCGGTCGGATGCCGAACGCGGCCACGCGGTTCGGCTCAGGCTCAGCCAATTCATCCGCGGCGGCTGACGCCACCACACCGCCGCCCGCGATCCCCGAAATCATTGGGTAGACGATGACAGGTTCACCACCTGAATTGAAGTTTTCTCGAAGGCGAGATGTTCTTCGGCGTGCAAGCGCGAGCGCATCGCTTATGGCATCGCGGGCGGCGGCTTGGCCATCGGCCTCATGGGCATGATCGCGGTCACGGTGCTTTTGCCGCTCAAGGAGACCGAAGCCTATCTCGCCATTGTCGACAAGGACACCGGCGTGGCAGAGCGCGTCGTCTCGGTCGAGAAGGCCGGGATGGAGCAGGCCGAAGCGATCCGGCAGAGCCTGCTTTACGCCTATGTGACGGACCGCGAGACCTACGACCAGCACGACAACGAAACCCGGATCCTGCGCGCCTACACTTGGAGCGAGGGCGACGCGAAAACATCGCTCAAGAGCCTCTGGACCGAAGGGCACCCGAATTACCCGCCCAAGATTTATGGGGAAAATTCACGGGTCATGGTGCGGATCCTCTCGATCACGCCGGTCACCGAAACCACCTCGCAGGTTCGTTTCACAAAGACCTGGGTGAGCGACGGCGAAGGCGTGCTGACCGAGAGAGCAAATTCACCGCCACCGTCACCTTCCGCTTCGAGCCGAGCAAGGAAAGCGCGCTCGATCTCGTCTGGCAAAACCCGACCGGGTTTCTTGTGACCGATTACCGCCTGACCGCGGAATCCCTGCAGCCTCAGGAGGGCTGAAGATGAAGTTTGCGCCGTTTGCACTTGCCGCCGTCCTCGCCGGGGTGACCGCCCTGCCCGTCCGTGCCGAAACCGCCCGCGCGCGGCAACCGCGATCACCGCGTGACCTATGCCACTTATCAGGAAGGGCAGGTTTATGCTGTCACCACGCGGTTGCGGATGGTGACGCTGGTCGAACTGGCCGATGGCGAGCGGATCCAGTCGATTGCCATCGGCGATCTCGAAAGCTTCAAGATCGACAAGCTCGAGCGGCCGAACCTCTTCATCATCAAGCCCGTCATCGCCGGGGCATCGACCAACCTCACGATCGAGACGCAACGCAACATCTACTTCCTGCGCGTGACCGAGAGTTCGCGCGGAACGGCCCAATACTCGGTGAAGTTCACCGTGCCGGGAACGGGGGCTGGGGCGCGGACCACGGCCGAAATCCCGCCGAGCCGCCCATGCGATATCGGGTGATGAAACACGCGGGGCGATTGCCGACCTTTGCGCCGATCGCGGTGTCCGATGATGGCCGGAAGACCTCCTTCAAGATCCCCGTCGGCGCGCCCATGCCGACGATCTTCCGCGCCGATGAGCGCGGTCAGGAATACGCGGTCAATTCTGCAGTTGCGGGCACGGTGATCACCGTCAGCACCCGGTCCGAGCGCTGGGTTCTGCGTTACGGTGCTGACTATGTCTGCGTCACCGGCGACACGGGGGCACGTCGATGACCGATCTTCCCGAGACCGAAAAGCTCGCCGAGCGCCTTGCCAGGATGCAGCCGCAAGACCCAAAGCCGAAGCGGCGCGGGGTGAACCCCTATGCGCTGTCGGCGATCACCGCCGTGACGGGGCTTGGTGCCGGGGTTTGGTTGGCACTGTCCGCGCCAGAAGCTCCGCGCCCGCTCCGCCAATCGCAACCGCATCGGTGAGCGATTTTCAGGATGACGGGGACGGACGGATGGCTTCACCATCGCGCGCCCAAACCCGATCTGACGATCAAGCCCGATCACAGTGAGGAAGACCGCCTCAAATCGGAACTCGCGGGTCTGCAAGCCCAGATCGCCGCCCTGAAAGCCAATCCGGTCACGGTCACCGACCCGGCGGCGTTGCAGGAGCTGACCGCGAAGATTGCGCAACTGGAAGAAGAGGCCCGAAAGGAAGAGGCAGCACGCGCGGACCTCGAGCGGGAAAACATCCGGCTCCAGACCGAACTGGACACCGCGAAACTGGTTCAGGGTGACGGGCAGGCCGAAGCGGCTCGCGCCCGCGAGGCTCGCGCGGCGGCGGCAGGGGCCCTCAGCGATGCGCAGGTCAACTCCGATATGGTCGCCTTGCGCAACGATTCCGCTAGTGGAGCTGGCAGCGATGCCGCAACGGCTGCGGCTGCGGCAGCAACGGGCGCAGATGCATTCCGGAGCGCAGGGGCCAAGGCCTCAGCCGTCACCCAATCTGAAGTGATCGCAAATCCCGCGCATACGATCATGCAGGGCACGCTGATCGAGGCGGCGCTTGAGACAGCGATCAACACCGATCTTGCGGGCAATGTCTCGGCTGTCGTCAGTCAGGACGTGTGGTCTTTCGACATGTCGCGGGTCTTGGTGCCGCGCGGATCGAAGCTCTTTGGCCGATACGACCCGACGTCTCGCCAGGACAAAGACGTGTGCTGATCGCTTGGGATCGGTTGGTGACCACCGACGGGCAGACCGTTTCCCTCGCCGCCTATGGCACCGACCGGGTTGGCCGGTCCGGCTTGGCAGGTCCGCACCCATTTCCTGCAGCGGTTTGGCTCCGCCGCGCTGATTTCGGTCATAGGCGCGGTTCCGGCGATTGCGGCTGCGAAATACGCCTCGAACGAGGTCACCTCAGACACGGCCAAGGATGTCGGCACCGATCTTGGCAATGCCGTTGGCGACGCGATGACCGACTACCTCAACATCCCTCGACGATCAGCGTCGATCAAGGCGCGGTCGTGATGGTGCGTGTCGATACTGATCTCGAGTTTTTCTGATGAGCTATCTTGATACCTATCTGGGGCAGCTTGATCCGGCCCTCTCTGACCCGGGCGTGATGGAAATCGCGATCAACGCCGATGGCGAAATCTGGGTCGAGCGCTCGGGCACCATGCATATGGTCAAGGCGGGCCTGCCTCCCCTGCCGCCGCGCCAAGTGCGCGATCTTGCGGCGCAGATCTCGAACTCCACTTCAAACACCTTCACCGAGGCCCTGCCGCTGGTTTCTGCCGCGGTGCGCTATCGCCACTTGATGCTGCGCTGCCAGATTGTCGGTTCCCCTGCGGTCTCCGGGGGTACGGTGATCGGCATCCGGGTGTTTCGGGCGCGTGACGCCGAGGGCAGACGTCCGCCCCGCTGGTTCGAATTCCTGCGCGCGCAAGTCACCTCGCTCGAGGAGAACGCCGCGAGATGGTGACCGCGATCCGGCGGGATGCCACGGCCACCGATGTGGATGCGTTTCTCAGCGGCTGGTCACGGAACGGCTCAACATCATCGTCTCGGGCGGCACGTCCACGGGCAAGACTGAACTCGGTCGTCGTCTGCTGTCACTCGTCCCCGAGAACGAGCGCATCGTGACCATCGAGGACTCGCTCGAGTTGTTGCCCGCACAGCCAAATGCGGTGAGCCTGATCGCGCAGCGTGATGACGGCTCGGCACGCTCGGCCGACAAGCTCTTGCAGGCGACGCTGCGGTTGCGGCCCGATCGGATCATCCTTGGCGAGTTGCGCGGATCGGAGGCTGCCACATTCCTCGATGCGATCAACACCGGCCATTCGGGCTCGTTCACGACGCTGCATGCGCATTCCGCCCGCAAGGCGATGGACCGGCTCGCGCTTCTGGTGATGGCGCAAGGCACGCGGCTCGGGTTTGCCGAGGTGATCCGCTATCTGCAAAGCTCGATCGACGTGATCTTGCAGATGGGCCGCGACGGCGAGCGGCGCGGCATCATGGAAATGTACTTCCCCGGGCTCGACGACTGAGGGGGCACCCTCTCCTGCGCGGCCCCCGAAACTTCCTCCGAAGGTGATCATGGACGACGATCTTGACCCCGCCGGTTCTCGGCCGAAAGAAACCTATGCGCTGCACCTGACAATGAGCGGGGCTGAGCAGAAATTCACCGACCCGGTTGAGGCTGGCGCGGCCTTTTTCCGCGCTGACCCGGCCGAGCGCCCCTACGTTTTGCATTTGGAAGACGGCAAGGCGCGGCGGATGGCAGCCACGCATGTGATCCGAGAACCGGGGTCTGAGGAGACGTTCGGAAAATCCCTTCCCGACTCGCATGCATCGGACGGTGCATTCCGGACGGGATATTTCAACGCGATGGAAGCTTCGCTCTCTGAACGGCTTTCCAAGATCTCCTGGGATGGGCCCGATGTAGAAAACGCCGTGCGCGGCGACAGGCGTCTTGTTTCCGATCTTGAATCCTTGGCGCGAGCTGAGCCAGAAAAGGCGGCAGATCTCTGGTCCACTGCGACCGACCTTGACCCTCCCGGCCCTACCCTGAAGAACGCGGTGCAACTGGCCGAGGCGGGGCGGATGACCGAGCAGGAAGACGCGGCACCCACCCGCGCGCCGGTGACCCTTGCGGCGGGAGAATGGGCGCGCACGGATCAGTCCGTCGATCTCCGCCCGGCTGCCATCGGGACGGAGGCGGGGATTCACACCGGCTATGAGGCGCTCCTGCCAACCGGGGAAAAGGAGCGTTCGCATTCCGCCCGCACCTTCGAGACCGCAACCGAGGCGTTGAAATACGCCTATGAATTCTACGAAGGCGGCGGGCGGGTGGAAGCTGCGGTTGCTCGGGACGCAGCCGTGTCGCGAGGCCGCGGATGACCCGGCGCCGATCCCGAAGGGGTCTTGATCACGCACGAGGCTCGCCCCGAATTTGCCCGCCCCGAGGCGGCGATCTATCTTAAGCGAAGACGCCCAGTTGGTTGTGAGTTTCGACCGCGACACCGCCACCCGGGCACTTGCCGAGCAACTCGTCGAGGATCCCGCGTTCCGAAAAGCCGTTGGGGCGCATATCTCCGATGTGACAGCCACGATCGGAACAGGGCGGTTTGTGGACGGGGAAGGATCGCGGGGCTTCCTGCCAAGCGAGTCTCTCGCCCTCATGACCTTCGATCGCGCCGGAGAGCCCGAGGTCATCGCAAGGTTCCCCGATGACAGCCCCCTCAGCCAGACCTTGGCCAAGCATCTTGCCGAAAATCCGGTCCTCCTGCGCCAAGTCGCGGACCGCGACGCACAGGCTGAGAACGGGCAAAGCCCGGAAAAGGCGATTTCGGCCTGGGTGAAGGAGGTCGGCACACAGATCGACCAACTGCCCAAAGCGGTGCAAACCGACTTGCGGGCCGAGATGAAGGAAATCGCCGCCGAAGCCTCTGCCGCTTTCGGGGCAGAACGCGACCGGAGCGAGTCCGCCGTTTTGGAAAAGGCGGCACCGGATCAATCCGACGTCCGCGAGATTGCAGCGCGCCACAAACGCGACCTCGGTGAAGAAGAGGGCCGCGAGCGCGCGTCAGACATTACGGACCAGATTTGAGCGGGCTGCTCGGGGATCGAGACCGCCCGCTCGATGCGGTGTCCCGAGCCGGATCCGCTTCTTTCCACCCTTCATAAAATGGCGGCGTTTCAGAACCAACAGGAGCCGGTTTCATTTCGGACGGAAGAGCAGGCAGGTGCCTTTGGTGCCGATCTGCGCGCTCGCTACAGCGAGAAGGTGCTCGAGGATATTGCGCAGGGCCGGACCGACGCCTTGGCGAAGGATTTCGCGGAACCCTCTGCGCGCGAGGCCGCTGCCAGGCGATCCTCTTCGCAGCGAAGGAACATCCGCACTCGGCGTCACTGTGCAGGAGCCCGAACGCGCCGAGCGCCGTCTGGAAACCGACCGAGCGGAACACACCCAACCCGCCCCGATCCGCAAGCTCGAACGCGAACTGGAGTTCTGATCGTGCCGCGTATTCTCCTTTTTCTGCCGCTCGGACTTTTCGCGGGGTTGATCGTCGGTCTCATCGCCGGGGGCGTGGTGCTGAACTTGATCCTCGGCCGCGACCCGAATGCGACCGGCATCTTCGTGCTTGTGAACGAATTTCCGGGCTTTGGGCGACTGCTGACCCCGCCTTGCTTGTCCCATGGCAAATCGTCGGGAGCGCCACCGTTGTCTTCGGTCTTGCTGCCGCAGCGATGTCGCTGCGCCAGCAGCTCACGGAATATGGGCAGGCGAAATTCCAGAACCGCCGGGAGATGCGCAAGAACGGTCTTTTGCAGGCGCTTGGCACCGGGCTCGTTTTCGGCAAACTGGGGGCGCCGCGGAAATCCGCCCCCTATGTCAGCGCGACCTTCGAGAAGTTTCCGCATTGTCTCGTGGTGGCGCCGACCCGCGCGGGCAAGGGCGTGGGGTATGTGATCCCGAACACGCTTCTTTTCAACGGATCCTGCGTGATCCTCGACGTCAAGGGCGAGATCTTCGAGGCGACCTCGCGCCACCGCAAGGCCCAGGGCGACGAGGTCTATCGCTTCGCCTTTCGACTTCGAACACCCGACGCATCGCTACAACCCGCTCGAGCGCGTCGCCCGCATCGAAAACCCGAACAACGCTATACCGAGCTTTCAAAGATCTCGGACTATTTCTGACCGTCTCCGACAAGGGTACGGCGGGCGATTTCCTGACCGAGGGCCGAGAGCTTTCGTCGCGGCAGGGCTTCTGGCGATCGAGCGCAATCGTCCAACCATCGGCGAAATCAGCCGCATCCTCTTTGGTCAAGGCGCAACCTCCGAGGTCTATGCCGAGCACGCGCTTGAGGTGAAACACCCGAATGCCGCGCAGACCTTCCGCAAGTTCGCGGGCTACTCCGACCGCACGCTTTCCTCGCATGCCTCCGTTCTCGGCGGCGCGGGCATGACGCTCTGGAACAACCCGGCTGTCGATCGCGCTACGGGCGGCAACGACTTCTCTTTCGCCGATCTGCGCAAGCGGCCGATGTCGATCTATGTCGTGGTCAATGCCGATGACATCCGCACACTGGCACCGCTTGTGCGGCTCTTCTTTGGCGAACTCATCGCCACGATGCGCGCCACGATGCCTTCGCCCAAGACCGAGCCCTGGCCCGTGATGGTGCTGCTGGACGAATTCGACCAGCTTGGCCCGATGCCGATCGTCGAACAGGCCCTCAAGCAACTTGCGGGGCATGGGGCGCGGGTCTCGATCATCACCCAATCGATCCCCGGCCTCGACAATATCTACGGCGAGAACGTCCGCCTGTCGCTTGAAGCCGCCGCTGGCATGAAGCTTTATCTCGCCGCCAACGACAAGAAGACCGCCGGAGAGATTTCCGATGCGCTCGGCAAGACCACCAAGCTTGCGGTTTCCGACAGCCTGTCGCGGGATCGGGATTTCGTGCAGCGACGGTCGGTCAGCCGCCGCATGGAGGAGCGGCCGCTTCTGACCCCGGACGAGGTGCGCCGCCTCAGCCCCGATCAGGCGATCCTGATCCCCGAACGGCAGAACCCGCTTTTGGTCAGCCGTATCGTCTATTTCGAGGATCCGACGTTTCTGTCGCTCTTCAATGCGCAAACCGGGCCTCTGCCCTATCCCTCGCGCGACAGCGCCAAGGTGCTCGGGCTTGTCGAGCGCATGGAGGCGCTCGAACGTCGGCTCGCAGGTCTCGGCAAGATCGACTACCCCACGGCTCCCGAACTTGCGCCGCCCGCCGCGGTTCCGAAGGTTGCAGAAACGATTGCCTCCGGCGGAACGGGCGCAACCAAGGAAACTGCTGCTGAGATCGGGCTCGAAGCTTTGACCCCATCGCAGGAAAACGCATTAGCGCGGATGGCGAAGTTCTCGAAGCGGGTCTCGAAATGACCGGGTGAGGCTGGCAGCGCTTGAGTGCGAGAAGCATTGGCCCACCGTGTCGAGTCTACCTTATCTCACGTAGGATGTACGTGGCTGTGCACCGCAGGTTCAACGATGGAATCCGCAGCTTCGGTTTCCAAGCCGAAATCGGTCGCATCCATTTGGCAGCAGAATTCGTCAGTGAGCTGTCGTCAAAATGGATTGCTGACAACCCTCTATCGGCCAATGCGCTTGATGTCAGGATCGCGCCAAATTCTGTTGCCTAAGCATCTTGGCGTGTCTACCCTAGCATCAAGCAAGTTAGGCAACAGAATCGGGGCAAAAATGATCGCCAAAACCTATGATCTCTCCGATGCCGTGACCTACCACTCAGGCGAGTTTCCCCCGACCGCCCTCGACTATGAAGCCTTGCTTGGGCCTGCCGAGGATACCGCGGCTTCCCTCGCGCGATACGACGCCAAGATGTCGGGCATGGTCAACAGCGAACTCTTCCTCGCCCCCCTGCGTCGCCAGGACGCCGTGACCTCCTCGCGGATGGAGGGAACGATCTCGACCATCGAAGAACTCTACCGGCTCGAGGCAGAGGAGGACGCGGGCAGCACCGATCCCTACCGAGACGCGCGCAACGACGATGTCGAGACGTTTCTCTCGCGCGCGCTCCGCAATGCGAGCCAGGCCCTTGCCGAGGGGGAACCGCTCAGCGAGCACCTCATCCGCACCGCACATCAGCAACTTCTATCCTTCGGTCGGGGGGCTCCGAAACACCCGGGCAGTTACAAGACCGAACAAAACTACATCGGCGACGAAAGGCGCGGCAAAATCTACTATGTCCCGATCGCGCCCGAGCACCTCGCACCGGCGATGACGGAACTCGTGCGTTTCATGACGGAAAGCAAGCTGCGGCCTCTGATCCGGATCGCCGTGGCCCATGTCGAATTCGAGGCGCTGCACCCGTTCGAAGACGGCAATGGCCGGATCGGTCGGATGCTGATTACCCTGATGCTCTGGAAGCTTGGCATTCTGGGACAGCCAAACTTCTTCGTGTCCGGCTACTTCGAGGCGCATAAGGACGAATACATCGAGCGGATGCGGGCCGTCTCTGCCAAGCGCGATTGGACGGGCTGGGTCATCTTCTTTCTTCAGGCGATGCATGAGCAGGCCTACGTCAACATCCGAACGGCGGATGCGATCTTCGGGCTGCACGGCGCCATGCGCGAACGTTTCCGGGAGGTCCTGAATTCGCAGTTCCATGATCAGGCGCTCGATTTCGTCTTCGCCAGTCCGATTTTCCGCAACGACCGGTTCGTCGAGCGATCCGGGATCCCCGCCTCCTCGGCCCGCGCCCTCTCTCGCCGCCTCGTCGAGGCTGGCTTGCTGCGGACCATCGAACCCGCGTCGGGACGCCGGGCAGCGCTCTATGCCTTCGATCCTTTGCTAGATCTCTTGAAAGTTTGATCCAGAGCCGACCGACGGTGAGGGCGGAAACCGGTGGTTCGCTGCTGGTGCGCACTGTCCCTGGCAATTCAGAGCATACTGACATTCATCCGATCCTTGCATAGGGGTAATCCGCTGCACTGCCGCGAGGCGCACCGAATCTTTTGCGGACAGTCGCCCTGAATCAAGATGATGGGGGTCAATCCGCAGATCGCAATCCATCGGAGCGGCCTTTTCAACGTCACAGCCCTCGACACCTACTTGCCCCCTCGCTATTAGAGGAATATCATACATTCTTAATTTAAACGGGGAGTTGCGGCCAGAATGATGGGGCAAGTTTCGAAGATTGAGGCTGCGAGACGACAGATAGATACGGCAATCGAATTGTATTTCTCGAATGGAGATTTCCTCTCCATCTATTCTATCTCATTCGCCGCGCACCAAGTTCTGACAGACATTTACAAACACCACCAAGATGATGGTTTCTTGGAGCTTATGTCGCAGAAATTGCCTGCCGACTTCCGTAATTCTTTGGCAAATCCAGCAAACTTTTTGAGCACGCTGATCGGGACCATGAAGCTTGCCTGCCTGAGATAAACTACGTTCAGATTGAAGCTGTGCTGTGTGTCGCTACCATTCTCTACAGAAGAATTTCAGGAGACCTTACACTCAAGATGAAGGCATTCGACTATATCCTTGAAGAGCAGGCATACGAGGCGATTGGTGTTGAGGAAGTTGACACGAACATAGAGCGCATCAAAGCGCATGCTGCTCGCCGGGAGAGACTAAGAAATTTGCCTGAAACGGAAATGCTTGCTGAGAAATCGAAGATGTATCAGGCTTTCGTGGAAGCATTCCCAATGCTTGAGGCCGTTCGGAAGAAAATGGAAATAGAAGGATTAAGCGCAGTAGATTTACTGGACATGCTCGACAAGGTGGGTGAGGCCCATGGGGCTCGAATCCGATTAAATTCCGCTTTAGAAGACTTGAGGCACCGGTTTTTTCCTGCACCGCCTCCCTCGGCAAATTGCGGAGGCTCATTCAAGCCTACACCTCAAGAGCAGCGAATGACTGTTCCATCCGAAAAGTGTGAGCTCGTCCTTGTCTTGGCTTCGCAACCGCGGGCGATTGGCCGGTCTTGGCGAGCTGCACCGCAGCGGATGGTGATAGGGCGGACGTCAGCTAATGGGCCGGGAGGGTCTCACGACGTTGCGGCATGGCGACCGCAATAAGCCTGGAAAAGCGGTCATCCGTGCGCGGCGCAGCGATCACCCAATCCGAGTCCCGTGACAGGGTGGTAAAGCTAAAGGATGGGCGGTCCATATGGGAGCGCCCCCACCCGCGGCGAAGTCGATGTAAACTAGCTCAACAGTTCTCTCAGGTTCGATAGCAGCACCGATCGCATATTCTCTGCGGTGAATCCGAAGACCTCGGCAAGTTGAAAGACGGTCTCTTCGACATCGCGCGGACGCACCGTTCCTCGCGGAGTTTCCACGAAAGGGCCGTCCGTTTCCGTCAGCAATCTGTCACGTGGCAATGAGGCGACCAATATCCGATGCCGCTCGGTTCGCAGCATCGCGGCATTAATCGAGAAATAGCACCCCATTTCGACGGCCCGCCGCGCCTCCGCCTTGGTTCCTGTAAACCAGTGCAAGACTGCCTTCGAAGTATCGATAAACTTGGTGGCCTCGAGCGCCGTGAGCACCTTGGCGACGCTGCGGACACTGTGAAGTGACGCCACCTTGCGCCCCTGCTCGGCGCTGGCCCGCAGCATCCGGTCAAGGACCTGCTCTTGCTCTTTCAGATTCCGATAGAACCGCGGCCCCGCGTCGAGGCCGATCTCTCCGATGTAACGAGCCTCCGGCAAGTATCGCTCGAAAAGTGCTACCTCGTCAGCCCGTTCCGCAACGAGCTGTGGATGAAGACCAAGGGCAACCCGTACCAGCCGAGACTGCGCTGCCATCTCTTTGTTCCGTGGCCATGCCTTCGGAGTGGTCGTCACTGCCAATGTCGCGACTTCAGCTTGGTCACACTGCTGAATGAGGGCAGCATGATCCGGGTAGAGATCGAGATGGCAGTGGAAATCGACCCAACGCGGCCCCGTCTCCTTTGTCATAGAGGTCGCGCTCGAACCCCGCAGAGCAGCGCCTCCACTTCAGCAATGCCCGTGCGATAGACCTTCTCGTAATCAGCCAACCGATCGGGGTGATCGATCAGTGGGCCTGGGAGGTAGATGTCGAGCCTCGCCTTCGCGGGGCGCTTACGGAGTCGAGCAATGGCACGCTGGAAGGATCGAATATGCATTCCTTCCGCCTTGCTGCTATCTAGGTCGCGCGCCTTCAGATCCGGGATTGAGTAGTCGGTTGAGTCATTCCCGAGGCCCGCAAGCATGGAAGCCCGGCGAATGAGACACGGCACACAGTATCCGCAATGCCTGGGCGCTTCGCCCTGCCAGCGTGCCTTCGCAGGCGAAGAGCAGGACATGGTGTTCGCCGCCTCCTTGGCGATGAAAGATTGGGCGCGACATTCGCGGATCATCTCACCCTTTGTCTTGAATGCGTAAGGATTAACCAGCTTCACTTTGAGACCGAGCGCGACCAGCAGCTCATTGAAACGCGCCATATAGTAGGGGTGTGTCGTCCGAGTGCTGAGAGCACCGAGACGCAATGGATCCAAGGGCACGTTCAGAGAAATGAGACCGTTCTCCGGGACATGCACGATCTGGTCGCCGCCCAATGCGTCAGCCGCCAAGACAGCGAGGGAGAAAAAGAGGAAGGATCTGCCCCGCAGCGTGTTTTCGGAGCTGCCAGTGCCCAAAACGTCATGGCCGAAACCAATTCGAGCGCGGACATGCCTTATGCCGAGAGTGCTGTACTGCCCCTCGAGGGCTTCCCTGCAATGTGTCTGCGATTTGCTCGTTTCGCCGTCCCAGTAATGGCTGATTAGCAACGGCGCTTTGCCAACCGAACAAAGATCTATGGCGCCGATAAAGCTGTCCAGTCCACCGGAGAACAAGCAAACCTCCAGCGCGGAACCTAGGCGGAGCTTCGACGTCGGGGCGGATAACTTCGAGTAAGCACTCGGTCTGGCGCGGAATTGCAGCGTCCATCGATCACCGGTGAGAAAATTCAGCATTTTCGCCAGCAATGGCTCGACTCTTCTCCAGAGAACGGGATCGGACACCGGGACATCAAGACCTAGTTCACGGCTCCATCCATCCTGCGCATGGGCGTCTCGTGAAATCCGAGTGTCCGCAGCGGTCAATGCTACAGAGATGAGTGACAAATCTATCGCCGTCTCCGATGGGACGATGCCAAGATCGGCCAAGTCGTCCATCGCCTGGCCTAGTCAAAATCAAGTCGAGCATCTGCGTCGAGCATATCGAACGGATAGGACGTATCGTCGGCCGAAGTGGAAGACGGTTTGTCTTCTGGGCCGAGCTTGAGGGTGATAACTTGGCGCCCTTCATTCAGCTTCTCCCATGAGGCTAATCAGCTCGAACCCAGCTTCGTAAATGTTGTCGATCGTGTTCATCATCTCCGCGTCCGAGTGGACCGGCCCATCTAAAAGGGGTGCCAAAGCCCCTCTGGTGTGACCCGCGACGAAATCGTGGAGCTGTTCCTGCATGTCCTCCATAGCTTCGACGCTGGCAGAGCGTGCCATCCCGCGCGTTGCCATGTCGGTGATGATCCGACCTTCGATGGAACGGATGATGAAATCCAAGAAGAACTCCCGACGTTCGGCGTCCGACATGGCTCCGAAGTCGTTCATCCCTGCATCGGCAAAATCGGAGATCGCGTCCAGCATCGCCTGCCGCGCGATGGCCTCATCCAAAGCTCCGCCGGGCGGACAGATGAAATCCAGGAGCGCTGTGAAGACTTCCGAAGCCGGCCGGGATGCCAGAGACCCGAGTTGAATTGCTGAAGAGCGGTAGCCGCTCGAAGCTCTCCACATTTCGCACGAAGCCCAAGAGGCGAGCGCCCGCCGACCGCGAAGCGCCCATGCGCCGAGCGGCGCCGCGTGCGCCCGTCCCAGAACGCACATAGCTGGACAAAGATTTGCCCAAGTCGCCGCGATCTCCGGTCTGGGCGAATTTGTTGAAGCTTCTCCTCGCACTTCGGAAGTTGCCTGAATCTGCCGGCACGACCTGGGGCGCGCTCGGCTGTGCCGATCCATCAGGAGCAGAGGGAGCCTCCGACGGCGGCTGCCCCGGTGCTGGAGCTGTTGCCGGTGAGAGGTCATCCGCCCAGCTTGGCACCAGTCCAACACTGGGTCCGCCGAAACGTGTCGAGGTCCCCATGTCAGACGCGCCTCACGCGTGGCAACGACTTTGAAGCTTTCGCGGCAGATTGCAGGGTCTTGTTCTCGGATTGCTTCGCCTGTTCTTTCACGAGGTCAAAGCGATCAATCCAGTTTTCCGACTGCAGCGCCTTAGACCAGCTGGATACAGCCCAAGTTCCGATGCGCCCGGTCGGCAGTGCCTCGAGAAGCTCTACGAGGCGCCCCTGCAATGCGGGGTGAATTTCCACTAGCAGTGCCAACCCATCGACGCCGTCCGGTTTCTTGGAGGGTTTGTCTGAGGCGAGGATGTTGTCACGCAGCGCATTGAATACCGTCTCGGGCTCCATCCCCGTCAGCTTGCTTACGTCTTCGGCGCTTTGGGCGACCGCAATGCGACCGGCCATCAACTTTTCGATGATAGCCTCCAGGTGCTGATGGGCGGCAACGGCGGACAATGCGCTGCGTTTGTCCCGGGTAACGAAGACATACGGCCGCAAGTCCTTGCCTGCCAGCTTCGGCTCAGTCTTCGCCCAGCGAACGATCCACTCGCTAGTCAACCATTCACCGACCTCGGATGGAGGCTCGACTGGCTCTTCGTCCGCGGCCGACACGGATTGTGCCGAACCACTGACTTTCGCATGACCCTCAAGCGCCTTGATCGCTTTTGGAGATCCGTTGATATCACCGGCCGCGAGCTTCGCCAGTTCCCCATAAAACGAAGGCGCGAAACGCTCTGCGAGCATGATTTTCGCGAGGGTAGACCGCTCGATGTCGTCAGCGATCCACGTTCTTCTGCGATCGCCTCGCGCAGCATCATCGTATTGAGGAAGCGCTTGATCTGCCGTGGGTTCCCGTGCGCGCCCTCGCTCAGCACCGCACTGACTTGGGCGCTTATGGCCAGGGCATTATCAATGGGAGCCGGTAACTTGCCGAGCTTCTCTTCAATTGCCGAGCGGTCGAGCCCCTGGATGAGCCACGGCTTCTTCAACTGGTCCCGCGCCGCGGAGATCAGCCGGGCAAATGTCGGATCGTCGCTTCCGAGGGCGTTCTCGGCTAGAAGCAGCGACACGTAGATGCGCGTCTCCGCCGCACCCAGTGCGGGAATGCGGAACGGGACCTGGATCAACTTCTCGAGGTAGTTTCTGGGTAGGTCACCGGACCCGAGGATGGCGGGAGGTCCGGGAAGTGGTCCCTCACGGCATACTCGATCATCGCCTCGTCGGCACCGATGATGAAGGCGGTGCGCTCGACGAACAGGAAGAGCCTGATCGCCTCCAGGGTGGAGATGGCGGTGCTCGGCAGGCAGCGATCCAGGTCATCCACCATGACGACCAGCCGTTTGATTTTAGCTGCATCGAGCAATGCTGCGAATTCTTCCCTGAAGGCATGCATATGTGCGGGGCCCCGTCCGCCTCTTCGGGAGCATCCTTTACAAATTCGCTGCTGTGCTCGCCCAGTCAGAGCTTCTCGATCGAGATAGCCTCGCCGGGATTGTCCACAAGGCCCTTGATCAGGCCTACCGCATCCGAGCAAGGTCCTCGGGACCGGAGAAGGCGGTCAATGCAAGCCCGCCCGTTTTGCGGGCGAGCTTCAGCCAGTCGATGCGTTTTCGCAGCTTAGTGCGCTTCCTTGACGCCTGCCATCTTCGGCCGCGCCCGGGTGAGTTCTTCCACAACGGTTTCAATGACCACCGTTTTCGCGTCGTCAAAGCCCTCGAAAGCCCAGCCATTGAACCAGACGCAGAGAGGTGGTTCCAATAATCTGAACAGCCGGGATAAGTGGATTTTCCGCGCAACAGCGGCATGATGCTGCAAGCGAGGAGAAGACCATGGCAAAACGACCACGCCGGAACCACAGCCCGGCATTCAAGGCGAAAGTGGCGGTGGCGGCGATCAAGGGCGAGAAGACCATGATCGAGCTGGCGCAGGATTTCGACGTTCACCCGAACCAAATCAAGCAGTGGCGAGATCAGTTGCTTGAGGGCGCGACAGGGGTGTTCGGGGAAGCCCGAAGGCTGAGACTGAACCGACCATCGATGTGAAGACCTTGCATGCGAAGATCGGAGAGCTGACGCTGGAGAACGATTTTTTGTCCGGCGCGCTCGGCAAGGCGGGTCTGCTGCCGAGCGCAAGAAGATGATCGATCCCACCGCGAAGCTGCGCGTCAGCCGCCAGGCCATCGTCTTGGGGATCAGCCGGGGCAGCGTCTACTATAAGCCCCGCCCGGTGTCAGACGCAGATCTGAAGCTGATGCACCGGATCGACAAATTGCACATGGAGTTCCCGTTCGCGGGCAGCCGGATGCTGCAGGGTCTGCTGGTCCAGGAAAGGTTCAAGGTCGGTCGATTGCACGTTGCAACGCTGATGAAACGCATGGGGATCGAAGCGCTTTATCGCAAGCCAAACACCTCGAAACCGGCACCAGGGCACAAGATTTACCCTATCTGCTGAAAAGCTGCCGATCACCCGGCCCAATCAGGTCTGGGCGATGGACATCACCTACATCCCCATGGCGCGCGGGTTCATCTATCTGGCGGCCGTGCTGGACTGGTTCACCCGGCGCGTCCTGGCATGGCGGGTGTCGATCACGCTCGAGGCTGATTTTTGCATAGAAGCTGTGGAGAAGCGCTGGCACGTTACGGCACGCCCGAGATATTCAACACCGATCAGGGCAGCCAGTTCACCTCGACCGAGTTCATCAAGGTGCTGGCCGCCCGCGAGATCAAGATCAGCATGGATGGCAAGGGCGCGTGGCGCGACAATGTCTTCGTCGAGCGCCTGTGGCGGACCATCAAATACGAGGAAGTCTACCTGCGGGCCTATACCAGCGTGTCCGAAGCCCGGGCCGGGATCGGTCGATACCTGAGCTTCTACAACACGCGCCGCCCGCATTCATCGCTTGACGGGAAAACCCCCGATCAGGCCTACTTCAACCAGCCGATGCCCGCAGCGGCGGCGGCGTAACCAAGGCGGAAAACCACTTAGAAAACGCCCGGAACCTGTTCAGTTCAACCGAGCCATCTCTTTTCGGCACTGACACGCTGTTCGACAAGGCGGGAAAGAATTGCTGCCAGCGCGTCGGCGTCAATATCCGTGTCGAGAGTGGGCTTCGTGTCGAGCGGATCGTTGAATGTGCTCGGGTCAGCAAAGAATACCTGATCCGCGACCAGCGCATCGAGTGTGCGGTTGCTGAAAGTACGGTATTTGTAGAGCCTCTCCGGAATTTTCCTCTTTGCCATTTCCGTCACCCTATCACACGAAATACTTGGCGTCGCGATTGTCGAAAGCGGGCCGTGTGCCTTCAGGACATCGACAAGGCGGTTGATGGCGGGCGACTCGATAGCGCCCATCGTGTAGATGACCGCATTGCCCGCCGCGCGGTCGATATGGGCGTGAATGATCTGCTCCGCATCACAGACCACAGCAATATTAGGGCTGTGCGTCACCATGATGATCTGGCGGCGCTTTTTCACATCCTTGATGACCGGAATCAGCAGCCGATACACTGTCTGACTGTCGAGATTCTCTTCCGGTTGATCGACGATGATCGGCTTGTTGCTTTTGTCGACCAGCAGGTAGAAGACCAGCAAGAGCGTACCGCGTTCGCCGGGCGAGAGGTGGCTGAGGTCCTTGCCGTCTAGCTTCAGCGAATACTCCGGCTCAAGGTAACCGAGACTCCACAGGAAATCGTAGAGCGCCTTCACTTCGACATTCTTGCGTAGCTGGTAAGCGATGCCTGTGGGCGTCTGCTGCGCCGTACGCATGTCGCGTTCGAGATGGGCGATGATCTTCTCGACATAGGCAAGCGCATCGTCTTCGTCGTTGACGTCAAAATCCGCGCGGATCTCTTCGAGCGCCGTGCCCTTTTCCTTGCGGTAGAACGGTAAGCGACGCCCGTTGAAACGAATTTGTCGAAGAGGTCGCCTTCGAGGTTGCGCTCGATGATGGTGCTCTCGAACGTGAGCTTAGATCCTTCTTTGATGACGACGCTGGAGCCGATCAGCTCCTGCACCGCGGAGAACAGCTCCTACGCGTCGCGGATCGCGGCGACGCATTTGTGGATGCCGCGAGCGATCTCCCGGCGCTGCATGCGCTTCTCTATATCGTCGGGAAGGCCGTTCTTCAGGTAGGACAGCTGCGCTTCATAGCCCTTCAGCGTGTCAGGCTTGTCAGCGGCGCCTCGATCAGAAGTCCTTTCTCCTGCCAGGCCCGGAGCGCCTCGTTGTACTCCTGAAAGCGCTTGTTTGGCGCATCGAGTTGCCCCTGAAGCCCGGCTATACGTTGCAGGCACGCCGCCTTCTGTGCAGGAAGGCTGCCGGCGCCGACATCATCCAGCGCGGTATCGACGAGCGTCTTTTCGGCAATGAGCTTGTCACGCGCGGTCGTAAGGACCGTCTTGTCGACCGTAAGGGAGACGAGGGTAGAAAGTGACAATCCGAGCTTTTCGAGGTCGGGGGCGGTCTCGCGGTTGAGACGGGCATACTCACTTTCGAAATTGTCGATCTTGCCCTCGACCTTCCGGGCGAGAGCGACCTTTTCCGTCAGCGTCTTCTGCCGTTGCGTTTTCTCTGCCGTCTCCGCGTCGATCCGGTTGAGCGTGGTACGCTCGTAAACGAGTTTTCCGAAATGACGTCGTAAGCGGCCTTTTGTTCGGGGCTGACTTCGCCCGGCTGCTCGACCTTCGCCGGCTCGATCTCCTTGTGCGCCTTCAGTTCTTGCTGCTTCTGGCGCAGCAGCGCCTCGATCCGAGCGGCGTAGGCGGGCGCCGCCTTTTCTTCGAGGCGCACAAGCTCGCCGTTCACCCGCTCGATCTCGCGCCGCGCGTTGTCGATCTGTCCCTTCAGTTCCTCGGTCTTGTATTCGATCAACTCGTCGAGCGACTGCTGGCCGAGCCGGTCGGCTTCGCTGATATGGGAGAAGATGACCTTGCGCAGCTCGGCCTGGAATTCGCTCTGCTGGCCGGGCTCCGTCTCAGTGCAGACCTTCTCCAGATAGGTTTGCGGAATGTAGCGCACGCGCTCGACGCCGGTGGTGTCGGGCTTCGCGTTCAGCGGCAGCGCTGTTTCTGTGCCGTCGGCCCAGACCGGGCGGACCGTGAACTGCTTGGCGAGCTTCCCGCTACGCTCGCAGAATCGGTCCTTGACGAGGAACGAAATGCATCGGATCGCAGTGCGTGTTGCTGCAGCGAGCGCGAGGATGTCAGCAAGCGCGCTTTTGCCGCTACCCTTGTTACCGATGATAGCGACCATGTCGGAGTTGAGCGGCAGTTCGCTGTCGAACCAAGTTTCCGCCGTGTCGGCGTCGGCGTTTTTTCGAATGTGAAGCCGGTCTATGAACCGCGTGGCGTTGCCGCGCACCTCTTCGAGCTTGGGCGGGATGCGGCCGATATAGACACGGTCCTCCGGCTCGTTGATGATCTGTCGCAGTCCGGCGAAGGTCGGGTCGGCCTGATCCAGCAATATTTGTCGGTCGGCCGGGTCTTGGTCCTTGGCTTGCCGAGCTCGTCGTTGACGTTGTGGGTCGCTGCCCTTAACGCATGGCTTCCGGTTCCCGAACCACTCGCGGTAGGAAGCTTCGCTATATTTGGGTTCTTCCATAGAAAAAGTCGGCCTGCGCCTTGTTGGCCGACCCCAGGATGTCGCGTCGCGGATCAGGTGCTGCTTGAGCATCACATCGGTATTTGGGTCGATGTTGTCGATGCCGCCATATTCGTCATAGGGCAGCCAGACGAGATACCGGCCGCGGAAACTGCCGTCCGTGCGCAGCTTCTTCAGGATTTCGTTGAAATCTACCTGCACGCTGAGCAGGAACTCGCTGCTGGCGTAGCGCCCGCCGATCGAGCTGCCGCCTGCCTGCTGATTCTTGAGGAAAGTCTCGATATCTTCCGGATCGAGCGCCGGGTCGAATATCAGGTGGAAGTTTAGACGCTGGCCACCCTTGCCCTGCTTATTCATCAGCATTCGTCATGCGGCACTCGACGACCGGCAGCAGAATCTTTCTGCGCAGCTTTTCCAGGCGTCGCGGTAGGCTGCGTTACCTTCCGTGTCACGAGCCGGATCTGCCAACCGGTTGACTACTTCGCGGTAGCCCGCGACCGAGAAATAGTCATTGATGCCGATCACGTCGCAATCGGCGTTGCCGAGCTGGATGATGAACTGGTTATAGTCGCCGGTGAACCCGTGCGATGCCGGGCTGTGGACATGCAGGTCCCACTTACGCCACTCCGCACCCGCGGCCATTTGCTTCCGGTCACGCCGTTTCCCCGACTGTTGCTTTGGGCGACGCCGTCAAGGCCCTTGAAGGTGCGCATTGAAGTGTGCGGCGGTCGTATCTCCTGCTTCGCTCAAGTCAGTGATTACCGCAGGGACGTCGTTCTTCCCAGTGGAAACGTGATAGTACCAGCAAAGTACGAAGGAACTTCGGGGCGATATCGGACTGGTGGTGGTCAGCCAACTGAAACTCGCCAAACGTTTCGAAGAGCGGGTTTGGCTGTTCAAAGCATTTCTCGCACTCGGTATCAATGTCCGCCTTGGGCCGGGTACGTCGATCTGGCGGGCCGCGCACCACCATATGCGGCGGCCCGGGGAGCCATGCTGCGCGAGGCATAACCCGTCTCAAAGGGTGATCTGTGCCATCGCGGCGTGGTGCGTGAGGGCCGCTTCAACCCGGCTCGCTCGGACAGAGGTCTGAAGATAAAGGTGCTTTACTGAAAGGCCTTGGCGCCGGATCTAACCGCCCCGCCATGCGTAGCGCGTTCGCCTCGACAGCTTCGGCGGTCTGCACCATATCCTTCGCTGGCCCCTCGCAGCGCCGCAACCTCGGCGGAAACAGCGACCCTTTTCGCCACAAGCGCATCCACCAGCTGACGGACCCGAGCCTTGACATCGCTCGGCCGATAGCCGTTCGCGCGGGCGAGCGCCTCCCAGTGGCGGCCTGCAATCATGTTCGGGGTGCGCCTCTTGTCAGCAATGTTCTGTGCATAGCTTTGCACGACATGCGGCCAAGGGAGTACGGTCGAGACGTCATAGAGCGGCGCGAGGCCCGGAGCAGACCCCACGGGCAGGAGCAGCGAATAATTCTTCGCATGCGCATCGGTGTTGGCCAGGATGTTGAAAATGACCTGATCGAGCAATGCGAGGGCGTCTTTGCGCTGCAATGGCGCGGCGTCGCGAGCAGCGTCTTGAGATCAAGGCCCGGCCGCGTGCCGCGCTCGTATTTGCGCGTAAACGGCAGGCCATTGGCGTGAGCGGAGTCCTCCTGATGCAGGCGGTTGATCTGACCGCCGCGGCCCAGCCTTCGATCGTAGCGCAACACGGCGATCGCGGCGCGCTTCGAGGCTTGCAGGATCGTCGCCTGCGCCGCCTCGATGCCGATCGCCTGAGCCATCCGCAGACACAGACCTCGTTCTCGGTGATGCCGGGCAGGTGGGGGTTGTCCGGCTTCACGATCAAGGTTGAGGGCGCCCCGTTGCGCGGCACCGCCAGCCTGTCCCCTTTCTGCGGCAAGCGCAGCACCGGGGCGCCATCCGGCCCCAGAACACTCAGCGCCGATTTTTTCTGCCCGCCCGCCAAGGACTGCCGCACGCCGTCTTCCCCGACCAGAAACGGCCTGCGCCCGAGATCTTCGAAATGGCGTTCCAACGCTTCTTCCGGATCATCGGTCCGGTAGAGTTGCGTCAGGGGCATGTAAGACCACCGGCTGCGGTCCGTCGGCACCCCGAACGAGCAGGCCCCCGCCGTATCGCCGCCAATCTCTTGCAGCAGTGCCAGAACATCCGCCTGATCGAGACCAAGGGCGCGTGTCAGGCCCGCCAGTTGCTCCTCTTCGGGCAGCAGATTGGCAAGCCAAGGCGAGAGGGCTTCCGAACAGTAGGGCTCGGCGCGCAGCGGCATCGTTACCGAGAGCGGGAAGGCGCCCGCCGTCTGCAGCCAGCGCGCGGCATAGTGCAGAGTGAGAGACCCGTCGGCGGCCACCTCGATCTGCCCGACCTCGAGCGCGTCGAACCAGATCGGAACCCTCACGCTCACCGATAATCCCCCAGGTCATAGCCCTGGCCATTCGACCCACCGGCTTCACCGGGCCTTGATGTGCGATCCTCCAGAAGATCGGCAAGAGGCACGCGCAGGGCGCGGGCAATCCTTGCAAGGGTCGTCACCCGGGCATCGCGCTTGGCGGTTTCGATCAGCGACAGCGCTGGCGCGCTGATGCCAGTCAGACGCGCCAGCTGCTCGAGGTTGAGCCCTGCGCCACCCGCGCGGCACGCAGGCGCCTCCCGATAAGCGAGAAGGGCGTCCAGCTCATCTGTGTGATCAGGCATCCGGGCCACCTTACCGATTTCGATAAAAATAGCACTCCAGGGCGCATTCCTCAAGCCATCTTATCTTTTTCGATAAAATGAGGCGGAGGCGATCCGAAAGCAGAAATCTTACCTTTTTCGGTAAGACGCTCGCAAGAACGACACCCGCAAGCCCCTACGGGAGCAGCCTCCGCTATCTCCTGTTCAACCGCTCCAGAGCCTTTTCGACCGTGGGCCCCAGAACCAGCAGCGCAATGATGGTGATCATGGGCGAGAAGAACAGCGTCAGAAGAGCCATCCGACCACCGACCTGCCACGCTCCACCGCCATCGTTGCCGGAACCCAGATCGAGATCCAGAACAGGAAGATGACCATACCGAATAGCAAAACTGCCGTCGCATCCATTTGGATCTCCATCCCCCGGACAACAATCCTCATCGGGACCATGCCTCCTGAGGCGAACGCCCCCCCCGAGGGGTCACAAGAACATCAGAGCTGCAACAGAGGCGGCATCGACCGGTCAGGGCATTCGTTTGCAAAGTAGGCAACAGGGCGCTTCTATTCCAGTTCCCGATCTTCGTTGCGGTGTCGCACCTCCGCCCGCTCTGCCTCCCGCAAGGTCACGCCCATGCCGGGATGGGCCCGCGCCGCACTCGACCGCCAGCGCCACCGCTTGCCTCTCCCGCCTTTCCGGAAAGTCCTGCATCAGCGCGTCGGTCCGCCCCGCCGCCAGATCGTCGCAATACCTTTCCCATATCTCTGGCGCAGATCGCCGCGAAGCGTTCCGCCTCCTCGTCCGACCCGAAACACACCGTGCCGGTCGCCGCAATTGTCCGGGCCATCGCGCGCATCGCGCCGACGAGCCGCGCGGACTGCGCATCGGCTTCGCGCCGGTGACCGGCGTCGATCAATGCTTCGGCCTGTTCATGGAACTGCCGGAGCGTGAAGTAAACCAGCCCCCTCTGCTTCCGGTCCTTGAGATCGAGGTTCCGATGCGCCGCGACAGCGCGCAGATCGTCAGGCAAAGCCGTTCCTCGAAGGCATTCGCGGGGCCGCGGTCGATACGCTCTCTCAACTGCCGGGGTTCGAGACCAATCTGAACTCCGAGCGCCGATATCTTTTCGCTGATGTCCAAAGCCGGATCACGTTTGTCCGGCAGGCACTGCTGTGCCGCGTCCTCGTGCCGCAAAAGCATCGGTCGGCCGTAGATCTTCGACCGCGCCGGCATCTCCAGCAACTCCGCCCCGCGTCGGTCTCCGAGCGCATGCAGCACATCGCGGGCATGGCCGCACAATTCCTTGCGCAGCACCAGCTGCTCCTGTTCCGGCCGTGCCCCGATCCGTTCCAGCGCCTGCCCCATCCAACCTTCGAAATGCCGCTCGAGATCGAAACGGCTATCGCGGTGCTCGGCGGCAGGGAAAGCACTCACGATACCGCCACGGACCAAGGCCGCCTCGGCGGCACCGATCCGCGTGGCGATCTCGTCGAGCCCGGTCAAGGCCGCCAGATGTGCAAGCCCGCGCAGGGTTCGGCGGAGCGGGTCATGCTCGACAGGGCCTCATCCAGCGCCCGACCCTCGCGCATCCTCTCCTCGGGCGCACGGCCCTGCGCCTTCGCCCGCTCGATCTCGGACCGGCTCGGACCGTAGCTCAGAATCCCCCGCTCGGCCCGCGAGGTGGCATCGAGAAACACCCCCTCTTCCGCCGCGATCTCGACCATCCGGGTTTTCATCATGTCGAGATTGAACGCATGCTCGCGGGCCATGTAGAACCACTGCCCATCGATCAGGCCGCGGTTGTTCACCACAACATGCACATGCGGATGCGCGCGGTCGGTGTGCAGCGCCGCGACATAGGCCCATTCCTCCGCCTGATGCGCCCCGGACTGAAACATCTCGAAGGCCCAGGTCTCGGCGATCAGCTTCGCCTTGCCGGGCGCGACATGCGAGGGAAAGCTGAGCAGAAGATGCGTGGTGTGCCCGTTCTTCGGCGCCCCGTGCCAGTCATCGCCCCAGGTCTCCGCGATCTCGCGGCGCTCGTCGGCGGCAAGGCCGCGCGCGTTCGGATCATGGGAGACGGCATTGCCAAAGATCGCCTCGGATTTCGAGAACAGGTAATCGAACTGCGCCCGCAGATCGCTTCGCACTATGCGTCCGCCCCGATTGATCTTCTTGATCACCGCCGCGTTCGATCAAGCGCAAGCGCCAAGCTGCGCCGCCCGGGGCAGCGCACAAACCCTGCCACTCGTTCCCCGCGCACGCCCCGCTGCGGTCGCAACACATCAAGATCGCCAAGCAGGGCGTCAACGACACCTCGGCCGGGCCGCGTCGCAAGCTTAGCCAATTTGGTGCCCCTGATGCTCTGCCACAAACTTCCGGTAGAGCGTTACGCCCCGCCGACGCCGCTCGCTGATCACCTGCGACAGGGTCGAGGCGCAGCGGCAACCTCTGACGCAATTCGTCGATCGCGGCCCACTGCTCCTTGACCATCGACACCCTGCCCCGGTTCGCCGCCAGCGCAATCTGGTTCACATTGACCCCGATCTTGTGCAACTCGCGCTGGATGCCATCGAGCCGCGCCGCATCTTCCGGGCCGAACTCCAGAAACCCGCGCTCATACGGATGATCGCACGGATCCGTCCGATCGGGATTTCACGCAAGCTGGTCGCAGAGCGCATCGAAAGCGACCACCTCTTCCGCCGGCAACCGGCACGAGACCACCTGCCCGCAACCCTCCTTCCGGGGCCGTCCCCGACCCGGGCGGGCGCCCCCTTCCCTACCGGGCTCCGCCACCGTCCGCTCCGGCGCAATTCGCGGGCCAGAGGGAGCTTCAGGCGCATTATCTCGAAGGGCTTTTTTCTTCACCGTCACACTCATTATTTTTTGTAGACATCACGCATTTCCTGCCACCACCCTTACTCTTATCTTTCTCCCTTTTGCAATCGCAACCATGAGGCGATTCAGCACACTTGCGAAAGACGTTGACGCAAGGTAAGCCGCCGATCACCGAACGCTTTTCGCGGCTCCCTCATCACGACAAGCTGTTCGCGCAAACGTCCCTCCCTCCACCGGGAGAGGCAATCAATGTGATAAAAATCTACGCCGTAACATGTTGTTGGCGCAATTGTCCCCGCCACTCTAGACCAGGGCCCGTGAAAGGACGAGTGAGATGCGTAGTCAGGCATCAGCGACGTGCGCTCTGCAGCGCGCAAAACGTCAACCGCAAGATGATATCAGATAAAAGCGAGACGCGATAAGTCAAACGGCTTTCGCTTTCCGCTTTATGTTCTGCGCAATTCGCATTGCGCGGGATGAATTTCGATATTCACGCGGTGAATAATTCAAACGGTGTTCCGCGATCAGATAAATGCCTTCGGCACGCCGCAAGATGAGGGAAGTTTCATGAGTAACGGGATACGCGTCGTTCTGGTGATGAACCGAAAAGGCGGGTCGAAAAGCACGCTCTGCCGCGCGCTGGCCTCGGCCGCTGCCGCGAGGGAAACAGTGACGATCTTCGACACCGACACCTCGCGTTCCTGCCTGCACTGGATGGCCGCCGGACGCACCGCGAAACTGGTCGCCCCTCGTCGAGGTCGTGCATTCGCTCGATGCTTTCGAGATCACTGAGGCCATCGCCCAGATCATGAACAACCCGACCAGGAGCATCTGGTGTTGATCGACACGTTCGGCGGCGGGGCGGACGCGCAGGACATGCTTGCAATCGCCGCGCATCGCATCGTCTCGCCCATGATGCTGTCGCGCGGCGATCTGAGCGAAACCCGAGAAACGGCCAGCTGGTACATGAACCTGCGCGGCCGGGTCGATCGCCAGTGCCGGGGTTTCCGTGATCCTGAACCGGGTGCCCTGCGTGTCTCGGAAGCGGAACGGGCCGTGGCGCAGGAACTGTTCGCCGCCCTGCCCGCCTGCGAGGCGTTCCTGTCGAACCGCACCGCTTATGTCCGCATGGATCGCGAAGGACTGCTGGGCAAGATCGCGGAGCATACCCCAAACCGCGGCCTGCCACCCATGTGCTCAATGCCGTGAAGGAGGCAGCCGAGCTGCTCGACGAGATCGACCGGATGATCGCCGTTCCGATGGAGGTCGCGTGATGGCCCCGCGCAGGATATGATGCGGGTCATTCGCCGCGATGCAGGGTTTTCCGCGACGCTCGGATTTGGCGAGGCGAGAGCAATCCGAAGGGCCGCTCGCCGATGGCAAACGCCCGCGAACCGGAGACCTCGGCGCTTGCGACCGGGTGGAAGCCGGGAGGGAGGCAGGTTTCGGCGCGATGGCTTCGGCAGCGATCGAGGCGCGCGGCCGCTGCAGGGTTGCTGCAAACCACGAGGCAGAGACACCCGACACGCCTCAAGGCGCGGAAAGACGACGGTCGTTTACGTCGCCGTTTCACTCACCGCAGCGCAGGCGCCGCGCGTCGAGGCCTGGGCAAAGCCGCGCGATGCCCGTCCCTTCCTGATCCGGCGTGTCGCGCAGGGGCTGCGGGATGATCTCTGCCGCGACTGGAAAGACACCGGCTGGCCGGAGGTCTGCGAACGACAGGGCGCCAGAGGACGGCATCCAACCAGCGTGACGTTGACCCTGCCCGAAACCTTCGTTGCCGAACTCAGCGCGCGGCACGACCCGCTCGGCATCATCGGCCTCGGCGCGCATGGTAAGCGTTTCGGGCACGGTTCGAAGCGGCTTTCGACGCCGCACTTGCCAGATCCGGCTGAAATCCATCGAGGACCAGTCATGAGTGATGAGAAAAGTCTGCACCACCGTCGTTGCCGCATCAGGCGATCGACATCGGCCTGCCGTCGAATGGATGCTCGATCCGCATGATCAGAAGGTCGTGCTCGGGTCGTCTACGAATTCTCGCAATCGAAGGCGCAAGATTGTCTGGTACACCGCCAACAAGCGCCGAGCGAAGAGTTTCAAGGTGGTGCGGGAATGAGCGCCGACAACTTCGGTTGCAGCCAGAGGAGGTGAACTGGGGCCATGTTGGCACGCTGAGCCACGATGGCACCCGCTTCCGCGAATTCACCGACATGGCGCGCCGCGAGGCAGGCCGTCTGAACATCCCTGGCGCCTGACGGACGGGCCAAAGCACGTCTCCATTGCCACCGTGCTTTTGGCAGCATGGGAGCCCACGAGGTGTTGATCGCTCGGAAAATCCAACTTCGACAATAGCCCAGCAACTGCATCACATCGTTCTCCAACTCGCTGATGACCATGTTGGTATCCCGCGTGAATGGCGGCACCACCCACCCCTTGATCGGCATGTCCATGCCAAATACCGTCGTGGGGAGACCTTTTGCTTAACTGGGGGCGCGATGACGGAAAGAAAGTGGACCGTTTTCGTCGATGACAACTTCCACTTCATGGATGAAGACGAGCGGTATTGTCTGGGGACCTTCGACAGCTTTGATGCGCCGTAGCCGCATGCAGGAAAATCGTGGATGACTTCCTGAGGAACAACCCCGCAAAACGGCCGACGAACTCTACGATCAGTTCACCTCATTCGGCGAAGATCATGGATCAAGGTCCCAGCCCGCGACTGATGGCCTGCCATTTTCAGCACGGGAGTACGCCAAGCAGCGCTGCAATGACCTCCGGCCATAAGTTTCCGCGCCCGGGCTGGCGGCTTCTCGTTTCTTTCCATAGGCTTGCGGATGATCTGTGCGATCCGACGACGAAGTTGCGAGCGTGAAAACTGGTTACCTCTATGAAATAGCGCCTTTATTATGGGTGCGGGCAGGCCCTGATAACCCGAGGATCGCAGTTTCAAATCCTACCTCGCAACCATCGTCAATCGCCTCACAGCCTCGCCAACCGCTTGGATCCTTGCATTTTGCCCAGCCTACCGTCGCACGACGAAAAATCGCGGCATCCGCATCGGGTGTCAGGGCGATCTTCTCGATCAAGCCCGCTCCTCGCGTGGACGCCTAACGCTATGCCGCGCGAGGCAAAGTGCCGCCTGCGGCAGATCACGCCCGCAGGTTTCCCCGCCGGGCTTTGGCCAGAGCCCCGTTCGTCAGAACGGGATCTCGTCGTCGCGGTCGATGAACTCGGGGCTTTCGCCCGGCAGCCTTCGGGCGGCTCAAGAAGTCGACCCGCTCCGCGATGATCTCGCAGCCGTAGCGATCCACGCCCGCCGCATCGGTCCATTTCGTGTAGTGGATGCGCCCCTGCACAGAACCTTCATCCCTTCTCGCAGTGCTCCGCCACCGTCTTGCCCAGACCGTTGAAGCAGGTGATGCGGTGCCATTCCGTGTCCATGATCCGGTAGCCGTTCTCGTCGCGCAGCACCCGGCCTTCGAAAGCCGCGGCCGCGGGTGGCGAGGCTGAAGTTGGTGATCCGGGTAGCCCCTGGGTCGCGCGGACCTCCGGGGCCTGACCGATGTTGCCGGCGAGGATGACGATGTTTTGCATGGGAATTCTCCTGTGTGTCCTGTCGCCGGGGCCGTCCCTTCGACAAGACCCGGAAGAAGCCTGTCGGGCGCGGCGTGCACGGCGCGGGAACCGAGCCGGAAACCCCCGAGGGTCCGGGGTGGCGCGGGCAGGCCCCGCAGGGGCCAACACGGCCCGGACCGGAGCGGGGTTGCGCGCCCGCACCCGAACAGGCTTAGGGGATTGTGCGTCGAAGGGATGTGCCGAGCGACGGCGGCCCAGGGGGGAGCCAGCAGACCCGCTCATCCCGCCCCGGCAACGAGACGGCCCCGCCCGCGCGCGGCCTTGGGCGGCATCCACCAACGCGGCCAGAGCCCCCTCTCTACGGCCGCGCCCGGAAGGCCGAGGGGATGGCGAAGAACGCCGGATGAGGGATCCTCATGGACCGGCATGGCACTGAACAGCTGGAGACCGGGCGGCCGGTGATGGGAAAAGCACCCGGGAAGGGGAGAAGGTGGCGGTTGGGGCGCTCCGCCACAGACCGACAACGGCGGAAACGATCCGCAACGATGGGGCACGACACTCGGCGACCAATGATCCGAGCTTGAGCTGCTCCCCGGGCCAGCGCCTAGCCCAGTTTCGCGAGCCTATCTGCCGTCTCGGCCATTCAGGCAAGGCTTGCGTCGAGGCGCTTGCGCCAACGCGGGCCGCGGGATCGTGCATCCTCCCAGGCTTCGGCCAACTCGTCGGGGCGGTCTTGCGCGAGCACCTCGATCAGGAAGGCGGCCTGCGCCCGGTCCTTCGCGGATTTGCCGCGATCCGACCCTTCGCGACGCCGGTCGGCCACAATCAGCTTGTGGATCGCGAAGCGCTCGGGGCGCGGGATGCACGAGAACGCCCGAGCGATAGAGTGCGATCGCCGGGATCAGTTCTGCAATCAAGTAGTTGAGATAGTTCAGAGCTTGCGCAGAGACCCCAAGCGCGGGCAGGGGTTTCACCGTCTCGTCGCCGAACGCGGGCGTCAGGAACTCGACCATCACCTCCGACCGGCTCTGCCGCCATTTCCATATCTGTCGGTCCGATATCCCCGGCACGGGATCGAATTTCAGCGCCGAGAGGATGTCGCCCGGATCTTCTTCGACCTTGTCTTCCAGCGCGACCGAGAGCCGCTGGAAGCTCGCCAAGTCGATATCGCCGGTCTGTGCCAGCCGCTCCGCATCCATCCGCACGCCGAGTTCGCCCTGGTAGAGCGCGAAGGCCGCTGTTCCGATCAATGTCCCGCCGAGGCGAAACATCCCCGCCCGAGCGAAAGCGAGGAACAAAGAGCCGGTGTCCCGATCGGTGGCGATGTAGCCCTCGGCGCGCAGGATGCAGGTCAGGCGGGTCATCCTCTGGCGTCGCGCCTGTGCATCGGATTTCAGCGCCGCCGCCCGCGCCAGCCGGTCGCGAAGCTCGGAGTGTCCTCGCCGAGATAGCGGCTGCGGGCCTCCGTCCCGAGCCGAAACCGCTCGTAAAGATAGGTTCGTCCGCCGCGATGGCGTTCTTCGATGGTGCCGGTCACCGCCGCCACGCGCTCGTCGTGATGCAGCCGAAGCAGGTCTTGATAAGCGGCCTGTGCGATCTGGCTGTGAGATGATCTCCATGAGGACCTCGTGTGCAACGATTTCAAATTTGTCGCACATCATCCTATGTGCGACAAATTATTGCTGCACATGGCCCTTGGGTGCTCTGCCGCGTTGATTTGCGAATTGCGAGCGCCAGAGGTGACCCGGCCGCCGGGCTTGAAGGGATGGCGAATCTCACCCGAGCTCGGCGCGCCAAGGATCCTGGCCATGACCCCCGGGTTTGGGGCGTCGCTGGATGTAACTTTCGAGGCAGCTTTGGCGCACAATAGATGTTATGCAACTCTCCGCGGCGTTCGGCGCTGGACCAGCTCCTCCTTCTGCTTGCGAGCTGTCCCGCCAAAACAGGTCGTTTGAGCAATAGCGTTGACTTTTATGCATCACAAATGCACCCTCTATGAGGCATAGAAGGATTCTCTATAACTCATGGCTTGGAACTGGACGCAGCCCGATTGGCCGGATTTCCGGTATGACGCCTCTGCCCTGACCCCCCTCGAGCAGAAGTTTCTGCTGTCAGCCGGAGAAATCCTCGGCGCAGTCCATCACATCGGCCAACCCGAGCGCGCGCAACTCCGCATCGAATTGCTCAGCGAGCGATGCAGACGAGCGCCATCGAAGGCGAAATTCTCGACCGCCTCAGTGTCCAGTCTTCCCTGCGCCGCCATCTGGGGCTGGATCCGGACAGCCACCCAGCGAAACCACGCGAACAAGGCGTCGCAGAAATGATGGTCGATCTCTACTCCAGCTTTGCAGACCCGCTGACCCACGAGACGCTTTACCGCTGGCATCGGATGCTCCTGTCCCATGACCGCCGTTTGGAAACCGTAGGGGCCTACAGGCAGCATGCTGAGGCAATGCAAATCGTTCCGGCCGCCTCGACCGGCCGACGATCCATTCGGCGCCCCATCAACTCGGGTCATGCCCGAGATGGAGCGATACGCGGATTGGTTCAACAAGACCGGGCCGGGAGGCGCAGAACCGCTTCCAGCCCTGACGCGCGCAGGGCTAAGCCATCTCTATTTTGAAAGCATCCATCCATTCGAAGACGGCAACGGTCGCCTCGGCCGCGCCCTCGCTGAAGTCACTTGCGCAGAACATCGGCCAGCCAACCCTCATCTCGCTCGCCTTCACCATCGAGAAAGAGCGCAAGGCTTACTACGATCTGCTCGAGCAGCATCAGAAAACGCTCGATGTGACCGAGTGGCTCGTCTGGTTCGCGGAGATTGTCTTGAAGGCCCAACAGGTCACGCTCGACCGGGTGGGGTTTTTCATCAGCAAGGCGCATTTCTACGATCGGCACAGAGATCAGCTGAACGAACGCCAGGCCAAAGCCATCGCTCGAATGTTTCGCGAAGGCCCTGGCGGTTTCAAAGGCGGCCTCAGCGCCGACAACTATCTCAAGATCACCGGAACCTCACGCGCAACCGCGACCGCACTTACAGGACCTGGTCGAGAAGGTGCGCTCAACCGAACTCGGCGAGCGGCGCCACATAGGTATTGGCTGAACCATTATCGCAAAATCTTCACGCAGGTCGCCCGACAATATCCATGAGTTTCGGATAGTCCGTAACAACATCATACTTAACCCTGTCAGTCATCGCTCTCGCGCTGATCTCATCGAAGAACTTTCGGGCGCATTCGATCTTGGTCTTTTCAATTTCCGCAGTTTCATCGATGACATCGTGCCCTTCGTCTCGGCCACGAAGTAGATGTGCCGCACGCTGCCAGCCTTGAAGGATATTGCCCAATCGGGGTTATAATCCCCGACAGGAGTTGGGATTAAAAAACCACGTGGCAGCTTCGCATAGACCACGACCTCGCTGCTTGTATCCAGCTCCCGCACGAACGCTCTTTCCACGTCCGAGTCCGTGATCGCGTAGTCATAGACATGGTTCTTCAGCTTCGCCGTTGCCCGCGAGAAATCCTGGCCGGTCTGGTTGGCGGTGAAAATATCCACGTCGTACCGCTCGTCGACTTCATCATAGGCTAGGCGCTCGATCACCATCGTCGCCTTCTGTTCAGAAACGATACGCGACGCTTCGGCGATGAAGTGTTCGGGGTTCTTGGTGAATTGCTCGAAAACCGCTGGTGTGATTTGGCCCAGGATGGAGGCAGCCGTGTCTCGGGTTAGCTGAGCGTTCTCGGCCACTTTGCCCACGAGGTCATACTTCACCAAAGTGGACAGAACCGCCATGGCTGGTGGTCGTGTTCGTGACCTTGAATCCGTCACCGCTTCGCAGTTGGCCGTCGGTCAATCCGTCGTTTTGCACGCCGATTTGAACCGTGTACTGCAACAGGGTAACCCGCAACTGGCTATCCAGCGCTGACGCATTTGCGGATCAGCTCGACCGAGTCGAACTCGACCTGGTAGACCGCTTTCCGGTTGATGCGCGCCCAAAGCTCTTGGAACTCTTTCTTCTCGAAATTCGCATTCAGAGATTGGTCTTTGGCTTACGACCGTCATCGACCTTAAACGGTGCGCGTCGCTGAAGACGCTATCGATGAGCCGGAACACCTGTTCCGCATGCGGCTTCAAGTCGTCGGGAAGATCAGCCAGCACCCTGTCTTCTTTGCATCGTGATACTTTTCAACGATGTTCTTGTGGCGATCGACGTACCCGTTCTGCACCAGATAAAACTCTAGACCAGCGGCCATATCCGCGGTGAGTGGCACTGGCCCATGATCCGTCTGCAGTAGCTTACCTTCGAAGTATGCCTGCGTTGCCTGCTTCGGGCGCGACGAGAGGTCTCCGCGATCTCCTGCTGAAGCCCGGCCACGAAATCCTTGTAGCTCTCGCTCGCCACCACAGTCAGCACGTTGATGTCATGCACAACGGCTGGGTGATCCATCCTGTCGCCGTGTTGGTCGACGCTCAGCCGCAGGCCACGCCCCACTTCTTGGCGCCTGGAGATGGTGTTGGCGCTGTGCTTCAGCATGCACATGACAAAAACGTTCAGGTTATCCCAGCCTTCGCGCAGCGCCGAGTGCGAGAAGATGAACCGGGTGGGTTCGGCGAAGGAAAGCAGGCGTTCCTTGTCCTTGAGGATCAGGTCGTAGGCCTCCACGTCGTCGGAATCCACAGAGCGGGCACCAACAGCAGGATCTTTGAGGCGGTTCGTCTTCTTGTCGATCGAGAAGTACCCGTTGTGGGTTTTGACCGAAGCGATGCCCTCGAGGTATTTCCGGTACGCCTCGTTGTCGATTGCGAGCTCCGACAGATACTCGGCCTTCAGCAGCTCGTACTCTTCCTCAAAGACCCGGGCATATTCGCCTTTCTCGTCGGCCTGATCGTAGTCTCGGTACTTAACCACCTCGTCGATGAAGAATAGCGACAAGACCTTGATGCCCTGCGCGAACAGCTGCTTCTCCTTGTCCAGATGCGCTTTGATCGTCTCGCGGATCTGGATGCGGCGGATGTCGCGCTCTGAGACGTCCCCGTTTGCTTCACCAGCCCTCAGCACTTCGCCGTTGGTAAATTCGACCGTGTCGTTCACTGCATCGATTTGGCTGATCGTGAAGCCGCGGTATTGGTCCAGCTCGCCGGACTTCACGAACAGGTCGTCACGGAACTCAAGACGCTTCAGCTGACGCTTGATCTCACCAGTGGCCAGCTTCACCTCCATCTCGATCCTCGCCACGGGGCCTTTTTCGAGATTTCGATGCCTTCGAGGTAGAGGTAGGCGTTGGTGTAAGCCAGCCCACGGGTCTGGATGCCGCGCACCGCGATCTTCTTCACCAGCTTCTGGTTATAGGCATCCAGCGCGTCCAGCCGATGAACGCGGTTGTGCTGGGTACGGTGGGTGGCCGAATAGCGCATGATGAACAGCGGCTTGAACTTCGGCAGCGCCTCCATCGTCGCCGCGCCTTCCATCTTCTGGGGTTCGTCCAGGATCAAGATCGGCCGGTTCGAAGCGATCACGTCGATGGGTTTGCGCGACTGGAAGTCGTCTAGCTCCTCGTAGATTCGCCGGTTGTCCTTGCCGCTGGCGTTGAACGCCTGGATGTTGATCACCATCACGTTGATCCCGGCGTCGGACGAAAAGCTCTCCAGATCGTGCAGGCGCTTGGAATTGTAGATGAAGAATCGCGCCTTCTTGCCGTAGCTTTCAGTGAAGTGGTCGGCCGTGATCTGCAGCGACTTGTAGACCCCTTCGCGAATGGCGATCGACGGCACCATGATGATGAACTTCGACCAGCCATAGCGCTTGTTCATCTCGAAGATGGTCTTGATGTAGCAGTAGGTCTTGCCCGTGCCGGTCTCCATCTCGACGTCTAGGTGGACGCGGGTCGCGGCCAAGGCGTCGCGCTTGTACGTTGCTGCGACAGGCACACGCGCGCCGGGCGTTGAAGGTGGTGAAGTCCGTCAGCGACTGCGAGACAGGCAGGTTCTGGCGCTGGACCTTCTGGATGTTCTCAGGATCTGCACGTCGGTCAGGGCGAGGTCGGCGTTCTTGAAGCCCTCCTCGAAGGCGCTGGCCTGCGCCTTGCGGCCGGGGTCGATGCGGTAGGTCAGGCCAGAGGTCATGGGCTGGTAAGCGAAGCAGTCGACCACGTCGTTGACGGCATTGGTCTGATAGGGCTGGACCTTGAACTTGAGCTTCATGGCGCGCCCTCAGATCGACTTGACGTCGGTGGAGGGCGAGCTGGCGGAAGATCTGTTCGACGTTGATCTTTACCGCGTCCGACACGAAGCCGTTGTCGCGGAAGACAACGCGTAGGGGCTCGTGCCCCGCGAGCTCTTTCACCAGATCCTCGGTGATGCCGCGGTCGAAGCAGGCGACAAGGGCGTTGTCGTCGACGAAGAACACGGTCTTGCCCTGCACCGTTTCGCGGCGGATGGGCAGCGTCAGGTCCACGCCCCAATCGACCAGCACCTGGAACAGCAGGTCCTCGGCGGTGCGGCCTTCCTTGACGTTGTCGACCATGTCGAGCAGGTCGGACTGCTTCAACTCGTCCGGGCGGTAATAGACGTCCTTCATGTTCGAACTGTCCACCTTGAGCACCCGGAAGCCGACATCGCGGTTCCAGTTTGCGTGGCATTCGCCGTCAAGAACCTGCGCGCCAGCACGTCGGATACGCTCCCGACTGACCTCTGGGATCGTTTTGAACCCTGCCTTGAACGCTTCTGACTTTTCGTCCGCCACTTCATCAAGCTGGACCATGATGAATTTCCGGTTCCCGCCGTCTTTCGCGTTCTGAAGCATGACCGAATGCGCGGTGGTCGACGACCCAGCAAAGAAGTCGAGGATGATGTCATCGCCCTCGGTCATCATCTCGATGACTTCCTGCAGAACCAATTCGTCCTTGGGAAGTCGAAAGGTCGCCCCATCAGAGCCCGCAAGCGCTTCGAGGCCGCGCGGCCGTCTTGATAGAACACGCTGTAGGGTGTCTGGAGCTCCTTGTCTTTCAGATAGCTTTTGATGCAGGGCACTGCGTTCTCGTCGTCTCCGAAATGAACGCGGTCGTCATCAATCCACTCCTGCATGCGCTTTGGATCGCTTGTCATCCAGCCGCGTGAGGGAACCTTTACTGGTTTCTTGGTTCTTGGATGAAGCACCTCATACTTTGGCCCACCACCACCGGGCCACGAAATGTTATCGGGGAAATAGACGCCTCGAA
This sequence comes from Rhodobacter capsulatus, assembly GCF_052363175.1. GTDB lineage: Bacteria > Pseudomonadota > Alphaproteobacteria > Rhodobacterales > Rhodobacteraceae > Rhodobacter > Rhodobacter capsulatus_D. Next base: position 127,077 of record NZ_CP198945.1, read on the forward strand.
GATCAACGTGCGCGTAGTGCTTGTGGGCTTTCGAAGGATGACCGTCGGCCAGCGACCGATACCATCCCTTCATTCCTTCCGTCATCGCTTTGTAGTCGTTGCCGTGTTGGCGTTTCAGTCGCTCATACTGCGCATAGATCTCGTCCAGCCCCTTCTTGCGCTGCCGCCAAGTCACCCCGCTCTCGCGCAGGTATTCGGAATCGCGCGCATAGCAGACGATGTATTCATGCGACACGGAAACCAGCCGCGAGTCGTTCTTGCGTCCAGCTGCCCAAACCATGTCGGCGACGAAGTTGGACTGACCGAAAATCTCGTCCATGATCAGACGCAGCCGTGGCTGTTCGCCCTCATCGCAGGACACGAAGATGGCCCCGTCAAGCGTCAGCAGGTTCTTCGCCAACCGGAGGCGCGGGGCGATCATGGTCAACCAATTGGAGTGGAAACGACCGTTGCCCTCCGGGTTCGCGACAAGGCGAGCGCCTTCCTCGCTCCGTTCTCCCGTCGCAATTTCCTGCGTCACTTGATCCGTGGCGAAACTGTCTCGATAAATGAAATCCTTGCCCGTGTTGTAGGGCGGGTCGACGTAGATCAGCTTGATCTGTCCGAGATAGGTGTCTTGGATCAGCTTGAGCGCTTCAAGGTTGTCGCCCTCAATGAACAGGTTTTTCGTCGTATCGAATTGAAGGCTTTCACCCGGAATGGGGCGTAGCGACTTGTTGATCGGCGCATTCGCAAGTGCCAATGCATCCCGCTTGCCCGGCCAGTCCAGCCGATACCGCTCTTGCGACCCCTCCACGATGTGGTCGCTCAATTCCTGACGCAGTTGATCGAAGTCCACCGCCAGACGCACCGCCCCGTCGCCTCGTCCTGCGCCTCGGTCACACAAGCGGGAACAACTCGCGGATCTTCGCGATGTTGTCCTGGCTCAGGTCGGGCTGTGCATCTTCAGCTTGTCCATCGTCCTCTCAATCGTTCGTCGCGGCGGCGGGGGTGTGCCCCTGTCAGCCGCTCCAATTCCTGTTTGGCCGCGCGCAGCTCGGCATTGATCGCCACGCGCTTGTTGAATTGCCTCGCGCCCCAGCCGTGCCTTGATCCGCTCTACCTCGCGCGTCTGCGCCTTGAGTCGCCTCGGCCTGCGCGATGCGCTCTTCCAGCGACATGGGGCGGTCCGCCTCGGCAGGGCTGAGGGCGTCTGGTGCCTCGCCCACGCCGGGGACCAGCCGGGCCGTCTGCCCGGCCACCAGCGGCTCGAGCAGCCGCTCGTGCACGCGCCCATGTTCAGCGCTACAGGAAGGGGCGCGCGGGCTGCGTCCTCGGGCAGCCAGTCCCTGAAATAGTCGCCCACCACCCAGCGGGCGCCGTCGGCCTCACTCGGCCGCTTGTAGGCCGCGGCCAGCCTGACGCGGCCACCATGTGCCACCTCGAAGATCAGCGGAAAGGGATGGCCTTGTCGATGGCGCGCAGCACGGCCGGTCGAGCGACGCGGTACGCGCGGTAATGCGGAAGACCTGTATCTCGGCCACCTGCTTGGTCGCCGCCAGATTGACCGTCTCGGGCGCCAGCTTGTGCGACCAGGTGATCTGATCCACTCGCGCACGAAGAGGTCCTTGAGTCCCGTATTCGCCCCGGCATGTTCGTAGATCTTGTTCTTGGGGATCACGCGCCCGAAGGCGCGCGGGCCAGTCGTAGAGGGTCATGGGCCGCCCCGATGACCAGGAAGGCGATCAGCTCGAAATCGTCCAGCCCCTTGATGGTATGGGTCAGCGCCGTGGTGCGCCCGCCGCTGAACAGGCTGTCGATGTCCTTCTCTTCCTTCACCTCAATCATGGAACGGATCGCGCTGGAGAGCAGATCGGAATAGCGGCCCATCTTTCGCCCGTCTTCGGTGCGTTCGTTGAAGATGCGGCAAACGTCTCGGATGGGCTCGATGCGTCCTTTGCAGCTGGATCGGATCAGGTCGAGCAAGCGCTTGACCTCGGTGTGGTCGGCGACGATCTGGCCGTCGTCGTCGATAGACCAGGTAGAAGGGTGCAGCCGGTTCTGCTGGTTGACGTTCACGCTGTCGTGGATGTTTTCAGCGCGAAGATGACACCGGGTTGCAGGCCGAGCTCCGGCTGCGCGGGGACCACGGCATGCATGCCGAAGGGCACGTTGTCGAGCTCGCCATGGGCCTTGACGTAGTTGAGCAGGTCCATCCGGAAGTCGTTCAGCCCGAGATCGGTGATCGAGATGCCTGCCTTCACGTCTTCGAGCTCGATAACTTCGTCCTGGAGCCGCTTGGCTGTTCCTTGCGGTAGGCGATGTCGCTCGACTTGGCCGTGAGCACGTTGTCGTCGCCGGTCGCGGTGATGTCAGTGATCACCATCCGGTTTTCGACGCGCTCCTTGAGGTTGATGTATTCGTCGAGCGTGATGTCGGGCCAGTAGTTGACCAGCTGGATCTGGCTGTTTGGGGAACCGATCCGGTCGATCCGACCGAAGCGCTGGATGATGCGCACCGGATTCCAGTGGATGTCGTAGTTAATCAGGAAGTCGCAGTCTTGCAGGTTCTGACCTTCGGAGATGCAGTCGGTGCCGATGAGGATGTCCAGCTCGGCCGGATCGTTTGGCAGGACGATAGCTTTCTCTTTCGAGCGCGGAGAAAACAAGGTCAGGACGCTCTGGAAGTCGTATGACTTCTTGAGCGTGGTTTTGGGGGCGTCCGAACCGGTGACCTTACCGACATGCAGTCCGAGCTGGTGTGCGAATGGCGCCAGGTTGTCGTAAAGATAATTTGCGGTGTCAGCGAACGCGGTGAAGATCAGCACTTTCCTGTTCCCAGGATTCAGCGGCTCATCAACCTTCTGTCTGATAAGGGCAAGCAGATGCTGGAGCTTGGCGTCGTCCGCCGGTTTGACCTTTTCCATTGATGCGACCAGGTCTTCGATCAGGACAAGGTCGGCAGCTAGGTCGTGCTTCCAGGAGGCAGGTCCATGTCTGCGAGACTGATCTGCACCTTCTTTCCGACCGTGAATTCATCGAGGCCCGAAAGATCATCGTCTTCCGGGTCGAAGTCACTCATCTCCGCAAGGTGGTCACTTACGCTCCCGCTACGTCCCGTTTTCTCGAAATCGTCTATCGCGTCGAGGTGCGCGATATGTTGGCACCGAGAGACCGAAGCGTAAGCCGGAATGCTGCGACCGAGCTCTCCAAGCGTTTCAGTAGGTTGGTCGTCATAGGGCCTGAAGGCTGCGCTCGCGATCGGCCTGCCTCAGTTTGCCCCGACCGCCCTCGGTCTGCGTGTCATAGATTTCCTCATACTTCCGCAATAAGCTCGGCAGGATGTAGCTGATAGGCGCATAGACTGCCAGCTTGAGCACCGAAAGCTGCGAGAAGATATCGTTGAAACCCATCACGTCGGTTCGCTCGGTGATTGGCCGATGATGTGAAAGAGGTTTGCGTCTCTGGAAACGTTCCGATGTCTTTTGTGTCGTAGAAGGTTTCGATGTGCTTCCGCGAACGGGCAATCGTAACGGCATCGAGAAGCTCGAAAAAGTCAAAGTCCAGTGACTTCAATATCGACGCGGCGGTCCTTTCCTCCGACGGCAGAGCGGACCATTCGTTGAATGCGGTCTGAGCCCGTCGGAAGATGCTCTCAATGGTGGCCTGACTCTTCAGGCTTTTGCTGAGCGTCTCCGACTGTCCCTCGTATGCCAGTGCCAACTGGTTGCGGAGATCGGTGAACTTGTTATTCACCGGCGTCGCGGAAAGCATCAGGACCTTGGTCTTCACGCCCGCGCGGATGACCTTATTCATGAGCTTTTGATACCGCGTTTCCCGGTCTTTGTAGACATCATTGTTCCGGAAATTGTGGGACTCGTCGATCACGACGAGATCGTAATTTCCCCAGTTCACGCGATTGAGGGGAATGCCAAAGGACTCGCCGGAGGTCCGTGAGAGATCGGTATGGCATAGCACATCGTAGTTGAACCTGTCCTTGGCAAAAATGTTTGTGGTCAGGTTCGAGTTATAGTTGCGCCAATTATCTGCGAGCTTTTCGGGCAAAGGACCAGGACCGAG